>JACKMA010000001.1 GCA_024235635.1 Zoogloeaceae bacterium
AGATCGATCGACACCGGTCAGCGTGATCCACGCGGGGCCAGTAGGTGACGATGTCTGGGCATTCTGCACCCCCTCTGCCGTCAACCGCTCAGCCAGTGCCGGAAGCTCGCGCGCCAGGTCGGGCGCTCCATGGGCGGCTCAGGCTCGATCGCCCGCTTCTCGGTCGGGGCCTCGTCACCCTCGCCCATCAAGGCGTTCGTATCGCCGCCCATGAGCGCCCAATAGAGGGTGTCCGCTCGTGCCTGCAGACGATCGACACGCTGGGGCGTGAGCTGGCATCCCTGCTCGTCTTCTGCGGCATGCATCGCGATCGGGTTTGCACGGGCCGAGTAGCCGTGCGCAAGATCGATCAGCATCCACTCGTCCCGACGCGGGGCGGCCAGCTGCGGCAAGCCGATGTCCTGCATCAGCCACTCCAGCCGGCGCGGTGTACCAGTGGACACTCGCTCGATGACCTGCGCAATGCTCACGTCGTGCGAGCCCAGTTGCCGCTGGGCGCACGCCAGCAGGTGGAAGCTCGGCAGTTCGTGGAACAGTCCGAGCGTCTCCACGCGCAGGGGATCACCCTCGCCGACCTCGACAGCGAGGGCTCCGGCGAAGGCCGACACGCTGATCGCATGCCACAGCAGATTCTCGGCGATCCAGCGCGCGCTCCTGCCCTGCATACCGTGCACGAGTTGGAGCATCGCGACCTGCGAGGCCACCGCTCGCACTTCGCCGGTGCCGAGCAACTGGATGGCGGTGCTCACCGCTTCGACCGGCGCGCCGCGGCGCAGCAAGGGGCTGTTGGCCAGGCGAATCAGCGCCGCCGCCACGTTCGGCTCTGCGCTCACCATGCGCTCGAGCGCCGACGCGCTGATATCGGGATTCTCGGCCGCGTTGCGGATTGTCATCGCGGCGCGGACACTCGTCGGAATAACGAACGGCTCTTCCATGGGCGTCGATAGCCACAGGCATATGACAGACGTAACCTATTCGTCGCACGATCGGATGCGTCAACGGTGAATTCATGTGCCGCGTCGATCGGCCTGGCTTCGTCACACCTCCGCTGCTGCGGGCCGCGGCGCGCCACGGCATCGCGATCGGCGACGCCAGCCACGCGGCGGCCCGGCGCCGCGTGGCTGGCGCAACCGAATGCTTCATGACGCCGCAATGCCCTGCCCTTCCTCGATGCCAAGGCCATGACCCCAGAGCAATTCGATGCCATCACGGAACTGATTCGCGGACGCAGCGATAGCCGCACCCATGCCGCACTCCGGCAAGTGGTGCTCGAAGGCCTGAGCGTCAAGGAGGCCCTTGAGACCGCCGAGCGCGAGGGCCGGCCGGTGGCACAGGGGACGCTGGCCCGCTCGGTGCGGCGCTATCGGGATGTGGACCTGCTGCTGCGCCACGTCTACGGGGGGGCGAAGGGCGGTGGCTGAGTCCGGGCCGGAAGGCCCCACGATGCACGAGGGCGATCCGGCTTCGCCTGCGCTCGACTGGTTGCCGGTCGCCTGCGCGGCGATCGGCACGCTGACCGCCGCGTCCATCTTCTCGTCGTCCTACGCGAGCCCCGCCGCCGAGCAGCTCGCCGCCGGCGTAATGGTTCTGGTCACGGTGATCGGGGCCGGCCACGGCCTCTTCGCACGGGGGCTGAGCCCCGTAGCGCGGGTCGCCGGCGCTCTGTGTGCCTTCCTGCTGATCTCGGCGATCGTGCTGGTCACGCTCGCGCTGGGCGTCTATCGGGATCTCAATTAGCTGCCCCCGGAGGGCTGGAGCAGCGACGCGCGGCTGATCACCCTCCCCTTGGGCAGCTCGCCGGCGGCGCGGGCGCGCAGCCATTCCAGCTCGGGCAGCGACATCGCGCCGTCATCCGGCGCGTAGGCCGGTACGTCGTCCTGCGGGTTCGCGGCGCCTTCCTCATGCCGGGTCGTCATCGTCGACTGTTCCTTCCGCATCATACTGTCCTCGGTATGGTGTGGTTTTAAGTATGGTCGCCGTCGAGGCGGCGACCCATCCTGTCGAAGCCATGCCGCGTATCGAGCGGCTCGCAGCGCCACGCCTGGAGCACGCCGCGCGCCTCGTCCTTCTCGTAACCCCGAAGGATCAGTGCCCCGTCGGCCACCTGGACCAGGCTCACGGCGAATAGCTCGCTGAGCGTCACGTTCTGCGTCAGCGGCGGTGCCAGGGTGGCCACGCCGTTGCGGAGGCTCAGAAATCCTTCGAGCGTCGGCGCTGCCTCGCCATCCGGAATGCGCTGGCCGGCGCGGCGCAGCTTGGTGACACGGCAATACATCGTCGCTGGTGTTTTGTACAGGTTCGGCGATCGTAGCCCCAAGCGCCCGCCCTGTCACGCTGGCCTTCGGTCGGCGTGGGTGTTCAGTCCGGTTCGGTCCGGCGCATCGCCGCGCAGAGCCGCCGGTCCGTGCCGGTGATCTCCGGCGCACGGTGGGGGATTCGCACCCGCCCGCCCTCCCCTGGTCGGTGTCGCTACCGCGGGCTGCTCTGGTTGGTTGGCGACGGGTTGGACTGGGGGGATGGTGCCGGCGTCGGTGTGCGACGGACGGGTTCTCGGCGTTGCTCGGTGGGGCGGGTTCTTTTCTGCCGGGGAACCGCCCGCCGGCTCTTCGGAAACGACTCGCGGCCCTAGCCGTGGCCAGCTTCCCGTTGCTGTCGGAAGGCGAGGACATACGCGGCGTCGTCGGCTGGCTCGTGGCGGTACAGGGCGACATAGCCGGTGGCGCCGAAGGCGATCACGAGTTCGCGCAGTTCGGGCATGTCGGGCAAGGGTCTGCCGATGCCGGGGGCGCTTTCCAGCAGCAGGAGTTGGTGCGCGATGGCCCGGCCGGCGCGTCTGGCGGCGTCCGGGGCCTTGGCGGCAAGGAAGCGCCGGCAGCGCTCCAGGTTCGCCGCTGCGCCTTCCGTGACGATTACTCGTGGCACTCAGGCGCGGTGGTTTCGTCTTCGGTGCCCCAGGTGTTCAACCAGGCCTGCGCTTCCTCGCCGGTCAGGTGCCGGCCGTTCTCCTGGTAGGCCGCCCAGGCGTCCATGGCTTCCTGTTTGAAGCGCTCACGGGCCTCCTCACGCTCGACGTACTCGCGGATGGCTTCGAGCATGATCCAGTGGGGCGAGCGGCGGCGTTGGCTGGCGAGCTGCTGGACGCGGTCCTTGAGCGTGTCGTCAATCTTGAGGGAGGTGGCCATGGCGTGGGCGCCTATTCTTTGGTGATACCGGGTGATACTTTACGGCGCTTGCGCCCAATGGTCCAGCGGACAGGGCGGTCCGGGGCGCGATGGGACAGCCAGCCGCCTTGGGGCGGAGGCATCAAGTCCCTCATTGCCGGTACAGCCGATTCGTTGCATTGCACCGATCGCCGGTGGCCATTCCTGCACCGTCCGACCCCGGCCATTTGCTGCCTGTCAGCTGGAGCGAAGACCAGTCATCGGAACGGCCGGAGTGCTCCGAAACCGAACTTAATCAGGCAGGTCGCTCTGCGATGCACCATCTTGGTAAGCCGCTATTCGGAAGCGTCCGGAGCAATGATCATCGCCGGGTAAACGCCCCGTCCGTTTCCCACCGAAAATGCGAGCCACTTCAAGGATGATATGTGGCACATCGCCGACTCTAGTTTGTCGAGAAACGCGACGAACTGGTCGAGGGTTTCCAGCGCCGGCGCGCAAATGAACTTCCCGCCCGGCTTGAGCCACGACAACATGCGCCGGATGTCGGCTGGCCCAATCTCAGGGCCAACCAGGCCCTGCGTATCGATGATCGTGTCGAAAGCTTCATCGGGTACGTAATGGCGAGCGTCGCACACCGCAAGTTGAAGGTTGCGAATGTGCCTTGCCGCGGCGAAACGTCTCGCGAGCATGATGTTCGAGGCGCTCAGGTCTATCCCGAACACCCTGGCGGCAGGGCGGCACGCCGCATACCACGAACTGAGATATCCGATGCCGCAGCCGATATCCAGAATTCTTGTCCCTTCTAATTGACCCGTGACGTAGTCGCCTACGACGCGAAGAGCATCCGCCTTGTCCAATGGAGCAGCGGTGACCAGTCGTGTGCCGGCATGCCACTGATCAAGGCCCCGAGAATTGTCAGGCTTCGATTCATCAACCTGCTGCGGCCCGCGCGGCTGCGTCCAACGCTTCAATCGTTCTTGCGCGGGTAGATATTCAGGCGCCCCATTAACGTCGCTACAGTGCTCGAAGTGGCGACCGAAGTTCAGCAAATGCTCGGAAAGGCTGGTGGGCTGGGTGACATTGGACGAGTTCATCGATATCGCACCGATCTGGAATGGGGTTGGAAACGGCCGGAGCTCTGTCCGGTGGGTGCCAGCGGCTACAGGGTGAGCAGATAAAGACATGCCGAGAGCGTGACCAGCGAGCCCAGCGTCGTCAGCAGAATCACTCTCCCAACGACAGCCGCCTCGCGCCCGTAGAGGCTCGCCAGCATGTAGGGCCCGGTGCCGGTCGGTAATGCACTGAGCAGCAAGGCCGAGTGCGCCCACAGAGCCGGGAGCTCGAAAACGCGAAATGCGAGGATCCCGGTGACCAGGGGTTGCACGAACAACTTGGCGATCACCAAACCGGCCGTGCCCTCGCGCCGCCCCTCCTGTTTCAGAGCGAGGAACGCCCCCAGCGAGACCAGTGCGCAGGGCGTAGCGGCCGCACCCAGAATGGACAGGATGCTTTCCAGCGCCGGAGGCAGCAGTGCGCCGCCGACGGCCCAGAAGGCACCCAGCACGGGCGCGATCACCAGCGGGTTGCCCGCCAGCGCTCTAGATACCTTGGCGAGCGCGCGAAGCGGGTGCTTCTCCTGCTGGAGGCTGATCTCGACCAGGACGACCCCGACCGCAAAAAGGGCGCACGCGACGATCAGGGTGGCAATGACGGCCGGCAGCAATCCATCGTCACCGAGGACCAGCATGCACAAGGGAATTCCGAGGAAGCCGGTGTTGGCATACGCCGCGCTGAGGCCGTCGATGCTGGCGTCGGCGAGCCGGCGCGACTGCCGCATTCGGTAGGCGACGGTGAAGACGAAAACGACAACGCACCCCGCAGCGATCGACGCAACAAATTCCGGCTGCCATATCTGTTCCCAGGTCGCGGTTGCCGTCACCTTGAACAGCAGAGCCGGCAGCGCAAGCCAGACAACGAAGCGATTGAGTTCGGACGAAGCCGTTTCACCAAGGCGATCGGTGCGACGGCAGACATAGCCGAGCAGCATGAGGCCGAAGATTGGCAGGACCACATTGAGGATGGAGGGCATGGGCGTGTCCGCAGGGGAAGTGCCCGTATCTTAGGATCGCCTATTGATACCGTCCAATGCTATATTTGACGTATATCAATACGATTTATGCATCGATGACCATCGACTTCCGGCAGCTTCGCTATTTCATCGCCTTGGCCGATACGCTGCATTTCGGCCGTGCAGCGGCCCGCCTACACATCTCGCAGCCCCCTCTGAGCCGCCAGATCGCGGCCCTCGAAGATGAACTCGGCGTGGCTCTGTTCAAGCGCACGTCCCGCCAGGTGGAAATGACGGCCGCGGGACGTCATTTCCACGACCAGGCAGTGCGCATCATCGAGGCACTGAACACCGCGGTGCGAAGCACGCAGGCCACCGAGCGTGGCGAGCGGGGGGTGCTGCGTGTCGGCTTCACGATGAGTGCCGCATGGGGTGTTCTGCCTCCGCTGGTCAAGACCTATGGCAGCGCTTACCCCGATACCGATGTCCAGCTCAGCGAGGTGTTGCCCCGCGAACTGAATGACGCGTTGATTTCCGGCAAGGCCGATGTCGGTATCGCGTTTCCGTGGCAACGCCCACCCGGCCTCGAATACCTGCCGATTCACGCGGAACCGCTCTGCGCAGTGCTTCCGGCCGGACATCCGCTGGCGCAAGCGCAGGAAATCCAGATCGGCGAACTCGCGAACGAGCCGTTCATCACATTCCCGGCGGCGACGGCGCCGGCGCTCCACGAACTGGTGATCGGCAGCTGTCGCGAACAGGGATTCGAGCCGCACATCCGCCTGGAAACCCACCTGCAGCAAACCATTGTCAATCTAGTGGCGGAAGGCCTCGGCGTATCGCTCGTTCCCCAGTCGATGAGCAAGATGCAATTGCCAGGCGCCGTATTCCGATCGGTCGCCGACGCGCGGACGGTGGAACAAGGCCTCATCTGGGCCGCCAGCAATAACAATCCGTGCGTGAAATGCTTCCTCGATTGCGCCCGCAGCTATCGCGAATCGACGTGTGGCGGAAGCTGAAATGTACTCGCCCGTTAAGCCAACCAAGTGTGGCCGATGGATGGTCTGGGGACATTGACTTGTCATCTGGTCGTGTGCGCCGTTATGAAATAGCCCACTGCAACTGGGTCGCGATCCTGTTTCTGGTGCGGCCAAAGCGAAGACTGCACCCAAGGCATCCTTGGTCAACTCCATCTGGGCGACCTCGTCACTCAGGAACCTGCCAGTCGACAACCGAGACGAGGAATGTCCCTTGTGGGTCGATTGCGGCCTGACAACTGCCAATGCGGATCGCATGAGCTGCCTGGGGCTGTTTGCGGTGCAGCACACGGCACCGAACATCTGGGGTCGGCTCGCGAAACAAGAATCGCACTCCAATGGGGTTGCATGTAACACATGAAGGCCGTAAAGTGTTGCATGTAACAACTCGGAGGCCAGCGTGGCACACGTCAATTCAAGAGTTCAGAAGCATCGCGACGCCCTGCGCAAGACGGGGTTGCGCCCGGTGCAGATTTGGGTCCCGGATACGCGCCGTCCAAACTTCGCTGATGAATGCCGTCGCCAGTCGCGCCTTGCCGCCGAGGCCGACACGGCCGACACGGGCATCCAGGACTTCGTGGATGAAGCCTTGGCTGATCTGGACGGCTGGACAGAATGAGGCGGGGCGATTTCGTAACAATCGCCATACAAGGAGACTTCGGAAAACCAAGACCCGCCTTGGTGATTCAGGCTGACCATTTCGATGAGCACGCCACCGTTACCGTGCTGCCGGTGACGAGTACGCTTGTGGCTGCGCCGTTATTCCGTATCACGGTTCGACCGGACGCAGGAAACGGCTTGCAGAAGCCGTCACAGGTCATGGTGGACAAGGCCGTGACCGTGAAGCGCGATAAGGTGGGACCAAGCTTCGGGCACATTGATGTTGACACACTGGTGGAGGTTGAGCGGTGTTTGGCCGTGTTCCTCGGCATTGCCAAGTAAGGCATCTCGGAAGACGGACAATAGAGCGCGCCAAGCTGCTGGCATCGGTCGGCATTGGGTTAGGCGTCACCTCAACCGGGCGTCAGCCTTGCGGTGAGCCGCCCACACCCTCTTCACATGGCTGATGCTGCAGCCCGCGAGTTCCGCGGTTCTCGCGATCGACATCCCGTTCGTGCGCATCTCGATGATGCGCCGATGAATCTCGGGACGAGGCCGGCGACCCCGGTACTTGCCTTCCGCCCTCGCCCGCTCGATGCCCTGCGCCTGGCGCTCGCGCTGCAGTTCGTAGTCGTCGCGCGCCATCTGCAGCGCGAGGCGCAGCAACATTTCCTGGACGGCCTCGATGACGATCTGCGCTGTCCCGGCCGAGGCCGCGGCAAGTTCCGACAAGTCCACCACGCCCGGCACTGAGAGCTTGGCGCCCTTGGCGCGGATTGACGCCACGAGTCGCTCGGCTTCCGCGAGCGGAAGGCGGCTGATCCGATCCATGCGCTCGGCGATCACGACGTCACCAGGCTGAAGGTCTTCGATCAGGCGCTGCAGTTGCGGTCGGTCCGGTCGAGCGCCCGAGGCCTTCTCGCGATACACCCCTGCGATGTAGTACCCGGCCTGGCGCGCATCGGCCTCGATCGACGTTTGCCGGCTGAGGTCTTGCTCGTCGGTGCTGACCCGCTGGTAGATCCGGGCAACTTTCATGGCGATCTTGGGTATACCTAAATGCATCTAATGGCGCTGTATTGGCTCATAATACGGACGCCAATCTATCTGCGCTAGGCTTAATGGTCCGACCTAAAAGCGCCACTGGAGGTCACCATGCTCCTTCGACGGGAGTCTGAAACTCGCTACTACGGCGTCCACGCCCAAGACGGACCTGTTCGGTCAGCTCACACTTCACCGGTTCTGGGGGGGATTGGGTTCGGCCAGCGGTGGGCAGATGGCCGAGCTTGTCGATGGTCCCAACTCGGCTACAGTCGTGAGGCGTTTGCTGTCTCGCCTGG
This sequence comes from Zoogloeaceae bacterium, assembly GCA_024235635.1. Lineage (GTDB taxonomy): Bacteria > Pseudomonadota > Gammaproteobacteria > Burkholderiales > Rhodocyclaceae > Cognatazoarcus. The sequence goes on from JACKMA010000001.1 coordinate 8,207, forward strand.
TCGAGATCGACCGGATGCGCCGCCGGCGCGGATATCGGCCGCACGGGGGACATCTGGCAGGAATATCAGCTCCCTCTTGCCTGCAATCACTCAGCCTTTGATGGGCCACGTGCGAACTCCGCGAGGGCTCGACGTCTGGCAATTGGCGGAATAGGATTCCATCCTATCCAAGCCATTGGAGCCTGTCATGCGAACTACCCAGCAACTGAGCATTACCTTGCCCAACGAGATGGCCGACGCGGTAAAGGCCAAAGTACGCACGGGCGAGTACGCCAGCGAAAGCGAAGTGATTCGCGAAGGTCTGCGTGCTCTGATGGAGCGGGATCGGGCTGTGGAGAACTGGTTGAACAGCCAAGTCGGGCCAGCCTATGACGCCTTGAAGGCTGACCCATCTCGCGCTGTTAGCGCTGAACAGGTACGCTCCCACTTGGCCGCCGAACACGCCAAGACGCGGTGACCCATCGCTTCGTCTTCAGTCCGGAGGCCCTGGAGTAGCTCTCCGAGCTATTCCATTATGTCGCTGAGGCGGCATCGCCCAATGTCGCGCTGCGATACACCGAAGCCATCGTGAGCTATTGCGAGAGCCTGAGTACGTTTCCTTTGCGCGGCACCTTGCGCGACGACGTGCGGCCAGGTCTGCGAATCACCCACTACAAGAAGCGCACAGTGATCGCCTTTGACGTGGCCGCCGACGTCGTCTCTATCATTGGCGTGTTATACGGCGGGCAGAACTACGAAGCGATCTTGCAGAGCGACGCGAGCGACGCAGGGAACTGAGCCCGCATAGCGGGGTTTGCATGGCACGCCGCCATGTTGCGATGCACACCCGACCGAGCGATTCATGCGCTCAGCATTCACATGCGAGGCACTGCCACCGACCCAAATCATCTGGCATCCAGAGGAAGCGAAAAATGCCTTGACGAACATCTCAGGGCGTTAACCTGCCCGACAGGTTGCTCCAAAGCTGCCGGACAGCGACCTGACTCCACGATTCGTGTGGAGGCACAAAGCCGTGTTTCGCCGAGCGAACTTGCCGTGTAAGAAGTGCATGATCATGGGCGCCGAGGTGAAGTATTTCGGAATTTATCCAGCGCCGGCTTTGACGGAACGACTTACCATCGCCAGTTATTCGATAGCGACAGATCTATGCACTTGCCGCCTCCGTCCGGGGCAAGCCCTGCAGCCAGCCATGTCGGGGCTGGGCGTGCGGGTGGGCTCGCGCGATCGCCTCGCGAGCCTCCTTGATGCGGACGACAGTTGAGCGCTGGCCAACCCTCAAGGAACAGCGCCCTAAGCCCAGACGGTCTCGATTTCGGTCGTCACGCGGGTCATCAGCTTGTGCACCGGGCAGCGCGAGGCGACCGCCAGCAAGGCCTCGCGTTGATCCTCGCTGAGCTCGCCACCGAGCGAGACCAGGGCGCGAAGCCGATAGACGCCTTCGCGCTCGGCCGAGGCGTCCCGCTCGATAGTGACCTCGACGTCTTCCAGCGGGAAGTCCTTGCGCTGGGCATACCAGGTCATGGTCAACGCCTTGCACGCGCCCAGCGCCGCGTCATACAGATCGTGGGGCGTGGGTCCGCTGTCCTCGCCGCCGTTCTCCGGCGGTTCGTCGGCGACCAGTGCGTGCGCCCCGATGCCGATCTGGTGGCGCATCCTGCCGCCCAGGTCGCGCTTGATGGTGATGCTCATTGCAGGCCCTCCATTGCTCCAGCGGTCGAGCTTCCTACGCGCCGGCACCGCCGGCAAGGCGCCCTCAGAGCGACTTGAGATACTCGACGAGGTCGGCGATCTCGGCATCGTCAAGCCGCAAACCACGCTTGGTGTCATAGAGCCGAACCGCATCCTCGAGTGTCTCCGCGGCGCCGTTGTGGAAGTACGGCGGATGTTGCCATGCGCCGCGCAGCGGCGTGCTGCGGTACTGGCGAGTCGCCGAACGCGCGGCGTAGCTCGGCGCCTCGGGCTCGGCGACCGAGTCCGCGGCCGGATGCAGGCGCTCGTTGGCATCCGTCAGCAGTGGGCCGGAATGGCAGCCCGCGCAGCCGGCGCGGCCATCGAAGAGCGTCTTGCCGCGACCCGCCGCGGCGGCATCGAAGCTGCCCGCTGGCGGCGCGGGCGGCGCCAGCGACAGCTGGTAGGCCTGCAGTGCCGGCAGCTTGTCGGAGATGAGGTCCTCGCTGCCGTTGCGGATGTCGAGATTGAGCCGCGGTTCGACGAAAGAACCCTGACCGCCCATCTCGACCACGCCGACATAGCGGTTCCAGTAGGCGATCTCCTCGCCGTCGCCGGTGTAGGTGATGCGGTGGATGCCGGCGAGGCCGTAGGCCGGCGGGATCAGCACCGGCCCGTTCAGGCCGTCGACGTTGAAGCGCGGATCGAAGCGCCCCTTGCCCCAGCTCGAATAGACCGCCCGGGTGGCGTCATCCAGTGCAGGCGAGAGCGCGATGATCGCGCCCGGGTCGAGGTCGCGATTGGGCCAGCCGTCGAGGCGCCGGCCGATGCCGGGGGCGAAGGCGTCGTCCACGGTCGAGTGGCACAGCGCGCAGGTGATGCCGACGCGGCTGAGCCGGTCAGTTCCATTCACGGTCTCGACGCGGCCCTTGATGCCGACCACCGCGTCGAGCTTGATCAGCGCCACCGTGGTCGCGGGGCTGCCCAGATCGATCGAGCCGTCGGCGATGCCGCTGCGGACCTCGGCCGAGAGGGCGTCGAGGTCGACCTTGAGGCCCACCGACAGGGCAGTGAGCGGGTCGACCGCGGCGCCGATCACCTCGTGCATTCGCAGCGCGTCGGACCACAGGGCCTCGTCGCCGAAAGTGTCGAAGCGGAAGATCTGCTGGCCCTGCGCGATCTCGGCGCGACGCTGATCTTCGTCGGAACCCGACGACCCGCCGCAGCCCGACAGGGCAAGTGCGGCGAGCAGGGGGGCGAGCAGGCCGAGCGGCGCTTGCGGCCTGGTGCTCGAGCGAGGGGGCTGGGCGTGATGTGTGGCGTTCATGTCGGATCTCCGATGAGCCGGGATGGGAAACGTGGCAGCGCGGCTCGGGTGCGCCGCCACGCTCGCCTGCCTGCGGGAATTCAGGAGACGAAGGCCAGCGGCACCGGGACTTCGCCCAGCGCGCCGCGCAGCACCGCCCAGTGCATGGCTTCGTCACCGAGGATGCTGGCGGCGGCCTGGGCCAGCTCGCGGTTGCCGAACTTCGGCACGGCGCCGAGATAGGCGCTCACCGCGTCGCGTTCGAGCCCCGCGGCGAAGCGCAGCACATCGGTCTCGTTGGCGAGCTTGTCGGTGGGGAAGGCGTAATGCGCCTGGGCGGCTACCGCATCGCCACCGAGCTGGGCCACGGTCGTCGCGAGCAATTCGGCATGTGCGCGGTGGTGGCCCTGGAATTGCTGCGCGAGACCGAGCGCCGGGGCACGCAGCAGACCGCTGTCGGCACCGAACTGGTAGGCTGCGATGGCGCGATGCTCGGCCCCCAGCGCGGCGTTGAGGATCGCGATGTCGGAGCCGGCATCCGAGGACTTGGCTTCGGAGCGTGCGGCAAGCGCCGGGCGCCCGCCGAGCAGTGCGACCGCGGCGGCCGAGAGCTGCAGGCCCTGCCGCAGGAAGACGCGTCGTTCCGGAGGGCATGCGAAGAGTCGTTGTGGCGTGGGGGTGTTCATGGCGGTCTCCTTGGGTTGAGGCGAGTGGGCCCGCGCGGTGCGCTCGGCGCAGCGTCGGGAAGAACGGGGGGTGATGGGGCCCGTGGCCCCGGGTTCAGCCGGGTGGGGGCTCGGGCAGGGCCAGGCCGAGGCGGCGATGGACCGCCGCGACCAGGCGGTCGCAGCGCGCGCCGTCGAAGGCGAAGAAGTCGTCGATGCCGGCGCCGATCTCGCGCCCGATCGAGGCCCGCAGGTGCGCGCGGGCGCGCGACAGCGCAGTCTTCACGGCGGCCTCCGACTGATCCAGGCAGAGGGCCGTCTCGGCCACGCTAAGGCCCTCGATCGCGCGCAGCATGAAGACCGCGCGGCAGCCCTCGGGCAGGCGATCGATCGAGGACTCGATGAGGCGCCGCAACTCCTTGCGGATGGCCATCGCCTCGGGCGTGTCGGCGACGGGCGCGGGCCGCTCCTCGCCTTCATGAGTGCTTTCGGCCGAAGAGCCGTCAGGCCCGCGAAGCCGCGCCAAGGCCTTGTTGACCACGATCCGGGTGAGCCAGGTTGACAGGCTGGATTGACCGCGGAACTGCTCCAGCGCGTGGTAGGCGCTGATGTAGCTGTCCTGCACGGCGTCTTCGGCATCGGCGTCATTGCGCAGGATGCTGCGCGCGGTGCGGAACAGGCGCCGGTTGTTGGCGCGCATGAGCTGCTCGAGCGCCATAGGCTCGCCGGCGAGCACCTGCGCCACGATGCGGCGGTCAGCCTCAGCCACGGTCGCTGGGGGATTCATCAGGGCGTTCATGAGCGGCTCCTCGGTGCGTTCTTTGCCCATTGGATGCCGCTCGCCTGCGAAAGGTTACGGTCTCGGCGAAATCCGTCCGCTGGCGATTGTCACGCCTGCGTTCCCACCGCGACGATCTTCAGGACCCCGCGCAGGCGCGACTTTTGCGCCACGAGATCGGCCAGCGTGACCTCGTCGAGCGAAGCCAGGAAGGCCTGCAGGGCGCTGCTGAAGGCCCCCTTGAGGCGGCACCCGGGCGACAGCAGGCAGCTCGAATCGGAGCGGAAGCAATCCACCAGGTCGAAGCCCGGCTCCATGCGGCGCACCACCTCGCCCACCACGATCTCGGGCGCCGGGCGCATCAGGCGCAGGCCACCACCCTTGCCGCGCAGCCCTTCGACGAAACCCTCGGCCACCAACTGGCTGACGATCTTCATAACGTGGCTGCGCGAGATCTCGAAGCGCTCGGCAATCTCCTTCACGGTCACCAGACGCTCCGTGCAGGCCGCCATATAGATCAGCACCCGCAGGGCGTAGTCGGTGTGTTGGGTGATGTGCATCGTGCACTCCAGTAGTGGCCGGGCGAGCGCCGCCGCAGCGGCGCTCGCTTGCAGCCTACCGCAAAAGATGCATTGCTGTTGACTCTTTTGAAGTTGCACGTAAAATGCATCTTAACCAAACGCAGCAGGAGACCACCATGCGCCGCGACCCCCGACTCGTCCCCTTGTCCCGCGAACACCATGCCCCGCTGCGCCTCGGCCGCCAGTTGATCGCGGGCCAGGGGCGCGACGCCCTGCGCGACATGCTGCCGGCGTTGACCACGCACTTCTCCGAGGAAGAACTCAGCCTCGCGCCACTGCTTCGCGCGGGCGGTGAGACGTTGCTCGCCGAGCGCCTGCTCGCAGAGCACCGCGCGCTCGCCGCCCTATTTGCGGTCGTGCTGGAGGGAGATCGCGAGGCCGAGGCCGGCCGAGCCCTGATTGATCATGTGCGTTTCGAGGAGCGCGAACTCTTTCCCGCGGTGGAGGCCTTGCTCGAACCCGAGGGGGTGTTATGACCCACGTAGTGACCGAGGCGTGCATCCGCTGCAAGCACACCGACTGCGTCGACGTCTGCCCGGTGAATGCCTTTCGCGAGGGTCCGAACTTCCTCGTGATCGACCCCGAGGAGTGTATCGACTGCACCTTATGCATCCCTGAGTGTCCGGTCGACGCGATCTTGCCCGAGGATGACCTCACCGCGGAGCAGCAGGAATACTTGGTCCTCAACGCCCGCCTCGCCAAGGCCTGGCCGACGATCATCGAGAGCAAGCCGAGCCCGTCCGACGCGGGCGACTGGGCCGGGGTCAAGGCCAAGCGCCATTTGCTTGAAGAAGTCCTTCCCGAAACCGCCAAGGAGTGAACATGGCAACCGTCACCCTCGACGACCCCCGCCCCCGCCTGCCCGCCGACCAGCCGGGCTGGCATGCCTTCACGGCCATGGCCTTTCGCCCGCTCTACCTGGGCGCAGCGCTCTTCGGCGCCCTCGCGATCCTCGCCTGGGTCTTCGGCTACGCCCCCGCCGGCGCCTTGCCCGGCGTCCTGTGGCACGGCCACGAGATGATCTGGGGCTATGCCGGCGCGGTGATCGTCGGCTTCCTGCTCACCGCGGTCGCCACCTGGACCGGCCAGCCCGCGTTCTCGGGCGGGCCGCTGGCGGCGCTCGTCGCGCTGTGGCTCGCGGCGCGCCTCGCGGCCTTCCTCGAGATCGGCAAACCGCTCGTCACGGGCGCGCTCTCGGTGAGCTTCTTCGTCGCCGGCGCGGCCGCCCTCGCCCTGCCCGTGTGGCGTTCGCGCAATCGCCGCAACGCGCCGATCCCGCTCCTGCTGCTGGCCTTCGCGGCGGCCAACGCGCTCTTCCTGATGGCGGTCGCGGGCCTCGTCGAGTTGGAGCCGCAGCGCCTGCTGCTCGCCGGCCTGCTGGTGGTGGCCGGCTTCATCACCGTGATCGGCCTGCGGGTAATCCCCTTCTTCACCCACCGCGCCCTGCAGCGCCCCCAGGTCGGCCATCCGCGCTGGGCGGGACAGGTCGCGATGCTCGCGCCACTGATTCTCGCGGCGCTGGTGGCGAGCGACTCGCCCTCGCCGCTGGCGCTGCTGGTCGGCCTCGCCGGGATGCTCTTGAACCTCGCCCTGCTGGCGCGCAATTTACACCGCGAGGTGCTGCGCCATCCGTTGCTGTGGGTGCTCTTCGCCGGCTACGGTTTCACCGCGCTCGGCCTGGGCCTGGGCGGCCTAGCGTTGTCGATCGCGCCGGCGCTGCTGTCGGGCGCGGTGCACGCCATCGCCGTGGGCGGGGTCGGAGTGCTCACGATCGGGATGATGACGCGCACTGCGCTGGGCCACACCGGCCGCAAGCTCGAGCTGCCGCAGCCGATGGTGCCGGCCTACCTGCTGATGCTGCTCGCCGCCCTGCTGCGCCTGGCCGCCGCCTGGCCCGGCGTGCCTGCAGGCGGGCCGCTGCTGCATGCGGCCGGGACGTGTTTCGCCGCCGCCCTGGGGCTGTTCGTCTATCGCTATGGGCGCTGGCTGATGAGCACCCGGGCCGACGGCTTGCCCGGATAAGTCGGTATCGCGCGATTGATCGGCGCCGCTCCACCGGACCGTGCCCGGCTCAGGCTCCGGGCATCAGTCGATGACGACCGTCAAGCCGGGATCGAAGGCCAGATTCTCTGACACCCCGCCTCGCACGTAGCCCCGTGGGTTGGCGAGCACGCGCGTGTCGCCGATGCGGTAGTCGAAGCTGTCGTGGGTGTGACCATGGACCCACAGTGCCGCGCCGCTGGCGGCAACCAGCCGCTCCAGGTCGGAGACAAAGCACGCGTTGAGCGGCGAACCGGCAAATCTCGGGGCGACGCTGCGGACGGACGGTGCAAAGTGGGTCACGACCACGGTTTCACCGTCAAACGGTTCCGCGAGGCGGCCCTCGAGCCATCGCCGGTGGCGTTCGAAGAGCTCCGATGTTCCACCGCTCCCGAGCCCCAATGCATTTTCCCAACCTACCCGAGTGCTGCTCTGAGATCCGCCACCGTCGTCATCATCGTCATCGGCTCGATGGGCGACACCTCCAAGCCCAGGTGCAAATAGAAGGCTTTGGCGTCCTCATCCAATGCATGCACCATCAAGCCACGGATGCCGATCGACTCGGCCGCGTGCAGCACACGCAAAGCGGCATCTTGGAACAGGGCTCGTCCAATCCCCTGCCCATGGTGTGAGAGTGCGACCGCGAGGCGGCCGAGCACCACGACCGGAATCGGATCGGGCATGTTGCGCCGGACGCGACCGGGGGCAGCCATCGCGGCAACTGCACTGGACGCCAGCGCATAGTAGCCCACCACCCTGCCGTCGGCGCACACGACAAACGTTCTGGATGCTCCGCTTTGCTGGTTCTGCGCTGCGCGACGCGTGAGCCACTCGTTCAGCGACGGCGAGCCTGAATCAAAATCCGCCAGTTTGTGATGATCGGCCAGGAGTTCCGGCGCGGACAGCGTCAAGTGTTCGTCCAGGGGGGCGTCGCTTGCATCGTCTTTCTTAGGCGCTCATTGGGCTGTGCCGGTGCATCCAGGCGCTTCACGAATTCGGCATAGGCTTCAGGTCCGACCAGCAGCAGCGCTCGATCTAGCAGCGTCTCTTCCGCGGCACGGCGCGCTGCTTCCAGGATGAAATCCGTGCGGGTCTTGCCGGCTGAGCTGGCTGCTCGATCGATCAGCATCCGTTCGGCCGGCGGTATGCGTAGATTGAGCGTGTCACGGCGTGGTTTTGTGGTGCTGGTCATGGCCCTGTCTCGCAATCCTTCGTTGATGGGCCAACATAGCACGACGTAACGTCTACGTCAGTACAAGATTTTCCGAGAGCTTGCCGACTCCGCTTCACCCAAGCATGAAGCGCTGCATGCACACCATGCACTCGAGCGCAGCGTTGGCGGGGCCTGGGACAGAATCGGGCCGATCGTCGATGACATGGAAGACGACGCCTTTCGCCTCTGAGCGGGCACACGCGCTTCCGTGGTCGGAGCGTGAACCCTCCCATGCGACCGGACAGTGAAGGGATTCTGCGGGTGGCCGCATCTGCAACGCTCAGACTGGTAATCTGGTACGCAATATGTACCACGCCACGACCACGATGTCCGAGCCCACCCAGCAGGCCTACCTGAAGGCCGCCAAGCGCACGCTCGGCCTCACATGGGACGAGTTTGCCGCGCAGGCTGGCATCCATCCTCGCGCCTTCAAGACCTACCGGATGCCGGAAGATTCCCAAGACCACCGTCCCTTGCCCGCGCTCGCCCGCAGGTCGATTGATCAGCTCCTCGCGCAGCACCAACAGCTCATGTCAAAAGCATCAAATGGCGCTTGATTAGGTACGCTCTGCGTACTATTCTGGAACCGTGCAGAGTGCGCTGCAGCGGCACGCATGCCGCCAACCAACGGGAGTCATCGAATGGATCGATACGAGAATTTCAAGCGCCGCGGCGTGGCGCTCACGGCCGCGGCCGTGTTGCTGGGCCTCACCGCCGGCGCGGCAGGCGCGACCGAGGAGCGGGCCAGCCTGCGGGAGCTGCTTGAAGCCGCGGACCCGCTCATCCATGCGGCCGTCGTCTCGCTGGAGCAGGTGCGCGGTCACGTCCTCTCCGAGGCCGAGATTCGCGCCGCCCTCAAGAGCGACGATCTGGCCGAACGCTACGAGGTGCTGCTTCGCAAGCTCTGCGCGGAGCCGGCGAACGGAACCATCCTCGCGTGCCCTTCGGAAAATTGGACCGAAGCCTGACACCGGAGCCCCCATGCGAGCGAGCCTGTCGATCATCGCCCGAGCGGACCTTTGCGGGGATCTGCTGCCTGAAGGCGAGGATGGCGAGATCCTCGAGGCCAGTGCCGGCGAGGCCTGGGAGTGGCTGCAATCGCGAACCACCCTCGCCAACCCTAGCGAAGTGCTGGTGGAGCTACCCACGGCCGCCTTGCTGACGGCCTGGCGCAGCGGCAACGTGGACAGCCTCGAAGACGTCGAGCGGCGGTTCATGGAAGGCTGGCAGCCCCCGCAACCGATCTGGTTTGCGCTGGAGGAGATGATCGGCGCGGGTGTCGGCCAGGTGCTGGTGTATCGGGATTGCGATTGATGGCGAACAAACAACAGGACGAGGCCATAGCGACGGAACACCGGGTCCGGGTCAAGGGCGAGCAGCTGGCACGCGGCGTGGCCTGCACGCTGATCACAGCGAGACAGGCCTTCCGGTGCGAGCCGGTCGATGGCGAGGCTGGGGTTTTCGAGATCACGGTGGCCGGCACGAGTGTTCGTTTCCTGCCGGTGGGTTGCCGGCCGGTCGGCGCAGGCAGGCTTCCGTGATCGCCGGCTCGACGTGGCCCATTTTCTGGCCCACGAGGTCGAGCGCAACGCGGTACGAGTAGCCATTCGCCTGCAGCGCGCGCATTCGCGCCCAGGCATAGTGACGCGCAGCCCGTGGGCGTCGGCGCTCCGGCCCAGCTCGCGCCGAGCGGCGCCGCCAAAGCTGTCGCTCCACTGCTTGCCGCCGCCCAGATCGTAGTTTTGCCGATAGGCGATCTCCCGATCGCGGACCGAGCGAGGCTCGGGGAGGCGACTGGTTTTCAGCGCCTCGGCCAGATTCGAGTCGATGCCGACCTCGCTTACCAGGGAGCGCCAACTCTCGACGAAATTGAGGCCGCTCCCAGTACGCTCGGAGCGGATGGCGGGCAGATCCTCGCCGAGGACCGCCTGCAGGACCAGCCGGTCGAGATCGAGCGTCTCCTGTCGGACTTTCTGGCCGAGGGCCTCAAGGTATGCCAAGGCCGCCTCGGCGGTGAGGTTCTGGCGCTCGCCGACGGCGTTTGCATGTAAGAACGTGGCCACCGCCTTGAGCACCCGCTCGTAGTGCTGTTCGGTGCGCGCGCCGGCCAGCTCGAGCGGACGCAACGCGGCTGCAGGCGCCGCGCCGGCGTCGAAGCTCGAGGGGGAGGATTGGGCGGACCGGGACATGGTGGCAGGGTCTCAGGCAGATGGAAGCGAGGCGGTCAGGCGCGGGCCAATGCCTGTGCAGAAGCCTGTGCCGAGGCCGGATGCGGCCGTCGCAAGCGCGGCCGGTCGGAGGCATGCGTGAACCTGTCGCGCCCGCAGGCGTCTATAGTGATGGATGGTCCCATGACGGGAGAATGGAACATGAACACGAAACTCCGCCTGCTGCGCAGACTGTGGCCGCTCTTCTGCGGCCTAGTGGTGGGCGGCCTGCTGGGCGGGCTGACTGGGTCGTGGTCGATCGGCGCGCTCGCCGGCGGCGTGGCATGGCTGTTCTTTTATGTGCAGATGCACAGCACCGAGGACTGTAATGACGGCTACGACCCGAATCGCGTAATCTGCCCCGGAGAAGTTCCGGACCCCTCGGATTTGGAGCAGCAGATCATGCTGCGCAGCTACGGCGCGGTCGGCATGGGTTCCTACGCAGAGCTGTATCGGGAACCGGATTATCGGGGCACCGATACCGATTGATGCCACGGCGCTTTCAGCGTCTCTTAGCACCTTCTTTCCGATCGGCCTCGAGCTGCTGACTGCCGCTGCGCCCATTACCCTGATTGCCCAGCACATGCATCGGTGATGTGTGTTCGGCCGCCTCGTGGAAATTTCCGTCCTGTTCCTGCTGCCCCGCCTCTGCGTCGACCCGCGCATTGTCCCGATTGATCGACTGAACAAAGCGTTCCTGGTCGAAGCGGAAGCGCAGATCGTCCTCGGAGGCGGGTACGCCCGCCGCCTCGCCGGTCCCCTGCATGCGCACCGCCACCCGCTCACCCAGGTTGCGGGTGGCGAGGCGCTCCGCCGTCACCGCCTCGCCGTCCACGACCAACGGATCAGTCACGTGCGCTCGGCGCAGCGCGTTCGGATCACGGTAGGAGCCCGGCGTCACGGTCACATGGCCGGGCCCCGCGCCGTCGAAGAGCACCGCCTTGGGCTGCCCGTCTGCACCGATGCCGACGCCCGTCTCGCGGAAGAAGCGCTCGGCCCACATCGAGGCCTCCTGCCCGGTCACTCCCAACGCGCCGTGACGCGCCAGATAGCTGTTGAATTCGGGCACCCAGTCCAGTTCGCCGCGCAGCGCTGCCGAGCGCATGGCCTCGGCCGACTGGCGATAGGCCTCGGACTCGCGAAAGGCCGCCGAGGCACTGGCGCGCAAGCTGTAGGCGTCGCTGTTGGCTGCCGCGATGCGGTCGGCCTCCTCCCGGTTCGTGCTCCGCAGGCGCCGGAAGTCCTCGGACTTCGTGTAGTCGTCGACCAGCTTGCCGGCGTCTGTGATACCGGCGTCCTCGGCCGCAGAGCGGGCCTTGCGGACTGCCGCAAGGATGTCGTTGGTCGTACGCTGCTCGCCCGCCGCCGCAACCTTGAGCGGTAGGAGTTCTTTGATTGCTCCAAGAATCGCGCCATCGGACTCCTTGCGTCCCGGCGTTCCAAGACCCAGAGCAACGGTGAGCGCGGAGCTTGCTGAGGAACGGTCAGAAATTCCAAGATCCCGCGCCAGTTGATCCCGGATCTGCGTCGCCTTGCTCCACGCGCTCTCCTGCCCTGCCCCCTGCCGTCCGGCGTAGCCGGCGCTGCCGGCGGACCCGGTCGAGGTGGACGACGCATTGGTGAGCACGCGATCGAAGGCCGTGCTGGTGGCGTGATCGGCCTGCCGAGAAAGATCCGTCGCGCGGGCGTGCGAGGCCTCCGAGGCCTCCGAGTTGCGGGTGGCCAGTTCGTTCAGGCTCTTGATGCCCACCACGCTCGAGCCGGCGTTCTGCCGGTAGCGCACGTCGCCGGTCTGGCTGTCGGTCTGCGTGCTGCCGCGCAGATCCGAGAAGGTGTTCATGTGGGCACTGCTGCGGTTCGGGTCGAGCTGCTGCTGCAGGAAGCTCACATGGCCCTGGTTGATGTTGCCCGATACCGCCTGATTCGAGATCGGCCCGGCCGCCGACGAGGCGGCCATCGTGAAGCCGCTGGCCGCGGCGGCGATCTTGTTCAACCCGAAGACCACGGCGGCGGCGATCACCGGCACCGCCATCACCAGGTTGCCCACGCTCGCCATCGCGGAGACGGTGTTGGAGTACACCGGCGAGGCGGTGAGCAACGCGAGACCGGTCGTGTTGGTCGCCGCCAGGTAGGCGCCGGAGGCCGCGGACTTGGCCCATGCCAGCGTGCCGAGGTAGTTGATGATGGCGTAGATCGGCGGCCACAGGAGAGCCAGATCAGGCCCATGCCGTAGCTCTTCAGAGCTTGAAGCCGGCCACGCCGCCAAACAGGATCGCCAGCAGCAGGACGAACGGAAATATTCCATACAGCACGGCCTCGATGCTGTTCCTCACCAGCGGCAGCGCTTCGGCCGTGATCCGCCCGCCGGTGATCTGCTGGGCGTTCAACTGGGCCACCGCCTGGGCGCGGAGACGCCGAGCAGCGTCGCCGAGGGATCCTCGGTCTGCTGGCTCATCATCAGGTTGGCTTCCTGCACCGCGTTGATCATCGCGTTCTGCTGCAGGATCTCCGCCGCGGTCGTGGCCGCATTGGCGATGCGGGTGCGCACGTAGGCCGCCGGCAGTTGGGCATTGATGGCCGCGGTGGCGGCAGCCGCCGGCATCGGGCCGCCGGCGAGCTGCAGCGCCGGATTGGTCTCGATGCCGAGCTTGGCGAGCAGCCGGCCGACCGTGGCCGGCATGCGGTTGTTGATCTGGGCGTAGGCCACTGGACAGGGCGCGGGTGCGGCGATGCCGGTGACAGGGTCGGTGACGCTGGCGAAGCGCGCCGGATTGGTGGTCGCCATCAGCGCCCACAGGTCGGTCGAGGCGGCGAAGGCCTCGGCCGAGATGAGCCCCTGCGAGACATCGTAGAAGGTGCAGTTCTGGATGAAGCTCATCATGTCGGCGCGGAAGAACGCATCGGTGAAGCCGACCGCGCGCGAGCGCTCGACCAGATGCGCGCCGAACATCAGGCCATGATTGCTGAAGCTCAGTTCGTCCTCGAGCCGCGCGGCCGGGGCAGGACCTGGAGTGCGGTCTCGAAGAGATCGGTCAGGGTGTTGCTGACCGAACTCACGATGCTCGCCTGGAAGGCAAGCCCGAGGGGCACGTTGTCGATGACCGCCGGCGCCGCGTTGCCGGTCTTGTCCACCACCTGGACGGTGGCCTTGGGCAGGAACAGCACCAGGTAGATCAGGACCACGCTCATCAGCCACTTCGGTCCCATCAGCCGGTCCGGCGCCAGCGCCGAGCCGAGGAAGGCACCGAAGAAGCCGACCACGAAGACCAGGCCGATCGCGGTCAGAAAGACGTTGCCGTTCACGATCGCTGCGAGCGCGTTGAAGAGCCCCATCAAGGCGTCGACGTTGCCGTAGCTGAAGATTTCGTAGTTCATGGCGACTCCTGGCTGCCCTAGCGCGTCGAGATGCCCGCGTAGCTCAACAGATCGGCGAGCTGCTGGGCATGTTGGCGCGCATCGTGCGCTTCAACTGGGCGACATCGGTGGCGAAGGCGACGAAGCTATGGGCCTTCTGTTCGGCCACCTGGCGCTCGGCCTGGATCGTGCCGAGGAAGGTGAGCGCGGCGCCGCGATGCAGCTCGATGCGGCCGCGCTGGTTGGTGTCGAAGCGATTGTCGAGCAGGGCCACGTCGGTGCCCATGCGCGCGGCGCGGGCCAGCAGTGCGTGGGCGAACTCGATCGCCACGTATTCCGCGTACTGGTTGATCTTGGCCTCGGCGATGCCGGCGTTATTGACCGCATTCGACGCGGCAAGGAGCTGGTAGACCGGCAGCGGCACGGAATTGACGAAGGCCACTTCGGCAGGCGTCGGCGCGGCGCTGGCCGTGGCGATCTTGTCCGAGAGGCTGCGCATGATGCCGACCACGCGGGTGGTCAGCGAAGGCTGGACCACCACCGTCTCATTGACCGCCGTGCAGTCCGGCAGGTTGGCGCAGCGCAGCAGCTTGATCGCCACGCTGCCGGCCGGGATCGGTGCCGCAGGGTTGGTGTTGCCCTGCAGCAGGTCGGCCATGCCGCGCACGGTCGGGATGTAGGGCTTCGGCTCGGAGGCGCCGTCGACGGCCCGCTCGTAGAGCGTCGTGCCGGTGATCGACATGATCAGCTCGCGATCCTGGTCGTCCAGGTGCGGCCATTGCTTCAGCACCGACCACACCAGATTGCCCTCGAAGGGCACCATGTCGGCGGTGGCCGGGTTGGCGCCGGCGGCGTTGAAGACGTTGTTCACGCCCGCGGAATCCTGGCAGAGGTCGCGCGCCTCGTTCGCGTCCGACGCCTGCCCGGTCCAGGTGGACACCGTCTGGCAGGCGCGGTTGGAATTGAAGCCCGCGAGGTTCGCGCCCACGCCGATGATCTGCTGGGCCGCTTCGCAGGAGCTGATGTTGGCCTGGTTGACGAAGGCCTCCGCGTCGCGGAACCACTTGATCTCGGTCTCGAAGAGCGGCTCGACCGAGGCCAGCAGCATGTTGAAGATCATCGCCGGCAGCGCACTGGTGATGTTCCTCAAGAGGTTCTTGAACTCCTGCGAGGCAATGTGCGAGAAGCTGCCGCCATAGATGTCGATGCCGCCGCAGCCGGCCTTGATGTAGGGCGCCGAGAAGGCGGCGAGCTGGTAGCTCTTGGTCGGCGATCGCACGAACAGCGAGCCACCGGTGTAGGTGTTGAGCGTCTGGCCGCGGAAGGCCTGGGGCTGGGTGACGTTGCCCACCACCCCGAGGTCGTCGAACATCTGCTGCGCGGATTCGTTGAGCGAGCCGGCCGCCGCCGGCATCGCCAGCGCGAGCGAGAGGCCGGCGGCGATCGCCGCGCGGGCAAGCATGCGGGTCCGGGAGCGGAACATCATCGGGAAACCTCCGACTGGGCGCCGGCCAATCCCGGCAGCGGGGTGTTCTGGGGGGTCGGGGCCGGGCTGGCGATCGCCTCGACGCGCTCGGCCAGTTCCATCTCGGCCATCACGCCGTAGCCCACCGGCGTGATGACGGCCTTCTCCGGATCGGCCAGGAAGAGCGCCGGCAAGGTGGTGACCGAGAGCGTGCGCGAAATGCCGTTGTCCATTCGCGCCTGGGGAAAGCCGGGCAGCGCGCTGCCGTCCATGCTGATCGGAAACACCTGGATGCCGGTGGCGCGGCTGAAGCCCTGGAGGATCGGCGCGAAGGCCTCGCAGCGGGCGCACTCGCCGCTGTAGAAGAAGTAGAGCACCTGGGTGCGGGCCAGGCGGTCGAAGAGTTCCGCCCGCTTCGCCCGCCGCTCGGCTTCATAGACCGTCAGGCCGACCCGGTTCACCGGCCGCTCCTGGGTGAAGTCGAACTCGGGGTTGGCCCACATCATGCGCTGCCAGACGTCGGCCGCATCGCTCGCCCGGCGCACCATGGCGGTCTGCAGCTCGGCCATCTTGCGGGCGTTCTCCGGGCTCGGGTCGATGAAGAAGCGCATGCGCGATTCCTTCATGCGGCGCTGGAAGTCGTCGAAGCGCTGCCGCCATTCGGGCTTCGCCGGCTCGGCCGGCGCCACGACCACGCGCGGCTGGGGCTCGGGCGTCGGCTCGGCCTGGCGCGGCGGATCCTCGTACCAGAACCAGCCACCCGGATTGGCCTCGGCGGGCTCGTCCGCCGCTACGGCGTGCAGCGGCTGGGCAAGCCCCATCACGAAGAGCCCCAGCAAGGAGAGGATGCCGTGGGCGCGCCTCACTGGCTCGCCTCCGGGAAGTGGCCATCGGCGCAGTAGCTGATCTGCCAGGTCACCGCCACGTCCTCGGGCGCGGCGCTGCGGCCCTCGGCATTGCGGTCGATCACGCCCGACTGCCGGGCATTCACTTCGAGGCGCGCGCAGCCGGGCGCGTCCTCGAGGAAGGCGAGCCGTCGAACCCGGTATTCCAGCGGCGCCGAGGTTCCGAACTGGCGCTGGAAGAAGGCGCGCGATTCCGGCGTATCGTAGGCGCCCTCGGCATGCCCGTTGGCGATCGCGGCCAGCATCAGGGGCCGCAGGCTCTCCACCGCGCTCAGTTGGGCGCCGGCCTGGGTGGACAGCCACAGGCCAGCGACGGCGAGGACGGCTCTCAGGGTGGGGGTGGGCATTGGCCGGCTCCGTAGTAGCAGGTATCGGGATCGGCCCGCGCGGCGGTGTCGGTGGGATCCACCGGCGCCGGATGGATCGAGTCGTAGAACTCGGTGAAGTCCATCGTGGCGAGATCCAGTTGCTGCAGCTCGATGGCAGTGAAGCCGCCGCAGTTGGGGTTGCGCGCCGTGCCGAGGCCTTGGCCGAGCTGGGCCTTGCCCTGTCGGTTGATCAGCTTGGCGAGGATCGAGTTGAAGCAGCAGTAGGTCTCGGTGCGCTCGATGCAGGTGCGGATGAAGCGCAGGCGCCGCGAGCAGTAGGAGCCGCGGGCGTCGCACAGCCCCGCGTCGCGCTTCATGGCGAGTTCCTTCTCGCGGTCCGTGCAGTTCATCAGGCTGGCGTTGGACAGGGCGAGGACCGCGTTCGCCCAGAAGGACGGCGAGAGCGTGGAGAGCACGTTCTCGACCGAGAAGTCGCCGTTCAGGAGATCGGTCACCGTCTGCTCGTCGCCGCCGGTGGCGACCGAGAAGCCGCGCTTGACGTGCTTGGGCGAGTCGGTACCGAAGAGCGCATCGAAGGTCCACGGCGACGGCCCCCGCAGACCTGCTTCCAGGGCAACCGCGAGGTTGTTGAAGGCCGCCGCCGGACCGCCCGAGCGAGCGCAGCAATTGACCAGCCCGAAGAGGCGCTTGCGACAGCGGTTGTCGAAGCCGGTGAAGAGTTCGTTGCCGTCCTCGTTGTACTTGCCGGCCTGCCGGGCGATCTCCATGAAGGACACCACCTGGGCGAAGTCGGTATTGGGTGGATGGCCGGTGTCCCACACCATGCCGTTCTGGTCGGTGTAGGTCTGGCCGGCACAGTTCGTCACCGACTCGGTGCGCCGGGTGTCGCTGGTGACGCAGGAGAAGTCCTTGGTCCACAAGGTGCAGATCGTGGGATCGAAGGCGTCGAAGTCGTCGCAGCGCTCGCCCGCGGGCGTGCACTGGCCGAAGCGTGGCTGGTCGCAATCCGAGCGCGGGTCCTGGTTCACGCAGTTGAAGGTGTTGGTGTAGGCCCAGCACTGGCGATTGACCCACAGCCGGTTGATGAAGCGCTCCTGCGGCGCTTCGTCGCTGCACACCGAGTTCACGCGCTCGCACTTGTCCAGCCGCCCGGTCGGCGCACCGCCCACGGGCTCCGAGTTGTCGCCATCGGGCAGCAGCAGTCCCGGCGGCACCCGGCTCTCCATGTCCGCGCAGGGATTGATCCAGTTGTCGGTGACCGTGGGCAGCGCCGCCTCTTCGACGATCTCGGTCTCGGTGTCCATGTCGGCCGCGCGCAGGTTGCCGTCGCCGTCCTGGCACTGGGCGAACTGA
Source organism: Zoogloeaceae bacterium (assembly GCA_024235635.1). GTDB lineage: Bacteria > Pseudomonadota > Gammaproteobacteria > Burkholderiales > Rhodocyclaceae > Cognatazoarcus. The sequence continues at coordinate 26,071 of JACKMA010000001.1, forward strand.
CCGCTGCCGACCAGGGTTTCGCCGGCGCCACAGCTCGGGTTGTAGTGGATGATCTCGCGCTCGCAGTAGTAGTCGCCGTTGGGGTAGTTGAAGGTGCCCTCGGCGCCGGCGGCACAATGCCAGGTGACCGTCACCTGCAGCACCTTGGTGCACATCTGGTCGAGCACCCGCAGGTAGTAGTCGTGGCAGCTCTGGATGTCGGTGGTGACGGTGCCGACCTGACGGTCCTCGGTGCCGCAGGCCGAGTAGCCCAGATCCGGGTTGTCCAGCGCGGCGGTGCCGAGGTTGCGCGCGGCGGCCACTTCCGGGTCGTTGTCCATCGGCGGCGCCGCCTGACGCACGGCCTCGTCGTTGCGCACCGTGTTGAGGGCCTCGCACTCGGGCGTCGGCTGGGCCTCGTTGGCGCAGGCCGCGGTCTGCTCGGCCGCGGCCTCGTCGCGATCGGCCTGGCTGCCGCCGAGCGAGGTCTGCTCGGGGTTGTCGGTGTAGCCCGGCGTGCCTTCGATTGCCGGCTCTTCGGAGAGCACGCCGATCGCCGCGCGCGCCGCCGCAGCGGCCGCCCGCGCCTCGTCCTCGACCGTGTCGGCGATCGCCGCGCGGGTGGCCAGCATCGTGGTGAGCATCACGGCCAGCCACAGGACGCGCGTCGGTCGCCGCATCACGATCCCCGGCCCTTGCGCGCGCCGGCCACGGCCGCGCCGAAGCCGGGCACGTTGTCGAACTGCGCCAGCGCGTAAGCGATCGGTACGTCGCCGGTGAGCTTCACGAAATCCGCATCGCTGTAGCACTGACCCAGTTCGCATGGACGGTGAGGGGCACCCGGCTGTAGCAGGACGTAAGTCGGTACCGTCTGCACGTCGAAGCGCAGGAAGGCCTCGGAATCCAGCACCCACCCGACCTTGCGATTGCCCAAGAGATCGCGCACGGCACGGAAGGTGGCCGTCAGATCGCCATCGACCAGGCCGCGCAAGACCAGCACCGTGTTGCTGCGCTCGGCGTCGTTTACCAAGCGCTCGAGCGAGGCCTTCGGCATCGAGAAGGAGACGAAGGCGAGCAGCGCGGCCGAGGGAGTCAGCACCTGGCGCGCCTGTTCGGCCGCGAGTCGTTCGTAGCGTTGCGACAGCGCCCCGACATCGACCGGCGGCGCCGCCTGCGGTTGTGGCAGGGCCTCCACCCGCGGCGTGCCGATGGGCGAACGCCCCTCGTCGGCGAGACGGTCCGCCCGCGCTGCGGCGTCATCGAGCCGGGCGCGCAGCTCGTCGGCCGTCTCCGCCTGGGCGGCCGGCAGGACGGCGAGGCCCAGCACGAGAGCAATCAGCAGCGGGCGGGTGATCATGGCGAGCCCTCTCAATAGGTGAAGCAGCAGTTGCGCTTGCGGAACAGCAGATAGAGGGCGTCCTCGCCCTGGATCGGAAACTCCTTGCCGGCCCGCCACAGTGCAGAACTCGCCCCGAAAGGCTGGCAGCACTTGCCATCCACCAGGGCGGTATTGATGATCGGGCCGAGCATCTGGGTCTTGTAGGCGCGGTGGTCCATCACCCCATCCGGGTGCGGGCCGCACAGCGCGCCCCAGCCGTGGTAGCGCCACGAGAAGAAATACTTGTGCAGCTTGTACATCAGGCGCTGGGTGGCCAGCAGCGTGGTGTCGACCATGCCGTTGTGATGCACCGTCCAGCCGGTCTGCGGATACAGCGTGCCCTGACAGCCGGCGCACCAGAACAGCGGCGCGAGCCCGATGTAGGCGGTGGCGGCGACGCAGTCGGCCGCGCAGGCGGCGATCGCCACCGGCGAGGCGAAGAGCGCCGAATCGGCGTTGAAGATCGAGTTGAGTTCGGTCTTGTGCCAGCTCGCATCGATCTCGGTCATGTAGGTGAGATCCCAAGGCGTCTGCATGAAGCACGGGTTGTCCGTGGACATGCCGAGGATCCAGAACAGCGGAAAGATGTAGTGGTGGGCCTGGTAGAAGGCCTCGTTGGTGTGGGCTGTCACGCTCGGCAGCTTGCGGCCGTGGCGCGGCGTGGTGAGATCCGCGGAGAGGATCTGGCCGCCCATGGAAGGCAGGCAATAGGGCGTGCGCACCACTTCGGAGAGGATCGAGGGCTCCCAGAATCCGAAGGACAGGCCGACCCGCTCCACCGGCCAGCCCGGGCAGAAGCAGACCGGCCATTCCGGATTCTCGGTATCCGACTGGCCGCCCATGTTGGCGATCGGGATCTCCCCAAGGGTGAGGGGGAGCATGCAGCGCCAGCAGACATTGCTCACGTAGTCGCTGACCGGGTAGCTCGGGCAGGTACCGAGCGCATTGGCAGTCATGCCCCAGGCGCTGCCGCCGAGCGTCAGTGCCCAGGCAAGGCCGATCAGGCGCAGGATGAAGCGTTTCATGGCGCGAACTCCGTCACTCGCAACGCCCTGCCCTCCTGCACCACCAGCGCGGGCACCGCGCGCACCCCCAGCTTGGTGGTGAGTTCGCCCTTCTGGTCGAAGAAGACGTGGCGCTTCCACTTGAGATTCAATTCGACCCAACTGCCGGCGACGAGAATCGGCGTGAACAGATCATCAAACTCGGCACGCATGCGTTCGGCGTAAGCCACCTGGTCGGGATCGCGCGCATCGAAGAACAGGATCGGCTCGGAGAGGCTCACTACGTCGAGCGGGTTGGCCCGCGTGCCGGCCGGATAGAGCACATTGCCCTGCCCGTCGACCACGGGCTCGGTGAGCACGATGGCGGGATCCCACAGCCACGAGCGCGTCGCCGTGGCGGTGACGATGCCGGGCAGCGGCTCGGGGTGCTCGAGCGCCTCGCGCATCCGCTCGCGAGCCTTGTCGCGTTCGGCTTCGAGACGGCCGCTGTCGATCGCCTGCTGGGCGCGGGCCTGCATGGCGCTGACGAAGTCCGGCTCGGCGATCGGGTAGCTCGGGCCGACACTGCCCAGATCGATGGCGCCGGCCAGCGCGGGCAGCCCGCTCAGGAAGAATGCCGTCAGGAGGGTTCCGGTGCGCATGCTCAGAAGATCACGTGGGCGACACCGATCACGCGCGACATCGGCACCAGGCCCGATTGCGCGTAGCGGGAGTCGAAGGAATCGTCGCTGTCGGCCTGGCCGAAGAGATGGCCCTCGGGCACCACGCCGGCACTGATCGGGTCGAGCGGCTGGCCCTGGCGGGTGTGGGGCTTGGCATAGCCGACACGCACGCCGGCGACGCGCACCACCCGGTCCTCGACCTCGATGCGATCGCCCGGCACGCCCGCCACCCGCTTGAAGAACGGCACCCCGTCCAGATAACCCATGTCCGGCAGCGGCTGGCCGGAGAAGCGGTACACCATCAGCTCGCCGCGCTGCGGCTGCGCACCGTAGTCGAGCCACACCAACCGGTAGGGCAGGCTCGGCGTGACGTTCACCCACAGCCAGTGCTTGGCGGCCACGTAGAGAAGCAGGACCAGGGTGGCAATCAGCCAGTGCCGGCGCAGGAAGAGAGCCAGCTCGCGCCACTCGCTGATGCGGCGCTGCAGGAAGCCGGGCGCCACCGGCGCCTCCTCGCGACGATCGGCGCTCACCGGGGCGTTCATAGACCCACCCGGCGGCGCAGCGCATCGGTGAGATCGACCACCCCATGGTGTCCGGCGATCGCGTTGCTCGACAGCACCGTGCAGGCGCAGGCCTCCGACAGCTCGTCGAGCGCGCCCGGCAGGCTCCGGGCGAAGGCCTCGGCCCGCGCCATGGCCTGGTCCCGCTCGCCGGCAGTGACGCCCTCCTGGCTGACCACGCGCGAGAAGGCGGCCTCCTGCTCGCGGTAGAGGGCGGCCAGATCGACCGTCGCGAGCCGCGGCAGTTGCGGCGGCAGGAGCCAGTAATGGTAGGTGGCCACCGCGGCGACGGCGACCACGGCGCTCACGGCCACCAGCTCGAAGACGCCCACACCGCGGCGCATGGCCTCGGCCTGCGGTTCGGATGTCGCGGACGGGGTCACGGCTTCGCCGGCCATCTCGCTCATGCCTCGATCCCCCGGTCGCGCAACACCGCGGCGATCGAATCGGCGACCGACAGGCCTTGCGCCCGATACTCGTCGATCGGGCCGTTGTCCTCGTGACGGTTGGAGAAGGTCAGCAGGGTCGCCGGATCGAGCACCAGGCGCAGCACGCCCTCGCCCATCTGGGTGAAGGCGTACATCTCGGCATAGGCCCCCTTCTCCAGCCGCAAGGTCTGCAGCAGGCGCTTCTTCTGCTCGTCGATGGCGAGCTTGCCGGACTTGGCGAGCAGCTCCACCGATTCCTTCCTTTGTCGCAGGATGAAGACCGCATCGGAGAGCGTGAAGGCGGTCAGCAGTGCCGGCGAGGCGTGGTAGTCCTCCACCTGGTGGGTGGCGGTGATCAGCGCCCCGCCGTACTTCCGTGCGCGCCGTGCCGCCTCCTCGATGATGCGGGTCACCACCGAGTCGTCCTCGGAGCCGAGCTGCTGCTTCAGCTCGTCGATGATCAGGAGCTTGCGGTTGTTGCGGGTGAAGTACATCTCGGACGTGATCCGGAACAAGAGGATCATCAGCACCACCCGGTGCAGCGAGGCCGAGCGCTTGAGGCTTTCGACCTCGATCGCCACCAGTTGGCGCGAGAAGTCCACGTTCGACGGGCCGTCGAAGAACTCGGCGTAGGCGCCGCCGGTCGAGTAGGGCTCGAGCATCACCGCGAGGTCGGTCAGGCGCTGGTCGTGGGGTTCGTCCGGGTTCAAGCGACCGCCCACGAAGACCGAGCGCAGATCCGAGACGGTCATCTCGTTGCCTTTCTCTTTCCAGCATCGGGTCAGCGCGGTCGCGATCGCGGCGTACTGGAAGGGATCCAGCGCGCCGTAGGGCGCGGCCATCTTGGCGACCGTGGCCTGCAGCATGTCCAGGTCGTCGTTGAAGTCCACGACGAAGCTGAAGGGGTTGATGTTCACCCCGCAGCCGGCATGCAGATCCACCATCTGGCCGTCCGCGAGATCGGTCAGGCGCTCGAAGCTCTTGCCCAGATCGAGCATCCAGACCTTGGCCCCCGCCCCGAGGTAGGACGAGGCCAGCTCGTTCAGGAACACCGACTTGCCCGAGCCCGGCGTGCCGACGATCGCCGCCGAGTAGTTGCCCTCGGTGTTGTCGTAGAGATCGAGCCCGCAGACCTGGCCGCGCCGCCCGGCAAAGAGCAGCACGGGGTTCTGCGAGCCGCGCCACTCACCGATCATCGGCGAGAGGTGCACCGCGTTGGGAATCGACTTGGTGGACGCGATCCCGAGGCTGTAGAGGGCCTCCTGCATGCCCGTCCCGTAGGACAGGGGCAGCGCGCTCAGGAAGGCGATGCGGTGCAGGAAGGAGACGTTGTTGATCGAGAAGCCCTGATCGCGCCACAGGCCTTCGGCGATCGCCTCGGCGCGCTCCATGTTGTCCGGGTGGGCGAAGAGGCCGAGCGTGTGGTAGAGGCGCACCAGCGTGCCCGACTGATTGATCTCGCCCAGCGCCGCGGTCCAGTCGCGTCGCTTCTCCTCGACGTTGGCCATGTAGGGCGCGGCCTTGCTCGCCGCGTTCTGGGTCGCCCGCATCTGGTTGGCCGACGTCTTGGCCTTGACCGCGGAGGCGTCCATGAACTGCACGCCCATGGTCAGCAGGAACGGGCACGGGTACTGCAGCGAGTTCTGCAGGCTGTCGCCCAGCAGCCCCCCCATGCGCCACAGCGCGAAGCGCTCGGGATAGCCCTTGACCGCGAAGAAGCGCGCTTCGACCGGCTCCTTGCGGTTCGGTTTCCGAAATCGCAGCCCGCCCTCGCTGGCGAGCTGCCGGGTGTCGATGTCGATGATCTGGTCGCGCACTTCTCGGAAGGCGTCGTAGCTGAGCGGCGTGGCTTCCTCGAACAACCGGTGCGGGTTGCAGAAGTCGGCGCACCAGTTGATCAGATCGGTCGCGCCCCAGGTGCGCGCCGGAAAGCCGGCGGTCTGCAGCGTGGAAGCGATGTTGGCGCGCAGCTGCACGAGCCGTTCGCGGGCGGTGAGATCTCCCACCTTGGCCGGCACGAAGCCGCTCACCACCAGCCGGTAGTCGCGCAGCAGGTAGTTCGCACCCGGCGCAATCGAGGTCACCGCGCCGCGCAGGTAGTGCTCGACCCGGCGCCGGGCGAGCAGGCGGTACAGGCTGCGATTGCGCGCCGGCCGGCCGTACTCGGCGGCGAGTTGCCCCTGATCGGCGTCGACCTTGCGCTGGCTGGCATAGCGCAGCAGGCCGGGCTTGACGTGGGGCGTGCCGAAGATCGAAATCTGCAGGCTCGCGCCGGCCGGCCAGGCGATCGTGTAGAGGCCGCGCAGCATGTCCACCATCGCCTGGTCGGCACCGCTTTGCGGCAGCGCCTCGACGGCGAAGCCCAGGCCCTCGGAGAGGATGAACAGCTCGCGCTCGGCATCGAAGGCGTGGTAATTCAGCCAGCTCGCGAACTGGGCCGGATCGCGGGCGTCTTCGTGACCGGCTTCGCGCTCGCCAGCGGGCTGCAGCACGTCCAGCGTGCGTTGCAGGATGCCGCCCAGGCGATCGCCCAGCAGAGTCGACAGTACGGAGGAGGTCATTGCATGCGCTCCTGGCTCTCGCGCAGCCGGTCGGCGACGGCGGCGGGCATGAAGGGGCTGTTGCCCAGGCTCTGAGCGATCGCGTCGGCCCCCTTCCTGACTTCGCTCAGCGGGGCTGCCGGCACGGCCGGCGGCGGCTGGATCGGCGCGAAGGCCTTCTGCTCGGCCTTGCGGAAGTGATCCAGACGCCAGCGCCCCTCGTCGAGCTTCACGTAGGCGCGACGCCCTTCCAGCAGGGTGTCGTCGTTGTCCGCCCAGGGGGCGATATAGACCCGCAGCACCCGCGGCCGGGTGAGCAGCGCCGCCGGCAGGCCGGGGATGGTGAAGCCGTTGCCCTCGGGCACGGCGGCCGGCGCCCTGTAGGCCGGGGCGGGTGGTGCTGTCGACACCGAGGGGGGAACGGGCGTTGCCGTGGCGACCGGTGCGACGGCCGGCTCGCCGTCCTGGTCGGCCTTGCTCGCGGCACGCGACGTATCGCCGAAGCCCGGCTCGAGCGAGTCCTCGTAGACCTGACTGATCGGCTTGCAGTGTCCCCCTTGCAGGAGCGGGCAGCTATAGCTCGAAGTCCCGCCGAGACCAGAAAGATTGGTGCATGCACCGCTCACCATCGCCGCGGCCACGGCTCCCGCGAGGGACAGGGGTCGCAGGGATCTCATCGGGCAGTCTCCATGGCGGTGGCCTGGCCGAGCCAGGCGACGATCTCGGGGGCGCTCGCCGCGCCGGCCATGACGCGGCCATCGGGCGCCACCAGGGTCGGCGTGCCCTGGATGCCCAGCTCGCGCGAGAGCGCGAGATTGCGATCGAGCGCAGCGGTGTCGCAGGCTGCGGACTGGGGTGCCTGGCTGCGCAGCATCTGGTCCAGCCACGCCTCGCCGCGATCCGGCGCGCACCAGATCGCCTCGGCGAGCGGCCGCCCGCCGGGTTGCAAGGGGGTCAGATAGACGCGCACTTCGAGCTGGGGCAGTTGATTGAGGGTCTGCTCCAGCCGGCGGCAGTAGCCGCAGGCCGGATCGGAGAAGATCGCCACGCGCAGGGTCGGGCTCGGGCCACGCCGCACGACGAGTGCATCCTCGGCCGGCAGCCGTGCATCCACGTCGGCGACCCGGGCGAGATCGGCCTTGCGCGCCGCGGTCAGGTCGCGCTGGCCCGGCATGTCCCAGATGTGGCCGAAGAGCACGTAGCGACCCGAGAGATCGGCGTACACGAGGTTCCTGCCGGTCGTGACTTCGTACAGGCCGGCGATCGGCGAGGCCTGCACCGAATCCCACTGGGTACCGGGGTAGTCCTGGCGCAGGCGGGCCAGCAGCTCGGCCTCGGGACTGGCCAGCGCCGGCAGGCTCATGAGGCCGGCGCACAGGGTGGCCAGCAGATGCTTACTCGTCATCGAAGTCTCCATAGGCGAGTTCGGGCAGCGGGATGTCGAGCTCGACCCCCTGGGTGAAGGCGAGATCGACGTGGCGCTGCGCGTCCACCTCGATCACCGGAAACACCTTCTCGGCGAGGCTGATGTAGTAGTTGGCCAACCGGTCGAGCGCCCGGCCCACGCCCTGCCCGACCCCGGCCTTGAACTCGCCGCCGGCCTGGGGCTGGCTGACGGTGTTGCCGAACGCGGTGACGGTGCTGGTCGAGGAGCTGTACTCGATGCCGCGCCCGATGCCGCTCACCACGCCGGCCAGCAGCGCGTTGGCGAGGATCTGGCCCTGCTTGCTGACCAGCCGGCCGCGCACGCCGAGCTTGCCGGTCTCGTCGAAGACGTGGCCGGCGACCTTCACTTCGAGGGCCTGGCCGTCCTTGCGCACGCAGGACAGCCGCACCAGCCGGATGTAGGCGCGCTCGGCGGCGATGTCGCCGTAGGCGGCACCGACCGCGAAGCAGTCCTTGATGTTGGCGCGGAAGTGGTTGGGCAGCACGCCGAGGTCGGTGAGCTTGAGCATCACCGGCAGCGGCTCGTTCTGCGCCTGCCCGCCGGTGGGCGCGTCGAGGCCGCCGAGCATCACCGCCCGCACCAGCCCGATCGGCAGGAAGGTCTTGCCCGCGCTGCGCTCGGTGGCCGCCACAGCGCCACCGTCGGCGCCCTTGGCCGGCGCTTCGCCCTTGCCGGGTTCGGGGCTGGCCGGCGCGATGCGAACCCGGCCGATGCCCCGCTGCGGCGGCGGCGGAGGTGCGGGCGTGAGTGCCGGTGAGCCGGCACCCATCACCGGGAAGCCGGCGGCGCCGGCGATCTGGGCCGCGGTCACCCCCGGCGAGCCGGGCGGAAAGCCGGTCGGCGCCGCCACGGCGGCCGGCGGTGCGACCGGGGCCACAGCGGGCGGCGCCGCCTCGGGGCGCAGCAGGGAGTCGCTGGCCGGACGGCTCGCCGCGGGGTTCGCGAAGCTCTTGCGGCGCAGCTCTTCCTCCAGCCGCGCCAGCTTGTCGGCCATCGCCTGCGCGTTCTGCTCCTGGCGGGCCAGCCGGGATTCCTGCCGTGCGACCTGGGCGCCGGCGCCGCCGATCCAGCTCTCGCGCGGATCGAGCTGCGCACCGGCTGCCGCGATCTGGGTGGTGCTGATCTCGTCCTTGGCGATCGGCGGCGCCTTCTTCTTGCCGTCCGAGGCGGCGAACAGCAGGTAGAAGGCGAGGTAGACCGCCACCGCGAAGGTCAGCACCAGCAGGTACTGCCGCGCCTTGCCGTTCTTGAGGTTGGGGATGCGGGTGGCCGAGCCGGATTTCTTGAAGAGGCTCATGGCTGCACTCCGGCCGGGCGCACGACGCGCACCACGGCGCTCTGACCGGGCGCCAGGTCGGCCTGCTCGAGCGCCACCGCGACGACGTCGCCGGTGACGAATTCGCGCTCGTCGAGCACCATCGATGCCGTGGACACGTTGGTCAGGGTGTAGACGTCCACCGTCCAGCGCGGGTGACCGGTGTAGCGCCGCTCATGGACGAAGCGCGCCTCCTGCCACAGCACCACCGGCGTGTGCAGCTCCTCGATCTGCATCTCCGGCGTCGGCGTATCGGAGGCCACCGCCCGCAGGATCTGGAAGAGGGACTTCTCGCGGTTGTACGGGCGATCGTGCGCGCCGCTCTCGGCGCTGCGGGCGACGGCAGCGCGGCGATCGCGAATCTGCACGGTGTCGGCCGGGATGTCCGTGGGGACCAGCAGCAAGGTGTAGGTGGCGTGCTCGGTGACCACGAAGACGCTGGTCGGCGCGGCGCGCGAAGGCTCGGCCGGCATCAGGTAGGCATCGCCCTGCCCCGCGTCCTGGGTGACGCGCAGCGTGCCGGCCGGGTTGCCCTCGCCCTGCACGCTGCTGCCGATGATCTCCTGGATCGGAGCGCCGGCCACGGCGATGCGCGTCGGATCCTTGATGGCGATGCGCACCGTGGCGGTGGCGCCGTCTTCGAGGTCGAGCGTCACCAGCGCGGCGGCGACGCCACTCCACAGCAGGCAGGCGAGCGCCAGGGCGCCGCCGGCGCTAGCCCGCTTCGGCCAGCGCTTTGGCGATGTCGACATGGGGGATTTCCTCGAATTGGATGAGAGAGGCCCGGCCGTGATCCAGCCGGAAGCGCACGAAGTAGTTCCGGTTCTGTTCGGGAACCGGGGTGCCGTTGATGAGCGTATGCAGGCGCCCGGAGATCAGCGCCGCGAGCTTCTCCGGATGGACCCGGATGGTCTCCACGGAGAAGTAGGTGGTGGCGTTGTCGCGCTTGATGCGGGCGCTCTCCAGCATCTGGCGCTCCTTCAACGCGCCATGGGCGCGCGGATCGGCGTACTCCAGCAGCTTGGTGGCCTTGTAGTCGATGTTGTCCGGGGTGACGTCGAGGATCAGGTGGGAGATCCACAGCGCCATCTCCTCGACGTAGCTCTCGGAGGCATTGCCGGCGGTGATCCAGAAGGACTTTTCAATGCCGGGCGGGGTGACGATGGTGCGCTCGCGACCGAAGCTGCCCATCGCCACCCACAGCGCCATCAGCACGCCCGCGACCAGCGCCAGGTTGAGGTATTGCGAGCGGCGCAGGGTCGACTGCAGGCGCTGCAGATCGTCGGTGTAGCGTTGCGCGTCCATGCTCAGCCCACCATCTCGTTCTGGGCCGAGGGCGGGACGCGCCGCGCCCATGGCCCGAGCAAGGCCGGCGGCAGCATCCAGTAGAGCAGATGCAGGAAGTAGCGCGGATGGCGCGAGGCCTTGATGCGCGCAATCCGCCGGGTGATCAGGATGGCCGCGGCCACCCCCAGCACCAGGCCGAAGAAGGTGCCGCGGATCATGCCCAGGAACAGACAGGCCGCGAACGGGAGCGCCACATCCAACTCCCACAGCCCGAGGGTCCACGGGTCATCGAGGCGACGCAGGATGAGGCTCTCTCCGTCCATGGCCCGGGCCTCAGATCACGGCGCCGAGAATCGCGGCACCGATCGGCAGGCCGACCGCGCCGAAGATCACCAGGCCGACGTAGAAGAGCACCGGTCCCATGTTCTTCAGTGCCGCGAGGGCGATGAAGGCGATCAGGAAGCCGAGAAAGCCGATCAGCGCCTTGATGCCGGTCTCGAGGTTGGCGAGCTGGGTCAGCGCGGTGGCGAGCGGACCGCCGAGGTTGGCGAGGTCGGTCAGGTCGACGGCGCCGGCGGTGCCGGCCATCAGCGCGATGACGAGACCGAGCGCGAGCAGCGCGCGACCGCGCCGGCCGGTGGGGAGATAACGGGGCGATTGGAACGTGAGAGCGTGCATGGATCTACTCCTTGGCGTGAGTGGGTGCGACGGAAGCGGGGGAGCGCGTCGAGGCTGCGACCGCCCGGGAAACATTGCTGAACGCCCGTTGCAGGACTCGCTCCTGAAACCCGGGGATCGCCAGCGCTTCCTCGACGAAGGCGGTGGCGATGTCCTTGAGGTCGAAGCGCACGGGCAGATGACTGCAGGCCCGCCAGGACTGATATTCCTTGAGCCCCTGGTAGGCGGCGTCGGCAATCAGAACGGCTTTGAATCCGGGGGTACGGCGGGCGATTGGGGAATTGGGCATGGTGGGCCTCACTCGATGGCAACGATGGCGACGACGTCGACGCGCCGGTTCTCGGCGCGCCCTGTGGCAGTGGCGTTGCTGGCGATGTAGCAACACAGGGGTTCGGCCCGGATGTCCTCGGCCTGTGGCCTCAGACGAGGGCGCAGCGCCGCGAGAACCGCCTGCGCGCGGGCTCGGGCGATCCGGGCATTGACCTCGCGCGCGCCGATGTCGTCGGTGCGGCCGGAGACCGAGACGAGGCGCGTGCGGGCGCCGACGGGCAGACGCGCGACGAAGGCGTCGAGCGCCGCCTGCCCCGCACCGCCGATGCGGGCGGAATTGAAGGCGAAGGGAATCGAGGCGGCGTAGCGCACGGTGACGGGCTTGACCTCCGACGCCGGCACCCCGACCGGGTCGGCGAGAGATCGCGGCGTCGCCAGCGTCTTCGGTGTCGGGCGGAGCACGTCGCAAGCGGCGCATACCTGGAAGCCCGGCCGCCCATGGAACGGGACGATCCGGATCGGGGTCACCGGACGGCGTTCCACCGCGACCGATGCCGGGACGACCGAAGCGTGCACGGCGCTCGGCAACGGGGTAGAACGACAACCCAGCAGCAGAAGCGGAAGAAACAGCGCCGCCGCCCCGCGCCACATCAGCAACGCCCCCGGGTGCCCAGCCGCTGCATCGCGCGATACACCTTCCATGCGTAACGGGCACGGGCGGCATCACAGGCCGCGCCCTTCAATTGGGTACACGAAGCGTTGTAGGCGCCGGTGGCCACCCAGCTATCGCCGTAGCGGGCCTTGCGCTCGGCGAGGATCTGCGCACCCACCATCAGGTTGGTGCAAGGGTCGTTCAGCAACTGTTCGCGAGTGATGCCCTGCTTCGCGAGGCCCGGCAAGTTGCCCGAGTTGATCTGCATCAGCCCCAGATCGACGGTGCCGGTGCGCGCCCGGTGGGCGTCGTTGATGGCATCGGGGCGCATGGCCGACTCCACACAGGCGTGGGCGGCCAGTTCCAGCACCGTGAGGCCGTAGCGGCGGGCAGCCGTGTCCCAACAGGTCGCCGAGGCGACGGGCGTGGCCATGAGGGTCACGATGGACAGCAGGATCCGAGGACGGCGCACGGTAGTCAGCCCGGGCAATACGATGACATCAGGCTATCAGCCGCATGTCAGAAAAAACCGTACAAAGATGTGTACGGTTTTCTGACATGCGGACATGCTACACTCGCAAGCCCAATGACATACGTATATGCACACGCCATTTCTAAAACTTGCGACAGGACAAGGGGATAGACACGGCAAGGGAGCCGCACGGGGGATCGCCAAAGGTGAATGGCCCTATCGGAAAGGGCCGGCGGCTTGCACTCCAATTGCCGTGCAAGCCGCCGCAAAAGGCGCTATTGAAGGGCTACGGTCAACGCGTTGACACCAGGGGCAAAGGCCGGGAAAGCGCACCAGCCTTAAAGGGCAGCGAATGCTGCGACGCCGCAGATTTATCCGTACACAGGTCTGTCCCAATTTATGGCGTTTGCATCATTTACGATGCCGTTCATGACGAACGAAACCGCCGCCATGGACGCCCGCTGCCGAGGACAGATCGCTGCCTGCCTGCGCGTCTGCGGACTGTCCCATTGGCACGCGCTGCTGATGCGCTGGCTCGACCGCTATGCCGGCCTCGAGGACCTCGTGGACGAAGAGCGCCACGCGCCCTGCGCGGCCATGCTCACCCTGCTGCGCACCATGGTCCGCGTCGAGGCAAAGCCCAGCGATGCCTGTTTCGCTGCGCTGCTTGCCCGGCTCGAGTTTCTCGACTACCGGGTACGCCGCTCCACCGTTCCCGGGCGCTTTCTGTTCGAGGACGGGGAGACCTGGAATCCCGAAGCATCCCGGCTGCTGCAGTGGGCCGAGGAACGCCCCCTGGGCGCCTGGCGTGCGGGCACTTCGCCGCGCAGTCGCGAGGCAATCGCGCAGGAACTGCTGCGCGCCCTGCGTGCCGGCCATGAACCTCGCACCTGAGCTGCTCGGCATGGGCGCGTTGGCCGTCGCCGGCACCCTGTGGTGGCTCACGCGCGAGCCGCCCGCGTCCCCCGCGCGGGGCTCGCCGTCCTCATTACCCGGCGCTGCCGCGCCACCGGCATGGCCGGAGCCGACCTTGCAGGTTCTGGACTTCGAGGCACTGCTGCAGACCACCGGCACCGCCGGGGCCCTCGCCCGGGTCGAGGGGGCGAGCGGCCTGAATGCCGCGACCTGGCAGGAACTGGTGCTGCCGGTGCTGCGCAATGTGGCGGAACTGGTGCAGTTGCTGCCGGCCTCGGAAGCGCATCACCATGCCCAGCCTGGCGGCCTCTGGGTGCACACCTGCGAGACCCTGCGCCATGCGGTGCAGTATCGGGCCGCCTTCGTGCTGCCGCCGGCGCAGGACGCCGACGATGTTGCCCGCGCGCGCCACCGCTGGACCGCGGGCGTCATGATCGGCGCCCTGTTGCACGACGTTGGCAAGACGGTCACGGATGTACGGGTCCGCCTCTACGGGCCGGACTGTACCGGCGCGTCGTGGTCGGCGATGGCGGGCACCATGGGCGAAGCCGGCGCAACCGACTACGCCGTGTCCTTTCCGCCGGAGTCCGAACGCGACTACCGGGCGCACCAGCGCCTGGGCGCCCTGCTGCTGCAAAAGCTCGTCCCACCCGACACCCTGGTCTGGCTCAGTGACGACAAGGCCCTGCTCGATCAGCTGTTGCAGTATCTGCTGGGCGAAGCCCGACCGGACAACCCGATTGCCACGATCGTCGCGCGCGCGGAGGCAGAGAGCGTACGCACCAATCTGCGTGAGGGACCGCGGACGCGCTTCGCCACCGCGCGTGCTGTGCCGCTCATCGAGCGCCTGATGGCGGCGTTGCGGCGCATGCTGGCCGAAGGCGGCGTGCTGCCGCTCAATCGACCGGGTGCCGCCGGCTACGTCTTCGAGGGGGAGGTCTGGTTCGCCGCGGCGCGGCTAGCGAATGCCGTGCGCGAGTACCTGGTGGCCAACGAGTCGGCCGTGGGCATCCCCGGCGAGGACAAGAACGACCGGCTCTTCGACGCCTGGCAGGACTATGGCGCCTGCATGACCAACCCGGCCTCGGGTCGAGCGCTGTTCGGCGGCCGCATCGAGTTCGACGATGGCATCGGGTCGGGCTACGAATTGCCGGCGATGCTGCGCTTTCCGCTCGCCAAGCTCTACCCGGACGCCGCCCAGTTTCCGGCTGCGATGCCCGGGCGGGTCATCGCCATTGCGACCGCAGCCAAGCCGGGCGCGGACACGGCCCTTCCAGCGACAGCGCCCGGTGCCACCGGTCCGCTATCGGGTCAAACGCAAAGTCCAGGTGCTGCGAGCGCACCCATCGCTGCGGACCCGGCGGCCGATTCATGCCCGGATGCTGCCGAAACCCCGGGTGGCGAGCAGGGTGTTCAGGATTCGACCTGTCCGGCCGCGTCCGCACGGGAGCTGCGCCAGTATCTCGACGACGAGGATGTGGCGGACCTCGCCCGCATCGACCGCGTCGCGCCGGGACCGGGATGCCTGGCGCCGGTGGCGCCGTCCGTCACGCTGCCCGTCAAGGCCGACAGCGACAAGGCGGTGCCGGAGCGCGCCATGGCGTTCATGCGCTGGGTGCAGACCAAGGTCGCGGACGGATCGCTGCCCTACAACGCGGCGGGCGCGATGGTGCACTTCGTGCGTCGCGGGGACGCCACCGCGCTGCTGCTCGTCTCGCCGGTGATCTTCCGGCGCTACGAAGAGGATCTGGGTGAGACGCACGCGAGCAATCCCGGCCTTGCCACGCAGCGGGCCTTCACCGCGGCCGGCTGGCATCTGCGCGCCAAGGGCGGCAAGAACATCACGAGCTACCAGGTCATGCGCTCCGGCGGCAAGGGTGGCAATCTGCTGAACGGATTCCTGCTGCTCGAACCCGAACGCTTCTTTGTGCCGGTGCCGCCGGCCAACGAACGCCTGATCGCCTGGAATACGGCACCGTCCGAGCCCAGGGAGGATCCATGAGCGCGCATGCCCGGCCGCCCGAAGTGCGCGCGATCCCTCCCCTGGGGATGAGGCGGGGGTTTCGCGAAGCACCGCTTCGCGCCCGCCGAACGGGCCGGGGGTGCAAAACCGGCCCTCCGGTGTCACGAAGTGACGGGAGGGTAGTCCAGTGAGCTATCCGCTCGAAGCGCAACTGCGCCCCCCCGTCGAATGGCTGTCGGCCGCGGCCTGCATCATCGCCGGCGGCCTCGTCGCGAGGCGTCCGGACTGGCTGCTGCTGCCGGACGAGGCGACGCCCGCGGTGGCAGCCGGCCTCGCCGCCCTCGGCGTGTGGCGCCTCGTCCAGGGTGCGCGGCTGGTGGCCTACCAGCGCAACCTGCGCGCAATCCGGCGCTATGCTCTGCGGCCGCCCGAGATCCCGTGGTCGAACGACCGGCTCTTTCTGGGGCGGGGCTTTCGCTGGGACCAGCGCCACACGCAGCGGCTCATCGATGCGCGCCTGCCCGCCTCACGCCGGTACCGGGAAGCGGGCCGGGCCTACGCATGGGCCCGCGCCTTCGAGCGCTGGTGCGAACACCGCCCACGCTGGGCCGGGCTGGCGCGATTCGCCCGGTCCACCTCAACATGGAACCCGGTGGCGCCCTTGCCGGACATCGGTGGCGATCCCCTGCTCCACGGCGTCGAGCCGAACGAGCGCGAGGTATGGACCGATCTCTACAACCGCGTCGCGCACACCTTGGTACTCGGGACCACGCGGGTCGGCAAGACCCGCCTCGAGGAGGTTCTGGTCACTCAGGACATTCGCCGCGGCGACGTCGTCATCGTCTTCGATCCCAAGGGCGATCGCGCCTTGCTGATGCGCATGTGGGCCGAAGCCAAGCGCGCTGGGCGCCAGGATGCGTTCTACATGTTCCATCTGGGCTTCCCGGACGTCTCGGCGCGTTACAACCCGGTCGGCGCCTTCTCGCGCATCACCGAAGTGGCCACCCGTACCGCCGATCCGCTGCCCTCGGAAGGCAACAGCGCGGCCTTCAAGGAGTTCGTGTGGCGCTTCGTGAACGTGCTCGCCAAGGCGATGTTCACGCTCGGCGAACGCCCCGACTTCGCGAAGATCTATGCCTACGCGGTCGATACCGAGAACCTCGCCCTGCGCTATCTCGAGCACTGGCTCGATCAAGCTCGCCCCGGCTGGCGCGACGAGTGCGACCTCGACGATGACGGCGGCCGCGACCGGACCAAGGCCGACCAGGCGCGCAAGACCGGGCGCTCGATGCGCGCCATCAACCTGATCCTGTACATCCGCGAGAAGCAGTTGCGCGAGCCGGTGGCCGACGCGCTGATCTCGGTGCTGGGCAACGACCGCACCTACTTCGAGAAGCTCGTATCGAGCCTCTATCCGCTGCTCGAGAAGCTCACCACCGGCAAGATGGCCGGCCTGATTTCGCCTGCCTATGCCGATCTTCAGGACACGCGCCCGATCATCGACTGGATGGACGTCATCAACCGGGGCGGCATCGTCTATGTCGGGCTCGATTCGCTCTCCGATCACGAAGTGGCCAGCGCCGTGGGGACGTCGATGTTCGCCGATCTCACCAGCGTGGCCGGGCAGATCTACAAGCACGGCGCCGACGCGGGCCAGGGCGCGCCCACACCCAACCGCAAGCTCTCGCTGCACGCCGACGAGTTCAACGAGCTGGTCGGCGACGCCTTCATCCCGATGGTGAACAAGGCCGGCGGCGCCGGCTACCAGGTGACGGCCTACACCCAGACCTGGCACGACGTGGAGGCCAAGATCGGTTCGGCGCCGAAGGCCGAGCAGATTGGCGGCAACTTCAACAGCCTGATCATGCTGCGGGTGCAGAACATCGAGACCGCCGAGATGCTGACCCTGCGCCTGCCCGAGGTGGACATCGTCACCAAGCTCGCTTCGTCGAGCGTGAGCGACACCAATGACCCGACGGACTTTGCCGAATTTGCAAGCCGCAACGAGGACCGCATCTCCACCGAGAAGACGCCGATGCTCTCCCCCGCCGATCTGGTGAGCCTCCCCAAGGGGCAGGCCTATTGCCTGCTCGATGGCGGCCACCTGTGGAAGATCCGCATCCCGCTCACCGACGACACCGACGATGCCCTCCTGCCTGACTCGCTCGCGGCCATGCTCGCCGAGATGGGGGCGCGGCATCCGTCTGGTGCAGTCCTTGGTTCGATTACCCAGGAGGGCACTGGCAGTGGCTGGTGATTCCGCCACCTTCGAACGAGGCATCCGCAAGGCCGCCTTTGCACCGTTTCGTACTGCAGCATTTTGCGCAATGACGTTTGTCGTGATCGTGTTCGGGCGGATGGTGATCGATCTGGTATGGACCGGCGCCGATCCCGGCACTGTCGGTCAGGCCCGCGCAGCGCTCGCTGCCGAGCTCGTCGAGGCAGAATCCTTGCCGCGTGTCGGTGGTGCGCCGGCGGATCGCGCCCTGCGCTGGGCGCATGTGGCCTACGACTGGTTCTACGTGCGCACCGGCGTCGATCGATTGCTGCTGGCTTCGCCTACTGATCTCACCAGTCCGGAGCTTGCCATGCGGCGCGGGATGTCGACGACAGTGGCGCAGCCCCGCTGGCAGGCGCTGATGCTCGGGACCCAGATGCTCGCGGCACGGGCCGCCCTGCTTCCTTCCATGCTTCCGACCCTGGCACTTGCCTACGGGCTGGCAATCCTCGACGGCCTCATCGCCCGATCGGTGCGCCGTTCCGCGGGTGGGCGTGAATCGGCCACCCTCTACCACCGGGCGAAGTACCTGCATGTCTCACTTGCGACGGTGGCCTTGGTCGCGTGGTTCTGGTGGCCGAATCAACTCGACCCACAGGGCGTGGCCATCGTTCTGGCGCTGCTGGGCGCGCTTCTGCTTCGCGTTCAGCTGAAGTTCTACAAGAAGTACCTGTAACCGCTATGCGATTCAAGAGCTAGACTGGATAGTTGAACGAAAGTCGGCTGCGCCGTTGTTCTGCCCGCCGAGGACGGCTCCCAGTGGCTTCGCCGTTACGCGGGTCGCCACACCAATGCTCTTGGGTGGCAGGACTCCGGTTCGCTGGCGATTGCATTACGACGACCCGAGAGATTCGCCATGGGCCTATCGTATAGGCGCTTCTTGCTCGACCAAGACGATGCGCTCCATCGGTTGCCGCGCTCAAAGATGGAACGCATGCTGGACGCTCCAGCCGCGCACCCGATAGCCCGCTTTGCCGGGCAACGCGTACGCAGTTGCGAGGTC
The DNA here is from genome assembly GCA_024235635.1 of Zoogloeaceae bacterium. Taxonomy (GTDB): domain Bacteria; phylum Pseudomonadota; class Gammaproteobacteria; order Burkholderiales; family Rhodocyclaceae; genus Cognatazoarcus. Next base: position 44,905 of record JACKMA010000001.1, read on the forward strand.
ATCGTCGAAGTGAAGGACAGAGTACCGCGACGAGTCGTTTGGATGACCTTCGGCATGCTGAGCTTCGACTGCCGGGGCTGCCTTCAGCCAGAGGAACATCGTCGGCATCAGATGGCGCTTGCCGAACTCGCGCTCGAGGCACTGGTCCCCACGTGCCAGTCGGAGGGCAAGGTCATCGACGCTGCCAGTCGCTTCCTTTCCAAAGGGGCGACCTGGACCCCGTCAGGGCATCTAAAACGCCGACTTGAAGAAGCCGCCCTCGATTCCGGGGGCACAGGTTGCCTTTGATCTTCGCTGTGTACTGCCGTGAAGCCTCGAATCGCAGGCGGGCGTTTGGTCATAGTCGGTTCGGTTCACCGTCACACGCATTGGCTCAGTCCTGCGACGTGTTCGTCTAAGTGCAAGTCCCCGGCCATCGCTGATGGCCACCCTGCGCCAATTGGGCGCCGGCAACCATGCCGAAACCTGTCGCACGAAATCCTGCGCCCTCGAACGGCAGGTCTTCAATTCCTCGAACTAGTACTACCGACCCAATGCCGCCGTTAAGCTCTTTGAGAAAAGCAGTCGCTCAACGTTCAAATCAGCCGATTGAAAAGCGCGCAGCGTTTGATGGGTAGGCTGGATTCGTTTGTTTGGCTATTTGACCTCACGATAGCGCCCACCTTCAACCCACACGATTAGCTTTGAATCATCGTGACTGTCTATATTGTAGTATGTGTATTCATCCGCTTCTTTGTACCACTTATATCGTGATTGTCTAAACCTCAATCGGTGTAAAACATCGCTTAAGTTTGTTTGGAACTCCTTGATATTGCGATTTGCTGCGAACGCACTACCAACGAATTCAATTGTGCGAAAACCAGCGCCAAATGTTTTTGCAGATAAGTCATGCTCCCACAGAGCTTTTCGTACAGCAGGACCATAAGCATCTCGAAGCTTGGGAAGTGCATTAGACTGGACAGCGGACACTTTGCTTTTGAATTTCTTCAATAGCGCAGCCTCCTCATTATTGAGCGTGAACTTTTCCCCTTCTTCAACTATCATCGCCCACGCGCTAAAAAGAGCGACTCCAAGTATTAATGAATCTTTGGAGTCCAGGTAAGTGTCAACTTTATACTTCTCCAGTCCATCAATTTCTCTCTTTAGTTTTGCGACATAATCGTTTTTCTTCTCCGCCAGGGTTTTAACTGGCTGCGTACTTACACTTTTTGAAGATTGAGAAGTTGCTTTCGTTGTAGATGTGTTGTTACCCGTAAATAGAGATATTAGAAATCCTCCAAGCAACACAACCAAAATCAAGGTTCCACATCCGTATTGTTTCGGTTTCTGAGGGGCGCCGCAGTTGGGGCACTTGTCCGCTTTCTTGCTTATCTCGTGGCCACACTCCTTGCATTTTTGTAATGCCATCAACGTCTCCCATTTTGTAGCCTAACGTTTGAGCTGAGGGGCGCGCGCAGGCATGGCGCTTGGCCCGCGAGGCGGATCTTGGACCACACCGTCTCGCGGGCCAAGTGCCATGCCGGAGCGCGTCCACTCGGGCGAAGGGTTAGGCGTCATCGCTCTTGCCCAACACCAAAGCGACGATGTACTCCAGATTGAAGAGCGCCTTGACCTTGCCTTGGAGCTGGCTCATCACGACTGCCCGCGCATTGGGAGCAGTAAGTGACTTCTCAAGTGCACGCCAAACCTCGGCCTTTTCGGCGTCAGTGTGGTACTGCGCACCGTTTAGCCAATTGTCGAGTAGCGACTCGTGAAAGAGTGGTTGACCGCCTACGGATACCTGCATGTACAGGTTCAGTTCTCCGTGCTCGAACACGCGACGGATCACTTTCATGTGATCAGCGAATGCGCGACTTGAAAATCGACGTCCAAGTAGAGCAGCGATGTTGTTGAAGGACGTTGCTTCCTTGTGGAGGATGACCGGGCGAAGGACGTGCAGCAACTCGTGCAGCTCGGCGTCGCTGTACGGCGCGCACTCAAAGGTCATGCATGTGCCGCTCTCCCACTTGAAGTTCGTTATCGCAGGCATGCTACGGGTTAGCAGTGTGCACGTCCTAACTCGGGCCAACAGTTGCACATACGACCGTAGCAAAGCAAGGTCGTCTGGGGTGAACGTCCCCGAGACTGACTCAACCAGAGTTCCGCCTTCGGTCTTGAGAGACAAGGTGACAGTGGTCATGACGCCTAACGTAGAAGTGAGGGGCAGCCGGAGCGCGTAGCGCGGAGGGCGCCAAAAGCGTAGCTTTTGGCTGTCCCATCGACTGCCGTGTTATGCCATTGACAAGGTGAGATCATTGGATGATGACCTCCCGAAATGTGACCTTCGATTGCCGGTGTTTAGATCTGTAGGCAACCAACTTGACCGGTGGCATAGAGGTTTCGGCCTTAGCTTGGTTCAGTCTCGCGACGATGGCCTCTACCAGCGCAATATCGGTTGTTTCGTACAGATTGACGCATGCATAGCTGTGACCAGGAAGCCAAGGATTTCCGCCCTCCCAAAAGAGAATCTCCTTGCGTTGGCAGTCCTGGGGCCCGTCGCACACCTGCTTTTCGACAAGAACCTCCTGCACCAAGGCGTGATAGCGCCGCGCTTCCTCTGGGTAGGACTCTCCACACCCAGACAAGCTTGCGGCAATCAACACGGCAAGAGCGGCAGAACTTTTCTTAGGCATAACGCCGCCATAAACGGCGCGAGCTTGCGAGCGTCCGGCGACCGTAGGGAGCGAATTTAATGGCCTTGTTAGCTGTGAACTTCCTGTAGCTTTATGTTCGATACTGTAGCTGATCGACATCCGTTGCCGCAAATACTGCCACAAGACGAATTGCTTACCCCATCCTCGACTAAAGATGCATTTCTCCACCTTACAATTTCACTCGACTCCTTCCAAATTTCCTGCAAGGGCTTTTCAAGTATGTTGCCGATTGATGGTGCATTTACTTGCCCTCCGCAAGCCCTAACATCACCATGAGAATTAACGCGAACAGTAGAAAGTCCGGGTTGACAACCTAAGCAAGAAGTATTTTTATTAAAGTACTCTGGCTCACTTTTGGCTTGCTCTAGAGCCTCAGGTATTAGTGGAAGCATGACTTCTAATTTGTCACGGTACTTTTCTTTCGCATTCCAGAGTTCTATTAGTTTAAGCCTTAGTGCCGACTCTTCTATTCCGGTATAGCCAATATTTTCATGGCCGAGGCCGCTATCAATGAGCGTTTGCACTTTGATCCCATGCACTCCTAAATTGGAGGCGAACTCCATATACTCGTGAAGCTCATGAATATTTTGCTTAACGATTACAATTGCTAGGTAGACCGAAAATCCGCTAGATATTGCGGTTTTTATACCAGACATTGTTCGGTCAAATGAACCTTCACCACGTATAGAGTCATTTACTAGGGAATTAGAACCATCCAAGCTAATCTGCAAGGATTTTAATCCCGCCTTCTTAAGCTCTTCTGCCAATGCCTTATCTAACAAACTGGCATTTGTTGACATCGCTACTAAGATCCCTGCACTTGTTGCGGCAGCGATAACATCAACGATATAGGGATACAGCAAGGGCTCCCCGCCCGCCAAGGACAAATGGAAAACTTTCTTTTCTGCTAGGTGGGAAATAAATGACAGGGCTTCATCCCTAGAGAGGGACGTTTTATCTGACAACTGCTCCGAGCTGAACAAACAATGTCGGCACCTGAAATTACACGAATGCGTAATATCCCAGCCGACTTGGAAAGGCATTGAAAGAGCCTTCATGTTTATACCTCCATGAGTAGTCCGTTGTTTATAAGGAGTTTTACTAGGTCGGCCGTTTCAAGAGAGATATCTGATGGCTCTAAGCTATAGATTTTGGCAACCGAATTTATTGTATTTCTTACAGTACTTCCTTCGTAAAAATGCAGAATGACTGCAAAGCCCATCTGATTCAGATGGACTATGCAACCATTAGATCGATTAAATAGCACCATATCGTCATCCCTTATTACAGCATCGGGACTTAAGATAAGAGTTGATTCTTGAACCGGCATTACGGCTACCGTTTTTTCTTAGTAGGGCTACTGGACGCTGTGAAATCCATCATTTTCATGGCTGACTGACAGGTTGCCATATATGCAGCGAATCCAGCGGGCTTTTCTTTAGCAAGTTGATCAAGAGTCTCGATAAACTCTTTTACACGCTCGGGGGTTATAGTTGAAACAAGTGGTTCATTTTCATCAGACATAACTCACTCTCCTTTTGAGTGCATTGAACTTGTGGCGAAATTGCCACGTTTACAGCTAACGCCAAGTTCACCGGCCCGCAACAGCCATGATGACGCTTACCACGCCCACTACCGGACCCGCTGTTGCGGGTCCGGTGCAACGACGGGTTGGGCTTCCGCGCCGCCTGCGCATAGCTTTCGCCTGCAACGACCACCGGAACGGCGATTTCCTCGGACGCGCTACGGCCGCGAACGTGGAGAGCCTGTACCGCGTTGGCCGCCATCCGTGGGACGCCGAACTGGCGCACGACGATTGGGGCCGCGGATGCCGACTGACGGTGGATGACAAACTGATGAAGCTGCGCATTCACGGCATTTGGTTCCCGTTCAAGGCCCGGCGATCGTGGTTCGGGAATTGGTGCTGGGAGGCTTTTGAGTTCGAGCGAGGAACCGGCAAGCGCCTGCTGCTGCTGATGCGGGAGCGCGGCCCCTGGCACTGCGAGGCTGCGGCCTCAACGTTCTTTCGGTGGTGGAACCGGAAGCCCAACTTTGTTTTCGAGCGACAGGTTTGCCGGTTAACACGGCCGCGTTGAATAACATGTCCGATAAGTCACTGTTCTATTGCCGAAATGCGAGGCTGTGTAAAATAAACCAACAGGAAAAACGGCAAGCTGTCGACCACCTGGCGCGATCGCCACGACCGACACATTCATAACTGGAAAGCATACCGCTTCTTCTGGGCGGCAGCTATCTGGTGCGCCCTCCGATTGACGGCTTCTGGCCGATAGTACCGCTCCAGCATCGTGCCCGGAAGCGGCCGCTCGTCGCCAAAGCGGTTGACGACGGGCGGCCAGCTTGATGTCAGATCTCCGTCTGCTCAGAGATCTCCAAGGCATCATCGACCTCGATGCCGAGATAGCGGACTGTCGATTCCAGCTTGGAATGACCAAGCAGGAGCTGTACGGCTCTCAGATTCTTCGTCCGTTTGTAGATCAGCGTCGCCTTCGTTCGGCGCATCGAATGCGTGCCGTAGGCTGCGGGATCCAAGCCCGCCGCCGTCACCCACTGCTCAACGATCCTCGCGTACTGGCGGGTGGATACGTGCGGCGATTCGTGCAGGCGGCTCGGGAACAGGAAGTCCTCTGGCTTCAGCCCTGCCTTGTCGATCCACGCCGCCACGGTCGTACGCGTCGTCTCGGTCAGTTCGAACTGAACTGGCCGTTGCGTCTTGCGCTGGACGACCATTGCGCGAGACAGCACCTGGTTGCCGTGGGTGACGTCGCGAACACGCAGGCAAACAAGATCGCATCCACGCAGCTTGCTGTCGATGGCGAGGTTGAACATCGCCAGATCTCGCACATGATGGGCGTTCTGAAGGTGGATCCGGATCGCCCAGATGTCCTTGGGCTTGAGCGGTGCCTTCTGACCCACCAGCTTCCCCTTGTTCCAGGCTTCCCGATGCTCGTAGGATTCCATGACAGGCTCCTTGACGCTGTTGATCGGAATCCTATTCTTGACGACGGCCGGTGCGCCTTCTGCCACGAATGCCCCAGAGCGACTTACAGCTGATGAACTACTCCGAAATCCTCTCGCAACTGAAGGCCGCCTCGGCCTTCGATCTCTATCGGCTTCGTGCCGCGATCGATCGCACGCTCGACGAGCCGACCTGGATGATTGCCGTCCAGTCTCGCTTGCGTGTCGGACAGACCATCGAATACTTCGATCCGCAGGCCAACGCGTCACACACCGGGCAACTACTGGAGCTGCGAAGGAAGCAAGCCGTCGTGCTCGATAAGGTCGCTGGTCAGCGGTGGCTAATCTCCTATGCTGCCATCAATCTGGACGGCGCCGACGTCGATATCCGCGAGAAGCCACCTCAGGGGCTCGGCCGCAATGAAGTGGCTGTGGGTGATCGAGTCGGCTTCCTCGGTCGCGATCACAAGGAGCGAAGCGGCCGCGTCATCCGGCTCAACGACAAGACGGTAACCATCGACTGCGAACAGCAGCAGTGGAGGGTTTCGTACAGCTTGTTGCATCGAGTCCTCGACTCTGACGCGAACATCGTCGACGGCGTGGAAGTCCTCGGGCCGCCCGCCGAACCAACGAGAGCCGGCAAGTCTTGAAGGCTGCTCGCCGACGACCGGCTTGGCCATCGGCGTCATCCGGAGCCCAGCGGCAGCGTCCGGGCGCGATGCTGGAGCGGGACTATCGACCGGCCGGTGGGGAGTCGGAGAGAGCTGCCACCGGAGCGGCCGCACCACTTCGGAAGCAGTCGTACGGCCTACGGAAGCGACTCGGCCTGAGCGTCCGTTCAGGTCAGCAAGGTTGGACGGCAGCCACCGATCAACTACAACCCTTCAGACAGCTGGAATCTCGCCGTTTGGACCGGCAAATAACTCTTCGCCAAGCAGACCTTCATCTGCGCGTGCCGTCGGTGTCGGGAGAGCTCGTGCCGCAAGCTCATGACGATGTGCGACAGTGGGTTTCGAGCGTTGGCTTTGCTGGCGATCGAACCGGGTAGGTCACGAACCTTCGATCGCCCGGCGGTGCAACACTCAATGCTTTTCCGCAGAAACAGCATTACGACACTTGCAACCAAGTCGGCGAGCACGTACCTTACGTGTTGGTAGTCGTAATCGAGTTTTTACAAGTGAAGCTTGGGCAGATTTCGGAAGTCCGCATGGGTTACCCATTCCGGTCGCGCTTGGAGCATGAGCCGACGGGTGATGTCGCCGTGATCCAGATGAAGGACATCGACGATGCCGAGATTCGGCGCCTCGACGAAGTGACTCGGGTATCGCTGCCGGACGGCAAGGCGCATCACCTGATCCAAGAGGGCGACCTGATTTTCCGCTCTCGCGGGCGTAGCAATTCCGTCGCCCTGGTCGGGGCGAACATTGGCAAGGCAGTGCTTGCCGCGCCAATGTTGCTGATTCGTCCAACCGATGTGCTCCCGGCCTACCTGTTGTGGTTCATCAACTTGCCTTCAACTCAAGCGGCTCTGGCGGCGCTCAGTGAAGGCACGTCCGTTCGAATGATCAGCAAGGAAGCGATCCAGGATCTCGACATCGTCGTGCCCAGCATGGCACGACAGCAACGTATCGTGGAGATCGCCGAACTTGAGCAGCAGGAGGAGGCGCTTCTGGCGGATCTTTCCGCCCAGAGGAAGCGCTTGATCAACGGAGTGCTGATGCGATACGCGAAGAATTCCCGCTGAATGCCGGGAGAGACTGCAACCCCTGTGCTCGGCCACGCCCACCACCGGATTCACCAATCAGGACAACAGAATGACCAACCGACTCAGCCAACAGGACGTCAACAATACCGCCTGGGCCGCCTGCGACACCTTTCGCGGCGTCGTCGATCCCGCGCAGTACAAGGACTACATCCTGGTGATGCTGTTCCTGAAGTACATCAGCGACCTGTGGGCCGACCACTATGCTGAGTACAAGAAGGAATACGGCGACAACGAGGAGCGCATCCGCCGCAAGCTGCAGCGCGAGCGCTTCATCCTGCCCTACGTCGAATTCAAGGACGAGAAGACGGGCGAGGTCACCGAGCGCTTCCTGGCCGATTTTCACGCCCTGTACGAGCGGCGCAAGGCGGCCAACCTCGGCGAGCTCATCAACATCGTGCTCGACCACATCGAGGAGGCCAACAAGGCCAAGCTCGAAGGCGTGTTCCGCAACATCGATTTCAACTCCGAAGCCAATCTCGGCAAGACCAAGGACCGCAACCGCCGCCTCGAAAACCTGCTCGGCGACTTCGCCAAGCTCGACCTGCGCCCCTCGCGCGTCTCCGAGGACGTGATCGGCGACACCTACATCTACCTGATCGAGCGCTTCGCCTCCGATGCCGGCAAGAAGGCCGGCGAGTTTTACACCCCCAAGCAGGTGTCCAGGCTGCTGGCGCAACTGGCTGCGCCCAAGCCGGGCGACTGCATCTGCGACCCCACCTGCGGCTCCGGCGGCCTGCTGATCGAGGCCGCTGCACTGGTCGAGGCGCAAGGCAGCCGCGACTTCGCCCTGTTCGGCCAAGAGGTCAATGGCAGCACCTGGGCCTTGGCGCGCATGAACATGTTCCTGCACGGCAAGGACGCCGCACGCATCGAGTGGGGTGACACGATCAACAGCCCGGCGCTGGTGGAAGCCGACCGGCTGACGCGCTTCAACGTGGTGGTGGCCAATCCGCCCTTCAGCCTCGACAAATGGGGCGGCAAGGAGATCGAGGCCGACCGCTACAGCCGCTTCTGGCGTGGCCTGCCGCCCAAGTCCAAGGGTGACTACGCCTTTATCACCCACATGATCGAAACCGCGCTGCCGCAGGAAGGTCGCGTGGCAGTGGTGGTTCCGCACGGGGTGCTGTTCCGCGGCGGCGCCGAGGGGCGCATTCGCCGCGCGCTGATTGAGGAGAACCTGCTCGACGCCGTGATCGGCCTGCCGGGCAATCTCTTTCCGACCACCTCGATCCCGGTTGCCATCCTGGTCTTCGACCGCGCCCGTGAGAAAGGCGGTGCCCGCGAAGACTTTCAGGATGTGCTCTTCATCGACGCCAGCCGCGATTTCCAGAGCGGCAAGAACCAGAACGCCCTGCTCGACGCGCATATGACGCGCATCCTCGAGACCTTCCACGCCCGGCAGCCGGTGGATAAGTACGCCCATGTCGCCACCCTGCAGGAAATCGCCGACAACGACTTCAACCTCAACATCCCGCGCTATGTGGACGCCTTCGAGGAAGAGGAAGAAATCGACGTCGCCGCCGTCGAGCAGGAGATCGAGCGCCTGGAAGCCGAGCTGGCCGAGGTTCGCCTGCGCATGAAGCAGTACCTCAAGGAGCTCGGCGTATGAGCGGCGGCGAGCTCCTGCTCTACACCACAGAGGACGGAAGCGCCGCCATCCAGTTGCGCGCAGAGGGGGGCACAGTCTGGCTGACGCAGGCCGAGATTGCGGCCCTGTTCGATACCACGCCACAGAACATCACCCAACACACCAAGGCCATCTACGCCGAAGGGGAACTGACCGAGGACGCAACTTGTAAGGATCTCTTACAAGTTCGCCAGGAGGGTGCACGGGCGGTCAATCGCAGCCTCAAACACTACAACCTCGACATGATCCTGGCCATTGGCTACCGGGTGCGCTCCCCCCGCGGCACCCAGTTCCGCCAGTGGGCCACCACCCACCTGCGCGAGTACCTGGTCAAGGGCTTCGTCATGGACGACGAACGCCTCAAGGAACCCGGCGGCTGGGACTATTTCGACGAGCTGCTGGCGCGCATCCGCGACATCCGCGCCTCGGAAAAGCGCTTCTACCAGAAGATCCGCGACATCTACGCCACTGCCGTGGACTACGACAGCAAGTCCGACGCCGCCCAGCTGTTCTTCAAAAAGGTGCAGAACAAGATGCTGTGGGCTGTCACCGGCCACACCGCGCCCGAGCTCATCGCCGGCCGGGCCGACCCCGCCCTGCCCAACATGGGCCTCACCACCTGGAAAGGCGGTCGGGTGCGCAAGCAGGACGTCACCGTCGCCAAGAACTACCTCAGCCAGGATGAGATTGAGGCCCTGGACCGCATCGTCGTCATGTACCTCGACTACGCCGAAGACCAGGCCCAGCGCCGCCGCACCCTGAGCATGAACGACTGGGAAGACAAGCTCGACGCCTTCCTGCAGTTCAACGAACGCGAGGTGCTGACCCACGCGGGCAAGCTGCGCGCCGATGTGGCGGAGAAGCTGGCATTGGAGCGCTACGAGAGCTTTGACGCCGCACGACGTGAGGCGGTGCGACTGGCGGCGGATGCGGAGGATATGGCGGCACTGGAGCGGGCCGAGCGGGCTTTGGAAGGCATGGGGCGAGGGAAGAAGAAATGACCACAAAACCACCCCCCGGCTGGATCACTACAACGATTGGTGAAGCCTGCAGTATTCGGAATGACCTTCGCCTTCCGATCTCTCGCGAAGAGCGCGCGACCATGGAGGGCCCGTTCCCATACTACGGCCCCACCGGACAACTCGATGCGATTTCAAACTTTCGACTTGACGGCACCTTCGCGTTGATCGGTGAAGACGGCGACCACTTCTTGGATGTGGAGAAGAAACCACAAACAATCCTCGTTTCCGGGAAATTCAACGTCAACAACCACGCACATGTCGTTGAATCAACCAATCAGTGTGGTGCGGAGTGGTTTTACAACTACTTCCGTCACAAGAGCCTCAGACCGTTCCTGACTCGTCAGGGCGCAGGGCGATACAAGCTGAACAAGGCCGCGCTCCAAGAGGTCCCGATCGTCCTGCCGCCCCCAGAGGAGCAACAAGCGATCAACGCACTCTTCCGCGAATGGGACACCGCCATCCAGAAAACCGAGCAACTGATCGCGGCGAAGGAGCGGCACCAAGGTGCGCTCGTTCAGCGACTGTATGCGCTCAGCGACAACCGTGGCAGCTCATCCCGATTTGGCGATCTACTCGAAGAATCCATGGAAGCCGGCAGTACCGGTCGCTACGCCAGGAAGATCACTGTAAAGCTCTATGGCAAAGGCGTGCTCGCCAAAGAGGAGAAGCGGCAAGGCAGCGAACAGACTCAGTACTTCATCCGTCGGGCAGGCCAGCTCATCTATAGCAAGCTCGATTTCCTGAACGGCGCGTTCGGCCTCGTTCCACCGGAACTCGATGGCTACGAATCCACGCTCGATCTTCCGGCCTTTGACATCGCACCCACGGTTAATCCGATCTGGCTCATTGGCTATCTGACCCGCCCAACGTATTACACACACCAAGTGGGTTTAGCTCGGGGCCAGCGCAAGGCCCGGCGAGTGCATCCATCTGATCTGCTCGCTTCGAGCCTTCAAGTTCCGCCCCGTGACCTTCAAGATCGAATCGCACGATTTTTCACTTTCTCGCAAGACGACATCGATAAGTCGAAACGCCTTCTCGAATCACTCAAGGCCCAAAAGCGCGGCCTGATGCAGAAGTTGCTGACCGGCCAGTGGCGGCTGCAGGTTCAAGAGGAGGCCAACTGATGCCGCGCGGCTTCCAGCAGCATGACCCGGATCGCGATGGCTCCCTTGAGATCGAGGAAGTCCATACCAACTTCGTCGAGGTCTACTTCGTGCCGCCGGAGCAGAGTCTGGCGGAGGCTGGACTTGACGCAGCACAGGCGGTTCGCCACCGGACCAAGCTGTTGGAGATCAACGGCCAGCACAAATTCCTGACCATCTATCCGATCAGCACATTCGGCGACCGTTCTGATTTCCTCAAGCCGAAATATGGCCAGATCGAGCGCATTACGATCGAAGACACGGACATCATCAGTTGGTCCGACTGGGACGCGACTTCGACAATGGATGCAGTGCTCGACGTCTTGGAGAATCTGCCCTCGACATTCACCAAGGACTACGCTTACGGACTTGGTCTTGCGAAGCCGTATCGGTTCATCGTCGATGCGGTGGAAACGCTGTCGGATTGCACTGAAATCGTCATCACTGGCAACCACGCTACAGGCCCTGATCCGGACAATGGCGAGATTTTCTGGATCTCCAAGCCGGACTTTGAGCAGATGCGCCTCGAACTGAACAAGATTGACGACCATCTGCAATCTGCTGGCCGCGCCGTGAAAGGGACCGCTGCCCACAACATTCTGGCGGAACAGCTCGGGGCGCCCAAGCAGGACCCGAAAACCGGCCGGCATCCGTATCGCAAACTCTTCACCGCCGTGGCCCAGGGCAAGGAAGAATTGTCCCAGGAGGATCAGAACGCCGTCATCGGAGTCCTGAGGCGCCACGCCGTCGAGATTGCCGAGGCCCAGCCGGAGAAGCTGGCAAAGCTGCGAAGCGATATCGAGCTGGTGACGCTTGAAACCCTGATCACCCGATACGACGGGATGCTTGGCAAGAAACTACCCGAAAGTCGCTGGCAGGCGTTCTTTAACGAGAACCCCTTCATCCTGAACATGGCCTTCGGCTATCCGGTGATCAAGGTAAGAGATCAAGCGTCGGTCGGTGGGCGCAAGTTGTCGGGCGACGGCGAGAAAATCACTGACTTTCTGGTGAAAAACAGCCTGACCAACAACACGGCACTCTTCGAGATCAAGACACCGCAGACGCCGGTTCTCAACAAAAAGCCGTTTCGCGATCGCGTTTATACGCCCTCGGCTGACCTGTCAGGTTCGATCAATCAGGCGCTCGATCAGAAGTACCAGTTTCAAAAGCAGATTGCGCAGATCAAGGACAACAGCCGGCTTTACGACATCGAGTCCTACGCAGTGCACTGTTGCCTTGTGATCGGAAAGACGCCCGATGGCGAGGATCAAAAGAAGTCGTTCGAGCTATTTCGGCGCAACTCCAAGGATGTCGAGATCGTGACCTTTGACGAGTTGCTGGAAAATCTCAAACAACTCAGCTCATTCTTGCGCACTGCCGAAACGGAGACCTGACCATGAAGTTCGCCTACGTTGACGAGTCCGGCAGTACCGAAGAAGGCGATGTGTTCGTCATGGCGGGACTGCTGATCGATGCCTACCGATTGCGGAAATACACTAGCCGCTTCGATCAGGAACTGGCAGCATTTCTGGCCAAGCACCCTGGCGCACCGAACGAGCTTAAGACCAAGGCTTTCATCAATGGCCGTGGCGGCTGGCGCGATGTCTCACCCGACGACCGCAAACAGTTCTTTACGGACATGTGCGCGCTGGCTGCGGAAGTTTCGTCGATCTATGGCTTCGGCATGTCTTTCGAGCGCTTCAATGCGGCCTGCGCCAGCGGCGCTTATGCGACGCCATGCGCTGGGAATTACTGGGCACTTAACGGGATGTTCATCGGCGGTCTGATCCAGAAGAAAATGCAGGGCAAGTCCAACAATAAAGGGCTGACCGTCCTCATCTTCGACGACAACAAGGCGCATATGCCCAAGGTTTCGGACGGGCTTTATCTGGCCGAGCCGTGGTTCGACGCTTTGTACCAGCAGACCAAGACGGTCAAAGGAAAGAATCATTGGTGTGATTTAAAGCAGTCTGAACGCTTCGATCACATCATCAATACCGCCTTCGCAATCAAGTCGCAGCACTCCTCGCTAGTTCAGGTGGCAGATGCAGTGAGTTATGCGTATCGCCGCCATCTGGAGCTCACGACGCAACCCGAAGCTTGGGCCGGTGAGCAGGCCTTCTATACCGGACTTGTGACCAGATTAGACGCCAAGCGAGAGCGGCTGGGCCGCACGCCCGATGCCGAGTGCGTCGACTTCTACAACGCGGTCAAACACCCGGCTTGGGTGCTCTAGGGTGTGACGATGGACAGCTTCCGCTTCGACGAAAAAACCCTCTCTCAGATCCCGGCCCTGCAACTCCTGATCAACCTGGGCTACCAGTATCTGACACCCGCCGAGGCGCTGGCCGCGCGGGGTGGTCGTGCCGGCAATGTGTTGCTTGAAGAGATCCTGCGCGAGCAGCTCAAGAAACTGAACCGTATCCAGCACAAGGGCGGGTCCTATCTGTTCAGCGAGGAGAATATCCAGAGCGCCATCCAGCGGCTGAAGAACGTGAAGTACGACGGCCTGCTCAAGACCAACGAGGCGGTGTACGACCTGCTGAGCCTGGGCGTGGCGCTGGAGCAGTCCATCGAGGGCGACCAGAAGAGCTTCACGCTCAACTATGTGGACTGGCGTCACCCGGCCAACAACGTCTATCACGTGGCGGCCGAGTTCGCGGTGGAGCGCACGCGCAGCGTGGAGACCTGCCGGCCGGACATCGTGCTGTTCGTCAATGGCATCCCGTTCACGGTGATCGAGTGCAAGTCGCCCAAGGTCGAGGTGGCCCAAGCCATCTCGCAGACCATCCGCAACCAGCGCGACGAGTACATCCCGCGTCTGTTCACCTATGTGCAGATGGTGCTCGGCCTGAACAAGAACGAGGCCCGCTACGCGACCACCGGCACGCCAGCCAAGTTCTGGTCGAAATGGAAGGAAGACGTGGCAGACACGGTCTTGTCGCCGCTACTGGCGCGCCCGCTGGCGGAGTCGGTGAAGGCCTCGCTGTTCGATCTGGCTTTTGAGGGTCTGGGGGTGCGCGAAGAAGCGGTGCCTTATCTGGTGGGCCGTCAGGCGACCGAGCAGGACCGGGCGCTCTATGCGCTATGCCGCCCGGAGCGCCTGTTGGAGATGGCCTGGGCATTTACCGTGTTTGACGGTGGTGTGCGCAAGATTGCGCGCTATCAACAGGTTTTCGCCATCCAGGAGGTGCTGCGGCGAGTGCGACGCACGGACGACAGTGGCAAGCGTCGGGGCGGAATCGTGTGGCACACCCAGGGCTCGGGCAAGTCGCTGACCATGGTGATGCTGGCCCGCGCGCTGGCGCTGGAGCCTGCGATCCGCAATCCGCGCATCGTGCTGGTGACCGATCGGGTGGATCTGGACAAGCAGCTGGGCAACACTTTCGCCGCCTGTGGCCTGTCCCCCGACCGGGCGGAGAGCGGCCGCCACCTGGTGGAGCTGGTGGCCGACGGCAAGGCACACATCGTCACCACCCTGGTGCACAAGTTCGACAAGGCGCTGGCCTACAAGAAGTTCAGCGACGCTTCGCCAGACATTTTCGTGTTGGTCGACGAGACCCAGCGCACCCAGCTGGGTGGCTACTCGGCGCGCATGCGCCAGATGTTTCCGAATGCCTGCTACATCGGCTTTACCGGCACGCCGCTGCTGACTCGCGAGAAGAGCGACGTGGCCAAGTTCGGCGGCGTGATCCACACCTATGCCATCAATCAGGCGGTGGCCGATGGCGCCATCGTGCCGCTGCTCTATGAGGGGCGCATGGTGGAACTGGAGCAGAACCAGACGGCCATCGACATCTGGTTCGAGCGCCACACCCAGGGGCTGACGGACGCACAGAAGGCGGATCTCAAGAAGAAGTACGCCCGCGCCGAGATGTTGAACAAGGCCGAGCAGGTGATCTACATGCGCGCCTTCGACATCAGCGAGCACTTCCGCCAGAACTGGCAGGGCACGGGTTTCAAGGCGCAGCTGGTGGCGCCCAACAAGGCGGCTGCGTTGCGATACAAGGCGTTTCTGGATGAGCTGGGCGCCGTCACCAGCGAGGTGATCATCTCGCCGCCGGACGAGCGCGAAGGCTTCGACGAGATCGACGCCGAGGAATCCAGCGATGCGGTGGTGGCCTTCTGGCAGCGCATGATGAAGCGCTACGGCCCGGAAGAGGACTACAACAAACAGATCGTCAATGCCTTTAAGTTCGGTGACGAGCCGGAAATTCTGATCGTGGTGGACAAGCTGCTGACCGGCTTCGACGCGCCGCGCAACACCGTGCTCTATCTGGCGCGCCGGCTCAAGGACCACTCGCTGCTTCAGGCCATCGCCCGGGTGAACCGTCTGTACGAGGATGAGTCTGGGAGCCGCACCAAGGATTTCGGCTACGTCATCGACTACGTGGGCGTTCTCGGCGAACTGGACCAGGCCTTGACCACCTACAGCGCGCTCGATGGTTTCGAGGCGGCAGACCTCGAAGGCGCGCTGAGTTCGATCCATGAGGAGATTGGCGCGCTGCCGCAGCGCCACGCTGAGCTCTGGGACGTGTTCAAGACGGTGAAAAACCGCCAGGACGAGGAAGCCTTCGAGCTGCTGCTGGCGAACGATAAACTGCGCGCCGACTTCTACGGGCGGCTATCCGCCTACGCCAAGACGCTGGCCATTGCCCTGTCCAGCGAACGCTTCATCACCGAGACGCCCGAGCAGAAGCTGCGCGCCTACAAGAACGACCTGAAGCGCTTCGTCAACCTCAAGGCGGCAGTGAAACTGCGCTATGCCGAATCCGTGGACTACCGGGACTTCGAGCCCCGCATTCAGAAGCTGCTGGACACGCACATCTCGGCCAGCGAGGTGGTGCAATTGAACGCGCCGGTGAACATCTTTGACGAGGCCGCATTCCAGAAGGTGGTCGAGGACCAGGGCGCGGGCAGCGAGAAGAACCTTGGCGCCAAGGCCGACATGATCGCCCATGCTACCAAGCGGGCCATCAACGAACGGTTGGAGCAGGACCCAGCCTTTTACGAAAAATTCTCTAGGATGATCCAGCAGGCCATCGACGACTATCGCGCGAAGCGAATATCCGATATGGAATACCTGCAGCGGGTCACCGAGATCAAGGATGCCGTGGTCTCGCGCAAGGGAGATGACCTGCCGCCGGCGCTGAACGGTGACGCCGACGCGGCAGCCGTCTACGGTTTGCTGCACCCCTTTGTGGCGCACCACCTCAGCGACAACGAACAGGCTCGGAACGCCGCTGCCAAGGCGGCCGTGGCGGTGTGGGATGTCTTTCGCCGCAACCGCAAGGTGGGCTACTGGGATGACCTCGACGCCCAGCGCCGGACCATGAACGAGATCGACGACTACCTCTACGACGAGGTCAAGGGCGTACGCGGCATCGCGCTGTCCACCGAAGAGATGGATGAGATCATCGAGAGAACGATGCAACTCGCCCGCCACCGGATGGCAGGGTGAAGACGATGACCAGAATGCTGTCCTATGGCACCGACACGATCCCCTACGAGGTGCGGTATCTACCGTCGAGGCGAACCCTGACCATCGAGGTCCACCCCGACAGCCGCGTGCTGGTTCGTGCGCCCATTGATTGCCCGGCGGCGCTGATTGCGGAAAGGGTGCAAAAGCGCGCAGGATGGATCAACCGGCAATTGGCAGAGTTTGAGCGCTACCGACCCCGCATGCCAGCAAGGCAGTACATCAGTGGCGAATCGCATCTCTATCTCGGCAGGCAATACCGACTGAAACTCGTGTCGGGCGATGCAGCCAGCGTGAAACTCACGCGTGGCCGACTCCTAGTCACGCTGCACGGTGAGCCGACACCAGAGCGCGTCAAGGCACTCCTGCACCGGTGGTATCTCGACCGCGCGCGAGCCATTTTTGGTGAGTTGCTGGAATCGAATCTGGCCCATTTCCAAGGTGTGAAGTATCCGCGTCTCATCGTACGCACCATGCAATCCCGCTGGGGCAGTCTGTCGCGCGCCGGCTCCATGACGCTGAACGTGAACCTGGTGCGCGCGCCACGACCTTGCATCGAATATGTCGTGGTCCACGAGCTTTGCCACACTCAACACCGCGATCACGATGCACGGTTCTTCAAGCTGCTTGGGCAAGTGATGCCCGAGTGGGAAAGTCGCAAGCAACGCTTGGAAGCTGCACTACTTTGAGGCGGGCGATGCTGTTGTATTGCTCGCCAGGGGCCCATCTAAAGCCACTGGAATTGTCGGTGACCGACAGCTTTCCGATCAGAATTGCGCCGTCGCACATACACATGTCATCGGTCCGCTCCGGGCCCAATAGTGGTGGTTCAAGTGCCAAGCATCGAATGACTGCTCAGGCCGAGCACCAGTCGCCCACGCTCGATTCTCGCACGCCACGCAACTGTTGCTGTTGGGATGCCGCCGCGCCGCCTCACATGCTCGCTTAACGCAGCGGATTCATGGGATCCGCAGAGCAGCTGGATGGAGCCACTTCCGTCGCCAGTCGCCACCGGTTCCGTCTATCCTTCGAGTCTCGCGCCTTTCCATGGTCTTGCGCCACTGCGCCAGCCGAGATTCCGATTGCCATCGCCACGCAGCCTCACTTTCGCCCTCTACACCCACTGGGACGTCGTTGAGTCCTTGGTGCTGCTGACGCGCGATTTCCCGGTTCTGGAGCGTGAGCAAGTATTGTCGATCGTCGCCCGCAACGATGCTTCCCTCGACCTTGCCCGCCGCGAAGATGTCCTGCGCAGCATGGTTGCAGGTGATTTGCTTCGTGTGGTTGCCCGAAGTGACGCGCTGGAACTCCACCCCCAGGTGGTGGAGTTCGTGCGTGGGCTCACCCGGGAGCACGAACTCGGCCTCTCGCAGGTGTTGCGCGCGCGGATCAATGCGATCACGGACGCGACGGCGAGGCTTGCGGAAGGCTTGGCGGCAAACAAGGCAGACCTGATGCGCTCGGCGGCGCAAAAGCTCTCTGAACTGTTCCGGCAGATCGGCCAACAGCTTGACCAGGACCGGCACGCGATCCTGGAACTCGCCGAGCGCGCCAAGGCAGCCGATGCCAATCTGCCGCTGACCCGACGCTACGCCGAAGTTCTGGACGCCTACGACAACTACGTTGAACCCATGGCCGGCATGATGGACAGTGGCCCGGAGGGCACGTTCTACCGGCATCTCGAGCACGCGGAGCAAACGCTGGACCACGCCGTCGAGACACTGGAAGTCCGCGGCGCCCTCTATTCCCACCGCCTGGCAATGCGCCAGGTTGCCTTTCAAGCCAAGGAGCTGCGCCGCCTCGGCCGCGAGGTGTTGAAGCAATGCAGTGACACGCTACTACCCCTGCGCGAAGAGTTTCGCCAGCACAATGCCTTGTCGGCGGCCATCACCCTGTTGCTGGGCCGGGTCCGCAAGCGCGGCCTGCAGCGTGCCCTGCGATCGGCAGACCTGCCGCTGTGGCGCCGTAGCCTGCCGCGCCGGGTCAGCGTCGGCGCCGAAGTATTGACCATCATGAGCGAGGCACTTCACTACGAGCCCGCCACGGTCCGTTTCCCGGACGATGATCTCGCAGGTCCCGGGCCGCAGCTCGACCGTGTCGACGAGGCGGCGCTGATCGCCGCTGTCCAGCGAGATCTGCCGATCGAGGATCTGCTCGATTGGCTGCACCGGCATCAGCCGCAATGGAGCGACGAAACCAAGCTGCGGGTCTATCACGAACTTGTTCGGCGCCCAGAGTGGGAGGTCCGTCCTGCCGCAACTGCGGCGGCGCTGACCCTGAACACGGTGCGCGTGACGCATCACCCACATGACATCGAACGGGCGCCCGGCCGATGAACACGCCCGCGCCCATCGAACTCGGCCGCCTGCCCTCTCTGGCCGACCTGTTCGCGCACCTCCTGGCGGGAAAGCACCTGAACCGCCTGGCCCATCACAGCCTGTGGGCCGAGCTCGAACGTGAGCAGACGCAGTATGCCCAGCTCTTCGCGGCACTGGGGTACGACTTGCGCATCGACGGCCGCGGCTTCGCCTGGTTCCATTTCGACGAGGCGAGCAGCAACGTCTCCAAGACCACACGACAGCTTGCGCTCCTGTTCATGCTGATCTTCGAGTTCAAGGCGGATGGCGGCGCGCATCTGGCGCGCTTCACCGATTGGCAGATCGACCACAGCTTCCTGAGCGCCCTGATCGAGAAGCACCAGTTGCTGCTCGCCGCGGAGAACCTCGCCGAGCCCGATCTGCTGCAGCAACTGCTGCGCAGTGCCGCCAACTATGGCTTCGCGATTGCGGAGGGTGCGGGCTGGCGGCTATTGCCGGCCGTGTTTCGATACCTCGACCGCTTCGAGGAACTTGCGCATCGGGATGCGACGGAGCCGGACTCCCTGCTCGACTCCGAGGACCCGCCCGAGCCGATCGCTGAGCCCGGCGAGGGTCTCGAATGATCCAATATGGATTCCAGCGCCTGGCGCTCCTCAACAGCGCCGGCTACTTGCGCGCGGAAGTGCCGCTGGACGCCGCAGTATCGCTGATCGCGCCAAACAACACGGGCAAGACGAGTCTCATCAATGCGCTGCAGTTCCTGCTGATCATCGACAAGCGCCGCATGGACTTCGGTGCCCACGACGTCGACGCCAGCCGGCGCTTCTATTTCCCGAACAACAGCGCATACGTGCTGCTCGAGGTCGCCCTCCCCGCCACCGGGACGGTGGTGCTGGGCTGCGTCGGCAAGGGTGTCGGCCACGACTACGAATACTTTGCCTACAAGGGCGAGCTCTCGCTCGATGATTTTCGGCTGGCCGACGGCAGCACGCTGCAGCAACCCCAGCTGCGCGATCACATGGCGCAATTCGGCCGCACGGTGTTCTCTTACGGCGCTTCCGAGTTCGCCGATGCGCTCTACGGCGGACGACGACGGCGCAATGAACACGAACCGGACTTCACCGTCTTCAAGCTGGATCAGGCCAGCAACGCATCCATCTTCCAGAAGGTGCTGACCCGCACGCTGCGCCTCGACCGGCTCACTTCGAGCGAAGTGAAGGCCTATTTGCTGGAGATCTTTCGCCACGATCTGCCCGACGCGAGCATCGATTTCAAGGCCGAGTGGGACAAGGCGTTCGCCGAGGTCAATGCCGAACGCGCCCAGTACGACGCCGCCTGCCGGCAGCGCCCCTTGATCGCACAGTTGGAAAGGGACCAGGGCGAACGCCTGCAGCTACGCGGAAAGATCCTGCACTTTCGCCCCTGGATCGACAACCGGCTCAGCGAATGGGATGCCTATCAGCGCGGCGAGCAAGCCAGGCTGGCATCGCAGCAACAGCAACTCGCCGATGAAGAGGACGGCTTGCAGGATCGCGACCGGGCGCTGGTCGAGGAAGCCAGTACCGCCCGCCGACAACAGGAAGCGCTGAAGGCTCAGGAAACGCGCCTCGCCGAACTGGGTCGAACCTTCAGCCTGATCGGGGCGCGCTCCACACTCGAAGCACGCCTCGCGGAAGCCAAGGCGGCATACGACGCGCAGGCCGCCATCGTGCTGCAGGCCAGTGGCAGCAGCGTGCAAATGATCCAGCGCGAGATCCGCGACAACGACCGCGAGCAGACCCGGCTCGCGCGCGAACTCGACACGCTGGCGGACAATCTCTACCTCCGCCTGCGCGCAGCCCTGGACCCGGCGCAACTCGACACGCTCAATCGCGCGCTGTCTTCGAGCGCGATGACGCTTTCGCCGGCCGAGTTTGACCTGGCTCCGGACGCGCTCAAGTCGTGGCTCGACAGCGCTGCGCCGACGAAGCTTCCTCTGCCCGGCCTCACGGTCGAGCTCTCCACGCTCACGCCCCAGCATCAGCAGCGCTCGCGCGAAGACATTCAGGACCATTTGCATCAGTTGCGTGCACGGGCTCGGCAGCTCGAGCAGCAACTTGCCGCGGCGCAGGCGCTAGACGCGGCTCGGGCTCGCCAGATCGCACTGGAGGAAGCCCGCCGCAAGATCGAACAGGAACTTGACGCCTACGATGAGTACGTCCGGCTACAAGGGTCGCAGGCCGACCGACGCGCCGAACTGAGCCGTCTTGCTTCCCGGCTGGCGGAGATCGAGGAGTTCCTTACGCGATCGAAGGTCGAAGCCAAGCGCTTGCGGGATGCGTCGGATGCCGTGCGCAAGCAGTCGTCAGATCTCGCGGAGAAGCATCGACAGATCGTCACGCTTCGCGCTCGACGCGGTGACGACGGGCCGCTGTTCGATCGCCTGCCCGATCTGCCGCATCATCCTTGGTTGGGCAGCGACGGAGTCGAACTCGCCGAACTGGCCGAGGCGCTCCAGACCTATCATCAGGAATGCCGCTCGCTGCTCCAGTTGGACGAACGCATTCAAGGTCATGTCGCCAATCTGCATGCGGGCGGGCTTACCAAGTATCAGTTCTCCGACACGCCGGAAGTCGAGGTCGATCACCTCATCGGCTTCGCCGCACACCTCGCCCAGGAGGCGGAGGCGCTCGAGCGCAAGGCGCGCACCGCCGTGGTCAATGTCACCGCCTGCCTGCGGGAGCTGCGCGACGGATTGCTCCGCTTCAAGAGCAAGATGAATCAGTTCAATCGCCTGATCGGCAGGCGTCAGCTCTCGGACCTGGCCGTCTTCAAGATCGATCCGGTGGATGAAGCGCCGCTCGTCGAAGCCGTCGAACAACTGATCAGCACGGCGGAACGCGCCGGCAGTGGCGAAACCTTCGAACTCTTCAATCACCAGAGTGTGCTCGACGATGCGACCTTGAATCGGGCCAAGACCTTGTTGATCGAGGAAGGGGCTGCGCGCGGCTGCCTGCGCGTTGAGCACTTCTTCCGACTGGAGTTCATTGTCGGCAAAACGGACCGCAAACCGGAATCCTTCACCGACATCGACAGCGCGGCGTCCAACGGCACTGTGTTGATGGCCAAGCTCGTCACCGGACTCGCGCTGCTTCACCAGATGAAGGACAAGCGCCACGCCATGCAGGCGGTCTGTTACCTGGACGAGGCCTCGGCGCTCGACCAACGCAACCAGAGGAGCCTCATCGAGACCGCCGAGGATTTCGGCTTCGCGCTGATCTTCGCCTCCCCTGCCCCCTTGATCACGGCGCGCTACTGTGTGCCGATCGCCACCCACGCCGGCCAGAACGTCATCAGCCGCCAAGCCTGGCAGATCATCGAACCGCTGGAAGTGTCGGAACAGTCGTGAGCCGAAGCCTCGCCGATGCGCTGTCGCGCCTCCTCGATGCCGCCGGCGATGTGCCGGCGAGCCACTTTACAGCCCGTCAGAAGCAGGCACTCGACGCACTCGGGCGAACGACCCAGGCACTGACAACTCTCCCCCACGGTCGCGGGGTCGTCTATCGGGTCACCAATCGCCTGCAGCTCGAGAATCTTCTGCGCACGATGCGGCCGGGCGCCGCAGACGAACTGCCCGAGGGTCTGCCCCGGCGTGCCGTGAACGTGGCCACTCACCGCGATAGCAAGGCGCGTGACGCGGGCCACGAGATCCACTATCTGCTGCTCAAGGCCGTCGGCGATCCCGTGTGCTGGCGTCAAGGGGAACGCGTCCTCGAGCTCTCGCCCGTCACGGTGGCTGCCGGCGCGGGCGCATTGGCGATTCAGCGTGACGACGGCTGGCAATCGAATGAGCCGCTCTGGCTCGTCGAGAATCAGGCGCTGTTCGATCGGACCGACTGGCTCCCCGACGGCACCCGGGCTAGCCTCGCGTACTACGGTGGGCAGATTCCCGCGCGCCTCCATGCCTGGCTCGCCCATTGCGCCCGTGCGCCCGAGGTCATCTTGTTCGCCGACTACGATGGCGTGGGCCTGTACAACTTCGCAAGGTTGCTCGAGCACAGTCCGTCGCCCTGCTCCTTCTGGCTGATGCCGGGCTGGCGAAGCCTGCTGACGCGGTATGGCAGCCAAGCGATCTGGCGGGACAATCATGCGGCCTTCATGGAGGCGTCTGCCCGCCTCGCGGAGCTCCGCGCGTCAGAGCAAGTCCTCGAGCTATGCCGAGCGATGAGCCGCGAGGGCCTCGCCCTCGAGCAGGAGGCAGTGTGGCACGTGCTGCCGGGCGTATGACCAAGCACTGGCGAACGAACGGATTCAGCGTCACTTGGGAGCGCGACGCGCAAGCCGTGGCGTCTGGATCATTTGACTGCCTGATCCAGCCTGACCCGAAGCTCGACGTATGACATCAGCGTCAAGGACTTCGAGGGCGATCGCGACCGGCACGCAGATCGGCACATTGATCAGGGATTGTGACGAGATGCCGGCAACACCATTGACATAGCATTTTTTCCGTCCCATGATTGCCTTGTGCTCCGTGGTAACGTGGGACTTGCAAATGGCGGTTCGCCGCCGTAAGCCCTTCCGTTCCCCTTGGGATTATTGCGTCTTCCGTCTATGCCAATCGGGTTTTCTCGCGGTTGCAGGCGGAGGTCATCGCATCGCCGTTCGGGACGGAATAGCTGCGTCGATTTGCAGGATTTCCACCGCGCTACACGCCTTCAACGTTTGAAGCGGATAACGAGGTGTCCTGTGGTCATCTTTGGAATCATCGCAACGAAGGGTGGCGTCGGCAAGACGACGCTGTCTGCCAATCTGGGCGCGCTGATCGCCGACATGGGGCTGCGCGTGCTGCTGGTCGACGCCGACATCCAGGCGTCGCTTTCCAAGTACTTCGAACTTCGCTTCAAGGCGCCCATCGGGCTCACCGAGGTGATCGGAAGCGGCATCGTCACCGAGAGCGCCATCTCCCAGACCGTCTGGGACCGACTCGATATCGTGCTGTGCGACGCGCCGCACCGCCAACTGGCCAGCGATTCGGCCAGTTCCGATCTGGAGCGCTATCTGCAGGGTCGCATGGACATGCCGATGCTCCTGCGCCGCGCCCTGCGATCTCCGGTGATCGATGAGAACTACGACGTCGTCGTCATCGACACACCGGGCGCGCAAGGCCCCTTGCTGTTCACGGCCGCGCTGGCCGCGACGCAACTGGTCACGCCGGTATTACCCGAGACGCCCTCCGCACGCGAGTTCAGGGGCGGCACGGTGGAATTGCTGCGCAAGCTCGGCGAGGCGGAAATCCTCGGCATTCGTCCAGGTCCCCTGACGGCGGTGATCAATCGCGCCGGCCGCACCAATGACGCTCGGCTGGTGATGGAGGAGATCCGCCAGTCCTACCTCGAGTTCAGCGGCCAGGTTCGTGTCGCGAATACCGTTGTCCCGTCCGCGGTCGCCTACAACGAGGCGGCGACCGCTCGGGCGCCCGTGCATCGCATGCGCTCACGACAGGCGTTCATGACGATGCATGAGCTGGTGTGGGAGCTACTGCCCAATCTACATGGGGTGTACGCGGGCGGCGAGCTTGTCGACAGCTCGGCTGCCGCGCAGGAGGCCCACGATGGCTGCGCGTAAGTCACGCCTTCCGGGGGACGCGAAGATCACCGAACTGGTCCGCGGGATGCAGCAGCGCGATCCGGCGAGCAAGCGATTGAGTCCCGAGGCCTTGCAGGAGCGCATGCGGCGCACCTTGAGCGTGCCCAACCCCGCCGACAATTCCGCCCGGCTCGCCGAGGATCGCGAGTGCCAGATCCAGTTGCGCGTGATCGACATCGATCCCTACGACCGCAACCCGCGACGCGAGCGAAACCAGCTCTATGCGGAAATCAAGGAGTCCATCCGGGTCGCCAAGGTCATCTCACCTTTGACGGTCACCAAGCGGCCCGGCTCGAATCGGTACATGGTCGGCGCAGGCGGCAATACCCGGCTCAAGGCCCAGCGCGAACTTTGGGACGAGACGGGCGACCCGCGATTCGAGTATCTGCTTGTCACCTATCGGCCCTGGGTGTCCGAGGCGCAGGTATTGACGGCGCATCTGGTCGAGAACGAGCTTCATGCTGGCATGAGCTTCTGGGACAAGGCCCTCGGCGTATGGGACCTCAAGCAGGAGCTCGAGCACGAGCGCGGCGAGCCCTTGTCACTGCGCCAGTTGAACGAAGCGATGCGAGAGAACGGGCTCGCCCTCAGCGTGACGATGCTTTCCTTCTACGGCTTCGCGATCACCAATCTGGCGGACCTTGGCCCGGCGACACGCCTCCTGTCGACCAATGGCGTACGCGAGCTACAACCGGTCTTTGCCTACCTGTGCAAGTACGTCGTCGCCCATGGCATGAGCGAGGAGGCGTGGCACGCAGTCCGACGGCGCATTCTGCAGGGACACGCCCCTTCGTTCACCGGCGATGCGACTGCCGAGGTTGATCTGTCCTCCAGACAGGCGATGGTTGCCGGCGAGCTGATCGACAAGCTGGAACAAGCGGTCGCCGAGCTTCTCGGCCAGGATCCGACCCAGCTTCGCGACATTCGTCGGTTGCTGAAGACAATCCCTGGCGCAAGCATCGAGGAATTGTTGGCCCGCCATCCGCCCGCAAATGAAGGAGCGCGCCGGCATGAGGACGATGCCGATCGGCCGCAGTCGGGCAGCACAGGCCCGATGGCAGGGAGTGTGCTCGCGCCAGAGAGTTCGGCCTCCAACCCATCGCGCCGCACGGTAAAGACCGGCAACTCGATCGACCCGGACAGGGGCCAGGTCGATGCCCAGGATGTCGCGCAACCGGCAGCCAGTCGGAACGGGACGCATCAGGGTGCGCCAGTCGGGGCACTCCAACAGGTGCAGCAGGCTGCCGCATCGTTCGCCGAGGCCTGCGGGATCCATGACCTACTCCGGCTCTTCGACGACATGCCCTGTGGCTTCTACGTCGAGGTCCCGGCAGAGGATTCGCCCATCGATGCGGGCATGGGCACCTGGCGCCATGGCGCCTGGTGGATCGCCGCCATGCACTCCGGACAAATTGACGGCAGCTACGCCGAACGAATGCCGGAGGATTCGGTTTGGCGCCAGGCACAGTTGCTGGAAGGTGGCCAGGACGCCACGTCCCTGCAGTGGATGATCGACACCGTGCTGGGCTCACCGATCGGCCTCGTGGAGCTGGGCCTTTGGATGACCCATTGCCCGGCACACGCGCTGGAGCGCTACCACGCGTTGATCGTCGCCATTCGACGTCTTCACGGCGAATGTCCGGACCGATTCATGCTCGATGACGGGGGCGAATGATGGGTGATCTTCCACAACTGAAGGCATTCCCGATCACGGCCCATGCCGTCACGCTGAATGTGCTCACCTACCTGATCGACGAGGCGGACCGCGGCACGGATAGCGCTCTGCTCGCCTACCTTCAACCCGAGGAACTCGACACGCTGCGCAACCTGCCGCTGCGCGACATCCTCAGGCTGACGGACCAGAATCGGCCGTTGCTGCACATCTCCATCGATTCCGCACAGCTGCGGCTCTGCCTTGCCCGCGTCCGTCTGCGAGAAGACATGGAGGCTGACCGCATGTGGTTCATCCGGCGCGGCACGCCGCACGTGCTGATGGAGGAACTCTACGGCACACCGATTCGCGAGTTCCGCGAGCTGCGCCGCATTGCGGGCATGAGCACCCGACCAGGTCGTCCCCGGGTCCTCAAGCCGGAACAGGTCCAGCATGTCCGCAAGTTCTGGCGTCAGCTGGGAAATCGCATGCCGCTTCCGAGCCGCTATCGCCACCTGGGGGAGGCCTTCACCGAGGACTCGATCGCCTCACTGTATGCCGCCCTCCACGACGCGCGCGACTGAGCGAGGAGTGGACATGATCTTGTCGAATTGCCCCGTGATCGAACCGGAGGAGCTGCTCGAGGCCTTCGATGAGCCGCTCGTGATCCCACGCGCCTACGTCCCACTCACAGGCGGCATCGCGCCGGCCTTGTTGCTCAGTGCCTTGGTCACGCTGACCCAGGATCTCGAGGACCAGGCGCAGTTGCCGCCGGGCGAGCGGGGCTGGCTCATTCTTAGCCGAATCCAATGGCAGTCCCTCACGTCGCTCACACGTTATGAGCAGGAGGCGGCACGCAGGGCGCTGGCGAGACGCGGCTTCATCGATCAGAAGCGCGTCGGAATGCCGGCCCGCCTCGCGATCCTGCTGCGCCCTGGGGTGGTGGCCGACGCCTTGCGCCAGCAGGCCAGAAGCACGTACGGCGCCTATGTTCGCGCACGCCGACCGATCGAGCATGTCCGAGGATAGCCACCGCCGCCGACAGTCCACGCCACCGCACGGCGATCGGGCGGCCGTCGACATGCGTGCTTCTCTCGGCGTCGTCCTGTCGCTGCTCGGGCGCGGCACCCTTGCCTATCACCCGAGACTGGTCGGCATCTCCGGCGGTGTGACGCCCGCCCTGATGCTGTCGCAGGCCCTGTACTGGACGCGCATCCTCGCCCAGCAGGGCGACGATCGAGACGGTTGGTTCTGGAAGACCCGCGAAGAATGGCGTGCCGAGACGGCGCTCTCGCGCCACGAACAGGAGAGCGCGCGCAAGCGACTGGCGCGTCATGCGTTCTGGCAGCAGCGCCGGCGTGGCATGCCGGCACGCATGTGGTTCAGGGTCGATCTCGACGCATTGGCATATGCCATCGACGCCGCCTATTGCGGTCGATGGGACTGGCAGGATCAGACCCGACTGCTCAATCTGCTCGGGCGACCATTGGTGGTCTATCGCTCGCTCGCAGATGCCTGCGGCTCGGTTACGGCGGCCATCCTGCTCTCCCGCCTGCTGCACGAACTGCGCGCCAGCGAGCGGCGCAGCCATCTGGCGGCAGCGTGCAGCGCGCCGATGTGGAGCCAGGCCTGGCATGCCCTTTCGCCACGCGAAATGATGGCGGCGACCGGGCTGACCAAGGCGGAGTTCTACCATGCGCGCAGCACGCTCCGGCAGGCCGCCTACGTCCATGATCGCCTCGAAGGTGTGCCGCCGCGTGCGTTGTGGCGACTCGACGCCGACCGCATCGCCGCGTCCCTGCGGACCCTGATCGAGGTCACCGAAGGGACTGAGATCACCCCGCAAACCCGCGTGGTTGATCAGTTGGCCGGAATCCGGACAAAAGAATGCGGATATCAGCCAACAAAGATTCCGGAATCCGGCCAACTGGAATTCTCGATTCCGGCCAACTTGATGGCTGGATTCCGGACGCCCAGTTGGCCGGAATCCGGAATTTCATATATGGGGTTGACTACAGTAAACCAGAGTACTTCAACTACACCTCCCCCTACCCCCTCCGGCGATCCCGGCCCATTCGATGCTGCAAACGCCGAAGGGGTCGTTGGATTCGATGACGCGTTGATCTGGCCCAAGACCGGGATCCTGCCCGGCGAGCGGTCGCTCGCCACGGCACTGCTCTCGCCGGTTGCCGATCAGGCCCAAACGCTGGTCGACGAACTGGCTGGCCAGATGGCGAAGGGAATCATTCGCGAACCCCTGGCCTACCTGCGCAAGCTGGTCGAGCAAGCCAGGCAAGGCCAGTTCATCCCGCTCGTCGCCACACGTGTCGCCGCGCAACGGGATCGCCTCGCCGCGCTCGAGTCACGTCGCCAGAGCGCGGCGCAGCCGCGCATCGAGTCCCTGTCCGAACTGTCCGCAGCCCAACGCGAAGCGCGTCGCCTGAGTCTTCGGCCCTACGGCCAAGGACCGGCGGCAGGCAGGCGCTTCGTTTCAACAACTTCGCAGCATGACGAGATGAACTCATGACCAACGACCAACCATCCAAGCGCCGTGCCCAGGCAGCTGCTGCTCCGGAACCCTTCGATCCCGTCGCCGCACGACCCCGCATCCAGCATTTGCTCGACGCCGACGATCCGGACATCAACGATCCGGAGTTCGCTCTGTTCGCGCGCTACGAGAAGTGGCAGCGGGAAGAGTGGCGCAAGCGCTCCGACTACAGGAGCGCGCTCGGCGCCGATGCGGACGTCCCGATGCAGGATGCGCAGCGCATGTGGGACATCGGACGACTCGAGTCCGAATCCACCGATTTCATGCTCATCCACACCAAGGAAGCGCTGCGCCTGTTCATCGGCCGAGGTGCGGATCCGGACGGCAAGGTCGCGCGGATTCCGGGTGCCAAGAGCGTCGGCTCGTCCTTGCGCGCGCTCTGGATCGCCTCGGGTCACGACAACCCGTACGCAGACTGGGCGCTCCTGATGGCCGAACAGGCGATCGGAGAGCGCATGAAGGCCCTCGAGGCGGCCCAGGGAAAGGTGCTCGAACGCCTGAAGGCGCTGGAAGGCAAGGGGCTGCACCTGTCTCTGCTGCGTTCGCAAAACCCCGCCAAGCTCGAACTCGGATTCAGGAGCCCGTACGGCTTTCTGGTGGCCCAGTTGGTGGTGAGCTTCGACCAGTACGTGCGGGCGATCAAGACGCTGCAAGCGCGAGACCTGATGGGCGCCGACGAAGTGCGCGCGGAACTGCGCGCACAGTTGCGGCCGCTGCGCGCACTGTTCGACCAGACCCTGCGCCAGCAGTCGCTGCTTCAGCGGCCCGCATTCGCGCACATCAAGCGTTCCGACTTCGGTTCGTCCAGCCTGGAAGCGCGTCAGCGGGTCGCCGAACTGGCCGAGCGCTGGCCGGGTTTGCCTGAACCAGTCCTGAGCGGCGACTTGCTTCCCCGCCACGCCAGGCGTGGGCAAACGCAACCTGGGCCAGTCGAATCCGATGAAGCCGACGATGGCGGTCTGCTGTGACAACCCGGCGTTTAACGGCTAAACACTCGGCCAGTCCGAATGCAGCGCGTCAGCGCCTCGCGATGGTGATCGACGGCCGTTTAACCGTTAAACGCCGGCGAGGACTGTCGAACTCGCAGACCAGAGCAGCACGTGGCACTTGGGGCCTGTTTAACCGGTAAACACGGATATCGATGAACTGCGATTCGCCCTTACAAGGCCGTAAGGCCAAGGGCCTTAAAGGATAGGTGATGCGATCAAGTGTGCGCCTGATCGTCCCTGATGTACCCGACCGTGACCTGCTCCAGCAGGGCACGCTTCTCCGTCGAACGCGTCTCGAGTACCTGTCGACGCTTCGTTCGATCGAGGAGCGCATGCGGGAGTTGTCCCGGCAGAGCCGTGAATTGCCGGGGGGATATCCGACGCTGGTGGTCCAGCGCCGGCTCGACAGCGGTTCGAGCGCATTGCGCTGGTTCTCCCACGGCCACCGCATGCTGAGTGAGGAGCGCTTCCTCGCCAGCGTCCATGGCTACGCCCCGGCGCCGCGGGCGTGGATTCTTGCATCCCATCTTCAATCGCGCTGGCTCAACAGCCATGCGCGCGTGTGTCGCCTCCTCGCGGAGGAGTATTCCGCGTTGGCCGAAGTTCTGGCCAAGTCATCCAGTCCTGTAGTCCTGACCGATTGTTCCAGTTCAGGAGGATTGCATCATGGGTAATCGTATCGAGATCGACGGCAACCTGGGGCAGGACCCCAGTCTTGACACGCCCGAAGTGGGCGGCGAAACGCGGCAGGTCTGCAACCTGCGCATCTACGCGCCGAACTGGCGCCTGGACAAGGAGTCCGGGGAGTACAGCGAGCAAGGAGGATTCTGGATCACGGGTTCCGTCTGGGGGCCGCAGGCAGAGGCCTGCCATCGGCTGCTGAAGAAGGGCAATCGGGTGCGAGTTGTTGGCCGACTGCGCGAGGATCAGTGGACCGATCGCGAATCGGGTGACGAAATGTCGGCCCTGCGGCTGGTGATCGATGAAGTGAGCTTGCCGGTCGGGCGGGTGGACTCGGTCGCCTTTCAGGCACGGAGGCATGCGCCCGATGGAGCGCCCACACGTTGATCGAAGTGCGACGGTACGGGCGGCATGTTCCGCTCGCACCGCCGAGTACCACTTCGGCGCGCAACGAAATCGACACGACGGAATCTGAGGCGAAGATGGACACGAAAGAAACCTACTCGACCACCGAGGCCGCCGAGTATCTGAATACATCGGTTACCAGCCTTGAGGAACTGATCGCCGCAGGCGAGTTGCCGGCGGCTAAGATCGGCAAGGCCTACGTGTTGCAGGTAGCGGCGCTACGTGACTATCTGCGTGCTGAGACTGAGCGCCAAACGGCCGAGCGCAGGGAACATGCGCGGCGGGTTGCTTCGGGGGAGATGGCTCGCTCTGAACGGCCAGCGGTAATGACCGCCGCTGGTGCCGCACGGGCTCGGTACGGTAGACGTAGCAAATTGCCCGCACTTCCGAACCCGTAGTCCGCCTACCAAAGTCGATCCGCGAACACGCCAGCTCTAAGATTCATGTAGCGATCGTGGGCCCTCTGGCTCATGTGCCCGACCATCTTTCGGATCACAGCCGACTCCAATGTTGTCCGTTCGTACATCCGAGAAATCGCCTCGTGGCGAAGGTCATGAAACTTTAGGTCCGGGCAATCGGCGGCCTCGAAGATCCTCCCGAACTGCATCGACAGCCGTGCCGTCGTGAGTTCAAGCGAGGCTCCCTGCCACCATGGAAAGACGAGACCTAGACGCTCGCCAACGAACTTTCCGAGCACATCGTGTGCCACTGAGGTCATCGGCACCTGCCTCTTGCTACCGTTCTTTGTCTTGTCAAGAAATATCGTCCGCCGATCGAAGTCGATCTGCGTCACATCAAGCGTATACATCTCCCGCAATCGCATCGCGGACTCGAGCGCCAAGTCGAATATCACCAAGAGCGCGTCAGCGTGACGAAGAGACAACGCCCTTAGCCGCCCCCTTGGCACAGCTCCAGCGAGGACTGCGCGGATACGCTCTTCCTCTCCGTCCTGGAGGCGCCGGTCACGTTCGACATCCTCGCGCTTCCGACCTCCAGCGAGCTCCGCCTCACGTCCGTCGACCTCCGTGTAGGTGGCATAGCCTTTCGGCAACGAGCGCAGCGGATTTCCTGGGAACTGCTCTGGGTGGCGCCGTGAAAGCCAATCCAGGCATCGTGCCAAGGCGCCGACGTGATGTCTGATCGTAGATGGTGCGAGTGAGTGCATTCGCTTCATCTCGGAAACCCAGCGCTCCGCCCATGCGTAGTCGATTGCTGAGATGCGGTCCGCGCCACGACGGACAATGATCAAGTCCAGGAGTTGCTCATCGGACCTTGGAATCGCGACTCGCTGCCTGTACTCGCGGACCGCATCAGACAACATGATCAGCCCACCACCACTCTTCCGGAATTCGTCGGGGACATACCCACGATCGAGTAAGGCTTCAAGGCGCTTGCAGTAGGCATCCCCCTCCGCCTCGTCAGCGAAGGTCAGGTACAACGGGCGGGGCAACAAGCCCTTGCGCCGAACGACGAACTCCCAGGAGCTCTTCCGCTTCCGCTTTGCCGGCATCTGCATCTCCCGTTATCGGCAAAACTTCATGATAACGAGTGGTTTTGCCGTGTTTCCGGAGTGGCATTATGCCGCTTTATGCCGATTAACTGGGGCTTTTTGCAACAAAAAAGCCCGCAAAAGCGGGCTAAGTCGTTGAATTTGTTGGAGGCGCGACTCGGAATCGAACCGGGGTACACGGCTTTGCAGGCCGCTGCATAACCACTCTGCCATCGCGCCGTATCGGACGGGTCGGTCTACGCCGGACCGCTCGAGAACGGTAACCAAAAGGGGAAAGCAGCGCTTTCCCCTTTTGCAAATCTGGAGCGGGAAACGAGTCTCGAACTCGCGACCTCAACCTTGGCAAGGTTGCGCTCTACCAACTGAGCTATTCCCGCAAAAGAGGCAGCAATTGTAGTTGGTGATCCACACTCAGTCAAGTCGTTCGACCACCGCCCGCCTTCAGGATCGGTGCCGCCCGGTGCAGGTAGTAGCCCATCGACCACAGCGTCAACCCGGCGGCGATCCAGATCAGGATGGTACCCAGCAGCCGGGTACCGACGCCGAGCAGCGGCGCATTGTAGAGGAGCAGCGGGATCGCGGTCATCTGCGCGGCAGTCTTCAACTTGCCGACGAAGGCGACGGCGACGTTGGCCGACTTCCCGAGCTGTGCCATCCATTCCCGGAGCGCCGAAATGGTGATCTCGCGGCCGATGATGATGACCGCCAGAATCGCGTCGAGCCGGTCGAGCTGCACCAGCACGATCAACGCCGCGGCGACCATCAGTTTGTCTGCGACCGGGTCGAGGAAGGCGCCGAAGGGTGAGGTCTGCCCGAGGCTGCGGGCGAGATAGCCGTCGAACCAGTCGGTGACCGCGGCGGCAACAAACACCCCGGCGGCGAGCAAATTGCGCTCGGCGCCGTTCAGCCAGTCGGTTGGCAGGTAGAACACGCCGACGACGATGGGTATCAATGCGATGCGCATCCACGTCAGGGTGTTGGGAATGTTGACTGGCATTGCTGAGGCGCCCGGCGCCGCCGATTCAATGCAGGGCATTGTATATCTGTTGCGCCAGCTTCCTGTTGATGCCTTCCACACGGCACAAATCTTCAATCGTCGCCGACCGTACGCCGTCGAGACCACCGAAGGCGGCAAGCAGATCACGTCTCCGGCTGGGGCCGATGCCAGGAATGTCCTCGAGCCGGGAACCGACGCGAGCCTTCGCGCGGCGCGCGCGGTGGCCGGTGATCGCGAAGCGGTGGGCCTCGTCGCGAATCTCCTGCACCAGATGCAGCGCCGGATCGTCGGCCGACAGGTGGGCGGCGAGTCGGCCGTCGGCGAACACCAGGGTCTCGAGACCGGGCTTTCGCCCCTCGCCCTTGGCCACCCCGATCACCGGCAGCGCTTCCAGTCCGAGTTCGGCGAGCACTTCGGTGGCGACGCCGAGCTGGCCCTTGCCGCCATCGATCAGCAACAGGTCCGGGCAGACGCCGTCGCCCATCGCGACCCGCTCGAAGCGCCGTCCGAGTGCCTGGCGCATCGCTGCATAGTCGTCACCGCCGGTGATCCCGGCAATGTTGTAGCGCCGGTACTCGGCACGCTTCATCCTGCCCTGCTCGCAGACCACGCACGACGCGACGGTGGCCTCGCCCATGGTGTGGCTGATGTCGAAGCACTCGATTCGTTGCGGCACCTCGCCGAGGTCGAGCGCCTGCTTCAGTGCTTCGAGGCGCTGTTCGCTGCGGCCGGCGTCGGCGATGCGGGCAGTCACGGCCAGGCGGGCATTGTTGCGCGCCATCTCGAGCCAGCCGCGTTCGGCCTCGAAGCGCGCCACTGCTACCGTCGGCGGCTGCTCGAGCAGTTCGCCGAGCAGCAAGGCAAGTGCTTCGGCACCACCTTCGACGACGATCCGTGCCGGTGCCGAGTGGCCGTCGTAGTGCTGCTCGGCGAAGGGCAGCAACACTTCATCGACGCTGGCGCCGCCTGCATTCGCCGGAAACTGCGGCCGATCGCCGAGGTGGCGCCCGCCGCGCACCATGGCCAGGTTGATGCAGACGCTTCCGCCCGCCTCGACTGCCACCAGCACATCCACGTCTTCGTCCTTGCGACTGTCCACGTACTGCTTGTGCAACACTTTCTGCAGCGCACGGATCTGGTCGCGATAGGCCGCCGCCTGCTCGAATGCGAGCGCTTCGGCGGCGGCTTCCATGCGCTCGCCGAGCGCCTCGATCACAGCCGAGGTCCGCCCGTTCAGGAACAGGCCGGTGAGCCGGACGTCGGCCGCGTATTCGTCATCGGCGACCAGGCCCACGCAAGGTGCCTTGCAGCGCTGGATCTGGTGCAGCAGGCACGGACGCGACCGGTTCTGGAAAACGCTGTCCTCGCAGGTGCGCAGGCGGAACACCTTCTGCAGCAGTTGCAGGCTCTCGCGGACCGCCCAGGCGCTCGGAAACGGTCCGAAGTAGCTGTCGCCCTTGGCGAACGCGCCGCGATGGAAGGCGAGTCGCGGAAAGGCGTGGGCGCTGAGGCGGATATAGGGGTAGGACTTGTCGTCGCGGAAGAGGATGTTGTATTTGGGCGTGAGGCTCTTGATCAGGTGATTTTCAAGCAGCAACGCCTCGGCCTCGGAGCGGGTGACGGTCAGCTCGACGCGGGTCACCTGCGAAACCATCAATGCGATCCGGGGGCTGCTGGCGCCGCGCTGGAAATACGACGACACCCGGCGCTTGAGATTCTTGGCCTTGCCAACGTAGAGCACTGCGTCCGCCTCGCCGATCATGCGATAGACGCCGGGCGCCTCCGGCACCGTGCGCAGGAAGCGGCGGGCGTCGAAGCGGGCCATCGAGGCGCTCACGCCAACGCGACGGTCAGCGCTTCGATCGCCCGCCGGCTGGCGAGATAGGCCTCGTCCCGGTCGGTCGCGGCGGGATCGGCGAAGCGGCTCGGCCGACGCATGGCGAGCACCCGGGCGGCGACGTCCGTGCGCAGCTGCGGCTGCCAGCCGTCGAGCAGCTCGACACAGAGATCCGGCCGGTTGCACACCAGCACCATGTCGCAGCCGGCATCGACCGCCGCACTGGCCCGCGCGACGATGCCGCCGGCGACGGTGGCGCCCTCCATCGTCAGGTCGTCGCTGAAGATGGTGCCGGTGAACCCGAGCCGGCCGCGCAACACGTCCTGCAACCAGAAGCGCGAGAAGCCCGCCGGACTGGAATCGAGGGTCGGATAGATGACGTGGGCTGGCATCACGCCGTCGAGACGGCGCCCGATGCGGCTTCGGTAAGGCAACATGTCGCGCGCCCAGATCTGCTCTAAGGCGCGCCCGTCGCGCGGAATCTCGACGTGGGAATCGGCCTCGGCGAAGCCATGGCCGGGGAAATGCTTGCCGACCGCGGCCATGCCGCCGTCCGCGAGGCCGTCGGCGAAGGCGTCGGCGAGCGCCGCCGTGATTTCCGGATCCGAGTGAAAGGCGCGGTCGCCGATCACTCGGCTGCAACCATAGTCGAGGTCGAGCACCGGCGCGAACGACAGATCGACGCCGTGGGCCACCAGTTCAGCGGCCAGCACGCGACCGGCGGCCTCGGCGGTCTCGAGTGCACCTTCGGCCGAATTGCGCCACAGGCGCCCGATTGCACCCATTGCCGGTATGCGCGTGAAACCCTCGCGAAAGCGCTGCACGCGCCCACCTTCGTGATCCACCGCAATCAGCAATGCCGGCTCGCGCAGCGCATGAATGTGAGTGGTCAGCGCGCGAAGTTGCCGGCCATCGCGGTAGTTGCGGGCGAACAGGATGACGCCACCGACCAGCGGGTGCCGCAACATCTCGGCCTCGGCGGGCGTCAGCTCGAGCCCGGCGACGTCCAGCATCACCGGCCCGGGCTGCAATCGGGTGACCTGGCCGTTCATCGTTGTTCGATCACCGCGAAGGCGATCGCGTAATGTTCCTCGTCGCTGATGCTGAGGTGCGCATGCAGCCGGCCCTCGCTCATCAGTGCGGCGAGCGCGTCACCGTAGGCGAAGCCGGGCTTGCCGGCGTCATCGTGCACGATGCAGATGCCGTGCAGGGTTGCCGGCGCGGCAATGCCGGTACCGAGTGCCTTGCCGAAGGCTTCCTTGGCCGCGAAGCGCTTGGCCAGAAAGCGGGCTGGATGCGCGGCCCCTGCGAACTCCGCGCGCTCTGACTCGGCCAGGATGCGCCAGGCGAAGCGGTCGCCGTAACGGTCGAGCGATGCGGCCATGCGTTCGACCGACGCCAGGTCGGTGCCGATGCCGCGAATCACAGGCCGCGATCCGCCGCTTCACGCATCAGGCGCTTCATCTCGCGCACCGCGTCGCGCATGCCGGAGAACACTGCCCGGCTGACGATGGCATGGCCGATGTGCAGTTCGCGCACGCCCGGCAGCCGCGCGATCGGCTGGACGTTGTAATAGTTCAGGGCGTGGCCGGCATTAAAGCGCATGCCGAGGGCGCGAATGGCGTCGCCCGCCGCATGCACCTTGCGGATCTCGGCCAGCACCGCCGGGCTTTCGGCGTCGCGGCCGGCGGCGTGGAAGGCATGGGCATACGGGCCGGTGTGGATCTCGCACACCCGGGCGCCGATGCGCGCCGCGGCCTCGACCTGCGACAACTCGGGGTCGATGAATACGCTGACCATGATGCCGCAGTCGGCCAGGCGCGACACCGCCGCCTTCAGCCGTGCCTCCTGCGCCAGGATGTCGAGCCCACCCTCGGTGGTGACCTCGTGCCGGCCTTCGGGCACGAACATTGCCATCTCGGGCTTCAGGCCGCTGGCGATGTCGAGCATCTCGTCGGTCGCGGCCATCTCGAGGTTGAGCTTGATCTGGGTGAGGTCGCGCAGCTTGCGCACGTCCTCGTCCTGGATGTGGCGACGATCCTCCCGCAGATGCACGGTGATGCCGTCGGCGCCACCGAGGTGGGCCTCGACAGCCGCCCACACCGGGTCGGGCTCCCAGGTGCGCCGTGCCTGGCGCACGGTCGCTACATGGTCGATGTTCACTCCCAGCTCGATCACAGTCCCGCAAACTCCGTAAAGACCCGCCTGGATTGCAGCTCGCGACCGCCCAGGTGGTGATTGATCAGGGTCCGGCTGATCTGCTTGGCCGCCGCCGCACAGGCATCGTCGGCGTAATCGCCGACCCGGATCGCTCGCAGCACGCGCCCGCCGATAGCCGGACCGCGCGCGCCGGCGACGCACTCGACGAACCCCTGCTCGATTATAAGGAGGTAATCGCGATCGTCGGCGATCGCGGCGCCCGAACTTGCGCAGCGGGCCAGATCGGGCATGTAGCCCATCGCGGCCAGCAGGGCGAACTCGAATCGCCGCAGCGAAGCCTCGATCGGCCTGCCGGCGGCGAGGTCGACCAGGGTCGCACGATAATCGTCATAGAGTGCGGGATGGGCGTCCTCGCGGGGCATCAGGCTGACCAGCAACTCGTTGAGATAGTAGCCGGAAAGCAACGCGCGGCCCGCGAGCAGCGGTACCCCTCCCTGCCATTCGACCCGGGCCAGCGTGCGCACCTCGCCGCCACCGCTCCAGTCGGCGAGCAGGGGCTGGAACCCCATCAGCAGGCCACGGAATGCCGACGTCGGACGTCGCGCGCCCTTGGCCACCAGCGGCAGGCGACCATGTTCGCGGCTGAACAATTCGACAATCAGACTGGTTTCGCGCCACGGCTGGGTGTGCAGCACGAAGGCCGGCTGCTGCTCGATCCGCTGGCGCGCCACGCCGGCCCCTATTCGTAGCCCAGGCTCTTCAGCGCGCGCTCGTCGTCCGACCAGCCGCTCCTGACCTTGACCCAGACCTCGAGAAAGACCTTGGCGTCGAGCAGTCGTTCGAGCTCCTGCCTGGCTTCGGTGGCGATGCGCTTGAGCTTCTCGCCGTTCTTGCCGATCACGATGCCCTTGTGCCCGGGCTTGTCGACGATCACGGCGGCATGGATGCGCCGCATCGTGCCTTCGAGTTCGTATTGTTCGATCTCGACCGCCATGCCGTACGGCAGCTCATCACCGAGCAGCCGAAACAGCTTCTCGCGCAGAAACTCGGACGCCATGAAGCGCTCGCTGCGGTCGGTGATCGCATCCTCGTCGAACATCGGCTCGCCGACCGGCAGATAGCTGCGCGCAACCACCAGCAGGCGGTCGACGTTATCCCCCTTTTCGGCGGAGATCGGCACGATCTCGGCGAACGGGTAGCAGTCGCGCACCTCGGCGATGAAGGGCAACAGTCGGGCCTTGTCCTTGAGCCGGTCGGCCTTGTTGATCACCAGCACGACCGTCGCGCCAGGGGGCAATAGCGAGATCACCGCGCGATCGCCGTCACCCAGGCGCCCCGCCTCGACCAGCAGGAACACCAGGTCGACATCGGCCAGCGCCTGCGTCACGGTGCGGTTCATCACGCGATTGAGGGCGCTGCCATGCTGGCGCTGAAAACCGGGCGTATCGACGAACACGAACTGGGCATTCGCTTCCGTCAGCACGGCGTGGATTCGGTGGCGGGTGGTCTGCGCCTTGCGCGACACGATGCTGATCTTCTGCCCCACCAGCCGGTTCGACAGCGTCGACTTGCCGACATTGGGGCGTCCGACGATCGCCACCAGTCCGCAGCGAAAGCCATCAGCCGAATCGGTCGTATCGTTGCTCATCGTCGCTGCAATTCCTCGAGGCAGGCTTTCGCCGCCTGCTGTTCGGCACCGCGGCGGCTGCTGCCGTGCCCGATCCTGCTGATCTGCGGCCTTTCGACAACGCAGCGTACCTCGAATTCCTGGGCGTGTGCCTCACCGCGCACCTCGACCAGTTCGTAGCGCGGCAATGCACGCTTGCGTCCCTGCAGCCATTCCTGCAGCGCGGTTTTCGGGTCCTTGAGGCCGCCCGGGTCGTCGACCGTCGCCATCAGCGTCTCGAACTGACCCCCGATGACGCCGCACACCGTGTCGAAATCGGCATCCAGATAGACCGCTGCGAACAGGGCCTCGACCGCATCGGCAAGAATCGAAGGCCGGCGAAAACCGCCGCTCTTCAGTTCGCCCTCGCCCAACTGCAGGCAATCGCCGAGCTCGAGCGACAAGGCGATCCGGTGCAGGGCTTCCTGGCGGACCAGATTCGCGCGCATGCGCGACAACTCGCCTTCGCGCAATCCGCTGTGGCGCCGGTAGAGCATGATCGCGATCGCGCAATTGAGAATGCTGTCGCCGAGAAACTCGAGCCGCTCGTTGTGCGGCGTGCCGAAACTGCGATGGGTCAGCGCCTCGCGCAGCAGTTCCCGGTTGCGGAACGAATGGCCGAGCGCCCGCTGCAGGCGCGCGAGCGTCTGATCAGTTGCCAGTGCTGCTGGCCTCGAAGTCGATCAACAGGCTGACGTTGGCGACGATCGGGACACGCCGGGCATAGGCGACGGAGATCTCGACGCTGCCGCCACGCTTGGTGATGTTGAGGTCGGCGCCCTTGACCGAGGTGATGTCGTCGATGCTCGCGCGGGTGTCGAAATCACGGCGCAGGCCCGGTACTGTCGACGTCGATGGATCAGAGTTTTCCGCGACTGTCTTGATCACCCGCTTGATCGCGGCGTACTCGTTGACCGCCGGCACCGTCTTCATGCCGAGCAGGAAGACCGCCCCGAGCAGTACACCGGTCAGCAGCAGTCCGATCAGGCTCATGCCCTTTTGTGCTTGCATCATTTGCTCCTTTCTACCTGAACGAACCGATCCGCCCGAAATCGCTGAAGTTGAGCCAGATCCAGAAAGCCTTGCCGACGATGTTGCGCTCGGGGACGAAACCCCAGACCCGGCTGTCGCTGCTCTCGTCACGGTTGTCCCCCATCATGAAGTAATGCCCTTCTGGCACCGTGCAGGCGACGCCCGAGCGGGTATAGGTACAGTTCTCGCGCCCAGGGAAGTCGCGCACGCCGGGGACGTAGGCCGGGGCATCGTCCTTGACCAGGATGTCGTGCTCGACGCCCCCGAGCGTTTCCTTGAAGCGCGGCGAGAAGTAGCGCTTGTCCTCGTGGAAGAAGTCGCCGTCACGCACTGTCGCGACCTCTTCGCCGTTGATGACCAGATGCTTGTCGAAATACTCGACGCGATCGCCGGGCAGGCCGACGACCCGCTTGATGTAGTCCATGTCCTCGTCCACCGGATAGCGGAACACCATCACGTCGCCCCGCTGCGGCGAGTTCATGTCGATGATCTTCTTGTTGATCACCGGCAGGCGAATGCCGTAGGTGTATTTGTTGACGAGGATGAAATCACCGACCAGCAGGGTCGGGATCATCGAGCCGGACGGGATCTTGAAGGGCTCGACGATGAACGAGCGCAGGAAGAAGACGATCAGGATCACCGGGAAGAAACCGGCGCCCCATTCCACCCACCATGG
The DNA here is from genome assembly GCA_024235635.1 of Zoogloeaceae bacterium. GTDB lineage: Bacteria > Pseudomonadota > Gammaproteobacteria > Burkholderiales > Rhodocyclaceae > Cognatazoarcus. The sequence continues at coordinate 85,707 of JACKMA010000001.1, forward strand.
TTGCGGCGCGCCGGGCGCCCGGCGCTTGCGCGCGACCAGCACGTCGGCCAGCCACAGTACGCCGGTAGCGACCAGCAACAAGAAAAGAATCAGAGCGAAATTCACGAGCAGTCCCGTCAATGGCCCCGGCGGGACCTACTTTCCGTCATCCGTGCGCAGCACCGCGAGGAAGGCCTCCTGGGGGATCTCCACGTTGCCCACCTGCTTCATGCGGCGCTTGCCTTCCTTCTGCTTCTCCAGCAACTTCTTCTTGCGGGTGATATCCCCGCCGTAGCACTTGGCCAGCACATTCTTGCGCAAGGCCTTGATGGTCTCCCGCGCGACGATGTGCGAGCCGATCGCCGCCTGCACCGGCACATCGAACATCTGGCGCGGGATCAGCCCGCGCAGCCGCGTCGCCAGCTCGCGACCCCGCGTCTGTGCGCTGGCGCGGTGCACGATGACTGACAGCGCATCCACCTTCTCGCCGCCGACCAGAACGTCGAGCTTGACCAGATCGTCGGTGCGGTATTCCTTGAACTCGTAGTCGAGCGAGGCGTAGCCACGCGATACCGACTTGAGGCGGTCGAAGAAATCCATCACCACCTCATTCATCGGCATGTCGTAGATCAACTGAACCTGGCGCCCGTGATAGCGCATGTCCACCTGAACGCCGCGCTTCTGGTTGCACAGGATGATCACCGGTCCGACATAGTCCTGCGGCAGGAAGATCGTCGCACGGATGATCGGTTCGCGGATCTCGGCGATTTTGCCCAGATCCGGCAATTTCGACGGGTTCTCGATCTCGAGCACGCCGCCATCGTTCAGCAACACCTGGTAGACGACGGTCGGTGCGGTGGTGATCAGATCCTGATCGAATTCCCGTTCCAGCCGCTCCTGCACGATGTCCATGTGCAGCAGGCCGAGAAAGCCGCAGCGAAAACCGAACCCAAGCGCCTGGGATACCTCCGGCTCGAACTGCAGCGACGCATCGTTGAGCTTCAGCTTTTCGAGCGATTCGCGCAGCTGGTCGTATTCGCTCGACTCGATCGGATAGAGTCCGGCGAAGACCTGCGGCTTGATCTCCTTGAAGCCGGGCAGCGGCTTGGTCGCCGGCCGGCCGGCGAGAGTCACGGTATCGCCGACCTTGGCTGCATCGAGCTCCTTGATACCGGAGATCACGAATCCGACCTCGCCCGCCGACAGCTGTGGCCTCGCCACCGATTTCGGCGTGAATACGCCGACCTGATCACACGGATACTGGGCCCCGGTGGACATCAGCAGAATCCGGTCCTTGGGTTTCAGCACGCCGTCGACGACACGCACCAGCATCACCACGCCGACGTAGTTGTCGAACCAGGAATCGATGATCAGCGCCTTCAGTTCGCCGTCGGGCGACCCCTTCGGCGGTGGCACGTCTCTTACCAGGCGTTCGAGCACCTCGTCGACGCCGAGGCCGGTCTTGGCCGAACACAGCGTCGCGTCGGTCGCATCGATGCCGATCACGTCTTCGATTTCGGAACGGGCAGTCTCCGGGTCGGCAGCCGGCAGGTCGATCTTGTTGAGCACCGGGATCACCTCGACGCCCTGCTCGATCGCCGTGTAGCAGTTCGCCACGGTCTGTGCCTCTACCCCCTGCGATGCGTCCACCACCAGTAACGCGCCCTCGCACGCCGCGAGCGAGCGCGACACCTCGTATGAGAAATCGACGTGTCCCGGCGTGTCGATCAGGTTCAGGCGATAGGTCTGTCCGTCCCGGGCGCGATAGTCGAGTGACACCGTCTGCGCCTTGATGGTGATGCCGCGCTCGCGCTCGATCGACATCGAGTCGAGCACCTGCTGCTCCATTTCGCGCTCGCTCAATCCACCACACATCTGGATCAGGCGATCGGCCAGCGTCGATTTGCCGTGATCGATATGGGCAATGATGGAGAAATTGCGGATGTGCTGCATGGTCCAACAAAAAGGGTGCCGGTCGGCACCCCTCGAGACATGGGTAAGCGGCGGATTTTATCCAATTTTCCGCCGGTAAGCACGAATTGCTTCGATGTCGAGCCGATAGTGGCACAACGCCAGGTCACCGGCCAGCACCACCGGCACGAGTTCGCCGTAGGGCTCCTCCAACTCCGGGCGCTCGTCAACGTCGATCACATCGATGGCGAAGTCGAGCTCCCGCGCAAGGGGCTCCAGTCCCGCCAGCAGCTCGTCGCACAGGTGACACCAGCGTCGGCTCAGGACGGTCAGCCGCGCACCCATCAGTCGGCCCGCAAGCCGACAAAGCTCGCATGCCGGCCGCGCCGCACCAGCAGCGAGACCGTGGCACCCGGGTCGAGTGCATCGACGATGCGCCGGTAGTCGTCGATGCCGCCGACGTCACTGCGCCGGCCGTCACTGATCACCGCCTCGATAACGTCACCGTATTGCAATTCCTCGGCACCGGAGCCTCCACGCCGACGTTCGATCATCACGCCGCTGCTGATCTTCATTTGCCGCCTCTGCAGCAGGCTCGGTTCGATCACGACGAGGCCGAGGCGGTCCTGAGACGGATCGACCGGCGTTTCCGGCCTCGGATTGACCTTCGGCGAGCGATCCTCGGGGAGCTCGGCAACCGCGATCGGCATCTCGACGCGCGCGCCCGAGCGCCACAAGGCCATCGACACCTCGCGGCCCGGCGGCGTTGCAGCCACCAGTCGCGGCAACTCTGCCGAAGTCGTGACCGGCCGGCCATCGAACTCGACGATGATGTCGCCCTGCTGAACGCCCGCAGACATCGCCGGCGTCTCGTCCATCACCGCGCTGACCAGTGCACCGTGCGGCGAATCGAGCCCGAACGAGCCGGCCAGTTCTGGAGAGAGTTCCTGGATGACGACGCCGATACGTCCACGGCGCACGCGCCCGCTGTCGCGCAGTTGCTGTTGCACGTCCATCGCCATGTCGATCGGGATCGAGAAGGCGAGCCCCATGAAACCGCCGGTGCGGCTGAAGATCTGCGAATTGATGCCGACCACTTCGCCGCGCAGATTGAACAGTGGCCCGCCTGAATTGCCGGGATTGATCGCCACGTCGGTCTGGATGAAGGGCACGAAATTCTCGTACGGCAGCGACCGTGCCTTGGCGCTGACAATGCCGGCCGTCACCGACTGCTCGAAGCCGAACGGCGAACCGATCGCGACTACCCAATCACCGTCCCGGAGCGCTGCCGGATCCCCCAGGGCGACCGCCGGCAGATTCTCGCCCGGCACTTTCAGCAGCGCGATATCGGTACGGCGATCGGTACCGACGACTCGGGCCCGGTACTCGTTGCGATCGGCCATGCGCACGACCACTTCATCCGCCGCCTCGACGACGTGGGCGTTCGTCAGGATGTATCCGTCAGACGAGATCAGGAAGCCGGAACCCTGGGCACGCTCCCGTTCGTCGCTGTCCGGATCGGGATGGCCCGGTGGCATCTGCCGGCCGAATCCGTTGAATGGCAGTTTCGGGCGCATCGGCTCGCTGCCGGGCCCGTCGAAACGATGGGCCCGGATATTGACCACCGCATTGCGATTCTGCTCGACCAGGCGCGCAAATTCCGGCAGATCCCTGGCCATCGCCGCGGACGGCGCGAACTGCCAGATCAGCACGACCAGACAGAGGCCCAGTCGGCGCAACACCGGCGAAGTCAGCAACGGCTCTCTCCAGGACGACGCAATACCGGTTGCACGTCGGCGCGGCTCCGGCCGATCAACCGGCTCGCCGCGATGCCGAGCACAAGTCCGCCGAGCGCGCCGGCCAGCGCCGCGCCATCACCGCCGCTGGTGCCGCCGATGATCACGCCGATCACGGCGCCGACGACGATGCCAAGCACCGGCACCAGATAGCCGAGCATTGCCGCCTGGGCGGAAACCTCCTCGGCCAGGCAGACCAGTACCTGGTCGCCGACATCGGCCTGGATCGGGTTGTCCAGCCAGAAGTCGGCCTGCTCGGGTCGAAACATCGAGCCGATGCGGGCACCGCCACAACCGCCGCTCTCATGGCATCGACCGCAGCCCCCGCCACCGGAACGGGTACGCACCAGCGCCCGACCCTGCTCGACGGCAACCACTTCGCCCGGCACCTCGATCATCGCGCCGCCACCTCGACCGCATTGGCCAGCACCTGCACGGCACGCGCCGGCGTCTCCCCGAGTGCGGTCACAAGATGGTCGTCGAGCCTGCGCGTGAAGATATTGACCGGCCCGGAATTGGTTGCGCCGAGGCTCTTGTTGCCGGCAGCCGGCATCGGTTCGATGAACACCGACATGCTCGCCAATCCGTCCGAGAACACCATATGCACGACCTCGCCGTGGGCCTCGCCGAGTCTGCGCCGAACCGCACTGGTCATCTTGAATCCCGGCACCTCGGACGCCAGCCGCCAGCCCAGACCCTCGCCCGCGACCTCGCTGCCCCGGGCGTTGATCACCTTCCAGCCCTGTTCGTCCTCGAACGGGCTGGTGAATTCATCCTTCGGGATGTTTGCGCCGACGACCACCTCGGTAAAACTGAACTGTTCGACGACATCGCCCGCATCATCGCTCATCCGCGCCTTCAGCAAAAGCCCACTGTCCACGTCGGCCCACAGCGTCAGGCCATAGCGCAACTCGTCGAGCGGCTCGAGCAGGATCTGCCGGGCCTGCAGGCCGGCCACCCGGTCGAGCGGCCCGAGGCGAATGCGATAGTGATCGCTCAGGCTGATGTCGGAGGCCACCAGGCGCGACGGAAAGCCCCGGCTGCTGCCGGCCTGATCGACGATCAGGGTGCGTTGGCGCGGCAAATAGCAGCGCACCTGGTCTCGCGTGCGAATGACCTGGCGTGGACTGCCGTCGAGACTTTCGAGCTTTTCCAGCTCGTGGTCACCGGCAAATACATGAACGATTCGCGAGGTCTCGCTGCGACTGCCGGACTGGTAGACGATCACCCCGCTGTAGCTGAGCTTCTGTCCGGCGGTGTAGATGCGTCCGATCCAGGCCATCGGGTCGTCTTCGGCCGCCGCGCGCCCTGCTGCCAGCAGCGCGATCACGACTGCGAAGATCGGCGCGAGGGCGTATCTCATCGAGCGCCGCCCTGGACCTCGGAAACCGACCTCACGTACTGGGCAACACCGGGCAACGGACTGTTGCGGCTGGACGCCTGGTGGATGAACACGTACTCGCGGTGCGGTTCGATCGAACCGTTGGCCACCGGTGCGACGTGCCCAGCCTTGCGATCGAGCTTGGCGACCGGCTGAACCGCGCGAATCTCGGGATCGCCGCCGATCGTCGTCGCCATCCAGGCCACGACGGCGACGCCCATAACCGACGCCGCGATCGGCAATGCCCGGTGCGTGAGCGTGCTCTTGAGACGGGCGGCGCGGCGCGGCGCCAGCACCGTCGGCTCGGACTCCAGCGCGCTCATCACGCCATCGACGATGCTGCTGCCGGCGACTCGTTCGCCACGCATGGCGTCGCCAATCAGACAATAGACCTGCCATCGTTCGCGCAACTCCTCGTCTGCGCGAATCCTGGCCAGCACGGCATCTTCCCGGTCTTGCGCTGCGGCTCCGTCAAGTACCGCAGAGAGTTCCTCTTTCATCTCTACCACCGCTTGTCTGGTGAAACTTCCAACATCGGCCTGAGGCGTTCGGCAATCGCCTCGCGCGCCCTGAAAATTCGGGATCGGACGGTACCGATGGGGCAGCCCATGATGCCGGCGATCTCCTCGTAGCTGAGCCCTTCCAGTTCCCGCAGCACGATTGCCGTGCGCAAGTCGTCGGGCAATGCCTCCATCGCGGACTCCACGGTCTCGCCAATCTGTTTCGACAGCAGCATCCGCTCCGGCGTGTTGATGTCCCGCAGCTGTTCGCCCTCGTCGAAGCTTTCGGCTTCCTCGGAGTCGAATCCGGTCGAAGTCGGTGCCCGCCGGCCCTGCGACACCAGGTAGTTCTTGGCGGTGTTGATACCGATCCGATAGAGCCAGGTATAGAAGGCGCTGTCGCCTCTGAATGACGGCAATGCCCGATACGCCTTGACGAATGTTTCCTGTGCGACGTCCTCCACCTCGGCCGCGTCCCGGATCAGGCGCGACAGCAGACGCATCAGCTTGCGCTGATACTTCGCGACCAGCAGGCCGAAAGCCTGCTTGTCACCGTTCTGCACGCGCTCGACCAGACGCTGGTCAATTTCACGATCGCTCATCGCCGGGGAATATCGCCTTGGGTTCGGGACTACCGCCGACGCAGCCTTGCGTCGGGGCGGCAAAGTATAAACCAAGCCTTTGCAGCGACTGTTTGCGACCGACACGCAGGCACAGACTGCAAGCGTTTCGATTAGTTCATACCCCTTGTACCAACAGGTGATTGGACGATCACGGCGGCGCACCCGGCTTGACCCCCAGCCCGCTTGCTTTAGACTGCCGAATCGGCAATTCGGTGCCCGGCAGCGACTGGTGAAGACCTTCGACGTACTGATTCTCGGCAGCGGCCTGGCCGGCCAGACGGCGGCCCTGAGGCTCGCCGACACCCACCGTGTCGCCCTGGTCACGAAGCGTGGGCTGGCCGACGGCGCAACCAACTGGGCACAGGGTGGAATCGCCGCCGTGCTGGATCCGACCGACGACGTCGACGCCCACGTCGCCGATACCTGCATCGCCGGTGCCGGACTCTGCGACCCGCACGCCACGCGCTTCGTCGTCGACAACGGCCGGCAGGCGATCGAGTGGCTGATCGAACGTGGCGTCCCGTTCACCCGTGATACTGCCAGCGAGGTCGGCTACCACCTGACCCGGGAAGGTGGCCACGGCCACCGCAGGATCATCCATGCCGCCGACGCGACCGGTGCGGCGGTGCAAAAGACGCTGAATGAACAGGTCCGGGCGCATCCGTCGATTTCGGTGTTCGAGCAACACATTGCCGTCGACCTGATCATCGGCAGCAAGATCGGGCACGGCGAGCACGGCTGCCTCGGCGCCTATGTCCTCGATGTCGATGGCGATCGGGTCGAGACCTTTCGAGCCCACGCGACGATTCTCGCCACCGGAGGCGCCGGCAAGACCTACCTCTACACGACCAATCCGGATACCGCGACCGGCGACGGCGTGGCCATGGCCTGGCGCGCCGGCTGCCGCGTGGCGAACATGGAATTCATCCAGTTCCACCCGACCTGCCTGTATCACCCGCAGGCCAAGTCCTACCTGATCAGCGAGGCCGTACGCGGCGAAGGCGGCCTGCTCAAGCGGGCCGACGGCAGCCGCTTCATGCCCGAACACGACCAGCGGGCCGAACTCGCGCCGCGCGACATCGTCGCCCGGGCGATTGATTTCGAGATGAAGCGCGACGGTTCGGACTGCGTGTTTCTCGACATCAGCCACAAGGATCGACACTTCCTCGAAGCCCATTTCCCGAACATTCTGGCGCGCTGCATGGAATTGGGCATCGACATTGCACGCGAGCCGATACCGGTGGTGCCGGCGGCCCACTACACCTGTGGCGGCGTCCTCACCGATCTCGACGCATGCACCGATGTCGACGCCCTGTACGCGATCGGCGAGACCGCGTGCACCGGCCTGCACGGCGCCAATCGACTGGCGAGCAATTCGCTGCTCGAGTGCGTGGTGTTCGGCGAGGCCGCGGCACGCCACATCGCTGTCGGCCGGCACCGCTCACTGCCCGAGATACCCAACTGGGACGAGAGCCGCGTGACCGACGCCGACGAGGAAGTCGTGATCGCCCACAACTGGGATGAACTGCGACGCTTCATGTGGGACTACGTCGGCATCGTCCGCACCGACAAGCGCCTCGAACGGGCGCAGCATCGAATTCGCCTGCTGACGCGCGAGATCGAGGAGTACTACAGCAACTTCCGCGTCACCAACGATCTGATCGAACTGCGCAATCTGGTGCTTACGGCCGACCTGATCGTGCGCAGCGCGATGAAGCGCAAGGAGAGCCGCGGCCTGCACTTCAGCCGCGACTACATGGAAACCGACGAGCGCCCTCGCAATACGGTACTGCGGCCGAGCCCGAAAGCCCATCCGCTGGGATCGCTGCCGTCACGCTGACTCGCCGGCCGGCGCCGCCCGTTGGCGCGCCCATAACCGGCACAGATGCCAGTCTTCGGTTCGTTCGAACGAGTCCGCGAGCAACATCAGATCACGACGGCTGCCGCCGGCGTCGCGCCATCCGATCCAGATCGCGCCGCCGAGCTGGCGCACCTGCTCGACCGGCCAGCTCACGTCGTCGCCGACAACTGCCAGCCGCTCGCCGAAATGCAGCTGGTGGCGCGCCGCATTGCCGACGCGCTTGAGATCGCGCGGCAGCAACAGCGCAAGCAACAGCAGCGCCGCAATTTTCGGCAACCCGTCAAAGCTCGCCATCAGAATCGATACCGCAACGACCAGATAGAGCACGCAGACACACGCCAGCAGCGTGCGCGACGGGCGCAGCGACACCTTCGGTGCCCTTGCCGCCAGCGACCCGCCATCGCCGCGGCTCGCGGCTGTCGAATCAGACCCGCTTGAAGGCAAGCGTGCCGTTGGTACCGCCGAATCCGAAGTTGTTCTTCAGGGCAATGTCGATCTTGAGGTCCCGCGCAGTGTTCGCGCAGTAATCGAGATCGCACTCGGGATCCTGTTCGAAGATGTTGATCGTCGGCGGCGAGATCTGGTGATGGACGGCCAGCACCGTCAGCACCGACTCGAGACCGCCGGCACCGCCGAGTAGATGGCCGGTCATCGACTTGGTCGAGTTCACCACCAGCTTGCGCGCGATGTCGGCACCGAAGGCCAGCTTGATCGCTTCAGTCTCGTTCTTGTCGCCCAGCGGCGTCGAGGTGCCGTGTGCATTGAGATACTGCACCTGATCGGCGTTGATGCCGGCGTTGGCCAGGGCATTGGCCATGCTGCGACACGGGCCGGCGGTGTCCGGCGCCGTCATGTGGTAGGCATCGGCACTCATGCCGAAGCCGACCAACTCGGCATAGATCCTGGCACCGCGACGTTTGGCATGCTCGTATTCCTCGAGCACCAGCACGCCGGCACCCTCGCCCAGCACGAAGCCGTCGCGCCCGGTATCCCACGGACGGCTGGCCGTGGCCGGATCGTCGTTGCGCGTCGACAAGGCCTTGGCCGAAGCGAAGCCACCGATCGCCAGCGGCGTCACCGACGATTCGGCGCCGCCGCAGACCATCGCATCGGCATCGCCGTATTCGATCATCCGCGCCGCCAGCCCGATCGCGTGCAGGCCGGTGGTGCAGGCAGTGACAACCGAAATGTTCGGCCCCTTCATGCCGTGCATGATCGAAAGGTTGCCGGAGATCATGTTGATGATCGTGCCGGGAATGAAGAACGGGGAAATCTTGCGCGGCCCGCTCGCCAGGAAGTCATTGTGCGTATCCTCGATCATCGGCAGTCCGCCGATTCCCGAGCCGATGTTGACCCCGATGCGCTCGGCGTTCTCGTCGGTGACTTCCAGTCCCGAGTCCCGGATCGCCTGGACACCTGCGGCCAGCCCGTAGTGGATGAAGATATCCATCCGACGGGCTTCCTTCGGCGACAGGTAGGCGGTGGCGTCGAAGCCCTTGACCTCACCGGCGATCTTGACCGGAAAGTTGGAGGTATCGAAGCGCGTGATGCCGGCGATTCCGGAGCGCCCATTGACGATGGCATCCCAGATTTCCGGGACGGTGTTGCCGACCGGCGCGACCGCACCGAGGCCGGTGACTACGATTCTGCGACGTGCCAATGTTTGCTCCGGCAGCTACGGGAAAATTACTTCTTCAGGTGCGCATTGACGTAGTCAATGGCCTGCTGGACGGTTGTGATCTTCTCCGCTTCTTCGTCAGGGATCTCGCACTCGAACTCTTCTTCGAGGGCCATCACCAGTTCGACGGTATCGAGGGAATCCGCCCCGAGGTCGTCGACGAACGAGGATTCGTTCTTGATTTCCGACTCATTCACACCGAGTTGCTCCGCGACAATCTTCTTGACGCGCTGTTCGATGTTCTCCATGAATTTGCTCCTTGACTGAGTGTGAGCGGGTTACGTCAAAAAAAACCCGCGTATTCTACCAAAAAGCCCGAATCCCGCTATCCATGCAGGAATCGGAGCTGTTTTTCAGGCCATGTACATGCCGCCATTGACATGCAGTGTGGTCCCGGTGACGTACGAGGCCGCGGGTGAGGCCAGAAAGCCCACCGCGGCAGCAATTTCTGTAGGTTCGCCGAGCCGCCCCAGCGCGATCTGCTGCTGCAGCGCCGCACGGCTTTCCTCCGGCAGTTCGCGGGTCATGTCGGTATCGATGAACCCGGGCGCCACGCAATTGACGGTAATGCCGCGGCTGCCGAGTTCCCGTGCCAACGCGCGGCTCATGCCGGCGACGCCGGCCTTGGCTGCTGCGTAGTTGGCCTGCCCGGCATTGCCGGAGCTGCCGACCACCGAAGTGATGTTGATGATGCGTCCATGGCGGGCCTTCATCATCCCGCGCATCACCAGCCGACTCATGCGATAGACCGCCTTCAGGTTGGTCTCGATCACCGCGTCCCACTCTTCGTCCTTCATCCGGAGCGCAAGGTTGTCGCGGGTGATGCCGGCGTTGTTCACGAGAACCGCGACCGGCCCGAATTCCTTTTCGAGCGCGGATACGGCCTGCTCGGCAGCGCTGGCGTCGGTGACGTCGAGTCGCAAGCCACGGCCATCGAGCCCTGCCTCGTCGAACGCGCGTCCGATCTCGGCAGCACCGCCGTCGCTGGTCGCAGTTCCGACCACGAAGGCGCCCATGCCGGCCAGTTCCATCGCCACCGCGCGGCCGATGCCGCGGCTGGCACCGGTCACCAATGCGAGTTTGCCCGCCAGTATCTTGCTCACGTCCTCAACTCCCTGCCGCGGCGATCGCCTGGCCCAAACCCTCGGCATCGGCAATCGCGCCGCCCTGCAGGCTCTTGTCGATGCGCCGGGTCATGCCTGCCAGGACCTTGCCGGGTCCACATTCATAAACCTGCGAAATCCCCTTCGCGGCGATCGCCTCCACCGTCTCGATCCAGCGCACCGGCGAATAGGCTTGCCGCACCAGGGCGTCTCGGATGCGCTCCGGCTCGTCTTCGCAGCGCACGTCGACGTTGTTCAGCACCGGGATGTCCGGGCGATTCACGGCGATCTCCTGCAGCCGCTGCTCGAGCTTTTCCGCCGCGGGTCGCATCAACGCACAATGGAAGGGCGCACTGACAGGCAGTTGGACCGCGCGTTTGGCGCCACGCGAGCGGGCCAGCTCGATCGCGCGCGCGACGGCTTCGGACTTGCCCGCGATCACGATCTGTCCGGGGGCATTCAGGTTGGCGGCTTCGACGACCTCGCCCTGCGCCGCCTCGGCGCAGACCTCGCGTACCTGATCGGCATCGAGACCGAGCAGCGCGGCCATCGCGCCCTCGCCCTGCGGTACCGCCTCCTGCATCGCCGCGGCACGCAGTCTGACCAGGGGCACCGCGTCGGCGAAGGCCAGCGCGCCGGCAGCGACCAGCGCGCTGTATTCGCCGAGGCTGTGGCCCGCGACCACGGCCGGCTGCGGGCCGCCGGCCTCGCACCACGCGCGATAGACCGCAACGCCGGCGGTCAGCATCAGCGGCTGGGTGTTGACCGTCAGCGCCAGCCGCTCGGCAGGCCCCTCGCAGACCATCTGCCAGAGGTCCTCCCCGAGCGCTGCCGACGCTTCGTCGAAACAGTCGCGGATCACGGGCGTATCGCCATACGCGGCCATCATGCCCACCGCCTGCGAGCCCTGCCCTGGAAACACAAACGCAAATGCCATCCATTCCCCCCCGAAATAGCTGGTACCCGGTCACATGCTGAGCAGCACGGCACCCCACGTGAAACCGCCGCCCACCCCCTCTAGCAACACCCGCGAGCCTCCCCGGATGCGACCGTCCCGAACCGCGAGATCGAGCGCCAGAGGTATCGACGCGGCCGAAGTGTTGCCGTGCTGGTCGACGGTCGTGACGACACGGTCCATCGAAACGCCAAGCCGCTTGGCTGTGGCCTGAAGAATCCGGATATTGGCCTGGTGCGGAATCAGCCAGTCGACGTCGTCGGTACTGAGCCCCGCGTCCTCGAGCACTTCATGGGCGACGTCGCCAAGCACGCGCACCGCGAATTTGAACACGGCCTGTCCATCCATCCGCAGGAACGGATCTCCGATGACCGTTCCACCCGAAACCGTGCCCGGAACGCAGAGGATCGGGTTGTAGCTGCCGTCTGCGTGGATCGCGCTCGCCAGCACCCCGGGGCGCTCCGCAGCTTCGACGATGACCGCACCAGCGCCGTCGCCGAACAGCACGCAGGTCGCCCGATCCTTCCAGTCGAGAATCCGCGAAAACACTTCGGCGCCGACCACCAGCGCACGCTTGTGGCTCCCCGATCGGATGAACTTGTCGGCGACGGTCAGGGCATAGGCGAAACCACTGCAGACCGCCTGCACGTCGAACGCGGCACCGGCATTGCGGATACCCAGACGAGCCTGCAGCAAGGCGGCAGAACTGGGAAAGATGAAATCCGGGGTCGACGTGGCGACGATGATCAGATCGATCGTCGCGGGATCGACATCAGCCGCTTCGATCGCGCGCCGGCTGGCGGCCTCCGCCAACTCGCTGCAACTGACGCCGTCGGCGGCGAGATGCCTGCTGCGGATGCCGGTGCGCTCGACGATCCACTGGTCCGAGGTGTCGATGCCTCGCGCCACCAGGTCGTCGTTGGTCACCGGTTCGCCCGGCAGGTAGCTGCCGGTGGCGATTATCCGGGAGTGAATCATCCGCTATTCTCCCTGCTGGCCATGCGCTCACTGATTCGCTCGATCAGAGAATTCCTGGCCTCTTCCGCCGCCCGCCAGATCGCCCGCTCGAAGGCGAATGCGTCCGCCGCCCCGTGGCTCTTGACCACCACACCCCTCAAGCCTAGCAGACTGGCCCCATTGTAGTTGCGATGGTCGACCCGGCGCTTGAACCGCTTCAGTGCCGGCATCGCCACCAGCGCCGACAGCTTGCTCAGCCAGCTACGACTGAATTCCTCGCGGAGGAAGCCGGCGAGCATGGTCGCGAGCCCTTCCGAGGTCTTCAGGGCGACGTTGCCGACGAAGCCGTCGCAAACCACGACATCGGTCGTGCCGCGATAGATGTCGGTGCCTTCGACGTTGCCGTAAAAGTTGAGTCCACTGGTGCGCAGCAGTTCGGCGGCGTCCTTGACGACCTCGTTGCCCTTGATTTCCTCCTCGCCGATGTTGAGCAGGCCCACCGACGGGCGATCGACATGCTCGACGGCGGCCACCAGCATCGCACCCATGATGCCGAACTGCATCAGATGCTCGGCCGTGCAATCGACGTTGGCGCCGAGATCGAGCACATAGCAGCGGCCGCGCGACGTCGGCAGGATGGTCGCGATCGCGGGCCGGTCGATGCCCGGCAGCATCTTCAGCACGAAGCGGGAGATCGCCATCAAGGCGCCGGTGTTGCCGGCCGAGACCGCGGCCTGGGCGTTGCCGGCCTTGACCAGATTGATCGCCACCCGCATCGACGAGTCCTTCTTGCCGCGCAGCGCGTTGGCCGGCGGCTCGTCCATTTCGACGACCTCGCTGGCCACCTGCACGCGCAGGCGGTCACCGAACTCGGACAGCAGCGGCGCCACGAGCGGCTCCAGCGCATCGGGACGGCCGACCAGAACGGCCGCGGCATCGGCATCGGACCGCAGGTAGGCCGCCGTGGCCGGCACCGTGACCGCCGGGCCGTGGTCGCCGCCCATGCAGTCGATGGCAATCGTGATGTCCGGTGAACTCACTGGATTCCGTTGGCTTCAGGCACAAAAACGGCGCGATCGCCAGCGGCGCCGCGCCGTCGTCGGGGAATGCTTACTCGCCCTTGGCTTTGATGACTTTCTTGCCGCGATAGAAGCCGCTCGGGCTGACGTGATGACGCAGATGCACCTCGCCGGTGGTGGACTCCACTGCCAGCGCCGGCGTCGGGAGCGAATCGTGCGAGCGGTGCATGCCGCGCTTGGACGGGGACTTCTTGTTCTGTTGAACGGCCATCTTGAAAACTCCTTGGTACCAATCACCCTCACCCTTCGGGCTTGCGCAATCGCGCGAGGCCGGCGAACGGCGACGTTGTTCCACCCCCGCCTACCATAGACGGAGCACAGCAATCATCATGTCTCGGTGCGAACGGCAGGGCCAGCAGCGCCTCGTCCTCGATCAGTTCGAGCAGGTCGAGCCGCGGGCCGACCGGCAGGCAGTCCCACCCGTCTTCCTGCAGTTCCTCTTCCGGCATCTCACGACCTTCCGGAACGAGCAACAGCCGGTTGTCTACCTGAAGCGCCCAATCCAGCGCCTCGAGGCAGCGCTGACACTGTACCGTCAGCGTGCCGGCCACCGCCAGCGCCAGCCAGTGCTTGCCATCCCGATCCCGGCTCCCGCGCACCGAAAAGGTGAGGGACCCCGCCGGATCGAAAAGCGCATCCGCCAGCCTCTCGAACCCCACCACCGGTCGGGACTGCGCCACCGTCGCTCCCTCAACTGCGAAGCGTAACGGATCGACGACGAGCCCCTGTGGCGACATAAGGGCGCGATGATATTATTTCCGGCTTTCCAAGTAAAGCTGAGCCATGGCAACCAGCGCCGCCCGCCGAATCGTTCTGGCATCGACCTCGAAGTACCGGAAATCGCTGCTGGATCGCTTCGGTCTCGCCTTCGAGACGGCCAGCCCCGAGACCGACGAGACCGCCCTGCCCGACGAGTCGCCGACCGCCACGGCCGAGCGACTCGCACTGGCCAAGGCACGGGCCGTTCGCAGCCGCTTTCCGGATGCGCTGATCATCGGCAGCGATCAGGTCGCGCACCTGGACGGCCAGGTCTTCGGCAAGCCCGGCACGACCGACGCGGCCATCGGGCAGCTCACCCGCATGAGCGGTCGGACGGTGGTGTTCGACACGGCGCTGTGCCTGCTCGATGCGGCGAGCGGCGAGTATTGCGTCGAGACCGTCCCGACCCGGGTGCGCTTCCGCGAACTCGTCGACGACGAGATCCGGCGTTACGTCGATATTGAACGCCCCCTCGACTGCGCCGGAAGCGCGAAATCGGAAGGGCTCGGCATCACGCTGCTGGAAGCGCTGTCGGGCGACGACCCGACCGCGTTGGTCGGACTTCCGCTGATTGCACTCGCGCGCATGCTGCGCGCCAGCGGTGTCTGCCTGCCCTGAGGCGGGCGTCCGCCTCAGATCAGTCCACCAGCCAGACCGCGCCGTCGACCTCGAGAACGCCCAGCCGCTCGAGGCCACCGCGGCAGGGCCCACCACGGCACGCCCCGCTGGCCGGGTCGTAGACCGCACCATGGGTGGCGCAGATCAGCAGGCGACCGTCGTCGTCGAAAAACCGCCCCGGCAACCAGTCGAGCTCGCTCGGCACGTGCGCACAGCGGTTGACGTAGGCATGGACCCGCCCCTCGAAACGGACCACGAAGGCCGGTTCGCGCCGGCCGAAACGCTCGAATTCGAAGCGTACGCCGTCGCCACCGTCGGTCAGCTCACCGGACGCGCAGATCAGCTGTCGACGCCCAGCCATCGTCTCAACCGGGCGGGATCGTCGACGCAGTCGAGCGGCCCGCAGGACACCAGTTCTTCACGACCGTGGGCGCCAAACGCGACTGCCAGCGCAGCGACCCCGGCATTTGTCGCCATCTGCAGGTCGTGCGTGGTGTCGCCGATCATCAGCGTGCGCTCCGCCGGCACCGCGAGTTCGTCCATCAGCTCGAGCAACATCTGCGGATGCGGCTTGGAGAAACACTCGTCGGCGCAGCGGGTCGCGACGAATTGCGGGCCGAGGCCGGTATGCGCGAGCGCCCGGTCGAGCCCATTGCGACTCTTGCCGGTCGCCACCGCCAGCAGATGGCCGCGCGCCACCAGGGCGGAGATCATCGACTCGGTACCTTCGAACAGGCTCAATTCGAAGTCGCTCGACAGATAATGGTGGCGATAGCGTTCGACCATCCGCGGGTAATCCACCTCATCCAGCTCCGGCACGGCGTGGGCCAGCGCGTCCGACAGCCCGAGCCCGATCACATGGCGGGCGCGATCCGCCGACGGCACCGGCAGGCCGAGGTCGCGGCTGGCGGCCTGGATCGCACGGACGATGGCCGCGGCCGAATCGAGCAAAGTGCCATCCCAGTCGAAGACGATCAGTTCATAGCGTTCAACCATGTTCGCGTTCCTGGGTCTGTTCCACTTCCGCAAGGAAGGCTTCGAGCGCTTCCGGTAACGGCGCTTCCAGCCGGATTCTGGCATCGGTCAGCGGATGCCGGAAGTCGAGCCGCCACGCATGCAGGAACATCCGGTCGAGGCCTTGCCGCTCGAGCCGCTTGTTGAGGGCGAAATCGCCATACTTGGCGTCGCCCATCAACGGAAATCCGGCATCGGTCAGATGGACCCGGATCTGGTGGGTGCGCCCGGTGCGCAGCTCGACCTCCAGCAGGCTGCAGTGCTGCCAGCGGCGCACGAGGTGGACGATGCTGTGGGCCGCCTTGCCGTCCCGGTCGACGCGCACGCGTCGTTCGCCCTGCTCGGTCAGGTACTTCGTGAGCGGCTGGCGCAGGTGCCGGCAGGGCTCCAGCCACCGCCCCTGCACCAGCGTCAGATAACGCTTGCCGATCGCGCCACGGCGCATGCGATCGTGCAACACGGTCAGGGCAGACCGCTTTTTCGCGACGATCAGCAGTCCTGACGTCTCTCGGTCGAGCCGATGGGCCAGTTCCAGAAATCGCGCATCCGTGCGCTGGCGCCGCAACTGCTCGATCACACCATAGCTGACGCCACTACCGCCGTGAACCGCCAGGCCCGCCGGTTTGTCCACGACCAGCAGCGCGTCGTCCTCCCACACTATCGGCAGCGGACGCCCGGCCGGAATCGGCACAGCCTCGCCCGGTTCGGCAAGGCGCAGCGGCGGGATGCGTATCTGGTCGCCGATTTGCAGGCGGTAGGTCTGGGACACCCGGCCACCGTTGACCCGCAACTCCCCGCTGCGCAGGATGCGGTAGATGTGGCTCTTTGGCACGCCCTTCAGGCGGCGCACGAGGTAATTGTCGATGCGCTGCCCGGCCGACCCTTCGTCGACAGTTTCATACCTGACCGCGATCGTTTTGCCCAAGTCCATAATCCTGCAATATACTTCTGTGCTGATCGACGTAGGTCGTGGTCGACGCGTGCCCGAGCAGAATGGCCCGGCAATGCGAACACCCAGAGCCCATTCGAGAGCTCCCGCGTGGTCATCGGTGCAACGCCGCCCTGGAAAAAGGGGTGCGATGGTACCGCAAACGAGCAATCCTATTTGACTTAGCTGGTTTATTGCGCGAACACCGCAATGCAGGAACAAATCGCCCGGCCGTCATCATGCGGCGGGGTCGAAACGAACCCGAACTGCCACCCGACGCACGCATACAAGAATCTAGAATGAGCCTGACAACTCACCACTGATCCACCGTCTGCACGCAGGTGCGCGGTTCGTCCTGCCCGTGTTCGCGCGGGAGAACGATCCAGATGAAGCGCATGCTTTTCAATGCGACGCAGGCCGAGGAGTTACGCGTCGCGATCGTGGACGGTCAGAAACTGATCGACCTCGATATCGAGTCGGCCACCAAGGAAGAACGCAAGAGCAACATCTACAAAGCCGTGATCACGCGACTCGAGCCCAGCCTCGAGGCCGCGTTCGTCGACTACGGCGCAGAGCGCCACGGCTTTCTGCCGTTCAAGGAAATCGCCCGGGCGTACATCGCCAATAGCGGGGAAGGGCGCACCCGCCCGCAAGACGGTCTCAAGGTCGGCCAGGAGTTGATCGTCCAGGTCGAGAAGGACGAACGCGGCAACAAGGGCGCCGCGCTGACCACCTACATCTCGCTGGCCGGGCGCTACCTCGTGCTGATGCCCAACAATCCGCGAGGTGGTGGCGTATCACGCCGCGTCGAGGGCGACGAGCGCGCAGAACTGCGTGAGATCATGGACCAGCTCGAGGTGCCGTCGGGCATGAGCCTGATCGCCCGGACCGCGGCGATCGGCCGAAACGCCGACGAGTTGCAGTGGGATCTCAACTATCTGCTGCAGCTTTGGACTGCGATCGAAGGCGCTGCCGGCCAGCAGGGTGGCGCCTTCCTGATCTATCAGGAAGGCTCGCTGGTGATCCGCGCGATCCGCGATTACTTTCAGCCCGAAATCGGCGAGATCCTGATCGATACCGACGATATCTTCGATCAGGCACGGCAGTTCATGGCTCACGTGATGCCGCAGAACGTCAATCGCGTGAAGCAGTATCAGGACGACGTACCGCTGTTCTCGCGCTTCCAGATCGAACACCAGATCGAATCGGCCTACTCACGACAAGTCGCCCTGCCGTCCGGCGGCGCCGTGGTGATCGACCACACCGAGGCACTGGTCTCGGTCGATGTGAACTCGGGCCGCTCGACCCGGGGCGCCGACATCGAGGAGACCGCGCTGCGCACCAACCTGGAGGCAGCCGAAGAGGTCGCCCGCCAGCTGCGGCTGCGTGACCTGGGCGGACTGATCGTCATCGACTTCATCGACATGGAGTCGCAGAAGAACCAGCGCGAGGTCGAAAACCGGCTGCGCGACGCCCTGCGCTACGACCGTGCGCGCGTACAGATGGGCAAGATCAGCCGCTTCGGGCTGCTCGAGCTGTCCCGTCAGCGCCTGCGCCCGGCGCTGGCCGAGACCAGCTACATCCCGTGCCCGCGATGCAACGGCACCGGACACATCCGCAGCACCGAGTCGTCCGCCCTGCACATCCTGCGGATCATCGAAGAAGAAGCGATGAAGGAAAACACAGGCGCCGTGCACTGCCAGGTACCGGTGGACGTCGGCACCTTCCTGCTCAACGAAAAGCGGGTCGACATCGCGCGCATCGAGGTGCGCCACCGGGTCAATCTGCTGATCGTGCCGAACCGCAATCTCGAGACACCGCACCACGAGATCATCCGCCTGCGCCACGACCAGCTAAACCAGGAAGACACGCTGGTGCCGAGCTACGAGCTGGTCAACAAGCCGCTCGAGCAGGAGGCGGATGCGGCCGGCGAGCGCAAGGACAAGAAGCCGGTTCGCGCCGAAGCGGCGGTCAAGGGCGTCGCCCCGGGCCAGCCCGCACCGGTTGCCGAACAGGCGCCGGCCCCCGCTGCGCCGCCGCCACCGGTCGAAACCAGCCAGCCCGGGCTGATCGCGCGCATGTTCGCGTGGTTCCGGGGCGGCGACGCCAAGCCGGAACCGACGCCGGTGGCAGCGCCGATCGAGGAACCGCCGAAACGCGAATCGCGACAGGCTCGCGGCGATTCCAGTCGCCGAGGCGGACGCGGACGCAAGGACAAGGACGGCGAGCGGCGCGGCGAGGGCCGTGGCCGTGCCGAGCGCAGCGACCGCGAGGATCGCAACGAGCAGCCCCAGAGCGATCGCCCCGAGCGCGGACGCAAGCGCCAGGAAGCCCAGGGTGAAGAGGGGCAGGCCAACAATCAGCGCAAGCGTCAGCGCGGCCGCGGCCAACGCCAGCAGGACAAGGATCAGGGGCAGCAGGACAAGGATCAGGCGCAGCAGCCCCAGGAAGCAGTGGCCGACGATGCTGCGCCGATCGCTGCCGAGGCCGCGACACCGCAGACCGACGACGGCGGGACGCCGCAGCGCGGCCGGCGGCGGCGTGGCCGCCGTGGCGGCGAGCGCAAGAGTGAAGGCGAGGTCGCAAACGCCGGACAAGAGCCATCCGAGCAGACCGAGGGCGACACGTCGTCGGCCGACGAGCTTGCGGCGGCGGCCACGGTCGTGGTTGCACAGCCGCCGCTCCCGGGAGCCGGCGACGACACTGTCGCAGCGCCGGCAACCGTCGCAGAGCCACTGCCACTGGCGGCTGGCGAGCCCACCGAGGTCGAAGCGCTGGCCAGTGATGCACCACTGCCGGTGAAACCCGTCGATCGCGCGACGCCGACCGAAGCGACCATGGCCGCAGTGACCGATCCGGCCCCGGCCGAAGCGATCAGCGACGCTGCAACGGCCGAGGCACCGACGCCGGTGCGCGAAGATACGGTGGACCAGACGCCCGCGCCGACCGGATCGGACTGGGCCACGGAGGGCACGCCCGCCGCCGCCGATGCTGCGATCCCGCAAGCCGACGCGGAGGCGCCGGTCGCGGATCCAGCCGAGCTCGTTGCCGACGTCCAAGTCACCGACGACATCGCCGGCAGCGTCGTCCCCGATCAGCCGATCACGGTCAGCGCAGGCGCGCTCGGCGATGCGATGGCGGCGTCCACCGAAGCATCGCCGACCGACTTCCGACGCCAGGCGGACACCGCCGGCGACGCCCCGCCGCCAGCCGCCGACGCGACGAACGAAGCCGAGCCGGCGTTGGTAGAAGCCGTCGCAACCGGAGCCGTGCATCCCGGCGACGGACACGCCGCGTCCCCCCAGGTCGATCTCGACAAGGTGCTGTCAGAGGAAGGCGGCCTGATCCTGGTCGAAACCACCACGTCGGCGCGGCCGGCGGAAGCGGAAGCGGCCACCGAAGCGCCGAAGCTGGGCCGCAAGCCGCGCCAGCGCGCGCAACGGGTCCAGGAAGAACTGGTGCAGGTTGAGACCCAGGGCGGTCAGCCGCCGGGCGGTGCCTGACCGCTGCAGTGTGACCTCGAGCCGTGCGCGGAACATGACCGCGCACGGCCCGGTCTCGTCAACGGCCGCCGAGCCGTTCGAGCAGTCCGCCGACGGCGTCCTCGATCATGTCGAGCACGACGTCGAACCCGCGGTCGCCGCCGTAGTATGGGTCCGGCACCTCGCGCGCATCATGGTGCCGTGCGTAATCCATGAAGCGCTGCACCTTGTGCAGGTACTCGGGCGGGCTCTTGCGCTGCATGATCTCGAGGTGCCCGTCGTCCATCGCCAGCAGCAGGTCGAAGCGCTCGAAGTCGCGCTCCTCGAGCCTGCGCGCGCGCAGCTTGCGCAGGTCGTAACCGCGCTTCTGTGCCGCTGCACAGGCGCGCGGATCAGGCCTTTCGCCGGCGTGATAGCCGGTGGTGCCGGCCGAATCGACAGCAATTTCGCGGCCCAGTCCGAGGCGGGCGATCATCTGCCGCGCCACCCCGTCGGCGGTCGGCGATCGACAGATATTGCCGGTACACACGAAGAGAACACGCTGCAGACTCATTCGGCGGCGCTCCGGTTGGCCGTCATGCACCACCATGCTGGTCGGCGCCGAACGCTCGCTCACGCAGGCGGAACAATTCGTCGCGGGCGGCAGCGGCCTTTTCGAACTCGAGGTTGCGGGCGAATTCCTGCATCTCCTTCTCCAGCTTCTTGATTGCCTTGGCGAGCGTCTTCTCGTCCATCGCTGCATAGTCGGGACCGGCCGGCTTGCGCCCGCGCCGGCCCTCGTCGGCGTCGGCATCGTAGACGCCGTCGATGATGTCCTTGATTCGCTTCACCACCGACTTAGGCACGATGCCGTTGGCCTCGTTGAAGGCGATCTGCTTGGCACGACGGCGCTCGGTCTCGCCCATCGCCGCCTTCATCGAATCGGTGACGCGATCGGCATAGAGCACGGCAGTGCCGTTGAGGTGACGCGCCGCCCGGCCGATGGTCTGGATCAGCGAGCGCTCGGATCTCAGGAATCCTTCCTTGTCGGCATCGAGGATGGCCACCAGCGATACCTCCGGAATGTCCAGGCCCTCGCGCAGCAGGTTGATGCCGACCAGGACGTCGAATTCGCCGAGGCGCAGATCGCGGATGATCTCGACCCGCTCGACGGTATCGACGTCGGAATGCAGGTAACGCACCCGTGTGCCGTTCTCGGCCAGGAACTCGGTCAGTTGTTCCGCCAGTCGCTTGGTCAGCACGGTCACCAGCACCCGTTCGCCGGCAGCCACCCTCCGCTTGATCTCGGGCAGCAGGTCGTCCACCTGGGTGGTGGCCGCTCGAACCTCGACGCGTGGGTCGATCAGGCCGGTCGGACGGACCAGTTGCTCGACCACCTGTCCCTGGTGCTTCGTCTCGTAGTCGGCCGGCGTTGCCGACACGAATACCGTCTGCGGCATCAGGCGCTCGAACTCCTCGAACTTGAGCGGTCGGTTGTCCAGCGCCGACGGCAGGCGGAAGCCGTATTCGACCAGATTCTCCTTGCGCGAGCGGTCTCCCTTGTACATGCCACCGACCTGCGGCACCGTGACGTGGGATTCGTCGATGAACAGCAGCGCGTCGGCCGGCAGATAGTCGATCAGCGTCGGCGGCGGTTCGCCGGCGGCGCGACCCGACAGGTGGCGCGAATAGTTCTCGATGCCCTTGCAGAAGCCCATTTCGGTCAGCATTTCGAGATCGAAGCGGGTGCGCTGCTCGATGCGCTGGGCCTCGACCAGCTTGGCGGCGCGCTGGAAGTGCGGAACGCGCTCGGCCAGTTCTTCCTTGATCCGCTCGATCGCCTTCAGCACGGTCGCCCGTGGTGTCACGTAGTGGCTCGACGGATAGACCGTGAATCGCGCCATGCGCTGGCGCATGTGGCCGGTCAGCGGATCGAACAGCGTCAGGTGCTCGATCTCGTCGTCGAACATCTCGATACGGACCGCGTGTTCCGCGTTCTCCGCCGGGAAGACGTCGATGACATCACCGCGGACGCGGAAGGTCCCGCGCCGGAAGTCGATGTCCGAGCGCGTGTATTGCATGGCGACCAGCCGCCGCAGCACGTCACGATGCGCGATGCGCTCGCCTTCGCGCAGGTGCAGCACCATCGAGTGGTAGTCCACCGGGTCGCCGATGCCGTAGATGCACGACACGCTGGCCACGATCACGACATCCCGACGCTCCATCAGGCTCTTGGTGGCCGACAGCCGCATCTGCTCGATGTGCTCGTTGATCGACGAATCCTTCTCGATGAACAGGTCGCGCGACGGCACGTAGGCCTCGGGCTGGTAATAGTCGTAGTAGGAGACGAAGTATTCGACCGCGTTGTCCGGCAGAAACTCGCGGAATTCCGCATAAAGCTGCGCGGCCAGTGTCTTGTTCGGCGCCAGCACCAGCGCCGGGCGACCGAGGCGGGCGATGACGTTGGCCATGGTGTAGGTCTTGCCCGAGCCGGTGACCCCGAGCAGGGTCTGGTACATCAGTCCGTCCTCGATCCCCTCCGCCAGCTGCCGGATCGCCTCGGGCTGGTCGCCCGCCGGCGCGAACGGCTGATGCAGGCGAAACGGACTGCCGTCGAACTCGACGACCTGTGCGCCATCCATCAGCCTGCGGCTCCAAAGTCGCAGATCTGCTGCCACTCGCGACGCTCCACAGTCGCGGTGGCATAGCGGATCGCCTCGTCGGCATCCATGTCGGCGTAGGTCTCGATCAGGCGCCTGGCATGGGCCGGATCGGGCAGCACCGGGCCAAGATAGACGACGTGTCCGGCCCGCCGTATCAGCAGCGTCGGAAAGGTCTCGATGTCGAGGTCGCCGACGACGTCGGCGTCGTCCTCGATGTCGTACCAGGTAAATTCGGCGTCTGCGAAGGCTTCGCCGAGTTCGCGGAATGCCGACTGATAGTCGCGGCAGGTGCCGCACCAGTCGGCACACAGACAGGTCACGGACAGGTCGTCGGGGATCGCCAAGCGAACGGACTCCGGGTCGGTCGGCGCGGCACGACGCCGGCACCTCGAAACGCCGATTATAAGCCGGCCGCAAGCCGGCCGCGGTCGCCACCGGCAGTACCGCCGAATGCTAGAATGGCATGTTTGCCCAACACCCGAGCCGGCCCTTTCCTGGAGAATTCATGACCGCTTCGATCTTCGCCGCCGTCGAGATGGCGCCCCGTGACCCGATCCTTGGCCTGAATGAGGCGTTCGCCGCCGATACCCGTGCCGACAAGGCCAATCTGGGTGTGGGCGTGTATTACGACGACGCCGGCAAGATTCCGCTGCTGCGGGCCGTGGCCACTGCCGAGCAGGCTCGTCTCGAAACCCGTCCACCGCGTGGCTATCAGCCGATCGATGGCAATCCGGCATACAACAAGGGCGTGCAGAACCTGCTGTTCGGCGCCGACTCCGCACTGTTGGCCGATGGCCGGGTCGCAACCTTTCAGGCACTGGGCGGCACCGGTGCCCTCAAGGTCGGGGCCGACTACCTGCACCTGTTGCTGCCCGACGCCACGGTCTATATCTCCGACCCGAGCTGGGAAAATCACCGGGCCATCTTCGAGGGCGCCGGCTTCAGGGTCGACAGCTACCCGTATTACGATGCCGCCACCCGCGGCGTGAACTTCGCAGCGATGAAGGACAAGCTGCTGGACCTGCCGGCCGGCTCGATCGTGTTGCTGCACGCCTGCTGCCACAACCCCACCGGCGCGGATCTGGACGACGGCCAGTGGCAGGAGGTGGTCGAGGCCTGTCGCGCCCGTTCGCTGGTCCCCTTTCTCGACATGGCCTACCAGGGCTTCGCCGACGGCATCGACGCCGATGCCGTCGCGGTGCGCGCGCTGACCGCCAGCGGGCTGCAGTTCGTCGTCGCCAGCTCGTTTTCGAAATCCTTCTCGCTGTACGGCGAGCGCGTCGGTGCACTGTCGATCGTCACCGCCAATGGCGACGAATCAAAGCGCGTCACGTCGCAGGTCAAGCGCGTGATTCGGGCCAATTATTCGAATCCGCCGATCCACGGCGGCGCCATCGTCGCGGCGGTGCTGGGTTCGGCCGAACTGCGGCAGATGTGGGAGACCGAATTGGCCGGCATGCGAGACCGCATTCGCCAGATGCGCACCGGCCTGGTTGACAAGATTGCCGTCCGCGGGGTCAGCCAGGATTTCTCGTTCGTCATCAAGCAGCGGGGTATGTTCTCCTACACCGGCCTCACCAGTGCCCAGGTCGAGCGCATGGCCACCGAGTTCGGCATCTACGCGGTATCGACCGGACGGATCTGCCTGGCGGCCCTGAACTCGCACAACATCGACCACGTCGCCGACGCGATCGCAGCCGTCGTCAAGGGCTGAGGCCGCCTTCGGGCGACCAGCGACAGGCGGGCTGCGGCCCGCCTTTCTTTCGCCCGTGCCACGGCCACACGACGGCATCCGGGCAGCTACCTACCGCTCACTTCGCCAACAGCAGCGTTGGATCGGTTCCGGTATAGTTCCGCGTTTCGCCGACCTTCCGGAGTTGCGCCATGGACGCCGAACGCATCAATACCATCGCCGAGACCATCGACGACCTCCACGCCCGGGGCCAGCAGCTACGGAGGTATCTTTGACTACGCCGAAAAGGCGACCCAACTGGAGGAAGTGACCCGCGCGCTGGAAGACCCGGCGGTGTGGAGCAATACCGAGCGCGCCCAGGAACTCGGCAAGGAAAAGCACGCGCTCGAGAAGATCGTGCTGACGCTCGACGAGATCGAGCAGCAGTCGACCGACCTCAAGGACCTCTTCGAACTCGCCGAGGCGGAGAAGGACGAGGACACGATGGAAGCGGTCGAGGCCGATGTCGAGGTCCTTGCCGCCAAGGTCGGGGAACTCGAGTTCCGGCGGATGTTCTCGAATCCGCTCGACCCCAGCCCCTGCTTCATCGAGATCCAGGCCGGTGCCGGCGGCACCGAGGCCCAGGACTGGGCCGGCATGCTCGAACGGATGTATCTGCGCTACTGCGAGCGCAAGGATTTCACGACCGATCTGCTCGAGGAATCCGAAGGCGAAGTGGCCGGCATCAAGAGCGCGACGATCAAGGTCGACGGCGAATACGCCTACGGCTTCCTGCGCACCGAAACCGGCATCCACCGACTGGTGCGCAAGTCGCCGTTCGATTCCAATGCGCGCCGCCACACCAGCTTCTGCTCGGTCTTCGTCTATCCGGAGGTGGACGACTCGATCGAGATCGAGATCAACCCGGCGGACGTGCGCACCGACACCTACCGCGCCTCCGGCGCCGGCGGCCAGCACATCAACAAGACCGATTCGGCGGTGCGCCTGACCCACACGCCGACCGGCATCGTCGTGCAGTGCCAGAACGACCGCTCGCAGCACCGCAACCGCGACGAGGCCTGGAAGATGCTGCGCGCGCGTCTCTACGAACTGGAACTGCGCAAGCGCCAGGCCGAGCAGCAGCAACTCGAGGATGCCAAGAGCGACATCGGCTGGGGTCACCAGATCCGCTCCTACGTGCTCGACCAGAGCCGCATCAAGGACCTCCGCACCAGCTTTGAGGTCGGCAATACCCAGGCCGTGCTCGACGGCGATCTCGACGGTTTCATCCAGGCCAGCCTGAAGCAAGGCGTCTGACCGGGGCCTGCCGACGCCAATGTTGGAAGCCGATCTGTCGGAGGTCCTCGCCCCGGGAGTGCACGCCGACGATGTGCCCGAGCTGTCGCCGCTGCTCGCCGCCCGCGACGTGCTCGGCAGCTTCGTCTCGCTGTTCCGCGGCTCGGACACCGAGGTACTGCTGCGCCTGCTGGTCTTGCGCGAGATCGGCCAGCAGGCGGATGCGCCGCGGTGGACACCGGAAGGCCTGCGCCAGCGCTTCGCCTACCTGGACGCGGTCAAGCTCGAGACGGTGCTCAAGCGGCTGCGCGAGCACGAGCTGCTGCTGTTCGGCGACGACGGCCAGTACCGGCTCAGCGACCTCGGCCGCAATGCCGTCGCCGCGCTGTCCACCCTGCTCCAGTTCGCCGCCGAAGAAGACGCCGAACTCGGCTTCCTGACCGCCCAACTGGCCGGCCTGCAGGCCACCGGCAGCATCACGCCGGAATCCCTTGGCCACCTGCTCGGCAAGCTCAACGACCTGTCGCTTCACTTCGAAGACGCGATCGCCTCCGGCTCCGAATTCCGCATCGTCGATGCCCGTCGCCGGCTGGCGGCCAACGGCCGCTGGCTCGACCGGGGCACCGGCTTGTTGCGCCAGTTGCTGGCCGACCCCGACGCCGATTTCGAGATCGCCCGCGTCGCCCAGCGCATCGGCCTGGCCCAGTCCCGCCTGGCGCGGGTGGACGCAGCCTTCCAGCGGGCGCTCAACAAGATCGAGTCGCAGCGGGTCACGTTGGGCGCCTCCGGCGTGTCGTCGTCGGACGTCTCCGCCTGGCTGCGCAGCTTGTCCGCGGAGCGGCTGGCGGCACTGGCCAGCGCGGCGGTGGCCATGCCGCCGCAGCCGCCGCTGCTGGCCGGCGGCCACGAACTGCTGGACCGGGCGGAAGCCGTCCTCTCGAACGAAGTGCGACGGGCCGAGGCCGACTTCACGCTGCCGCCAGCCGACACCACCGATGTCTCCGCCGCGCCCGAGGTCGAAGACCTGCAACTACTGGAGCACTTCACTGCGCGTCTGCGCGGCATGGAGACTGCCACCGCCCTCGGCGCGACCGTCGCCGGCGGCGGCTTCGGCACCGCCAGCTACCGCCTGTCGCTGCTGGCGTTGCTCGCCGACAGCGACCGGGATGGACCGACCGAAGGCCCGATCGGCGCCTTCATGCGCATGCCACTGACGGTACTTTTCGAGACCGGTCTGGAGGCGGTCGGCAGCGACGAGATTGCGGCTGTCAGCCGCGGCCGGGTACAACCGCCATCCACGCCGGAGGATTGAACCACGATGGAACAGGAGCTGCGCAGCCTGACCGCCCGCCTGCTGGCATCGCGGGCGCTACCGCGAAGCGACCGCCTGGTACGGCGCGCGCTGGTGGACGAAACCTTCCGCCAGGAACTCGACCGTCGCCTCGAGGCAACCGGCATGCAGTTGCTGGACAATCCCTACGCCGCGCATGTCTCGGTCGGCCTGACCGCCGAGATGCACGAGCCGGTATTCGGCGCCGGCCGCGAATATGCCGCCAGCAACCTCGGGCTGACCCGCGACGAGGTGGCGCTGCTGGTGATCGTCTGGTCGCTGATCGTGCTACCCAAGCGCGAACGGCAGGTCACCCGGCAGGACCTCGTCAGCGAAGGGCAGGAGGACATGTTCGGCGCCGAAAAACCGGTCGAGCACGGCGACGGGGTCTCGGCCGGGCTGTCCGAAGCCTCGCTGATCGCCGATTTCGGCGCCCAGCTCGGTGGCAAGACCAAGGTGCGCAACTTCATGCTCGGCAAGCTCGCACGGCTCGGCTTCATCGAACGCCGTCACGGCATCGTGTACGAGGGACCATTGCTCGACGTGCTGCTCGATTACCGCCTGATGGCCGACCGGGTGATCCAAGGCACCCTCGGCGAAGTGCTGGCCGGTGCCGGGCACTCGCTGCCGGCGCACAGCACATTCGAGTCATCGGATACCGACGCGGAGCACGAGGATGACTGAAGCCGCCACGCTGCGCACGCTGGGCGTGATCGGCGGCATGAGCTGGGCGTCCACGGCAAGCTACTACCGCCTGCTCAACGAGGGCGTCCAGGCGCGGCTCGGCGGCCTGCACTCGGCGCGCCTGCTGGTCCACAGCGTCGATTTCGCCGACATCGAGGCGCTACAGACCTGCGGCGACTGGCATGCCGCCGGTCAACTGCTCGGCGATGCGGCGGCCGGTCTCGCCCGCGCCGGCGCCGACTGCCTGTTGATCGCCACCAACACCATGCACAAGGTCGCCGACGCGGTCACCGCCGCCAGTGGCCTGCCGCTGATCCACATTGTCGATGCCACCGTGGTGGCGATCCGCGCGGCCGACCACGGCCGCGTCGGGCTCCTCGGCACCCGCTACACGATGGAACAGGACTTCTACCGGGGTCGGCTCGAGGCCCACGGCATCGAGGTCCTGATACCCGACGCCGCCGGGCGAACGGAAGTCGATCGCGTCATCTACGAGGAACTCTGCCTCGGCCGCTGCGAATCCCGCGCACGGGATTTCTACCGCGCGACGATCGGGCGCATGGTCGAGCAAGGCGCCGAAGGCGTCGTCCTCGGATGCACCGAGATCGGTCTCTTGGTCGGCCCGCAGGACGTCGACTGCCCCCTCTTCGACACCACCGCACTCCATGCAGCGGCCGCCGTCGGCGTCGCCCTCGGCGAGCCCCTGCCGCCCGCCCCGGAAATCTGAACCACATGTTCCACATCAAGCAGCTCGAACTCGTCCACTGGGATTTCTGGCGCCGTTTCTCGCTGCCCCTCGATGCCCAGATCATTACTATCGTCGGCCCTAACGGCTCCGGCAAGACCACCCTGCTCGACGCGCTGCGCACCCTGTTCGCGTTGCGCTGCTCGGGCAAGCGCGACTTCCGCCGCTATGTACGGCGCGGCGGGCGCAGCTTCGCCTGGATCCGCGCGGTCGTCGCAAACCAGCCGGGCACGGGCGGACGCCGCCCGTTCTTCCCCTGCCTGCAGGACGAAGTCACGCTGATCTGCCGCATCCGCAAGGCCGGCGGCGACTGGACCCGCGACTACGCGATCCTCGACGGTGACCTCGCGATCGATGCGCTGGAGGACGGTGCCGACTGGGCGGGCTTGCGCGACTACCAGAACCGCCTCGCCTGGGGTGGCCTAACGCCGGCCATCGCCAAGGTGCTGTCGCTCGAGCAGGGCGACACCGACAAGCTCTGCGAATACTCGCCGCGGGCGCTGCTCGAACTGGTGTTCGACGTCTTCGGCGACAAGGAAGTGCTCGACAACTACGATGCCGCCCGCGAAGAGCAACGCAACGCCGAGCGCGAGCTCGACCAACTCGGCCTCGACCTCGCCCGGCTGACCGCCCAGGCCGAGGCCAAGCGGCTGGAAGCCGATCGTTACCTCGAATGGAAACGACTGCGCGACGAGGCCGACGCACTCGATGCCGACATCGTGCCGCGCCTGGAACTGGCGGAATTGATCCGCAGCAGTCAGCTCGAACGGACGGAGCTCGCCATCCTCGGCCGTGAGCGGCTGCAGTTGCGGGCGAGGCTGCAGGCCCAGGACGAAGCCCTGTCTCGCGTCGATGCCGAGCGTCTCGGTGTCGACGCTGAGCGCTTGCAGCTTCGCGCGCGCGAACAGGCCGGCGAGCAAGCCTATCTCGCGGCCCACGACACGCTGCGCGATCTCGACAAGACGCTCGACGAACGCCAGCGCCTGCGGGCCCAGGTGGCGGCCGAGCACGGCCAGGACGCGGTAGCCATCGAGCAGCAGCACGAGCAGGCCGAGGCCACGCTCGCCGCACTGCGCGCCGACGAGCGCACGCTGGCGGCCGATTTCGAGGCCCGCAGCGAGGATTTGCGCCAGGCCCGCGCCCGCACTGGCCCACCGGGCGATCCCGAAGTCCGCCGCTTCCGCGCCGAACTCGAAGCCGCCGGCATCGGCCACCTGGCGCTGGCCGAAACCGTCGAGCTGACGGATCCCGCTTGGCAAGGCGCGCTCGAAGCCGTGTTGCGGCCCTATCGGCACGTCATTTTGCTGGAGCACGCGTCGGATCGGTACGAGGCCTGGGCGCTGGGAGAGCGCGAACGCTTCCGCCATTTCGTCGTCCCGGAGCGCGAGCCGGCGACGCCGCCGCGCCCCGGCAGTCTGGCCGAGGTGGTGCGCTTCAGTGCGCCAGTGCCACGCTGGCTGGTGGACCTGCTGAACCGCATCCGCCGAGTCGAAAATGTCGAGGCGGCGCGCGGCCTGCCGCCGGAGGTCGAGTGGCTGACCCGCGACGGCTACCACCGGGAGCGCCGCGGCGCCCGTCACCTGGGCCGGCCGCGCGACTTCCATTTCGGCGCGCTCGCGCGCCAGGCCCGCATCGCCATGCTCGAGCAGGAGGTGGCGGCGCTGGATCGCACCCTCGCCGAGCTGCGTCCGCGCGTCGACGCCGGTGCGCGCACCCTCGCCAGCCTGCGGCAACGCCTGCTCGGCCTGCAGTCGGCCCAGCTCCTGGCCGCCAACGCCGAACGTTACGTCACCGCCGAAGCCGGCCTCGATCGGGCCCGAAACACACTCGCCGTGGCCGAACGAGAGCGGGCCGACCTGCGATCCCGGCTCGAAGCCTGTGGCGAGAAGTTGCATGGCATCGATATCGAACGCGATCGCCGCCAGCGCGACCGACATGGCCTGGAACGACGCATCGCCGAGATTACGCGCGACACCGGACCACGCCGCCGCAGCCAGGCCGAACGCCTGCTCAGCCTGCGTCGCCGACGGCGCGGCATGGCGGTCGACTGGCTCGAACCGGGTGCGATTGCGGCACTGGCCGAACGCTACGACGGCGCCGCCGGCGCGCGGCGCGAAGCCCAGCGCCTGCAAAGCCGCTTGGCGGAAGGCGACTGGGTCACCGACCCGGCCGTAATGACCTTGTCGGAGCGCCTGCGCGAAGAGGTCACCCAGCGCGAACACGACTACCAGCAGCGCCAGGGCTATTGCGCCACCGCACGGCGCCATACCGACGAGGCACGCGCGGCCTACGTCGCCAAGCTGCGGGCGACGGTGCGCCAGTACGGCAAGAACCTTCGTGCGCTCGGAGAACTGGCCCACGTCGGCGTCGAGTGCCCAATGCCTGCGCTCGACAACGACGACCTGTCGGTGGCCCAGGCCGGCCTCGACGTGCGCTTCGACTTCGACCGCAAGGGCGCGGTCGGTCTCAACGATGGTGAAGCCTCGGGCGGACAGCAGGTCATGAAGTCCCTGATCCTGCTGATCGCCTTGCTGATGGACGAGGCGAGGCCCGGCGGCTTTGTCTTCATCGACGAGCCCTTCGCCCACCTCGACGTCGCCAATATCGACCGCGTCGGCAGCTTTCTGCGGGCGACTCGCGCCCAGTATCTGATCACCACGCCGGTGACCCACAATGCCAACGTCTTCGAGCCCGCCCAGCTCACCCTGGTGACCCGCAAGAAGCCGCCCGCCGATTCATGGGCGCCGCCGATCGGCGTGATGCTGCGGCAGCCGGGCTGAGCGGTGTCGAGCCCGGACGAGGACTTCTGGGGCGAAGCCGACGCCGATGGCATGCGCGTGCGCTGGCTCAGCGATCCTGCGCGCTCCAGCTTGCGCGGTCGGCGCCTGCGCAGGCACATGCCGGCTACGGCGGCGGATTCCGGCGCCTGGCCGGACGGCTGGCGCACGATCGCCCGCATCTGGCTGAAGGATGCGCGCACCGAGCACACCATACGACGCGACACGCTGCTTCGCCGCGCGGGTGCCGAGCACACCAACGACGCCCTGCGGCTGATCCGCCACCTGGTAGAAATCGGTCAGCTCGGCGTCGAGGAGCGGCGTGCCGCGCACGGGTGGACCGCGGTCGGCTGGCACTTCGTCGATCCGACGGGCCTGCGCCGGACGCTCGGCATGGAGGAGCCCGGCGCCAGCCATCGGGCATGGCAGGCACTGCGCGCCCAGCCGCTGGACGACGACGACCTGCGCGACGCCGCGGCCAACCTCGACGAGCAGCCGCCGCGAACGGCCATCGCACGCTTCGGGCTACTGCAGGCGTTGCAGCGATGGCGGCAGGCGGGGCGCGCCCGATCCGTCGCCACGCGGCGCGACTTCGCCTACTTCGCCCGTGGCGACACCAAGGCGATCAGCCACGCTGAGTGGGCCTGGCTAGATGCCCTGATCGACGTCGCCGCCGACGGCATCGGTGCCCACCAGGCCATCTTGCTGATGGCCGGTCGGATGAGCCTGCTCGGCGCCGATGGCCGCATCGACTGCGCCGCCTTGTCGGGCATCGTCGGCATCGCTGCCGATTCGCTGGCCACGCTGCGCGCCATCGAGAATCCGCCCGAACGCTGGCTGGTGGTCGAAAACCGCTCGGCCTTCGACCATCTGGCTCGCCGCCTGCCGCGGGGAAGTGCGGCGCTTTGGCTGCCCGGCTACCCGCCCCTGTGGTGGCGAGAGGTCGTGGGCAGGCTGCTGGTGCAGGCGCCGGCCGAGGCCTGGATCGCCTGTGATCCGGATCCGGACGGCATCCTCATCGCGATCCAGGCCGGCACCGTCTGGCGCGAACACGGACTCGCCTGGCAGGCCTGGCAGATGGCGCCCGAGCAACTCGCCGGATTGCCCCACCACCGCCCACTCAGCGCGCGCGACAAAGCCCTCGCCGAGCAACTGCTGACAACCGAACTGCCGCCGGCATTGCGGGCGCTGCTGGACTGGATCCGCGATCACAACCAGAAGGGCGAACAGGAAGCGCTGTTTCTTCCCTCCCCCCACGTGCCGACCGGCCCGGGGACATGACGGGGGCCGTGCGAGTCCCCGAATAAAGTATCCGCAGAGGCTGCCGTTACCGGGAAAACGTAACCCTTACCCGGGGCTTTGCCGGTTTGCCTGACGCATCCAAGATCCTTCAACTCCTCGATGGCGCGGAATCCCTCGGCCGTCTGCGCAGCCGCGAGGACGCCTATCGCGAAGCCAGCGGTACCGTATTGCGCTTTCTCGGCGCGCGCCATGCACTGCTGTACAAGGTCGCGGCGGAGCGCGAAGGCCTGCAGGTACACCCCTTGGGCTGGCGCATCGCCGACGAAGACGACGACTACTGGCTGAGCGGCGATTCGATGCTGCCGAGCTTCGACCCGGGCGCCCTGCTGCTCGAATGCTATGCCTCCGAGGAAGGCTGCTCCTTGCATTGCGACCAGGGCGACTGGACCGTGGTGTTCGCCGTCGGCCCTCATCTGCGGGCGAATTGGCTGCTGGAGATCCACACCTCGAGCCGCCCGTCCGAACTCGAACTGGGCGCCATCGCGACCTTCCTGCGCTGCTTCCGCAACCAGCAGGATCAGTGGGACTACGCCAACCTCGACACGCTGACCAAACTGCTCAACCGCAAGACCTTCGAGGAGAGCTTCGACCGCCTGATCGACCGCGCGGCCCACGCCCAGTACGAACGGCTGATGTCGCGCGGCCCGGTCGAACTGACCCGCCCGTGCTGGCTCGGCGTCATCGACATCGACCACTTCAAGCGGATCAACGACGGCTACGGCCACCTCTTCGGCGACGAGGTCCTGCTGCGTGTCGCAGACCTGATGCGCCGCAGCTTCCGCGCCAGCGACCGACTGTTCCGCTTCGGCGGCGAGGAGTTCGTCGCGATGATCTATCACGCCGAGGAGGATGTCATCACCGGCATCTTCGATCGCTTCCGACATGCCGTCGAAGGCCACCAGTTTCCTCAGATCGATCAGGTCACCTGCTCGATCGGCTTCACGCGGATCGACCCCTCGCGCCTGCCGGCGGAACTGCTCGGCCAGGCCGACGAGGCGCTCTACTACTCGAAGGGCAACGGGCGCAACCGCACCAGCCACTACGAAGCCCTGCTCGAGCAGGGCCTGCTCAGCCCCATCCAGGAAAAGGTCTCGGCCGCGCATCAGGCCGAGGCCGACATCTTCTTCGACTGAGGCCACTGCCTTGGCGACCGTCGTTGCCGACGGGACGCCAAGCGCCGCTTGTGTCAAAATTCCGCTCTTTTCCGCGCTGCGGCCCGCCCGCGCGACGGATCGCCAACCGCAAGAGCGAATCATGTCCGAACAGCCACCTCTGAAAGACCAAGACGACAACCAGCTGATCGCCGAACGCCGCGCCAAGCTGGCCGACTGGCGCGCCGGTGGTTGCGCCTTTCCGAACGACTTCCAGCGCGAGAACACCGCCGGCAAGCTCGACGAACTGTACGGCGAGAAATCCCGCGACGCGCTCGAGGCGGTTCCGGTGGAAGTCAAGGTCGCCGGCCGCATCATGCTCAAGCGGGTGATGGGCAAGGCAGCCTTCCTGACCGTGCAGGACCTGTCCGGCCGCATTCAGATCTACGTCTCGAAGAACGACGCCGGCGCCGACGCGCTGGACGCAGTCAAGCACTGGGACCTCGGCGACATCGTCGGCGCGGTCGGCACGCTGTTCAAGACGCGCACCGGCGAATTGACGGTCAATTGCACATCGATCCGCCTGCTCACCAAGAGCCTGCGCCCGCTGCCCGAAAAGTTTCACGGCCTGAGCGATCAGGAGACCCGCTATCGACAGCGCTATCTCGATCTGATCATGAACGAGGAATCGCGCTTCACCTTCGTCGCCCGCAGCCGCCTGGTGCAGTCGATCCGCAACTACATGATCGGACACGGCTTCCTCGAGGTCGAGACGCCGATGATGCACCCGATCCCCGGTGGCGCCGCGGCCAAGCCGTTCGCCACCCACCACAATGCGCTCGACATGGAGCTGTACCTGCGCATCGCGCCGGAGCTCTACCTCAAGCGGCTCGTGGTCGGCGGTTTCGAGAAGGTGTTCGAGGTCAATCGCAATTTCCGAAACGAAGGGCTCAGCCCGCGGCACAATCCCGAGTTCACGATGATGGAGTTCTACGAGGCGTACGCGGACTACCGCAGCCTGATGAACTTCACCGAAGGTCTGTTGCGGCACGCCGCCCGCGAAGCGCTCGGCACCGAAACCTTCGAGTACCAGGGTCGGACCCTCGACCTGTCGAAGCCATTCGAGCGGCTGAGCATCGTCGACGCGATCCACAAGTACCATCCGGGCTTCAGCACGGAACAGCTCGCCGACGCCGACTGGCTGCGCGACAAGCTCACGGCGATGGAGGTCGAGATCCGGCCCGGCATGGGGCTCGGCGCGCTGCAGTTGCTGCTGTTCGAGGAGACCACCGAGGCCGACCTCTGGGAGCCGACCTTCATCA
Organism: Zoogloeaceae bacterium; assembly: GCA_024235635.1. Taxonomy (GTDB): domain Bacteria; phylum Pseudomonadota; class Gammaproteobacteria; order Burkholderiales; family Rhodocyclaceae; genus Cognatazoarcus. The sequence goes on from JACKMA010000001.1 coordinate 121,192, forward strand.
TCGACTATCCGGCCGAAGTCTCGCCGTTGGCACGCCGCAGCGACAGTCAGCCGGACATCGCCGAGCGCTTCGAACTGTTCATCGTCGGGCGCGAGATTGCCAACGGATTCTCCGAATTGAACGATCCCGACGATCAGGCGCAGCGCTTTCAAGAGCAGATGAAGGCCAAGGAGGCCGGTGACGAGGAGGCGATGTACTACGACGCCGACTACATCCGCGCCCTCGAATTCGGGCTGCCGCCCACCGGCGGCTGCGGCATCGGTATCGACCGGCTGGTGATGCTGCTGACCGATTGCCCGGCCATTCGCGACGTCATCCTGTTCCCGCAGATGCGGCCGGAATGATCCCGAGCGCCGGGTGATGGGCATCCAGCAGCTGCAGATTGCATACGACGCACTGGCCGACCGCCTGTTGCTGCGGCTGTGCACGTCGTCCGGCGAAGAGTACCTGGCCCACCTCACCCGGCGCTTCGTCTCACAGGTCTGGCCCGGGCTGGCGGCTTCGCTCGCGGCTTCGACACCGGCACCGCAGGCCGCCGCCAGCGAGGCGGGTGGCGGCCGCTTCGATCGGCCCTACGAGACCCCTGCCGACGTCGAGCACCCGCTCGGTCCGGTACCGCTGCTGGTCGCCGAGGCACGCATGGAACGCGACGGTCGGGGTCGGCTGCAATTGCAACTGAAGGAGCGCCGCCAGCGCGCATTTTCGCTGACGCTCAATCCCTCACTGCTGCGGGTCTTCTGCGCCATGCTGAGGGCCGGCGTCGGCGCCGCCGACTGGGGACTGACGCTGGGCGAAGACGCGAACGCCGATGGCGGATCCGAACCCGCCCAGCCGCCGACCACGCTGCACTGAGCCGGCCGGCGGACGCGCCGAACGGGACATCGATCATGTATGAGGTGATCACGCCGGCCGAAGTGGCCTTCGACGCCGATGGCACGCCCTTCTCGGCCCGGTTCGGCGACGTCTATCATTCGGCTCACGGCGCGCTCGGGCAGGCGTCGCACGTCTTTCTCGGCGGCAACCGACTGCCCGGACGCTGGCACCACCGACAGCGCTTCACAGTGCTGGAGACCGGATTCGGCATCGGCGTCAACTTCCTGGCGTGCTGGGCGGCATGGCGTGCCGACCCCTTGCGAAGCGAACGTCTGCACTTCGTGTCGGTCGAGCGCCATCCCTTCGCCGCCGCCGACCTCGCCCGCCTGCATGCGCGCTTTCCCGAATTCGACGCGCTGTCGCGCGCATTGTGTCGACGGTGGCCGCCGGCGCTGCCCGGAATCCATCGGCTGCAGTTGGACGACGGGCGCGTCACCCTGACCCTGCTGTTCGGCGAGGCCGCCACCGCGCTGGCGCGGCTCGACTGCGCGGCCGATGCCCTGTTCCTGGACGGCTTTTCGCCGGCCCGCAATCCCGACATGTGGTCACCGCGGATCTGTCACCTGCTCGCCCGCCTGTGCGCGCCGGGCGCGACCCTCGCAACCTGGTCGGTGGCGGCCTCGGTACGCAGCGCACTGTCACACGCGGGATTCGAACTTCACCGCGCACCCGGATTTGCCGGCAAGCGCGACATGCTGGTCGGCCAGCGGCTCGATCGCGATCGCCGCGCCGATGAGATTTCCGCGCCGGCGACGCCCGGCGAAGCGATCGTCGTCGGTGCCGGACTCGCCGGCAGCGCGGTCGCCGAGCGACTGGCAGAACGCGGCTGGCAGGTGTCGCTGATCGAGCGCAGCGACGGGCCCGGACGCGGGGCCTCGGGCAACCTGGCGGGTGTGCTGCGTCCGTTGCCAAGCCTCGATGACAATCGCCTGTCGCGCTTGACGCGGGCCGGCACACTGTACGGGCTGCACCACCTTGCCCGCCTCGCCGAGCGCGGCCACGGGCCGAAATGGGCCGATTGCGGCGTCCTGCACCTTGCCCGCGACGGCGAACACGAACGCAGGCAACGCGAGCTGGTCGAGCGCCAGTTGCCGCCGTCGGATTATCTGCGCTTCGTCGACCGCGCGGAAGCCGCCGCCATCGCCGGCTGTGAGGTCGCCCGCGGCGGCTGGTGGTTTCCCAGCGCTGGCTGGGTGATGCCGCCATCGCTGTGCGCCGCCAACCTGGACGCCGCCGATACGCCCGTACACAGGCATTTCGGCCGGCCGCTGGCGCAGCTCTCGCGTGCCGGCGATCGCTGGCAGGCTCAGGATGCGGCCGGCGGGACGATCGCCGCAGCCGACCTCGTCGTGCTCGCCAACGGCGTCGAGCTGCGCGAACTGCCGCAAGCGGGAGCCCTGCCCCTGCGCTCGGGGCGCGGACAGGTCACGCACCTGCCGGCCGGCGGCGAGACACCGCCCCGGGTCGTGGTGTGCGGCTTCGGTTACGTCAGTCCACCGGTGGACGGTGTGCGCAGCGTCGGTGCGAGCTTCCAGGTGGAGGACCACGACGATGCATTGCGCCTGTCGGACCAGCAGGACAACCTCGGCCGACTCAATTTCATGTTGCCCGGCTATCAGGCGCGACTCGACGCACCTGCGCTCGCCGGCCGGGTCGGGTTTCGGCCGGCATCGCCCGATCGCCTGCCGATGATCGGCGCATTGCCGATCGCCAACCGCCCGGTCGACGATCCGACAAGCAATCGAATCGAGCGCCATCCCGGCCTGTTCGCGATTTCCGGCTTCGGTGCCCGCGGCCTGGTCTGGTCGGCGATTGCAGCCGAACTGCTGGCGAGCCGACTCTCAGGCGAACCGCTGCCCCTCGAGCGCGACATCGTCGAAGCACTCGATCCCGCGCGCTTCCTGACCCGACCTTCGCGCCCACGTGCCGGTAAGCGTTCGTAAGCAGAATCGGCTGTTTTGTAAGGATTTCCGGTCGTTCGATCCGTACCCGACGCCACCACGCTAGATTTTCCGGAACCGCTATTGAACGGAGAATCCAGCGATGCAGAACAAACAGAAGGGCCACCGATTGCATCCGATGGCCTGGCTCGCCGCCTTGTCGGTCACCGCCTTCAGCGCCGTCGGCATCGGCGCGATCACCGGTCTGATTCCTTCGGCCGACAGCCACCAGGAGATCCGCACCGAAAGTCGAATGGTCGCCGCCGAAGCATCGACCGCCCAGGACGGCGACCGCTCGCCCGCGCCGCCGAAGGTCGAACAACCGGGGCCGGCACCCGGTGCCTGCCCGTCCTGCGGGGTCGTCGAATCGGTGACGACGGTACAGTTGAACGGTGACGGCAGTGGCGCCGGCGCCATCGCTGGCGGCGTCGTCGGCGGCGTCATCGGCAATCGGGTCGGCAAGGGGCTGGGGCGCGATCTCGCGACGATCGGCGGCGCCGTGCTCGGTGGATTCGCCGGCAACCAGATCGAGCGCAAGGTCAAGGCCACGACTGCCTACGACGTTGCCGTCCGGTTCGATGATGGCCAGCGACGCGTCGTCCGCGTTCGCGAGCTGCCGACGTGGCGCCCGGGCGATCGCGTCGCACTGCGCGGTGGCGCCCTGGCTGCGATCGACGAAGGGTGAGGCCGACGCGTTTGGTCGACTCACACCGCGACGAGGCAATGACCGATCCGGGCTAGAATTCGAGCACTTCCAACGCGGGTAGAAACATGCACAAGTCTGCGCTCATCAAGCGCCGGCCCGTCCGGCTGCTGGCCCTTGCCACCGTCATCGTCCTGCCCGCAGTGGCCGTCGCGGCCGGCCCCTCCGAAGCCGATTCGCCGTGGTCCGCGGTGTATCAGGCAGCCCAGGCAAGTTGTCCGCGCAACGCGCAGTTGCCGCGCACGCTGGTCGATGCGGCAGCCTGCGGCGACCTCGCGCGGGTGCGCGACCGGGTCGAGGCCGGCGCCGACCTCGGCGCGGTCGATGCCCGCCCGGCCTACGCCGGGCGCACTGCGCTGCATTATGCCGCCCAGCGTGGCGACGAGCCGATGCTCGCTCTGCTGCTCGACGCCGGCGCGGACCCCAACGCTAAGGATGCCCGCGGCGATACCGCCCTTCACCTGTTGGCAAACCAGACGGCCAGCGGCAAGAGCCTCGCGATGATGCGGCAACTGCTGGCCTACGGCGCCGACGCCCAACTCACCAACGAATTCGGGCGAACAGCGCTCGGCGAAATGGCCACGGCGGCCCGCAGCGTCAGTCCGATTCGCGCCAACCGCGAGCCGCTCGAGCAATTGCTGGCCCAGGCGGAAGCAACCGGACCGGTGACCACGGCCGAACCGCGTCCGCCGCGCAGCGCGCCGACGGATGTTCGCCCGATCGACGCGGACGCCGGTCGCGACGCCACCGACCTGGCGCCGGCCGCGCTCGGCCCGACCCCGTCGACACCGACAACCGTCAGCGCGGCAACGGCGGGAGCAGACACAACGGCAGACCAGGCGCCAAGCACCCATCAGGTTCCGCCGGCCAATGTCGAAGCCGAGCCGTCGTCGACACCCGCCCCGGAAGCGCCGCCCGCGACGACGGACACAGGTCCGAAATGGTCGGCCGAGCCCGCACAGGCGGCGGTCGATCAAGGCGCCGAGGGGACTGCGGCGGCCGCCCCGCAGGCACCGGTGGCAGCGGATGCCGGCAACAGCGTCTCGCCAGCCGGGCCGGCGTTGACGTGGCAGCCGACGCCCGGACCTGCTGTCGGCGAAACGGCCGATGCCGCAACGGATCCGGCACGCCCCGCTGCCGCGGAATCCTCGCCCGAGGCAGGGGCCACGGCAGGCGACGACGCCGGTCCTGCACCGGAGGCCGCGACCGACTCGACGGCAGGCGCGAGCATTCCGGCCGGGCCCGTGACGGCGGCGACCGATGCCGCGCAAGCGGTCGCCGCCGAAGCGCCCGCCACCGGTGCGCCGACCGGCGAGCCCGCCATGGCCGAGCAGCCGGCGCCGGCGACAGCCGAGCAAGCGGTCCGGACAGCCCTCGCGCGCTGGGCCACGGATTGGTCGTCGGGCGATGTCGAGGCCTATCTCGCCCACTATGCTGGCGACTTCGCGCCCGCCGACGGCAACACCATCGAGGCATGGCGCGAGCAAAGTCGCGCGCGGGTCGCCAGGCCCGATGCGATCCGGGTCGGGCTGAGCGAGATCAGTGTCGAGGTCGAGGGTGATCACGCGGTCGCCCGCTTCGTACAGGATTATCAGAGCGCGAGTCACAAGGTGGTCAATCGCAAGCGCCTCGACCTGGTGCGCGAGGGCGAACGCTGGCGCATCGTCGGCGAACACGTCGAGCACTAGGCCCGGGGCCTGTCGGCGTGGACGGCGGGGCGGTATCGCCGCCGGTGGTGCTGGTCCACGGCCTGTGGATGCACGGCATTGCCATGGCATGGCTCGCCGCCAGGCTGCGGCGCCGGGGCTTTCGCACGCTGGCCCCGAGCTACCCGACCGTGCGCCGTGGGCTCGACGACAATGCCGACCGGCTGGCCGAAACGCTTGCGGGGTTCCGCCAGGGTGGCACGGCGCATCTGGTCGGCCACAGCATGGGCGGACTGCTGATCTTGCGAATGCTCGAGCGCCACCCGGATCTCCCGGTCGGCCGCATCGTCCTGCTCGGCTCACCGGTGCGCGGTTCCAGTCTCGCCCACATTCTGGCGCGCAATGGTGTGCTGCGCCGGATCATCGGCCGCTCGCTCGCCGACTGGCAGCGCGCGCCGCGGCCCCAGGCGCCGCCGAATCGTTCGATCGCGGTCATCGCCGGCAACAGCGGGCTGGGGACCGCCCGTTGTTTCCGCGACGTTCCACGCCCCAACGACGGCGTGGTGGCGGTCTGCGAGACCTGCTTCGACGACCTGCCACCACCCCTGGTACTGCCGGTCAATCATTCGCAGATGCTGGTCTCGCGCTCAGTCGCCGATCGCGTTGCCGGCTTCCTTGCCGGCGGGCGGCTCTGACCGGCGCGACGCACGGGCGAAGCGAAGCCGTACGGCCAGTCCGCGACCCGCCTCGCCGTCACCGAATTCGGGCATGCTGTGGTGGAGCGAAGCGATCCGTCGGACGATCGACAGGCCCAGCCCGCTGCCACCGCCGGTGGGCTCGGCCCGCCAGAAGCGCTCGCCGAGTCGCGCCCGATCCTGCACCGGCACCCCCGGCCCCTGATCGGTCACCGACAGTTCGATCTGCCCGTCGTCGGCCGCTCCGACCCGGACATGCACGACACCGCCGGCCGGCGAGTGCCGCGCCGCATTGTCCAGCAGGTTGCGCACCAGCACCTGCAGCCAGGCACGCTCGCCGCGGATCGGCTGCGCATCGCTCGACTCGAGTTCGAATTCGACGTCCCGTGCAGAGGGCTCGGCGGCGACCTCGGCGATCACGGAGCGCGCCACGGCCGCCAGATCGACGATCGGCCAGTCCCGTTCGAGCACGCTGTCGGCTCGCGCCAGGGTCAGGAGCTGTTCGACCAGTCGCGCGCTGCGTCGCGCGGCGGACAGCACGGCCGACAGCGCCCGTCGGCGTTCGTCGTCGTCGGCGGCGGCCAGCGCCACTTCGGCCTGGGCACACAGGGCGGCGATCGGTGTGCGCAACTCGTGGGCGGCATCGCCAGTGAATCGCTGTTCCATCACCAGGGCTTCGTCGACCCTGGCCAGCAATTCATTCACGCGCGTGACCAGCGGCGCCACTTCGCGCGGCACAGGCACCCCGGCAAGCGGATCGAGACGCCCGGGGGTGCGGGCGGCTATCTCGTTGGCGACTGCCGCGAGCGGTTGCATGGCGCGACCGATGACCAGCCACAGGCCGAGCGCCAGCAGCGGCAGGGTCCATGCCAGGGGCATCAACAGCCCGAGCGCCAGCTCCTCGGCCATGTCGCGCCGCGCATCGATCCGCTCGCCCACCTGCACCAGCAGTTCGTGGCGCACGTTCCAGCCCGAATAGACGCGCCACGCGACGCCGTCGACGACACTGTCGCTGAACCCCACTTCACGCTCGGCGAGGCGCCGGTTCGGCGCATTCTCCGAATGCACCAGCAGGACGCGGCCTTGCTCCCACAACTGAAATGCCACCTTGCGCGCGTAGCGGTGGGTACGCGGCGCGTGCAATTCATCGTCGAATTCCTCCGGATCGTCGAGATCCATCGCGCTTTGCGCGATCAGCATCGAAGCCGCCTGGGCGAGATGCCCGTCGAATACCTCGGCGGCTTCGTGCTCGGCCTCGCGCCACGTGAAGTACGCTGCCAGCAGCCAAAGCGCCGCGACCACGATCACCACCAGGGCGGTGGTGCGGCTGCGAATCGACGGCGCTTTCAAGCCGTCTCCCGCGGCATCAGGTAGCCGACGCCGCGTACGGTACGCACCACGTCGCGGCCGAATTTGCGTCGCAGGTGATGGATATAGACTTCGATCGTGTTGCTGCCGGTATCGTCGTCCCAGCCGTAGAGCTGTTCCTCCAGTTGCTGGCGCGACAACACACGGCCGCTGTTCTGCATGAATACCTGCAGCAGCGAGAACTCCTTCGCCGACAGCGTCACCGTCTGGCCATCGAGGCTGACCCGGTGCGAGGCCGGATCGAGCTCGATCGCCCCGTGCACGAGGTTCGGCTGCGAGCTGCCGCCCGATCGGCGGACCAGAGCGCGCAGCCGGGCGGCCAGTTCGGCCATTTCAAACGGCTTGACGAGATAGTCGTCGGCGCCGTTGTCGAGCCCACCGATGCGGTCTTCCAAGGTGTCGCGAGCGGTCAGGATGAGCACCGGCAACTGCCGGCCTTCCGCCCGCAGACGTCGCAGCACCTCGAGCCCGGAGCGCCGCGGCAGGCCGATATCGAGCACGACGGCGACATAGTCGGTGGTGGCGAGCGCGTGCTCGGCACCGATGCCGTCGCTGATCCAGTCCGGCACGAAGCCGGACTGGCGCAGGCCGACCTGCAGCGCGTCGCCGAGCAAGGGATCATCCTCGACCACCAGTATTCTCATCGGCGATGAACTCCGGTCCGGGTGCCTGCCTCAATCGTCGTCGTGGCCATGATGGCGCTCGCCGACGACTGCCGTGGCGTGCGGCAGCCAGTCGGCAGCCATGCCCGATTGCCACACGCCCCAGAAGGCGAACACCGCCAGCAGCAGGACGATTCCGATGACGCGATGCGGGCGTGCGATACCCTCGGCCGCGGCCCCCTGCTTCCATCCCGTGACCATCGACCGGGCCAGGTTCTCGCGATGGAGCACGCTGCTGACGATGACACCGGCGATGTGGATCATGACCACCGCGAGCATCGCCGACGCCGCGCCCTCGTGCAACTCCTCGAGCCATTCGCCGCCGAGGTCCTGGGACATTGCGATGCCGCTGGCGGCCACTGCCAGTCCGAGGCCGAGCATCAGGAAGATCGCCAGCGCGCCCGCCGGATTGTGGCCGAGGTGATGCTCCGGGCTGCCGGTGAGCAAGGAACGAAGGTAGCGTACCAGCGCGGCCGGCGAGAAAAGGAAGCTCGAGAAGCGCGCGTAGCGGCTGCCCAGCAGCCCCCACAACAAACGGAATAGCAGCAGTCCGGCGAAGGTATAGCCCAGCATCAGGTGCAGATCGATCAGCCGTTCGCTGTCCGAAGTGAGCCAGGCCAATGCGAACGATGCCGCGAAGCTCCAATGAAAGACACGGGTCGGCAGATCCCAGACTCGGGTCCTCGCCGCCGCCGGGCGCTCGACGCCGGCCACGCCGGCGTCTTGTTGATCGATACTCGCATGCATGTCGTTCTCCTCGATGTCTGTTCCGTCGGCCCCGCCTCACGGGATCCGTATTTCGTCTTCGCCATAGCGGCCCCAGGTGGCGCCGAGGTGGCAGGCATTGCAATTGGCCGGGCTGCGCACCGCCTCGCTGTCGAATACGCCCCGGTACAGGCCGTCTTCGCCGGGCCGGTGCTCGTGGCGGAACCAGTCCGTCTCAGTGATCCGCAATCGCGGCTGCCCTTCTCGATCGTCGGTCGGGTATACGCCGGCGTGGGCCTGCAGGTACACGTTGATCTCGGCACTGAGCGCGGTATCCAGGCTGGCATCGACGCCGAAGTGCCGCCCCAGGCGCCCGACCACCGCCGTCCACGATTCGCGTGACAGCAGCTCGGGCGGATAGGCCACGTGACAGGCGCCGCATTCCTCGACATAGGTCGGGTCGAGCGCTGCAGTCCGGCCGCGTTCGTCGTCGTCCCGTTCGCGCCCGCCCGAGGCCATGGCGGGTGCCGCCGCGGCCAGGGACAGCGCCAGAAGGGCTGTTACAGCTTTCATTGTCCGTCTCCAGTCGAACGTCCGGCGGCGATCAGCCAGGCGACCACGTCGGCTTTCTCGGCCGCGCTGCATTCGCGGCCGAGCACGTCCTTGCAATTGCGTCGAAACCACTTGCCGACCTGGCGGGCGCTGCGCAGGCGCTCAGCGTTCACGTCGGGTGCCATCGGGTCGATCAGTTTGCCCGTGACCTCATGCCGTCCGCTGGCTGCGGGATCCTTGGTATGACAGGTCGAGCAGCTCCAGTCACGGCCGTGTCGGCTCTCGAACCAGTTGCGACCGCGCTCGGCGGAGGCGTTGAAGGCGGCATCGGAGATGCGGGCCTCGGCCTCGAAGCGCCTCAGAAAATCGGATGGTCGCTCGGCCCAGGCGGGCGCGGCGACCGTGGCCGCGACCACTACCACGCACGCTCGTATCGTTTCCATGAATCCTCCTGGCTAGTCGTCCAGACTTGTCAGCCAGCGTAGGTACGGAAACTTAAACCGCGATTAATCGCCGGGGCGCGGCCCGGGGCAGCCGGAACTCAGCCGCGCTGTGCGTCCAACTCGCCCATGATCCTGGCGGCAATCTGTTCCAGCCTGTCCGGATCGCCCTTCTCGCGGGCATGCGCTTTCAGCTTGAGGCCCGGGAAGCGGGGAATGATATGGAAATGGACGTGAGCTACGGTCTGCCCGGCCGCCTCACCGTTGAACTGAGAGATCAGCAGCCCGGGCGCGCCGACCGCACGCCGAACGGCTGCCGCTACGCGCTTCGTCGTCAGGATGCATGCCGACGCCGCTTCTGGCGACAGGTCGAGCAAGGTCACCGCGGGCTCCTTCGGCAACACCAGGGTATGGCCGTCCGACTGCGGCATGATGTCGAGAAAGGCCAGCGTTGCCGGATCCTCATATACCTTGATGCACGGCAGTTCGCCCCGGAGGATCCGTGCGAACACGTTGTTACGGTCGTATGCCATCGACTCCCCCTTGATGCGCGGCGTCGCGCTTGATGCCGCTACTTCGCCATCGCCTTGCTCATGGCGGCCTTGCTCATGCGCTCGCACGGGTCGGGTCGCACGAATTGCGGCGTGAACCAGACCAGATCGAACAGGCCGTCACGGACCGCCGGATAGTCGCGCGGCGAGTAGGCGCCTTCCCGCACTTCGACCAGCCCGACACTGAGGACACGCGCCTCGGGCGCCAGCCGTTCGAGATACACCGGAACCGCAAGATCGCGTCGTGCATGGCCGGCACCGAGAATGACGACCGCCCCGCTGTCGAGATGGGGCGCGATGCGCTCGGCCATGACCGCGTCGCGCGAACGCTGGGCCGTGACGATCATCTTCAATACCCGTGGCGACACCTCGCCGCAATGACCGACCCGGATGAGTTCCTCGAGCACTTTCTGCCTTTCGGGCGTCCATGGTTGCTCGACCACGTCGCGACCGGCGCCGTCGGGCATCCCCTCGAAGCCCTCGCGCGCCACCGCCCGCGCGCCGCCTCGCGAAAGGTTGATCGCCACCACCGGCAGGCGCCGGGCCACGGCTTCCCGCACCAGCGGCTCGTACAGGGGCCACCCCCAGCCTTCCCGCGAAAATTGCCCGGCATCGGCCAACGCCTCGGCATCTACCCCTGGCTGCTGCGACGCCGCGTCGAGGGCCGGCTGATGCTCGCTGTCGAACTGCTCCATCGCCAGCACCGGAGTCCGCCGCGCCGCGATCGACTTCAAGGCCTGCAGTTGCAGATGATGATGAACCGGATTGTCGTGGGTCTCGCCGAGCAGTACGGCATCGCTTTCAACCATGCGCGACATCGCGTCGGCCAGCGACAGTTCGCGAACCGCATCGACATCAATCACGTGCCCGACCAGCGGGTGATCGTGCAACACCAGGCCGTGACGCGCACACCCGCCGATGCCGGCGACAACGACACAGGCCAGCATCGCGACCCAATGCCGAAAGCCAGAACCGCGCCGGGCGGAATCGTTGCTTGCGGATCCTTGCATGAGCGACAGTCTAGCCCGGATTGGCACTGCGCTCATCACCGCTTGCCGCGCGCTACCCGAGTCCGACGATCGCGGCCCGCAGCCGCTCCCCTGTACGCGGAGGCTTGACGGGTTCGATGTCGTCGAGCGGCTTCGACGCGGTGCTTGCGGTCGCACCCCGATCGTCATGCCGCGGCCGCACCGGGTCGGGATGCGGCCAGCCGGCAACATCGGGCAGATCGGCCAGCGCCGTGCGCACGGCATGCGAGGATCATGACATTCGGCATCGCCCGCGCAATCATCCGGAAAGCGCTGTACTCGGTTGCCACCCGACAGCCCGACCGGTGACCGCAATCACGTCGATGGCAACCGCAAACGCCGATGGACGGGCCGGCAGCCGACGTTGTGCGGGCAATGACGACGGGCGCGCAGATCGGTCGGATGCAGGCGCGCATGTCCGCATTTTCAGGCAGTCAACTTTCCAGCATTTTTTCGCGAGAAGCGGAACTAGTTCCTTGCCCGAAAAACGTCGATCCCCGACGGAATTGGCGCCCCCGCCGCGGACGCGCCGCAACGAGTGTCGGCGGTCTTTACACGTCTGCCGTTTCGGCTATTGTCATATCTCACAAAATTTCAATATTTCAGCAACTTGCACTCATGGCACATTAAGTGCTTAACGAGGTCTGCGTATGGCAAGAAATTGGAGAATCACAATGCGAAAGAAACTTCTCGCGTTCGTCGTCGGAGGGCTGGTGGCCGGCGCGGCCCAGGCGAACGAGATCTATTTTCAGTTGAACCCGAACTTCGACACTTCGGGTCAGCGGCAGGCATTCATCTTCGGTGAGATGAATGCGACCGGCACCATCACCGGTGGCGCCTTCAGCCAGTCGTTCAACCTCGGCACCGACGGCTTCGCAGTGATCGACATCCCGGTGTCGAACCAGCTCGCGGCCGGCACGACCCAGAACCTCGGCTTCAAGATCGATTCGACGTCCGACCTCAGCGCCTACATGCTGAACCGTCGCACGGCGAGTACCGACATGACCTTCCTGATCGACCGGGCGAACCTGGGCACGCGCTACGTGACCAGCGGCTACTTCTCGACCTCGGTCGGCCTGCCGGATCAGGTCTCGGTACAGGCGACCGAAGACAACACCACCGTCACCTTCAACCTGACCGGTGGCGAAACCGTCACCCGCACGCTGAATGCCGGCGAGACCTTCATGGTCGAGCGCAGCCGCGAACTGACCGGCACTGTCGTCGAGTCCGACAAGGCGATCGCGGTGTTCTCGGGCAACCGCTGCGCCAACGTGCCCAACGGCAACTTCGCCTGCGACCACATGGTCGAACAGATGCCGCAGGTCGCCGACCTGTCCACCACCTACTTCGTCTCGCGCACCCCGCGCACCGGCGCCAACGGCGACGCCGTCCGCATCGTCGCCTCCGAGAACAACACCGCCGTACAGATCGACGGTGTCGTGGTCGCCACGCTGAATGCCGGCGAGTTCTTCGAAACACGCGTCGGCGCCAACGGCAACGTCATCAATACCGACAAGCCGGTGCTGGTGGCTCAGTACCTGATCGGTCAGACCGAAGCCGCGGCCAACACCGACCCGGCAATGACCGTCGTTCCCGGTGCCGATCAGTGGCTCAGCAATTATGTCTTTGCCACCCCGTCCGGCGCGGCCGATTTCCCGACCGACTTCATCAGCGTGATCATCCCGACCAGCGCGATCGGCAGCTTCCTGCTCGATGGCGCGACGGTCAATCCGTTGTCGTTCTCGATGCTCGGCAGCAGCGGCTTCAGCTTCGCCAACCTGGACGTATCGGGCACGTCGGGCCCCTTCACGATTTCGGCGGACGATCCGTTCCAGCTTCTGCTGACCGGTTACGACAGCTTCGACAGCTACTTTACCTACGGTGGCGCGCTGTTTGCGCCGGGCGCCTCGCCGGATCCCGATCCGGATCCCGATCCGGATCCGGATCCCAACCCGAATCCGGTCGACGAGCCGGGCATGTTGGCCCTGGTCAGCATGGGGCTGGGTGGACTCGCCATGCTGCGTCGGCGCCGCACGCGTCGCAGCTGATTGCACTTCGCCGCATTGCGACCCCGACCTGGGGTCGCATCCGGCTGAGCGCGAACCAGCGACGGGCCGACGGCAATTGCCGTCGGCCCTTTTCATTTCGCAACCCCTGCGACCGCCCCCGCCCACCTCATGGGCCGATCTCGGCGCACGAACCGGTCGCGCCGTCGCACTGGACCGCCCGGTCGATTCGTCAAAGGAATGCAACGGTCGCCACGGCATCTCCGCCAGACGACCGGCATTCCCCCGTTGGACGCCAGCGTCATGGTTTCCGAGCGCTGACGGCACTCTGCACGCAGGTCGTGCCGCCAGCGGCAAACGTGGCATCCGGCAACCTTGTTGGCGACCTCGGCAACGGCCGATCGCCGACATCGCGAAGACGGAGGGCCACCGCGATTTCAACCGCCCAGCATAGGTACCTCGGTTGCGCTCCGCGCACGCACCTTGCGGAATCGCACTCCGGCCGCAGTGAGCAGCGGGCCAGCTCCTGATCGGAAGACGATCGGCCTGTGCTCGGATATCGGTGCCGATGGCATCTTCCGAAACGAATCGCGTCACTGCCACGGCTGTCGGCAATTGCAGGCCCGCGCCTGGGTTGGCCCGGATCGAACAATTTTCTCGCCAGATCGCGATCTGGCCGGGATGGATTTTGCTGAAATTTACGAAAAGCACCGGCAATAGTGTCGACAGCGCTTACATCCACTTTCCATAAATGCCTTCGGGATTCCGCCTCTCTTTTACCGATCAGGCACTTAACTTGTTGGCACGATTCCCGCTTGGGCCGGCGTGCACGTTCAGGACTTTGGAGAATAAGAATGCGAATGAAACTTCTCGCGCTGGCTGCAGGCGGCCTGATCGCCGGCACAGCCCAAGCGAATGAGATCTATTTTCAGTTGAACCGGAATTTCGATGCGGTAGGCGTTCGGCAAGCTTTCATCTTCGGCGAGATGAATGCTTCGGGCACGATCAGCGGCGGCGCCTTCAGCCAGTCATTCAATCTGGGTACCGAAGGATTCGCGGTGGTCGATATCCCGGTATCGAACCAATTGTCGGCCAACACCATCCAGAACCTCGGCTTCAAGATCGAATCGACGTCCGACCTCAGCGCCTACATGCTGAACCGTCGCAGCCAGAGTACCGACATGACGTTCCTGATCGACCGGGCGAACCTGGGTACCCGGTACGTGACCAGCGGCTATTTCGGCACGCCGGTCAGCGCGGAAGACCAGGTTTCGGTGCAGGCCACCGAAGACAACACCACCGTCACCTTCAACCTGAGCGGTGGCGAAGTCGTGACCCGGACCCTGAACGCCGGCGAGACCTTCATGGTCGAGCGTACGCGCAACCTGACCGGCACCATCGTCGAGTCGGACAAGGCGATCGCCGTGTTCTCCGGCAACCGTTGCGCCAACGTTCCGAGCGGCAATACCTTCTGCGACCACATCGTCGAGCAGATGCCGCAGGTCGACGATCTGTCGACGACCTACTACGTCTCGCGCACGCCGCGCACCGGCGCCAACGGCGACGCAGTGCGCGTCGTTGCCGCCGAGAACAACACGGTCGTCCAGATCGACGGCGTGACGGTTGCCACCCTGAACGCCGGCGAGTACTTCGAAACGCGCGTCGGCGCCAACGGCAACGTCATCGACAGCGACAAGCCGGTGCTGGTCGCGCAATACCTGATCGGACAATCGGAGGCGCAGAACAACACCGACCCGGCAATGACCGTCGTGCCGGGGGCGGATCAGTGGCTCAGCAACTACGTGTTTGCGACGCCGTCCGGCGTTGCCGACTTCCCGACCGACTTCATCAGCGTGATCGTCCCGACCAGTGCCATCGGCAGCTTCCTGCTCGACGGCATCGCGGCCGATCCGCTGTCGTTCTCGGCGATCGGCAGCAGTGGCTTCAGCTTCGCCAATCTGGACGTTTCCGGCACATCGGGTCCCTTCACGATTTCGGCGGACGATCCGTTCCAGTTGCTGCTGACCGGCTACGACAGCTTCGACAGCTACTTCACCTACGGTGGCGCCCTGTTCGCACCGGGCGCTTCGCCCGATCCGGATCCGGACCCCGATCCCGATCCGGACCCCAACCCGAATCCGGTCGACGAGCCCGGCATGCTGGCTCTGGTCAGCCTGGGTCTGGGCGGCCTCGCCATGCTGCGTCGCCGTCGCGTGCGCCGCGGCTGAGCGTTCGCGCGCTGTTGCCCTCGGCACGTCCGGGGATGACAGCGGCAATGCCAACAAGATGGGCCGACGGCAACATCGCCGTCGGTCCATTGCCGTTCGCGTCCGGCCCTTGCTCACCGTACCCGGCTCGGTTGTCGACGAAATCCCGCCGACGAGCGCACTAAACCCGATGGGCATCGCCGCCGTAAGTGGTTGACACGCTGCGTCCCGGCCGACACTGTCGCCCGCGGAACACACGCTTCAGTCATCCATGCGGGGGTATGCCATGCGGCTGGCCGATCGACTCCGAACCTTCATTGCCGGCACGGCCCTGTGCCTGGCAGCCGGATACACCCACGCCATCGACGGCGTCACCGACGATCGCGTCCTGCTCGGGCAATCGGCCGCTTTCAGCGGACCTGCCCAGGCCCTCGGCAAGGAGATGCTGCAGGGCGCCAAGGTCTATTTCGATGGTGTCAATGCCCACGGCGGCGTCCATGGGCGACGCATCGAGATCGCCTCGCTCGATGACGGCTACGAGCCCGATCGCGCCGCAGCGAACACCCGCGAACTGATCGACCAGCGCAAGGTATTCGCCCTGTTCGGCTACGTCGGGACGCCGACGAGCCTCGCAGCGATGCCGATCTTCACGGCGGCCAAGGTTCCCTTCGTCGGCGCCTTCACCGGCGCCGAGGCGCTGCGCAATCCTCTCAATCCGCAGATTTTCAACGTCCGCGCCAGCTATTTCGACGAGACCGAAAGAATCGTCGAACATCTGGTCACCACCGGCGTCACCCGTATTGCCGTGTTCCACCAGAACGACTCCTACGGCAAGGCCGGCCTGACCGGCGTCGAGCGCGCACTGAAGAAGCGCGGCCTGACACCGCTCGCCACCGCGACGGTGGAACGAAACTCGGTCGATGTCGCAGCGGCGGTCGCGACCCTGTCCGCGGCAATGCCGGACGCCGTGGTTCAGATCAGCGCCTACGCCTCCTGCGCCGCGCTGATCAAGGAGATGCGGAAGGCCGGAAGCATCGCCATGTTCTACAACGTGTCTTTTGTCGGCAGCAGCGCGCTGGCCCAGGCCCTCGGCAACGAAGCGCGCGGCGTCGTGATCTCGCAGGTCGTGCCGCTGCCGTGGAGCGGGATCGATCCGATCGTGCGCGAGTATCAGGGCCAGATGCAGTCGGCCGGGTTCACCGAGTTTTCGTTTACCAGCCTGGAGGGCTTCATCGCCGCCAAGGTGATGGCCGAGGGGCTGCAGCGGGCAGGACGCAACCTGAGCCGCGCGCGTCTGATCGAAGCCTTCGAGTCGATGGGACGCCTCGACCTCGGCGGTTTTCATGTCGGCTTCTCGCCGGAGGACCACAACGGCTCGGAATTCGTCGACCTCACGATCATTTCCCGCGACGGCCGCTTCATCCACTGACGCGACCCGATCGCAGCCCGGCCACACCCCCGCCTCAATCCGCCCGTTCGCGCCAGTGCGCAATGGCACGCAGCGATTCGCCGTAGCTGTGCTTGCGCTGGGCCTCGCAATACCGGTGTTCGGCGCCGGCCGGACACACCAGCCGTGCGAGGCAGTCCGTCGCGCAGGGAGAATCCGGCGACAGCCGATGGGCGATGCAGCGCGCCAGATCGAGGCCGGTGCCGACGGCGCCGGCCGGACACGCCGTGACGCAGGGCCGGCTTGCACAGCCCTCGCAGGCTGAGGTCCCGGCTGCGCGCACGTCCTCGACCCAGTCGGTTTCGGTCAGCATGACCACACGATAGCCGAACCAGCTCCCCCATCCCGGGTGCATGCCGAGCATCAGCGGGCTGGGCTGATGCCACCCCGCGAGCCGGCCGAGCGTCTGCAGATCGATACCCGATTGCGCCGGGTAGAGCAGCAGCGAGCGCGCCGAAGGCGCCTGCGAGGCCAGCCAGTCCGACACCGCCTGCACGCTGAAGCGGTCGATCGGGTCATTGCCGGTGATGCCCCGCTGCTCGAGCGTTCGCCACAGGCTGGGCCCGCCATTGCCAACGACGACCACCTGCCGCCAATGCCCGCGTTCGACCCGGGTAGCCGGCTTTCCGCGCCACGCCCGGTCCATTGCCGACAGCGGCAGGATTGCGTGCAGGTTCAGGCCGAGCCGATCCAATCCGGAGAAATCCGGTCGTCGCCGCCCGCCCGCCCCGGTGGGGTCGGTCGGGGCCACGGCGTCGGCGTTTGTCATCGAACCGCGGCCGAGCGCGCTCAGGCCCGCGCCTGGGCGCGATTGGACATCGCGATCACGAACAACTGATCGACCAGCGGGAGCTCTCGCAGTGGTACCAGCATCCTTGCGCCGGCGCCGTATTCCTCGCCCAGAGCGATCAGCCGCGCCACCGTCTCGCCGCGCGATTCGATCCGCCACTCGCGTGGTGCCTGGCCGCCGAACAGCTTGCGCTCGTAACGGACCTCGCCGTTGCACAGGTATCGTTCCAGTTCCGCCCCCGGCTCGAACAGCATGCGGATCGCATCGCTGCCACTGCGGTGCAGGGTGACCTTGTCGGCGGTCATGCCGAACATGCGATGGCATTCGAACTGGCCCTCGACACATTCGATCGTGCGCAGAACACTTCCGCGCGCGGTCGGATAGCCGATCCGGCCGACCGTGTCGTCGTCCTGGTTGCGCACCAGCAGTTGCATCGGGCGCGTGCCGTGGGCAGCCAGCGCCACCGCATACAGAAAATCGCTGCCGGCCGCCAGCGACGGCACCTGGGCGAGCACTTCGGCCGCATTCAGGCCTTCGGCCCGCTCGCCATCCCGGCGCCCACGTTGCCGCAGATGACGCCGCACCAGCAGGATCGTCAGCAACACGACCGCGAGTGCGACCGCGAACACGATTCTCGCCGATTCGTCGGGCATTCCGATCACTCCACCAGCGACCCTCCGCCGGCGCCTGCGCTCAGCCGGCCACGATCGCAACCGACAAAGTTTAGCGGAATGCCATCCCGGGCACCGCGCCCACGTCGCCGACGGCCCGGGACATCCGGTCAGAGCACGGCTCCGATGCGCGCCAGCACCCGCTCGCGGCCCATGGCCTCGACCACGGCATCGATCGACGGCGTCTGCTTGACCCCCAGCAACGCGACCCGCAACGGAATCGCCACCTGGGGCATCTTCAGTCCGTGGGCCTTCATCACCGTCTTGATCTCGCCATTGATCGCCTCGCGCTGCCAGTCGATCGTCGCCAGCCGGCCGGACAGATCGGCCAGCGCCCCGCGCGAGGCCTCGGTCAGTTGCTCGGCCAGCAGTTCCGGCGACGGGGCCGGCGCCCGGTAGAACGGCTCGACGCCATCGGCCAGTTCGACCAGGGTGGCCGCGCGGTCCTTGTACAGCGCGATCAGCGCGGACAGCGCCGGGCCGTCGGAGGGCTCGACGCCACGCGCGACCAGCCGCTCGGCGACATCGGCTGCAAGCCGCACATCGTCCGCCTGCTTGATGTAGTGCGCATTCAGCCAGTTGAGCTTCTCGGTATTGAACTGCGCAGCCGACGCCGTGATGTGGTCGAGGTCGAACCACGTCGTCAACTGCTGGCGCGAGAAGATCTCGTCGTCGCCGTGGCTCCAGCCCAGTCGCGCCAGGTAATTGACGACCGCCTCGGGCAGATAGCCCGCCTCCTGATACTGCATCACGCTGACCGCGCCGTGGCGCTTCGACAGTTTCTGCCCGTCGTCGCCGAGGATCATCGACAGATGCGCGTACTGCGGCACCTCGGCACCCAGGGCCCGCAGGATGTTGATCTGGCGTGGCGTGTTGTTGACGTGATCGTCGCCACGGATGACATGGGTGATCGCCATGTCGCGGTCATCGACGACGACGCAGAAATTGTAGGTCGGCGTGCCGTCCGGCCGGGCGATGATCAGGTCGTCGAGCTCGGCGTTGGCGAATTCGATGCGCCCCTTGACCAGATCGTCCCACGCCACCGCGCCGTCGGCCGGGTTGCGGAAGCGGACCACCGGCTGTACGCCGGCCGGCGGCGACGGCAGTGACTTGCCCGCTTCGGGCCGCCAGCGACCGTCGTAGCGCGGCTTCTCGCCACGGGCACGCTGCGCCTCGCGCATCGCATCGAGTTCCTCGGGCGAGGCGTAGCAATGGTAGGCCTCGCCACTCGCCAGCAATTCGCCGATCACCGCCTTGTAGCGATCCATGCGCTGCATCTGGTAGAACGGGCCTTCGTCGCAGTCCAGCGCCAGCCAGCGCATGCCGTCGAGGATCGCCTGCACCGCTTCCGGCGTCGAGCGCGCGACATCGGTATCTTCGATGCGCAGGATGAACTGGCCGCCGTGGCGACGGGCGAAGGCCCAGCAGAACAGCGCGGTACGCGCGCCACCGATATGCAGGTAACCGGTCGGGCTGGGGGCGAAACGGGTGCGGACGGGTGTGGACATCGATCGTGCTCGGAGGCGCTGCGACAAAGCCGGGCATTCTACGCGAACGGGGCCCTTCTGCCCCCGCCCGCCGCCTTGACGCAACCCCGGCCCGCCCCTAAAATCGCCGCTCTTTTGGCTGGGGCGGTTAGCTCAGCGGTAGAGCACTGCCTTCACACGGCAGGGGTCACTGGTTCGATCCCAGTACCGCCCACCAGGACATCCCCCCGCAGTCCGCAACAGCGCATCGGTCGATGCGATGTCGCAGCGCAACGGATTTCTGACCTGTCTCAAGTTTCGACGCGCCCAGCGGCGTACGATGATGGCAACGGAGCTTGCCCATCATGAAACACGGGGATCTCGACAGCCGTCGCATCGGCATCATCGAAGCCGTCCAGGGGCCGGTGGTGGACATCGTGTGCGATCGCACGCCACCGCTGCACCGCGCCCTGTGGGTGGAATCGGGCGGCGAACTGTGCCGGCTCGAGGTATTCCGCGAGCTCGGTGAACGCCACGTGCGGGCCATTGCCCTGCATCGCACCACCGGCCTCGCCCGCGGTCTGCCGGTGATCGACGGCGGCGGGCCGATCGACGTGCCGGTCGGGCCCGACTGCCTCGGGCGCATGCTCGATGTCTTCGGTGCGCCGCTCGACGGCGAGGCACCGTTCGACGCGATCGATCGCCGCCCGCTGGTGGCGGCGCCGGGTCCGCTGGCCGATGCCCGTGGCGCCGAGAGCGTGCTCGAGACCGGCATCAAGGTGATCGACCTGCTGTGCCCCTTCGTGCGCGGCGGCAAGACCGGCCTGTTCGGCGGTGCCGGCGTCGGCAAGACGGTGCTGATCACCGAGTTCATGAACGCGGTGATCCAGCTCCACCAGGGGGTGTCGGTGTTCGCCGGCATCGGCGAGCGCATCCGCGAGGGTCACGAACTGTGGCACGACATGCGCCAGGCCGGCGTCATGCCGCGCACGGTGATGGTGTTCGGGCAGATGGACGAGTCGCCGGGCGTGCGCTTCCGGGTCGGGCTCACCGGGCTGACCTATGCCGAATACCTGCGCGACACCACCGGCCGCGACGTGCTGCTGCTGATCGACAACGTATTCCGATTCGTGCAGGCGGGCAGCGAAATCTCCGGCCTGCTCGGCCGCATGCCGGCCACCGTCGGCTACCAGCCGACGCTGCTCTCCGAGGTCGCCGAACTGCAGGAGCGCATCGCCTCCAGCACGGCCGGCAGCATCACCTCGGTGCAGGCCGTCTATGTGCCGGCCGACGACATGAGTGACCCCGCCGTCAGTGCGATCTTCGGCCACCTCGACACCATGGTCGTGCTGTCGCGCACGCAAGCGGCGAAGGGCATCTATCCGGCGGTCGATCCGCTGCAGTCGGCGAGCAAGATGATGGATCGGCACTTCCTCGGCGAACGCCATTATCGCGTCGCCGAAGCGGTCCGTGCTCACCTCGCGCGCATGCACGAGCTCGAGGACATCATCGCGATGCTCGGCATGGAGTCCCTGTCGGAGGAAGACCGGCGCGTCGTGAACCGCGCACGGCGGCTGCAGCGCTATCTGACGCAGCCCTTCCACGTCGTCGCCCAGCATACCGGCATCGGCGGCACCTCGGTGCCGCTGGAAACCACGCTGGCGGACTGCGAGGGCTTCCTCGACGGACGCTTCGACGGGCTCGCCGAGGCCGACTGCTACATGCGCGGCGCGATGCAGCAATCGCCATGAGCGGGTTCGAGCTGGTTCTCGCCAGCCCGCGCCGCGTCGAACACGTCGCGGCCGTCGATCATTTCGTCGGCACCGACGGGTCGGGCCGCTTCGGCATCCTGCCCGGGCGCTCGCCACTCGTCACCGCACTCGAATACGGGCTCGCCCGCTTCCATGTCGCCGCGGCCGATCGCTGGCGCCACGTCGCACTGCCCGGCGGCGCCCTCACCTTCGACGACGGGCGGCTGGCGATCGCCTGCCGCCACTTCACCGTCGGCGACGACGCCGGCGCGCTGCTCGCCGCCCTCGCCGACGAGGGGCGTCGCGAGGATGCCCGTCGCGCCGATCTGCGCCACAACCTCGATCGCTTCGAGCAGATGCTGATGCGGCGCCTGTGGGAGATGGAGCGATGAACGCCAGCGGCCCCGAACGCGCCCAACGGGAACGCCTCGACGAGGCCGTGCGGCGCGACTGCGACCGGCGGGAGGTGGCCGAGCGCGAGCGCCGCACGGTGCTCGGCTACACCGTCTTCATGGGCAGCATCGCCGGCCTGTTCGTCGTCCCGGTGGTTGCCGGCGCCTACCTCGGCAACTGGCTCGACGGCCTCGCCGACGGATTTTCGGTGCGCTGGACCGTGAGCCTGATCCTGCTCGGGGTGGTCTTCGGCGCGGTCAACGTCTATCGCTTCATCCGGGACCATCGATGAATGCCGAAACCGTGATGTTCACGATCGGGCCGCTGGCGATCTCCCGCGCGGTGGTCACGACCTGGGCCGTGATGCTGGCGCTGACCGGCCTCTGCGCGGTGGTCACCCGCCACCTTCGGCTCGAACCCGGCCGCTGGCAGACCGTGCTCGAAGGCGTCGTCGCCGCCATCCACGCGACGATCGACGACACCCTGCCCGGGCACGGCCGACGCCTGCTGCCCTTCGTCGGCAGCCTGTGGCTGTTTCTGGCGGTGGCCAACCTGGTCGGCATCCTGCCGGGCATGACCTCGCCCACCGGCGACCTGTCCACGACATCGGCGCTTGCGGCCCTGGTGTTCGTCTCGGTGCACTGGTTCGGCCTCACCAGCGAAGGGCCGCGCGCCTACCTGCGCCACTACCTCCAGCCCAGCCCGATCATGTTGCCGTTTCACGTGGTCAGCGAAGTCTCGCGCACGGTGGCGCTGGCGGTGCGCCTGTTCGGCAACGTCATGAGCCTGGAAACCGCGGCCGTGCTGGTGCTGCTGGTCGCCGGCTTCCTGGTGCCGGTGCCGGTGCTGGTGCTGCACGTGGTCGAGGCGCTGGTGCAGGCCTACATCTTCGGCATGCTGGCGCTGGTGTATATCGCCGGCGGCATCCAGTCGCAGCAGAGTCGCACGCAAGACCACGAACCCACCCACGGAGCCCCCCCATGAGCGACATGACGCTTTTCACCACGCTGTCCACCGTCGGCGCGCTGCTCGCGATCGCGCTGGGCGTGTTCTTCCCGGCCCTGGCGATGGGTAAGGCGATCAGCCAGGCGCTGGAGGCGATCGCGCGCCAGCCGGAGGCGGAGAAGTCGATCTCACGCCTGCTGTTCATCGGCCTGGCGATGATCGAGTCACTGGCGATCTACGTCCTGGTGGTGGTGCTGATCGTGCTGTTCCGCAACCCCCTGCTCGAATACCTGGTGCGCTGAGGGCCGCAACATGGAACTCGACTGGACCACCTTCGGCTTGCAGGTCGTCAACTTCCTGGTCCTGGTGTGGTTGCTCAAGCGTTTCCTGTACCGACCGGTGATGGATGCCATCGCCCGCCGCCAGGCCACCATCGACCAGTCGGTGGCAGACGCCCGTGCGGCCGAACGGCGCGCCGAGGAGCTGCGCACACAGTACGAGGCCAGGCTCGCCGAAACCGACGCGGCCCACGCCGACCGGCTCGCCCGCCTCGCCGAGGAAATCGCAGCGGAACGGCGCGACCGCCTCGCCGCCCTGGACACCGAGTTGCAAGGTGAGCGCGACAAGCGGGCCGCGCTGGCCGAGCGCGACGCGGCGGAACGCGAGCGACAGGCCGAAGCACACGCCCAGCGCAAGGCTAGCGCCTTCGCCGCACGGCTGCTCGGGCGCCTCGGCGATGCTCACTTCGACCGCCGCCTGCTCGATCTGCTGATCGAAGACCTGCCCACCCTGCCGGCGCCACAGGTCGAAGGCCTCCGCGCTGCCGCCGCCGAATCCGGTGCGCGGCTGGCGGTCACCAGCGCGCACCCGCTGGCGGCGAGCGCCCGACAGGCGCTGGAAGGCGCGTTGGCTGAACTGGCCGGCCACCCGCTGCCGGCCGACTACGCCACCGACCCTGCCCTGCTGGCCGGCCTGCGCGTCGGACTCGGGCCGTGGCTGCTGGCAGCGAGCGTCGCCGACGAACTGCCCTACTTCCACGAGGGGGCGAGGCACTGTGGCGGCTGAGCATCGTCCCGACGACTATCGCCCCAAGCTGCGCGTGATCGAGCGCGGACGGGTCAGTTCGGTCGGCGACGGCATCGTCTGGATCGACGGCCTGCCGTCGGCGCGCATGGACGGCATCGTCAAGATCGACGACGGCTCCGAGGCATTGGTCGTGCACCTGACCGCCCGGCGCATCGGCGCGATCCTGCTGACCGCGACGCCGTCGCTGATGGCGGGCTGCGAAGCCCGCCTGTCCGGCGACGAACTGACGATGCCGACCGGCGACGCGCTGCTCGGGCGGGTGGTCGATCCCCTCGCCCAGCCGCTCGACGGCGACGCACCGATCGTGTGCGAGCAGCTGCGCCCGGTGGACGGGCCGTCGCCGGCGATCGTCGCGCGGGATTTCGTCGACCGCCCGCTCTACACCGGCAACAAGGTGGTCGACACGCTGATCCCGATCGGTCGCGGCCAGCGCCAGTTGCTGATCGGCGACAACGGCACCGGCAAGAGCACGCTGGCGCTCGACGCGGTGATCGCCCAGCGTGGCCAGGCCGTGCGCTGCGTCTATGTGCTGATCGGCCAGAAGCGCTCGTCGGTGGTGCACACCATCGACATGCTCCGCCGCCACGACGCGCTCGCCTACACCACCGTGGTGGTCGCCGAGGCCACTGCCAGCGCCGGCATCCGCTACCTCGCGCCGTTCGCCGGCTGCGCGGTCGCCGAAGGCTGGATGGCCGCCGGCCACGATACCCTGGTGATCTACGACGACCTCACCACCCACGCCCGCGCCTATCGCGAACTTTCGCTGCTGTTGCGCCGTCCGCCGGGCCGTGAGGCCTATCCCGCCGACATCTTCTACCTGCATGCGCGGCTGCTGGAGCGCTCGACCCGACTGGCCGCGACCGGTGGCGGCGGCAGCATGACCGCGCTGCCGATCGCCGAAACCGAGCAGGGGGAAATCGCCGCCTACATCCCGACCAACCTGATTTCGATCACCGACGGCCAGATCCACTTCGACGCGGCCCTGTTCGCCCGCGGCCTGTTGCCGGCGATCGACATCTCGCGCTCGGTGTCGCGCATCGGCGGCAAGGCCCAGCATGAGGCCATCAAGCGCGAGGCCGGCCGCATGAAGCTCGACTTTCTGCAGTTCCTCGAGCTGGAGGTGTTCACCCGCTTCGGCGCCAAGCTCGACGCCGGCATGCAAGCCCGGATCGCGCGCGGTCGATTGCTGCGGGCAATCTTCGCGCAGGACCGGCTCGACCCGCACCAGCCGGCCGACCAGTTGGCATGGATGATCTGCTGCAACGAAGGCTTGCTCGACGGCTTCGAAGGCGATGATCTGCAGGCGATGCTCCGTCGCCTGCGCGAGGGCGTGGCCCAGGATGCGCTCGCGCTGGACAGCCCGCGCGAGCGCTGGCTCGCCGCCATCCACCGCTGGCTGGCAGCCGAGTCATGAGCCGGCGACGCGAACTGCTCGGGCACATCGAGCGACTCGGCGAGATCGGCGAACTGCTTGGTGCAATGCGCAGCCTGGCGCTGGCCGAGAGCCGACGCATCGCGACCTTCATCGACGCCCAGCGCGAGACCGCCGCGGTCGTGCGCGAGGCCTACGGCCACCTCCTGCGCGACCACGGCGCCAGTCTGGCGGACCCGACGATGGCCGGCGAGGTGATCTGCGTGATCGGCTCGGAGCGCGGCTTCTGCGGCGATCTCAATCGCCGTCTCGCCGACGACGCCCTGGGCCACGTGCGCGATCCTGCGACCCGCTGGTTGCTGGTCGGCAGCCGCCTCGCTGACGCCTGGCCCGAGCAGGCGCCGGCACCGGTGGCGCGGCTCGAAGGCGCCGGCATCGCGGACGAGGTGCTCGGCGTCCAGGCCGCGCTGGTGGCCGCCCTGACACCGTTGCTGAGTGCCTCCGGCGCGCCGCTGCCGGCCATGACCGTCCATGCCGCCGGCGCCGACGGCATCACCCGCACGCGCCTGCTGCCGGTTCCCGACGAGGCCCTGCCGCCGGCGCCGTCCGCCTACCCGGTCGACCTGCAGCTGGCACCGCACGCCCTGCACGCCGCCCTGCTCGACCAGTACCTCGACGTCTCGCTCGCCGGCGTACTGCTGGAAGCGCTGCTGCACGAGAACGAACAGCGCCTGGCCCACATGGAGCGGGCCCGCCGCAGCGTGGACGAGCGCCTCGACGCCCTCGCGCGGCGGGCGAATCGCGCCCGTCAGGAAGAGATCACCGAAGAGATCGAGGTCATCCTGCTGGCCAGCCAACCCGAGCCGGCCACCGACACATCCGATTGATCGCCAGCCGCGGCACGACGCCGATCCCGTCGCATTGACGGACAAACTGCAGGCTGCGGGAACAACACGGCGCACGCCGATCTGCATAGGCCGACCGTCGGATGCCCCTGGCCGCGATCCGCGACCACGCGCAGAACTGGTAGCATCACCAACCCCACTCCGGAGCGCAGTCGGCCGCCACGTCCCGATGACCAGGAATACCCGCTCACGCATCCTCGATGCCGGCACCGCGCTGCTCAACGACGAAGGGCTGGCGGCGGTCACCCAGACGCGCATCGCGCGCGCCGCGGGCCTCAGGCAGAGCCACCTCACCTACTACTTTCCGACCCGTGCCGACCTGCTGCTGGCCCTCGCCGAGCATTCGGTGGACCAGGCCCTGGTCGGCGTCCAGACCCACCGCGCCGAGCTGCCCGGCGCCCTGGTCGATGGCGCCATGTACCTCCCCCGCGTGCGGATGCTGGCCTCGCTGGTCCTCGCCGCCGACCAGGACCCGGCACTGCGTCCGGTGCTCGAGCGCCTCGTCGCCCACCTCCGCGACGCGCTCGCCGACGTGCTGCGCTCCCTCGGCCTTCGCGGCACCGAAGCCGAGGCGCTGACCCTGCAGGCCACGCTGACCGGGCTCGCCCTGCTGAACCTCGGCCGCCAGAGCCCGCAGGCGGCACACGACATCGAGGCTGGTCTCGGGACGGTGCTCGATCTGCTGGCCGCGCGCTCGTTGCGGGCTGCCGAGTCGCATTAGCAGTAGAACGCCTCGGCGAATCTTCGGCACCGCTGCGCCGGCAGCGCGCGGGGCGAATTCCACGCATTGGCGAAAGTGGAATGCGGTCGCTTCGATCGGTCCGCGCTTTTCCGATCTTCGTTTCAGCCTCGCCTGAATGCGCGGCGCAACCATGTGCCAGCCACCACCAATGACACAATGAAGGTGAATGCGCCTTCCGCAATCGATCGCGCCTGGATGCCGATCGGCCCGGCACAGGATCGTTGCTCCGCAGTCGATTCCGATCGAAACTGATGCATTCGGGATTCGCCCGTAGGCGATTGCAGGACTTGCCCGGCGAGCAGCATATCTAATCCGGGTATGTGAAATATCACACTCATGAACCGCATGGATTGCTTGACCGGCCGACCGCGGCCAGCCATGCTGAAGCCATATCGAGTATTTGTTCGCGGGCCGCAATCTGTCGTCGGAGGCGGCCCTTACCTTGAGGGGCGCCATGCCGGAGCAGTCCCGCTTCTACAAGCTCGAATCGCCGCTCGGCGAGAACGTATTGTTGTTCTACCGGATGCGGGTGCAGGAAGAACTCGCCCGGCTCAGCCAATTCGAACTCGAATGCCTCAGTGAGGACGGCAGCATCGACCCCGATGCCTTGCTGGGCAAGAGCGTCAAGACATCCCTGTTGCTGCCCGACGACTCCCAGCGCGATTTTTCCGGCTATGTCACCCGATTCAGCCAGCAAGGCATGCATGGCCGCTTCCATGTCTACCATGCCACCGTGCATCCCTGGTTGTGGTTCCTGACGCGGCGGGCCGACTGCCGGATCTACCAGCACATGACCGTCCCCGACATCGTCAAGGACGTCTTCGCCCGGCATGACACGGCCACGTTCGACGATCGGCTCACCGCCAGCTATCCGGTCCGCAAGTATTGCGTCCAGTATCGAGAGTCGGACTTCGCCTTTGTCAGCCGATTGCTCGAGGAAGAGGGCATCTATTACTATTTCCAGTACAAAGGCATGCGCAACGTACTGGTGCTGGCCGATGGCTATCCCGCCCACGAACCGTATCCGGGCTATGCCGACGTGCCATTCGTCGCCCCTCGTTCGACCGGCCGTACCGAACTCGATCACATTTCCGAATGGTCATTCACCCGGCAGGTACAGCCGGGACGCTTTGCAACCACCGACTACGACTTCCTGAAGCCGTCGGTGCCATTGCAGGTGCATGCCGAGCAGCCGCGGGAACACGAGCACGCGGATTACGAATTCTTCGATTATCCCGGCGAGTTCTACGACAAGGCTGACGGCGAGAGCTATATCCGGGCGCGGCGCGACGAGGCGCACAGCGAATTCGAGCTCGCGAACGGCGTGACCAATGCACGGGGCATCGCGACGGGCGCGCTGTTTTCGCTGAGCCACCACCCGCGGGCCGACCAGAATCGCGAATACCTGATCACTCGCAGCGAACATCAGTTCCAGGCAGAGGGCTACGAGAGCGACTCACCCTCCGGAGCAACCTACGACTGTCGTTTCACCGCGCTCTCGTCGGATCAGCAGTTCCGTCCGAAGCGGCTCACGCCGCGGCCGATCGTCGAGGGCCTGCAGACCGCCGTCGTCACCGGTCCGGCCGGCGAAGAGATCCATACCGACGCCCACGGGCGGGTCAAGGTGCATTTTCACTGGGACCGCTACGGCAGTCCGGACGAAAACGCCTCGTGCTGGATTCGCACCTCCCACTCATGGGCCGGCAGCCGTTTCGGCATGATCGCGATCCCCCGCATCGGCCAGGAAGTGATCGTCGAGTACGTCGAGGGGGATCCGGACCGGCCGATGATCACAGGTCGGGTCTACAACGCAGCCGAGATGCCCCCCTGGGACCTGCCCGCCAACAAGACCCAGACCGGCCTGCTCACCCGCTCCAGCCTCGGCGGCAGCGCGGCCAACGCCAACGCCATCCGCTTCGAAGACAAGAAAGGCGAGGAGCAACTCTGGCTCCACGCCGAGAAGAACCAGGACATCGAGGTCGAGAACGACGAGACCCACTGGGTCGGCCACGACCGCACGAAGACGATCGACAACGACGAGACCACCCACGTCAAGCACGATCGCACCGAGACGGTCGACAACAACGAGACCATCACAATTGGTGTCGATCGGGTGGAGCAGGTCGGTAGCAGCGAGACGATCGCTATCGGCACCGATCGTACCGAGAGGGTTGGCAACAACGAGAGCGTAACGATCGGGGCGAATCGCACGATTGCCGTCCAAGGCAGTGAGACCAAGACCGTCGCCCTGCAGCGCGCGCATGCGGTTGGCGTAAACGAAAGCATCACGATCGGTGCCGCGCAGGCGGTTGCCGTCGGTCTAAGCCAGAGTGTCAGCATTGGCGCCGAGCAGTCGGTCGCGGTCGGTACGAACCTCTCAACCTCCATTGGTGCTGACGAGTCCCGTGCTATCGACGGAGGGCGAAGCACTCGTGTTGGAAAAGATGACGCCGTACAGGTGGGAAAGAACCTAGTCCTCGACGCAGGAGATTCGGTCACCATCAAGACCGGCAGCGCAAGCATCACGATGAAGAAAGACGGCACCATCACCATCAAGGGCAAGGACATCACAGTCGAGGGCTCGGGCAAGATCAACATCAAGGCCAGCAAGAATGTGGTGTTGAAGGGCAGCAAGATTCTTCAGAACTGATCAAGACGGCAAAAAAGGGGAGCATTCCCATGAGCGCAAGAGACGAAATCGTGGACCAGGCGCCGAACCCGACAAAGTTCGAATCAGCTACCGACCTGCTGCGCCCCCTGGTCGAATCGGCGCCTGCCAGCCCGCTCCACAGCCCCTCGTGCGCCGGTGTCCTTATCGGCGAACTGCTGGCCATCCGTGACGATGGCCGCTCACCGCTGGTGCGCTATGCCGGGCAGCCGGGCACCGCCGCGTTGGCCGCCCGCAGCACCGTCGATCTGCACGGCGCGCATATCGGTCGGCACGTCGTGCTGATGTTCGAGGCCGCCGACCCCTTGCGCCCGATCGTGATGGGCGTTCTGCGCGACGGCGAGCGTTCGCCAATGGGCGACGGCCCAGGACAGGTCGAGGTCGATGCCGATGGCGAGCGCATGCAGGTCAGCGCCAAGGAGCAACTCGTGCTTCGCTGCGGCAAGGCGAGCATCACCCTCACCCGGGCCGGCAAGGTACTGATAAAGGGCAACTACGTGCTGAGCCGTTCGGCCGGCGTGAATCGGATCAAAGGCGGCTCGGTGCAATTGAACTGAGCCAGCCGCAGCGCCTGCGAACTCATGACCCCGATACCGCAACGCTCCAGGTCAGCATGGAACTCATCAACGCCACCCGCATGACCGCCGCCTACACGATGGGCATGGAGCCCAGCGGCCGCGAGTTGCTGGTGGTGGTCATCAAGGGCACCTTCGAGCTGCCGCATACGCCCGACCAGCCACTGCACCTCGCCGCCGAGCAACTGCCGATGGTGATGGCCGACACCTTCACCGGCGAGCCTGGATTTTCGGCACCGCTCTACGAAGTCGATTTTGCGCCATGCAAGCCGCGCCCGGAATTCCTGCTGATCGGCAGCGCCTACGCCCCCGAGGGCCGGCCGGCGACGCGGATACCGGTGGGCCTGCGCATCGGCAGTATCGAGAAGACTTTTGCGGTGGTCGGTGACCGCCACTGGCAGGCGGGTTTGCGCAGCGTGAGCGCCAGCGCCCCCGAACCCTTCATCCGCAAGCCGATCTCGTACGACGTGGCCTATGGCGGCACCGACGCGAACGGCGACGACGTCAGCAAGCACACGGCCTTCATGCGCAACCCGGTCGGCGTCGGCTATCACAGACAGCTCAGGCGCGAATGGGTCGACGGCGCGCCGCTGCCCAATACCGAGGAGCTGAAGCGGCCGATAGAGAAGCCGGATGACAACTACGCCCCGATGGCCTTCGGGCCGCTAGGCCGTGGCTGGGAGCCGCGCTACCTGCATGCCGGCACCTACGACCAAGCCTGGATCGACGAGCACTTTCCTTTCCTGCCGCCGGACTTCGATGAGCAGTACTACCAGTCGGCCCCGCGCGACCAGCAACTGGATACCCCACTCGCCGGCCAACGCGTCACGCTGCTGAATCTGACCCCCGATGGTCGCCGCAGCTTCTCTCTGCCCAGCTTCGACGCACCGGTGCACATCTTCCCCAAAAAGGGCGACCGTGAAGACCTCACCGCCAATCTGGACACCGTCGTCCTCGAGCCCGACGAGGAACGCCTGACCATGACCTGGCGCGTGGCGCGACCCCTCAACAAGAACATGTTCGAGATCGCCCATGTGCTGATTGGCAATAACAGCCGCGGCTCGCGGCGCGCGAGCGTGCTGGGCAAGACCTATTACCCTTCCCTTGCCGAACTGACGCGGCAGCGCAAGGAAGCGGCGGAGGCGTTCGAGTAGATGCCCGCAAAGCCGATCGCGATCCGAAGTACCGGCCTGGTCACCAGCGTGGGCTTGTCGGCCCCGTCAAGCTGCGCCGCGATGCGCGCCAAGATCAGCAACCCCACCGAGACCCGCTTCATGAACTCGGGCGGCGAATGGATCATGGCCCATCAGGTGCCGCTCGAACATCCTTGGCGCGGCCGAGCCAAGCTGGCGAAGATGGCAGCGATGGCGATCGCCGAGTGCATGGATGCCATTCCAAAGGCCGGATGGGCGCGCATCCCGCTGCTGCTGTGCGTCGCCGAACACGAGCGGCCCGGTCGCCTTGAGGGGCTGGACGACCAGCTCTTCATCGATATCGAGCGGGAGCTCGATATCGACTTCGCGCCCGACTCCGCGATCATTCCCAGGGGCCGCGTCAGCATCGCCGTTGCGCTGCTCCATGCGCGCCATCTGATCCACGGAAACGACACCCCGCTCGTATTGATCGCCGCCACCGACAGCCTCCTCAGCTGGCCCACGCTAAGCACCTACGATCGCCACGATCGACTGCTCGCCGAGGACAACTCCAACGGCTTCATGCCCGGCGAAGCCGGCGGCGCGGTCCTCGTCGCCGCCGATGGCCGGCTGCGATGCACGGGTATCGGCTTCGGCATGGAAGCGGCACATATCGATTCGGGCGAACCGCTGCGCGCCGAAGGCCTGACCAGCGCGGTCAAGGCCGCGCTCGCCGACGCCGGCTGCGAAATGCACGAGCTCGACTTCCGCAACACCGACATCTCGGGCGAGCAGTACTACTTCAAGGAGGCCTCGCTAGCATTGAGCCGTACGTTGCGACAGCCCAAGGCCGAGTTCGATCTTTGGCACCCGGCCGAAGCGATCGGCGAATCCGGCGCCGCCGTCGGCCTGGCCGTGCTGATAGACAGCCACGCCGCCTGCCAGAAGGGCTACGCCCCGGGCCCCGGCATCCTGACCCATTTCGCCAACGACACCGGCGAGCGTGCCGCCGCGGTGCTGCGCTACGGAGCCGTGTGATGGCCAACCAGGTCTTCGCCAACAATAGGGAGGTGTCCTGCAAGGCCGCCGCCGGCAAGTCGATCTGCGCCTTCCCCGACGTCTGCTTCACCCCACCCGAGAATCCCGCGACCCCGCCCGGCGTGCCGATTCCCTACCCCAACACCGGCATGGCCAGCGACACCACCGGCGGCTCGACCTCGGTCAAGATCTCGAACAAGGAGGTCATGCTGAAGAACAAGTCCTGCTTCAAGAAGAGCATGGGCGACGAAGCCGGCTGTGCGGCCAAGAAGGGGGTGATCACCAGCAAGAACAGGGGAAAGGTGTACTTCACGATGTGGTCCATGGACGTGAAGGTGGAGGGGCAGAACGTCGTGCGGGCGATGGACACGACCACGCACAACCATATGTCGTCGATGCCGGGAAATACCCCTCCCTGGCCTTATATCGACGAGATCGCCCCACCGGACATTCCCGTCTGCACCGCTTGTGCTGCCAAGAAATGACCACCGAAAGCACGCCTCCGGCCGGAACGGCGCGGCTTGCCCAAGAGCCGGACGACAAAGCGGCCGTGTCTCCACCCGCTCGCACGACCACCGCACGCAGAACCCGGTCCAGCCATCCCGTCATCATCGCTACCGGAGAAAAATCACTCGACCAATTGGACTTTGAACTGCCCGGCCCGATCGAACTGGAATGGCGCCGTCAATACCGCAGTGGCGATGCACGCAGCGATGGCTGGTTTGGTCAAGGTTGGACCCACCCGCTGGCAACCGAATTATGGTTGGAGGACGACGGCCTGAGCTACTGGGACGAACAGGGGCGTGAGGTGTTCCTGCCTGCCCTTGCGGTGGGGCAGGAGCATTTCCAAGCCTACGAACAGTTCACCTTGACCCGACCCGATGTCCACCATTGGACACTGCGCCACAACGATGGCCGGACGCACCACTTTCGCCAACGTCACCCCGACCAATCACGGCTGCCATTGGAAGAGGTGCAAGACCGCAATTTCAGGCGACTGGTGCTGCAGTTCGATGATCACGATTTTGGTGACGACTTCGACGCGCAAGTTACGCCACCCCGGCCGAAGCGCCTGATCGACAGCGCAGGGCGAACGCTGCTTCTGGTGTGGACAGCGCGCAAGCAACTCAGCGAGGTGGTCGTCGACGCGGGCGACACGCGCGTCGTAATGGCCACCTACGAATATGACGACACCACCGACCCGGGCCAGCCGGATTTGCAGCGCTACACCGATGCCAACGGTCACACCCGGACCTATGCCTGGGATCAACACCTGCTGGTGGGCTACACACTCGCCACTGGGCAACGCTTCAGCAACCGCTATGACCGGCTGACGCCCACCGGCCGCGTCATAGAATCACTGGCACTGGATGACGGCACGGGCGACCGCTTCGAATATAACGGGCGCACGACCCGTGTGACAGACATGCTGGGGCGCGAAACCGTCTATGTGCATAACGCGCGCGAAGACATCGTCGCCGTGCGCGATGCGGCCGGCAATGTCACCCGCAACGACTTCGACGACGAAGGCCGGCCGGAAGCCAGCACCGATGCCCTGGGTCGCTCCAGTACCACCCAGTTCGATCCTCGCGGCAACCTGACGCAGATGGTGGACGCGGCGGGCAACGCCACCAAGGTGGAATACAACGCGCTCGACCTGCCGACCAAGCTGACTGACGCCATGGGCGGCGAGTGGTTGCGGCAGTATGACGAGCGCGGCAACCTCATCGCCAGCACCGACCCGCTGGGCCAAACCACGCGGTATGAGGTGGATGCCCTGGGCCAGGTCACCGCCATCATCGACGCGCTGGGCAAGCGCAAGACGCTGCAGTGGGACGAAGCCGGCAGCCTCGTCGCTTACACCGACTGCTCGGGCCACACCAGCCGCCAGGCCTACGACGCCCTCGGCCACTTGCTCAGCAGTACCGATGCGCTGGAGCAAACGACCCACTACGTGTTCGACCACGCCGGCCAACTGCAGCAAGTGACCCAGCCGGACGGGGCCCAGCACCGCTACACCTGGGATGGCCAGGGCAACCTGATTCGCTATGTCGACCCCATGGGGCAAACCACCACCTGGCAGCACAATGGCGCCGGCGCCCCGCTGCTGCGGGTGGATCCGCTGGGCCACACACTTCGTTATCACTACGACGAAGCAGGTCGCCTGGCCACGCTGACGAATGAAAACGGCGAAATCACCCGCTTCGGCTACGACCTGCTGGATCGCCTCACCGACGAGGTGGGCTTTGACGGCCGACACCAGCGCTACTGCTACAACGCCGCCGGTGAATTGACGCATGTGGTCGAACGCGGTGGCTCTGATTTCGGCCCCGGCAAGGTAACGCGCTTCGAGCGCGATGAGCTGGGCAGGATGATCGCCAAGCATCACGTTGGCGAGTCGCCGGAGTTCGCTGCCAGCAGCCAGTTCACCTACGACGCGCTGGGCCGGCTGACCAGCGCCGATAACGCCTGGTCGAAGGTGAAATTCGCCTATGACCCGCTGGGCCAATTACTGGCCGAAACGCAAACCCTGGGCGAAGCCATCGGCGACAAGAAATTCGAGTTCAAGCACCAGTACGACGCGCTTGGCAACCGAACCCAAACGATCTTGCCCACTGGGCGTGAGCTGAACCATCTGTTCTACGGCTCGGGGCATTTGCACCAGGTCAATCTGGATGGCCAGGTCGTCAGCGACTTCGAGCGCGATGCGCTGTACCGTGAGGTGCGGCGCAGCCAGGGGGCGTTGCACAGCGAGTTTGCCTATGACAGCGCCGGGCGCCTGAGTGCCCAGAGGGTTGTCCGTGGCTCCTTACCCAGCCCTACGTCACCTGAACAAACCAAACTCGGCAGTCAGGGCTTCCCGGCGCTGGGTAATTTGCGCGAATTCAGTGACGTGCAGGGGCGCTTCAAAGGCATCATTGAGCGGCGCTACGAATATGACCCCAGCGGTCAACTCGTCCAATGGCTGGACCGCCACCGCGGCCTGACCCGCTACCGCTACGACGCTGCCGGCCGGATTAGCCGCTCACAGATCGGCTTGTTAAAGGATTGGGGCCCCGCAGGCGTTCGCGCCGACGCACCAGGCAATGCGACCGGGCAGCCGATGGCTGCAAATGAGCGGTTTCATTGGGATGCAGCCAGCAATCCGTTGCCGGTAGAACATTCATCGACGCCTAGCAGCGCGGGCAATTTCGTGCCAGGCA
Organism: Zoogloeaceae bacterium; assembly: GCA_024235635.1. Classification (GTDB taxonomy): domain Bacteria; phylum Pseudomonadota; class Gammaproteobacteria; order Burkholderiales; family Rhodocyclaceae; genus Cognatazoarcus. The sequence continues at coordinate 156,753 of JACKMA010000001.1, forward strand.
ATCGGCTCATCGTTTGGCAAGACGCGCGGTATGACTATGACGTCCATGGCAATTTGATCGAACGGCTTCAGGGCAAGCGGGGCAGTGCTGGGCAGACGCGAATCTCGTTTGGGTGGGATGCGGCGCATCAACTGGTGCGGGCGGATGTGATTCGCGGGCCGGATGATGCGGCGACCGCGCAGACGTTCAGGTACGCCTATGACGCATTCGGGCGGCGGGTTGCCAAGAGCGATGCGTTCGGCACGACCCACTTTGCCTGGGACGGGGACCGGATGGCGCTGGAGCAGCGCGGCGGGAACGAGATTGTTCATCTGTACCACCTCGAATCGTTTGTGCCGCTGGCGCAAGTTCATGACGGGGTGCTGCACCATATGCATACGGATCATTTGGGTACGCCGTTGGAGGCGAGTAATGATGGCGGTGAGGTCACTTGGAGGGTGACGTATCGGACTTGGGGGAATGTGGTTGCTGAAGAAGTCACTGAAATTCAGCAGAGGTTAAGATTTCAAGGGCAGTATCTTGATGCGGAGACGGGGCTGCATTACAACCGCGCACGGTACTACACCCCCGACAGCGGGCTATTTCTAACGCCCGACCCCATCGGTTTGCTAGGCGGGCCGAATGTCTACGCATACGCCCCCAACCCGATCGAGTGGACCGATCCGCTGGGTTTGAAGAACAAGGCATGGGTCGAAACCGACGGCTGCAAGAAGGTCCTCAAGATTTGCAATAAATTTAAACCAGGCAGCACGCTAGATCGTCAAGCCAAGCGCTTCGTGAAGGCTTGGAATGCCGAGATCCAGAATGCCGGCGGTACGATGACCCGTCGGCAGGAAACTGATCAGGAGAAGAAAGATTCGGCGGCGTACAAGAAGGAAAAGCGGGAACAGCACCCCTGCCGATTCGCCGGTAAAGTTGTTGGCCACGTGCCCGATGCTTGCGCAGGCGGACCCAGTTCTGATGGGCCGGTTATGGCGCTATCCACACCGGTGAATGCGTACTTCGGCGGAATCCTCGGGGGCATCGCCGTCGGGGAGTCATACAACAGTGTCAAGTTGGTGAGATGTTGACTGAGGAGCCCAAGGCATGACAACGCAGGTGACCAGAATGCTCAAGCGCTACATCGCAGCATTGCCCGAGCGCCAACGGGGGATGCGCGAACGCTTGCCCGGCTTGAAGGAGGAATACAGTCGCTTTAAGGTCGATCCGCCTGAATCACCTGTAAAGGTTCTGCCAACGCTCGACGGGAAAACTGCGCGGCCGCTGTCGCCTCAACTTCGAGATTGGTACGCGGCCACTGGAACGTTGATCGAGAGTTCATGGAAGTACCTATCTCCTTCGGATATCAAGTCCATTGTAAAGCTTGGCAAGCTTAGGGAGATTGTGGATGCTCATCGAGAATACTGGGACGGCTCCGCTCCAATGCAGTTTCCAAATTCACAACTGTCGGTGTTCGCGCTGATCAATGACCTCGATGATGGCGACCTTATCTACCTAGTATGGCCACAGACTGACAGTGTCGAGCCTGAGGTTTGGGAGTATTTCGGTCAGTCGGAAACTCGCCACAAGGATCTCACCGCCTATTTGGCATCGTTGCTGGAGGCATAGTTTCGAAGCCGGGAGAGCAAAGGGTCAGGGAGAGCGAAGGGTCAGGTCTTGTATTACAGCATCACTCGAAATCGCCATGAAGACGACTTCCACTCTGCCTCACCAAGTTGACTCTGCATGACCGTATCGCGCTAAAGAGGTGCGGACATCGATACCGCCGGCCCTTTTACCAAGAAGCATTCCAATCCATGCTAGCCGCCAGCCGCCCCGCCATCCCCGCCATCCTCGACCAGCACGTCGAGGAAGCCGCGATCCTGCGCAACATCCGCGCCGCGCAGGTCACCGCGCCGCACGTCCGGCTGTTCCAGCTGCGGCGCCTCGACGACCGCATCGCGGCTCACCTCGACGGCCTCGCGGTGGCAGGCGATGCGGCCATGACGCTGTGTGAGGCGGCGCTCGAGACGCCCGGCATCGGCGAGCTGTTTGCCGCGACCGTGCGGGCCGCCGAGGCAGGTGACTGGGCCTGCCTGGAGCGGCTGATCGCGGTGGTACTGGCGGTGCCGGAGAGCGAGAACGGCTTCATCTCGGCTTTCGGCTGGGTGTCGCAGCATAGGCTGCGCGGGCTGACGGTCGAATTCCTCGCCGCGCAGGATCCCTTTCTGCGGCGGGTCGGCATCTCGACCTGCGCGATGCATGGCGCCGACCCGGGCGACAGCCTCGCGGCGGCGGCTACCGACACCGACGAGCGCCTGCGCGCCCGGGCGCTGCGCGCCGCCGGCGAGTGCGGGCGCGCCGACCTGCTGCCGGCCTGTGTGCAGGCACTCGACGACGACAGTGCGCTGTGCCGTTTTCGCGCGGCGCGCGCGGCGGTCCAGTTGGGCGACCGCGGCGAGGCGCTGCGGGTGCTGGCGGACATCGCGCGCTCGGACTCCCCGCATCGCTCGCTGGCGCTGTGGCTGTTCATGATGGCTGCCGAGCTACCGACCACCAACGCGCTGCTGCAGAGCTTCGCCGAGGACGCCGCGCACAACATGCGCACGATGCTGATCGGCGCCGGCATCGCCGGCGACCCGAACTATATCCCGTGGCTGATCGACAAGATGGACGACCCCGAGACGGCGCGGCCGGCCGGCGAGGCCTTTTCGCTGATCAGCGGCCTCGACCTGTCCTATCTGGATCTGGACCGCGACCATCCGATAGGGGTCCGGACCGGCCCCAGCGAGGATGCCGAAGACGACGACATTGAGATGGATCCGGACGAGAGCGTGCCGTGGCCGGATGCGGAAAAGATCCGGGCCTGGTGGGACGCCAACGGCGCCGGCTTCACGCCCGGCGTGCGCCACTTCATGGGCCGGCCGGTGTCACGCGAGCACTGCATTGCGGTGCTGCGCGACGGCTTCCAGCGCCAGCGCATCGCCGCGGCGAATCATCTGCTGTTGCTGACGCCCGGTTCCAGGCTGTTCAACTGCGCCGCGCCGGCATGGCGACAGCAATCGATTCTTGCAGGTCTCGGGTAGGTTCCGCCTCGCCCGTCCCTGCCAAATAGTTCTCGACACCCCGCAAGGCAGCAGAACCGCCCCACCCCGCCCGCGCAACTCATGGTCAGAAGCCGACGGAATCGCACCACCCGCTGCGATCCACGGCAACCCGACAACCCATAAGGGAGACGATCATGAAAATGTCCTTCATCACCAGCCGTGAATCCATTGCCGATTCTTCCCGCCGCCTGTCCCGCCTGATCCTCGACATGGCGTGGAACGACGACCGCCACATCGACCGCTCCGAAATGGACGACGAGATCGTCCGGATGATCCAGTTGAACGGCATGATCGGCACCGATCCGGAACTGGCCGACGTCTTCTGAGCACCCGGCGCCGGGCCTGACCCGGCCAAGGCGCCACCGGAGATCGGGGAAGCCTGGGACGGCCCGGCGCTTCCTCGGTTCGACGCACCTCAGTCCTTCGACGGCCGATACTCGAACACGGCCCGGCAAATGCCGTGGTCCCCGGTGCCCTCGGCCTTGTGGTCGTCGGTGTTGAGGTGGTCGTTGTAGAGGTCCATGCCCTTGAAGGCCCACAGCCGCTTGCGCGAGTTGTCGTAGAACTCCTGGGAGACCAGGATGTGGTCCAGCGATTCGCGCACGTTCTGGTGGATGTGGGTGTAATAGACGTCGCGGAAGCTGCGGTACTGCTGCAGCATGCCCACGGTGTAGAGCGCGTCGTCGCTGCCGCCCTTGTCGAGCCCGCTCATCAGGTAGTTGGGCTGGCCGGTGACGATGTTCAGGGTGTTGCTGTGGGTGGCGTCGTTGAGGTCGCCGAGCACCACCACCGGGGTGTCGTTGCCCTTCATGTCGGCGGTCAGCATCATCCGCAGCGCCGCCGCCTCGGCGGTGCGCCGGATCGTCGCGACGGCGCTGCCGAGGGCGATCGCGTGGTCCTTGTAGAAGTCGGGGTCGGCCTTGTACCAGTCCTCGGTGTAGAGCCGCGACGGCGATTTCGACTTGAGGTGGGCGACATAGACGGTGATCACCTTGCCGCGCGCACGCGGCTTGATGTGAAAGCGCAGCAAGGGCCGCGAGAAGCCATGCACCCGCACCGCGATGTCCGGCGTCTGCGCATCGTCACCACCGCTGTCCAGCTTGAAGCCGGGCGGGAAGTCCCTGATCCACTCCGGCTCGCCGAAGAGAATGTCCTGATTCACCGCGGCGCCACAAACGATGCTGGTGCCGCGATGCCCCGGTGGCACCAGCAGCCGGTATTGCCCGGCCAGGGCGGCCGTTTCGAACACCGCCGCCAGCGCGTCGCCGCTCCACAGTTCCTGGAAACCCCAGACATCGGCGTCGAGCTCGCGCACCATCCGCGCGCTCCAGTCGCGCTTGGCGGCGAACTCTTCGGCGGTCCAGCCGTCGCGATCGGAGTAGATGCCCTTGCCGGGCAGGTTGAGGTTGTACAGGTTGAAAGTCGCGAAGCTCACGCGGGTTCGTCTGGCCATGGCGCTCTCCCCTCGGCAACCGCCTGCTGCCGATCGCCGGCGGGGCGATCGATCGACGATGACGGATATGCCGCCATCCTCGGCGCCAACGCCGCGAAAATCAATCCTCGCAGCGCGCCACCGGCACCGGTCTGGTCGGTTCCGGCACCGGCTCGAGCCGCTCGGCCGGCGGTGCAAGGGACACGGCCTCGACGGCGGCCTCGCGCCATTGAACGACTTCCAGGCGACCGTCGAAATGCTCGACGATGGCCGTGCAGCTATCGACCCAGTCGCCGCAGTTGAGGTAGCGCACGCCGCCGATGTCGCGGTCGGCGGCCCAGTGGATGTGGCCGCAGATGACGCCGTCGAGGCCACGCTGCCGGGTGGCGCGGGCGACCGATTCCTCGAAGTCGAAGATGAAGCCGACCGCGCTCTTGACCTTGCGCTTGGCGTAGCCGGCAAGCGACCAGTAACCGGGCACGTGCAGCAGGCGCCGCAGCCGCGAGAGCCAGTGGTTGATCCGAACCAGCAGGTTGTAGGCCACGTCGCCGAGGACCGCGACCCAGCGGTGGTGCAGCGTGACCTGGTCGAATTCGTCGCCGTGCACCAGCAGGTAGCGTCGGCCGTCGGCCGCCTGGTGAACCCATTCGCGCTCGACGCGGATCGCGCCGAATTCACTGCCGACATGCTCGCGCAGGGCCTCGTCGTGATTGCCCGGGACGAACACCACCAGATCGCCGCCCCGCGCGCGACGCAGCACCTTCTGCACGACGGTGTTGTGGGAGGGCGCCCAGTGAACGCTGCGGCTCATCGCCCAGAAGTCGACGATGTCGCCGATCAGGAACAGCCGCTCCGACGGGTAGGCCCGCAGGAAGTCCAGCAGCTGCTCGGCCTGGCAGGCGCGCGTACCGAGGTGGATGTCGGACACGAAGACCGCGCGCACCCGCTTCATCGGGCGACGCCACCCGTCATCGGGCCGCGCTCCCGTCGCTGCGCGGCACCCTGCCGCGGGACGCGGCAACGCGACCGTCGAGCGACAGCACCGCCCCGCCCGGCTCCGCCACCGGTCGCCGCGCCACCTTCGCCAGCGCCGCCGCAAAGGCGTCGTGGATCCTGCACCAGTCCTGACTCAGCGCGGTGCGCCGCGCCGCCTGCCCGAGTGCGGCCAGGCCTTGCGAATCGAGGCTCGCGCGCACGCCCTGCCGGATCAGTTCGTCGGCGTCGGCGAATGGTGCCAGCAGGCCGTTCTCGCCGGGCCGGATCAGTTCGCCGGCGGCCGCATAGTCGTAGGCCACCACCGGCAGGCCGCTGGCCATCGCCTCCAGCGTGACGTTGCCGTAGGTCTCGGTCTGGCTCGGAAACAGGAAAAGGTCGCCGCTGGCATAGTGGGCGGCCAGATCCTGGTCGCGACGCAGGCCCGCGAACACCACGTCGGGCCGCTGCCGCTCGAGCGACTTTCGCATCGGTCCGTCGCCGACCAGCACCAGCCGCGCATCGGGACGCTTTTCGGCGATCGCGTCGAAGGCCCGCAGCACCAGCGGCAGGTTCTTCTCCGGCGCCAGCCGACCGACCGACAACACCGCCAGCGTGCCGGCGGCCAGGCCCCAGCGGCCACGCAGCGTGGCACTGCGCCGTGCCGGCGAGAACAGTTCGCAATCGACGCCCCGCGCGATCACGTCGACGCCCTGGTAGCCCTCCTGGGCGAGTCGCGCGGCCAGCTCGCGGGACGGTACGTAGGTGGCGGTGCCGCGATTGTGAAAGCGACGCAGATAGGTACCGACCGCCCGATCGAGCCATCCCAGGCCGTAGTGGCGGCTGTAATGATCGAAATTGGTGTGGAAGTCCGAACACAGCGGCAGGCCGAGCCGCTGGGCGGCGCTCATCGCCGACCAACCGAGCGGGCCTTCGGTGGCCACATGCACGATGTCGGGGCGCCATGCCCGCCATAGGCGGACCAGTGCCCCGGTGGCCGGCAGACCGAAACGCAGTCCGGCATAGCCCGGGATCGGAAGGCCCGGCAGCAGCCGTTCCTCGCAGCCGCCGTGGCGTGCCGGCTGTTCGCCGCGCCGCTGGCGCGGCCGCAGCAACTGGACCTGGTGGCCGCGCTCGCGCAGGCCTGCAACCATTCGACCCAGCGTCATGGCGACGCCGTTGACCTCCGGCGGGAAGGTCTCGGTGACCAGCGCAATCCGCATCGGCGGCGCGGTGCCCGGCTGTTCGGCAGTATCCGAAGCGCGTTCCATGACGCCCGAGTGTCGATGCGTCCCGGGTCAGGCCGATGACGCTTCGGTTACGACTTCGTGAACAGCACCGCGGTCAGCCCGAAGGCCCAAACCACGGTCAGGTTGCCGATCGCCACCAGCACTGCGGCGCTGCCGATGTCCTTGGCGCGCTTGGCGAGGCGATGGTCGTCCAGCGAAACGCGGTCGACGGTGGCTTCGACCGCCGAATTCAGCAGCTCGACGATGATCAGCAGCAGCACCGAGCCGATCATCAACGCCTTCCAGTCGTGGCCTACGTCCACCAGCAGCGCGGTCGGCACCAGGACGGCCGCCACCCACAGCTCCTGGCGGAAGGCTTCCTCGCAGCGATAGGCGGCACGCAGGCCGTCGAACGAGTAACGCAACGCGTTGACCAGCCGCCTCAGGCCGGTCTTCCCCTTGTACGGGCTTTCCAATGATCTCTCCGGGTTTGCTCTTTGCGTGGGCCGGTGGCGACCCGTCGGTACAGTTCGGCCAGCCGCAGCGCCATCGCCGACGCGGACCATTCCGCGGCCGAGCGGCGTGCATCGAGCGACATCTCCGCCAGGTGCGGCGGATGGCTCAGCAGGTCGCCGATCATCCGGCCGAAGCCGGCCACATCGTCGGGGGCACGCAGGCAGCCGCGCCCGCCGGCCAGGATCGACCGCGCCCCCATGCTCGGCAACGCCAGCACCGGCGTGCCGGCGGCCATCGCCTCGAGCAGCACCAGGCCCTGGGTCTCGGTGCGCGACGCGAACACGAACAGATCGGCGGCCGCATAGCAGTCGGGCAGCACCCGCGCGCGATCGAGATAGCCGACGAAGCGCACCGAATCGCCGAGCCCGAGCGTATCCACCTGCCGCATCAGTGCGGATTCGGCCGGCCCGTGCCCGGCGATCAGCAGCAGTATCTGCGGACAGATCCGGCGCGCATGTCGGATTGCGTCGATCAGCATGCGGATGTTCTTCTCGAACGCCAGCCGGCTCACCGTCAAGGCAACCGGACGATCCGCCGCAATGTCGTGATCGCGCCGGAAGCGCGCGCCGTCGCCGCGAGCGAATTCCTCGCATTCGATGCCGGTCGGCAGCACCTCGATCGGCCGCGACACGCCATAGGTCAGCAAGCGCTCGCGCATCTGGGCAGACGGTGCGATCACGCACTCCGCCTGGCGACACTGGCGGCGCGACAGGCTCCGCGCGAAGCGGGCGGTCAGCACGCGCGGCAACCATCGCACATAGTGATGGAAGTATTCCTCGAACAGCGTGTGGTAGCTGACCACCAGCGGCAGGCCGAATCGACGCGCGACATGACGACCGGCCAGATGCGCGACGAAGGGCGTCTGCACGTGGATCAGATCGACGCCGCCCGCCGCCACCTTCGACGCCCGGTGGACGGCCGCGCGCAAGCTCATCAGGCGGTCTTCCGGGTCCCCCGGGACGGGCCGGCCGGCAACGCGCAGGATTCCGTCTGCATCCGGTTCGCCGAAATATCGCGGCGCCACCAGGATCGATTCGACGTCGCACTCGTGCAAGCGCCGGCGAAACGTTTCGATCGACGTGGACACCCCGTTGATGCGGGGAAAATAGACATCGGACAGCTGCAGGACGCGCATGGCCACTCCGTCGACGGCGTCCACCAGCTTGCGGGCGACGCGTTGCGACGGTGTTGCAGTGCGGTTTCAGTACCATGACGCAGCCGGCACATCCGGGCCGCCACGGCATTGCGCGCCCCGCCGGCGCTCAGAAGCGTCGCGGCACGATCATCGAGTCCGGAATCGGCAGGCGAATGTAGTTCGGATGGAATTCGCGCTGCGGCAGCCGCACCGGCGCATGCTCGACCTCACCATAGGGGACCTGGCTCAGCAGGTGGCTGATGCAGTTCAGGCGGGCGCGCTTCTTATGTACGCCCTCGACCACCCACCACGGCGCCTCGGCAATGTGGGAGCGCTCGATCATCACTTCCTTGGCCTTGGTGTAGGCCTCCCAGCGACGGCGCGACTCCATGTCCATCGGTGACAGCTTCCACTGCTTGAGCGGATCGTGGATGCGCATCAGGAAGCGCCGGTGCTGTTCCTCGTCGGTCATCGAGAACCAGTACTTGACGAGGATGATGCCGGAGCGCACCAACATCTTCTCGAACTCGGTGACGCTGCGGAAGAACTCCTCGTATTCGCTGTCTGAGCAGAAGCCCATGACTCGCTCGACGCCGGCGCGGTTGTACCAGCTGCGGTCGAACAGCACGATCTCGCCACCGGCCGGCAGGTGGGCGACGTAGCGCTGGAAGTACCACTGGGTCCGCTCGCGCTCGGTCGGCGCCGGCAGCGCGGCGACGTGGCAGACGCGCGGGTTCAGGCGCTGGGTGATGCGGTTGATGACGCCGCCCTTGCCGGCCGCGTCGCGGCCTTCGAACAGCACCACCAGCTTGAGCTTGTTGTGGACCACCCAGTCCTGAAGCTTGACCAGTTCGCCCTGCAGCCTCAGCAGTTCACGAAAATAGATCCGCGGATCCATGTCCTCCGGCGCTGGTATCGCGACCCCGGCCGACGCGAGCATCTCGTCCATGCGCTCGTCGTCGATCTCCATTTCGAGTTCCTCGTCGAGACGATCGCTCATCTCGGCGTGCATCTGTGCTTCGAATTCCTCGCGTGCCTTGTCCCGGTCCTGTGTCATCCCTTCCTCCGCTCACCCGAATCCCGCTGCCGGCCGCCCGCCATCTGTCGCGACGCCGCTGACTGTCGCCATTCTCCATCCACTCGCGCCCGTTTGCATCGTTGCGCGGCATCGCCCGATCGGCCGCCCGCCGCCCTATCACGATCGATTTCCTTGCCGAAAGTCAATTCAATTCCGATTGCATCTGAGTAGATTTCGGCCCTACCGCAGAGCAGTAGCGGTCCGGCCTGCCGGTCCGCCCTCGGCTTCGAAACCTTGCGGCCACACCCGAAGGAGGACGCCAGATGAGTCACGATAACCAAGACCAAGCCGACGCCAGTCCCGATCTGCAGCGCCGGCGTTTTCTCAACTCGGCGGCGCTGACCGGGCTCGCCGGTGCCGGCATGGCGACCGGGCTCGCCTCGTGCCGTCAGGAACCGGCCGCGCCGGCCGCCAGCGAGCCGGCCGCCAAGGCGCCCGCCGCCGCGCCGATGTCGCATTCGTCGGTCGAGGTGGCACCGGGCGAACTCGACGCGTACTACGATTTCTGCAGCGGCGGACACAACGGCGACGTGCGCATCTACGGCCTGCCGTCGGGCCGCCTGCTGAAGACCATCCCGGTATTCAACCAGGACTGCCTGGTGGGCTGGGGCATCACCAACGAATCGAAGGCGGTGCTCGGCACGCGGCCGGACGGCCGGCCGAAGTACGTCAGTGGCGATACCCATCACGTCCACCAGTCGTACACCGACGGCACTTATGACGGCCGCTATGCCTTCGTCAATGACAAGATCCACGGCCGCCTGGCCCGCATCCGACTCGATACGATGGAATGCGACAGGATCACCGAAATCCCGAACATCCAGGGCTTCCACGGCACCTTCCCGGACAAGCGCGACCCGGTGGATGCGTCGGTCAACCACACCACGCGCGTGTTCTGCGGTGCCGAGTTTTCGATTCCGCTGCCTAACGACGGCCGCGACCTCGACGCCGGCGAGCAATACCGCTCGCTGTTCACCTGCGTCGACGCCGACACCATGGCAGTGCGCTGGCAGGTGCTGATCGACGGCAACTGCGACCTCGTCGCCAGTTCCTACGACGGCAAGCTGGCCGCCACCAACCAGTACAACACCGAGATGGCGGTGAAGTACCAGAACATGATGTCGGCCGAGCGCGACGCCTGCCTGTTCTTCAACGTCGCGAGGATCGAGCAGGCAGTCAAGGACGGCCGCTTCAAGACCTATGGCGACTCGCCGGTGCCGGTCGTCGACGGCACCCGTGCGGCCAACGCCGATCCCAAGACCGCGCTGACCTGCTACGTACCGATCCCGAAGAACCCGCACGGTGTCAACATCAGCCCCGACGGCCGCTTCTACGTGTGCTCGGGCAAGCTTTCGCCGACCGGCTCGGTGATCCAGCACGATCTGGTGCTGAAATGGTTCGACGGCGGGCTCGACGATCCGCGCAAGGCGGTGGTGGCGGAGCCGGAACTCGGTCTCGGGCCACTGCACACCGGCTTCGACAACAAGGGCAATGCCTATACCACGCTGTTTCTCGACAGCCAGATCGTCAAATGGAACGTCGAAGCGGCGATCAAGGCGGCCAACGGCGACAAGAACGCCACCGTCGTGCTCGACCGTCTCGACGTGCACTACCAGCCCGGCCACGGCTTCTGCTCGATGGGCGAGACCCGGGAGTCCGACGGCAGGTACTTCGTCTCCGACAACAAGTTCTCGAAGGACCGCTTCCTGCCGGTCGGGCCGCTGCATCCGGAGACGGCCCAGTTGATCGACATCAGCGGCGACAAGATGAAGCTCCTGGCCGACCACTCGGTGTACTCCGAGCCGCACGATTCGATCATCGTCCGCCGCGACATCATCAAGACCCGCCAGATCTACGATCTCGACGAGTTTCCGAATGCGGTCAAGAGCTACGACGAGTCGGGCGTCACCCGCGACGGCAACAAGGTCACGGTGAAGATGATCAGTGCGGCACCGACCTTCAGCCTCGACGAATTCCGGGTCAAGGTCGGCGACGAGGTGACGCTGATCCTGACCAATTTCGACAAGGTCGAGGATCTGACCCACGGCTTCGCCCTGCCCAAGCACGACATCAACTTCATCGTCAATCCGCAGGAGACCAAGTCGGTCACCTTCACGGTCGATCGACCCGGCGTGTATTGGTATTACTGCACCAACTTCTGCCATGCCCTGCACCTGGAAATGCGCGGCCGGATGATCGTCGAGGCCTGAGCACCGACGGGCCCCACCCGGGATCGGGGGCGGGCCGACGGCGCCGAACAAGCCGATGCGAAACACCGCCTGCCTGCTGTCGCTGCTGCTGTGCGCCGTGCTCCTCGGCACGAGCCTCGCGGCCCATGCCGACAGCTACGAAGCCGCATTGCCGCCGGAGCTGTCCAGCGCGAAGCGGCTGTGCGACTACGCGCCGTGCACCGAGGTGCTGCCCGGCGCCACCCGCTTCTCGGAACGCATGGGGGCGCCCCCCTACGTCGAGGGCTACCGCGGCGACGGCGCGTCCGCGCGACTGGTCGGCTACGTCATGCTGTCCACCGACATCACCGATACGCCGGCCTACTCCGGCAAGCCGGTGGTGACGCTGATCGGCATGGACACCGCTGGCCGCTTCACCGGCGTGCGCATCCTGAAGCACTCCGAGCCGATCCTGCTGCTCGGGATTCCGGAATCGGCGCTGATCGACTTCAATCGCCAGTACATCGGCAAGTTCGTCGGTGACAACATCGAGATCGGCACATCGCGACCCGACGAGGGCGTGATCGGGCTCGATGCGATCACCGGCGCCACCGTCACCGTGGTGGCCCAGAACCAGGTGATGATGACCTCGGGCACGGCGGTCGCCCAGCAGGTCGGCATCCTCGAAGCGACCCCCCGTCCCCAGGCCCGTTTCGCCGATCCGGCCGGCACCCCGGACTGGGACGGCCTGGTCGCCGACGGCGCTGTCCAGCGGCTGCTGGTCCGCCGCCGGGCAGTCGGTCTGGAGGACGACGGCGAACCCTTCATCGAGCTGTGGTTCGGTGCCCTCGACCATCCCCGGATCGGTCGCGCGATTCTCGGCGAGCACGGCTACCGAAGCCTGCACCGGCAGTTGGGCGAGACCGACCACGCGATCTTCGTGATCCGCAGCGGTGGCGCCGAGTCCTTCAAGGGCTCCGGTTTCGTGCGCGGCGGCATCTTCGACCGGGTGCAGGTGCGCCAGGGCCGCGACACCTTCACCTTTCGCGACCTCGACTACCAGAACCTCTACGATCTCAAGGCGGCGGGCGCGCCGGCCTACCGGGAATCGGCGATCTTCATCATCCGCGGCAAGGGGATCTTCTCCAACGCCTATCCGTGGCGGCTGGTGTTTCTCGGCAATCGCGTCGATCGCGCCACCGGCGAGCGCACCTTCGCCAACTTCGACCGTGAATACTGGCTGCCGGAGGCCTATCTCGAGGGCGGCCGACCGGTGGTCGAGCGCCCCGATCCGACCTGGTTGAAGATCTGGAAGGAGCGCGCGCCGGCGATTCTGGGCTTTGTGGCGCTGTTGCTGGCGACCGCCGCCGTCTATGCCAGTCGCGACCGCCTGGTGCGACGCTCGACCCACAAGAACAAGTGGCCGGTGAACGGCTTCAAGTACGCCATCTGGGTGCTGTCGATCGGCTTCGTCGGCTTCGGCCTGCTGGCGCAGCCGTCGATCACCCAGGTGCTGACCTGGTTCCACTCGCTGCTGTTCCAGTGGCAGTGGGAACTGTTCCTCAGCGACCCGTTCATCTTCCTCTTCTGGGTGTTCATCATCGTCACCGTGTTCGTCTGGGGACGCGGCCTGTTCTGCGGCTGGCTGTGCCCGTTCGGCTCGCTTTCGGAACTGCTGTTCAAGCTCGGTCGCGCGCTGGGCCTGAAGCACCTGCAGCGCACGCCGCCGAAGGCGCTGCACGACCGCCTCAAATGGCTCAAGTACTGGATCTTCTTCGGCCTGCTGGCGGTTTCGATGATCGACATGGGGCTGGCCGAGAAGCTGGCCGAGGTCGAGCCCTTCAAGACCACCTTCCTGATCGGCCTGTTCGAACGAAGCTGGCCGTACGCGCTGTTCGCGGCCTCCCTGCTGGGCCTGTCGATCTTCGTCGAGCGGCCCTTCTGCAAGTATCTGTGCCCGCTCGGCGCCGCGCTGGCGATGCCGACCACCTTCCGCTGGTTCGGCCTCAGGCGCAAGCAGGAGTGCGACTCTTGCAAGGCCTGCGCCAAGGGCTGCGGCTCGCTGGCGATCGATCGCGACGGCCGAATCGACCCACGCGAGTGTCTGCTGTGCATGGACTGCATGGTGCTCTACTACGACGACCACGGCTGTCCGCCGCTGGCCCAGGAGCGGCGCCGACGCACGCGCGACGGCTGCGACCTGACGCCGATCGGCGCCGACGGCTACTACATTCCGATCCGGCCGGTGCCGGCCGACGGCAGCAGGCGCTGAGCAATGGTGGATCCCCGCATGCCGAGCGATCCGGTGGTACCGTCCTACGCCGAGGGCGGCAGCCTCGCGCGGCGCCTGGCGGCCGAACTGTGGGACCACCTTTGGCCCTGGAGCCGCGACGGCTTCCGCCGCCACAAGGCATTGCAGGCGGCCGGCATGGCCCTGGGACTGGCGGCGAGCACGATGTGGGTGATCGCCGCCCTCGGCCACCTCGCCGCCGGCGCGGTGATCGGCGCCTGGTTCGGCTGGAGCGTGTTCGAGGTGCTGGTGCGCCTCGGCGCCAAGCCCTACGTCAAGGAAGGCCCGTGGTGGGGTCGGCGTTACCGTCGCGCGGGCCCGATGGACATGCTGTGCTACGTCGGTTTCAAGAACCTGTTGATCGGCGCGAGCCTGTTCCTGCTGCTGAAGGCGGCCGGTATGGTGGTGGTCTGATGCGGACGCTGCTGCTGCTCCTGCTGGTCGCGTCGTGGCCGGCCGCAGCCGCGGAATCGGTGCTGCGGCCCGGGGATTCGATTCAGGCCGCGATCGACGCGGCGAGTCCCGGCGACGTGCTGCGGGTACTGCCCGGCCGCTATCGCGAAAACCTGCACATCGACAAGCCCCTGACCCTGGCCGGCACCGGCTTCCCGACGATCGACGGCGGTCTTGCCGGCGACACCATCCGCATCGCCTCGACCGACGTCGTCATCGACGGTTTCGTCGTCGCCGACTCCGGCGACGATCTCGGCGCCCAGAATGCCGGCATCTATTTCGAGCGCGGTTCGCACCGCGCGGTGGTGAACAACTGCCAGTTCTCGTACGTGCTGTTCGGCCTGTGGATCGAACAGTCCGACGACGTGGTGGTCAGCAACAACGTCATCACCGGCAAGCGCGACCACCCGTCCGCCCAGCGCGGCAACGGCATCCAACTCTACTTCAGCATGGGGGCGCGGATCGTCGGCAACCAGATCAGTTTCGTGCGTGACGGCATCTACGTCGATGTGTCGAATCGTGCGCTGTTCAAGGGCAACCGCATCCACCACGTGCGCTACGGCACCCACTACATGAACTCCCACCACAATGTCTGGGAGAACAACGAATCCCACCACAACCGCGGCGGCCTGGCGCTGATGATGACCCGCGATCAGGTCGTGCGCAACAACCGGGCGTGGGCCAATTCGGACCACGGCATCATGCTGCGCACGATCCAGGATTCGGTGATCGAGGGCAATGTCGTGGCCGGCAACGCGCGCGGTTTCTTCGTCTATGACGCCGAGTACAACACGATCCGCGACAACCTGATCGTCGATAACCGGGTCGGCGTGCATCTGTGGGCCGGTTCGATCAACAACCAGGTCGACGGCAACGACTTCGTCGGCAACCAGACCCAGGTCAAGTTCATCGCAGCACGCGACGAATTGTGGGGGATCAAGGAAGGCAACCACTGGAGCAACTATGTTGGCTGGGATCGCAATGGCGATGGCGTCGGCGACCTGCCCTTCGAGGCCAACGACCTGGTGGATCGACTCACCTGGCGTCATCCGATGATGAAGCTGCTGCTCGCCAGCCCGGCGGTACAGACCCTGCGGCTGGTGGCACGGCAATTCCCGCTGCTGCGCGCGCCCAGCGTGGTCGATCGACGGCCGCGCATGGACGCCGCGCATGACGACTGGAGCGACTGGATTGGAAAGCGTGTTGCTGCCCACCCTTGAACCGGCTGCCGACCACGGCCGGATCGCACGCACCACTGTCGAGCCCCCGGCTGCCGCTGCAATTGCGGCCGGCGCGGACCCGATCATCCAGGTGCGCAGCGTGGTCCGCGACTTCGGGGCCGTGCGCGCGGTCGACGGCGTCGACCTGACGGTACACAGCGGCGAACTGTTCGGCCTGATCGGCCACAACGGGGCCGGCAAGAGCACGCTGTTCCGGATGATGCTGGGCCTGTTGGCGCCGAGCAGTGGCGAGATCGAGATCGACGGCTGCCGCAGCTCGGCCCGCAACTTCCGCAACGTGCGGCGGCGAATCGGCTTCCTGCCCGAGAACGTCGTGCTCTACGACAATCTGTCGGCACTGGAGACGCTGCAGTTCTTCGCACGCCTGAAGGGCGTGCCCGCCAACGCTTGCGCGCCCCTGCTCGAACGCGTCGGCCTCGAAGGTTGCGGCCGGCGTCGCGTGCGCGAATTCTCGAAGGGCATGCGCCAGCGCCTGGGCTTCGCCCAGGCCATGCTCGGCGATCCGCGGCTGCTGTTCCTCGACGAGCCCACCAGCGGTCTCGATCCGGAAGCCATCCGCCACTTCTATGCGACCTTGCGGGAACTGCGGGCCGATGGCGTCACCGTCGTGCTGAGTTCCCACATCCTGGCCGAGATCCAGGAGCGGGTCGATCGCCTCGCGGTCATTGCCCGCGGTCGGGTGCAGGCGGTCGGCTCGGTATCGGAGCTGCGCGACCGGGCCGATCTGCCGATCCGCTTCGAAGTGCGGGTCGCGACGCAGCACTTCGCCGCCATCCGCGACGCGCTCGGGCATTTGCCGGTGCTGTCGATCGAGGCGCGCGGCCGGCACGTCGCGGTGCAGTGTCGCAAGGATGCCAAGCTCGCGGTGATCGCCGCCCTCGCCCGGCTCGGCGATCACATCGAGGACATCTCGGTTCGCGAGCCCTCGCTCGAGGACGTGTTCTTCGGAATATCGGAGTGATGACGTCGTGATGCTCGAACCCGGCCAGATCACCGCCATCGCCGGCAAGGAATTCCGTGATCGCATCCGCAACCGCTGGGTACTGGCGGTGGCCCTGGTGTTCACCGCATTCGCGCTGGTGATCGCCTACTTCGGCGCCGCCCAACAGGGCACGGTGGGCTTCGCCTCGATCGAGGTCACGATCGCCTCGCTGGTGAGCCTGGTGATCTACCTGATCCCGCTGATCGCGCTGATTCTGGGCTTCGACGCGATCGTCGGCGAGCGCGAACGCGGTTCCCTCGATCTGCTGCTGTCGATGCCGATCACCCGGCTCGAACTGCTGCTCGGCAAGTACCTCGGGCTGGCCGCCGCGCTGGCGCTGTCGACGGTCGCCGGCTTCGGTCTGGTGGGCATGGTGCTGTTGACCGGGTTCGACTTCAATGCCCTGTTCCACTATGCCGGCTTCGTCCTGAGTTCGGTGCTGCTGGGCATGAGCTTCCTCAGCATGGCCGTCGCGGTATCGGTGTTCGCGGTCGATCGCACCCGGGCGTCGGGCCTCGCGATCGCGCTGTGGTTCTTCTTCGTGCTGGTGTTCGACCTGCTGCTGCTCGGCGCGCTGGTCGCCACCGGCGGTCACGCCGGCGGCGAGATCTTCCCGTGGTTGATGCTCGCCAACCCGGCCGACGTGTTCCGGGTGCTGAACGTCTTCAGCCTCGACGAGGTACGCAGCCTGTACGGGCTGTCAACGGTCTTTCCCGACGGTCTCGCCGCGCCGTGGAAACTGGCGCTGGTGATGGTCCTGTGGATCGCGGTGCCGCTGGGCATCGCGGCACGGAGATTCGGACGATGATGCGAATCCTGCCCTGGCTCACGGCCGGTGTCCTAGGCCTTGGCCTCGCGGCCTGCGGCGAGGCCGAACGATCCGCACCGACCGCGGTGGCGATCACCGAATCGACCAGTTGCGCCCTCGACGGCATGCTGCTCGCCCATTTCCCGGGACCAAAGGCACAGGTGCATTTCGAAGGCGCCGAATTTCCGGAGTACTTCTGCGATACCGTCGAGATGTTCTCGATCTACCTGAGGCCCGAACAGGCCCGGCTGGTACGGGCGATCTACGTGCAGGACATGGGGAAGGCGGACTGGGACACGCCCCGCGGCCACTGGATCGATGCCCGGGCCGCGTTCTACGTCGTTGGTGCAGACGCCCGCGGATCGATGGGAGCGACCATCGCATCGTTCGCGCAGCAGGGCGAAGCGACGCATTTCAGCCGCGAACATGGCGGCATCGTGCTGCGCTTCGACGAGGTCACGCCGGACATGGTCGTGCTCGATGGCGGCGTCCTCAACGACCAGAAGATGTAGGAGACCGGAATGGACGCGTTCTACCACGATATTCCGATGGCGCAGGCAGTCGAGATGGAGCGGCTCTCGCGATTGATTCACGAACTGCGCAGCCATCGCAACACGCTGCTTTCCGCATGGCAGGTCGACGGCGAGGCGGCCCTCGCCGGGCGCATCGAACGAGGCGAGGTCGACGAGCATCCGGCCTAAGAGGCATGGCTGTCGCTGCGCATCCTCGAGGACACCCGCGAAGGCGCGCGCACGGTGCTCGCCCAGCACCTGGATTCGGCGAAGCGCGGATGAACCTGCACATCGACCTGGCGCGGGTGGTCGGTGCAACGTTCGCCGGGCATCTGGCCACCGAACCGGATCTGCGCCAGGACGCCCTGTTGCTGCAGCTGCGCGACGGCACTTCGATCGAAATCCGTTATGCCGCCGCCGACGCCTACTCCCTGGGCTGGCGGAGGAAGGGCCTCTGGCGGCGGATCGACACGGCGCCGTGCCACCCGGAGCTCGCGACCTGGCCGAACCACTTTCACATCGGCGACGGCGACGTTCGCGCCGACCCCGTGACCCGATGCGGGGCCGAGCCGTGGCACAACCTGCGTGTCCTGGTGCAGGCCTTGGTCGAGCAGTCGGTGGTGCTGCAGGCGTGATCGGCGTCGGTCACGCTCAGGTCATCGTGCGGAAGATCGTCAGCCCGAGCACCAGGAAGATCAGGAACAGCGCCAGGGCAGCGAAGAACAGGAACTTGGCAATCGACGCAGCGCCGGCGGCGACACCGGTGAAGCCGAGGATGCCGGCGACCACCGACACGACGAAGAAGATCAAGGCCCATTTCAGCATGGTTCACTCCTTTCGGATCGATCGGGGATCTCACCCCGAGACATGAACCCATGCTGCCCCGGACGCGATTCTGACGATGTCGGCCGGCGCCGCAACGGCTGTAGGAATCGACGAAGCATGCCGGCGGCTCAGACCGGTCGCGGCACGACCTCCGGATTGACCAGGCTCGGCGGACGCGAACCCTCGAGCGCAGCGACCAGGTTGCGCGCCGCCAGCTCGGCCATCCCCAGCCGGGTCGCCCGGCTGGCGCTGGCGATGTGCGGTGTCAGCACGGCGTTCTCGAGGCCGACGTAGCCGGGATGCAGGCTGGGCTCGTTCTCGAAGACGTCGAGGCCGGCGGCGGCGATGCGACCACCCGCGAGTACCTCGACCAGCGCAGCGTCGTCCACCACGCCACCCCGTGCGACATTGACGAAGACCGCAGTCGGCTTCAGCAGGGCCAGCTCGCGGGCACCGATCAGGTGGTGCGTGGCCGGACCGTAGGGCACCGACACGACGACGAAATCGGCAGTGGACAACAACTCGTCGAAGCCGGCATAGGCGGCCCCGCAGGCAAGCGCCCGATCGTCCGGCAACGGCTTGCGGTTGTGGTAGATGACGCGCATGTCGAAGCCCGCGGCACGCCGTGCGATGGCCTGTCCGATCCGCCCCATGCCGATGATGCCGAGGGTCGCGTGATGGACGTCGACGCCGTGCCAGTCCATGAAGCCCCAGGCCCGCCAGTGGCCATCGCGCAGCCAGCGGTCGGAACTGACGACGCGGCGTGCCGCCGCGAACATCAGCGCCCAGGCATGGTCCGCGGTGGTGTCGTCGAGCACGCCCGGCGTGTTGGTGACCATGACGCCGCGCTCGGTGCAGGCCGGGATGTCCACGTTGTTGGTGCCGACCGCGCAATTGGCAACCACCCGCAGCTTCGGGCAGGCATCCAGCAGGGCCGGCGTGACCGGGTCGGCGACGGCCGTGATGATGCCGTCACAGCCAGCGGCCCGCGACGCCAGTTCGTCGGGTGACAGCGGCTGGTCGCCCTGATTGTCGTCCACGTCGAAACGCCGGCGCAGATCGCCCAGCACGTCGTCGAAGGTGCGGCGGGTCACCAACACACGGAGCCTGGCGGGATCGCTCATCGGTCGTCCTTGTCGGTGAGCTTCTGCACCAGGTCGATGAACATCAGCGCGACGCCGAGCACGATCACCGCGATCAGCGCGGGGTCCTTCAGCTTGAGGATCGGTACCGCCAGGAACGCCAGCGCCAGCGCGCTTGCGACCAATCCGGTGAAAGCCTTGACGAACATCTTCAATCCTCCTCGCCGACGACGCGCCGTTCGAGCCAGCGGGCACAGGCCAGCAGGCGCGCGTCGCCGCCACGATAGCCGACCAGTTGCAGACCCAGCGGCAAACCGTTGGCGCCGTGCATCAGCGGCAGGTTCAGGGCCGGCATCCCGGCCAGGGTCCATAGCGTGCAGAAACCCGGGTCACCGGTGCTGCTGACGCCCGCCGGCGCGGTGCCCGGTGCCGCCGGCGTCAGGATCGCGTCGTACTCCGAGCGCAGTTCGTCGAGGCCGGCCACGACCGCGGCGATGCGATCGATGGCGTCAGCGTAGTCGACCGCAGCCACTGCACGCCCGCGCTCGATCTGGCTGCGCAGGCTCGCCGACATCGATCCGCCACCACGCTCGTATTCGTGACGGTAATGGCGGGCGATATCGGCCTCCATGATGTTTGCGTGCCAGCGCCAGGCGTCGTCGAACTGGGCGGGCAGGCGCACTTCCTCGATCGCATCGCCGAGCAGCGCCTGAAGCTCGTCGAAGGCGTCGCGGGTGTCGTCCTCGGCACGCTCCCAGTAGGCGGTGCGCACCAGCGCGAATCTGGGCGGCATTGGCAAGGGCCGCGCCCAGCCGGCATGCAGACGCAACGGCGCCTGCGGACGAGTCGCCGGATCGCCGTCATCGCAGCCGGCCAGCGCGTCGACCAGCAGCGCCGCGTCTTCGAGCCGGGCGGCGAAGACGCCGAGTTGGTCGAGCACCGGCGACTGGCGCAGCACGCCGGTACGCGGCAGCAAGCCGAAGCTCGGCTTGAAGCCGACCACGCCGCAGAACGCGGCCGGACGAATGACGCTGCCATTGGTCTGGGTGCCGAGCGCCAGCGGCACCATGCCGGCCGCTACCGCCGCCGCCGACCCGCTCGACGATCCGCCGGGCGTATGCGCCAGTTCATGGGGATTGCGGGTCGGTCCGGGGGCATAGGTGGCCATCTCGGTGGTCACGGTCTTGCCCATGATCACCGCACCGGCCTGACGCAGGCGCGTCACCACCACCGCATCACGCTGCGGGCGCCGGCCGGCATGGATCGGCGTACCGAGTTCGGTCGGCAGGTCGGCCGTGTCGATGATGTCCTTGATGCCGACCGGCAACCCGTGCAACGGACCCGGCTCACCGCCGCAGCGGCGGTACTCGTCGCAGGCCCTGGCCTGGCGCAGCACCAGTTCCGGATCGATCGCCGCCCAGGCGCGCACCTCGCCTTCGACCTGGTCGACCCGGGCGAGGCAGGCCCGGGCAACCTCTTCGGCGCCGATGCGGCCATCGCGCATGGCCGCCAGCAAGCCGGCCGCACCGTCCCGACGATCGACCTCGGCCCGTCCCGTGTCGCCCATCGTCACGCCCGGCTCAGTAGCCATAGAACAGATCCGGCAGCCAGGTCACCAGCCCCGGGAACACATACACCATGACGATCGACAGGATCACCATGCCGAGGAACGGGAAGCAGCCCTTGAAGATCTCCCAGAGCTGCACGTGGGGCGGCGCCACCCCCTTCAGATAGTAGGCCGACATCGCCATCGGCGGGGTCAGGAACGAGGTCTGCAGGTTGAGCGCGACGAGTATGCCGAACATCATCGGGTCGACATTGAAGTGTGGCAGCAAGGGCAGGAAGATCGGCACGAAGATGATGATGATCTCGCTCCACTCCAGCGGCCAGCCGAGGAGAAAGATGATCAGCTGCGACAGGATCAGGAAGGTCAGCGGCGACAGGTCGAGTCCGAGCACGAAGTCCTTGATCAGGCCTTCGCCACCGAGATACGAGAACACCGACGAAAAGGTCCAGGAGCCGACGAACAGCCAGCACACCATCGCCGAGGTGCGGGCGGTCAGGAACACCGCCTCCTTCATCCGGCCCCAGGTCAGCGCGCGGTAGATCAGCGCCAGCATCAGACCACCGAGGGCACCGATCGCGGCCGCCTCGCTCGGTGTCGCCAGCCCGAACAGGATCGCCCCGAGCACCGACAGGATCAACACCGTCAGCGGCACGAAGGACTTGACCAGCATCACCACCACTTGCAGAAACGGGATGTCGGTTTCACTCCGGGGCAGCTTCGGCGCGAGCTTGGGATTGAGCGCCGCGCGGCCGACAACATAGACGATGTACAGGCCGGCCAGCAGGAATCCCGGCAGCATCGCGGCAGCGTAGAGCTTGACCACGCTCACCGCCGCGGTCGCGCCATAAACGATCAGCATGATCGACGGCGGTATCAGGATGCCGAGCGTGCCGCCGGCGCAGATCACGCCGGCCGACAGCTTCTGGTCGTAGCCGGCCTTCAGCATCGCTGGAAAGGCCAGCAGACCCATCAGCGTGACCACCGCGCCGACGATGCCGGTGGCGGTCGCGAACAGTGCGCAGGTAGCCAGCGCCGCCACCGCCATCGATCCCGGGATCGCGCGAAACGCCACCTGCATCGAATAGAACAAGCGGTCGAGGATGTTCGCGCGCTCTATGACGTAGCCCATGAACAGGAACAGTGGCACCGCGGTCAGCACGTCGTTGTTCATGACGCTGAAGGTGTTCTGGGTCAGCAGGTAGAAGACGCGGCTCTCGAAGATCTCCTGACCCGGCCGGAAGTAGGCGTAGTAGCCGAAGCCCACGCCCATCGCCATCAGCGTGAAGGCCACCGGGAAGCCGAGCATGATGATGATGATGAAACTGCCCAGCATCAGCAGTGCGATTTCTGGATCGCTCATGGCACCACCCTCCCGTCGCTGCGCGACTGTCCAGTGCCGGCTTTGCACAGCCGGCCCGTTCGGCTGGCGCGAAGCAGTGCTGCGCGAAACCCCCGCCTCAGTCCAGTGCCGGCTTTGCACAGCCGACCCGTTCGGCTGGCGCGAAGCGGTGCTTCGCGAACCCCCCGCCTCACCCCCGCGGGGGGAATCGCGATCCCTTCGAGCGGCCGGGCGGACTCGCTCATGACCCTGCCCCCCGCCGCGTGTTCTCGGGCATGCCCATGGCCTTGAGTTCGAGCGCCGCCTGCTCCATTTCCTCGACGTCGTGCAGTTGCGCCGGCCAGCGGCCGTCACGCAGGCACAGGATGCAGCGGATCACCTGGGCGACGCCCTGGATCCACAGCATGACGCCGGCCAGGGGAATCAGCGCCTTGAGCTGGTAGATCGGCACGCCGGCCGGGCTGTTCACGCTGACCTCCTGCAGCCGCCAGGCATCGGACGCATAGTCCAGGCCGGCAAAGATCAGCGCCGTGACCCCGGGGAAGAAGAAGATGAAGTAGAGCACCAGCTCGATGCCGGCCTGCCAGCGTGGCGGCCACAGCCGATACAGCATGTCGGCGCGCACATGGGCATTGCGCGACAGGGCGTAGGCGCCGGACATCAGGAACAGCGCGCCGTACAGGATGTAGCTCATGTCGAAGGCCCAGGTGGTGGGGCTGTTCAGCACGTAGCGCACGAACACCTCGTAGGAGGTGCCGAGGGTCAGGATGACGATGCACCACGCGAATGCGTGACCCACCGCCATGCTGAACTGGTCGATCGCCAGCAGGAATCGATTCAGCATGCGGACTTCTCCTGCCCCGCAGCGGGGGCACGATCGGCGCCGCGCCGCCGCTCATTGCGGCGATCGGCGCGCGCCTGGGGGCTCGCCCGCAAGACCGCCGCGACGCCCCGTCGTCTCGACCCCCGGGGACGGGCCGACCTCGGCCCGGCCCTCGGGGACGCTCAGAAGCCCAGCGGGCCGTGGATGTGCTCGTAGCCCTTCTTGTAGTCGGCTTCGTTGAAGAAGTGGTAATACGCGACCCGCTTGGACCAGGCGCGCTGCGAGTCGACCACCTTCTTGAAGAACGGATCCTCGTCCGAGAGCCGCTTGTTGACCGTGTCCCAGGCCCTCAACTGGGCGTCGAAGATACTGGCCGGCGTGCGCGACACCTTGACGCCCGCGTTGATCAGTTCCTGCAGATCCTTCGAATAGTTGTCGTACGCGGTCCAGGTGTTGGCCGAGCTCGCCGCCTCGGCCGAGTAGCGCAGGATCGCCTGGAGATCGGGCGCCAGCGAATCGAACAGCTTGCGGTTGAAGACGATCTCGAAGAACTCCATCGCCTGGTGGTAGGAGCCCATCATGTAGTTCTTGGCCACGTCCTGGGCGCCGAAGCGGCGGTCCGAGGTCGGGTTGTTGAACTCGAAGGCCTCGATCACGCCACGCTCCATCGCCGGCACGATCTCGCCGCCGGGCAACTGCGTGACCCGCAGCCCCATTTCCTGCATGACGTCGGCGGCAAGGCCCACCGTGCGGTACTTCAGGCCCTTCATGTCTTCTGCGCTGGTGACCGGCTTCTTGAACCATCCCAGCGGCTGGGTCGGCATTGGCATGCAGAAGAAGCCGACGACGTCGAGTTGCAGCTTCTTGAGCAGTTCCTGGTAGAGCTCGTAGCCGCCGCCGCGGTAGATCCACGCCAGCGTCTGCTCGGCATTGCAGCCGTTGATCGGTCCGGAGCCGAACAGGGACGCCACCTTCGACTTGCCGTACCAGTACACCGGCACGTGGTGGCCGGCGTCGATCACGCCCTTGTTGACCGCATCCATGACCTCGAACGGCTTGACCACCGAGCCGGCCACCAGATAGTCGATGCGCAAGCGCCCGCCGGCCATGTCGTTGACCCGCGTCACGTACTCCTGGGCGAATTCGTTGAAGATGTCCTTGGCACCCCAAGCCCCCTGCATCTTGATCACGATCGGCGACTGCGCCACCGAGATCATCGGGAATCCCGCCGCGGCGGCGCCCGCCGCACCGGCGGCAGCCCTGCCGATGAAACGTCTGCGCGAATTGCCCGTCTCCGACAAACGCGTGTCGGCGGCCGGCAACTCGCTCGGCGCCTGCGCGCATAGGGACTGGGGCTTGTTCTTGCTCATGGTGTCTCCTCCATGTGTGCGTCCGATGCACTCGGACAACCCACCGCCGCAGTGCTTGCGACAGCGACTCCGGGACACCCCTGACTGGCCGGGGCACCCCCGAAACCACCTGTTTTTCTGATTCTGGAACAAGACTTCGACCCCGGTCCATAAGGGTTAGCAGCAGGTTCACGACGCGCGACGTCGCCGCACGGCGATGTGCGAGCGCAGCATCCGCGGCCTGCCGGCTGCGCCACTCGTCAGTTCCGCCGACCCGAGGCGATCAGCGCCCGCAACGGAAACCCGACCCCGCCGTCGGCATCCGCAAAGTCCGCCATGGCCGATTCCGCCTCGCGCAGGATCCGCGAGATCGTGGTCTCATCCAGCTTTACGCCGAGCAGCGGCAGCCACCCGCGCAATTCGGCTTCCATCAGCACCCGCACGCTCGGGAAGCGTGCGCGCCCCTGACGGGCTTCGACCCTGGCCTCGACTACGCCCGCGTCGGCACAGATCGCCTGCAGTGCGCCGGGATGGCCCAGTACGAAGGGCGCCCGCAGTGCGTCGGCTGCCGCGCGACCGGCAAACCGCTCGAGCAATTCGCCCGCCAGAGCATAGGCGCCGTTGTCGACGACCTCGCCCCAGACTGCCACGGCCAGGCGACCACCGGGCTTGAGCACGCGCAGCATTTCGGCAATCGCGGCGACGCGATCGGGAAAGAACATCAGCCCGAATTGGCAGAGGACGGCATCGAAGTCGCCGTCCGCGAATGGCAAGGCAGCGGCATCGGCCTGCCGCCAATCGATCTGCGGGGTCAGGCGAGCGGCGACCGCGAGCATCCCGCAATCGATGTCGGCAGCAGCCACCGCAGCGCCGGCCCCTAGCCGGCTGGCAGCCGCGCGAGCAAGGGCACCGGTGCCACAGGCCACGTCGAGCACTCGATCACCGGGCGCCACCCGGGCAGCGTCGAGCATCGATGCCGCCCACTGGGCAAACAAGGCGGGCACGTGCAGCGATTCATAGGCTTCCGCCGCAGCGATGGCGGCGCCATCCATCTCGTCGGTCACGGTCGTTCTCCCGTCACACCCGGCGCCCCCGGCACGGGTCGACCTCACCGCGGGCATGGGCTGCTTTCAGGTCGGACAGCGGACTCGGTGCTACGATTCCCGACGGGGGCCTCGCAGCCCCGCCCATCCGTGCCGATCGATTCCCTCGGAGACAGTCATGATCAAGGTCAGCGTGTTCTACCGCAATGAACCGGGCGCCCGGTTCGACTTCGACTACTACACCACCAAGCACCTGCCGCTGGTGCGCGATAAGCTCGGCACGGCGCTGACCGGCATCGCCGCCGACAAGGGGATCGCCGGCGGCGCGCCGGGGTCGGCGCCCACCTATGTCGCGATCGCGCACCTCTACTTCGAATCGGTCGAGTCGTTTCAGGCCGCCTTCAATCCGGTGGCGGAGGCGATTCTCGGCGACATTCCCAACTACACCGACCTGCAGCCCGACCTGCAGATCAGTGAGGTCGCGGTCAATGCCAGTCGCAGCGAAAAGGGCGAGATGCGGATCCACGGCCACTGAGGCGGCGCTGGCCGGCGCCGGGCGGCCTCAGTCGAGGCCGTCGCCGCTGCGCCAGATTTCGCTGACGATCCCCATTGCGGCTGCGATCGGCGCTTCTCCGCTGCGCTCGGGTCGACACATCAGGCCCAGTTCGGCCGGCACCGAGACCGCGTCGGCGATCACCACACCCTCGGCATGGGCCGCACGCAGCGCGAGCGAGTCGCGGGCCAGCGCAAGCGCCACGCCCGAGCGCACCAGATCCATCATCGACGGCTCCAGGTCCACCCGCGCGACCACTCGCTGCTCGACGCCCTCGGCCGCGAAAATGCGCGCCAGCAGCCGCGAATGCACCGACTCCGGCGGCGTGCCGATCCATGGCAGGCGTGCCAGATCCCGCCAGCCGCGGCCCCGCACCTGAGCGGCCCAGCCCGGCGGTGCGACGACCCGATAGACGAACTCGGTCAGCGACACGACCTCGAACCGGCGCCGTTGCTCCTCCATTCCCGGTGCGCCGAGCGCATAGGCGACATCGAGATTGCCGGCTTCGAGTTCGCGCGCGACCGCGCCGGACATGCCGTGCTGCAGCTCGAACGACAGGCCCGGGTGGCGCTCCACCAGCAGCCGCAGAAACGGGCCCATGCGCAGGAATTCGGGATCGACGATGGTGCCGAGCCGTAGACGCCCGGTAACCGAGCCCACCAGTCCGGTCGCGGCAGCGCGGAATTCGGCGGCGGCATTGAGCGCGCGCTCGGCCGCGGGCAGCAGCTTGTGGCCGGCCTCGGTCAGGCGCATGCCCCGCGGCATGCGCTCGAACAGCTTGACGCCGATCGCTTCCTGCAATTTCTTCAGTTGCAGGCTCAAGGCCGGCTGCGTCACGAACATGCGTTCCGCAGCGCGGGTCAGGTTGCCCTCGCGGGCCACCGTGACGAAGGCACGAATCCCCGAATAATCCATCTGATATTAGTTTTTGAAATAACGCAATCAAGAATAACTCATTGGACCCTACCCCTCGGATGGTTTTCAATGGAATTCATCGTCACCGACACCACCCGAAGAGGAACGAGACATGAGCCTTACTTACACCAGCGCGCCCGACACCATCGCTCACTGGATCGACAACGAAGCTCGGACCGGCGGTGGCCGCAGTCAGCCGGTGTACGACCCGGCACACGGCCGGGTCGCGCGTCAGGTGACGCTCGCGACCGAGGCCGAGGTCAATGCCGCCGTCGCCAGCGCTGCCGCCGCGCAGCCGGCCTGGGCCGGTACGGCACCGCAGAAGCGCGCCCGCGTGCTGTTCAAGATGCGGGACCTGGTCGAGCGCCACACCGACGACCTCGCCCGACTGATCACCCGCGAGCACGGCAAGACCTTTCCGGACGCCCAGGGTGAGGTGCAGCGAGGCCTCGAAGTGATCGAGTTCGCCTGTGGCATCCCGCAGTTGCTGAAAGGCCAGCATTCCGACAACGTCGGCGGTGGCATCAGCAACTGGAGCCAGCGTCATGCGCTTGGCGTCACGGCCGGCATCACGCCGTTCAACTTCCCGTTCATGGTGCCGATGTGGATGGCCCCGGTGGCGATCGCCTGCGGCAACAGCTTCATTCTCAAGCCGTCCGAGCGCGACCCGTCGCCATCGCTGCTCGCCGCCGAACTGTTTCGCGAGGCCGGGCTGCCGGCCGGCGTGTTCAACGTCGTGCAGGGCGACAAGCTGGCGGTGGACACACTGCTCAATCACCGCGACGTGCAGGCCGTCAGCTTCGTCGGCTCGACCCCGATCGCCCACTACATCTACGAGACCGCAGCCCGCAACGGCAAGCGCGCCCAGGCCCTGGGCGGCGCCAAGAACCACATGGTGGTGATGCCCGATGCCGATCTCGACCAGGCCGCCGACGCCTTGATCGGTGCCGCCTACGGTTCCGCCGGCGAACGCTGCATGGCGATTTCGGTGGCCGTGGCGGTCGGCGACATCGCCGACATCCTGGTGGACAAGGTGGCGACCCGTGCGCGGGCGCTCAACGTCGCCGACGGCGAGGCGGCCGGCGCCGACATGGGGCCGGTGGTCACCGCCGAGGCCAAGCAACGCATCGAAGGCTACATCGCCTCCGGCGTCGAACAGGGCGCGACACTGGTGATGGACGGCCGCGGTCTGGTGGTGGCGGGCCGCGAGCAGGGATACTTCCTCGGCGCCTCGCTGTTCGACCACGTCACCCCGCAGATGAAGATCTACCAGGAGGAAATCTTCGGCCCGGTGCTGTGCGTGGTCCGGGTCGACACCTTTGCCGAGGCGGTCGAACTGGTCAATGCCCACGCCTTCGGCAACGGCGTTGCCTGCTACACCCGCGACGGCCGCACCGCGCAGGAGTTCGCCCAGAAGATCCAGATCGGCATGGTCGGCATCAACGTGCCGATCCCGGTGCCGATGGCCTGGCACTCGTTCGGTGGCTGGAAGCAGAGCCTGTTCGGCGACCACCACAGCTACGGCGAGGAAGGCGTGCGCTTCTACACCCGCTACAAGAGCGTGATGCAGCGCTGGCCGGACAGCGGCTCGAAGGGACCCGAGTTCGTGATGCCGGTGAACTGAGCCGGTTCAACGGGCGGGTACCGACCCGCCGATCCGCGACGTCAAGGGGCACAGGTCGGGCATGGGCCCGCCGGCCCGCGCTCGTCCGCGGCCAGCCGCGCCGGCTCCGACCGGCGCCACGGCCCCCCGCGGCCACAACCAGTGAGACCAGGCAAACCCATGAAAGACTTCGGTGAATTCGACTATGTCATCGTCGGCGGCGGCGCCGCCGGCTGCGTGCTCGCCAACCGGCTGTCGGCCGATCCCGACGTCAGCGTGCTGCTGCTCGAGGCCGGCAACGACGAGAAATGGATCTGGACCAGGATTCCGGTCGGCTACCTCTACTGCATCAACAATCCCCGCACCGACTGGTGCTACAAGACCGAGCCCGAGGCCGGGCTGAACGGCCGCAGCATCATCTACGCGCGCGGCAAGGGCCTCGGCGGATCGACGCTGATCAATGCGATGCTCTACCTGCGCGGGCAGGCCCGCGACTACGACGAGTGGGCCGAACTGTCGGGCGACGATGGCTGGAGCTGGGCATCGGTATTGCCGCTGTTCAAGGGCGTCGAGGACAGCTGGCGCGGCGGCGACGCGCACCACGGCAGCGGCGGCGAATGGCGCGTCGAACAGCAGCGCCTGCGCTGGGACATTCTCGACCGCTTCGCCGAAGCCACCGCCGAGGCCGGCATTCCGATGACCGACGACTTCAATCGCGGCAACAACCTCGGCGTCAGCCAGTTCGAGGTCAATCAGCGACGCGGCACCCGCTGGAGCGCCGCACGCGGCTTCCTCGACCCGGTGCGTCGGCGGCCCAACCTCGCCATCGTCACCGGCGCCATGTCCGATCGCCTGCAGATCGAGGGCCGGCAGGTGAAAGGCATCGTCTTTCGCCAGGGCAACCAGGAATGCATCGCCCGCGCCCGCATCGAGACCATCCTGGCGGCCGGCTCGCTCGGCTCGCCGGCGATCCTCCAGCGATCGGGCATTGGCGACGGCGCCACCCTGCAGTCCCTCGGCATCCCCCTCAGCCATGAATTGAAGGGGGTCGGCGGCAACCTGCAGGATCACCTGCAATTGCGCAGCATCTTCAAGGTCAGTGGCATCAAGACGCTCAACCAACAGGCCAACAGCCTGTGGGGCAAGGCGATGATGGGACTCGAATATGCGTTGTTCCGGCGCGGACCGCTGACGATGGCGCCGAGCCAGCTCGGCCTGTTCGCCCAGTCCGACCCGTCGGTCGGGAGCCCCGACCTGGAGTATCACGTGCAACCACTGTCGCTCGACAAGTTCGGCGATCCGGTGCACAAGTTCCCGGCCTTCACCGCCAGTGTCTGCGACCTGCGTCCGAAATCGCGCGGCCACGTCACCATCCGCGACCGCGACCCGGCCAGCGCGCCGCGCATCGCGCCGATGTATCTGACCCACCCGGAAGACCGCGCCAAGGCGGCCAAGGCCATCCGCCTGACGCGCCGCATCGCCGCCCAGCCGGCATTGGCCCCCTACAAGCCGGTCGAGCACCTGCCCGGCCCCGGCTTCGAGACTGACGAGGACCTCGCCGTCGCCGCCGGCAACATCGGCACCACGATCTTCCATCCGGTCGGCACCTGCAAGATGGGCCGTGACGACGATCGCCAGGCCGTCACCGACAGCCGCCTGCGGGTGCGAGGACTCGCCGGCCTTCGCGTGGTCGATGCCTCGATCATGCCGACCATCACCTCGGGCAACACCAGTTCGCCGACCGTGATGATCGCCGCCCGCGGCGCCGCGATGATCCGCGAGGATCGCAAGCGCGCCTGACCGCCTGCCCCATGACGGAGGTTTCAAGAAGCGCACCATTCTGCCGCTAATGCTTCGTCACGACGCATCGACGGCTGGATAAGTGCGCCTGCTCCCTCTGATTGTTCAGAACCTCCTGCTTGCGCTCGGCTACGGCGCGCTCGGCTGGGCGGCCCTCTCCCTGAGCCTGCCGCCGGGGTATTCCCTGCCGTTCTTTCCGGCCGCCGGACTGGCGCTCGGTGCCGTGCTCGCCCGCGGCAGCCAACTGCTGCCGGGCGTTGCGCTGGGATCGGTGATCGTCCAGCTGATCGTCGGCCAGGACGCGGGCTTCGAATCGCTGAGCCCAGCCGCACTGACCGTGGTTCCGGCGGCAGTGGCGTTGCAGGCGGCCTGCGGCGCGGCGCTGATGCGTCGCTTCGTCGGCTACCCATCTCCGCTCGACTCTCCCCGCGACATCGTGCGCTTCCTCGGCCTCGTCGCGCCGCTCGGCTGCCTCGTCGCCGCCAGCATCTCGGTTCCGACACTGGCCGCGCTGGGCATCCTGTCAACGGAAAACCTGCCGATCCACTGGGCCATCTGGTGGGCCGGCGACACCATCGGGGTGACCACCACGGCGCCGATCGTGCTGGCCTTCATCGGCTGGCCCCGCGAGGATTGGCGCCCGCGCGTGCTGACCCTGGTGGTGCCGCTCGGCATCGCGAGCGTATTGCTGTTCACGACCCTGTGGCACCTGCGGACCAGCGACGCGATCCGCTCGGAAACCGAATTCGCGCGCGTGGCAGCCAGCCTGGCGCACCAGCTCGAGAGCCGGCTGGAAACCCAGGTCGAGATGCTGCGCAGCGCACAGCGCCTGGTCGCGGTCTCCGGCACGATCAATCGCGGCGAATGGCACGACTATGTCGTTCCGTGGTTCGAGCGCCATCCCGGCACCCTGAACTTCACCTGGAATCCGATCGTGCCGGCCGACGGGCGCGACGCCTTCGTCGCCTCGGTGCGAGCCGAGGGGTTTCCCGGCTTCGACATCGTGGACCGGGCGGGCGACGGTCGCGTCGTCGTTGCCGACCGGCCCCGCAAGGGCATCTATCTGCCGATCACCTATGTCGAGCCCTTTGCCGGAAATGCCAAGGTCTTCGGCCTCGACCCGCTGTCGGTGGAGCGCTCCGCCACGGCGATCTGGGCCACGCTGGCCGACGGACAGCCGCGCGCCACGGCCCCGTTCCGGCTGACCCAGGAGACCGGCGAACAGAAGGGCGTCGTGGTGTATCAAGGTGTCCGCAAGGCGATCGGCGATCGCGTCGAGACGATCGGCATGGTGTCGACCGCCTTGCGTGTGGACGACCTCGTCGGCGCGGCGCTGCCCGAGGCGACTTCGGAAGGCATCGAAGTCTGCCTGCTCGACATCAGCCAGCCTGCGCAGGCGATGCTGTTGTCGAGTGACCCGGCATGCCTGGAACGTGACTGGACCACGCGACGGATCGGCATGCAGGTGCCGCTCGCGGTCGCCGGGCGCGCGTGGGAAGTCCGGCTGCGCACGGCTCCCGGCTTCGAATTCACCACGGCCAGCGCCGCATCGTGGATCACCATCCTCGCCGGCCTCGCCGCAATCACGCTGCTCGGCGCTTTCCTGCTGCTGACCACCGGTCGCACCAGACGCATCCAGGAACTGGTGGATCTGCGCACCGGCGAACTCGCGGCGGCATCGCGACGGCTGCTCGAGCAGCAGGGTGCCCTGGCCGAGGCCCAGCGCATCGCCGGGCTCGGCAGCTGGCAGCTTGCCAGCGACGGCAAGACCCTCAATTGCTCGGACGAATGCCGCCGTGTCCTCTCCCTGCCCGACCGCGACCCGCTGCGCCTGGACGACATGATCGCCGGGGTTTTGCCCGAGAACCAGCCCGCGCTGACACAGGCAATCGACAAGGCGCTGGCCGCGCTCAGCCACCTGCCTCACTCGCGCCAGAGCCTCGACTGTACCGTGCGCGATCGCCACGGCAACCTGCGCGTGGTCAACGTGCTGGTCGACGGCAGCCGCTCGCTCGACGGCGGCCGCACGCTGCGCGGTACCGTGCAGGACGTGACCGCGGCGCGCGACACCGAAGCGCGGATCCAGCGGCTGGCGGACTTCGACGGCCTCACCGGACTGCCCAATCGGAATTTCTGGACCAGTCGCGCTCGCATCGCGATCGCGAGCGCGCGTCGCCACGGCGAGATGCTCGCCGTGCTGTTCATCGACCTCGACAACTTCAAGAACGTGAACGACTCGCTCGGCCACCAGACCGGTGACCGCATGCTGGCGGTGGTCGCCGAACGCCTGGCCTCGGCCCTGCGCGAGGAGGATCTGCTGGCACGCCTCGGCGGCGACGAATTCGTCGCCCTGCTGCCCAACCTCGAGGGTCCGGACGACGCTGCGGCGGTGGCGAGCAAGCTGCTGGCATTGCGCGAACACCCGATCGTCATCGACGATCATTCATTGCCGCTGTCGATGAGCATCGGCATCGCCCGCTTCCCGGACGACGGTGCCGACGTGGACACCCTGCTGCGCAATGCCGACATGGCGATGTATGGCGCCAAGGGGGCCGGACGCAATGCGCTCCAGCACTTCGTGCCGGAGATGAACGCCCGCGCCTTCGAACGACTGCAGCTCGACAACGCACTGCGCCACGCCCTTCAGCAGGATCAGTTCTTCCTGGTCTATCAGCCTCAGGTCGACGTCGACCGCAATCGCGTCGTCGGTTACGAAGCGCTGCTGCGCTGGCGCCATCCCGAACTCGGGCTGGTGTCGCCGGAGCGCTTCATCCCGGCGGCCGAAGTCTCCGGCCTGATCGTGCCGATCGGCGACTGGGTCATGGCCACGGCGTTTCGCCGGCAGGTCGAACTGCGCGAGGCGGGCAGCACCTGCACGATGGCGGTGAACATCTCGGCAATCCAGTTTCGACGGGACGACTTCGTGCACCGGGTCGAACAGGTGATGGCCGCCACCGGCGTCACCCCGGCCGAAGTCGAATTCGAGATCACCGAGAGCGCGCTGATGGACCCGACGCCGGAATTGCTGCAACGGCTCGACCGCCTCCGAGCCCTGGGCATCCGGCTCGCTCTCGACGACTTCGGGACGGGGTACTCGAGCCTGTCCTATCTCAAGCGCCTGCCGATCCAGTCCCTCAAGATCGATCGCTCTTTCGTCTCGGACCTGCCCGGCGACGCCGAGGACGCGGCGATCGCATCGGCCACGCTGTCGATGGCCAGCGATCTCGGCGTCGAAGTGGTTGCCGAGGGCGTCGAGACCGTCGCCCAGCGCGACTTTCTGCACCAGCGCGGCTGCCGCCTGATGCAGGGCTATCTGTTCTCCCGGCCGCTGCCCAGCGACGCGTTGACGCCCGACGCCAGGATCGCCGCCGCGGGTTAGCCGGCGCGGGTGCGAGCGAACCGAACCTGCGCTTGGCGCGCTTCGGCGCCAGCCGCAACGCGCAGCCGGAGCACTCCGAATCGCGCCGGTACCCGATCCGGACCCGCTCGCACGCTAGCGCCCGGTGGCGAGCCGACGCTGGTAGTCGTCCACGTTGTGCTCGAGCATCTTGCGGAAATCCTCGACCACCGCGCTCACGGTCTGCGCACGCACCGCCGACAGGTCGGCGCTGCCGGTACTCGCCTCGAAGGCGCTGTATCGCGCCGCCGCGTAACGCAGGGCGGCACCCACGGTGCCGTTTCGATCCTGCTCGGCCAGTTGGTTGGCCAGCGCGATGAACTGGTCTGCAGCGTTGAACAGCGGCTGGTATCCGCTCATGATCTCTCCCGGCGTCGTGGCGACGCGAAACCTGTGGCCGCAAGCATACCGCGAAGTCTGCCCGGGCTTCGGCGGGCCGGCTGCGCTAACATCCGGAGCTTGTCGCCCGCACTGCCATGACCGTCAGCTTTCCCCGCCTCCGCTACCCGATTCCACTCGACGAGATCGAGTTCGTGCAGATCCGCGCCCAGGGTGCCGGCGGCCAGAACGTCAACAAGGTGTCGTCGGCGGTGCAGTTGCGATTCGACGTCCGGGCCTCGTCCCTGCCCGAAACCCTGCGCCTGCGACTGCTGGCACTCGCCGACCAGCGCATCAGCGGCGACGGCGTCATCGTGATCAAGGCCCAGACCTACCGCAGCGCGACACGCAACCGCGAGGAAGCCCTGCGGCGCCTCGAGGAACTGGTTGCCAGTGCCGACCGGACGCCGAAGGCACGACGCCCGACCCGCCCCGGCAAGGCTGCGGTCCAGCGCCGGCTCGACGCCAAGGCCCAGCGCGGCCGACTCAAGGCGGCGCGGCGAGGCCCGGGAAGCGGCGATTTCGGCAGCTAATCGCTCGAGCCCGCCAGGACCGGCATCGAGTCACAGGCCCGGCCCAGGCACGCCGCCCAAAAAAAAGAAACGGCACGCGAGGGTGCCGTGAAACTCCTGTTGAGAGTGGGAGAGGAGTATGGAAAGCTGCATCGGCGCCGAGTCGACCGAGGGATCAACGGGATGACGCACGGAGCACGCTGGGCCCGCGCCCGAGAAGCCCGCCAGCGGGCACCGCAGCGCTTGCGGGGGGATCACCACCGACCCGTGCGGCCAGCGACCGATGCATCAAGGATACGTTCTCGACCCCATGGCGGCAGCCCCCTGAAATGGGGGGAGCGGCCGTCTTGCCGGCGACGCATCAATCGCCTGAATAGCGATCGCGCAACCCCTTCTTGTTGATCTTGCCGACGCTGGTCTTGTCGATCGCCGCGACGAAGCGCACCTGCTCCGGCACCGCGTACTTGGAGACCTGGCCGCGCTCCGCGAACGACCGGACGTGGGCGCGGACGTCTTCGGCCGCCAGTTGCATGCCCTCGCGCAGGACCACCAGCGCCATCGGTCGCTCGCCCCACTTCGCATCCTTGACGCCGATCACGGCCACCTCGGCGACCGCCGGATGTCGCGAAATCACGTCCTCGACCTCGAGCGACGAGACCCATTCGCCGCCGGTCTTGATCACGTCCTTGATCCGGTCCGTGACCTGCAGGTAGCCGTCGCCGTCGATCGTGCCGATGTCGTTGGTATGGAGGTAGCCGCCGTGCCAGAGTGCTTCCGACGCCGCGGGATTGCCCAGGTACCCCTGCGTCAGCCAGGGCGCCCGGGCGACGATCTCGCCCGCGGCCTGCCCGTCTCTCGGCACGTCCTGCATCTCCTCGTCCACGGTCCGCAGATCCACCAGCGGAATCGGCAGGCCGGTGCGGGTGCGCAACGCCAGTTCGCGATCCGGCTCGCCAGCCAGCGGCGACTTGATCTGCGCCAGGGTCAGGATCGGACAGGTCTCGGACATGCCGTATCCGGTGAAGATGTCGATGCCACGCTCGAGCGCGGCCTGTGCCAGGCCCTTGGGCAGGGCCGAGCCGCCGATGATGATCTTCCAGCCGCGGACATCGACCTGGGCGATCGCCGGACTGCCGAGCAGCATGTGCAGGATCGTCGGCACGCAGTGTGAAAAGCTCACGCGGTGCTTGGCCACCAGCCCGAGCAGGCCCTCGGGCGTGTAGCGGCCGGGGTAGATCTGCCGCAGGCCGAGCACGGTCGCGATGTAGGGCATGCCCCAGGCATGGACGTGGAACATCGGCGTGATCGGCATGTACACGTCGTCCCGGTGCAGGCGCCCCTGGGATTGCGGCGTGCCCAGAGCCGCCATCGTCGCCAGCGTATGCAGCACGAGTTGGCGGTGGCTGAAGAACACCCCCTTGGGCAGCCCGGTCGTGCCGGTAGTGTAAAAGGTGGTCGCGCAGGTGTTCTCGTCGAAATCCTCGAAGCGGAAACCCGGGTCCGCCTGCGCCAGCAGCGATTCGTACTCGCCCGCGCAATCCGTCTTCTGCGGCGCCGACGGCTCGTCCGTCAGCCGTACGACCACCTTCACGCCAGTCAGCCGGGCACTAATTTCATCGAGCACCGGCGCAAATTCGTCGTTTACCAGCAGCACGCTCGCGCCGGAGTGGTTGAGCGTATAGGCGATCTGTTCCGGCGACAGGCGCACGTTTACCGTCATCAGCACCGCCGCCATCATCGGTACCGCGAAATAGCACTCCAGGTAGCGATGACTGTCCCAGTCCATCACCGCCACCGTATCGCCGGCCTTGACGCCGAGCCCCGCGAGCGCGCTCGCAAGCCGCCCGACGCGCTGGCCGAACTCGCGATAGCTGTATCGCGACAGGTCGCGATAGATGATCTCCTGCTCCGGATTGACCGCGAGCGGCGTGTGCAGCAATTGCCTGACGAGCAGGGGGTAGCCGTAGGCCGAGGCCGTCGGCTCGATCAGCCGGCCGCCGTGATTGGATGTCATGGTCTCCTCCCATTCTTGGTTCGATTCACTGGCCGTCACGAGCAGGCCTTACCGGCTTGCCGCGCCGCCTACCTCGCTACGTGGGGCCGAAATCGGGTCTGGAATCACGCTCTTAAAGCACGCAGCCCGGCCGGAAAGGCCAATGCGCCGCCAACGCATCGCAACGGCAGCGCACCGCGCCGGGACCTGACGACGACGCGGGAGCCGGCGACACCGGGAAGCGAACCGCATCCAAGACGAACATGCCCTCCCCCAAATCAGCATAGGCCGGACCGAATCGACAGTCAGCCACCTGACCAGGGGCGCGGATTCTCTGCGCACAGCACATCGAAGGCGATTCCAAGCAACGCAGTCTGGACAACTCGCTCTGGCTGGCAAAGATGAAGCAATTTGACCGCAAATGACAACGGTCTCGGTTTTCGCGAAACAAAATCGCAAACGACATCTGCTATCGACTTCCGCCATTCGTCCCGAAGACACATACACTCCAAATATCATGACCGAGCCCACAGACCAATTCTTTGCGCACTCTGGCAAAGCTGTCGACCGTACCGATTGGCAACCACTCGCCCTTCACTTGCATAACGTTGGACGAATGGCCGCCGATCGCGCCGCATACTTTGGCTGTAGTGCATGCGGTGAGGCGATGGGACTGCTGCACGACGTTGGCAAATACACGGCCGAATTTCAGCTTCGTATCTCAGGCGATGCAGTCCGCGTGGATCACGCGACGCGGGGAGCCATGTTGGCAGTCGAACGCTACGGCATGCAGGGATACCTCCTAGCCTACGGAATCGCGGGACACCATGCAGGCCTTGCCAACGGGGCGGAAGCCTTAGAGCGCACCGCCATGCGGGACCGGCTACGCGATGTTGGACTGCCCGCGCTGCTCGACCAATGGAAACTCGAGATCGAGCTTCCGCAAAAGCCAGCTCTCTCGATGCCCTTTAAGCCGCACAGTCAAGAACGTGGCAACTTCCAGCTCGCATTCCTGGCACGCATGCTCTTTTCCTGCCTTGTGGACGCGGATTTTCTCGATACCGAGGCCTATTACAAGGGAGTCGAGGGCAAGGAACCCCTGCGCAATGCCCCATTGCCAACCCTCGGCGAGCTACGCGATCATCTTGACGCGCACCTCGCCCGCTTTTCGGCGGACTCCGAGGTCAACCGCATACGTGCCGAAATCCTTCGCCATGTGCGCCTGCAGGCCGAGCACGACCCTGGTCTCTTTTCGCTGACGGTACCCACCGGCGGCGGGAAAACGCTCGCTTCACTTGCCTTCGCGCTAGATCATGCGATCCGCCACGGGCTACGTCGGGTGATCTTCGTGATTCCATTTACTAGCATCGTCGAGCAGAACGCGGCGGTATTCCGGTCGGCCCTCAGCCCACTCGGCGAGCGCGCGGTACTGGAGCACCATAGTGCCTTCGTTGCCCATCCGCCGCAGGACGAGCCGGAGCATTACCAGGCGCGCGAGAAGCTGCGCCTGGCGATGGAGAACTGGGATGCACCGATTATCGTCACCACCGCCGTGCAGTTCTTCGAGAGCCTGTTCGCGGCGCGTCCGTCCCAGTGCCGCAAGCTGCACAACATCGCCGGCAGCGTGGTGATCCTCGATGAAGCCCAGACCCTACCGCTCAAGTTGCTGCGTCCGGCGGTGGCCGCAATCGACGAATTAGCGCGCAACTACCACAGCAGCATCGTACTGTGCACCGCCACCCAGCCGGCCCTGCAGGCGCCCGCCTTCGAGGGTGGGCTGGCGCAAGACAAGGTGCGCGAACTCGCCCCCGAGCCACCGGGGCTTTTCCGCAAGCTCGAACGAGTGCGCATTCGCCACGTGGGGATTCTGGACGATGCAGGATTGACGGCGGAGTTACTCCAGCGCGAACAAGTGCTTTGCGTCGTCAACAACCGCCGCCACGCCCGCGCCGCCTATCAGGCGATCGCTGATCTTCCCGGCGCCCGCCACCTCAGCACATTGATGTGCGCGAAACACCGTAGCGCAGCACTAGCGGAGATCCGCGCAATGCTGAAGCGCGGCCAGCCCTGCCGGCTCGTCTCCACGAGCCTCATCGAAGCCGGCGTCGATATCTCTCTGCCTACCGTCTTACGCGCAGAAGCCGGCCTGGACTCGATCGCTCAGGCCGCGGGCCGCTGTAACCGAAACATGGAATGGCCCGTGGAAGCCAGCGAAGTGCTGGTGTTCGGCACTGCCAACCCGGATTGGACGCCACCGCCCGAACTCCGCCAGTTCGCCCAGGCCGCCCACGAAATCCTTCGCCAAGCGCAGTATCGAACCGACCCACTTTCTCCGGCCAGCATCCAGGCCTATTTCCAGCTGCTGTACTGGCACAAGGGCCAGGAGGCATTGGACGGGCACAACCTTCTCGGCCTCGTCCAGAACAGTTCCGTCGACAGCCTGCCTCTGGAAACCCTGGCAACGAAGTTCCGGATGATCGAGAGCGTGCAGACGCCGGTCATCGTGCCCTATGACGAAGAGGCTCACGACGCGCTGGAAGCCTTGCGCCACGCGGATCGATGTGGCGGCCTCGCGCGGAAGCTTCAGCCCTACTTGGTGCAGTTGCCGCGGCAGTCCTACCACGCGCTTTGCCAAGTTGGGGCCGTGCAGCCGGTGGCGCTGGAGAAATGGGGCGAGCAGTTCATGGTGCTGAGGAATATGGATCTCTACACGAGCGCAGTCGGGCTCAACTCGGATGACCCTACCTTTGTACGGGCTGAGTCGTTGATTCTGTAAGCTCTGGAACCACGCATCTTAAGTACGCACGAGGAATATATGTCTTTTGGCGTAAGAATCCTGGTCTGGGGTGAGCGGGCCTGTTTCACTCGACCGGAGATGAAGGTCGAACGGGTGAGCTATGACGTCATCACACCGTCCGCCGCCCGTGGCATCCTGGAGGCGATCCACTGGAAGCCGGCGATTCGCTGGCACATCGACCGTATCCGCGTGCTCAAGCCGATCCGCTTCGAATCGCTTCGTCGCAACGAGGTCGGCGGCAAGTTGTCCGCCGCCTCGGTAGCCAAGGCGATGAAGGCCGGCAGCACCTCGGGGCTCGCGACATACGTGGATGAGGATCGTCAACAACGGGCGGCGACCATATTGCGGGACGTTGCCTACGTGATCGAAGCCCACTTCGAGCTGACCGCCAAGGCCGGCCCGGACGACTCGATCGGCAAGCACCTGGACATCTTCAACCGCCGTGCGCGAAAGGGGCAGTGTTTCCATGCGCCCTGCCTGGGAGTGCGCGAATTTCCCGCCAGCTTTGCGCTGCTGGAAGAGAACGCCCCCCTGCCGGACGCCGATCCGTCCCTGGACGCGGTCAAGGATCTCGGCTGGATGCTGCACGACATCGATTTCGGCGACGGCATGACGCCGCGCTTCTTCCGCGCCGAAATGCGCGGCGGGGTGATCGAGGTGCCGCCCTGGCAGGCGGCGGAGGTCAAGGCATGATCCTGCAAGCCCTGGCCCGCTACTACCAGCGCCTGATCGAGCGCGATACCGAAGGCATATCACCCTACGGCTACAGCCCGGAGAAGATCAGCTATTCGATCCTGCTCTCGCCCCAGGGCGAGATCGTGCAGGTGCAGGACATCTGCGATACCACGGGGAAGAAACCCCAACCGCGGATGATGGGCGTGCCCCAGCCGGAAAAGCGCACTGTTGGTATCAAGTCCAATTTCCTTTGGGACAAGACCAGCTATGTGTTGGGCGTCAGCGCCAGCAGCAAGCGCGCGGACAAGGAGCATCAAGCGTTCAAGGCGCTGCACGAAGAGGCGCTGGCTGAAACCGAGGATCCAGGCTTGAAGGCCTTCCTGTCCTTTATCCGAAAGTGGGATCCAAATCAGTTCTGCGCGCCGCATTTTTCGGACGACATGCTGGACGCCAACATCGTATTCCGGCTGGATGGCGAGCAGGCGTACCTGCACGAAAGGCCTGCTGCCCGTGCGATCCGCACGCGCCTTCTTGGTACTGGTGCGGAGGTGGATGACGCCGAAGGCGCCACCTCCGTTTGTCTGGTCCGGGGTGAGTGCCTGCCCATCGCCCGCCTACATCCGGCTGTAAAGGGCGTCAATGGCGCTCAAAGTTCTGGCGCGTCCATCGTTTCCTTCAACCTCGATGCCTTCAGCTCGTATGGCAAGAACCAGGGAGAAAACGCCCCGGTGTCGGAGCAGGCGGCCTTTGCCTACACCACTGTGCTCAACCATCTACTGCGGCGTAGCGAACACAATCGACAGCGTTTGCAGGTGGGGGACGCCACGGTGGTGTTCTGGGCAGAGGCCGACGACGCCGGTCAGGCAGAGAGGGCCGAATTCACTTTCGCCGATCTGCTCGACCCCCCGCCCGAGGACGGTCCGGAAGCCGCACGTATCCGTCGGCTGCTCGACGGCATCGCCCAGGGCCGCCCGCTGGATGACATCGATCCCGGCCTCGCGCCCACGACTCATATGTACGTATTGGGCCTCGCACCCAATGCCTCGCGCCTGTCGATCCGGTTCTGGCAAGTAGATACGTTGGACGTCCTGACCCGACGTGTGGTCCAGCACCGGGAGGATCTGCGACTGCAGCCCTTGCCCTGGAAGAGCGCGCCGTCGGTATGGCGCCTTGCGCTGGCAACGGCACCATCCCGGGACGGGCGCGCCAAGAGCGAGGACATACCGCCTCAGCTTGCCGGCGAACTGATGCGCGCGATTCTTACCGGCAGCAACTACCCCGGCAGCCTGCTCGCCAATCTGGTCATGCGTATGCGTACCGACGGCGACATTTCAGGCGTGCGCGTAGCGCTTTGCAAGGCGGTGATCGCACGCGGCCTGCGCATTCAACTTTCCGAAGAGGAGATCCCCGTGAGTCTCGACAAACAATCCACTCAGCCAGGCTACTTGCTCGGCCGACTGTTCGCCGTTCTCGAATACGTGCAGCGCAGCGCTCTCGGCGGACAGGTCAATGCCACGATCCGAGACCGCTACTACGGTGCTGCTTCGGCGACTCCAGCCTCGATCTTCCCGGTCCTGCTGCGCAACACCCAGAACCACATGAGCAAGTTGCGCAAGGAGCGCCCCGGCCAGGCGGTGGTTCTGGAAAAGGAAATCCGCGAGGTCGTCGCGGGTTTGCCGGAGCGCTTCCCGCGCAGCCTGAAGATTGAAGACCAAGGGCGTTTTGCCATCGGCTACTACCACCAGTCCCAAGCCCACTTCTCCAAGCGCGGCGCCGATGGCGACGCGGCACCCGAACCCGAGCCTGAAGCCCAAGGAGCGCAGTTATGACCGCCATCACCCACCGCTATGAATTCGTCTACCTCTTCGACGTCACCAATGGCAATCCCAACGGCGACCCGGATGCCGGCAACCTGCCGCGGCTCGACCCGGAAACCAACCACGGACTGGTTACCGACGTGGCCCTCAAGCGCAAGATTCGGAACTTCGTCGCGCTTGAAAAGGACGACGCTCCGGGCCACGCGATCTACATGCAGGAAAAGGCCATCCTGAACCAACAACACCAGAAAGCCTGGGAAGCTCGCGACATTCCTCCAGACGCAAAGGATGCCTACAAGAAACTCCCGAAAGATGAAGCCAAGGCCAGGGCAATCACCGCCTGGATGTGCAGCAACTTCTTCGACGTGCGCACTTTTGGCGCCGTGATGACCACCGGCGTGAACGCCGGCCAGGTACGCGGGCCGGTGCAGCTGGCTTTCGCAACTTCCATCGACCCGGTTCTACCGCTGGAGATTTCGATCACCAGGATGGCCGTAACCACCGAGAAGGAAGCCGAAGCCCAAAGCGGTGATAACCGCACCATGGGCCGCAAGCACATACTCCCCTATGGGCTGTACCGCGCCCACGGCTTCATCTCCGCCAAACTTGCAGAGCGCACTGGCTTTTCGGAAGACGATCTCCACCTGTTCTGGCGTGCCTTGGCCAACATGTTCGAGCACGATCGTTCCGCCGCCCGGGGCGAGATGGCCGCTCGCAAGCTGATCGTCTTCGAGCACGAACACCCAATGGGCAACGCACCGGCGCACGTGTTGTTCGACAGCGTGAAGGTCGAGCGCGTAAAGCCAGAGGAAGCGGGGCCGGCGCGTAGCTTCGCCGATTACCGTGTCAGCGTGACCGCCGAGGCGCTGCCCCGGGGCGTCAGCGTCATTGAGCATCTGTAAGCAAGAGCACCAGGGCGGTAGATGGACGACGAGCTGATCCCCCTCTCCGCCCTGCAGCATTACCTCTACTGCCCACGCCAGTGCGCACTGATCCATGTCGAGCGACTGTGGGCCGAGAACCGTCAGACGGCCGAAGGACGGATTCTCCACGACCGGGCCGACCAGCCCCAGGTAGAGCATCGACATGGCGTGCGCACCGTCACCGCGATGCCGCTCGCGGCGCCGGAACTGGGTATCGCCGGTATTGCGGACGTCGTCGAGTTCCACGTTGATGGGTCGGGCGAGACACCTTATCCGGTGGAATACAAGCGCGGACGGCCCAAGGCACACCACGCCGATCGAGTCCAACTCTGCGCTCAGGGTCTGTGCTTGGAAGCGATGTTCGGACGGGCGGTACCGGAAGGCGCCTTGTTCTACGGCACTACCCGTCGCCGCCTGGTTGTCCCCTTAAATGAAGAAATGCGCGACCTGACCCGGGAAACCATCCGCGCGACGCGTGCAATGCTGGCCACCGGTCGCACGCCGTTGGCGACCTATGACGCCAAGCGCTGCGACGCCTGCTCGCTGCTCGATCTTTGCCAGCCACGCCTGCTCGCACGATCCGGCACGATCCAGAGCTGGCTAGAGCAGCAGATCTTCGACGAGGACTGAAGCATGCGGCGGCAACTCAACACCTTGTACATAACCACCGAGGGCGCCTGGCTGAAGAAGGACGGCGCCAATATCGTGATGCAGGTTGACGCTGTCGAGCGCGCCAGGGTGCCGGCCCATATGCTGGAAAGCGTGGTCTGCATCGGCCGCGTTCTGGTCTCACCGCCGTTGCTCGGCTACTGCTCAGAGCAGGGCATCAGCATCAGCTACCTGACGGAAAACGGCAGATTTCTGGCCCGTGTCGAGGGGCCCGTATCCGGTAACGTTCTACTGCGTCGGGAACAATATCGCCGCAGCGACGACCGCCCACGCTGCGCCGCCATCGTGCGCAATCTGGTGCTCGGCAAGGTACACAACCAGCGCGCCGTCGTCGCCCGTGCGCTCCGCGACCATGGTGACGGTCTGGCCGACGCTTCCCGCGCCGCCTTGCGCCAAGCAAGTAAGCGCCTGCAACACGTCCTGGACAAGTTGATGCGCGAACCCGACCCAGACGTGCTGCGCGGGCTGGCGGGCGAAGCGGGTCAAACATACTTCAGCATATTCGACCATCTGGTGCGCACCGAAGGCACGGTTCTGCGCTTCAACGGCCGCAGCCGTCGCCCCCCCACCGACCCGGTGAACGCGCTGCTCTCCTTCCTCTATACGC
Organism: Zoogloeaceae bacterium; assembly: GCA_024235635.1. Classification (GTDB taxonomy): domain Bacteria; phylum Pseudomonadota; class Gammaproteobacteria; order Burkholderiales; family Rhodocyclaceae; genus Cognatazoarcus. The sequence goes on from JACKMA010000001.1 coordinate 201,322, forward strand.
TGCTGACCCACGACTGCCGTTCGGCCCTGGAAGCCGTCGGCCTCGACCCCGCGGTCGGCTTCCTACACCGCGACCGCCCCGGCCGACCCAGTCTCGCGCTCGATCTCATCGAGGAATTCCGCCCACTGCTTGCCGACCGCCTCGCACTTTCCCTGCTGAATCGCAGGCAATTGGGGGAGCGCCACTTCGTAACTCTGGACAATGGCGCCGTGTCGCTGAGAGAAGATGCTCGAAAGACCGTGCTGACGGCTTACCAGGAGCGCAAGCGCGAAGACCTGCGCCATGCTTTCCTCGATGAGAAGCTTCCGATCGGACTCTTCCCCGCAATCCAGGCCCAGTTGCTCGCGCGTCACTTGCGAGGCGACCTCGACGCCTATCCGCCGTTCCTATGGAAGTGAGGAAGCACCGATGATGGTTCTCGTCAGCTATGACGTCAGTACCCGGGACGCCGCTGGGGAACGGCGACTGCGAAAGGTTGCCAAGGCCTGCCGCGATCATGGCCAGCGTGTGCAGTATTCCGTCTTCGAGATCGAACTCGCGCCAGCCCAATGGACCATGCTCAAGCAGAAGCTGACGGACTTGATCGATCCCGCCTACGACAGCCTGCGCTTCTACTACCTGGGCACGAACTGGCAGCGCCGTGTCGAGCACATGGGCGCCAAAGCCGTCGTCGACCTCAATGGACCACTGGTCTTCTGAGCCCACCAAGTTGCGAACCTCCAACGGCTCGCGAAAACCCGCAGCGTTCGCAACGAACTTAATCCATTGAAATTTCTCATATTTCCTATTCGACGCTCGCTGTCAAGCCCAAAAGACTGCTGCTAAGTTGGTAGGTTCGCGGAAATCCCAATACTTCCGACGTGTAATCATGCAGTTATGCTTGCCTGGTCGCGCCCCTCGCGGGCGCGTGGATTGAAACCCAAACCTCGACAGCCGGCCCCGCACCGCCGCAGGCGTCGCGCCCCTCGCGGGCGCGTGGATTGAAACACCGCCGGCGTGCCGTGCTTCCCGGCCTGCCGCAAGTCGCGCCCCTCGCGGGCGCGTGGATTGAAACGGCCAGGCGGGGTTCAGTGCCTCCAGGTGATGCTCGTCGCGCCCCTCGCGGGCGCGTGGATTGAAACGGCGGAACTGGTGCGGGCGATTCTCATCCGTGGCGTCGCGCCCCTCGCGGGCGCGTGGATTGAAACACGCTGAGCCGCTTCCTGGTGCCGTGGCTGATGGGTCGCGCCCCTCGCGGGCGCGTGGATTGAAACTCGGTGATCGATTGGCAGCGCATGGTGTATTCGCGTCGCGCCCCTCGCGGGCGCGTGGATTGAAACTGCGAGCTCACCAACTACAACCGCAGTGGCGGCACGTCGCGCCCCTCGCGGGCGCGTGGATTGAAACGTCGTCCGCCGTGAGTCCGTACAACCCGACGCCGGGTCGCGCCCCTCGCGGGCGCGTGGATTGAAACCCGGCCACGTCGAAGCGGCTCTATGTCTCCACCCCGTCGCGCCCCTCGCGGGCGCGTGGATTGAAACAGGCGTTGGGCGTCACAGTTGCAGCAGCACATCCGGTCGCGCCCCTCGCGGGCGCGTGGATTGAAACCAGATCGATCGTTGGTACGACACGGCGACCACTGTCGCGCCCCTCGCGGGCGCGTGGATTGAAACCAGTGGGCGGCGGCGCCCTGGCGTCTTTTTAGCGTCGCGCCCCTCGCGGGCGCGTGGATTGAAACTCGCCCTCGACGAGCAGCACCGTCGCGGAAGGCCGGGTCGCGCCCCTCGCGGGCGCGTGGATTGAAACTCGGACGGACAGTGTTGGCCGGAGGTCGATCAGTGGTCGCGCCCCTCGCGGGCGCGTGGATTGAAACTCGATCGAGACCTCGAACTTCCCGCCGACGCCGGGTCGCGCCCCTCGCGGGCGCGTGGATTGAAACCTCGCTCGCCTGTCGTGGTTCGAATGGTGCCGAGGTCGCGCCCCTCGCGGGCGCGTGGATTGAAACCCTTCCAGTCGCGCGTCGAAACCCAGGACGCCGGTCGCGCCCCTCGCGGGCGCGTGGATTGAAACGGTCTGTGGCAGGGCGATGGCAACACCAACACCGGGTCGCGCCCCTCGCGGGCGCGTGGATTGAAACGATGTCGGCGGTCGGGCCGAAGATGCTGTTCACGCGTCGCGCCCCTCGCGGGCGCGTGGATTGAAACGCGCAGGTTGCAGACGCCCTCGCAATAGGACAGCGTCGCGCCCCTCGCGGGCGCGTGGATTGAAACTTGACACGATGCGAGCGGATCGCCGCATCTATGGCGTCGCGCCCCTCGCGGGCGCGTGGATTGAAACGCGAACAGCTTGCTCGATTCCTCGTCGAACCCGTTGTCGCGCCCCTCGCGGGCGCGTGGATTGAAACACGCAGACCTGCGCGGGGGTTGCGCAATCCAGAGGCGTCGCGCCCCTCGCGGGCGCGTGGATTGAAACATGGCAAGTGAATCCGACAAGCAGCGGCGCGCGAGTCGCGCCCCTCGCGGGCGCGTGGATTGAAACTGGCAGGCGCTCACGCCAGCGGAGGCGATGAGCATGTCGCGCCCCTCGCGGGCGCGTGGATTGAAACATTTGCAGCACGGTCTGCTCGGCGCCGGGCGGGTTGTCGCGCCCCTCGCGGGCGCGTGGATTGAAACTCCGGGCTGTATGGGCCATCGTTGTCGATCCGGTGTCGCGCCCCTCGCGGGCGCGTGGATTGAAATTCCGGCCACACCGGCCAGGCGGTCACTGTCGAGGCGTCGCCCCCTGCGAGCAAGATCGCGAGCTACAGTCCTCGCGAAATCTCCACCACGGTCGGTTCAGCCATCCTGTACCCTCACCCCTCCGTCAGCGTCATCAGCATGTCGGCATACCACGCGCAGTTGAGGCCGAGCGCTTCGTCCGCCGCGTGGTCGCGGCTGCCCATGTCGAGGCGCGCGGAGTGGATGCCGAGCAGGTGCCAGGGCAGTTCGCCCATGCCCTTGCCGGGCTTGGCCGCACGCATCACCACCGGTGCACCGCTGATGCCGCGGTGGGTACGGGCATCGGTCAGGAAGTAGCCGCTGCCCTGGAAGCGCAGCCCGAACGACGAGGCGACGATGGCCTGGCGGGCGACCGGCAGGCGATGCAGCTCGTCGCCGAAGCCGAGCGGGAAGCCGATCACCAGCAGCGGCGTGCCGACTTCGACGCCGTCGAGGTCGGCCAAAAGGTGGGCCGGCGTGAACGCGGCGAGACAGGCGTCTTCCGGCAGGGCGTCGCGTTTCAGTTCGATCACAGCGACGTCGACCTCGCCGGCCTCGTCGCTGCCCTGGCGCCACAGCGCGCGGCCGTCACGGTACAAGGGCACCGAGAACCCGACGCATTCGGCGACATTGTCCGGGTCGGTGTGGATGTCGATCGTCAGCCGATCGGGCTGGTGGCCGCTGGCGTCGTCGCGCAGCACGTGCCGGCTGCTGACCAGGAACAGGCGTTCGTCGCGTTCGAAGAAGAAGCCGCTGGCGTTGGAGAGGTGGCGGTCACCGCGGTGGGTGCCGATCGCGGCGGCGGCGAGAAGAATGGATTCGATCATCGGACAGGAATGGCAAAAAGCGCCGACGGGATCGCCGGCAGTCCCGGGATTGTCCCGCAATTCGGCTGCCGCTCCCTGTCGGCGGGCGCCGACTTGGCCTGTCGGCGCGCAGGAACTCAGGCCGGCACCGGCGGCGCCACCGCCAAGGCTTCGAGCCCGCGCGCCAGGCGCCATTGCTTGACCAGCCCGTAGATCGCCGGGATCACGCCGAGGGTCAGCACGGTCGACGAGATCATGCCGCCGACCATCGGCGCGGCGATCCGGCTCATCACCTCGGCGCCAGTGCCGCTGCTCCACATGATCGGCAACAGGCCGGCCATGATCGCGACCACGGTCATCATCTTCGGCCGCACGCGCTCGACCGCGCCTTCCATAATCGCCGCGTAGAGATCGGTGGCCACCGGCTCGCGGCCTTCGGCGGCGCGTTGCGCCTTGATCGCCTCCCAGGCCTGGTCGAGGTAGATCAGCATCACCACCCCTGTCTCGGCGGCGACGCCGGCCAGCGCGATGAAACCGACCGCGACGGCGACGCTGAGGTTGTAGTCGAGCCACCACATCAGCCAGACGCCGCCGACCAGCGCGAAGGGCACCGACAGCATCACGATCAGGGTCTCGGTCAGGCGCCGGAAGTTGACGTAGAGCAGCACGAAGATGATCGCGAGCGTGACCGGCACGACCACCGCGAGCTTGGCCTTGGCCCGCTCCATGTATTCGAACTGGCCGGACCAGGTGGCGTAGTAGCCGGGCGGGAACGACACTTTCTCGGCGACCGCACGCTGCGCGTCGGCGACGAAGGAGCCGACGTCGCGCTCGCGGATGTCCACATAGACGTAGGCCGACAGCAGCGCATTCTCGGTCTTGATCGCCGCCGCCCCCTGGCGGATGACGATGCGCGCGAGCTGGCCCAGCGGCACCATGCCCTCGGCCGTCGGCACGAACACCTCGGTGGCGATGCGCTGGGGGTCGGAGCGCAGCTCCCGCGGGTAGCGCACCGAGACGCCATAGCGCTCGAGGCCCTCGACCGCGGTGGTCACGGTCTCGCCGCCGAGGGCAGTCGCGATCACCCGTTGGAAATCGCCGACGGTCACGCCGTAACGCGCAAGCTGGTCGCGGCGCGGCGCGATGTCGAGGTAGAAGCCGCCCATCACCCGCTCGGCATAGGCACTCGACGTGCCCGGCACCTCGCGCACCGCCTGTTCGATCTGGCGCGCCAGGTCCTCGATCACTTTCAGGTCGGCGCCGAAGACCTTGACGCCGACCGGCGTGCGGATGCCGGTGGATAACATGTCGATGCGCGCCTTGATCGGCATCGTCCACGAATTGGCGACCCCCGGGAACTTGAGCGCCGCGTCCATCTCGGCGATCAGCTTGTCCACGTCGATGCCGGCCCGCCAATCCGACTTCGGCTTGAGGTTGATGACCGTCTCGAACATCTCCAGCGGCGCCGGGTCGGTGGCCGACTCGGCGCGCCCGGCCTTGCCATACACTGACTCGACCTCCGGGAAGGTCTTGATGATGCGGTTGGTGGTGGCCAGCAGGCGCGAGGCCTCGGTCACCGACATGCCCGGCAGCGAGGCCGGCATGTAGAAGATCGAGCCCTCGTCGAGCGTCGGCATGAACTCGGAGCCGAGTTCGCGTGCCGGAAACACCGTGACCGCCATCGACACCGCTGCCAGCAGCAGGGTCAGCGCCCGGTGGCGCATCACCCAGCGGATGATCGGCCGGTAGGCCCAGATCAGGAAGCGATTCACCGGGTTCCGGTGCTCCGGCATGATCCGCCCGCGCACGAAGAACAGCATCAGCACCGGCACCAGGGTCACCGACAGCAGCGCCGCGCCGACCATGGCAAAGGTCTTGGTGAAGGCCAGCGGACCGAACAGCCGTCCCTCCTGTCCTTCCAGCGTGAATACCGGCAGGAAGGAGACGGTGATGATCAGCAGCGAGAAGAACAGCGCCGGGCCGACCTCCTGGCAGGCGCGGATCATCGCCTCGGCCCGCACACGGCGATCGGCGTCGGGCGGCAACCGCTCGAGACGCTTGTGGGCGTTTTCGATCATCACGATGGCGGCATCGACCATGGCGCCGATGGCGATCGCGATGCCGCCGAGGCTCATGATGTTGCTGCCCATGCCCATCATCCGCATTGCGATGAAGGCGATCAGGATGCCGATCGGCAGCGTGATGATCGCGACCAGCGCGCTCCTGACATGCATCAGAAAGATCACGCAGACCACCGCCACGATCAGGCTCTCTTCGAGCAGCGTCCATTGCAGGTTGGCGATCGCCCGTTCGATCAGTGTCGAACGGTCGTACACCGGCACGATCTCGGTGCCGGCCGGCAGGCCGGGGGTGATCTCGGCGATCTTGTCCTTGACGCTGGCGATCACGTCGAGCGCGTTCTGGCCGAAGCGGGCCATGACGATGCCCGAGGCGACTTCGCCCTCGCCATTCAGCTCGGCGAGCCCGCGGCGGGAGGCCGGCACCAGTTCGACGCGGGCGACGTCGCGCACCAGCACCGGCGTGCCGCCCTCGCTCTTCAGCACCAGTTGGCCGATGTCGTCGATGCCCTGCAGGTAGCCCAGGCCGCGGACCATGTACTCCTTTTCGGCGAGCTCCAGCACACGGCCGCCGACATCGCGATTCGATTCGCGGATGACCTCGGTCAGCCGCGCCAGCGGGATGCCGTAGGTGGCCAGCCGGTGCGGATCGACGGTGACCTGGTACTCCTTGACGAAGCCGCCGACGCTGGCCACCTCGGCCACGCCCTCGGCCTTGGTGAGTTGGTAGCGCACGTACCAGTCCTGCTGGCTGCGCAGCTCGGCCAGCGACTGGTCGGCCCCCTTCAGCGCGTATTGATAGACCCAGCCGACGCCGGTCGCGTCGGGGCCGATCTGCGGCGTCACCCCGTCGGGCAGCCGGCCCGCGGCCGAACTGAGATACTCCAGCACCCGCGAACGCGCCCAGTAGATGTCGGTGCCGTCCTCGAAGATCACATACACGTAGGAGGCGCCGAACATCGAGAAGCCACGCACCACCTTGGCCTTGGGCACCGCCAGCATCGCCGTCGTCAACGTGTAGGTGACCTGGTCCTCGACCACCCTCGGCGCCTGGCCGGGATAGCGGGTGAACACGATCACCTGGACGTCGGAGAGATCCGGCAGCGCGTCGAGCGGTGTCGTACGCACCGCGTAGACGCCGGCGCCAACCACCGCGGCGGTGAACAGCAGCACCAGGAAGACGTTGCGCGCGGACCACGCGATCAGGCGATCCAGCATCAACGGCTCCCGCCTTTGGCCGGCTGCCGCTCGGCTTCGACGATGACGAATTCGCCATTGCCGCGATCTTCGAAGGTGAAGCGGATCGGATCGCCCGGCGCGATGCCGTCGAACACCGTGGGCGACGCCATGCCGAACTCCATTGTCATCGCCGGCCACTGCAGATCGGGGATCGGGTCGTGGTTCATCGACGCGATGTTCTCGTCCACGTACAGTTCATCGATCGAGCCGGTGGCTTGATAACGCTTCGGCCCGACCGCCTTCGGTTCGGTGAAGCTCGCCAGCGCCGCCTTCAGGTTGCTTTCCGAATCGATCAGGAAGTTGGCGGCGATCACCACTTCGTCGCCGGACGACACGCCGTCGAGCACCTCGACGTGCTCGCGACCGCGAATGCCCAGACGCACCGGCTGCGGGCGGAAGCGACCCTCGCCTTCGGCCAGCAGCACGACCTGACGGTGGCCCTGGTCGATCACCGCCGACAACGGCACGGCCAGCCGCGGCTCGCTGCCGGCAGCGGCCAGCTCGACATGGACGAACATGCCGGGACGCAGCAGGCCCTCGCGGTTGTCCAGCTCGAGCCGCACCGGGGTCGTGCGGGTCGGCGCGTTCAGCGTCGGATAAAGGTAGGTCACCTCCGCATCGAAGCGGCGCTCCGGGTAGGCGTCGATCAGCACCACCGCCCGCTGTCCCGGCGCCACCCGTGCAAGGGCCTGTTCGTACACTTCGGCAATCACCCACACCCGCGACAGGTCGGCGATGCGGTAGATCGTCTCGCCGGCCTGGAAGCGCATGCCGGCGACCGCCTTCTTGTCGAGCACCACGCCGCCGCTCGGCGCAGAGAACACGATCTGGTCGCCACGCGTGCGGGCATTGGCCGGCAACTGCCAGTTGCGCAGACGCTCGCCGGCCGCGTCGGCCAGCCGGCGGGCACCGTCGCGTGCGCTGTCGTCGCCGCCGGCCGCTGCCCGCGAAAGCCGCTCGGCGATGGCCAATTCCTTCTTCGCCGACACCAGTTCCGGGCTGTAGACGGAGAACAGCGGCTGACCGCGGCGCACCGGGTCGCCGGTGGCATCGACGTAGAGGCGCTCGATCCAGCCACCGAAGCGCGGCGCCACGTCGTGGATCGCGCGCTCGTTCACCTCGATCCGCCCGACCACTCGCACGGCCGCGTCGATCACCACCGGTTCGGCCCGGGCGGTGCGCACGCCGAGGGTCTGCATCCGCGCCGGGCTGACCGCCACCGCACCGCTGTCGTCGGGGCCCTCGCCTTCATAGACCGGGATGTAGTCCATCCCCATCGAATCCTTCTTCGGCACCGGCGAGGTGTCCGGCAGCCCCATCGGGTTGCGGTAGTAGAGGATCTTGCGTTCGCCGTCGGCCGCATCGCCCGCCGCAGCCACCGGCACCACCGCCTGCAACGGCGCCGGTGCGCCGAGCCGGTCGAGGGTCGCCAGCGTCGCCGCGACGACGGCGGCCGCGAGCCCGATTCTCATGCTGCGACTCACAATGGTTCTCCCAGAATCCGTTCGATGTCGGCAACCCCGAGCCAGGCCTCGACCCGGGATTCCAGCAGTGCCAGTCGTGTCTGCAGGATCCGGCGCTGGGCCTCGATCAGCGTATCGAAGTTCACCGTGCCGGTCTCGTAGCCGGCTTCGGCCGCCTCGAGCGCGGCACGGGACTGCGGCAGCAGACTGTGTTCGAGCAGGCGCGCACGGGCACGGGCCGCTTCGACGCTGGCCCACAACGCGCCGAGTTGTCCGTCGATGCGCGCCTCGGCCGCCGCCACCCGATCGTCGGCGGCCTGTCGCAGGTAACCGGCCCGACGCTCGTCGTCGAGGCGACGCGTGCGCTGCAACGGAATGTTCAGTTCTAGCATCAGATCCCAGCTGTCCTCGCCATTGTGGGGGCGGTTGTTGGTCAGGCCCACCGCGAAGTCCGGATAGCGCTCGCGCGCGACCAGTTCGCGGGCCACCTCGCTCGCTTCGGCGCCGACGCGCAGCACCGCCAGCTCCGGCGCGCGGTCGCGGGCTCGGGCCGACAGCACGGCCAGCGGAGGCAGTGCAGCCGCCACCGGTGGCGCCTGCGGCTCGGCCAGTGGTGCGTCGGCCGGCCGCGGCAAGGCCGCATTGAGGCGGGCGCGGGCTTCGGCAAGCCGTCTCCCCGTCTCGAGCAGGTCGATGCGCACGCGGGTGATCTCGCTTTGCGCCCGCAGCGCGTCCTGCTGCGGCACCAGCCCGACCGCATAGCGCGTCAGCACCAGTTGCTCGAGGCCCTCGAGCAGACTCAGCGTGTCACGCTGGATGCGGTCGCGGCCGTCGGCTTCGACGTAACGTGCGAAGGCCTGCTTGATGTCGGTCTCGATCTGCGCCGCGCCGACGCCGATCGCCTGCCGCGATTGCGCCGCCCGGTTGCGCGCGAGCTCGCCCCGCAATGCGCGCTTGCCCCAGAACGGCAATGGCTGGATCAGCCGGTAGCGGGTGACGCCGACCTCTCCCGGCAGCAGCGACGCGTCGCGCCCGCTGCCGGCATTGGTGAAGTCCATCAGTTCGAGCTGGAAGCGCGGATCGGGCAGGGCTTCGGCCACCCCCACCTGCGCGCCGGCGGCATCGGCATCGCGGGCCAATGCTGCGAGTTCGGGATTGTGGCTGCGGGCGTATTCGAGCAGTTCCGCGACGTCGCTGCCGAGTTCGGCAAGCGCCGGCTGCGGGCACCCCATCACCAGCGCCCACAGCAGCAGCGCGCTGGCGCGGCGCAGCGTTCGACGAGAAGCAGTCAAGGGAGAGCGGCTCCGGGTCGGTTGCGATCGTCCGCGCCGCTGCGCGGGCGGTGTCCAGGGCGCTTGGCCGGTCCTATTCGGCTGGCGCGAGTTCGGTGACGGTCAGTGCGCCGCCGATGTCCTCGGCCTTGAAGCGGATCTTGTCGCCCGGCTTGACGCGGTCGAGCATCGCCTCGTCCCTGACCCGGAACACCATCGTCATCGGCGGCATGTCGAGATTGGTGAGCGGGCCATGCTTGATCGTGATCCGCCCGCGGGACTTGGCCACCTTGCGCACGACCCCGTCGGCCATCATGTCGGCGCTGGTGGAACCTGCCTGGGCCTGCGGCATCGGCGCGTGGCTCGAATCGGCGAAAGCGGGCACCGAGAGCAGGGTCAGGCCGAGGCCGGCCGCAGCGAGAAGCGTCTTCATGGGCATTCCGGATGGCTGTCGTGATGCACTGCAGTATCGACCCGGCCGGCCAACGCCAAGCTGACCGCAACATTACATTTCTGTCAGGAAACGCCTGGTTGCCGGCTCAGTCGCCTGCGGCCTGTTGCGACAACCGGGCCTGGTGGGTGCGCTGAGCGGCCGGCCAGGTGCTCTTGATATAGGCCAGCGTCGCGATGATCTCGCGATCGTCGAGCACCTCGCCATAGGCCGGCATGTCGCTCAGATAGCCGGGGGGCGCGTGAACGCCGGTCATGAAGCCTTCCTTGACCATGCCGAACAGCAGCGCGTCCGGGTGATGCCAGGTATGGCCGCTGGCATCGTGGGGTGGCGCCGGCAGACGGCCGTCGGGTCGCCGCTGGCGCCAGTTCGGCTGTCCCGACAGGTCGGCGCCATGGCAGCGCGCGCAGTGGGTCGCATAGAGGCGCTCACCGACGGCCACCAGCGCGTGATCGCCGGCATCGATCGACAACGCCCCAGGCGACGTCGGCCTGCCGCAACCGCCGATGGTCAGCGTGAGCGCCACCCCGCCGGCAGCCAGTGTGGCGGCCAGTGCCCGCTGTGCCGCGACCGGCTGGCCATCGCGCACGGCGCTATTCGGCGCGCACTTCGATGCGCCCGATCATGCCGGCATCGAAGTGCCCCGGAATCAGGCAGGCGAAGTCGAAGTCGCCGGCACGATTGAAGGTCCATACGATTTCACCCTGCGCACCCGGCGCAACGTGGGCCATGTAGGGCTCGTCGTGCACCATGTTCGGAAATCGCTTCATCAGCGCGGCGTGCTCGGCCAGCGTATCGGCGGTGCCGATGACCATCTCGTGCATCACCGCGCCGTCGTTCTTGAGGCGAAAGCGCAGGGTCTCGCCCGGATGCACCCGGATCAGCGCCGGCGTGAAACGCATTGCGTCGCTCATGCCGACGTCGATGGTGCGTACCGCGTCGGCGGCGTCGCCGGCGATGCCCCAGGGCTTCTGCTCCTTGACCACCGCAGCCGCGGCCTTGCCGTGGGTGGCGCCGCCGTGGGCGGAGACCACCGCGGACACCACGAGCAACGACAGGGCCGCAATCGCGCTCAATCGCTTCATTGAAGAGACCTCCTTATGAACGTGTCGATGACCTGCATGGGTGTCTCAGCGGGCCCGCCTTCTGCCCGCCCGGGCAACAAGCTCGACGCCGTTGCCGTCGCCGCCGGGCGGCATCGCGCCGGCGCCGCCGGAACCGTGACGCGACGGCTCGGGCGTCTGCCCGCGCCACGGCGACGACACCGTGCCCGGCGGATGCACGAAGTCGGGTGGCGCCCGGTAGTCGCCCGGCGCCTGGTCGCGCCTGACCTTGAGCACGGTGAACATGCCGCCCATCTCGACCGGACCGAACGGACCCAGACCGGTCATCATCGGTAGGGTGTTGTCCGGCAGCGGCATTTCCATCGCGCCCATGTCGGCCATGCCGCGTTCACCCATCAGCATGTACTCCGGAACCAGTGCCTGGATCTTGGCGATCAGACCGCGATGATCGATGCCGATCATGTTGGGCACGTCGTGCCCCATCGCGTTCATCGTATGGTGGGACTTGTGGCAGTGCATCGCCCAGTCGCCCAACTCGTCGGCAACGAATTCGATCTGGCGCATCTGACCGACCGCGACATCCACCGTGACCTCCGGCCAGCGCGACCCCTTCGGCGTCGGCCCGCCGTCGGTGCCGGTGACCTCGAATTCATGGCCATGGATGTGGATCGGGTGGTTGGTCATCGTCAGGTTGCCGATGCGCACCCGAACCCGGTCGTTGTGCCGCACGTTGAGCGAATCGATGCCCGGAAAGGCGCGGCTGTTCCAGGTCCACAGGTTGAAATCGAGCATCGTGTTGGTGTTGGGGACCGCGCTGCCGGGCTCGACGTCGTAGGCGTTCATCAGGATGCAGAAGTCGCGATCGACGCGGCGGATCAGGGGGTGGCGGGTACGCGGATGGGTCACCCAGAAGCCCATCATCCCCATCGCCATCTGCGTCATCTCGTCGGCATGGGGGTGATACATGAAGGTACCGGGCCGGCGCGCGACGAACTCGTAGACAAAGGTCTTGCCCGGCTGGATGTGGGGCTGGGTCAGGCCGCCGACCCCGTCCATGCCGTTCGGCAGTCGTTGGCCGTGCCAGTGGATCGTGGTGTGCTCGGGCAGGCGGTTGGTGACGAAGATGCGCAGTCGATCGCCTTCGACCACTTCGATCGTCGGTCCCGGCGACTGGCCGTTGTAGCCCCACAGGCGGGCGATCATCCCCGGCGCGATCTCGCGCTCGACCGGTTCGGCGACGAGATGGAACTCCTTGACGCCGTCCTTCATCCGCCACGGTGCGGTCCAGCCGTTCAAGGTCACCACCGGGTCGTACGGGCGCCCGGTCGCCGGCACCAAGGGTGGGCTGGTGTCGGCCGAATCCTGCATCACCGGCTCCGGCAGCCCGGCCAAGGCACCGCGGCCGACTACTGACGCGGCGGCGACGACGCCGGCACCGGCGAGCAGGCGCCGCCGACCCGGATCGACTGTGTCCGGCTTCAATGGCCACCTCCCGATTCAAGCACTGCGGCGGCCGCACGCATCGCCGGCAGCGGTGCCGGGCTGCCGAGCCGTGCGGTCTTCAGCGCCGCGTCGGCCAGCCACAGGTCGCGCTGGGACTCGATCGCGGCAATCACCGCGCCGACGCGGGCGCGCCCGTCGGCCAGCAGTTCGAAGACCCCGATCAACATGCCGTTGTACTGGTAGAGGACTTCCTCCGAGATGGTTTCGCGCAGTGGCACGACCTCCTCGCGGTAGTGGCGTTCCAGGGCCCAGGCGCTGCGGTACGCGCCGCCGGCCTCGCGTAGTTCCGATGCCGCCCGGCGCGCGACCTCGGCGACGCCCTCGAGCGCCGCCAAGTAGCGCGCCCGGGCACCAGCCCGGGTCGCATCGCCGAAATCGAAGATCGGCAGTGGCAGTTCGACTTCGTAACCCCGTTGGGGCGCCTCGCCGGTCGCGCTGTTGTTCTGCAGCGACAGGTGCACACCGTCGACCACGCTGGTGACCCGGGTCAGCCCCATCGCGGCCGCCAGTCGGTCCAGCTCGGCCCGCGCCAGCCGCAGATCGAGGCGCTCGTCCAATGCGCCCTGCAGCGTCGCGGCGTCTTCGTCCAATGGGCGATCGGGCGCATCGGGCAGTCGTGCCGGAAGCCGGAGCCGCCGTGCCAACTCGGCCGGCAGGCCGAGGACGCGGATCAGCGCCTCGCGCGAGGCGCTTGCCCGCTGGCGGGCGCGCGCCAGCTCGGCCACCGCGTCGGCGTAGACCAACTGCTCGCGGGCACGCTGCAGGCGGCTGAAATTGCCCACCTGCTGCATCCTGCGGGCAAGCTCGGCGCCGACTTCGCCAGCCTCGGCGACGGCGGCACGGTAGTCCGCCAACTGGCGGTCGGCCACCGCCTCGACCCAGGCCCGGCGGACCTCGCCGACCTTGTCGACCAAGGCGGCAGCCGCCTTCAGCCGAGCCTGCTGCTGGCGGAACTCGGCCTGCTCGCGCCGGGCCGGCAGCAGCAGGATGTCGAACAGCGAGAAGCCGAGGGCACGACCGATGTCGAGTTCGCGCTCGCCATCGGCCGTGCGCCACAGGTGCTCGAAGCGGAACACCGGATTGCCGATGCGAGCGGAGCGGGTCGCGTCGGCGCTGTCGGCTGCAACCTCGGCAAGCATCACCTGGAAGGCCGGGCTGTAGCCGAGCGCGATCCGTTCGGCGTCGGCCAGTGCGAGCGGCGTCGCCAGCATCCGTTCGACTTCCGCCGACATGCGCGCGCGATCGTGGTCGCTCTGCAGCCAGCGTGGCTCGGTGCCGAGCTTGTCGGCACCATAGCGCTCCAGCGCGCGGAAATTGTCGTCGATCGCCGTGCTGGCGCAGCCGGCGACCAGCAAGCACGACAATGCCAGCAGCCGCGTCGGCCGGGTCCACGGCGCGCGCGTCATCGGCCGCCCTCCCCGCCCGCGTGCTCGCCGTCGCGCACCGAATCCCCAAGATGCCCGGCAAAGCCGCCGAGCCGGCCCACCTCGTCGTTGGCTGTGCGCCAGTCGATGGTGTCGGGATAGGGATCGAAGCGGCGATAGCCGTCGAATACCGACGGCGCCTCGGTCGCCGGCACGGCTTTGGCGGCGGGCTCCACGGCCGCATCGCGTTGCGACTCGCCGGCGTAGGCGTGGGTGCCGCCCAGGCAGGCACAGGCAGCGATTGCCAGCTGAAGACGCCTCACGTCTGATTCCTCTGTGCGGGGCCTCGAATCAGGCCGTCACATGTCCGCCGCGGCAATGGTCGGGCCCGCGGCACGATGTTGTTGTGCGTCCGATCTTGCCTGTCGCCAACAGTCAGTCGGCTGACAGCGGAATTACATCTTTGTAATGTGCACGCTCGACCGGACCTGCCGGGCCCACAATGCGGTTCCCGATCCGGCGGCACCGGGGCCGGATCGAAGCGCGCAGGCCCCGCCGACCAGGTCTGGGGGAACAGGCCGGGAGCCATGAAGATCCTGATCATCGAAGACGAAGCGAAAGCCGGCGACTACCTGCGCCAGGGCCTGTCGGAAGCGGGCTACGTGACCGACCTCGCGCGCGACGGCGCCGATGGACTGCATCACGCCCTGACTGCCGACTACGACCTGCTGGTGCTCGACGTGATGCTGCCGGGCCTGACCGGCTGGCAGGTGCTGGAGGCGCTGCGAGGTGCCGGCAAGGACCTGCCGGTGATCTTTCTGACTGCCCGCGACCAGGTCGAGGACCGGGTACACGGACTCGAACTGGGCGCCGACGACTACCTGGTCAAGCCCTTCGCCTTCTCCGAGCTGCTGGCCCGCGTGCGCACCCTGCTGCGGCGCGGCCGGGGCAACGCCGAGGCCAGCGTGTTGCGGGCGGCCGACCTCGAACTGGACCTGCTGCGGCGTCGCGTGATGCGTGCCGGCACACGGATCGAACTGACCGCCAAGGAGTTCGCGCTGCTCGAACTATTCATGCGCCGACAAGGCGAAGTGCTGCCACGATCGCTGATCGCCTCCCAGGTGTGGGACATGAACTTCGACAGCGACACCAACGTCATCGAGGTGGCGGTTCGCCGCCTGCGGGCCAAGGTGGACGAGCCGTTTTCGGTGCGGCTGATCCGCACCGTACGCGGCATGGGCTACGTGCTGGAAGCGCCGGAAGGCTGATGCAGCTGCCCTCGATCACGCTGCGCATCGCCCTGCTCTTCGCCGGCGCATCGGGCGTGATCCTGATGGCCGCGGGCCTGTGGATCTCGGCGATGCTGGTGACGCACTTCGAAGCACAGGATCGGATCGAGATCCGCGGCAAGCTCGAGCTGGTGCGACGGCTGATCGAGAGCAAGACCTCGCCGGCAGACTTCGACCGCTTGCCGACCGAACTGGCGCGCGCCCTGGTCGGGCACGAAGAGCTCGGCGTGCTGCTGCTCGACGGCCACGGCGACACCCTGTTCGCGTCGATCGGCGACCGCCTCGCCGAGACCCTGCAGTCGCACCCGCTGCCGGTCGACGCACCGGTCGAATTCACCGACTCCGAGCGTGGCTACCGTGGCATGGGCCTGCGCATCGACAGTGGCCTGCCGGAACCCGGCGTATTGACCGTCGGCGTACTGCGCGACATCAGCCAACACGAACATTTCCTGGCCGCGCTGCGGCGTGCGCTGTGGCTCGCGATCGCGGTCACCGCGCTGCTGATGGGTGCGCTCGGCTGGTTCGTCGCACGCAGCGGGCTGGCGCCGCTGCGCCGGCTGACCGAGCGCATCACCGCGATCGACCCCGAGCGCCTCGCCGAGCGACTGCCGACCGCAGCGGTCGCGCCGGAGCTGCTGGCGCTGGCCAATGCCTTCAACGGAATGCTGCAGCGGCTCGAAGACGGCTATCGCCGGCTGTCCGAGTTCTCTTCCGACATCGCGCACGAACTGCGCACGCCGCTGGCGAATCTGCGAACCCAGGCCGAAGTCTCGCTCGGCAAGTCGCGCTCGCCGGACGAGTATCGCGAATTGCTGCATTCGGCCCTCGAGGAATACGAGCAGCTGTCGCGCATGGTCGACGACATGTTGCTGCTGGCCAAGACCGACGAGGGACACCTGCCTGAATTGCGGCTGCTCCACCTCGACGCCGAAGTCGCCGCGCTGATCGATTACTTCGAGGCGCTGGCGGAGGACCGCGATCTGGCGCTGGCGGCGACCGGCAGCGCGCAGCTGTGGGGCGACGGCCCGATGCTGCGCCGGGCGATCGCCAACCTGCTGTCGAACGCCATCCGTCACGCGGAACGCGGCAGCACGGTTCGCGTCGCGATCGATGCCGGCACGCCCGACGATGCGCGCGTGACGGTCATCAACCGGGGGCCGGAACTCCCGCCCGACGCGCTGCCGCGACTGTTCGACCGGTTCTACCGCTCCGATCCGGCGCGCAGCCGCGACGGCGAAGGCGCCGGCCTCGGACTCGCCATCGCGCGCTCGATCGTACGCGCCCACGGCGGCGACATCCGGGTACGCAGCGAAGCGGGCGAGACGGCTTTCGAATGCCGGTTCTCGCGATCGGCGGCGCGGTCAGCCGCGGCGACGGAGCGCGAACGATCCCGCGCCGGCGCCGCCGCTGGCGCCGGCGCCTGGCCGGGCGCGGACATGCCGGGGCCCGCCACGTCCATCAAGCGCCGTGACGAATCCGATGGATCGGGCCCCGCGGCAAGGCGCGAAGCATAACGACAGCCGGAATTTCGGCGAGGAGCGGAAACGCCCCCGCGGCGCGCGAATCGCACTTTCGTGCGCCGCCATTTGCCGAGCAGCCACTAGGACCAGTGCACGCAGTTGCCGCCTTCGGCCGCTGCCCGCACCAGTGCGGACTCCGCCCGCCGAACCACGTGCATGTAGTCGGGATGGCCATCGAACATCGCCACGCCGATGCTGACCGAGGCCCTTGCCTGCGGATCATGGCGCAGCGCGAAACGATGCCCGAAGATCCGGTTGCGCAGGCGGTTGGCGATCTCGCCGAGCGCTTCGCGGCCGACCTCGACGCAGACCAGCGCGAATTCGCTGCTGCCGTAGCGGAACAGATGATCCGAAGTGCGCGCGATCTCGAGCATGCAGGCCGCCATCTGGTGCATCAGCGCATTGCGGGAATCCTCTGAAAAGGCCTGGCTGCGCATCTCGTCGATATGGGCGAGCACGAAGCCGAAGCTGCGGCCGGCCTGCCGATGCTGCACGATCACCCGGTCCAGCACCGCCGGCAGGTGCCGACGCGACATCAGGCCGGTCACCGAATCCTTGCCGGCGTGGGCGCTGAGGACCCGGTCGAACAGATCGCCCGACAGGTAGCGGACGAATTCCAGTTGTCGCCGCAGTTCGGCCAGCACCGACTGCAGATCGTTCTCGGACAGCCCGCCGGCAGCCATCTTCGGCAGCAGCACGCTGTCGATCTGGTCGATCGCGTCCGCGACGATCGCCGCATCGGGCGCGCCGTCGAACAACACCTCGGCCTTGTGCTTGAACCACAGGCCGAATTCCGAGTCGGCGAGCTTCGGCAGGTGGCGCAGGCGTACGCTGGAGCGCACGGCGAACAGCAGTTCGCTGGTCCATTCCGACAACACCGCCCGCTGGCGCTCGCGCTCGAGCATGGTGTCGTGGCTGAGCAGGACCTGCCGATAGGCCTCGCCGGCGCGGGCACCCTTCTGCACGTCGCGAACGTAGGCGGTCATCATCAGGCCATCGGCCAGGTGCAGCAGATCGCTGACGTGGAGCTCCGCGCGCAGCGTCGCCTCGACCGACAGGCCACTCGCCTCGAGACGCGTCCGCAGGCTGCGGCAGATCTGGCGTACGCCGGCCTGCATCAGTGCCGGCGGCAGCTTGATGCGTGCGTGGATCTCGCCGATCTCGATCTGGCGCGCGACCAGCAGATCGAGGCGACTGGCGTCGAGGGCAACGAACAGTTCGCGCAGCCAGTTCTCCATCGACGACTTCAGGCGCTTGCTGACCACCTCGTGCTCGAGAAAATGACGGGCGGCCTGGTCGTTCATCATCACCTCGTAGAATTCGGACGCGACCTCCTCGGCATCGGCATCGACCAGCCCGGCCAGGGTTTCGCGCACATCCGCCGCCGTGAACTGCAGTAGCCGGGCGATCTCCTCGCGCGCCTCGGATGCCAGATCGGGCCGTGTCGAACCCTCGGTCATGATTACGCCTTCCGTCGAATTCATATATCGAAAGCCATAGTATCAGTGTGGCCGCTGCAGCAGCGTGGAACGGTGTACCGAAACGAGAACGGCGCTGCCGTCAGCCCAGCGGAAAATGGCAGCGGACCCGGTGGCCAGGGGCGAGTTCGCGGACGTCGGGATAGGTCGTCCGGCAGCGGGGCTCGGCGTACGGACAACGCGGATGGAAGTGGCAACCGGCGGGCGGGCGGATCGGCGATGGCAACTCGCCGCCGATGCTGCCCCCGTCGGACGGCGGCGCTTCGATCCGCGGCACGGCATCGAGCAGGGCCCGGGTGTAGGGATGCGCCGTGCGACCGAGTACCGCGTCGGCGGGACCGGATTCGACGATGCGCCCGAGGTACATCACCGCGACGTCGTCGGCGAGGTAGTCGACCACTGCCAGGTTATGGGTGATGAACAGGTAGGCCAGACCGAGCTCGCGCTGCAGCTCGCGCAACAGGTTGAGGATCTGCGCCTGCACCGACACGTCGAGGGCGCTCGTCGGTTCGTCGCACACCAGCAACTTCGGCGAGACCGCCAGCGCCCGCGCGATCGCCACGCGCTGTCGCTGCCCGCCGGAGAACGCGTGCGGATAACGCTGTGCCATGTCGGCGGACAGGCCGACCCGCTCGAGCAACGCGGCGATGGCCTGACGGCGCCCGGCGCCGTCTGCGCCGACACCCAGCGCAGCCATCCCTTCCTCGATGATCTGGCCGACATGCATCCGCGGATTGAGCGACGCGAAGGGATCCTGAAAGACCATCTGCAGACCCCGTCGCTGCGCCTTCATCTGCGCCGGCGACAACTCGACGAGGGCGACGCCGTCGAAGCGCACCGAGCCGCCGGTGGGTTCGACCAGCCGCAGCAGCGCCTTGCCGACCGTGGTCTTGCCGCAGCCGGATTCGCCCACCAGCGCCAGCGTGCGCCCGGACGCAAGCGTCAGGTCGACGCCATCGACCGCGCGCACGTGGCCCACGGTGCGCTTGAGCAGGCCCTTGCGGATCGGGAAATGTACGCGCAGCTGCTCGACCTGCAGCAACATCCGGTCGCTGCCGCCGACCCGCGCGGCGTTCGTCGCAGCCTGCTGCGACTCGTGCGGCGTCGGCTCGCGAGGCCCTTCGTACAGGTGGCAGCGCACCTGCTGGTCATCGACCCGATGCCAGCCCGGCGCCTCCTGCTGGCAGCGCGCGAACGCCTGCGGGCAGCGCTCGACGAAGCGACAGCCGCGAAAGTGGCGGTCGAGCCGCGGCACGCTGCCACGCAGCGTCTCGAGATCGGAACCGCGCAGGCTGTCGACCGGCAGCGCGGCAAACAGCTTGCGTGAGTACGGGTGCAGCGGATTTGCAAAGAAATCGGCACGCCGGCCGCACTCGACCAGTTCGCCGGCATACATCACGGCGACCCGATGCGCCATGCGGGCGACCACGCCGAGGTCATGGGTGATCAGCAGCATCCCCATGCCGCGGCCGGCCTGCAGCTCGGCCAGCAGCGCCAGCACCTGCGCCTGGATGGTCACGTCGAGCGCGGTGGTCGGCTCGTCGGCAATCAGCAGTTCCGGTTCGCCGGCCAATGCCATCGCGATCATCACGCGCTGCTTCATGCCGCCGGAGAGCTGGAACGGGTAGGCGTCGAGGCGCTCGGCAGGATCCGGGATGCCGACCGCCTCCAGCAGCCGCCGGCACTCGCCCCGGGCCGCGGCCCCGCGCAGTCCGCGATGGACGGCGAGCACCTCGCCGATCTGCGCGGACACCGTCATCACCGGATTGAGGCTGGTGGACGGTTCCTGAAAGATCATGCCGACGCGGCCACCGCGCACCGACCTCATCGACGCCTCGCTCAGCGACAACAACTCCTCGCCATGGAAGCGCACGCTGCCGCCGGTGATGCGACCGCCATCGGGCAGCAGCCGCATCAGCGCCAGCGCGGTCATCGACTTGCCGCAGCCGGATTCGCCGAGCAGCGCGAAGGTCTCGCCGGTGCGCAGCGTCAGATCGATGCCGTCCACCGGCCTGACGTCCCCGAGCGCGACCCTCAGCCGCTCGACTTCGAGCAGCACGTCGGCCGCGACGTCGGCGCGGTCATCGGGATGGGGCGTGGCGAGGCGGGTCATCGGCGCTCGTGGCGGCTGCGGAGCGCTCCATTGTAGGGTGAAACCGTTCCGCGGCACGGCGGCACGTCCCCGATGCGACAAGGGCTGCCGGATGGCAGCCCTTGTCGTCGCGATCGTCGCAGCCGGCGATCAGGCATCAGTGATGGTGATGCCCGCCCGGTCCGTGGACATGTCCGTGGGAGATCTCCTCGGCCGAGGCCTGACGCACTTCGGCCACGGTGATGTCGAACATCAGCGCGACCCCGGCCAGTGGATGGTTGCCGTCCACCACCACCTTGCCCTCGGCGATGTCGGTGATGCGGTAGATGATCTCTTCCTCGCCGTCTTCGGTGACCCGTTCGAACGACATGCCGACCTCGATGTTCTCGGGAAACAGGGACTGATCCTCGACCAGCACCAGTTCCTCGTCGTACTCGCCGAACGCGTCGTCGGGCTGCAGCTTGACCTGCAGCTGCTCGCCGGCGTTGCGGCCATGCAACGTCTCTTCCAGCTTGGGGAAGATGCCGTCGTAGCCGCCGTGCAGATACACCAGCGGATGATGCCCGTCGTCGATCATGTTGCCGTCCGGATCCCGGACCGTGTAGTTCAACGTGACGACGGTGTTCTTAGCGATTTCCATTGTGCGTGTTCCTTGCGTCCATGGCGCGGACCAGTTCCAGAACCTCGGCCGCATGGCCGCGGGGATTGACGTCATAGAGTGCATGGCGGACCACGCCATCTCGGTCGATGACGAATGTGGACCGTAGCACAGCCATCTTGCTGAAGCCGTCAACCTCCTTCTTTCGCCAAACGCCGTAACGCCGGCAGATCTCGCTGTCCTCGTCCGACAGCAGGCGCACCGACAGGCCATGCTCGTCGCGAAAATCGGCGAGGGTCAGGCAGTCGTCCGGACTGACGCCAACGACGACGCAACCGAGCGCCGCGAAATCGCCCTCGCGATCGGTGAAGTCGGCCGCCTGCCGGGTGCAGCCGGGGGTGTTGGCGCGCGGATAGAAATACAGCACGACATGGTTCGAGCGCAGCACGTCGGCCAGTTCGAACATCTCCATGTCGGCGTCGGGCAGCGCGAACTGCGGTGCCCGGTCGCCCGCGCGCAGCGCAGGCTCGGCGGCTCGCGCCGCTGCCGTCCGGTTGCCCCGCCGAACCCTACCGGTGCTGCTCACTGATCTGATCTGCATCGTCCCCTCCTGTCGAGTCTTTTCGTTATCGTCGAATACCGTCCTGATCGGCGCAGTCTTGAGTGAACCAATAGTCCAGCATCGCGCCCGGCTCAAGCGGGATTCGGCTCAAACGGTCCGTTCCGGCCTACCGGAGGCGGAATCGCAACAGCACGGTGCTGCCGGCGGGACGCCCACTTCAACCGTCGCCGCCGACGATTGCCGTCGTCGGCAGGCGTGCGGCCAGCTCGCGGCACAGATCGTCATCCTCGTTCGGCGCGGCGGCCCGAAGCGCGACGAACAGCCCGATCGCCAGCCGATACGGCCAGCCGCTGTCGCGCCCGCCGGCGACCAGCACGACCTGTCGCCGGCAGAAGAAGAACGCGGTGACCGGAGCCGACGGCAGTTCAGGCGGGAATCCCGGGCCGAGGACAGCGGCATTGGCCGCCGCGAACCGTCGCCATCGCGTCGCCAGTGCCGCTCGTCGGCGCAGTGGCGGCAGCAGCACCAGCACGCCGCGGCCACGGCGCCGCTGCATCGTCATCGAGAACTCCCACAGCAGGTTGTCGCTGTCGCCGAGCACCAGGACAACCATCGCGGCCTCGTCGACCAGGGCCATGACGACGCTGCGCCAATCGGCATCGGCCAGGTAGTCGCGCGCCGCGCCCAGCGGCGGCAGCTGCTCGGACGGATCGCCGATGGCGATTGCCGGGCCGACGCCGACGGTGGCATGAGCCGCGATCTCCTCGAGGGTCGGTTGCGGCCTCAGCCAGCCACGCCAGCGGGCCCCGCCTTCGACGTTGAGG
Source organism: Zoogloeaceae bacterium (assembly GCA_024235635.1). Lineage (GTDB taxonomy): Bacteria > Pseudomonadota > Gammaproteobacteria > Burkholderiales > Rhodocyclaceae > Cognatazoarcus. Next base: position 223,659 of record JACKMA010000001.1, read on the forward strand.
GCGTCGTCCCTGAACGCGCGCAGCACCAGCACCGGCGGCCGGCTGTCGGCACTGCGGGACTGGCCGGCGCTGGGCATGGCATGGCGCCGGGCCCGGTGCATCGCGAAGCCCGCGACCAGCAGGTAAAGGGCGGCCGGCACGCCGACATCGACGATGCCGGCCTCCAGCAGCACGATGTGGACGACCAGGGCAGCAACCGCGACCGCGGCCAGCAGCCACCAGCGACGGCCGGCGGATCGCGATACGGTCAGCGGCCGCCGCCGGGGAGGACGATCGAACAGCCAGCGGCACGGAAACGTCGGGTCGTCGAGACTGGCGCGGGCACGGGCGACGAAGGCCAGCGCCCGCTTGCCCTGCCATCCGGCGAAGGCCGAGGCGATGGCCAGCAGCGCGAGGTAGGCCAGTGCCACGCCGTGATCGGGCATCGGCGCCAGCACAAGCGCAGTGACGGCGAGCGACGACGACATCAGCGCCGCCAGCGTCAGCACCTGCCGGCGGACCGGCCGGCCAGCTGCGAGCGCCGTGCGCGCCCGGTGCACCAGCACCGGTTGCGGCGCCAGCAGTGCCAGGCCGGCGAGTGCCAGCGGCACATCGCCCGCGCCGAGGCCGGCCACCAGCATCAGTGCGTCGACTGCGCTCACCGACAGCACCGTCCAGGCGGCCCGGGCAAGCCGTCGCCGGGCCCGGACGAAGCCGGTGATCTGCAGCAGCAGGCAGGCGTCGCCCGCATCCCGATCGTCATCGCCCTTCATCCCGTACCAGTATGGCGCAGCCGTGGTCGCGCTGCCGTCGCAGCCCATCCCCGTGACGAGGCGTGCCGGGCTTGCAATCCGGACAGAGCTGTATAAAACTTCAGCCAAATGGAGGCGCACATGTCCGACAAGCTCACTGCCCGGCAGCAGGAAATCCTGGAATTCATCCGCGACACCCAGATCCACGAGGGCCGCCCGCCGACCCGGGCCGAGATCTGCCGGGCGTTCGGTTTCCGCTCCCCCAATGCCGCCGAAACCCATCTCAAGGCGCTCGCCGCCAAGGGCGCGATCGACCTCGACGAAGGTCGGGCCCGGGGCATCCGCCTCACCGAAAGCCTCGGCCTGCCGTTGATCGGCCGCGTTGCCGCAGGCAGCCCGATCCTCTCCGAAACCCATATGGACAAGCGCCTCCAGATCGACCCGGCACTGTTCTCGCCACGTGCCGACTACCTGCTCAAGGTCCGTGGCATGAGCATGCGCGACGCCGGCATCTTCGACGGTGACCTGCTCGCCGTGCACCGCACGGCAGAAGCCCGCAATGGCCAGGTCGTGGTCGCCCGGGTCCATGACGAAGTCACCGTCAAGACCTTCTCGCGTCGTGGCGCCGTGGTCGAACTGCTGCCGGCCAATCCGGAGTTCCAGCCCATCGTGGTCGACACCCGCCACGAGCCGCTGGTGATCGAAGGCCGTGCGGTCGGTCTGATCCGCAGCGGCACACTGGCCTGAACCGGCTTCCCGGCAGCCACCGGGCTGCGACACCCGAGGATCCGGCACGGGGGCACCGTGCCGGGTACGCCGCCGGATGAGCCCCCCCATCCTCCACCATCACGCCGCCAGAGCACCACGACCGGTCCCTGACAAGCATCGACCAGCGCATGAATGCACGGAAATTTCCGACCCCATTGAGGCTTGCCCGGCGGGTGAGGACGGCGCACGTCCAAGGGCGGAGTCCAGGATCATGAACGTTCGAACCATCGCCCTGGATCAGTTGCCGGCCGGTCTGGTCTGGCGCGGCGCCCGTTTCGCCGCCCCGCCAGCGGCCGGCCGGCCTAGCGGTTTCGCCGCCCTCGACGCGGTGCTGCCTGGTGGCGGCTGGCCGCAGGGCGCGCTGATTGAACTGCTCGGCGAGCAACCCGGCATCGGCGAGCTGAGTCTGCTGCTGCCACAGATGCGGCAGGTCGCCGCGCCGCACTGGCTGGTCTGGATAGCCCCGCCCTGGACACCCTATGCGCCGGCCCTGGCGCGGGCCGGGGTGCCCCTCGATCGCTTGCTGTGGATCGCGCCCGAGCGCCCCCAGGAGATCCGCTGGGCCACCCGCCAGGCCCTGCTCTCGGGCAGTTGCTCGCTGGTGCTGGCCTGGCAATCGGAACTCGACATGGCCGCACTGCGCCGCCTGCAACTGGCGGCGGAACAGAGTGGCACCCCGCTGTTCCTGTTCCGCCGGCGTCGGGCCGCCCTCCAGCCCTCACCGGCCGCCCTGCGGCTGCAGCTCGAAGTCGGCGACGACGGCGGGCTGTCGGTACGGGTGCTCAAGCGGCGCGGCCCGCTGCTGGCGAGTCCGCTGCGGCTGGCTCTGCCGGATCGCGGCAGGCCGGGCAGCACCCGCTTCGAGGCAGCGGCAGCCACGACGCCCCGCCGTCACCGTACCCGGGCCCGTTTCCGCCCGGGCCTGTCCGCCGAAACCCAGGCAGCGCTCCAGCATGCTGTGGTTGGCCCTGATCCTGCCCGAACCCACGCTTCAGGCGAACCTGCGCGGATCGACGGATGATGCGCCGCTGGCCCTGGTGGACCGCCATCCGCGCGCCGTCGTGGTGGCGGCGAGCCGGTCCGCGCGAGCCGAAGGTGTGCTTCCCGGCCAGGCACTGGCCGGTGCACTGGCCATAGCGCCGGCACTGCGCCTGCTCGATCACGATCCGGACCAGGGCGTCGCGCTGCTCGACGAGGTCGCCTGCTGGGCTGGGCACTTCACCCCGTCGGTCAGCATCGATCCACCGGATTGCGTCCTGCTGGAGGTGGCGCCGAGCCTGCGCCTGTTCGGTGGCATGGCGGCGTTGGTCGATCGTGTCCGCCACGGCCTCGACGAACTCGGCCTGGAACATCGCTGCAGCTGGGCCCCGACGCCCCTGGCCGCACGCTGGCTGACCCGTGCCGACAGCGGCCGGCCGGTCATCGACATCCGGCGACTCGGTCCGGCGCTGGGTGCGCTGCCGCTGGCGGCCCTGGCCGATGGCAGCGGGGTCGACGACGGCGTGCTGGCATTGCTGCACGCCATCGGTTGCCGCAGGCTGGCCGACGTCGCGGCATTGCCCCGCGATGCCCTGGCCCGGCGACAGGGCGCGGCGGTAGGCGACGCCCTCGACCGAGCGTTCGGACGCCGCCCCGACCCGCGGCCAATCCATGCCTCGCCCACGCACTATCACGCCCGGCTGCCATTGCCGGCGCCGAGCGATCGTCGCGACACCCTGTTGTTCCTGCTGCGTCGACTGCTGGCCGGGCTCGGCGGCTGGCTGACGGCCCGCCACGCCGGCGTGGACCGGCTGCGGATCGTGCTCGAGCACGAGGGACGACAGCCGGAGACGGCGCTCGACGTGCTGCCGGGCACCCCCTGCCGCGACCAGCAACGCCTGCTGCTGCTGATCCGCGAGCATCTGGAACGGCTGCCGATCGGCGCCGAGGTGGCGGCCCTGCGCCTGGAGGCCGCCGACCCGGTGCCACTGGCAACCCCACCCGGCGATTTCTTCGACGATCACCAGGCGGTACGCGAGAACGCCGAACTGTTGCTGGCCCGGCTGCGCGCCCGACTCGGGCCGGCCGCAGTGCGTCGCCTGCGCGTCCAGGCCGATCATCGCCCCGAGCATGCGGGCGACCAGGGCGAACCGTGCGCCCTGCCCGAATTGCCCGCCGGCGCCCGCCCGCTGTGGCTGCTGGCACAGCCCGAGCGTCTCGATCCGACCCGGCTGGAACTGCTCGACGGGCCGGAACGGGTCGAGAGCGGCTGGTGGGACGAGCGCGAGGTGTGCCGCGATTACTACCTCGCCCGTGACCGTCGCGGCAGCCTGCTATGGGTATACCGCGAGCTGCAGGCGCCACGCGGCTGGTACCTGCACGGCTATTTCGGCTGAGGTGCCGTGGTCGGCGGATGATGCAACCGATACTCCTGCGTGCGCCCACCATAGCCGTAGGCCGCCGACCGGACATCGTGCACGTGGATGTAGCTCTCCTCGTGCAAATCACCGAGAAGGTGTTCGAAAGCCGCGAAACACTCGGCGATGTACTGTGCCTTCTCCGCCCGGGTATTGCTCTCGTCGGTCACCTTGATATCGAAGTAGAAGCTGGCCTTGCCCTGCTCGGCCAGCGTACGCCCACCCACCACCCAGTCCTGCGGCGGCACGTAGTCGATGGCGACCGCGGTGACCGCCGGATCCTTGTGCAGGATGCGCGCGGTGCATTCGAGCAGCATGCCGGAGACCGCCGCGGTCAGTTCGGGCGAACGCTCGGCGGAGAGTTTGACGTTCAGGATCGGCATCGTGATTCCTCAATAGTTAGTTATGCAACCATATCTGCAAAAAAATTAGCGCAGCGCCGAACGGACACTGCGCACCCGTGTCACGGCGTCGGCAAAGCCATCGTCGCCGAGGATGCCCTGCAATCGCCGGCTCACGCCGGCACTGGCCTGCTTCAGATCTTCGGCCATCTCGAGCGCCGACGCGGTCGGAACGATCGCTGTCTGTCGTCCGTCGCCGCTGCGGCCTTCGCGTCGCACCAGCCCCTTCTCCTGCAGCGCATCCAGCGCCCGTGTCACCGTCGGCCGCGCGATCTCGAGGTCGTCGGCGAGTTCGGACTGCAGCAGGCCCGGCCGCGCCAGCACCGCGCGCAGCATGAATCCCTGAGGCGTCGTCAACCCGAACGGACTGTAGGCCCGCGCCCATTCCCGGTCGAGTCGCCGTGCCAGCGCCGCGGTATTGAAGTAGAGGCAATGATCGAACACGGGGCTACGGTATCCGATTTTAATTAGCTTTGCAACTATACGTCGACGACCGTCCATCGCGCCGCATGCCGCGATCGGCGTCGCCCACTTGATCGCCCATTCCATTCGAATGGCGAGTCGCCCACCCGAACATCATGGCGAGTGCGAACTACGTCACGCTGCATGTGCACATCGTGGTAAGCAAGCAACGCATCCGCCCGTCAACTGATGGACAATTGTTTGAACCCAGCAGTGCAGCGACGCGACCCAGGGTTGCCGGGTGCCGATGACGACATCGCCCGACACCGGCAACCGAGAGGACCGACAGAGAGGAAAACGGCATGAACTTCGAACTTCAATCCCCGCAGAAACCCGACTCCGGCCGCGTGGTGTATGAATTCGTCAGCCACGACGAACTCAGCCCCGTCGAGCAGGACGCCGAGATCAACCGGATGATCGAGTTCAACGGCCTGGTCGCGTTCGACCCGGAGATGTTCGGCCTCGCCGCCTGAATCCAGTCCGCGCGCCGCAGTCAGCGCGCGGACACCAGATCCACCTCGTTGTCGTAGACGTCGTGGCGTTTGTCGTACAGCGGAATCGTCGTCCCATTGACCCGGTTCTGGTCGAGATTCTTCAGATTGACGTCGGCCACCACGATCTGCTCGACGTTGGGCGTACCTTCGGCAGCGATGCCGTCCCGGGCGAACGGAAAATCCGAAGGCGTGATGATGCTGGCCTGCCCGTAATGAACGCCGAGCCCCTCCACCGGCAGGTTGCCGACCGTGCTGGTCATCGCCACGAATACCTGGTTTTCGATGGCGCGCGCGTGGCAGCAGTAGCGAACCCGCAGGAAACCCTGCCGATCGTCGGTGCATGAGGGCACGAACAGGATCTCTGCACCCGCCTCGCACACCATCCGCGCCAGTTCCGGAAACTCGATGTCGTAGCAGATCAGGATCGCGATCTTGCCGAACGGCGTGTCGAACAGCCGTAACTGGTCACCGGCCGCCGTATCCCACTTTTCACGCTCCCAGCGGGTGCGGTGGATCTTGTCCTGCTCATGCACCTCCCCGTCGGGCGTGATCAGGTAGGCGGTGTTATAGACCTTGCCATCCTCGCGCAAGGTGGGATGGCTGCCACCGATCAGGAACACGTGCCAGAATTGTGCGAGTTCCTTCAGCAGCTCGATATAGCGTCCAGTGTAGTCGTGCATGCCACGAACCGCCGTCGGCAGGTCGCGCGTGTCCATGAACGACAGCAATTGCGTCGTGAAGATCTCGGGCAGCAACACGAAGTGCGGTCGGTAGTCGCCCGCGGCCTGCATCACGAAGCGCACCTGGTTCTCGAAGCCCGACCAGTCGTGGATCGGGCGCAGCAGATACTGGACAGCGGCAATTCGAACGATCAAAGCACTTCCTCCTGTTCGACATGGGTCGGCTTGCGCGGCCGGTACTCCGGATTCAACCAAACGATGATGGACGCACAGCCGCAGGATTCCTTGTCCTCCGGCAGGTAGTCCTCGACGACGCCGCAGTAGCGAAAGCCTTCGCGCAACTGGAAGCTCAGCACCATGTCTTCGAAATCGCCCCAGACCACGCGCTTGGCGTACATTTCCGCGTCCATCTCGGACGCATGGCGGTGATAGCCGGGCAGACGACCGCAGGCGATGATGCGCTTCAGGTTCATCTCGCGGCACAGGGTTCGCCGTCCCTCGTAGAGCAGGTGGCCGAGGCCACTGCCCCGCATCTCCGGCGCGACGAACACTTCCGCGCCGTACAGCGTGCGCCCCTCGGGGTCGTGATTCTCGAAGGTTCCGGCCGCGGTGATTTCCTTCCAGCTGTGGGCGTCGGCCCAGTCGTCCCACAACACCACCAGCGAACTGGCACAGCCGACGACTTCGCCGTTGCATTCGGCGGTCAGTTGCCCGGCGGGAAAGATCTCCAGCTGGTTCGCCAGCTTGGCCCGGGTCCATGGCGGAATGCTCGGATACACCCGCCGTTGCAGCTCGATCAGTTTCGGTATGTCCTCCTTCTTGGTATGTCTGACGATGCAGTTCTTCGCTCGTATCAAGATGCGTCCTCCATAGACGGCCTCGGGGGCGGCCTCGAGCCCCGGCTCCGGCTGGAGCCACCGCCGCACGCGAAGACACCCGGTTGCGGGCGCAGCGAGCGGCCGTTACTGAATGCCACCGATGCATACATACTTGATCTCCATGTACTCATCGATGCCGTATTTCGATCCCTCGCGACCGAGGCCGGAATTCTTGACGCCGCCGAACGGCGCCACCTCGGTCGAGATGATTCCGGTGTTGACGCCGACGATGCCGTACTCGAGCGCACTTGAGACCCGCATCGCACGGGCGAGATCCCTGGTGTAGAAATACGAGGCCAGACCGTATTCGGTATCGTTGGCCATCCGCACGCCGTCCGCTTCCGAATCGAATACGAACAGCGGCGCCACCGGACCGAAGATCTCCTCGCGCGCCAGGCGCATGTCCGCGGTCGCGCCGGCGAGCACGGTCGGCTCGAAGAACGTGCCGCCCAGTCGGTGACGTCGGCCACCGCAGACCACCCGCGCGCCCTTGTCGATCGCATCGGCCAGCAATTCCTCGACCTTGTCGAGCGCCGCCGGCTCGATCAGCGGTCCCTGCTGCACGCCGTCGTCGAGGCCATTGCCGACCTTCAGCGCACCGACGGCGGCAGCCAGCTTGTCGGCGAAGGCTTCGGCCACCCCGCGCTGCACCAGGATGCGGTTGGCGCAGACACAGGTCTGCCCGGTATTGCGATACTTCGAGGCCATCGCGCCTTCGACCGCGGCATCGAGGTCGGCATCGTCGAAAACCAGGAACGGGGCATTGCCGCCGAGTTCCAGCGACAGCTTCTTGATCGTCGGCGCGCACTGCGCCATCAGGATCCGACCGACCTCGGTCGAGCCGGTGAAAGAGAGCTTGCGCACCGTCGGATTGGCGCACATTTCGCTACCGATTGTCCGCGCGTCGCCGGTGACGACGTTGAACACCCCGGGCGGAATGCCGGCCCTTTCGGCGAGTTCGGCCAGCGCCAGAGCCGACAGCGGCGTCGATTCGGCGGGTTTGACCACCATCGTGCAGCCGGCGGCCAGCGCCGGCCCGGCCTTGCGGGTGATCATCGCGGACGGGAAGTTCCACGGCGTGATCGCCGCACAGACCCCGATCGCTTCCTTCGCCACCAGGATCCGCTTGTCGGCCTGATGCGCCGGAATCAGATCGCCATAGGCGCGCTTGCCTTCCTCCGCGAACCACTCGATGAACGATGCCGCATAGGCGATCTCGCCGCGCGCCTCGGCCAGCGGCTTGCCCTGCTCGACCGTCATCAGGCGCGCGAGATCCTCCTGGTGGGCCAGCATCAGATCGTACCAGCGGCGCAACAGCCGCGCGCGCTCCCCGGCGGTCCGCGCGCGCCACGCAGGCAGGGCGCGCGCGGCCGCGGCGATCGCTTCTCGAATCTCGTTCAGTCCGAGATCCGGCACCGTGGCGATCGTTCGCCGATCGACCGGATTGGTCACTTCGAAGCGCGCGTCGTCGGCCGCCGCCAGCCAGCGACCATCCACATAGCATTTATCCCGCAGCAGTCCTAGGTCCTTCAGTTCGAGCATCTTTCCTCCCGGGATGACGACTCGCAGCGACCGGTCCGATCGTCGCTTGGAGTGTCCAGTCTAGCCACCAGGCACGCATTTCCGCCAGCATCGTGGTGTCAGACGGCGGCGCTGGGCCTACACTTCGTGTTGAGTGCCCGCGTCGGCCGAGAGTTCTCGCCAAACCGTCGCGGGCATGGCAAATCCATAAGAAAAGGGGGACCCACCATGTCGCCGCACGTCGACGATCGCTCCAGGAAACTGCTCACCGACGTACTGACCCTCGTCCATGAACGCATGCCGAAGGAGAAGGCCAGCGTACTGGCTGCGTTCGCCACCCGGTACTTTTCCCAGGTCGATCCGGAAGACCTGGTCGACCGTCCGGCAGAGGATCTCTACGGCGCGATGGCCAGCCACTGGCACTTCGTGCGCGAATACAGCGGCGGCGTTCGCATCCGCGCGTTCAACCCCCGGCTCGACGAACATGGCTGGGAATCGACCCACACCGTGATCGAGATCGTCGGCGAGGACATGCCCTTCCTGGTCGACTCGGTCGGCATGGAACTGAATCGCCAGGGTCTCACCCTGCACCTCATCATCCACCCGGTGATGCCGGTGATCCGCGACCAGGGCGGGCGCTACCAGGCGCTTGCCGACGGCGAACACAACGAAGGTGCCGACTACGAATCGCTGATCCACGTCGAGGTGGACCGGCGCACCGAACCGGCCGAACTCGAAGCGATCGAGGCCGGTCTGGCACGCGTGCTGGCCGACGTCCGTGCTGCGGTCAAGGACTGGCCGCGAATGCGGCAACGGCTGTCGGACATCATCGCCGGCGTGGACGGCGCGCCGCCGCCCGGTGAATCCGACGAGACCGGCGAGGCGCTCGAGTTCCTGCAGTGGCTCGCCGACGACAACTTCGTGCTGCTCGGCTGCCGCGACTACGAACTGGTCAGTCAAGGCGGCGAGAACGAATTGCACGTGCTGGCCGGTACCGGTCTCGGCCTGTTGCGCGAGACCGGCGACAGCCACCAGTCGACCTCGTTCGCGGCCCTGCCGCCGGAGATTCGCGCCCAGGCCCACCTGCCGAGGCTACTGACGATCACCAAGTCCAATACCCGTTCGACCGTCCACCGCCAGGGTTATCTCGACTACGTCGGCGTCAAGACCTTCGACGAGCAGGGCCAGGTCACCGGCGAGCGTCGGATCATCGGCTTGCTCACGTCGACCGCCTACAACACCAATCCAAAGCGCATCCCGCTGCTGCGACGCAAGGTCACGGCGGTGATCGAACATGCCGGTTTCATGCCCAAGAGCCATGCCGGCAAGGCGCTGGTGACGATTCTCGAGCAGTACCCTCGCGACGAGTTGTTCCAGGCCACCGTAGACGAGCTCTTCCACAATGCGATCGGGATCCTTCGCCTCGGCGAGCGGCAGCGCATCCGCCTGTTCGTCCGCCCCGACACCTTCGGACGCTTCGTCACCTGCCTGATCTACGTCCCCCGCGAGAACTACAACACCGACCAGCGCAAACGCATGCAGGCAGCGCTGGCCGAGGCCTACGACGGCGTATCGACCGAGTTCGAGGTGCATTTTTCGGAGTCTGCCCTGGCCCGCATCCTGATCATGGTGCGCCTGCGTCATTCGGGCATCCCGGAAGTCAACGTTCGCGAACTCGAGGCTACGCTGGTTCGCGTCTCGCGACGCTGGGAGGACGATCTGCGCGAATCCCTGATCGAGCATCTCGGCGAGGAGCGAGGCATGACCCTGTTCCACCATTTCGGCAACGGCTTCCCTGCCGGCTATCGCGAGGAATATCCGGCCCGCATGGCGGTGCGCGACATCGAGCAGATGGAGTCGCTCGCCGACGGCCGGGCACTGGCGATGAACCTCTACGTCCCACTCGAGGCCGAGCCCGGCCAGCTCAACTTCAAGCTGTTCCGCGCCGGTGAACCGGTACCGCTGTCCCACAGCCTGCCGATGCTCGAGCGCATGGGCGTGCGGGTGGTGGACGAACGGCCGGCCGAGGTCGCGCGCCAGGACGGTGAGCGCTTCTGGATCCACGATTTCGGGATGACCGCGGCGAAGGCCGGCGAGGTCCAGATCGAGCACCTGCGCGAACTCTTCCACGACGCCTTCCTGCAGGTCTGGCAGGGCGAGATCGAGAACGACGATTTCAACCGCCTGACCCTGCTCGCTGGGCTGTCGTGGCGGGAGATCCGGATTCTGCGCGCTTATGCCAAATACATGAAGCAGGCCGCCTTCACCTTCAGCCAGAGCTACATGGAACAGGTGCTCGGCAGCTATCCGGCCTACGCGGCGCAACTCGTCAAGCTGTTCCGCCTGCGCTTCGACCCGACCGAGGCTGCCGACCGCGACGGCCGCTGCACAGCACTGCGCGAGGCCATGCAGACCTTCCTCGACACCGTCGCCAACCTCGACGAAGACCGCATCCTGCGCCAGTTCCTGGCGATGATCGACGCCACGCTGCGCACCAACTACTACCAGAAGGGCAGCGACGGCAAACAGAAGTCCTACCTCTCGTTCAAGCTCAACCCGGCCAAGATTCCGAATCTGCCCGAGCCGCGGCCGATGTTCGAGATCTTCGTCTATTCGCCGCGGATCGAGGGGGTCCATCTGCGCGGCGGCAAGGTCGCCCGCGGCGGCCTGCGCTGGTCGGACCGCATGGAGGATTTCCGCACGGAGATCCTCGGCCTGGTCAAGGCCCAGATCGTCAAGAACGCGGTGATCGTCCCGGTCGGATCGAAGGGCGGCTTCGTCGTCAAGCGGCCACCCGCCGGCGGCGATCGCGAATCCCTGCTGGCCGAAGGGGTCGACTGCTACAAGACCTTCCTGCGCGGCCTGCTCGACCTGACCGACAATCTGGTGCGCGGCGAAGTGATCCCGCCGGCCGACGTCGTCCGTCACGACGGCGACGATCCTTACCTGGTGGTGGCCGCCGACAAGGGCACCGCGACCTTCTCCGACATCGCCAACGGCGTCGCCGCCGAGTACGGGTTCTGGCTCAGCGACGCCTTCGCCTCCGGTGGATCGGTCGGCTACGACCACAAGAAGATGGGCATCACCGCCCGTGGCGCGTGGGAGTCGGTCAAGCGCCACTTCCGCGAACTGGGCGTCGATACCCAGGAAGAGGACTTCACCGTCGTCGGCATCGGCGACATGTCCGGCGACGTCTTCGGCAACGGCATGCTGCTGTCGCAGCACATCCGGCTGCTGGCGGCCTTCGACCACCGCCACATCTTCATCGACCCGGATCCCGATTCCGCCCGCAGCTGGGACGAACGCAAGCGCCTGTTCGAGCTGCCCCGGTCGAGCTGGGACGACTACGACAAGTCGCTGATCTCGCCGGGCGGCGGTGTCTGGTCGCGGGCAGCGAAGTCGATCAAGGTGCCCGAGCGTGCACGCGAGGTTCTCGGCATCAGCGGCGACAAGCTGGCGCCCAACGAACTGATCCGCCAATTGCTGACGGCCCCGGTCGACCTCGTCTATAACGGCGGCATCGGCACCTACGTGCGCGGCCGCAACGAGACCGACGCCGCGGTCGGCGACCGCGCCAACGATCCGATCCGCATCACCGGTGCCGAATTGCGCTGCAAGGTGTTCGGCGAAGGCGGCAACCTCGGCGCCACCCAGGTCGGCCGCATCGAATTCGCGCTCGCCGGCGGCAAGGTCAACACCGACGCGATCGACAATTCCGGCGGCGTCGATTGCTCGGACCACGAGGTCAACATCAAGATCCTGCTCGGCGAGGCGGTCGCCGACGGCGAACTCACCGGCAAGCAGCGCGACACCCTGCTCGCCGACATGACCGAAGAAGTCGCCGCCCTGGTGCTGCGGGACAACTACCAGCAGACCCAGAACCTGTCGCTGACCGCCGCCCGCAGCGTCGCCCTGCTCGACGAGCAGGGTCGCTTCATGCGCCGGCTCGGCAACGAGGGGCGTCTCAACCGCAAGCTCGAGTTCCTGCCCTTCGACGAGGAACTGTCCGAACGGCGGGCCGCCGGCAAGGGCCTGACCTCGCCCGAACTGGCGGTGCTGCTCGCCTACAGCAAGATCGAGCTGTTCGACCAGTTGCTCGACAGCCGACTGCCCGAGGATCCCTACATTTCGAGCGCGCTGGTGCGCTATTTCCCGGTACCGTTGCGGGAACGCTTCGCCGAATACATCCAGAAGCATCCGCTCAAGCGCGAGATCATCGCGACCCACGTCGTCAACAGCATGGTCAATCGCACCGGCGCGACCTTCGTCAGTCGCCTGCGGGAAGAAACCTCAGCCGCACCGGACGAGATCGTGCGCGGCTACATCGCGACCCGCGACGTGTTCGAACTGCCGCTGCTGTGGCGTGACATCGAGGCGCTGGACAACCGGGTCCCGGCCGAGTTGCAGCTGCAGATGGTGCTCGAAGGCCAGCGCCTGATCCAGCGCGGCACGCTGTGGTTCCTGCGTCATCACCAGCACCTCGAGGACATTGCCGCGACCCAGACGCGCTTCAGTGAAGCGGCCCGCTGGCTGGCTGCCGAATTGCCGTCGACGGTGGCCGAACGCTATCGCAACGAGCTTGAGGAGCACACCGCGCGCCTGGTCGGACAACAGGTGCCCGACGCCTTGTCGGCGCGGGTCGCCGGCCTCGAGGAGACCTACTCGGCACTCGATCTGGTGGAGATCGCCGAGCAGAGCGGGCGCGAACTGAACCTGTCGGCACGGGTCTATTTTGCGCTCGGCGGACGCTTCGACCTGCACTGGCTGGCCAGCCAGATCTCGGGACTGCCGGCGGAGAGTCATTGGCAGGCACTGGCACGGGCGGCGCTGCGCGACGAGCTGTCGAGCCAGGCGCGCGATCTGGCGCTGGCGGTGCTCTGTCACAGCCCTGACGGCAGCGAGCCCGACGGGTTGATCGACGCCTGGGAGGAGAGCCGTCCCGCCCAGGTCGCACGCTGCCGCCAGGTGCTCGAGGATCTGCGCAATGCCCGCGGCATCGACATCGCGATGATGTCGGTGGCGCTGCGCGAGCTTCGCGCGCTGACTTGACGCGACAGCGGAAAGGGCTCCAAATCGGGCTGTGGCGCCCGGCGGCGGCGCCGCCGCCGCGCGCCACCACGGGAGGGCAACGACAATGGATCGACAGGGCAACGCGGGCAAGGTCGGCAAGGCCAGCCGCATCGGCAGCGACTGGATCGGCTGGGACGGCAACGTCGCCCACCCGGACGCACCGCAGGGCGGCGGCGGCCCCGGCTATTTCGATACCGGCGGCGGCGAGTTCGGCAATGGCGCGGTGGACCGCGACAGCCGCTCCGGCCGGCCCGCGCCCGAGCAACCCGGTCCGCTGCCCACTGGGGGCGACGACGCCGTGCCGACCGCGAAGCCGAAGGCACCGAATGCGCCACCGGCGACCGACGTGCGCTCGCTCGGCGTGCAGTTGGAGGTCCAGGAAACCCACGTGGACGTCAAGATCGAGGCCGAGGTCGCCGCCGACGGCACCGGCGGCCCGGCCAACGGCGCCTTCACCGATTTCACGTGGCCGGCGATGTCCGCGCCACAGTACGACTCCGAGAATGGCAAGGTCACCAAGTTCAAGGGCAAGCTCACCTGGAAGGGCACCATCACAATCCAGACCAAGTACGGCACCGGCGGCAAGGCCACCGACCTGTCGTGCTACGGCCGAGGCACGACGCCAGGCGATATTTCGGCCGGTGACATCACGCTGGGCTTTCACGAAAACTGCCATCAGGTCGACTACGCCAACTACCTGAAGCAGAAGGTGCTGCCGAACCCGCCGACGCTCGAGCTCGGCATGGAGGCCACCGACTACGACAAGGCGGCAGACGACTACAAGAAGGCGATCGCCGACTTCCGCACCAAAATGGAGGCGGATTCGACCAAGCGCACCGACGAGGTCGGCCACAAGGAATCGGAAGTCGATTCGAAGGGCTGCTACTCGCACATCCTGCCCTAGGCGATCGCGGCGACGGCCGTCTGCAGGGGGCACGCCCGACCGGCGACATCACCGGTATCATCGAATCCCCGCAATCATGGATTCGTCATGCACACCGCCCCGTCGCTGTTCGAGTTGATCGGCCTGCTGATCGCGCTCTCCGCGCTGTTCGGCTACGTCAATACCCGGCTGCTGCAACTGCCGGACGTGATCGGCATCACCGCCGTCGGTCTGGTCTTCTCGGTGCTGATGCTGCTCGCCGGCGGCGTCGTGCCGGAACTCACCGCAACTGCCGCCGAGCTGGTCGAGCGCATCGATTTTCCGGAAGTGGTGTTTCACGGCATGCTGAGCGCCCTGCTGTTCGCCGGCAGCCTGCATGTCAACCTCGCCAACCTGAAGGCCGAGCGCCTGCCGATCATCACGCTGGCGACTGTCGGCGTACTGGCCTCGACCTTTCTCGTCGGCGGCATCGCCTACGGCCTGTCTTCGCTGGCCGGCCTCGGCCTGTCGCCAATCCACTGCCTGCTGTTCGGCGCCTTGATCTCGCCGACCGACCCGATCGCGGTACTCGGCATCCTGAAGCTGGTCGGCGCCTCGAAGAAGCTCGAATCGCGCATTACCGGCGAGAGTCTGTTCAACGACGGCACCGGCGTCGTCGTCTTCATGGTGCTGCTGGGATTGGCCACCGGCGAGTCCGAGGCCAGTGCGGGTTCGGTCCTCGGCCTGTTTGCGCTCGAGGCCGGGGGCGGCATCGTCTTCGGATTGGCGGTCGGTGCGGTGGCGCTCGCCATGCTTCGCAGGATCGACAGCTATGCGGTCGAGATCATGTTGACGCTGGCGATCGTCACCGCCGGCTATTCGCTCGCCGAGACACTGCATCTGTCGGCGCCGCTTTACGTGGTCGCGGCAGGCCTGGTGATCGGCAACCTCGGCCCCGGCAAGGCCTTGTCCGAGCGCACGCAGGCCCACCTGTTTCCGTTCTGGCAACTGATGGACGAGATCCTCAACCTGCTGCTGTTCGGTCTGATCGGTCTCGAACTGCTGGCGCTGCAGTTCCAGACCCGTCACCTGGTGATCGGCGTCGTGATGGTGCCGATGGTGCTGTTCGCGAGATGGGTCAGCGTCGGCTTGCCGATGCGCGCGATGCAGCGGCTGTTGCCCGAGCGCGATCAGGCCCACACGGTCAGCGTGATGACCTGGGGCGGCCTGCGCGGCGGCATCTCGATCGCACTGGCGCTGTCGCTGCCGAACGGCGCCGAGAAGGAGCCGATCGTCTGGGCGACCTACATCGTCGTGCTGTTCAGCATCCTGGTGCAGGCAACGACGCTGGCGCCGCTGATGCGCCGCCTGGGCCTGTCGAACCCGGCCGCCGCGGCCGCTTCCGGACACCACTGACGCATTCGGGCAAATTACCGGCCCGTCCCGGGCCCGCTGCCCTGTCGCCGAGGACGGCTTCGGCCGATGCTGGATCTCCGATCACGACGGAGACCCAGCATGGCAAGCACCTCCGACTTGGCGCGCTTCGACCGCCAGATCGCCTGGCATCGCCTCGGCGACTTCGAGCACTTCCACTACAACGTGCTGGCGGTGGACGCCGCCCGCGAGATCGCGGATTTCATCATCCGCTACGCGCCCGACCAGCGCATCTTCGTTCACCGGCACCGCTCCGACACGCGAACCTTCGTGATCCAGGGCGAACATCGCATCTTCGAGCCCGACGGCAGCCTCAAGGAAGTGCGCCCCGCCGGCAGCTACACCATCGCACCGGCCGATGCGCCACCCCATAGCGAAGGTGGCGGCGCGGATGGCGCGCTGGTGCTCTACAACACCCGCGGCAGTGCCGGTGGCGTGCTGTTCGAGGTGCTCGACGACGGCCTGTTGACAGTCGCGACGCTCGGCCTGGCCGATGTGCTCGCCCTGTTCGACGCGCAAGGCGGGCGCGCCGGCGGATGAACATGCATCGACGCGTGGCTCGGCGACCTCCGATCCAGCGGCAAATCATTGCGGCAATCCATGACCGGCGGATAATGACCGATGTCGGGATCCTGGCAACCCGAGATGGCATTGACCCACCACGACGACATTTCCTGCGATGTCTTCATCAGCTATGCACGCGAAGATCGCGTGTCGGTCGAACGACTCGCCGAGCGTCTGCACGCGGCCGGCTGGACCGTCTGGTGGGACAGCAGCCTGCGCGCGGGCGAAGCTTTTGCCGACACCATCGCGGGCCGGATCGATGCCGCGTCCATCGTTCTGGTGCTGTGGTCCAGCCATGCCGCGGCTTCGCAGTGGGTCAAGGCCGAGGCCATGGCTGCGCAGCAGCAGAGCAAGCTGTTGCCCGTCATGGTCGAAAGGATCCCGCTGCCGGTGCCGTTCAATGCCTTCCATACGGTCGATCTGAGCACGTGGGACGGCGCACCCGACGACAGCCGCCTGCTCGCGCTGCTGGCCGAGTTGGTCGACAGGCTGGCGGGCGCCGGACGCGCGGACGGCAAGCCACGGCAGCGCCTCGACGCGAGCGACTGGCAGGCGGTTCTGCTGGGCAAGGAGGCCACCAGCCGGCGGTTTCTGGCGACGCTCGGCACGCGCCGCCATGATGTGCGGTGCCACTTCCATCCCAACCACCTCTGGAACCGATTCGTCGTGACCGTCGATGGCGTCGAGGCCGCCACGGGCGGCCATCAGTTCCGTGATGAAATCAGCCTGCCGTTCGACCTGGGCGACGATTGGCTCGGACTCGTACTGCTCGCCTGCGGCAGCACGGCCGCCACCGGAGAACTGCTCTGTCGCTGCGATGTCAGCATCGGCGGCAAGGTGCTCTACCGCGAGCCCGGTAGCCCCTGCCCCCAATGCGGCGGCAGCGGGCAGTGGGTGATCGCGCTGCCACTGCTGGCGCCGAAGCGCGTCCGCTGCTTGAACTGCGGTGGCACGGGTCGCGTATATCCATGAGCCCGCCACACGTCGCCGGTGGTGATGCCGGCCCCGCCGCGCACCCTCACGCGGCTCGCGGCGTCTGTTCGGTCTGCTGCGCGGCGACGCGCGGCTGTGCCATCTTGCGGCAGTGAACGCAGACACTGGTGGTGGCGCGCGATCCGCCGTGCACCCGGCACAGCGGTCGGCCGCAGCCGGCGCAGTGCCCACCTTCATGGGGGTGGAATTCGGTCAGGCATTCGGTACAGCGCATCGTCGCCGCAATGGCGTCCATCGGGTTCATCATCGATCCTTGTGTTCGAGTTCAGATTCAGTCGCAATCCGTCAGGCGCAGGGCAGCCGTGCCTCGAAGCACACACCGCTGCCGTCCGCCAGATTGGTGGCCGACAGTTCGCCGCGATGAAATCCGGCGATCATGCGTGCCACGTAGAGTCCCAATCCGAGGTGGGGCGTGTCGCCCGCCTCCGCCGTGCGGCCGGACACCATCGATTCGAATAGGCGCGCCCGCAGCTCGTCCGGAATCGTCGGCCCGCGGTTGTCGACGGCGAGCACCGCGTGGGATTCGCCGTCGAAGCGCAGCGTGACGCGTATCGGCGTACCGCTGGTGGCGAAGTCGACCGCGTTCTCGACCAGCTTGTCGAGCATCTGCGCCGCCAGATCCGGCGCGCCGCGGATCCATACCGGGTGGCGCGGTACTTCGGCTGCGAAGCGACGGCCGGCGTGGGCGCTGCGATAGCCGTTGGTGCATTCATCGACCAGCCGGCCCAGGTCGAAGCGCTCGACCTCGGTGGTGGCCAGGCTCTGCTCCATGCGATTGGCTTCCGACATCCGCGAAAAGATCCGTGAGAGCCGGCTGACGCCCGCCTCGGCGCGGCCGATGTAGGTTCGGGCGCTTTCCGGCAGCGGCTCCATGTGGAGGTTCTCGAGCGACGAGCGCACCACCGCGATCGGCGTGCGCAACTCGTGCGACAGCCGGCTCGCCATGCTTTCGAGATAGCCGTGGTGACGCCCGATACGGGCGAGCAGCCGCGAGATGCTGCGGGAAAGGTCGCCGACTTCGTCGCCGGCCTTCGATGCCGCCGAGATGTTGGTGATGCGCCCGCTGGCGTCGATCGCGCCTTCGGTCTCGTCGCGAAGTCGCCGAATCCGCCACGACAATCGCGTGGCGAAGCCGATCAGCACCAGCGCGGTCAGTCCGAGTGCGCCGAGGGTCAGCATCGCCAGCCGTTCCAACGCCCGATTGCGCAGGCTGAGTATCGAATGGGTGGTTTCCTCGACCACCACGGCGCCGCGCACCTGGTCGCCGACCCATACCGGATGGGCGGCCGAGATGATGCTCGGTCGGCGGTCACCGGTGCCGCGCACCGACACCGCCGGCAGGCCGAGGAAGGCCTTGCTGAGATCGACGCCGCGGGTCAATGGTTCCTGCTCGACGCGGGCGATGTATTCCTGGCGCGGCGGCGGCAGCAGATAGCCGATCAGGCGTCGCCACAGCCCCTGCCACCAACCCGCCGGCGCGGCGGCTGGTGGCTCGGCCACCAGCCGCCCGCTGCGGGCGATCACCCGCAATTCCCGGTCGGCGACCCAGATCCGCGAGGTGCTGCGCTCGAGGCCCTGCAGGATGCCCTGCACTGCCGCCGCGCCGGCTTTCGGTTCGAGGCCGAAACCGAGCTTCAATAATTCCTCGCCCGGTGCGATCGAGGCCCCGGCGGCGATGCCGCTGGCCAACTGGAACATCTCGGGCCGGTCGTGCAACGCGGTCGCCACCGCACGCGCCAGCGCCAGTGCCGACTCGCGCTGGGCTTCGAGCAGAAAGCGCTCCATCTCCTGAACGTAGCGATAGCCCAGCCACGGCAGGGTCAGCAGCACCAGCGACAGTAGCGCGAGCTTGACGCGCAGGGTCAGGCGAGGCATGGCCGGACGCCTTACGCCCGCCAGCGGTAGCCCATGCCGTAGACGCTTTCGATTTGGTCGAAGTCGCTGTCCACGGCGCTGAACTTCCGCCGGATGCGCTTGATGTGGGAGGTGATGGTGCCGTCGTCCACCACCAGTCGGGCGTCCTGCATCAACTGGTCGCGACTCTTCACGTGACCCGGCGTGCGCGCCAGCGTATGCACCATCCAGAATTCGGTCAGGGTCAGGCCGAGGGGGTGGCCACGCCACTCGGCGGCGAGCCGCATCGCATCGAGTCGCAGCGCGCCGCGCGCGACGATCTCGTCATCGGGCCCGCTGGCGGCCAGCGCATCGATGCGCCGGAACAATGCCGCGATGCGCGCCAGCAGGTGCGGCAGCGACACGTCCTTGGTCAGGTAGTCGTCGGCGCCCAGACGCAGGCCGGAGACGATGTCGAAATCCGAGTCCCTTGCCGACAGGAAGATGATCGGCAGGCGCGTCGACAACGCGCGCAGTTCCGCGCACAACGTGAAACCGCCTTCGGGTTCGTCGCCGAGTCCGATGTCGATCACGGCCAGTTCGGGCAACCGGTTGCGGAATGCCGCCAGTGCGCTCGCCCGGTCGCCATAGGCCGAAACGTCGTAGCCCTGGCGCGCCAGCGCCTCCGCGTAGTTGGCGCGGATTGCCTCTTCGTCCTCGACGATTGCTATGCGTCTTCCCATGGCGGCGGACTATAGCACCGCCGCTGCCCTGCCGAAGCCGGCCGGCGCAAAAGCCATTTTTTTGCCACATTCGGTCGCCGAAGTGCCCGTTTGCACACCCAAATGGCGCCTGTTGGCGGGCGTTCAATGGCGTCATCGACACCGCTGATACCAGGGAGACGCCATGAACAGCGACACAATGCCAGCCCGCGCACTCGAGCAGCCGATTCAGGCCGCATCCCCCGATCGGGGCCGGCAGATCCTTGATCTTCTCGCCTACATCGTGCTGATGTTCTGTACCGGCTTTGGCGTTGCCGTCGTGCTCGGCAGCATCGTGCTGCTGCTGAGCTCGCCGGCGATGGCCGCGACCGAAGACCGTGGCGGCCTGCTGGCCCACGCCGCCGACGGCCGGCCGTTGCCGCTGCCGCTGTTGGATACCGACGTCCGCATCCAGGTATCGGGGCCGATCGCCCATGTCCGGGTCGAGCAGCGCTTCGAGAATCCGACCGATCAATGGTTCGAAGGCACCTACCTGTTCCCGCTGCCGGACGATGCCGCGATCGACAGCATGCGCATGCATGTCGGCGACCGCGTGATCGAAGCGGAGATCCAGGAGCGCGAGCAGGCCGCCCGCACCTACCAGCAGGCAAAGGCGGCGGGCCAGCGCACGGCGCTGCTCGAACAGCAGCGCCCCAACATGTTCACCAGCCGCGTCGCCAACATCGGACCAGGCGATCATGTCCGCATCGAGCTCGAATACCGGCAGCAGCTCGACTACCGCCGCGTAGACGGCATCGGCCGCCAGCAACTGCGGCTGCCCTTGGTCGTCGGTCCGCGCTACGTGCCGGCCGGCGCGCTGGCGACGGGCGAGGAAGCACGGATCGCCGCACCGGTCGCCGCGCCCTCGCTGGCCCCCGACAATCCGGTCGCGATCGTCGTCAGTATCGACGCCGGCGTCGCGATCGACGACATCCGCAGCGCCCATCATCCGGTGCAGGTGCTGCGACTCGACGAGCAGCGTGTGCAAGTCGTGTTGGCCGACGGCAGCGTGCCGGCGGAGCGTGACTTCGAACTCGAATGGCGGCTGGCCGGCAGCGACGTACCGGGCGTCTCGCTGTTCTCCGAGGACGGCGCCGACGGCCGCCACTACACACTGCTGTCACTGATGCCGCCGGCCGCAACCGGGCCAGCCCGGGCGCTGCCGAGAGAGCTGGTGTTCGTCGTCGACACCTCCGGCTCGATGGCCGGCGACTCGATCCGTCAGGCGCGCGAGGCGCTCGAACTGGGGCTGGGGCGGCTCGCCACCGGCGATCGCTTCAATCTGATCGCGTTCAACTCCGAAGCCCACGCCCTGTTTCCGACCGCCTTGCGCGCCAGCGCCGCCAACCTTGCGTTTGCGATCGACTGGGTACGCCGGCTCGAGGCCGAAGGCGGCACCGAGATGCGTGCGGCGCTGGAACTGGCGCTGGATGACCGCCAAAGCACTGGCGAACACCTACGCCAGATCGTGTTCCTGACCGACGGCGCGGTCGGCAACGAACGCGCACTGTTCGAGCTGATCCATCAACGCCTCGGCCGCAGCCGCCTGTTCACGGTCGGCATCGGCTCGGCACCGAACGGCTTCTTCATGCGCAAGGCGGCACGCTTCGGTCGCGGCAGCTTCACCTACGTCGGCAACATCGATCAGGTACAGGAGCGCATCGGAGAGCTGTTCAAGCGCCTCGAGTCGCCGCTGGTCAGCGACATCGAGGTGCAGTGGCCACCGGGGACGCTGGCCGACATGTGGCCGACCCGCATTCCCGATCTCTACGCCGGCGAACCGGTGGTGCTCGCCGCCGCGACCGACGCCCTGGAGGGCGACGTCGTGATCCGGGCCAAGATCGGCGGCCAGCCCTGGCAACAGCATGTCGCCCTCGGCCAAGCCGGTCCCGGCGTGGGCATCGGCAGCCTGTGGGCCCGACGCAGGATCGAGGCCGCGATGGACCAACTCGCCGAAGGCCGGGACGAGGCGTCGGTGCGTGCGGAGGTCGTGCCGCTGGCACTCGCGCACCGCCTGGCAACCCGCTACACCAGCTTCGTTGCGGTCGATCGAACGCCGGCGCGCGCTAACGACGAAGCCTTGAACAGCGCGCAGCTACCGAATCGTCTGCCCCAGGGCTGGGATTTCGGCGCCGTCTTCGGTGAGTTGCCGCGAGCTGCTGCCGGCAGCCGCTGGCACCTCGTCGTCGGCCTCGTCGCGATCGCATTGGCGGCGCTGCTGGCACTGACCGGGAACAGCCGACGGCTCGCCGCATGAGCGACAGAATCACCGACAGGAAACAACGACATATGCATGCACAATCGACGATCGGAGACAAGGACATGGACTGTCTGGGCATCGAGTGCGCCTGGCCCGACCAGGCGAGGCTGGGGACATCCCGGCTGAGGCCGCAGGCCGGACGACGCCGCTGGCGCAGTCTGCTGCTGATCATCGCGCTGTCGCTGGCGACGACCGGCGTCTGGCAACTCGGGCAGGCAGGCTACATCCAGGCCAAGGCGTGGTTGGCCCAGTCGCTGATACGGGATGCCTGGTCGCGCACACTGGCCGGCGAGGAACAGGTGCGCCCGTGGGCATGGGCCGACACCTGGCCGGTGGCCAGGCTGCGGGCACCGGCCCATGACATCGAACTGCACGTGCTGGCCGGCGCCAATGGCCGCACCATTGCCTTCGGCCCCGGCCATGTCTTCGGCACTGCCGCGCCCGGCGAAGCCGGCAACAGCGTGATCGGCGCCCATCGCGACACCCATTTCGCCTTCCTGCAACGGCTCGCCGACGGCGATGCGCTGGAGGTGCAGACACCCGGGGGGCGCCTGGTCCGATACCGGGTGGTCGAGCGGTCCGTGGTCGATCGGCGCGAAACCCGCGTCATGGCCCGACACGATGCAGAGGCCGAACTGACCCTGGTCACCTGCTATCCGTTCGATGCCCTGCGTGCCGGCGGTCCGTTGCGCTACGTGGTTCGCGCACGGGCGCAGGTGGATGGGCCGGCAAGCGCCGGCATGGTGCAGGCGACACCTGCCGGACACCAACTGTTGGCGCTGTGATGCGGCGGGCAGCGCGCCGGCGTCAGGCGGTACGGCCGAACAGTCGAGACAGCGCGAATCGCGGCCGCCGCCGTGTCCGCACGAATT
This sequence comes from Zoogloeaceae bacterium, assembly GCA_024235635.1. Classification (GTDB taxonomy): domain Bacteria; phylum Pseudomonadota; class Gammaproteobacteria; order Burkholderiales; family Rhodocyclaceae; genus Cognatazoarcus. Next base: position 246,639 of record JACKMA010000001.1, read on the forward strand.
CGGCGAAATCGCGATCGGCCCGTTCGATGTGTTCGAACAGCCATCCCTGCAGCAGGCTTACCGTCGGCAACTCGACCAGATGCCCTTCGCGATGCAGCTGGTGGGCTTCGCGCACGCGGCGCTCGAATGCGCGATGGTTGGCCCGGTGCGGCCCCAGCCCGGGATAGGCCGCGGCCGCCATCACCTGCTCCTCGCTGCGGAAATGGTGGATCGTGCGCGCTTCGAGTTCGGCCAGCAGCGACAGCAACTCGCCAGCGCCGGCACACTGACCCATGCACAGGCGCAAGCGATCGAGCACGTCTGCGAGTTCGCGATGATGGTCATCGATATCATCGATGCCGAGTTCGAATTCCGAACCCCAGCGTGCGACCACGCTCATTGCGTCTCCCTGCTGCCGGCCCGATCGGCTTGCCGGCGTATCGGTGCGAAGCTCATCTGCCGACATCCTACATGCGTAGCGGCCTGTTGGCACCCCGTAAACGCACTAAATTCGGGGAATTCCGGGGTTCGGCTCGGGTCAGTCCACGATTGCGCCGAGCCAGCCCGCCTGGAGGCGACGCTGCGCGCCGGTCGCCCCGCTCCGGTGCTTCAGGCGGACCGACTTGAGCACCGGGGGATCGAGCACGACTTCGAAGCCACGCAACTCGTCGCGGCGAAATGCCTCGACCCGCAGACGATCGCCGGACCGGTGCCGCCGCAGATGGTCGTCGAGGGACTCGCGACGGACCCGCAGGCCATCGATCGCGACCAGTTCGTCGCCGGCCGACAGCCCGGCCCGGTGGGCCGCACCGCCGGTGATGACGTTGGCGAGACGTGCGTCCGCGATGGCCGGCGCGAGGCGGATGCCGAGTGACGGCAGTTCTTCCGGCTCTTCGATCAATTGAATGCCGAATGGCTTGAACAGACGCTTCAATGGGAGATCGCCGGTACCCTCGACGGCCTTGCGCAGCCAGCGTGCGAGTCCGTCGCCGCCGACCTCGGCGACGACCTCGAACATGCCTTCTTCCGCGACCCCGGCGGTACCGCCGCCATGGCGCTGCCACAACAGCCGCATGACGTCGTCGAGGCTGCTGGCCCCGTCGCTCGCCGTGCGCAACTGCAGATCCGTGGCGAGCGCCACCAGCGCGCCCTTGGTGTAGTACGAGACGATGGCGTTGGGTGCGTTCTCGTCCTGGCGGTAGTACTTGGTCCAGGCATCGAACGACGAATCCGCAAGGCTTTGGCGCAGCCGCCCCGGTCCGCGCATGACGCCTGCGATGGTTCGACCGAGTTGCTCGAGATAGTCTTCGGGCGCAAGCACCCCACTGCGGACCAGGGCCAGATCGTCGTAGTACGAGGTGATGCCCTCGAACGCCCACAGCAGCGAGGTATGGACCTCCCGCGACAGATCGTAGGGCGTGAATGCGGCGGGCCGGATGCGCTTCACGTTCCAGCTGTGGAAATATTCGTGGCTGCACAGGCCGAGAAAGCGGCGATAGCCTTCTGACGGCTTGTCCATCGCCGCATACGGCAGATCGTTGCGACTCGCCAGCAATGCCGTCGACGCCCGATGCTCGAGGCCGCCGTATCCGTCACCGACGACCATCGTCAGAAACAGATAGCGCTTCATCGGTGCAGGCCTGCCGAACAGCATGATCTGCCACTCGCAGACGCGGGCGAGATCGGTGCAGAGGCGCTTGAGGTCGGCGTCGTGACGCCCGGTCACGATCACTTCATGGCTGACACCGCCCGCCTTGAAGTTCGCCCGGGAAAAGGCGCCGATCTCGACCGGGTGGTCGATCAGTTCGTCGTAGTCCGCCGCTTGGTAGAACCCGAATCCGTGCCGCTTGGCGGCGCCCGGCCGGCCCCTGGCCTCGGCCAGCGCCGTCGCCACACGCCAGTCCTCGGCACCGCGCCAGGACGGTGCCACCAGTTCGACCAGGCAGGTGCAGCGCTCGTGGCCATGCGCGCGCAGAAACACACTGGTGCCATTGAAGAAGGCATGACTGTGATCGAAGTGCGCGGCCCGCACCGACAGGTCCCACGCGTAGATTTCGCATTCGACCTCGAGCGGCGCTCCGGGTCGCCCCGGTGCGCAGCGCCAGCCATGCTTGTCGAGCTTTTCCACGGCCAGCCGTCTGCCGCCGCTGCGGGCTTCGAGCGCCACGATGTTGCGCGCAAAGTCGCGGATCATGTAACTGCCCGGAATCCATGCCGGCAGCGACAGCCGTTGCCCTTGCGGATCCGGGTTGGCGATGGTCAGACGGACCCGCAGCAAGTGACCCGAGGGGTCGGCAAGCTCGACGCGGTATTGCAGGGCTTGGCTCATCGAAATTCCTCCGCTGACGACCAGATCGAGTCCTCCGGCCGGGTCCGAGCCCGACCCCGCCGCAGCCTGCCGCGCGTGGACCCGGTTGCACGCTTGTGCATCAAAGCAGGAAAAACGCCGCCGCAACAGGCGAATAGCCGGACAACCCAGTCGTTTTCCACATCGATATCCACACCAGCCGTGGATAAGGTGCGACGGCGAAAATGCAGCGCACAATGGCCCGCAGAGGCGCATCGCTGAGCCATTCTCGCTGCCGGATCGGGGCATCGTCCGATCGCGCCGCAGCAGATTCCGTTGCGATGCGCAGTGCACGGCAACAGGATTTATCCACAGGTGTGCACGAGCGCGCTTCGAATGTCATGGGAATCCTTTCCGCCCATGGGATTTCACCCAATACGGGGACCTCACCCTGCAATGCCGGGCGTCTTGTGCGGTGCATCAACATCACATCGGTGCATCGCCTTCTCATTGATCCGCCATGTCTTCGTCGATCGCACTGATGACATCCGCCATGGCGACCGCCGGTCCGGTTCCGAGGGTCGCGAGGCCGGCGACCACGCCGGCGCGATCCGGCGCCGGCCGATTCTGGCTGAGCTTCCACTTACCCTGCAGCCGCTCGACCGTCAGTTCGATGCCGACCACCGCTGCGAGCATCTTGTCGATGTAGTCGGGCGGCGCGTCTTCGACGCGCCAGGGTCTTTCGAACATGGCTTCGTGGCGTGCGGTCAGCTGCCCGAGGAATTCGCGCAGCCAGCCGCGATCCTCGATCGCGGTCAGCACACCGTGGACGTGCACGACGGTGTAGTTCCAGGTCGGCACGACCTTGCCGTGGTCCTGCTTCGACGGATACCAGCCGGGACTGACGTAGTGCGAGTCGCGCCGGAATACGGCCAGCGCGGCAACGCCCGCGAGCGTGCCGCGCCATATCGGATTGGCGCGCGCGACGTGTCCTCGCAGCCGGCAGCGGCCGTCGGCATTATCGAAGCGCAGCAGCGGCAGGTGCTCCGCCTGCAGTCCGCCCTCGGAGCCGACCACCAGCGTCGCCAGCGGGGCATCGTCGATCAGCGCCAGCATCGCCTGCCGATCGGGTGCCTCGAAATGTCGTGGGCAGTACATCCGCAACTCCTCAGCGAGCCCCGTCGTCTCGGTAGCGCGCAGCACTGATGAATTCACCGAAGGTCTCGCACCAGATGATCACGGTATTGAAGTTCCGCACGTCGAGCCCCTCCGGCAGCGGCACGATGAAATTGCCGAAGTTGCGAACCTCGCCGACCCGACGCATCTGCAGGCGGTGGCGCTCGAAGGTGGCTTCGTCCTCGACGAACACCGGCGACAGATAAAGCTTGTAGTCCGGCCCCGGCGCAATGCGGCCGGCGAAGGCGATGCGATCCGGGCCGACCGTGACCCGCCCCTCGCCCCAGTGCAGCAGGTCGCTGCCGGCCAGTTCGCGGCGGAATTCCCCTTCGAAGCTCGCCCCCTGCATCGCGAAGCGCACTTCCTCCATGCCGGGCTCCGGCTGCGCTGTCAGGATCGGCAAGACGTAGATGCCGGCGGCAAAGCCGATCATGGCCGCCAGCAGATGGGAAAGCAGCGCCTTCAGCAGTTTCATGTCGGCTCCCTCGTCATGGGTCGGCAGGCGCTGGCAGTCGAACCAGCGCGCCGGCCACGGCCGCGATTTCAGGCATCGAGCCTTGCGCCAGCCGCGCGGCGCGTGCCAGCAGTTCGGTGTCGGCCGGCAGCGCCTGGCGCGCAGCCATCACGACGACGTTGCCACCGTCGCTCCTTGCGCTCAAGGCCACCCACGGCAATGCCATGCGCAGATGCATCAGTGTATGCAACAGTTCGGCCTCGTCGTGCGGCGACAGGTTCATTGCAAGCACGCCCTGGCTCGCGAGCCGTCGGCACAGTGCAGCCAGGAACGTGCCGTCGCCCAGGCAGGCAGCCTGTCGCGCACCGTCGAACAGGTCGCACCACACCAGATCGTAGCGCCGTGCATCGGTCGCCACGAAGTCCTCGGCACGCGCGCGGACGAGCTCGCCGGTCGATGGCAGCGCGAAGTGCCTGGTGGCCAGCGCGATGGCATCGTGCGAGTGCTCGACCGAACACAATCGCAAACCCGGCAGGTAGCGTGCCACGAAGCGCTCGATGGCACCACCGCCGACACCGAGATTGAGTGCGGTCGCCGGCGCGGGCCGCCACAGCAATGCTGCCAGCAACTGGACCGTGGCCGGCAGCAGCGGCCGTTCCGGGGTCGTCAGCGACATCACCGACTGGATCGCGTCGCCGCCGCCGTACAGCCAGCGCAGGCCGCTCGCTTCGTGCACGCGGAAGCCGGCACGCTCGGCCACGATCGTGGACGGGTCGCGACCCGCGGCGAGCAGCCGCGCCACCAGCGACGCCTTCGACGTCGTTCGTTGACCGGCCCCGTTCGATATGCGGCTCACGAGCGCCCCGGCGTTGCCGCCCTCAGTCCCGCGGCAACACCAGCCGGTCGAGGCGCAGCCGCTCGCGCTGATCGAACAGCCTTCGGCTGGCCGCGATGACCGCGAACAGCGTGCCGAATCCGGTACCGGCGGTGATCGTGAACATGATCAGGATCTGGTACTTGACTGCCAGCGCCGGCGCCGTTCCGGACAGGATCTGACCGGTCATCATGCCGGGCAGGCTGACCACTCCGGCGGCCGCCATCGAATTGATGATCGGAATCATTCCGCTGCGGATGGCGTCGCGCCGGGCATCGCCCACTGCCTGTTGCCAGCGCTCGCCGAGCATCAGGCGGCTCTCGATCACCGCGCGCTGGCGCCACACCGAATCGGTCAGGCGATCCAGACCTAGCGCAATGCCGGTCATGGTGTTGCCGAGCATCATGCCGAGCAGCGGAATCGCGTACTGCGGCTCGTACCAGGGCGTGGGACCGACGATCACGGTCAGGGTCAGAATGGTCACGGCGAACGCCGAGACGAACATCGATACAGTGCCCAGTCCCACCGACCAGCCGCCCTTGAGCGGACGTTTCTGGCGCGCCATGACCTCGCGCCCGGCCAGTGCCAGCATCACGGTGGCCATCAGCGCCACCCAGCCCAGCGTCGCCACCGAGAACAGCGCCTCGAGCACGAAGCCCACCAGCGCCAGTTGAATGGTGGTACGCACGGCCGCCACCAACAGGCTGCGTCCGACGCCCAGCCTTGCCATATGGGTCGCCACCGCGAGTGCGACCACCAATGCGGCTGCCAGCGCCAGTTGCCACCACGACAGGTCGATCAGATTCATGGCGCCTCCACCAGGCGTCCGCCTTCGAAGCACAGGTGACGATCGGCGACGCGCGAGATCTGGGCCGGATCGTGCGACACCCACAGGGTCGGCAGGCCGTCCTCGCGGATTCTCGACTGCAGCAGCGCCTCGACCCGCTCGGTGGCCTTCTTGTCCAGATTGGCGCAAGGTTCGTCGAGCAACAGGGCTCGCGGCGCTCGAGCGAGCAGGCGCAGCAATGCCAGCCGCTGCTTCTCGCCGGAGGACAGACGCGAGACCTCCCAGTCGGCTGCGGCGGGGTCGATGCCGAGTTCCGCCAGGCCATCGATCGGCCCGTCGGGGAAATGCTCGCCGACCCGATCGAACCACCATTGGCTCTCGGCCGGCATCATCGTCACCTGGGCACGCCAGCGATGACCCGGCATCTGCTGTTGCTCGTCGCGGCCGAGTCGAACGACCCCCTGGTGCGGATCGAGATCGGCAATCGCGCGCAGCAAGCGGCTCTTGCCGGCGCCCGACGGGCCCGACAGGCAGACGATCTCGCCCGGTGCGACCTCGAGATCGATCGGCCCGACCGGGCCGACAGTGAGTGCGCCGAGCGCCAGCGTCATCGCAGGCGGCGCTGCTGGAACGGATGCTTCGGGTGCTTCACCGGCCATGGTCGTCATGCTTGGTTACGATCGACCCGATGATAGCGCGGCAGCCGTCAACGGCCCGGCAGCGCAAGCGCCCCGATCCGATCGATGACCGTCGCCCGATCCGGCAGCGATGCCTCGTCGCCCGCACGGTACTTGCCGGTGCGCACCAGACAGCCTTGCAGTCCGGCCGCGATTGCACCGGCGACGTCGGCCACCACGTCATCGCCGACCATCAGGCAATCGGCCGCCGCCTGGCCGGTGTCGGCCACCACCAGATCGAAAAAATCCGCGCTCGGCTTGCCCATGATCACCGCATCGATGCCGGCTGCCCATTCCAGCCCGCGAATGAAGGCCCCGGTGTCGAGCATGATGCCGTCCTCGTCCATGAAGTAGCGATTGAGACCGATCCCGATCAGTGGCGCGCCATCGTGCAGCAACCGGAAAGCACGATTGAGGTTGCGATAGTTCAAGTCGTCGCGCGCGTCGCCCAGCAGCACGCAATCGGGGTCGGACTGCGGCACATCGTCGAATTCGGCGCGAATCGCCGGATGCACCAGGCAAAAGGGCCTGAGGCCCCTGGCGACGACGTAGTCGTGGGCGGCCCGAGGCGCCGTGAACAACTCGTCCTGCGCCACCTCAAGACCCATCTGGCGCATCTCGCCGGCGATCGCCGCCGCCGGCTTGGTCGCGGTATTGGTCACGAAGCGCAGTGGAACACCGCACTGCCTGGCGCGGCGCATGAAATCGAGCGCGCCGTCGATCGGCCGCCGACCGTCGAACAGTACGCCCGACAAATCGAGCAACAACGCCTTCCAGCCTGCCACCATGCCGCAGTGTCCGTTCGCGTCGAAGACCGGCATATTCTGGAGCGGTACCGCCAAGATTGCGAGCACCGGAACGGCCATGTGCCTGCCAGGGGTACGTCGGCGGGCATCCGCGACATGTGGGCATCTGACGGTGTCGAACGGCACCTGCTGCAGCGCGCACCCGCGAGCGGCGCCGACCGACCGGCACCGCCCGTGGCAATGGCCAAAACGTCGTTACCGGGACGGCCGCGACAGCCGTTCGATCATCGCCTTGACTTCCGGCCGTGCGAAGAAGACGCGCAGTTCGTCGAGATCCGCCGAATTTGCCGCCTGCGCGAGGGCCGCAGGTCCGCGGCCGGCGAATGTCGCATCTGCCGGCCGCGGCTCGCGGCAGACCGCCTCGAGGCATTTCGAGAGATGCTGCGGGTCGACGCCAAGGCGTTCGAGCAGCTTGTCGCCAGCGCCGTCCGACAACACGCATTTCAGCAGATCGCACCATGGATGCCGCGCTCGCTCCGGTCTGCGCGGACGCGGTGTGTCGGCGCCGACTGCGACGCCGATGGTTCGCAGTTCCTCGCGTGCGAAGGGCTCGCCTCGGCGCGTCCTGCCGCGAGCCAGAAACCGAACCTGATAGACACCCGCCCGGGAGAGTGTCACGACGTGGTCGAACTCGCCCGGGGCGGTTTCCTGCAGCGCGAATCGGACAGTCGCTCCGTCAGGACGCTTAAGTTCGACCTGCACGCTGGCGCGGTGACCCACGGGCAGGCCGGATTCGACCAGGCGTGCTTGCAGCGACGCCGACGCACCGGGTTCGTGACTGTCCGCCGACACTGAAACCGCCAGGCGCAGATTGGATTTCGCATGCACACACAGGTTGTACGGAATGCCATGAATCGCCGTGCTGGTCGGCCAGCGATTGGCCTGACGGTCGCGCAGCTTCGAGACGTACTTCTTGAAATCGGATGCATCGACCGTCAGTACCGCGTGCCAGGTGCCCTCATGGGCACCGCCGCCGACCGCAATCGGCAATGCCGCCCGATACATGTGCAGCGTCTCCGACGTCGCGTAGGTCACGCCCGGCAGCGTGCCGGCGATGGCCGGCGTGATGATTCGTCCATCGGGTGCTTCGAGATGGAAGTCGATGGCCCAGGGGTCGGACGACAGCAGGATCACGTCGGAATGGGTGTCCGCGTTGGTCAATCCGAACGGAATCCGGTGTTTGTTGCCGGGCCGCAGCCTGCTTTCCGGATCGACCACGACCGCGGTGTTGGTGACGCCGGCGAGGACCTGCAGGAAGTACTTGCTCAATCGGAACTGGTCATCGATATCGAGGTCCCCGGTCATCAGCAGATAGCCACCGGAACTGCTGGTCAGCGCATCCAGAATGGCCACATCCAGTTGATCGGCACGGCCGAGTCCGATCGCGAAGATGCGCTCGCCGAGCAGACCCGCGACGTCGCTGATGTACTGGGACGCGTTCTCGTGACCGTCGGTGAACACGATCATTGCCTTGTGGTCGTAGCCGGCGACCGGATCGATGGTGGCGTGCGCCAGGTCGATGCCGTCCCCGATCGAGGTCGCACCGCCGTCTTCGTCATGGAGGTTGATGGCATTGAGTGCCTGCGTGCGGCCGGCGCCGAACATCAGCGATCCCGCCGGCGTGACCGGCAGCACTGGATAGGCGTCGTGATCGAATTCGACGATGCCGATGCCATCGTCGTCGCCCATCGCGTGCACAAAGTGCGGCGCAGCCCACTTGAGCACGTCAAGCCGGCTCTCGCCGGGGATTCCCGAACTCGAGGCCATGCTGCCGGACTTGTCGAGGACAAGCATCGACGCGACCCTGGGCTTTGCGATCGTGTTCGCGCCGATCGGAATGATCCACTCCTCACTGGTCTCTTCGCAGCGGATCGTCATGCTGCCGGCCGCCGCGGCGCCGGCACTGGTACCGGTGTAGGAGATCCAGACATGGGCCAGCACCGGCAGGCCCGAGGCATAGGGCTCGACAACGCTGGTGCCGAGCGGCGTCCCAAAGTCGGCGCCCGGTCCGGCCACGATCTCGAGCGTGACGTCCTCGCATGCACGTATTGCAAAGACCGCCGCCCGCACCGTCTCGGTACCTTCCGGTATGTCGTTGAACAGGATCGGCGCGCCGGGCGACGGCGAGTCGAGTTCGACCGATACCGGCAGGGTGTCGTAACAGGGGGGCTGCACGACTGTCGGATGCCTGGAATTCCTGAACACGATCTCGTTGCCGGGGTCGGCCGGATCCCACGGCGGAATCGGATCGCCGAAATGGACGCTCCCCGACCAGGGCTCGAGGTACTCGGTGATTTCGGGATCTTCCGTTTCGCTGCCATAGACCTGGTCGGGATCGAGCCGCCACTCCTGCCCCGGCTGCATCTGCCACATCGCCCAGAGCCGATCGATGTTCGAATGCAAGAGAAATACGAACGGATCCTCGAACGCCGAGTGCGATGCCCGGATCGTGCTGCCCACGCCGAAATAGCTGTGTACGGCGTTGTGATTTGGTGAAGCTTCCAGGACGTTCCTGAAATGTGCCCACTGGGCCGTTTGCGCGAGGTGGTCGGCAGACGTGACGATTTCGTCATCCGAATCGACGCCCGGCGCGCCCGGATCGATGTTGCGCGTGATCTCCTGCGGCGGATCGACCGGGTCAGCGGTGTCGTCGCGACTGCCGGCAAGCACGCCGCCATTGTCGAATCCGTCGAAGGGCACATCCGCACGACCGCTCGAATTGCCGAAGGTGGTCGCGGCAAACAGGTTCACGGTGCTGCCGGCTCCGTCGGATGCGTTGCGTGGATCCTCGGTCCAGTCCCAGTAGTGCAGTGCGACTGTCGGGTCGACCTCCTGCAGCATCGCCTCGAACCGGTTCAGCAGTTCGCGGTGCCACGGTAGAAAGGATGGCCCGCCATGGACGTGGGTGCCCTGGTGGATCTGATCCTGTTTGTCCCAGTACGAAACGCCGTCGGCGAAGAAGCGGGACGAGTCGAGTTGGACGATCGCATTGATGAACGCGTCGCGTTCGGCTTGCGACAGGTGCGCGACATTGCGGCGAACGGGCTTCATGGTGACTTCCTCCATCGGGCGGCAAGGTGACGAGTGGCGACGGCTGGCCGCGGCCGGGCCACAGTGCGCCGCGGGTCATCACTGGATCGGTCCCGCCTGCCTGCTCGCGGCGGTGCTCTGAATCCTGTTGGCATCTTCGCTGCAGGCCGCCCGCCGCGATATGACGTGGGGCATCGCCATCGGGTGAACCCGTTCACTTGCTTGGCGATGACGGCCCGTTTCCGGATCCGCCGCGCATCCGTCTACAGCTGCCGCCACGCGTCGGTCGACACGGCTTGACCGGGCACCGCGGCGATCACTAGCATGGTCACGCCCCTGCGCGCTGGCGGGGCCACCGACAAGACCGGCAGACCGGTCGACAGGAGACACCCGGCGACATGAGTGCAGACGAACGGCTGCAGGACTGGCGCGCCCTGGCGTTGCGCGTAGAGGCGGAAGTGGGCAAGGCGGTGATCGGCCAGGAAGCGGTGATCCGGCTGATCAACGTGGCCTTGTTCGCGCGTGGCCATGTCCTGCTCGAAGGGGACGTCGGCGTCGGCAAGACGACCCTGCTGCGCGCCTTCTCGCGGGCGATCGGCGGAGACTTCGAACGGGTCGAGGGGACCGTCGACCTGCTGCCCGGCGATCTTGTCTATCACACCTACGTCGATGCCGGCGGCAAGCCCCGGATCGATCCGGGGCCGCTGCTGCGCCACCGCGACCGGCTCGTGACCTTCTTCTTCAACGAGATCAATCGGGCGCGCCCTCAGGTGCAGTCGCTGCTGCTGCGGGCGATGGCCGAGCGCAGCGTCAGCGCCTTCAACGAGACCTTCGAATTCCCGCACATGACGGTGTTCGCCGACCGCAACCGGGTCGAGAAGGAGGAGACCTTCGAACTCGCGTCGGCGGCCCGCGACCGCTTCATGTTCGAACTGCGGATGCCGACCCCGGACGATTTCGCGATCCGCCGCGCGCTGGTGTTCGAGCCACGTTTTCACGACGTCGAAGCCCTGCTCGGGTCCGTCGCCGCCGGCCTGCTGCCTTGGCAGCAGTTGAACGATGTGGCCGCGGAGGTCCAGCGCTGCGTCCGGGCCAGTGAGTCACTGGAGCGCTACGTCGTCGATCTGTGGGACGCGACCCGTGACCCGGCCCGCTTCGGCATCCGCATCGACGGCGTCGAAATGGCGCACCTGGTGCTCGCCGGCGCCAGCCCCAGAGCGATCATGGCGATGACCCGGGCGGCCCGCGTGGTCGCCTGGCTCTCCGGACGCGACTACCTGACGCCGGAAGACGTCCGATCGGTGATGCCCTCGGCGCTGGTACACCGGATCTTCTTCACACCGGTGTACGAACTGAGGCGTGCAGCCATCGCCGATCGCCTGATGGCCGGCATGCTCGAACAGGTGGCGACTCCGCGGTGAGCCCCACCCACGACTTCCATTATCGCGTCGGTGCCAGAGTCGGCGGCTTTCGACCAGGCGCCCACGCCGGCCTGGCCTTCGGCGCGGGCGACGACTTCGTGACCCACGCCACCTTGTTCGCGCGCCCCGATCCGCGGCGCATCGACCTGCGGGCCAGTCTGCGGGATCCGCGGGGCGAATGGCTGGTGCGCCTGGCCCGCCAGCGCAGCCATATTCCTGTTTTCGCATTGATCGACGTATCGGCCTCGATGGGGTTCGGCACACCGACCCGCAAGCTCGACCTGGCGGCCGATTTCGTCGCAGCGCTGGGACGCGCAGCCACCGCGGCAGGCGATCCCCTGTCGCTGTCGGCATTCGACGACGCCGAGCGTCCGGAACTGCGGCTCGCGCCGAGTCGCCAGCCCGCCCTGGTGGCGCAGTATGCAGAGCAGTTGCGCACGGCCGAGTGCCGTTCTGCCGGTCATGGCGGCCTGATCGATGCGCTGGCGCCGCTCGCCGGCCGCCAGGCGCAGGTGTTCCTGGTCTCCGACTTTCATCGCCATGACGCCGAACTCGATACCGCGCTCGACCTGCTCGGCCGCGCCCGGGTCACCCCGATCGTGATCTGGAGCCCGAGCGAGACCGAACCGCCCGCCGGTGACGGACTGCTCCGCCTGCGCGATCTCGAGAACGGACGGCTGCGCGAACTTTGGCTGCGACCCGAGTTGCGGCGACGCTGGCGCTCGGCGGTGGCCGAGCGGCGCCGAGCGCTGGACCTGCGCTTCCAGGCGCGCGGCATTCGCGCCTTCTACATGTCCGACCCGTTCGTCGGCGACGCCCTGACCCGCCATTTTCTGGAGGGTGCATGAGCGCCATCGCGCGGCCGCCCGCTGGCGGTGCCCGGCCCCCTGACCCGACGCGGCGAAGGCATCATGACAGGCCGATTTGCCACCGTCGACGGATCGTCCGATGAGGCGGCTGGCGGCATCCTTGCTGATGTGGCTGCCGACGTTGAACGCGATCGCCGAGCTGACCCCGTTTCCGGCAGAGGTCGCCCCGATTCGCGCCTTCGGCTACCAGCTCGGCGACGTGGTCGAGCAGCGCGTCCTCCTCGAAATCGACGACAGCGCGTTCAACGTCGCCGACATGCCGCCACTCGGACGGGTCGGCAATTGGTTTGCGCGTCGCAGCGCCGAGCGTGTCGACAGCAACGATGGTCACGGCTGGCTGGTGCTCCGCTATCAGTTGATCAACGCGCCGTCGCAGCTCCGGGTGGTGGCGTTGCCGGGCCTGACCCTCGACGCGGCCGGCGGCGGACCAGGCCTGAAGATCGCGGCAGTGCCGCTATCGATCGCGCCGATCAGCCGCCGCGACGCGTTCACCGAAAGTGGCCTCGGCGAGTTGCGTCCGGATCGGCGGCCGGCGGCGCCAGCGCCCGGCCCGCTGGCGGCACGGCTGCGCTGGACGCTGGCGGCACTGGCACTGTGGCTGGTCGGGTGGACGGGCTGGTGGCAGTGGCGTATCCGGCGTGATCGGGCGACCTTGCCATTCGCTCGCGCATGGGCCGCGATGCGCCGAATCGCCGACGGCGACGCCGCAGGCTGGCATGCGCTGCACCGGGCGTTCGACGCCAGCGCCGGCGGTGTCGTCGACCGCTCGAGTACCGAGCGATTGTTCGCCCGGCGACCCGAATTCAGGCCGCTGGCCGGCGATATCGAGCGCTTCTATCGACTGTCGGCGGCGCGATTCTTCGCCGACCGGCAGGCCGCCGACGAATTCTCGCCGCGTCGGCTGTGCCGTGCGCTGATGCGAATCGAACGGCGCCACTCGCGATGATCACCGAAGTCGATTTCCTGCGTCCGGCGTGGCTGGCCCTGATGCCGCTGGCGATCCTGCCGCTGTGGGCCCGCAGCACCGAAGCCATCGCCTATCCCGATGTCGGCTGGCTGCCCGAGGATCGTCTCGGGCGCCTGATCGGCCTCGCCTTGCGCGTCCTGTCGGCGCTGGCGATCGCGGCCGTGGTGCTCGCCCTGGCGGCGCCCGGTCGCCCCCAGAGCATGGCGCTGCGCACCGGACGCGGTGCCGAGGTGCTGCTGCTGATCGATCGCAGCCGCAGCATGGACGAGCGCATGCTGCCGAGCGACTGGCGGGAGCTCAGCCCCTACGACATCCGCCATCAGACCGAGTCGCGCGGACCGGTGAAGTCGCAGGCCGCCCGCAAGCTGCTCGGCGAGTTCGTCGCGCGGCGCCCCGACGACCGCTTTGCCGTCAGCTTCTTCTCCGCCAGCACGCTGCACGTCGTTCCCTTCACCCAACACGACGAAGTCGTGCAGGCCGGCATCACTGCCGGCGGCGTCCATCGCGGGCTGTCGGAAACCGATGTCGGGCGGGCGCTGATTTCGTCGGTCGCGCGCTTCGAGAACCGGGCCTACACCGGCAGCCGGATCATTCTGCTGGTGTCGGACGGCGGCGCGCGGCTCGACGAGGACACCCGTCTGGCAATCCGTGCCGGCTTCGAACGCCAGCGGGTGGCGCTCTATTGGATCTATCTCAAGGGTTTCGGGCGGCCCGACCTCGAACAGGCCGGCGAGGCCAGCGAAGCGATTCCGGAAGTCGCCCTGCACCGATTCTTCGAGACACTGCCGACACCGTACCGGGCCTACCAGGCCGAGAGCCCGGAAGACCTCGCGGCGGCTGTCGAGGACGTCGGCCGGCAGCAGAACCATCCGCTCGACTTCGAGGAACTGATACCGCGGCAGGACTACAGTCGCCACATCATCGTCACTGCACTGCTGCTGGTGGCAACCCTGCTGGCGGCGGGTCGCTGGCAGCTGAGGAGCCTGCGTTGAAGCCGGCGCTCTCGCCTTCGCGCCGTCGGTGTTGCCGGAGTGCGATCGCCGTCGTCCGGGTTCGCGCACGGCCCGGATATGTCGTCGCCGGGCTGATGCGCCGGCAGGCCCGGCCGTTGCGTGCGGTGGCACCGACGGCCGCCTCCTCATGCCATGCCGGTACGCGGACCGGTACCGCACCCGGCCCCTTGCTGCGCGGGGTGGCCGCTTGAAGCGCCGCACCATCCACCTCGCCTTCGCCTCGGCCGCCGCCGCACTGGCCGTGCTGGCGGCCTTCCAGGCAACGCACTGGCGGCAGGCCGACCGGCTCGCGGACGCACTCGCCAGGCCGACCGCGGATGCCCTGCCGCCATCGCCCGAATCCGCCATGCTCGAGGCCATGTCCCGCGCCGCCGCGGGCGACTACGACGGTGCCCTGCTCGCATACAAGGCCCTGATCGTCGACCGGACGGGCCCGCTTCGACGCACCGCACTGTTCAATCTCGGCAATCTCCACCTGCGCGAAGCGCTGCGCCGCCGCCAGCGCTCGGCAGACGAGGCGCTACCGTATCTCGAACTCGCCAAGGAGAGCTATCGGGATCTGCTGCGCCTCGATGCCGGCGACTGGGACGCGCGCTACAACCTGGAGCGCGCGTTGTGGCTGGCGCCCGAGGAAGCGCGCACGGAAATGGAAGCCGCCGCGCCGGTGCCGAGCGAACGGGCGATCACGACGATGCGCGGCGGCAAGGGAGCCTTGCCGTGACCCGCCCGCGATCCCGCGACAGCGAGCGATTGTTGCTCGCCGGCGGTTTGCTCGTCCTGGCCCTGTCGATGCCGCCACTGCCGTGGCCGCGCGCCAGCTTCGACTACCTGGCGGTGTTCGACATCACGCAGAGCATGGGCGTGGCAGATTACCGCCAGCATGGCCGGCCACTCTCGCGCCTCGCATTCGCGCGTCACGCAATGGCCTTGGCCCTGGCCGAACTGCCCTGCGGCTCGAAGCTCGGCCTTGCCGCCTTCACCGGTTACCGCAGCCTGACGCTGCTCGCCCCGGTCGAGGTCTGCGATCACTACGGCGATCTGCTGTCGACGCTCGACCAGATCGACGACCGCATGCGCTGGGCCGAGGCGAGCGAGGTCGCCAAGGGGCTCTATTGGGCGTTGCGGGCCGCCCGAGACGTCGGTGGCGAGCCACAGTTGCTGTTCTTCAGCGACGGGCACGAATCACCACCGCTGCAGGGCGCGGTGCCGGCGCCATTCGGCGACATCCGCCCGGGTGAGATCCGAGGCTTGGTCATCGGCACCGGCGGCGACGTGGCACGCCCGATCCCGAAGCAGGACGCCCCCGGCCACTTCAGCGGCGTCTGGCAAGCCGACGAAGTGATCCAGCGTACGAATGCGGTGCAGCACGAAGAGCACCTGTCGGCGCTGCGCGAAGGCCACTTGCAGGCGCTCGCAGCCCGCACCGGGCTGGACTACGTCCGACTCGAAGGCGTCGCGGGCCTGTCCCGTGCGATGCGATCGAGCGCCAGGGCAAGAGTCCGCGACGTGCCGACCGATTTCGCCTGGGTCGCGCTGGGCCTGGCGCTGGCGATGCTGTGTGCCACACCGCTCGGCACCTTGTTCTCGCGCCGGGCAGGAACGGCTTCAATCCAGCAGCAGGCGTAGCTGCTCGAGCGCCGTATCGATCACGCGATCGAGCATGTGATTGGCGTCGTGGCCGCCGAGCGCGCGCACCAGCACATAGGCGACGAACGCCAGCGCGACGAAGCCGAGCAGGCGACCGATCTGGCCGCCGAGCCAACGCAGCACGGGCGCCGTCCAGGGACGGCTGCGTGCCGCCGGCGGCCGACCGACCGCAATCGGCGCCGGGCGCTTGCGCGCCAGTGACGGCGACAACACCTGAAGTTGCTCGAGCAGTGCGTCGAGGTCGCGCGTCCAGCGCGCGTCGTCGAGCGCAAACGCCTGGCGCCGCGCGAGCGCGGCGATCCCCGCAGGCAGGTCGCCGGCAGCGGGCATCCGCGCGCCACCGACCAGCACCGGCACCACCGGGACGCCACCAGCGAGTGCCCGTTCGATCTCGCGACGCACCCAGTCGTCGTCCACATCGAGCCGGCGGCGGCCCTGCGCATCGCGGATGTCGATCCAGCGCGGACCGATCAGGACGAGCACCACCGCGGCCTCCGCCAGATGGCTTTCGAGGTGATCCACGAAATCGATGCCTGCGGGTATCTCGCGATCGCGAAAGACCTGCTCATCGCCGAGCGCTTCGGAGAGATCGTCTTCGAGGCGCCCGGCGAAGCCCTGACTGTCGTCCCGACGATAGCTGATGAAGACGGTGCTCATCCTGCGAGCATAGCAATCCGGCGACCGGCTCGAAAATCGCCGACGCCGTTCGTCGTCAGCCGCCGTGGCGGGCCAGGAATTCGGCTTCCGTCAGCATCGCCGTCCGGTTGGCGAACGCATAGTAGCCGGGCTTGCGATCGACGAATATCTGCTCCTCGAGCACGAAATCCTCCGCTGCGTCGAACAGGCCGGGCGGCATCAGGAACTGCCCGCTGGCCTTCAGGCGGAAGAAGAGATGGGTACCGCAACGCTTGCAGAAGCCGCGCTCCGCCCAATCCGACGAGGCATAGGTGCCGATTTGCCCGCCCCCTTCGAAGGAGACTTTGGTGCCGCAATCGACGGCCAGCAGCGGGCCACCGCTCCAGCTACGACACATGCCGCAGTGGCAGACGCCGACCCGCTTCGATACGGCCCGCGCGAGCACGTGCACGTCACCGCACAGGCAGCGTCCCGACAAAGTTCTCGATTCGTCCATGGCGACCTCCTTGTGTGCGAAGCGCGACGCTCAGGCCGGCTCGAGCACCGGCTGGCAGCGCACCTCGGTCCGCACCGAATTGGCGATGAAGCACGCTTCGTGGGCCTCCTCGTGCATCGCTGCCAGCACCTGCGGACCGGGCGATTCACCGTCGAAACCCACCTGCGGTCGCAACGTCACGACGGTGATCGCCAGCCGACCCCGATCGTCCCGCCCCATCAGGCCGGTGGCTGCATCGCGATAGGCGTCGACGCGATAACCACGACGTGCGGCAATCGACAGGAACCATAGCATGTGACAACTGGCCAGGGCCGCCACGAAGGCTTCCTCCGGATCGACGCCGAGTTCGTCGGAATACGGCACCGGCACCACCTGCGGCGAAGACGACGCGAGAATTTCGGCACCCCCGTCGAAACGCCAGACGTGCCGGCGGGAATAGCGGTTGTCGAGAAAATCCTGGTCGCCGCGCCGCCAGATGACTTCGGTTCGATACTCCGACATCGTGCTGTCTCCATGACGAATCGCGACGCAGGCGGGTCACCCGGTGCGAAGAACTGTGGTTTCGTCCGCGATCCTGCCCGCGCAGACCCGGGCCGCCGGGGCGTGTGCGATCGACGGTTCGAGCGGAAAAGCAACTCGCGGGCCAGAATCTTATGGCAAATGCATGGCATGGCATCGGGCTGCCGGCTCGGGTGGCGATGGGCGCGGTATCGTGCGCCGCGGTCGCCGGCGATGCCGGCGCGCACCCGGGCGGAAACCCCGCTCGGCCGCGACGATCACCGACCGACGCCGCTCTCCGGAAACGCGCGAGTGCGCCGCATGCCGTATCCAGGCATCGCCTTCTGCGCGACCCCGTGACGCGCCACGCGAACGGCTTGATGGCCAATTTTGCACCAACATTGTGCAGCGGCCACGATGCGTCCGACGATACACCGGCACACCCCCTCGTTTCCCCGGCACGCGACCGGCCAGTGACTTGCCCGCATCGAATCTATGGCTCAGACTGAATGAACAGCAACGCCTAGCGGCGGACCGATCCACAGTCAGGCGGGAGGGCAGGTGCCTTCGATCGACTGGAACAAGTACGAAAGCAAAACTTACGACGAGTTGCTCGCAGCGGCCGGGGTCCCGCGGGGTGCCGCGGCCGAACTGGTACGTCATCTGGCGGGCCTCGCACCGGACGAGATCGAGGATCTCAAGACCACCGCCGAAGTCGCGATCCAGGTGATGGGCATCACCTTCACGGTCTATTCCGACGCCGGCATGATCGACCGGGCATGGCCTTTCGACATCATTCCGAGGATCATTCCGGCCGATCAGTGGCGCCGGACCGAGGCCGGACTGGCCCAGCGGGTGCGCGCGCTGAACATGTTCATCGACGACCTCTATCACGAGCAGCGCATCGTGCGCGACGGCGTGTTTCCGGCCGAGTTGCTTGAGGAGTCGGTCAATTTCAGGCCGCAATGCGTCGGCATCTCGCCGCCCAATGCCATCTGGGCCCACATATGCGGTTCGGATCTGGTGCGCGATGCCGACGGGACCATCTACGTTCTCGAGGACAACCTGCGCATCCCTTCGGGCGTGTCTTACATGCTCGAGAACCGCAACGTCTCGAAGCGCGTGCTGCCGGAACTGTTCGCGACCGGCCGTATCCTGCCGGTGGACGACTACCCGGCGCAGCTCTACGACATGCTCGCATCGATGTCGCCGCGGCAAGGTGTCGAACCATCGATCGTCGTAATGACGCCGGGCGTGTTCAATTCGGCCTACTTCGAACATGCCTTCCTGGCCCAGCAGATGGGCGTCGAGCTGGTCGAAGGCTCGGACCTGATCGTCGGTTCCGACGACTGCGTCTATATGCGCACGATCGAGGGCCTGTCCCGGGTGGACGTGATCTACCGCCGGGTCGACGACATGTTCATCGATCCCGAGGCATTCAACCCCGATTCGATCCTCGGCGTGCGCGGGCTGATTCGGGCGTGGCGGGCCGGCAATGTCGCGTTGTGCAACGCGCCGGGCGCCGGCGTCGCGGACGACAAGGTGGTGTACGCCTTCGTGCCGAAGATCATCCGCTACTACCTCGGCGAGGACGCACTGCTGCCCAACGTACCGAGCTATCTCTGCATGGACCCGAAGGAGCGTGACTACGTGCTGGCCAATCTCGACAAGCTGGTGGTCAAGCCGGCCAACGAGTCCGGCGGCTACGGCATGCTGGTCGGCCCCCATGCCAGTGCGCAGAAACGCGCGGAATTCGCCGAACTGATCAAGGCCAATCCACGCAACTACATGGCCCAGCCCACGCTCTCGCTGTCGACGACGCCGACCTTGTGCGAAGGGGGCGCGGAACCACGCCACGTGGACCTGCGCCCGTTCATCCTGTCGTCGGGACAGGACGTCTATGTCACGACTGGCGGCCTGACCCGGGTCGCCCTGGTCAAGGGGTCCCTGGTCGTCAATTCGAGCCAGGGCGGGGGCAGCAAGGACACCTGGATCGTGGCCAGCGAGGACGCCTGAACGATGCTATCTCGAGTCGCCGAGAACCTGTACTGGATGTCCCGCTACATCGAGCGGGCCGAGGATACCGCCAGGCTGCTGCGGGTCACCCGCCATCTGATGCTCGACTTCCCGGGCACGCCGACGCTGGGATGGTCGTCATTGATCATCATCACCGGCGCCGAGCAGCTGTTCGACGAGAATTATCCGAGGCGGGACGAGGCGAGCGTCCTCAGCTTCCTCTGTGCCGATCGCAACCATGGCGGTTCGATCCTCGCCGCCCTGGGGGCGGCCCGGGAGAATTTGCGGACGACGCGCGAAGTGCTGCCGCGCGAGATATGGGAAGAGATCAACCAGCTGTATCTGACCGTCGGCAACCACCTCTCCGGTGGCATTGCCCAGCGACGTCGCGACGATTTCCTGAGAATGGTGATCCGCGGCTGCCAGACCCTGGTCGGATTGGTCGAGGGCAGCCTCAGCCACGGTTCGGCCCGCCGCTTCTGCGAAATCGGACGCCTGCTGGAACGCGCAGACATGACCACCCGCATCCTCGACGTGCGCTCGGCCAATCTGCTGCCCCGCAGTCCGGAGGACCTGACGCCGTTCGAGAACCTGCAGTGGATGAGCGTGCTGAAATCACTGTCCGCTCACCAGATGTACCGCCAGCGAACGCGAAACCGGGTGCGAGGGCCCGACGTCGTGCGATTCCTGCTGCAGGATCGGGATTTTCCGCGCTCGGTCTATCGCTGCCTCGACGACCTGTGCCGCAGCTTCGCCGCACTGCCGCGCCACCAGACCGCCGTCGACGCGGCCGCGAGCAGCCGCGACGCCCTGCTGGCTGCGAGCGGCGACGATCTTGCACGCGAACCCGAACATCTCCACGGATTCGTCGACAGCGTCCAGATCGGCTTCCAGCACATCGACGAGGCGATCCGCAGCACCTGGTTCGCCGGAGTCGATGCGCCGGCGCCGGTAATCTCCGGCTGAGCGAGACCGGGGCAGGTCCGACGCGGACAGTCGGTCGGTGCTGAGGATCATCCATCGCGACGAACGTCTGGTCGCCATCGACAAGCCATCCGGCCTTCTGGTCCATCGCTCGGACGTCGACCGCCACGCTTGCCGGTTCGCGGTTCAGATGTTGCGCGACCAGATCGGCCGACGGGTCCATCCCGTGCATCGTCTCGACCGGGCCACCTCCGGCGTACTGTTGTTCGCGCTCGACCGCGAAGGCGCGAGCACGCTGGCACGCCAGTTCGAGGGTGGCCTCAAGCGCAGTCGCTATCTCGCGATCGTGCGCGGCCACACCACCGATTCCGGCGTCATCGACAAGGCGCTGGCCGAACCCGAAGACCCGCGACTGTCGTCGCCGATACGCCCATACCGGCCGGCCTGTACGCATTTCACCACCCTCGCCCGTACCGAACTGCCGTTTGCCGTCGACCGCTACCCGACCAGTCGATATTCATTGCTGATGATCGAGCCCGAGACCGGTCGTCGGCATCAGATCCGTCGGCACCTGAAGCACCTGTCACACCCGATCGTCGGTGACACCACCTACGGCAAGGGACGGCACAATCGCTTCGTGGCAGATCACTTCGGTGTACGTCGGCTGCTGCTTGCCTGCATCGAACTGACGGTTGCGCACCCCGACGACGGACGCTTGCTGACGCTGGTGGCACCGCCCGGCGACGCTTTCGGCGCGCTGCTCGCGCAACTCGGCTGGGCTGATGTCCTGGCGGCGCGCTGGCACGGCGGCAACGAACCTCAGGCCGGCGCGCGCGGCTTGGAGTCGGACCACCTTCGTAGGAAAATGGAGGATTGCGAAGAAAGTCCAGGAACACCGAGATGAATCCGTTGCGCGAAACACGCCGCCTGGGCCAGCAGATCTGGCTCGACAACCTTTCCCGCACCCTGCTCAACGACGGGGAGCTGGAGCGTCTGGTTCGTGAAGACGGGGTCGCCGGCATCACCACCAACCCGGCGATCTTCGAGAAGGCGATCGCCGCCGGCCGCTACTATGAGGACGAGTTGAGCGCGCTGAAGCGGCAGGATCTGGATCCGGAGCAACGTTACGAGCGACTCGCCATTGCCGATGTCCGCCGCGCCTGCGACCTGCTGAAGGACGAATACGAACGCAGCGAGTTCGATGCCGGCTACGTCAGCCTCGAGGTTTCGCCGGCACTGGCGCACGACACCGACGGTACACTGCAGGCGGCACGTCGGCTTCGGGCGGCGGTCGACCGCGACAATCTATTGATCAAGGTACCGGCGACACCGGCCGGCATCGAGGCGGTCGAGCAGCTCGTTGCGGAAGGCATCAGCGTGAACGTCACCTTGATGTTCTCGCTGGCCCACTGCGAAGCGGTCGCCGCCGCCTTCGAACGCGGCGTTGCCCGTCTGCTGACCGCGAACGGAAATCCGGCCAGGATCAAGTCGGTCGCGAGCCTGTTCCTGAGCCGGGTCGACACGTTGGTGGACGCGATGCTCGGCGAACTCGGCGACGACGCTGCCGAGCTATGCGGCAAGAGTGCCGTGGCGATGGCCAAGCTGGCCTATCGCGCGTATTGCGAGCGCTGCGAAACGCCCGGATTCAAGCAGTTGCGCGCACACGGCGTGCGTCC
This sequence comes from Zoogloeaceae bacterium, assembly GCA_024235635.1. Classification (GTDB taxonomy): domain Bacteria; phylum Pseudomonadota; class Gammaproteobacteria; order Burkholderiales; family Rhodocyclaceae; genus Cognatazoarcus. The sequence goes on from JACKMA010000001.1 coordinate 268,872, forward strand.
CCAGCAGATGCTGTGGGCGAGCACCGGCACGAAGAATCCGGCATACAGCGATTTGCTCTACGTCGAACCGCTGATCGGCCCGGAAACCGTCAATACGGTCCCCGACGCCACTCTCGAGGCGCTGCGCCGGCGCGGCCATATCGCATCGACGCTGGCCGACGGCGTCGATCAGGCGCAGCAGGTGTTCGCCCGCCTCGCCCACCTGGGCATCGACATGACCGAAGTCGGCGAACGCCTGCAGCGCGAGGGGCTGGTGCTGTTCGAGCAGGCGTTTGCGAGGATGCTGGAAACGACCACCTGAACGCTGGCTGCGGGTCAGTCGTCCGGCGCGGACGACCCGCCCGCCGGCCTGTCCATCAGGCGGGCGATCTGCTCGGTTTCCGACTGCAGGCAAAGCAGGCGGTCGCGCAAGGCTTCGAGCTGATCCTCCATCATGCTCATCATCATCCGCGTGGCCCGCAGCGGACTGCCGGCCTGGGCCCTGGCGCGATCGATGCGGAGCTGGAATTCGCGCAGGCGCGCCTGCTGTGGCAACGGATGCGACGCGATGTAGCCTTCGATCAGGCGCTCGCGCTCGCGAAAATACTGCTCCGGCCGCTGCTCGGCCAGCTCACACCAGGCATCGAAGTCGAGATCGTCCACCCGCGGGCTCCATGCATCGGAGCAAAGCTCCACACGGGGCCATCCTAGGGCAGGTCAAACGGACGAGACAAGCCGCATCGGTCCGCGAACGTGACGGATGCGGCGATAACGGGCGAAGGCGCGCTCCGGTACGGCGCCAGGAAGTCAGGCGGCCAGCGCAGCCCTCGCGATCCGCGTCAGGTAGCTGCGCGGCACGCCGCGCTGATCACCGGCGGAGCCGAGCAACTCCTTCATGTCCAGAATCAGCACGATCTGGCCGTTCGACAGGGTGGTCACGCCGGCGACGCCCTTCGGGCGGAAATCGTCGAGGGACTTGATCACCGCGTCCTCGCGGCCGGCGAAGCTGTCGATCGCCAGGACGAAGCTCTGCTCCGCGGTCTGCATCAGCACCCCGTACTCGGGCACCCGTTCCATCGGCCAGTCGAGCAGGCTTGCCAGCGGCAACACCGGCAACACTTCGCCTCGCACCACCATCGTCGCCCGACCGCCGACTTCCTGCACCTGATCGAGTTCGATCGGCAGGATCTCGCGCACCATCGACAGCGGCACCGCCAACGGCTGTTCGCCAAGGCGCACCAGCAGCACCGGCAGGATCGCCAGGGTCAGCGGCAGGTTGATCACGAAGGTCGTGCCCTGCCCCTGCGCCGACTTGATGTCGATGGTGCCGTTGAGCTTCTGGATGTTCGTACGAACGACATCCATGCCGACACCGCGCCCGGACACGTCGGAGACGTTCTCGGCCGTCGAGAAGCCGGGCATGAACACCAGATTGAAGCTCTGGCGTTCATCCATCGTGTTGGCTTCCTCGTCGGTGATCAGCCCTTTCGACAAGGCCTTGGTCCGAAGCTTCTCCGGATCCATGCCGCGGCCGTCGTCGGCCACCAGGATGACGATGTGATCGCCTTCCTGGCGGGCCTCGAGGCGCACGGCCGACTTGGTCGGCTTGCCGTTGGCCTTGCGTTCGTCGCTGCTCTCGACGCCATGGTCCACCGCGTTGCGGATGAGGTGGATGATCGGATCGGACAGATCCTCGATCATCGTCTTGTCGATCTCGGTTTCTTCGCCGGCCAGCACCAGTTCGACATCCTTGCCGAGGTTGCGGGCGAGATCGCGGGCGATCCGCGGATATTTCTGGAACAAGCGCCCGATCGGCTGCATCCGGGTCTTCATCACCGCATTCTGAAGGTCGGACACCAGAAGATCGAGCTGACTGACCGCGACATCGAGCGCATGGAAGGTTTCGTTGTCGGCGCTGCCGGCGAGGATCTCGCTGCGCAGCGCATTGAGCCGGTTCTTGGTCAGGCCGATCTCGCCCGACAGGTTCAGTACCTGATCGAGGCGCGACGTGTCCACCCGGATCGAGTTGTCACGGGCACGCTCGCTCTCGCGACGCCCGACCGGACCCGAGTAGCCAGGCTTGTCGGTGGCCCGTCGTCCGATCGCCGCCTTGACGATTTGTTCGGGGGACTTGCCCGCGACTTCGGTATGCTCAGGCGCGGCCGGCGCCGGCGCGACCACCGGCGCCGGCTTGACCGGCACGCCTGCGACAGCCGCATGCAGGGCCGCCCAGTCAGGCTCACCGGCTTTGGCCGTGGCAGCGGGCTGCACCGCATCCACCAGTTCGCCGACGGATTTCTGGGCCGACGGCGCAACGCCTTCCAGTTCGCCGGACAGCGCGGCCTTCAGCCGTGCGATCAGATCAGGGTCCGCCGGCGGTGGCTGGGTGGCGCCCTCGAGATAACCGAACATGTCGCGCACGGACCCCGTGGCCGCCAGGATCACGTCCATGATCTCGGGCGAGACGTCGAGTTCGCCGTTGCGCAGCTTGTCGAACAGATTCTCCGTCAGGTGGCACAGCGTCACCAGTTCGGCGGCATTGAGAAAGCCTGCCCCACCCTTGATGGTATGAAAGCCACGGAAGATGTCGTTGAGCAGGCCTCGGTCGTCCGGTGCCCGTTCCAGATCCACCAGCTTGTTGTCGACCCCGGAAAGCAGGTCTCCGGCCTCGACCAGGAAATCCTGCAGCAGGTCTTCCATTCCCGCGAAATCACTCATCGTTGGCTCCGCTAACGGTTCATCCGTGCCGGGTCAGAAACCCAGGCTTTCCAGCAGATCGTCCACCTGCTCCTGGCTGGAGACGACGTCGTCGCGACCTTCCGCGCTGATCACCGGACCATTCATCAGGCTGTCGCCGTGATCGGGCTTGCGATCGGGCGGCATCGCCTCGATCAGCACCGAGAGCATCTGTTGCTCGAGGTTCTGGGCGAGGTCGACGACCCGCTTGATGACCTGACCGGTGAGATCCTGGAAATCCTGTGCCATCATGATTTCCATCAACTGGTCGCCGGTCGCGCGGCTCCCTTCCCGCACCTGGCCCAGGAACTGTCGCGTTTCGCCGGCCAGCCTCTTGAAGTCGTCGACCGACAGTTGTTGCGAATAGACCTTCTCCCAGCGCGACTCCAGATCGGCGGCGTCGCCCTGCAACTTGTCCTGGATCGGCTTGGCGACGTCGGTCGCGTTGAGCACGCGGCTCGCCGCCTGTTCGGTCATCTGGGCAATGTACGTCAGTCGCTGCCGGGCGTCTGGTATCGCTTCAGCGGCTTCCTGCAGCGCCTGATCGAAGCCGAGCTGACGCAGCGCGTCGTGCAGCTGGCGGGTCATCTGGCCGATGCGGTTGAACATCGCATCGCCGCCCGGCGCCTTGTCGCCGGCGGCGCTACTGCCCGGCGCGGCGTCTTCGGCGGGCATTTGAATGCCGGTTCCGCCGCCGCCCGCACCGTCGCCTGCAGAAGAATCACCGAATTCCTCGGCAACCGAATCGAACAGCGCCTGCAGTTCGTCGCTGTCGCTGTCGTCGGACTGTTCCTCGACCACCTCGAGCTTCGGCTGGGCCGGCTCGGAGGCGATGCTGTCGAACAATGCCTGCAGTTCGTCGGTATCGCCCGATTCGTCGAACTTGAGCCGTTTCGCCATGTTCCTCACTCCCCGATGTTTCGAAACGACCGGCCGTCAGGCGGCGGCCTTGCCCATCTTCTCGAAGATCTTTTCGAGCTTCTCCGCCAGCGTGCCTGCGGTGAATGGCTTGACCACGTAGCCACTGGCACCGGCCTGCGCCGCCGCAATGATGTTTTCCTTCTTGGCCTCGGCCGTCACCATCAGGACCGGCAGGTGCTTGAGTCCGGCGGTTGCGCGAATCGTCTGCAGCAAGGTGAGGCCGTCCATGTTCGGCATGTTCCAGTCGGTCACGACGAAATCGAACGAGGCGCTTTGCAGTTTCTGTAATGCAGCGACACCGTCTTCCGCCTCGTCGACATTGGTGTATCCGAGCTCCTTCAGCAGATTTCGAACGATCCTGCGCATCGTCGAAAAGTCATCAACCACGAGAAATCTCATCTTCGGATCGGCCATCTCTCTCTCCGGATTCAAACCCGTGACCCGCGCATCAGCAGGGGCCGTAATGTATCTGCGAGCACATCGGCATCGAATTTCGCGACATAGGAATCGACACCGACCCGCTTGCCCATCGCACGATTCGCTTCCGACGAGAGGGACGAATGCATGACCACCGGTATGCCGTCGAAACGACCGTCGTTCTTGATGTTGCGGGTCAGCACATAGCCGTCCATTTCCGGCATTTCGGCATCGACCAGGATCAGGTCGAGATCGTCGGTCAGCGGCTTGCCGCTGGCCTGGGCATGATTCGCCATGCCTTCCAGGCGCGTCCAGGCCTCGAGGCCGTTCATCGCATGCTTGTGGTGAACACCGAGCTTGTCGAGCACTTCGGCGATCTTCTTGCGCGCAACCGACGAATCATCGACGAAGAAGACATTCACGTCGTCGCTGGCGCTCAATGGCGGGATGTTGCCGACCAGGGCCTCGCCGAAGGTGTTGGCGAGAATCGTCTCGACGTCCAGGATCGACACCAGCTTGCTGTCGGGCAGTTCGATGATCGCGGTGATGAAGTTATGCACTGAGCTGGACACGTTCTCCGGCGTGCGCACCTTGTCCCACTCGACGCGGATGATCCGATCCACTTCATGCACCAGAAAGCCCAGCGTACGTTTGCTGTATTCGGTGACCATCATCGACGCGCCCAGCGGATCGCCCGGCTCTGCGAGCCCCAGCACCTGGGCCAGCGCAAGCACCGGAATGACGTTGCCACGCAGCGAGATCAAGCCTTCGACGCCGCCGGGCATGTTCGGGGCCTTGGTGATGAACGGCGTCTTCGAGACTTCGCGCACCTTGAACACGTTGATGCCGAAGGTTTCCTGCGTGCCGAGCGAGAACAGCAGGATCTCCATGCGGTTGGAGCCGGCCAGCTTGGTGCGACCGTCGACCGCGTCGAGCAATGACCTCTCGGCCGCGTCCATCGCGTTGGGCGTAATGTCTTTGCGGTTCATGCGGCTTCATCCACGTCTTTGGTCTTGAGCATGCGGCGCAGGGTGTCCGACAGGCGCTGCGGCTCGAATTTGGGCACGTATTCGTCCACCCCGACCGACAGCCCCAGTTGCTGGTTGGACATGCCGGACAAGGATGAATGCATCAATACCGGCACGCCTTCGAAACGCGGATCGGACTTGATCTTCTTGGTCAGGATGTAGCCGTCCATTTCGGGCATCTCGACGTCGGTCAGGACCAGCTTGACCAGATCCTTGACCCTGCGGCCGGTCGCCTCGGCGGTCTTTGCGACCTTCTGCAGCTCGTCCCAGGCAACACGCCCGTTGACCGAACCGACGTAATGCGCACCCATTGCGTCGAGCGTGCGTTCGATCTGACGTCGGGCCACCGAGGAATCGTCGGCAAAGAACACCGTGACGTCCCGATCCTGCAATGGCTCGATTCCCTTGAAGAGGAATTCGTCGTCGATGGTGGTCGTCTCGGACAGAACCTTTTCGACGTCGAGCATCATGATCAGCTTCTCGCCCGGCAATTCGGTCACCGCCGTCACCAGACCGCCCATGTTCGCCGTCAGCATCCCGGGCGGGACGCGCATCTGCGCCCAGTCGAGCCTGAGAATGGTGTCGACCGCCTCGACCAGGAAGCCCTGGGTGTGTCCGTTGTATTCGGTGACGATCATGATCTCGCGCTTGTCGTCCTGGCCGATGCCGACGTACTTCGCAAGATCGACCACCGGCACCAGCACCCCGCGCAGGCTGACCATGCCTTCTACCGAAGCCGGCATCTCGGGCGCCGCCGTGACCGGCGGCGTGCGCATCACTTCCCGCACCTTGAAGACGTTGATGCCGAAGGTTTCTCGTCGGCCGGTGCGATGATCGACCCCCAGCGTGAACAGCAGAATTTCAAGCTTGTTGGTACCCGCAAGCTTGGTGCGGGCATCGATATTCTTCAGCAGACTGGACATCACGCTTCTCCGCAAGACTCCGCCGAACTGGCCGCAGCGGGGCTCGAATTGGTGTCCCTGATTACGGCAGGTGACGATTTGACTTGAGGGGTTTCGCGACGACGGGCCGGTGCGCGACAGGCACCGACGGTGTCGCGACGCCGACGCGACTGCACGGTGGTGCCGGTGTCGTCCTAGGCACGGTAGCCGATGCGGAAGCCGCCCCAGTGCCGACCTTTGACGTAGATCGGCGCCGAAATGTCGTGCATGATCTCGCCGGTATCGCGTCGATAGGTCTGGATCAGGAACGGCAGCGTGTGGCTGCCGCACTGGCGGCCGACGGGATCATCGAACATGCGTTTGGTCCGGTTGCCGGCGATGTCCTTGTCGGGGTCGCCGGTCAACGCTTGGCAGAATCGTTTGTTGTGGGTCGGAACGTAGCCACGCTGGTCGCAACTGATGGCGTATACGAGATCCGGATTCGCCCCGAGCATTGCCTCCTGAACCCTGGGAAAGGCGTCGTCCGTGACCCGATCGAAACCCGTGTGATACTTCTTGGGGCTGGTGTTCGGAATCGCTTCATACCGGGGTTCGAACAACGCTTTTTCGTCGATCTGGCGGGCGGCGACGGCTGCTTCCAGGATCTGCCCGATCTCACCCGCCGCGCGCTTGACCAGATTCGGCATGCGATCATGGACGGCAATCGCGTTCTCGCCGACCGCACCCAACTTGAAGACCTTGTCGATACCCTGCAGATTGACGGCGAGGCTCTGCAACTGATGTGCTTCGCCGAGGGTCTCGCCCGCCTCGTGGGTGTTGCTCTCGACCATCTTCATGATCTGGCTGACGTGCTCGCAGACGACGGACGATTCGCGCCCCTGTTGCACGACGGCGGCTGCGATCGCGGAGACGCTCGCCATCGTCCGACTGGCACCCTCGCTGATCTTTTCGAGGGATTCGGCAGCTCGTCGAGCGGATTGGGCACCGGCATGCGCCTGCTCGCTGCCCGCGCGAATCGACGTGATCGCTTGCTGGGTCTCGCCCTGAATCAACGTGATCAGCGTCGTGATCTCGGATGTGGCACCTGCCGTCCGCTCGGCCAGCTTGCGCACCTCGTCGGCCACCACGGCAAACCCCCGGCCCTGCTCGCCGGCTCGCGCGGCCTCGATCGCGGCATTGAGCGCCAGCAGATTGGTCTGGTCGGCGATCTCGCGAATCACGCCGACGATGCCACTGATCTCGCTGGAACGCTCGCCGAGGGCAGCGATCAGTTGCGCCGACTGGGCGACGGCGCCGGCGACCCGCTCGATCTCGGACGACACGTCGCTGACGACGCGCATGCCTTCGGCCGAGAGCGCCTGGGCCTGCTCGGCATTGTCGGACGTCTGGCGGGAATGGTCGGCCACCGAGTCGACACCGTGCTGCATCTCGTCCATCGCCCGCACCATATCGACTGCAGCCTGTTTCTGCCGGGTTGAGCCGGTAGCCACGGATTCGGCGTGGAACCGAAGCTGGTCGGACGCGTTGCCGACTCGGCGCGCATCGAATATGACCTTGCCGACGATACCCTGGACGCTCTCGATCAGGAGATTGAACTGGGTCGCGACCAGTCCTGTGCCGCGCGATCGTTCCGGCACGCGGACGGTCAGGTCGCCGTCGCGCTGCATCAGCAGTATGGTCTCGGCCATGTGCTGCAGTGGTTTCGTATACCACCTGCAAATGGCGATGAAGGCCACGATGCCTGCGACTGCGCCTGTCAGTGCAGGTGGCACGTACAGCGCGGCATCGTTGGCACCGGCCGACACCGCGGCGACGAGGCCGGCAAGAAAAGTGATTGCAGCAACGAGGGTTCCGATCAGTCTGGCCATGCTCTTGTCTCCTGAGGCCCTGCTTTTGTCTCCCCGGGCCTTTTCTTGTCTCGTCGGGTCTCTTGATCTCCTTGGACTTTCAGCGCGATCGCGACCTGGATGCATCGACCAGGGCAATCTGAATTCGGTTTGTCAACGGTCAGCCGATTGACGACTTGAGAAACCCATGGCGTCGCGGGCGATATGGTTTCGAACAGGCGCCAGGCAGTCGCAAAAAAATCGGATGCGACACGACGCCGCATCCGACCCTCGATTCGGTTCGGGATCCGCTATCGGGGGAGCCGCTGGGCAACCCGAATCGGACCCTGGCGGCATCGAGCCGCGATGCTCAGGAGATGGAGAACAACTTGCCGAAATTGGCGATGTCCAGCACCTGCTTGACGCTGCCCTGCGCGCCGGTGAGCGAGACCGCGCGATTCGCCGCCTTGGCCTTGTCCCGCAGCATCAACAGCATCCCGAGCGCGGAACTGTCAAGATAGGTCACGCCGCCGAGTTCGACGCGAATCGGCTTGCCTGCGGCACCATCGAGCGACTTTTCGACGGCATCGCGAAATTCCCGGTGGGCGTTGAAATCGAATCGACCTGCCAGTCGAATCACGGCCGCATCATCGCTGGGATGAACCGATGCATCCATTTTCTGATCTCCATTAATTTCAAGGTTCCGTTACCCGTATCGGGCACTATCCGTCAGGCGGTCCGTCTCGCGTCGCCGGTGAGGCGTCGCAGCATTCGCCCCGCCACATCCTTGAGCCCGACGACCTCGGACGCCGCGCCGATCGCCGCGGCTTCGCGCGGCATGCCATAGACCACGCAACTCGCCTCGTCCTGCGCAATCGTCCAGGCGCCGGCACGTTTCAGGTTCAACAGGCCCTTCGCGCCATCCTTTCCCATTCCGGTCAGCAGTGCCGCAACGACCCGGGGGCCGACCAGCGGTGCCGCCGATTCGAACAACACGTCGACCGACGGTCGGTGACGATTCACCGGTTCCCCGCGCGACAACTCGCACTGCAGCGCCCCACCCCGCCGTACCAGCAGCAGGTGGGAGTGACCAGGCGCGAGATAGGCGACACCCGGCCGCACCACCTCGCCATGCTCGGCTTCCTTGACCTTGAGTTCGCACAGGCCGTCCAGTCGGCGCGCGAACGAGCCCGTGAACATTTCGGGCATGTGCTGAACCATCAGGACCGGCGGGCATTGCCCGGGCAGTCCGGTGAGCACGTCCTTGATCGCCTCGGTGCCGCCGGTCGACGCGCCGATCAGGATCAGGCGTTCGCTGACGGCACGCTGGTCGAGGCGGACCTGCAGGCTCTCTCGTCGCGCCTCTGCACCTTCGTGTCGCGAACGGGTGCGGATCCGCGCCTGATAGGCTGCCCGGATCTTGTCTCGGATTTCCTCGCCGTAATCGAGGATTCCTGCCGATCTGCCCGGCTTGGCGAGAAAATCCACGGCGCCGAGTTCGAGGGCGCGAAGCGTCGTTTCCGAACCCTTCTCGGTCAGCGTCGAAATCATCACGACCGGCATCGGCCGCAGCCGCATCAGCCGTTCCAGAAAGTCGAGACCGTCCATCTTGGGCATCTCGACGTCCAATGTCAGCACATCGGGATTGAGGCTCTTGATCATCTCCCGCGCAGCGAGAGGATCCGGGGCGGCCCCGACGACCACCAGATCCGGCGCACCCGAGATCAGCTCGGTGAGCAGGCTGCGCATGACCGCGGAATCGTCGACGATGAGTACCTTGATCGCCATTGCATTCAACCGAAAAGTTCGACGTCGCCTTCGATCGAGTCACGATTGAGGCGCCGTGCATATTCGCTTTCGCGTTCTGCCACGGTGTCGTTGTGCATCGTCACCAGCTTCTTCTGCATCACGCGTCCATTGGCGGGAAAGAAATAGACCTTGCGCGGATAAACGTCGAGCAGGTCGCGTGCCACTACAGGTATCGACTCCAACTTCAGGTAGTTGAGTACGAATTCGGCATTTTTTTCCCCCACCTGGCTTCGGGTGAGCGACGCCATGACCTGACCGCCGCCGAATACCTTAGCCTCCAATGCGTGGCGCCGGGCACCCAGCTTCAGCAGGTGGTTGAGCAGCACCTCCATCGCGTAGGCACCATATCGGGCGGACGACGAGTTGAGACCCGCGTTGCCGCCTTCGGGCAGCATGAAGTGATTCATGCCGCCGATGCCCTTCTCACGGTCACGGATGCAGGCCGACACGCAGGAGCCCAAGACGGTGACCATGACCAGATCGGTGGTGGCGACGAAGTACTCCCCTGGCAGGACCTTTACCGCGTCGCGACTGAAGGTCCGGTCGAAGTAGCGGTTGGTCGCGAGGTGTTCCGAGAAGGCCGGTTCATGAGCGGCTGGCATCGGCCCTCTCGTAGACGGTTCGCCCGCGCGAACGCAGGAGATCCGAAGCATGCATAAAGCTTTCGGAATGCCCCGCGAACAGCAGGCCGTCGGGTTTCAACAGCGGGACGAAACGTTTGAGTATCTGGTACTGGGTTGGCTTGTCGAAATAGATCATGACGTTGCGGCAGAAGATCGCGTCGAACTGCCCATTCAGGCCCCAGTCGCGGTCGAGCAGGTTGATCCTGAGAAAGCGGATCAGCTTCTGCAGTTCCGGACGCACCTTCGCAAACCCCTGGCGATCGCCCTTGCCACGCAGGAAGAAGCGCTCGACGCGTTCCCGCGACATGCGCTCGATGCGATCCATCGAATAGACGCCTTGCTGACCATGGGCGAGCACGTTGGTGTCGATGTCGCTGGCCCAGATTTCGACCGCCGGCGACAGCGTGCGCAATGCCTCGCAGGCGGTGATCGCGATCGAATACGGCTCCTCGCCGGTGGACGCGGCCGCGCACCAGATCCGAAGTGGTTTCGTCGCCGAGCGCTTGACCAGATGTTCGGCGAGGATGTCGAAATGGTGGGACTCCCGATAGAACGACGTCAGATTGGTCGTCAGCGAATTGACGAAGGTTTCCCACTCCGCGGCATCCTTCTCGAGTCGGGCGAGGTACTCGGCAAAGGTCTTATCGCCGCGTGCCCGCAATCGACGCGCGAGGCGGCTGTAGACCATGTCCTGCTTGACCGGCGCCAGCGAGATCCCCGCGTGCTGGTAGATCAGCTTGCGGATCTTCTCGAAGTCGGCGTCGGTGAAGACGAATTCGCGCATGCGCGCCGCCGACCGGGATTCATCGGCGAGCTTCGCCTGAACCGCTCGGCTCAGCTCCTTGGCGCTGGTCGGCGAAGTACCTGGTCGCACGTCCCGGGCGGGACCTGCGCCACTGGCGGAGCCGATTCGGTGGTTCAAAATGCCTCCCATTCGTCATTGACGTCGGTGCCACCCTGCCGCGCCGCCTTCGGCGACCCGCCGCGCGAAGCGGCCGGCTTCACGGTTCGAGCGGGAAACGACCGGACGTTCGAGGTAGCAGCGGACTCTGTCGAAGGCACGCCACCATCCATGCGGAACATCGAGACGGCATTCTGCAATCCCCTGGCCTGTTCCTCGAGGCTCTCAGCCGCAGCTGCGGCCTCTTCGACGAGGGCCGCATTCTGCTGGGTGACCTCGTCCATCTGCCCGACCGCCTGGGTGACCTGTTCGATGCCGGCACTCTGCTCCCGGCTCGCGCCGGCGATCCCGGTGACCAGTGCTGCCAGTTGCTGGAAGTTATTCACCACCTCCTGCATCGTGTTGCCGGCATTGTCGACCAGCGTGGCCCCGCCTTCGACCTTGCCGACCGAGTCGTCGATCAGACCCTTGATCTCCTTGGCCGCCTGGGCGCTGCGCTGAGCGAGACTGCGAACCTCCGAAGCCACGACGGCGAATCCCCGGCCCTGCTCGCCGGCTCGGGCAGCCTCGACCGCCGCGTTGAGCGCGAGGATGTTGGTCTGGAAGGCGATCGAGTCGATCACGCCGATGATGTCGGCGATCTTGCTCGACGATTCCTGGATCGAGCGCATGGTCTCGACCACGCGCTGCATCATCTCGCCGCCGCGCGCGGCCACCTGGTTCGACTGATTGGCCAGTTCATTGGCCTGGTGGGCATTTTCGGCATTCTGCCGCACCGTGGCATTGAGCTCTTCCATCGACGAGGCGGTCTCTTCGAGGGAACTTGCCTGCTCCTCGGTGCGGGACGACAGATCGGTGTTGCCGGCCGAAATCTCCTGCGCGGCGGTGTTGATCGCGTCGGTCGCCTCCTGGATGCGGCCGACCACTTCGCGCAGTCGCGCGACGGTGGCGTTGGAATCGTCCTTGATCTGACCGAAGGTCCCCTGGTAGTCACGGCTGATCGACTGGGTCAGGTCTCCGCGGGAGATCGCGTCCAGCAGTCGAGCGACATCCGCGAGGCCTTCCGCCGTGGTGTCCATCAGGTCGTTCAGACCGGTGCTGACCTGCAGGAAGAAGCCGTCCTTGCCCTCGGTCACGAGCCGCTGGGTGAAATCGCCGGCCGCCGCTGCGCTGACCACGTTCGACACTTCCTGCTCGATCGCCGCTTCGACCGAACGGTCGCGCCAGATGCCCACGCTTCCGAGCCGGTTACCACTGTCGTCGACGATCGGGCTGGTGGTCAGGGCATAGAGGCGGCCGCCGATGACCAGTTCGGACCGCGCGGTATCGCGCAGGTTGGCGAGCCGCTGCCGCGCGGCAGCCGGATCGTCGTAGAACAGGGTGATATCAGAGCCGATGAAGGTGGCCGGGGAAAAATTCGGGATCTTCTCGCGAATCGCCGCCTGGTCGCGCTCGATGACGGCCTTCATCGAGTTGTTGCAATAGAGCACACGCCCTTTCGGGTCCGCGATGCGCACCGGATCGGGCACATTGTCGAGGCCGATCTTGATGCGCATCGTTTCGGCTGCCCGCAGCATCTGGTCCTGCACTTCGAAGCCCAGTTGGGTCTGCATCGCCTTCAGTCCGGCCATCATGTCTCCGATCTCGTCGTAGCGATCGACCGGAATGCGGTTGCCGAACTCTCCGGCAGCGAGTTGCTGCAGGTACTTGACGGTACGACCCAGCGGCTCACAGATCGCGCGGATCGCCGAAATGCCGAGCCACAGCAGCAAAGCCAGGGCGACACCGGCGACGCCGATCTGCACCAGTTCCCCCTGCGAGCCGGCCGCGCTGATCCGTTGGGCGGCCGACGCCGCGCCGGTGAATACGCCTTCGCGCAACTCGTCTGCCTGGGACTCGATGCCGTCGTATGTCGGCACAAGGACCTTTGCAAGATGGGCACCGGCGGCGTCGAAAGCACCGCGACGCAACATTTCGACGGCCGGCTCGAAGCCGTCACGCCGCAGCTTCGCCACCGTCTCGCGATAGGCGCGCAGGCGGTCGGTCATGGCCACATCCGATTGCAGACCGATGAGCTCGCCCAGTACCTGATCCATCTCCGCGAGTTTCTCGCCGATCAGGTCGAGGTGAAACCCGATCGGGTGGTCGTGCAGATTGCTCGACGGCAGCACCGGATTGTGTGAGAGCGCCGACTGCAATTCAGCCATGCTGCCCATCAGCAACTCGTCGACCTCGCTGAACTTGCCGGCCTGGGCGAGGAAGGTGTCGTTGAGTTGGGAAACACCGCCGACGCTGTCGACAGTCGTCTTGTAGCCCACGCCCGCGACCGTCGCGAGCCCGATGCCAGCCGCGACCATCAGCATGACCAGCCGCTTCCGGATCGTGATCGCGCCGAGCGCGCGGCGCACGGGCCCGCGAACGCGAACCACCTGCCCGTTCTCGATGGCGAGGCCGCCGGCCTTGCCCTCGCGGAACTTGCGGTACGCTTCGGACGCCGCTTGGATCTGCTCCGGCTGGGCCTTGGTCCGGACCGACACGTAGCCGATGATCTGACCGTTTTGCCACAGCGGTGCGGCATTCGCCTCGACCCAGTAATAGTCACCGTTCTTGCATCGATTCTTGACCAGTCCGTTCCACGGGCGTCCGGCCTTGAGGTTGCGCCAAAGATCCGCGAAGGCTTCCGATGGCATGTCCGGGTGGCGGACGATGTTGTGCGATTTGCCGATCAGCTCGCTTTCCTCGAAGCCTGAAATTTCGATGAAGTCACGGTTGATATAGGTGATCTGACCCTTCAGATCGGTCTTCGAAACGATGGTGTGATGCTCGTTGAGCGGCACCTCGTTCTGGGTGACGGGCATATTGATCTTCATAGTCTCTCGTCCTGCAGATTCGGCTGTCTGTTGTTCGGGTTCGGATGCGGCAGCTTCAGAACTCTTCCCACTCGTCCTGCAAGGCGGCTGCCGAAATCGCACCGCGTGCCGCCTTGACCGGCGTGGACGCTGGCGCGGCCCGACCGGCCGGCTGGCTCAGGGCCTTGGCAGCGCCGCCGGCCGCGGCTGGCCGAACCGGATTCGGCTTGCCATCGGCATGCTGTCTGAGTTCACGGATTTCCTGGACGATGGTCGACGCCAGCCGCGGGAATTCCTCGCTCAGCGCAGTTTCGGCCTGGGATTTCTCGCCACGATCGTGCAACCTGACGATGCGCGCAGCGCACTTGTGGAAACGGGCATGCGTTTCACGCAGGCGTCCGAAGCAGGCGTCGCGCGCGAACCGCTGGCCTTCGCCGTGAATCCAGCATCCCAGTTCGCACTTGTCGTCGCGCTCGACCTCGGCGGCGTCGAGACGCCCACCCTTGCCGTCGACGTAGTCACGAAGCCGGACCTTCCACTGCATGTGTGCCTGGATGATGCGGTCGAAATCGGCGCCGGCACGGCCCGCAGCGGGGAGCGCCGACTGGGCCGAGGCGTTGCCGTCCAATCGGAAGGCACCAACCGCAGAAACCAGCGATTCGGCCTGGTCGCGCAGCGTCTCGGCCGCGGCCGCCGCCTGCTCGACCAGTGCTGCATTCTGCTGCGTGGCCTGGTCCATTTCGCCGACCGCACGCGTGACCTGGTCGATGCCGTCGCTTTGCTGACGGCTTGATTCGGCAATGCCATTGACCAACTGGGTCAGCCCCTGGATGTTGCCGACGATGTCGACCATCGTCCGGCCGGCGTCGTCGACCAATCCGGCACCGTCGTCCACCTTCTTCACCGAATCGTCGATCAGGTCCTTGATCTCACGCGCGGCCTGGGCACTGCGTTGCGCGAGGCTGCGCACTTCCGATGCAACCACGGCGAAGCCGCGCCCCTGCTCGCCGGCACGGGCCGCCTCGACGGCGGCGTTGAGCGCCAGGATGTTGGTCTGGAACGCGATCGAATCGATCACGCCGATGATCTCTGCGATCTTGCGCGACGAGTCCTGGATCGAGTTCATGTTGGCGACCACGCGATCGACCGTCGCCCGACCCTGGTCGGCCACCGAATTGGCCGAAACCGCGAGATCGTTGGCCTGGCGCGCACCATCGGCATTGCGCCGGACCGCATCGTTGATCTCTTCCATCGAGCTGGCCGTTTCCTGCAGCGAACTGGCCTGTTCCTCGGTGCGCGAGGAAAGCTCGAGGTTGCCCCCCGCGATCTCGCTGGCGGCCACCTTGATCGCATCGGATGCGTGCTGAATCCGCGAGACCACCGCGCGCAACTGATCGACGCTCGCATTGACGTCGTCCCTGAGTTGCCCGAGGCCGCCGGAATAATTCGCCTCGACCTTGCGCGTCAGGTCACCACGCGCCATCGAATTGAGCACGAGCCCGACATCCTCGATCGCGCGTGCGACCGCGGAGGTCAGCTTGTTCATGCCTTCCGCCAATTGGCGGAAGAATCCGACCTTGCCGTCCAGCGAGAGGCGATGCCCGAAATCGCCGGCGATCGCCGCCTCGACCAGCGCCGCGAGTTCCTGCTCGGTCGCCGCCTCGGCGGTACGGTCCTTCCATTCGAGCACCGTCCCGTGCCGTCGTCCCTCGGCATCGACGACCGGGCTGGCCTTGAGCTGCATCTTCAGCTTGCCGACCTCGATCTCGGTCGAATGCGTCGCCTTCAGGTTCGCCAACAGGCCGCGCTGATGGGCAGGATTCTTGTGAAACTGGTCGAAGTTCGCGCCGAGCAGCCGATCCACCGAAAACGACGGCAGGGACTTGCGGAGCTCTGGTTCGGCGGCCCGCAGCATCGTCACGACGCTGTCATTGACATAGATGATCCGGCCATCGCTGTCCGCCAGCATCAGGCTCACCGAGGCACGGTCGAGCGCGTTCCGGATGCGCAGGTTCTCGACCGCCACTTCCTCGTCGCGCGCGATGCGCTCGCCGAGGGACTTGCGCATGTCGTTGATGGCGCCTGCAATCGTGCCGAATTCGTCACTGCTGTCGCAGACGATCGGTGACGCGAGGTCGCCGGCCGCGACCCGCCGGGCACCGTCCGCGATACGCGCCGCCACGCCCCCGACCGAGCTGCGTACCGCGAGGAACAGGTAAAGCGCCGCCGCCAACGCCAGCACGACGACCGCAGTCACCTCCCAGAACCGGATCTGCATCGCGCCAATTCGGCGCTCGAGGGCGAGGTCCAGTTGTTCCATCGCCACGCGCCAGAGGGCCAGGCCGCCGTCCGCGGTGCGAATGGCAAGCCGCTCGACGAGGTCCTGCCCCACGCTCACCACTTCCGGCTCGACGATCTGGGCACCCAACATGTTGTCGAAACCCCGTCCCGCATCGACGAATCCGCTGACCGCGCCGGCGATCAGCCGACCGGTCTCGGCATTCTCCGCGGCGACCTTGTCCATGCCTTCGCGGACCGCGCTCAACTGTTCTTCGAGCAGCGCCAATGAACTCGCGAGCGAGATCCGTTCGGCCGTGCTGGCGACGCCGCGCCGCGCGATGTCGGCCGCCAGCCTGCCGCTGGCCTGCGTTCCTTCGATCAGGCCCGGTAGACGGAACGCCGCAGCGTCCATCAGATAGTACGAGTCGATGTCGGGGTCCAGCGTCAGGTTCGATCGGTCTGCCGCGTCGACGACCAGCTTGACCAATTCATTCAACAATACGGCGTGGGCCGCAAAGTCGTCGCCCGCGGTGCTGCGCTGGCTGCCGGCAAGCGCTTTCCAGTGTTGCGCGATGGTCGCCAGTGCCGCGTCGAGCGACAGCGCCTGGAAGGCGTCGGACCGCGCCGCGGCATTGGCAAAGCCGGCATCGACCCGAGCCCTTGCGTCGGCGATGCGCTGGCTGGGTACCGCTTCCCCGAGCAATGCCCGATATCGAAGGCCGCGGTGCTGGCCGAGCGCATCGCTCAACTCGATGACCGGTGCGATCACCTGGACGCCGAGTCGTTCGCGGCTGGAGAATTCCAGGGAGGTTCGGTGCTGGTCGAGGAAGAATCCGTACAGCATGGCGACAGTCGCCAGGAAGGCTGCGCCGATCACGGCAATCTTGCCCGGCAGCGTAAATCTGCCGAGAAGCCCTTGGGCAGGCTTGAAGAGTGTGTTCATCACGATCCGTTTCCCTCGTCGATCACGCAGTCGCTTCGTCGATCAGAGCCATTTCCGGCGCCAGCATCAGGCGCTCGATGTCGACCACGATGAGCATCCGCTCGTCGACCGTGCCGAGTCCGCGGATGAACGAGGCACCGACCTGGGAAGAAAAATTCGGCGCCGGACGGATCTGCTCCGGCGTCATGCCAATGACATCCGACACGCTATCGACGACGACGCCGACGACGCGTTCGGCGAGATTGAGAATGATCACGACGGTAAACGGCGTGTATTCGACGTTGCCGATACCGAACTTGATGCGCAGGTCGACGATCGGGACGATGGTGCCGCGCAGGTTGATCACGCCCTTGATGAACTTCGGTGCATTGGCGATCGCGGTGACGGTGTCGTAGCCGCGGATCTCCTGCACCTTGAGTATGTCGATCGCATACTCCTCCGGGCCTAGCGTGAAAGTGAGAAACTCCTGTTCGAGTTCCCGATGGCTGTCGTCGATCGCGACCGCCTCGCTGCCTAGTTGCATGCCGATCTCCCTGTCGAAGCTGCGTTGACCGGTTTACGGTTGGCGGCGTCAAAGCTGAAGAGCGGAATCGGTAGCGATCCGCGGGCGGGAATGGCCTTCGTTTGCCTGTAGGAAAAACGCCGGCAAGGGCCTGAGCCCGTGCCGGCGTCGCCTGGCTGGCGCAGTGTCAGGCAGCGACTGCGAGCACCTTCCGGGACTGGCCGACCAATGCGGCGGCGTCGAGAATCAGCGCGACACGGCCGTCGCCCATGATGGTCGCGCCGGAGATGCCGGCGACCCGCCGATAGTTCGCTTCGAGGCTCTTGATCACGACCTGGTGCTGGCCGATCAACTGGTCGACGAATAACGCGATCTTGGTGCCGTCGGCCTCCAGGATCACCATGATTCCCTTCCGCCAGTCGGTGCAGGCGCCTTCGACGCCGAAGTATTCCCGCAGGCTGATGACCGGGAGGTATTCGCCGCGTACCTGGATCAGCGAATCGACGCCCGACACACTGCGCATCATGTTCGGGCCGGGCTGCAGCGACTCGACGACGTAGTTCAGCGGGATGATGTAGGTCTCCGCGCCGACGCCGACCGACATGCCGTCGAGGATCGCCAGTGTCAGCGGCAGTCGTACGGTCATGCGCGTACCCACGCCGCCCATCGAATCGATATCCACTCGTCCGCCCATCGAGGCGATGTTGCGTTTGACCACGTCCATGCCGACACCGCGACCGGACACGTCGGTGACCTGATCTGCGGTCGAGAATCCCGGCTCGAAGATCAATTGCCAGACTTCCGCGTCCGACATCGTGTCGCTGGCGTCGAGGCCTCGCTCCCGAGCCTTCGAAAGGATCTTGTCGCGGTTCAGTCCAGCGCCGTCGTCGCCGACCTCGATCACGATGTTGCCGCTCTGGTGATACGCCTTCAATGTGATCGTCCCGATCTCGGACTTGCCGGCCGCCCGGCGCTTCTCGGGCGATTCGATGCCGTGATCGAGGCTGTTGCGGATCAGGTGCGTCAAGGGATCGCTGATGCGCTCGATCAAGCCCTTGTCGAGTTCGGTTCCTTCGCCAATGGTCTTCAGTTCGACCTGCTTGCCGAGCTTCTTCGAGACGTCGCGCACCACCCTCGGGAACCGGGAGAACACCACCGAGATCGGCAGCATGCGGATCGACATCACCGACTCCTGCAGATCGCGGGTATTGCGTTCCAGTTGCACCAGCCCGTTCATCAGGCGTTCGTACAGCACCGGATCGAGCCCTTCTGCCGACTGCGTCAGCATCGCCTGGGTGATCACCAGTTCACCGACCAGATTGATCATCTGGTCCACTTTTTCGACGCTGACACGAATCGAAGTGTCACCGCCAGCGCGTGCGGTCGGCGGCTTCTTCTGTGCCGCGCCGGCAGTCTTGACCGGAGCGGCCCGCTCGGACTTGGCGGAAGCTTCGATGGCCGCTGCCGGCACCGCGGCGGGCGCCACGGGAGACGTCACCGCCTTGGCAAACAGGCCGTAGCTGCCGTCCGGGGCCTCATCGTCGTCGGAAGTGGCCGCCGGCGCGGGCGCCGCAAAGAAGCCGTAGCTGCCGTCTTCCGACACTACCTCATCGTCCGCCGCCGAAACGGTGGCAACCGGTTCGTCATTGAAAAAGCCGTAGGCCGTCTCTTCCGCGCCGGAAACCCCATCCGCCGGCTCGAAGAAACCATAGGCGTCTTCTTCGGCTTCCGCCAGCGGCATCACCACGACCGAACCACTCTCGGCGACGAAATCGACGACGCCTTCGAAAGCCGACAGGGCATGGGTGCTTTCGATCACGATGTCGCACAGGCCATCGTCTTCACGATCGAAGCGCTGCACCTGCCCCAGGCGACCGAGTTCCTCGGCCAGATTGTCGAGGGTTTCCGGCCGCTGACGGCAGGCCGCGTCGGGCCGGAAGCGAATCCGGAAGCGGTTGCCGCCCGCCGGCACGGATCCTTCCGTCCCCGTGGAAGCACACCCGGTATCGGCCGATTCCGCCTCGCACAACGCCTGCAAGCGCTGGCTCACCGCCGTCGCGGCCGCGGCATCGGCCTGATCCTCACCCATGTGCGCCGCAAGCAGGTTGCGCAACACGTCGCCGGCTTCCAGACAGGCATCGATGATGTCCGAGGTCAGCGGCTTTTCGTGCTTGCGTACCATGTCGAGCAGGGTTTCCATGACGTGGGTGACTTCGGTCATGTCATTGAAGCCGAAAGTCCCGCTCGAACCCTTGATCGAGTGGGCGGCGCGGAACAGCGCGTTGAGGTCTTCCGCGTCGGGCGCATCCACGTCCATCGACACCAGCAGGTTCTCGATCGACGCCAGATGCTCGGCAGCCTCCTCGAAGAAAACCTGGTAGAACTGGCTCATGTCGATCGCCATCGCCTGCCTCCCTTAGCTCGCGTTCTCGGACGGATCAACCGATCACTTTCTTGACGACTTCGATCAATTTCTGCGGATCGAACGGCTTGACCAGCCAGCCGGTTGCCCCCGCGGCCCGCCCCTGGGATTTCATCGAGTCCGAAGACTCGGTCGTCAGCATCAGGATCGGGGTGCTCTTGTATTGAGGCGTCGCCCGCAGCGACTTGATCAGCGAGATGCCGTCCATGCGCGGCATGTTCTGGTCGGTCAATACCAGATTGACCGCCTTCGCCTTTGCCTTGTCGAGACCATCCATGCCGTCGGCGGCTTCGATGACCTCGTATCCGGCGCTCTTCAGCGTGAATGACACCATCTGCCGGATCGAAGGCGAGTCATCCACGGTCAGCACTGTCTTTGCCATAACTAATGTCCTGGTTGTAGTTCGTGATCAAAAGAGCTCGACGTCGCCGCTCGAAATTTCCTGCTGCCTGACCGGCGACTTGGCGCTCCTTTCCCGCGACCATTCGAGATGCTCCTTGAGGGTCTGCATGCGGGATTCCAGCCCCTCGATGTCCGGTCGCTGATCGGTCGCCGCGGCCAGGGCCTCGTTCAGTGCACTGCCGGCCGCTTCGACCAGCACCAGCCGACCACTGACGTGGGTGACCAGTTGCGACACCATGTCCTGGAACTGCAGGGCCGTGATCGCGCGTCCGACTTCGGCCTCGATCTTGCCGACATGGCCGTTGATCGATTCGAGCGACTCTTCGCGTTTCTGATTGATCCGTTCGATCGCGCTCAGCACCGACTCCACCTCGCGCTTGGATTCGAGCGCGAAGTTCATGTCCTGGGAGGCCATCCGCGCGATCGCATCCTCGGTCTTGGCGACGCTGTCGCGCATGCCCTGCATGACGCGCGCGATCTCGGCGCTGAAGTGGGTGGTCCGCCCGGACAGGTCGCGCACCTCGTCGGCGACGACGGCGAAACCGCGCCCGGCCTCGCCGGCCCGTGCCGCTTCGATCGCCGCGTTGAGTGCCAGCAGGTTGGTCTGCTTGGCGATCGCACCGATGTCGCTGAGGATGCCCTCGACGCCCTCGGTGCGCGATGAAATGTCGTCGGTCAGTTCCACCAGTTCCATCGCCAGCTTGCTGTTGGCGATGACACTGTCGACGATGCGCTGCATGACGTCGGACGTGCTGCTGATGAAATTGTCGAAATGGCTTGCCGATTCGGCGTTTACGGCGGCACCCGACACTTCGCCCGCCAGCAAGTGCTGGGCGCGGGTGTGTTCGCTCATGCCGTGGAAGCTGTCGGTTAGCTCGGAAATCGCACCAGAGAGCAGCGTCTGCACCCGACCCAGCTCCTCGCGCAGGATCTCGGCCTGCTGTCCAAGGCCGCCGGCGAACTCCTCCCCGAGGGCTCGAACCCGTTCGGCCGTCGCGCTCGTTGCGACGACGGCAGGCGCGCCGCCGGCGACCACCTCCGCCGCCACGTGGCCACTGCCGACCATCAGGCGCCAGCCCACGGCCACCAGCAGCCCGGTCGCCATCGCGGTCCACATCGATTCGGGCGCGAACGCTGCGGCAAGCATCACCAGCAGGGTCCAGGCGAGGGCCTTGACATCCGATCTCAATCTCGGGCGTGTCATCGAGTATTCTGAGCAGCGAGTTTCATTGCAGGGGTTATCGACTTCGGGGGCACCTTCTTTATGGTCACTGCCGCCGAATCGCCTCGAATCGCTCACGGAAACTGCGCCGCGGTTCGCGTGATCGCGGCGACTCGGTCGCTGGCTCGTGCGACTCGGTGGCAGCCCGCACTTGCCGATCGACGGCATCTGCGCCCAATTCGCTGCCGTCCCGCACCTCCAGTTCGTTCGAGGCCTCCGCAAGACTGCGCGTGAGCACGACGATCGCAATGCGTCGGTTCTGCGCCGCCGTCGGGTCGTCCTCGAGAAACGGCTGCGTATCGGCCAGGCCGACCACCCGTATGATCTTTTCGGGATCGAGACCGCCGGCCACCAGTTCCCGCCGGGACGCGTTGGCGCGGTCGCTGGAGAGCTCCCAGTTGCTGAATCCGGTCTCGCCGCCGACATAGCGGGTGGCATCGGTGTGCCCGGTCAGGCTGATCCGGTTGGGTACCGCGTTGAGGCTGTGGCCGATCACCTGGAGCAATTCCTTGGTGTAGGGTTTCAACACCGAACTCGCCGAATCGAACATCGGCCGATTCTTCTCGTCCAGAATCTGGATGCGCAGGCCCTCGGTGGTGAGCTCCATCAGGAGTTGATTGCGTACCTCGCGCAGCGACGGGCTGGCTTCGACCAGCGCTTCGATCTGTCCCTTCAGATCGATCAAGCGCGCCCGCTCCTGACGCTCGAGCTGGCGCCGCTCTTCTTCGCCCATCGGCGACTCCTCCCTGCTCTTCTGCGCGAGGCCGGACTGTTCGCGATCGTCTGCGCGAGACTCGACCTCGCCGCGCTTGACCTGTCCGACCGATCGGGTCAGGTCGTCGCCGCCGCCCTTGATGATGCTGGTGCTGTCGCCGCTGCCCGAACCACCCTGCATCGCCACCTTGAGCGGCGAGTTGAAGAAATCGGAAATGCCCTCGAGATCGCCCTGGGCGGTCGATCCGAGCAGCCACATCAGCAGGAAGAAGGCCATCATCGCCGTCACGAAGTCCGCATACGCGATCTTCCACGCACCGCCGTGAGCACCGCCCCCGCCCTTCTTGATGCGCTTGACGACGATGGGCTGTTGGGTATCGTCGCTCATCTTCCGCCTGCGTCGATCGTCATCGGAATCGGGTCAGCGCTCACTTGCGATTCTTGACCTCTTCTTCGAGCTCGCTGAAGCTCGGGCGGTCCGTCGAGAACAGCACCTTGCGTCCGAACTCGATCGCCACCTGTGGCGCATAGCCATTCATGCTCGCCAGCAGCACGACCTTCATGCACTGGTAGATCTTTCCGCCTTCTTCTACCCGCTGCTCGAGTTGGCCGGCGATCGGCGCGATGAATCCATACGAGATCAGAATGCCGAGGAAGGTGCCGACCAGCGCGCCGCCGATCATCTTGCCGAGTACCGCCGGCGGCTGGCCGACAGATCCCATGACGTTGACGACGCCCATCACCGCCACCACGATACCGAATGCCGGCGTCGAATCGGCTACCTTCGACACGATGTGGGCCGGCCCGTGCGCTTCCTGGTGATGGGTTTCCATTTCCGCATCCATCAGGTTCTCGATCTCGAACGCATTCAGGTTGCCGCCGACCATCATCCTCAGATAGTCGGTCAGGAAATCGACTGCGTGATGATCGGCCATGAAGGCCGGGTACTTGCTGAAGATCGGGCTGCTGTCCGGATTCTCGACATCGCCCTCGATCGACATCAGGCCTTCCTTGCGCACCTTGGACAGGATCTCGTAGAGCATCGCCAGCAGGTCGACGTAGAAGGCCTTGTTGTACGGTGACCCCTTGAAGATGCTCGGCAACGCGCCGACAGTGGCCTTGATCGCCTTGATGCCGTTGCCCGCAATGAAGCCACCGATGGTCAGACCGATGATCGCGACATACTCGGTCGGCACCCACAACGCTGCAAGACTGCCGTGAATCGCATAGGTGCCCAGGGAAGCAGCGAGAATCACAACGTAGCCGATGATCAGAAACATGCGTTTGCTCGGTCCTTAAGCGGATTCGACGGGACGTACCCGGGCATCGATTGATTTCACAGTCCGGCTATCGGTCGTCTGCCACCAAACTTGAGGCACCCGGCCCGGCCCGATATGACGCTGGCGCGCGCATTGCCGGGTGACTCGCGCCCGTCGACACCGAGCGTTGGATGCCAGGCCGGCACCGACCCGGAATCCCGCTGCAAAAAAAAACCGCCGACGGGTGTCAGCGGCATGGAACCCCTTGCGTAGCAAGGAGGAGGTCAGAGGGGTGTTTGGGACGAACTGGAATTCTTGCGACCCTTGCCGGCACGCGACGGCATGTTGCACAGACCGCATACGTAGTCCTGGACGGGGTCGTAGGCGTGAGCGACGAATCGGCCGCCACACGCCGAGCAGGTGGCTAGCTGGAGCAGATCGGCGTCGAAGAAGCGGACAAGCGTCCAGGCACGAGTCAGGCTCAATACCTCTTCCATTTCTTCGGCAGCGATGTGTTCGAGATACAGCCGGTAGGCCTTCAGCGTGGCATCGAGACCGGACAGCCCGCTGGTATCGCACATGAAGCGATAGAGCGACATGAAGAGCGACGAATGCACGTTCGGCTGCCAGGTCATGAACCAGTCGGTCGAGAACGGCAACATGCCCTTCGGCGGCGACACGCCACGCACTTCCTTGTACAGCTTGAGAAGGCGTTCCCGGCTCAGCCGGGTTTCGGCTTCGAGCATCTGCATGCGCGCACCGAGCTCGATCATCTCGATCGCGCGCTGGATGTCTTCCGCTTCCTGGATGACGCTCTTGTTTCTCATGGCCTCGACACCGTGGCTCAGGCGAGTACTTCGACCGGCTTGCTGGCAGCGATGATGGCGGCGTGGATACCGGCGGCGGCACCCTGCCGTCCCTTGCCGGCCATGACCCCGAGCATGTTGCTGTCGTCGAAGCGGAACCGGCACAGCAGCATCTGCCCGCCGGCCATCTTCAACAGTTGCGCTGGCGACATGTCGTCGATCAGTTCGGCGACGTCCGCACCGATCCCGAGACGGAACATCGCCGCCTCGCGGTCTTCGCGCAGCATCTGCTGTGCGAGCATCAGATACGCCAGGTTCAGATCCCTGATTTCCTCTTGAATCGCGGTGACTTTCATCGCGACCTCCGTTCGATCGTATTCGTTCGACGTCTGGAATTGTCCCGCGGGCCGGAATGCCGCACCATCAGGGCGTCCGGCAAAATCGAGTGCGAATCGCCTGCCTTGAAAGGTAGGAATTCATCTTACAAATTGAGAGATTCTGTTACGAAGACATCGGCATGCGGGGAGGAAAGTCTCTGTGCGGACGGAAGCTCCAGCAAAACAAGGAGCTTCGCGAGGAACCTAATGTGGACTGTCGTCGACGGCGCACCAACCGGGTGTCGAAAACTGCCGCTGGCCGCGCGCGCGCCGACTGTTAAACTCGGCACTCGACCACGGACGCCAGACCATGCGCTATTGCTCGAACTGCGGCCAGGAAGTTCTCCGAAAGGTGCCCGAAGGCGACACCCTGCCCCGATTCGTCTGCGGATCGTGCGGCACGATCCACTACCAGAATCCGAAGATGGTGGTCGGCACGCTCCCGGTCTTCGAGGATCGGATCCTGCTGGCGCGCCGCGCCATCGAGCCGCGGCGCGGCCTGTGGACCCTGCCCGCCGGGTTCATGGAGAACAACGAGACCACCGGCGAAGCCGCCATCCGCGAAACGCGCGAAGAGGTGTGCGCCGAAGTTGAACTCGGCATGCTGTTCTCGCTGGTGAATATCGCCCATATCAGTCAGGTGCATATGTTCTATCTGGCGGCCATGTCGGCGCCGACATTCGCGCCCGGCACCGAATCCCTCGAAGCGCGACTTTTCGCAGAGGACGAGATCCCGTGGGACGACATGGCGTTCCGCTCCTCCACCCTGACCCTGCGTCACTTTCTTGCCGACCGTCGTCGGCAGGCATTCAGCGTCCATCTGGAAGATCTCACCGCCGGCAGCCGCCATTGAGGTCGGCTCGGCCGACATCGTAAATTTTGTTGCCACGCGGCATATCGCGCCCGCAGCGTCGCGCGGCGCGGATCCGGCGCACGCGACAGCGCCGCCGAATTTCCCATCTTCTGGAAAAGCAAGGGCCGGTTTCCCCGGGGTTGGGAAACCGGCCCGCCTCGATTGCCGCTGCGCGGACAGCCTACTTGACGTGACAGGTCATGCAGAGGCCGCTGCCGACGTTCGAGACCCTCAGGAAGGTCGGATTGAACTGGCTGCCCGAGCCTGCGCTTTCGACGCCGTGAGGGTCGTGACACGAGGCGCACTCGACCTCCGGGCCCTCGCCGGTGTCATAGAGGCGCACTTCGTTCTTGTCCATCCGGCTGTCGCCGTCGAGATCGAAGAATATGTCGCCGCGCGCGCTGGTGCCGGTCGTCAGGTTGAAATCCGGGTTGGTGGTCGGGAAGGTGATGCCCACCGGATGGTCGTTACGAAGGTCCGTCCCGATCGCGAAGATCGTGAAATCCTGCGCACTGCTGGCCAAGGTACCCGGTGCGTGGCAGCCGAGGCAACCGGTGGCGCCGGCCTGCAACTTGAGGTGGTTCACCGCCTCGGTGCCCGACGGATTGGTCCAGCCGTTTAGGAAGGTGTTGATGGCGCCGTCGTCGTTCTGCGTTTCCTGGGCCGGATCGTAGTTGCCGGACCCCGGCATGTTGATGATCGAGTCGACCGCAGTGGTGCCGTCGTGACAGGACAGACAGGTCAGCGAGTTGACGCCCGGCGTGGTGATCGTCTGGGTGATCGTGACCGTGTTCAGCAGATCGTAGGTCTGGTACGACGTCGACTTCCGGGTGCGGTTCCAGAGCGGCGCAACGAGCGCACTGCTGGCGCCGTGAGGCGTGTGGCAATAGACACATACCTCTGCATAATCATTGCGATACGGATCCATCTGAATCGCGTCGACCTGCCCGGCATTGTCTCGCTGGGTAAGGTTGTGGCGGGTTTCCGTGATCGACGTGTTGTTGGTGAACTTGGTCGGTACCTCCGGCCCCCCAGCCCAGGACGCGCCTGCGGCGAGTCCGAACATCGCACCGACTGCAACCAAGGCCCTCATGCGTGCCATTCCTGATCTCCCCTGGAAAGCGGCGGCGGGCATCCCCACTGGTCCCACCACCGATTGCCAGAGAATTAGCAAGGCTCATGCCACCAGCCCGCTACATTCCATTCGACTAATTCCGCCACATCCGTTGATACACTTCGACCTTGCGGAAGAACAGATCCCCGACGTAGAGGAATCCTCGTTCGTCCACGGCCAGCGGGCCGACCAGGGCATACTCGCCTGCGGCGCCACGCATGTCGGTCGCGCCGATCGCCATCAGCAGCTCGCCTTCCGGGTTGAAGATCTGGACATTGTTGAAGCTGGCGTCGGACACGTAGATGTTGCCGTCGTCGTCCATGGCGAGCCCTCGCGGCCGCGAGAATTGTCCGACCCCGTTGCCGACACTGCCGAAGGCGCGGACGAAATTTCCGTCGGAATCGAAAATCTGCACGCGGAAATTCCCTGCATCGAGAACGGCAAGCGATCCGTCGGGAGCGATCGCCGCATCCAGCGGAATGTTGAATTCGCCCTCGCGCTTGCCGCGCGGGCCCATCTCCCGCAGTTTCTTGCCATCGCCGTCGAACACCACCACCTTGTGGTCGCTTCCGTTGAGGCTGCCGCGATCGACCACATAGACGCGGTCGCCGCTCCGGCTTACGGCGACGCTGACCGGCTTCTCGAAATCCTGGTCCTTGCCGACCGAACGCAGGAACAGACCGAGGCCGTCGAACACCATCACGGTCTTGCGCCGGGTATCGAGCACATAGGCCTTGCCCTCGTCGTCGAGCGCAATCCCGTTCGGTCGCGACACCGTATTGGGCTCGCGCGTGCCGAAGCGGAAGACCCGGCGCCGCGGCACGTCGAACACGACCACCGCCGAGCGCTCCGGATCCGCCACATACACGCGACCCTGGCGCGCAGCCAGGGCGGTGGGCTTCTCGTAGACGATCTCTTCGCTGGGATTCTTGCCGGTGAGCGCCCGCATCAGGCTTTCGTCCTCGGTCTCGGCGCGGATGTCGGAAATCGTGCGAAGGACCGTGACGAACTTGAAGCGCGTCGGATCGGGTGGCGCCGGCCACATGGTCTGCACCGGGCGTGACGTTGGCTTCTCCGATTCAAGCGACGCGCAGCCACCCAACCAGGAGGTCACCGACAGCCATCCAAGGCACCACGCAAGCACGCGTCGGTGCCGACCCAGTCGTCTCGTCAGCATGTAGTCTCCAATTTCGACAATCCATCCGGGCACCGCGCGATCCGACGACACCGATGCATCCGCTGCGCGGGACGCCCGGCGACGGGCACCGCGCCGGCCCGCCTCGATTCGAACGCCTGCGATAGCGAGTTGCATGCCTGACGCGTCATGCGAGGCTATTTGACAGCCGATGGCTCCGGCATAATTGCGGTGACCGACCCCGAATGCAAGACGACGCAGGCCACCGATGACCGAAAATGCCAGAGCCTCGCCCGCCAAGGAAGCTGCGCGCAAGCTCCTGAGGCAGTTGCAGAAGCAATTCCCCGTGCTCGAACAGGCCAGACCGCTGGCGATCGGGATCGACCGCGAAATCACCGCCGCCGTGCCCGACATCGACGCCAAGTCGCTGCGTGCCGCGCTGCGCATGCACACCGGTTCGACCCGCTACCTGAAGGCGATGGCCAGCGAGAGCCGCCGTTACAATCTGGCCGGCGACGCGACCGATGCGCTCAACGACGAACATCGCAAACGTGCCCAGGGAATGCTCGACCAGCGCCACAAGCGCCGCGAGGCAGAGGCCCGTGAACGGCGCGAACAGGCCGCCGAAAGCCGCCGCACCGAAAAGCTCCAGCAACTGGCGGCACGCTTCTCCCGCGACAGCAAATGAGCGAGCTTGTGGTCGTCAGCCCAGCCAGACCCGGGCATTGGCGAACAACCGCGCCCACGGCGAGTCTTCTCCGAGCCAGTCCGGCGCCCAGCTCATCTGGACGGTACGCGCGGTCCGCTCGGGGTGCGGCATCATAATCGTGAAGCGGCCATCCGCAGTGGTGAAGCCGGTCATGCCGTCGGGCGAGCCGTTGGGATTGAACGGATATCGCTCGGCCACGCGGCCGTCGTTCTCGATGTAGCGCAGGCATGGCGTGGCGGCCGATGGCTCGGCGCCGTTGGCGAACACCGCCCTCCCCTCGCCGTGGGACACCACGATCGGCATCCGGCTGCCCGCCATGCCCGCCAGCAGGATCGACGGGCTGGAGAGCACTTCGACCATTACGAAGCGCGCCTCGAACTGTTCGCTTCGGTTGCGGTGAAAGCGCGGCCAATGTCCAGCGCCCGGGATGATCGGCGCCAGGTGCGCCATCATCTGGCATCCGTTGCACACGCCCAGCGCGAACGTATCACTGCGGGCAAAGAAGCCGGCGAAGAGGTCGCGCATCCGGGGGTTGAACAGGATCGACTTTGCCCAACCCTGACCGGCGCCGAGGACATCGCCGTAGGAGAAGCCGCCGCAAGCCGCCAGGCCGTGGAAATCTGCCAGATCGGTGCGACCCGACTGCAGGTCGGTCATGTGCACATCGGTTGGCGCGAAGCCGGCGCGCGCGAAGGCAGCAGCCATCTCCGCCTGCGAATTCACCCCCTGTTCGCGCAGGATCGCAATTCGCGGGCGGGCACCGGTCGCAATCATCGGTGCCGCCACGTCCTGCTCGGCGTCGAAGCCGATGGCCACGCCGAGGCCCGGGTTGGCGGGGTCGGCCAGCGCCTCGAATTCCTCGTCGGCGCAGTCAACATCGTCGCGCAGACGGGCGATCCGATGACTGGTCTCCGACCACAGGCGGAGCAGTTCGGCACGGGGCGCACTGAAGATCAACTTGGCGTTGCGCCACAACCGGATCTCGTCCTTGTCGTTGGGCTCGCCGATGAAGTGATAGGCCAGCCCCGCCTCGCGCAGCGGCGCCGTGATGCGCGCACGGTCGGCGCGGCGGATCTGGATCACCGCCCCCAGTTCTTCAGCGAACAGACCGCCGAAGATCCGGTCGTGGAAGCGCCCCTTGAGGGTGTCCGGTCGCTTGTCGAGGCCGTCGACGTCGTTCATGAACGGGTCGTAGCACACCGTGTCGAGCATCACCGAAAGCCCACAGCGCGATGCGAAGGCCATCTCGCACAAGGTCGCAAACAGGCCACCGTCGCCCTTGTCGTGGTAGGCCAGCAGCAGTCCTTCGCCGCGATAGCGCTGGATCAGTTCGAAGAAGCGGGCCAGGTCCTTCGGATCCACGTCGGGCGCATGCTCGCCGGCCGAACCGTAGGCCTGGGCCAGCGCTGAACCGCCGAAGCGCTGACCGCCCTGACCGAGGTCGATCAGCAACAATTCGGTGGCTTCGTCGGGCGGGAAACGCAGTTGCGGCGTGAGCGTGCGCCGGACGTCGTCGACCGGCGCAAACGCGGTGACGATCAGCGACAGCGGCGCGATCACTTCGCGCGCCTCGCCGGCCGCCTCCCATGCGGTCTTCATCGACAGCGAGTCCTTGCCGACCGGAATCGACAGGCCGGCATCACGGCAAAATGCCGACACCGCCTCGACCGTGTCGAACAGCTTTGCATCCTCGCCACGATGACCGGCCGCCGCCATCCAGTTGGCCGACAGCTTGACTGCGCCGAGTCCGGCAACGTCGGCAGCAGCGATGTTGGTGATCGCTTCGCCGATCGCGATACGGCCGGACGCGGGCGCATCGACGCAGGCCAGCGTGGTGCGCTCGCCCATCGCGAAGGCCTCGCCGCGATAGCCGTGAAAGCTCATCGTGGTCACTGCCACGTCGGCCACCGGCATCTGCCATGGGCCGACCATCTGGTCGCGGGCGGTCATGCCGCCGACGCTGCGATCGCCGATTGTGATCAGGAAGTTCTTGGACGCCACCGACGGCATCGTCAGCACCCGCCGGCAGGCCTCGTCGAGTTCGAGATCGGTGACATCGAACGGCGGCAGATGGGTCGCCCGGCGCGACACGTTTCGGGTCATCTTCGGCGGCTTGCCGAGCAACACCGACATTGCCATGTCCACCGGCCGATTGTCGAAATGACGGTCGGTGACCAGCAAGCGGCCATCGTCGGTCGCTTCGCCAAGCACGGCATAGGGGCAGCGCTCGCGCGCGCAGATGCGCTCGAACAGGTCCAGGCTGGTGGG
Organism: Zoogloeaceae bacterium; assembly: GCA_024235635.1. GTDB lineage: Bacteria > Pseudomonadota > Gammaproteobacteria > Burkholderiales > Rhodocyclaceae > Cognatazoarcus. The sequence continues at coordinate 299,869 of JACKMA010000001.1, forward strand.
CGCGATCGCGAGCACGTAGCGCTCCTGCGACTCGTTGCTCCAGATCTCTCGCGGACTCATGCCGGGCTCTTCGATCTCGACCTCGCGCAACTCGAAGCGCGCGCCGAGGCCGGCCGAATCGGCCAGTTCCGGCATCGCGTTCGACAGACCGCCGGCACCGACGTCGTGAATCGACAGGATCGGGTTGTTCTCGCCACGTTGCCAGCAGGCGTCGATCACCTGTTGGCAGCGGCGCTGGATCTCCGGGTTGCCGCGCTGCACCGAGGCAAAGTCGAGATCGGCCGTGTTGGTGCCGGTCGACATCGACGAGGCTGCCCCCCCTCCCAGACCGATCAGCATGCCCGGACCACCGAGCTGGATCAGCAGCGTGCCCGGCGCGAACGCCTTCTTCATGCTCTGATCCGCCCGAATGTTGCCAACGCCGCCGGCGATCATGATGGGCTTGTGGTAGCCGCGCACCTCACCCATCACCGTCTGTTCGAAGCTGCGGAAGTAGCCGGCCAGGTTCGGCCGCCCGAATTCATTGTTGAACGCGGCCGCTCCGATCGGACCCTCGATCATGATCTGCAGCGGCGAGGCGATCCGCTCCGGGCGCCCGTAGGGCTTTTCCCACGGGCGCTCGAAGCCGGGAATGTTCAGGTTCGAGACTGAAAAGCCGGCCAGCCCGGCCTTCGGGCGCGAACCGCGGCCGGTGGCACCTTCGTCGCGGATCTCACCACCGGCGCCGGTGGCCGCGCCCGGGAACGGCGAAATCGCCGTCGGATGGTTGTGGGTCTCGACCTTTGCCAGGACGTGGGTGAAGTCCTCGCGAAACCGCCATTCGCCCGACGCGTCCGGATAGAAGGCATCGACCACCGCACCTTCGATCACCGACGCATTGTCGGAATAGGCAACCACGGTGCCCGCGGGGTGGGCCTGGTGGGTCTCGCGGATCATGCCGAACAGGGTCTTGTCGCGTGGGCCGGCGTCGATCACCCAGTCGGCATTGAAGATCTTGTGTCGGCAATGCTCGGAGTTGGCCTGGGCGAACATCATCAGTTCGACGTCGGTCGGGTCGCGTCCGCTGGCCGCAAAGTGCTCGGCCAGATAGTCGATTTCGTCGTCCGACAGGGCGAGGCCGAGCGAGGCGTTGGCAGCGGCCAGTGCAACGCGCCCACCTGCGGCCAGGTCGACGGTTTCGAGCGGCTGCGGCGCATAGTGATGGAACAAGGCGGCGGCGTCTTCGAGCGCATCGAGCACCGACTCGGTCATGCGGTCGTGCAGCAACGCGGCGACGGCGCCACGCCGCCCGGCGTCGAGGCGGGCACGCGAAACGAGATGGTAGGCAATCCCGCGCTCGACTCGGACGACCTGCTCGAAACCACACTGATGGACGATGTCGGTGGCCTTGGACGACCACGGCGAGATCGTTCCGAGTCGCGGCGTCACCAACAGCAAGGTCCCGGTCGGCGCCTCGTCATGGGCCGGATGCGCGTCGAGCAGGTCCTTCAGCCGCGACATCGCCTCGCCGTCGATGTCCCCCTCCCGGGTCTCCACGAAATAGACGAATTCGGCTTCACACGAGCGCAGGCCGGGCAGTGCCGCCAGCAATTCCTTGGAAAGACGGGATAGGCGCGGCGCGGACAGGGCCGGCGCACCACGCAGGGTCAGGATCTGGGACATGGACGGTGTCGGGACTCGGAGCGGAACGTGCATTTCCGCGGGTGGAACGGGACGCGCGGATTATACCCGAGCGGCACCGCGCCGCCGGCCGGCGAGGGCCCCGCCGGGCGCCCTGCCGCGGGCTGGCGACGAGACCATGGGATACAATCCAGCGTCCTCGATTTCAGCGAACGTCCGTGTTGCCCATAAGCTTCCGAGATGCCGCCCGAGCCTTGCCGGCGAGCCTGCCGTGCGATCGCTGAAACGGCTGCTGGCACTGCTGCTGAGTCTGGCCTTGCTGGCCTGGCTGGCGAGCGACGGACGCTGGCGCGCCCTCGGCGACAGCCTCGGGCGCTTCAGCCCCGGCCTGATCGGGCTCGCGCTGGCGGGCTTCGCGCTGAGCTACGCGCTTCGTGCCTTGCGGGTCAGCGACGAGTTCCGCAGCGACACCGGCGGCCGCTACCTGGCCTGCCTGCGCATCGTCCTGGTGCATAACGCGATGGTCAACGTGGTGCCGTTCCGCGGTGGCGAGGCAGCTTTTCCCTTGCTGCTGCGCCAGCATTTCGGGACCCCGCTGCCGCGCGCGATCGCCTCCCTGTTCTGGTTCCGGCTGCAGGATGCGTTCGTCGTCGCGGCCCTGGCCGCGGCGGTCTGGCCAGGGCTTCCGGTGGCGTGGCGCGTGGCCGGCATCGTGCTGCTGGTCGGGCTCGCGCTTTGGCTGCCGCGCTGGGCCCGGGCCCCGCATCACTGGCACCAGGGATCGGCGCTCGCCGCCCGCCTGGGCCGCCTGCGCGACGCATTCGCCGATTCGACGAGACACGCGCGACTGGGTTGGCTCTGGACGGTCGCCAACTGGTCGGTCAAGCTGTCGACCCAGGCCTACGTGCTGGCGCAGTTGCTGCCCGCCGGGCTGGCGACCGGTGCCGCCGGCGCCCTCGGCGCCGAGCTCGCTGCCATCCTGCCGGTCCAGGGCGTGGCCGGCTTCGGTACCTACGAGGCCGGTGCCGCGGCGGCGATGCTGCCATCCGGCATCGCGCTCGAGCAGGGCCTCCAGGCAGCTTTGGCACTGCATCTGTTCGTCATTGCCAGTGCGGTGCTGGCCGGCGCGCTGGCCTGGATGGCCGGGCTGGCCCGCCCCGCAACCGACCCCAACCGGACTTCGAAGACACCATGAACACTCCCGCCACGACGGCACCGCCGCTGCCCCCCGCCACGCCTGAGATCCCGGACGATCTGCCGCCCCATCGGCTGTCGCTGGTGGTGCCGATGTACAACGAAGCGGAAAACGTCGCGCCGCTGCTGGAACGCGTGCACCAGTCGCTCGACGGCTATCCATGGCCGTGGGAGATGGTTTTGGTGGACGACGGCAGTTCCGACGCGACGCCGGCCGAACTGCGGCGCGGTGCCGCCGAGCGCGGCCCGCACGTGCGCGTCGTCGAGCTGCTGCGCAACTTCAAGCAGACCGCGGCGATGCAGGCCGGCATCGACGCCGCGCGCGGCGACGTCGTCGTCACCATGGACGGCGACCTGCAGAACGATCCGGTGGACATTCCGCGAATGGTCGGGCGCCTGCTTCGCGAAGATCTCGATCTGGTTGCCGGCTGGCGCAAGAATCGGCAGGACGGACTGCTGTTGCGCAAGATTCCGTCGCGCATCGCCAACCGGCTGATCGCCCGCATGACCGGCGTGCGCCTGAAGGACTACGGCTGCAGCCTGAAGGTATTCCGCGGCTCGGCAATCAAGAACGTCAAGCTCTACGGCGAGATGCACCGGTTCATCCCGGCCTGGCTCGCCACCGTGACCACGCCGCAGCGCATCGCACAGGAAGTGGTGAACCATCATGCACGCGTGTTCGGGGTGTCCAAGTACGGCATTTCACGGACCTTTCGGGTCGTGCTGGACCTGCTGTTCGTCTATTTCTTCATGCGCTACCGTACCCGGCCCGGGCATTTCTTCGGCGGCATCGGCATCGCCATCGGTACCCTCGGCGGCCTGATCCTGGCGTATCTGATTTCGCTCAAGCTGGTGCTCGGCGAAGACATCGGCACTCGACCGCTGCTGTTCGGTGGCTTCTTCCTGGTGATCGCCGGCATCCAGATGGTCACCTCGGGCGTGCTCGCCGAACTGTTGACCCGCGTGCTGTTCGAGTCCGGCGCCGCCCAGGCCTATCTGGTACGACCCACCGAGACCCTCGCCGCCGACGAGGGATGGCACGAGCCCGCATGATCCCCGTCTCCGCCCGCGATCCACGGAAGGACTGGTTCCGGATCCTGGTATTTCTGCTGCCGCCAACGATGTTCCTGCTGTGTCTCGGCGCGGCCCCTCTTTTCGACGTGGACGAAGGTGCCTTTTCTGAAGCCACCCGCGAGATGTTCGAGCGCGGCGACTTCCTGTCCACCTACCTCAACGGCGAACACCGCTTCGACAAGCCGATCCTGATCTACTGGCTGCAAGCCCTCGCCTACCTTGCGCTCGGTCCCAGCGAATGGGCGTTCCGGCTGCCATCGGCGCTGGCGGCAATGACCTGGTGCTATGCGACCTGGCACTTCGCCCGCCAGCGATTCGGCGCAGATGCCGCGCTCGCGGCGCTGGCGATCGCGTCGACCTCGCTCGGGCCGATGATCATCGGCCGGGCCGCCACCGCCGACGCGCTGTTGAACCTGTTGCTGGCGCTGACCCTGTTCGACGCGTGGCGACACCTCGAGTCCGGCCGCCGCGCGCCCTTGCTGCGCAGCTACATGTGGATGGGCCTCGGCGCGCTCACCAAGGGTCCGATCGCGTTGCTGATCCCGGCCGCGGTGACCCTGCTCTACTGCGCTTCGCGAGCGCAGTGGCGGCGCTGGCTGAAGTCCGTGACCGATCCGCTCGGCTGGCTCGTGTTCCTGCTGCTGGTGGCACCCTGGTACGCGGCTGCATTGAACATCCATGGCCAGCTGTTCATCGACGGCTTCATCCTTCGTCACAACGTCGAGCGATTCTCCGGCACCCTCGAAGGCCATGGTGGCGGCATCGCCTACTATTTGTTCACGGTGCCCCTGCTGCTGTTGCCCTGGACCGGGCCATTGTTCGCGGCGATCCGTGGCTTTCGCGCCGACCTGGCCGTCGGCGTGCGCCGACTGCTGTGGTGCTGGGCCGCCTTCGTCATCGCTTTCTTCAGCCTCTCGGGTACCAAGCTCCCGCACTACGTGCTGTATGGTTGCACGCCGCTGTTCCTGCTGATCGCGGCCCACCGCGACGATCTGAAGCGGGCCTGGGCGCACTGGCTGCCGCCGGCCTTCCTGCTGACGGTCTATGCCATGCTGCCGTGGATCCTCGCGGCCCTGGCAGCGAGTCAGGCCGGCGACGCCTACAGCCGCGCCCAACTCGGACGCGCACTGGTCGAAACCACGCCGTTCTACGTCCTCGCCACCTTCGGCGGCATCGCCTGCTGGCTGGCGGTGGTTCACTACTGGCGCGCGCCGATCTGGCGCACATTGGTCGGCGCTGGTGTCTTGCAGGGCCTGCTGCTGGTGGTGTTCGTGGTACCCCTGGCCGGCGAACTGGCGCAGGGACCGGTCAAGCGCACCGCGCTGGCGATGCGCGAGACCGGCGAGCCGGTGACCCTGCTGAGCTATACCGCGCCAAGCTTCAGCGTCTATCGCCAGGCAGTGACGCCGCGCCGCCAACCGGAACCCGGCGGCCTCGCCGTCACCCGCATCGACCGCGTGCCCGAGGACGGTTACGACACCCTTGGCGTCGAGGGCGGTGTCGTCACGCTGCGGCGACACTCGCCATGATTGGCGAACGACCGGCGCTGGCGCTGGCCACGATCGCGGTCCTGCTGACCGCCTACCGGATGTGGGTGATCCAGCATCTGGGCATCGACCTGTACGTCGACGAGGCCTACTACTGGGGTTGGTCGAAGGCGCTCGACTGGGGGTACTTCTCCAAGCCACCGGTGATCGCCGCAATGATCGCGGCCAGCACCGCGCTGTTCGGCGACGGCCTGCTGGCGATCAAGCTGCCATCGCTGCTGAGCTATCCGCTGGCGGCACTGGTCATCTGCCGCCTCGGCTCGCTGATGTTCGACGATCGCGTCGGATTCTGGTCCGGTCTCGCATTCCTGACCATGCCGCTGGTCGGTGCACTCGGCCTGTTCGTATCCACGGATGCGCCGCTTCTGCTGTTCTGGTCGCTGGGCATGCTCGCGCTATGGCATGCGTTACACGAAGACGGCGGCTGGCGGCACTGGCTGTTTCTCGGCGTCGCAGTCGGCCTCGGCCTGCTGACCAAGTACACGATGGCGGCCTTCCTGCCGTCGGCACTGCTGGTGATGCTGGCCGGTGGCAGCGGACGGCATGCGCTCGCCGGTCCACGGCCCTGGGTCGCCCTGCTGATCGCGGCATTGGTATTTGCACCAAATCTTTGGTGGAACTGGAGCAACGATTTCCCGACCTTCCGCCACACCGCGGACATCACCCAGCTCGATGCCGAGCCGGGCGACCGAAGCAACCTCGGCGAATTCCTGGCCGGGCAGTGGCTGTCGATGGGTCCGCTGCTGTTTCTGTGCATGCTTTGGGCGATCGCACGCACCGTCATGCGCGTGCGCGATCCGGTTTGGCGGATGCTGCTGGGCATGAGCCTGCCATTGCTGGCGCTGGTCAGCGTCCAGGCATTGCGTGGCGGTGCCAACAGCAACTGGGCGGCACCGGCCTTCGTCGCCGGCATCGTGCTCACCGTGGGCTGGCTTGGCGATGGGCAACGATGGCGCACGGTGGCGCTCGCGGTCGTGGTCAATCTGCTGCTGGTGAGCGCGGTCTACCACTGGCCTGATCTCGCCCGCGCGACCGATATCGAGATCACCCGCGGCAAGGATCCGTACAAGCGCGCACGAGGCTGGCACGAACTGGCGCAGGCGGTGGCGCCGGCGCTGGCGGCCCATCCCGACGCGATCCTGGTGGCGCCCGACCGCGATCTGCTGGCCCACCTGATCTATTTCCTCGATCCCAGGGAATATGCCAGCTGGAACCCGCAGGGACGGGTCATCGACCACTACCAGCTGACCACCGATCTCTCTGCCGCGAAAGGCCGCGACCTGCTCTTCGTCAGCCGCGATCCGCTCGACCAGTCGGTACTCGACCGCTTCGATGCGGCCGAGGATCTGGGCGAACGCATCGTGCCGATCCACCGCGACTTCGAGCGCCGCGTGCATCTGACCCTGCTGCGGGGATTTCGCGGCTACGCCGCGACGGCGATCAACGCGCCTGGCTGAACAGCCCCTTCAGGGCCTCGCGAATGTCGCCGGGCAACACGACCAGCTTGGCATTGTCGGACGCGCCCAGCGTCTGCAGCGCCTGTACGTAGCGCTCGCCGAGCATGTAGTAGACCGGTGCCGTCTCACTGCCGATTGCCTTGGAGACCCGGCGGATCGCTTCCGCCGACGCTTCGGCGAGCATGACCTGCGCATTGGCGTCGCGCTTGGCGGCCTCCAGACGCGCGTCGGCCTCCAGGATCGCCGACTGCTTCTGGCCTTCTGCGCGGGTCACCATTGCCTTGCGCTCGCGCTCGGCGGCGGCCTGCATTTCCATCGCCTTCTGCATCGACTGGGACGGATTGATATCCTGGATCTCCACCGACTTGACCGTCAGCCCCCAGTCCACCGCCTCGTCGGCAATGCTCTCGCGCAGCCGTGCCTTGATCTTGTCGCGCGACGACAGGGCTTCATCCAATTCCATTTCACCGATGATCGAGCGCAAGGTCGTCATGATCAGGTTGCGGATCGCCTCGGCGAAATCGGTGACGCCGTAGACCGCCTTGACCGGATCGGTCACCTTGACGAAGGCAACTGCATTGGCCAGGATCACTGCGTTGTCGAGCGTGATCACCTCCTGTTCCTGGACATCGAGAATGATGTCCTTGGTAATCAGCTTGTAGGCGACCTGATCGATGTACGGGATGATGATGTTGAGGCCGGGCTTGAGCGTGCTCTGGTACTTGCCGAGTCGTTCGACAATCCACTCTTCGCCCTGCGGGATGATACGGACACCCTTGGCGATCGTGATCACCACGAACACCAGGATCGCAACGATCACGATCAGACCTTCGCTCATGTCTCCCCCTTCGCGCTGCGCGCCACTTTGAGAATGCTGCCTTCGATTGCGACGACCCGAACGCGCTCGCCGGCTGCGATCGCCTCGTCGCCGATGCAGACCCATTCCTCGGCACCGAGCAGTGGCTTCTGGAAACGCACGCCGCCCCGCTGGAACGGCGCAACCTCACGTACCAACAGTCCCACCTCGCCGATCACCTCGCCTTCGGCCATGCCGATCCGGGTCTTGTGGCGATTGGTCCGGAACACCCGGAACCACGCGTAGACCATTGCCAGCGAAGCCAGGATCCAGATCGCGAGCTGCTCGGTGAGCGACAGGTCGCGCACCAGCAGCGTCACCAGGCCGACCAGCACCGCACCGGCGCCGAACCAGATCACGAAGAAGGACGGGATGGCGAGCTCGGCCAAGGCCAAGCCTACGGCGAGCACGATCCAGTGCCACCACAGCAGTTCGAATTCCACGACGGTCGGACGCGAGGCGTTTGCGAAGGCGGTCCGCCTAGCCGTGGCTGGTGTTGTTCAGTTCGACCACCTTGTCATCGGACTTGGGCTCGACCTTCCCGCTCGCCACCGCTTCTTCGGCGACGCAGGTCAGGGTTCCCGACACCGACGCGCCGCAGTCCATCTGCAATTGCCGGTACTTGATGTCGCCGGTGATCCTGGCCTTCGGCTGCAGTTCGAGGAAATGCTCGACACTGACGTCACCGACGATAACGCCGTTGATGACGGCGTCGTGGACGTGGACGTTGCCTTCGATGCGGCCGCGTTCGCTCAGCACCAGCAGGCCCTTGTGCCCGTCCTTGTTCGACAGGTTGCCGCACACCGAGCCATCCACCCGCAGTCCGTCGGAGAATGCGAGATCACCATTGATCTCGACGTTGTCGGCCACGAGGCTCGAGAGCTTGGTGATCTCGATCGAGTTCGTCTTCTTTCGGCGCAGCATGTCTCTCCTCCGTAGTCGTTCCCGGTGCTCGTCAAGGCTTCGATTTCTTGGCCTGCTTGAAAAAGCTCAATTCCTCGCTCACCTCTTTGAGCTGCGTGGTCAGCTCTTCGAGCTGTCGCTCGAGTTCGGCCCGCGTCGCCGCATCCATTTCGGTCTGCAGCCGGGCATCGGTCAGTTCCCCGCTCAAGCGCTCGGTCTCGTCGACCAGTTGTCGACGCAACTGGCGGTTCTCTGCCTCCAGTTGACTGACCCGCGACGCCGGTGCGAACTGCTCGCGCAACACCTGGTAGGCCGCATAGGCGGCAAGTACCACACAACAGACGGCGAGCAGCGTGGGCACGACGCGCGAACTGCCACCGCCACGCTCGACGGTGTAGGCAGTCGCGGTCAGTTCCCTGGTGTTCCGATTACCGCCGAACAAACCCGGCATGCGCGCTCTCAACCCGCGCGCAAGTAGTCCTCGGGATCGACGAATCTGCCGTTCTTGAGGACCTCGAAATGCAGGTGTGGCCCGGTGGAACGGCCACTCGAGCCAATGTCCGCGATGTGTTGGCCGGGGGTCACGACGTCGCCGCTCCTGACGTGCAGGCGACGGGCGTGCGAGTACCTCGTGACCAGTCCGTTGCCATGATCGATCTCGACCTGGCGGCCATATTCCCCGCGGAAGCCCGCATAGCGGACGACACCGCCGGCGCTCGCGTAGATCGGGGAGCCCGCCGGCGCCGGGAAATCGAGGCCGCTGTGGAATGCGCGTCGCTTGTTGAACGGGTCGGCGCGGTTGCCGAAGCGCGAGCCGATGCGGGAGCCGAGCACCGGCTGACGGCTCGGGTAGATCATCGACTCGACGACTTGCTGGGCAGCCATCTCGTCGATCGTCGACAAGGTCTCGGCCAGCCTGCCGAGGTCGGCCTCGAGCATCTCCAGGCTGCTGCCGACCACCGCCATCGCCTCTTCCGAGCTGCTCAGGCCCTCGCCGATTGCCGGCATCATCGGACCGCCCTCAGCCGGCTTCTTGTTGCCTTTGGCGTCTTCGACGGATTCCTCGACGGCTTCGCCGTCTTCGTCGCTCTTGAGACCGAGCCGCTTGGCGAGCAGGATGGCTTCGGCCTCGAGCCGCAGCAGACGCCCCGAAAGCTCGCCGACGCGACCGATCAGGAAACGGCTTTCCGGCTCGGCCGACGGGACCTCGACGACGATCTGCTCGTCGCTGCCGTCGATCTCGACCTCGGGCGCGATCAGCACCGCCTCGACGGAATGGTCGCTACGGCCGTAGTCGTAGCCAAGCCAGAATCCGCCGGCAAGCGCGCCCGCAAGCAAGGCCGAAACACCGACGAGCAGGCGCCGGGACGAGACGGTCCGCACCTTCGATTCCGTAGCCGCATCTGCCGAAAGAATGACTAACGCCATCCAGCCTCCCGCCGTTGTTTGTCTCTGGGCGCGCCTAGCCCGCTTTGTAGGTATCTACGGTCGCAATCCGCGAAAGTTTTGCAGTATAGCACTTCGGCACCCCGAAATCGCCGCCCGAAGAACGCCGGCCGGACGCCGAAAGTGCTCCGCAAGGTCATGAAAAACAATTATTTTTGGCCATGGGCCGCAAGCTTCAGCCAAGTGTCGACAACCGTGTCGGGATTGAGCGAGATGGTCTGGATGCCCTCGTCCATCAGCCACTCGGCGAAATCGGCATGGTCCGAAGGCCCCTGGCCGCAGATGCCGACGTACTTGCCGAGCCGGTTGGCCGCCTGGATCGCCATCGACAGCAGCTGCTTGACGGCCGGGTCGCGTTCGTCGAAGGCGTGAGCCACCAGCCCCGAATCCCGGTCCAGACCAAGCGTGAGCTGGGTGAGGTCGTTGGAACCGATCGAGTAGCCATCGAAGTGTTCGAGGAACTGTTCGGCCAGCAGCGCGTTCGATGGAATCTCGCACATCATGATCAGCTTGAGGTCCTTCTCGCCGCGCTTCAGCCCGTGCTCGGCAAGCAGATCGACGACCGCCCTGGCCTCGTCGAGGTTGCGCACGAACGGCACCATCAGCTGGACGTTGGTCAGCCCGAGCTCGTTTCGCACCTTCTTCATCGCGACGCATTCCATCTCGAAGCAATCGCGGAACGAATGGGCGATGTAGCGCGACGCACCGCGGAAACCGAGCATCGGGTTTTCTTCTTCCGGCTCGTAGATCTCGCCGCCGAGCAGCTTGCGGTATTCATTGGACTTGAAGTCGGACAGGCGCACGATCACCGGCTGCGGATAGAACGCGGCGGCGAGCGTGGCCACGCCCTCGACGATCTTCTCGATGAAGAACTGCTTCGGCGTAAGGTAGCCCCGCGACCGGCGCAGGATTTCACTGCGCAGGCTCGCCGGCACCTGGTCGAGTTCGAGGATGGCCTTCGGATGAATGCCGATCATGTTGTTGATGACGAACTCCAGCCGCGCCAGGCCGACACCCCCGTTCGGGATCTGGGAGAACTCGAAGGCCAGTTCCGGATTGCCGACGTTCATCATGATCTTCACCGGAATCTCCGGCAGATTGCCCATGTCCGTGGTATTCACCTCGTATTCGAGGCGACCGCGATAGACGTAGCCGGTGTCGCCCTCGGCGCACGACACTGTGACCGAGTCGCCTTCGTCGAGCACTTCGGTGGCATTGCCGCAACCGACGATTGCCGGGATGCCCAGTTCGCGCGCGATGATCGCCGCGTGGCAGGTACGACCACCACGGTTGGTGACGATCGCCGCCGCGCGCTTCATCACCGGCTCCCAGTTGGGGTCGGTCATGTCGGTCACCAGCACGTCGCCGGTCTGCACCCGGTTCATCTCGCTCGCCGAATGGATCACCCGCACCGGCCCGACACCGATCTTCTGGCCAATCGCGCGGCCGTGGGTCAACCGCTTGCCGTACTGCTTGAGGCGGTATTTCTCCATGACGTTGCCGCTCTGGCGGCTCTTCACCGTCTCGGGGCGTGCCTGCAGGATGTAGAGCTTTCCGTCATCGCCGGACTTGCCCCACTCGATGTCCATCGGGCGACCGTAGTGTTGCTCGATGATCACCGCGTAGCGGGCCAGCTCGAGCACGTCGGCATCATTCAGCGAGAAGCGGTTGCGCTCGGCCTCGGGGACATCGACGGTGATCGTCGAACGACCCGCCTTGCGGTTCTCCGAGAACACCATCTTGATCAGCTTGGAGCCGAGATTGCGGCGCACCACCGAGGGCTTGCCCAGGGCCAGCGTCGGCTTATGCACGTAGTACTCGTCCGGATTGACCGCACCCTGCACCACGGTCTCGCCGAGGCCGTAGGAGGCGGTGATGAACACCACGCCGTCGAAGCCCGACTCGGTGTCCATCGTGAACATCACGCCGGATGCACCGATGTCCGATCGCACCATGCGTTGGACGCCGGCCGACAGTGCGACCTCGGCATGGGTGAAGCCCTTGTGCACCCGGTAGGCGATCGCCCGATCGTTGTACAGCGAGGCAAACACCTCCTTGATCGCGTGCAGGATGTTCTCGTAGCCGTGGATGTTCAGGAAGGATTCCTGCTGACCGGCGAACGATGCGTCCGGCAGATCCTCGGCGGTCGCCGACGAGCGCACGGCGAAACTGCCTTCGCCTTCGGTGGTCAGTCGCTCGTAGGCCGCCTTGATCTCGCCCTCGAGACGTTGCGGAAACGGCGTATCGACGATCCAGCCCCGGATTTCGGCGCCGGTCCGGGCCAGTTCATCGACATCGTCGACGTCCAGCGTTTCGAGACGAGCCTGGATTCGTCCCGCCAGTCCCTCGTGCTCGAGGAACTCCCGATAGGCCACGGCCGTGGTTGCAAAGCCACCGGGCACGCGAACGCTGGCCGGCAACTGGCTGATCATCTCGCCGAGCGACGCGTTCTTGCCGCCGACCTGTTCCACGTCGGACATGCGCAGCTCTTCGAAGGGGATGACGAAACGGGTCATGGGGAGGTCTTCCGTAAATGTTGTCGTAAAAGCAAAATCGCAATTCTATCCGCTGGCGCCCGTCGCCACATCATGGGTTAACCCACCGCAAGATCCGACCACAGGCCATGACCACCACCGACACCCGAACCGTCTTCTTCATTTCCGATGGCACCGGCATCACCGCCGAGACCTTCGGCCACAGCCTGCTCGCCCAGTTTCCGGACATCCGATTCCGCCAGGTGCGAGTACCGTTCGTCGACAATCTCGACAAGGTCATGGATTGCGTGCGTGCGATCCGCGAAGCGATCGAGCGCGACGGCGTTCGCCCGATCGTCTTCAACACGCTGGTCAGTCCCGAATCGGTGCAGTTGCTGCGCGAGACCGGCGCGATGCTGATCGACCTGTTCGAATCCTTCATCGGCCCGCTCGAGACCGAACTCGGCCAGCGATCGACCCACGCCGTCGGCCGCTTCCGCGGCATCGCCGAGAGCCTCGAGTACAAGGGCCGGATCGAGGCGATCAACTTCACGCTCGCCCACGACGACGGCATCGTCGGCACCGACCTCGAGCAGTCCGACGTGATCCTGGTCGGCGTGTCGCGCTCCGGCAAGACGCCGACCAGCCTATATCTGGCGATGCAGTTCGGCGTCAAGGCCGCCAACTACCCGCTGATTCCCGAGGACTTCGAGCGCAACCGCCTGCCGGGCGAGCTGCAGCGCTACCGCAACAAGCTCTTCGGCCTCACCATTTCGCCTGAGCGCTTGTCGCAGATCCGCCAGGAGCGCCGGCCCAATTCGCGCTATGCCTCGGTCGAAAACTGTCGCTTCGAGATCGAGGAGGCGCAGCGCATGATGCGGCGAGAAGGCATCAAGTGGATGGACTCGACGGCCAAGTCGATCGAGGAAATCTCGGCCAAGATCCTGCACGAGGTCCGCCTCAACAAGCACGTATACTGAGCACAGGCCGCGCGCCGGCTACAATCCCGCTCCCGGACCGCGAGTGCGCTCGCCGCCGACCCAGGTAAGGACATGAAACGCAGCCGATTCGGCCGCCGCAGCGGCCTCTCCAACGACGCCGAGCAACTGGTCTGGCTGGCCACCGGACTGGCCGAATCCGGAAGCCGTCAGGAAGACCGCTTCTGGGAAGCCCGTCTGGTCGACATCGTCGACAGCCTGCTCGACGCCAACGACGAGGAAATCTTCAACGAGGCCTTCGACCACCTCCATCCGGTCAGCGCGCGCGCCTACGACGAACTCGCGGACTTCGTCGAATCCCGAGCGGAGACCGCGTTCCGCGGTCGCGGCGAGCACGATGTGCTGATGATCGCGGCGCCGGTGCTGGCGTGGTCACGCTTCCGCATCCCGGCCGGCAGCATCCCGCCGGCAGTGCTCGCCAACCTGCGCGTCCACCTGCAGGCTCATGTGCTCGCCGAGGAGGTGCGCCTGGCGGTGGCGGATCATCTGTTCAGCCCGGACCAGCTTCCGGTCGGCTACTGCGCGACTGCCGGCCTGGCCGAGGAACTGGGCAGCGCCGCCCTAGCCAACCAGGACATGCCGATCGACGCCGAGGGCATGCCCGAGACCAGTCAGTTCCTGTCGGACACCCGCTATTTGCTGGCGGCGGTCGCCGTGCCTCGCGGCGCCCCGGTATTCCGCTGGCAGGAGCGCGGCGGCAATCGCGAACACAGCCTCGAGCAATGGCGCAGCCAGGGCGGTGCGTGTCTGGCGCCGCTGCTGCCGGGCTGCGCGGTCGAGGTGGTACTGCCGGAGACCTACTTCGCTGCCAGCCGTCAGGCCGATCGCGAGAGCCGTCCCTATTCCGTACGCGCGTCGGTAGCCTTCCTCGGCACCACGCTGGAATCGCCGGCTTCCGGCCTGCGGGCCGTCGTCGCCCCGTTCCACGACCGGCAACTGGAAGAGTTTCGCATCGGCTTCACGCTGAAACCGAGCAACGAGGTCGTGCACGGGGTGGTGTGGCCGCTGCTCGGCGCCGAGGACGACGAAGCCGAGACCATCGCCGAGATCGAGGCAACCCTGCGTGACTGCGGCGTGCTCGAGATCCAGGTGCTCGACCACGCTTTCCCGGTCGAGTATTGCGACGACTGTGGCGCGCCGTACTATCCGTCGCCGGATGGTGAAGCCGTACATGCCGAATTGCCAGAAGAGCCGGCCGAACACATGCCGCGCCACCTGCACTGAACCGCGCCGGGCGCGGCCGTCAACGCCCGGCCGGCTCCGACGCCCTCATTCGGCCAGCAGGAAGCCTCGCACTTCGCCGATCTGGGTCTCGTCCAGCAGCATCGGCGCATGGCCCACGCCGGGCACCTCCACCACTTTCGCGCACGGGCCGCGGCGGGCCATTTCCTCCGCTGTCGCACGCTCCAGCAGGTCCGATTCGGCCCCCCGCATCACCAGCGTCGGGCAGCGGATGGCATCGTATACCGGCCAAAGGTCCACATCCTCGACCAGCGGATTCTTGCGGAACGGGTCGCCGATGCCGGGATCGTAGGCCATCGTCAGTCCGCCTTCGACCTCGGTCACGACGTTCTCGGTCAAGTGTCGCCATTGCTCGTCGGCGAGTGCACCGAACGGCGCGCAGACTTCCCTCAGATAGGCCTCGGCCTGCGCGATATCGTCGAATCGCGGGGCCGTGCCGACGTACTGACCAATGCGCTCGATCGACGCCACGGTGACCACCGGCCCGACATCGTTCAGCACCAGGCGGTGGATCGGATTCCCCGGCTGGCACGCGATCAGCATGCCGATCAGGCCGCCCATCGAGGTCCCGACCCAATGGACCGACTCGACGTCGAGGCGGGCGATCAGCGTGATCAGATCGGCCACGTACTGGGGCAAGGCATAGTCGTCCTTGACCTTCAGCCATTCGCTTCGGCCCCGGCCAACCACGTCCGGGCACACCACCCGATAATCCCGGCTCATGATCGACGCCAGGGTGTCGAAATCGCGCCCGTTCCGCGTCAGGCCATGAACGCAGATCAGCACACGCGGGTTGATCGGATCGCCCCACTCGCGATAGGCCATCCGGTGCAGGCCGTGGGCGCCGATGCATTGCACGGTGCGCTCGCGCACCTGTGGCAGGCGATCGGCGCGCCGGTCGGCACTCTCGGCGCCGAGGAATCGGTCCAACAAGGTCGAAAGGCTCATGCGCAGAACGCTCCCCGCGAGGTTTCGGCTCCTGCAAGTTTATCCCGGATCGACCCAGGCCAGCGCTCCTGGCAATCGCGCGGCCCCCGCAGCAGACGTTCAGCGACCGTGCCAGTAGCGCTCGCGTTGCTGCCGCTCGCTCGTGATGACCAGCCCGGCGCCACCGAAGCGGGCACGGATCGCACCCTGGCTGTCGGTCCGCAGGCCGCGGGCCCCGACCGCGTCCCAGCGCGCCCAGACCTCCGGCCTGGGGTGGCCGAAGCGCGATCGATGGCCCACCGAATAGATGGCTGCCGCCGGCGCGACCGCCTCGACGAACGCCGCCGACGACGACGTCGCGCTGCCGTGATGCGGCACCAGCACGACATCCGCTCGCAGCGCGGCCGCGTCCGCCGCGACCAGTTGCGCTTCGGCCGACTGGCCGATATCGGCCACGACCAGCGCGCGGCCGGCAGCTGCGCTGACCCGTAATACGCAGGACCGGTCGTTCCGGTCGGCAGCCCCGGCCGCAAGCCGGCTCAGGGGGTTGAGCCAGTCGAAGCGCACGCCATCCCAGACCCAGGATTCGCCGTCACGGCAGATCGTCCACTCGACCCCCTCTCCGCCGATGTCGACGCCGGCGATGGTGGCGCCACGCGCCACCTGCAGTCCGTCGCCGATGCTGCGCGCGCCACCGGCGTGGTCGCTGTCGGCATGGCTGACGACCAACATGTCCAGCCGCTCGACACCGCTGGCGCGCAGATAGGGGAGGATCACAGAACGACCCGCATCGCCACCGCGCCAGCGTGGTCCGGCGTCGAACATCAGATCGTGGCCGGCGGTGGCCACGTGCACCGCCAAACCCTGTCCGACATCCAGTGCCACCACTGTGAACTCGCCGTGTGCCGGGCGCTCGGGGCGGAAGGTCAACAGCGGCACCAGCGCAAGCAGTGCCGCAATCCGGCCCGGCGTCCCCCGGGGCAGTATCGCCCAGCCGCAGGCCAGGCCCGCCGCGACGGCCATCAGGGTCGGCGGTGCTGCCCGCTGCCAGCTCGCGAAGCCGCTGGCGGACAGCCAGGCAAGCGCCTTCATCGTCCATTCGACGACGGCATGGGCGAGCAAGACCAGGCTGTCGAGCGGCAGCACGACGTAGGCCAGGCAGAGCGGTAGCACGATCAGGCTGAACATCGGCACCGCCAGCAGGTTGGCGACGGGAGCCACCAGCGAGAACTGCTGGAACAGGATCAGCAGTACGGGGATCATTGCGACGCCGATTGCAGCCTGGGTCTGCAGCAGCGCGACCGGCATCCGCCGCCAGCCGCCGCTCTCGGCGGCGCGCCGGCCTGCCACCAGGAGGATCGCGACGGCGATGAAGGACAGCCACATCCCGGGCGCCAACACCGCCCAGGGGTCGACCGCCAGCACCGCCAGCAGTGCTGCCGCCAGCACCCGACCGGGCCGCATCCGACGATTCAGCAGCCAGCACGCGACGACGATGCTGAGCATCAGCACGCTGCGCTGTACCGGCAGCCCGAAACCGGACAGGGCCGCGTAGGTCCAGGCGGTCGCGAGGCCGGCGAGCATGCCGGCGGTCGGCGCCGGGAGCCGCAGGACAAGACGGCTGCGACGCCAGACGCCGGCGACTGCGAGGCCGCCGCAGGCAGCCGCCATGGCGACATGGAGCCCCGAGACCACCGCCAGATGGACAATGCCCAGGTCGCGCAGCATCTGCCATTGCCCGGGCGCAATCGCGGATTGGTCGCCAAGCGCGATCGCCACCGCCACGCCTGCCCATGTCCGGCCCGCAAGCGCCGACTCGAAGCGCTGCCGAAGCGTCAGGCGCCGCGCCGAAACCCAGGCCCGAATGCCGCCACCGTGGCCGCGCAGAAGCTCGGCGTCGGCACCCGCGCGCACGTAGCCGACGGCGCGAACGCCTTCCGCCAGCATCCGCGCATCGCTGTCACCACCGTGCGGATTGAGGCGCCCGTGCGGGCGCCGGAGCCGTACCGTCAATCGCCAACGCTCCCCTGGCACCAGCCGTGGCAGGGATCGCGGCTGCGCCCGCTCGGCGTACCAGCGCAGGCGCAACAAGCGGGGTACGCCGGCAACTTCGTCGTCGAGCTCGAAATCGAAGGCAAGCGAGCCGGGCGATCGAAGTGGCAGGCTGACGATCGCGCCGCTGACTTGCAGGTCCTGCCCTTCGAGATCGGCCGCAAGGGCATCCCCGATCCGCCACTCGGCGCGCATGCCCGCCCATGCGAAGGCCAGCGCAAAGACGGCGGCGGTAGCCATCAGGCGAGCCATCGGCCCACGGCCGACCCGTGTCGCACACGTGAGCAGTCCGCCGCCAAGCGCCGTGACCGCCGCCAGCACGCCGTCGGACGGCAGCACCGGCAACGACTGCAGCGCGCCACAGGCAGCCACCACGGCCAGGACATTGGCATACATGACGCCATTAGACCGCAGCCAGCGCGCTGTCGCCAAGTATCGAGCCGGCACGCGGTCGCGGGTGGCGAAGCGCCGGGCAACGGGATCGGCAGGCCGTGCGCACCGGACGCCCCGGCTTCGCCGACCGATCGGGCGCAGGCCTGAGGCCGCGTTGAAATGCAGGCTAGAATCCGCGCTTCGTCAATTCGCAGCCGCCGACACGCCCACCATGCGAACGAGTTCCGAGTTCGACCGTCGTCGTCGCGCGAGCGAATCACCGTGCGGCGTCTGATCCGTCGCCACCTGCCGGACCCATCGTCGATCCGGCACAACCGCTGGATGCGACCTTTCGCCGGTACGCTGCTGCACCCGCGGCTATGGCATCTGAATCGCCACTCGGCGGCCGGCGCGGTCGCAGTCGGCCTGTTCTGCGGATTGATTCCGGGCCCGTTCCAGATGCCGGGCGCGGCACTCGCGTGCGTGCTGTTCCGGGTCAATCTGCCGCTCGCGCTGGTGACCACGCTCTACAGCAATCCGCTTACGATCGTACCGCTGTATCTGGCCGCATTCACGCTCGGCGACTGGCTGCTGGCGAGCGGCGGCACTTTCACCCCGCCACCGCCACGCGGCGACGCCAGTCTGGTTGAATGGATGTCCGCCGGATTCGACTGGCTGCTGGCACTTGGTGAGCCGCTCGCACTGGGTTTGCTGCTGCTGGCGATCGGCCTCGCCGCATTCGGCTACGTGGCGGTCAAGCTGGCGTGGCGAATGCACCTGATGCGCGCCCTGGCACGCCGTCAGGCGCGACATCAGACGCGGAAGCGGGAAACCTGATCGAGCAGTTCGCCGGCCACGCCTTCGAGCTGGACCGCAGTCTGGGACGTGCGCTTGACCGACTCGTTGTTCTCTTCGGCCATCCGTGCGATCGCCTCGACGTTGCGCGCGATCTCGGTGCTGACGGAACCCTGTTCGCCGAGCGCGTGGTTGATGTCTCGCACCGAGGCCATCACCTGATCCGCGGCAGCGCTGATCTGTTGCATCGCCTCGCCCGAGCGGCCACTCAGTTCGACGCCTTCTCGCACCCGCTCGACCCCTTGCGACATGGTCTCGACGGCCTCGGCGGTGCCCGACTGGATCGCGTCGACCATGCCGGTGATCTCACCGGTGGCGCTCGCCGTGCGTTCGGCGAGCTTGCGCACCTCATCCGCGACCACGGCGAAGCCGCGACCGCTCTCACCGGCGCGCGCGGCCTCGATCGCCGCGTTCAAAGCGAGCAGATTGGTCTGGTCGGCGATTTCGCGGATGGTGTTGACGATATTGCTGATCTCGCTCGACTGGGTGCCCAGTTTTTCGATCACGCCGGCCGAGCGTCCGACGACCTCCGCCAGCTGTTCCATGCCGATGACCGTGCGTGCGGTCAGTTCGCCGCCTTCGCCGGAGAGCTTGCCGGACGTCTCGGATTTCTCGGCGGCGTCTTCGGCGTGCCGGGCGATCTCGCCGATGCTGACGGTCATCTGCTCGATCGCCGCCGCCATGCTGGTGGCCGCCTCGCTCTGATTTTCCGAACTGCCCGCAATATCGCGCGCAGCCCCGCTGAGGCTGCCCGCCGCAGCCGCCAGTTCGCCGGCGCGGTTCTTGATTTCGCGCACCAGAGCGCCGAGGCTGCCGGTCATCTGGTTGAACTGCTCAGCGACCTGAGACAGTTCGTCGCGCGCACTGAAGCGTATCCGTACCGTGTAATCGCCGTCGGCTAGCTGGCGGGCGCCATCGGTCAATTCGCGCACCGAGCCGAGTATCGCGAAGTACATGCCGACCAGGATGTAGGTGAGCAGGCCGAGCGCCGCGGCCGCGATCCCGAGCTCCAGCGCCAATTGTCGTTCGAGCTTCTGCAAGCGGGCGCTCAGCAGCCCGCCGACCACCGGACGAATGCTCTCGTTCAGGTGCTCGAGCACGACGTCGATGGCTGCCGTGCCCTCGGCGAAGAACTTGGCCGGGGGCAGACTCATCTGGCCTTGGACGATCTGCTCGGTCGCTACGTTGTGCATTCTGGCGATGGCCGAGGCGATCTCGCCACGGGCGCTCGACACCCGCGAACTGTCGGCAATGTCCTCGCTGGCGGCCCGCCTCAGGTTCTCGTCGAGTGCCTTTGCAGTCACCGACAGTTCGGCCAGTTGCGCGACGACGGCGTCGTGTTCTGCGTACTGGGTCGCACCGCTGGCCAGGATTCCGGTGCCCTTGCCTCGCAGCCGGCCCAGCCGCTCGGTGATCTCGGGGATCGCATGGAACATCGGCGTGATCAGGTTCATCGACGCGCCCTCCGGGTCGAGACCGAGTCCGGAGTGCTCGCCGAGGTCGCTGATCAGGCTCAGCATGCCTTCGACCATCGCCGTATGGCGGGCGAAGTTCTCGGCGCGAGCGAGTCCGCGCCCATTGTCACGGAGGGCCGTCCACTGCCGCTTGAGGGCGTTCCAGCCGGCATCGAGCCCGAAGCCGGCAGCAGGGCCTGCCAGAACCGCTTCGAAACGGGCAACGGCCTCGTCGAGTGCCTGCGCCTTGGCGTCGACTTTCGCTTCGAGCGCCTGGCTGCCTCCGAGCAGGCCGGCCGTCAGGCCTCGGTGCTGCTGCATCAGGGTGAGGACATCGATCGCGGCCGGGTAGCTCTCGAGGCCGCGCTGCTCAGACCGGGTCAATTCGATGTTTCGGTCGAGCTGGATGTACAACTGCCCGGCCATGATGATGCCGGTGGCCGCCGCAATGGACAGGACGACGAGGAACTTCGACTTGTAATTCAGTCGGTTGAGCAGACCAACCACGGGTGCGAACACAGTCTTCACGAGTGCCTCCGAATTGCGGAAATTGGCCGGCGGGCCACAGCCACCCTACGGTCGGTCACCCGAGAACTTTAGCCCATTGCCGACACTCCTCGTCGGGATATAACCTTTGTCATATCATCGAGTTATATCGACCGACAGCCTGCCGTCCTCGAGCCGCAGGCTGCGCCCGGCACGGGCGGCGAGCGCGCTGTCGTGGGTGACGATGACGAAGCTGGTGTTGAGGCGACGATTGAGCGAGAGCATCAGGTCGAACACCGTCTCTGCGGTTCTACGGTCGAGATTGCCGGTGGGTTCGTCTGCCAACACGCAGGCCGGCTCCGTGACCAGCGCCCGTGCGATCGCAGCGCGTTGGCGCTCGCCCCCGGAAAGTTCGCCCGGATGGTGGTCGAGCCGGTGCCCCAGCCCGACGTCCGAGAGCATCGCAGCCGCCCGCCGGTCCGCGTCGGCGCGCGCCATGCGGCGGATATAGAGTGGCATTGCCACGTTCTCGAGTGCCGTGAACTCGGGCAGCAGATGATGGAACTGATAGACGAAACCGAGGGCCTGGTTGCGCAGCCGACCGCGCTCGGCCTCGGCCAGCCTGGACACCTGCCGGCCAGCCAGGCGCACCTCGCCGGCGCTCGGCACGTCGAGGCCACCGAGCAGATGCAGCAGCGTACTCTTGCCGCTGCCCGATGCGCCGACGATCGCAACCCGCTCGCCGGCGCCGACTTCGAGGCTGACGCCACGCAGCACCTCGACCGCATCCGGGCCCTCGCGGAATCGCTTGACCAAATCCCGGCAGGCCAGCACCGCCGTCGCCTCACTCATAGCGCAACGCCTCCGCCGGATTGACGCGCGCGGCACGCCAGCTCGGATAGATCGCCGCCAGCAGCGTCAGCACGAAGGAGACGGTGACGATGGTCCACACGTCGCTCGCCAGCACTGTCGAGGGCATGTCGGTGATGTAGTACACCTCCTTGTTCCACAGCGTCGTGCCGAGCAAGCGTTCGAGAAACGGAATGACCACATCGAGGTTGCTCGCCAGTGCGACGCCGCCGGCGGTACCGATGATCAGGCCGACCACGCCGATCACCGTGCCCTGCAGCACGAAGATCGCCATCACCGACGATGGCGACGCACCGAGCGTGCGCAGGATCGCGATGTCGGCGTATTTCTCCTGCACCGCCATCACCAGCGTCGACACGATGTTGAAGGCCGCGACCGCGACGATCAGGAACAGGATGATCGCCATCATCTTCTTCTCGAGCGCCACCGCCCGGAAGAAGTTGGCGTGGCTCATCGTCCAGTCGCGGATCGCCAGCCGGCCGCCCATGTCGCTGGCCAGTTCGCGTGCGACGCGCGGCGCGTCGAACAGGTCGCCGACCTTGATCCGAAGCCCGGACACCTCGTCCCCCATGCGATAGAGCACCTGGGCGTCGGCCATGTGAATCAACGCCAGGCCGGAATCGAACTCGTACATGCCGGCCTCGAAGATGCCGACCACGGTGAATTGCTTCAGCCGTGGCAGAACCGCAGCCGGCGTCACCAGGCCCTGTGGCGCGATCAGCGTGACCTTCTCGCCGACCTGGGCGCGCAGGGCATGGGCCAGTTCGAGCCCGAGCACGATGCCGAAACGCCCGGGTGCAAGCGCATCGAGACTGCCGACCCGCATGTAGCGGGCGAAGTCGGCGACGGTCTCCTCGTCGGCGGGCAACACGCCGCGGACCAGGGTGCCGCGGACCGCGTCGTCGAGCGAAAGCATCCCCTGCGCCTGCACGTAGGGCGCCGTGGCCAGTACCTCGGGGTTTCGGCGCACCCGTTCGGAAACCTGCTGCCAGTTTGTCAGGCCACCGTCGAAACCCGTCACTTCGGCATGCGATGCGACACCGAGAATCCGGCTGCGGAGTTCGTCCTGGAAACCGTTCATCACCGACAGCACGGTGATCAGCGCGGTCACGCCGAGCGCGATGCCGGCCATCGACACGAGGGAGATGAAGGAAATGAAGCGGTTGCGCCCTTGCGCCCGCTTGCGCGAGCGGGTGTAGCGCAGCCCGACCAGCCATTCGTAGCGCATCCTGGCGGAACCGAAGCAAAGCCGCCATTGTGCCTGAAGGCATGCCCGAGACCGCTCAACTGCGACCGAGCCGGAAGGATCGAGGCCGGCGCGCGTGGTAGCATCCGGGTCCGCCCGGACCGTCCGAGATGCATATCCAGTTCTTCGTCCCCGGCCTGCTGTGGCCCGGCCTGCAGACCGAAGCGCCCACGCGCGGCCTAGAGACGCCAGCGCTCGCGCGCCTGCTCGGCGTGGCGGCTTGCGAGCTGGCGCAGGGCCAGGGTGGCGAAGTCGCGCTGCTGTCGGCTTTCGGACTGCCACCCGCCAGCTCCCTGGCGGCGCTGCGGCGACTCGGTGAAGACGGCCTGCAGCCACCGGATGAGGCCAGCTGGCTGTGCGCGGACCCGGTCGGCCTGCGATTTGCACGCGATCACCTGCTGCTGATCGAAGGATCGGAGCTCGACATCACGGTCGACGAGGCAGCAGCGCTGATCGCAGGTCTGAACCACGAATTCGGCGCAATCGGCCGCTTCGAGATGGCAAGTCCGTACCGCTGGTATCTCGGCCTCGCCGGCGGCACGCCGACCACCTTTGCGCCGTTGGCCGACGTCGTCGGGCGGCCGGTGGCTCACTTCATGCCCGAGGGCGAAGGCGCCGCCGAGTGGCACCGGCTGATCAACGAGACCCAGGTATGGCTGCACCACCATCCGGTCAACATGGCGCGGGAAGCGGAAGGCCGGCAGAGCATCAACAGCCTGTGGCCGTGGGGCGCCGGCGACCCACCGCAAGCCGCTCTCGCACCGGCCACCGTCGTGGTCGGCGACGGCAGCCTGCTCCGGGGACTGTGCCGCAGCGCGGGCGTCACCTGTGGTGACCAAGCGATCGACGCGCTGGTCGCTGCCGGCGACGGCGCATTGGTATGCGTCGATGAGGCCGCCGACGGCGCCCGCCACCTCGACCTCGGTGCCTGGCAACACGCTCTGGCGTCGTTCGACACCGAATGGCTCGCGCCGGCGCTGGCAGCAATGCGCCAGGGCCCTGTGCACCGGATCTCGATCCACGCGCCGGGAGACCGCGCGACCCTCGTCGCCGACCTCGTCCGACCGCGGCTGTGGCCGTTCTGGAAGCGTCGTGTGCCGCTGCAGGCATTCATCGCCCGCCAGCAATGAGCCGAATCCAGCGCC
The DNA here is from genome assembly GCA_024235635.1 of Zoogloeaceae bacterium. Classification (GTDB taxonomy): domain Bacteria; phylum Pseudomonadota; class Gammaproteobacteria; order Burkholderiales; family Rhodocyclaceae; genus Cognatazoarcus. The sequence goes on from JACKMA010000001.1 coordinate 324,087, forward strand.
GCACCGCCGCCCCACGCGAAGTCCAGGCCTTGGTCGACAGCGGCGTCGACCCGCTGCTCGCCCGCATCTACTGCGCCCGCGGCGTGGCCGGACGCGCCGAACTCGAGTACGACCTTGCCGGCCTGCTGCCGCCGAGCGGCCTCAAGGGCGCGGACGAAGCCGCGACATTGCTGGCCGATGCGATCGAAGCCGGGGCCCGCATGCTGATCGTGGCCGACTACGACTGCGACGGCGCCACCGCCTGTGCGGTCGGGCTGCGGGCACTGCGTGCCTTCGGCGCCGACGTCGCCTACCTGGTGCCAAACCGCTTCGAGTACGGCTACGGCCTGACCCCGGCGATCGTCGACCTGGCGGTACCCCTGCAGCCCGAGCTGCTGATCACCGTCGACAACGGCATTGCCAGTGTGGACGGGGTCGCGGCGGCCCGCGCTGCCAGCATGGCCACCCTGATCACCGATCATCATCTGCCCGCCGAAGTGCTGCCGGACGCGGACGTGATCGTCAATCCGAACCAGCCCGGCTGCCCGTTCGAGAGCAAGTCGATCGCCGGTGTCGGCGTGATGTTCTACGTGATGCTGGCACTGCGGGCCGAGTTGCGCTCGCGCAATGCCTTCGCCGAGCGTCCCGAGCCCAATCTCGCGTCACTGCTCGACCTGGTCGCGCTCGGCACCGTCGCCGACGTCGTGCGCCTGGACCGCAACAATCGCATCCTGGTGTCGCAGGGCCTGCGGCGCATGCGTACCGGCCGCGTGCAGCCGGGCATGCGCGCGCTGTTCTCGGTAGCCGGCCGCGAGGTGGAACGGGCCACCACCTTCGATCTCGGCTTCGCCCTCGGGCCGCGTCTCAACGCCGCCGGCAGACTCGCCGACATGTCACTCGGCATCGAATGCCTCGCCACCGACGACCTCCCCCGCGCCCTCAACATCGCTCGCGAACTCGACAGCCTGAACCGCGAACGCCGCGCGATCGAGGCCGACATGCAGGCCGATGCGCTGATCGAGCTGGACCGACTCGACGTCGCCGGCCAGGCCAGCGTGGCGCTGTTCGAACCGACCTGGCACCAGGGGGTGATCGGCATCCTCGCCGGCCGCATCCGCGAACGCGTGCACCGACCGACAATCGCCTTCGCCCGCAGCACGGACGGGGAGTTGAAGGGCTCCGGCCGATCGATCGACGGCGTGCACCTGCGTGACGTGCTGGATCTCGTCAGCAAGCGGCGGCCCGGGCTCCTGCTGCGTTTCGGCGGCCACGCGATGGCGGCCGGACTCGCGATCGCGGAAGCCGACTACCCGCCCTTCTGCGAGGCCTTCGAGGCCGCCGTGCGGGCGTTCGTCGGCGATCGGCCACCCGAACATACGATCGACAGTGACGGGCCGCTCGACCCCGGCTACATGACGCTGGTGTCGGCGCGTCGACTGGAGCAGGAAATCTGGGGCCAGGGATTTCCTGGCCCGGTGTTCGACGACGTCTTCGAGGTCGACCAGCAGCGACTGCTCAAGGATCGCCACCTGAAGCTCGCGCTGCGCAAGGGGCGCACGCGCTTCGAGGCGATCCGCTTCAACCACGCCGAAGCCGCGCCGGCGCGAATCCGCGCCGCCTACCGCCTGGCGGTCAATGAATTCAACGGTCGCAGCACCGTACAACTGCTGATCGACTACTTCGAGCCGGCCTGACAGGCTGGCCGGCCGGCCGCGTCGCGACGAACCGGGCGCGATTCAGTTGCGCGCCTCCGGCGCCAGACGCAGGGCCGGCGATCCGAGCGTCCCCGACACCACCACCGGCAGCGACACACGGCGCTCGCCGGTTGCCAGCGTACTGGTCAACCGTCCGGTCAGCTCGTCGTCCGGCGCGATCGCGAGACCGCCGCCGACGTGCAGATTGCCCGCATCGAACTGCCGGATCGCCGCCTTCAACTGTCGATCGGTCATGTTCATGCTGACATCCAGCTTCATCGAATCGAAGCGGGTTGCGCCACCGCGCACGACGCCATTACCCCGTTCCCGCATGATGGCGCCGACGTCGAGTCCGCCGAAGCGCCCGTTTTCGATTTCGACCCGGCTGTTGAGCGCCATGGCTTCGCCGAGTCCGTCGAAACTGTCGGCCTCGGAGGCCAGTTCCAGCGTTCCGTTGAGCCCCCCCTCCAGGTCGCCGCTCTTGCGCAGCGCCGGCATCACGCGCTCCAGACGCAGGCCTTCGAGCTGGATCTCGCCATTGAGGGCCACCGGCAACTGTTGCCACGCGATCTCCATGCGGCCGCCGTAGCGTCCGCCAAAGAGTGCCCCCCCGGCCGACATCACGTGGATCCCCTCGTCGTAGAGCAGGCCGTCGAACTGCAGCGACTCGACCGTCATGCCCTCTAGGAAGGGCGGCTTCCAGTTCTCGGCCGTGCCTGAAACCTCGATCGGGAACGACATCGGCAGCGGGACACGATAGCGAATGCTTCCGCCGTCCGCCGTCCGCAGGTTCAACCGCTGCAAGGCGCCGTACTCGACCTCACCGTCCCCGGCGAAGGTCATCGCGAGATTGTCCGCAAGCTTCACCCGCAGTTCTTCGACGGCGACCCGCATCACCTCGAACTGGCTGAAGTCGACCCGATTGAGGATGGCCGCGAGTTGCGTCGGCGTGCCCTCGATGCCGGACAGGTGCACAGTCGCGCCGACGTCGCCCTGCCTGATCAAGGCATACCAGTCCGGCTTTACATCCACCTTCGAAATCAAGGTGGCCTCTTCGCCGGCACCCACCGTCAGCCCGGCGAGTCGCAGCACCGGCCCGTCGTCCCAGCCCGGGCGCAGATCCTCGATCGCGATGTCCGTGCCGGCAACAGCCCGCGTCTTGGCCTCGATTTCACCGCGGAACCATTCCGGCGCCTGCCACAGGATCACCAGCAGGACGCCGATCACCGCCGCTATGCCGAGCATCACGGCACCGCGGAACAGGTGCAGCAGGTAATAGCGCACCCGGTCCACGAACAGGACCAGCATCGACGGCTCGTCGGCACTGCGCCGAGCCCGCTGCTTGCCCTTCTTTTTCTTCTTGCCGGGCCGCTTGTCGGCATAGGCCGCACTGATCGACGCATCGACGTCGAGATCCGGCTCCATCCGGCCCTCGGTGAGCCGATCCGGCGGCAATTCGACCGGCGCCATGTCATCGGTCTCCGGCTCCATCGGCGATCGGGACGGCGTGCGGCCAGCCAGCGAAAATCCTGGCGGAATCGACACTTCGGGATCGGGCGGCGGCTCGGTGGGCGGCTCCTCCTTCGGCTCGAGCCGATCTTCGAGCTCGATCTCTTCCTCCAGATCCGTCACCGCGTCGTCGCGATCCACCGCGAGGCCGTCGCGCAGCAGTTCCATCAGCGCTTCCTCGACCTCGAGGGACTCGCCGAAGCGCCGCTTCATCTCGCCGACAGAGAGCTGGCCATCGAGCAGCAACAGCGCCGCCCGCGCCCGGTTCGACGCTACCCGCCGGGGCTGCCGCGCAGCGGCCTCGCCCTCCTCGGTGCGCACCAGCACGGATTCATTGGTAAATAGAGCCATCGGCCATCACCACTCGTTCGTCGTCATCGACATTGTCTCTGAAATCCCGCATCGCGCCTTGTTGACCACCTCACGAGCGCTGACTATACTGCGCGCTCTTTCGATCCCCGATAGCTCAGTCGGTAGAGCGACGGACTGTTAATCCGCAGGTCCCTGGTTCGAGCCCAGGTCGGGGAGCCAAGACACCGCACAAGGCCCAGCCGCATGGTTGGGCTTTTTTGCATTTGCTCACCCTGGCCGCTCCACCGGGCCACAGCGCAACTTTCGGCACTGCTGCGTCATCGATCGCCACGTTCGTCACCGCTAGGCCGCCACCGCGCCGTCGATCGGCAAGGCGGCCGTCATGCTACAGGGTGTCTACGGCCGCAATCGAGGAACTTCAATACGGAAGCATCCCGGCGTGGTGTTACAGGCGATGGTCGGCAAGCAAGAGCATCTTCCCGTGCTGCCGAGTGGATAACGGGCGTGCATCCCCGTGCCGTCCACTGCCGCTGGCGGCCGAGCCCGTCGTCCAGGTCACGTCTGCACCGGTGCGCCTCTAGGCTCGAGATCCCCCGCCTTCGATGGCGCAGGAGAACTCCGCCGGATGCACTAGCAGCCGGACTGCCACATCGCATCCTGCACCGACCGCTTGCGTTCCCTCAGGTGGTCCATCCATCCCGCCGAGCCGCCAATTCGCTCCTGGCCCTCGACGGCTCGAATTCGGTCCCTGAGTTCATTGCAGATTTGTGCTCTCGAGGGCTTGGACGAAGGCAGCTTGATCCTCGGTGACGAGCCGGCGCGTGCAACAGTTGCGACCTTGCGCTTTTCCGGCTCGACCCCAGCGAACCGGGCGCGGTCCTGCGGCGCGATCACGCTAACGGTGCCGCCATCGATCTTTCCTGGAACCTGTGCTCCACTGCACGGAAAATCCTGGTAGCTGGTGCCATGCGGTCCGTCACATCGGGTGAGGCCCGGCCTCACGGACGAACGGGCTGTTGGCGGATCAGGTCGAATCGTTCGTGCAGTGTCATCCGCATTCGACGGCGGCTTCATCGATTCGATTTGCGGCCTTTGCACGTGCCGCGTTCCGAATTGTTCGTGCTCGTACCACAGGAAGGCGCCGAGCAGCGTTGCGATGATTGCGGCGAGACCTGCCGCCAGGACCGGGGAAGAGGACATATGGCAAACGACTGGAGACAAATTCCATGAGCAAGGCCGAAGATGTCGGAGCAGCCATTACGAACCCGGCGCAGGGCTCCGGGTGGTCCGGCGATGGGGAAGTCGCGGGCTGCGAATCGGACACGACCGGTAGTTCGGACGCGGTCGTGGCGACAGCCAGGGGTGTCGCCGGCTCGCGCGCAGATCCCTGATCAGCCGCGTCCGAGCAGTCGATCGAACCAGCCCACCTTCTTGCTCGCCTTGACGGTGGCCGGCGCACTGTCGCCGTGGTGGTCCCGGTACCAGTTCCCGAAGCGCAGGTCGTGGGTCATGATGTGCCCGATCAGCCACTTGTTCAGAAATCTGCGAAGCGCCTGGATCCGATCGTCGTCCCATGATTCGCTGGCACTGAGGAAGTCGGCAACGGTGGAACTGAATTCCTCGTGCAGTTTCAGGTGGCTCGGGAAATCGGGATAGCCGCTGTCTTCCATCAGCTGCTGCTCGTTCGAGAAATGAGTGACGACGTACTCGAGCAATTCGTCGAGCGTTTCATCCACGGTCGTCAGATCGAGTCGCTTGACCAGCGCGAACAGGTGCTTGTGCTCGCTGTCCACCTGCTGCACGTTGATCTTGAATCCATCGCGCCATTCCACGACGAACGGCGCCTTCTTCTCCGCTGCTTCAACCATCATTTGGCCCTCATGCCCGGTCGATCCATGCGCACCTCGCGGACGGTCAACCGTGCGCCACACGATCCGATCAACTTTACGGCTCCTGCCGGACACGCCGGATCAAGGAAGTCGTTGCCCAAGATCCCCATCGTCATGGAAAGCATTGAACTTTAGCGCTGCGGAGACGATTCGAAACCGCGTCCGGCATATGCCGCTGCCGACGGACATGCGCGACCGCCAAAGGATTCCGCATGCGGGACGGCAAGCGGGCTTCGCCGGATCCGGGACGCCGGCGGACACGACCGATATCGAAGACATCATCCCCGACGATGGTGTGGCGGGCGGAGACGCCTCGGGCCCGGCGCTCGCCTACCCGCCCGCGGCTGTCCCCACCGGCCCGTTCGCCACCAAGTGGTTCGTTCCGCGCCGAATGCCGGGTACAGGCACTGCCGGCAGCGACCGCGTCAGGCGGATCTGCAGGGCGGCACCGAGAGACCCGGCTGAAATTCGCGCTGCGCGCGGACCAAAGGCATCGCGGACCTGCGCGCCGCTTGCTCGGCGACGCACAGGCCCGCTTGTTACCACGCCGCGGCCTCATGCCGCGGGATTACCGCAGGTCAATCCCTGGCGACATCCCCGGCCGGATTGGTCGCCATGAACTCATCGAACTCGCGCTGATCCTGCCGGCGCCGGGCATCCTTGCGAAAGTCCCGGAACGATTCCGCTCGGCGGCGGATCTCGTCTTTGATTTCGCGGATCCGGTCGTGCTGGGTCTGCTGGTACTCGTTGAACACCGCATTGTCGCTGTCGTCCCTGGCCCGCTTGCCGATCGAATTGATCTGGCGCCACTTGTCGCGCAGCCAGGCGGGCAGATCGTCGATCGCATGGCCGGTGGCGGCCCACAGCAGGATCACGAATCCGAGCGGCACCCAGATGAAGAACGCGAGCACGATCGCACCGATGTTGGCGGCACTCCAGTGTCCGCCCCAGCGACACGACGCGCCGCGATGCGAACAGCGCGGACCGGACTGGGAAGCCTGTGAATATTGAGTCGATGACATGGTCTCTGGTCTCCATCTGGTAGCGGAACGCACGGGCCAACACGACTGGCGAGACGATGTTAACGCCGTTCACATGCAATGTAAGGGAAGCCCGGGTGAATTTCAAGGGTCGCGACGAAAAAAGTTAACGCCGTTCACATTACGTGCTATCACTACCCCCATGAGCACAGAAAAGACCCGCTACCATCATGGCCACCTCGCCGAATCCCTGCTCGAGGCCGTCGACGAGATCGCCTCGCAGTTCGGCATCGAAGCCGTCACGCTGCGCGCATGCGCGAAGAGAGTGGGCGTCTCGCCGTCCTCTGCGTTCCGCCACTACGTGGACAAGCGCGCGCTGCTCACCGCCTTCGCCACACGCGCACTGAACCAACTCGTCGACGCGATGGAAGGCGCCAAGCAGCAGGTTCAACACCATGGCGGCAACGCGTTCCACGCGGTCGGCCTGGCCTACGTCGCCTTCGCCATCGCCAAGCCGGCCTTCTTCCGCGCGATGTGGCGCGAGGAGACCATCTATGCGCAGGACGGCGACTATCTCGCCGCCACACGCAAGCTCGCGCAATGCATCCAGGGTGGATTCGCGCAGACACTTCGGGACGAAGACCCGGACGCCTTCAGTGCCCAGGAACTGCTGGCCTGGTCTTCGGTACACGGCCTGGCCAGCCTGCTGGTGGACGGTCCACTGGCGAAAGGCAAGAGCCGGGACGAATTGCTCGAGGCTGCAAGCGGCATGATCCAGGCGCTGGACATCGCCCTCGACCAGCCGGTCTGACCATCGCTCCCGGCCGCGGGCGGCGGCGCCTGCCGCCGTCCCATGCGGTGGTGAGGGCCGAAAATCGCCTCCGTCCGTCCGTCCGCCCGGATGGGTCGCCTCGGTGCGGCTGCCGGGCCTTCCACGCGCCCAACGCGGCGCCGTCGGTGCGGGCCATGCCAGTGCGGGTTTCATTTCCGCAGATCGGTTTCCAGTCCGTCCTACCACCCGCGACGCCGCAAGCTCATCCATACTGAAGACCGGATGGACTCCGAGCCGACCGTTTTCGAGCCTGATGAAGCGCCGCATCCGAGTCTTCATTTCATACCGCCGCGATGATTCCGCCTACGTCGCGCTGGCGGTACGCGACGAACTGGAGCGGAGATTCGGCAAGGGCTCCGTGTTTCTCGACGTCGCCTCGATCACGCCGGGTCAGGATTTTCCCGAACGCATCGAGCAGGCCATGCAGCAGTCGGACGTGCTGCTGGTCCTCATCGGCGACGGCTGGAACGCCACCGGCGCGGACGGCACCCGCTTGCTGGACATGGCGACCGACTTCCTGCGGATCGAACTGGAGCTCGGGATCGCGCTGGGCCTACCGATCGTGCCGGTGCTCATCGGCAAGGCACGCATGCCGGGCGAAGCGGAGCTGCCGACGACAGTGGCTCCGCTGCACCGGGTGCAGGCGGTGGAACTGCGCGCCGGACGAGCGTTTCGCCAGCACCTGCACGAGTTGATCGCCACCGTGCGGACCGTGGCCAGGCGCCCGCAGCAGGGTCCGCGCGCCGCAGGTTTCCGCGATCGGCGCACGCTCGGCCGGCTGATCGTCGTCGTCGCCCTCGGGCTCGCTGCCGCCTACCCGGTCTGCATCCACGACCGACTGGCAATGAATCACGCCGTCACCGTCACCCGTACCGCCAAACTGCGTCCGGCACCCGGCACCCACGTGATGCCGGGCACGGTCCTGGTCCAGGCCGGCGACACCGCCACCTATATCGATCGCAGCCTCCGCAAGTACCTGCTGGTGCGTGAGAACGGCACCTATTTCGACTACTGGCGAAAATTACGGACAAGCGACGGCCGGGACGGCTGGATCTATGGCGCCTACCTCGAGCAATCGGAGTAGCCACAACGGTCGCATGCAATGCGGGGAGCTCCAAGGCCGCTCGGCCAGAGCCGGCCGAGTCACGATCATCGACGCAGGGTCAGGCTACCGGCGGCACGACCGTCCAGCCCGGTCAGCGCATGGGCACCCTCGCCCGTGCGTCGGGCGCGATAGCACCGTTCATCGACGTCGCCGGATTGCCAGGTCAGGCAATAGCGGTCGCCGGCGATGCGCCAGCGGCCACGGCGCTCGCCGCCCGGTCCCACTGCGACCACCGAGCCGTCGCGCAAGAACTGCAGCGTCGCGGCAGTGCCTTCGGCGTCCACATGGTCGAAGAGGCCGCCCGACGTGAGCAACTGCAGCAACTCCGGTGCACGCATCGCCGGCGGGCCGTCGTCCGACATCGGCCGTCGCGCGCTGCTGCAGGCAGCAAGCGCAGCCACAGTGGCGACGGCGACGCACAGGGTTCGATACATCTTCACGGCTCCCTACCTCCGCCCACCTGTGGCAGGCCATTGCGGTGCGCTCGGTCAAGAGCCGAATGGTAGATCGCGCCGAAGAAAGAAACGTTGACCGGCGCCGAGGTCCTGGTCCGGAAGAGCGGTTGGTCCGATCGGGGGACACCCGTCTTGCCGGCGGCCGGCCATTTCCCGCCGTTCGCACATTCGATCGATTCGTTCCTGCTGGCGCTTCGCTAGCATCGGATGACTTGCACGGAACCGTCGCCACGAAACGATTGTTTTCCCCGAATCCGCCGGCGTTGCGCACTTACGCCACGGCACCGGGGGAAAATGCCGCGAGCGTGCGATCCCGCTTGCCTCGACAAGGCAAGCTGGGCTATCAACGTGTCAACGAAAAGATTGCAAGAGAAATATGCAACGCAGAGACTTCGTCCGTCTGGCCTTGCTCGCCCCCTTCGCCAGCCCGCTGCCGGCGCTGGCCAAGCAGGCGACCGAGCGACCGGAAGCCGCGCCCCCGGCGGCAGATCCGGTCAAGGACTACCTGTTCCGCATGCGCGAACCGGACCACCATTATCCCGGCGACATTCGCGCGGACGGGAAGACGCTGGACCTGCTCAACGCGATCGACGCCAGGCTCGCGCGCGCGGAAGACGTCATCGGCTACGCCAACTTCACGGTCGCCAGCCTCGACGACATCCTGGCCTTTGCGCGCAACTTCCCACAGATCGGCGAATTCGCCCGCGCAGAGACCGAGCTGATCGAACGGCTTTTCTACGAAGACGCAAGTCACTACGGCTTCCTCGGAACCAAGCCGCTTGACAGCCTGACCCAGAGCATCGGCCGCAACGAGATCGTCAAGATCCGGGGCTCCGGCCATTACCTGTATCGCGGCCGACCCACCTCGATGTACGACGAGATCCGTGCTGCGCTCGGCAGCGACGTCATACTCACCTCCGGCGTGCGTGGCATCGTCAAGCAATTGCGGCTGTTCGTCGCCAAGGCGACCAGTTTCGACGGCAACCTGTCGCTGGCGTCGCGCTCGCTGGCGCCGCCGGGCTACTCCTTCCACGGCATCGGTGATTTCGACGTCGGTATCGCAGGCTGGGGCGCACGCAACTTCACGGCCGATTTCGCCGAAACCGAGATCTTCAAGCGCCTGATCGATCTCGGCTACGTCGCCATCCGCTACCCGCTCGACAACCGTCTCGGCGTGCGCTTCGAACCCTGGCACATCCGCGTCGGCTGAACGCCCACGGCAGGGGCCCGGTCGACGCACCGGGCGGCGCAGCCGTCGCCCGCCCCCGCAATCCTACGCGCGGTCCGCGCGCGCATCCGCTTGCAAACGCTCGCAATTACGCACTGCAACATTGCCGTCGGCTCGACTATGATGGATGGGTTTCCACCGGGGTCGTGACGCCCCGTGGGGAGTACAGTCAGGCTTGGAGTGGGCATGACGGATCGCGAAGAGAAGACCGGTATCGGCCTGGCGTTCGGCGCTGCGGCGGGCATGCTCCTGCTTTCGCTGGCCATGCTGCTAGCCTGGGACGCCGGCACCGACGTGCAGCCCGACCTGTCGCCCGGCGGCGTATCGGGCCTCAGCACGATGACCGGCGTCCTCGCGCTCGACACCGATCGCGGCGCGAACGGCGTTCGCGCACATGCACTCAAGCGCCACGCTGACGCGGTCGCCACCGACGCCGGCGGCGACGCCGAAGCACCGCCACCGATCCCCGCAACGGCAAGCAAGGTCGCCCGGGCGCCCACTGCCGACCGATAGCCGGCCGGCGCGACCACCGCTCGCGCCGCGCGCATCGCCGATTCCAGCAGATCACCCGGCTTCGCCGAACCACTGCGACGACGCCGGGTCCCACGCTTGTTGGCGGACGCCGGCCGGCCGATAATCGGGCGGTGTCTGCAATCCTGCCCTCAACTCCATGACCCGCCGCCCGACCATCCCGATCATCGACGAACGCAGCCGGCTGCCGGGCGCCGGCCGGGTTGAACCCGGCCGCGACCTCAGCGATCGCCGCGGCCGCGAACTGCGCGATCTGCGCATCTCGATCACCGACCGTTGCAACTTCCGCTGCATCTACTGCATGCCCAAGGGCGTGTTCGGCAAGGACTATCCCTTCCTCGGGCGCAAGGAATTGCTGAGCTTCGAGGAGATCACCCGGCTGGCACGGATCTTCGCCGAGCAAGGGGTCCGCAAGATTCGGATCACCGGCGGCGAACCGCTGCTGCGCCGCGGTGTCGAGCACCTGATCGCCGCGCTGGCCAGGATCGCCGGCATCGAGCTGACGCTGACCACCAACGGCGTCTTGCTGCCCCGGCTGGCGACCCGCCTGCGCGACGCCGGTCTGGACCGCATCACCGTCAGCCTCGATGCCCTCGACGAGAAAACCTTCCGCCGCATGAACGACGTCGATTTCCCGGTGGCCGACGTGCTGGCCGGCATCGCGGCAGCGGAACGGGCGGGCTTCGGCCAGATCAAGGTCAACATGGTGGTCAAGCGCGGCGTGAACGATCATGCCGTGATGGACCTTGCCCGCCACTTCCGCGGCAGCGGCCACATCGTGCGCTTCATCGAATACATGGACGTCGGCAGTTCCAACGGCTGGCGCATGGACGAGGTGCTGCCGTCGCGCGAGGTGGTCGATCGTATCGCGGCCGAATTCCCGCTGCAGCCGGCCGACGCCAACTACGCCGGCGAGGTGGCCCAGCGCTGGCGCTACGCCGACGGCAGCGGCGAGGTCGGCGTCATCTCGTCGGTGACCCAGGCCTTCTGCGCCACCTGCACGCGACTGCGGCTGTCGACCGAAGGCAAGCTCTACACCTGCCTGTTCGCGCAGCAGGGTCACGACCTTCGCGCCCTGCTGCGTGGCGGTGCCGACGACGAACGCCTGCGCTCGGCGATCGCCGCGGTCTGGCAGCAGCGCGAAGACCGCTATTCGGAGATCCGCACGGCGGAAACCGCAGCCGCGCGCAAGATCGAGATGTCCTACATCGGCGGCTGAGCCGCGCGACGACCGTCAGGCGCCGCCGTCGGCCAGACGCGGCGGCGACTCGGCGGCATCCTCGGGCTCGTCGAGCTGGGCCGATTCGATGCGCTGGAAACGCGCGCTGATCTTGCGGCTCGACACCTGCACTTCGCGAACGTCGCGATTGGCCTGCTCGATGTGTGCGGCGAGCTTCTGCATGCGCTCGTCGAAGCGCGTGAAGTCCTTCGAGAGCTTGCCCAGGGCATCGCGTATGACGTGGATCTGCTTGCGCGTCTCGACATCCTTCAGCACCGCGCGGGCAGTGTTCAGCACGGCCATCAGCGTGGTCGGCGACACCACCCAGACCCGGCGCGCCTGGGCGTGGGCGACGAATTCCGGGTGCGCCGCGTGAATCTCGGCGAACACCGCCTCGGCCGGCACGAACATCACCGCACCGTCGGAGGTCACGTCGGGCACGATGTACTTGTCGGCAATGGCGTCGGCATGGCGACGCAGATCTGCGCGAAAGGCGCTGCGGGCGGCGCGCCGCTCGAAATCACCGGTCGCCGGATCCACCATGCGCCGGAAGTTCTCGAGCGGAAACTTGGAATCCACGGCAACGCGACCGGTCGGCTCGGGCAGGCACAGCAGGCAGTCGACACGGGTGCCATTGGGCAGCGTCGCCTGGAACTCGTAGGCATCGGGCGGCAGGGCGTTCCTCACCAAGGCCTCGAGCTGCACCTCGCCGAAGGCGCCCCGTGCCTGGCGGTCGCCGAGCAGTTCCTGCAAGCCGACCACGTTGGTGGTCAGTCCGTCGATCTTCTTCTGCGCCTCGTCGATCGTCGCGAGCCGCGCCATGACGTTGGCAAAGGTCTCGTTGGTCTTGCGGAAGCCCTCGTCGAGCCGCTCGTCGACACGGCCGCTGATCGCCTCCACGCGTTCGTTGATGCCGCGGCTCAGGGCCTCGATGCTGGCAGCCAGCAGTTCGCGATCCTTGCGGCCGTGCTCGGACAGGGTCTGCAGGGTGCTCGCCAGCACCTCGCTGCGCATCTTCGCGAGCCCGTCGGTGAGTGTCGTCGTCACCGCGGCAAGTCGCGTCGACAGGTCCTCGCGCTGGCCGTCCATGGCCTTGTGCAAGGCCAGTTGCAGGGACTGCATCGCCTCGCGCGTGGCGCTCAGTTCGGCCTGCATCCGCCGGCCGAGACGATCCGCGTGTTCCTGCGCGCGCGTGTCGAGTCGATCGCTCTGGCGCGCCAGGCCCTGGTGCAGGTCCGCCAGCATCTCGCGGTGCCGCTCGCCGAGTTCGAGCGCGAGGACCTCGGCGATCTCGTCGGGCAAGGTCTCCTGTCGGCGTTGCAGCCGGTCGAGACGGACCGCCAGCCACAATGTGGCGCCCACCAGCACCGAGACGGCGCCGAGCAACCACAACTGGAAGTTCGGGATGTCGATGGCAAGGGCCGCGGGGTTCATGACGTCGGCGAGTATAACCGCCATGCCGCCGGGCCCGGCAAAGGCCCACAGTCTCAGCCCAGGGCGCGCAGGCTCGCCAGCGGCGCCCGGGTCAGCAGGGTCCGCGTGCCGAACCAGCCCGCCAGCATCACGCCGAAGCCGCCGGCGAGCGCCCCGAGCAAGGTAGCCGACGCCCCGGGCATGTAGTCGTCGAGGCGGAAGGCATGGTTGCCGAGTGCCCAGCCGATGGCACTGGCGCCGAGCCCCGCGAGCACGCCGGCCACCACGCCCAGCACTGCAAATTCGGCGAGCAGCGAGTGGCGCAGCTGGCGGTGTCGCGCGCCGAGCGTGCGCAGCAGCGCCAGTTCGTACTCGCGCTCGTCGTGGGTGGACTGCAGCGCCGCCCACAGCACCACCAGCCCCGCCAGCAGCGCAAAGCCGAAGACGAACTGCACGATCGCGATCAGTCGATCCATCATTGCCTGGATCTGGGCGATCACTGCGGTCACGTCAATGATCGAGATGTTCGGAAACGCCGCCACCAGTTGCGTCGTGAAGGCATGCTCCGCGGCGGGCAGATGAAAGGCCGTGATCATGCTCGCCGGGCGGTCTTCCAGCACGCCGGGCGAGGCGATGACGAAGAAATTGACCCGCATCGAATCCCAGTCGAGCGCGCGGATGCTGCCGATCACCGCCTCGACCCGCTCGCCGGCGACCTCGTATTCGAGGCGGTCGCCGAGTTCGAGGTCGAACAGGTCGGCGATGCCCTTCTCGACCGACCACGCCCGCGTCCCGCCGCTACCGTGCCAGCGTCCGTCCACGATGCGGTTGCCGGCGGGCAGGTCGGCCATGAACGAGAGGTTGAACTCGCGTTCGATCAGCCGCCGCGGGCGGCCTTCCGGATAGTTCTCAGGCCGCACTGGTTCGCCGTTGATCGCCGTCAGGCGGCCACGGATCATCGGCATCAGACCTGGGCGCTCGAGGCCGTGGTCGACGAAGAAGGCTTCGAAGCGCTCGGCCTGGTCCGGCTGCAGATTGATCACGAACCGGTTCGGCGCGTTCTCCGGCGTGGTCCTGCGCCAGCTGTCGAGCAGGTCGGCCCGGATCACGGTCAACAACAACAGGGCCGTCAGCCCCGATCCCAGCGCCACCGCCTGCACCACGCTGCCGCCCATGCGGCGGGTCAGCGCAGCGACGCCGTAGCGCCAACCGCCCCGCATCGGCCCTCCGCGCAGACGGGCCAAGGCCCGCAGCACCGCCCACGCGGCGATCGCGAACAGGCCCAGCGCGACGGCGAAGCCACCGGCCACCAGCAGGCCGAGCCTGGCTTCGCCGGCGATCCACAACAGCAAGGCCATCAGCACCACCGCGCCGATCAGCCAGGCTGCGCCCGACGCCGGCTCGACACGCCCCCATTCGCGACGCAGCACGCGCAGCATCGGTACGCTGCCGAGCTGGATCAGCTGCGGCAGCGCGAAACCCACCAGCAGCGCCAGTCCGATCAGCAGGCCGTGCGCCAGTGGCAACGCCGACGCCGCCGGCAGCAAGGCACCGAGCAGATCCGCGAGCATGCGCCCGAGTCCCCACTGCACCGCCCAACCGAGCGCTGCGCCGATCAGCGAGACGACCACCGCGAGCATCAGGAACTCCAGCAGGATCAGGTGCATGACACGCCGGGCCGGTGCACCGAGGCAGCGCATCACGGCGCAGCCGTCGACGTGTCGCTGCATGAAGCGACGCGCCGACAGACCGACCGCGACGGCCGCCAGGATCACCGCGAGCAGCGCCGCCAGTCGTAGGAATCGCTGTGCCTGGTCGAGTGCGTTGCGCACTTCCGGGCGTGCATTGTCGACCGACTCGAGACGTTCGCCGCGGCCCAGTCGCGGCTCGGCCCATGTACGAAAGCGCTCGATCGCGCCGGCCTCGCCGGCCAGCTGCAACTGATGACTGACACGGCTGCCGGGCTGGATCAGCCCGGTCGCAGGCAGGTCGCCGGCATTGATCATGATGCGCGGCAACAGGCTGAAGAAATTGGCACCGCGATCGGATTCGAAGCTCACCATGGCGCTGGCGCTCAGTTCGATGTTGCCGAGGCCGACCTTGTCGCCCGGCGCGATCGCCAGCGCCGCGAACAATCGTTCGTCGAGCCAAGCCTCGCCACGCGGCGGTATCCCCGGCGCCGGGGCGTCCTCGCGATTGGGGCCAGCGGCGATGCGCAGGCTGCCGCGCAACGGGTAGCCGGGCTCGACCGCCTTGACGCCGGCCAGTTGGGCAGTCTCGGCGGTGCTCGCCATGCTGGTGAATTGCGTCGTGGTGACGACGCCGAGGCCGCGATCGCGGGCCTCGGCGATGATTTCCGGCGGCCACGGGTGGTCGGCCTTCAACAACAGGTCGCCACCAAGCAATTGATTGGCCTCCCGATCGAGCGCCTGGGCGACCCGATCGGTCAGGAAGCCGACGCTGCTCAGACTGGCCACCGCGATTGCCAGCGCAAGCACCAGCAGGTTGAGTTCGCCGGCCCGCAGGTCCCGGCGCAGCATCCGATAAGCTAGTTTGAAGGTCTGCATCGCGCTTCGGACAGTGTCGTTGCGATCGAGTTCGAAGACGACACGATAACAACATGGGCCGTCCGGCGACGGACCCCGGCGCCGGCCGCCAGGGCCGGCCTCCGGTTTCACTCGGCGACGGTGGTGTCGAAGCCGGCCTGGCGGTGGATGGTCCGTCGGATCTGGTCGAGGCTGACCCGCTGCGGGTCGTACTCGACGGTGGCCGAATGGGTCGCGAAGCTGGCCTCGACATGGGTCACACCCTCGACGCGTTTCAGTGCCGAGGTGATCAGCACCGGACAGCTGTCGCCGACCATCCCATCCACGTGCAGGACCTTGCGTGCCATCGACGACGGCGCGGCCGCATCGGCCAGCGCCGTGCCCGGCGCGACGATCAACGGGAGGAGCGAGACGACGGTCGCGGCGATGAGGTTTCGCGTGCTTTTCATGGTGTTCTCCGTGGGCTCAGGCCAGCGTCGGCAGGATCAGGTATTCGAAGGCGTTGATCGCGACGGCGAAGGCCACCGCGACCCACAGCACCCTGCGCGCGCGCCGCGGTGCCGCGCCGCTGCATGCGCGACGCCGATAGAGCTGGTGGAAGGCGAGCGCCAGCAGCGCGACCGTCAGCACGGTCGCCGGCAGCTGCAGATGGGCATAGCGTGCCAGCCAGCCGAGCCCGCCAATGCCGAGGGTGATGCCGATCATCGGGCCGATACAGGCTGCGCCGGTGACCAATGCGGCGGCCATGCCTGCCAGCGCTGCCGCGACGCCGGCGCGGGAAGAACCGAGTGCGTTCGATTGCGGGTCCATGTCAATCATCTCCTTGGGATGGCTTGTCGGATTTCATCGCCGCCGGCGCCACCGCTGCGGCCGCCGTTCGACATGGTTGCAGTGTGGGCCCAGCCCCGATCCCAAGCTTGAAGCACGCCTGATGGTGTACTGGAGAAACCCTGAAGAACCGGACAGACCCGGCACGCACCGCGACCGATCGACGTTGCCACGCGGGTACGATCGGTCGTTGGCCATGCCCCGGACTTCGACCGCTGACGCCGGTCGTCGGGAAAAGCCTGCTAAGCTGGATCGAACGGGGCCGAGGCCCTGCCACCGACGGACCGCCACACAAGATGGACGTTCGAGAAGAACGCTGGCATGTCGCCAACCTCGGCGACGCAATGCTCGCCGGTGCCGCGGTCGACGCGGTGCGGGCTCGATTCGCCGAGCACGGCGGCGACTCCGCGGTATTGATGCGTCACGAATCCGACGGTCGCCTGCACTGCGAGCTCAAGCTCTATTTCCCGCCCGAGCTCGCCGCCCTCGCCCGGGAATTCGACACACGCCCTTGCCCCCGGCCCTCGGCGGACGGCCTCGGGGTGCTGATCGGCGCCGACGATGCACTCACCCGACTGCGCCTGAGCGCGCGCTGACCGGCGCGGCGAGAACACGCCACGATCCCGACGGGTGCTCCACGGACGACACCGGTGGTGGCCCGGGCCGGCTTGGCGCCCGCCGCGGCGCACCTGCCCGACGGCGCGCCGCCGACAGGCGCTGCCGCCGATGGGTCATTCGGACGGCGCCGCGATGACTCGGTGCGCGACCCGGTTGCGGCCTGAATGCTTGGCCTCATAGAGGGCCTGGTCGGCGACCGCGATCAGCATCTCGATGGTGCCGGCCATGGCCGGATCGATCGCCTGCACGACGCCGGCGCTGAAGGTGACCGGAACCTCCGCGCCCTCGAACGAAATCGGCGTGGCGGCCACCAGTTGGCGCAACCGCTCGGCGATTGCCGGGCCATGCGCGCTGTCGTCGTCGCTCAGCACCACCAGGAACTCCTCGCCCCCGAGCCGGCCGAGATGGTTGTACTGGCGGAGGTCCCGATCGATGCGGCGGGCGATCTCCTTCAGCACCGCATCGCCAACGGCATGGCCGAAGCGATCGTTGACCAACTTGAAGTGATCGACGTCGATCAGAATCAGCGCCATCTGGCCCCTGCCCCGGCACGCGCGCGAGAACTGCGAAGCCAGTTGGTCGAGGATGCCGCGGCGGTTGAGCACACCGGTCAGGGCGTCGCGCGTCGCCAGTTGCTGCAGCTCGGCCTGTTCGACGGTCAGTCGCTGGTTCAACTCGACGATCTGCTTGTACAGGCGCCCCTTCTCGATCAGCGCCGACATCTGGGCCGCGATGCGCAGGAAGATGCCCTGGTGCACGACCTCGTAGGCATTGCGTTCGAGACTGGAGAAGAACAGGAACCCGATCGGTTTTCCCTTGCTCACCAGCGGGCAGGTCAGGCTCGACCGGATGCCCTCGGAGACGATCAGCCGGGTCGAATGGGATTGCGGATGACTGGCGAGATAGGCCTCCAGATCGTTGATGATCCGCGGCTGACCGGTGGCAATGATGTCGCCGAGGCTGCTCCCCTCGAGTCGCGCAGAGAATCCGCTGCCGAGCCGGATCGGCTCGAAATTGGCGCGGGCCCAGCACGAGCGCGCCGACCGACCGTCGTCCGACAACAGGGCAAATCCGATCCGGTCGTATGGGATCACGGCCTGGAAGGAATCGAAGATGCGATCCAGCACGTCGTCGAGCAGCAGCCCACCGACGACGTTGTCGGTGATCTCGTGCAGCTTGCCGGCATGCGACAGGTGCCAGTCGAGATGGTCGGCGAGCGCTTTCAGTTCGTCGCCGAGTTCGCCGATGAGGTCGCCGCCACCGGTATCGAAATCGAGCGCGAAGCGCCCTTCGCGCATCGCGCGAACGGCGTCGCGATAGGCGGCGATGCGGGGGTCTTCGGGCAATGACCGGATGGCAGGTTTCACTCGCATATACTCCGCGCCGACCAATGGCGCGCCTGTCGCCGGGCCGCATGAATTCGATCCATCCGCCCCGTGGGTCCACCAGGCGGAAACCCGCCCGGACGTGACTGCAAATGGTGCATTGCAACACACCTGTCGGCCGTTACGGTTGACGTGGATCAACAAGGATCGAATATAAACTTGCCCAGTCACACTGCCGTTAGACTGGTCGGGCGCCGCGATCGCCCCCCCGACGACACCGACGCGGCCAACCGCAATGCGCGCACCGGACGCCGCAGCGGCGAGGCCTGAGACGCAAAGCACTGCACATGGTCGACGAAACCTATTTCCAATACCTGCAGCGCCACACCGGCGCACTTTCGATCGCCCTCGGCTACCGCGACCAGCAGACCCAGTTGCACTCGACGCGGGTCGCACAACGGGCGGTGGCTCTCGGCGCGCGCTGCGGCATGACGGCTCGCGACCTGGCGCTCCTGCGCATCGCGGCCGGCGTTCATGACATCGGCAAGATCGGAATCCCGGACAGCATCCTGGGGAAGCGCTCCCGGCTCACCGCCGAAGACTGGGACGCTATCCGCACCCATCCGTCGATGGGCGCGGAGATCCTGCTGGCCGGCGGCTTCGACGGTGCCGCCGAACTCGCCGAGATCGTCCGTCACCACCACGAGCACGTGGACGGCTCGGGCTATCCCGAAGGGCTGCGCGGCGATGCGATTCCGCTGGGCGCCCGGATCGTCAGCATCGTCGACGCCTATGACGCAATGGACGAAGCGCGCCCGTATCACCACCGTCGCGGACACGACGAAATCATGGAAATCCTCGACAGCGAGGCCGGCAGACGCCGCGATCCGGAGATCCTCAAGGAATTCAGCGCGATCGTCGGCACGCCCGATGCCGGCATCAGCGAACGCCCCGACTCACGAGCGTGATCGCCGCGCCGGACCCGGGTCGGCAACGCCGCGATCCCGACAATACGCTCGCATGATCGGCTGCTGGCGGAGTTCGTACCCTTTGCTACGCTTGGGTTGATGGCCCGCGGCCACCCGGCCCCACAGCGACCGGACGCCCGGCCAAGCGTGCCGACCGCGAACGGGAGGTTCGTCGATGGACAGGGATACCGTCAACGCCATCCACTCGCTCTACCGGAACGGCGAGATGGATGCCGGCGAGCTGTTGGGGCGCCTCTGGTGCGGGCCGGATACGC
This sequence comes from Zoogloeaceae bacterium, assembly GCA_024235635.1. Taxonomy (GTDB): domain Bacteria; phylum Pseudomonadota; class Gammaproteobacteria; order Burkholderiales; family Rhodocyclaceae; genus Cognatazoarcus. Next base: position 343,793 of record JACKMA010000001.1, read on the forward strand.
GCCCGGACCTCGACGGCCTGGCCGTCGCCGATGGCAACCGCATGCGTCTCGACGCGGTGTTGATCCGCTTCATCAAGGCCACGGAGTACCAGCTGGCCGGCATCCCGCGGCCGGATTTCGTGTTCGGCTATCCGCTGAGCCAACCACCCCGTCAGCCCGGCGAACCGCGGCCGGCCTTCGTGGCCATGCCGTACGGCCCTTCCTGGTTCCATCCGATCAGCCAACTCGTCGTCACCACCGCCGACCGCCATGGCTTCTGCGCCAAGGTATCGAAGGATCTCGCCACCCCCGGGTGCATCACCGAACAGATCTGGCAGGGCATCCGGTGCGCGGATGTCGTCGTCGCCGACATCACCGGAAGCAACCCGAACGTCTTCTACGAACTGGGGCTGGCCCATGCGCTGGGCAAGGAAGTCATCCTGCTCGCCCAGGGCATCGACGCGCCGCCGTTCGACGTATCGACCGCCCGTCTGCTGCGCTACGAGCTGTCGGACCTGCCGGCCTTCGAGGCGCAGTTGGCGAGGGCCTTCGGCTCGGTGTCGGCCCGATACGCCTACGAAGGCGCCCAGCCGGAGTTCTGATCGCACCGGGACGATCGCGCCTCGCCCATCACGGCGCCACTGCCGTCAGGCCAGTGCCCTGGCCGCGATGCCGGAGCCGCGCGCCCCCGTCGATCCGTTCGCCACCGGCCGCCTCAGCCCGGTGCGCAGCACGTCCTCGCTGCGGCGGCCAAGACGCTCGATGACGTGCTCGGAATTGGTCTTCCTGGCCAGCACGCACAAGGCCGCGGCGTGGGATTCGAGCAGACTCGCCATCTGTTCCATGAACGCGTCGTCCAGTCCGAAGGCCTCGAGGCTGCCGATGCCGGAGCGGGCCGATGCGGCAACCAGCGAATGACGTTGAAACAGACCCGCCAGCGTGCCCCAGACCGGGCGCTCTGAAGGCTCCGGCGGCCATTGGTCGACGAGATGCTGAAGACGGATGTGATGCCGGCCGTCGCCGGTCGCGACCACGGCATCGGCCACGTAAACGAGATAACGGCTGGCGAGCGCGACCACTTGTTCGCGCGCAGCCTCGGCTTCGGAAACATCGTCGTAAGGAATCACGAGCAGTTCATACATGGTGTTCTCCTGGCGGTCGGTTCGGATTCGGTACAGCTTCGACGAATACGCGCGCAATCCACGTGCCAGATGTCACCTCTTTGAAAATTCATTGATTTTTGTCGGATCTGGACGAGCAGGCGCCGCACACGGTTGATATCAACCACGCAAGCGGTTCAAATCCACCAGACGCACCCGCCGATCACGGTCAGCCTGCCCGTATCCCCCGGATTCACGGACGACGCCGGCTGGCACAGGTGTTGCGGACGCCTTGGCGAACAATCTCGGTCGAGCCAGGCAACGATGGAGAGGACATGAGCACAGCCGCCCAGCCACGCGCCGGCGCAATCCAGAAGACCCTGCTGCAGCCATCGCGCTTCGCGGTGTTCCTCGCGGTCGGCGCCGTCGTGCTGTCCCTCGGCTTCCTCGCCTACACCGCCGCCCAGTCCTCGCAGCGGCTCGACCCGCTCGAACGCCACATGTCGCACCTGCAGGACCTGCAGCACGTGAACATCGCGATCCAGGAGCTGCTGATCCATCACTTCCGCTCCGCGACCGAGCCCGATCCGGCCCAGGTCGATCGCATCAGCGCCACGCTGGACGCGCTGGTGCACCGCGGCGCCCAGCTGCATCCGCAGACACCGGCCAACCTGCGACAGGCGAAGAGCTTCCTCGACGATTCGCGGGTCGACGCCAAGACCGGCCTGCTCGCCGCGCTGGCGATCATCCGGCGCACCCTCGACCAGGAGAACCGCCTGCAGCACGAGGTGGTGATCGACAGCCGGCGTGCGGCCGACGTCGAAACGGCGGTGGCGATCGCCGCGATGGTGCTGACGCCCTTGCTCGCCCTCGGACTGATGATCGGCGTGCAGCGTCGCGGATTCCGCTCGATCGATCGCCTCTCGCGCCTGCTCGAAAACGTCGGCAATCTCGATTTCTCGGCCGTCGCCCCGGTGCCGTCGGACGATCCGCTGGCCGATGTCTATGAACGCTACAACGACATGGCCGCCCGCCTGCGGGCCGCCAGCAGCGAGGCGGAGGCCCACGCCAGCGCGCTCGAATCACAGGTGCGCGCCGCCTCCGAGACCCTGTTGCGCCAGCAGGCCGAACTGGAGAACGGCGCACGCCTGGCCGCGGTCGGCGAGTTCGCGGCGCGCCTGGCGCACGAGCTGCGCAATCCGATCTCGGGCATCTCGGCTGCACTCCACAACATGGAGGAAGAGCTGCCGCCCGGCGAGGAACAGGACCGCGTGCGCCTGATCGCCGACGAGATGGAACGGGTCACCGGCCTGCTCAACCGCATGCTCGAGCAGGGCCGCGCCCATCTCGAAACGCCGGTGCAGGTCGACACCCGCCGGCTGGTGGGCGACATCGTGCGCCTGCTCCGCTACCAGGTGCCGGATCCGATCGAAATCCACGCCCGTGTCGACGACACCACCTGCACGCTGCCGCGCGACACCCTGCGACAGGTGCTGATCAACCTGCTGCGCAATGCCTCGGAGGCGATCGGCGACGCCCCCGGCGTCATCAGCATCGACATCGAGCGCGCCGGCGACCAGCTCACCCTGACCGTCGCCGACAACGGCCCCGGCTATCCGGAAGCCTTGCTCAGCCGCGGTATCCGCCCGTTCCAGACGAACAAGGCCGACGGCACCGGACTCGGCATGTCGATCATCCAGCGCCTGGTGCGATCGGCCGGCGGCGAAATCCATCTCGGTCGCAGTCGTGACGGCGGCGCCAGGACCGTCGTCACGCTGCCCTGCGGAGACTGACCTTCATGCGTACGATGAGCATCATCGAAGACGAGCGGCTGCTGGGCTCGGAACTGAAGCGGCGCTTCGAGCGCGGCGGTTGGCAGGTGACGGTGTCCGAGACGATCGCCGACGCCCGCCACCTGATCGTCGAACTCGGCATGTCGCCGACCATCGTGCTGTCCGACATGAATCTGCCGGACGGCAACGGACTCGACTTCCTCGAGGAGGTGCGCGCCGCCGGCGGCCACGGCGAGTGGATCTTTCTGTCCGGCTACGGCACCCGCCGCGACATCGAGCGCGCCGCCGAACTCGGCGCGCTAGATTTCCTCGCCAAGCCCCTCGACACCCACAAGCTCGACCTCACGATCGCTGCCGCCACCCGCGGCGCCCGCGCCCGCCAGCGCATCGCCGACAGCACCGAACACGAGGCGCGGCGTTTTTCGCCCGAGGCCTTCGCCGGCCCGAGCCCGGCCGCCGCCCGCGTACGCACAATGCTGGCCCAACTCACCGGGGTGCCGATCTCGAGCGTGCTGCTGTCGGGCGAGACCGGCACCGGCAAGGGCCTCACCGCGAAGATCCTGCACTACTCGGGCGAGCGCAGCGACGGACCCTTCGTCGACGTCAATTGCGCCGCGTTCCCGAAAGATCTGCTCGAATCGCAATTGTTCGGCCACGAACCGGGTGCCTTCACCGGCGCCAAGGGGCGCCACCGCGGGCTACTGGAACAGGCCGACGGCGGCACCCTGTTCCTCGACGAGATCGGCGAACTCGATCCGGGCCTGCAGGCCAAGCTGCTGAAGGCGCTCGAAGACCAACGCTTCCGCCGTGTCGGCGGCGAGCACGAGATCGAGGTCGATGTGCGGCTGGTCGCGGCGTCGAACCGCGATCTGCGCCGCTCGGCCGCAGACGGCAGCTTTCGCAGCGATCTCTACCACCGCATCGCGGTATTCGAGGTACGGCTGCCCAGCTTGCGCGAGCGCAAGGAGGACATTCCGGCCCTGGTCGAGTCGATGGTGCGCGAATTCAACATGCAGGCCGGCAAGCACGTGACGCAGGTGCCGGATGCCGTCTGGTCCGCCCTCGCCGGCTATGACTGGCCCGGCAACGTGCGTGAATTGCGCAACGTGATCGAGCGCAGCGTGCTGCTGTCCGCCGGCGCCGAGCTGCCGGCCGAATGGCTCGGCCTGCCGCGCCCGGCCGCCACCGGTGCAGATGGCGCGCAAGGCTGCGGCGACTGGATCCGGTTGCCACTGGACGGCTCGATGGCGCTCGACGAGATGGACCGCTTCATCATCCAGACCGCCCTCGAGCGTAACGATTTCAATGTAATGGCCACGGCACGCGCCCTCGGCACGACGCGCGAGACCCTGCGCTACCGCATCCAGAAGTACGGCCTCGGCACCGACAATCGGAGCTGAACGGCCCGGCCACATCGGCTGGGCTCGGGCAAGGCCGGTCTAATCGCCGTCGATCAGCGCGGCTGGAACCTCGTAGCGTTCGTCGCCGATCGCGATCACATGGTGGTCGCCGACCCGGCTGGCGTGAACATCGGGATAGCCGTCGGCCTGACTGGTGTCCGCCCCCATCGCCACGCCGAGGCGGAAGAAGAGGGCTCTGCGGCGACCGCTCGGCAGGTCCACCACGACCGTCGCGTAGCCGCCGGGGCCCCGTGCGGCGCCGAATCGGCATGCGCGCAGCGCTTGCCCGGCGCCGTCCGCGCACGGGATCTCGCCGGTGGCGTCGAATTCGCTGCGACCGGCCCGCAGCGCCGAATCGTCGGGCCCGGCAATGACCTCGCCCCGCGACGAACGCACCGGCGCCAGATCCCGCGCCGCAACGAAGCCGCGCAGCCCGCCGCCGAAGCGCTGGACATCGCACCAGACATCGCCGTCACGGCGCAGGCATCCGAGATTGTCGAGCATCGTGCCCGGCGCGAGGCGCCCGACCACTGGCGCGTCGGCCGCCGCCTGCCGGCGGACATCGACGGCGTCGGCGCTGCCGCTCACGGTCCAGTTGAGCGGTCCACCCTGCTCGGGCCCGAGCGGCACGTCCTGTGCGAGCGCGATCCCCGCCCAGGCGGCGGCAAGCAAAAAGGCATGGCTTGCGAAATGCATGGCGACTCCCCTCGTCGATGGCCGCGGCCATCGCGTCGCTGCGCCCCCGGGCGCACGTCGCCGGCGCGGCGTGCCGCCGGTGGTTCTGCCGGCGGTGGTGGTAATAACCGCCAGCGACGACCTCCCGGGCCCGCAGAGTGGCACAACAATCGTTTGGTTTCAGATGCTTGCATAAATGGCACGGGCGCTGCAACAGCACCATCACCACGGCAGGAAAAGCCGAAGGATGGCCTGGCGACCCGACACCCCGTCGCCACCGGTCAGATCCCAGAAACCGGGTGCCAGGAGCCAGATCATGAACACGATTCTTCGCAATACCGTCATCGGCCTGTTCGCCGCCACCGCCCTCGCCGGCGTCGGCCTCGCCCCGCTGCGGGCAATGGCCGGCGCAACGGTCTCGGCAGCGGCCCGCGCCGACAAGCAGCAGCCGATCAACGTGCAGGTGTCGAGCGACGGCTTCGAAGCCATGCGCAATGTACGCGCCGCCCGCGTAGCGCTGTTCAATGGCGACACGGAGCACGCCAAGGCGTACGTACGGCAGGCGCAGCAGGCGCTGACCAAGGCGGCCACCGACGAGAAGGCCGCCGGCACGAATCGGAGCGGCGACCCCAACCTGATCTCGATCGACGGCCAGCTCGTCGTCGGCGAGGGCTACATCGGATCGCCGGACAAGGCTGCCCACCTCAATCGCGGCGAACGCCATCTCAAGGACGGCAACACCCAGGAGGCCATCGAGCAACTGAAGCTCACCGAGGAAGACATCGGCTACACGCGGCTGCTGATGCCGCTGAAGGAGACTCGCAGCCACGTGGAGGATGCCGATCGGATGATGCAGAAAGGTGACTATTTCGACGCCAATCTCGCGCTCAAGAGTGCCGAGGAAGGGCTTGCGGTCGAGACCGTGATGCTGGTCGAAGTGCCGAAGCAGGCCAATGCCGCGACTGCGGCCAGCACCGCGACGACACCGGCGAAGTCCCCCACCAAGGTGAATTGACCCGCCGCATCCGCGACGCCGACACGGCCGGGCCGCTGCCCGGCCGTTTTCGCGTCGGGGCCCTTGCCGGCGACCGGTGGATATCCACCGGCCTGACCGGCGCAAAGCCACCATCCGCCCGCGCCAGATGCTCACAAGCAACTGTTCTCACGCGAGTTTTTTGTTGGCATGGATGCTGCCAAAGAAGCAGCGAATCCTACAGGAGATGATTCTGATGAATGCCCGCGAAAGCCAGTTGCCAGACGCCTTGTTCGATCAGACCGCGCTCGTGCTGCAGGGCGGCGGCGCCCTCGGTGCCTATCAGGCAGGCGTCTATGAAGCACTGCACGAGGCCGGCGTCGAACCGGGATGGATCGCCGGCATCTCGATCGGCGCCATCAACGCCGCGATCCTTGCCGGCAATCCGCCGGCGGGTCGCCTCGAGCGGCTGCGTTCGTTCTGGCAGCGCATCACCCGCGACGACGGACTCGGCACGCTGGCCGTCGACGATACTGCCTCGCGGCGTGCACTCGGGCTGATGAGCAGCGCATGGGCGGTGGCCGGCGGCATCGCCGGCTTCTTTCGCCCGCGCCTGCCGTCGGCATGGTTCGCCCTGCCCGGGTCGGCGCAGGCGCTGAGCCACTACGACACCGCCCCGCTGCGCCGCACACTGCTCGAGCATGTGGACTTCGCCCGAATCAACGACGGACCGGTGCGGCTGAGCCTTGGCGCGGTCAATGTCCGCACCGGCAATTTCAGCTTCTTCGATTCCCGTCGCATGCAGATCGGACCGGAGCACGTGATGGCCAGCGGTGCGCTGCCGCCGGGCTTTCCACCGATCGAGATCGACGGCGAGTACTTCTGGGATGGCGGGCTGGTATCGAACACGCCGCTCGCCCACGTCCTCGACCAGGCCGAAGCCGACCGCACGCTGGTCTTTCAGGTCGATCTGTTCAGCGCCCTCGGGCCTTTTCCGCAGACGCTGATCGAAGTCGAGGAGCGCCGGAAGGACATCGTCTTCTCCAGCCGCACCCGACTCAACACCGACCACTACCGCGCCATGCACGCCCTCCGGCTGGCGATCGGCCGCCTCGCCGACCGGCTGCCGGCCGAGGCATTGCGCGAGGCCGGAATCGCCGAGCTGAGCGCATTGCGACCGCGCAATGCATTTTCGGTGGTGCACCTGATCTACCGGCGCGCGGCCTACGACGGCCCCAACAAGGACTACGAATTCTCGCGCCGTGCAATGCGCGACCACTGGCGCGCCGGGCTCGGCGATGCCCACCGCACGCTGCGAAGCCAGGTCTGGCGCCAGCCACCCCGTGCCGACCAGGGCATCGCCGTGTTCGACACCAACCGCGCGGGCGTCCTGTGACGCCTCGCGCCCGAGTCCTCTGCACAGGAGAATCATCATGAAACTCGACAACCAGGTCGCCGTCGTCACCGGTGGCGGCTCCGGCATCGGCCGCCAGATCGCCCTTTCCTTCGCCGCCGAAGGTGCTCGCGTCGCGATCGCCGATGTGGACCTCGACGGCGCCCACCGCACGGTCGAGCGCATCGCCGCCGACGGCGGCCCGGACGCCATCGTGCTGCACATGGACGTCACCGACGAAGCGGCAGTGGACGAAGGCATCGACTCGGTGGCACGTCGCTTCGGCCGCATCGACACGCTGGTGTCCAATGCCGGCATCCAGCGGGTGCATCCGATCGAGTCGTTCCCGCTCGCCGATTTCCGCCGGCTGATGGCGATCCACGTCGAAGGCGCCTTCCTGACGACGCGCGCGGCGGTCCGCCACATGTACCCGCAGGGTTCCGGTTCGCTGATCTACATGGGCTCGGTGCACAGCCACGAGGCATCGGCGCTGAAGTCCGCCTACGTCGCCGCCAAGCACGCGATCCTCGGGCTGTCGCGGGTGGCGGCGAAGGAAGGGGCGGCCCACGGCGTGCGCGCCAACGTGATCTGCCCCGGCTTCGTCCGCACGCCGCTGGTGGACCGACAGATTCCCGAACAGGCGAAGGAACTCGGCATCAGCGAACAGGAGGTAGTCAGCCGGATCATGCTCGGCGAGACCGTGGATCAGCGCTTCACGACGATGCAGGACGTCGCCGACGTCGCGGTGTTCCTGGCCGGCTTCGACAGCAACGCGCTGACCGGCCAGTCGATCATAGTCAGCCATGGCTGGTGCATGAAGTAGCGCTGCGGTGCGCAGCGACACGCCGGCGTCATCAACGGGAGATCGACCATGACAAACGACCACATCAACCGACAGGCAATCGTCCTTTTCATCGCGCTGCTGATCCCGCTCGCCTTTGCCGCCGGCCGCCTGACGAACGCCGGCGGCAGCAACGACGCCCGCGCCGAGGCGGTGGCCATCGGCGAATACCGTGGCGGCCACGCTGCCGAGGCGAGGCCGTTGTTCGAGCGGCTGGCCGAACATGGCGACGCCACCGCCGCCTATTTCCTCGGGGCCATGTACCAGTACGGCGATGGCGTCGAGCGCGACGCCGGCAAGGCGGTCAAGTGGCTGAGCCAGGCCGCCGAGGCCGGCAACATCCGCGGCGCGCGCCAGCTCGGCCTGCTCTATCTCGCCGGCCGCGATCAGGTACAGGATCTCGCCGCCGCCCGTCACTGGCTGCGCCAGGCCGCCGCCGGCGGCGATGCCGAGGCCATGCGCCACCTCGGCGACATGAACGCGGTCGGCCTCGGGGCTGCCCCCGATCCGGTGGCGGCCTATGCCGACTACGCGGCGGCCGCAACCCTCGGCGATCCGGTGGCGGCACGCCGGCGCGACGACCAGGCCGGACGGCTGTCGGCCGCCCAGCAGACCGACGGCGAGCAGCAGGCCAGGCAGTTGGTTCAGACGGACAAGCCTGCGGCGCCGCCTGCGATGTCGGGATCGCCGGCCACGACGAGCGCACCCACCCCCCGGCCGGCCGCAGCCAGCCCGGGATGATCCGCGGCAGGCCGGCGCCTGCCGCACCGATGCCGACCGAACCCGCCACGCGATGGCGGGTTCGGCATTTTCCGGCCCACGCTCGCGTCGGCGCGGCCCACCCGGCGCGCCACGATCCGCCCAGCCGTGAGGTGCCTGCCAAAGGTGCGGTCACTGGTGGATTTCGCCGGGCTGGTGGTTATAGCCGCCAAAGCGCCGCCCCATGACATCACGATTCGACTAAATTTTCTTTGTTATCAACACGTTGATCAGTTGGCACGGTCGATGCAAATCGATTGGCAGGCTCAACCGAAAAAGCCGAAGGATGGCCAGGCGACCCGACACCCCGTCGCGACCACCCTGATTTCCGAAACCGGGTGCAAGGAGCCAGATCATGAGCAACGTTCTTCGCAATAGCATCATCGGCCTGTTCGCCGCCACCGCCCTCGCCAGCGCCGGATTCGCCCCGCTCGGGGCGATCGCCGGCGTGCCGGATTCGGCCCCGGTCAAGGCACGCCAGGCCGAGCAGCAGAAGGAGATGAACCTGCAGGTCTCGCAAGACGGCTTCGACGCCATGCGCGCCGTGCGGTCGGCCCGGGTCGCCCTTTTCAACGGCGACACCGATCAGGCGCGGGAGTTGGTCCAGCAGGCCCAGCAGTCGCTGGCCAAGGCCGCCGCCGACGAGAAGGCGATGGGGGTCGATCAGGGCGGCGACACCAACCTGATCTCGATCGACGGACAACTCGTCGTCGACCAGGATTACGTCGGCACGCCGGAGAAGGCCGCCCACCTCGACCAGGGCGAGCAGCACCTGAAGAATGGCAAGACCCAGGAGGCGATCGAGCAGTTGAAGCTCGCCGAGGAGGACATCGGCTACACCCAGTTGCTGATGCCGCTGCAGGCGACCCGAGCCCATGTCGATGAGGCTGCCGGCAAGATCCACGACCAGAACTACTTCGATGCCAATCTGGCGCTGAAGGCGGCCGAGGACGGGCTCTCGGTCGAGACCGTGATGCTGGTCGAGACGCCGAAAACGGTGGCGACGCCGACCGCCACGGCCGACACCACCACCGCCGCCACGCCGGCACAGGCGTCGACCCAGGTCAATTGACCGCCACCGGCACGGCACGGGTGGCGCCATCGCCCGCGTCGGCGAGACCCTGGCGCCACCCATGCGGCCGGCCCACGCCGGCCGCAGCTGCGGATCAACAGGGCGCCGGTCCGCCGCCGATCCGCGAACGCCACGACCTGCCGGACCAGCCCAGTACCGCCAGGCCCAGGGCCGACAGGGCCAGCGATCCGGGTTCCGGAATGAACGGATTCGTGCCGGGCTCGCTGTGGGTGAAGCCGTAACTGACGTCGAACGCGGTGTCGGTCCAGTCCAGGTAGGCGAAACCGACCTCCGGCGTCAGATCGAGCGTCAACATGAAGGTGGCCGGATCGAAGACGCCGCCGTAGCCGCGCAGGACATCGGCCACGAAATCCTCGAACACGCCCGCGGCCGGATCGCCTGCGCCGGTCTCGAACAGGAAGTCGCCCTTGTCGGTGGCCAGCGCGAGCACTCCCGGATTGCCTTGCGGATCGAGCCCGGTCAGCGGATCGGTGGGGTTGTGCAGCACGTAGATCGACTGCGTATCACCCGGGTTCAGCGCCGCCACGGCGCGTCCCTGCTCGACCGGTCCGCGGAAGCTGAAGTTCAGCGCCGTGGTTCTGGGAATGTTCTGTTCGGAGCGCAGGACGACATCGAACAACTGCTTGTTCTTCGGATTCACCTGCGCGATGTACTTGGTGTCTTCCTCCTTGCCGTCCCGGTCCTTCGGCTTCTTCGGTTTCTTGCCATCTTCGGTCAGGCCGTTGATCACGTTCACGATCTTCTGGGTCTTCGATTCGATGCTCTCGTTCTTGACCACTTCGATCGAGAACTTCTGCAGCGACGAACTGCCCTTCTCGGTTCGAATCGTGACCTCGAGGGTGCCGCCGTCGGCCGGCTGGCCGACCGCGCCGGTGGTAGCCAGGGCCGGCGACGCCAGCGTGGCGATCGCCATGCAGGCGATCGAATGGCACAGCGTGCGACGAATGCTTGAGTCGAACATTTCCGTTCTCCTTTCGCCGGGTCGGCGCTCGCGGAGATGCCGCCGGTCGAACGGTCAAAACCGTTCGCGGCAACGACGCGACCAAGGCAGGAGTGCGTCGTCGTACACCTCTGCGACCGAGCCCGGCAAGATGCGCTTGGCAAGGACTCGATCTGCATCGAACATGCCGAAGGCAAGGCGACGCACGGACGACAATTGACTTGTCGCGAGCGCGGGCAGCGGACGATCCGACACCCGCCTCGACGGAGCGCGAACGATGTTGCAGAGCACGCCCCAGTCCCTGCGCCTGCGTCGGGAACTCAGACGGGCAGTCCAAGGCTCAGCGGACCTGCGCTACCTGCACCGCCTGCACTGCGTGCTGATGGTGGCGAGCGGTACGCCCTGCCGGACCGTCGCCGAGACCTTCGGCGCGTCCACCCGCAGCGTCGAACGGTGGATGAATTCCTTCGTGCAGGAGGGCATTGCCGCGCTGCAGGACGGCCGTCGCTGCGGCCGGCGGTCGCGGCTGGCCGACGACGCCATGCGGGCGCTTCGCGCCGAATTCCAGGGCGAGCCGGGGCCGGCGGACAGCATCGCGTCGTGGAACGGCAGTCGGCTCGCCGAATACATCGCCGAGCGCTATCGGGTCCAACTCGGCATCCGCCAATGCCAGCGACTGCTGCGACAGCTTCGCGGCGCGTAGGCGCTCGGCCCACGAACCGGGCGCACGCGTCACCAATTCTGACGCCTTGCGCGATTAGTCAATTTGTCTGAACATCGCAATGTATAAACTGTAATATTTTTCGACAGATTACGGGCGCCGCCGTCTTTGCTCGGAAATCAAATCATTTATTTGATTTTGTTTGATTTAAATGATCTTGATGAGTGAGGGCACGGCCCTGAATCGATGCAATCTCGTGTTATTGTCTCGCCTACTTGTAAAATTTTTCGACAAAGATAGCCGCGAAGATGTAATACCGAACCCCGCCCTGGCAACCGCGCGATGACGCGGCGACCGTCGGCGACGCAAGCCGGTCGGGCTCAGCGCGGATGCAGCCACTTCGGCAGATAGCCGTACGGATCGTCGCCGACCGAGCGGTCGAACTCGATGTCGTGGCGGTCCAGGCGTTCGGCCAGGCTCCCGTCCTTCAAGGCATCGAACAGGTCGGTGCAGCCGCCGACGAATTCACCGCCGATGAAGATCTGGGGAAAGGTGTTCCAGCCGGTTTTCGCACGCAGCGCCTCGCGCACCTTGCCGCCGCGGTTGTCGGGCTGGTAGGCGACCGAGTCGAGATCCACCGAGCGGTATTCGATGCCGTATTTGGCCAGCACCTTGCGCACCGACCAGCAGAACTCGCACCACTCGAGCGCGAACATCACGACCGGCTGGCTGCCGTCCGTGGTCAGTTGCTCGACCTCGGCCACCGCTTCCGCTTCGGGCTCGGCGGCGTCAGCGGTCGCCGGCGCCGCCGGCGCGGCGACGTCGAAGCGGTAGTTGGCGGTCGAGCGCGAGATCGCCATCTCCTCCTCGCTCATTTCCGCCGAGACGTCCTCGAACAACGGCGTCGACAGATAGCGCTCGCCGGTGTCCGGCAGCATGCACAGGATGTTGGCGCCCTCGGGGGCGTGCTCGGCGATGGCCAGCGCCCCGGCGAAGGTGGCGCCGGACGAGATGCCGACGAAGATCCCCTCCTTGCGGGCCAGGTCGCGCGCGCATTCGAGCGCCCGGCTGCCGTTGATCGCCAGGAAGTCGTCGATGCGGCCACCGTCGGTGACTTCCTCGGCGAGCCTGGGGATGAAATCCGGCGACCAGCCCTGCATCAGATGCGGCCGGAACACCGGGTGACTCTGGCTATGGCTGCCGTCGGCGTTGCGCGCCTGGGCGATGCCGCTGGCGAGGATCGGCGAGTTGTCCGGTTCGCAGACGATGATCCGCGTGTCCGGGCTCTGCCGGCGCAGCACGCGCGAGACACCGTTGAGGGTGCCACCGGTACCGAAACCGGTCACCCAGTAGTCGAGCCCGACGTCGTCGAAGGCGTCGAGGATCTCGACCGCGGTGGTGCGCTCGTGGATCTCGGCGTTGGCCGGGTTCTCGAACTGGCGCGATTGCCACCAGCCGTGCGCGAGGGCGAGTTCCTCGGCCTTGGCGACCATGCCCGAACCCTTCAGCGAGGCCGGCGTCAGCACCACCCTGGCACCGAGAAAGCGCATCAGGCGGCGACGCTCGACACTGAAGTTCTCGGCCATCGTCACCACCAGCGGATAGCCCTTCTGCGCACAGACCATCGCCAGGCCGATGCCAGTATTGCCGCTGGTGGCCTCGACCACGGTCTGGCCCGGCTTCAGCGCCCCGCGGCGCTCGGCATCCTCGATCACGCCGAGGGCGAGCCGGTCCTTGACAGAGCCCATCGGGTTGAAGGACTCGACCTTGACGTAGAGGTTGACGTGCTTCGGCGCGAGGTTGTTGATGCGCACCACCGGCGTGTGGCCGATGGTGTCGAGGATGCTGTCGAAACGCTGGCTCATCGTTGCTCTCCTGTGGGATGCCCCGCGCTTCGAGACAACGCGGTGTCAATGTTGTGTTGGCGCGCTCGTCGACCTTGCGCAAGTCCGTCGCCGCGGCCCACCAGTTCGCGACCGATCGTGATGACCTCGTCCACCAGTTGCTCGGCGTGGGCCATCGTCGCACGGGCGCCGACGAAGCATGGCCGGATTGCCAGCCGGCCATTGATCAGCGTGGTGCTCGGCATCGCCCGGCCGCGCCGCACCATCTCGCGGTGCAGGCGCTGGTTCAGCGCGTCGAGATCGCCGCTGCCGTCGCCACGATAGCGGAAGCAGCAGATCGACAGGGTCGGCCGCTGCAGCACCTCGAGTTCCGGATGGGCTTCGGCCCGCTCGGCGATGCGGCGTGCCATCGCATTGTGGCGGCAGACGCGCTCGCGCAGCCCCTCGCGACCGATCTCGCGCAGCAGCGCCCAGACCACCGCGCCGCGGCAGGGCGCCGACAGCTCGACGCCGAAATCCGCGTACGGGATACCCAGATTGTCCATCGAATGGCTGGCGTCGCCGTCCTCGCAGGCCCCTTCCAGGTAGTCGGCGGCCGTCTGGGTGAAGGCCCGCGACATCAGCGCCCGGTCGCGGACGAAGGTGGCACCGATGCCGACCGGCGCACCGAGCCACTTGTGCGGGTCGACGATCACCGAGTCGGCCAGGTCGAGCCCGCGGTACAGCGGCCGCACCCGGGGGTCGAGGATGCCGGGCAGGCCGTAGGCGCCATCGACGTGGAACCACAGCCGGTGCTCGCGGGCGATCGCGCCGAGGGCGGCGAGATCGTCGATGGCACCGGCATTGGTGGTACCGGCATTGGCCACCACCGCCACCGGCAGTGCGTCGTCGCAGGCGGCAAGCGCCCCGCGCAGGGCGGCCGGCTTCATCCGCCCCATGGCGTCATGCGCCACCAACCGCACCGCGTCGCGACCGAGGCCGAGTACCGCCGCCGCGCGGCGGATGGTGTGATGGCTGGCGGCGGTGGCGAAGATGCGGCCAGGACGGTCGACGCCGTCGCGGGCGGGGTCGCGCCCGACCGCCTCGAAGGCCGCCTGCCGCGCGGTGCCCAGCGCCACCAGGTTCGCCACCGATCCGCCGCTGCTGTAGAGCCCCTTCATGCCGGCCGGCAGCTCGAACAGCTCCGCCAGCCAGTCGAGCGAGACCTCCTCCAGCAGGTTGAAGGCGGTCAGGCCGATGCGCTGGGGCGCGGCGATGGCGCCGGCGGCAGTCGCCAGCGCGCCGACCGTGGCGGCGCCGGTGGTGATGAAGGCACTCGACGCCGGATTCGGAATCTGCGAGCCATTGGGGATCAGCCAGCGGCCGATCTCGGTGCTGACCGCATCGATGCCGACGCCGTGCTCCGGCAGCGGCCGCGCCAGCGCCGCGCGCCAGTCGCCGGCACGGGACATCGCGTCGCCATGCTCGAATCGCAGGAAGTGGTCGAGGTCGCGGCCGAGCTGCTGGAGCCAGTGGCCCAGATCGCCGCATGCCGCCCGATCGCGTTCCATGATGATGTCCTCGTCAGGATCATTGCCGGCCCCGACCGCCATCGGCCGGGGCCTGCCGGTTCAGGCGAGCACGCGGGCGCCGCTGCCGAGAAAGGCCATCGTGCGCGGGGCGCCGGCGATCTCGACGCCTTCGCGCAGGTCGCCTGCAGTGATGCCGCGGGCCTTGGCGCAGGCCGGGCACAGCCAAATCATGCCGCCGTTGTCGTGGTACTGGCGCATCAGCTGGTCGAGCGGCTCGTAGCCGTCGGCGGCGAGGCCGTCGGCGCCGCCCTTGACGCACAGGCCGGCGGCATCGGCGGTGGCGAAGACCGCGGTCTCGGCGGTCTTCGACGAGGTCGCCGCGAGGATGAAGGCGATCGTCGCGCGTTCGACGTCGTCGGCGCCGAAGGTACAGTTGACGAGGAACTTCTGGGTTTGGGTGGTGGTGTCCATCTCTGTTCTCCTGGGTGCGTTTCGGTTGTCGTCCAAAGCTCGTGGGAGCAACGCCATGCTACGAACGATCGCCCGCGCGAACTTGCAGCCGGCGCGGTGATGTTCTGGAGAAAACCTGGAGATTGGCCTAACATCGGCCCCAGGCCCGCGCGCACAGGCGCTCTACGCGCCGCGTGGCGGCCGTTCCGAATCACCGGGCCGCAGCGATGCGCTATCTGTTCGACGAGTTCTCGCTCGATGCCGACCGCTTCGAATTGAGCCGCGACGGCGCGCCGCTTCGCGTCGAACCACAGGTCATCGAGTTGTTGCTGCTGCTGGTCGAGAACGCCGGCCGCATGGTCTCGAAAGACGAGATCATCGACGTCGTCTGGCGCGGCCGGGTGGTGTCCGAGGCCGCGGTCAGCAGCCGCATCAAGTCGGCGCGCCAGGCACTGGGCGACGACGGCCAGACCCAGCGCTACATCCGCACCGTGCACAAGAAGGGCTTTCGCTTCGGCGGCGAGGTGCGTCGCGACGAGGCCGAGACCGACCCCGGCGAGCCGAGCGACGAGGCGCCGGTACCCGCGGCGGTCGCGTCCGGCGAGGCGCCCGGCGGCACGTCGTCGGGTCGGCCGGCGGTGGCGGTGCTGCCCTTCGTCAACCTGTCGTCCGACGCCGAGCAGGAGTACCTGTCCGACGGCATCACCGCGGACGTCATCGCCCGCCTGTGCAAGCACCGCTGGATCGACGTCGTCGCCCGCAACACCAGCTTCGGCTTCAAGGGCCGCGCGGTGGACGTGCGCGAGCTCGGCCGCCTGCTGTCGGTGGCCTACGTCGTCGAAGGCAGCGTGCAGCGGGGCGGCAATCGCATTCGCGTCGCCGTGCAACTGGTCGACGCCGCCAGCGGGCTCAATCGCTGGTCCGAGCGCTACGACCGGGAGATGTCCGACATCTTCGCGCTGCAGGACGAGATCACCGAAATGATCGCCGCCCGGCTGGAGCCCGAGATCGGGCTCTCGGAACGCAGCAAGCTGATCCAGTCGCGCCCGCCCGACCTGCACGCGTGGGACTGCTATCACCTCGGCATCTTCCACTTCTTCAAGTTCACCGGGCCCGACAACGTCGAGGCCCAGCGCCTGTTGCTGCGCGCCCAGCAGCTCGACCCGCAGTTCGGCGAGGCCTTCGCGTGGTGGGCCTACGCGCTGATCCTCGGCATGGTCTATTGGGAGACGCCACCGACGCCGGAATTGCTCGACCAGGCCCTCGCAGCCTGCGACCGGGCGCTGGAGATCGACCGCCAGAACGCCAGCTTCCATGCCTTGCGGGCGCGGGTGCTGCTGGCGCGCTGCGAATACCGACATGCCATCGCCGAGAATCAGGCCGCGATCGAACTGAACCCCTCGTTCGCCGCCGCCCATTGCGGCCTCGGCGACTCGCTGGCCTACGAGAAGCGCTACGAGGAAGCGGTCGAGTGCTTCGACCGGGCGATCGCGCTGTCGCCGAACGATCCGCAACTGTGGGCCTTCTACTCCTATGGCGCGCTGGCACTGATCTTCAAGGGCGACTACGACACCGCGGTGGCGTGGACCGACCGCGCCGCCGGCATCCCCAATTGCCAGTACTGGGCCTGGGCCCACCGCACCGTCGCGATGGCGCTCGCCGGCCACCTCGCCGCGGCCGGCCGCGCCCGCGACCGCCTGCTGCAGGAGATGCCGGGCTTCTCGATCGCCTTTGCGCGACAGAAGCTCTTCTACCTGCGCGAAGCCGAGCACGTCGAACGCTACCTCGAAGGCCTGCGCCTTGCCGGCGTGCCGGCCGGCTGACGGCGCCCGGCAAACGGACGCGCTAGACTAGGCCGGCACGCGCCGCGGCGACCCGGCCGCCGCATCCCCGGAGCCCCATCCGATGCCCTACCCTCACCTGCTCGCGCCGATCGACCTCGGCCCCTTCTCGCTGCCCAACCGCGTCATCATGGGCTCGATGCACACCAATCTGGAGGAGGCGGGCATGGCCGCGGTGCCGGCCCTGGCCGCCTTCTATGCGACGCGGGCGCAGCTGGGCTGCGGCCTGGTGGTCACCGGCGGCTACGCCCCCAACGTCGAGGGCCGCATGAAGGCCGGCCCCGGCTACCTGATCGACGAGCGCCAGCTCGCCGAGCACCGCCCGGTGACCGACGCCGTGCACGCGGCCGGCGGCCGTATCCTGCTGCAGATCCTGCACAGCGGCCGCTACGGCATGCACGGCGACATCGTCGGCCCGTCGCCGATCCGCGCGCCGATCAGTCGCAGCGCGCCACGCGAACTCGACGACGCCGACATCCGCCGCACCATCGCCGACTACCGCCGCTGCGCCGAACTGGCCTGCGCCGCCGGCTATGACGGCTGCGAAATCATGGGCTCGGAGGGCTACCTGCTGAGCCAGTTCGCGGCACCCCGCACCAACCAGCGCCATGACGACTGGGGCGGGCCGCTGGCCAACCGCATCCGCCTCGCAGTCGAGGTGGTGCGTGCGGTGCGCGAGGCGCTGGGGCCGACGCGCCTGCTGATGTACCGGCATTCGCTGCTCGACCTGGTGGACGGCGGCCTGCCCTGGGACGAGACCGTGGCGATGGCGCAGGCCGTCGCCACCGCCGGCGCCGACGTGCTGTCCACCGGGGTCGGCTGGCACGAGTCGCCGGTGCCGACGGTGCAGCAGTGCGTGCCCGACGCGCTGTTCGCGGAAACTGCCGGCCGCCTCGCCCGGGCGCTGGCGATTCCGCTGGCGGTGACCAACCGCATCAACCACCCGCAGCTCGCCGAGGCGGTGCTGGCGCGCGGCGACGGCAGCCTGGCGATGCTGGCCCGCCCCTTCCTCGCCGACCCCGGCTTCGTCCGTCATGCGAGCGAGGGTCACGAAGCGCGCCTGGTGCCGTGCATCGCCTGCAACCAGTCCTGCCTCGACCATTACTTCACCGGCGAGGCAGTAAGCTGCATGGTCAATCCCGCGGCCGGGCGCGAACTGGAATTCATCGCGGCCGCCCCTGCCCGACGCAAGCGCGTGGCGGTGGTCGGCGCCGGCCCGGCCGGCCTTGCGGCAGCGCTGGCCGCCGCCGAGCGCGGCCACGCGGTGGTGCTGTTCGAGCAGCAGGCCGAAGCCGGGGGCCAGTTCCTGCTGGCCGGGCGCATCCCAGGCAAGCAGGACTACCCGCAGGTCACCGCCGCCTACGTGGCGCGCCTGCTCGCCGCCGGCGGCGAACTGCGCACGGGTACCCGCGCCGATGCCGCCCTGCTGCGGCGCCAAGGCTTCGACGAGATCGTCGTCGCCTGCGGCGTGCGCCCGCGCCGCCCCGACATCCCCGGCATCGAGCTGCCGATCGTGGTCGGCTACGACGACCTGCTCGCCGGCCGCGCCACGGCCGGCACCCGGGTCGCGATCATCGGCGCCGGCGGCATCGGCCACGACGTCGCCGCCTTCCTGCTGCACCACGGCGACGCGCCCTCGCTGCCCGCCTACCTGTCGCGCTGGCAGGCCGGCGGCAGCCCCCCCGCCACCGCGCGCCGGCTGTGGATGCTGAAACGCAGCGAGGGCCCGTTCGGCAAGACCCTGGGCAAGACCACCGGCTGGGTGTTGCGGCGCGAACTCGCCGACGCCGGCGTGGTCCAGCTCGACGGTGTCGACTACCTCGGCATCACCGCCGACGGGCTGCACTACCGCCGTGCCGGCGAAACCGCGCTGCTGGCGGTGGACACCATCGTCTGCTGTGCCGGACAGGAGGCCGAAGACGGCCTCGCCGCCGAGATGGCCGGCGACGGCATCCCGCTGCACCGCATCGGCGGCGCCGCTCGCGCCGGCGAACTCGATGCCAAGCGCGCCTTCGAAGAAGGCCTGCGCCTCGGCCTCGCCCTGTGAACGCGCCGCGTCGCCAACCGCCGCGGTGCGGTACCGGCCGAGCCGAACCCCGGAGCGAACGATGCTGACCGTCGTGCCTGTGTGCCTGCTGATGCTGGCCCTGACCACGCTGATCCACTACGAAGCCCTGTCCTGGATCGCCCGCCGCCTGCCGGCCCTGCCCTTTCCGTCCCGCTTCAAGGTGGTGGTGGTGCTCGGCGGCGCCTTCGTCGCCCACGTCGTCGAGATCGCCCTCTACGCCCTCGCCTTCCAGTTGCTCGTCCGCCTCGGCGCCGGCGCCCTGGCCGGCGAACCGACGCTGGCCTTCGACAGCGCCCTCTACTTCTCCGGCGAAACCTTCACCTCGCTCGGCTACGGCGACCTCGTACCCAGCGGCGCACTGCGCCTGCTGGCCAGCACCGAGACCCTCAACGGCCTGCTGCTGATCGGCTGGTCGGCGTCCTACACCTATATCGCGATGGAACGCTTCTGGTCGAGGCCGGGCTAGGCGTGAGGCAGGGAAGGATTCTCGTGACGGCGTCGATCAGGCCAGGCGATCGGAGGCGATTGCTCCGCGTGGGCAGGTGCATCCCAACCCGAAGGAACGACATCGGAGCCTGCAGAGTCGCGCGGCTACCAGTGATCGATCTGGGTAACGACGAACTTCTTGCCCTCTTCGCTGCTGCCATTCAGGGCAGTCAGAACGATCCGGGCGATGAGCTTCCTGTCGTTCTGGTCGGAGACGACTTGCCCTGTGAGCACCTGCCTCGCCCCGAGCGGCGAGACGCCGATCTTCTGGAGACGTGGCGCCATCCGTGCGACCTGCACGTTCAAAGACAGCGCCTCCGCCCCTGAATCCAATCTGTTCATGGCGGCACCTGTATCGCAATGACGCTCAGCGAGCGTGCCCCGCTCGAAGCAGTGTGTCAAGCACCACCCAGGGACGGAATTTTGGACCACGCATTTGGGTCGGGAAGTGCTGATCAGGTTGGATTGTCGGCGGCGGTTGTTCGGCCTGAGCGGTCAATCAGGCCGCGGTCCATGATCGGCTCAGTCCGGCCATCAGCCGCCGGTCATGGTTACACTCCGATTGCAGGAGACGGGACCGGCCCCAATTTCCTTAAGCGGCCAGCTTTGCGGCGGCGAACCTAAGCCTAGCGTTAGACGGGCCTGGCCAGCGAGCCGACGATTGGACGGAGCTAGGGATAGCTGCCGTTCATCTAAAGCGCTATGCTCCGTTCCTAACTTCGGCCCTGGATTGAGCCGCGGGGCAATGCCGAGAATTGATGCCCTTTTTCGTCACAGTGCGCCAGCTCGGTCCATTTGAACAGCGGATAGTGGCACACGCACTCTAGCGTTCAGGTGCTGGCCGGCAAATCTGCAGACCGCAGATAGTATTCGGCGCACAAAGGAGCCGATGATTTGAATAAAACTGAAGCGGAAGAGCTTGCAGAATCGCTTGTCGATGAAGTCGCAGGCATCAATAGCTGGACAGAACCAAGGACGGGGTGTCTTCATAGCGACCTATTAGAAAAATATGATCGCGCAAACTCAATACTTCAGAGACTGGTTCTCGAGTATCCGTGCAACAGCCCAAAAGTAAAGCTGCTTCTTTACAGAACCTTAGAAGACATGGACAACCCTGGTGGCGTCAGCGGGCTAAAGAATGCTTTATTTTACGCACTGCACGGGCTAGGCAACCACTGCATGACGGATCCTAATGTGCGATTGCTTATACAGAGAGTTTATCGAGAATCTCAAGGGAGAGATTTGGGCCGTGCAGCCGAAAATTATCTAATAGAGGCTGGTATAGCGCTACCAAACAACATGGACCAACAAGAAGCTGGGTCTTTTGACGAAGCAAACGAGGCGTGGGTTTACCGGTTGCGAGACCACCCAGCAATAGTAATTATTGGAATCGTTGCATCGATAATCTCGATTGTTGCATTTTTCCGGGGCTGAATAATTCCTCAAATTAATAGTCGTGCAGGAGCGTCTAGAATGAGGCGCATAGCTCCAGGCTGCACAACTCGAATTCTTAGCGTAGGCATTCCGCATCCGGCCACTTCAGTTACAGGTCAGGAACAGATCAGGAGTTCATGCGGACGTGCCGAGTACGGTTCGGAATAAAGATCACGAATCCGGGAGATTTGGCCGGTGTTCTGAGTTGCGAATTCCGATGATGTGCGCCGCGCTCTGCGTCCGTGAACGGCTCATACGAGCACTTACCGCTCACGTCGCTCCCGACCTCGGCCCCTTCGGGAGCGGTGCTCAATTCGAAAGTTGGGCTACATACTTGAGAATGATTATTTCTGATGGACTTTCTGAACATACTTCTACAAGTCTCAACTCTTATGGGTGGAGTCGTTGCGACGATTCAACTCTATCGGTGGTGGGATGAGCGTCGGGCCGCGATACCTCGACGCGGGTCCGCAGAGAGACAAACTGCAGGTCGTAAAAGCAAGAGCAACGGTGAAGTGACAGATCGCGATCTTGCTTTTGCGGTCTGGTTCGACAATAGACTCAACTACTTCATGGAAGAAGCTGGAGCGCTGATTGGACCTGCGTTCCTAGTCATCGCAGGGATTGCCGGATCAGTAGTCGGCTTCAATATTGGCGGTCAAGCGGCTGCGGCAATCATTGACAGTCCTAGCCTTCTGTCAAAAGGTGCTTGCGGTGTCGTGTTTGCATTCTTCTCATTCATGCCTGGCATATTCGCATTGCTGCTGTTGTACAAGTACCGATGGGGAATCGTCGTAGTAGCAGTTGGTGCATCGATGCTCTGGAAGCGGCTCAACGGTGCGTAGCCTGCAAAACAACTCGCCGCCTCCGGCCGCTAGCGCGCTGCGCATTTTGTCGTCGGCGGAGCGTTCACGTTAGACAGCACATGGAGCCAATGTTCGGCGTCGCAATAGCTCTGGGTCTTCTCTGGTCCATGTACTACGCGATCCGTATTGGATCGCTTGACCCGCACAACCTGCAGGCCCATCTGTCGAACTGGTTCGAAAAAGCGCAGGCCGTCTCTTGCCTTGTAGCCTTTATGGTTTTCATTGGTGCAAAGGGCCAAGATATGGATCTGGCAAGCTTCTGCGCCATGTATATTCTTGGTCAAACCGTTGCGCCGGCCTTTACTGGGGGCGAAGAATATCGAAAGGATGAGGTGGACTCATTCATCTTTAGATGGCTTTTAAAGAAGAGAGCTAAAATTTCTGGAGTGGTCTTGATGACCGCCCTTAGCGCAGGGATTGCGTACACGATTGGTCTATTTATTGGGGACTGGTGGTTCCTCATTTTCCTGCTCGTTGGACTTGTGCTGGTTTCTAGCAAGGCCTTGCAAGCATCCATGATGGCTAGCGGGGATGAGGGCGAGATCTCCAGACTTCCAAGCGAGTCGGCACAACAGGTTGCTAAGCTTGTTGCCAGAACGCTTGTCTACGGTGTAATCGGTTACCTAATCTCCGGTGTTGCGCTCGGATGGATGCTCTTTCAAGAGGCCGGACTTCAGCCGACCAATTGGAGTGGATGGATGGGGCTACTGCTCGGCGCACTAGTTCAATGGGATCCATAGGTCATCGCGGACATGCCTATCTTCTCGCTGAAGCACGGAGGGTCGGAGGCACGGCTTATCTCGTACGTTGGATGGCAGGTTTTCGGATTGCTGACTGGCTCCATTGGGTCGATTGCGGCGGTTCAGGAACCATTGATTGAGCGGCAGCTCCGGCCGATTTGCCGTCGCCCAGACGCCGGTTTCCTGACCATTCACAGCCAACACCGCAAGGGTGCCAAGCCACCCGATTCCCAACCAGCCTTCCGATCTCTGCACTCCCCCATCCGGATTGCACTCGCCCGGGCCAGCACGGCGCCAGTGCGCAGTGCAGGTGCGACGCCACTTCGCCGATTCAGGCGCGTGGGCGTCGCTAGCGGGGCAAAGGTCGGCGGGACGTTCGGCATCCTCTCTCAGGTGCCTGGCGGCAAGGTTTCTCGAACGGCCTCGGCCGCTTCCTCTTCGGACTCGAAGATGTGCGCAGCCACGCCGCGCCTGGCCAGCGTTTCGCCGAGCTTGGCGCGCATGAAGGCGCTGGTCGTGAAGCGTGTGACGCCGAGGAAATAGTGCGTCGTGAGTTCCTTGACCGCGTCCAGATAGGCGTCTTCGAGCGAGCGGGCGAGCTCGAAGCCGTCGTAGTTGGCGACGCAGTAGACCTTGTTTCCGAGCGGTTCGACGATCGCCGCGACCTTCTCCACCAGCCTGACGAGAAAATCGGGCGAATCCACGTGCACGTCCGACAGGTTCAGGAACAGCGTATTGTGCTCGGCGTCGTACTTGAAGCGGGCGTCGAACGGCAGCCGCAGCATGTCTTCGCGCAGGCCCATCGGCTCGGGCTGGAAGATTCGCGGGTCCATCGTCCGCGGGCTGCTCACCCGCGGTGCAAAGGCCATGTGGGCGATGATGTCGCGCTCGATGTCGATGCCCGGCGCGACCTCGATCAGTTCGAGACCTTCGGGCGTCAGCCGGAACACACAGCGCTCGGTGATGTAGAGCACTTCCTTGCCTTCCTGCGCCGCGTACGGACCGGAGAAGGTGCAATGCTCGACCTGCTCGACGAATTTCGTTTCCTTGCCGTCGCGTTCGATCCGCAACTGGCCGTCGACGATCGCGGCCTCGACGGCGCCGGCGGTGAAGGTGCCGCAGAAGACGGCCTTCTTGGCGTTCTGGCTGATGTTGATGAAACCACCCGCGCCGGCCAGCTTGGGCCCGAACTTCGAGACGTTGAGGTTGCCCTGCCGGTCGGCCTGGGCCAGGCCGAGGAAGCAGATGTCGAGGCCGCCACCATCGTAGAAATCGAACTGGTAGCCGATGTCGATGACTGCCTGGGCATTGCTCGCCGCGCCGAAGGACAGCCCGCCGGCCGGCACGCCGCCGATGACGCCGGACTCGGCGGTCAGCGTCATCAGGTCGGCGATCTTCTCCTCGTTGGCAATCGCGGCGACGCCCTCCGGCATGCCGACGCCGAGATTGACGACGCTGTTCGCCCGCAGCTCCATCGCCGCGCGCCGGGCGATGATCTTGCGCAGGCTCATCTCCATCGGCGGCACCGAACCGAGCGGTACGCGCACCTCGGCGGCGTAGGCGGCCGAGTAGCGGCTGCCGAAGGTCTGCCAATGGCAGTCTTCCCCGTCGGCGACCACGATGCAGTCGACGATCGCGCCGGGCACCTTGACCTGCCTCGGATTGAGCGTATGCACGTCGGCGATGCGCTCGACCTGCGCGATGACGATGCCGCCGCAGTTGTGCGCTGCCATCGCAACCGACAACACGTCGATCGTCAGCGCTTCGCGCTCCATCGTGATGTTGCCGTCGGCATCGGCGGTGGTGCCGCGGATGATCGCGACATTGACCGGCATCGCCTTGTAGAAGAGATATTCCTTGCCGGCGACCGTGATCAGCTCGACCAGTTCCTCGGTGGTCCTTGCGTTCAGCTTGCCGCCGCCATTGCGCGGGTCCACAAAGGTGCCCAGGCCGATCCGTGAGGCGTGGCCCGGCTTGCCGCCGGCGATGTCGCGAAACAAATGGCAGATCGCACCCAGCGGCAGGTTGTAGCCTTCGATCTGGTTGCCGACGATGAGCTGCTGCAGCGCCGGCGTGAGCACGAAATGACTGCTGATGAAGCGCTTGACGAGGCCGGGCTGGGCGAGCCGATTCATGCCGCCGCCCTTGAATGGGTGGGCCATGCCGGCCGCCGAGATCAGCGTCAGATCACGTGGCTTGCCGAAGCTCGCGGTGCCTTCGTCGTGGGATTCGTAGCATTCGGCCAGTTCGCGGACGATCAGGTCCGGAAAGCCGATGCTGAGAAAGCCGCCGACGATGACGGTGTCGCCGCTGCGGATCAAACTGACGGCGTTCTGGGCCGAAACGATCTTGTCGGTGCTGCGGGTGCGCGCGGATGGCGCGATGGTAGGACTGAGTGGCATGGCTCGGGATTCTCATCGTCTATGGGATGCCGGCCTCGGACGCCCCGCGTTCCCCTGCTCCCGTGAGCACCGCAGGGGTGCACGGTGGGGCATCCTCGCGAAGCGTGCTCGCTTGGCGCGGTGTTCGTCTCCGCAGCGCCGGCTCACGCCGGCAGCACGGGCAATCCCTCGTGTTACGCCGAATCCGCTTTGATATTGGCAGCAGCGCCCGATGGCAACAAGTCTTCTGTTGCGCAACGGGCTACCGCTGGCGCGGCCGGCAGATCCCGGCGCGGAAGGCGGCCTGCATGCGGCCGGGCTGCTCACCACCGAGCGGGCTGTCAGTTCGGCGGGTGGCGCCTGTCTCCGCAAGCATCACCGGCCGCACGATCCGGTCCCGCATAACGCCTCAACCCGACTCCGCCCGCTTCACCGGCAATCGCCGCTCGTCCTTGACCAGCTCCATCACGACGTAGGTGTGGGTCTGCTTGACCCGCGGCAGTTCCGAGATGCGCTCGCCCATGATCCTGCGGTACTCGGCGATGTCGCTGGTGCGCACTTTCAGCAGGTAGTCGAAATCGCCGGCGATCATGTGGCAGGACTCGATCTCCGGGATCTTCCTGACCGCCTCGTTGAACAGTCGCAGGTCGAGCGCGGTGGTGCTGTTCAGCAGCACCTGAACCATCACGATGTGGGCGACGCCCATCGATTCCGGATCGAGCTCGGCGTGGTAGCCGCGGATCACGCCACTGCGCTCCAGCCGCCGCACGCGCTCGGCACACGGTGTCTTGGTGAGCCCCACCCGGCGCGACAGCTCGACCATCGACAGCCGCGCGTCGGCCTGCAGTTCCGCCAGAATCTTGAGGTCGATGCGATCCATGCCGCTAGCCGATTCGTCTGTGAACCCGCTTCAATTTAGTCCAAATGGCCGTTCAGATCCGAACTTTGGAGCCATTGACTGGTGCAAATGACGAAGAATACGGGGCATCGAGCGGCGGCACGGACGGCCGCCGCTTGAATCACGGAGTTCGCCAACTTGACGACGCGCAGCGTTCGACCTACAGCTTCCCCCGCGGCCCGCCTGGCCGCCCTGCCCGACTCGGCGCGCGAGCCGTCGCGGGTCGCGATCGAGTCGGCCTGGCGCACGCCGGAACCCGAATGCGTGCCACCGCTGCTCGATCGGGCTCGTCCGAGTGACGCCGAGCGCGCGCAGGCCGAAGCGCTCGCCACCCGCCTGGTGCGCACCTTGCGCGCAAGCCGCAGCCGTTCGAGCGGCGTCGACGCGCTGATGCAGGAGTTCTCGCTGTCGTCGCAGGAGGGCGTGGCGCTGATGTGCCTCGCCGAGGCCTTGCTGCGGGTGCCCGACCGGGCCACCGCCGATCGCCTGATCCGCGACAAGCTCGCCGGAGGCGACTGGCGCGCCCACCTCGGCCACAGCCCGTCGCTGTTCGTCAATGCCGCCACCTGGGGCTTGCTGATCACCGGGCGGCTGAGCGCCACCAGCAGCGCCGAGGGGCTGTCGAAGGCGCTGAACCGCCTGATCGCCCGCGGCGGCGAGCCCTTGATCCGCCGGGGCATGGATCTCGCCATGCGCATGCTCGGCGAACAGTTCGTCACCGGGCGCGACATCGACGAGGCGCTGTCCCGCGCGCAACCTCATGAGGCGCGGGGCTACCGCTATTCCTTCGACATGCTCGGCGAGGCGGCGATGACCGCCGCCGACGCCGCCCGCTATCTCGAGTCCTACCAGGGTGCGATCGCGGCGATCGGCGCTGCGTCGACGGGGCGCGGCGTGATCGACGGCAACGGCATCTCGGTCAAGCTCTCGGCCCTGCACCCGCGCTACACCTGGAGCCAGCGCGACCGGGTGTTCGACGAACTGCTGCCGGTGCTGCGCGGGCTGTGCCTGCAGGCCCGCGGCCACGACATCGGCTTGAACATCGATGCCGAGGAGGCCGACCGGCTCGACCTCTCCCTCGACCTGCTCGAAGCGCTGGCCCACGACCCGGCGCTGGCCGACTGGGCCGGCCTCGGCTTCGTCGTCCAGGCCTACCAGAAGCGCGCACCGGCGGTGATCGATCATGTCGTCGGGCTCGCCCGCGGGTCCGGGCGGCGGGTGATGATCCGGCTGGTCAAGGGTGCCTACTGGGACGCCGAAATCAAGCGCGCCCAGCAGGAAGGCCTGGACGGCTACCCGGTCTATACGCGCAAGGTCTACACCGACGTCGCCTACCTCGCCTGCGCCCGCCGCCTGCTGGCCGCCCGCGACGCGGTCTATCCGCAGTTCGCCACCCACAACGCCCACACCCTGGCCGCGGTGATGGCGATGGCCGGTGCCGGCTGGCAGCCCGGCGATTACGAATTCCAGTGCCTGCACGGCATGGGCGAAGGGCTCTACGACCAGATCGTCGGCCACCGCGAACACCATCGCCTGGTGCGCATCTACGCGCCGGTCGGCAGCCACCAGACCCTGCTCGCCTACCTGGTGCGCCGGCTGCTCGAGAACGGTGCCAATTCGAGCTTCGTCAATCGCATCGTCGACGAGCGCGTGCCGGTCGCCGAACTGGTCGCCGATCCGGTCGAGCAGGCGGCCGCACTCGGCGGCAACCCGCATCCGCGCATTCCGTTGCCGCGCGCGCTCTACGGCGTCGAGCGCGCCAACGCCGCCGGCCTCGACCTGGCGAGCGAGCATCAACGACGCCAGATCGCCGACGCGCTGGCCGGCAGCCGCGCGATGCATTTCGTCGCCCGCGCCGACGGCCCGACGCCGGCGATCGGCACCCTGCTGGCGGTGACCAACCCGGCCGACGCCGACGACGTGGTCGGCCATGTCGCCGAGGCCGGCGCCACCGAGGTGGCCGCGGCCCTCGACCGCGCCACCGCGGCTGCGGCGGCCTGGGCGGCGACGCCGGCGGCCGAGCGCTGCGCCTGCCTGGCCAACGCCGCCGACCTGATCGAAGCCGAAGCCCGACCGTTGATCGCGCTGGCGGTGCGCGAGGCCGGCAAGAGCTGGGGCAATGCGGTCGCCGAAGTGCGCGAGGCGGTGGATTTCTGCCGCTACTACGCGGCGCGGGCACACGATTTCGACGCCGCCAGCCACCCCCCACTCGGCCCGGTGGCCTGCATCAGCCCGTGGAACTTCCCGCTGGCAATCTTCACCGGCCAGGTGGCCGCCGCGCTGGCGGCCGGCAACCCGGTGCTGGCCAAGCCGGCCGAGCAGACGCCACTGATCGCGGCCGAGGCGGTGCGGCTGCTGCACCACGCCGGCATCCCCGCCGACGTCCTGCAACTGCTGCCGGGCCGCGGCGAGGTCGTCGGCGCCACCTTGGTGGCCGACCCGCGGGTGCGCGGCGTACTGTTCACCGGCTCGACCGAAGTCGCGCGGCTGATCAACCGGTGCCTCGCCGAGCGCGGCGGCGACGTGCCGCTGATCGCCGAGACCGGCGGCCAGAACGCGATGATCGTCGATTCGACGGCGCTGCCCGAACAGGTGGTGGCCGATGTCCTGGTCTCGAGCTTCGACTCGGCCGGCCAGCGCTGCTCGGCGCTGCGGCTGCTGTGCCTGCAGCAGGAGATCGCCGACGACGTGCTCGAGATGCTGCGCGGCGCCCTCATTGAATTGCGCATCGGCGATCCGGCCGACGTGCGCACCGACGTCGGCCCGGTGATCGACGACGAGGCCCGCGACGGCCTCGAGCGGCATGTCGCCGCGATGCGGGCGGCCGGCGCCCGGGTTACCCGCCGCCCGCTGCCCGAGGCCTGCCGCAAGGGCAGCTTCGTCGCGCCGACGATCGTCGAACTGAAGGATTTCGCCCAGCTCGGTCGCGAGCAGTTCGGCCCGATCCTGCACGTGCTGCGCTTCGCCGCCGGCACCCTAGACGGGCTGGTCGAGCGCATCAACGACACCGGCTACGGCCTGACGATGGGCGTGCAGTCGCGCATCGACGAAACCGTGGCGCGGGTGGCGGCGACGGCCAGGGTCGGCAATCTCTACGTCAATCGCAGCATCATCGGCGCGGTGGTCGGCGTGCAGCCCTTCGGCGGCGAGGGTCTGTCCGGCACCGGCCCGAAGGCCGGCGGCCCGCTCTACCTGCACCGCCTGCTGCGCCGCAGCCCGGGGCCGGTGCTGGCCGACGGCGCGCGCACGGTCGGGCCGGCGAGCGCGCAGCCAGCCCTCGAGGCCCTGCTCGGCTGGCTCGACACCGCCGGCCGCGCCGGGCTCGACGGCGACGCCCTGGCGCGCCTGCGCGATGCCGCCGATGTGGCCAAGGCGGCCGCCCTGGCCGGGCGCACGCTGACGCTGCCGGGGCCGACCGGAGAGGACAACCGCCTGGGCTTCGTACCGCGCGGGCTGCTGGCCGGCGTTGCGGCCGACCGGGCCGGTCTGCTGCAACAGCTGATCGCCGTGCTGGCCAGCGGCAACCGCCTGCTGTGGCCGGCCGCCGAGGCATGCGCCGCGCTGGTCGGCGAACTGCCGCCCGACGTGCGGGCCCGCGTCGATTGCGCCACCGACTGGTTCGATCAGCCGATCGATGCCCTGCTGTTCGACGGCAGCGACGACGTCGCCGACGACTGGCGGCGACGGCTGGCCGTTCGCGACGGCGCACTGGTCGCGCTGCTGCGGCCGACGCCCCACTACGACGTCTCCCGGCTGGTCCATGAACGCACGCTGACGATCAACACCACAGCCGCCGGCGGCAACGCCAGCCTGATGGCGATGGGCGGCTGAGTCGTGCCGGCCGCGGACAACCCGAATGTCGCCCGACCCGGGCTTGGATGTAAGCTCGATGCCGGCGTCGCCAACCACACAATAATCCGTCGGTCATCAGCGACCGACCCGTTCCAAGGAGGAGATACCCGATGAACAAGACCCTGCTCGCCGCTGCCCTGGCTGCGGTCGGACTGGCCGCGCAGCCGGCGCTGGCCGAACTGCCGGTGGCGATCGCCGGCCCGATGAGCGGCCAGTACGCCTCGGCCGGTGACCAGATCCGCAAGGGTGCCGAGATGGCGATCGCCGACATCAACGCCCGCGGCGGCGTGCTCGGCGAAAAGCTGGTGCTCGAAGTCGGCGACGATGCCTGCGACCCCAAGCAGGCGGTGTCGGTGGCCAACACCATGGTGAACAAGGAGATCGTCTTCATGCACGGGCACTGGTGCTCGAGTTCGACGATTCCGGCCTCGGACGTCTATTACGAGGCCGACATCCCGATGGCCACGGTGTCGACCAACCCGCAGGTGACCGAGCGCGGCCTCGAGAACATCTTCCGCATCATGGGCCGCGACGACCAGCAGGGCATGGTCGCGGGCACCTACCTGGCCGACCATTTCAAGGGCAAGAAGATCGCCGTGGTCGACGACAAAAGCGCCTACGGCAAGGGCCTCGCCGACGAGATCGCCAAGGCGATGACGGCCCGCGGCATCGAGCCGGCGCTGCGCGAATCGATCACCGCCGGCGAAAAGGACTACTCCGGCCTGGTGACCAAGCTCAAGCGCGACGGCGTCGAGGTGATGGCCTATGGCGGCTACCACACCGAGGTCGCGCTGATCCTGCGCCAGGCGCAGCAGGCCGGCCTCGACCTGACGGTGATGGGCGGCGACACGATGACCAATTCCGAGCTGGTCACCGCCGCCGGCCCGGCCGCCGACAAGGTGCTGTTCACGTTCTCGCCCGACCCGCGCAAAAACGCCTCGGCGGCGCCGGTGGTCGAGAAGTTCCGCGCCGCCAAGATCGAGCCCGAAGGCTACGTGCTGTACGCCTACGCCGCGATGCAACTGTTCGAGCAGGCCGCCACCGCAGCCGGCAGCACCGACTACGACGCCCTGCAGAAGGCGATGCGCGAGGGCAGCTTCGACACCGTGATCGGCAACCTGTCGTTCGACGCCAAGGGCGACCAGAAGGCACCGGGCTTCGTCGTCTACCAGTGGCAGGGCGGCCAGTACGACTACGCCCGCTGACGGCCGTCGCCACCCGCCCGCCCCGGCGGGTGGCGGACCTTGCCGCGGGCCGCTACGACGACCGCGCATCCTGATCCTGAACGCACCCCGGTCCGTCGCTCCCGCGGCGGCGGCACCGGTACGCCATGCGAGGGGGTTTCCGTGGCCTACGCACTCCAGCAACTGATCAACGGGCTGACGCTCGGCGCCATGTACGGCCTGATCGCGATCGGCTACACGATGGTGTACGGCATCATCGGCATGATCAACTTCGCCCACGGCGACATCTTCATGGTGAGCGCCTTCATCGCGGTCACCTGCTTCACGCTGCTCGCCGCCGCCGACGTCAGCTCGATCCCGCTGGCACTGATGTTCGTGCTGGTGGTGTCGATGTTCTTCACCTCGGCCTACGGCTGGGCGGTCGAGCGCGTGGCCTACCGGCCACTGCGGGGCTCGACCCGGCTGGCGCCGCTGATCTCGGCGATCGGCATGTCGATCTTCCTGCAGAACACCGTCCAACTCACCCAGGGCGCGCGGGTCAAGCCGATCCCGCCGGTGATCGAGGGCGGCATCGAACTGTGGCAGACGCCGGACTTCACGGTGCAGATCGGCTGGAGCCAGCTGCTGATCATCGTCACCACGGTGGTGCTGATGGTGGCCTTCACCTGGATGATCACCCACACCGCATTCGGCCGGCAGCAGCGCTCGTGCGAGCAGGACCGCACGATGGCGGCGCTGCTCGGGGTCAATGTCGACCGCACCATTTCGCTGACCTTCATGCTCGGCGCGGCCCTGGCCGCGGTGGCCGGCGTGATGGTCACCGTCTACTACGGCGTGGTCGATTTCTTCATCGGCTTCCTCGCCGGCATCAAGGCCTTCACGGCGGCGGTGCTGGGCGGCATCGGCTCGCTGCCGGGCGCCATGCTGGGCGGCCTGCTGATCGGCCTGATCGAGTCGTTCTGGGCGGCCTACCTGTGGGCCGAGTACAAGGACGTGGCGACCTTCGGCATTCTCTGCCTGGTTCTGATGCTGCGCCCCTCGGGCCTGCTCGGCCGCCCCGAAGTGGAGAAGGTGTGATGAGCATGTCCGCCCGGCCGCCCGAAGGGCATGCGACCCCTCCCCTGGGAAGGATGTCGCGAAGCGAAAGGAGGGTCGTGCGATGAGCGCGGTCGTGTTCGCCCACCACGCCATGACCCCGGCCGAACGCCTGCGCGACGCCGGCTGGATCGCCTTCGTCGCGCTGGTGCTCGGCATCCCGCTGATCGGCCTGACCACGGTCGATGCCGGCGGCCGGCTCGAGGTGGCGACCCGCTTCGGCCTGCTGGCGGTGTTCGTCGCGGTCGCCTTCGCCGGCCGCCTCGTGCTGCGCTACGGCCTCGATCACGCCAGAGCCCGCCGCCTGCGCCGGGTGCAGGCCGGCACCGAAGCCGACGACGGGCGCGCACTGGCGCAGCGCGTCGTCACGGTGCTGGGCTGGTTCGCCCTCGGCGCCGCCGTGGCGCTGCCGCTGGTCTTCTCGGGCAACCGCTACGTGGTGGACACCGCCACCACGGTGCTGATCTACGTCATGCTGGGCTGGGGGCTCAACGTGGTGGTCGGGCTGGCGGGCCTGCTCGACCTCGGCTACGTCGCCTTCTACGCAGTCGGCGCCTACAGCTACGCCCTGCTGTCCACCCAGTACGGCTGGGGCTTCTGGCAGGCGCTGCCGGTGTCGGGCGCGCTGGCGGCGAGCTTCGGCATCCTGCTCGGCTACCCGATCCTGCGCCTGCGCGGCGACTACCTGGCGATCGTCACACTCGGCTTCGGCGAGATCATCCGCATCATCCTGGTGAACTGGACCGAGTTCTCGAACGGGCCCAACGGCATCAGCTCGATCCCGCGGCCGAGCTTCTTCGGGCTCGAATTCTCGCGGCGTCCGGCCGCAGGCGAGCAGAGCTTCGCCGCCTTCTTCGGCCTCGACTACTCGCCGATGCAGCGCCTGATCTTTCTCTACTACGTGATCCTGGTGCTGGCCCTGGCGACCCACGTGTTCGTCTCGCGACTGCGCCGGCTACCGGTCGGTCGCGCCTGGGAAGCCCTGCGCGAGGACGAGATCGCGTGCCGCGCGATGGGCATGAACACCACCAACATCAAGCTCTCGGCCTTCGCCATCGGCGCCATGCTGGGCGGCTTCGCGGGGGTCTTCTTCGCCGCCCGCCAGGGCTTCATCTCGCCCGAGAGCTTCGTCTTCACCGAATCGGCGATCGTGCTCGCGATCGTCGTGCTCGGCGGCATGGGCTCCCAGATGGGGGTGGTGCTGGCGGCCACGCTGCTGGTGCTGATCCCGGAGTTCGGCCGCAACTTCGCCGAATACCGGATGCTGCTGTTCGGCGCCGCGATGGTGCTGATCATGGTATGGAAGCCGGGCGGGCTGCTCAGCCACCGGGAGCCGACGCTGCGCCTCGGCGCGGCCGCGAAGGCCACGGAGGGTGGGCGATGACCACCCTGCTCTCGGTCCGCAACCTGACCATGCGCTTCGGCGGCCTGACCGCCATCGACGACCTCTCGCTGGAGGTGCCGGCCGGACGCATCACCGGCATCATCGGCCCCAACGGCGCCGGCAAGACGACCCTGTTCAACTGCCTGACCGGCTTCTACAAGCCCACCCGCGGCAGCCTGCGGCTGGCCCACCCGCAGCGCGGCGAGATGCACCTGGAGCGGCTCGCCAGCCACAAGGTGGTGCGCGACGCCCAGATCGTGCGCACCTTCCAGAATATCCGGCTGTTTCCGAAGATGACGGTGCTCGAGAACCTGATCATCGCCCAGCACAACCGGCTGCAGCGGGCCTCGAAGTTCTCGCTGGCCGGCCTTCTCGGCCTGCCGGTCTACCGGGCGGCCGAGGCGGCGGCGATCGAGCGCGCCGCCACCTGGCTGACCCGGCTCGGGCTCGACAGCCTCGCCGACCACGCCGCCGGCGACCTGCCCTACGGCATCCAGCGCCGCATCGAGATCGCCCGCGCACTGTGCGTCGAGCCGGTGCTGCTGTGCCTGGACGAGCCGGCGGCGGGCCTCAACCCGCGCGAATCGGCCGAGTTGAACGAGCTGCTGCTGCATCTGTGCCGCGAGCGCGGCATCGCGATCCTGCTGATCGAACACGACATGAGCGTGGTGATGAACGTCTCCGACCACATCGGCGTGATCAACTACGGCCGCAAGATCGCCGAGGGCACGCCCGAGCAGGTGCAGAACGACCCGCAGGTGATCAAGGCCTATCTCGGCGAGGACGACGAGGACGGGGAGGCTGCGCCATGATGCTGACGATGACGGGCGTGCATGCCCACTACGGCCACATCCATGCGCTGCGCGGCATCGACGTCGAAGTCCAGGCCGGCGAGATCGTCACGCTGATCGGCGCCAACGGCGCCGGCAAGTCCACGCTGATGATGAGCCTGTTCGGCAACCCCCGCGCCAGCGCCGGGCAGATCGTCTTCGACGGCGAGGACATCACCGGGCTGGCCACCCACGAGATCGCGCTGCGCGGCATCTCGCTGGTGCCGGAGGGGCGCCGCGTCTTCCCGCGCATGACGGTGTTCGAGAACCTGCAGATGGGCGCCGGCTTCGCCGCGGCGGAGAACTTCGAGGCCGACCTCGCCCGCGTCTTCGCGATGTTCCCGATCCTCGACGAACGCAAGATGCAACGCGCCGGCACCCTGTCCGGCGGCGAGCAGCAGATGCTGGCGATCGGCCGCGCACTGATGAGCCGGCCCAAGCTGCTGCTGCTCGACGAGCCCTCGCTGGGGCTGGCGCCGATCTACATCCGGCGCATCTTCCAGATCGTGCGCGAGCTCAACCGCGACCACGGCATGACGATCCTGCTGGTCGAGCAGAACGCCAACCAGGCGCTCAAGGTCGCCCACCGCGGCTACGTGCTGCAGCACGGCGGCGTCACCCTCGCCGGCAGCGGCGAGGAACTGCTGGCCAGCCCCGAGGTGCGGGCCGCCTATCTCGAAGGCGGGCACGGCTGACGCCTGCTCACGCCGCGATGACACCCCGGACCCCCGCCGCGGCGCACTGGCTGCCCTTCGTCGTGCTCGGCATCGGCCTGCTCGCGGTCTCGTTCGGCGCCATCCTGGCGCGGCTGGCCCAGGCCGAGCAGGTGCCGTCGCTGGTGGTCGCGACCTGGCGCCTGGGCCTGGCGGCGCTGATCGTGACGCCGCTGGCGCTGATCCAGGGGCGGCGCGAGCTGCGGCATCTGACCCGGCGTCAACTGGGGATGACGCTGGCGGCCGGGCTTTGCCTGGCGCTGCACTTCGCGACCTGGATCACTTCCCTCGAATACACCTCGGTGGCATCGAGCACCGCGCTGGTCACCACCAACCCGCTGTGGATCGGCCTCGCCGCCTTCGTGCTGTTCGGCGAACGCCCGCACCGGCTGATGATCGGCGGCATCGCGCTGTCGCTGGCCGGCAGCCTGCTGATCTTCTGGAGCGACAGCCAGAGTGCCGAGGCCGGCCGCGCGCCCCTGCTCGGCAATGCGCTGGCGCTCGTCGGCAGCTGGTGCTTCTCGGCCTACCTGCTGATCGGCCGCCGGCTGCGCGCCGGCCTCGGCCTGGCCACCTACATCTGGCTTGCCTACGGCGCCGCGGCGCTGTTGCTGGTGGCCGCCAGCAGCGCCGCCGGCACATCGCTGTTGGCCCATTCCGGCACCGCCTGGGCGGTGCTGCTGGGCATGGCGCTCGGCCCGCAACTGCTCGGCCACACTGCCTACAACTGGTCGCTGCGCCATGTCTCGGCGACTTTCGTCGCGGTGGTCACGCTGGGCGAGCCGGTCTGCGCCGCGCTGCTGGCCTGGCTGATGTTCGCCGAAGGCTTCGCGCCGCTCCAGTTCGCTGGCTTCAGCCTGCTGCTGGCCGGCATCTACCTCGCCGCCCGGGGGGAGACCGTGCGTTCGCACGGGTAGGAGTGTGGGCACTCCGACGCTTCCTGACCGCTCAGGCGCTCAGGGCGCCGGCAGCGACCCGCTCCCGCCTTTCCGGAGGGCAGGACTCGAACGGCAAGTATCGGAGGCGAGCGGCCGCCTGGAGTGATCTTCGTATGCCGGCACCTCGGCCTGAGCGGTCAATCAGGCCGCGGTCCATGATCGGCTCAGTCCGGCCATCAGCCGACGGTCGTGGTTACATTTCGATTTCTAGAGGCGGGGCCGGCCCAAATCCGCTTGAACGGCCGGTTTACGGCGACCAACTTGGGCTCTTCGTTCGCACAAGCCGGCCAGAGCCATCAGTCAGCGTGCGCATCGAATAGCTGCCGTCGGGCGGAAGCGGTATGCTTTCCGCCTAAAGTTGTCCCGATAATGGCGAACCACCCGTGGGCGCCAAATTGCTTAAGTTTCAGAGGATGGACGCTTACGACTCCGTGACCGCGAAGGTGCAAGCCATCTTTGAGGAGATTGCCGGTGCGCGCGCTGCGGTACTTCGTGGCGACCACGCGGCACGCGAAGCGAATGCCATCTTAGCTAATGCGCTAGCGGAGGACATCGATCAGATCCGGGCAGATGAGATGGCGTTTCATCTGGTCGATTGGAACTCAGATGCAGCGTTCATTGTTGCGTTCCTGCTGTTTCCAGATCGCTTTACCCCCGCAGAACTGAGAGCAGCGGCTGACCTCTTCCTCGTCCACGTCCCGGCACACGTTCTGGCGGCTGCAAGACTTGGTGGGTATGAAGCTACGGACATCTTTCGAGGGGCGGATGCGACTTAGACATGTGTCGCGACCGATGTACCACGCGCTGGGCTCGCGGAACACGGCCGAGCGCAGGCGTTGGCGATGAGTCCCCGGCGCGTCCATAGGCTCATGCTCGATCACTTCCCTGCGTGCCGAGAAGTCGACTGTGAGTGGGTTGTGGCTGTCGATCAAGACGGGTTAGTCGTGCCAGTAGCCGAGAAACTCATCAATGAGAACATCGAAGGGGACGAATTGCTTATTGAAGTACGCCGGAACACGGGTGCTTGCTTGGGTCGGAGCGAAGCGCTCGCCTACATCAAAGAGCATGCAGAGAGCGGAATGAGGATCGCAAATCGATCGTTTGACGGGTTTGTAGTTATTGCTTCTAACGGCGTTGCTACCGGATGGAGAGCTGAAGCTGCGACTTCAACCGACCCGGAACGCGATGATTGACCAAAAAACTACAGCGCGATTCCGGTCCAACCTGAACACGAGCTGGCGGCAGCAGTCGACCGTCAAGGCGCTGCGCGTTTCGTCGTAGGTGGCCCGCCGTCGTTGAGCGGCAGCTTAGGGGAAGCGAACCTCCACCGGCGGCTTTCCGGCGATGAATCAGAGGGTGTGTCGGTCGCAACCCGACCCAATGGAGCCGGTCAGAAATCCAAGAACCTGCCGTTCAACGTTGGAGTTCACCCGCCTGCGGAGGCGGGCGAAGCCTGCTGTAGCAGGTCGGATGCAACGATGGGCTAAATGGCGGGCGGTTCATTGGCAAATCGTTTGAGCCGCGCGAGCCGAAGCAACGCAAACGACCGGCGCAGAACCAGCCCGGAAGGTATTGACTTCGCATCTACAAGAATGTCGTAGCTGGACCCGTACCGCAGGAGCTGTCGCCGGTAGAGGTTACTCAGCGTCTCGAGTTCTGCATGCACCGGGGCAGTAAGAATGGTGAGCCCCGAATGTGCTTCGATGGCTGCAACGAGTTTCAAGAGGTTGTGGCCATACACGCGCAGCTTGGGTTTGAAGACGTCGTAGTCGACCATGAGCAAGTAGCCCTTGCCGAGAACCTCGATACCTTGGCAAAGGAGGTGTAGTACGGCGTACTCGGATGCGCGGCGTTGCCGAAGCAAGATTGCGGCCCCCAGGAATGCCTTGCCTTTCTCGTACATGGATCTGCCGATGATGCCTTTCGCATACGGAGTGCAGACTCCTGCGCCTGTTGCACTGAGGATGTTGGTAGCCATCTAGCGTAGGGCTAATCGGCGCTGCGCGGCATTGTTGCGCAGCGTCCAGTGGCCGAAGGGAGCAAGGTTGAGCGCCATGCTAGGTTTTAGTCGGTGACAAAGACCATGTACATACCACCCGCACCTTTCTTGCTGTAGATGAGCTGAGTGCCAACATTGCTTTCATGCATGTACTTGAGGACGCAGGCCACCGTTGACCCTCTGTAGCCGTAATTTGTTACCGCAACATCAATGGCAATGCCGCGCTGTTCGATTAAGTTTGCCTTTGTTGCGCCACGCATGAAATCGCACATCTTCTGCACGTCTACGTGCTTGCGGAGTTTCGCAATTTCATTTTCAAGTGCAGTGATGCGCGGTGATGCTGCTCGCTCGGTGAAGGAGTAAAAGCGGACTTTTCCGTCATCACCCATCTTCACGGAGTGATAGCCGTTCTTCGCAATATGCTTCTCTGGATCGATCACCTCCGCGACTGCGTGGGTGGACACATAGCCGAATAACAGACCGGACACGACATTCCTGATGTACTTAAGCATGGCTGTTACTCAGTTGTTTCCCGTTGTTTTTGAGGCGGGGCGCACAACCAAATACTCGTATCCGACGGCGAAGCCAAACGTGAGCAGCAGTACCGGGATGCCCTCAAGATTGTAGGCGCCAATGAGCCAGAGGTTAAACAGCAAGATACCCCCACCAATCAAACGCAGTTTCATTGTCTTCTTCATTCCTGTCTCCCGTGAGCAAAGAAGCCTAACCTTGATATATCCAGGCACCTTGCCAGATGACATCAGCGCGGATTCAAAGCGGCTCGCAGGCTATTGCTTTGAAGTGTAATTTGATTGGAGTGAAAAATAATTCCACAAAAAACAGCAATCATCGGGATCGTGCGCCGACAGTCATTGAGGCGCACTCATAGGCGGAAAGCATACCGCTTCTGCCAATCGGCAGCTATCTGAATCGCGTTGCGAGGGGCCGCTTGTGGCCGGTCAGGTGAGTTCGCCAACGGCAGCTTCGGAGCAGCGAAACCCGAGGAAGCCCTGTGTGGCTGGATGGCGGCTTCAGGGAGGTCTCGAAAGGCCGCTTGGGGTCGATTGCGGCGGTTCAGGAACCATTGATTGAGCGGCAGCTCCGGCCGATTTGCTTCCGTAGGCATTACGGCGGCTTCCGAAGTGGAGCAGCCATCCCGGTGATTGATCTCTCGGAATCAAGGGTGGCGAGCGATGGCCGGCTCTCGCTGACTCAGAAGTCCACGCTGCCGAATGCGGCAGCACAATACGACACCATCCGCTCGGGCAAATGCCCACCGTTGCGAGCCCTGAATTCAACGCGACGGTCGATTCTTCCCGTTCCGCGGCGGCGCCCGTTCAGGAAGCGTCGAGTTCGCGCTGATAGCGCGCCAGGTGGGCACGCCCGCGCAGCGTCGTGGCAGCCACCCAGATGCCGACGACTGCGGCGCAGATCGCGACGAAGCCGGTGAATTGCGGCAGCAGCGCGGCCACCGCGAGCACCACCGCCGCCGCCACGGCCGCGACCACGGCGGCATTGCGATGGACGTTGCGGCGCATCGCGTCGACCTTGGCCACCGAATCGACGCCGGCCTCGACCAGCGCCGCGCGCAGGTTCTGGTAGTCGCGTTCCTGCTTGTCGGCACTGCGGCCGAAGGGATCGTCCAGCTTCACGCCTCGACCCCGGCAGCCTCGACCGGCAGCAGGGTTTCCGCCAGACGCTGCCAGTAGGCGACGCCGTGCGGGATGATGTCGTCGTTGAAGTCGTAGTTCGGGTTGTGCAGCGTGCAGCCGCCCTGCCCCGGACCATTGCCGATCCAGACGTAGGCGCCGGGCTTTTCGCGCAGGAAGAACGAGAAATCCTCCGCCCCCATGCTCGGCTTCATGTCGGTGGTGAGCCCGGTCGCCCCGACCACCTCGGCGGCGACGCGGGCGCACAGCTCGGCTTCGGCCCGGGTATTGACGGTGGGCGGATAGCCGCGGTGGTACTTGAAGGCGATGTTGGCGCCGAAGCTGGCACCGATGCCGGCGCAGATGCGCTGCATCGCCTGTTCCACCTTGTCCTGCACCTCCGGCCGGAACGCGCGCACGGTGCCGGAGAGCTGGGCCCGGTCCGGGATCACGTTGCTGGCCTCGCCGGCGTGGAAGCAGGTCACCGACACCACCACCGGGTCGAGCGGATCGATGACGCGGCTGGCAATGGTCTGCAGCGCCTGCACCAGCGCGGCGCCGGCGGCGACCGGGTCGACGCCGAGGTGGGGCATCGCGGCGTGGGCGCCATGGCCGAGGATCTCGACCTCGAAGTGGTCGGCGCTGGCCATCACCGGCCCGAGATGCACCGCAATGTGGCCCGCTGGCAGGCCCGGCCAGTTGTGCATGCCATACACCGAGTCCATCGGAAAGCGCTCGAACAGGCCGTCCTCGATCATCGCCAGGCCGCCGCCGTCGCCTTCCTCGGCGGGCTGGAAGATCAGGTACACGGTGCCATCGAAGCAGGCCTCGGCGGCCAGCACCTGGGCCGCGCCGAGCAGCATCGTGGTGTGGCCGTCGTGGCCGCAGGCGTGCATCTTGCCGGGATGGCGCGAATGGTGCGGAAAGGTGTTGCGCTCGGTGATCGGCAGCGCGTCCATGTCCGCCCGCAGGCCGATCGCCCGCGTCGACCGGCCCTTGCGGATCACCCCGACGACGCCGGTGCGGCCGATGCCGCGGTGGGTCTCGATGCCGAGCTGCTCGAGTCGCTGGGCGACGACTTCGGCGGTGCGGTGTTCCTCGAAGGCCAGCTCGGGATGGGCGTGCAGATCGCGCCGCAGCGCGCTCAACGAGGACTGCATCTGCCGGATGGCGTGCCCGATTTCCATGGTCTCCTCCTGCCCGCCGCCGACCACGATGGCCGGTCGACTGTTGCCGAAAACACTCACTGTGGACTTCCGAAGTAGCTTTCGCAACGGTCAGGCCCCAAAATGCGCCACTGCGGTGCAGGGGCTCCGCGTGCTGCACCGCAAACTGACATGCGAGCCGCCGGTACCCTACCCGTGAAGCCGGCCATTGCGGCTGGTCTGGTCTTTGCTACATCTCGCGGAAACCCCAACGAGGCACACTCATGTCCATTCACGTGGCGCTCCATCACGTCACCCGGTACGAGTACGATCGCCCGATCAATCTCGGCCCCCAGATCATTCGCCTGCGCCCGGCACCCCACAGCCGCACCCGGGTGCTGTCCTACTCGATGCGGGTCAAGCCCGAAAAGCACTTCATCAACTGGCAGCAGGATCCCCAGTCGAACTATCAGGCCCGGCTGGTCTTCCCGGAGAAGACCACCTGCTTCCATGTCGAGGTCGATCTGGTCGCCGAGATGGCGGTCTTCAACCCGTTCGACTTCTTCCTGGAGCCCCGCGCCGAACATTTCCCAGTCAGCTACGAGGAGTGGCAGAGCGAGGAACTCGCCCCGTTCCGCAAGAAGTGCGAGCTGACGCCGCTGTTCGCCGAGTATCTCGCCGCGGTGCCGCGCGACCCGGTGCGCACGATCGACTTCCTGGTGGACCTCAACCGCAACCTGCAGCACCACATCAGCTACCTGATCCGGATGGAGCCCGGCGTGCAGACGCCGGAAGAGACGCTGACCGCGCGCTCGGGCTCGTGCCGCGATTCGGGCTGGCTGCTGGTCCAGCTGCTGCGCCACCTCGGCTTCGCGGCCCGCTTCGTCTCGGGCTACCTGATCCAGCTCACGCCCGACGTCAAGTCCCTCGACGGCCCGTCGGGCCCGGAAAAGGACTTCACCGACCTGCACGCCTGGTGCGAGGTCTTCCTGCCGGGTGCCGGCTGGGTCGGCCTCGACCCGACCTCGGGCCTGCTCGCCGGCGAAGGCCACATCCCGATCGCGTGCACCCCCGAGCCGGGCTCGGCGGCGCCGGTCAGCGGCGCCCTCGACGAGTGCGAGGTCGAGTTCGCCCACGAGATGTCGGTCAGCCGCATCTGGGAGGCGCCCCGCGTCACCAAGCCGTACACCGACGCCGAATGGCGCGAGATCGAGGCCCTCGGACACCTCGTCGACGGCGAGCTGCGCACCATGGACGTGCGCCTGACCCAGGGCGGCGAGCCAACCTTCGTGTCGGTGGACGACCCCGACGGCGCCGAATGGAACACCGAGGCCATGGGCCCGACCAAGAAGCTGCTGTCGGCCGATCTCTACCATCGCCTGCGCAACAAGTACGCGCCCAAGGGCCTGGTGCACTTCGGCCAGGGCAAGTGGTATCCGGGTGAGCAGTTGCCGCGCTGGTCGCTGACCTGCTTCTGGCGCAAGGACGGCGAGCCGATCTGGGACAACCCGGCCCTGATCGCCGACGAGCGCGTCGGCGGCATTGCCGACGAGGATGTCGCCGGCCGCTTCCTGAGCGAGGTCGCCCGCCGGCTCGAACTCGACCCCCGCTTCGTGTTTCCCGGCTATGAAGACGTCTTCTATTACCTGTGGCGCGAGCGCCGGCTGCCGGTGAACGTCGATCCGTACGAATCGCGCATCGACGACCCGATGGAGCGCGAGCGCCTGATGAAGGTGTTCACCCAGGGTCTCGACAAGGTCATCGGCCACGTCCTGCCGGTGGGCCGCAACACCGTGACCGGCAAGTGGCAGACCGGCCCGTGGTTCCTGCGCGCGGAGCGCTGCTACCTGTTCCCGGGCGACTCGCCGATGGGCTATCGCCTGCCGCTCGACTCGCAGCCGTGGGCGATCGAGGGCGAATACCCGTGGATCCACCAGCCCGACCCGTTCGACCATTATCCGGCCCTGCCGTCGCACGCCGACATCCGCCGCCAGTTCGCGCCCGGCAGCCTGCGCGACGACGGTGCGTCGGTACGCGCCGCGCAGGCGCGGCTGGCCGGCATCCAGGGCCCCCACAGCCATTTCGCACCCGGTCATCCCGGCGAGTACAACCCGGACGCCACCGCCACCGACACCTCGCCCCAGTTCCTGCAGT
The DNA here is from genome assembly GCA_024235635.1 of Zoogloeaceae bacterium. GTDB lineage: Bacteria > Pseudomonadota > Gammaproteobacteria > Burkholderiales > Rhodocyclaceae > Cognatazoarcus. The sequence goes on from JACKMA010000001.1 coordinate 386,862, forward strand.
CGGCCGGCTGGATCACCCGCACCGCGATGTGCGCGCAAGCGCGCAACGGCGTGCTCTACATCTTCATGCCGCCGACGACGACGCTGGAGGACTACCTCGAGCTGGTGGCGGCGGTGGAAGCCACTGCCGAAGCGCTCAACCAGCCGGTGCTGCTGGAGGGCTACGAGCCGCCACGCGATCCGCGCCTGAAGCACTTCCGGATCACGCCGGATCCGGGCGTGGTCGAGGTCAACATCCACCCGGCCAGCGACTGGGACGAACTGGTCGATCAGACCACCCACCTCTACGAGTCGGCCCACTACTCGCGGCTGACCAGCGAAAAGTTCATGCTCGACGGTCGCCACACCGGCACCGGTGGCGGCAACCACTTCGTGCTCGGCGGCGACACCCCGGGCGACTCGCCCTTCCTGAGGCGACCGGATCTGCTGCGCAGCCTGGTCAGCTACTGGCACAACCACCCGAGCCTGTCCTACCTGTTCTCGGGCCTGTTCATCGGCCCGACCTCGCAGGCGCCGCGGGTGGACGAGGCACGCAACGATTCGCTGTTCGAGCTCGAGATCGCCTTCCGCGAGATGGAGCGCCAGTGTTCGCTCGGCCCCGACGGCTGCCCGCCGTGGATGGTGGACCGGCTGCTGCGCCACCTGCTGATCGACGTCACCGGAAACACCCATCGTTCCGAGTTCTGCATCGACAAGATGTACTCGCCGGACGGCAGCACCGGACGACTCGGGCTGCTCGAGCTGCGGGCGTTCGAGATGCCGCCGCACGCACGCATGAGCCTGACCCAGCAGTTGCTGCTGCGGGCCCTGGTCGCCCGCTTCTGGGAGCGCCCCTACACCCCGCCCAAGCTGGCGCGCTGGGGCACCGAGCTGCACGACCGCTACCTGCTGCCGCACTTCGTCTGGCAGGATTTCTGCGATGTTGCAGAAGAGATGCAATTGGCCGGCTTCCCGATTCAGGCAAACTGGTTCAAGCCCCACTTCGAATTCCGCTTCCCGAAGTTCGGCGACTACGCCGTCAAGGGCATGGAGATCGAAGTACGCTCGGCGCTGGAGCCTTGGCACGTGCTCGGCGAGGAAGGGGCAGCGGGCGGCACTGCGCGCTTCGTCGATTCGTCGGTCGAGCGTGTCCAGGTCAAGGTCAGTGGCATGGCGCCGGATCGCTACCAGCTCACCTGCAACGGTCATGTCGTGCCGCTCCAGCCGACCGGCCGCGCCGGCGAGTTCGTCGCCGCCGTGCGCTACCGCGCCTGGCAGCCGCCTTCGTGCCTGCATCCGACGATCGGTGTCGATGGTCCGCTCACCTTCGATCTGATCGATACCTGGATGAATCGCAGCCTCGGCGGTTGCCAGTACCACGTGTCGCATCCGGGCGGCCGCAGCTTCGACACCTTCCCGGTCAATGCCTTCGAGGCCGAGAGCCGACGACTGGCGCGATTCTTCCGCATGGGCCACACCCCCGGCCGGATCATTCCTGGAGAAACGCCGCACGGCAGCGAGTTCGCCTTCACGCTAGACTTGCGCACGAGCTGACCCGACCGCGGGGAGGCCGGGGCGGCTGCAGCCGCCGTCGATGACCATCCCCGGAGAGCCGATGTCGCAGGAAATCCTGGCGACCTACCCCCACGCCCCGAACCGCTTCGACGAAATGGTCGACGTTCGGGGTGAGGCCCGCCCGCACTGGGCGCCGCTGGTCCAGCGTCTGGACGCGATGCCGGCCGAGGTGCTGGAGCGCCGCGCCCATATCGTTCGCGAGTCGATCGAAGCCGACGGCGTCACGTACAACATCTACCAGGATCCCGCCGGCCGCGGCCGCCACTGGCAGCTCGAGCCGCTGCCGCTGGTGATCGATGCCGGCGAGTGGGGGCCGCTGGCCGAGGCGGTGGCCCAGCGCGCGCAGCTGATGAACCTGATCCTGGCGGATCTGTACGGTGCCCAGTCACTGATCGCCGAGGGCCTGATCCCGCCGGCGCTGGTGTACGGCCAGCACGCCTACCGCTGGCCCTGCCAGGGCATTACGCCGCCCGGCGGGATCTTCCTGCACCACTACGCCACCGATCTGGCGCGGGCGCCCGATGGCGGCTGGTGGGTGCTGGGCGATCGCAGCCAGGGGCCGTCCGGCACCGGCTACGTACTGCAGAATCGTCTGATCATGTCGCGAACCTTTCCCGATTCGTTCCGCGACATGCAGGTACGGCCGCTGGCGTCGTTCTTCCGCACGCTGCAGGATGGTCTGGCGCGCTTCGCGCCGACCGACGGCGAGACGCCGCTGACCGTGCTGCTGACCCCGGGTCCGTACAACGAGACCTACTTCGAACACACCTTCCTGTCGCGCTACCTGGGTTTCCCGCTGGTCGAAGGCCAGGACCTGACGGTGCGCGACGACACCGTATATCTCAAGACCCTGCGCGGACTGCGCCGGGTCCATGCCATCTACCGCCGACTCGACGACGACTTCTGCGACCCGCTCGAACTGCGCTCGGACTCCGCGCTGGGCGTGCCCGGGCTGCTGCGGGCGGCACGCGCCGGACGGGTGCTGATCGCCAACGCACTCGGCGCCGGACTGCTCGAGACCGGCGCGCTGCTGGGCTTCCTGCCGGCGATCGCGCAGCGCCTGCTCGGCGAGCCGCTGAAGCTGCCGTCGGTGGCGAGCTGGTGGTGCGGCGAGGAACCGGCGCTCGAATACGTGATCCAGCATTTCGACGAGCTGGTGATCAAGCCGGCCTTCCCGTCGATGCGCATGGAAGCGATCTTCGGCCACCAGCACAAGGGCGAGTCGCGCCGCAAGCTGATCCAGCGCATCGAGGCCCAGCCCCACGCCTACGTCGCCCAGGAGTGGGTCCGGCTGTCGCAGGCGCCGGTATTGAGCCCACGCCACGTCAAGCGGGTGTTGCCGCGTTCGTTCGGCATGCGCCTGTTCGCCGCCGCGACGCCGGACGGCTACGCCGTGATGCCGGGCGGACTGACCCGCGTTTCGCCGCGGGAGGGGGACGAGGTCGTCTCGATGCAGCGCGGCGGCCTGTCCAAGGACACCTGGGTGCGAGCCGAAGGGCCGGTGGTCAAGCATTCGCTGCTGAAGACCCAGCTCGGCGTCATGGACCTGGTCTGCGCCGGCACCGACATTCCGTCCCGGGTCGGCGAGAACCTGTTCTGGATGGGGCGTTACTCGGAACGCAGCGAGGTCATTGCACGGCTGTTGCGGGCGGCGATGCTGCGGGCGGCATCGAGCGGTCTGGAGGCTGCCGAGGCGCTGCCGGCGATGGTCTATGCCTGCCGCTCGCTCGGGGTACTGCCGATTCCCGACGAGGACGCCGACACGCCGGAGCTCGACCTCGAGACCAGCCTGCTGGCCGCGGTCAGCGACCTCACCCAGGCGGGCTCGCTGGCGGCCAACCTGCAGCGCCTGTCGGGCGCCGCCAGTCAGGTGCGCGAGCGACTGTCGTCAGACAACTGGCATGCGCTGAACCGTCTCCACCAGTTGCTGCACAAGCCCAGTGCCGACTTCGAAGACGCGATGGATACCCTCGACGAGGCGATGCAGGAGGTGATTGCGCTGTCCGGCTTCGCGATGGACGACATGACCCGCGACGAAGGCTGGGGCTTCCTCATCATCGGCCGTCGCATCGAGCGGCTCGCCAACCAGAGCCTGATCCTGCAGGGCGTGCTCGGTGCCGAGCGGCGGCGGCGCGATCGCTCGCTCGAGTGGCTGCTGGAGACCGGTAACTCGATCGTGACCTATCGCGCCCGCTACCGCCGCTCGCCGGAATTGCTGCCGGTCGTGCACCTGCTCACCTTCGATGCCACCAACCCGCATTCGGTGGCGTTCCAGCTCGAGAACCTGCGCCGCTACCTGCACCGCAATACGCGCATGCTGGGCCAGCCCAGACCGGTCCAGCTCGACGTCATCGCCGACCATCTGCACGCCTTCGACCTGACCCGCTTCGAGGCCAGCGAATGCGACGTTGCCTGTGACGAACTGGCCAAGCTCCTGTTCGATGTCGAGGGTGCCGCCTACGGCGTCTCCGACGAACTGCATCGCCAATACTTCTCGCACACCGCCAAGGCCGAACGCATGGGGGGCTGGCAGTGAGCCTGGTTCGCTACCATCTGCGCCACGACACCCGTTACGAATACGATCAGCCGGTCGGCGAGTCGCACCAGTTGCTGCGCCTGATCCCCCGCGACATGGCCTGGCAGCGCACCCTGTCCCAGCGCATCGAGATCTCGCCGGAACCGACCCGCCAGGCCGGATTCGTCGATGCCTTCGGCAATCGCGTGCGCACGATCGATTTCGAGACCGACCACAATGCCCTGAAGATCCGCGCCGAGGCCTGGGTCGAGCTGACGCCGCGCGAGCAGCCGCCGGAGGCGATCCTGCCGTGGCAGGACACCGCGCGGGCACTCGACTACGTCGCCGGCAAGCACTACGACGCCGATCTGCTCGACGCCAGCCGCTTCCTGTTCGAGTCCCGACATGTGCGCGTCAAGCGCGAGTTCGCCGCCTATGCGGCCGATTGTTTCGGCCCCAACGATTCCCTGCTCTCCGGCACCACGCGGCTGATGGCGCGGGTCTTCGAGGAATTCACCTTCGACCCGGAGGCGACGACGGTATCGACACCGGTCACCGAGGTCTTCGAAACCAAGCGCGGCGTCTGCCAGGACTATGCCCATTTCATGATTTCGTGCCTGCGCTCGATCGGGCTGCCGGCGCGCTACATGAGCGGCTACCTGCTGACCCGCCCGCCTCCGGGCAAACCCCGTCTGATCGGGGCCGACGCCACCCATGCGTGGCTCGCGGTGTATTGCCCGTGCGCCGGCTGGATCGAGTTCGATCCGACCAACAACGTACAGCCCACGCTGGAACACATCGTGCTCGGCTGGGGTCGCGACTTCGCCGACGTGTCGCCGCTCAGGGGTGTGTTGATCGGCGGCGGCAGCCACGATCCGGAAATCGAAGTGACCGTCGTGCCCGAAGCGGATTTCCACGAAGTCTATCGCGACGTCGAAGACGCACCGGCGCCGCTCCTGCCCGGCATCGACTGAGTCGCTTGTCGCACGCGCCAGAACACCGGAAAGCGCGGCAGGCCGCCTTCGGTCAGCGATCGGTAGCGGTAGCTGACGAGACTGCCGATCGCCGGCGGCGTGGCGCGCTGCGAGTCGTCCAGACCGCTGCCGAGGCGAAAGCGCCGTCCGTCGCGGGCCTCGACGACCAGTGCGCCGACCCTGCCGACCAGGCGCCCCCGGCCGGCGACGTAGCCGACCACGGTGGCATCGTCGTCGTACCAGGGCTTGAGCTTGAGCAGCACGTCGCTGCGGCCGGTGACGTAGGGCGCATCCGCGCGGTGCAGCATCAGGCCTTCGCCGCCCGCAGCCAGCACCCGTTCGAGCCATTCGGCCAGTTCGTGCCGGGTCGTCACGCGGCGCTGCTCGACACCCTGCAGCCACGGCACGCCGGCGTCGGCCACCAGCGCCCGCAATCGTCGCAGACGCTCGCTGAAATCGCCGGCGCCACCCGGCAGCTCGAACACCATGTAGCGCACCTGTCGCCAGTCGTCGTCACTGCCCTGCCGGCGACGGACGATGCCCGAGACCTGTTCGAAGCGCCCGCGCGCGATCCACAGTTCACCGTCGAGGGGTTCGACCGGAAACCGCGCTACGTACCAAGCCGGCACGGCGACGACACCGCCGCCGCGCAGTCGCAGGCGCCGGCCGTCCCAGAAGGCGCGCACGCCGTCGAGCTTCTCGCTGACCCAGTAGCGCGACGGATCGACGTCGGCCGGCGCGGTCGCGGCCAGCAGCAACGGTGGTTCGGCCGCCGTGGCGGCTTGAACGAACGCGAGCACGAGCGCCAGAATGACGCCGCGACCGCATCTGGAAACGTTGATCGGGCAGGTCATGACTTGCCATCAGCATATCTCGGACAGACCTTCCGATGAAGCTCTATTACGCCGACACCTTCGTTCTGCCGCTGCCACCCGGGCATCGCTTCCCGATGTGCAAGTACGCCATGCTGCGCGAGTCGATTGCCGCCAGCGGCCGTTTCGCGGACGACGATCTGCGGGTGCCGGATGCAGCCGGTGACGCCGAACTCGTGCTGGCCCACGACCGCGCCTACATCGATCGGATGTGTGACGGCGAGATGTCGGCCCAGGAAATGCGTCGCATCGGCTTCCCGTGGTCGGCGCAGATGGTCGAGCGATCACGCCGCTCCGCCGGCGCCACCATCGCGGCCTGCCGAAGCGCGCTGGACGACGGTTTCTCGGCCAACATGGCCGGTGGCACGCACCACGCACATCGCGCTTTCGGCGCCGGATTCTGCGTCTTCAACGATGCCGCGATCGCATCTCGCCTGATGCTCGAGGAAGGACGGGTCGGTCAGGTCGCGATCATCGACTGCGATGTACACCAGGGTGACGGCACCGCAGCGATCCTGGCCGACGACCCGCGGGTGTTCACCTTCAGCATCCACGGCGCCAACAACTTTCCGTTCGACAAGCAGACCTCGGATCTCGACCTCGAACTGGAGGACGGCACCGGCGATGCGCACTACCTGGAAGTGCTGGCTCGTGGCCTGGATCAGGTGTTCGCCCGCTGCGTACCGGAGCTGGTGATCTATCTCGCGGGCGCCGATCCATACGAGGGTGACCGGCTGGGACGCCTGGGCCTGACGGTGGACGGTCTGCAGGCACGCGACAGGCTGGTGCTGGGCCGCTGTGCAGACGAAGGCGCGGCGGTCGCGCTGGCCATGGCAGGCGGTTATGCCCGCGACATTGCACGGACGGTCGAGATTCATGCCAATACGATTCTGGCCGCGGCGTCGCTGGCGCGCAGCAGCCCGGCGCCGCGATGACCATCCCGTTCAAGGCCGACCAACGACTGCCGTTGACCTGCCCGATACGCCCTCATCCCAGCCAATGTCAAAGTTCAATGCCTTCTGCTGCCTCCTCGTGCTGGTTCTGCTCATGCCGGCGAAAGACGGCGCGGCTGCGTCGGCAGGCGGGCCGCCGAACCACGTATTGCTGATTTTTTCCGGACAACGCGACGTCCCGGCGGAACGCCTGATCGAAGACGGCCTGCGCAAGGCCTTCGAAGCCTCGGACGAGAGTCCGTCGATCCGGCTGACTGCCAGCTACCTCGACATGTTCGAGCGCTACGACCCCGACATGGCGCGCCTCGACGCCGAGCGCCTGCGGCGGCGGCTGGCGGTCAAGGGCATGCCGGACCTGGTGATCACGATGGCGGCCGCGGCGGCACGATTCGTCGCCGACCACCGGGACATCTTTCCGCCCTCCGTGAAGATCGCGGCAATTGGACCAGAGGTCGCCACACGGCCACTGCAGGGCCCGCTGACCCAGACCTTCACGATCAACCCGGAAGTGGTCGAAACCATCCGTCTGGCGCGCGGCATCCTGCCCGATACGCGGCGCGTTCTGGTCATCGCAGGAAACGGCGAGGCCGACCGGCACCTGCTTGCGGCCGCCAAGTCAGAGCTGGCGGGCATGGCGGACGATCTACAGATCGAGTATCTGACGGATTTCAAGCGGGGCGAACTGCTCGAACAGGTGTCCACGCTGCCCACCGGCACCATCCTGCTGATGGTCTCCGCGACGCGTGATGTCTCCGGTCGCCCGCTGCTTCCACCCGTGGCCTTTACCGATGCCGTGGCGCGCAGGGCAAGCGTTCCGATGTTCTGCGTCTTTGAAAGCCTGGTCATCGATTCCGCCTGCATTGGCGGCGTCGTCATCCTGGGTCCTACGATGGGTCGGGAAATCGGCAAACAGGCATATCGGATGCTGCGCAGCGAGGGCCCCTTCGAGCCCGTCGTCGCGCTGAGCGGACGACCGCTGCTCAAGGGTTCGGCGATGGAGCGATGGAACCTGCCCGAGGAGGACGTCGCCGAGGGCGTCGAGATCATCGACTCGAAGCCGAACATCTATCGTCGCTACCGCTCGGCGATCTGGATCACCCTTGGCGTGATCGGGGCCCAGGGCATCTCGATCGTCGCCCTGGTTCTCGCCTTGCGCAACAGCAGCCGCCACCGCAACCGCGTCCGCGAACTGCAGAAGCGCTGGGCGTTCGCGCTGGAGAGCGCCGGCCACGGCGTATGGGACTGGGACATTGCCAACGGCCAGCACTTCTTTTCGCGTGGCTGGCGCGAAATCATCGGTCAGCGCACGCAGGGCAGCGGCGACCGCCGGCACTGTCGCGACCTGTTGATTCATCTCGAGGACAAGCCGGATGTCGATGCCCGCCTGGCCGAAGCCATCGATCAGCGCGTCGGCCAGTACCAGACCGAGCATCGCATGCTGCACAGCGACGGCCGCATGCTGTGGGTCCTCGAGCGCGGCCGGGTGGTCGAGCGCGCCGACGACGGGCGGGCACTGCGGCTGATCGCGACGCTCGAGGACGTCACCGCGCGACGGACCGCCGCCGAGCAGATCGAATACCTCGCCACCCACGACGCGCTGACCGGGTTGCCGAATCGCACCTTGCTGGCCGACCGCATCGAGCGCGCAATCAGCCGCGCCCGGCGGCAGGGTCACAAGGTCGCGGTGATCTTCCTCGACCTCGATCACTTCAAGCAGGTCAACGACACCCTCGGCCATCACATCGGCGATCTGCTGCTGGTCGCCGTCGCTGGCCGTCTGATGCCGCACCTGCGTGAAGCCGACACCGTGAGTCGCCAGGGCGGCGACGAATTCGTGGTGCTCCTGCCGGAACTCGCCGAAGCCAGCGACGCCGCCCTGGTGTGCGACAAATTGATGCGCGAACTCGCCGATCCGGTCCAGTTCGATGGCCATGAACTGCGCATCTCGGCGTCGATGGGCATCGCACTGTTTCCCGACGACGGCAACGACCGCGAGACCCTGCTGCAGAAGGCCGACGTCGCGCTGTACCGGGTCAAGGACTCGGGGCGCCGTGGTTATCGCTTCTTCTCGGCGGACATGAACGCCGAACTGAACGACCTGATCGGCCTCGACGCTCGGCTGTCGGCGGCGCTGGCGGCCGGATGGATCCAGCTCTGGTACCAGCCCCAGTACGACCTCGCCAGCGGCGAACTGTGCGGAGTCGAGGCGCTGATGCGCTGGATCGAGCCGGACGGCGAAACCATTCCGCCAGGCCGCTTCATTCCGGTGGCGGAACAGTTCGGGCAGATTCACGAACTCGGCGAGTTTGCGCTGCGCACCGCGTGCGCCGAAGCCAGACGCTGGCAATCCGACTACAACCGGGCGATTCCGGTCGCGGTCAATCTGTCGGCGGTGCAGTTCAGGCGCCCCGGACTGACCGAGATGCTGGAAGGCATCCTGGCCGAGACCGGCCTGCCCCCGTTCCTGTTGATCCTGGAGATCACCGAATCGGTCATCATGGAGGACGAACGCCAGACCCAGCAGACGCTGCGTGCGCTGGCCAATGCCGGCGCGCGGCTTGCGATCGACGATTTCGGCACCGGCTACTCCAGCCTCGCCTATCTGAAGCGCTTCCCGGTCCACCACCTGAAGATCGACCGCGCCTTCGTCAAGGATCTGGGCCGCGATCCCGACGACGAAGTCATCGTGCGCACGATCATCCAGCTCGGCCACAGCCTCGGGCTGCAGATCGTCGCCGAAGGCGTCGAGACCCACGAGCAGTCGCGCATCCTGCTGCGCCACGGCTGCGACTTCGCCCAGGGATTCCTCTACGGCCGGCCCGAGCCGGCGGCGTCTTTCCGCCATCGGCTGGCAGAGCCGCAGCGCCACGACGCGTGATTTGTCGTTTACGCCGAAAGTCTGCATCATCGCGCCTGCCGAACAACTCACCAAGACGAACAGGCCCAATCAATGTGCCGAGCCACGCGTTCCGCCCGACACTCGGCGCGGACCAGAAGCGGGGCAGGCCGAGGAGACGCGGCGTTGCCGCCGCAAGCATTGTGTCAGCATGAGCCACATCGAACCTGTCATCCGCAGCGCGCGCGACACCGACGCGGACGCGATCGCCAAACTTCACGCCGAAAGCTGGCGCTCGACCGCCCGCGGCCTGATGTCCGACCACTACCTGGACGAAGAGGTCCATGCCGAACGCCGATCACTGTGGCGGGCACGGCTCGGCAGTGGCGAATCCCAGTACCTGACGCTGGTCGCGGTGCAGCGCGACGGCCTGCACGGATTCATCTGCTTCAAGCTGCGGGCGGATTCGCGCTGGGGCACCTTGCTCGACAATCTTCATGTCGATCCGGAACTGTGTGGCAGGGGGCTGGGCGAGGCGCTGATGAAGGTCGGTGTCGCCCAGGTCGAACAGGCCACGCCCGGCCAGCCGATGCATCTGCTGGTGTTCGCCGCCAACCTCGGTGCGCGACGTTTCTACCGCAGACTCGGCGGGATCGAATCCGGCGAGGTCGAATTGGCGCTGCCCGAAGGCGACCGCAGCGCACAGGCGATCCGCATCGCGTGGCCGGCGCCGGTGCTGTTGCAGGCCGCCTGAGCGCCGCGCGCGAGCGCTAGATCCTGAAGCGGCGAACCATCTGATCCAGGGTGCCCGCGCTGTCGACCAGGGTCCGGGTGACGCCGGCGCTGCGATCGATCGCGCTGCCGCTGCGCTCGGCCATATCGGCGATCTCTTCCATGTTCCTGGCGATGGTATTGGCGCCGGATGTCAATTCGTGCATCGAATTGGCCACCTCGGACAGGCGTGAGAGCGTCTCGGTGGCGCTGCCCTGGATGATGCGCAGTGAATCCGCCGCCGCGGCTGCGCGCTCGCTGCCCTTTTGCACCCGTGGCACGATTGCCTCGATGCTGGCAACGGCCGAATGTGTTTCGGCCTGAACCGCAGCGATCACCTGCGAAATCTGCGCGGTCGCCGAGCCGGTACGCTCGGCGAGCTTGCGCACCTCGTCGGCGACGACCGCGAATCCGCGCCCCTGCTCGCCGGCACGCGCCGCCTCGATCGCCGCATTGAGGGCCAGCAGGTTGGTCTGGTCGGCGATTTCGCCGATCACCTCGGCAATCGAACCGATTTCGCTGGATCGCTCCTTCAGCACCTGGATCTGGCGGGCGGCCTGCTCGACGGTCTCAGAGACATTGGCGATGCTCTCGGACGCCGCGGACGAATCCGATTCGCCCTTCTCCGCGACCTGGCAGGTGGTCTCGGAAGCCACCCGGGTCTGTTCGGCGGTGTCCCTGACATGGGCGACGCTGACCGCAATCTGCTCGATCGCCGCTGCCGTCGATTCGGCCGCTGCGGCCTGCGTGCTGGCTGCCTGCCGCAGGGATTCGGTCGATTCGTTCACCGACCCGACGGCCGTGGTGATGTTGTGCGCCTGTGCCAGCACCGCCCCGATCATTGCCGTGAGGTCGCCCTGCATCCTGCCCATCGCATAGCAGACACTGCTGACATCGCCTTCGCGCACGACCACCGGGGTTCCGAGGTCGCCCTCGGCCACGCGCAAGGCAGCCGCGGACAAGGCCGCCGGCTCGCCGCCGAGTTGACGCACCAGACTGCGGCCGACGACGAAGGCGGTCAGCAATACCACCAGAAATCCGATCGAGACCAGCACCAGCGAATGGCTGGCATGCGTCCAGAACAGGGCATTGAGGTCGCTGACGTAGACGCCGCTGCCGACGATCCAGCCCCAGGGCTGAAAACCCCGGACGAAGGCGATCTTGGGCTGGGGCGCTTCCTCGCCCGGCTTCGGCCACAGATAGTGGACGAAGCCGGCGCCGGCACTGCGGACGGCCTTTGCGAATTCGACGAACAGCGCCTTGCCTGTCGGATCGCGGATATCGGTGAGGCTGCGGCCGTTCAGCTCGGGCTTGACCGGATGCATGACCATCTTCGGGCTCATGTCGTTGATCCAGAAGTAATTGCCGTCGCCGAAGCGCATTTCGGCGATGGTCTCGGCCGCCCGGTGCTTGGCCTCGTCCTCGTCGATCAGTCCGCTGATCTGCATGCGATGGAAATGATCGATCACCGAGTGGGCGACGCCGACCACCTCCTCGACCTTGCTGCCGCGCTCCGCGTTCAGCAACTCGTCCAAGGTTTCCATGCCTTCGAATGCAATGATGCCGAGCGCCAGCGTGGCTACCGCGGTGATCGCCGCGAGCCGGAACGACACCCTGAGATTGTCGAGAAACTGCATATTCCCCCTCCACGCGAGTCGAACTCGCCGCCCTCCGATCGTGATCAGGGTTGTCGGCGCCGGAACGCCCCGACTTTATAGGGATCGCGACGAATGGCAAGTCGCTTCGGGTCGGGAAAGCGCTCGACTCGTTTGGGGGATTCGACACAATTTCGTACATGTTCGCCCTTGACGTGGGATAATTTCCCACTATGATGACTATCGCAGACATGACCCCCACTCGTGAATTGCGGCCACCCCAACAAATCTTCCTGAAACGGAGGCAAACATGCGCAAGTGCAATTTCGTTCCCCGCGGCCTGACGGCGGCCGGCCTGACCGCCGGTCTCCTGCTCGCGGCCTGCGGCGGTGGCGGTGGCGGGGGCGACACGGTCGTCGGCGGCGGCACCACGACCCCGTCGGATACGACGGTCGGCGCCATCAGCGGATTCGGCAGCATCATCGTCAACGGCGTCCGTTTCGAGGACAACGCGGCCCGGGTCAATGACGACAGCGGCAACGCGATAGCGTCGAGCGCGCTGAGACTGGGCATGACGGTCGAGATCCGCGGAACGATCAGCGACGACGGTACCGGCGTCGCCAGCGACATCAGCCTGTTCTCCGAACTCAAGGGTCCGGTGTCCGATCTCGACACGGCAGCCGGCACCTTCTCGGTGCTCGGCTTTTCGGTCGTCACCGACGGCGAGACCGTCTATGAAGACGTCGCGGATCTCTCCGGGCTTGCGAATGGCGACTTCGTCGAGGTCTACGGCCTGCGCGACGGCGCCACGGTGATTGCCAGCCGAGTCGAGAAGAAGGATCTCACCAACAGCGGCGAGGTCAAGCTGCGCGGCCAGGTGAGCGCGCTCGATTCCGCCGCCACCACCTTCGTCCTCGGGACGACGACGATCGATTATGGTTCGGCTCAGGTCTCGCCGTCGGTCAGCGCACTCACCGATGGTGCCTTCGTCAAGGTCCGATCGACGTCGCTGCCGAGCGGTGGCGTGGTCGAGGCGAGCCGCATCCAGGTGGTCGGCAATCTGCCGTTCAGCCTCGACGACGGTGGCAAGATCGAGATCGAAGGCGTGGTGTCGGACTTCACGTCGATCAGCGAGTTCGTGATCAGCGGCATCACCGTCGATGCCTCGAACGCGACCTTCCTCAGGGGCAGTGCCAGTGACGTACGCGCCGGCACCCGGCTCGAAGTCGAGGGACCGTACGCCGACGGCGTGCTGACGGCACGCAAGGCCAAGTTCGAGGACGGCTCCGGCATCGACGAATTCGAACTGCACGGCACCGTCAGCAACTTCGTTTCGCTCGCCGACTTCCAGGTCCGTGGCGTCACCGTCGATGCCTCGGGCAGTGTCCTGTTCGAGCGTGGCACCGCCGACGACGTCGCCAACGGGCGCTCGGTCGAGGTCGAGGGCTCGATCGAGTCCGGTGACGACGGCTCCGTGCTGGTGGCGAGCAAGCTCAAGTTCGAAGACGTCTCCGGCAACGGTGGGCGCGACGACGACGACAGCGGCTCGGACGACAGCGGCGACGGCAACGGCAACGGCAATGACGACAGCGGCAATTCGTCGACGGGCGGTTCATCGGGCAACGACGACAGCGCCGAGTTCGAGTTCAAGGGCACCATCGACAGCGTCGCCGGCGACGTGCTTGTCGTCGGCGGTCGCACCGTGATCCTCGACGCCGGTACCGTGTTCCGTCGGATCACCGAATCGCAACTGGTGGCCGGCGCCTTCGTCGAGATCAAGGGCGACCTGCAGAGCGACGGCAGCGTGATCGCCGATCGCATCAGCCTGGAAGACTGACAGCCACGCGGCCCCCTCCCCCAGGCCGTCACGGGCGCTCCGACAGGGGCGCCCGTTTTCGTTTGCGGGCAACGCCCCGGTCGGCGCCCTGGCACGGCCAACCCGCTCCGGAAAAAGGATAAAATGTATGTCTCCGAAGGTGTCCGGAACCGCCCATTGCGCAGCGCCCGTCTCATTCACACGGTCAGTGGCATCCGCTGGCTCGAAGATCGCCACCGTGATGTCAGCCCCGGGCTGATGGAGCGCGCGGGCGCCGCGGCCGCCGACCGCGCGCTCCATCTCGCCCGGGCCAACGGCCGGGTGCTGGTGGCCTGCGGCCCCGGCAACAATGGCGGCGACGGATTCGTCGTGTCGCGCCTGCTGCTGCAGCGCGGCGTCCAGGTCCAGACGTTGTTCACCGGCGACGAATCCAGGCTGCCGGCAGACGCCGCCGAAGCCCTGCACGCGCTGCGTGCGGCTGGCGGCGAGACCTCGGTCGACTTCGGCGCCGACAGCGCCGCTTCGCTGTCGCTGATCGTCGATGGCCTGTTCGGCATCGGCCTGCAGCGACCCCTCGAGGGTCGCCATGCCGAACTGATCGAGCGCCTGAATGCGATCGACGCGCCCAAGCTGGCACTCGACATCCCGTCGGGCCTCGACGCCGGAACCGGCCGCATTCTCGGATGTGCCTTTCGCGCCACCGAAACGATCACCTTCATCGGATTGAAGCCGGGACTGCTGACCCTCGACGGCCCGGACTGCTGCGGCGACATCGGCGTTGCCGATCTCGGCATCGCCGGCACCGAGTCTCCCGGCTGCGGGCAGGTCCTGAGCCCGGCGATGTTCGCCGCGGAACTGCGACCGCGGCTCGCCAACACCCACAAGGGCAGCTTCGGCGACGCCGTGATCATCGGCGGCGCCCGCGGCATGATCGGTGCCGCCCTGCTGGCCGGCCGCGCCGCGATGCATGTGGGTGCCGGCCGCGTCTTCGTCGGCCTCATCGATGCCACCGTGCCAGCGATCGATCCGGTGCAGCCCGAACTGATGGTGCGCTCGGCAGCGAGCCTCGCGCAGGCGCCTGCGGCGCTCGCGGTGGGGCCCGGACTCGGGCGCAGCACCGAGGCGATGACGGCGTTGCGGCAGGCGATGCAGGGACGATCGCCGCTGGTGCTCGATGCCGACGCGCTGAACCTGATCGCCGAGGATGCGGCGCTGGCCGAGTTGTTGCGCTCGCGCGAGGCACCTGCGGTGATGACGCCGCACCCGGCCGAGGCCGCCCGCCTGCTCGGCATCGGCACCGACGAGGTCCAGGCCGACCGTGTCGCTGCGGCGCTGGCGCTGGCCGAGCGCTATCGCTGCCCCGCTCTGGTCAAGGGTGCCGGCAGTGTCGTCGCCCTGGACGACGGGCAGTGGACGATCAACACCAGCGGCCATGCCGGCATGGCCAGTGCCGGCATGGGGGACGCGCTGTCCGGCATCGTCACCGGCCTGATCGCACAGGGCTGGGCACCGGCGAGGGCGCTGCCCGCAGCCGTGCATCTGCACGGTGCGGCAGCCGATCTCTTGGCCACCGAGGGCGACGGACCGATCGGCCTGACCGCCAGTGAGACCATCATCGCTGCGCGGCGGGTGTTCAACAGCTGGATCGCGACCAGCGGAGCGCGGCTACCGCAATGAATTCGCCCGGCGCCGTGGTCACCGACCAGCCGCTGGACTCGCTGATGCGAGCGCCCCTCTACATGGCGCCTGAAACACCGCTGCGTACGGCCCTGGCGAAGATGAGCCGACAACGGGCAACCGCCGTCGTGGCGATTTCCGACGGGCGACCTTGCGGCCTGTTCACAGAGCGGGACGCGGTCAGCCTGTGCCTGCAGACCGACGTCGCCGAACATCTGCTCGGCGAGGCCTGCGGCCACCGCCCGTTGCTCGCCGAAATCGGGGTCAGCCTGATCGAAGGCTACCGCAGGATGCTGGCGGCCGATGAAAGACATCTGTTGCTGGTCGATGCGGACGGCATCCTGCAGGGCATCGTCGAAGAAAAGGATCTGGTGGGCCATTTCGGCATCGAACACTTTGCCCATCTCGATTCGGTATCGCGCCTGATGACCTGCAACGTCGTCACGCTGCGCCCATTTTCGACGATGCGGCAGGCGGCTCGGGCGCTGGGCAAGCACGGCATCGGATCGGTCGTGATCGAGGACGACGCGCGACCCGTCGGCATCGTCACGCTGACCGATCTCACGCGCACACTGGCAGAGCGCGACGACCTCGACGCGGTTCGCCTCGATCAGGTGATGAGCCGCGATCTGGTCACCGTCGAAACCGAAGAGAGCGTGTTCAGTGCGGCACAGCAGATGCGCCGTGCCGACGTACGTCACATCGTCGTGACCTGCGAGGGGCGGACGGCCGGCGTGCTCACCGAACACGACGTGCTGAAGACGATGGAGAGCCGTCACGCCGACGTGCTGCGGCGGATCATCAGCGACCAGGCACGCGAGATCGAAGCGCAGCGGCGCGAACTGCACGAGCGCGATCTGCTCGACCAGTTGCTGTCGCGCAACCAGGGACTGGGCCTGGTCCTGTGCGGCCAGGACGGCATCGTCGCCTACGTCAATCAGGCCGCGCAGGCATTGCTCGGTGTGGACGGCGTCGGCGATGGCCGTATCGAAGCCCTGCTGTCGGCCGTGGCGCCGGTCCACCGGCAAACCCTGGCGAGTCTCGTGGCAGCGCCGCCACCGGGCGAACAGCTGCTGCGCGTCACGCGCGGCGGCATGGACGTCGGCGTGCGTGCGATCGGCATCGAGCGCACCCCATGCGATGGTCAGGGCCGGGCCCTGCTGCTGATCCTGAATGACGAGTCGCTGGCGCGCCACACCGAGGAGATCCTCGAATTCAACCACCAGGCGGTGCGCGACATTCCGCACATGGTGATCTGGATCGACAGCGAGGGTGTGATCGTCCATGCCAACAATGCGGTACACGAAGCGATGGGATTCGGGCCCGGGCAACTGCTGGGCCGACCGGTCAAGGCGCTGGCACCGCACTGCGAGGACCGCCGGCTCGAGGAGCGACTGCTGCAGATGCACGGCAAGCGCTCGCGATATTTCCGCTGCGAGCTCAGCACGCGAAGCGGCGAGATCGTGCCGGTGGAAGTGTTCGGCAGCCATCTCGCCCTGCACGGCAAGGACTTCTACTGCGGTTTCATCCGCGACCTCACCGAGCAGCAGGTGGTCGAACGGGCGTTGCGCAGCTCGCAGAACCAGTTGCTGGCGCTGCTGCAGGCATCGCCCGATTTCATCGTGGTCAAGGACGGCGACAATCGCTGGCAGATCGCCAACCAGTCCGGACTGGCGATGATCGGGCTCAACGGATTCGACTATGCCGACAAGAGCGACCGCGAACTTGCAGGCCTGTGCGAGCCGGCGTACGCGGCATGCATCGAGCGACTGGCCAGTTCCTGCGACCGGGCCTGGCAGGAAAACCGGCCGCTTCGCGCACTCCACACCCTGCCCCACCCGGACGGCGGTGAACGCTACCTCGACATGATCGAGGTGCCGGTGGCGGACGAGGCCGACGAACACCGGGCGATGGTGGTGATCGGCCGCGATGTCACCGAGCGCGTCCGTGCCGAACAGGAACGGGATCTTTCGGTCGAGCGCCTGCGCGCCGCGGTGGCAGCCATGGACGACCTGATGCTGGTCCTCGACGACCGCCATCGCGTCGTCGAGCACTACCCGCGCGAAGGCGACGCCCTGCACCTGCATGCATCGGGCTCGCTGCTCGGACGGGCCATTGCGGATCTGCTGCCGCCGCGGGTCGCCGCGCTATACCGTGACGCCAGCGTGCGACTCGCCCGGACCGGCCGGCCGCAGGGCTTCGACTACGCACTGGCAGGCGACAACGGCGAGGATCACTGGTTTGGCGCCCGACTGACCGCGCAGTCGCCGGAGAACGCCTGCCCGCCCGGCTTCACGCTGCTGATCCGCGACATCAGCGACCGCAAGCAGGCCGAGGCGCACATCCAGGAACTCAACGAATCGCTCGAAGTGCGCGTCGCCGCGCGCACCAGCGAGATGCGCGCGGCAATGGCCGAGCTGGAGTCGTTCAGCTACTCGATCTCCCACGACCTGCGCACGCCGCTGCGCGCGATCGAGGGCTTCGGCCGACTGCTCGAGATCGAGTACGGCGACAAGCTCGACGACACCGCCGGAGACTATCTGGCGCGAATCCGCCATGCCGCCCAACGCATGGCCAATCTGATCGACGACTTGCTCGATCTCGCCCGGGTGTCACGCAAGAGCTTGCAGAAGCAGACCGTCGACCTGTCGCGTCTGGCGACCGAGATCGTCGCCGAGCTCGAAGAGCGGCAACCCGGGCGCGTGGTGACCGTCAGCATCGCCGATGGCCTCGAGGCGCGGGCCGATCCGATGCTGATCCGCGTGGTGCTCGAGAATCTGCTCGGCAATGCGTGGAAGTTCACCGAGCGCTGCCGCCCCGGAGCGCACATCGAGGTCGGCAGCATGCGGCAGGACGGGCGCGACTGGTTCTTCGTGCGCGACGACGGCGCCGGCTTCGACATGGCTTACGCCGACCGCTTGTTCAAGCCGTTTCAGCGGCTGCATTCGCAAAGCGAGTTCGAAGGCACAGGCATCGGCCTGGCCACCATCCACCGTATCGTCAGTCGCCACGATGGCAAGGTCGCCGCGGAAGGGGAACCGGGCCGCGGCGCCTGCTTCCGCTTCAGCCTGGGCGACTGAGTGCCGGAATCCGCTGCGGTGACGCCGGGCCACGAGCCATCCCCGCTGCGCGGCATCCTGATGCTGCTGCTGGCGCTCGCCTTCTTCGTCGCGCTCGACTCGACCGCCAAGCATCTGGCGGCGACGCTGCCGGTTCCGATGCTGGTGTGGGCCCGCTATACCGTGCATTGCCTGCTGATGGTGATCCTGCTGGCGCCCTCGATGCGGGGACGCCTGCTGCACACCCGGCGACGGGGCCTGCAGGTGTTGCGGGCGGCAAGCCTGCTGCTGGTGACGCTGCTGACGATGTCGGCCTTTCGCATCATGCCGATCGCCGAAGCGACCGCGATCGTCTTCCTGGCGCCGCTGCTGGTCACGATCGCCTCAGGCCCGCTGCTCGGCGAGCGCGTCGGGCCGGTGCGCTGGCTGGCGGTGGCGATCGGCTTCGCCGGCGTGTTGATGATCGCGCGTCCGGGTACCGACCTGCCGCCGGGCGGCATGGGCCTCGCCGCGGCCGCAGCAGTCGCGTTCGCCGGCTACCAGTTGCTGACCCGGGTGCTCAGTCCGACCGAGCATCCGGTGACGACGCTGTTCTATACGGCCCTGGTCGGCAGCCTGCTGAGCGCGCTGGCCCTGCCCTGGCTATGGCCGCTGCCGGCCATCGACGGCGTCCAGGCACTGCTGATCGTCTCGCTCGGGGTCTATGGCGGCAGCGGACACTTCCTGCTGATCCGGGCCTTTCGCGAAGCCCCGGCGTCGACCCTGTCACCGGTGATGTACGCCCAACTCGGTTTCGCGACCCTGGCCGGCGGCTGGATATTCGGGCAGTGGCCGGACGTCGCCGCACTGGCCGGCATTGCGGTGATCGGCGTGGCCGGCGTGATGACTGCGCTGCAGGCGCGGCGCGACCATGGCCGCGCCGCGTCCGGAATCACGGAATCGGCTCGGATGCGAACCTGATGCGCCCTTCCGCCAGATCGACGCAGATCCGCTGCTTGGGGCCGAAGCGCCCCTCGAGGATCGCCTTCGACAGCGGATTCTCGATGCGCTCCTGAATCGCCCGCTTCAGTGGCCGCGCGCCGAACACCGGGTCGAAGCCGGCCTCGGCGATCGACGCCAGCGCGGCGTCCGAGACCGTCAGCCCCATCTCCAGTCGTGCCAGGCGTTTTTCCAGGCCCTTGAGCTGGATCCGGGCGATGCCGGCGATGTGCTTTTCGTCGAGGGCGTGGAACACCACCACCTCGTCGATGCGGTTGACGAACTCGGGGCGGAAGAAGGTCTTGACCTCGGCCATCACCGCCAGCTTGATGACCTGGTAGTCGTCGCCCGCCATCTGCTGGATCATCTGGCTGCCGAGGTTCGAGGTCATCACGATCACGGTGTTCTTGAAGTCCACGGTGCGCCCCTGGCCGTCGGTCATGCGGCCGTCGTCGAGCACCTGCAGCAGGACGTTGAAGACATCCGGATGGGCCTTCTCGACCTCGTCGAAGAGGATCACCGAATACGGCTTGCGTCGGACCTGCTCGGTCAGATAGCCGCCTTCCTCGTAGCCGACGTAGCCCGGCGGCGCACCGATCAGCCGCGCCACCGAATGTTTCTCCATGAACTCGCTCATGTCGATGCGGACCAGATGCTCTTCCGAATCGAACAGGAATTCCGCCAGGCTCTTGCACAGTTCGGTCTTGCCGACGCCGGTCGGGCCCAGGAACAGGAAGGAGCCGTAGGGCCGGTTCTCGTCCGACAGGCCGGCACGCGAGCGGCGGATGGCGTCGGACACCAGCCGGATCGCCTCGTCCTGGCCGACCACGCGCCGATGCAGTTGTTCCTCCATCTTCAGCAGCTTGTCGCGCTCGCCCTGCATCATCTTGCTGACCGGGATCCCGGTCGCCCGCGACACCACCTCGGCGATCTCCTCGGCGCCCACCTGCGTGCGCAGCAGCCGGTTGGGCTGGGCCTCGGCACCGGCGCTCTCGGCCGCATGCAACTGGGCTTCGAGCTTCGGCAACTGGCCGTACTGGATCTCGGCAACCTTGTCGAGCTTGCCCTGCCGCTGGAATTCGGCCATCCGCGCGCGCAGCTTGTCGATCTCTTCCTTGATGTGGGTGGAGCCGTGGGCCTTGGCCTTTTCCGCCTTCCATACCTCGTCGAGATCGGCGTACTCCTTCTCGAGCCGGCCGATCTCCTCTTCGATCAGGCCGAGTCGCTTCTGCGAGGCCTCGTCCTTTTCCTTCTTGACCGCTTCGCGCTCGATCTTCAGCTGGATCGTGCGCCGGTCGAGCTTGTCCATGACCTCGGGCTTGGAGTCGATCTCCATCTTGATCCGCGACGCCGCCTCGTCGATCAGGTCGATCGCCTTGTCGGGCAGGAAGCGGTCGGTGATGTAGCGATGCGAGAGTTCGGCCGCCGCGACAATCGCCGGGTCGGTGATGTCGACGCCGTGGTGGATCTCGTACTTTTCCTGCAGGCCCCGCAGGATCGCGATCGTCGATTCGACACTGGGTTCTTCCACCAGCACCTTCTGGAAGCGGCGCTCGAGGGCGGCGTCCTTTTCGATGTACTTGCGATATTCGTCGAGCGTGGTCGCGCCGATGCAGTGCAGTTCGCCACGCGCCAACGCCGGCTTCAGCATGTTGCCGGCATCCATTGCGCCCTCCGCCTTGCCGGCGCCGACCATGGTGTGGATCTCGTCGATGAAGACGATGATGCGCCCTTCGTCCTGGGCAATCTCCTTCAATACCGCCTTGAGGCGCTCCTCGAACTCGCCGCGGTACTTCGCGCCGGCCAGCAGCGCCGCCATGTCGAGCGACAGCACGCGCTTGCCCTTGAGCGTCTCCGGCACCTCGCCATTGACGATGCGCTGCGCCAGGCCCTCGACGATCGCGGTCTTGCCGACACCGGGCTCGCCGATCAGCACCGGATTGTTCTTGGTGCGCCGCTGCAGGATCTGCACCGCACGGCGGATCTCGTCGTCGCGCCCGATCACCGGATCGAGCTTGCCCATGCGCGCCCGCTCGGTCAGATCCAGGGTGTACTTCGACAAGGCCTCGCGCGCGCCCTCGGCCTCCTGGCTGCCCACCGACGCGCCGCCGCGCACCGCCTCGATCGCCGCATCGAGCGGCTTGCGTGCCAGCCCGTGCTGCTTCAGCAGGCGCCCGCTCTCGCCCTTGTCGTCGGCCAGCGCCAGCAGGAACATCTCCGACGCGATGAACTGGTCGCCGCGCTTCTGCGCTTCCTTGTCGGCAAGATTCAGGAGATTGGACAGGTCGCGGCCGATCTGGACTTCGCCGCCATGCCCTTCGACCCTGGGCAGTCGCGCGATGGCCTCGTCGATCGCCTTGGCGAGCGATCCGATGTTGACGCCGGCCCGCTGCAGCAGAGAGACGGTGCCGCCATCGTCCTGTGCGATCATCGCCTTGGTCAGATGCAGCGGGTCGATGAACTGCTGGTCGTTGCCGACCGCCATGCTCTGGGCATCGGCCAGCGCCTGCTGGAACTTGGTCGTCAGTTTGTCGAAGCGCATGTCGAAATTTCCTTGCGGGAAGAGGTTGATTCCGATGTGGGGACGTGATTCGACGATTTCAACGCGGCGATCGCGAAGGCAATTGCAGCCATCTGTTGTTGCAATGCAACAAATCCATGCAACTCATGGGTTTAAACGGCGCACAGACGGTGACGCGTGCGCAACATGATGCTATCTTGCGGCCTGAGGCGGAGGAGCAGAACCAACATGACCGGGTTCTGCGTCGGGACAAGCTCGAGCCTCTGGCAAAATTTACATTTTCTAGTGGAGGGAACCATGGCAACCAAGCAACAGGAACAATTCACCGCACTGCAGAAGAAGAACCTCGAGACCGCCATGCGGCTCGCCCAGATGTCGATCGAGAACTCCCAGCGCATCATGGAAGTCCAGGTACAGACCGCCAAGGAGCTGTTCGAGGACAGCGTCGCCAACGCCAAGGCCCTGTCGTCCGCCCGCGACCCGAAGGATCTGCTGACCATGCGCACGGACTACGCCCAGGTCGCGACCGAGAAGATGCTCGCCTGCGCACGCCAGATCGCCGAAATCACCGGCTCGGCCCAGGCCGAAGTCGGTCGCCTGGTCAGCGAGCAGCTCGCCTCCGGCAGCAACGACGCGATGGAAGCCATGCAGAAGATGTTCAGCGGCATGCAGTTCGGCGACCAGAACGCGATGAACGTGCTGCAGAACGCAATGAGCCAGGCCCAGAGCGCATTCGAGCAGATGACCCGTGCCTCGACCGAAGCGTTCCAGGCCTTCTCGCAGGCCGGCGGCGCCCCGGCGAAGCGCACCACCAAGAAGTAAGTCTTCCGACTGCAGCGGACAAAGGCGCCTGCGGGCGCCTTTTTCTTTTCCCCCGGGTTTGCCGCAGCGGTGGCGCGGCCGCAATCGGGTCAAGACCGGGTCCCGCACCAGACCCGGTTGCGTGCGCCCACGCCGGGCGTGCGACCGTGGCACGCCGCCGCTGCCCGATGCCGCACCGCCCCCATCCGCGGCGGACGTCACCGGATCGAAACCTTGTTCGCATAGCCTGCGCATCGGACGCAGACACTGCTCCCCGCCCCCTTCCGGGATTCACTCAGGAGAATGCGAATGTATTGGAAACCCACCCTGCTCGCCGGCTGCGCGAGCGTTGCCCTGCTGTCGAGCGCACCGGCTGCCGCCGAGCGCGAACATGCCGACGATCGCGATCGCCACGATGCACGCGCCCGCACGCCCGTCGCCGTCGCGCTGGGCCCGCGCCCCTACTTCCTGGTCGACGACATGCCCGACGGCGAACTCAAGCAGGCGCTGCTCCGCTGCAAGCGCGACGCCAACCGGCCCACCATGTTCTCGATCGGCCATCGCGGCGCGGCCATGCAGTTTCCCGAGCACACGCTGGAGTCCTATCTGGCGGCCGCTCGCATGGGTGCCGGCATCATCGAATGCGACGTCACCTTCACCAAGGATCTCGAACTGGTCTGCCGTCACGCCCAGAACGACCTGCACACCACGACCGACATCCTGGCGATTCCGGCGCTTGCCGCGAAGTGCACCCAGCCGTTCGTGCCGGCGCAGTTCGACGATGCCGGCAATCTGATCCAAGCGGCGCGGGCCGAATGCCGCACATCGGACATCACCTTGGCCGAATTCAAGCAACTGCGCGGCAAGATGGATGCGGCCAATCCGCGGGCAACGACGGTCGCGGCGTACATGGCAGCCACACCGAACTGGCGAACCGATCTCTACAGCGGTCCGACCAGCGGCACCCTGATGACCCACGCCGAGAGCATCGCGCTGTTCGAGTCGCTGGGCGTCGCCATGACCCCCGAGTTGAAGTCGCCCGTAGTCGCGATGCCCTTCAACGGCATGAGCCGGCAAGCCTACGCACAGAAGATGATCGACGAATACAAGGCGGCGGGCGTACCGCCGCGGCGCGTGTTCGCCCAGTCCTTCGACATTGCCGATGTGCACGACTGGATTGAGAACGAGCCGGCATTCGGCGATCAGGCGGTCTACCTCGACAGCGCCAATACCGTCGCCGAACTGCCATCGGCTGCCGAACTGGCAGCACTCAAGGCGAGCGGCATCAACATCTGGGCGCCGCCGATCTTCGCCCTGCTCGCCGATGACGGCGCCGGCAACATCGTCGCCTCGCAAGCGGCGCTCGACGCCCGCGCGGCCGGTCTCGACATCATCACGTGGACGCTCGAGCGCTCCGGCATCCTGGCCGACGGCGACAACGGCTTCTACTACCAGAGCTTCGACGCCGCGGTCAGCCGCGAGGGCGACATCATGCGCGTGCTCGACGTGCTCGCGCGGGATGTCGGGGTCCTGGGCGTGTTCTCGGACTGGCCGGCGACGACCACCTATTACGCGAACTGCATCGGTCTCTGATGCCGGCATCGAAGGGTGACCGGATGGACGGTCACCGAATCTCGCCGGGCACGAAATCGGTCGATGCCCGCAAGCAGGATCGGGAGCACTCAATGGACCTGGCACCGATTCTCGCGGTCAGGATGCCCGCGAAGCCGTTCCGGCGGGCCGGTCCCGACGTGGGCTGCCCGCCGCTGCAGCCCACGCTCGGCTTCGACCTTCACCCGGGCGACTGTCTGATGCTCGACGCACCGCCGGACCGTGGCAGGCACACCCTGCTGCGCGCAATCTGCGGCATCCGTCCGGTGCCTGGCGGCACGGTCCTGCTCAGGCGCTCGTCCGATGGCCTGATCCTGGATCTCTGCAGCCTGCCGGACGAGATGCTGTTCGAACTGCGGCGAACGACGATCGGCCTGGTCGGGCAGCAGTTGCGGACGGTGCCACGCATCGCGACTCGCGATCTGGTCGCGCAACCGCTGATCGCACTCGGCTCGGCGCCGGACGAAGCCCTGCACCGGGTGGCGCAGTTGTTCGAACGCCTCTGCATTTCGCGCAAGATCTGGCAACACCCGCCAACGACGCTGTCGCCGACCGAACGCAGACAGGTGGCCATCGCCCGCGGATTCGTCGCGCCAAAGGCCCTGATCGTGCTGGACGAACCGGGTATCGGCCTCGACCGGCCGACCCGCCACGTCGTCACCGAGATGATCCTCGAGGCCCGCGCCCGGGGCAGTGCGATCATCGGCAATCCAGGCGATCCACGAATCCGCGAGGCGATAGCGAGCAATGCCCTCGATCCTCGCCGGCCCGCGACACTGGTCGCCTGAACCGAGCGCACGCATCATCCGGGGGGCGCAACAAAACCGTTATCTTGGGTCCCTATCATGGCGGGCATTCTGCAAATTTCCGGATGCCCTTCCGATGCTGTCGTTCGACCTCTTCCGCAACGAGCCCGATCTCGTCCGTCTCGCGATTGGCGAAACGCTGCTTCGCCCCGGCGACACCAACGACGTCATGTACGTGCTGCTCGACGGCCATATCGAACTCTCGCGCGGTGGCGCCGACGTCGAGACCCTCGGTCCCGGGGACTTCTTCGGTGAAGACGCGCTGCTCGAGCCCGGGCCATGTTCGCTCGTCACCACCGCCGTGTCCGAATGCACTCTGGCGCGGATATCGGGCGACCGCTTCCTGTTCCTCGTCCGCAACTCGCCGGGCTTCGCCATCGATGTCATTCGCGTGATGGCGCGACGCCTCCGCGGGCCGGGACTGCCGGAGTCCGGCCGGACCCGCGACTGAGGCAGGCGTGCGGAAGACGTCCGCGAAATGCCTAGCGCCCTTGCCTGTGGCTGCGCACGCGCCACAGCGCGATCACTTCGGTCAGCCCGGCCAGCATCGCACAAGCGATGCCCATCAGGCTGGCGCCACGCCCCAGCATCCGCGCCAGCGTCGCACGCGTAGGCTCAGCCGCCATCGTCCACCCGTCGCGGACGTCCGGCTGAATGCCGAAGCTTGGCCTGCCATGGCCGGCATCGCCCGCTGCTCATCGCATGCACCGTCGCAGGACGCCTCGTCGTGGTCATGGGGCCAGCCTAACGCCGGCATGTTGCGCGCAGATGTCGCCGGGCCAGGCAGCCCGTTTGCATGTCATCGTCGCCGCGCGCGCGTCGACGGGCGATGAGCGACTCGCCGTCGCCGCTGGCCGAGATCCGCGAACTGGCTGCGATCGTCGCGATGGCGCCGGATGCGCTGGACGTCGACACCCTCTGCGAGGTCCGGGTCGGTGACATGCGCTTTCCGGTCGATGCCATCGGCCTCGGCAATCCGGCAGCGCAATGCCCCGCGATCGCATTCGTCGGCGGCGTCCACGGACTGGAGCGCATCGGCAGCGGCGTGGTGCTGAGCTTCCTGCGCAACCTCGTTTCGAGACTGTCATGGGACGACAGCCTGCACGGCATTCTCGAGCGCGTCCGTCTGGTGTTCCTTCCGATCTGCAATCCGGGCGGCATGTGGCTGGGAACCCGGGCCAATCCGCATGGCGTCGACCTGATGCGCAACGCGCCGCTCGAATCCGGCGAGCGCGTCCCCTTCCTGCTCGGCGGCCAGCGATTGAGCCCTGCCCTGCCGTGGTACCGCGGCCAGGCAGGACAGCCGATGGAGATCGAAGCCCGCGCGTTGACCACCCTGATCGCTGCCGAACTCCTGCCCCGCCGGTTCTCGATCGCGCTCGATTGCCATTCCGGCTTCGGCATCCGCGATCGCATCTGGTTTCCGTTCGCGCACAGTCGCAGACCGATCCCTCATCTGGCGGAGATGCGCGCGCTGAAGTCCCTGCTCGATCAGGTCCACTGCCACCACAACTACATCTTCGAACCCCAGAGCCTGCAGTACCTGACCCATGGCGACCTGTGGGACCACGCCTATCTCGATGCCCTCTCAAGCGCCACCAGCCTGTTCCTGCCCCTGACCCTCGAGATGGGTTCGTGGCTGTGGGTGAAGAAGAATCCGAGACAGTTGCTGTCCCGGGCGGGCATCTTCAATCCGATGGCCGGCCATCGCATCCAGCGCGTCATGAGACGGCATCTCGCGCTGATGGATTTCCTGTTGCGTGCGGTCGCCAGCCACGCCCGCTGGCTGCCGTCGCCAGCCACCCGCGAAGCCCTGCACGCGCAGGCGATCGCCGAGTGGTATGCATCGAGGCCGCGGTGACGACCTGGATTCTGCTGCGCGGCCTGACCCGGGACAGCCACCACTGGGGTAGGTTCGCGCGCGAATTCGAGCGGGCCATCGGCGACCCGGTGCAATGCCTCGACCTGCCCGGCAATGGGTCGCGCTGCCGCGAAACCAGCCCAACGACGATTGCCGGCCTGCTGGCGGACTGCCGGGCGAGCCTGGCCGCCAGGCCCTGCGCCTATCCGGTGCGGCTGCTGGCGCTTTCCCTCGGCGGCATGATCGCGACCGAATGGATGTTGCGCCATCCGGCGGAGGTGGCGTCGGCCGTGCTGATCGGTACCAGCATGCGTCCGCTTGCGCGCTGGCATCAGCGCATGCGCCCGCGCGCGCTGCCCGTCGTCGGCCGTTTGCTGCTGTCACCGCACTCGGCCGACCGCAGCGAACGCTCGATCCTGCGGCTGACCAGTCGCCTGCGGCGACGCGACGACGCGCTGCTCGCGGACTGGATCGAATGGCGCGTGCAGCACCCCGTCAGCCGCGCCAACGCCTTGCGCCAGTTGCTGGCGGCGCAGCGCTACGACTTGCGTGGTCGCTCCCCCGCGACACCGGTGCTGGTGCTCGCCGGCGCCGGCGACGACCTGGTCGATCCCTGCTGCTCGCTCCGAATTGCCGAGGCCTGGGGCTGCACCGCCGCGATCCACCCCGACGCCGGCCACGACCTGCCGCTGGACGATCCGCAATGGACGATCGAACAGATCGTCGCCTGGCACCGCGCGCTGCCGGCAGCGCCGACGTCATGATCTCTTCGGCATATCGCAATCTGGCTGTCGTGGCGCTGCAACGCCGCCTCGCCAGACTGGCGCTCCCGATGCCAACCATGGAGCGCCCGATGATGAATCACCTGAGACCCAACACCGCCTGCACTGCCCTACTGGACAGCATCGGCTGCATCCAGTCGGCATGGCTCGATGCACTCGCAACCACGAGCGGCGCATGGCTCGGTCTGTGCCGCGATGGCAATGCCCACTGCGGCGAACTCGCACGATCAGCCCTTGCCGGCCGGTTGCCGGACACGCTGACCAGCGATCGCGCACCGATCCTCTACGCCGACGCGATGAAAGCCTTGTGCAATGACTACCTGCGCCTGCTGGCGCATCTCGAAGCCCATGTCGCCCTGGTGCAGGAATCGGTCGGCGAAGCCATGGCAGCCGTCTGCGATCGCTACATTGCGAACGAGTCCATCGCCGTGGCGCTGGATCCGACGCGCTTCGCCGGAATCGATGCCGCGGCCACCGGCATCGCGGGCGACCTGGCGGATGATACCGGCGACATCGCCGAGCCGACTGGGCAGCAGGCCCCCGGCCGCAGCGGCAGTCGGCGCAAGGCCGCCTGAAGCGCCATCGGGTCGCGCCGGCGGTGCGTCCGCCGGCGTCACATCGCCGTCACGCGGCCTTCACCGCGCTGCAAAGTCGCGCTCTTAGATTGGCTGCGCACACGACCATCGGAGCCGAGCCATGTTGCAGATCGAGTCCCAGCCGCGCAAGCGCGGCGCGCGCAAGCTGAGCGTCGCCCTCGCCAGTAGCGAGAACGACATCCTGGCGGCACAGAAGCTGCGCTATCGCGTCTTCGCCGACGAACTCGGCGCTCGCCTGAACAGCCGTACGCCCGGTGTCGACCACGACATCTACGATCCCTATTGCGAGCATCTGGTGGTGCGCGACGACGCCAGTGGCAGCATCGTCGGCACCTACCGCATTCTTTCGCCGCTGGCCGCGCAGCGCATCGGCGGCTATTACTCCGAGAACGAATTCGACCTGACCCGGCTGCGCCATCTGCGGCCACGGATCGTCGAAATCGGCCGTTCCTGCATCGATCCGGACTATCGCAGCGGCGCTGCCATCGCCCTGCTGTGGTCGGGGCTTGCGCGCTACATGGCGACCATGGGCTACGACTACCTGCTTGGCTGCGCCTCGATCAGCATGGCCGACGGCGGCCACGCCGCAGCCAGCATCTATCGCGCGCTCGGCGACAAACATGCCTGCCCGGCCGAATATCGCGTGTTCCCACGCTGCCCGTTGCCGCTGGGCGCCCTTCGCGCCGATCTCGACTGCCCGGTGCCGCCGCTGCTGAAGGCCTACCTCAGAGCCGGTGCCTGGATCTGCGGCACCCCGGCCTGGGATCCCGACTTCAACACCGCGGACCTGCCGATCCTGATGCAGATGAACCGGGTCGAGGCAAAATACGCCCGTCACTTCATGGAGCGTGCCGCCTGAAACCGCATCGGCCGATCTCCTCCGCCGCCTGCGCCTGGCGTTGGCTGCGCCTCGCCGTGCTGTTGCTGCGGGCCTTCGCGACGATCCTGACGATCTACCCGCTGGTCGGCGAAATGCGGCGCCTGAGGCTGCGCCGGCGCTGGTCGCGGGATCTGGTGCGCGCGCTCGACATCGCCATCGTCGGCGACGGTCCGCCACCGCCGGCAGGTAGCGTCATCGTCGCCAACCACGTCTCCTGGGTCGACATCTTCGCGATCAACGCGGTCGCACCAGCGAGCTTCGTCGCCAAGTCCGAGGTCCGCGCCTGGCCGGTGATCGGCTGGCTGGCGGCGCGCAACGACACGATTTTCGTCCGGCGTGCGAGCAGGGTCCATACGCTCAGCGTCAATCGCCAGATCGCCGACCTGATCGCGCGCGGCAGGCTCACGGCCATGTTCCCGGAGGGCACCACCAGCGACGGTGCCGACGTCCTGCCCTTCCATGCCGCCCTGCTGCAGCCGGCGATCGACGCCGGTGCCCAGGTGGTTCCGCTGGCGATCCGCTACGAGTCCGACGACGGTCGCCGCTCGCCGATTCCGGCCTATGTCGGCGACACCTCGCTGGTGGCGTCGATCGCAGCGATCTGCCGCGCTCGCGGGCTGACCGTGCGCTTGCTGTGGTCCGAGCCCCATGAGGTCGCCGACCGGCATCGCCGGCACGTCGGCGTCGCGACCCGCGCCGCGATCCGGCAGGCGCTGTCGCGCCGGGAATCCGGTCCGGTCGAACTGGCGGCCTGACCGCCGGGGCGGGCGCCTACCAGCGCGCCGCAGCGGCGTCGTCGCTGTCGCGAGCCTCGACCCAGCGACTGCCGGCGGCGGTCTGCTCCTTCTTCCAGAACGGCGCCCGCGTCTTCAGATAGTCCATGATGAACTCGCAGGCGGCAAACGCTTCGCCGCGGTGGCCACCGGCGACACCGACGAAAACGATCTGCTCGCCGACCCGCAACTCGCCGACCCGGTGGATCACCCGCACGCCGACGACGGCCGGCCAGCGCGAGCAGGCCTCGTCGACGATGGCCTCGAGCGCGTTCTCGGTCATGCCCGGGTAGTGTTCGAGGGTCATCGTCTCGACGCCGCCGTCACCCCGCACGACACCGATGAAGCTGGCGACGGCGCCGACGTCGCTGCGCCCTTCGAGCAGGCGCGCGCACTCGCGGCCGGCATCGAAGTCCCCGGTCTGGACACTGACGCGCATCTCAGCCCCCCGTCACCGGCGGGAAGAACGCGACCTCGTCACCGTCGCCGACCGCGGTTTCCGGACCCGCCATCACCTGGTTGACGGCGGCGCGCAGCGTCGCAGTCTGCCCGAGCACGTCGACACCGTGCGCCGCGAGATGCTCGCGCAGGCCGGACACCGAGAGCTGATCGCCGGCGAACTCGATCTCTTCGCCGGCGCGACCGACCGATTCCCGCAGACTCGCAAAATACCTGATATGCACCTTCATCGTTCAGCCCAGTAGATCCGAAAACGAAACATAGGACAGCGGGTCGCCGACCGCGACCTGGGTCTCCGGCGGCACGCTGGCCAGACCGTCGGCCCAGACGCAGGACGTCAGCACGCTCGATTCCTGGTTGGCGAAGCGCTCGAGACGGCCGTCGCCAGCCACCCGCACCCGCAGGAATTCCCGCCGTGGTCCGGTCTTCCAGTCGAAGCCGGCCGGCAATCGAAGCATGCCCGGCGCGACCTCGCCGACGCCGCAGCAGCGCAGCACATACGGCCGCACCAGGATCAGGAACGTCACCAGTGCCGACACCGGGTTGCCGGGCAGGCCGACGAAGGCTGCGTCGCCGACCCGGCCGAAGGACAGCGGCTTGCCCGGCTTGACCGCGATCTTCCACATCGTCAATTCACCCTCGGCCTCGACCGCCGGCTTGACGTGATCCTCCTCGCCCATCGACACACCGCCGCTGGTTACGATCAGGTCGTGCCCGGCCGCCGCTTGGCGCAGTGCACGTCGGGTCGATTCGAGCGTGTCGGCGACGATGCCGCCGTCACTGACCGCGCACCCCAGCCGCTCGATCGCCGCTCGCAGCATGAAGCGGTTGGAGTTGTAGATGCCCCCCGGCGGCAACGGTTCGCCCGGCTCGGTCAGTTCGTCGCCGGTGGACAGCACCGCCACCCGGAGTCGGCGAAAGACCGGCACGCGGGCCACACCGATCGACGCGGCCTGCCCGATCTCGGCCGGGCCGAGCCGCGTACCGGCGGCGAGGACCACGTCGCCGGCACGGATATCGTCACCCTTGTGACGGATGAAATCGCCGGCAGCCGGCAGGCGTCGGATCACGACGCCGTCGCCGTCCGCATCGCAGTCTTCCTGCATCACCACGGCGTCGGCG
Source organism: Zoogloeaceae bacterium (assembly GCA_024235635.1). GTDB lineage: Bacteria > Pseudomonadota > Gammaproteobacteria > Burkholderiales > Rhodocyclaceae > Cognatazoarcus. The sequence goes on from JACKMA010000001.1 coordinate 418,673, forward strand.
CCTGCCGGAATCGGTGCACCGGTGAAGATCCGCGCCGCGCTGCCGGCTGCGAGTCGGGTACCGACCGAACCTGCCGGAATCCGCTGGCTGACCGGCAGACGGGTACCCGGCGCGATGACATCGGCACGGCGGACGGCGTAACCGTCCATGCCGGAATTGTCGTGGGGTGGCACGAACAGCCCGCTGCGCAGATCCTGCGCCAGGACGCGCCCGTGAGCGGCGGCGAGGTCGAGCGTCTCGGTCGTGCGCGGCGCGACCGCCGCGGATTCGAGTCGCGACAGTGCCTCCTCGAAGGACAGCATCGGTAGCTTCATGTCGGCCTGGTCATGTTGTCGACGACACCGACGCAACCCGCCGGCGCTCCCGGAGCACGGATCGGTCCGGTGACGGGGTCAGCGCCCCATCAGGCGCCGGAAGGTGGCGACGATTCCCTGGAACAATCCACCGGATGGCGCATCGGCATCACCCGGAGCGTGCCGATGCTGGCTTTGCACCAGGTCTTCCTCGATCGCTTCGGCTTGGGACTCGGGCATCGCCTGGACCTGATGTCGTTCCGCCAGCTCCGGCGCTTCGCGCATCTGTCGGTGCTTGTTCTGTGCCGAGCTTACCACCAAGCGCATGTAGCCGGCGCGCACCGGCTTCGGGACGTAGCGATAGATCTGACCCTGGTTGATCAGCGAGGTGATGGTCTCGGCATCGTGCTCGTCGGACAGGATCACCGACACGATCTCGGGCTGCTTGGCCTTCAACATGCGAATCAGTCGTGTCGCGTCGAAACCGCCGACCCGGACCTCCGAGACCAGCACCCCGATCCGCTCGCGGTCGAGGATGGCGAGCGCCTCGGCGAGGGTGCCGGCATGGAACACCTGCACGTCGACGTCCGCCAGCGCGTCGTCGAATGCCTGATGGACCGACGCATCGCCATCGATCAACAAGATCGGATCTTCGGTGTGGCTGGGGGCGTCGTCGTCGGCCGCATCATCCTCGGAGACCTGCGGCGCAGCCGTTCGCGACAGGCCGACCGCCTGGCCGACGACGACCGGCAGTTCGTCCACGTTCCACGGCTTGTTGATGAAGCGGAAGACTTCGCCCTCATTGACCGACGCCAGTACCGCCTGCAGATCGGAATAACCGGTCAGCAGAATCCGCATCGCCCGCGGTGCGATGCGCCGCGCCGCCTTCAGCACTTCGACCCCGGTCATGCCCGGCATGCGCTGATCGCTGATGATGACGTCGAAATCGTGCTCGCGGATCAGCGTCATCGCCGCCTCGCCGCTGCTGGCGGTGAGAACGTCGAAGTGACGCCGCAACAACCAGTCCAGTGCCCGCAGGATGCCCGGTTCGTCGTCGACGCAGAGGATCTTGCCGCGTCGTGACGGGTCCGGCTGGGCCGCGTGAGTCATGCCGTGCTTCTCCGAGTGTCAGGCTGCGAGGCCGATCCGGGCATGTTCGGTCGCCTGGGGAAATTTGACAAGGAACGTGGTGCCCTGCTCCGACGTAGATTCTACTGCGATCGTGCCGCCATGGTTCTCGACGATCTCGCGCGCGATCGACAGGCCGATGCCGGTGCCCTGACCTTGCGGCTTGGTGCTGAAGTAGGCGTCGAAGACGTGGGGCAGCACGCTCGCGGGAATGCCGCTGCCGTTGTCGCGCACCCGGATCTCGATGCCGTCGTCGCTGGTCCGCGACGCGACCGTGATGGCGCCGTCCTGACCGATCGCCTGCGCGGCATTGTTGATCAGGTTCAGGAAGACCTGGTTCAGTTGCGACACGTGACAGTTCAGGATCGGCATGCCATCGAGTTGTTCCTCGATCGTGATGGTGGTCGGAATCACGCTCCTGGCGACGTAGATCACGTTGCGCAGGCTCTTGTTGAGATCGAAGTCGACGGTCTTGTTGCGGTCGAGCCGGGTGAAGTCCCGCAGGTTGGTCACCATCTCGCTCATCTGTTCGATGCCGCCGAGTACGTCGCCGAGCATCGTGCGCATGTCATCGACGTCCCGCCCGCTCAATTGCAGTCCGGAGAGGCGGCGACGGGCTCCGGCGACGTTCAGCGTGACGACGTCGTCTTCGGTCTTGCGGGTGATCTCGGCGAGGCGGGCCGCGACGTCGACCGGTGTCGACAGTTCCCGCATGCCTTCCATCGCCATCGTGACATTGCTCTTCGAGAACGCCAGCGGGGTATTGAGTTGATGGGCGACGCCCGCCACCATCTGACCGAGGGAGGCCATCTTCTCGGCCTGCGCAAGCTGCTGCTGGTTGCGCGCCCGCTCGGTTTCGTGCTGGCGAAGCAGCCGATCCGCCCGCCGCACGATCAGGAACAGCACGATGAACAGCAAGGCCAGCAACCCCAGCACCAGCGCGACGAGCCGGTTGACCGAGCCATCGATGCGCTGCTGGCTTCGGTCCGACGCATCCTCGATGCTCTGCAGGTTGCTGGCCTGGGCCGTGCGCGTCGCGGCCTGGGTCTGATTGATCCGGCCGAGGAAGCGGGTCACGTCGGAATAGACCTCGAACACGCCGATGATGGTCTCGCCGTCCTGGCCATAGAGCGGCAGGTAGCTCGAAATCAGGTCACGGTTCTCGACCTGCCCTTCGAACGCGGAGAACTTGTCGCGGTGGGTCAGTTCGCTGGTGGGCTTGCCCACCATCGCACCGAGGAATCCGGCATTGGCGATCTTGTCGTCGCCGACCTGCGCATGTTCGGACGAATAGATCGTGACGCCGCGGGTGTCGAACACCTTGATCTTGAACACCGAGCTGCGGTGCATCGAGCGATACACTTTGTCGTTGAGGTAGGCGAATTCGGGCAGCGACCGGATCATCGCGCCGATTTCGGCAAAACAGGCCTTCTTCTCCGCCGGCGCGACGGTCTTGCCGTCCGCGGTCTGCTGGTCGGGGATCGAGCGGCATTGGCTGACGTCGATCGCGCCGGCCTTCGCCAGCAGGGCCGACAGGCCCTGGTCCCAGAGCGTATTGGCGAACAACCGGGTCAGGTTGACGTTGCCGCCTTCGTGGATCGCCAGCAGATCCTTCAGCGCCGATTCCTCCTGCTGCTTGGCAAATTGGGTCTGGACTTCGCCGAAGAAGGCGGCTTCCTCGGACTGCACCGATCGGAACAGGTCGGCCTGCTGCTGCTGGAAGTAGACCAGCACCGCAGCGACCGCCAGGATCGCGACGCAGCTGGTCAGGACGAAGTAACGGACGAGACGAAATCGCATGGAGGTTCTCCGCAGACGCCTGTTTCGGAAAAGGGCCTGGTGGCGCCGCCGGCGCATATGGATCCGCGCTTCCGCCACCCGCACCGAGGACACAGTGGGGCTAGATAACGGAGTGCGATCATTATGCCTTTAGTAAGAGGGCTGCCCCGCATGGCATAAATCCGTGTAAACGTTGACCGGCATCAATCTTCGCCGGCGGCATGGTCCGCTGCATCCATCGCCGCGACGAATCCGAGGGCTTGTTCGAGCGCCCGCGTCCGCCCCATCGGCGGCAGGCTGCGCCAGACCCGCTTGCCGTAGGGCTTGTCCACCATCCGCGGGTCGCACACCATCAGCACACCCCGATCGCGTTCGCTGCGGATCAGCCGGCCCGCGCCCTGCTTCATGCTGATCACCGCACGCGGCAACTGATACTCGAAGAACGGATTGCCGCCGCCCGCGCGCAGGTGTTCGATCCGCGCCGACAGCACCGGATCGTCCGGTGGCGCGAACGGCAGCTTGTCTATGACCACGATCGACAGCGCGTCGCCGGGCACGTCCACCCCTTCCCAGAAGCTCTGGCTGGCGACCAGGATCGCCTTGCCGGATCGGCGGAAGCGGGCGAGCAGTTCGGCGCGCGAATGCTCTCCCTGGAGCAGCAGCAACAACGCCTCACCGCTCTCCGCCAGCTCGCGGGACAAGACCTCGTGCACCCGGCGCATTGCCCGCAACGACGTGCACAGCACGAAACCGCGACCTCGCGAAGCCCGCAACAGCGGCCACGCGCGCTCGGCGACGGCCTCCGGGTAATCCGGGTGGTTGGGGTCGGGCATCCCGGCGGGTGCATACAGCAGGGCATGGCTCTGGTAATCGAACGGACTGCCCCAGCTCGCCGTGCGGGCGGCTGGCTCGATCTGGTCGAGCCCCATCTCGCCGAGGAAGTGCCCGAAGTCGTTGCCCACCGCGAGCGTCGCCGACGTGAAGATCCACGCCTTGGGCAACTGACCCATCTCGCGACGGAAGATCTCGGCGATCGACAGCGGAGTCGAATTGAGCGCCAGCGACTGGCTGAACACTTCGGCCCAGCGGATCATCCCGCTAGCCTCCGGGCCCTGCCAGGCGTTCAACCTGGCCGTGAGGTCGCCGCAACGCTCGAGACACTTGGCGAGGCCCTCCGAGCGCACCGCCTGGCTCTCCAGGATGGCCCCGAGCGACGACAGCGCCACCTCGACCGCCGCGACTGCGGTTTCGAAAGCGGGCTGGCCGGCCAGTTGCCGATGACGCAGTCGCAGGTTTTCGCCCGGCACCGAGAGGCGCAGGTCCCGGGCAGCCTTGTCGAGGGCATGGCAGGCGTCGATCAGCGCGGTGCAGTCCCGCGCCTCGGCGATGGTCTCGTTGCGGGTGTCGCGGCCGAGATCGAGCAGCTGGCCGGTGGTCAGGTTGCTGCCGAAGAACAGACTTGCGGTCTCCGGCAACTGGTGCGCCTCGTCGAAGACCACCGCATCGGCCGCCGGCAGCAGCTCGCCCATGCCTTCGTCGCGCAGCATCACGTCGGCGAAGAACAGGTGGTGATTGACGACCACCAGGTCGGCTTCCATTGCACGCCGCCGTGCCTTGTGCACGAAGCACTGCTCGGGGAAGTGCGGACACTCCTGGCCCAGGCAGTTGTCCCGCGTCGACGTCGCCGCCGACCACGCCGCCGATTCCTCGGCAACGTCGCCGCACTCGGACTTGTCGCCGCTGCCGGTGATTTCCGCGAAACGCACGATCGCACGCAGGTCGGCCGCCTCCTGCGGGCTGCGAAAGCGCGCCTCGCGAGCATTGCGGGCAAGATGATAGGGGCAGACGTAGTTGGCGCGGCCCTTCAGCAGGGCGACGTCGACGCTGACCCGCAGGGCGTCGCGCACGGTCGGCAGATCACGTCGGAAAAGCTGGTCCTGCAGCGTCTTGGTCCCGGTCGACACCACCACCTTGCCACCCGCGAGCAGCGCCGGCACCAGATACGCGAAGGTCTTGCCAGTGCCGGTACCGGCCTCGACCACCAACGCCCGCCGCTCGCGCATCGCCTGATCGATGGCGCAGGCCATCTCCAGCTGCTGCGCCCGCGGGCGAAAGCCGGCGATGGCGCCGGCGAGTGGACCGTCGCCGGCGAAACACTGCTCTATCGATCGATCGATGCTCATGACGCGCGCGGATGATAGCACCCGCCACGACGGCTCCATGCACGAAGCGCTCACGCGCCGCCAGCCCTTGCGCGCCTTTCCGGCATGCCACCACAGCGCCGGGAGTGGCCGCGTGCGGATCAGGGATCTCGACGGCGTCACCGGCAAGCGCTCGAACGTCGAGCACTTGCGGCAGGTCGTCGACCGCTTCGTGCCGCGGCGCGGCTTTCGCGCGGCCGGCACCGGCGCCGCGCCCTTCCTCGCACCGATGCCGAGTATCTGTGTCTGCGCCGCCCGATGTCGCGTAGGCGTCGCTCCTTCCGGCGAAGGCAGCGGGCGTGGGCATTTTTGCCCCGCCGTCAACTGATAGTAATATCCCGGCGTGCAATCGTCCCCCGTCTCCGGCCCATGATCGCTGCCCTGCGGCGCCTGCGCCATCTCGTCGTGCCGCTGGCCTGGCTGCTGGCGCTGGGCTGTGCGGCGGCCGTCGCGGCGACGCTGTTCTGGCGCTACGCGGCGCCGCCCAGGTCGCTGCTGCCGGTGCGCTCCGAGACCGATCCCCGCGCCGTCGCTCAGCGCATCAACGGGCAGCATCCGTTCGCCGGCGAGGCGCCTGCCAAGCTCGCGGTGGCGGCAGGCGGCGGCGCCGCGCGCGTCGCCGTGATCGGCCTGGCGACCGGCTTCGACGGCGGTACCGGATTCGCGCTGCTCAAGTCCGGCGACGACGCGCCGCAAGCCTATGTCGAAGGTGAATCACTTGCCGACGGCGTCACGCTCCGACGCATCCTCGCCGACGGCGTCGAGCTCGAACGCAACGGCCGCGTCGAACGCCTGAGCCTGCCGACCACATCGACCGAGGGCGTGATCACCGCCGCCGGTGCCGGCGCGCCGGCGGTTCCGTCCAATGCCGTTCCGACCAGCGAGGCCGCGAGCCGCCGATGAGTCTTCTCTCCAAGCACCTGGCAGCCCTCTCCGCGGCACTGCTCCTGGTCACCGCCCCGGCCACCGCCGCCGACGACGACACGGTCTCGCTGAACTTCGTCAATGCCGAGATCGAGGCGGTGATCAAGGCGATCGGCAAGATCACCGGCCGCAACTTCCTGATCGACCCGCGGGTGCGCGGCAACCTCAACATCGTCACCAACACGCCGGTGCCGAAATCGCTGACCTTCGACATCCTGCTGTCGGCACTGAGGCTACAGGGCTACACCGCAGTGGCGTCGGCCGGCGTCATCAAGATCGTGCCGGAGGCCGACGCCAAGCTGCACGCGGTGCCGGTCGGCCGTGACGGTCGCGCGCTCGCCGGCGCCGGCCTGTCCACCCAGGTCTTCATCCTCAAGAACGAGTCCGCCGCACAGTTGGTGCCGGTATTGCGGCCGTTGATCTCGCCCAACAACACGGTCACCGCCTATCCGGCCAACAACGCGCTGGTGGTCACCGACTACGCCGACAATCTCGCGCGCATCGCCCGCATCATCGCCTCGGTGGACGTGCCCCAGGGCGACCTCCAGGTGATCGGCCTGAAGCACGCGGCGGCAGCCGACCTCGCCGATACGGTCTCGCGCCTGCTCAACGACACCGGCCGCGGCGGCGCCGGTCAGGTGGATGCCAGCCAGCACGTCACCGTGGTGCCGGAAGCCCACAGCAACAGCCTGCTGGTGCGGGCCGACAATCCAGCGCGGATCAGCGCGGTGCGCCAACTCGTCGCCGCCCTCGACCGGCCGGGCGCCGGCGGCAACATCCATGTCGTCTATCTCAAGAACGCCGAGGCCGAGGACGTTGCCGAGACGCTCGCGGCGGTACTCTCCGGCGCCACCACCACGGCCGCCGCGCGAACCACGACGAGTCTGGCAGCCGGCAGCCAGGACGGCACCGCCGCCAGCACCGGCAGCGGCGCACGCAGCGCGCCGGCGACAGCCAGCGTAGGCAATGGCACGATCCAGGCCGACATCGCCAACAACGCCCTGATCATCACCGCGCCGGACGCCATCTATCGCAATCTGCGCAGCGTCATCGACCAGCTCGACCGCCGTCGCGCACAGGTCTATGTCGAGGCGCTGATCGCCGAGGTCACTGCCGAGCGCAGCGCCGAGTGGGGCCTGCAGTGGGCCGCGGGCGCCGGGGTCGGCAGCGGCCGCAGCGGCATCGGGATCATCGGCGGCACCTCGTTCACCGCCAACGGCAACAGCCTCAACGGGCTCATCGGCAATGCTGCCGCCGGCACGCCGTCGCTGCCCGGCAACGGCGTGAACATCGCCATCGGCGGCGGCAGCGTCAGCATCCCGGGCCTCGGCAGCATCCCCAACCTGGCGGTCCTGGCACGCTTCCTCGAAAGCGACACCAAGGCCAACATCCTGTCGGCGCCGAACCTGGTGATGCTCGACAACGAAGAGGCCAAGATCGTCGTCGGCCAGAACCGCCCCTTCATCACCGGCCAGTACACCAGCACCGGCGGCGGATCGTTGCCGGAAAACCCGTTCCAGACCATCGAGCGCCGCGACGTCGGCCTGACACTGCGGGTCAAGCCCCAGATCACCGAAGGCGGCGTCATCCGCATGCAGATCTATCAGGAATCCTCGGCCCTGTTCGAAGAGACCGCCAACGGGCCGATCACCAACACCCGCTCGATGGAGTCGGTGATCCAGGTGGACGACGGCGGCATCATCGCCCTCGGCGGCCTGGTCGAGGACAGCTACGCTTCCGGCGAGGAGAAGGTGCCCTTTCTCGGCGACCTGCCGATCGCCGGCGCACTGTTCCGCTACGACACCCGCCGGCGCACCAAGACCAACCTGGTGATCTTCCTGCGCCCGGTGATCCTGCGCGACGCCGACGGCTACGGCCGCATCACCAACGCCCGCTACGACTACGTGATCGGCCAACAGCGCAAGCTGCGCGGCGACGACGAACTGCTGCGCGGCGAGCCCGAACCGCCGGAGCTGCCGCCGCTGGGCACGCCGGTGCCGGCGGTGCCCGTGGCCCGCGTGCCGGTCACGCCGATGGAACCGACGGCACCGGCCGCGAGCGCCGACGACCGCATCGAAACACCGTTCGTGGAGCCATGAGCAGGCCTGCCCGAGTGCCCGAGCGACATCCGGCGCCTGCGACCGGTAGCACGCGGCGCACCGACCGAAGGAAGATCCGGTGAGCACCATCACCATCCCCTATGGCTTTGCCAAGGCACACGGCGTACTGCTGGCCGGCGCCGACGACGAGTCGGCGAGCGTGATGCTGCGCGAGGACGCGAGCCTCGTCGCGCTCGCCGAACTGCGTCGCAGCCTGGGCTTGCCGCTGGCGATCGAGACGGTCAGCCGCGGTGCCTTCGAGGCACGCCTGGCGGAGGTCTACAGTCACGGCGACGGCAATGCGGCCGATGTCGTCGCCGACGTCGGCGCCGAGGTGGACCTGAGCCAGCTGATGACCGAGCTGCCGCCGGTCGAAGACCTGCTCGAAAGCCAGGACGACGCGCCGATCATCCGGATGATCAACGCACTGCTGACCCAGGCCGTGCGCGAGGGCGCATCGGATGTCCATATCGAACCGTTCGAGGCCGCGTCGTCGGTTCGTTTCCGCCGCGACGGCGTACTGCGCGAGGTGGCCCAGCCGCATCGCGCGCTGCATGCGGCGATGGCCTCCCGGATCAAGATCATGGCGAGCCTCGACATCGCCGAGAAACGCCTCCCCCAGGACGGCCGCATCGCGCTGCGGCTCGCCGGTCGCCAGGTGGACGTGCGGGTTTCGTCGCTGCCGACGGCCCACGGCGAGCGCATCGTGCTGCGCCTGCTCGACAAGAGCGCGGCCCAGCTCGGGCTCGACCACCTCGGCATGGCCGCCGACACCCGCTCGCGCTTCGCGGCGCTGCTCGACCAACCCCACGGCATCCTGCTGGTGACCGGTCCGACCGGGTCCGGCAAGAGCACCACGCTGTATGCCGCGCTGCAGTCGATGGACACCCGCAGCCGCAATATCGTGACGGTCGAGGATCCGGTCGAGTACGACCTGCCCGGCGTCGGTCAGACCCAGGTCAATGCGCGCATCGAATTGAACTTCGCGCGGGCGCTGCGGGCGATCCTGCGCCAGGACCCGGACGTCATCATGATCGGCGAGATCCGCGATCTCGAAACCGCTCAGATCGCGGTCCAGGCCAGTCTCACCGGCCACCTGGTACTGGCCACGCTGCACACCAACGACGCCGCCGCCGCGGTCACCCGGCTGGTGGACATGGGCGTCGAGCCCTTCCTGCTGGCGTCCACCCTGCGCGGCGTCCTGGCCCAGCGCCTGGTGCGCCGCCTGTGTCCGGCCTGCAGCGTCGAACGCCCGGCAGCCGATGGCGAACGCGAACTGTTCGGCGCCGCCTGTCCGCCGCGACTCAGATCGGCCGCTGCGTGCGAGGCCTGCGGCCAGACCGGCTACGCGGGTCGCACCGGAATTTACGAACTGGTGGTCGCCGACGGCGGCTTCGAGCGACTGGTGCATGACGGGGCCGACGAAGCCGGCCTGCGCCGCCATGGCCGCGCCGCCGGCGCCCGCAGCCTGCGCGAGGACGGTCTGCGGCTGTTGGCCGACGGCCTCACCTCGCCCGAGGAGCTGCTGCGGGTGACCCGCGACTGAGGCCGCCATGCAAGTGCGGACGCCGAGCCGATGACCGCCTTCCGCTACCGTGCCCTCGACGCCGACGGACAGGAATCGACCGGCGTCGTCGAAGCCGACACCTCCCGTGCCGCCCGCGGCCTGCTGCGCGAACGCGGCCTGTTTCCGCTCGACGTCGCCAGCGTCACCCAGGGCGGCGGCTCGCGCTTCGCACGTCGACGCCGGCTGTCGGATTCGGACCTGACGCTGGTGACCCGGCAGTGGTCCACACTGCTGTCCTCCGGGCTCACCGTCGAACAGGCGCTGGCTGCGCTGATCGAGCAGTCCGAAACCGAGACCCAGCGCCAGTTGCTGGCCGGCGTGCGCTCCGAGGTGCTGGCCGGCTACTCGCTGCGCGCCGCCCTCGATCGCTTTCCCCACGCCTTTCCGCCGATCTACCGGGCCTCGGTCGCCGCCGGCGAGAAGTCCGGCGAACTGCCGACGGTGATGAACCAGCTCGCGGACTACCTCGAACGCGCCAACGGGCTGCGCCAGAAGACCTTGCAGGCGCTGCTCTATCCGGCCATCGTCGCGGTCGTCGCACTGCTCGTCGTGATCGGTCTGATGACCTATGTCGTCCCGCAGGTGGTGACGGTGTTCCAGCAGGGGAAACAGGCCTTGCCGTGGCTGACGCGGGCGTTGATCGCCACCAGCGATCTGTTGCGCAACTGGGGCTGGCTGCTGCTGCTGGCCGGCGTGGCGGCTGTGATCGCGGCGCGCTTCGCGTTGCGATCGACCGCGGTCCGCCGGCAGTGGCATCGTCGCCTGCTGTCGCTGCCGGTGCTCGGGCGGCATCTGCGCACGCTCGACGCCACCCGCTTCGGCAGCACCCTGTCGATCCTGGCCGGCAGCGGCGTGCCGCTGCTCTCCGCGCTCGATGCCGGCCGGCAGGTGATCTCGCTGCTGCCGCTCGGCGACGCGGTGGCGGTCGCCGCCGACCGCGTGCGTGAGGGCCAGGCGCTGTCCCGGGCGCTCGGCGCCTCGCGTCAGTTCCCGCCGCTGATGGTGCACATGATTGCCAACGGCGAGGCCACCGGCCGTCTCGGCGAGATGCTCGACCGGGCAGCCCGGCTGCAGCAGCAGGAGCTGGAGAATCGCACCGCGGCGCTGACCGCGCTGCTCGAACCCCTGCTGTTGCTGCTGATGGGCGGCATGGTGCTGCTGATCGTGCTCGCGGTGATGCAGCCGATCATCGAGATCAACACATTACTGAAATGAAGAGGTCCATGATGTCTGCGACTCCCCGCCCACCATGCCGCCGCCCCGAATTCGGCTTCACGCTGATCGAGGTGATGGTGGTGATTGTCATCCTCGGCGTGCTGGCGGCCCTGATCGTGCCGAGGGTGCTCGGCCGGCCGGACGAGGCCCGCATCGTCGCGGCGAAGCAGGACATTGCCTCGATCATGCAGGCGCTGAAGCTCTACAAGCTCGACAACCGACGCTATCCGAGCACCGAGCAAGGGCTCAAGGCGCTGGTCGAACGGCCGTCGATCGCACCCCAGCCCGATAACTGGAAGTCCTACCTCGAGAAGCTGCCGAACGACCCCTGGGGTTCGCCCTACCAGTTCCTGAGCCCGGGCCTGAAAGGGGACGTCGACGTGTTGAGCTTCGGCGCCGACGGACGTGCCGGTGGTGAAGGCATCGACGCCGACATCGGTTCGTGGGACCTCTAGCGGCCGTTGCGGCAGCCGATGAATCCGAAGCGCGCGCGCGGCTTCACGCTGATCGAGGTGATGGTGGTGCTGGTCATCGTCGGTCTGGTGGCGACCGGCATCGGCGTCAGCCTCGCCGCGCTGGCGGGGCGTGAGGCGGACCGTGCCGTCGAACGATTGCGCCTGGTGCTCGAGGCGACGGCCGAGCGCGCGGCGGTGCGTGGCCAGCCGATCGCAGTCGACTTCCTGGCCGACGGCTATCGCTTCTCGGCCTTCGACACCGACGGCAACTGGCGCGCCCTGGTCGATCCACCCTTGTTCGCCGAACGGGTGCTGCCTGCCGACGTGCGACGCCGGCAATTGCGAATCGAAGGGCGGGACGCATCCGACGCACCGCGCCTGGTGTTCGCCAGCGCCGCCCCCGAGTTCGAGCTCGTCCTCGACACGCCGGATGGGCCGGTCTGGCTGGTCGGTCGCGCCACCGGCGCCGTCGACCGGCGTCCCGAGCGCGAGGCGGCGCCATGATGCGGCGTCCCGAGGCTGGCTTCACCCTGCTCGAGACCCTGGTGGCGCTGGCGATACTGGCGATCGCCCTGTCGGCTGCCTACCGCGCGGTGGGTGCGACCACGCTGTCGGCCGCCGGCCTCCGCGACCGTACCCTGGCCGACTGGGTCGCCCAGAACCGCCTCGCCGAGATTCGTGCCGATGGACGCTTCCCGTCCCTTGGACAGGAGCGCGGGACGAGCCGCCAGGCGGGCGTCGACTTCGTCTGGCGGCAGGAAGTCCGCACCACGCCGAATCCGTTGTTCCGTCAGGTCGACGTCACCGTTTTCGACGACGGCGGCGAGCACGCGCTGGCACGGCTGTCGGGTTTCGCCGTGAGGCCGCTGCGATGACCCGGTCGCACGGGCTGACCCTGATCGAATTGATGGTCGCGCTGGCGGTGTTCGCGGTGCTCGGCCTGCTGTCCTATCGTGCCCTCGCCCAGATCGGCGAGCATCGCCAGCGCATCGGCGTGGAACTGGCTCGCTGGCGCGAGATCGGGCGTGGCATGCTGCGCATCGAGACCGACCTGCTGCAGGTCGTCACGCCGGTGGCGCAGCCCGAGACGGACCCGCCGCCCGCGCTCGAACTGCACCACCTGCCTGATCTCGGCCTCGAACTGCGCCTGCTGGTGGCCGACGGCACCCGCGGCAAGGTCGCCCGCGTGGCCTACCGCTTCGACCACGGTCGGCTCGAATGGGTGCGCTGGCCCGGTCGCCTGGCCCAGGGCAACCCGGCCATCGACCCGCTGATCGACCAGCTCGCCGCTGTGCGTTGGCGCTTTCTCTTCAACGGCCGCAAGCTCGACGCGTGGCCGCCGGACAATGCCCAGACCACCCTGCTGCCGCAGGCGGTCGAACTCGAACTGGAACTGGCCGATGCCGGCACCGTCACCCGACTTATACCAATGCGCTGAACGCGGCGCCGCGGTGATCACCGCACTGCTGACCGTGGCACTGGTGGCCGGCCTTGCGAGCGCGCTGGTGGCCGACTATGGCGCCGGCCTCGAGAACCTCGCCGGTCGCCGCGACCAGGCGCAGGCGCGCTGGCTCGCGCGCGGCGCGGTGGACTGGGGGCGCAACGTGCTGGCCGACGACCGCAGGCGTACCCGGGTCGATCACCTCGGCGAGCCGTGGGCGATCCGGGTGCCGCCGATGACGGTCGACGAAGGCGAGGTCAGCGGTGAACTGAAGGACCTGTCGGGATTGTTCAATCTGAACAACCTGGCGCCCGCCGGCGACGCCAGCGAAGCCCATGCCGAAGCCTTCGTGCGACTGGCCGGCGCGGTCGGCATCGATGGCGTCGAGGCGGACGAGATCGCGCGCCGGATCACCGACTGGATCGACAGCGACGGGCTGTCGAGCCTGACCGGCGGCGACGAGGCCGGCGAGTTTCGCGCGCTCGGCGCGCAGCAGGCCCCACCCGACGGACCGCTCGCGCACCTCGACGAAGTCGATGCGATTGCCGGCATCCGCCCCGAGGCGCTGGCTCGCCTGCGGCCCTTCCTGGTCGCGCTGCCGGCACCGAGCCAGATCAATGCCAACACTGCCGGCGCCGAAGTGCTGCACGCGATCATCCCCGAGCTGCCGCTCGATGCCGCCCGAATCCTCGTCGCCGAGCGCGAACGGGCCTGGTTCAAGGATCTGCCGGACATCAATGCCCGCCTGCCGCAGGGCAGCGGTCCGGTGATCGCCGACCAGACCGCGGTCGTCAGCGACTACATCCTGGCGACCGGGCGTGCACGCTACGGGCTGTCGGTGGTAAGAATGGAGGTGCTCTTGCATCGTCATCAAAACTGGCCGGACATCGTCTGGCAACGAATCCTATGAGCAGCCGACTGATCGTCCTCGTCGATGAACATTGGCCGGCCCGACCGTCTGCGCCGTGGGCGCTGGTCGGCGACGACGGCCGGCTGCAGGCGGAAGGCAGCTCGGAGCCCCGCCACTGGCCGCCCGCCGACGACTGCGTGGTCGTGCTCGCAGGCAGCCAATGCACCTGGCACGAGACGCGCTTGCCACGTGGCGCCCGGCGCGAGGAGGCACGCCTGCTCGCCTATGCGCTCGAGGACCGACTGTTGAACGATCCCGACAGCCAGCACCTGACGGTGGTCGGTCGGGAGGTCGAAGACGGCGGCGTGACGCTCGGCGTGCTGGTCGTCGCGCGCGAGCGACTGCGCGCAGTGTGCGCGCAGCTTGCCGCGATCGGCCGACCGCCGGTGGCCGCCCATGCCGAGCTCCAATGCGCACCGGGCGGCGACGCGGCCTGGCATCTCGCGATCGCCGGACACGGCCTGGTGCTGCGGCCCGGCACGGCGCCGGCGATTGCACTCGATCCGCCGCTGGCAGCCGCCCTGCCGCTGCTGAGCCACGCCCTCGACCGCGCGCGCGCGGCCAACGCCCTGCCGGCATCGATCGCGGTCCATGCCGCGCCGGGCGTCGATGGCGAGATGCCGTCCGCGGCCGCCGACCTCGGCTGCCGCTTCGAGGGCGCCGCGGCCTACCTGTGGTGGCAGGCTTGCCCGGCCGCAACCAACCTGCTGCAAGGGCAATTCGCGCCAAGCCACAAGCGCGCCGGCTGGGCCGGGCGTCTGCGGGGACCGATGCGGCTGGTGGCCGCGAGCGGGGCGATCCTGCTGCTGGCCAGCGTCGGTGAGGTCCTGTGGCAGCGGCAGCGCCTGGACGACCTCGAGCTGCGCATGCAGCGCCTGTTCGAGACCGCCCTGCCCAATACGCCGGCGATCGCACCCGCCGCACAGCTCCAGCGACGGCTCGATGAGGTTCGCATGCACCGTGGGCAACTGCGCGAGGACGATCTGCTGGCCCTGCTCGCCGCCTATGCCCAGGCACGCGGCGTGGCGACCCGCGATTCCGTCGGCGCGCTCGATTACCGCGACGGCCATCTCACGCTCGCGCTGCCCGCGCTCGCCACCGCCGAGCGCGACCGGCTCGGCGCGCGGCTGGCGGCCCTCGGCTACGACGCCGAAGCCGGCCGCTCCGACGCAGAGATGGTGATCCGTGCGCAGGTGGTGCGATGACGCCGGCGAGCCCGTTGCGCAGCCGATGGCTGGGCGCCAGCAACCGCGAGCGACGCTTGCTGAAGTTGGCCACGGCGGTGCTTGCGGTCGCGGGCCTGATCAGCGTGTCCGAGTGGGTGTGGCGCGAGCGGCAACGTCTGACGACGGCGGTTTCGGCCGCCGAGGCCAGATTGGCGCGCATGCAGGATCAGGCCGACGCACTCGCGAGCCTGTCGCGGGCGGCCCCGGCTGCCTCTGCACCGGTCACCGTCCGCGCCGCAGCCGCGCGCGCGGCTGCCGCCGCCCGTGGCCTCGACATCACACTCGAGGAGCAAGGCGACGGCGTCGCGGTGTCCGGCCGGGGACCCGCGGCCGGCGTGATCGAGTGGCTGGCGGCGATGCAGGCCGACGAGGGACTGCGACCGCTTGAACTCGAACTGACGCCGTCGCCCGACGCGCTCGGGATCAACGGTCGCCTGATGGCGGTCGGCGGCGACGGCGGATGATCTGGCGCACCCTGCTGTTTGCGGCCGCACTGGGCGCGCTGGTGCTGTGGCGGATGCCGGCCACCGTGCTCGACCGCGCCGTCGCCGACGCCACCGACGGACGCCTGCGACTGCTCGACGCCCACGGAACGGTATGGGCGGGCGGCGGCACCTTCGCCAGCCTGAGCGGCGACGGCCGCGCCGCGCAGCCCTGGCTGCAGGGCCGCTGGCGCACCGAGTTCGGCGCGCTGGCGACCGGCCGCCTGGGCTGGCGCCTGGACGAGCGCGGCGAAACGGTGCTGCACCTGCGCCTGCTGCCGGGCGGCGTCGAGATCGTCCGCGCGGATCTGGACGCGCCGCTCGGCGCCCTGCTGGACTCGATCCCCCATCCGCTGGCCCGGGCCGGCTGGCGCGGCGCCGCCCGCCTCGACACGCCGGGCATCCGTTGCGACTGGCGTGGCGCCTGCAACGGCCCGGCGCGACTGCAGTGGCGCGATGCCGGCGTCGATCTGGTGCCCGGCCGTCTCTTCGGTGACTACGAATTGAGTGCGACCGCCCGCGGCAAAAGCGGCGCACTGGATTTGCGCACCCTGTCCGGGGCGCTCAGGATCGACGGCCGGGGCGGCTGGACCGAACACGGGCGGATCTTCTTCGACGGCCGCGTCGAAGGTCCGGCCGAGATCGTCGGGCGCCTGCCCAACGTCATGGATGGCATCGCTTACCCGACCGACTCGCCGACCGTCGCCGAGATTCGACTTCGCTGAACCGGGTCCGGCCTGTCCGGTCGACCAAGCGGCAATCATCACCAGGAGGACAATCGATGGGCTGGTTTTCCAAGCAGGACAAGGGCTTCTTTCTCGCCACCGTGATTCCGTCACCGGAACATGCGCGCATCGAGCGATACCTCGGCGTCGTGCACGGCGAGGCCATCATCGGCGCCAACATCTTTCGCGACCTGTTCTCGTCCGTGCGCGACGTCGTCGGCGGCCGCGCCGGCGGCTACGAGCGAGCCTTGTCCGGTGCGCGCGACGCCGCCGTCGAAGACATGATCGAAGCCGCTCGTGAACTCGGCGCAGACAGCGTGATCGGCATCGACTTCGACTACGAGGTGCTGGGCGAGAGCAACGGCATGATGATGGTCGCGGTCAGCGGGACGGCCGTGAAGCTGGGCTGAATGCGCCGCGCCCGGCGCATTCCGTCCTCCGCGGGTCCGGACACGACATCTGCCGGACCGGGTCCTTGACCCTCAGCGGATCAGTGTCGAGCGCTCTGCAACGATGACCCAGCCGCTCTCGCCGCGCGCCCATTCGAGCGTCTTCAAAGACCGGTCGCGATAGTTGGACGATTGGTAGCCCTGCTCGAAGCGCGTCGTCGCCTGGTCGCCCTGGACGTCGATCTCGAGCTTGTCCACGATCACCTCGATCCGCCCCGGCTTGCCCAGGCGCTTGGCGCGCAAGGACTTCCAGGCCGACAGGCTGGAGCCGTCGCCGGGGTCGAAGGCATCGCCGTAGGCGCCGAGATAGGTATCGAGATCCTTGCCCTGCCAGGCGGCACGCCAGCGCTCGAGCCGGTCCCGCAGGTTCGCGCGCCGGGTTTCGAGCGTCGGCACGGCAGCCGGCTGCGGCGCGAGCGCCACCGGCGCCTTGGCGACGACGCCACTGGCGGTCCTCGACGCGGCGGATGCGGGCGTCTGCTCGACCGGCTCGACGACAGGCCCCGCCGGCGCATTGGCCGCCAGCGGCGCGCTGCCGAGGGCTGCCAGATGATCCTTCGACGCCCGATGACCGGGATCCAGCGCCAGCGCACGCGCGTAGGCTTCGCGGGCGAGCACGGTCTCGCCGCGCTGCTGCCGGACCCAGCCGAGGGTATCGTACAGGGCGGCCGCCGCCGGTCCGGCCGCGACCGCCTGCTCGGCCCATGCCAGCGCCTCGTCGAGGGACGCCGTGTCGCCGGCCTTCAGCATCGCCAGATTGTTCATCGCGGGCACGTAGCCGGCATCGAGTTCGAGCGCGCGCCGGTACGCCTGTTCGGCACCGGATTCATCGCCGGCGGCAGCCAAGGCATGGCCGAGCTTGAGTTCGGCCAGTGGCGCCCTGCGGAAATTGAGCGCCTTGCGATAGGCCATCACCGCCTGTTCGAAGCCGCCGGCGGCGATCATCGCGTCGCCCTGAAGCAGGCGAAGCCGCTGGCTGTCCTTGCCCTCGTTGAGCGCCTTGTGCACGACCTCGTTGGCGCGGGCCGCGCGTCCCTGCTGCAGCAGGCCGTGTGCGAGCGCTTCGGATGCCTCCAGCGGCATCGGGGTCCTGCCGGTCGCCATTTCTTCGAGCAGCGTTACCCCTTCATCGAACTTGCCGGCAGCGATCAGGGCGATGCCGAGTTCCGCCTGGGCTTCGATACCATTGGCCGGGTCGTCGGCAAGTCTGCGCAGGTGCGGTATAGCATCACCGATCCGCCCTTCCCGCGACAGCGCCACGACCAGATCGCGTCGGATGTCGGGCTCGGTCGGGAATGCCTGGAGAGAGCTTTCGAGCGCCGTTATCGCCCCGGTCGTGTCCCCCTGATCGATCAGCAGGCGCGCTTCCGCACGATGCAGGCCGACGTCGTCCGGCGATTCGGCGAGCGCGCGTTTCAACCAGTCGCGGGCGGCTTCGTTCCGTCCCCTGGCCTGGGCACTGGCTGCCATGCCGAGCATCGCCTTGACTGCATGTTCGGGCTGCGACAACAGGTTGAGAAAGCCGGCCTCGGCGTCGGCGTAACGTCCGTCCTGCAGCAGGCGGGTGGGCTCGTCGAGCGGCGACGGTGTCAAGCCGGCGGCCTGTTCCGGGTTCACCAGCTGTACCGGGCCGGCAGCCACCGGTGCGGCACCGGACAGAAGGACGAGGGCGCCGGCAGCGATCAGACGGCGGCAGGATGGTGCGTTCTTGAGCATGGTCGAAACGGTCAACTGATCATCAGGGGCCGTGCGGCCTGTCGCACGGCAATTGTCGGGTGCGGCGGCTTCAGTCTCGCAGCGCAGCCATGCGCCGCCGTCCACAACCCGGCGCAAAGGCTACACCGGTGCCGGCGGCCACGAATGTGCGACGCGGCACGACGGCCCGTATTGGAACAGAAAACTACACTCGTTCGATGAAAAGAAAACGGGGCGGGCCGACGCTTCGGCCACGCCCCGCCCTGCCATCGCGCGATCGATCAGCGACGGCCGCGCAGCAGCCCCAGTCCGAGCAGGCCGGCCATGCCCAGCGCCAGCGTACCGGGGACAGGTACGTTGTTGGACGGCACCGTGGCCTGGATGTACGGCTGCGACTCGGGCACGCCGGCCGCCGTCTGCCAGACGGTCAGGTCGAAACTGTTCTCGGTGGTCGGATCCGCAAGGTTGGCAAGCCAGTCACCGGCGGTCGCGAGCACGTTGGTCTTGAGCACGCCGTTGGGATCCGCCTGCGGGATGTCCCAGACCAGATCACCGCCGCCGACGGTCTTGTCGGCATTGTCGTGGATGATTTCCCAGAGGCTGATCTGGAAGGCCGCAGTCTGGGTATTGTCGGTCAGGTCGAGCGAGCCGTAGCGCTGGTCGAACAGCGCCTGGACGTCATTGCCGACGGCGCCGTTGAAGAACGTCAGGTTGCTGACCGCGTCGAAGGCGAGGCCGCCCGGATTGACCTGGGTGATTTCGAGATTGCTGATCGGCGTCAGGATATCGGCGCAAAAGGCCAGGAACGAGGTGCCGGTCGTGAGGTTGTCGATCGCAAACGTTCCGACCGTACGCGACTCGTTGGTGCCGTTCAGGCTGAACGTGAAGTTCAGACCGGTGCCGATTCCCTGGCTGGCAAGATCGGTGGTCAGCACGTCAGCGTGGGCGCTGCCGGCAGCCATCAGGCCAGCCGCGGCAAAGGCAAGCGTGAGGCGCTTGAGCTGAGCAGATTTCATTGTGGTCTTCTCCTTGTTGAAGGTTGATGTGGGCGCGCCCTCCGGCGCACCCGCGTTGATCAGGCGTACACCGGTGAGTCGAGCAGATCCGCGAGTTGCTGCAACGGCAGCCCGTCGTGGTGGTTCGGCACCTCGCCGGCGCGGGAACCGACGACCGGATCGGCCACCGATCCGGCCGGCGTGCCGAGCAGCGCATCGACGCTGCCGTCGTCCGAGAGCAGGCTGCCACCGTTGGCCATCAGCTCGGCGATCGACGGCAGTTCGACGCCGGCCCGCGCGGCATCGCCCTGGGAGACGTTGAAATACACGTCGGTCATGTCGACCGCAGTGCCGTCATCCAGCGTCGCGACCCCGCTTTCCAGATGCAGGTTGCCCTGGTCATCGACGAAGGGGTGATCGACGTGCCCGGTGGACAGGCTGGCGATTCCGGCCTCTTCGAGCGTACGCAGCTCGCCGGCGTCGGTCTGGTGGTCGCCGTCGGCGTCCTGCCACACCAGCAGATCGCCGAAGTTGCTGTCGGCTGCATCGACCCGGCCGTCACCGTTGCTGTCATAGCTGGCGAGGCGGGCGAAGCCGTCACCGATCGAACGACCGCCGAATAGCTCGGAGATGTCGTCGATCGTACCGTTGCCGTTGGCATCGACCGCCAGCAGCGCATCGTCTGCGGCGACCCAGCCCGACTCGATCTCGCGGCCGTTGCCGAACAGATCGAAACTTCCGCCGGCATCCTTGCGCGACACGGTCTCGACGCCATCGCCGTCCAGGTCGATGACGATCGGCGTGATGCCGGCATCCCAGCTCATGTCGTACTCGCCGGCATCGAGCCAGGTCCAGTCGGTGTAGGTGGAGTCGCCCGAGCGCTTATAGACGTCGGAATCCTTGGCATCGTCGCCACCGGAATCCTTCGACGCCCAGTACCAGTCGCTCATGTTGTACGTACCACCCCAGCCGCTGTGGTGGTAGACGTTGGCCTTGTCGAAGGCGACGTAGTACCAGCCGGCATCGAGCCCGTGGAAGCTGTACTCGCCCTGACTGTCGGTCGTCGTCGACGCCACCTTGTACTGGCTGGCGCCATTCCAGCCATACAGGCTGACGCGGATGCCACCGATGCCCGGCTCATTCGCATCCTGGACGCCGTCGTGGTCCATGTCCTCCCACACCTTGTCGCCGATGCTGGCCTTGCGGTACAGGCCGGCATCGACGCTGCGGTCGGTCTCGCCCTCGGCCAGCGAGATCAGGCCGGTGCGGCCGGACGAGTCGATGTCGCTGTCGATCGCGTCGTTGGTGCCCTTGTCGCCAAGCGTCGCGTAGTAGCCGTTCGGCTTGACCACCTGCACCTTGTAGCTGCCGGCTGCCAGGTTCTCAAACAGGTAGCCGCCATTGGCGTCGGTGGTGGTGGTCGCCAGTACGTTACCGTTGCCGTCGAGCAGCTTCACGGTGACGCCGGCAATGCCCGCCTCGCCCGAGTCCTGGATGCCGTCGACATCCTTGTCCTCCCACACCCGGTCGCCGATCGCGCCGGTGTTCTTGGCGATCTTCTGCAGGCCGGCGTCGAGCGTATTGTTGGTTTCGCCCGCAGCCACCGTGACACTGGCGCTGCGACCGGTTGCCGGATCGACGTCCGAATCGCGACCGTCGTCACCGCCGGCATCCTTGCTGGTGAAGGTGAAGCCGTCCGGCGCGTCGACCTTGATCGAATAGGTGCCGGCAGCGACATCGAAGCCGTAGTTGCCGTTGGCGTCGGTCTGGGTCGTCGCCACGACGTTGCCCTGGCCGTCCTTCAAGGTCACGGTGACGCCTGCGACACCGGCCTCACCGGCGTCCTGCACGCCGTTGCCATTGACGTCGAGCCACACCTTGTCGCCAATGTGGGCCTTTTGCGGCACCACGTCGCCTTCATGGCAGACCTCGAGATGCTCGATCTTGAAGCGGTCTTCCGGCGAGGTGTCGGTCGTGTCGGCGGCGATCACCAGTACGTTGCCGCTGACCTCGCCGGCGTTGAAGTCGGCCCAGCGGGTGGTCGTCGACGTGGTGCCGTTGAGCTCGGTGAAGTCCATGCTCGCCAGCACCGAGCTGTTCAGGCTCAAGTGGTTGTTGAGCGGGTCGTCGAAGTTGCCGATCCACACCTGCAGGTCGCTGTCATCGACGACGTAGCCCAGGAAGGCGCGATCGACCGTCACCGCGCGATCGAATTCGAACAGCACGAAGTTGTTGTAGCCGACGTTGTCGATCGCGTGCAGGCTGCCGCTGCCCGAACCCTCGCTGACATCGGTCACGCCCAGGCCGCCGGCGTAGGCGCCCAGGTAGGCGGTGCCGAATTTGCTGAAATCCTTGGTCGAGTAAAAGGCACTGACATTGACCTTGACACCGTCCACTTCGTAGCTGCGGATGTTGCCGTCGTAGCCATCGGTCCGCGACGAGCCGTTGAAGTCGTACTGGATGCAGACTTCTTCCTTCGGCAGTTCGACGATGCCCGCGTCCCAGCTCAGGTCGGTCTCGCCGGACTCCAGGTCGGTGGCGACGGTGAAGCCGTTGGCGTCGGCGTCCGAATCGGTGGCGTCGTCGCCCTGATCCTGCGTCGTGAACGCGTAGCCTGCCGGAGCCTCGAAGGCCACCGAGTAGCGACCCGGGGTCAGCCCGTCGAACAGGTAGTTGCCATCGGCATTGGTGCTCTGGCTCGCGACGACGTTGCCATCGGCATCGAGCAGATTGACCGTGACGCCGGCAACACCGGCCTCGTCGGCGTCCTGCGTGCCGTCGCCATCCTTGTCGAGCCAGACCTTGTCGCCGATCGCGGCTTCACGGTACAGGCCGGCATCGAGCGTGACGTTGCTCTCGCCGGCACCGAATGTGACGTTGTCGGTCATGCCGTTGGCCGGATCGACATCCGAATCGGCCGCGTCGTCACCGCCGGCGTCCTTGGCGGTCAGCACATAGCCGGTCGGCGCCTCGACGGCCACCGAGTAGGTGCCCGGTGCAACGTCGAAGCCGTAGAGGCCGTCGCCGTCGGTGGTGGTGGTGTCGAGCACGTTGCCGAACGCGTCCTTGAGCAGCACGGTGACACCGGCAATGCCCGACTCACCTGCATCCTGCACGCCGTTGGCGTTGCTGTCCTCCCACACCCGGTCACCGATATGGGCCGGCTGGGCGACGATGCCCGCGTCCCAGCTCAGGTCGGTCTCGCCGGACTCAGGTCGGTGGCGACGGCGAAGCCGTTGGCGTCGGCGTCCGAATCGGTGGCGTCGTCGCCCTGGTCCTGCGTCGTGAACGCGTAGCCTGCCGGAGCCTCGAAGGCCACCGAGTAGCGACCCGGGGTCAGCCCGTCGAACAGGTAGTTGCCATCGGCATTGGTGCTCTGGCTCGCGACGACGTTGCCATCGGCATCGAGCAGATTGACCGTGACGCCGGCAACACCGGCCTCGTCGGCGTCCTGCGTGCCGTCGCCATCCTTGTCGAGCCAGACCTTGTCGCCGATCGCGGCTTCACGGTACAGGCCAGCATCGAGCGTGACGTTGCTCTCACCGGCACCGACGGTGACGTTGTCGGTCATGCCGTTGGCCGGATCGACATCCGAATCGGCCGCGTCGTCACCGCCGGCGTCCTTGGCGGTCAGCACATAGCCGGTCGGCGCCTCGACGGCCACCGAGTAGGTGCCCGGTGCAACGTCGAAGCCGTAGAGGCCGTCGCCGTCGGTGGTGGTGGTGTCGAGCACGTTGCCGAACGCGTCCTTGAGCAGCACGGTGACACCGGCAATGCCCGACTCACCTGCATCCTGCACGCCGTTGGCGTTGCTGTCCTCCCACACCCGGTCACCGATATGGGCCGGCTGGGCGACGATGCCCGCGTCCCAGCTCAGGTCGGTCTCGCCGGACTCCAGGTCGGTGGCGACGGTGAAGCCGTTGGCGTCGGCGTCCGAATCGGTGGCGTCGTCGCCCTGATCCTGCGTCGTGAACGCGTAGCCTGCCGGAGCCTCGAAGGCCACCGAGTAGCGACCCGGGGTCAGCCCGTCGAACAGGTAGTTGCCATCGGCATTGGTGCTCTGGCTCGCGACGACGTTGCCATCGGCATCGAGCAGATTGACCGTGACGCCGGCAACACCGGCCTCGTCGGCGTCCTGCGTGCCGTCGCCATCCTTGTCGAGCCAGACCTTGTCGCCGATCGCGGCTTCACGGTACAGGCCAGCATCGAGCGTGACGTTGCTCTCACCGGCACCGACGGTGACGTTGTCGGTCATGCCGTTGGCCGGATCGACATCCGAATCGGCCGCGTCGTCACCGCCGGCGTCCTTGGCGGTCAGCACATAGCCGGTCGGCGCCTCGACGGCCACCGAGTAGGTGCCCGGTGCAACGTCGAAGCCGTAGAGGCCGTCGCCGTCGGTGGTGGTGGTGTCGAGCACGTTGCCGAACGCGTCCTTGAGCAGCACGGTGACACCGGCAATGCCCGACTCACCTGCATCCTGCACGCCGTTGGCGTTGCTGTCCTCCCACACCCGGTCACCGATATGGGCCGGCTGGGCGACGATGCCCGCGTCCAGCGTATCGTTGTACTCGCCGTCGGCCAGCGTGACGATCTGCGACTTGCCGGTCACCGGATCCGCGTCAGAATCGAGCGTGTCGTCACCGCCTTGATCCTGCCCGGTGAATTCGTAGCCCTGCGGCAGATCCGAGAACATGACCTGGTACTCGGTACCGACGGTCAGGCCATCGAAGCGATAGTTGCCGTTGGCATCGGTGGCGGTCTGGTCGGTGGTGTCGTCGGCAGTCCCGATGACGCCATCGGCGCCACCGCCAATCAGTGTCACGGTCACGCCCTCGACGCCCGCCTCGCCGGCCTCGAGCACACCGTCACCGTCGTCGTACCAGACCGTGTCGCCCAGCGACGCGTTCTGCGGCGGCGGAGCGACCGAGATGGTCGCGGTCGCCTCGGAGACATCGCCGTCGACGTCGGTGATCTTGTAGGTGAAGCTGTCGGCGCCGGAGAAGCCGGCATCCGGCGTGTAGGTGAAGGTGCCGTCCGGATTGACCACCACCGTGCCGTTGGCCGGGTCGGTGAGCTTCATCCAGACGTTGCCGCCATCCGGGCTGGGCGTGTCGTTGCCCGACAGATCACCATTGACCGGCTCGTCGAACGGCGTCGAGTAGGCATCGTCCACCGCCACCGGGACATCGTTGCCCGGCTCGATCGTGATCGTCGCGGTGGCCTCGGAGACGTCGCCGTCGATGTCGGTGATTGTAGGTGAAGCTGTCGGTGCCGCTGAAGTTGGCGTCCGGCGTGTAGGTGAAGGTGCCGTCCGGATTGACCACCACCGTGCCGTTGGCCGGGTCGGTGAGCTTCATCCAGACGTTGCCGCCGTCCGGGCTGGGCGTGTCGTTGCCCGACAAGTCGCCGTTGACCGGCGTGTCTTCGGCCGTGGTGTAGCTGTCGTCGACCGCCACCGGGACGTCGTTGCCCGGCTCGATCGTGATCGTCGCGGTCGCTTCGGAGACGTCGCCGTCGATGTCGGTGATCTTGTAGGTGAAGCTGTCGGTGCCGCTGAAGTTGGCGTCCGGCGTGTAGGTGAAGGTGCCGTCCGGATTGACCACCACCGTGCCGTTGGCCGGGTCGGTGAGCTTCATCCAGACGTTGCCGCCGTCGGGGCTGGGCGTGTCGTTGCCCGACAGATCACCATTGACCGGGGTGTCCTCGGCCGTGGTGTAGGCGTCGTCGACCGCCACCGGGACATCGTTGCCCGGCTCGATCGTGATCGTCGCGGTCGCCTCGGAGACGTCGCCGTCGATGTCGGTGATCTTGTAGGTGAAGCTGTCGGTGCCCGTGAAGTTGGCGTCCGGCGTGTAGGTGAAGGTGCCGTCCGGATTGACCACCACCGTGCCGTTGGCCGGGTCGGTGAGCTTCATCCAGACGTTGCCGCCGTCCGGGCTGGGCGTGTCGTTGCCCGACAGATCACCATTGACCGGGGTGTCCTCGGCCGTGGTGTAGCTGTCGTCGTCGACCGCCACCGGGACGTCGTTGCCCGGCTCGATCGTGATCGTCGCGATCGCTTCCGAGACGTCGCCGTCGATGTCGGTGATCTTGTAGGTGAAGCTGTCGGTGCCCGTGAAGTTGGCGTCCGGCGTGTAGGTGAAGGTGCCGTCCGGATTGACCACCACCGTGCCGTTGGCCGGGTCGGTGAGCTTCATCCAGCGTATCGTTGTACTCGCCGTCGGCCAGCGTGACGATCTGCGACTTGCCGGTCACCGGATCCGCGTCAGAATCGAGCGTGTCGTCACCGCCTTGATCCTGCCCGGTGAATTCGTAGCCCTGCGGCAGATCCGAGAACATGACCTGGTACTCGGTACCGACGGTCAGGCCATCGAAGCGATAGTTGCCGTTGGCATCGGTGGCGGTCTGGTCGGTGGTGTCGTCGGCAGTCCCGATGACGCCATCGGCGCCACCGCCAATCAGTGTCACGGTCACGCCCTCGACGCCCGCCTCGCCGGCCTCGAGCACACCGTCACCGTCGTCGTACCAGACCGTGTCGCCCAGCGACGCGTTCTGCGGCGGCGGAGCGACCGAGATCGTCGCGCTCGCTTCCGAGACGTCGCCGTCGATGTCGGTGATCTTGTACGTGAAGCTGTCGGGGCCGGCGTAACCGGGATTCGGCGTGTAGGTGAAGGTGCCGTCCGGATTGACCACCACCGTGCCGTTGGCCGGGTCGGTGAGCTTCATCCAGACGTTGCCGCCGTCGGTACTCGGCGTGTCGTTGCCGGCCAGGCTCGCCGTGACCGGCGTGCCTTCGCTGGTGCTGTAGGCGTCGTCGACCGCGACCGGCACGTCATTGACGTCGAGTACGGTCACCGTGAACGTGTTCGCGACGAGGTCGGTATCGACGCCACCGCAATCGGGATCGACGCCACCGTCGTCGCGCACGCGGAAGTCGAACGCCGCATCACCGCTGAATCCCGGATCTGCCTGGAATACGAGGGCGCCGGTATCGATCGCCGATACCGGCACTTCGTCACCCGCCGCAACCGCGACCCCATTGAGCAGCAGTTGGCCGCCCGCAGGCAGGCTGTCGATGATCAAGCCGACGAAGTTGTCCCCTTCGACCGGATCGGAAAAGCCGAAGTCCGACGCGGCGAAGACGTAGGCTCCGCCCTCGTCGATGGACGCACCGCCGTCACTGCCCTCCGGCGCATCATTGACCGGCTCGACATCGATGTTGATGCTCAGCGTGACGATGTTTCCGTTCGAATCCAGCGCGACGACGCGCCCACCCAGCAGGCCGTTGAAATCGGGAAGCACCGACAGATCGATCAATACGCCACCTGAACCGTCCGCCTTGATGAAGCTGTCGGCCGGCGCGGTAACGTAGCTACCGTCGGACTGCTCGACGAAGAACTGCAGCGCGGTCGCGCTGGCGGCGGAATAACCGGCCTGCGCAAACAGATCGATCAGGGAATACGACTCTGAGATGTCTTCACACAGCTGAACGCTGGTCGTCAGCGACAGATTTGCCATCGAATGACCTCTTTGTGGTTATAGGTTCCCGCATGCCTGCCGGCCCCATGGGCGGACCGGGCGTTACGTGGGCCACACGGGGAGCAAATTGCACGCCCCGCATTCGCGCCTTCCTATAACTTTTGGTAACACGCGGAATTTCAAAGACCTAGAACGGGCCTCCGCACCGGCCAAGATATGTGTAGGAAATATTCCTACGGCAAATGTAAGATTTCTCGACAGTCACACCCCCGCATCAGACTGCAATCCCGACGTCTTCGTTGCGGCATGTCACACCACGTGCTACGCCACATCGATTAAAGATTCCAAGCGCGCAAATGTGGCAACATGCGCCAGCCGAATGGCTCGTCGGGCGTCCGAAAATCTGCGAACGGCTTGCAGATTCGGCTGATCGGGTCGGTCTTTCGTCACCGACCGGAGCGCTCCTGACGGATCGTCGTCCTCGCTGAAAGCGGCACTGACGTTCGCCGAGGTGTTGCCGCACAGGCCCCAACGGACCGGCATCGGTGCCTGAACAGGCGACATACGTAAGAATTTTTCTTACATCCATGCGTAAATTCTGCCGACATGCAAACAAGTGATTCGTCGGCAGCAAATGATCCGTCAGGTGCCGGATTTAACAGCCATGTGAGCGCCCGCTCGGTTACAAGTCGGCCTCCGATTCGACGAGACGGACCGCGAGCCGAAGCAAGTCGTCGGCATCCCACCGCACCCGACCCGAAAAGACCATGCCCATAACAGACGACACAGAACAACTGGTGCGAGACCCGATGCTCGAGGCGCTGGTCGTGCTCGCCCGATTCTTCGGGCGGGCCGTCGACGGCGATCGACTTACTGCCGGGCTTCCGCTCGACGACGGCCGCATCCCGGCGTCGGCCCTCGGGGAATGCGCGAGCCGCGCCGGCCTCAGCCTGCAGGCGACGCCGCTCGACCTCGATCGCATCAGGCCGGCAATGCTGCCGGCACTCCGGATCGGCGCCGATGGCCATGTCCTGGTGATTCTCGAGCGCTCCAAGGACGACGTCGAGATCGCCATGCCAGGCATCGAGGGCAGCCGCTGGATGCCCTTGTCACAACTGCTGGCTGCCGGCACAGGTCAATGTCATTTCGTGCGACCGTTGCTTCGCTTCGATGCCCGCAGCCTGCTCTACCATCTGCCACGGCCCCGCCGCTGGTTCTGGGACGCGTTTCTGGCAAATCGATCGGCCTACGCATGGGCCTTGCTCGCAACCGTGTTCGTCAACCTCGCGGGGGCGGTCATACCGTTTTTCACGATGGCGGTCTATGACCGCGTCGTGCCCAACAATGCGCTCGACAGCCTGTGGGTGCTGGCGACCGCCGCGATCGTCGTCACGGTATTCGACACCTTGATGAAGCTGCTGCGCAGCTATCTGGTCGAGAGCGCCGCCCGGCGCGCCGACCTTGCGATGTCGGCCCATGTCTTCGCCCACAGCCTGAAGTTGCGATCAGCCCGTCGCCCGGCCTCGGGCGGCGTCCTCGCCAACGTCGTTCGCGACTTCGAATCGGTGCGCGAATTCGCGTCCTCCGCGACGCTCAATCTGCTCGGCGACCTGCCCTTCACGGTGTTTTTCCTGGCCGTCATCGCGCTGGTCGGCGGCTGGTTGGTGCTCGTTCCGATTGCCACCATCAGCCTGACGATCATGGTCTCCTGGTGGCTGCGCAGACCGATCGGTCGCGAACTCGGCGACAACATGGAACAGGGTGCGCAGCGCACCGCACACCTGTTCGAAGTCATGAACGGCCTCGACACCGTCAAGGCGCTCGGCGCAGACGCATGGGCACGACGCAAGTGGGAGATGCTCACCGTGCGGATCTCCGAGAGCACGCTGAGGATGCGGGAATGGTCGTCCTTGGGCACCACCTTCTCGACCACCATGAGCGCGGCCACGACCGTGCTGCTGATTACCTTCGGCGCCCTGATGATCGCCGACGGGGCGCTGACCCTCGGTCAATTGATCGCGGTCTCGATGCTGTCGGGCCGCGCGCTCGGCCCCGGAACCCAGTTCGCAGCCCTGATCCTGCGAATGCAGCAGGTGAAACTCTCGCTGAAGGCCCTCGACCAGATCATGGAGGCACCGGTCGACGGCCACGCCGACGGCATCTACCTGCACCGGCTCGCCGGCGACATCCGCTTCCGCGACGTGCAGTTTGCCTATCCCAATGCCGCGCCGCTGCTCAAGCAGTTCAACCTCGACATCGCGGCCGGCGAGAAGGTCGCATTCATCGGTCGCATCGGCTCGGGCAAGAGCACGCTGTTGCGCCTGATCCTGAATCTCTATGCGCCTGATCAAGGCGAGGTGCTGATCGACGGCATGTCGGCCAACCAGATCGACCCCCACAGCCTGCGCCGCCAGATCGGCTACGTGCCGCAGGACGTATTGCTGTTCCACGGCACGGTTCGCGACAACATCGTGCTCGGTTCGAGCGAGATCACCGACGAGCGACTGATGGAGGCGATTCGGCTGGCCTGCCTCGAGGAAACCCTCGCGCAACTGCCGGAAGGGCTCGCCACGGAGGTCGGCGAGCGCGGCGAGCGACTGTCGGGCGGCCAACGCCAGGCGGTGGCGATCGCTCGCGCGCTGGTGCATCGCCCGCCGATCCTGCTGCTCGACGAGCCCAGTTCGATGATGGATCCTGCCACCGAAAGCCAGTTGATCCGACAATTGCGAAGCCTTACCGACATGACCCTGCTGCTGGTCACCCACCGCACCGCGATGTTGCCGCTCGCCGACCGCCTGGTGGTGATGGAGCGCGGACACGTCGCCGCCGATGGCCCGCGAGACCAGGTACTGCAGCGGTTGCAGTCCGCCGCGCCGACGCTGAGGAGTCAGGCGGCATGAGCACGCGCTTCGAAACCCTGACCCCCCACGCCGATTTCGACCGCGGTCCACGCCACGCGGCGGTCGCCATCGTCGCGCTGATCGCATTGCTGACCGTCGGCGGCATCGTCTGGATGAACTTCGCGACCCTCGACATCTCGGTTCAGGCGAACGGCCAAGTGGTGCCGTCGAGCCGCACCCAGGTCGTGCAGAGCCTGGAGGGCGGCATCCTGCAGGAATTGCTGGTCAGCGAGGGGCAACCGGTACGCCGCGGCGATCTGCTCGCCCGCGTCCAGAACCTGCAGTTCAACTCCGAACTCGGCGAGGCACGACAGGCATCCCATGGCACCCGAGCCGCGATTGCCCGCCTCGACGCCGAACTGAACGGCGGCGAACCGGTATTCGCACCCGACCTGGTCGCGGCGGCGCCGGCGGTTGTCGCCGAACAGCGCGCACTGTTCGAGTCGCGGCGGCGTGAGCGGGAGTCGGAAGCAGCCACGCTCGACGGACAGACCTCCCAGCGCCGGCAGCAGTTGGCCGAAGCGCGCAGCCGCATCGGCGCCTTGCGCCAACGCCTCGAACTGGCCCATGAGAGCCTCGCGATCGAGACCCGTCTCGCGCGCAGCGACGCCGGCGCCCGGGCCGATCTGCTGGCCGCGCAGGAACGGGTCGCAGCCCTGCAGGGTGAGCTGGACGGGGCGCGCATCGACGTGCGCCGGCTGAGAGCCGCGGTCGAGGAATCGGAGGCGCGTCTGCGCGAGGCCGATGCCCGTTTCCGGGCCGAGGCCAGCCGCGAGCGGGCGGAGGCCGAACAGCAGCTCGCGACGCTGTCGGAACAGCTCACGGCGCGGGTCGACCGGGTGACGAGGCGCGAGCTGCGCGCGCCGACCGATGGCGTCGTCAATCGCGTGCTGATCAGCACCATCGGCGGCATCGCCCAGCCCGGCGAAACGCTGATGGAGATCGTGCCGGAGGACGACCAGTTGCTGGTCACGGCCCGGGTCAAGCCGGCCGACATCGCGTTCATCCAGCCGGGCCAGGAAGCGCGGGTCCGGATCACCGCCTACGACTCCAGCATCTATGGCGACATGGCGGCCCGCGTGCAACGGGTCGGCGCCGACGCAGTGATCGACGAACGCCGCGAGACGACCTATTTCGAAGTCACGCTCGAGACCGCATCCGACCACTTCGAGAACAGCAACGAGCGCCTCGCGATCACGCCGGGCATGGGGGCCAGTGCGAGCATCCTGACCGGCAAGCGCACGTTGATGCAATATCTGCTGAAGCCGGTGGTGAAAACCTTCGACCGCGCGCTGAGGGAGCGATGAGCGATCTTCCAACGACGACGGCCGGCCGTCGGCTGCTACTCGGACTCGCCCTCGGCATCGCGACCCTGCCGCTGTCGGCGGCACCGCTGCCGGAGGTCGTCCGGACAGCGCTCGACGGCCAGCCGGAAGTGCTCGCAGCCGAGGCCAGGGTACGCGCCAATCGCGCGATCGAGACCCAGGCGCGTTCCGCGTTCTTCCCCGACCTTTCGCTGAGTTGGAGCGACACCGACCGCCGAGACGAGCAGCTCGGGACCGCACTGGACCGTAGCGCGCGTCGCACCGAGGCGGCGCTGCGCTGGAACGTGTTCCGCGGCAATGCCGACGTCAGCCGCCGGCGTGAGGCCCGTGCCGGTCGTTCGGCCGCCCAGGCCGGGCTGATCGAGGCGCGCGAGGCTGCGGCCGAGTCGATCAGCCTCGCTTATCTCGATGTGCTGCGACTCGACGACGAGGCGACCCGCAGCCGCGAGCTGGTCGACGCCTACCGACAACTCGCCGAGCAGGTTGCGCTGCGCGTCGAGGCGGGACGCATCTCGCGTGCCGATCTCGCCCGCATCGACACCGACCTGCTGGCCGCGCGCGCACGCAATGCCGACGTGCTGACCCGGCTGGCGGACGCCAAGTACCGCTTCCTGCGCACCACCGGCCAGTCCCCTACCGACCTCGAATTCCCGGCCATCGACGGACCGCAAGGCGAGCCAGGCGAGCTCGTGGCGTCGGCCGAGCGCAGCAGTCCCGCGCTGGCGGCTGCGCGCGCGCGCGCCGAAGCCCGGCAATTCGGCATCGGCGTTGCCCGTGGCGAAGCCCTGCCCCGCGTCGACCTCGAATTGCGACGGCGCTTGTCGGCGGACATCGATCCGGCCGAAGTGAGCGATACCGTCGACAGCACGCAGCTTGCCATCAGCGTCGACATCCCGCTCGGCGGCGCCAGCCTGGCGCGGATCGACGAAGCACTCGAGCGCCGGCAAGAGGCGGAGGCCGAAGTCGAGCGCCTACGTCGGCAGATCGGCACCGAAGTCAATCTGCTGTATCGCCAGCTTGTCGACGCCCGCGACAACCTGCCCCTGCTGACCGAGCGGGCGCAGGCCTCGCGCCGCCTGATCGATGCCTACGCGCTCCAGTTCGACGCCGGCCGGCGCTCGCTGACCGACCTGGCGAACGCCCATGCCGACGAATTCAGCGCACGCACCGAACTGTCGGCCGCCGAGCACCGCATCGCATCGCTGCAGGCATCCTTGCTGGCACGCGTGGGTCAGCTGACCGGGCGACTGCGCGACGGCTATCACACCGGCCAGCGCGTCGTGCTTCAGGACGAAATGCCGGCACAGGCACCGTTTCCGACCTTCGATGCGGCCGCTGCGGTCGACGCCTGGGCAGCCGCCTGGTCCGCCGGCGACTACCCTCGCTACCGTGCGTTCTATGCACCCGACTTCCAGTCCGGCAGTCACGCCGGCACTGCCCGGTGGGAAGCGGAGCGCCGCGTTCGGCTGGGTCGATCCGGCATCCGGGTCCGCGCCAGCGAACCGGGCATCGAACGCATCGCCGACGGCCGCCTGCGCACCCGCTTCATCCAGCATTACGATTCGCCGCAGTATTCGGACACCGTCATCAAGATCCTGGACTGGGCGCCGCATGACCAGGGCTGGGTGATCGTCGCCGAGCGCGCCGAAGCCGTGATGCCGGATCCTGAACGCTGACCGGAGCGGCCCCGGCCGCCGCTTCGGTGAGGGCACCCGGCCGGCCCTGGGAGGCCGGCAGCGGTCGAGTGCCCCAATATGACGTCATTGCCCGGCGGGATCGAAATAGCCGTCGGACAAGGTCGTCAGGAAGGCGACGATCGCATCCTCCTGGGCGTCCGTCAGGTGCAGGTCGCCGATCTCGCTGACATTGACGTTGATATCCACTTCCGGCGCCGGCCAGCACCCCAGCGCCAGCGCGTCGGCTTCGCTCGTGAACGGGTCCGGGCAGGTCGGCTTGACATCCCGCGTGTTGTAGAAGTGCACGATGCCCTTCAATGACTTGAAGTAGCCGTTGTGGCCAAAGGCCTTGACGAAGCCCGGGTGGGGCCGCTTGTCCACGTTGCGCAGCGTCGGCACCTTCTGCCTGCCGAGATTGACCGAGGCATAGGGCTGGTAGTCGATCCGGCTGGCAAGAAAGGCGCCGAGGCCGCCGTCGACCCAGTTCCCGCCGAGTGGATTGAACGCCACCTGCCCGTAGAAGGGGTTCTCCGGATTTCGCGGCACGCCGAGATTGTCGAAGGTATGGTCCGTGAAGGGGGGCGGCTCGCCCTCCGGGCCGGATTCGAGGGAGTGGCAGTTGGCGCACTTGCCCTTGCCGCGGAACAGATTCAGCCCGCGCTTCTCCTGCTGGCTCAACGCCGCCAGTCCGGCCAGGTAGGCGTCGTACTTCGACGAATACCCGCTGACTTCCGGCGAATCCTCGTAGGCAGCGATCGCCAGTGCGATCTCGTCATAGGTCTGGTCGACGCGAGCACGATCGGTCGTCGACAACAGGACCGCGCCGCCATCGGTGCTGCACGCGGCCTCGATGTCGGCCGGCCAGGTTATCTCGCAGGCCTCGGCAAAGACGTCGGCCAGCGCAACAGGGTAAGCCGCGGAGCACGCGCGCTGGACGACGCAGGCGCTGTCGGGCAGGGCCTGCTCGAGCGGGTTCAGAAACGGCCCCTGCGCCTGATCGGCCGCCGGATTGCCGAGCCGCTCTCCGGTCGCGCGGCCGTCCCAGAAATTGCCGCCGACGAACAGCGCTTCGGCCTTGATCGGGTTGTTCGCCCGTTCAAGGATGAAGTGCAGGATCGGACTGGTGGCCGCGTAGGCGGCACTCGGTGGCTTGCGATTACCGAACCGGCCCGCGACCGAGCCCTCATAGACGGCACCGGTCACGTTGAACGCCTCGACCGGACCGGTGAAACCGACCTCCGGACCGTGGCAGGACGCGCAGGACTGATTGCGTCCAATCGACAGGTCGGCGTCGAAGAACATCGACCGGCCCAGCATCTCGATCGGCGCCAGTGCATCGGCCCACGTCGCACCACTGGCCAATGCCGTCGCTGCCACCATGATGCGGCCCCAGCGGGACGCCTGTCTGCTCGAAACTTTCATGCTTTCCTCCTGTATGAACGCATTTCCCGGCGCCGCCGACGCACGAGCCCGGGCTCTCCGCCGGCGCACGACGGACACCGTCGGACCCGGCGCGGCAGTGCCTCAGGCGGAACGGCTGACGGTGGCAGACGATGCCTGCACCCGCCGTCCGGCAGCGAGTCACCCGCACGCCTTCAATTTCAGAATATGCGCAGATACCGATCCAATCGACGAGATTTCTCCGATGCCTTGACAGCCGTCAAACCGGTGACGTGAGGCGCCTGCCGATAGAGCATGTCGGGAAAACCTGCATGCCCGGGCGTCCCGGACTCAAGGATCGAATCGGACCGACAATCGCACCCGCATGCGTCGTCGTCACCCGCGCAACGTCTGCGCACAGCCCTGAGGACGGCACCGCTCGTCGCGTTCTCGATGGTGCGCCCAACCGCGCGCGCGGGCAGATGACGCCGCTTCTGGAAATCGCGGCTTGCGGACGGCAATGGCCCGTCGAGCAATTCACATAACTGACATTTCTACTGCCTCGCGCATGACATTGCGCGGGTTCCGGAATCAGCGCCACCCCTTAGCATCCAGTCATCCTTGGAATCCTGACGGAGATCGTCTTGAGAATTACGCCCC
Organism: Zoogloeaceae bacterium; assembly: GCA_024235635.1. GTDB lineage: Bacteria > Pseudomonadota > Gammaproteobacteria > Burkholderiales > Rhodocyclaceae > Cognatazoarcus. The sequence continues at coordinate 453,677 of JACKMA010000001.1, forward strand.
CCTGCCTCGTCGCCACCACGGTCCTGCTCACGGCGTGCGCCTCACCGGTGCCGGTGGCGCAGAACTTTCCGGTGTCGTATCAGAATGTCGCGAGAACCGCCGCCCATTGGGACGTCATTGCCAACGACGTGGTCGAGCAGACGATGCAGGCGATCACCGAGGTACCGCAACTGCGCGGTCGCAGCGTGTACGTGGCCAAGTCGCATTCGACCGAATTCAACAAGGCCTTCCGCGAATTCATGATCACCCGCATGGTCAATCAGGGTGTCGATGTCAGCGTGTGTCGCGTGAGCAACATGGATGTGGGCTTCGAAATGGATCCGCCGCAGGTGGAGGTCAGTTACGAGACCCAATGGCTCCAGCATATCGATCTGCCGGACCGGCCCCGGCCCGGGGCGATCACGGCGCTCGCGTCCGGTGTCGCAGTCCTGCGAAACGCGGCGCTCGCCGACCTGACTCGCGGCGAACAGAACGTATCGCTGATCGCGACAGCTGCGCTGGCCGACGTGGTTTCCGGCCAGTTGACCGAAACGCCGCAGACCGAAATCGTCGTCACGACCACGATCGCGGAGCACAATCGCTACGTGATGCGCCGCAGCGACATCTATTACGTGCCGGAGGCCGATGCGCATCTGTTCATCAGGCAGATACACCGGAGCGCGCGCTGCCCGGGGGAACCCGCCGTAGCCGGAGCAAAACTCGAATTCATGGACACCGGGAATACGGCGGATGCTGCCCGTTGGCAGCAACTCACCCGGGAAATGTCCCGCATCAATCGGGGTTGGGGCACCCGATAGCGCACATTGCGCACCGCGATCGGGGACGCGGACAAAGCGCGGCGGGCCGCAGGATCAATCCACCCGGTGGGCCTCGGCCAGATACTCGCGCGACCGCATCTCGATCAGGCGCGATACGGTGCGGACGAACTCGTGGGCGTTGTGCCCCTGCGTGTACAGGTCGTGGGCCTCGGCCGCGGCACTGATCACGACCTTGACGCGGTGATCGTAGAGGACGTCGATCAGCCAGGTGAAGCGCCGCGCTTCGTTGGACATGCCGGCATCCATCTTCGGCACCTGCGAGAGCAGCAGCGTATGGTATTCGCGGGCGATCTCGAGATAGTCGTTCTGGCTGCGGGGCCCGCCGCACAGATGGGCGAAGTCGAACCACACCACGCCCGGTCCGTGGCGACGCACGCGCATCGTCCGGCCGAGCACTTCGATCGTGTCGCCGGCCTCGTCGATCGCCGCGATGTGGCGAAAGTCGTCGAGCATCTTGGCGTCGGCGGCCTCGTCGGCGGGCACCAGATAGGTCTCGATCTTCTCCATCTGGCGCAACCGGTAGTCGGTGCCGTGGTCCACCTCGACGATGTCGAACCGGCGCTTGATCATTTCGATCGTCGGCAGGAAGTTGATCCGCTGCAGCCCGTTCGGGTAGAGCCCGTCCGGTGGATAGTTCGAGGTCATCACGAATACCGTGCCGCGGGTGAACAGCGCCTCGAGCAAACGTCCCAGGATCATTGCATCGGCAATGTCCGAGACATGAAACTCGTCGAAGCACAGTAGTCGGGTCTGGCGGCTGATGCGGTCGGCCACCTTCTGCAGCGGGTCGGGTTCGTTGTTGAACTGGCGCAGGTCGTTCTGGACTTCCTGCATGAAGGCGTGGAAATGGACCCGTCGCTTGCGGTTGTAGGGCACCGAATCGAAGAAGCAGTCCATCAGGAAGCTCTTGCCGCGCCCCACGCCGCCCCAGAAATAGACGCTCTTCGGCATCGTCGGTCGCGACAGCAGTTTGCGCAACTTGCTGCGCCTCGCTGCCTTGAAGCCGATCAGCTCCGAATACAGTTCCTGCAGGCGCTGCGCGGCGGAACGCTGGGCGGGGTCGCTGCGATAGCCGCGCGTCTTGAGCAGGGATTCGTAGGCGTCCAGCATGCCCTTCTCGGGCACTCTCAGGATCGAATGGGGCATCTCGGAACCTTCTTCTGCGGGCTCTTACGCATCGTCGAAAAAAAACGGGCAAGAAGCGAAATCGCCCCTTGCCCGTGATTCTGACAAAACGCCTCAGAAGTGCAGCGGGCGCTTGTCGCAGGCCAGGGCAGCTTCGTGCACCACTTCCGACAGGGTCGGGTGGCCGTGACAGATCCGGGCCAGATCTTCGGAAGCGCCGTTGAACTCCATCGCGACAACCGCCTCGGAGATCAGCTCGGATGCATTGGCACCGATGATGTGCACGCCGAGGATGCGATCGGTCTCGGCGCAGGCCAGCATCTTGACGAATCCGGTCGGGTCGCCCGAACCGAGTGCGCGACCGTTGGCCAGGAACGGGATCTTACCGACCTTGTAGGCGACGCCGGCGGTCTTCAGTTCCTGCTCGGTCTTGCCCACCCAGGCGATTTCCGGTGCCGTGTAGATGATGCCCGGCACCGTGTCCAGATTGCAGTGGCCCGCCTGACCGGCGATGATCTCGGCGACCATCACGCCCTCTTCCATCGCCTTGTGGGCAAGCATCGGGCCGCGAACGACGTCGCCGACCGCATAGACGTTGGGCAGGTTGGTCGCGCAGTGCTCGTCGACGACGATCTGGCCACGCTCGTTCATGTCGAGACCGACCGCCGCCGGGTCGAGACCGTCGGTGTTCGGCACCCGGCCGATCGACACGATGAGGCGATCGACGTCGAGCTTGTTCTCCTTGCCGGCCTTGTCGGTGTACGTCAGCGAGACGCCCTTCTTGCTCACCTTGGCTTCGCCGATCGAGACCCCGGTGACGATGTCGAGGCCCTGCTTGGTAAACACCTTCAAGGCTTCCTTGGCGACGTCCTTGTCGGCGAATCCCATGAAGTCCGGCAGGGCTTCCAGCACGGTGACCTCGGCCCCGAGCCGGCGCCACACCGAGCCCATCTCGAGACCGATCACGCCGGCCCCGATCACGCCGAGCTTCTTCGGCACCGCATCGAAATCGAGCGCACCGACGTTGTCGCAGACGATTTGGTTGTCGACCGGGATGTTCGGCAGGTGACGCGGCGACGAGCCGGTGGCGATGATGACGTGCTTGGCTTCGACGGTGTCCTTGCCGACCTTGACCTTGTAGCCGTCGGCACCGCCGGAGACAAAGCTGCCGTGACCCGCCAGGAAGGTGACCTTGTTCTTCTTGAACAGGCCCTTGATGCCCATCGTCAGCTGGTCAACGACTTTCGACTTGCGATCGATCATCGCCGGCACGTCGATGCTGACCTTGCCGGATAGCTTGATGCCCTGGGACGGGAAGGCGTGCTCGGCCTCCTCGAACAGGTGCGACGTATGCAGCAGCGCCTTGGACGGAATGCAGCCCACGTTCAGGCAGGTGCCGCCCAGGCGCGGCTCGCCCTTGGGATCGGCGTAGGGGTTGGACTCGGCGCAGGCGGTGTTGAAGCCGAGCTGGGCGGCGCGGATCGCCGCCACGTAGCCGCCCGGACCACCGCCGATCACCAGTACGTCGAATTGCTTTTCAGCCATTGTTTGTTGCTCCGGTGAGTGGGTCGATGCGCAGGCCGCCCACGGCGGCCTGCGCACTCGCGCGCTTGGATTGTCAGACGTCGAGGATCAGGCGGGCCGGATCTTCAAGCGCCTCTTTCATCGTCACCAGGCCGAGCACGGCCTCGCGGCCGTCGATGATGCGGTGGTCGTAGGACATGGCCAGATAGTTCATCGGACGCACGACAACCTGCCCGTTTTCGACCATGGCACGATCCTTGGTCGCATGGATGCCGAGAATCGCCGACTGCGGCGGGTTGATGATCGGCGTCGACATCATCGAGCCGAACACACCGCCGTTGGAGATCGAGAAGGTGCCACCGGTGAGTTCCTCGATCGAGATCTTGCCGTCCTTGGCCTTGGCACCGAATTCGGCGATCTTCTTCTCGATGTCGGCGATCGACAGCTGGTCGGCATCACGGATGATCGGCACCACCAGACCCCGCGGCGAACCCACCGCGATGCCGATGTCGATGTAGCCGTGATAGACGATGTCGTTGCCGTCCACCGAGGCGTTCAGGATCGGGAACTTCTTCAGCGCGGCGACGGCGGCCTTGACGAAGAAGCCCATGAAGCCGAGCCGCACGCCATGGGCCTTTTCGAACTTGTCGCCGTACTGCTTGCGCAGCGCCATCACCGGCGCCATGTTGACCTCGTTGAAGGTCGTCAGGATGGCGTTCTCGTTCTTCGACTGGATCAGGCGCTCGGCGATGCGGGCGCGCAGGCGGGTCATCGGCACGCGCTGCTCCGGACGCTCGCCGGCAACCACCTGCGGCGCGACCGCGGCAGCAGCGGCAGCGCCACCAGCCTTGGCGGCAACCGCGTCTTCCTTGGTGACCCGTCCACCACGGCCGGTGCCCTTGACGCCGGAGGCGTCGATGCCCTTCTCGTCGAGGATCTTGCGGGCGGCCGGGCTGGCGCCGCTGGCGGCAGCCGGGGCAGCCGCCGGTGCCGAAGCAGCCTTCTTCTCTTCGGCCGGCTTCTCGGCCGGAGCCGCGCCTTTGGCCGGCTTCGCGTCGGTGTCGATCCTGGCGATCAGGTCGCCCGAGGTCACGCTTTCGCCGTCGCCCATGATGATCTCGACGAGAACACCGTCGGCCGGAGCCGGGGTCTCGAGCACGACCTTGTCGGTCTCGATGTCGATCAGGTTCTCATCGCGGGTGACCGCGTCACCCTGCTGCTTGTGCCAGGAAACCAGCGAGGCTTCCGAGACGGACTCCGACAGTTGCGGAACTTTGACTTCGATCAGCATGTTTTCTCCCTATCCCTTTTTCAGCTGAACCTCAGGCCTTGAGATCGCCGAATGCATTTTCGACGACGGCTTTCTGTTGCATGTTGTGTTTCGCGTAGTAGCCCACGGCCGGCGAGGCGGAAGCCGGTCGCGAGACCAGCAGCAGCTTGCGCTTGCCGAGAACGTTGTCGAGGTGGTGACGCGAGATCAGCCAGTACCACACACCCTGGTTGCGCGGCTCTTCCTGACACCAGACCAGTTCCTTCGCGTTCGGATACTTGCCCAGTTCCTCGGCGAAGGCATCGGCCGGGAACGGATAGAGCTGCTCGATACGCACGATGGCCGTGTCGGTGATGTCGTTGGCTCGGCGATGGGCGAGAAGTTCGTAGTAGATCTTCCCGCAGCACAGCACCACGCGCTTGACCTTCTTCGGATCGATCTCGTCGACTTCGCCGATCACCGTCTGGAAACTGCCCTTGGAGAGTTCCTCGAGGCTCGACACCGCCTCCTTGTGGCGCAGCAGCGACTTCGGCGTCATGACGATCAGGGGCTTCCTCTGCTGCCGCAGCATCTGCCGGCGGAGCATGTGGAACACCTGGGCCGGCGTGGTCGGCACGCAGACCTCGACGTTCATCTCGGCGCACAGTTGCATGTAGCGCTCGAGGCGCGCCGAGGAGTGCTCGGGGCCCTGGCCCTCGTAGCCGTGCGGCAGCAGCATCACCAGACCACACTGGCGGCCCCACTTGGCTTCGCCGGACGTGATGAACTGGTCGATGACGACCTGGGCACCGTTGGCGAAGTCGCCGAACTGGCCCTCCCAGACCACCAGTTGATTGGGCTCGGCGGTGGAGTAGCCGTATTCGAAGGCCAGCACGCCCTCTTCCGACAACACCGAGTCGAAGGTGCGGTACTGGGCCTGGCCTTCGGCGATGTGGTTGAGCGGAATGAACGCACCTTCCGACCAGTGCTCGCGGTTCTGGTCATGGAGCACGCCGTGGCGGTGGAAGAAGGTGCCGCGGCCGACGTCCTCACCGGAGATGCGCACGCCGAGGCCCTGCACCAGCAGCGACGCATAGGCGAGATTCTCGCCCATGCCCCAGTCCACCGGCAGTTCGCCTTCGCCCATCTTGCGACGATCGTCGACGATCTTCTTGACCCGGGAATGCAGCTTGAAGCCGTCCGGCACGGTCGTGATCGCCGTGGCCAGCCGCTTGAGCTCGGTCATCGGCACCGTGGTGTCGCACTTGTCGGTGTACTTGCGATTCAGGAACGGCGTCCAGTCCACCGCAAACTGCGGCTTGTAGCCCGGCAGCGCCGGATGCTCGAGCAATTCGCCCTCGTCGAGCGCCGCGCGGTAGTCGGCGATCATCTTGTCGACCTCGTCCCCCGAGCACACGCCCTCGGCGACCAGCCGGTCGGCATAGACCTTGCGGCTGCCCGGATGCGCGTTGATCTTGCGATACATCAACGGTTGCGTGACCATCGGCTCGTCCTGCTCGTTGTGTCCTAGCTTACGGAAGCAGATCAGGTCGACGACGACATCCTTCTTGAACTCGTTGCGGAATTCCATCGCCAGGTTGGTGACGAAGGCGACTGCTTCGGGGTCGTCACCGTTGACGTGGAAGATCGGCGCCTCGACCATCTTGAAGATGTCGGTGCAGTACATCGACGAGCGATAGTCGCGCGGATCCGAGGTGGTGAAACCGATCTGGTTGTTCACCACGATATGTACGGTACCGCCGGTGCCGTAGCCGCGGGTCAGGGAGAAGTTCAACATCTCCTGGTTCACGCCCTGGCCGATCACCGCCGCGTCGCCGTGCAGAATCACCGGCAGCACCTGCTTCTTCTCGTCGTCGCCGCGGCGTATCTGGCGTGCATAGACCGAACCGGCAACCACCGGGTTGATGATCTCGAGGTGGGACGGGTTGAACGACAGCGTCAGGTGCACCGCGCCGCCCGGCGTCATGACGTCGGACGAGAAACCCATGTGGTACTTGACGTCGCCGGCCGACAGGTCGAGGCTGCCCTTGCCCTCGAACTCGGCGAACAGCATCTTGGGCGACTTGCCGAGCGTGTTCACCAGCACGTTCAGGCGGCCGCGGTGGGCCATGCCGATGACGACTTCCTGGACGCCGAGCTTGCCCGCGGTATTGACCAGTTCGTCCATCGCGACGATGGTCGCCTCGCCACCCTCGAGCGAGAAGCGCTTCTGGCCGACGTACTTGGTGTGCAGGTACTTCTCCAGCGTCTCGGCCGCCGTCATCCGCTTCAGGATGTGCTTCTTGTTGTCCTTGCTGTAGGCCGGCTTGCCGCGCACCGCCTCGAGCCGCGCCTGAATCCAGCGCTTCTGCGAGACGTCGGTGATGTACATGTACTCGGCGCCGATCGAACTGCAGTAGGTCTGGCGCACTGCCTCGAGGATCTCGCGCAGCGTGGCGTGATCGCTCGAAAAGCCATGGAAGGAACCGACGTTGAACTTGGCGTTGAGATCGCCTTCGGTGAAGCCGTAGTACGAGGGCTCGAGCTCATGCACCTCGGGCCGCTCGTTGCGCTTCAGCGGATCGAGCTGGGCCCAGCGATTGCCGAGGAAGCGGTAGGCGTTGATCAGCTGCAGCACGCTGACCTGACGCTTGTCGTCGCCGACCGAAACGACCTTGACCGGCCCGCGCTTGGCCATCTCGGCAAAGGCACCGATCACCGGGAAATGGGGCACGTCGCGCTCGGCCGCGCCGGGCACGCTCTGCAGCCCGTCGAAATAGGTCCGCCACTCGCCCGAGACGGCGTCGGGATTTTCGAGGTATGCCTCGTAGAGCTCCTCCACGAACGGCGCGTTGCTGCCGAACAGATAGGAGTTGCTGAAAAGTTCCTTCATCATGGAAGTCACCTGCGTTCAATATGTTCTTGTGATTTGCCGTGCCCGTCGGCGCGGCCAAGCGACACACAGCTCCGATCCGCGAGCCGCTGCCGGGCGGGCCTTTCGCTCGCCCGCCCGGCAACGCCTCGTCTGCGTGTCGCCTCCCTCCCTCTCGAGACGGTCAGCGCTGATCGATCGGCTGGACGTCGCGTCGGGCGGCACCGACGTAGAGCTGGCGCGGACGACCGATCTTGTATTCCGGATCGGTGATCATCTCTTCCCACTGCACCATCCAGCCGACCGTGCGGGCCAGCGCGAAGATGCAGGTGAACATCGAGGTCGGGATGCCGAGCGCCTTCTGCACGATGCCGGAGTAGAAATCGACGTTCGGGTAGAGCTTCTTCTCGACGAAGTACTCGTCTTCGAGGGCGATCTTCTCGAGTTCCTTGGCGAGCTTGAACAGGCGGTCGTTCTCGAGACCGAGTTCGCCGAGCACCTCGCTGCAGACCTTGCCCATCAGCTTCGCGCGCGGGTCGAAGTTCTTGTAGACGCGGTGGCCGAAGCCCATCAGCTTGAAGCTGTCGTTCTTGTCCTTGGCGCGCTTGATGTATTCGCCCACACGCGAGACATCGCCGATTTCCTCAAGCATGTTGAGGCAGGCCTCGTTGGCGCCACCGTGGGCCGGACCCCACAGGCAGGCGATGCCGGCCGAGATGCAGGCGAACGGGTTGGCGCCGGACGAACCGGCCAGACGCACGGTCGAGGTCGAGGCATTCTGCTCGTGATCCGCGTGCAGCGTGAAGATGATGTCGAGCGCGCGCACCAGCACCGGATTCGGCTTGAACTCCTCGCACGGGGTACCGAACATCATGTGCATGAAGTTCGAGGTGTAGTCGAGGTCGTTGCGCGGGAACATGAAGGGCTGGCCGATGTTGTACTTGTAGGCCATCGCCACGATGGTCGGCAGCTTCGCGACCAGGCGGTTGAAGGAGATCGCGCGATGCTCGGCATCGGAGAAATCCATCGCCTCGTGGTAGAACGCCGACAGCGCGCCGACCACGCCGACCATCACCGCCATCGGGTGCGCGTCACGGCGGAATCCCGAGTAGAACTTCGAGATCTGGTCGTGCAGCATCGTGTGGTTCTTGATCGTGCGCTCGAACTCGTCCTTCTGTGCCACATTCGGCAACTCGCTGTTCTTCAGCAGGTAGGCCACTTCGAGGAAGCTGCAGTTCTCGGCCAGTTGTTCGATCGGATAGCCGCGATACAGGAGCTCACCCTTGTCACCGTCGATGAAGGTGACCTTGGATTGGCAACTCGCGGTCGAGAGAAAGCCGGAGTCGTACGTGAACAGGCCGGTCTTTCCGCCCAGCGTGCGAATGTCGATAACGTCGTTGCCGTGAACACCGGTCATGACCGGAAATTCGACGTTCTTGCCATCCACGGAAAGCGTAGCGGTGCGTTGTGTCGTCATGGTTCGTCCCTTTTTTCCCCGTGTTTACTCTCGTGCACTGTCTAAAAAACCGGCCTGTGCGTCAGCAATGACGCAGCAGGCCGATCATCTCCCTCCAGCGGGCGTTTTCGCATGGCTTTCTGCCATTTACCATCGCCCACAAATCGTGATCCTCGCACAGGAGCAGATCGGCCAGATCGGCCAGCTGCGCCTCGCTCAGATCATCGAACTGCGATTCGAGGAAGCGCGCGAAGACCAGATCGAGCTCCAGCAGGGCCCGACGGCAGTGCCAGCGCACGCGTCCTCGGTTGATGCTCATACCGCGCGCCGCAGCATCATGTCCTTGATCTTGCCGATCGCCCGCGTCGGGTTGAGGCTCTTCGGACAGACGTCGACACAGTTCATGATCGTGTGGCAGCGGAACAGCCGATACGGATCCTCGAGGTTGTCGAGGCGATCGTTGGTTGCCTGGTCGCGGGTGTCGGCAATGAAGCGATAGGCCGCGAGCAGGCCGGCCGGGCCGACGAACTTGTCCGGATTCCACCAGAACGACGGGCAGCTCGTCGAGCAGCATGCGCACAGGATGCACTCGTAGAGGCCGTTGAGTTCCTCGCGATCCTCGGGCGTCTGCAGGCGCTCGCGCTCGGGCGGCGGATCGTTGTTGATGAGGTAAGGCTTGATCGAGTGGTACTGCTTGAAGAACTGCGTCATGTCGACGATCAGGTCGCGCACCACCGGCAGGCCGGGCAGCGGCCGCAGCGTGATCGGCTGCGGCAGCGAATCGACCTCGGTGAGGCAGGCCAGGCCATTCTTGCCGTTGATGTTCATCGCATCGGAGCCGCATACGCCCTCGCGGCAGGAACGGCGGAAGGACAGGGAATCGTCCTTGACCTTGAGCCGCACCAGCGCGTCGAGGAGCTTCTTGTCGGACGCCTCGAGCTCGACCGAGATGTCCTGCATGTAGGGCTTTTCGTCCTTGTCCGGATCGTAGCGGTAGATCTTGAATTGAACGGTTCGCTTGCTCATTGGGAAATCTCCGGTCGCGTCAGTAGGTGCGCTTGGCGAGCGCGATCGGCTCGACGTTCGGCGAAAGCGGCTTCAAGTTCACCGGCTTGTACTCGAGGCGGTTGTCGGCGCTGTACCACAAGGTGTGCTTGAGCCATTCCTCGTCGTTGCGGCCGTTCGGATGCTCAGGCGTGTCCGGCGCGTCGTCGCGCACGTGGGCGCCGCGCGATTCCTTGCGCGCCTCGGCGGAGATCATCGTCGCCTTGGCGACCTCGATCAGGTTGTCGAGCTCGAGCGCCTCGACCCGGGCAGTGTTCCAGACCTGGGACTTGTCGCCGATCTCGGTCGATGCGGCGCGCGCGGCGACGCCCTTGATCAGCTCGGCGCCTTCCTTCAGCAGATTGTCGAAGCGGAACACACCGGCGTGCTTCTGCATCGTGCGCTGCATGTCGAGACGCACTTCATGGACGTTCTCGCCGTCCTTCTGGCCTTCGAGACGGGCGATGCGCGCAAGCGATACGTCGGCCGCGTCTTCCGGCAGCGGCTTGAGCGCCAGCGCGCCGGTGCGGAAGTCCTCGACCACGGTCTCGCCGGCGGACTTGCCGAACACCAGCAGGTCGAGCAGCGAGTTGGTGCCGAGGCGGTTCGCCCCATGCACCGATGCGCAGGCGCACTCGCCGGCCGCATAGAAGCCGACGACCGCCGAATTGACGTCGCCATCCTTCGGAATCACGACCTGGCCGCGATAGTTGGTCGGAATGCCCCCCATCTGGTAGTGACAGGTCGGCACCACCGGGATCGGCGCCTTGATCGGATCGACGCCGGCGAACTGGATCGAGATCTCGCGGATCCCGGGCAGCCGCTTGAGGATAGTCTCGGGCGACAGGTGGGTGATGTCGAGCAGCACGTGATCCTTGTCGGGTCCGCAGCCGCGGCCTTCGTTGATCTCGGTGGTCATCGCCCGCGAAACGACGTCGCGCGAAGCCAGGTCCTTCAGGTTCGGTGCGTAGCGCTCCATGAAGCGCTCGCCGGCATCGTTACGCAGAATGCCGCCCTCGCCCCGCACGCCTTCGGTGATCAGCACGCCGGCACCGGCGACGCCGGTCGGGTGGAACTGCCAGAACTCCATGTCCTCGAGCGGGATGCCGGAGCGCGCCGCCATGCCGACGCCGTCACCGGTGTTGATGAAGGCATTGGTCGAACTGTAGTAGATGCGGCCCGCGCCACCGGTGGCGAAGATCGTCGCCCGCGAATGGAAGATCGAGATCTCGCCGGTCTCCATTTCGAGGGCGGTCACGCCGAGCACGTCGCCGTCGCTGTTGCGGATCAGGTCGAGCGCCATCCATTCGACAAAGAACTGGGTGTTGGCGCGCACGTTGCGCTGGTAGAGCGCGTGCAGCATCGCATGGCCGGTACGGTCGGCCGCCGCGCAGGAGCGCATCACCGGTGCCTGGCCATAGTTCATCGAGTGACCGCCGAACGGGCGCTGGTAGATCTTGCCGTCGTCGGTGCGGTCGAACGGCATGCCGTAGTGCTCGAGCTCGACCACCACCTCGTTGGCCTTGCGGCACATGAACTCGATGGCGTCCTGGTCGCCCAGCCAGTCCGACCCCTTGACGGTGTCGTACATATGCCAGTGCCAGTTGTCTTCGGTGGAGTTGCCGAGGGATGCGGCAACGCCGCCCTGTGCAGCGACGGTATGGGAGCGGGTCGGGAAGACCTTGGTCAGGACGGCGGTCTTCATGCCCGCCTCGGACAGTTGCAGTGCGGCCCGCAGACCGGCACCGCCGGCGCCGACGATGACGGCGTCAAAGGTACGCTTGGCGACTTTCACTTACAACCTCCACAGGATCTGGGCGGCCCAGCCGGCATAGCCGACGAGCAGGAACAGGGTGACCACATGCAGCGCGAGGCGGATGCCGACCGGCTTGATGTAATCCATGTAGATGTCACGCACACCGACCCAGGCGTGGAAGAACAGTGCCAGGAAGAACAGGAAGGTAAAGAAGCGCATGAAGCCGCCGCCGAACATGCCGCGCCATGCGTCGTAGCTCATCTCCGGCAGGGCCAGGGCATTGAGCGCGAAGAAGACGGTATACAAGGCCATGACCACGGCCGTGACGCGCTGCCCCAGCCAGTCGCGGAAACCGTAGTGAGCACCGACAACGATTCGCCTTACCATAGCCACACCCCGATGATGAAGGTCAGCGCCAGGCTCACGCCGAGCACGATCTTTGAGGACTGGCGAGCCGCAGGCAGATCCAGGCCCTTGTGCATGTCGAGCAGCAGGAAGCGGATGCCCGCACAGAAATGATGCAGATAGGCCCACAGCAGGCCGAACAGCAGGATCTTGGCCAGGGGATTCGAAACGATCTCCTTGTAGGCCGCGAAGGACTCTGGCGAGCCCAGGCTCTTGCCGAACAGCATCAACAGGAAAGGCAGCATCAGGAACAGGCCGGCGCCGCTGACCCTGTGCAGGATCGAAACGATACCCGGCAGTGGCAGCCGGATCTCGTTCAGCGTCAGGAACTTCGGACGCTGTTTTCTCACACTCACGTCTGACATTAGTTTTCCCCTCTAATTCGGCGGACCGTTCCGGGCCACCGCACTCCCACAAAAGACCGAAGTATAACTTCTGGTAAACCCGAGTCGGGCGATCAATTCAATTCGTTGTGATAGTAGTGAGCCTCGGTCAGGTACAGCCCCCGTCGCCATTCCACCGGCCGGTCACCGTAGGTGTAGGTGACGCGCTCGACCGAGAGCAGCGGCGTCCCTTCGGCAACCTCGAGGATCTCGGCGGTCGCCTTGTCGGCGGCCACCGCGCGAATCTTTTCGTCGGCCCGGATCATGCGCAGCCCGAAGCGCGACTCGAACAGGCTGTAGAGCGAACTGCGCCAGCTCTGCAGCACTTCGAGGGTCAGCCCCTGAAATATCTCGCCGGGCAGGTAGATCTCGTCGACGACCACCGGAGTCGTCGCAAACTTCAGCAATCGCCGTACAATCATGATCGGTGCACCCGGCTCGATCGCGAGGATCCGAGAAGCCTCGTGCCCGGCCTTGGCACGCCAGCATTCCAGGGGGATACTTTCACGCTGAGGAATCGAGTCGTCGTCCGGAGCCAGCCGGAGAAAACGGAACATCGCACGCGGATCACTGTGCGATGCGACGAAGGTGCCCTTGCCCTGCTTGCGGACCAGCAGGTTCTCGGCGGCCATCTCGTCGATCGCCTTGCGCACCGTTCCCTGGCTGACGCTGAAGCGCACCGCCAGTTCCTGCTCGCTGGGAATGGCCTGCCCCGGGCGCCATTCGCCTGCCTCGAGGGCCTGTAGTATCAGGCTCTTGATCTGGCGATAAAGAGGGCTGAAGGTCGGGGACTCTTGGGCCATGGCGCGCATTCCATCACAAAAATTCAAAAAGGTCCACATAAGTCTTATATCTTATATAAGACAACATACATGAATTGACAATTCATCGCAGTCCCACTAGGATTCTCGCGCCGCAAGCGCCGCCGACCGGACGTCCCAGGCATCCGGAACGACCGCGCCAGTCGTCATCGAGAACAGAAACCGTATTCGCCGCTTCGGCTTACAACGTGAGAGGGAGTCATCCATGAGCAAAGCACCTGTTCGTGTCGCAGTCACCGGCGCCGCCGGCCAGATCGGATACAGCCTGCTTTTCCGCATCGCCAGCGGCGAGATGCTCGGCAAGGACCAGCCGGTCATCCTGCAGTTGCTCGATCTGCCGCAGGCCCAGAAGGCCGTCAAGGGCGTGATGATGGAGCTCGAGGACTGCGCTTTCCCGCTGCTCGCAGGGATGCTCGCAACCGACGATCCCAATGTCGCGTTCAAGGACGCCGACTACTGCCTGCTGGTCGGCGCCCGTCCGCGCGGCCCCGGCATGGAGCGCGCCGACCTGCTGACCGCCAACGGTGCGATCTTCACCGTGCAGGGCAAGGCAATCGCCGAGAACGCCAACGAGAACGTGCGCGTCCTGGTGGTGGGCAACCCGTGCAACACCAACGCCTACATCGCCGCCGCAGCCGCCCGCAAGGTGGGTCGCACCAATCCCGACAACTACCACGGCATGCTCCGTCTCGATCACAATCGTGCGCTGTCGCAACTCTCGGCCAAGACCGGACGCCCGGTGTCGAGCTTCCGCAAGATGGTGGTGTGGGGCAACCATTCGCCCAGCATGTATGCCGATTACCGCTTCTGCGAGTCGAACGGTGACTCGGTCAAGGCGCTGGTGAACGACCACGCCTGGAACAACGATGTCTTCCTGCCGACCGTCGGCAAGCGCGGCGCCGCGATCATCGAAGCCCGTGGCCTGTCCTCCGCCGCATCGGCCGCCAATGCGGCGATCGACCACATGCACGACTGGGCGCTGGGTTCCGACGACTGGGTCACCATGGGCGTGCCGTCCGACGGCTCCTACGGCATCCCCGAGGGCGTCGTGTTCGGTTTCCCGTGCGAGTGCAAGAACGGTGAATTCACGATCATCCAGGGCCTGGCGATCGACGACTACTCGCAGGAGAAGATCAACAAGACCCTGGCCGAGCTCGAGGACGAGCGCGCCGCGGTCGCCGACATGCTGAAGTAAGCGCCGCAGGCACTTTTGCCGGCAAGGGTCGCGGTACAATGCCGCGGCCCTTTTTGTTTGCCCCGACATCGATGAGCATTTCAGACCAGCCTGCCGCCCACCCTTCCCAGGTGCTGTTCTCGGGCGAGCGCCAACTCCCTTCCCTGCCCGCGGTGGACCACTACGCCGGCTCCGAGAAGCTGATCCGCAAGGCGCTGGCGCTGCAGGCAGAACTGGGTCCGGTATTCGACGTCACCTGCGACTTCGAAGACGGTGCCGCGGCCGGCGCCGAGCGGGAACACGCCGAAATGTGCGCGGAGATCGTGATGAGCGGCGACAACCGGCACGGCCGGGTCGGCGTGCGCATCCACGACATCACCCATCCCCACTGGCGTACCGATCTGGAGATCCTGATTCCCAGGGCCGGCACGCGCCTACCCTTCGTGACCCTGCCGAAGCCGTGCTCGGCCGGCGACGTCCGCAGCCAGCTCGCCGCCCTGCGCGAGATCGAGCACCGCAGTGGCATCGAGCGGCCGATACCCGTGCACGTGCTGATCGAGACCCACGGTGCGCTCCACGAAGTCTGGGAAATCGCGGCCATCGACGGCGTCGAATCGCTCGATTTCGGCCTGATGGACTTCGTCAGCGCCCACGGCGGTGCGATCGGCGGTGCGGCCATGAAGAGTCCGGGGCAGTTCGATCATCCTCTGGTGCGCCGGGCGAAGTGCGAGATCGCGGCGGCGGCCCTGGCCAACGGTGTCGTGCCGTCGCACAACGTCACCACCGAACTTCGCGACGTCGGACTGATCCGGGCGGATGCGGCACGCGCGCGAGAGGAATTCGCCTTCCTGAGGATGTGGAGCATCCATCCCAACCAGATCGAGCCGATCCTGGATGCGATGCGCCCCGATTTCGCCGAAGTCAACGAGGCGGCCGACATCGTTCTCGCCGCCATCGACGCCGACTGGGGTCCGATCCAGCACGGCGGCAAGCTGCACGACCGCGCCTCCTATCGCTACTACTGGACCCTGCTGCAGCGGGCCCGGGCGACCGGCGTACCGCTTGGCGACCGGGCCGAAGCGCTGTTCATCGAGTGACCGGCTCGCCGCATCCGCGGGCACGGCGAGCCGCCTGTCCGATGCCTACTTCCAGCACGCCTTGACGGTCTTCGAGCAACTGCTCACGCCCTTCACACCCTGCTGGGTCAAGGTCATCGTGCAGCCGCAGGCCGTGTCCGCATGGCTCTGGTTCGCCGACGGCGCCGCCGACACGGTAAAGGCGGTGTTGGTCAGGGTCGGCGACGCGAAGGTGAAGAATCCGGCAAGGTCATTGCTGCATTCCAGAGCCGGCAAGGCGATGTTGTTGCCGTTGCTGTCCTGATCGTAGCGCAGTGCCAGCGTGTAGTTGCGCTCCAGGAACTGCGCATATTCCAGGATGCAGCCTTCCGCCTTGCCGCGCCGGGTCTTCGCGACATGGGCCGAATACGACGGGTAGGCGATCGCCGTCAGGATGCCGATGATGGTCATCACCACCAACACCTCGATCAGCGTAAAGCCGCGACCCGCCGTGCGCATCGGATTTCTCATCGCCGTCTCCCGGTCGGATCGGGCACTTCGCGCTCGATCCACAGCGATGCCAGCGCGCCGCCTTCGCCCGGCATGAAAGCGACCTCGGCACCCCTGGGCAGCTGACGAAGGTCGTCGAGGCGGCGCGAGCCGACGTAGGCCTGGGTGTCGTCGGTCACCTTGTAGGGCTTGCGATCGATCCACACCATGCGACGTGCGACATCGATCCGCGTCAGCGTACCTCGCTGTTCGAGCATGTAGAGCGGCAGCGGCGGCACGCCATCGTCGGCCTGGACCGGCGGCAACACCGCCGCCATCGCCGCCATCAACGCCAGCCACGCGATCGGCTTCGTGTTCATGTCAGTCCTCCATCAGTTCGCGCCAGGACAAGCGGCCACGCACCGTGTCGTCCTTGGCATTGACGGTTTCGGGCGGCGAGTCGCCATCGGTCGAGGCCGACGTCACGCACAACCCGTCCTGGCAGCGCTGGATGTAGGGCATGCCGCCGTTGCCGTGCTTCCAACCGGTCACCGTCTCGTCGCCGATCCGGTCGTTCTCGTCGATCTTGCCATCGCCGTTGATGTCGAAGAATTCGTTCACCGGACGACCGCCGAACCACGGGTTGATCGCCATCAGCCAGCCGTCGCCGAGTTCGCCGCAGGGCGAGGTGTTGGGCGTCAGTGTCTCGCCGAGCAGGATGTTCTTCAGCAAGGTGTTGCGGACCAGCATGCGCTCGCCGGTGCCGCTCGACCCCGGCGGCAGCAGGTCGAGATACCAACCGTGCTTGACGTAGTTGCCATTGCTGTCGACCAGTTCGTCGGTACCTTGCCCGCTGCCGTCGAGCGGATCGCTGACGATCCGGTAATGGCCGACCGTGGCCGCACCCGGGGGCACCGGGTCGCCGTCGGCAACCGCCGTGAAGCTGGTGTTGTTATTGCTGTCGGTGCTCGACACGTAGACGCCTTGTTCCTTGATGATGCGCTCGGCGATATCGCTGCGTCCCGGTACGTTCTGGACGGCATCGACGATCTTGTCACGAATGCCGTACCAGGTCTCGACCGACGAATCGCTGCGATCGGAACTGGAGATGAAGCGGCCAGTACCGAAGAACACCCACAGTTCGCCGGTATCGGGATGGCGTCCAACCAGGGGCGGCGCCGTGATCGGCTGCTTCCTGCCCGAGCGCACCGCAGCGAAGATCGGTGCACCGCCGTTGGCCGTGACCCAAGAGGCGGGATCGCCCGCCGAGACGTCGAACTTCCACATCCGTCCGTTGAGGTCGCCGGCGTACAGCAGGTCGATGTCGCCGTCACCGTCGTCGTCCCAACCACCGACGCCGCTGAGGCCATTCGACGTCACGCTGTCGGTGTCGAGCACGGCGAGTTCCGCGCCGGTCTCCGCATCGAGCACGATCAGATGGGCCTTGTCATCGACGCCGTTGTAGCCGTTGCCGACGATGACGCCCCACTTGCCGTTGTTCATCGGCGCGATCACCGGCATCGACATCACGTGGCCGAGTTCGGGCACATCGGCACTGCCGACTTCCCACATCACGTTGCCGGCACCGAAGGTGGCCGCCGGATTGGTGACGTCGAGGCCGAACAGCATGCGGCCGCCGCGGCCGAGGGAGCCGACCAGCAGGCTGCGCCAGCTGCTGCCGTCGTAGATGTCCTCGACGGTGACGTCGCCATCGACGTAGAACTCGTGGGCATAGTCCTGACGGGACAATTCGATCAGCTTGCCATGCACGCCGGACGGCACGTAGGCGAATTTCTCGACACCGCCGCCATGCTGACCGTCATGGGCATCGAATGCGTGCAGCATGCCGTCGTTGGCGCCGACGTAGACCCGCGGCGCGCGGTTTGCATTGTTGCTGCGGAAGCTCTGGTAGCTGCCGGCGCCGGGGATCGAACTACGCTCCCACAGGCGGTTGGGCGGATGCGCGACGAAGGCCGGCGTCGAGTTGACGATGTCGCCGAGCACGCCTTCGCGCTGGCGGAATTCGGTGACGCCGGCGCCTTCGCCACCCCGCACGCCGCGCAGATAATTCACCAGCGACGCGGTCGCGCCGTTGCCGAGCGCACCGACCACCGACGTGTTGGTCGACAGGAACTCGGTCGGGGTGCCGGCGATCGAGGTCCAGATGTTGCGACTCGCCGGCGTGATGGCGTCGAGCTTTTCGCTGGCCGACCATTCCGGTACCGCATTGCCCTCGGCGTCCTTATTGACGATCACGACGCCTGAATCGGGGTCGAGTTTCCACGACCGCAGGTCGCCGGACCATACGCCGGCGACGTAGCGAGCCTGGAACACCATCGACTCGGTGCTGAGCGAGGTCGTGTTGCCGGAAAGACTCGAGGCACTGCCGGCGACGTCCGAGATCGCCTTCAGTGCCGCCGCCAGGCCGTCGGCGAACTCGACCGGATCGCGTGCCGGCACGAACTGGCCGCGGCCATTGACGGCGGCGTGCCACAAGTCGTCGATCTTCCGGTTCTGGTCGCCCTGGGTCGCATCCGGCCAACCGGCGAAATCCTTGTCCAGCTTCTGCTTCGGATCCAGCGTACCCCGCAGGCCGATCGACAAGGTGAAGGTGTTCATGTGCTGCCAGAACGCCTCCGGATCGTCCGGCGTCGGCTTGACCTTGTTGTCGGCCGCGTCGAGGTCGTTCTTCCAGTACTCCATCGCCACGTCGGCCAGGGTGTTCGGATATTGGTCGGCGTAGGGCGGGCCGGCCACGTAGCCGCCCGGCTGGCCCTCGGGCAGGTCGTTGGTGTGGGTCGGGCCGTCGGTATTGTCCGAGTTGCCGACGCCTGGGCTGGATCCGTTCCAATAGCCGTCGGTGGTCAGGATCGTGAAGCTGCGCCGGCATGCGGCCTCGTCGGCCGGCACCCACTTGTTGCCGTCGATGTTGCCCGCGTAGTACTCGCCCGCCCACCGCAGGGCCGGACGCAATGGCGTGCCGTTGGTCGATACATTGACGCCGAGCAGCTTGGCGAACCAGGACGAGCGGGCACTGGCCGAGAAATCCGCATTGGTGTCGATGTCGTGGGTATAGCTGCTTTGCCCGGTCCGGTTGATCGTCGTGAAGCCGACCCGGTAGTTCTCGCCCAGCGTCGTGAAGGCCAGACTGGCACCGCCGCGGGCCGACAGCAGCCGCGAACGATAGTAGGTGAACCAGTTGGCGAAGTTCTGGATTTCCTCGGTGACCGTGCGGGTGATGGTCTCGCCGTCGGAATCGATCCAGCTCAGCGAGGTCACCTCCTGCTCGCTGCCGCCGTTCATGTTCCAGCGATAGGCACGCGAGTTACGCACCTGGTAGCGCGTGTAGCTGCTGGCACTGTCGAAGCTGCCCGCACCGTTGTAGATGTAGTACGTGATCGGCCAGAAATAGCAGTTCTCCGTACCCTGGCAGCTGCCCCCCGAGGTCGAGCGCCAGTCGGCATACATGCGGATGCCGCTGGTGTTGGACGGGTTCAGGTCGAGGCGGCCGCGGGCCGTGTCATACGGGTTGTAGGGCGCACTGCGCGGGTCCACATTGCCGCCCGAGTCGCCGGTCACCGCCACCGACGCGGTGCCGTTGAAGGTGCGCCAGGGCTGATAGTTGATTGCCGGGTTGTAATAGACCAGGTTGTTGTCGGGCGATCGCATCCGCAGGTTGTAGCGGTTGTCGTTCTCATAGTTCGGCACCTGGCTGCCGTAATCGCTGGCGCCGTACACCGCGGCACCGTTGCTGCCGGTCACCGAGGTGTTGTCGCGCGGCCGCGGGTACACGTAGGACGTGGCCGGCGACAGGCTGTCCGGCATGAACTCCCACTGCATCGAGCCCGAATCGTCGAGCAGGAACATGATGTTGGGCGGCACCGCCGACGAGGTCAGCAAGGGGGAACTCGCGATGTCCACCGTGGCCTGGGCATTGGGCAGGCACAGGGCCGCCGCCACCGCGACGGCCAGTCGGCGGGGCAACGGCGCGAGCCGTCGGGATTTGTCGATGGATTGCTTTTTCATGGCGTCCTCCCTGGATTCAGGGCCTGAATGTCGCTTGCAGTACCACGGAGGCATTGCCGTCCGGTACCGAACTCCGGCCGGTGATGCGGTAACGCGGCGCGTAGCACAGCGGATCTCGCGGGAAGCCGCCGGCGCATTCCGGCTCGGGCCACTCCCCCATGTTCTCTGCGATGTATTGCGGCGTCAGTTGGCGCGGGCCACTGGCCACCGCGGTCGGCGTGTTCTGCCAGAAGGTGGCCGGATCGTCCCAGCGCTCGCGGTAGGCGGGATTGGTCGTCGGCACCGGTGTCGGATACAGGCCGTCGTTGATCGCCGCATCGAACACCGGCATCGGTTGCAGCACCGGTTCGGCGTCGCGCAAGGCCTTGTCGGCCGCCTGGAACGCGATCTCGCGGTCGTACAGGCCGGACCCCATGCGCATCTGCAGGCTGGTTCCCTTGATGCCGGAGATCCCCAGCAGCATCAGCGCCACGAGCATCACCAGCGCGACGATCAGCGCGGTGCCGTGTTGTCCGTTCGAGTTCATCTGGGCTGGTCTCATCATGACACCCGGTTGCGCAGTGCCACGACATTGGTGAAGTTGCGCCGTACCCGCTGCAGCGAGCCGTCGGCGGCTCGCTCCTGCGCGACGCCGTCTATCGTCAGGTTGAGCCGAACCGCCAGCACCGTCGACCAGTCGGCGACGGCTGCCGCATTGACATAGGTCACGGCGCCCTGCACCAGGTACTGGATCTGCATGCCGCTGACGCCTTCGAGCACTTCTTCGACGGCCAGCGCGTTGCCACGCAACACCTGCCGGTACAACGAACGACCGCCGGAATCCGCGCGTCCGTTGTTGCCGACGTACCAGACCACCGAATCGAAGCGCATCACCGACGACGCTGCCAGATAGGGATAGCCGCGGCCGTTCGGCGGCACCTGCGCCGCCATGAAGCCCAGCCCGGTGCAGCAATTGCCGGGCAGGACGGTGCCGATCGGATGGGTCAGCGTGCTGGCGCCGTTGTTGACGGCCACTGCCTGGAAGATTGTCGCCTGCACGAAATCGCAGGCCACCATGATGTCGCCGGAGGTGAAATCGGTGGTATCGCTGAGAGAAAACGAGGTGCCCGCCGCATTGTGAGCGACGACCGACACGGTGGTACTGGCATCGCCCTTCATGATGCGAATCGCGTCCTCGGAATCGGCCCGCTGGCCCACGCCCGCGCCGCTGGCGAGGCCGGGCACCGCAGTGCCGTTTTCATAGCCCTGCAGGCCGCCGACCCAGTTCGCCCAGGGCGTTGCCGCGGCGCCGTTGATGACGTTCATGACCTGCGTGATGCGGCCGCAGTCGTTGAGGCCGGCGTCGCGTACGTCGCGCGACACGATGCTGAAGGCCATCCGCGCCGACTCCTGCAGGCGTGCGAGGTTTTCGTTGGTCCGGTTGGTCGTGCCGGTCGAGGTGAACACCGTCGCCACGCCGGCCATCACGATCAGGCCGAGGGTCATGCCGATCAGGAGTTCGACCAGCGACAGGCCCGACATCCGACGTCCGTTGGTCAATCGCTTCATGGCCGTACCTCGAGCACCAGTTGATTGGTATCGGTACCCGACACCGCACTGCGCTGGTCGGTCCATTGCAGCGTGATCTGGCACACCGTGACGCCACCGACAACGGCGCAATTGACCGCGCCGCAGGCAGTGGTACCGAGCATGCCCGGGCTGCGGATCTCGGTGATCCAGTCCGTCAGATCCTGGCTGGCCAGGGTGCCACCACCCGGCGTCGGGCATGATGACGACAGCGCGGTGTTGTAGTCGCCGTTGAGCGCGGCCGCCCGGTTCGCCGCCATGCGCTCGGTGATCGAATTGGCGAGGAAGGTCGCGACGCTGCGCTCGTAGGCCGCCTGGTTGTTGCGCAATGCCGAGGCCTGCATGCCGGCGACGCCGAGCATGCCGACCGCCAGCACGACCACCGCCACCAGCACCTCGATCAGGCTGGTGCCGAGCTGTCGCGTACCGTTGATTGCGGGCATGGTCTGTTTCATCTCGTTCATCGGCTATACGGGCGCGCTGCAGCTGGCGTTGGAACCGCGCTGGACGCTGATGCGGCTGCCCGAAACCATCGTGATGTCGCGCATGTTCTGCGACAGCGAAACACCGCTCTCGCAGACGCGAAGATTGAACTGCTGGATCGTGCCGTTGGCCTCGCGAGCGATGCCGTTGGGGCGGAAGATCACCAGTCCGGCCACGTTCCTCAGACTGGCGCCGGACAGCACCACCGAGTCGCCGCCACCGAACACATCGGCGCGGACCACGGTCTCGGTATTGTCGAAGACACCGTCGGCGTCGGCGTCGATGAATACCATCCAGGCCTGCCACGAGTTCGCGCCGGGATCGACGCAGGCAGTGGTGGTCGGCGTACCGTCGGCAGCCCGTGCCACCGGACAGAACACCACGCGGCGTCCCTGACGCACCGACTCTGCGCGGGCCAGGCTGAGCGCCGCCAGCACGTCGTTGGCATAGGCCGAGAGCCGGTTGGAGACAATGAAGCCACGCAGGCTCGGCACACCGACGGCCGCGATGATGCCGACCACCGCCATCGTGACCAGCAATTCAACCAGGGTGAATCCACCGCAATGTTTTCGCTTCGCTTTGAGCATGGTTGCCCCATGAGTTCGCATGGACAAGGTAACGTCGCCGCGTCAAGCCCGGAATCCGGTCGAGACGGGCGACGGGAATGGCGTGACGCGCGGCGACGAGCGCGTACGGACGGCCGTTGGCGGCGGATGGCCGGCACGGTGGAACGCCAAAAAAAGAAGCCGGACGAGACGTCCGGCTTCCTTGTCGGGCCCCGAGCGGGGCTGTCGGCGTGCTTCAGGCCGCTTCGCGGTCGAGCAGATTGATGCTGCCCGTTGCCCCGATCTCGATGCGGCGCGGCTTCATCGCCTCGGGCACCTCGCGCACCAGTTCGATGTTCAACAGCCCGTTTTCGAGTGACGCACCGATCACCTTGACATGGTCGGCCAACTGGAAGCGGTGCTCGAAATCACGAGCGGCGATGCCGCGATGCAGATACTTGCGCGCTTCGCCTTCCTTGCGCTTGCGGCCGATCACCCTGAGCGTGTCGTGCTCGCTCTCGATCTCGAGCTCGGCGCGTTCGAAGCCGGCGACCGCCATCGAGATGCGATACTTGTCGGCTTCGACCAGTTCGATGTTGTAGGGCGGATAGCTCGGTTGCGCGTCGCTTCGCAGCGCGCTGTCCACCAGACCGGCGAAACGGTCGAAGCCGATGGCGGAACGATACAGCGGAGTCAGGTCATAGCTTCTCATCTTCATATCCTCCAGATTCAAGCGATACGGTGGGTTGGCGGGCCTCCTGTCGAGCACCCGCAACAGTGATCTATGGTCGGGCCGACCGATTTCAACCCACGCATCGCCACCGGACGAGCCTGGACGTGGCCGCGGCGGCCGCCATCCCCGCCCGTCAGAATCCCATGTAGCGCCCGTCACGGTGGTTCATCGAGATCACCATGTTCAACGCGACCGACCCGAGCAGCGACAGCGCCACGCCGATGGCCGGCACAATCGCCAGCGCCATCGTGAAGATCGCCGCGTCGGCTGCCAGCTGGACATGGCCGGCCCGCCAGCCCCGACGCTCCTGGAGAACCACGGCCATCACGCCGATGCCGCCGAGACTGGCGCGATGGCGGATCAGGATCAGCAGACCGTTGCCGAGCAACAGACCACCGGCGATGGCAGCGAACACCGGCGAGATGGACCCGACCGTGATCCAGCCCGGCAACAGCTCGGCGAGCATTGATACCGTGGCCACCGCAATGAAGGTCTTGATCGTGAATGCGCGCCCCATGCCGCGCCAGGCGAGCACGTAGAACGGCAGGTTGATCGCGAAGAAGACCGCGCCCAGCGGCCAGCCGACGGCGTAGTGCGCGAGGAATGCGAGCCCCGCCGTGCCGCCGCTCAGCACGCCGGCCGCCTGGAACAGGGTCAGTCCGAGCGACACCTGCAGCGATCCGATGCCGATCGCCACCACGTCTTCGAAGCGCGTGTGGCGCGGCGGCGACTCAAGGCCGGTCACGGTCCGGCGCCTCGGGGTCGACGAACACCGCCAGCCAGACGGCCGGATCGCTGGTGGCGGCCACCCGGTGCCTGACGTGGGCCGGTATCAGCAGCCAGTCGCCGGCCGCGAGCGCAAGCGGTTCGCGCGCCTCGAAGCTCAGCGTCGCCTGTCCTGCCAGCAGACACACCCACTCGTCCTCGGGCTGGTCGTACCAGAAGCCGTCGGGCGACCGATGGCCACGGGAGACGATCCGCTCGATCCGCGTCCCGGACCGCCACAGCAGGCGGTCCACGGCCTCTTCCGCGCCTGTCGCCGGCAGCGTTTCGAAAAGGTTGCCCCGGGTCGTAACCATGCCAGTCGATCGCTCCCTGCCCGCCAATGTCGCCAGATTGCACGAAACGAACCACTTGCGTCTAATGGGAACCCCACCTTGCGGAGACAGACATGAGTGCCCATACCTACAAGCTGGTCGAAATCGTCGGCTCCTCGCCGAACAGCCAGGACGAAGCCATCCGCAATGCGGTAGCGGAAGCCGCCAAGACGCTGCGCAATCTGGACTGGTTCGAAGTGATCGAATCGCGTGGCCACATCGCCAACGGCCAGATCGCCCACTATCAGGTCAAACTCAAGATCGGCTTCCGCCTCGGCGACTGACTGGCGTTCGCGACGCCGCCAGAATATTAGTCATCGCTGATATCATGGTTGCATGACGCCCTTGCCACAACGTTCCACATGATTCTTCGTCGCCTGCTTCCGATCGCCGTCATCGTCGTCGGGGCTGCCGGGTTCCTCGCCCTGAAGGCCAGCCGTCCGGCGCCACCGGCGGTCGAGGCCCGCGAGCGCGTCTGGCGAATCGAGACCCGGCAGGTGGCACCAGGCGAGGCACGGCCGACACTCGTGGTGTACGGCCGGATCGAAGCCCCCGACCGACTGCGGGCGGCATCCCCGGTGTCCGGGCGCATCCTGGAGGTCGCGGTGCGCGACGGACAGTTGGTGGATGCCGGTGCCTTGCTCGCCCGCCTCGACCCTGGCGACCTGCTGCCGAGGGTCGAACGCGCACGGGCCGAAGTCGAGCGCGAGCGCATCCGCCATCGTCACGACCGCGAAGCGATCGTCGAGGAGCGCCGCCTGCGCGATCTCGCCGAGGCCAGTGTCGAACGGCTGTCGCGCCTGAAGAAGGCGCAGCTCGGCGCCGAGAGCGCCCTCGATCAGGCCCGTGAGGCACTGGCACGGGCGCGACTGGCGCTGACCCAGCGCGAACAGTCGCTGGCCGAACATCCGGCCCGTCTGTCGCAGTTGCAGGCGAACCTGGCCGAGGCCGAACGCGACGCCGCCCGCGGCCTGATCCGTGCGCCGTTCGCCGGCCGGATCGCCGGTGTCGAAGTGGCGGCGGGCGACCAGGTGCAGCCCGGTCAGGCGCTGATGTCGCTGTACGCCGCCGCCGACCTGTTCCTGAGGGCACGTGTGCCGGTGGATTACGCCGCCGAACTGCGCCGCGCCCTCGCCGCCGGCGAGACGCCCACCGCCGAAGCCGAGTACGGCGAGCGGCGGATCGCTGCGCGGCTCGAACGCATCGGCGGCGAAGCCGACGCACGCGGCATCGACGTGCTGCTGCGCCTGATCGACGGCGACGACGTACCGGTCGGCGCCTTTCTCGCCGCCCGCCTGCAGCGACCGATCGCCGATGGCGTGATCGAGCTGCCGTACTCGGCCCTGCATGGCGGTGACCGCATCTATCGCATCGAGGGTGGGCGGCTGGCCTCGGTGGCGGTGACACGGGTCGGCGAGCGCCGCGACGGCGACGATGTGCGGGTGCTGCTGCGCGCGCCGCAACTGGCTGCCGGCAGCGAAGTGATGCTGACCCACCTGCCCAATGCGATCGACGGCCTCGCCGTCGAGCCACTGACGCGGTGAGCGCCGCCAGACACGGCCTCCTGGCGGCGCTGCTGCGCCACCGGGTCGCGGCGAACGTGCTGATGCTGCTGGCGGTGTTTGCCGGTCTGGTCGGCGTCAGTCGGATGAATGTCCAGTTCTTCCCGACTTTCGAACTCGACATCGTCAGCGTGCGGGTGGTGTGGAGCGGCGCTTCGGCCGAGGATGTCGAGGTCGGCATCACCGACCCCCTAGAAGAGCGCCTGAAGAATATCGACGGCCTCAAGCGCATGACCTCGACCTCGGCCCAGGGCATCGCCAGCATCACCCTGGAGCTCGAGGAAGGCACCGACCCGCTGCTGGCGCTCGATCAGGTGCGCCAGCGCGTGGACGAATTCCGCAATCTGCCGCGCGACGCCGAGACCCCGCAGATCAGCCGCATCACCCGCTACGAGCCGATTGCACGCCTATTGGTACGCGGCGGCGACGTCGAGCAGTTGCGCCCGTGGGTGCGCCGCTTCGAGAGCGAACTGCTGGCCGG
This sequence comes from Zoogloeaceae bacterium, assembly GCA_024235635.1. Taxonomy (GTDB): domain Bacteria; phylum Pseudomonadota; class Gammaproteobacteria; order Burkholderiales; family Rhodocyclaceae; genus Cognatazoarcus. The sequence continues at coordinate 480,341 of JACKMA010000001.1, forward strand.
CGGCATCGACCGCATCGACATCACCGGCTTGCCCGAGCAGCGCATCGCAATCGAGATCCCGTCGGCGGCACTTCAGACCCTCGGCCTGTCACTGGTAGACGTCGGCGAGCGGGTTGCGCTGCTCGCCCGCGACGTGCCGGCCGGCGTCGCCGGCGAGCGCGACGGCGCCCGCGAACTGCGAGGGCTCGAACAGCGCCGCGACCCGGCTGCGTTTGCCGAACTGGCGGTCTCGAGCGAGCCCACCGGCCTGGTCAGACTCGGCGAAATCGCCGAGATCCGGCGCGAACCGCGGCCGGGCGCGCTGACCTTGAGCGAAGGCGGCGATGCCGTGGTCGAGATGAAGTTGCAGCGGGCCGAGAGCGGACACTCGCTGCGCGCCGCCGAAGCCCTCCAGGCCTGGCTGGCGCGCACCCGCCCGACCCTGCCGCCGACGATCGAACTGGAAGTGTTCGACGCCCAGTGGCAACTGATTCGCGACCGGATCGAACTGCTGATCGAGAACGGCCTCGGCGGCCTGTTGCTGGTGGTGCTGGTGCTCTACCTGTTCCTGCCGGCCCGGGTTGCCTTCTGGGTGATGGTCGGCATTCCGACCGCCTTCCTCGGCACCCTCGGCCTGATGCTGATCTTCGGCGGATCGATCAACATGATCAGCCTGTTCGCACTGATCATGGCGCTCGGCATCATCGTCGATGACGCCATCGTCGTCAGCGAGGATGCCGACACCCACCGCAGCATGGGCGAGCCGCCGGAGGCCGCGGCCCTCGGCGGGGCACGTCGCATGCTCGCACCGGTGATCGCAGCGTCGCTGACCACGGTCGCCGCCTTCGTGCCGCTGATGATGGTCGGCGGCGTCATCGGCAACATCCTCGGCGACATCCCGTTCGTCATGGTGATGGTGATCCTGGCCTCGTTGCTGGAGAGCTTCCTGATCCTGCCGGCCCACCTCAAGGGCGCTCTGCGCGGCGAGGCCGCGGCCCGGACCACGCGCCTGCGCAAATGGCTCGAGAACGGCTTCGAGCGCATCCGCGACCACCATTTCCGCCGGCTGGTGACCTGGGCGTTGGCGTGGCGCGGCACCACCATTGCGATCACGCTGTCGCTGATGCTGCTGGCGGTCGGCCTGCTCGCCGGCGGGCGCATCGGTTTCGAGTTCTTTCCGGCGCCGGAAGGTCAGACGGTCTATGCCAATGCCACCTTCGTTGCCGGCACGCCGCGGGCGCACACCGAAGCCTTCCTGCGCGAACTCGAACGGGCGCTCGCCGACACCGAACGCGAACTCGGCGGCGAGCTGGTCGAGACCGCAGTGTCGTGGCTGGGCTCGACGGTCGGCACCGGCGCCGGCGGCAGTGCGCGTGGCGACCAGCTGGCGTCGATGATGATCGAACTGTCCCCGCCCGACAGCCGCAGCGTGCGCAACGAGCGATTTCTGAAGGTCTGGCGCGACAAGGTGACGCCGGCGGCCGGGCTCGAGCTGCTGACCTTCACCGCGCGTCGAGCCGGCCCGCCGGGACGCGATCTCAACGTGCGCCTGATCGGCGACGACGCCGACGCCCTGAAGTCGGCCGCACTGGAACTGGCCGAGACGATGAAGAGCATTCCCGGGGTCAGCGATACCGAGGACGACATGCCGTTCGGCCGGGAGCAACTGATCTACCGCCTGAGCCCGGCCGGCGAGGCGCTCGGCCTGACCACCGAGAGCCTCGGTCGCCAACTGCGTGCGGCCTTCGACGGCAGCCTCGCCCAGCTGGTCCAGGTCGGGCGCGACGAGCTCGAAGTTCGCGTCCTGCTGCCCCGCGACGAGCGAACCCGCCTCGACGTCTTCGACCGCATCGCGATACGCCTGCCCGACGGTGCCTTCGCGCCGCTCGTCAGCGTCGCCGCATTCGAATCGCGGCGTGGCTTCGAGGCCTTGCGCCACGCCGACGGCCGGCTCGCGGTCGAGGTGTCGGGCGAGATCGACAGCGGTCGCACGTCTGCCGATGTGATCCGGGGCGAACTGGCACGCGAGACTCTGCCGGCGCTGGCCGAGCGTCACGGCGTCTCGTACAGTTTCGAGGGCCGGGCCAGTGATCAGCGCGAGACCATGGCCGACATGGGGCGCGGCCTGGTGGTCGGCCTGGCGCTGATCTACTTCATCCTGGTGTGGTCCTTCGCGTCCTGGAGCTGGCCGTTGGTGGTGATGGCGGCGATACCGCTGGGCCTCGCCGGTGCGATCTTCGGCCACTGGCTGCTCGGCCTCAAGCTGACGATCCTGTCGATGTTCGGCCTGTTCGGCCTGTCCGGCATCGTCGTCAACAACTCGATCATCCTGGTGACGATGTTCCAGGCCCTGCAAAAGAAGGGGCTGGATCGGGAAGAGGCCTTGATCGGCGCCTCCTGCGCCCGCCTGCGCGCCGTGCTGCTGACCTCGCTGACGACGATCGGCGGCCTCACGCCACTGTTGTTCGAGACCTCGCTGCAGGCCCAGTTCCTGATTCCGATGGCGGCGTCGATCGCCTTCGGCCTCGGTTTTTCGGCCGTTCTCGTGCTGTTCTTCGTGCCGGCGCTGCTGTCGCTGCTGGAGAGCCTGAAGCGCGTCGTGACAGGCAGTGCCGATCGTCCTCGGCCGGCCCCGGCACAGGCCTGAGCAGCAAGCCTGCAGCGACCGTCTCACACCATGTCCGACGGCACCACCCAGTGGTCGAAGTCCTCGGCGCTCACCCAGCCCGACGCCAGCGCGGCTTCGCGCAGGGACGTGTCCTCGGCGTGAGCGCGCTTGGCGATCGCGGCGGCCTTGTCGTAGCCGATGTGCGGCGTCAGCGCGGTGACCAGCATCAGCGAGCGCGAAACCAGTTCGGTGATGCGTTCCCGTCGCGCTTCGATGCCCCGCACGCAATGGCGCTCGAAGCTCGCCATGCCGTCGCCCAACAGACGCACGCTGCCGAGAAAGTTGTGGATGATCACCGGTTTATAGACGTTCAGCTCGAAATTGCCCGATGCGCCGGCGATGCCGATCGTGACGTCGTTGCCGAACACCTGGGCGCAGAGCATCGTCAGCGCCTCGCACTGGGTCGGATTGACCTTGCCGGGCATGATCGAGCTGCCGGGTTCATTGGCCGGCAACGCGATCTCGCCGAGTCCGCTGCGCGGTCCGGATGCCAGCCAGCGCAGATCGTTGGCGATCTTGGCCAGCGCTGCAGCCAGCGTGCGCAGCGCGCCATGGGCGGCGAGCATCGGCTCGTGCCCGGCCAGCGCCGCGAACTTGTTGTCGGCACTGACGAAGGGCAGACCGCTCCCGTCCGCCAGCAGCCCGGCGACATCCTCACCGAAGCGCTCGGGTGCGTTGATGCCGGTGCCGACGGCGGTACCACCGATCGCCAGCACATGGAGGCCCGGCAGGCTCGCTTCGATCGCCTGCCGCGCGAGACCGAGCTGCGCGGCGTAGCCCGAGAATTCCTGCCCGAGCGTCAGCGGCGTTGCGTCCTGTAGGTGGGTTCGGCCGATCTTGACGATGGCGGCGAAATCCGCGGCCTTCGCCTGCAGCGCGCGGTGCAGCGCATCGAGCGCGGGCAGCAGCCGCTCGCGCATGGCTCGCACAGCCGCCACGTGCATCGCGCTGGGAAACACGTCGTTCGACGACTGGCCGAGATTGACCTCGTCGTTGGGGTGCACCATGCGGCCCGCACCGCGACCGCCACCGAGCAGTTCGGAGGCCCGATTGGCCAGCACTTCGTTGACGTTCATGTGGCTCTGGGTACCCGAGCCGGTCTGCCACACCGACAGCGGGAACTCGTCGTCGTGCCTGCCCTCGCGCACCTCGCCGGCGGCGCGGACGATGGCCTTGGCCTTGTCGCCGGCAAGTCGTCCGAGCTCGGCATTGACTCGCGCACAGGCGGCCTTCAATTCGGCCAGCGCGTAGATCACTTCGAGCGGCATGCGCTCGCTGGAGATTGCGAAATTCACCAGCGAGCGCTGCGTCTGGGCGCCCCACAGGCGAGCCCGCGGGACGGCGACCTCGCCGAGCGAGTCACGCTCGACGCGGGTCCCGCCCGCATCGTCGATGCTAGCCATGAAGTTCGGCATTGAGTTCGTCGATGATCGGCGCCCAGTCGGCATCCTCCTGGATCTCTTCGCGCAGGAAGGCGGCCTGGGAAGCCGACCAGAATGGCGCATCCGACAGCCGTACGCTCTCCGGCAGGGGTCGGTGGGTCTCGATGAAGCGTGCAATCGATGCCTCGTCGTTCGGCAGACCGAGTTGGGCAAACAGGTTGGTCATGCTATGAACGGGTGCTTCCATGATGTCCTCCGGGGGTTGGCAAACAATGGATGGGACGCCGTCGCCGCCCGCGAGTTTCCGCCGCGTGCCGGCGGCGAGCAAGCCATTGGCGAGCGCGGTGCCCAACAGAATGATCGCGCACCCGGCCAGCATCTGCCAGGTGATCCGTTCGTCGCCGAGCCAGGCGCCCCACAACATGCCGAACAAGGGCACCAGAAACGTCACCGAGATCGCCCGCGCCGGCCCCACCCGGGCAATCAGCCGGAAGTAGAGAAAATAGGCAAATCCGGTGCACAGCACGGCCAGGGTCACCACTGCCATCCAGATGGCCGGACCCGGCAGCCGCGACGGCCACCAGGCGATCGCGAACGGCAGCAACATCAACGCGGCAAACAGCTGGCTGGCCGTGGCCACCGCCAGTGGCGCCACGCCGGCGAGGTGGCGTTTCGTGAAGTTGGCGGCGATGCCGTAGGACAGCGTCGCGCCGACGCAGGCCAGCACCTGCCAGCCGGCGCCGCCGGCATCGAACGAAGCCTTGTCCCAGGACAGCACGGCGACGCCGGCGAAGCCCAGCACCAGACCGAGCACCGCCGAAGTCGACAAGCGGTCGCGCAGCCACAGAAAGGCCACCAATGCGGCCCACAGCGGCGAACTGGCGTTCGCCACGGCCGCGAAGCCCGCCGGCAGCGTCGCCAGCGCCCAGGCATACAGCGTGAACGGCAGGGCCGAGTTGGTGAAGCCGACGAAGGCCAGCGCCGCCGAGCGTTCGCGCAGCACGGGTAGCCCGCCCTGCCAGGCCAGCACCGGCAACAGCACCATCGCGGCGATACCGACCCGCAGCGCAATCAGGGTGACGGCGCCGAAGGCCGGCCCGGTGACCCGCATCAGCAGGAAGGATCCACCCCAGATCGCCGCCAGCAGCACCAGGTCGGCTAGGTCGCGTCGCGCCATCAATCGGACAGTGCGCCTTCGATCACCAGCAGGCGGTGCTTGCGCGCCAGCCCGCCGGCATATCCGCGCAGCGCGCCGTCGCTGCCGAGCACCCGGTGGCAAGGCACCAGCAGCAGGATCGGGTTGGCCGCCAGTGCTGCCGCAACGGCCCGCACCGCGCGCGGCCGTCCGATCGACGCCGCCAGTTCGCGATAGCTGCAGGTGGCGCCGCGGACGATCGTCTGCGCGGCTCGCCACACCGCCTTCTGGAACGGACTCCCCTGCGGCCAATCGATCGCGCCGGCCGCCAGTTCACCGTCGGCGAACCAGCGGTCCACCAGGACCTGCACGTGGCCGTCGCCGACCATCGTGGCGCCCCCGACGACCGCATCGTGCGCGTCGTCGCCGAAGCGCAGACCGACGATCCGGCCCTGTCGATCGACGCGCACGTCGAGCCCGCCCAGCGGCGAGCACGCGCGCATGCAACGCCAGTCATCACTCATCGGCTCCCTCCTGTTGCATCCACAAATGAAGCACTGCGTACGAACGCCAAGGCCGCCACGCCTCCATCCGCTGGCGGACCGCGCTGCGCGAATCTTCGCCGAGGGCCCTGTGCACCCCGACGTCCCCCTCCGGCAGCGCGTCCGGCCACGAGGCCGCGCGCATCAGGATGTAATCGGCGGTCCACGGCCCGATGCCGGGCAGCGCCAGCAGGCGCGCCCGGGTCGCGGCCACCGGCGCCATTGCGTCGAGGTCGAGCGAACCATCGCCGATTGCCGTCGCCAGCGCCACCAGGGCCCGCGCCCTGGCCGGCATGATGCCGAGCCCGGCGAAGGCCTCGGGCGCCCGTCCGGCGACCGCCGCAGCCGCAGGAAAGGCGCGCGTGAGTTGCAGCCAGGGCGTTTCGACCGCTTGCCCGAACCGTTCGACGAAGCGCGCCGCCAGCGTACGTGCGGCGGCGACGCTGACTTGCTGCCCGAGAATCGCACGCACGCCGATTTCGAATCCGTCCACTGCACCGGGCACCCGCAATCCCGGTCTCGCCGCGGCCAGTTCCCCCAACACTGCCGCCACCTCGGCTGGATCACAGGCCAGATCGAGGAGGCGGCGCAGGCGGGCGAGCACCGTCGCCACCACCGGCAGCAGGCACTCGTCCACCGTGACCAGCAGCGTCGCCGAGCGCCGATCCGGACGCACCGCAACCCAGCCGACCCGTTGTCGGCTGTCGTGGCTAATCCGCAGCACGCGGCGATAGCTGGGATCACCACGATCGTCGGCAACGTATTCGACGCCGGGGATCGCGCGCCGCGCGAGGAAGTCGGTCAGCCGTCGCCAGTCGAGGGGTGGTCGGAAGCCGAGGCGAAACCGGACCTCGTCCTGGTCACCGGCTCGCGGCGCGCGGAGGCGCACTGCGCCGGGCGCCTGTCCGTAGCTTTGCGCAAAGCGGCGATTGAAGCTGCGCAGACTGCCGAACCCCGACGCCAGCGCGACCTCGCCGATCGGCATCGCCGACTCGGTCAGCAGCCGCCGCGCGAGTTGCAGCCGGCGGCTGGTGCGATAAGCCAGCGGCGTCACGCCGAATTCGTCGGCGAAAAGGCGGCGCAGATGACGCTCGCTGACCCCGATGCGATTGGCCAGCAGCCGCATCGGCGCGTCGTCGGCCAACTCGCGTTCGATCCGCTCGGCGGCCGCGCGGGCGAGGCGTGCGCCGGCATCGATCGGCGCCGTGCCCGGCGCATGCTCCGGCCGGCAGCGCAGGCACGGGCGGAAGCCCGCATGCTCGGCCGCCTCGGCGCTGACGAAATAGCTGCAGTTCTCGCGCTTCGGCGTGCGCACCCGGCAGATCGGCCGACAGTAGATGCCGGTGCTGCGCACGCCGACGAAGAATCGTCCATCGAAGCGCAGGTCGCGACTCAACAGGGCCTGGTAGCAGATGTCCGGGGCAGGCAGGTTCATGGACCGATTATCGCGCCTGCGCGCTGCGCGCGCTGGCCGGATGCGGACACATAATTCCACCCCGGGCGGTCCGTGCGGCGCCGACCGCCATGCAGATCGACTGCTTCCCGGTGCTAGAATCCGAGATCCGATTCGGTGGAAGATTCGATGATCATCGGTGAGCAGTTACGGGTCGAAATCCAGCGCAACGTGGCCGCGGCCCTGGCCGAGGACATCGGCACCGGCGATCTGACGGCGCATCTGATCCCGGACTCGGTCCAGGCCCGCGGGCGGGTGATCACCCGCGAGCCGGCGATCCTGTGCGGCTGCGCCTGGTTCGACGCCGCATTCGCGGCAATGCAGCCCAACGCGCTGGTCACCTGGCACGCCGCGGACGGCGACCGCCTCGAAGCCGGCCAGCCGATCTGCGACATCATCGCCACCGCCCGCAACCTGCTCACCGCAGAGCGCACCGGCCTCAATTTCCTGCAGTTGTTGTCGGCCACCGCGTCGCTGACGCGAAGCTACGTCGACGCCGTCGCCGGCACGCGGGCGAGCATCGTCGACACCCGCAAGACCCTGCCCGGCCTGCGCCTCGCCCAGAAATACGCGGTCCTGGTCGGTGGCGGCGTCAATCACCGCATCGGACTCTACGATGGCATCCTGATCAAGGAGAACCACATCATTTCGGCCGGCGGCGTGCGCGAAGTGCTCGCCACCGCGCGCCGCATCGTCTCGGGCAACGCGTTCATCGAGATCGAGGTCGAGTCGCTCGCCCAGCTTCGCGAAGCGCTCGACGCCGGCGCCAGGATGGTGTTGCTCGACAACATGGATCTCGACCAGATGCGCGAGGCCGTGCACATCAATGCCGGGCGCGCCGAACTCGAAGCTTCCGGCGGGGTCAGCCTGGACATGGTTCGCGAGATCGCCGAAACCGGCGTTGACCGCATCTCGATTGGTGGTCTGACCAAGAACGTGCGGGCGATCGACCTGTCGCTGCGCCATATCGAGGAATGACGACAATGGGCTGGCACCCCCCAATGCGACCGGGAGTCTGACGATGCTGTTTACCCTGTACTACATCCTCGCCGTCGTCGTCCTGGTCCTGCATTTCACCGGTTTCCTCGAGCGTCGCCGTCTCGAGTGGCTGCTCTACGTCGTCGCCGTCACGGTGTTTCCGGCGGTGCTGTATCTGTAGGCCATCCGGGCGGAATACGTCGACCGCCATGCCGGGCGTCATGTGACGCCGAACCTTCTCCGACAGTCAGTTGGCGCCGGAGCCGCGCTGTCGCGACACGCTGCGCCACTTAGTCGTAGCGTGGTGTCGCTCTGGCCGCGGGACGGCGCAGCAGACCGTTAGCGCCGCCGGGCCACCAGATCGATCAGCGCGGAACGGCCGTCATGGCCGGTGCCTTCATGGATCTCCTGCTCGTAGGTCCGCAGCGACAGGATTTCCATGTCGGCGAAGGCATCGGCCAGCATCGGCTCGGTGTACATGTGGCTCGGATCCGGCGGGCCGCCGGTGCCGTATTCCACCTGCTGCGGCGTGTAGCCGTGCAGCAGCAGCAGGCCACCGGGTTTCACCGCCGACCGCAGCCGCTCGAACAAGCGGGGACGCTCGGCCGGCATCGCGAACTGGATAAAGATCGCGACGACGGCATCGTAGCGCGCCTCGGGCCAGGCCCAGTCGAGCACGTCGGCGCGCTCGAACTCGACCTCGACGCCGCGGCGCCCGGCGAAGGCCGCCGCCTTGACGAGCGCCGCCGGCGCGAACTCCACGGCATGCACGCGATGCCCGAGGGTGGCCAGCCAGACGCTGTTGCGGCCCTCGCCGTCGGCAACCGACAGCACCCGCGCCGCGGCCGGCAGGCGATGGGCCTCGGCCGCGAGGAAATGATTCGGTTGCTCGCCGAAGACGAACGCGTCACCGGCGTCGGCGAAGCGCTGGTTCCACATTTCCAGGCTCATCGCGTTTCAGTCGCAGTGGCGTTCGATGAAGGCACGGACGGCGCCGACATCGGCATCCATCAGCTCGACCCGCTGGGGCAGCGATTCGATGTCGGCCAGATCGGCGGGACGATCCGGCACCCGCCCCAGCGCCTCGCGGATGGTGTCCTCGAACTTGGCCGGCAGTGCGGTCTCGAGCACCAGCATCGGAATGCCCGGCTGCCGGTGCTCGAGCGCCACCTTGAGGCCGTCGGCGGTGTGGGTGTCGATCACCACGCCCCAGGTGTCGAAGCAATGGCGGATCGTCGTCAGCCGATCGGCGTGGGAACTCGCGCCGGAGGCAAAGCCGTACTCGTCGATGCAGGCCCAGTACGGCGAGCCCACCAGATCGAACGACGCGCCCGATTCGACCCCGCTCCACAGTTCGCTGACCACCTGGCCGTCGCGGCCGACCAGATCGAAGACGAAGCGTTCGAAGTTCGACGCCTTCGAGATGTCCATCGAAGGACTCGACGTGGCATGGGTCTCAGCCGTCGTCCGCGGCCGATAGGTGCCGGTCCGGAAGAACTCGTCGAGCACGTCGTTCTCGTTGGTGGCGAGCACCAGACGCTCGATCGGCAACCCCATCATGCGCGCAATGTGGCCCGCGCAGATGTTGCCGAAATTGCCCGACGGCACGGCGAAGGCGACCCGCTGGTCATTGGCGCGAGTGGCCGCGAAGTAGCCCTTGAAGTAATAGACGATCTGCGCCGCCACCCGGCCCCAGTTGATCGAGTTGACCGCGCCGATCTTGTGTCGGGCCTTGAAGGCGTGATCGTTCGAGACCGCCTTGACGATGTCCTGGGCGTCGTCGAACATGCCGCGCACGGCGATGTTGAAGATGTTCGGATCCTGCAGCGAATACATCTGGGCGCGCTGGAAAGCACTCATGCGCCCATGCGGCGAGAGCATGAAGACCCGCACGTTATGCTTGCCCCGCATCGCGTACTCGGCCGCCGAGCCGGTGTCGCCGGAAGTCGCGCCGAGAATGTTGATCGAGTCATGGCGACGCTCCAGCACGTACTCGAACAGATTGCCGAGCAGCTGCATCGCCATGTCCTTGAAGGCCAGGGTCGGGCCGTTGGACAGCGCCAGCAGGCCGAGGCTGCCGTCTTCGAGCCAATGCACCGGCGTGATCTGCCGCGGGTCGTCGCCGGCGCGGGCATGGCAATAGACTTCGGCGGTATAGGTGCGCCGGCAGATCTCGCGCAGGTCGTCCGACGGAATGTCGTCGATGAAGCGCGACAGGATCTCGTAGGCCAGTTCGTGATAGGGCAAGGTCCGCCAGGCGTCGAGTTCGGCCGCACCGACGTGGGGATAGGCTTCCGGCAGGTAGAGTCCGCCATCGGGCGCGAGACCGCCGAGCAGGATGTCGCAAAAGGACTGCGCCGGCGCGCGCCCGCGAGTGGAAATGTAACGCATCGGGATGTTCCGTCGAGTCGGGCGTGCCGGCCGGCGATGCCGGCGGCGCGCCCGCGGGTTGTCACTTGTCCAGGTCTTCGAGTCGCAGTCGGGTCAGCGCCCCGACCACGACCGGCAACTGCTCGATCTTGGCGACCGCGGCATTGACCTGGCGTTCGATCGTGCGGTGGGTCAGGATGATGATGTCGGTCTGGTCCTCGCCCTCGTCCGGCTCGCGCTGCAGCATCGCGTCGATCGAGATCTCGTTGTCCGCCAGGATGCGGGTGATGTCGGCCAGCGCCCCGGGCTGGTCGGCCACGCGCATGCGCAGGTAACAGGCGGTCTCGGCCTCATCGATCGGCAGTACCGGCAGGTCGACCATCTGGTCCGGCTGGAACGCCAGATGCGGTACCCGGTGCTCGGGATCCGCGGTATGCAGGCGGGTGACGTCCACCAGGTCCGCGATCACCGCGCTGCCGGTCGGCTCCGCGCCGGCGCCCTTGCCGTAGTACAGGGTCGGGCCGACCGCGTCGCCATGCACCAGCACCGCGTTCATCGCGCCTTCGACGTTGGCGATCAGGCGCCTGGCCGGGACCAGCGTCGGATGGACCCGCAGTTCGACGCCGTGGCTGCGCCGGCGGGCAATACCGAGCAGCTTGATACGATAGCCGAGCTGCTCGGCGTAATTGATGTCGGACGATTCGAGGCCGACGATGCCCTCGACGTGGCACTTGTCGAACTGCACCGGGATGCCGAAGGCGATCGAAGCCATCAGCGTCGCCTTGTGGGCGGCGTCGAATCCACCGATGTCGGTGGTCGGATCGGCTTCGGCGTAGCCCAGCGCCTGGGCCTCCTTCAGCACGTCGGCGAACGGTAGCCCCTTGTCGCGCATCTCCGACAGGATGTAGTTGGTGGTGCCGTTGATGATGCCGGCGACCCAGTCGATGCGGTTGGCGGACAGACCCTCGCGCAGCGCCTTGATGATCGGGATGCCGCCGGCGACCGCGGCCTCGAAGGCCACCATCACGCCTTTCTTCTGGGCGGCCTCGAAGATCTCGCTGCCATGCACGGCGAGCAGGGCCTTGTTGGCGGTGACCACGTGCTTGCCGTTCTCGATCGCCTTCAGCACCAGCTCCTTGGCCACCGTGTAGCCACCGATCAGTTCGATGACGATATCGATCTCCGGATCCGACACCACCGCGAAGGCGTCGTCGGTGATCGCCGCACCCTCGCCGGCGACGCGGCGCGCCAGCTCGAGATCGCGGTCGGCCACGCGCGTGATGCGGATCGGCCGGCCGGCGCGACGGGTGATCTCCTCCTCGTTGCGCTTCAGCACAGTGAAGGTACCGCCACCGACGGTACCGATTCCCAGCAGACCCACGTTGATCGGTTTCATACGAGCTTCTTCCTGAACGAAAAGGAGGGGATCACGAACCCCTCGCGGAAATAGAAGGCATGCGCCCGCTCGCGCTGGACTCCGGATTCCAGCGCCAGCACCGCGCAGCCGGCGCGACGTCCCTCGCCCGCCAGCCAGCCGAGCAGGAACTTGCCGACGCCCCTGCCACGCAGGGCTTCGTCGGTCACCAGGTCGTCCACGTGCAGGCGACGCCCCTCGTAGGTGTTGTCGATGACCCGCCACAGCGCCAGGCCGGCGACACGATCGGCGAGCACCGCCGCGGTCAGCCGTGCCCCGGCCGCGCAGACCGCCTCGATGCGGCCGAGGTAGTCGGCGGGCAATTGTGGTCGCAGCTGACGGTGCACCGCTTCGGCCGTCGAAACAAGGCCGGGCGCGACGAAGCGTCCGGCCTGATCGGTCAGCGCGACCGCCTGCAACTCAGCCTGCATGGCGTTTGCGATAGTGTCCGAGGAATCGTTCGATCCGTCCCATCGCTTCGCGCAGGTCGTCCTCATGGGGCAGGAAGACGACGCGGAAATGATCCGGCTGCGGCCAGTTGAAGCCACTGCCCTGCACCACCAGCACCTTTTCCTCCTCGAGCAGTTCGAGGATGAACTTCTGGTCGTTGCGGATCGGGTAGCGCTTCGGGTCGAGCTTCGGAAAGAGATAGAGCGCTGCCTTGGGCTTGACGCAGCTGACGCCGGGGATCGCCGTCAGCATCTCCCAGGCGAGATCGCGCTGGCGGGTCAGCCGACCGTCCGGCGCGATCAGTTCCTCGATGCTCTGGTAGCCGCCGAGCGCCGTCTGGATCGCCCATTGGCCGGGCACGTTGGAACACAGCCGCATCGAGGCGAGGATGGTCAGGCCTTCGATGTAATCCTGGGCGTGACGCTTCTCGCCGGACACCACCATCCAGCCGGCACGGTAGCCGCAGGCCCGGTAGTTCTTGGACAAGCCGTTCATCGTCACGAACAGCACGTCGCTGGCGAGCGAGGCGATCGACGTATGACTGGCGCCGTCGAACAGGGTCTTGTCGTAGATCTCGTCGGCGAAGATCACCAGGTTGTGCTGGCGCGCGATCTCGATCAGTTCGAGCAACAGCGAATCCGGGTAAAGCGCGCCGGTCGGGTTGTTCGGATTGATCACCACCAGCGCGCGGGTGTTGGGCGTGATCCGTGCGCGGATGTCGTCGAGGTCGGGCAGCCAGTCGGCCGACTCGTCGCAGACGTAGTGCTGCGGCACGCCGCCGGACAGCGACACCGCGGCAGTCCACAACGGATAGTCGGGGGCCGGGATCAGCACCTCGTCGCCGTTGTTGAGCAACGCCTGCATGCACATCACGATCAGCTCCGAGACGCCGTTGCCGATGTAGATGTCCTCGATGCCGACGCCCGCGATCTTCTTCTGTTGCGTGTAGTGCATGATCGCCTTGCGCGCAGCAAACATGCCTTTCGATTCGGAATAGCCCGACGCCTCCCGCAGATTGTGGATGACGTCGACGACGATCTCCTCGGGCGCCTCGAAGCCGAACGGCGCGAGATTGCCGATGTTGAGCTTGACGATGCGGTGCCCTTCGTCTTCGAGCTGTTTCGCCCGACTCAGTACCGGGCCACGGATGTCATAGCAGACGTTGGCGAGCTTGGCGGACTTGTGCAGTGCCGCCGGCATCGCGCGCTCGGCCTCGCCCGAGGGCTTCTCGGTGGCGGATTGGCTGGCGATCGACAGTTCGGCTCTTCGGGTCATGGCAGCACCATACGGGGTGACGTCCAGCCGCCGGCGGACGTCCGGTCGGCGGCGAAAGGACAAAGGATATAATGGTATTCAATCGCCCCAGCCCCCGCAATCGAGCCCCTCGCGCCCATGAAACTTTTCCTCGACAAGAGCGACGATCTCAACACCTTCACCGGCTACGCGGACGATCACGTCACGATCAACCAGGCGCGCTTCGAAGGCAATCTGATCGTGCTGCCCGGGGCAGTGCATCCCGACTGGGCGACCGGCGGTTTCGACGGCCTGACCGAGGACGACTTCGAGGCCCTGGCCGCGCTCGGCGTCGAGATCGTGTTGATCGGCACCGGCCGCCGGCAGCGCTTCCCGGCGCCGGCCCTGATGCGACCGCTGATGCAGGCGCGGATCGGTTTCGAAGTGATGGATCTGGGCTCGGCCTGCCGGACCTTCAACATTCTGGTGAACGAAGGGCGCAGCGTCGCCGCCGCGCTGATCTTCGACCCGACCTGAGCGCCGCCGGCGGATCGGGCCCCGACGACGTTGCCAGCGGCGCAGCGCTTGCGTACGCTCGGCATCCACGCCATCGACAAGGAGACCACGACATGGTCGGAGCGCCCGCACCGGATTTCACGCTGCCCGCCACCTCGGGCCTGGAGATCGCGCTCGGCGGCTGCCGCGGCGGAAAGGTCGTGCTGTACTTCTATCCGAAGGACAACACGCCGGGCTGCACCAACGAAAGCAAGGATTTCCGGGATCTACACGATCGCTTCGTGGCGGCCGGCTGCACGGTATTCGGCATATCCCGCGACAGCGTGAAGTCGCACGAGAACTTCAAGGCCAAGTTCGAGTTGCCGTTCGAGTTGCTGTCCGACCAGGACGAGACGGCGTGCGAGGCCTATCAGGTGATGAAGCTCAAGAACATGTATGGACGCCAGGTGCGCGGCATCGAGCGCTCGACCTTCCTGATCGACGCCGATGGCCTGATCGCCCGCGAATGGCGCAAGGTCAAGGTGCCCGGGCACGCTGCCGAAGTGCTGGAATCCGCCCTTTCCCTCTGATCCCGATCGCACACGGAACCCGCTCGATGGCCACACGCCGCACCGTCGCGAAAACCCCCGCGACCAAGCTCTTCGTGCTCGACACCAATGTCCTGATGCACGACCCGACCAGCCTGTTCCGCTTCGAGGAGCACGACATCTACGTGCCGATCATGACGCTGGAAGAACTGGACGACAACAAGAAGGGCATGTCCGAAGTGGCGCGCAACGCGCGTCAGGCCAGCCGCAGCCTCGACGAGATCGTCAGTTCGAGCGAAGACGGCATCGCCCAGGGCATCGAGCTCGACGGACCGTCGCGCGGCCTGGCCACCGGCCGGCTGTTCCTGCAGGCCGAGGCGATCGGTATCCGCCTGCCCGACGGCCTGCCGACCGGACGCGGCGACAACCAGATCCTCGGCGTCATCCTGCACCTGTCCGAACGAACGCCGAAGCGCCAGGTGATCCTGGTGTCGAAGGACATCAACATGCGCATCAAGGCCCGCGCGCTGGGCCTCGAGGCGCAGGACTACTTCAACGACAAGGTGCTCGAGGATGCCGATCTGCTCTATACCGGCGCCCGCGAACTGGACCAGGCATTTTGGGAAAGCCACGCCAAGGGCATGGAGTCGTGGAAGGAGGAAGGCCGCGCCTACTACCGCCTGACCGGGCCGGCAGCCGGCGAGATGCTGGTCAATGAGTTCGTCTATCAGGACGGCGAGCAGTCGCTGCAGGCCCGCATCACCGATGCCGGCGGCGCCAGCTTCACGCTCGAATCCCTGATCGACTATAGCCATCAGAAGAACAGCGTGTGGGGCATCACCGCCCGCAATCGCGAGCAGAACTTCGCCCTCAATCTGCTGATGAACCCCGAGATCGACTTCGTCACGCTGCTCGGTCAGGCCGGCACCGGCAAGACCTTGCTGACCCTGGCGGCCGGCCTGACCCAGGTGCTCGATGCCAAGCGCTATGCCGAGATCATCATGACGCGCGTCACCGTGCCGGTGGGCGAGGACATCGGCTTCCTGCCCGGCACCGAGGAAGAGAAGATGACGCCGTGGATGGGCGCCCTCGAGGACAACCTCGACGTGCTCAACGGCAGCACCGGCGAAGGCGGCGACTGGGGCCGCGCCGCCACCCAGGACCTGATCCGCAGCCGCATCAAGATCAAGAGCCTGAACTTCATGCGCGGCCGCACCTTTATCAACAAGTTCCTGATCATCGACGAAGCACAGAACCTGACGCCGAAGCAGATGAAGACCCTGATCACCCGGGCCGGCCCCGGCACCAAGGTGGTCTGCCTCGGCAACATCGCCCAGATCGACACGCCCTACCTGACCGAGGGCAGTTCGGGCCTGACCTACGTCGTCGACCGCTTCAAGGGCTGGTCGCACTCGGGCCACGTCACGCTGCAGCGCGGTGAACGCTCGCGACTGGCCGACCACGCGGCCGACGTGCTCTGACCGAACCTGCGCGGGCCGGTGCCCGGTGCCGTTCGACGGCCGGGCGGCTGGACGACGGGCCCCTGCCGCTACCGGATCGCGCCGGCGTCGTGCCGTCGAGAACGTCGATTCTTGCGCCAAATCAGGGAGCAGCCGGCACGCGACGACTATAATCGACCCTTTCAAAATCCGGATCGCATCGATGAACACTCAGGCCGCCGAGATGCTGCAGGGAGCCAGTCTCGACTTTTTGCGCCGTCACTCGCCGTTCGACCGCATGGAGCCCGAGGCCCTCGGCTTCATGGCCGAACGCCTGGTGCTGGTTTTCCACGCCCGCGACAGCGTGATCCTGTCGCCCGAGATGGGCCAGGTCCGGCATCTGCACATCGTGCAGCGTGGCAAGGTCCTCGCACGCCAGGCCGGCAGCGTCTCGATGACCGAGTACTCGGCGCTGACGATGGGCCCCGGCGAATGCTTCCCGATCGGCGCGATCTCGGCCCACCGGCCGTCGACCAACACCTACATCGCGGTCGAAGACAGCTTCTGCTTCCAGCTCGCGGCCGAGGATTTCATGCAGCTGATGGAGATGAGTCCGGTCTTCCATCTGTTCTGCACCAAGTACATCGCCAGTCTGCTCAACCAGTCGCGGGAACAGTTGCAGAGCCAGTTCGCACAGCGTGCCGCCGAACAGCAGACCATGACGACCCCGCTCGGCCAGTTGATCAACCGCGAACCGGTGCATGTCGCGCCCGAGGTTACCAGCCGCGAAGCACTCGAGCACATGGCCCAGCACCGCGTCGGCTGCCTGGTCATCGCCGACGCCGAGCGCAGGCCGCTGGGCATCATCACGCAGAGCGACCTGCTCGAACGGGTGATCCTCGCCGGCTTCGACCTGGCGCGGCCGGTCACCGATCTGATGACCGGCTCGCCGCACATGCTCGGTTCGTCGGCATCGGCCTACGACGCCGCGCTGGAGATGGCCACCCACGGCGTGCGCCACCTGCTGGTGCTCGATGGCGACCGCCGGCTCAAGGGCGTCGTCTCGGAACGGGACCTGTTCTCGCTGCAACGCATCGGCCTGCGCCAGATCCGTGCCGGCATCGAAAACGCCGACGATCTCGACGCCATGCGCCAGGCCAGCCGGGACATCCGCCAACTCGCGCTGAACCTGATCGCCCAGGGCATCGGCTCCGAACAGCTGACCCAGTTCATCTCGGCCCTGAACGACGCGCTGACGCGCCGGCTGATCGAGCTGCAGCTCGAGAAGCACGATCTGCAGGAACTCGATTTCTGCTGGCTGGCGTTCGGTTCGGAAGGGCGTCACGAGCAGACCCTGTCCACCGACCAGGACAATGGCATCATCTTTGCGGTACCCGAAGGTGCCGACAGCGATGCGCTGAAACAGCAGATCCTGAGCTTCGCGCGTGCGGTCAATGAAGATCTCGCTGCCTGCGGCTTCCCGCTGTGCAAGGGCAACATCATGGCCAGCAACCCGGATCTCTGTCTGACCCTGGAGCAGTGGCAGCGGCGCTTCGTGGCCTGGATCAACGAGCCCGATCCGCAAGCCCTGCTCAACGCCACCATCTTCTTCGACTTCCGTGCGCTCTACGGCAACGAGTTGTGGAGCGACCAGTTGCGGACCTATCTGCTCAGTCGCGCTCGGGACAATTCCGCCTTCCTGCGGATGATGGCCGGCAACGCGCTGTCGGCGCAGCCGCCGCTGGGCCGGATCCGCGATTTCGTGACCGACGACGACCCGGTGCATCCGGGCACGATCGACCTCAAGAAGGTCGGCGCGCGCCTGTTCGTCGACGCCGCCCGCATCCTTTCGCTGCGCACCGGCGTCGCGGCCAGCAGTACGGTCGAACGTCTGCGTCAGGCCGGGCGCAAGATCGGCATCGCCACCGACGAGACGTCGGCCGTCATCGAGGGCTTCAACTTCATCCAGCTGCTCCGGCTGCGCTCCCAGCATCTCGACACCGAGCATGATGCGCCCGGCGACAATCGGGTCAATCCGGACCGCCTCAACGAGCTGGACCGCCGCATCCTGAAGGAGGCTTTCCGCCAGGCGCGCAAACTGCAAACCCGTCTCAAGCTGGACTATCAACTATGAACTGGCTGTCGCGCTTCGTCTCCGGCACCCGTCCGGAGTTGCCCGCCGCCGCCGCGGCCAAGATCGCCCAGTGGCAGGAAGGGGAACGCGGCGACCATGCCCACCCCCATTTCGAGACCCGCTACGTGGTGGTCAATACCGAAGCCACCGGCCTCAACCTGGACAAGGACCGGCTGCTGGCCGTGGCGGCGATCGCCATCGAGGGCCGCAGCCTGAAGCCTTCCAATGCGCTCTACCGCCCACTCGACGACGACCCGGCCGATGGCCTGGCCGACCTGCTCGAATTCGCGGGCCACGCGCCGTGGGTGGTGTTCAACGCCTCGTTCAACCGAAAGCTGCTCGAGCGGGTCTTCGAGGCCCGTTGCGATTTCGAGCCGGACGTCACCTGGATGGATCTGCAATGGCTGATGCCGGCCTTGTTCCCGGAGTTTCACACCGGGCAGGTGCGGCTGGTGGACTGGATGGAGTCCTTCGGTGTCGAGACCTTCCAGCGCCACCACGCCCTGGGTGACGCCTACGCGATCGCCCAGTTGCTGATGGCGGCCCTCGGTCGCGCCCACGACACCGGTGCGATCAACGCCCGCAGCCTCGTCGAGATCGAGCGTTCCCGGCGCTGGAACCACCGGACAGTCTGACCACGACCGGCTCGCCGCTCGCCGGCGCCCGGCAATCGCCGCAGCAGGTCGCGCCCAGCGCTTGCTGCAGGGCACACACCGAGCGCCGGCAGCACAGCAGCGGCACACCGTTGCGGTTGGCCGCGTCGCGAAAACTGCGCATCACGTTGTGGCCCAGAAAATCGGTAAACAGAATCACGATGCCGATATTGGCGGGCAATCCCGCGGCCATGCGCTGATGGGCCGGATCGCGCCCGGACAGGTGGGTCTTGATCGAGATTCCGTATTCGGCGAGCAGGCCGGGGATCTTTCCGAGCCGGTCGGCTCCGACGACGAGTGCATTCATGATCGACCTCAAATGAGAACAATTCTCACTTACATTAAATCATAAACGCGAATCGTTTGCATTTGCATTTCGATCCCCATCTCCGTATGATCGGCTCCGAAGCCGTCGGCAAAGGCTGTCGACGCGCTGTGCCGGCCGCCTTGCTGCCCGGCACAGGACGCGACATTTGCCGACGCGGACAAGACGCCTCGACGGCATCGATGCCGCCGTCGGCAGGCGTGGCAGTCGCGACAGAACGCATTGCGCAGGCCGCCCACGTGCGACGACGCATTCGACGCGGGCCGGCAACCCGAACCCATCCAGGAGCTTTCAAATGATCGTCAAGCTGATTTCGTCCCTGCTCGCCGCCGGCGCGCTGGTCACCGGCGTCCATGCCGCAGACACCGAACTCAATCTGTACACGGCACGTCACTATCAGACCGACGAAGCGCTGTACGCCAATTTCACGAAGTCGACGGGCATCAAGATCAATCGCATCGAGGGCAAGGAAGACGCGCTTCTCGAGCGCATCAAGAACGAAGGCGAGAACAGCCCGGCCGATGTCTTCATCACCGTCGACGCTTCCCGCCTGGCCAAGGCCGACGAGCTCGGCATCTTCGCACCGGTCGATTCAAAACTGCTCGAAGAACGCATTCCGGCCAATCTGCGCTCGGACACCTGGTATGCCTTCTCGACCCGGGCACGGGTGATCGTCTACAACAAGGCCGACGTCGATCCGTCGCTGGTACAGAACTACGAGGATCTCGCGCGCCCCGAGCTGAAAGCTCAGGTCTGCACCCGCTCGGGAAGCCACCCCTACAATCTGTCGCTCGGCGCCGCGCTGATCCAGCACGACGGCGCCGAAGCGACCGAACGGTGGGCAAGGGGCGTGGTGGCCAACTTCGCACGCGACCCGCGGGGTGGCGACACGGACCAGATTCGTGCCGTGGCCGCCGGCGAATGTGCCGTCGCCATCGCCAACAGCTACTACGTGGCGCGGCTGATCAACTCGACCAAACCGGCCGATCAGGAGGCGATCAAGGCGGTCGGCATCATCTGGCCCAATCAGAAGACCTGGGGCACCCACGTCAATGTGTCGGGCGGCGGCATGCTCAAGCACGCGCCGCACCGGCAAGCCGCGGTCAAGTTCCTCGAGTACCTTGCCTCCGACGAGGCGCAGGCCTACTTCGCCAACGGCAACAACGAATGGCCGGCCGTGCCGACCGTCGCCATCAGCAACCCGGCACTCGACTCACTCGGCAAGTTCCGCAGTGACGACCTCAACGTCGGCCTGCTGTCGAAGACCACGGCCGAAGCTCAGAAGATCTACGACCGCGCCGGCTATCGCTGAGCGTCGCGGTCCCCTGCCGCCGGCGGCGAGACGCACCACCGGCGGTGGCACGGTCTTCGCCAATCCACGAGACGAACAGGAGAATCGACGATGGGCCCCATCGAAATCGTTTTTCACAGCGGCTACGGCCACACCAAGCGCGTGGCCGATGCGGTGGCCGAAGGCAGCGGCGGCGCCCTGATCGAGCTTGGCCAGGACGGCGAATTACCGGAGGGGGGCTGGGATCGTCTGGATCGCGCCGGAATGATCGTATTCGGCGCGCCGACCTACATGGGTGGCCCGTCGTGGCAGTTCAAGAAGTTCGCGGACGCGAGCTCGAAGCCGTGGTTCGGCCAGCAGTGGAAGGACAAGCTGGCGGCTGGATTCACCAATTCGGCCTCGATGAACGGGGACAAGCATTCGACCCTGCACTACTTCATCACGCTGGCCATGCAGCACGGCATGCTGTGGACCGGTACCGGGCTGATGCCGGCCAACTCGAAGGCCTCGACGCGCAACGACATCAATTACGTGGCCTCCTTCGCCGGCCTGATGACAACTTCCCCGGCCGACGCTTCGCCCGACGAAATGGTCGAAGGTGATCTCGCCACCGCGCGCGCATTCGGCGCGCGACTCAAAGCGGTCTCGGTGGCCCGCGGCTGAGCGCAGGGCGGCCGGCAGCGACTGCACCCACGGGCGGTCGGCGCCGCGTCCGCTGCCGGACGACATCGATGCGGTGCACGTCCGGGGCGGGTTTCTAGGATAATCGGCGATCGGCAACCGAACGGATTCGACCATGGGCCACCGTCTTTCGAAAATCTATACCCGCACCGGCGACGCCGGCACCACCGGGCTCGGCAACGGCAATCGCGTATCGAAAAACAGCCTGCGGATCCATGCGCTCGGCGAAGTCGACGAATTGAACGCCGTGATCGGCGTGTTATTGGCCGAGGATCTGCCGGACGACATCCACGGGCTGCTCACCGGCGTGCAGCACGATCTGTTCGACCTCGGCGGCGAAGTCTGCATCCCCGGCATGGAAATGATCGCGCCGCGCCATGTCGAACGCCTCGAATCCGAGCTGGATCGACGCAACGAGCCGCTGGAAATGCTGAAGGAATTCATCCTGCCGGGCGGCAGCCGGGCGGCCGCGCTCGCCCATCACGCCCGCACGGTGTGTCGTCGGGCCGAGCGGGCGATCGTCGGTCTGGCGCAGGAGGAGGCCGTCAACGACGCGCCGAGGCAATACCTCAACCGGCTGTCCGACCTGCTGTTCGTGCTCGGACGCGTGCTCAATCGCGCTGCGGGGCGCGGCGACGTGCTGTGGCAGAAGGGCCGCAACGCCTGACCATTGGTCGTTTGCTGCGTTGCGCCGGGGGCGGCGGCAGACCCGCGGCCCCCGAGGCTCGTCAGTGGCCGAGCGTGTAGTAGCCGACGCCCACCATGTAGTCGCCCACCCGGCGGAGCACCGTGGTCTTGGGCTCGACCTTGTTGGTCACCCGGTTGAGCCAGACGTAGTCCACGCTGCCCTGCTCCTCGCGTTTCACCGTCTCCAGCATCGTCTGGACAATCGGCTTGCCGGACGCGTCCTTGAGATCGAGCACGTTCTCGCCGACGATCGCCTCGGGCGCGCCGCCGTAGGCGTGCATGATGCCGTCGTTGATGCCGACCACGAATACGTAGAGGTCGTTGTCGTGGAACTGTCCGGCCTGGTTGTTGAAGGCGGCGAAGGCCCGGGCGGCGCTGTTGTCGTGCATGTATTCCACGGCACGCTCGAGCAGCTTGCCGGCCTTGACCGGTTCCGAGCGGTACACCGAGAAGCCCTGCTCGTCCTTCGTCGGTTGCGTCTGGCCGGCCGTCGCGGCCATCGCCGAGAGGCCCAGGGCGGCGGCCAGCGCCAGGGTTTTCCAGTTGGTCATTGCGTTCTCCTACAGTCTAAAAATCGTAGCTGTCGTCACGACAGCCGGATACGCCAGCAGCGCCATCCGTGCCGCACCGCAAGATGCGTCTGGCGCGTGGCGTCCCGAATCAGCTCGGGCCTTCTCGGCCGGCGTGGCCCTCGCCGGCCCTCGCACGTGTCTTGTTCTTCGCTCGATTGCAATGCGTCGTCTTGCAGTTCGCGGCGGGATGTGCGTGACGAGACGCTCCGCGACAGAGCGGAATCTAGACATCTTGCCGCAACGCAGCAAGCGAAAATGGGTGACGCGTGAATTTAGAAAAACTATTCTGAAACCCGATGAAGGCGCGAATACCACCGTTGCACGCCCTGCGCGCGTTCGAAGCCGCCGCCCGTCACATGAGCTTCAAGCGGGCGGCCAGCGAGCTTCACGTCACGCCGGGCGCCGTCAGTCAGCAGATCAAGCTGGTCGAGGAGCAGCTCGGCGTCGAACTGTTCATCCGACGCACCCGCGCGGTCGAACTGACCGACGAGGCACGCGCGATGCTGCCGTTGCTGCGACAGGCGCTCAACCAGCTCGCCGCAGCGATCGAAGCAACCGCACAGGCGAGCCCGTCCGGGCGGCTCGCGGTATGTACGCCGCCATCGTTCGCGGCGCGATGGCTGGTACCGAGGCTGCCGTCGTTCACGGCAGCCTTCCCCGACGTGGACCTGCACCTGTCCACCAGTCTGCAGACCATCGACAAGCGCAACGTGACCGAGCAGACCGAGGCGGCACAGCCGTCACTCGACGCCGACATCCTGGTGCGATTCGGGCGGGGCGAGTACCCGGGCTGGATCACCGAGCAATTGCTGACGCCGTCCTACGTGCCGGTATGCGCACCCGCGCGCCTCGAAGGCGAGCATCCACTGAGGCAGCCGTCCGATCTGGCATGGCACCCGCTGATCCACGACGACACCCTGCCGGATCTGGAAGATCGGCCGACCTGGCTGCAATGGCTGGCGCTGGCCGGCGTTCCCGAC
Source organism: Zoogloeaceae bacterium (assembly GCA_024235635.1). Taxonomy (GTDB): domain Bacteria; phylum Pseudomonadota; class Gammaproteobacteria; order Burkholderiales; family Rhodocyclaceae; genus Cognatazoarcus. Next base: position 503,750 of record JACKMA010000001.1, read on the forward strand.
CTGCCGACGCGAAGGGGACCGCATTTCGACGACCCCGGTCTGGTCGTGGCATCGGCCATGGCGGGTCACGGCGTGGCCTTGGCCGCCAGGCCGCTGGTCAGCGCGGAAGTCGACGCGGGTCGCCTGTGCATGCCGTTCGCGCTCGCCATTCCGTCGCGCTTCGCCTACTTCGTGTGCCAGCCGGCCGCGACTGCAGCGAGACCGGCCGCTGCCGCCTTCCGGCGGTGGATCGTCGATGTTGCCGGCCGTGAATCGAGGGCAGAGAAAGGCGCCGACTGACACGGCCGGCGCCCCGCCCGCCGACTGCCTGCGGCTAGCCGCTACGTGACATCACGTATTTCATTTCGACCCATATTAATCAATTATCCAGTCACGCAATGCGAGACCTGTTCCGCACTGCCTGCCGCCTCCGGGATGGGGCGGCTTCGCTCAACGACTGAAATGCATCTGGAGGAGAGGACATGCGCAAGCACGTATTCGCGATCGCAGCCGTACTGGCACTGACTGGCACTGCAACCGTGGCTCAGGCCAACTGCGATCCCGGTGAAGAGGTGATCAAGTTCAGCCACGTCACCAACACCGACAAGCATCCCAAGGGCATCGCCGCCTCGCTGCTCGAAAAGCGGGTCAATGAGGAAATGAACGGTAAGGCCTGCATGCAGGTGTTCCCGAACTCGAGCCTCTACAACGACGACAAGGTGCTCGAGGCGATGCAGTCCGGCGACGTGCAACTGGCCGCGCCGTCGCTGTCGAAATTCGAGAAATACACCAAGAAATTCCGCATCTTCGATCTGCCCTTCCTGTTCAAGGACATCGATGCCGTGGATCGCTTCCAGAATTCCGAGGACGGCGAGAAGTTGAAGCAATCGATGAAGCGCCGAGGGCTCGTGGGCCTGGCCTTCTGGCACAACGGCATGAAGCAGCTCTCGGCCAACAAGCCGTTGATCAAGCCCGAGGACGCCAAGGGTCTGAAGTTCCGCGTTCAGGCGTCCGATGTGCTCGTCGCGCAGTTCGAACAACTGGGCGCGAATCCGCAGAAGATGGCCTTCAGCGAGGTCTATGGCGCGCTGCAGACGAAGACGATCGACGGCTGCGAGAATCCCTGGTCCAACATCTACGGACAGAAGTTCTTCGAGGTGCAGGACGGCATCACCGAAACCAACCACGGCGTCCTCGACTACCTCGTGGTGGCCTCGACCGAATGGCTCGACGGCCTCAAGCCGGACGTTCGCGATCAATTCCTGAAGATCCTGAAAGAGGTCACCGAGACCCGCAACAGCGAGGTCAAGAAGGTCGATCAGGACAACAGGCAGAAGGTGGCAGAGGCCGGGTCGACGATCCGCACGCTCACCGACGAACAGCGTCAGGCCTGGGTCGATGCGATGAAGCCGGTGTGGAAGAAGTTCGAGCAGGACATCGGCACCGATCTGCTCGAAGCCGCGCAGAAGTCCAACATGTAATCGATAGCGGTCAGGCGCGCCCGCGCGCCTGTATGCCATAACGAAGGTGCGCGTGAGCCGAGGTTCGACGCGCACATTTTTTGTCCATGATCAGGAGGTGAGCATGAGCAGCGCGCAGAATCAGAGCGGCTTCGGTCGGCTCGTCGACAACATCGAAGAAACTTTCATCGCGATCTCGCTGGGCCTGATGACGGTCATCACCTTCGCCAATGTGATCGCCCGCTACGTATTCAACGCCAACATACTTTGGGCGCTGGAGGCGACGGTCAACCTATTCGCGTGGCTGGTGCTGGTCGGCGCCTCCTACGGGGTCAAGAAGACCTTCCACATCGGGGTCGACGTCGTGATCAACATGGTGCCGGCACCGGTGAAGAAGCTGATGGCGATCCTCGCGGTCGCAGCTTGCGTCGGCTTCTCGCTGCTCCTGCTGAAGGGTGCCTGGGACTACTGGTATCCGTTCGCGACCAAGCAAGCCTGGTACGAAACCGACGACCTTCCGATGCCGGACTTCCTGCGCTTCATCGAGCCATGGCTCAACGAGGGCGAGGCCTACGAAAAGCTGCCACGTTTCATCCCGTACTTCGCGCTTCCGTTGGGCATGTTTCTGCTGACCGTGCGCTTCCTGATCGCCGGCTGGCAGGTGCTCACCAATCAGCGCGACTCGGTGATCGCCGCCCACGAGGTCGAGGAGATGCTCGAAGAGGTCGCCGATGCCCACGCCGACGGCCCCCATCACAACCAGGAACGCACAGCGGCCCAGGCGCAGGCTGCCCGGAAGAACAAGGAGAACTGATCCATGGACATCGCAATCCTCTTTGGCATGGTCGTCGGCTTCATGCTGATCGGCGTGCCGATCGCCGTCTCGCTCGGCCTGTCGAGCATCCTGTTCCTGATGATGCACTCGGACGCCTCGCTGTCCTCCGTTGCGCAGACCCTGTTCTCCGCGTTCGACAGCCACTACACGCTGCTGGCCATCCCATTCTTCATCCTGGCCTCCAGCTTCATGTCCACCGGTGGTGTCGCCAACCGGATCATCCGCTTCGCGATCGCCATGGTCGGCTCGATTCGTGGTGGCCTCGGCATCGCCTCGGTGATCGCATGCATGATGTTCGCCGCACTTTCGGGATCGTCGCCGGCGACTGTGGTGGCGATCGGATCGATCGTCATCGCCGGCATGGTCCAGGCCGGCTACAAGAAGGAATTCGCCGCCGGCCTGATCTGCAACGCCGGCACCCTCGGCATCCTGATCCCGCCGTCGATCGTGATGGTGGTGTATTCCGCCGCGACCGACGTTTCGGTCGGCCGCATGTTCCTCGGCGGCGTCATTCCGGGCCTGTTGGCCGGGGTGATGCTGATGGTGGCGATCTACGTCGTCGCCCGCAAGAAGAACCTGCCGTCGGTACCGTTCCCGGGTTGGGGCGAGGTCGGCAATGCGGCCCGTGATGCCTCCTGGGGCCTGTTCCTGATCATCATCATCCTCGGCGGCATCTACGGTGGCATCTTCACCCCGACCGAAGCGGCCGCGGTGGCAGCAGTGTATGCGTTCCTGATCGCCAACTACATCTACAAGGACATGGGCCCGTTCGCCGATCCGGACAATCGCAGCAACTTCCTGCTGAAGGGCATCGGCGTTTTCTGGCACAAGGACACCAAGCACACGCTGTTCGAAGCCGGCAAGCTCACGATCATGCTGATGCTGGTGATCGCCAACGCGATCATTCTCAAGCACGTGCTGACCGAGGAGCGGATTCCGCAGGCGATCACCGAAGCGATGCTTTCCGCCGGTTTCGGACCGATCACCTTCCTCATCGTGGTCAACGTGCTGCTGCTGATCGGTGGCCAGTTCATGGAGCCGTCGGGCCTCTTGATCATCGTCGCTCCGCTGGTCTTCCCGATCGCGATCCAGCTCGGCATCGACCCGATCCACCTCGGCATCATCATGGTGGTGAACATGGAGATCGGCATGATCACGCCACCAGTCGGTCTCAACCTGTTCGTCACGGCCGGGGTCGCGCAGATGTCGGTGATGAACGTGGTCAAGGCGGCGATGCCGTGGGTCGCGATCATGTTCGTGTTCCTGATCATCGTCACCTACGTGCCCTTCGTCTCGACCTGGCTGCCGACCCTGATGATGGGACCGGAGATCATCACCAACTGAGTTCAGGATCGTCCCTTTGCCGGGCAGCCGGCGCGGTTCAGTCGAACAGCGCCAGTTGCCCGGCCTTTTCGTGGACAACCCGCAGGCGGACACCGACCCCCAGCAGCCGCACCGGACGCGAACCGCGGCGCCAGCCCTCGGCCAGCAGATCGAGACAGTGCGGCACCGCCACCGCGGAAGCCGGGCCTTCGGCGGTGGTATGGCGAAAGTCGTCGAAGCGGATCTTGACGAAGACCTTGTCGATGCCGGGTCCACCGGCCTTCCCCAGGCGTGCGTCGAGCTCACGCACCAGCGGCGCCAACGCTTCACGGCATGCGTCGAGATCCGGCAGGTCACTGGCGTAGGTGGTCTCGACGGATAGCGACTTGCGCTGCGAGCGCGGCGAGACCGGCCGCGCATCCTCGCCGCGGCAGAGCCGATACAGGCGGTCGCCGAAGCTGCCGAAGCGGCTGCCGAGTTCCGCCGCCGACCAGTGGCGAAGGTCACCGCAGGTGCGGACGCCGAGCCGGTGAAGCTTGTTCGCCGTCACCCTGCCGACGCCGAAGATTCGCTCGACCGGCAGCGCCGCGACAAAGGCGTCGACCGCTTCGGGCCGGACGACGAACTGGCCATCGGGCTTGTTCCAGTCGCTGGCCACCTTGGCCAGGAACTTGTTCGGCGCGATGCCCGCCGACGCCGTGATGCCGACCTCGGACCGGATTCGACGGCGGATCTCCTCAGCCATCAGGCTGGCACTGCCCTGGCAGCGTTCGACGCCGGTGACGTCGAGGTAGGCCTCGTCGAGCGACAGCGGCTCGACCAGCGCGGTGAACGTCCGGTAGATCTCGAGGATTCGGCGGGAGGCGTCGCGATAGGTATCGAAGCGTGGGCGCAGCAGGATCAGTTCGGGGCACAGCCGCAATGCCTTCGCCGCCGACATCGCCGAACGCACGCCGTAGGCCCGCGCCTCGTAGTTGCAGGTGGCGATCACCCCGCGCGCTTCCGGACGACCGCCGACCGCCAGCGGCCGGCCGAGCAGGGTCGGGTCGTCGCGCATTTCGATCGCGGCGTAGAAGCAGTCGCAATCGCAATGGATGATCTTGCGCATCACGCCACCGGGCTCGCGGTCCGGCCAACCTCTGCAGCGGCCTCGAATGTGCCGGCCCGCGCGCCGGCTACTCCGTCTGCGAAGCCCGCGCCACCCGCCGCCGGCGCACCGCCTCGGCGAGGATGTCGAGGACTTCGACGCTGTCCTCCCAGCCCAGGCAGGCGTCGGTGATGCTCATGCCGTATTCGAGTGCCTGCCCCGGCACCAGATCCTGGCGCCCTTCCTTCAGGTGCGACTCGACCATGACGCCGAGGATGCGATCCTCGCCCGCGCCCAGTTGCCCCCCGACGTCCCGTGCCACCTCGATCTGCAAGCGGTGCTGCTTGCGCGAATTGGCGTGGGAGAAGTCGATCATCACCTTGCCCGGCACGCCGGAGTTCGCCAGTTCCTTGCAGGCGGCATCGACGCTGGCAGCGTCGAAATTGGTGGTCTTGCCGCCGCGCAGGATGACGTGGCAGTCCTCGTTGCCGAGGGTCGACACGATCGCCGAGTGTCCTGCCTTGGTGACCGACAGGAAATGATGAGGCGACTGGGCGGCCTTGATCGCATCGACTGCGATCCGGACATTGCCGTCGGTCCCGTTCTTGAAGCCGACCGGGCACGAGAGGCCCGACGCGAGTTCGCGGTGGACCTGGCTCTCGGTGGTGCGCGCACCGATCGCGCCCCAGCTGATCAGGTCGGCAATGTATTGCGGCGTGATCATGTCGAGAAATTCGGTACCGGCCGGCAGACCGAGTTCGTTGATCTGCCACAACAGCTTGCGCGCGAGCCGCAATCCCTCGTTGATGCGAAAGCTGTTGTCCAGATGGGGATCGTTGATCAGCCCCTTCCAGCCGACGGTGGTGCGCGGCTTCTCGAAATAGACCCGCATCACGACCAGCAGGTCGTCGGCCAGGCGCTCGGCTTCGGCGGTCAGGCGCCGGGCGTAATCCATCGCCGCTTCGGTGTCGTGGATCGAGCACGGCCCGATGACCACCAGCAGCCGGTCGTCGGCGCCGTGCAGGATGCGGTGGATCGCAGCCCGCGATTCGAAGGCGGTGGTCGCCGCTTCGGGCGTCGCGGGAAATTCCCGGAGGACGTGGGCCGGCGGCGCCAGCTCCTTGATCTCCTGGATGCGGACGTCATCGATATGGATTCTTACGGATGCACTCATGATTGCCTGACAGCGAATTTCCGGGTTCAATCTCCGGATTCTATCCGAACGTGCCGAAGCGCCCGAAGCAGGCGCTGCGGCGCGCACGGAATAATTGCGTCGCCGCAAATGTTTCAGACTCGAAAGTGACGGATCGTGCCAGGCGCCGCCGGGCTGCGGGACCGCTTGCACAAGGACATGTTCGACAAGCAGCAGTTGCTCGACGAGATACCACGCCTGCGGCGCTATGCGAGGGCATTGTGCGGCGACCCGTCGCGCGCCGACGATCTCGTCCAGGACACCCTCGAGCGGGCACTGGTGAAGAGCGCTCTGTGGCGCGGCGGTACGCTCAGAGCCTGGCTGTTCACGTTGATGCACAACATCTTCGTGAATCAGTGGAAGCAGGGCCAGCGTATCGAGTATCGGGCCGACGAGGATCTGCCCGAGACGCGGGTGCGCAGCGAACAGCAGGACGGCCTCGACTTGCGGGACCTCGAACGAACACTGGCGCAGCTGTCGCCCGATCATCGCGAATTGCTGCTGCTGGTCGGGCTCGAGGAGTTGTCGTACGAGGAATGCGCCACGGTGGTCGGGATTCCGATCGGGACGGTGATGTCGCGCCTTGCCCGGGCCCGCGACCGCCTGCGCAAGCTGCTGGCGGAAGACGAGCGGGAAACACGGTTGAAGCTGGTGAAATGAACGAGCGATCGATGAGCGATTCGGATCTTTGCGCCTACGTCGATGGCCGGCTCGACGGCGATCGGCTGGCGGCGGTCGAGGCCGGGCTGCAGGCCGACCAGGCGCTGCGCGGCAGAGCGCAGGACTGGCGTGCCCAGACCGAGGCGCTGCGTTGCCTCTACGACCCGATTCTGGACGAGCCGATTCCGCAGCGCCTGCTGCTCGCGGCCGCAGGCGAGGCCGATCGCCGGCCCCGTCCGGCGAACACCTGGCGCTGGGCCGCGGCGGTGGCGTGGCTCGCCCTCGGCGGCGTCATCGGCTACGGCTCGCGCGTCTACCAGGTCGCCGCCGATCCGGTCATGCAGCATGCGAACCTGCCACGCCAGGCGGCGATCGCCCACGCCGTCTATGTACCCGAGGTGCGTCACCCGGTCGAGGTCGGCGCGGAGCAGCAGGCCCATCTGACCGGGTGGCTCAGCAAACGCCTGGGCACCGCGGTCACCGCGCCACAGCTCGAGACCGAAGGCTACCGGCTGATGGGTGGACGCCTGCTGCCGAGCGATGCCGGTCCTGGCGCCCAGTTCATGTATCAGGATGAAGGCGGCCAGCGCCTGACCCTGTACCTCAATCACGATCGCAGCGACACCGGCGACACGGCCTTCCGCTACGCCGAGGAACAAGGCATCGGGGTCTTCTACTGGGTCGATGGCGGCACCGGTTACGCGCTGTCGGCCAATCTGCCGCGCGATCGCCTGCTGGCGATCGCCAATCGCGTCTACCAGCAGCTCAATCCTTGATCCTTCGCGCTACGATGTCGCGCATTGCGCGCCCCAACGCACAAGCCCAACTGCCGACATGATCAAGTCTTCCCGTCCAGACATGCCCGCTGCCGCCGCGCCGGTCCATCTTTCGCCTCGCCAGCTCGCGCTGGTCAAGGCATTGCTCGTCCTCGCCTGCCTGGTGCCGGCAGCGCTGCTGCTGCGGGGCTGGCTGATTGATGCACTCGGCGCCAACCCGGTCGAGGCGATCAGCGAAGCGACCGGCGAGTGGACGCTGCGACTATTGCTCGTCACGCTTTCAATCACGCCATTGCGGCGCCTGACCGGGGCCCATTGGTTGCTGCGCCTGCGCCGCACCGTCGGCCTGTTCGCGTTCGCCTATGGCTGCCTGCACGTCACGGCCTACCTGTGGCTCGATCAGCGCTTCGACTGGTACGCGATCGCCGACGACATCCTGGAGCGTCCCTTCATCGCAGTCGGCTTTTCAGCGCTGGTGCTGATGACGCCGCTGGCACTGACCTCGAGCGCGGCCATGGTCCGCCGACTGGGCGGACGGCGCTGGCAGTCGCTGCATCGATCGATCTACGCGATCGCGATCCTCGGTGTCGTGCACATGACGTGGCAGGCCAAGGGGGACCTGTCCGAGGCGCTGATCTACATCGTCTGGCTGGTGCTGGCCCTGGGCCTGCGCGCGGTCTGGCGCGACGCCGAGCGTCGGCGACAGCTCGACGCACGGCCGACGCCCCGCGGCCCGGGCGGACGCAAGGTGATCAGGATCGTTGCGAAATGAAGGAGTCGCTGAGCCGATAGACCAGTCCCGGCTCGAGGAACAGCTCGCCGCCTTCGATCAGGTCCCGTTCTTCGCTTCGGGCGACGCGCTCGAACAGGTAATCGAGGTTGCAGAAACGGACGTGCTCGAAGATCGGCACGCCCATGTAGCTGCCGATCGGGTGATCTCGGCCCTGCAGCGCAGTCGGCGACAGCACGACGGCACCCCAGCGCCGCCAGTAGCCGGGACTCTGTCGATTGGCGACTTCGCGCCTGACCGCCCAGATCGGTATCCAGAACAGGAACATGATGACGAAGATGAGGCTTTCCATGGGCCGTCTCCTGTCGTAAGGACAAAAGGTCGACCCGCAAGCCCGGGCGCCGGTTCCGGCACCCGCCACGCGATCACGTCGCAGCGCGAATCAATTCACGCTTTGTTGCGAATCGCGCTCTTCGGCCGGAACGCCTTGACCACGGCCTCGTTGGTTTCCACATAGGGACCGCCGATCAGGTCGATACAGTACGGAACAGCGGCAAAGATGCCCGCAACCTTGAGCGTCCCATCCGGCTCGCGCAGCCCCTCGAGGGTTTCGCGGATCGATTTCGGCTGCCCCGGCAGATTGAGGATCAGCGTGCATCCCCGGATTGCGCCGAGCTGGCGCGAGAGGATTGCGGTCGGCACGAAGTTGAGTGAAATCTGGCGCATCTGTTCGCCGAATCCCGGCATCAGCCGATCGGCCACGGCCATCGTCGCCTCGGGCGTGACGTCACGCGGCGACGGGCCGGTGCCGCCCGTGGTCAGCACCAGATTGCAGCCGGCAACGTCGCACAGTTCGACCAGCGTGCGCTCGATCACCGCCTGCTCGTCGGGGATCAGGCGCGGCTCCATCTGCCACGGCGAAGCCAGTGCCGCGCCGAACCACTCGCGCAATGCGGGCACGCCCTGATCCTCATAGACACCGCTCGATGCCCGGTCGCTGATCGACACCAGGCCGATCCTGAAAACCTCATCCTTCATGGTCATCTTCCTCCTGCCCTTCATGCCAGTCCGGCCGACCGGCACCATCGTCGAGCGCCCGCAACAAGCGAAACAGCTGACGGTAGGCCTTCGGCGCCTTGCCGAGCTGTTGTTCCTTCAAAGCATTGCGACGCAGCACACGCAGTTGCTGCAGATCGGCACTTGGCCACTGCTCGGCGACCTGCTGCATCACCGATTCGTCGGCGAGCAGGCGGTCCCGCAGATCCTCGATGCGATGTTGCCGCGCCACTTGTTCGCGCGAACGCCCGGCGAACTCGTCCAATGCCCGGCGGATCGGCTCGGGATCGACGTCGCGCATCAGGCGGCCGACGTACTGCAACTGCCGACGCCGGGCGCCATGCTGTCGGATCCGCTGGGCCTCGAGCACTGCGTCGCGCAGGGCATCCGGCATCGGCACCCGCAGCAGGCGTTCGCTGCTCAATGCCACCAGCGCTTCGCCGAGCGCCTGCAATTCGAGCATTTCCTTCTTGCGGCGGGTCTTGCTTGCCGGCAGTTCGGCGGTATCGGTATCCGGCTCGTTTGGATGCATCGGGCGGTCGTCGCGGTGAAGGGGTTAAGATTATAGACTCGACATCGCAAGCGCCCGACCCATGTCCAGCCAAGGCTTCAGCTTCTCCCGCGATCAGCTCACCGGCATCGCCGGGCACATTCTCGATCATGCCCGTACGGTCGGCGCCAGTGCCTGCGAGACCGACGTCTCGGAAGGATTCGGCCAGAGCGTGACGGTGCGCAAGGGCGAGACCGACACCATCGAATACAACCGCGACAAGGGGGTCGGGGTGACCGTCTACCTCGGCCAGAAGCGCGGGCATGCCTCCACCTCCGACTTTTCCGAGGAGGCGCTTCGCGCCGCCGTCGAAGCCGCGATCCAGATCGCCCGCTTCACTGCCGAGGACCCCTGCGCCGGGCTGGCCGATCCCGAATTGCTGGCCACCGAGATTCCGGACCTCGACCTGTTCCATCCGTGGGCGCCGGCGGTCGAGGAAGCGCTGGACCTCGCCAGGCGCTGCGAGCAGGCGGCTTTCGACACCAGCCCGAAGATCACCAATTCCGAAGGCGCCAGCGTATCCAGCCAGCAGTCGCATTTCATCTCGGCCAACAGCCTCGGCTTCTGCGCCGGCTACGCCACCACCCGCCACAGCGTGTCCTGTTCGGTCATCGCCGGGCACGGCGACGGCATGCAGCGGGACGACTGGTACGACAGCCGGCGCGACGTCCACGACTTGCAGGGCGCCGAGGAGATCGGCGCCACCGCGGCCCGGCGCGCCGAAGCGCGCCTCGGCGCGCAAAGGATTGCGACCTGCGAGCTGCCGGTGCTGTTCGAGGCGCCGCTGGCCGTGTCCCTGCTCGGCAATTTCGTCCACGCGGCCAGCGGTGGCGCGCTGTACCGGCGCGCGTCCTTCCTGGTCGACGGTCTCGACAAGCCCCTGTTTGCGGCACATGTCGATATCGACGAGCGACCCCACTTGCGCAAGGCCTCCGGCAGCGCGCCGTTCGACAGCGACGGCGTCGCCACCCGGGACCGCAGGATCGTGGCCGGCGGCACGCTCGAGGGGTATTTCCTGAGCTGCTATTCGGCCCGCAAGCTCGGCATGCAGACCACCGGCAACGCCGGCGGCTCGCACAACCTGAAAATCAGCCATGGCGACCGGGACTTCGACCGGATGCTCGCGCTGATGGACCGTGGCCTGCTGGTCACCGAATTGCTCGGGCAGGGCGTCAACTACGTCACCGGTGACTATTCCCGAGGTGCCGCCGGCTTCTGGGTCGAAAACGGGCGCGTGGCCTATCCGGTCGAGGAGATTACGATCGCCGGCAACCTCGCCGAGATGTTCCGCAATATCGTCGAGATCGGCGCCGATGTCTGGGACCGCGGCGCCAAGCACACCGGCTCGATCCTGATCGATCGCATGAAGATCGCCGGCAAGTGAGGAACGGCCGCAGGGCGCACCGGGGCTGCGACGGCATGCTGCCGACCGCTTGGGAAAACCCCAATAGATGGGCCATTCCGACTCAATTATCGTTTTCCCGCTTCATCAGCACGTCCATCTAAAGAGGAGAGAGACAGTATGGAACGCCGTTCCTTCCTTAAATCTGCGGGTGCAGGCGTCGCCGCGAGTGCGACCCTGATCAGCCCTGCTCGTGCAGCCGAATTGCCGGCGCTGAAATGGCGCCTGGCCTCGAGTTTCCCGAAGAGCCTGGACACCATCTTCGGTGCTGCCGACGATTTCGCGAAACGCGTCTTGGAAGCCACGGGCGGCAAGTTCGAGATCCGTGTATTTCCTGGCGGCGAACTGGTGCCGGCCTTCTCCGTCATGGATGCGGTCAAGGATGGCACGGTCGAGTGCGGCCACACCGCCTCCTACTACTTCTTCGGCAAGGATCCCACGTTCGCGCTCGATACCGCGGTACCTTTCGGCCTGACCTATCGCCAATTCGCCGCATGGACGAAGTACGGCGGCGGCATGGAATTGCTGCGCGCGTTCTTCAACGGCTACAACATCCAGAATTTCCCGATGGGCAACACTGGGGTCCAGATGGGAGGCTGGTTCCGCAAGGAAATCAAGACCGTCAAGGATCTCGAAGGCCTCAAGTTCCGTGTCGGGGGCTTCGCCGGGCAAGTGCTTGCCAAGCTCGGTGTCGTGCCGCAGCAGATCCCTGGTGGCGATGTTTACCCCTCGCTGGAGAAGGGCACGATCGACGCGGCCGAGTGGATCGGGCCTTACGACGACGAGAAACTCGGTTTCAATAAGGTGGCGAAGTACTATTACTATCCCGGCTGGTGGGAAGGCGGCCCGAACCTGTCGCTATACATCGGCAAGGACAAGTGGGACAGCCTGCCGCCCGAGTACCAGGCAATCATCCAGGCGGCCGCTGCCGAAGCGGACGTGGGCATGATGGCAAAGTACGACGCCAAGAACCCGACCGCGCTGAAGAAGCTGGTGGCCGGTGGCGCGCAGTTGCGCCCGTTCCCGTTGCCGGTGCTGGAAGCCTGCTACAAGGCGGCCATGGACGTCTATGCAGAGGTCGGTCAGACCAATGCCGCGTTCAAGAAGATCCACGATCACATGACCGACTTCCAGAAGGATCAGACGCTCTGGATGAGCGTTGCGGAAGGCAACTTCGACCGCTTCATGCAGAGCCGCAAGCGCTAGCACTCTGATCGCCTCGGCGACTAGACGCCCCGCCCAGCGGGGCGTCGTCGTCTACGGCGCCTTAACGCCGCCGAGGACGAAATCGAAGACGCCGCTCAGGGTGCCGTCTGCGGTCCTTCCCAGGCGCACTGTCTGCGACGCTTCGCGCAACGACAGGCGGCCGGAGTCGATTCCGCGCTCACCGCTTTGTCGCGGCAGGTAGAGCTGGGTAATCAGGAATTCGTGCCCGCCACGCAACAGTCGGACGTGGAAATGGGGCGGTCGTGAGGCATATCCTGCCGGCACTACGGTCGTGAATCGATATCGCCCGGCTTCGTCGCTGGTTGCCGCTCCGAAGCCCTGAAAATCCGGGTCACGCTGGCCGGGCAGAGGATCGCCTGAATGGATGTAGCGCCCGCCCGCGTCTGTCTGCCACAGCTCGATGCGCACGCCGGCCAGCGCGTTGCCGTCGGTATCGAGCACCCGCCCGCCGAGCCGGATCCGCTCGCCACGGGCACTGCCGACGTGCCCGCGGATCGTGGTCAGGTCGTCGTCGACGTCCGACGGCAGCACGTCCGGAAAGAACGGACCCTCGACATCGCGCGGCGTCGGCGCCGCAGCCGACACCGTCTCGCACATCAGCGTGACGGCAAGCCCGAACAAGGCGGCTCTCATGAGATCTCTCCCGTGTCCTTCCACACACGGATCGATTCGACCGGGCTTGGTTCCCCGCCATGGGTGACGGGCGCAGGCTGGCGACCGGCAGCGATCCGGCCGCACAGCCTCTCGCGTCACTTCTGCCCTTCGGCCTCGCGACGCAAGGCATCCATGATCGCCTGGTTGGGATCGACCGGCGTCTCCTGCGGCGGGCTGGACGCGGACTCTCCCCGCGCCGGCGATTCGCCCCCGTCACCGCGCAGCGCGTCCATGATCGCCTGGTTCGGGTCCGCCGGCTCGAGCCCCTGGATACCGGACTCGCCGGCGGGGGGCGCCGATTGGTCGCCTGCCGGACCACCCTCCTGGCCCGGAATCTGCACTGGCGCGCCATATCCGGAATCGAACGGGCTGGCGCCGTATCCGCCGCTGTCGAGGGACTCGATCTTGATTTCGATGGTGTCGAGGTCGACCTTGTTCTTCTCGTCGAGATTGCCGGACACCAACTGCGGGAACATGAAGACGAGGGCCAGGGCGATCACCTGGAGCACGATGAAGGCGACTACGCCGCGGTAGATCTGGCCGGTCTTGATGCCTTCGATGCGCTTGCCATTGACCGCGTCTTCGTAGGCCTTCACCGGCGCGACGCTGCGCAGGTAGAACAACGCGAAGCCGAAGGGGGGCGTCAGGAACGAGGTCTGCATGTTCATGCCGATCAGCACCAGGAACCACACCATGTCGATGCCCAGCTTCTCGGCCACCGGTGCGAACAACGGCAGCAGGATGAAGGCGATCTCGAAGAAATCGATGAAGAAGCCGAGCACGAAGACCAGGGCGCTCACCACCAGCAGGAAGCCGATCTCGCCACCCGGCACGAGGCTGAACAGATGCTCGACCCACAGGTCGCCATCGACGGCCCGGAAGGTCAGCGCGAACACGGTCGAGCCGATCAGGATGAACAGCACGAAGGTGGACAGCTTGGTGGTGGTCTCGAGCGCGCTGCGCACCACCGAGAACTGCAGCCGGCGACGAATCGCCGCCAGCGCCAGGGCACCGACGGCGCCCATTGCGCCCCCCTCGGTGGGCGTCGCCAGCCCGATGAAGATCGTGCCGAGCACCAGGAAGATCAAAACTACCGGTGGCAACATTGCCACCAGCACGCGCTTCATCAGCGCCGCACCTTTCAGCGTGCGTGCGTGCGGCGGCAGCGCGGGCACGGCCGACGGACGGAAGATCGACAGGAAAAGGATGTAGAGCGCCAGCAGCGTGACCAGCATCAGCGACGGAATGATCGCGCCGGCGTAGGCATCGCCGACCGAAACGCCGAGCACGTCGGCGAGCACGATCAGCACCAGCGACGGCGGAATGATCTGGGCGAGCGTGCCGGACGCGCAGATCACCCCGGCCGAAAGCTCCCTCGAATAGCCGTAGCGCATCATCACCGGCAGCGAAATCAGCCCCATCGAGATCACCGAGGCGGCAACGACGCCGGTGGTTGCCGCCAGCAGCGCGCCGACGAAGATCACCGCATAGGCGATGCCGCCCCGAATCGGTCCGAACAACTGCCCGGCCGACTCGAGCAGATCTTCCGCCATGCCACTGCGTTCGAGAATGATCCCCATGAAGGTGAAGAACGGGATCGCCAGCAGGGTGTCGTTGGCCATGATGCCCAGCACCCGCTCGGGCAGTGCCTGCAGCAGCGCTGGCGTCAACAGGCCGAGTTCGATGCCGAGGAAACCGAAGAACAGGCCATTGGCCATCAATGCGAACGCCACCGGGAAGCCGCTCAACAGGAACAGCATCAGCGTGCCGAACATCAGCGGCGCCATGTTTTCGATGATGAAGGCGCTCACTGTCCGTCCTCCGCTTCCACGTGCTCGACGCCATGTCCGCCCTTGGTCAGCGGATCTGGCCCGTGGCCGAAGACGAAAGCGAGTCGCTTGATCAACTCCGACAGCGCCTGCAGGCCGAGCAGCGAGAAGCCGACCGGAATCAGCAGGCGGACGGGCCAGCGGATCAGGCCGCCGGCGTTCGACGACTGCTCGTCATTGACGTAGGACTCGACGAACGACGGCCACGACATCGTCACGATCATGTAGCAGACCGGCAGCAGGAACAGCACGATGCCGACGATATCGACCCAGTTGCGTCCCTTCGCGGACAAGCGGTTGGAAACCAGGTCGATGCGCACGTGCTCGTTGCGCAGGAAGGTATATCCCGAGCACAGCAGGAAGACGGCCGAGAACAGGTACCACTGCACCTCGAGCATCGCATTCGAGCTGAGATTGAAGCCGTAGCGGCTGAACGCATTGCCGGCGCTGATCAGCGATGCCAGCAATACCAGCCAGAGCGCCGCACGACCGACCTTGTCATTGATCCAGTCGATCGACCAGGACAACTTCAACAACATTTTCACCGGACCATCCTCCCCGTTGCAGCGGCACCGTCGTCAGCGCTGCGGCACCTGCATTCTTCGCCCGAACCCACCCGGACACCACGGCCGCCATTATGGCCGGGTTCGCGCCGCGCGAAATCAGGGGAAACGCTTAAGCCGGCCGTTTGCGGGGTGGACAGCGGCGATCCGACAGGCCATCCTTGCGCGCCCAGCCCGCAGGAACCCGAAATGACGACGCGCATCTGCCTGGTCAGGCACGGCGAGACCGCATGGAATCTCGAACGCCGGCTGCAGGGCCACACCGACGTGCCGCTCAATGCAACCGGACGGGCGCAGGCCGAAGCCACCGCGCTGAGCCTTGCCGGGCATCGCTTCGACGCCCTCTACACCAGCGACCTGCAACGCGCTCGCCAGACCGCCGACGCCGCGGCCCGGCAGCTCGGCCTCGTGCCGATCATGCTCGAGCAGTTGCGCGAGCGCCATTTCGGAAACTTCCAGGGCCTGACCTACGAACAGGCCCGGGCGCGGCATCCCGAGGCCTATCGCCTGTTCGAGCAGCGCGATCCGGATTACGACTTCGGCGACGGCGAAAGCCTGACGACCTTCGCCGCACGGATCCGGAAGACAGTCACCGACCTGGCCGTCCGGCATCCGGACAGCCGCCTGTTGCTGGTTGCCCACGGCGGCGTTCTCGACACCGTGCATCGCATGGTGCGCGACCTTCCGCTGCAGCCACCACGCGACTTTCTGATCCCGAATGCCGCGCTGAACTGGATCGATTACGCGGCCGGCGCCTGGCGCATCGTGTCATGGGCGGAACAGGCCCACCTGGACCAAGCGCGTGACGAATTGCCCAACGCCTGAACGGTGCACGAAGGCCTGGCGAAGTCACTCCGGCGAGCCACCGAAACCGGGCAACGGACGCGCATCCGGCCCTACTGCGGCGCACCATCCCCGGGCCTGCACCGTGGTAACATCCGCCTTTATGCCTGAGCTGGGACAAGCATGTTTTCCAAGAACCAAACCATCGCATCCGTCGACGCCGAGATCTGGGACGCCATACAGGCCGAGAATCGACGCCAGGAAGATCACATCGAACTGATTGCGTCGGAGAACTACGTCAGCGTTCCGGTCATGCAGGCCCAGGGTTCGCAACTGACCAACAAGTACGCCGAGGGCTACCCCGGAAAGCGCTACTACGGTGGTTGCGAGCACGTCGACGTGGCCGAGGCGATCGCAATCGACCGCGTCAAGAAGATCTTCGGTGCCGATGCCGCCAACGTCCAGCCGAATTCCGGCTCGCAGGCCAACCAGGCGGTGCTGATGGCCTTTGCCAAGCCGGGCGACACGATCATGGGCATGAGTCTCGCCGAGGGCGGACACCTCACCCACGGCATGCCGCTCAACATGTCCGGCAAGTGGTTCAACGTGGTCGCCTACGGTCTCGACAAGAACGAGGCGATCGACTACGAAGCGATGGAGCGCCTGGCCCGTGAACACAAGCCGCGCATCATCATCGCCGGCGCCTCGGCCTACTCGCTGCGCATCGACTTCGAACGTTTCGCTCGCATCGCGAAGGAAGTCGGGGCGATCTTCTGGGTCGACATGGCCCACTACGCGGGTCTGATCGCGGCCGGCTACTACCCCAATCCGGTTCCGCACGCGGACGTCGTCACGTCGACCACCCACAAGACCCTGCGGGGTCCGCGCGGCGGCATCATCCTGATGAAGGCAGAGCACGAGAAGGCGATCAACTCGGCGATCTTTCCAGGGCTGCAGGGTGGGCCGCTGATGCATGTCATCGCAGCCAAGGCAGTCGCCTTCAAGGAAGCCATGGCACCCGGATTCAAGCGCTACCAAGAGCAGGTCATCGCCAATGCCCGCGTCATGACCCGCGTGCTCGGTGAAGAGCGCGGTCTGCGCGTCGTGTCCGGACGCACCGAGAGTCACGTCTTCCTGGTGGATCTGCGGGCCAAGAAGATCACCGGCAAGGAGGCCGAGGCCGTGCTCGGCCAGGCCCACATCACGGTCAATAAGAATGCGATTCCGAACGACCCGGAAAAGCCCTTCGTGACCTCCGGCATCCGCATCGGCACGCCGGCGATGACCACCCGCGGCTTCACCGAGATCGAAGCCGAAAAGGTCGCCCACCTGATCGCCGACGTGCTCGATGCGCCGCACGACGAATCGGTCATTGCGCGGGTGCGCGGCAAGGCGTCGGAGCTTTGCGCGAAATTTCCGGTCTACGGCGACTGACGGCACCGTGATGGCGCCCGCGCGCTCGCGAGGGCGTCGCGCGTGCGCTGGCCGGCTCGCGGGAGGCATGCGATGAAATGTCCATTCTGCGGTGAACAATCGACCCAGGTGACCGACACCCGGGAAAACGAGGATGCCGACATCGTTCGTCGGCGCCGCCGCTGTCTGGCCTGCGACAAGCGCTTCACCACCTACGAGCGGATCGATCTCAAGCTGCCGGTCGTGATCAAGCGCAATGGCAGCCGCACCGAGTTCGACCGCGCCAAGTTGCTCGGCAGCATGAAGCTGGCACTGCGCAAGCGCCCGGTCATGGCGGAGAACGTCGATGCGGCGATCGGCCGCATCGAGGCCCGCCTGCTGTCCCTCGGCGAGCGTGAGATTCCGAGCGAGCGCATCGGCGAACTGGTGATGCGCGAACTTCGCAAGCTCGACAAGGTCGCCTACGTGCGATTCGCATCGGTCTATCGCAATTTCGAGGACGTGGACGGATTTTCCGAAGCGGTGCGCGAAGTCACCCGCGGCCGCTCCCGCGCGCGCGCCAGCCGAAGCTGAGCGCGCCATGGGCGAATTCACCGCCGAAGACCATCGCTTCATGTCCGCCGCTCTGTGTCAGGCCGCACTCGGCCTGACCAGCACCAGCCCGAATCCGCGGGTCGGCTGCGTGATCGTGCGAGACGGCAAGGTCGTCGGCCAGGGATGGCACGAGCGCGCCGGCGAAGCCCATGCCGAGGTCCATGCGTTGCAGGCGGCGGGGCAGCTTGCACGCGGTTCGACGGTGTACGTGACGCTGGAACCATGCGCCCATCACGGCCGCACGCCGCCTTGCACGGAGGCGCTGATCGGCGCCGGCGTCGGCCGCGTGGTGGCGGCGATGCAGGATCCGAATCCGGCGGTGTCGGGTCGCGGGCTGGCGCGACTCGCCGATGCCGGCATCGACACCGCATGTGGTCTGCTGGCAGACGAGGCGGAGGAATTGAACTGCGGTTTCGTGTCGCGCATGCGACGCGGCCGGCCGTGGCTGCGAATCAAGTCCGCCGCGAGCCTGGATGGCCGCATCGCGCTGGCCAATGGCGTCAGCCAGTGGATCAGCAGTGCCGCATCGCGCACCGATGCCCACCTTTGGCGCGCGCGCAGCTGCGCGATCCTGACCGGTGTCGGGACCGTCCTCCACGACGACCCCCAACTCACGGTGCGTGCCGTCGATTGTGGTCGGCAGCCGATCAAGGTGGTCGTGGATTCCCGGCTGCGCATGCCGCCGTCCGCGCGCCTGCTGGCGAGCGGACGCGTCCTGGTGGCCTGCGCCGAGATGATCGACGACAGAGCCGATGCATTGCAGGCCCGTGGCGCAGAGATCCTTCACCTGCCGGGCGCGAACGGACGGGTCGACCTGTGGGGAGTCCTGCGCACACTGGCCAACCAGGGCGTCAATGAGGTGCTCGGCGAAGCCGGCCCGGCGCTCGGCGGCGCACTGCTCACAGGCGGTTGCGTCGACGAACTGCTGCTCTACCTGGCACCCACGATCCTGGGCAGCGGCGCGCGTGCCCTGTTCGAGCTGGCTGACATCACGTCGCTCGATCAGGCGCACGGCTGGCGAATCCATGAACTTCGACAGATCGATTGCGACCTGCGCCTGCGTCTGAGGCCGCAGCCGCCATCCGCCGGCTGAGCCCGGCTGCGGCGGCTACTTGTACTCGCGCAATTCGCGCGGCGTGTCGTCCCGATCGCCGTGCGGATGGTGGTCGTAGACCTTGATGTAGACCTCGTTGGACTGCTTGATCAGACGCTCGGGCGATCGCAGGTTGTGGATCTGGGTATCTTCGGCAAAGTAGATGAACGCCCGCATCAGCTTGGTCAGCAGCGAATTGTCCAGATGGAAACCGGCGTCCGTCAGCGCCTTTTCGAGCGATTCCAGAGAGTACTCGACGATCGAATACTCGACGCAGATGGCATCCGACCGGGCCGCCGGGCGCGCGGCCAGCCCCTTCAGCGCACGCAGCGCCGAGCAGGCCTGCTCGACCTGATTGGGCGGCAACGGACGGAAACGGATCTCGCGCTGCTTGTGCAGGCCCGAAACGCTGGTGCCGTGATTCTCGCCATGTCGCCTGCCGGCAAGCTTGTAGGCTGTTTCGCGCCGCATCGCCGCCCCGTCCCTAGCGCCGCTCAGAGGCGACTGTTCTGGATGATCTGCAGACCCTTGAGGAGATTCACCGCCTGCGACAGCTGGTGGTCGTCCTTGCCGGCCATTTCGAACCGAACCGGTCCGGCCTGACCATCGTCCTCCTGCTCACCACCCTTGTCGCCCGTCGACGCGGCCTTCTCGGCGTTAGCATCGCGGTCGTTCTCGAGGTGACCCAGCAGGTCCGCCTCGCGGATACGCTGGGCGGACTGCCCGGTCGGCGCCTCTTCGACGACGATGTCCGGCTCGATGCCCTTGGCCTGGATCGAGCGCCCGCTCGGCGTGTAGTAGCGCGCCGTCGTCAGCTTGATCGCCGAGCTGTTGTTGAGCGGAAGAATGGTCTGCACCGAGCCCTTGCCGAACGTTTGCGTACCCATCACGATCGCCCGACGATGATCCTGCAAGGCGCCGGCGACGATCTCGGAAGCGGAGGCGGATCCCCCGTTGACCAACACGATCATCGGCACCTCCTTGACGCCCTTCGGCAGCGCCCGCAGGAAGTCCTGGCTGCTGCCCCGCAGGTAGTCGTCCGGGCTCGCGCTGTAGCGACGCTTGGCATCGTCGGTGCGGCCGTCGGTCGATACCACCAGCGCGCCCGGTTCGAGGAATGCCGCCGACACGCCGACTGCACCGTGCAGCAGACCGCCCGGATCGTTGCGCAGATCGAGCACCAGCCCCTTCAGCGGCGCATCCTTATAGATGCGGTTGAGATGGTCGACCAGATAGCGACCGGTGTTCTCCTGGAACTGGACGACGCGGACGTAGCCGTACCCGGGCTCGATGACCTTCGACTTGACGCTCTGGACCTTGATCACTTCTCGCACGATCTTGACCACCACCGGCTTGTTCTCGCCCTTGCGCGCGATGGTCAGCGTGATCTCGGTCTTGGGCTTGCCGCGCATGCGCTTGACCGCATCCGACAGACTCATGCCCTTGACCGGCGTGTCGTCGAGCTTGACGATCAGGTCGCCGGCCTTGACCCCTGCCCGGAACGCCGGCGTGTCCTCGATCGGCGAGATCACCTTGACGAAACCGTCCTCCATGCCGACCTCGATGCCGAGGCCGCCGAATTCACCCTGGGTGCCGACCTGGAGATCCTTGAAGGCATCGGCGTCGAGATAGGCCGAATGCGGATCGAGGCCGGAGAGCATGCCGCTGATCGCCTGGGTGATCAGCTTCTTGTCCTCGACCGGCTCGACGTAACCCTGTTTGACGGCGTTGAACACGTCGGCGAAGGCCCGAAGTTCCTCCACCGGCAACGGCAAGGTACTGACCCGCTCCGCCTGCGCCGACAGGTTGAGACTGATCAGGATTCCGGCACACACGCCGGTCATCACCAGTCCGATCTTTTGCAGCCTGCTACCCATGTGCGATCCACTCCGTCTGGCGCGAGTCTCGACCCGCCGCTGTGCTGACTCACCGCGCTACTCATCGACGAACCCATTTCAACGGATCCACCGGTTCTCCGCGGTGACGGATTTCAAAGTATAAACCCGATTCCCTGCTGCCCTCGTCGACCCCGACGCTGGCGATCGCCTCGCCACCAAGCACCTTCTGACCGAGACGCGCGATCAGGATATCGTTGTTGCCATATACGGTCATGTAGGCCTTGCCGTGATCGATGATCACGAGGTTGCCGAAGCCTCTCAGCCAATCTGCGAACACCACCTCGCCCGGCGCTACCGCGCGCACCTCGGCACCTTCCCGTGCGCGGATGAATACGCCCTTCCAGACCGCCCCGCCACTGGCCCGGGCTTCGCCGAAGCGCCCGACCATCGCCCCCTTCAACGGCGGGTCGAGACGCCCCTTTAGCTTGCCGAAGGGTACGCCGTCCGGTGTGCGTACGACCTGACGCTCCAGCATGGCGACCACCGGTTCACGCGACGATTGACCACCGCGGACCGCAACCGGTTCCTGCGCGCCGCCAGCCGGCGGCCGATCCTCGACCGCCGGCGCTTCGGCTTGTTCCTGGGCCAGCGTTTCCAGGCCTTCGATCAGCCGCCCGAGACGCTGCTCGTCGAGCCTCAGGCTCGACACTTCGCGCTTCTGTTCCTTGACCCGCTTTGCCAGTTCGGCCGCGAGGCGCTTGTATCGGGCCCGCGAATTCGACAGTTCGCGCTGCTCACGCTGCTGGCGTTCGGACAACGCAGCAAGTTCCTTGCTGCGTTGGGCGATCCGTTGCTCGACTTCGCCAAGCATTGCCACGTCCTGGCGTTGTTCGTCGATCAACGACAGATTGGCGGCCCCGATACGCTGCAGGTAGTAGCCGTCGCGCGCCACCTGGTTGGGGTCCCGACTGGCCAGGAAGTCGACCAGCCGGGCCTCGCCACCACCGACGTAATAGTCGTGCAGCCAGCGCGCGAGCCGGACGCGCCGATCCCGGATGCGCGCGTCGAGCAGCGCCCGCTCGTCGGCAAATCGCTTCAGTTCGGACTCGACCGCGGTCTGCTGGCGACGCGTGTCGCGCAGCTTGCGTCCGATCTCGGACAGGGCGCGACCGGCCCGCGCGACCGACGTGCTCGCCTTGTCGCGCCGCTTCTGGTCGTCGTCGAGCGAGCGCTGGATGACCTCGATCTGCTGCTGCAGGCGGCCGAGCTCCGCCCGCGAGCGCGTGATCTCGCTGTCGTCGGCACCGCAGACGACCGGCAGCGCGAGCGCCGCCAGGACCGCCACGAGCCGTCGACCGAGCAGCCGGTCCGGCCGATCGTTCACGGGACTACCCTCTCGTCGCGATGCGCCGTCGGAGGGTTGGCCTTGTACAGCCAACCCGTTCGGCAGCCGCAAAGCCACGCTTTGCGAAACCCCTGCCTCACCCGTAGGGGAGGACGAGCGCCGCCATCGGGCGGTCGGGCGAAGGCGCTCACGCCCGGCGGGCGCCGTGCCGGAACGTGCTGCTGCCCGGACCGGCTCAGGCCGCCTTGCCCTGACCGGCAACCGCCGCCTGCGCGGCCTTGATGGTGTCTTCGTCCGCCAGATAATAGCTGCGGATCGGCCGCACGTCGGGGCCGAGTTCATAGACCAGGGGTTGCGCCGTCGGGATGTTGAGGCCGACGATGTCCTCGTCCGAGACACCGTCGAGATACTTGATCAAAGCCCTCAGGCTGTTGCCATGGGCCGTCACCAGCAAGCGATTGCCGGCCAGGATCTGGGGAACGATCACCGTCTCCCAGTAGGGCACCGCCCGTGCCACCGTGTCCTTCAGGCACTCGGTTCGCGGAAACTCGCCCTTCGGCAGCGACGCGTAGCGCGGGTCATCGTCGGTGATCCGCTCGTCGCCCGCTTCCAGCGCCGGCGGCGGCGTGTCGTACGAACGCCGCCACACGAGGACCTGCTCGTCGCCGAACTTGGCCGCGGTCTCGGCCTTGTTGAGCCCCTGCAATGCACCATAGTGGCGCTCGTTCAAGCGCCAGCTGTGCTCGACCGGCAGCCACAGCGCGTCGAGTTCCTCGAGAACGATATTGAGCGTCTTGTTGGCGCGCTTCAACACCGACGTATACGCCAGATCGAACGCAAAGCCCTCGCGCCGAAGCAGGCGGCCAGCCGCACGGGCCTCGGCGACACCGGTCTCGGTGAGGTCGACATCGGTCCAGCCGGTAAAGCGGTTTTCCTTGTTCCAGGTGGATTCGCCGTGGCGCAAAAGAACGATCTTGTACATGGGAAAAGATGTGTTTTGAGAATGGAGAAAGCGGTGCCGTCGAACCGTTCCCGGGGCCCAGAGGGGCAAGGCGACGGTCGGCGAAAAGTGATATTTTATAGGAAGAGTTCGACCGCTGCGGTCAAGAGCACGGCAAAGTGAATAAAGCCATCATCGACCTGATCGACAAGAAGGAACACATCGAGACCGCGGCGCGCGCGCTCAAGGCGATATCGCACCCGCTGCGGCTCAAGATCCTGTGTGTCGTCGGCGATGCCGAAGCTTGCGTGCAGGAGATCGTCGAGGCGGTCGGCACTTCCCAGAGCAACATATCCCAGCACCTCGCCATTCTCCGCGACAAGGGTGTCCTGCGCACCCGCAAGGACGCCAACCGGGTCTATTACCGCGTCGGCGATCAACGCACGTTACAGCTCATCGTTCTGATGCGCGAGGTATTCTGCGGCGTGCCGCCGGAGAAGCGGTAGTTTCCCAACGGAGTCCCGATTGGAATTTCTTCAGCAAAACTGGCCTTGGGCCGCTCTCGCGGTCGCCAGCGGCGGCATGCTGCTGTTTCAAACGCTCAAGGGCAAGAGTGCCGACGAGCTCGACCCGGTCCAGGCGACCCTCAAGATCAACCGCGAGGATGCGCAGGTGGTCGATGTGCGCACCGCCGACGAATACCTGAAAGGCCACATCCCGAACGCGCGCAACATTCCACTCGCCGATCTCGAGAAGCGCAGTGGCGAGCTGGCCAAGGGCGGCCAGCCGGTGATCCTGTGCTGCGCCACCGGCGCCCGCTCGGGCATGGCACTCGCGACCTTGCGCAAGGCCGGCATTGCGTCGGTCTTCAACCTCGGCGGAGGTCTGCAGGCCTGGGAGCGTGCGGGCCAGCCGCTGGCGCGCGGCAAGCGCAAGAAATGAGCGCGCGGGTCCGCATGTATGCCACCGCGACCTGCCCTTTCTGCATGCGCGCGGAGGCGCTGTTGAGGCGCAAGGGCGCCGACATCGAAAAGATCCGGGTCGATCTCGACCCGTCGCTGCGCGACGAGATGATCGCGCTGAGCGGACGACGCACGGTTCCCCAGATCTTCATCGACGGCCGGCATGTCGGCGGCTGCGACGATCTGTACGAACTCGACCACGCCGGCGGACTCGATCCGCTACTCGCCGGGACCGACTGAACTCGGGCCCAAACCACGCACTCTTCAATTCAACACAGGTAGGACCCATGGCTGAAAACAACCAACCCGTATTCACGATCGAGAAGCTCTACGTCAAGGATCTGTCGGTCGAGGTGCCTAATGCGCCTCAGGTCTTCCTCGAGCGCGAGACGCCGCAGATCAACGTACAGCTGCGCACCGACGGCAAGCAGGTCGGCGAGGGCGTATTCGAGGTCATGCTGACGGTGACCGTGGCGGCCAAGCTGGCGGAGGAGAAGAACGTGTTCCTGGTCGAGGTCTCGCAGGGCGGCCTGTTCCAGATCCGCAACGTGCCGGAGGGCGACCTCGAGCCGATCATGATGATCGGCTGCGCCAACATCCTGTTCCCCTACGCGCGCGAGACCGTGTCCGACGCCGTCACCCGCGCGGGGTTCCAGCCGGTGCTGTTGACCCCGGTGAATTTCGAGGCCCTCTACCAGGCACGCAAGAATCAGGGCCAGGGCGACGGCGCGACTGGCGGCGCCGAACAGCCGGCCCCCGAAACGCCGGTCCAGTGATGCGACGGCGCACGCTCCCGGCCCTCGCCGCAGCGCTGGTGGCGAGTTCGGCGGCCGCCGCCGCCGAGTTCAAGTCCTTGATCGCGCCGGCGATCTCCTACGATTCGCCGTCGGTCCAGGGGCGCAAGCTCGCGATCATCCTGGCCGGCACGCCGGTCGAGGTCATCGTCGGGCTCGACCGCTGGCTCAAGGTACGCGACGTCACCGGCGCCATCAACTGGGTCGAGCGTCGGCTGCTCAGCGACCGGCGCACGGTGCTGGTCAATGTGGACCGCCTGGTCGTGCGTTCGGAGGCCTCGACGGCCGCAACGCCGAATTTCGAGGCCGAGCGCAGCGTCGTGCTCGAACTGCTCGAAGGCCCCCGCTTCGGCTGGATCAAGGTGCGCCACCAGGACGGCGACACCGGCTACGCCCGCGCAGTCGAAGTCTGGGGCCTGTAGCCGGATGCGCATCGCCGTCTTCGGCGCCGGTGCCTGGGGAACCGCGCTGGCGCTCGCCTACTGCCCGGACCACGCGGTCACGCTGTGGTCATGGCGCGACGACGAGATCGCCGAACTGCGCCGTGACCGCGAAAACCGTCGTTATCTGCCGGGTGTCGCGCTACCGCCGTCACTCGCCCTGACGGCCGATTTCGACGAGGCTGCCGCAGATGCCACGCTTCACCTGGTGGTGACGCCGCTGTCGGGTCTGCGGGCGACCGTCAGACGACTGAAGCAGGTCGCGCCCGGCATTCCGACGCTGTGGGCATGCAAGGGCTTCGAAGCCGAATCCGCCCGCCTGCCTCACGAGATCGTGCATGAGGAACTGGGCACGGACGCGCCATGCGGGGCGCTCACCGGGCCCAGCTTCGCCGCCGAAGTGGCACGCCACATGCCAACCGCGATCACGCTGGCGTCGAGCCTGGCGGGCTTCGCGGAGCATTGGATCCAGCAGCTGCACCGACCGACCCTGCGCCTCTACGCCAACAACGACGTGGTCGGCGCCGAAGTCGGCGGCGCCGTCAAGAACGTCATGGCGATCGCGGCCGGCATCTCCGACGGCATGGGATTCGGCCTGAATGCGCGCGCAGCCCTGATCA
This sequence comes from Zoogloeaceae bacterium, assembly GCA_024235635.1. GTDB lineage: Bacteria > Pseudomonadota > Gammaproteobacteria > Burkholderiales > Rhodocyclaceae > Cognatazoarcus. Next base: position 529,895 of record JACKMA010000001.1, read on the forward strand.
CCCGCGGCCTGGCAGAGATGTCCAGGCTCGGCGTCGCGCTGGGCGGCCGCCAGGAAACCTTCATGGGTCTCGCCGGCATGGGCGATCTGATCCTTACCTGCACCGGCGACCTGTCACGCAATCGCCGCGTCGGCCTCGCGCTGGCCGACGGCAAGACGCTGGATCAGATCCTGGCCGAGCTCGGACACGTCGCCGAGGGCGTCAGCACCGCTCGCGTGGTCGGTCGGCTGGCCAGCCGCCACGGTGTCGAGATGCCGATCTGCGAAGCCGTCCATGCGATTCTCCACGAGGGCTCGGATGCGCGCTCTGCGGTCGCCGAGCTGCTGGCCCGCGACCCCAGGACGGAGTGAACGCGTCGCGTTGCCTAGACTTCGGCGGAACTGCCGACGAAGCCGTTCTGCCGCCAGGCCTCGAACACCACCACCGCCACCGCATTCGACAGGTTGAGGCTGCGATTGCCCGACACCATCGGCAGCCGCAGGCGTCGCTCCGCCGCGAATCGCTGCAGGACCGCGTCGTCCAGACCACCGGTCTCGGAGCCGAACAGCAGTGCATCGCCCGGTCGGTACGCGATCCGGTCGTAGCGGTGCCGGCCCCGCGTCGACAGGGCGAAACAGCGGGCGCCGTCGAGCCCCGCCATGCAGGCGGCGAGGTCCTCATGCACGCTGACACGGGCGAGGTCGTGATAATCCAGGCCGGCGCGGGCCAGCGCACGGTCATCCAGCGAGAAGCCGAGCGGCCGCACCAGATGCAGGTGGCTGCCGGAGTTTGCGGCCAGCCGGATGATATTGCCGGTATTGGGCGGAATTTCGGGCCGGTGCAGAATCACATGGAACATCGACGGTCGCTGTCCCTTGCCGCTCATGCCGCCGGTGGCGTCCGGGCGACGACGAGATTCACCACGCGATCGGCGCCGGCGCCCTTGAGCGCGGTCGCGAGGGCGTCGAGCGTCGCACCGGTGGTCATGACATCATCGACTGCGAGAACGCGCCGCCCGGCGAGATCCATGTCCACTTTGAACGCGGCACGCAGGTTGCGCCGCCGGGCAGGCGCGGCGAGGCCCGCCTGGGACGGCGTCGCCCGCCGCCGCAGGACCTGGCGGTGGATCGACAGGGCGCCGGATTTCGCCAGCGGACGCGCAAGTTCGAGCGACTGGTTGAAGCCACGTTCCCGTAACCGATCCCGGTGCAGCGGCACGGCCAGCAGGGTGTCCCAACCGTCGCCCGCGCTCGCGGCCAGCCGGCCGCCCAGCCAGCCGGCGAGATCGAGCGCGGCCTGGTACTTCAGGGCATGGACCAGGCGGTCGATCGGAAATGCGTAGTCGAAGAGCGCGATCGTCGCATCGAACGCCGGCGGGGTGCCGACGCACCGCGCACAGCAGCGGCCGCCGGTATCCGGCAACGCGCAGACCGGGCACGCACTCGCGGCGTGCCAGCGCGGCAGCGCGGCGACACACGCCGAACAGAGCACGTCGAAGTCGCCCTCGGCACCGCACAGGAAACATTCGGCCGGGAGCAGCGCGGCCAGCGTTCGACGGGCAGCTCCCCGGATCGAGGAAAACAGGTTTGACAAATACTTGTCCGATCCGGGAACATTCATAATTTTGAATTATTAGAACTTCTCAGAGGCGGTTCGCGCATGAATTCTTCCGAGGCCACAGTCGTCGTCCATTCTCCCAGATCCCGCTCCGCGGATGCCGGCACGCGCTGGAGCGTCGATCAGGTCGAGGCACTGCTGCAAATGCCATTCAACGATCTCCTGTTCCGCGCCCAGCAGATCCATCGCGAGCATTTTGACCCCAATGCCGTGCAGCGATCCACCCTGCTGTCGATCAAGACCGGCGGCTGTTCGGAGGACTGCGGCTACTGCTCCCAGTCGGCCAGACGCGACACCGGCGTCGAGTCCGAGCCGCTGATGCAGCTCGAACAGGTCGTCGCAAGCGCACGCGAAGCCAAACGCCGGGGGGCAAGCCGCTTCTGCATGGGCGCCGCGTGGCGCGGGCCGAAGGATCGGGACCTGGACGCTGTCGTCGACATGGTGCGCGAGGTCAAGCAACTCGGCCTCGAGACCTGCGTGACCCTGGGCATGCTCAAGGACGGACAGGCCGAGCGCCTGAAGGCGGCCGGACTCGACTACTACAATCACAATATCGACACGGCGCCCGAACACTACGACAAGGTCATCAGCACCCATAGCCTGCTCGACCGTCTGAAGACGCTCGAGAAGGTTCGCACGGCCGGCATCAAGGTGTGCAGCGGCGGCATCGTCGGCATGGGCGAAGGTCGCCGCGGACGCGCCGCGATGATCGCGGAGTTGGCCAACATGGAGACACCGCCCGAGTCAGTGCCGATCAACAGCCTAGTGCAGATCGACGGCACGCCGCTGGCCGGCGCCGAAACCGTCGACGGGCTCGACTTCGTGCGCACGATCGCGGCCGCGCGGATCACCATGCCGAACAGCTACGTCCGCCTTTCCGCGGGTCGCAGCGAGATGAGCGACGAGTTGCAGGCGCTCTGCTTCCTGGCCGGTGCCAACTCGATCTTCTATGGCGAGCGCCTGCTGACGACCGACAATCCGGATGCCGATCGGGACGAGCGGCTGTTCGACAGACTCGGCCTGACCGGAGTCTGATGGCGACCGGCGACGACTATCGCATCGACCGTCGCGCGGTCCGCCGCAACAATCGACGCCATGCGTCGGAGGCTGCGAGCTTCGATACGGTCGCCCGTGAAGTGGCCGCACGCATGGAAGAACGGCTGGATTACATCCGGCTGTCGCCACGCCGCATCCTGGATCTCGGCTGCGGGACAGGCGCAGACCGCGAACGCCTGCAGGCCCGTTACCGCGACGCTGACGTCGTCGGTGTCGATTCATGCGCCGCCATGCTCGCCAGCGGTCGCCGCCATGGCCTGCTCGGCCGGTTGCTCGGCCGTCGGACGCCGGCATCCGCGGCCGATGCCCTGGCGCTGCCGTTTCGACCGGCCAGCTTCGGCATGGTCTGGTCGAACCTGATGCTGCAATGCCTGGACGACCCGGCACCGGCGTTCGCCGAAATGCACCGGGTGCTCGAGGTCGATGGCATGGTGATGTTCTCGAGCCTCGGGCCCGACTCGCTGAAGGAATTGCGCCGCGCATTTCCCGAAAGGTCGGTACACCGTTTCATGGACATGCACGATGTCGGCGACGCCCTCGTCCGGGCCGGATTCGGCGATCCGGTGATGGACATGCAGATGCTGACCGTCACCTATGCCGACGCCGACACGCTCTTTGCCGACCTGCGCGGCGGTGGCCACGCCAATGCGCGCGCCGACCGCCCCCGCGGACTGCTCGGCACCGGCGCGTGGCAGTCGCGGCTGACCGGGCTGGAACAGGGACGACACGACGGCGTGCTGCCGTTCACGCTCGAACTGGTCTTCGGCCATGCCTGGAAATTGCCCCCGAGGACGGACGAACACGGCCGTTCGGTGGTGCAATTCCATCCTTCCCGGCCATGAGCCGCCCGCGCCCGCCAGCGACACCGGTCTGGGTGTTCGATCTCGACAACACCCTGCACGACGCCAGCCACGCGATCTTTCCCCAGATCAACCGGGCGATGACCGACTACATCGAACGCCATCTCGCCCTCGACCGTGCCGAGGCCCATGCCCTGCGCGAACGCTACTGGCGACACTACGGCGCGACCATGACCGGTCTGGTCAAGCACCACGGCATCGCCGCCAGCCACTTCCTGCTGGAGACCCACCGCCTCGAGGAACTCGACCGCATGCTGGTGTTCGATCGCCGGATCGCCCGGCTGCTGCGCAGCCTGCCGGGGCGGCGCGTGGTGTTTTCGAACGGCCCCCGCGACTACGCCATCCAGGTGTTGGCGGCAATGCGTCTGCTCGAGGTGTTCGAACGGGTGTTCGCGATCGAGGACATGGGCTACCAGCCCAAGCCCGGCACCGGCGCGTTCCGCCGACTGCTCGGGCAACTGCGGCTGGATCCCCGGCAGTGCATCCTGGTCGAGGACAGCGCGGCCAACCTGCGGCCTGCCAAGCGGCTCGGCATGCGCACGGTATGGATCAGTCCGTCGCTGCGCAAGCCACCCCACGTCGACTTGCGGCTCGCCAGTGTCACCGAGCTGGCGCGCCGCTCGAAGGCGGCCCTGGGTCCGCTGGCAAGCGTGCCGGCCGGCCACCCCTGAGGATGCCTCCGGGGTCGGCCCGGCGCCGGAAAGATCAGCCCCGCAGCCCCGCCAGCGCCCTTGCCGCATCCAGCGCGAAATAGGTCAGGATGCCGTCGGCGCCGGCGCGCTTGAAGCAGAGCAGGCCCTCGAGCATGCATGCCTCTTCCGACAGCCAGCCGTTGGCTGCCGCTGCCTTCAGCATGGCGTATTCGCCGCTGACCTGATAGGCGTAGGTCGGCACCTGCAACTCGGTCTTGACCCTTCGCACGATGTCCAGGTACGGCATACCGGGCTTGACCATGAACATGTCGGCGCCCTCGGCAATGTCGAGCGCAACCTCGCGTACCGCTTCGTCGGAATTCGCCGGGTCCATCTGGTAGGTGTACTTGTTGCCCGCACCGAGGTTGGCCGCCGAGCCCACTGCGTCGCGGAACGGTCCGTAGTAGCTCGACGCATACTTTGCCGAATAGGCCAGGATGCGGGTGTGGATGTGGCCACCACCGTCGAGTTCGGCGCGGATGCGTCCGATCCGCCCGTCCATCATGTCCGACGGCGCGACCACGTCGGCGCCCGCCTCGGCGTGGCTCAGAGCCTGGCGCGCCAGCGCTTCCAGGGTTTCGTCGTTGAGCACGTAGGAACGCGGGTCGTCCGGATCGATCAGGCCATCCTGCCCGTGGCTGGTGTAGGGATCGAGCGCCACGTCGGTGATCACACCGAGCTCGGGGAAGCGCGCCTTCAGCGCATGCACGGTGCGCTGCACCAGACCGTCCGGATTCCAGGCCTCCTCGGCACCGTCGCTCTTCCTGCCCGCCTCGACCACGGGAAACAGTGCCAATGCCGGCACACCCAGTTCGCTGGCCTGTTCCGCAATCTGCAGCAGTCCGTCGACCGAAACCCGTGATACGCCCGGCATCGACGGTACCGCCTCGACGGCACCGCGGCCCTCGAGCACGAATACCGGGTAAATCAGGTCGCCGGCCGTCAACACGTTCTCCTGCATCAGCCGGCGCGAAAAGGCGTCACGGCGCATGCGCCTCATGCGTGCCGAGGGGAAAGCGGGCGTAGGTCTCATGCGGGTCCTCTTTGCATCGAATTGAAAGGGCGGGAACTTACCGTGGGGGACGTCATCTGACGGTACAGATGGTGCTGAGCCGTCTCCCGCTTCACCTCCCTGAGCGGGTGCCTTAATCTCCAATTAAGGCATTTCAACCCCTGGCAACCTCCCCTTTTGCCGGGGGTTTTCTTTTATCCACCGTGCCTGCGTCCGCCCGCCGGGCCGTCGGCGCGATCCCGAGCCAGCCCGCGACGACCCGCTCGACTTCCTCGCGCCCGGTCTTCTTGAGGCTCGAGAACAATTGGCAGCTGACCTGCCCGCCCCACGCCGACAGGCCGTCGCGCACTTCGGCGAGTGTCCTGGCCGCTTCGCTGCGGGTCAGCTTGTCTGCCTTGGTCAGCAGCACATGAACCGGCCGACCGCCCGGGCTGAACCAGTCCAGCATCTGACGATCGAGCGGTTTCAACGGATGCCGCGCGTCCATGATCAGCACCATGCCGGCAAGGTTGGCACGCGTACGCAGGTAACGCTCCAGCAACCCCTGCCACTTGATCCGCACCTTCTCGGGCACCTCCGCATAGCCGTAGCCGGGCAGGTCCACGAGCGCGGAGCCGTCGCGAAGACGGAAGAAGTTGATCAGTTGGGTGCGCCCCGGCGTCTTCGACACGAACGCCAGTCGGGTATGGCCGGCGAGCGTGTTGATTGCGCTGGACTTGCCGGCATTGGAGCGGCCGGCGAACGCGATCTCGAGGCCCGAGGGAACGGGAAGGCCCGCCGGATCCGCTACCGACAGTTCGAATTGCGCGTTCTGGAACAAGGACATCGGAGTTTGGGCCGGGCGCCCCGTTCGGCGGCAAAACCCAACCGAAGGGCGGGAAAATTGTTGTGTAGTGGTATAGAATAGCTGGTTTGAAAATTCCCTTCACGGCTTTCGAGGACAACATGATCAAGCGTACATTGCTGCTCTCCATGGTTCTGGCCTCCGGTGGTGCGATCGCCGAGGGCGAAGGCGCCGCGCCCGATCTCGCCAAAGCAAAACAGACTGCAGAGACGATTTGCGCCGGCTGCCACATGGCTGACGGCAACAGCATGCTGCCGGCCAACCCGAAACTCGCCGGTCAGGTCGAGCAATACCTCTTCAAGCAGTTGACGGACTTCAAGAGCGGCAATCGTGCCAGTCCGGTCATGGGCGCGATGGTGGCGTCACTGAACGAGGACGACATGAAGGGACTGGCCGCCTATTTTGCTTCGCAGACCTTGAATCCGGAATCGGCGCGCAACACCAATACCCTGGCGGCTGGCCAGAAGCTATGGCGTGCCGGCAACATGGACAAGGGCATTCCGGCCTGCGCCGGCTGTCACGGTCCCGCCGGCGCAGGGCTGCCGGCGCAGTTTCCCGCGCTCTCGGGCCAGTTCGCCGAGTACATCGAAACCCAGGTCAAGGCCTTCCGCGCCGGTGACCGGGGCAACGATCCGAGCCGCATGATGCAGGACATCGCGGTCAAGATGACCGATCCCGAAATCGCCGCGGTTTCCGACTACGCCGCCGGGCTGCGTCACCAGGGCAACTGAGCGACATCGCGCCGCCCGCGGCTGCGCTGTAAGAAGAAGGGCGCCCAACCTGGGCGCCCTTTTTTCGTCGTGCCGGCGCGGCGCAACCTGCGCTATCGCAGCATGCCCGGGAGCATGCCTTTCATGCCACGCATCATCTTCTGCATGCCGCCTTTGGAGAACTGCTTCATCACCTTCTGCGTCTGCTCGAACTGGTTCAGCAACCGGTTCACCTCCTGAACCGTAACGCCGGCACCGGCGGCAATGCGCCGCTTTCTCGATGCCTTCAGGATCTCGGGCTTGGCCCGCTCCAGTGGCGTCATCGAGTTGATGATGGCTTCGATCCGACCGATCGCCTTTTCCTCGACGCCACCCTGCAGCTGACCAGCCGCCTGGGCAAACTGGGCCGGCAACTTCTCGAGCAACGAGCCGATGCCACCCATCTTGCGCATCTGCACGATCTGCTCGCGGAAGTCATCGAGATCGAAGCCCTTGCCGGTCTTCAGCTTTTGCGCGAACTTGCGAGCCTTCTCCTCGTCGACGCCTCGCCGCGCCTCCTCGACCAGGCCGAGAATGTCGCCCATGCCGAGAATCCGCGACGCCATGCGCTCCGGATGAAACTCCTCGAGACCGGCGAGCTTCTCGCCGACGCCGGCGAACTTCAGCGGCTTGCCGGTGACATGGCGCACCGACAGCGCCGCACCGCCACGGGCATCGCCATCGAGCTTGGTCAGCACGACACCGGTCAGCGGCAACGCCTCGTTGAACGCGCGCGCGGTATTGACCGCATCCTGGCCGAGCATCGCGTCGACCACGAACAGGGTCTCGATCGGCTTGAGCGCCTCGTGCAGCGTGCGGATCTCCTCCATCATCACCTGGTCGATCGCGAGCCGGCCGGCGGTATCGACCAGCAGCACCTCGAAATGGTGCTTGCGGGCATAATCGAGCGCCGCCCGGGCGATATCCACCGGCTTCTGCTCGGTCGAGGAGGGAAAGAATGCAATGCCGGCCTGACCGGCCACGGTCTGCAACTGGGCGATGGCCGCAGGTCGGTAGACGTCGGTGGAGACCGCCAGCACCCGCTTCTTCATGCGCTCGTGCAGCAACTTGCCGAGCTTGCCGGTGGTCGTGGTCTTGCCGGCTCCCTGCAGGCCCGCCATCAGCACCACTGCCGGCGGCTGGGCCGCCAGATCGAGGCCGCTGTGGCTGCCACCCATGAGGTCGGTGAGTTCCCTGTGCACGACACCGACCAGGGTCTGGCCCGGAGTCAGCGAGCCGATGACCTCCTCGCCGACGGCCTTGGTCCGAACCTTCGCGACGAAGTCCTTGACCACCGGCAGAGCGACGTCGGCCTCCAGCAGCGCCATGCGCACCTCGCGCAATGCCTCCTGGATATTGTCCTCGGTCAGGCGGGCCTGGCCACGCAGTTTCTTGACGACACCGGCGAGGCGTTGGGAAAGGTTGTCCAGCATGTTGGAATCCGCAGGATGAGGGCGTTGGAGTAAACTCCGGGAATGCCCGGCATTCTACTTCATCTGTTTCCGGCCTCGCTGTACGCGGCCCTTGGAGTGCATTTCTGGCGCAGCCGAAATCAGCGCTCCCGCGGCACCACGTATCCGACCGGCGAACGGATTCTGCTGGCGCTCGCGCTCCTCGCCCACGGTGTCGCTCTACAGTCCCAGTTGTTCGCGAACGGCCACATGCGCTTCGGCTTCAGCGTCGCGATTTCGCTGATGGTCTGGCTGGCGGTGCTGTTCTACTGGATCGAGACGATCTACACCCGCCTAGACGGTCTGCAGACGCTGGCGATGCCGGCGGCGGCAGTCGGCGCATTGCTGCCACTGCTGTTCCCGAGCCAGCACGAATTGACCAATGCCGGATCGATCGCATTCCGCGCCCATTTCATTGTCGCGATGCTGGCCTACAGCCTGTTCACGCTGGCGGCGCTGCACGCGCTGCTGATGGCGGTGGCGGAGCGCCAACTCCACAGCGCCCGCCTTTCCCGTGCCTTCGCCAGCCTGCCACCGCTGCTGACGATGGAGGCATTGCTGTTCCGGCTGATCACGGTTGCCTTCATCCTGCTGACGCTCACCCTGATTTCCGGTGTCGCGTTCTCCGAGTCGCTGTTCGGCAGACCGTTCAGATTCGACCACAAGACCGTGTTCGCGGTCGTCTCGTGGCTGCTGTTCGGCGCATTGCTGTTCGGGCGACATGCCTGGGGATGGCGTGGCCGGGTCGCGCTGCGCTGGACGCTCGCCGGCTTCATCGCTCTGATGTTCGCCTATGTCGGCAGCCGGTTCGTGCTCGAAGTGCTGCTCGAGCGCTCGGTCTGACGGTGACTGATCCCGACCTGCCCGCTCCCGTACCGGGCCTTGGGGCCCGGGCGTGAACGATTCGCCGCTCGTCGCCAGGATCGTGGCGCTGGCCGTCCTGCTGGTGCTCTCCGGCGCGTTTTCGATGGCCGAGACGGCGATGATGGCCGCCAATCGCTACCGCTTGCGCTCGCTCGCCGCGAACGGCTCGAAGGGGGCCGCACTGGCGCTGGACCTGCTCGCCAAGACCGATCGCCTGCTCGGCGTCATCCTGCTGTTCAACAACCTGATCAATGCCGCTGCCGCGATGCTCGTCAGCGTGATCACGATCGAACTGTTCGGCGAGGAGGAATGGGCGCTCGGCGTCGCGACGATGCTGGTGACCTTCTTGATCCTGGTGTTCTCGGAGATCACGCCGAAGGTCATCGGCGCCAACCACGCCGACCGCCTTGCCAGCGTCGTCTCGTATGCGCTGACCTTTCTGCTGAAGGCAACCAGCTTCGTCGTCAGCTTCGTCAACATCTTCGTCTTCGGTCTGCTCAAGATGCTCGGCCTGAACCCGTCCGACGACAACGATCGTCACCGCCTCGCGCCCGAGGAACTGCGGGCGCTGGTGATCGAATCCGGTCAGTACATCCCACAGAAGCACCGCAGCATCCTTGTCAACCTGTTCGAACTCGAGGACATCTCGGTCGAGGACGTGATGACGCCGCGCAGTTCGATCGAGGGCATCGATCTGGCCGACACGATCGACGCCATCAAGCACCAGATCGCCACCAGCTATCACACGCGCCTGCCGGTATTCTCGGAGGAAATGGACGACATCGTCGGCATCCTTCACCTGCGGCGCATGCTCGGCCGTGCGATGGGCGCCGACTTCGACAAGGACGACATCAAGGCGGTGCTGCAGGAGCCCTATTTCATTCCCTCGAACACGCCGGTGTTCTCGCAGTTGCGCTTCTTTCAGGAAAACCGGCAGCGTCTCGGACTGGTCGTCGACGAATACGGCGAACTGCTCGGCCTGGTCACGCTGGAAGACATCATCGAGGAATTGATCGGCAAGTTCACAACGTCCACACCGGACTCCACCGATCGCGTCGGCTGGGACGCCGACGGCACCGTGCTGGTCGACGGCAGCCATGCGATCCGCGACCTCAATCGCAAATTGGGGCTCAATCTTCCCGTCGACGGGCCGAAAACTATCAACGGGTTGCTTATCGAGCATCTGCAAGAGATTCCGGAGACCGGCCTGTCGGTCAAGATCGACGAGGTGCCGATCGAGGTCATCCAGACCCAGGATCGAATGGTCAGGACAGTCCGGATCTTTATGCCGAAAGCAACAAGTAACGAGAATTGACGGCTGCGCGCGGAACCCGCCTTTACACCATGGGAGACGGCATGCACCATGCGCGCGCTCGATCAACAAAGGACGAAATGGCAGCTAACCCGCAGATCGCGATGAGTGGCCTCGGCCGGGCTCTGGTCCAGCACGGACGGCTGGGAGAGGCCGAGGCGCTGGCCTGCAGCCAGGACTCGGCAGGCAAGGTCAATGCGTTCATGGCTGCGGTGATCGAGAATCGGCACCTCAGTGCCCTCGACCTGGCCCGCTTTTCGGCCGAGACCTTCGGCTATCCGATCTTCGACGTCGCCTCGCTCGATGCATCGAACATTCCCCGCGACGCGATCGACAGGAAGCTGATCTCCAAGCACGAGGTGATCGCCCTGGGAAAGCGCGGCAACCGCCTAACCGTGGCGATGGCCGACCCGACGAATATCCGCGCGCTCGACGAAATCCGGTTCCAGACAGGGCTTTCGGTCGATCCGGTGGTGGTCGAGCTGCCCAAGCTGGTGGAACTGATCCATATCGTCAGCGAGTCGGCATCGGATTCCCTGCGGGATCTGACGGGCGAAGACTTCGACATGGATCTGTTGAGCCAAGAGGCTCCGACCGATCAGCAGGACGAAGACACCGCTGCCGAGGTCGACGATGCACCAGTCGTGCGTTTCATCCAGAAGGTGCTGGTCGACGCGATCAACGAAGGTGCGTCTGACATCCACTTCGAACCCTACGAGAAGTACTACCGCATCCGATTCCGAACCGATGGCGTGCTGCGCGAGATCGCGCAGCCACCGTTGATCCTGCGAGAAAAGATCGCCGCCCGGATCAAGGTCATCTCACGCCTCGACATTTCCGAGAAGCGCGTTCCCCAGGACGGTCGGATGAAGCTCGTGCTGTCCAAGAACAAGGCGATCGATTTCCGGGTGTCGACCCTGCCGACGCTGCATGGCGAGAAGATCGTCATGCGTATTCTCGACCCGTCGTCGGCAATGCTGGGCATCGACGCGCTGGGATACGAAGCCGAGCAGAAGACCGCGCTGCTCGAAGCGATCGAAAGACCCTACGGCATGATCCTGGTCACCGGGCCGACCGGCAGCGGCAAGACCGTGTCGCTCTACACCTGCCTCAACCTGCTCAACAAGGCCGGCGTGAATATCTCGACGGCCGAGGATCCGGCCGAGATCAACCTGCCCGGCATCAATCAGGTCAACGTCAACGACAAGGCCGGACTGACCTTTTCGGCGGCACTCAAGTCCTTCCTGCGCCAGGATCCGGACATCATCATGGTCGGCGAGATCCGCGACATCGAGACCGCGGAGATCGCGATCAAGGCCGCGCAGACCGGCCACCTGGTGCTGTCGACACTGCACACCAACGATGCGCCGACGACCCTCGAGCGACTGCGCAACATGGGCGTGGCGCCTTTCAACATCGCCTCGTCGGTGATCCTGATCACGGCCCAACGCCTGGCCCGGCGCCTGTGCTCGTGCAAGACGCCGATGGAAATACCCGAGCAGGCCCTGCTCGAGGCCGGCTTCGACAAGGCCGATCTGGACGGCTCCTGGCAACCCTACGGCCCGGTCGGCTGCGACCGCTGCAAGGGCAGTGGCTACAAGGGACGCGTCGGCATCTATCAGGTCATGCCGATCAGCGAAGAAATGACCAGCATCATCATGAACAACGGGAACTCGATCGAACTGGCGGAGCAGGCCCAGAAGGACGGCGTCAAGGACCTGCGCCAGTCCGGTCTGCTCAAGGTCAAGCAGGGCATGACGTCCCTGGCCGAAGTGCTGGCCACGACGAACGAGTGAATTGAAGATAGAGGATCGATCGATGGCAACCAGAAGTCGCACAGTTCGCCGGCCGGGTGCCCCTGCGGAACAGCTCTATGTCTGGGAGGGCAAGGACAAAAGCGGCAAGATGATTCGCGGCGAGTTGCGAGCAGCCGGCGAAAAGGTCGTGCAGGCCACGCTGCGTCGCCAGGGCATCCTCGTCACCAAGGTGCGCAAACAGAAACTGTCCCGTGGGCGCAAGATCACCGACAAGGACATCGCGCTGTTCACCCGTCAACTCGCGACGATGATGAAATCCGGCGTGCCACTGCTGCAGGCCTTCGACATCGGCATCAAGGGCTGCGGCAATCCGTCGCTCGGCCGGATGCTCAACGATATCCGCAATGACGTCGAGACCGGTGCCAGCCTGTCGCAGGCCTTCCGCAAGCACCCGGTCCATTTCGACGCGCTGTACTGCAACCTGGTCGCGGCAGGCGAACAGGCCGGTATCCTCGACTCGCTGCTCGATCGTCTGGCGGTCTACAAGGAAAAGATCCTTGCGATCAAGAGCAAGATCAAATCGGCCATGTTCTACCCGATCTCGGTGATCGTCGTCGCCGCGATCGTGGTCACCGTGATCATGTTGTTCGTGGTGCCCGAATTCAAGAAGGTGTTCAAGTCCTTCGGTGCCGATCTGCCGGCGCCGACGCTGGTGGTCATCGGCCTCTCGGACGCCTTCGTCGCCAACTGGTACATCATATTTGGCGTGCTGATCGCGGCGATATTCGCCATCAGCTTCGCCTACAAGCGTTCGCCTGCGATGCAGATCGCGCTCGACCGACTGCTGCTGCAGATCCCGGTGATCGGGGAGATCATCCGCAAGGCGACGATCGCGCGCTGGACCCGGACCCTGTCAACGATGTTCGCAGCCGGCGTGCCGCTGGTCGAAGCCCTCGATTCGGTCGGCGGTGCTTCGGGCAACTACGTCTATCTGACGGCGACCAAGCAGATCCAGTCCGAGGTCAGTACCGGCACCAGCCTGACGGTATCGATGCAGAACGTTAAGGTGTTTCCGACCATGTGCGTGCAGATGGTGTCGATCGGCGAGGAATCCGGCCAGCTCGACTCGATGTTGGGCAAGGTCGCCGATTTCTACGAGGCCGACGTCGACGACGCCGTCGCGGGTCTGTCGCAGCTGCTCGAACCGATGATCATGGTTTTCCTCGGCACCATCATCGGCGGCCTCGTGGTGGCCATGTATCTGCCGATCTTCAAGTTGGGCCAGGTCGTCTAAGCATTTGCCCGGCGCCGGAGTTCGCCCGTGATACCGTATCTTCCCGACGGCCCGATGGCGCTCGCGACGGTGCTGCTGGTGGGCCTGTTCGTCGGCAGCTTCCTGAACGTCGTGATCCACCGCCTGCCGCGGATGATGGAGCGCGAATGGAATGAGCAGGCCGCCGAACTGCGCGGCGAGTCGCTACCGCCCGGCGAGCGTTTCAACCTGGCGACGCCGCGCTCGCGCTGCCCCCATTGCGGCCACCAGATCTCCGCGCTCGAGAACATCCCGATCCTGAGCTTCCTGCTGCAACGCGGGCGATGCCGCCACTGCGGGGCCGGCATCGGGCTGCGCTATCCCTTCGTCGAGTTGCTCTCGGGCGCGCTCTGCGTGGGGGCGGCGCTTCACTTCGGATTGACCGAGGATCTGCTGTTCGCGATGGTCTTCATCTGGATCATGATCGCCCTGGCGTTCATCGACCTCGACACCCAGTTGCTGCCCGACAGCCTGACCCTGTCCTTGCTGTGGCTCGGTCTGCTGGCGAACCTCGGCGGCCGCTTCGCCTCCCTCGAGTCGGCGGTGATCGGCGCTGCTGCCGGCTACATGATCCTGTGGTCGGTGTTCTGGCTCTTCAAGATCCTGACCGGCAAGGAAGGCATGGGTTACGGCGACTTCAAGCTGCTGGCGGCGATCGGCGCCTGGTTCGGCTGGCAGATGCTGCCGCTCACGATCATCCTGTCCTCGGCGGTCGGCGCGGCGGTCGGCATCGGCCTGATCGTATTCGCCCGCCATGGCCGGAACGTGCCGATCCCCTTCGGCCCCTATCTGGCCGCCGCCGGCCTGCTTGCGCTTTTCTTCGGAGACTGGATCACCGCGGCCTACCTCGCGACGCTTTAGCGATCAGCGCCCGCCGTCGAACGCGCGGCGGGCCGGTGCCGACGCGGCATTTCCGACGAGCGCGGCTTGAAGCACTCGCCGACCGACCCCAACTATCGGCAAAAGCACGTATCGTGCTTTCGGACGATGTTGCGATGCGCTAGACTCACGCCCTTGATTTTGCGGAGGTAATCATGCCGATCTACGAATATCGCTGTGACGCTTGCGGCTTCCAGAAGGACCACTTGCAGAAGATCAGCGATGCCCATCTGGTGACCTGCCCGGAGTGCGGCACCGATGCCTACAAGCGCCAGCTCAGCGCCGCAGGCTTTCAGCTCAAGGGCACCGGCTGGTATGCCACGGATTTCAAGGGTGGCAAGAGCGCCGATGCGAAATCCGGCAGCAGCGAATCCAAGCCCGCCGAATCGAAGCCGGCGGCAACGCCCTGCGGGGGCAATTGCGCCTGTCACTGACCGCTGAATGAAGAAGTACTTCATCACCGGGCTGCTGATCTGGATTCCGCTGGTCATCACGATGATGGTGATGGCCTGGATCGTCGGCACCCTGGATCAGGTGTTGCTGCTGGTGCCGATGCGCTACCGGCCGGATACCGTCCTCGGCTTCCACGTGCCCGGCCTCGGCGTCGTGCTCGCGCTGACCATCGTGCTGCTGACCGGTCTGGTCGGTGCCAACGTGCTGGGGCAGAAGATCGTCGAAGGCTGGGAATTGCTGCTGTCGCGCATTCCCGTCGTCAAATCGATCTACTACAGTGTCAAGCAGGTATCCGACACGGTGTTCTCGAGCAGCGGCCAGGCGTTTCGCAAAGCCCTGCTGGTACAGTATCCACGCGAAGGCGCCTGGACGATCGCGTTCCTGACCGGCAAGCCGGGCGGTGCGCCGGCGCGGCACCTCGACGGCGACTACATCAGCGTCTATGTGCCGACCACGCCGAACCCGACATCCGGATTTTTCCTGATGTTGCCGCGACAGGACGTGATCGAACTTGAAATGAGCGTCGACGACGCGTTGAAATACATCATTTCGATGGGCGTGGTGGCACCCGGCAGCAAGGAACACCGACTCATCATCGAATCCTCCGCCTCCCGTTAAACCTACCGCGCCTCCGCAAGGCGGCGCTCCGGACCCCAGGCAATGCGAACCAATTACTGCGGGCTGATCGACGCCCGATACCTCGACCAGACCATTACCATTTGCGGCTGGGTGCATCGCCGACGCGACCACGGCGGTGTGATCTTCATCGACCTGCGCGATCGCGAAGGCCTCGTCCAGGTGGTCTGCGATCCCGACCGTCCGGCAATGTTCGGCATCGCCGAGTCGATCCGAAACGAGTTCGTGCTGCGCATCGAGGGTCGCGTGCGGCGGCGTCCGGAAGGCACCGAGAACGCCGGGCTCACCTCCGGCGAGATCGAGGTCCTGTGCCAAGAGATCGAGATCCTCAACAGTTCGGCGACGCCGCCGTTCCAGCTCGACGACGAGAACCTGTCGGAGACTACCCGCCTGACGCACAGGGTCATCGATCTTCGCCGGCCGCAGATGCAGCGCAACCTGATGCTGCGTTACCGTACGGCGATGGCGTTTCGCCGCTTTCTCGACGAACACGGCTTCATCGACGTTGAAACCCCGATGTTGACCAAGAGCACGCCCGAAGGCGCGCGCGATTATCTGGTGCCATCGCGGGTCCATCCCGGCCATTTCTTCGCCCTGCCCCAGTCGCCCCAGCTCTTCAAGCAGCTGCTGATGGTGGCCGGATACGATCGCTACTACCAGATCACCAAGTGCTTCCGCGACGAGGACCTGAGGGCCGATCGGCAACCGGAATTCACCCAGATCGATCTGGAGACCTCCTTTCTCGACGAAGCCGCGATCACCGGCCTCGTCGAGCAGATGATCCGTCGCGTGTTCCACGAGGTGCTCGCCGTTGCACTGCCGGAGCCGTTCCCGCGGCTGACCTATGCCGAGGCGATGCGCCGCTTCGGTTCGGACAAGCCGGACCTGCGGGTCACCCTCGAACTGACGGAGATCACGGATGTCGTCCGCGACGTCGCCTTCAAGGTCTTCGCCGGCCCCGCCAACGATCCGAACGGCCGCGTCGCGGCCCTGCGGATTCCGGGCGGCGCCAGCTTGACGCGCGGCGAGATCGACGAATACACCCGCTTCGTCGGCATCTACGGTGCACGCGGGCTCGCCTACATCAAGGTCAATGACGCCAGCAAGCCAAACGAGGAAGGCCTGCAGTCGCCGATCGTCAAGAACCTGCACGAGGCCGCACTGACCGAGATCATCGCGCGCACGGGCGCCGTCAGCGGCGACCTGATCTTCTTCGGCGCCGACAAGGCAGGCGTCGTGAACGACGCGCTCGGCGCCCTGCGCAGCCGCATCGGCCACGACAAGGGCTTCCTCAACGGCGACCACTGGGCACCGGTATGGGTGGTGGACTTCCCGATGTTCGAGTACGACGACGAAGACAAGCGCTGGGTTGCCTGCCACCATCCGTTCACGAGCCCGAAGGACGAGCATCTCGAGCGGCTCACGACGGACCCGGGCGCCTGTCTGGCGAAGGCCTACGATCTGGCATTGAACGGCTGGGAGATCGGCGGCGGCTCGGTCCGTATCCACCGCGCCGACGTGCAGGAGTCGGTATTCGCCGCGCTCGGAATCGGTGAAGAGGAAGCCGAAGCCAAATTCGGCTTCCTGCTCGATGCACTGCGCTACGGGGCACCACCCCACGGCGGCCTCGCCTTCGGCCTCGACCGCATCGTCACGCTGATGACCGGCGCCGAATCGATCCGCGACGTCATCGCCTTCCCCAAGACCCAGCGCGCCCAGTGCCTGCTGACCGATGCGCCGTCCGGCGTCGACGAGCGCCAGTTGCGGGATCTGCACATTCGCCTGCGCCAGAAGACCGCAACCGAAGTCCAGGTCGACAAGAGCTGAGGCCGGATCCGGCCGCCGGGCAGGGCCGGCGGTTCAAGAAAGGTCGCGCCGCGCCGATGTTGTCGGCAGCGCGACCTCTTTTTTTGGCTCTCCCGGAACATGGCCACCCGTCCAGAACAGATCTCGATCCTGATCGTCGAGGCCCAGGCCGGCATGCGTTCGCAATTGCGGAACATGCTGGCGATATCGGGCATGAGCAAGGTCCAGTTCGCGGTCTCGGCCGGGGTCGCCGTACGCAAGCTGCGCGAGAGCCGGTTCGACATCGTGCTGTGTGAATACCACCTCGGTGAGGGCCAGGACGGCCAGCATCTGCTCGAGGACCTTCGCCATCACGCGATCATCCCGCTGTCGACCCTGTTCATCATGGTCACCGGCGAGCGCCAGTACGAGCGCGTCGTCGGTGCCGCCGAACTGGCGCCCAACGACTACCTGCTGAAGCCCTTCGCCGCCGACGCCTTGTACGACCGACTGGCCCGCGCGCTGACCAAGCGAGATGCCTTCCTGCCGACCTATCGACTGATGGAACTCGGCGACATCCCGTCGGCGATCTTGAGTTGCCGCAAGGGCGCGGAGCGCCATCCCCCGTGGCGCATCGACTTCATGCGCCTGCAGGCCGAACTTCACGTGGCCACCGGCCAGGCCGAGCAGGCCCAGGAACTCTACAAGCAGATCCTCGAGTTGCGGGCCGTACCGTGGGCTCGGCTCGGGCTCGCCAAGACCCTGTACATGCTCAAGAGGTACGGCGAGGCCGAAACCCAGCTCGAGTCGCTGGTGGCCGAGAGCGAACTGTTCATCGACGCCTACGACTGGCTGGCGCGCACCCGCGAAGCCGCCGGCAAGCTCGACGAGGCGCGCAAGATCCTGGATTCGGCCGCGTCGGTGTCACCGAACCGCATCAACCGTACCCGGCGCCTCGGACAGCTCTCGATGGAACTCGGCGACGTGGCAACGGCGCAGACTCACTTCTCGGAAGTCGTCCGCAAGGGCAAGTACTCGGATTTCCGAGACCCGGAAGACCACGTCAGCCTGATTTCGGCCCAACTGGAACTCGGCGACACTGATCAGGCCCAGGCCAGCGTTCGCGACCTCGAGCGCAGCATGGCCGGTCTGCCCAAGACACGACTGTGCACCGCGCTGTCGTCGGCCATGGTCGACACCCGCGCCGGCAATCACGACAAGGCGCGCGAGACGCTCGATCAGTTGATGGCCGGACGCCCGGAACTCGGCGGTTTTTCGCAGAATATCAAGCGCCAGTTGGCCAAGACCTGCTTTGCCCACGGCATGGACCAGCACGGTTCCGACGTCGTGCTCGACATCATGCGGACCTCCGGCGATTCCCGCACGCTCGACGCGACCCGCAAGATGCTCGCGGACAGCGGCCGCGCCGATCTGGCCGACCGACTCGAGACGCGCGTGCGCGAGGAAGTCCGGGACCTGGTGTCGGCCGGGGCGGCCAAGGCCCAGCAGGGCGACTTCGACGGCGCGGTGGAGGAAATGCTCAGCGCAGTGCGAAAGATGCCCGGCAATCCGCACGTGTTGTTCAACGCCGCGCTGGCACTGCTGCGCCACATCGAAAATCGTGGCTTCAACGAAGAATATGCCGACCGCGCACGAAAGCTGATCGATCAGGTCCGAACCCAGGATCCGGCCAACGCCAAGCTGCCGGCATTGCTCGACTACATGCACGGTCTCTATCGCAAGTACGGCGTCCGGCCCGCGCAGGCCTGATAGACTTCGGGCTCGATCGCCCGACCGCGAGCCATGCCCGGATTGCTGCGACATCTGCTGCTGGTCTGCGCGGCTGCACTGGCTTCGGCCGGCTGCAGCCCCGAAACCGTACCGCCGCCACCGACCGATTCCGCGGCGAAGGCACATCTCCTCCGTGGCGCACCGGATCTGCCGGCGGAGGCGCTGCAGACGCTGGCCCTGATCCACCGTGGCGGGCCTTTCCCGTACCGCAAGGACGGGAGCGTCTTCCAGAATCGCGAGCGGCGGCTGCCCCAGCGCCCTCGCGGCTACTATCGGGAATACACGGTGCCGACACCGGGCGCCCGTGATCGCGGCGCACGGCGCATCGTCAGTGGCGGCCACCCGCCGGAGATCTTCTACTACACGCCGGATCACTACCGCAGTTTCCGGCGCATCGAGCCTCGACCATGAGCCTGCATTCAGACGACCGTGACGCATGTGACCGCGAGCCGCGAACAGTCGGGCCGGGCGAACTCGCGGCCCTGGAGGATGCTGCGGCCGACAACGGGCATCGCGTCGTGCGGCTTGACCTGGCGGATTGTCCGAACAAGCAGGCGCTGCTCGCGCGCGCATCGGTGGCATTCGCTTTCCCGGACTGGTTCGGACAAAACTGGGATGCGCTGTCGGACTCACTGCGCGACCTGTCCTGGCTCGACGCGCCGGGCTACCTGGTGGTGATCTCGTCGCCCGAGGCCTTCGCCGCGACCCAGCCCGACAGCTGGCGGACATTGTGCGAGGTGCTGTCGGAAGTCGAGCGGGATCGCGAGGCCGATGGCGTGCCGTGGTGCAACGTGCGAATCGCGGCATCGCCGCCGTGAACAAGCGCCCCGAATCCGTCCTGGTGGTCGTCCACGTCGCCGGCCGGCGCTTCCTGATGCTGAAGCGCGCCGGTTCCTCGGGATTCTGGCAATCGGTCACCGGCAGCCTCGAGGCCGGCGAGACACCGGTCGAGACCGCAATACGGGAGGTCCGCGAGGAAACCGCACTGGAAGTCACCGCAGACAGCCTGCGCGACCATCGGCTGTGCAATCGTTTCGAAATTCCGCCTCGCTGGCGTGATCGCTACGCGCCCGGTACGACGCACAATGTCGAGCACGTTTTCAGCCTCGCGCTGGACGAGTGCGCGCCCGTGCGTTGGCAACCGGAAGAACACGTCGATGCGCGCTGGGTAGACGCCAACGAGGCGCTGGCGCTGGCCTGGTCGTGGACCAATCGCGACGGCATCCGGCTGGTGGCGGACCGTCCGCCCGATTGATGCGGCATCGGAGACGCTGCCGGCAGGCGCCGGCTCAGCAGCGCTCGAACAGCGCGATCGATTCGACGTGCGAGGTCTGCGCGAACAGGTTGACGACACCCGCGCCGCGCAACACGTAGCGCTTTTCGTGCACCAGCACCGCCGCATCGCGGGCCAGCGTGGCCGGGTTGCACGAAACATAGACGATCCGCCGCGGCGCAGCTTGGCCGATCGCCTTGACCACCGCGATCGCGCCCTCCCGCGGCGGATCGATCAGCCACTTGTCGAATTCTCCGAGTGCGGCAAGGCTGTCGGCCGTGGTTTCGAAGAGGTCGGCAGCGTGGAATTCGACCCGATCGCCCAGGCCGTTCGACAACGCGTTCTGGCGCGCCCGCTCGACCAGCGCCGCGTTGCCTTCGACACCGACCACGCGGGCGCCGCGGCGGGCCATCGGCAGGCCGAAATTGCCGAAGCCGCAGAACAGGTCTGCAATGTGCTCGCCGGCTCGTGGCGCCAGCAGACCCATCGCGCGTCGAATCAGCAGCCGGTTCGCCGCTTCATTGACCTGGACGAAATCGGTCGGACGGAATTCCAGGCGAAGACCGAACTCGGGAATCAGATGACAAAGCCCCGGCGCGTCGACCGGTTCGAGCAGATAGGCGGTCGCAGGTGCGCCCGGCTGGAGCCACACCTGCACCTGCCGCTCCGATGCGAATCGCCGCAACAGCGCCAGGTCGGCGCCATCCGGTTGCTGCAGCACACGAAACACCAGTGCGGTCGCGCCGCCGCCGATCGACACTTCGATCTGGGGCAGGCGATCGGCGATCGTCAATCCCGCCACCAGTGCGTGCAGCGCCGGCACCATGTCGGATACGTGCGCCGGCAGGATGTCGCAGGCGGTCATGTCGGCGACGTGGCTGCTGCGCCGCTGGTGAAAGCCGATCAGCACCCCGCCCTTGCTGTCGACCTTGCGCACGGTCAGGCGTGCCCGCTCGCGGTAGCGCCACGCCGCCCCATAGACCGGTGGATACACGACCGCGGGGGCGACACCGCCGATATGGGCGAAGGCGTCCTCCAGCACCCGTTGCTTGGCCGCCACCTGGGCGCCCGCATCGAGGTGCTGCATCGAACAGCCACCGCATTCGCCGAAATGCCCGCAGCGCGGAACGACCCGTTGCGCACTGGCGGAGATCACCCGGGTGGTGACGGCGCGGTCATAGCGCGGCTTCGAGCGGTAGACTTCGAATTCGACCCGTTCGCCGGGCAACGCGCCATCGACGAAGATCGTCTTGCCGTCGTCGCGGCAGATTCCCTGGCCATCGCGGTCGAGGGATTCGATCAGTGCTTGGGGCATGGCGGAAACGGCTTCACGAAACGCGCGATTCTAACCGACTGCCGATGCCACCCGGGACGGCGGCGCACCTCTTGGGAGACGCAAATGAGCACCGAAGCCTTCGACACCAACGCCGGACTCGAAGACGCCGTCCTGCGCCTGCTCGCGCGTTGCGAGCATCGGCTCCGGATCTTCGACCCGGATCTGACGGTGGGGCCGATGGCTGACCGCCGCGCGACCGAATGTCTCGAACAGATGATGCACCGTTCGCCGAAGGCCGAATGCACGTTGCTTCTGCACGACACCAGCCATATCGCCATCGCCTGTCCACGGCTGCTGGACCTCTACCGCAGGCGTGGCCATCAGTTCCGCGTGCTGCAGACTGCCGCCGAACATCGCCAGTATCTACAGCCATTCGTGATCGGGGATCGCCGGGACCTTGCCACCCGCTTCCATGCCGATCACCTGCGCGGCAAGCTGTGCCTCGACGAGCCGATCGAATTAGCCGGATTCGAGCAACGCTTCGAACAGCTCGAGGAAAGGGCGGTGCCGGCAGCCGGGCTCGACGGTCTGTGTCTGTGAGGGGTCGCCGAAACCGGCCGGCGGGCCGGCTCTAGCCGGCCCGGTACGAACGCATCGTCAGCGCAACTGTTCGTGCAGGACGGTCAGGATGCGGCGAGCGGTCGGCCCGTCGTCCGCGCCACCTTCGGCCGACAGCACCTTGACGACGCTGCTGCCTTCGCCCAGCCCTTCGACATGGATGCGGAAGTGGTCACCCCCCTTGGGCTTCTCGTCGTCGCGCCAGAAGGCCAGCCACGACAGCAGGCCTTTATCGCCGGTAGCGACCTCCGCTTCGGGGTCGACATAGCGCACAAAGTAGATGCCCTGCGAGCGATCTCGGTCCTCCACCGTGAAACCGGTGCGATCGAGCGACAGTCCGACCCGTCGCCATGCGCGATCGAAGGACTCATCGACGATCAGGCGGCTGCCACCGTCGGCCACGTCGATGCGCGCCCGCTCCGGTGCCTGTTGCACCGCGACCGCACGCACGGCCCGCTCTTCGGTCGCGCCGAGCTTGACCATCAGCCGCCGCAGCATCTCAGCCTCGAGCTCGGGATCGGCTGCGCGCGGTTGCCAGATGGTGCGATCGCGCGCCTCGTCCGGATAGATCTCGACCACGCCACGATGACTGATGTAGATCTCGCTGGCGCCGGTGGCGGCACCGGCCTCGACGCGCGTGCGGAACTTGTCCCGTTCGGGCGTCGAATAGACGTTGTCGATTACGCGGCCGAGGGTGTTGCGCAGGAAATCCTGCGGAATCTTCGCCCGATCCTCTGCCCAGTCGGTCTCCATGATGCCGATCGCCGGCTCGTCACGCTTGAGCACGAAGCCGAGCTCGATCCAGAACTCCCGCAATTTCGGCCACAGCTGGGCCGGCGTCTGGTCGACCACCAGCCAGCGCTGGCTGCCCGCGCGCTCGATACGCAGGCCGTCACCACCGCCCGGTGCAAAGGAGGCGGTCGGCGTCGCCAACGGCGCCACCGCAGTAGCCGCCGCGCGCTCGCTGCGCTCCGAGCTGTAGGCCGAATAGGTCGCGACGCCCTTCGGGTCGACATCGGGAACGGAAAACCGGTCGTCGCTCTGGGGCGCTGTCAAATCGGGCGGCAATTCGAGGCTCGGTGCCTCGTCGGCGCTGCGGTAATCGATGGTGTCGCGCGAACCGCTGATCGTGCAGCCGGCTGCAGCCAGAGCCACCGCCAGCGGCAGCAGGTACGTCCGGATGGCGCCGGCGAACGGGTCACGGCGCATCACAGTGCGATTCCCGCCTGGGTCATGGCGGCACGCACCCGCCCATGCATCGACTCGGAGAGTTCGGTCAATGGCAGCCGAATGCCATCGCCGATCAGACCCATTCGCGCGACCGCCCACTTGACCGGGATCGGATTGGCCTCGCAGAACAATTCCTTATGCAGGCCCAGCAGGCGTGCATTGATCTCGCGCGCCCGGATCGCGTCACCGGCCCGCGCGGCTTCACACATCTCGTGCATCGCGCGGGGCGCGACGTTCGCGGTGACGGAGATGGTGCCGTGACCGCCGAGCAGGATGAACATCATCGCGGTCATGTCGTCACCGCTGTAAAGGCCGAAGTCCGCCGGCGCCCGGGCTACCAGGTCGCAGGCGCGCTCGAGGTTGCCGGTCGCGTCCTTGATGCCGACGATGTTCGGAATCTCCGCCAGCCGCAGTGCCGTGTCGTTGGCCAGGTCGGCGACGGTACGGCCAGGTACGTTGTACAGGTACATGGGCAGGTCGACGGCTTCGGCGATCGCCCGGAAATGCCGGTACAGGCCTTCCTGTGTCGGCTTGTTGTAGTAGGGCACGACCGACAGCGAGGCATTCGCGCCCGCCTCGGCGGCGAAGCGCGTCAACTCGATCGCCTCTGTCGTCGAATTGGCGCCCGTGCCTGCGATCACCGGGATCCGACCGGCTGCGTGTTCGACCGTGACCCGGATCAGTTCGCAGTGTTCGCCGACGTCGACCGTCGGCGACTCGCCGGTGGTGCCGACGATGACGATGCCGTCCGTGCCTTCGGCCACATGGAAGTCGATCAGGGCCTTGAGCCGCTCGAAATCGAGACTGCCATCGGCGTTCATCGGCGTCACGATGGCGACTATCGAACCGGTAATCATGGAAGTTCCACAACGCAGAGGGAAGGACCGCGATTGTACCCGATGCACTGCCGCCTTTCAGGGAGCCGGCAACGGCCCAGCATGGCGCCACCGTCCCCCCGGCGCGTACGCCGGGGGCAGCCTCGCAGCGCAGGCGCGATCAGATGGCGCCAGCCTATCCGGTCGGAGATTCCGACCGCTTGTTCAGGCTATAGGTCGGCCAGGCACTTCACATGCGCGACCGCACTGCGCCCCAGCGCGGACAGCGCATAGCCGCCCTCGAGCATCGACACGATACGGTTGCCGCAGTGCTCGGCGGCAATTGCCTTGAGCTGCTCGGTGGCCCAGACGTAGTCGGCTTCGACCAGGCCCATCGAACCCATGTCATCCTCGTAGTGGGCATCGAAGCCGGCCGAGATGAACAGCATCTGCGGCTTGTGCTTGCGCAGCGCGGGCAACCAGATGTCGGTGACTGCCTCACGAAACGCTTCCCCCCGGGTGCCTGCCGGCAGCGGCACATTGACCATATTCGGTGCAGGGTTGTCGGCACCGCTGTACGGGTAGAACGGATGCTGGAAGATGCTCGCCATCATCACCCGCGGGTCGGCCCGGAAGATGTCCTCGGTGCCATTGCCGTGGTGAACGTCGAAATCGATCACTGCAACCCGTTCGAGGCCATGCGCCTCGAGCGCGTGCAGCGCCGCGATCGCCACGTTGTTGAAGAAGCAGAATCCCATCGCCTTGGTGCGCTCGGCGTGGTGCCCCGGCGGTCGCACCGCACAGAATGCGTTCTCGACTTCGCCACCGATCACGAGATCGGTGGCGAGAATGCCGGCGCCGGCCGAACGCAGTGCCGCCTTGATGCTGTGCGGGCACATCGCAGTGTCCGGATCGAGGTGGCGGATGCCGTGCTCGGGCACGCTGGCGATGATCTCGTCCACATGTTCGCGTGGATGTGCCCGGGCGATCTGGTCCAGCTCGGCGTTGGGCGCATCGTGAAACTGCAGGTACAGATCAAGTCCAGCGGCAATCAGCCGATCATTGATGGCAGACAGCCGGTCGGGACATTCGGGATGATGCTCTCCCATGTTGTGCAGCCAGCAGTCGCGGTGCGTGATGAACGCGGTGGACGTCACGAAACCCCCTCCCCAGACAGCGCGAAACCTTTTCGATTCGACGTTTTCTGACCAAACGCGCAATCTTGCGCAAGCTGGCCGATTATCGTGAGTCCATTATCCACTCAACCCTTCACAACAACAAACAGCGCCATGCAAGACGCCCGGCTTAGCCAGCTCATCGACGCGGCCAATGAGATCATCCTCGGCAAGGACCACCAGATACGGCTGGCCATTGCCTGTCTGCTGGCGCGCGGCCACCTGCTGATCGAGGACGTGCCCGGGGTCGGCAAGACCACGCTGGCTCACGCACTGGCCCGCCTGCTCGGACTGAAGTTCCAGCGCATCCAGTTCACCAGCGACCTGCTGCCGGCCGACATCCTCGGCGTCTCGATCTACGATCGCGAGTCGGGCCGCTTCCGCTTCCACCCGGGCCCGGTGTTCGCGCAGTTGATCCTCGCCGACGAGATCAACCGGGCCACGCCGAAGACCCAGAGTGCACTGCTCGAGGCGATGGAGGAAGGCCAGATCACGGCCGACGGCGACACGCTGCCGCTGCCGGAGCCTTTCTTCGTGATCGCCACGCAGAATCCACAGAACCAGATCGGCACCTTCCCGCTGCCCGAAAGCCAGCTCGACCGCTTTCTGATGAGGATCTCGCTCGGCTACCCGAGCAAGGCGGCCGAACGGGCCCTGCTGCTCGGCCAGGACCGGCGCTCGATGCTCGCTGGCCAGTCGCCCAGCATGACCGACACCGACTTTCGCGACCTGCAGGCGAGGGCCGCCGGCATCCATGTCGCCGATGCCCTCGCCGACTACGTCCAGGCATTGCTCGCGACCAGCCGCGAGATGGACGTCGCCGGCGGCGGACTGAGCCCTCGGGCCGGTCTCGGTCTGCTCAACGCTGCTCGTGCCTGGTCGCTGATCGAGGGGCGCGACATGGTCGTACCGGAAGACGTGCAGGCGGTCTTTCCGGCGATCGCCAGCCACCGCCTCCGTCGCCAGGCCGGCGACGGCGAAAGCCAGGGTTCGCTGGCCGAGCGCATCCTGCACGCGGTCGTCGTGGTCTGAGGGCAACGTGACCGCGGCAGGAAACCTGATTCGGCAACGACTCGGAGCCCTGCTCGACCGCCGCCTGTTCCTGGTACGGCGCAGCGAGCCGCTGCCGGCGCGACTCGGCCATCGCCGCATCTTCGTGCTGCCGACCGCCACCGGCGTGGCCTTCGGACTGACCCTGCTGACGATGCTGCTGGCGTCAATGAACTACGTGCTCAGCCTCGGCTACGCCCTGACCTTCCTGCTCGTCGGCGTCGGCCTCGTCAGCCTGCACCAGACCTTCCGCAACCTGATCCACCTGGAACTGCTGTCGGCGCAGCTGGAGCCCGCCCATTGCGGGCAGCCGGCATTGTTGCGCCTGCGCTTTCGCAATCCGTCGGATCACGCTCGGATCGGACTGCGTCTGAGGCGCACGGGCGGTGGCGAAGCGTATTTTTCGCTCGATCCCCACGGCGATACCGGCGTCGTCGTCGCCGTGCCGACAAGCCGACGGGGCTGGCTCGAATCGGGCCGGCTGGTGCTCGAAACGCGTTATCCGCTCGGACTGGTCCGGGGCTGGAGCATCCTGACGCCGGAGGCGCGCTGCGTCGTCTATCCGGCAGCAGAAGACCCGCCGCAGGCGTTTGCCGCCGCCATCGGCACCGGTCAGTCGGAACACGCGGGCAAGCTCGGCAAGGACGACTTTTCGGGCCTGCGCGAGTATCGCCCGGGCGACATGCTGCGCCATGTCGCGTGGAAGCTGTCTGCCCGCTGGGACGACCAGTTCTACACCAAGCAGTTCGACGGCGGCAATGCGGCGCAGCTCGAGTTCGACTGGTTCCGGCTGCCGCCCGAACTGGGCACCGAAGCCCGGCTCTCCCGCCTTACCCGTTGGGTGTTGCAGGCCGACGCGTCCGGCCTGGCTTATGGGCTGCGTCTGCCCGATCGCATCCTCGAGGTGGATATCGGAGCGGAGCACCGACAGCGTTGCCTGCGCGCGCTTGCGCTCTTCGGAGTTGGCGATGAACGCGGCTGAGGGCGCCCCCCCGCTGCGCCCCTGGCACGGTCACTGGCTGACCGCGTGCATCGCGGTCACGCTGCTGCCGCACGTCGAACATCTGCCGATCTGGCTCAGTGCCAGTTGCGCGCTGTTGCTGGCCTGGCGGGCGCTTGCCGACCGCAGTCTGACGCCCTTGCCCGGACGTGCGCTGCTGTTGTTCGTTGCCGCTGCGATCGTCGCCGCCACCGGCATCGAATTCCACCACCTGCTCGGCAAGGACCCCGGACTGGCCTTGCTTGCCGGCTTTGCCTGCCTGAAGCTGCTCGAAGCGCGCAGCCTGCGGGACGGACGTGCAGCCGTGCTGCTCGGCTTCTTCCTGCAGATGGGCCAGTTCCTGAACGGACAGGAGATCTCGGTGGCGGCCTTGACCCTGTGCGGCACGCTGCTGGCCGTCGGCACCTTGCTGGCAATGGAGTGCGAGGCACCATGGCAGACGGTGATCGCCGGCGCAGGCCGGCTGCTGTTCATGGCGGCACCGTTCATGCTCGCGCTGTTCGTGCTGTTTCCACGCATCCCCGGTCCCCTGTGGGGACTACCGGCCGATGCCTTCTCGGGACTGACCGGCCTGTCCGAGACCATGAGCCCGGGCAGCATCAGCCGCCTGATCCAGTCCGGCAAGATCGCCTTTCGCGCCGAATTCGACGGCGAGATCCCGCCGCCCCGTGATCGCTACTGGCGAGGCCCCGTGCTCAGCGTATTCGACGGTCGCCGCTGGGAGGCTGGCTTCACCACCCTCTCGTCGAGCCCGCCGTACGAGGTCAGCGGCAAGGCCTATCGCTACCGCCTGACCGTCGAGCCCCACAACCAGCACTGGTTGCTGGCGATGGATTTCCCGGCGGCGGACGACCCGCGCACCCGCTATTCCTCGGACCTTCGACTGGTTTCGGTGGCACCGTTGCGCAGCCGCCAGCGTTACGAACTGGCGGCCTACCCGGCCGCCCGGGCCGGGCAGCGGGAATTCACCCACGTCATCCGCCGCAACCTGCGCCTGCCCGAAGGCAGCAACCCGCGAACGACCGCCCTCGGTCGACAGGTCGCCGAGCGCTTCGAGGCGCCTCGGCACCGCATCGAAGCCCTGCTCGGCACCTTTCGCGAGCTGCGACTCGAATACACCCTGACCCCGCGCGCATTGGGCCTGCACAGCGCCGACGAGTTCCTGTTCGACACCCGCGAGGGCTTCTGCGAACACTTCTCGTCGGCCTTCGCGATTGCCGCGCGCGCCGCCGGCATACCGGCGCGGGTGGTCACCGGCTACCAGGGTGGCGAGATCAACCCCCACGACGGCAGCCTGGTGGTCCGCCAGTCCGACGCCCACGCCTGGGTCGAGGTCTGGTTGCCGGAATCGGGCTGGCAGCGGGTGGACCCGACCGCCACGTCGAATCCGACCCGTATCGACAATGGCATCCTGGGCGCGCTGCCCGACATCGAATCGCTGCCGCTGTTCATGCAGCCGAGGATGGCCTGGCTGCGCTCGCTGCAGTTGCGCTGGGACGCGGTCGCCAACGGCTGGAACCAGTGGGTGCTCGGATACAATGACGAGCGGCAGCGGTCGCTGTTGCGCGGACTCGGTTTCGACGGTGGCGACTACCGGCATCTGGCGGCTGCGATGGTGACGCTGGTCGGCACCTTGATGCTCGGCTTCGTCACCTGGTCGCTGCGACGGCGCCGGCGGGGAGACGCCCTCGATCGCCGCTGGCAACGTTTCTGTGCGCGGCTGTCTCGCGCCGGCACCCGTCGCGCAGACTGGCAAGGACCGCTCGATTTCGCCGACCTGGCCGCCGCAAGGCATCCATCGCTCGCCGACGACATCCGCTGGATCGGCGGTCGCTACGCCGAATTGCGCTATGGTCGGAAACCGCCGTCCCGGCAGGATCTGGCCGACCTGGACGATCGAATCAAGCACCTGGACATCCGATGATCAGACATCTCGCCCTGCTCCAGCTATCGCTGCTCTGCGTGACCACGGCGGACGCCGGGCCTGCCGGGCTGGCCGCCCATCCCGCCGCGGCGGCCTTCGTCGCCCGCATGGAGGCCGAACACGGCTTCGAGCGCGAATCGCTGCTCGCTGCGTTGGCAACGGCGACCTATCAGGACAAGGCGTTGCGGTTGATATCACCGCCGAAGCCAGGCACCGGGCCGCGGGTCCGGTCCTGGACCGGCTACCGCGCACGCTTCGTCGATCCGGTCCGGATCCGCGCCGGCCTGGCATTCTGGGATGCCCACCGCGCGAGCCTCGAACGGGCCGAGCAACGCTATGGCGTACCGTCAGAGGTGATCCTCGGTATCATTGGCGTCGAGACCGTGTTCGGACGCGTCACCGGCTCCTTCCCGCTGCTCGACGCACTCGCGACGCTGGCCTTCGACTACCCGCCGCGGGCCGATCTGTTCCGCAGGGAACTGGAGAACCTCTTCCTGCTGGCCCGGGAGAACGGACGCGCGGTCGGCAGCTATACCGGCTCGTATGCCGGCGCGATCGGCTTTCCGCAGTTCCTGCCGAGCAGCGTCCGACGCTACGCGGTGGACTTCGACGGCGACGGCCGGATCGATCTCGAACGCAGCGAGGCCGATGCGATCGGCTCGGTCGCCCGCTATCTCGCCGAGCACGGCTGGCGAAGCGGCGAACGCGTAGCCGACCCGGTGGCGTTGCCGGCCGGGGCCGATGTGGACGCGTTGCTCGCCACCGGAATCGAACCCCGGCTCGACCGCCATTCGTTGTCCGCTGCCGGTATCGAGTTGCCGCAAGGCATCGAACTGGCGACGCTGGTGGACCTGGAGAGTCCGGGAAAACCGACCGAATACTGGCTCGGCTATCGAAATTTCTACGTATTGACCCGTTACAACCGGAGCAGCTTCTACGCGATGTCCGTGCTGCAATTGGCCCAGGCGCTGCGCGAAGCACGCATTTCGTCGCGTCAGGTCGCGCGCGGCGCGCCCTGAGGTCTTTACAGCAAGGCGTCGCGCGACATGCCGTGGCGCTTGAGGATGCGCCGCAATTGTCCGAGCGCCTCGAGTTGGATCTGGCGCACGCGCTCTCGGGTGAGTCCGAGTTCCTCGGCGAGCTCTTCCAGTGTGCGGACCTCGGACTCGTCAAAACCGTAGCGATGGCGGATGACGAAGCTCTGTTTGTCCGACAGCAGGTCCAGCCATTCGCCGACCAGGGATTCGACCTCGCTGCACTGGACCTGCTGGTCCAGGGTTTCGAGCTGGTCGTCGGCGAGCGACTCGCCGATCGACAGGCTCGGATCGATGTCGAGCGGCGCATCGAGTGACGCGGTGTGCTCCGACAGCGCGAGGATGCTGCGCACCACCTCGATCGGCTTGTCCAGACGCTTGGCCACCTCCTCCAGACTGAACTGCCCGCCGCCCTCGGCCTCGACACTGCGCTGGGCACGCAGTACCTGATTGAGTTCCTTGACCACGTGAACCGGCAACCGGATTGTGCGCGACTGGTTCATGATCGCCCGCTCGATGTTCTGGCGAATCCACCAGGTCGCGTAGGTCGAGAATCGGAAGCCGCGCTCCGGATCGAATTTCTCGAGCGCGTGCATCAGTCCGAGATTGCCTTCCTCGACCAGGTCGAGCAGCGGGATCCCGCGATTCAGATAATGCTTGGCGATGTTCACGACGAGCCGCAAATTGCGCTCGATCATGATCTGGCGGGCCTCGAAGTCGCCGTCACGGACCCGTCGGGTCAGCGCCAGTTCCTCTTCGGCGGTCAAAAGGGGGTTGGCGCCGATCTCGTTCAGGTAGAGCTGGGTTACATCGCTCAGGAACTCGCTCTCGAACGATGGCGCCGGGGTCTGCCGGAAGGCTTCCAGCTCGGGGGGCAGATCCGGGTCCCGGCTTTCTTCGTCTTCGCTGGCGACCGGATCGAACATGCGCATCCTCTCAGCGGGCAGGCAGATATCTCGACGGGTCCACCGGCTTGCCCTGGCGGCGGATCTCGAAGTGCAGCTTCGGCGTGTCGCTGTCGGTGCTGCCGAGCGTCGCGATCTGCTGGCCCTTGCTGACCGACTGGCCCTCCTTGACCATCAACTGATCGTTGTGCGCGTAGGCGCTCAGGTAGTTGGAGTCGTGTTTGATGATGACCAGTTTACCGTAGCCACGCAAGCCGGTACCGGCGTACACGACTTTGCCCGTGGCGGCTGCATAGACAGGCTCTCCGGTACTGCCAGCGATGTCGAGACCCTTGCGCGTGCTGCTCTGGGAGAAGCCCCCGACCAGCTTTCCGTTGTTCGGCCACGACCAGCTGATGCCGTCCACGCGGCGGCTCTCGGTCGGTGGCGGAACCGGGGTCGCCGGTTCGACCGGTGCCGGTTCCGGCGTTGCCGACGGCGTCGGGCCGGCACTACCGCCGCGTACCGCTGCCCAGGCCTCATCGCTATAGGGCTGGACGCCGCCGACCGGACCGCTCTTGACGTCAGGTGGCGCCGGCGACGGCGCCTGCGTACCGTCCCCGGGCGGCGCAACCTCGACGGGGCCATCGGGGCTGATCGGACGCACGACGACACCCTCGGGTGGGGTCACCCGGATTTCACGGCCCACCTCCAAGCGATCCGGATTCTCGAAGGTGTTCCAATCGGTCAGATCGGCCAGGCTCACACCGTGCTGCTGGGCGATCTTGTGGAGGGTGTCACCCTGCTGCACGATGTAGTAGCCGGGCTGCGCCTCGCGCGGCGCGGCCGGAATCGACTCGGTCGCCGCACGGTCGGATACCGGCGCGGCGACCCGCGTCGTGCAGGCGCCCAGCGCGAGGCTCAGGACAAGGCAGGTCAGGGGCGTGGTCTTCAGCAAATGGCGCACTTTCATTCCGTTCCAGTCAGCAGGGGCACGAAGCGGACGGCCTCGCACCGCACTTCGCGGTAGGCATTGCCGTTGCGCTCCACCATCACGATTCGCTGCTCGGCCTGGCCAAGCGGCAGCACCAGGCGACCGCCGTCCGCAAGCTGATTCAACAACGGCGGCGGCACCGACGAAGACGCCGCGGCCATGACGATCGAGTCGAAGGGCGCCGCCTCGGCCAGACCGATACTGCCGTCGGCGTATTTCAGGCGCAAGTTGGGTAGTCGCAGCGTGCGGACGTTTTCCTTGGCGCGATCGAGCAGCTGCCGAATGCGCTCGACGGCGTAGACCTCGCCCGCGAGATGCGCCAGGATCGCGGCCTGGTAGCCGCAACCGGCACCCACCTCGAGGGTTTTTCCGAGCCCGCGGCCACCGGCGCCCAGCAGTTCCAGCATGCGGGCGACCACGAACGGCTGCGAAATCGTCTGCTGTCGCATCAATGGCAGGGCGGTGTCTTCGTAGGCCCGCGAGGCCAGCGCTTCGTCTACGAACAGATGCCTCGGCACCGCGGTCATCGCCTTCAGCACCTGCTCGTCGCGGATGCCCTGCTGACGCAGTCGCTCGACCATGCGAGCCCGCGCCCGCGCGGCCTGGGTCGAGGTTTCGCCGTGTCGCGCGTTCATTCGCGCAGCCACTGCGCCACTGGCCCGATCAAGCCGGCGTGGGTGAGATCGATCTGCAGCGGCGTGATCGACACAAAGCCATGCTCGACCGCGTGGAAGTCCGTACCCTCACCGGCATCCTGGGCGCCGCCCGCGGCGCCGACCCAATACACGGTCTCGCCACGAGGCGTCGTGTCCTTGACCACCGGCTCGGCCTTGTGTCGGCGACCGAGCCGGGTCACGCGCATGCCGCGCAGGGCCTCGTAAGGACCTTCGGGAACGTTCACGTTGAGCAGGATCGGTTGCTGGAACGGTCTGCGCTGGACCTTTTCGACCAGTAGACGGGCGACACGGGTCGCCGCGCCGAAATCGGCCGCCGCTTTCGATGCCAACGAGATCGCGATCGACGGAACGCCCAGCAGAAAGCCTTCCGTGGCTGCGGCAACGGTTCCCGAGTACAAGGTATCGTCGCCCATATTGGCGCCGTGATTGATGCCCGACACCACCATGTCCGGCAAAACGTCGAACATGCCGGTAACCGCCAGGTGGACGCAGTCGGTCGGCGTACCATTGACGTAGTGCACGCCATTGGCCAGGCGCCGCAGGGTCAGCGGCCGGTCGAGGGTCAGCGAGTTGCTGGCGCCACTGCGATCACGCTCCGGGGCGACCACGGTGACGTCGGCGATCTCCGCGAGCGACTCCGACAGGGCACCGATGCCCGGCGCAAAATAGCCGTCGTCGTTACTGATCAGGATGCGCATCGGGAGACTGTCAGGCTCTGCGGTAAGGGCTCCGGCGGCGCCTCGAATAGTGCCGCAAACAGCCTTTGATCTTAGCACAGGCATCAACAGGCCCACGCCGCGGCGCTCGACCGCATGGAGACCGGCGACGCTCATGCGTCGAAAACTGAGCGCGCGCTCACCCAAAAACAATCGGGCCGGTCCAAAGACCGGCCCTAACTTTCTGTTTTTTTGATGATTTTGTTCTGGCGCGCCCGGCAGGATTCGAACCCACGACCCCCTGGTTCGTAGCCAGGTACTCTATCCAACTGAGCTACGGGCGCAAAGAAGCAAGAATTATACCGACAATCTCGCCTTTCGTAAACTGAATTTGGCGGAGAGAGAGGGATTCGAACCCTCGATACGGGTTTTGCCCGTATGCTCCCTTAGCAGGGGAGTGCCTTCGACCTCTCGGCCATCTCTCCGCGCGACGGAGGCGGAATAGTAAAGACTTCGCCGCCGTCGGTCAAACGCTATCGGCGCCGCAATCGCACCGGCCACCATCGCGACCGCGGTACGCTGCGCGACGCACCGCGACCGGGTTCGTGCGTGCCCCGGTACGGGCGCCTCTTGCCGCGCGTATGCGCCAGGATTCAGTTGCTTTTCGTCGATCGCCTCCGAGATCGCGATCGCCGAGGCCGCGATCATGTGGATGTCGATGCGTCATCTGGTCGTGCCCCCGGTTCGCGACCCGGATGTACGCGACGACCACGACGCCACCTTCATCGGGATCGCATCGCAACGAAACCTCCTCTATATTCAGGTTGCGTGCCTGGAAATGAGCTCTGCCGGCAACGATCTCGACCTGATAACCCGCACCGGATCCGCCCTTCAGGCCGGGGTCGTGCCAGCCCAGCCCGGCAGATCGATTGTGAAGCCTTCGCCGGTTGGTACGACGACACAATGCGCAGCAGACGGACGCATTCTGGCTCGCCCGGCCCGGGCATAAGGATGGTTGTTCCCGCCACGCTCCACGGACGTCACGACCGCTACGGTGCGGAACCCCTTAGCAAGAACGAGGACAACCCGGCAGGACACGCCGTTGATTCGCTCGGTACCGCGAACCGAAGTGCTGCCATGCTGCTGGACCATGGCAGCCATCGCCGCCCCCAGGATAGGGGCATGAGGACCGCGAATGTAAAGCCTTTGGACGGATGCGACACCCTCGTGCAAAGCTGTCGATCGTAGGCAGGCGGAACTCGCGGTGCGGAGAGCTTAACTAATAGTGAAATGCTCCCCACAGGTGACGTGATCGATTTAACATCTGCATGAATTGCTTGGAAATTCTTCGTTGTATGTACTTCGAATACTCGCATATACTCGACTCACCCTATGACTAAAGTTGTAGGAATAAAACGGGCTTGGCACCTGAAAGGAACGAGCATTACTGTCAGATTGAGAGGACAAGAATCCATGAAATCCAGCGATCCGAAAGACGTACGCGACATTCGCCGCAAACTGGGCATGAACCAGTCCCAGTTCTGGTCGAAGATCGGCGTAACCCAGAGCGGCGGCTCCCGCTACGAGAGCGGTCGCAACATTCCCCGTCCGGTGCAGGCTCTGCTCCGCCTGGTGCATGTCGAGCAGATCGACATCAACAAGGCCCGCCGCGAGGACTTCGAAGTCGCCGAGTACCTGAAGAGCACCAATCCGGAGCTTTTCAAGTCTCTGAAGAAGGAAGCACGCGCAGCCAAGAAGAAGTGACGTACCGGACCTTCCGGTTCATCAGGGGCTGACGCTGGTCGTCAGCCCCGTTTCGTTGACGATGCGCCGACCGAGGCGCTCCAGCCATTCGCGGGGCAAGCGCGACACGTGCCCAGCCTCGGGCTGCAAGGATGGTCTCGCGACGCCGTAGAGCAACACGCCGCGCACGCCGTCGGACGCCGCACCTTGCAGGAAATCCAGATAGGCCTGGATCGCAGCATCGCTCGGCGGCTCGCCGTCCCAGCCGAACATACAGGTCTGCACCCAGGTCGGGCATTGTCCGGCGCAACGGGCAAGCTGGCGGGCCATGGATGTCGCGTCACGCTCGACGCCATTGATCCGGCGAATGTCCTCGGTCGATATCGCGTCGACCTTGAACCAGACTTCACCGGCAAATCGGGCGAGCCGGCCGATGCCGTCGAGTACCCCTTCCTGCCCCACCAGCGACCCGTTCGTGATCAGTCGCAGGGGCACCTCGTTGCCATAGCCGAGCCGCTCGCGGACCTTGCCGACACGTTCGACAATATTGGCAAGACCTGCCGCACTGGTGGGTTCGCCGTTGCCCGAGAAGGCAATGTCGCAGAGCCTGCGCAATGGCGCATCGACGTGGCGAATCATGAAGTCGCCGTCGCGGATGTCGAACAGCATGCGCTCGAGTTCGCGTTCCAGCCGGTCGACGTCGATCTCGGGCGCCCGTCCCCGTGTGAGGTCGGGCACCTGACAGTAGACGCAATGCCAGTTGCACGCGTTGTTCGTGTTCAGATTGATGCCGACCGAAACCCCGCCGGCGCGCCTGGAGACCACCGGATAGACGTACTTCAGTCCTGCGACATCGCGATTGTGGTCCTCGACCGTCAGGATTCCCTTCATCTCGGCACTGCTCCGATTCGTGCGCGGCAGCCCTTGGCCGTCCCACGCCGATGCTACAATCGCTCCCCGCCTGCCATCAATCAGACCCATGCAGATCACCCGCCGCCTGGAGTTCGACGCTGGCCACCGCATCCCGGACCACGCGAGCCAGTGTCGTCATCTCCACGGCCATCGCTACGCGCTCGAAATCACGCTCGCCGGCGGCGTGATCTGTCAGCCGAACGACCCGGCGAACGGCATGGTGATGGATTTCGGCAGGATCAAGGAAATTGCCCGCGAACACCTCGTGGACCATTGGGACCACGCCTTTCTGGCATATTCCGGAGACACGCAGCTGACAGAGTTGCTGGCCGCGATACCGGGCCACAAGACCGTCTTGCTGAACGCGGTGCCGACCGTCGAGAACCTCGCGCTCGAGGCGTTCAGGATCCTAGATCCGGTCTATGTCCATGCCTACGGCAACCTGCTCTCGCTCGCGCGCATCCGCCTCTTCGAAACGCCGAACTGCTGGGCCGACGTCGACCGTCGCTCGCTTCAGGATTGACGCCCCGGCGGACGTCAATGGCGGATAGGGTGGGATTCGAACCCACGGAACGCTCGCACGTTCGCCGGTTTTCAAGACCGGTGCATTCAACCGCTCTGCCACCTATCCGGGGTATGCCCGAGCGCGAGGCGCGCGCAGTATAGCACCCCGCCCTGCCCGCCCAGCGGATGGACAAGCGGACAGGACGGAGCCTATGCTCCGCGCCGTGGACAGACCTGACGCACGCGCCATCTTCGGCGCCCGAGCCTGGTTGCTGCTGATCGCTGCAATCGCCTGCGCGGCCGGGCTGTTCGTGCTCGTCTTCGGCACCATCCGCCCGGCGCCACCCAATCGCGTCACCATGCTGACCGGCGCGGACGGCGGCGCCTACCGTCACTTTGCCGAGCGCTACCGCAGCGCATTGCAGGCTCAAGGCATCGAACTGGTGCTGATCCCGAGTTCGGGGTCGATCGAGAACCTGCGGCGGATCAAGACCGACGACGACATCGATCTCGCGTTGATCCAGGGCGGCATCGCCAACGAGCCGGATTCCAACGATCTGGTCCAGTTGGGCAGCATGTTCCCGGAACCGCTGTGGATCTTCCATCGTGGCAGCGATGCTTCCGGGCGACTCGACGCCCTCGCCGAGCGACGGATAGCAATCGGTCCACCCGGCAGCGGTACCCAGCTGATGGCCTTGCAGATCCTAGGCGCCAGCGGCATTCCGATCGATTCCGGGCGACTGATGGCGGTCGGCGGCAACGAGGCGGCGCAGATGCTCCGCGACGAAGACGTCGACGTCGCCCTGTTCGTTTCCGCAATACAGGGGCCTACGGTCAAGGCCCTGCTCGCAGAGCGGTCGTTGCGGCTGTTCGACCTGGCCCTGGTCGAAGCGTACAAAGCACGATTTCACCATCTCGACGTTCTGGAAATGCCCGCCGGCACGCTCGATCTGGTTGATCTCAGACCTGCGCACAGGATCCATCTGCTCGGAACCTCGGCGGTGCTGGTGGCCCGGCGCGAGCTTCACCCGGCCGTCGTCAGTCTGCTGATGCAGATCGGGCGCGACATCCACGGCGACGAAGACCTGTTCCAGGCCCGCGGAGAATACCCGTCGGTGCGCGACAGCGGCTTGCCGCTGTCCGCCCAGGCCCGACGCTTCTACGATTCGGGCCCGCCATTCCTTCAGCGCTACCTGCCGTTTTGGCTCGCGGTCATGGTGGACCGCCTGCTGGTCGCACTACTGCCGACGCTGGCCCTGCTGATTCCGCTGCTGCGGATCGCGCCGCCGATCTACGCATGGCGCATGCGGGCACGCATCTATCGCTGGTACGGCGAGCTCAAGTTCCTCGAAGCACAGATCCGCAGCAGGCCCGCGACCGAGCACCAAGCATTGCTCGAAAGATTGAACGAAATCGAGGAGGCCGCCAACCGGGCCAAAGTGCCGCTCGCCTATGCCAACGAACTCTATACGCTGCGCGAGCATGTGGCACTGGTTCGACGCGAGGCCCATCCCGCGCCTTGACACGGCGGTACAACGAAAAAAAGGGAAGCCGATGGCTTCCCTTTCTCGAGTCTGGCGGAGTGGACGGGACTCGAACCCGCGACCCCC
This sequence comes from Zoogloeaceae bacterium, assembly GCA_024235635.1. Lineage (GTDB taxonomy): Bacteria > Pseudomonadota > Gammaproteobacteria > Burkholderiales > Rhodocyclaceae > Cognatazoarcus. Next base: position 568,319 of record JACKMA010000001.1, read on the forward strand.
GGCGTGACAGGCCGGTATTCTAACCAACTGAACTACCACTCCGTACTGCTACCGCTCGGCGCCGAAGCGCCACAAAACTGGCGTCCCCACGGGGATTCGAACCCCGGTTACCGCCGTGAAAGGGCGATGTCCTAGGCCTCTAGACGATGGGGACCTAGTGGTGGAGGTAAGCGGGATCGAACCGCTGACCTCTTGCATGCCATGCAAGCGCTCTCCCAGCTGAGCTATACCCCCACAACAGCCCAAAAGTATAGCCCACGAAGCCGCACTGCACAAGCATATCCGCCGCTGAGGCAGTGGTGAAACGCATCGAATTCTGGCGGAGTGGACGGGACTCGAACCCGCGACCCCCGGCGTGACAGGCCGGTATTCTAACCAACTGAACTACCACTCCGTACTGCTACCGCCCGGCACCGAAGCGCCGCAAAGCTGGCGTCCCCACGGGGATTCGAACCCCGGTTACCGCCGTGAAAGGGCGATGTCCTAGGCCTCTAGACGATGGGGACCTGGTGGTGGAGGTAAGCGGGATCGAACCGCTGACCTCTTGCATGCCATGCAAGCGCTCTCCCAGCTGAGCTATACCCCCGACCGCAAGGAGCGCGAATTATAGGTCCCGCCTCGCCCCCTGTAAACACTTGCGTGGCAAGCCCGTCAGCGCCCTCTTTTCGCGGCGCAGCAATCCTGTAAACCGGCGCGGCTACAGGAACTTGCCCGGATTCATCAGTCCGTCGGGATCGAACGCCCGCTTGATCGCCCGCATCATTTCGTCCTCGATAGGAGACCGGTAGCGCAGAATCTCCTCGCGCTTGAGTTGGCCCAGGCCGTGCTCCGCCGATATCGAGCCACCACTGGCGGCAACGCGATCATGAACGATGCGATTGGCCTCGGCGGTACGGGCGATCACCAGATCGTTGCCCTGCCTGTGCCGCGATGACAGGTTGTAATGCAGGTTGCCGTCGCCGAGATGCCCGAACACGACGAGACGCAGGTCGTCAAAGTTCGCTTCCAGTTCGCGCTTGGCATCCGCCAGAAAGTCGTCCATGGCTGCGAGCGGCAGGGAGATATCGTGCTTGATGCTGAATCCCTCGATCCGCTGCGCTTCCGAGATGTTCTCGCGCAGCTGCCACAGGGCCTCGGCCTGGGCTTCGCTGCGAGCGATGGCCGCATCGACCACGAGCCCTGCCTCCATGCCATCCGCCAACAGGGATTCGATCGACTCGCAATGGGATTCCGCGGATTCCTGGCCGGCAAGTTCGATCAACACGTTCCAGGCGGCGGTCGTCGCCAGCGGTGAGCGGGTTCCCGGTATGTGGCGCAAAACCAGCTCGAGCGCGCTGTCGCCGACCAACTCGAACGCATTGAGCGCGGCACCGCAACGAGCGCTTGCGAGCTGGAACAGATCGATCGCATGGCTCGTATCCCGGACCGTAGCCCAGGCGACCGCCCGGCCGCGCGGCCGCGGGAAGAGCTTGAGCACCGCGGCGGTCACGATGCCGAGACTTCCCTCGGCACCGATGAACAGGTGCTTCAGATCATAGCCGGTATTGTCCTTTCGCAGCTGCCTCATGCCATTCCACACACGACCGTCCGGCAGCACCACCTCGACGCCGAGGACGAGGTCACGCATGTTGCCGTAGCGCAGCACGTGGACCCCGCCGGCGTTGGTGGACAGATTGCCACCGATCTGGCAGCTGCCTTCGGACGCCAGCGACAGCGGGAACAGGCAGTCCCGATCGGCCGCCGCCTGCTGCACCGAGGCCAGCGTGCACCCGGCGTCGACCGCGAGCGACCGGTTCATGCGATCGAATCGGCGGATGCGGTTCATGCGCTCGAGCGACACCACGACCTCGCGTCCTCCGGCGTGCGGCGTCGCACCGCCGCACAGACCGGTGTTCCCGCCCTGGGGCACGATGGCGACACCCAGATCGCGACAACGCGACACCAGCGCCGAGACCTCTTCGGTCGAGGCAGGGCGCACCACCGCGCGGGCCTGGCCGCGGTAGCGTCCGCGCCAGTCCTCCTCATAGCGCGCCATGTCGGCCGGCGCCAGCAGCACATGAGGCGTACCGACGATCTCGGCCAGCACGGACGGTAGGTTCGGATCCTCGTGCATGCCGGCTCCTCAGCTGTGTTCGAGCGCGAACCGGATCGCCGGCAGCATGCGCTGCACTGCCGCCTCGCCTTCGGCGATGGCCTCGCGCCCTCGATGGTAGTCCATCATGCCGATCTGGCCGACCCGAGGCGACAGCAGGACATCGGCCGGTTCACCGGCGAGCCGGCTGCGCGCAATGCGGACCTGCATGATGTTGATGCTGGTGCTCATCACGCCGACCAGCGACGGCAGGTTTTCCTCTCGACGCACGGGCTCCGCCTCGACGCCGCCGGCGACACCGAAGCGCAACAGCAGGCGCCGGATCCAGCCCGGCTCGTCGGCGTCCTCTTCGACCGGCTCGACCCCTGCGCGGCGCCAGGCGCGGCCGATCAGTTCGGAGCCGAGGTCGACCGCAATGACGATGTCGGCGCCCAATGCCCGGCAAAGCGAGACCGGCACCGGGTTGACCAGGCCCCCGTCCACCAGCAGACGTCCGTCGTGGACCACCGGTGTCAGCAAGCCCGGCAGCGCGATCGACGCCCGCACGGCATCGGCCACACCGCCTTCCCGCAGCCACACCTCGCGACCGGTGAACAGATCGGTCGCGACACAGGCGAACGGCAAATCCAGCTGGTCGAAGCTGGTGTCGATGAAGTTCTTCGAGAAGAATTCCATCAACCGTCCGCCCCTGATCAGCCCACTGCGAAGGCTGACGTCGAGCAGCGACAGCACGTCCTGCCAGCCCAGGCTCTCGACCCAGTCTCCGAGCTTGTCGAGGTCGCCCGCGGCCGCCGCAGCGCCGACGAAGGCACCGATCGAGCAACCGCAGATCAGATCCGGCTGTATGCCTTCGGCCGCCAACGCGCGCAACACGCCAAGGTGCGCCCAGCCCCTGGCGGAGCCGCTGCCCAGCGCCAGACCGATGCGCGGGCCGCAAGCCTTGGCCTTCATCACGGCATCATCCGATCCGCTCTGCATAGAGGTCATGAACGTCGCAATCGGTGATTCGAACGTCCACCCATTCCCCCACGTCGATGCCTTCCGCGTCGGGCACGATCACCATGCCATCGATCTCCGGCGCCTCGCCGGCACTGCGTCCGTAGGCGCCGTCGTCGTCGACTTCGTCGATCAGTATCGAATATCGCCGGCCGATGCGCGCCTCGAGACGTTGTGTCGAGATGTCCTCCTGGAATTCCATCAGCCGCTGCCGCCGCTCCTCGGCGAGTTCGGCGGGGACTGGATCGGGCAACTCGTTGGCGCTCGCCCCTTCGACCGGCGAATAGGCGAAGGCGCCGACGCGATCGAGCCCGGCCTCGCCGAGAAATGCCAGAAGGGCCTCGAAATCTTCGTCGGTCTCGCCGGGGAAGCCGGTGATGAAGGTACTTCGGATGGCGATGTCCGGACAGATCTGCCGCCATGCGCGGATCCGCTCCAAAACGTTTTCGCTGCTCGCCGGGCGCTTCATCAGCTTCAGGATGCGAGGGCTGGCGTGCTGGAACGGCACGTCCAGATACGGCAACAGCTTGCCTTCGGCCATCAGTGGAACCAGTGCATCGACACTCGGATAGGGATAGACATAGTGCAGTCGCACCCAGACACCCATCGAGCCGAGCGCCTCGCACAGTTCGTGCAGCCGGGTCCTGATCGGCCGCCCGCCCCAGAAGCCGGTGCGGTAGCCCAGGTCCACGCCGTATGCACTGGTGTCCTGCGAGATCACCAGCAGCTCGCGCACGCCGGCCTCGACCAGCTTCTCGGCTTCGCGCAGCACGTCGCCGATTGGTCGGCTGACCAGATCGCCGCGCATCGACGGGATGATGCAGAAGCTGCAGCGATGGTTGCAGCCCTCGGATATCTTCAGATAGGCGTAGTGGTCGGGCGTGAGCCGGATTCCCTGCGGCGGCACCAGATCGACGAACGGGTCGTGCGGCTTGGGCAAGTGGCGGTGGATCGACTGCATCACCTGCTCGGTCGCGTGCGGACCGGTGACCTCGAGCACGTGTGGGTGAGCCGCCAGTACGACATCGTCGCGGGCGCCCAGGCAACCGGTGACAATGACCCGCCCGTTTTCCGCCAGCGCCTCCCCGATCGCATCGAGCGATTCCTCGACCGCGGCATCGATGAAGCCGCAGGTATTGACGACGACCAGATCGGCACCTTCGTAGTCGGCAGAGATGGCGTAGCCTTCGGCCCGCAGGCGGGTGAGGATGCGCTCGGAATCGACCGTGGCCTTCGGGCAGCCGAGTGATACGAATCCGACACTTGGGGTTTGCGACATGGCTAATCCAAACGAAACGGGCCGCGAATGCGACCCGGAAACATCACTGAAGCGCTGCGAAGGTCTACTTCTTGCCGCCGGCAGACTTCTCCTGGCCCTTCGGTGCTTCGGCCTCGCCCTCGCCCGCCTTGAAGTTCGGGAACTGGAAGCCCGAGAAGATGTTGCGGGTCTGGTTCTCGATCTGTTCCTGCATCTGCATGAACATCTTCTTGCTCTGTTCGGTATAGGCGCCCATCAGGCTCTGCATCGCCGGGCCCTGGAAGTTGAGGAACTGGGCCCAGAGATCCTGGCTGATCGGGCTGTTCTCGCCGTAGATCGACTTGGCCTGGTCCTGCAGCTTCTGCTGCATGTCGGTGAACGCCTTGATGTTGTTCTCCAGGTACTTGCCCATCATGCCCTGCATCGCATTGCCGTAGAAACGGATCATGTGCGCGAGCAGATCGCTGGTGAACATCGGCGCGCCGCCGGCCTCCTCCTCGAGAATGATCTGCAACAGGATGCTGCGGGTGAGATCCTCGCCGGTCTTGGCGTCCACCACCTGAAACTCCTCGTGGCCCAGGACCAGTTCCTTGACGTCGGACAGCGTGATGTACGAACTCGTCTTGGTGTCGTACAGCCGTCGGTTCGGGTACTTCTTGATCAGGCGCAGTTGCTCAGCCATATCCACAATCTCCTCGGTGCGGGCGTACTCGCCTCTCCGGGCGAATTATACCGCGATGCGCAAATAATAACCCCGCCTCGAGGCGGGGCTTATCAAAACTTCATCACGCCGTGCACAATCGCTGACGGCAATCAGCTCATGTGCAATCCGCCGTTGATGTTCAGCGTCGCGCCGGTCATGTAGCCGGCGAGTTCCGACGACAGGTACGAACACAGCGCGCCGATCTCATCGGGTTTGCCGAGACGCTTCATCGGTACGGTGTCGACGATGCCCTGCCGCACGTCTTCCCGGATCGCCATGACCATCTCGGTGCCGATGTAACCCGGTGCCACTGCATTGACCGTGACGCCCTTGCTCGCCAGTTCCTGTGCGAGCGCCTTGGTGAAACCGATGCATCCGGCCTTGGCGGCGGAATAGTTGGTCTGGCCGGCCTGGCCCTTGACGCCATTCACCGACGAGATGTTGACGATCCGACCCCAGCCGCGCTCGGCCATCTTCGGCGAGACTTGCTGGGTGACATTGAACAGGCTGTCGAGGTTGGTCGCGATCACCGCGTCCCACTGGCCCTTCTCCATCTTCGGGAAGAACTTGTCACGCGTGATACCGGCATTGTTGATCAGTACGTCGACCTGGCCGACCTCGGCTTCGACCTTCTCGATCATGGCCTTGCACGAATCGAAATCGGCCACATCGCCTTCGGCCGCGACGAAGTCGAATCCGAGTTCCTTCTGCTGGGCGAGCCATTCATCTTTCTGCGGGAAACCGGGCAGGCAGTTGGCCACGACCTTCATGCCGTCCTTGGCGAGCGACTGACAGATTGCAGTGCCGAGGCCACCCATGGCACCGGTGACGAGTGCGACTTTCTGAGTCATCTTCATTCCTTACGCAGCGAGTAGTTATGAGCATGCGGGCGCCGCCCCGCTATCGGCACCCCTCTTATCGAAGGATTCCGCGCTGCAGGAGACGAGGGATGGCCCCCGCGCGCCGGCCGATTATAAACAAAATCCTTCAAGACATGATGCGGCGCAAAAAAATACTCGACCTACCCCTTGCGCCAACTCAGAACATGTGCTGACCACCGTTGATCGAAATGTTGGCCCCGGTCACGAACGCGGCCTCCTCGGAGCACAGATAGGCGATCAGGCCCGCAATCTCTTCCGGCTTGCCGAGCCGGTTCATCGGAATCTGCGGCAGGATCTTCGAATCGAGCACCTCGCGCGGAATCGACAACACCATCTTGGTACCGATGTAGCCGGGCGAGATCGTGTTGACCGTGACCCCCGACCGTGCCACCTCGAGCGCCAGCGACTTGGTGAAGCCGTGCATGCCCGCCTTCGCGGCCGCATAGTTGGTCTGACCGAACGCGCCCTTGATGCCGTTGAGTGACGATACGTTCACGATTCGTCCCCACTTGCGCTCGACCATGCCGTCGAGAACCTGCTTGGTGGTGTTGAACACGCTGTCGAGGTTGGTCCGGATCACCGCATCCCAGTCCGCCTTGGTCATCCGCTTGAACGTCATGTCACGGGTAATGCCGGCATTGTTGACCAGCACGTCGACCGGCCCGACGTCACTGGTGACCGACTCGAAGCAGGCCTTGCAGGAATCGAAGTCCGCGACGTCGCATTCGGCGCCGCGGAAGCCATAGCCCATGTTGTTCATGTTGGTCAGCCACTCGCCAGCCTTCGTGCTGCCGGGCGAATAGGTCGTGACCACCTTGTAGCCGAGCGCCGCGAGCTTGATGCAGATGGCCTCTCCGAGACCGCCCATGCCACCGGTGACTAATGCCAGACGCGCCATATCTCTCCTCCCTCCGCAAAATGCCTGCGGTCGCCGGAGTCGATCCGATCGACCGCAGGCACCGTTGATCGGCCGTTCAGGCCCTTTCCTTGACGTAGCGACCGGGCGCCGGCTCGATCGGCTCGTATTGCTTGCTGCCGAGGCGGCCGCGGGCCGCGACCGGCTTGCCCGAGCGCGACGTCAGCCATTCGATCCAGTCGAGCCACCAGCTGCCCGGTCGGTCTTCGGCGGTCGCCAGCCACTCCTCCGGCGTCGTCGCCTGCGAATCGCTGATCCAATAGTTGCGCTTGTTCTTCGACGCCGGATTGATCGCGCCGGCGATATGGCCGCTGGCACCGAGCACGAAGCGGGTTTCGCCACCGAGCAGCCCGCGCACCAGGTACGCGCTTTGCCACGGCACGATGTGATCCTCGCGCGTCGCCAGCAGGTAAGCCGGAACGTCGACCTTGCCCAGATCCACCTTGACACCCAGCATCTCCAGGCGACCCGGCACCCTGAGATTGTTCTCGAGGTACATGTTCCGCAGGTACCACGCCAGGAAGGGTCCGGGCAGATTGGTCGGATCGGAGTTCCAGTACAGCAGGTCGAACGCGGGCGGCTTGTTGCCTTTCAGGTAGTTGCCGACGACGTACTGCCAGATCAGATCGTTGGCCCGCAGGCTCGAGAACACGCTCGCGATTTCGCGCCCGGGCAGCAGGCCACCCTTACCGATGGTCGCCTCCCGCGCCGCCACCGATGTCTCGTCGATCAGGCAACCGAGTTCGCCGGCGTCGGCGAAATCGAGCAGCGTCGTCATCAGGGTCAGGCTGTTGACCGGATCCTCGCCGCGGCCACGCAGCACCGCCAGCGACGAGGTCAGCAGCGTGCCGCCAACGCAGAAGCCGAGGACATTGGGCTTCTTCACGCGGGTGATGTCGCGAACGACGCCGAGCGCGGTGATCGGCCCTTTCTCGAGGTAGTCGTCCCAGCCGAAGTGAGCCTCGTTCTGAGACGCGTTCTTCCACGACACCAGGAACACCGTATGGCCGTTCTCGACGATGAAGCGGACCAGCGAATTGTTCGGCTGCAGGTCCATGATGTAGTACTTGTTGATGCATGGCGGCACGATCAGCAGCGGCGTCGAATGCACTTCTTCGGTCAGCGGCGAGTACTGCACCAATTGCATCAACTCGTTCTCGTAGACCACCGAACCGGGCGAGATCGCGAGATTGCGACCGACTTCGAAGGCGGAATCGTCGGTCATCGAGATCGCGCCCTTCTCGAGATCGCCGATCAGGTTGCGGATGCCGGCGGTGATGCTCTCGCCCTTGGTCTCGATCGCGGTCTTGATGAATTCGGGATTGGTCGCCGCGAAGTTGGAGGGCGCCATCGCATCGACGTACTGTCGGGTGACGAACTGCAGCCGGTCCTTCAGGCGGCCATCGGCCATCGGCACCGCCTCGGCGGCCTCCTGCAGGAATTCCGCATTGAGCAGATAGGCCTGCCGCACGTAGTCGAAGATCGGGCTCTCGCGCCACTCCGGCGCACTGAAACGGCGATCTCCGCGCGGCGGGCTGACCACGGGCGCCCTCTCCTCGCCGGGCTTGAAACGCATCATGCTGGACCACAGCTCGGCGTGACGTTGCGCATACAGCTGCTGCAACTCGGCCAGTCGCCCCGCCTCGGGCAGCGGCAGCGAAGCCGTCGACGGTGCGGACTTGCGCAGGGCATCGCTGTTCTTCCCTGCCAGCTCGAAGAAGTTCTTCACCATCGCCTGGCCGAACTGCATCATGCCCGCCATGGCGGCATCGGTCGCATCGTTAGGGTTGGACATCTGGGACCCTCCTGGAATCATTCTATGTATGTGGACCTCGTCGCATGCCGGCCGGCAATCCGGTTGGCATGCGCGCCAAGGGGTGCTGCAAGTTCTCCAGAACATTTTCGACGAGCATGTACATCATCGCCATCGCCTGGCTCTACGTCGTGCTGCTGATCGCCGTTGCGGATTCCTCCGTGGTCGGCGGCATCCTGACCTTCGTCTTCGGTGGACTGGCGCCGCTGGCCCTGTTCCTGTGGCTCGTCGGCACGCCGGCGCGCCGGCGGGGGCGACGACGCGCGGACCCACCCGGCGGCGGCGAGGACGACCGCCGACCATGATACTCGCAGCGCGGGCACGATCAATCGCCCCGCCCCGCGCCATTGTCGTTGACGCCCCCGCACGCCGCCCGCGCTTTGCCACTGTCGCCGCGATGGACCGATTCGGACAGCCAGATCACGCTCGCGTGACGGCCGCAGCGGCCATCGCGGCGATGGGAGAAGAAACGGTCCCGATCCTGGTAGGTGCACCAGTGGCCACCGAACACGCGGTCGACGCCGGCCAGCGCCAGTCGCCGCCGCGCGAGTGCCGCGAGATCCGCCAGCCACTTGCCGGCCCGACCGGCACCGGCGAAGGCACCCGCGGCACTGGCATCGTGCGCGACGAAGACGTCGCGCACGTCGTCGCCGACCTCGAAGGCTTGCGGCCCGATCGCCGGGCCGAACCATGCCAGCAGTTGCGATGGCGGAACCTGCATGGCGCGGATCGTGTTTTCCAGGACGCCGGCGGCCAGGCCCCGCCAGCCGGCATGTGCCGCCGCCACCACCGAACCCGAGGCATCGCAGAACAGCACCGGCAGGCAGTCGGCGGTCATCACGGCGCACACCGCACCGGCCGCACTGGTAAATGCCGCGTCGGCCCGCACCCGGCCGGCGGCCAGTCGGTGGGCGGCGACATCGATGCCGTGCACCTGCTCGAGCCACATCGGCGGCGCCGGCAGCAGCGCGGCCAGACGCCGACGATTCTCCTGCACCCGCTCCGGCGCGTCACCGACATGGTTACCGAGATTCAGCGTCGCGAACGGCCCGTCGCTGACCCCGCCGTCGCGCAACGTGGAAAAGGCGTGCACGGTCGGCGGCACGGGCCAATCGGGCACCAGTACCGCGGGCTTCATGGGGCCTCCAGCTGTTCGATCAGTTGCCGGAAATCGTCGGCGATGGCGACCTCCCATGCGCAGGCAATCCCGGTCAGCGGATGCTCGAGGCCCAGGCGAAAGGCATGCAGCGCCTGCCGATCGAACGCCGGCGCGGCAGACGGACGACGCGCACGATAGGTATCGTCCCCGACCAGCGGGTGCCCGACGTGGGCCATATGGACCCGGATCTGATGGGTGCGCCCGGTCTCGAGGCGGCATTCGACCAGGCTGCAGCCTTGAAAGGACTGGCGCAACCGATAGTGGGTCACCGCCGGCTTGCCGGCCGCGACCACCGCCATCCGGGTCCGATGCACCGGGTGGCGTCCGATCGGCGCATCGACGGTGCCCTGCGCTGGCGGCACACCGTGCACCAGTGCCAGGTAGTGGCGGCGGACACTGCGTTGCTGAAGTTGCCGGACCAACTCGGTCTGACTCGCCAGCGAGCGCGCGACCACCAGCAAACCGCTGGTGTCCTTGTCGAGCCGATGGACGATGCCGGCCCGCGGCACGCCGGCCAGTTCGGGAGCGTGATGCAGCAGCGCATTGAGCAAGGTGCCGTCCGGATTGCCATTGCCCGGATGCACCACCAACCCTGCCGGCTTGTCGATTACCAGCAGGGCTTCATCCTCATGGACGATATTCAACGGGATCGACTCGGCACGGTGTCCCGAGTCCTCCGGCGGCGGCTGCTCGACGCTCAGGCGCTCACCGCCGCGCAGCCTGTGGCGCGGCGCGACGACGGCGCCATCGACCCGCACCGCACCGCTCTTCAACCAGCCCTGAAGGCGGTTTCGCGAATGCTCGGGCAGCAGCCGCGCCAGTGCCTGGTCGATGCGCAGGCCCGCCATCTCCCACGGCACGTCGACGATGCGCGAGCGAGCCCCGCCCGCGGCTGGGCTATACTCCTGCGGCTCATCATCCCGCGAGTTACCGATGGCGAAGTTCACCCTTATCAGTGTAGCGACATGTCTCGCCCTGGTGCTCGCCGGCTGCGGCGGTGCGCTCGAGGAGCGTGACGAGACGGCCGGCTGGAGCGCGCAGAAGATCTACAACGAGGCCAAGTCCGAGATGCAGGACGGCACCTACGAGGCCGCGATCAAGTTGTTCGAAAAGCTCGAGGCCCGTTATCCGTATGGTCGCTACGCACAGCAGGCACAGCTCGACGTCGCCTACAGCTATTACAAGTCCAGCGAGCCGGTGCTGGCGGTGGCCGCCTGCGACCGCTTCATCAAGCTTCACCCGAACCATCCGCATGTGGACTACGCCTACTATCTGAAGGGCCTGGTCTACTTCAACGAGGATCTCGGGCTGCTCGGGCGATTCGCGAGCCAGGATCTCTCCGACCGCGACCCGCGCGCAGCGCGCAACGCCTTCGACACCTTCCGCGAGTTGGCCGAACGCTTTCCCAAGAGCGTGTATGCGGAAGATGCCCGCCAGCGACTGCAATATCTGATCAACGCCCTCGGTCGGCACGAAGTCAACGTCGCGCGCTACTACCTGCGTCGCGGCGCAAACGTCGCCGCGGTCAATCGCGCCAAGCAGGCGATCCAGAGCTTCCCACGGACGCCCGCAGTGGAACAGGCACTGCACGTGCTGGTGCTCGGCTACGATGCCATGGGCATGACTGTGTTGCGCGACGATGCGAAACGCATCCTCGAAAAGAACTATCCGGGCAGCGTGGCACTCGACGATCCGTCGGCACGCAAGCCGTGGTGGCAGATCTGGTAGCCGGCTCGCGTCATGGACGCATCGGTGCTCGCTGCGATGGCACGCTGGCCGAACGTACCAGCGGTATATGGCTGGCTCGGCCTGGACCGCCGCGGCAACTGGCGGCTGCGTGACGAAACGGTGCAGCACCCGGGACTACGGGATTTTCTAGGCCGGAATTACGCGTGCGACGCCGCAGGTCGCTATTTCGTGCAGAACGGCCCACAACGGGTCTATGTGGCCCTCGAGTACACCCCGTGGGTTCTGCGCTTCGAACATGGAGCGCTGATCCGACACGATCGCCAGGCATTCGCGCCACCGACTGCCGCCCTGATCGACGATTGTGGCTCGCTGCTCGTGCTCGCCGCCGACGGCATCGGCCTCGTCGATGATCGCGATCTGCCGGCGATGCTCGATCGCCTGTGCGACGATCGCGGACGACCGCTGGCGGACGCCGACATCGAATCAGCGCTCGAAGGCGACAGCCGCGGCTGCCGGCTGGCCCTGGGCGGTCGATCGCTGGCGGTCGACACCATTGCCCGCGACACCGTTGCGGCGCGCTTCGGTTTCGAGCCCCGACCGCAGCCGGACGCCGACCACTGAACAGCGACGCCGCGGACGCGGCGCCGGCCGTCACGGGCGCCGCCGACCCCGGCCACTGCCGTCGCGACCTTCGCCGCCGCGCGGCGGGTGAGCGGCCGACATGGCGTCGAGTGCGCGCAAGATCCGATCCTCCAGACTGTCGCGCGGCACCACGCCCCTCGGATCGTCCCTGCCCGAGGGCAGTCCGGTGAGCAGGGCCATCGCCTGATCGACGTCGTCGATCGCGAAGACCCGAAAGCGGTCGTTGCGCACGGCGTCGACCACCCGTGGCTCGAGCATCAGGTGGCGTATGTTCGCCGTCGGCACCATAACGCCCTGCCGCCCATCCAGTCCGCGAGCCGCGCACAGGTCGAAAAAGCCTTCGATCTTCTCATTGACGCCGCCGATGGCTTGAACCACGCCGTGCTGGTTGACCGAGCCGGTCAGCGCCAGCGATTGACGGATCGGCACACCGGCGAGCGCCGACAGCAAGGCACACAGTTCGGCAAGCGAGGCGGAATCGCCCTCGACCGGATGATAGGACTGCTCGAATACCAGACTGGCCGACAGCGACAGCGGATGCCTGCGTCCGTAGCGGGCGGCGAGAAAGGCCGAGAGGATCAATACCCCCTTGCTGTGCAGAGGCCCGCCGAGATCGGTCTCGCGTTCGACATCGACGACATCGCCGTCGCCGGCCCATACGCTCGCGGTGATCCGTGCCGGGTGGCCAAAGCTGCCCGCGCCGCCATCGACCACGACCAGGCCATTGACCTGTCCGCAAACCGCCGAGTCGGTATCGACCAGCAGGCTGCCCTCGAGCATCGCCTGGCGCAGATGGCGCTCGAGCCGATCGCCGCGGCGTCGTCGCGCCGCCTGGGCTGCCGCCAGATGGTCCGCGCCGACGCGGTCGCTGCCGGCGTCCGCTGCCAGCAGATCGGCTTCGCGCATCAAGTCGGCAAGCGGTCGCGTATGCAGCGACAGGCGGCCGGAATCCTCGGCGCGACGGGCAGCGTCCTCGACCAGACCAGCCACCGCCGCCGCTTCGAACGGCCGCAGCCCGCTGTGTCGAGCAAGCGTCGCGACGAGGCCGGCGAAATGCCGCTCGCCACCGTCGTCGCGCGCCATCTCGTCTTCGAAATCGGCGGCAACCTTGAACAGATCTTCAAAGTCGGGGTCCATTTCCAACAGCAACTGGTGCGCCTCGCGGTCGCCGATCAGCACGACCTTGAGGTCGGCCGGCACGGGCGCCGGTTCCAGCGACTGGGCACCGCTCCAGTCCTGAGCCTCGGCCGGTGGCTCGATGCGCAGTTCGCAACTGCGCAACGCTCGCTTGAGCCCGTCCCAGGCGTAGGGCTGGCGCAGCAGGCGCGCGGCGTCGAGCAGCAGGAAACCACCCCGGGCGCGGTGCAGCGCGCCGGCGCGAACCAGCCCGTGGTGGGTCACCGCCTGGCCCATGCGCAGCTGGTGCTCGATGCGGCCGATCAGGTTGCCGTATCCCGGGTTGTCCTCCTCGACTACCGGCGCGCCGGTGCACTCGGCATTGTCCACCAGCAGGTTGACCAGATAGCGGGCTTCCCACCCCTCGTCGTCGTCTTCGCCGACGACCGCCTCCTGCAACGCCTCGTCGACCCAGCCGGCGCGCGAGGCGATCACGTCGGCCTCGACCGCTGCAAGGAAGGCCTGGACCTCGGCCTGCCCGTCGAATTCAACACGGATGCCGGCGATCAGTTGGCGCACGGCCGGCTCGATCGCGGCCTGAACCGCACGATCGAGCGCCTCGATCATCTCCTGTCGTGCCGCAGGAAAGCCTTGCACGACCTCCTCCAGCCGGGCTGTCCAGCGCTCCACGGCCTGCTGCAGACGCGCCCGCTCACCTTCCTGCAAGGCTTCGTAGCGGGCCGGGGACATCGGTTCGCCGTCGTGCGCCGGTGCGATCACCAGACCGTCGCTGGTCCGCATCAGGCCGAGGCCATCGGCCGCCGCCGACTCCGCCAATGTCTGCACCGCCCGCTCCTCCCGACGCTTGTTCTGCTCGCGCAGCGCATCGGTCCGCTCGCGGTGAACCTGCGACTCGAGCGCGGCTCTGACGGCGGGCCCGAGCATGCGCACGAAGCGCTGCATGGCACCACGCAGCCGGACCCCGACACCCGCCGCCAGCATCAGCAGGCGAGGCCGACGGCCGTCGTCGAAGTTGTGCACGTAGCACAGGTCGCCCGGTGCCGTTCGGCGTGCTGCCAGTGCCCTGACCACACGCCAGACCGTGGCATGCCGGCCGGTCCCGGGTTCGCCGAGCACGAACACGTTGTAGCCGGGCTGGGTCAGGCGCAGGCCGAAGGCCAGGGCTTCCTCGGCGCGCTGCTGGCCGATGCCCTGCGGCAGGTCCGCCAGTTCGGAACTGTCGCCAAAGCCCAGTCCGGATGCCTCGCATCGCCTTCTCAGCCGTTCCGCGGCCAGCGGTGACAACCGCGTCATCGATCCTCCTCCCGCGTCGACACGACACCGTGAGTGTCGCCGCCGGTGGTGTCGAACAGCAAGTCCCGGGCGGCTTCGGCGATGGCCACGACGCAGGGATGGCTCAAGCGACGCTCGACCGAGATCGCGTAGTATTCCTCGGCGACGTCGTCGGTACGGCCGATCACCGAGAGGGACGGACTGCCCGCCAGCAGATCGGCCTCGAGCGCGGTCGGGCCGGCGAAGACGCCGACGCCGGCCTCGCCGAACGCCCGCATCAGCGCCGAATCGTCGAACTCACCGCGAATCTGCGGCCTCAGCCGATTGCTGTCGAGCCATCGCTCCAGCCGGCCCCGCTGGGCGGCATCCTCACCAGCCACCAGCAACGGCGCGCCGTCGAGCGAGAGCGGAAACCCGCCGACGAGGCGCTTCGCCAGCGCCGGCGTCGCGAAGAACGAAATGCCGGAGACCCCGAGTCGATGGCTGAACGCGCGCACATTGACACTGCGCGGGATGGGCGCGTCGGCGATGACCAGATCGAGTCGGTGGACCGCGAGCTCCGAGAGCAGGCTGTCGAGCTTCCACTCGCGGCAGATCAGGCGGACCGGCTCGGCCATCTGCACTGCCGGTTCGAGCAGGCGATAGGCAATCGCCTTGGGCACGGCGTCGGCAACGCCGACCCTGAAATCCCGCGGCCGGCCACCTTCCTCGAACATGTCGAGGGCCTCGCGCAGTTCCGAGCCGAGCGAAAAGATCTCTTCGGCATAACCGAACACCAGCCGCCCGGCATCGGTCAGTTCCAGCCCACGTCCCGAACGGTCGAACAGGCTGCGGCCGAGACTGTCCTCGAGCTGAAGCAGTTGCGCGCTGACCGTCTGCGGCGTCACGTGCAGCGACTCGGCCGCCCGGTGGACGCCGCCGGCCCGCGCGACCGTCCAGAAATAGTGCAGGTGCTTGTAGTTGAACGGCGCTCTCATCAGCTTTTATTTGACGGAAAATACTATTAAATCAGATTTACAGTGGCATGGGTGGCGGCTAGAGTCTTCATCAAGCGTCATCACGCCCGGCACGCGACGGACGGGCGCCGGGCGGAACCCGGCACCCGTCGTGGCGTCCAACAACGGTATCCGGCGCGCTACGCGCCCGAGTGACGGTTGGCCTCGAAGGCCGATTCAAAGGAGAAGCAAGGCATGCAATACGGCAATACTCAGGTACTGGACCGCAGCGCGCGAGGTACTTCGCTGCTCGCCACCCACAAGGTCCTGCGCAACACCTACATGCTGCTGGCGGCGACGCTGATATTCAGCGCGATCACGGCAGGTGCGACAATGGCCCTGGGGCTGCCCCACCCGGGCATGCTGATCACGCTGGTCGGCTACTTCGGCCTGCTGTTCCTGACCACCAAGCTGCGCAACAGCTCGGCCGGCATCCTGGCGGTGTTCGCCCTGACCGGCTTCATGGGCTACACCCTCGGACCGATTCTGAGCGCCTATCTGTCGTTGCCCAACGGTAGCCAGATCGTCATGATGGCGATGGCTGGAACGGCGGCGATCTTCGGCACGCTGTCGGCGGTCGCCCTGCTCACCAAGAAGGACTTCGGCTTCATGTCGAGCTTCCTGATGGTCGGCATCATCGTCGCGTTCCTGGCCGGGCTGGCAGCGATCTTCTTCCAGATGCCGGTGCTCTCGCTGGCGGTGTCGGCAGCTTTCGTGCTGCTGATGGCGGGACTGATCCTGTTCGAGACGAGCCAGATCATCCATGGCGGCGAAACCAACTACATCATGGCGACGGTGAGTCTGTACGTTTCGATCTACAACCTGTTCGTCAGCCTGCTCCACCTGCTCGGCTTCGCCAGCAGCGATTGAACGGCCAGGCAATCGACAACGCGGCAGAAGGCGGCTCCGATCGAGCCGCCTTCTTTTTTTGCCGCGGTTACCTACCTCACATGTCCTTCTTCACTTCCTCGGCCGTTTCCTGAACCTTCTCGCCGCCGGCCTCGATGTCCTTGCCGACACCCTCGACGGTGTTGCAGGCGCCGAGGGCGAAGGCAGCCATCAGCAGAATCATGGTCGTCGCTTTCATGGGTCGTCCTCCTGTTTCGTGTGAGCTCCGCCCGCACTTTCGCTTGCGGACTGATACCATCCTAGCGACCCCCCCGGCATGCGAATGTCGGCCGCTGCGGAAGTCGTTGTCGGATCATTCCTGCACACTTCGTGTCATCGCCCTGGGAGCAATCGGATGAGCGCCAGTCCCCCGACCTCGGGGATCGATGGATACGGCACGTCGGCTAGCAAGGACATCCGCCACGCCGGCTTTCCCCGCGTCTGGCAACACGTGCTGCTGGCCTGCGGCTGCGCGCTCGCCATCACCCTGCTGGTGACGAGCTACCTGCAGTCGTCCCAGGGTGCCAATGCCCTCGACGACGTGCTCCGCCAGTCGGCCCAGGTCGACCACATCGATCAATTGCAGATGCTGCTGGTCGATGCCGAAACCGGCGTTCGCGGCTACCTGCTCTCGGGTGACGCGATCTATCTCGAACCTTATGAACGGGCGATCGGCGGCCTCGACGACGCCGTCGACAAGCTGCGCGCCGACTTCGCCGACAAGCCGGCCGACCAGGATCGGCTCGATCAGTTGATCGCGCTGGTCAGGGCCAAGCAGGGCGCAATGGCCACCGCTGTCGCCGAGCGCACGCTGATCGGCGAACGCAACGACGATCTCCTCGGCAACGTGCTGATGGGCGAAGTCCGCGAACAGATCATCGCGTTGCGCGCGTCACTGCTCGGCGACGTCGCAAACAGCATTGCGTCGTCCCGCCAACGCTTCGGACTGACCCGCATCGTCGGCATCGCGATGGCGGTCGGATCATTGCTGCTGCTGCTCGTGCTGTTCGGGGTGATGCAGCGCCAGTCGGAATTGCGCGAACGCCTGGCATCGGTGCTGGAGACCGAGAACAGTCGCCTCGAGAAGCTGGTGGAGGAGCGAACTGCGGCACTTTCCCGGCTCGCACGCCACCTCACCGTGGCGCGCGAAGACGAGCAGGCCCGCCTCGCCAGGGAGTTGCACGACGAACTCGGCTCGCTGTTGACTGCAGCCAAGCTCGATGCCAGCTGGATCAAGCGCAAGCTGCCGGCGGAGCTACAGGAAGCCTGGCGGGATCGTCTGGATCGCCTGCAGCAGACCCTGACCAGCGGCATCGCGCTGAAGCGACGGATCATCGACGATCTGCGCCCGCCGCTGCTGAAGGACCTCGGTCTGGTCGAGGCGCTTCGCGCATTGGCCGATGACTTTGCGATGGGCAACGAGATCGAGGTGGTGGCCGACCTCCCCGACGCCCTCGGTGAGATCGACGAGGAGCGCTCGCTGACGATTTTCCGGATCGCCCAGGAGACGTTCACGAACATCCGCAAATATGCCCGCGCAAAACGAATCACGATGGCGCTGGATCACAGCCCGGGGCAGGTGCGGCTGGAAATTGCCGATGACGGCGTCGGATTCGATCCCGACGAAGTGGCGTCGGATCGACACGGAATTGCGGGCATGCTGCATCGGGTGCAGACCTACGCCGGAGAATTCGCGATCGAATCGGCGCCCGGACACGGTACCCGCATCGTTGCGGTGATCCCGGTCTAGGACACGCCGCTCAGCGTTGCTGGTTTCCCCGACGGGCAGCGCTCTCGACGAAGTCGAGCAACTCGTCCATGCCCTTGGCCTTGTCGAAGAAGGCCGCGGCGCCGAGCGCCTCGCAGCGCTGACGCACGGCACGATGGGCGTGGGTCGAGAACACCACGGCCCGCGTGCAGCCGAACCGATCGGGGTCCTGCTTCAAGCGCTGCAAGACGCCGAAGCCCGAGCCCTGGGTGAGTTCCAGATCGACGATCGCAAGATCGAAGTCGCCGACCTCCATCTGTTCCAGCGCTGCGCACTCGCCGTCTGCCTCGCCGTAGAGCGCGACACCGTCGATCTCGTCGAGCATTTCACCGAGCATCCCACGTAACAGGGGGGAATCCTCGACCAACAGGATGCGAAGTGGGTCGATTGCCAAAGTCACGAGCCTCAATCACTCCATGATCAGTCCGTTGCGCAAGGCGTAGGCAGCCAGTTCGGCGTTGCTCGACACCTTGAGCTTTTCCAGCAGGCGGCTACGGTAGGTACTGACGGTCTTGACGCTGAGGTTGAGAACCTCGGCGATCGCCGAAACCGACTCGCCCTGGGCGAGCCGAAGGAAGACCTGCATTTCCCGTTCGGACAGGTTTTCGTGCGGCGCGCGCTCGCCGCCGCCGAGCATTTCCTCGGCGAGCAGTTCTGCGGTCTTCGCCGAAACGTAGCGCCTGCCCTGGTGCACCGTGCGGATCGCCGAGAACAATTGCTCCCGTTCGCAGTCCTTGCACAGATAGCCGTCGGCCCCGTTGCGGATCATCGACAGCGCGTAGCGCTCCTCGGGGAAACTGCTGAGCACCAGGACCCGTGTCGATGGGTGACGCTGCCGAACCGAGCGCATCACGTCGATGCCGCTCTTTCCGGGAAGCGACAGATCCAGCAGCAGCACGTCGCAGGCGCTTTCGCGCATGCATTCGAGCGCCTGTTCGCCGGACGACGCCTCGAAGGCGATCTCGAAACCCATCTCCTCGCCCAGCAACTCACGGAAGCCGGCGCGCACGATCTGATGGTCATCGACAATGGCAACTCGCAGCATCGACGTCTCCAAACAACGGTTGTTTCATTCTAACCCCGCCGCCGCAGGCAGGCGGAGCCCCCTCGAATCGGGCCCGCCGTCGTCGGGCGGGCCCACTGGTGGGCACCGGTCTCGGTGTCTGCCGCGTCAGCGTTTCCCTCGGGTCAGATTCACGACGAAGCTGACGAGTGCCATCAGCAGGAATACCACGAACAGAATCTTGGCGATTCCCGCCGCACCTGCAGCGATTCCGCTGAAGCCGAAGACGGCGGCAATTAGGGCGATGACGAAAAATACGATGGCATAGTGAAGCATGGCGGTTCTCCTATGGCGCGACCGGCTCCTCGACGGACCGCCGCGCGATGTCGGTTAGTGGCGACCCATCTGCTCCCAGTCCTTCAACTGCGACTCGGCTTCGTCCCGGGTGATGCCGTAGCGCTCCTGGATCTTGCCGGCCAGGCGCTCACGATTGCCCTCGATGATGTCGAGATCGTCGTCGGTGAGCTTGCCCCACTTCACCTTGACGGCGCCCTTCAATTGTTTCCAGTTTCCTTCGATGATGTCGCGATTCATGGCTGTTCTCCTTGGTTGAGGGATTCACGTTTTCCGGACCGCGCCGATGACGTGGCCTTACGGTGATTTCACTTTATCCAAGGGGCAGGTCGGTAGATCATCGGCACGCTCCGAAAGCCCTGTCGGAGTGGGCCTACAGAGGTCGAATCCGGGAAACAGCCCTGACGTGCTCTGTGCGCTGAGCGCTTGTGGCGACGATGCGATGGCGTCAGGCAACGCTGTCCAGACGATCGATCGGCGAGCGCCGGCGTATCCCACGCATCATGGATCTGACGGACCGGCCTGCCGGGCGCGACCGAGACCGGATCGTCGATTCGGGCCGCCACGGGTGCGCATCGCCGTCCTGCGGCCGCGAACGCACCTGCTGAAGGCCCCATGCCCCTCGGCCGGCAGCGGGTGCAACCTGCGACGACTGCCACCCGCATGCTGTCGGCGATCGGCATCGATCGAGAGGAAAGCGATGGCGGGGTGGCGAGTGACGCGCGGCGACACCAGCGGTGACGAGCAGATTTCCTGAAACGACATGCCATCCGAGAAGCCGGCGAAAAGATTGCCGAGCCCGAAAGCGCTCGCTCAGGCCGGTCCCAGGTGGGTCTTGCCACCACGTACCAGGCAGCAACGGTCGCGACCCGCGTGCTTGGCCGCGTACAGTGCCTTGTCGGCGTCGCGCACCAGGCTGTCGGCGTCGTGGGTCAGCGGCTCGCGCGCTGCAATGCCGATGCTGACGGTCACCGGCACGGCCTGGTCACCGACCGCGATCGGTTGGCGCCGAACGGCCTGACGCAATCGCTCCGCGGTCCTGGCCGCCGCCGGCAACGGCGTGTTCGGGCAGATCACGAGGAATTCCTCACCGCCGACGCGACACACCCAGTCGTCCTTGCGCGCCTCGGCGCGCAAGGTCGCCGCCACCGCAACCAGCGCGGTATCTCCGCCCGCATGGCCGTGCGCGTCGTTGATCCCCTTGAAGCGGTCCACGTCCACCATCATCAGTGACACCGGCTGATCGCCTCGCCGACTTGCACTCCAGGCCTGCTCGAGGAGCGTCATGCCGGCACGGCGATTGGGGAGGCCGGTCAACGCGTCGGTCAATGCCGCCTGCTCGAGCTTGCGGTTGCTGACCGCCAGTTCGGAGGCGATGCGCTTGAGCTGGGCCCGGTCGCGCTGCCATTCGTCGTGAAGCTTGACATAGCGCCAGGCCGCCCGCAGCCGGGCGCGAAGCTCGACCTCGGCAACCGGCTTGATCAGATAGTCGTCGACGCCCTCGGTGAAGGCTTGCTCGACCTGGGCCTGCGATGCCGCGGCGGTCAGCATCACGACGTAGATCACCTGACCCCAATCGGTCGCGCGTAAGGCACGGGTCAGTTCCAGCCCGTCCATCCCGGGCATGAACCAGTCGGTGATCACCACCTGCGGTCGGCTGTCGACCGCCAGCGCCAGCGCCGATCGACCATCTGCCGCGAGCTGGACCTCGTGCCCGCACGATTCGACCAGCATCTTGCGGATCAGCGTGCGGCTCGATTCCTCGTCGTCGACCAGCAGGATCTTCAGGGTCGGGTCTTCGCCGCTGCTTGCCGCATGGGGCGGCGGTGCGCTGGCGATCTCGGCGAACGACGGCAGCTGGTGAGTCGGGACGTTGAGCAGATCGCCCCATTCGTGCCACTGCTCGATCAGCGGATCGAGCAGTTCGCCGAGTTCGTCCTCGTCGAGGCCGACCCGCCCGGCGACGCGCATCAGGTCGGGCAGCAGCGCGTGCCTGGCTGCCTCGTCGACCTGTCCGAGGTCGGCGATGCAGACCGACAGCCGCAGCGATTCGTAGATTTGATGACCACGCGAACCGGCCTGGAAATGGCCTGACTCGGTCTCCTCGTGGTGCTCCACCGGATCGATCAGAGCGGCCGGGAATCCCCAGTCCGCCAGCATTGCCGCCGCCAGTTGGTTGTGGTCGATCTGCAGGCGCTGGCGTTCGGCTGCGGCGAGCATCAGCCCGTCTCGGCGATCGCTGGCCGCGAGGATCTCGCCATAGGCGTCCGGGTAGGCAGTCGCCAGCGCCAGCCTCCCGATCCCGGAGAACAGGCCGCAAGCGAACAGATCGTCGGGCGGCCCCATGCCGTTCGAGCGGGCAAGGCTCTGCATCGCCAGCCCCGCCAGCAGCGAATGCGACCAGAAGCCCTGGTAGTCGAAGTTGCCGCAGGCGCCCTCGCCGTACTGATCCACCAGCGAAAAACCGAGCGTGAGCTGCTTGACTGGCGCCAGTCCAAGACGCCGAACGGCCTCGAGCACCGACACCACCGGGCGCCCGCCCAACGACGCCGCGTTGGCCTGCCGGATCAGCTTGCCGGACAGGGCCGGGTCGGTCATCACCACCCGGGCGACGTCTTCGAGCGTCGCGGTCTCGCTCTGGCATAGCTCCATCACGGCCAGTGCAACGCCCTTGGGGCTGGGCAGCACGCCGCTCAGGCGGAGTTCGTCGAGGACCGGAAGCGAAGACACGTGCGATTCTCCGGACGCGCTAGCGTCCTGCCTGCGCGCCAACTCCGGAAAATATGCCGCGCGCAACGATTTTTGACGATGCCAGTATGCTTAAGATGAACGCGTGACTCAAGCGCCCGCGCGGCTTTCGGGCAGATTCATCGGGATCGCGGAAACCTCCGCCGACGGGCCGAGGAACGACGTCGGGATGTCGTCAGCCGACGACGTAGGCACCGGTGCCGACCGCGATCAGGCTTTCCTCGTCGTTGTGAAGTTCGATCCGGGTGACCGCGACCTTGTTGCCGGTACGCAGAACGTAACCAGTCGCCTCGAACCAGTCGCCGAATCCCGGACGAAGATAGTCGATACGCAGATCGATCGTGCCGAGCTGGCCGAATCGCTCGAGCTTCGTTTCCAGCGGCTCGTCGGCCAGCCGCTTCTGTACCCCGAGAAACGCCGCCAGCCCGCCGGTGACGTCGATCGCCGCCGAGATGACGCCGCCGTGCAGGTTGCCCCGAACGAAGTTTCCGACCAGCTCCGGCCGCATCTCGAATCGTACCCGGGGGTGATCGTAGTCGAGCGAATCGATTCGCAGACCGAGCACCCGGTTGAACGGGATCTTCTCGTTGAACAACTGACGGATCAGCTCCAGCAACTGCCGATCCTGGGCCTGGTTGGTCATGTCGCGAACTCCGTCGTCGATTGTCGCGGCCGGCGTCGTTCGCACAGCCGCGGGAATGCCTGCCAGCATGCCGCAAAAGCGCAGACCGGGGAAACGCCGGACCGTCGCCCCGCCCAAATCTCAGCCATCCGGCAAGCGGTCCAGCCGCCACAATTCGGGATACCAGCGCGCCCACAGCACCACCACCAGCAGAGAGCCGACACCGCCGAGGACGATGGCCGGCACCAGGCCGAGCCAGGCTGCGGTGAGGCCCGATTCGAACTCTCCAAGCTGGTTCGAAGCGCCGATGAAAAGGCCGTTGACCGCGCCGACCCGGCCACGCATCGCATCTGGCGTGGCGAGCTGGATGTAGGCCCCGCGGAACACCATGCTGACCATGTCGGCCGCACCCAGTAGCGCCAGTGCGGCGATCGACAGCCACAGCGACGACGACAGACCGAAGGCGATCGTGGCGACACCGAAGATCGCCACCGAGCCGAACATCAGCCGCCCGACGCGGCGCTGCAATGCATGGTGCGCGAGCCACAGCGACATCACCAGCGCACCCACCGCCGGGGAAGCCCGCAGCAGCCCGAGGCCCCAGGCATCGGTATGCAGGACCTCGCTGGCGACGATCGGCATCAATGCCGTCGCGCCGCCCAGCAGGACTGCCATCATGTCCAGCGAGATGGCGCCGAGCACCGCACGCTCGCGTCGAATGAAGGCAATGCCGTCGACGAAGTTGCGCCATGCGCTGCGGCCGGCGGGCATGCGGATCTGTTCCGTCAGCGGACGGGCACCGAGCACCGACAACACGGCCAGGGTCATCAGCGCGCTGGCGAGTCCATACACCACGGCGGGCCCCAGCACATAGAGAAAGCCGGCCAGCACCGGCGCCGCGATCGTCGACATCTGAAATGCCGAGGCTGCCATCGCCACCGCCCGTGGCAACATCGCCGGCGGTACCAGCGCCGGCAACAGGGCCTGAGAGGTCGGCATCTCGAAGCTGCGGCCAATGCCGTTGACCACCAGCAACGCATAGATCAGTTCCGGCGACAGGCTGCCCTGTTCGTCGGCCCAGACCAGCAGCAGCAGGCTCGCGAGTTGCAGCGCCTGCGCCATCGCCACCAGCCGGCGCCGCTCGAAGCGATCGGCCCAGTTTCCGGCCATCGGCATCAGCAGCAGCTTCG
The DNA here is from genome assembly GCA_024235635.1 of Zoogloeaceae bacterium. Lineage (GTDB taxonomy): Bacteria > Pseudomonadota > Gammaproteobacteria > Burkholderiales > Rhodocyclaceae > Cognatazoarcus. The sequence goes on from JACKMA010000001.1 coordinate 592,445, forward strand.
GCAGGAACTGGGCAAGCCCGACCAGGCCGAGCGCAACCGCGCTGCCGGTGATTTCCCAGACCTGCCAGGCCACCGCCACGCCGAGCATCTGGTAGCCACCGGCGCTGCAGACGCGCGCGACCCAAAAACGCACGAAGCCCGGTTGACGAAACAGGCCGGGCTGGCCGATTGCGGTGCCCGCCCCATCCGGCATCTCAGGCAATCCGGTTGGCGACTTCGATCAGGTTGCCGTCGGGATCACGAAAATACACCGAGCGGATCGGCGAGCACGCCCCGGTCCGCTCCACCGGCCCCGCCTCGACCGCGACACCGTGCATCGCCAGGTGCTCGAGGACTTGTTCGAGCGGCTGCCGGGCGATGAAGCAGAGGTCGGCCGAACCCGGCGTCGGCCTTGCCGCCTTCGGTTCGAATTCGCGCCCGGCCGGATGCAGGTTGATCTTTTGCCCGCCGAAGGCCAGCGCCTGGCGACCGCCACCGAAGGTGACCGCCTCGAAGCCGAGCACGCAGCAGTAGAACGCCACGCTCGCATCGACGTCGGCTACGGTCAGCACCAGATGGTCCAGCCCCTCGATCTCCATCGTCTTCCCTCTGTGTCCGTGGTCACGCCGCCAGGCGGGCACTCGCGGCCATCGTCTTGTGCCCGTGTTCGTCCCGAACCCAGAGGCGGACATTGCTGTTGCGCTCGAACGACCCGCAGAGCTGAAATGGTCTGCCGTCGAAGACCGGCCCCAGCGCACGGAACTCGAAACCTGCAAGCGTTGCCGAAGGCCGCTCGCGCAGCAGCAGATCGATCAGCAGGGTGGCCATCAGCGGGCCGTGCACGACCAGTCCCGGATAGCCCTCGACCTCGGTGGCATAGCGACGGTCATAGTGAATGCGATGGCCATTGAAGGTCAGCGCCGAATAGCGGAACAACAATACTTCGTCGGCGACGATTTCGCGGTTGAATGCCCCCAGTTGGACGAAATCGGTCGCTGGCGCCTGCACGCTTCCGCCCGTCGCGGCGAGATAGACGATGTCGTGCTCTTCCCACAGGCAGGCGTCACCGTCGGACGCAATGTCGTGTCGGACGGTGACGAACACCAGATCGCCGCTTCGCCCGCGGTGCGCCTCGACGCGCGTCACGGTGGACGTGCGCACGGCACGCGCGCCGATCGTCAGCGGCGACTCGAATCCGAAGCGCCCGCCGGCCCACATCCGCTTGGACAGCGGCACGGGCGGCAGGAATCCACCTTTGTGCGGGTGGCCGTCCGCAGCCAGCGACGACTGCGCTGCCAGGGGCAGGAAGTAGAGCCAGTGCCACAACGGCGGCAGCGACTCGCCGATTTCGCCGTCACCGGCGTACGGAGCCTCGAGGGTCGCCTTCAGCGCCCTTGTCGGAAACGCCGCGAGCAGTTCCTCGCGCTGCTCGCACCGCCCGATCCAGCCTCGCAGGCGATCCAGATCGCCGGGCTGCTCCATGCCATACTCCCCCGCTTGCGGCCAATGACGTACGACAGCATAAACCACGGCAGCAGGAAGCCACTCGGGCGCGGCGCGGACCGGATCCGGCTGCGGTGGACATCGAATGTTCGGAGCGAAATCCAGGTGAGCCCCAGCCGAAACCGGCCGAGCCCGACCGGGCCGGGTAGTGGACCGATCGACATCATGTTCAACCCGCGCTCGGGCGCCGGAGATCAGGCCCAGTCTCATGCGCGGGTGGCCGCCGTACTCGAGGCCGCCGCGCGACCGCACCGATTCGTCGCGATCGAGCGTCCGGAGGCCATCGGCGAACTCGCACGCACGCTCGGCGAGCGCGCCTGTGACAGCGATGGCATGGTCGTCGCGGCCGGTGGCGACGGCACCATCAACGCTGTCGTCCAGGGGCTGATCGGCAGCGGTTGCCGCTTCGGCGTGCTGCCGATGGGGACGTTCAACTACTTCGCACGCAACCACCGGATTCCGCTCGAGCCGGAAGGGGCCGCCCGGATTCTGATCACGGGTGCGGTCCGGCCGGTGCAGGTCGGCACGGTCAATCACCGCGTGTTCCTCGTCAATGCCAGTCTCGGCCTCTATCCGCGGCTGCTCGAGCAACGTGAACAGGCCAAGCGGCAATTCGGCAGAAGCCGGCTGGTGGCACTGCTGTCGGCCCTGTTCAGCCTGCTCGTCGAGCGCGGCCGGCTGAGGCTGCAACTGCACGTCGAAGGAATCCGCGACGACGTCGAGACGTCCACGCTGTTCGTCGGCAACAACCGGCTGCAACTGGATCAGGTCGGCCTGGTCGAGGCCGCGAGCATCGACCATGGCCTGCTGGCCGCCCTGCATCTGAAGCCGGTCGATCGCATCGGGTTGCTGGCACTGGCATTCCGCGGCTCCCTCGGCCTGCTCGGGGAAGCGGACGAAGTCACCAGTTTCGCGTTTCGCGAGATGACGGTGTCGAAGCCGCCAAGCCACCTACGCCGTCGCCGGTCGCCACGGATCAAGGTCGCCACCGACGGCGAGACCGGCGCGATGACGATGCCACTGCATTTCGCGATCTCGCCCGACCCGCTGTTCCTGATGATCCCACCGCCGGCCGCCGATGCCGCCTGCGCGCAGTTTGACGATGGCTAGCCTGCTGCACCTCTCCGACCCCCACTTCGGCACCGAGCGGGAACGCCCGATGGCTGCCCTGATGGAGATGCTGCGAGGCCTGACGCCGGAACACATAGTGATCTCCGGCGATCTCACCCAGCGTGCGACAGCCGATCAGTTTCGACGGGCCGCTGCCTTCGTCGAACGGCTGGGCGAGTTGGCACCGGCCGCCAGGCTGCATCTGACCCCCGGCAACCACGACTTGCCGGTGCTCGATCCACTGCAGCGGCTGCTCGATCCGTTCGCGCCGTTTCGCGCGGCCTTCGGACGATCGCCGGAGTCGGTGCATGAAGACCCATTGCTGCATTTGCAGGTGCTCAACACCGTCAGCCCGTGGCGCCACAAGCACGGGGTCCTGCGCCGTGAACAGGTCGACCGGGTGGTAGAGCGCCTGGCCCTTGCATCGCCACGCCAGCTTCGGATGATCGTCACCCATCAGCCGCTCGCAGTGGCCCGACCCGACGACCGCCGTGACCTGCTGCGCGGGCGCCAGCAGGCACTCGAACGCTGGCCGCCGGCCGGGGCCGATCTGGTGCTCGGCGGACACATCCACCTGCCTTACGTGGCGCGCATCGGCAACGGCCGGGCGACGTGGGTCGTACAGGCCGGCACGGTCGTCTCCAGCCGCATCCGGCACGAGGCAGGCAATTCGTTCAACCTGATTCGCTACGCTGGCGGCAACACGGGGGCGCGACCCAGTTGTGCAGTCGAACGCTGGGACTTCTGCGAGCAGCGAGGCGAATTCCGAGCGGTCAGCGATACGCCGCTGCCGCTGGCCGCAGCAATCGATCGCTGACGATGCCGGACCCGTCGCCGGGACCTGCGGGCGCATCGCTCGCAACGGCATTGTCGCCGGCCGTGGTCGATGCGGATGCAGCGACGTGGGCATCCCGGCACAACCCGAGTATCGTCTTGCACTGCGCCCCCGGCGGCGGACGCGGCCAGACCCGGGCGCAAGCAACAGACCGACAACCGGCACAACGGAGAGACTTGGATGCCCCAGTTCAACAACGTCATGATCGTCACCGAGGAGACTGCCGGCGAGGGGTCGCCGCTGTTGTTCCCGAAATTCTCGAGTTGCACCGGCGTGGTCGCGGTGCTGCCGAACACCCTGGTCGGCGCGCATTTCACGATGGACATCTGGGCCGGTGACCAGCCCGCGAAACATACGCAAAAGACCCTGGACCGTCTGGTCGCAAAGATCAACGATCGCCAGATCGACCGCCTGGTGATCGTCGGATTCAATCAGAACCACAATCCGCGCAAGCTCGCAAATGCGCTCGGCGTCGCGCCGGCCGCTTGCGACGCCTACGACATCGGCCGCAAGAACATCGCCGAACTGACGGTGATCGTCACCTTCATCGGCCAGGGTGTCCGGCCCCAGGTCGAATACAAGCGGCAGTCAAAGGTCAACTACAATGAATATCCCAGACAGATCAACAGCCTGGAAGACTTGAGGCAAGGCGCTCCGGGTGACGCCACGACCGGCAAGCTGCACGGCCTGCGCAAGCACTTCGTAGCGCTGGGGTAGGCGCCCGACAACGCGACGCCGGCAAACGTCGGCGATCTGCGGGCGCGAGCCGGGCAAGCGCCGGCGGCGTCACCGGTCGCCGGCCCGCCGGCCGTGCCTCACTCGCACTTTGCCCGGGTATGTGCCAGGCAGCGTTCGATCTCGCTCACGTCGATCCGGCGACCGGCTTTCGCCCTGATCGACAGCAAAATGTCGCTGCCGGACCGGTTCACACCGACCGATTCGACCTTGCGGTACTCATCGGTCGGACAGGTGCATCGCCCCTCCTGGCACTCGCGGAAGGCCGCCAGCAGGCGGTCCGTTCGACCTTCGACATCGCTGACCTGCACCTCGACACCATCCTGCTTGCGGACGATCTTCGTCTTCACCTTGCACCCCCGCCATGGCAACTCGGCGCTGCCAGCGGCGCCGCTTATCGAATTCTAGGACGTTCGCCGGCATTGCGGTGTCCGTCGCCAGTCCCAGTCGCCTGCGTCTTCGCACAGGGCTGGCTAGACTGTTGCCGGCAATGCCGGGTGCAATCCGCTTGCCGCCCCCGGCGCAACCGGTCGGCTCGCGTCAGGATTTGATCAACCGACGAGACAGGCGCAGGAACCAGAATGACTCGCCCCGACAGATCCGACGATGCCAGTGAACTCCGCTGTGCGCCGCCAACGGCCCCTCGCGCTGCGACACCCGATCGCGACATGCCGCCTCGACGGCGGCGCTCGGTGCTGTACATACCCGGCATGGACTGTCCGTCGGAAGAACAGCAGATTCGCCTGCGGCTCGCCGACGCGGACATCGCGGCAATGCGCTTCGATCTCCCGGGCCGGCGGCTGGTGGTCGAGCATGCCGGCGACCCGAGCGACATCGTGCAGCGACTGGAACCGCTCGGCTTTGGCGCCGAGCTGCAGGCGAGCGACTGGCTGGCGGCCGACGACCGGCCGGCGACCGTCGGCGACGACGCCGAGGCACACGTGCTGCGCCTGCTGCTGGCCATCAACGGGCTGATGTTCGTGATCGAGATGATCGCCGGCTGGTGGGCGGGCTCTAGCGGCCTGGTCGCCGACGCCGCCGACATGTTCGCCGATGCGGGCGTCTATGGCGTCGCGCTGTATGCGGTCGGCCGTTCCGCCCGCCACAAGCGGTTCGCAGCGCGCCTGTCGGGCGTGCTGCAACTGCTGCTCGCAGTCGGCGTGCTGGTCGAGACGGTACGCCGCGCGGCGGTTGGCGGCATGCCCGAGGAAATCACCATGATCGGCGTGTCGCTGCTGGCACTCGCCGCCAATGTCGCTTGTCTGGCATTGGTCTCGCGCCACCGCGACGGCGGCGTGCACATGCGCGCGAGCTATATCTTCTCGGCCAACGACGTGCTGGCCAATCTCGGCGTCATGGTGGCCGCTGTCCTGGTGGCATGGACCTCGAGCCCCTGGCCCGACCGGGTCATCGGCTGCACCATCGGCATCGTCGTGCTGACCGGCGCGATCCGCATCCTGCGACTGCGCTGAGCGCGCTCCCCACGGTGCGACCCGGCGCGGCCGTTCCGCGCCCGGCTGCGCCCACCTTGCCGCCGAATTACCAGGAGGTTTCCTTTTCGGCCGTCGACGAGATCTTGTGCAGTGCGAGGTCTGCCCCCTCGAATTCCTGCTCCGGGTCGAGCCGCAGCCCCATCACGGCCTTGATCCCGCCATATACCAGGATGCCACCGACCACCGCCACCGCGATGCCGGCGATCGTACCGACCAACTGGCTGGCGAAGCTGATCCCGCCGAGTCCGCCGAGCGCGGTGCTGCCGAAGATGCCCGCGGCGATCCCGCCCCACGCCCCGCACAGGCCGTGCAGCGGCCACACGCCGAGCACGTCGTCGATCTTCCATCGGTTCTGGGCGATCGTGAACAACTGGACGAACAGCACGCCGGCGACTGCGCCGACCACCAGGGCACCGACCGGATGCATCAGGTCGGAACCGGCGCAGACGGCCACCAGACCGGCCAGCGGCCCGTTGTGGACGAAGCCCGGGTCATTTCGGCCGGCCAGCAGTGCCGCCAGCGTTCCGCCGACCATCGCCATCAGCGAATTCAGCGCCACCAGGCCGTTGATCGCCTCGAGCCGCTGCGCACTCATGACGTTGAAGCCAAACCAGCCGACCGTCAGGATCCAGGCACCCAGCGCGAGGAAGGGAATGCTCGACGGTGGATGCGCGGCGATCGCCCCGCTTTTCTGATAGCGGCCACGCCGCGCACCCAGCAGCATCACCGCCGGCAAGGCGATCCAGCCGCCGACGGCGTGCACGACCACGCTGCCGGCAAAATCGTGGAACTGTGCACCGAAGCTCGATTCGAGCCATCCCTGCAGGCCGAGGTTGCCGTTCCAGACGATGCCCTCGAAGAAGGGATAGACCAGTCCGACCAGAAAGAAGGTGGCGATGAGTTGCGGCGTGAAGCGCGCGCGCTCGGCAATGCCGCCCGAAATGATCGCCGGGATCGCGGCCGCGAAGGTCAGCAGGAAGAAGAACTTGACCAGCTCATAGCCGCCCTGCGAAGCCAGCTGTTCGGCGCCGACCAGGAAGCCGGTGCCATAGGCCACCCAGTAACCCAGGAAGAAATAGGCCAGCGTGGACATCCCGAAGTCGGTCAGAATCTTGACCAGGGCATTGACTTGATTCTTTCGCCGCACGGTGCCGACCTCGAGAAACGCGAACCCGGCGTGCATCGCCAGCACCATGATGGCGCCCAGCAGAATGAACAGGACGTCGCCGCCCACCTTGAACTCTTCCATCGCCTACTCCCCTTTTGCACAATGGGGGCGCACGAAGCGAAGACCATACCAACAATGGGGCATCCATATTTCAATCACTTAGCGAAATCATGCACCACACTTGCGAACGATATGCCCACAATTTGTGCATTCACCGGGAGGCTCGCCCCATATTGGGGCAATTTTTCGCCGGTTTTCTCTGAAATGGTGCGTTCGCCGCCTGCGACGGTGGCCCTCATCGGGCGGGCGTGGCTTCCGGCTCGTAATCGGGCGGCAGCAACACCCACATCCGTCCCTGCTGTCGCATGCGACCGGCCATCGCGCCGGCTTCTGCGCCGAAGCCCCAGAAGAAATCGGCGCGCACACCGCCCTTGATCGCCCCCCCGGTGTCCTGGGCAACCACCAGGCGACGCAGCGGCGTCTGGCTGGCGGGTTCCGTGGTGTCGAGCAAGACCGGCGCACCGAGCGGCACGCTGCGGGGATCCACCGCGATGCTTCGGCCCGCCGTCAGGGCGACGCCCAGCGCACCCAGCGGGCCACCATCGCCGGCCGGCAGTTGCCGGAAGAAGACATAGCCCGGATTGACGCCAAGCAGTTCCTCGAGGCGTTGTGGATGCGCGCGAGCCCATGCCTTGATGCCTGCCATCGAAGCGTCGGACAGGGTCATTTCGCCCTGTTCGATCAACCAGCGTCCGATCGATACGTACGGGTGTCCGTTGTGATTGGCGTAACCGATGCGCACCAGACTGCCATCCGGCAGTTGGACCCGGCCCGACCCCTGCACCTGCAGGAAGAAGAGCTCGATCGGGTCGTCCGCCCACAGCAGGACCGGCGCCGGCAAGGCATCCCCGAGCGCCATGATCTCGGCCCGGGTCCAGTAGGGCTCGAGCACGCCGCCGACGAGCCGACCCCGCAGCCGCAGCTTCTCCAGCTCGGGATACACGTCGGCCAGTTCGACACTGACGAGATCGTCCGGCACGCCGTGGATCGGCCAATGCGCTTGCGCATCGCGGACCAGCCGCCCATGGATCAGCGGTTCGTAGTAGCCGGTGACCAGGCCGCTCTCGCTGCCGTCCGCATTGACGACCTGCCAGGGTACGAGACCGGATCGCAGCACGGCGGCCAGTTCTCGCCGTCCGGCACCCGCCGGCAACGCGGTGAGGGATCCGCAGAATTCGCGCCAGCGCGGCTGGCCGGCCAGCTTGTCGCACGAAGCCGCAAGCGCCGGCAGCGCCTCGGCGAGCGCATCGTCGGCAATCCCCGGAAGATCCGACCAGACCGCCGGCCGCAAGGTCGCCGGCCCATCCGTTGCAGCGGCCGCTGGCGTCCGCGCAGCGGGCGCCTCGGGGCACTTGGGGCACGGCGCACATGCCGGGCAGGCCGGACATTCGGTGGTCGGGCAGGTCACCGGATGCAATTCGACCGGCGATGGCGCAAAACAGCCACCCAGCAGGATCGTCAGCCAGCCGGCGAACAGGTGCTTCGAGGCCTGGGGCATGGGTATCGGTTACACTCGCGGACGCACGGCGGGCAGTATAAGACGCCCGCCCTCGACGCAACCGAGAACCACCAAACCGCCGACCGGAATCCCGATGTGGGTCATTTTTCTCGAAGCACTGGTGGCCCTGACGCTGCTGCTGGTGATCGTCTGGGCCACCTGGCCACGCAAGAACCGCAAGTCCGACACCAACGACGATGAACGAGACACCTGAGCTTGCGGCCCTGCTCGCCCGGGCCGAGCGCGTCCTCGAGCGGCTCGAGGCGATCCTGCCCGCCCCGCCCGAAGCGCCGGACTGGCACGCATCGACGGCCTTTCGCTGGCGCCGGCGCAACGGCCGCGCCGCGCTCGAGGCGGTGACCGAACCCCACCGCATCCGCTTGTCGGATCTGAAGGATGTGGACGAGCAGAAGCGACGCATCGAGCAGAACACGCGCCAGTTCCTGGCGGGCCGCCACGCCAACAACGTGCTGCTGACCGGTGCTCGCGGCACCGGCAAGTCCTCGCTGATCAAGGCCTTGCTGACCGCCCATGCCAAACGCGGGCTGCGCCTGATCGAGGTGGACAAGGGCGATCTGATCGACCTGCCGGACATCGTCGATCTCGTCCGGGACCGACCCGAGCGTTTCATCCTGTTCTGCGACGACCTGTCGTTCGAGGAAGGCGAGGCCGCCTACAAGGCGCTGAAGAGCGTGCTCGACGGGTCGGTCGCGGCGGTGGCCGACAATGTTCTGATCTACGCCACGTCGAACCGTCGTCACCTGATGCCCGAATACATGGACGAGAATCTCCAGGCCCGCCACGTCGACGGCGAGGTCCATCCGGGAGAAGCGGTCGAGGAAAAGATCTCGTTGTCCGAACGCTTCGGGCTGTGGCTCTCGTTCTATCCGTTCAGCCAGGATGAGTACCTGCACGTGGTCGCCCACTGGCTCAAGCAGTTCAAGCTTCCCGCCGACGCCATCGAATCGGCACGCGGCGAGGCACTGCAATGGGCACTGATGCGGGGCTCGCGCAGCGGCCGGGTCGCCTGGCAGTTCGCCCGCGACTACGCCGGCCGCCGCGAGGGCGGCGAATGAGCGAACGCAAGCGGATCGAGGTGGCGGCCGCAGTCATCACGCGGCCGGACGGCAGCTTCCTGCTCGGCCAGCGCGCACCCGGCACCTTCTATCCCGGCTACTGGGAGTTCCCGGGCGGCAAGGTCGAACCCGGCGAGGATGCGCGAGCGGCGCTGGTCCGCGAGCTGGACGAAGAACTGGGCATCCGGGCCGAATCCTGCTGGCCCTGGCTGGTACGCGAGTTCACCTACGAGCACGCCCATGTCCGGCTGAATTTCTTCGAGGTGCCCGAGTGGTCCGGTGAAGTGAATGACCATGTCCACAGCGCCCTGTCGTGGCAGCGGGCGGAGGTCCTGACGGTAGCACCGATGCTGCCGGCCAACGCGCCGGTGCTGAAGGCACTGCGGCTGCCGCGCCAGATGGGCGTCACCGATGCCGCAGGGCTCGGTATCGACATTCAGCTCGTGGCCCTCGAGCGGGCGCTGGCTGCCGGCCTGCGTCTGGTTCAGCTGCGCGACGGAGGACTGCCGACCGAGGATCGACGCCGGCTGGCGCAGGCGGTGATCGACCGCTGCCGCGACCATGGCGCGCTGATGGTCGTCAATGACGATGCCGACCTGGCGCGCGCAGTGGGTGCAGACGGACTGCACCTGCGCTCGGCGGCGCTCGCCGAAGCCAGTCACCGACCCGATTTCGAATGGGTCGGCGCGTCCTGCCACGATCGCGCCGATCTCGAGCGGGCAGCGCGGCTCGAACTCGACTATGCCCTGCTCGGGCACGTCGCACCGACGCCGAGCCACCCCGGCCAACCGGCCCTCGGCTGGCGACGATTCGCCGCCCTCACCGCAAATCTTCCGTTCCCGGTGCTCGCGATCGGCGGCATCGGGCCGGCCGACATGGCTACGGCCCGGGCATCCGGGGCCCACGGCATCGCTGCGATCCGGGCGACCTGGGCGGCACCCGTGGCCGGCTGATCCCGCCCGTCCAGCCGCGGCCAGTCCAGGGGCCGCCATTGGCGCCGGGCCTGATGTGCAGCTGCGCGCAGCCGACCGCGTCGCGCCCCGGTCGGTCGCGATCGACGGGACGGGCGTCAGCCGTCGTCGTGTTCCCCGGCATCGCCGGCCGGTTCGCTGCCGGCCACCCGATACTGGTCCGAGGCCCAGGCGCCGAGGTCGATCTGGCGGCAGCGCTCGCTGCAGAACGGCCGCCACCGATTTTCGGGTGCCCACAGCGCCGGTTTGCCGCAGTTGGGGCACTTGACGGTCCGCCCGGGTGCCGGGCTTCCGGCTGCGGACGTTGCCATCAGAGATTACAGAAGGTCAGTTCGAACTGGACGTCGGCCTCGGACTGGCGGGGCCGGCTGAGCGTCTCTGGCATCATGAAGCGGATGTTCAGCGCGTACTTGTTGGCGCTGATCTCCGGGACCGCGGCAAGCCCGCGCGGGATCACGACCCGGATCATCTGGGCACTGCGGCCACCCATCGTCATCTGGAAACTGCCGCGGCGGGCCACCAGCGCGTCCGGTCGGCCGCTGCTGCGCAGCAGGCGCAGCACGATCAGTAGGCCGTCGCGGATCGGGGTCATCGGATGCAGCCAGTTGGCAAGGTCGCGCTGGCGGGCCTCGACGTCACGATTGAGCCAGTAGTGGTAGGCCGGCAGGTCGAACTGGCAGGCACCACCCGGAATCGCCGCGCGGCTGCGGATCGCCATCAGCCATTCGTTCTCGCGCAGGTACTGGCCGATCTTGCCCGCCATCGCCAGCAGCGCCGCCGATGCCTGCTCGATCTCGTACAGGGCACCGGACAGGGCCTCTTCGGAAATGGCCGGATTGTTGCGGTAGCCGAGCAGGGTCTGGCGCTGGCGCTCCAGTTCCTGCACGAGGTCCACCTTGAGATCCGCACGGCTCGACACCTCGAGAACCTCGAACATCGAGATCAACGCGCTGTGGTGATCGAAGGTGGTGTCGCTGGCCGCGAAGTGACCGACCCGGGCGAATAGATCCTCCAGCCGGAGCAGCGTGCGAATGCGCTCGTTCAGGGGATACTCGTAGTTGATCACCGGCGTGGGCCCGAGGTCGGAAACTGGCTTGGATTGCGGCCGATCATAGCACAGGGGTCCGATCTGCCCGCCGGCAGGCGGGCGAGCAGGCATGCTCAGGCGAGCGCCATGTAGCGGTGATGAAGGGCTTCCACCTGCTCGCGCAGCCGCAGCAGCGAACCGCTGTTGTCGATGACGTCGTCGGCCACCGCCAGGCGCTGCCGGCGACTCGCCTGAGCAGCCATGATCGCGCGCACGCGCGCCTCGTCGAAGCCGTTGCGGGCCATCACCCGTGCCATCTGCTCGGCCTCCGGCACATCGACCACACAGATGCGATCGACCCGTTCGCGATAACCGCCGGCCTCGACCAGCAAGGGCACCACCAGGACCACATAAGGCGCCTCGCTCGCCGCGATCTGGCGCTCCGACTGCGACCGGATCAGCGGATGGAGGATGCCTTCGAGTCGCGCCCTCGCGCCCGGCTCGTCGAATGCCAGCGCGCGCATCGCGTCCCGGTCGAGGGCGCCATCGCCGCGCACCACGCCGGCACCGAAGGCCTCGGCGATCGCCGCCATCGCCGCGCCGCCCGGCGCGGTCAGTTGATGGGCGATCAGATCGGTATCGACGACGTCTGCGCCGAAGCCGGCGAACAGATCGGCGGCAGCGCTCTTGCCCGAGCCGATGCCGCCGGTCAGGCCGATCACCGGGCGCGCGCGGGCCGTGCTCACGGTCGTATCCGCACGGACCGGCCCCGGCTCACGGTTCGCACGGCTCGCGCTCGAGCCCCTCGAAACGGGCCGCGCTATCGCTGGCGAGCGTCGCCAGGACGTCGACCGGGCCGCGGACCTCCAGCCGATGGATCATGTTGCCGCGGGCCGTGATCGTGCCGCCGGTCACGCCCCGGGCCTCGAGCCGGCGAAGGTGCAGTTGCGCCGAACTCTCGGTCTTGAACAGGCCGAGCGAGATCGCGAACTGGAACGGCCCCTCCTCCTGCAGGATGAAGAGGTCGCGCACGCCCTGGCTGCGGATCTCCTGGACCTTGCGATCGGCCGCGCGCCGGCTGTCGAGCGGCGGCACATGGACCCAGTACGAGGTCGGGCGCAGCACGGCGCTGTCGGCGAGATCGAGAGGCTCGTCGAAGGCCTTCGTCATCGTCGTCAATTCGTTGGCCAGGGCCTCGGTCAATTCGATGAAGCGGATGCAGGCTCGCGGCACCGGAACCGCCGCAGCCACTTCCGGAGCCGGCGGTGGTGCGGCGAGTTCGGGCGGCGGCGCCGGCTCTGGTACCGGCAGTGGCGGTTCGGACGGTTCCGGCACGATCGGTTCCGGCGCCGGTTCGGGCACCTCCGGCGGCAGGCGGTCGAGGGCGACGAGTTCGATCGCTTCCGGTCGCAACTGGTTGGTCAGTCGCTCGGGTTCGCCGTCGCTGCGGCTGCCCCCGAGCCAGCCCGCGAGCCCGCCCAGCGCGAGCAGGTTGAGCAGCAACAGGGCGAAGAAGACGACACGTGCCATGGTGCTGTCCGTCAGCCGATCTTCGGCAGATGGGCGAGTGATTCGGCGATTGCCGCGGCCGGGTAGTCGAAGTTCTCCAGCCCGCCGCCGAGCATGCGCTCGTAGGCACTCATGTCGAAATGCCCGTGACCGGTCAGGTTGAACAGGATCGTCCGCGGCTCGCCGCTCTCGCGGCAGCGAATCGCCTCGTCGATCGCCGCCCGGATGCCGTGGCACGACTCCGGCGCGGGGATGATCCCCTCGTTTCGTGCAAACAGCAGCCCGGCTTCGAAGGTCTCGACCTGGGGTACCGCAACCGCCTCGAGCAGACCTTCGTGATAGAGCTGCGAGACCAGCGGCGAATCGCCGTGGTAGCGCAGTCCGCCGGCATGGATGCCCGGCGGCACGAAGTCGTGGCCGAGCGTATACATCTTCATCAGCGGCGTGAAACCGGAGGCGTCACCGAAGTCGTAGGCATAGGCGCCGCGCGTCAGCGTCGGGCAGGAACTGGGCTCGACCGCGACACAGCGAAGGTCACGCGCGCGGACGTCACCGGCAGCCTTGTCGGCCAGAAATGGGAAGGCGATGCCGCCGAAGCTAGAGCCGCCACCGCAGGGACCGAAGATCACGTCGGGGTAGGCGCCGATCTTGTCGAACTGCCGCTTCGCCTCGAGCCCGATCACGGTCTGGTGCAGCAGCACGTGATTGAGCACCGAGCCCAGCGTGTAATTCGTGTCGGCACGCCCGGCGGCCTCTTCCACCGCTTCCGAGATGGCGATGCCGAGCGAGCCCGGACTGTCGGCATCCTGCGCCAGGATGCGCCGTCCGGTCTCGGTCAGCTCGGACGGACTGGCGTGCACCTCGGCGCCCCAGGTCTGCATCATCAGGCGACGGTACGGCTTCTGCTGATAGCTGACCTTGACCATGTAGACCCGCACGTCGAGGCCGAACATCTGGCCGGCGAAACTGATCGACGAGCCCCACTGGCCGGCGCCGGTCTCGGTGGTCAGCCGGCGAATGCCGGCCTGCCGGTTGTAGTAGGCCTGCGGCACCGCAGAGTTGGGCTTGTGCGAACCGGCCGGGGAGACGCCCTCGTACTTGTAATAGATCCGCGCCGGCGTGGCCAGTGCCCGCTCAAGACGTACCGCGCGCAACAGCGGGCTCGGCCGCCAGATCTTCAAGATCTCGCGCACGTCGTCCGGGATCGGAATCCAGCGCTCGGCGCTCATCTCCTGCTCGAGGATCTGGCCCGGAAAGATCGCGCCCATCTGCTCCGGCGTCGCCGGCTCGCCATCCGGGCCCAGCGGCGGCGCCGGCGGATTCGGCATGTCGGCCACGACGTTGTACCAGTGGGTCGGCATCTCGTGCGTCTCGAGCACGACGCGGGTATCGTCGGTCATCGCAATCTCCTGGCCCCCGGGGCTGCGCCAATCAAGCCGCCGTCATTCACTTCAAGGGCGTGATGTTATCCCGATCCTCCGCAATCCGCGCCAGACCTTCGAGCACCAGGTTCTCGACGCGCCGGCACGGCAGCGCCAATGTCGTCGCGATCGCGTCGGCAGCGCCCCCGCTCATCAGGCACAGCGGTTGCTGACGCTGATCGATGCGCGCGAACATGCGTTCGATCGCACCCGCCTGGGCCTCGAGGCAGCCGCTGACGATGGCATCTTCGGTCCGGCGCGGGCGTTCGACGTGGTGGCCGTCGGCGAACGGCAGGTCGGACGTGTCCGAAGCCAGCGAGCGACGCATCAGCGCAAGCCCGGGCAGGATCAGACCGCCTTCGAATTCGCCGTCGGCGGCCAGCAGGTCCACGGTGGTCGCAGTCCCTGCCATCACCACCAGCGCCGCCCCCCGATGCAGATGCCGGGCACCGATTAGGGCGGCCCAGCGGTCGGCACCGAGCTGCTCGGCTCGCACGTAGCCATTGACGACGCCGCACTGGCGAGCGGTGGGTGCGTTCCAGCGGACATCGAGTCCGGCCGGCAACGCCATCTCGACCTCGGCCGCGCGGCGGGCGCCGGCGACGTTGGCACCGACGGCGCCATCGGGCTGCCCGATAGCGAGGATTGCCGGCGCCAGACGCTCCAGATGCTCGTACTCCAGCACCCCCTGGGCACGCCAGCGGCTGTCGCAATGAACGCCCCACTTGAGACGGGAGTTGCCGAGGTCGAGCAGCAGCTTCAAGGGGCCGGCCTCAGGGAGACGTCGCCGGCAATCACCCGGCGCTCGCCGGCGTCGGTCTGCAGACACAACGCGCCGTCGTCATCGACGCCGAGGCAGGTCCCGAGGATCTCGCCGGCATCGTCGCCGACGCGAACCGGCAGACCGGCATGGGCGTTGCGTTGCTCCCAGGCGCCCCGAAAGGCGGCAAACCCGGCTGCGCCATAGGTCTCCAGCATCAGGTCGAACTGCAGCAGCAAACCGGCCAGCAGGCGCTCCCGCGACGGTGGCGACGCCAGCAGTTCGCTGACCGCAGCGACTGCCAGCCCATCGGGCAGGTCGTCCTCGGGCAAGGGTCGGAGATTGATACCGATACCGATCACCGCTTCGACGCCCGCGGCCCCGCCGCCGACCAGCTCGACCAGGATGCCGGCCAGCTTGCGTCCCGTCACCAGCACGTCGTTGGGCCATTTGAGCTGGACCGCCTCGACCCCGAGACCTTCCAGCGAGCGCGCTACCGCGAGCCCCGCGACCAGTGACAAGCCCGCCGGCGCGGACGTCTCCGGAGGGAATCGCCAGCGCATCGAGAAGGTCAGGCTGGCGCCGGGCGCAGACAGCCACTGCCGACCGCGGCGCCCGCGGCCGGCGGACTGGCGTTCGCACACCAGCACATGCACACGGCCGTCGTCCGGTGACGGCTCGTCTCGCAATCGGCTGTTGCTGGAGTCACACTCGGCGAGCGTCCGGATCGCGAAGCGACGCGCCTTGGCGCCCAGCGCCGCGGTGATCGCCGAGGAGTTCAAGGTGGAGGTCGACGGGATGGACATGGATCGCAGCCTGGCCGATGATCGGCCCGCATTATCGCGGAAACCGCGGACGGGCGCGATCAGCCGTTGCCGCCCGTGTCGCCACCGGGAGCGCGGTCCTCGTCGAGCCCCAGTTCCTGAATCTTGCGGGTGATGGTATTGCGGCCGAGACCGAGCAACTGCGCTGCCTCGACACGGCGGTCACCGGTGGCGTGCAGGGCCCGCCGGATCAGGACCCGTTCGAAGTCCTTCTGCAGGCGCTCGTGCACCTGTCCGGGGACTTCGGCCAGCAGGCGGTCGGCCTCGTCGGCCAGCGCCGCGCGCCAGTCGGCGCCGGCCGGCGGCAGCGGGCTCGACTCCCGCAGCTCGCTCGGCAGATCGACCAGATCGACGGTCTGGCCGGGCGCCATCACGGTCAGCCAGTGGCAGACATTCTCGAGCTGGCGAACGTTGCCGGGGAAGGCCTGACCCTGGATGTGCCGCAGCGCGCCGTCGGTCAGCCGCTTGGGCTCACCGCCCAGTTCGCGGGCACTCTTCTGCAGGAAATGACGGGCAAGCAGCGGGATGTCCTCCCGACGCTCCCGCAGCGGTGGCAAACGCAGCCGGATCACGTTGAGACGGTGGAACAGATCCTCGCGGAACAGCCCCTCCTTGACCCGTTCGTCGAGGTTCTGGTGGGTGGCCGCGATGACGCGAACGCTGGCACGGATCGGCTGGTGGCCACCGACCCGGTAATAATGGCCATCGGACAGCACGCGCAGCAGCCGGGTCTGCAACTCGGCCGGCATGTCGCCAATTTCGTCGAGGAACAGGGTGCCGCCCTCGGCCTGCTCGAAGCGCCCGCGGCGCTGGGCGGTGGCGCCGGTGAAGGCGCCCCGCTCGTGGCCGAACAGTTCCGATTCGAGCAGATCGCGGGGAATCGCGGCGGTGTTGATGGCGACGAAGGGCGCGTCGCGGCGCGGGCTGTGGCGATGCAGAGCACGGGCCACGAGTTCCTTGCCGCTGCCGGATTCGCCGGTGATCAGCACCGTCGCGTGGGATTGGGAGAGCCGGCCGATCGCGCGAAAGACCTCTTGCATGGCCGGCGCCTGACCGAGGATCTCCGGCGCCAGCAGTTCCTCGTCCTTGGCGCCGTTCTGCTGCGCGCCCTGCTCCAGCGCACGGCGCACGAGGCTGACCGCCTGATCGACGTCGAAGGGCTTCGGCAGGTATTCGAAGGCGCCGCCCTGAAATGCTGCAACCGCGCTGTCGAGATCGGAGTAGGCGGTCATGATGATGACCGGCAGTTGCGGATGGCATTGCTTGACCTCGTGCAGCAGATCGAGCCCCGACTCGCCCGGCATCCGGATGTCCGACACCAGCGCTTGCGGCGTTTCGCCCGAGCGCTCGATCGCATCGAGTACCTCGCGCGCACTCGAGAAGCTGCGATGCTCGATTCCCTCTCGGGCAAGCGCCTTCTCGAGCACCCAGCGGATGGAACGATCGTCATCGACGATCCAAACGGCATTACTCATCTGTCGTCATTCACGCGTTGGCGGGTCGACGCCGGCCGGCGATGGCCCAAGGTTTCTGGCGTCTGCACCACAATAGTGCATCAATGTTCCGCTGCGGTCACCGGCAGCAGCACCGTGAAACAGGTGCGCCCCGGACGGCTGGCGACGTCGATCATTCCCTGATGCTGCTCGACAAAGGTCTGAGCGATCGACAGGCCCAGTCCGCTTCCCCCCTCCCGCCCCGACACCAGCGGGTAGAACAAGGTATGACGGATGGGCTCCGGGATACCGGGACCGTTGTCGATCACTTGCAATTCCAGTGCCAACCTGTGGCGACGCTTGGCGAACGTGATCTGACGCGCCGCACGCGTGCGCAGACAGATCTCGCCCTGGCCGTCGAGCGCCTGGGCCGCATTGCGGGCAATGTTGAGAATCGCCTGGATCAGCTGTTCGCGATCGCCCATCAGATCGGGCAGGCTGGTGTCGTAGTCGCGGCGGACATGGATTGCCGGAAACTCCGCGCGCACCAGCCGGCGCACGCGCTCGAGCACGTCATGCACGTTGATCGACGCCGGCCGCGTCATCGCCCGGGCCGACAGCAGACGGTTCATCAGATCCTGCAGACGGTCGGCCTCGGCGATGATGACCTCGGTGTATTCGCGCAACGCCGGATCGGTCAGCTCCCGTGCCAGCAGCTGCGCCGAGCCGCGGATGCCGCCGAGCGGATTCTTGATCTCGTGGGCCAGGTTGCGCATCAGTTCCCGGTTGGCCTTTTGCTGCTGGATCAGCTGTTCCTCGCGCGCCACCCGCAGCTGTGCATCGATCGGCCGGAACTCCAGCAGCAGGCGCAGGCCGGCCGCATCGACCGGCGTCACCGTGCAGTCGAGCCGCAGGACTTCGGTTCCAGAACGTTCGATATGCAGGTCGTGACCGGTATAGCTCCAGTTGTCGGCGAGCGCGTTCTCGATCGACCCGGCAAGTTCGAGCGAGTGTCCCAACAGTTCGCTGAGGGGAAATCCGACGAGTTTGCGCTGGCTGACTTCGAACAGGTTCTCGGCGCCGGGGTTCATGTAGCGGATGCGGCAGCTCTCGTCGAGCAACACGACCGCGGAAGCGAGCAGCTCGAGGCCGGCACACAATCCGGCGATGCGCTCGGGGGAGGCGAATTCGTCTGACATTGCTGACCGGTGAGCAAAAAATGCGCCACCACCCGGCGATCAGCGGAGATTGGCGATTTCCTTCTGCAGCGCCTCGACATTGCGGCGGTGCAGTTCGACCTGCTGCTTGAAAGGCTCGAGGCGATCCAGCTTCTTCTGGTAGTTGCGCTCATTGCCGAAGCGGATCGAGTCCTGCTCCGCCAATGCCTTTTCGGCCTCGGCCAGGGCCTTCTGCTCAGCGGCGAGCTCCGTGCCGAGAATCGAGCGCCGGCTATCGTCGCGCGACTGCTGCTCGTCTGGGCTGACCCGCGGAAAATTCTGCTCGCTGCTGTCCGGTACCTTGGGCGCGCTGCGCGCCGGCGGCTTCAGCGACGGCACCGACGACACTGGCAGATCTTCGTCGAGCTGCTTGCATCCCTTCGCCGTATCGACGTCGTTGGTGTAGGTGACGCGCCCGTGGGAATCGACGCACTTGTAGATCCCGGCCGACACGCTGCCGCCGTGCATCGCCAGCACCAAACCGAAAAGCAGGGATTTACGCATCGGTCGGAAACTCCCGTGGGTGGGGCTTCCGAGTGTAGAAAGGCGGCCGGCCAAATGCAAACGCCGGAAAAAAAGGACGGGCCGCGGCCCGTCCTTCGCTTCGCCGATCGGTCGATCGATCAGCTGCTGTAGTACATGTCGAACTCGACCGGATGGGTCGTGATGCGCAGACGGTTCACTTCTTCCATCTTGAGCTCGATGTAGGCGTCGAGGTAGTCATTGGAGAACACACCGCCACGGGTCAGGAACTCGCGGTCTGCGTCCAGCGCTTCCAGTGCCATGTCGAGGCTGTGGCACACGGTCGGGATCTTGGCATCCTCTTCCGGCGGCAGGTCGTAGAGGTTCTTGTCGGCCGGGTCGCCCGGGTGGATCTTGTTCTGGATGCCGTCGAGGCCGGCCATCATCAGGGCCGAGAAGCACAGGTACGGGTTGGCCAGCGGATCCGGGAAGCGGGTCTCGAGGCGGCGGCCCTTCGGATTGGCGGTATACGGGATCCGGATCGAGGCGGAACGGTTGCGAGCCGAATAGGCCAGCTTGGTCGGCGCCTCGTAGTGCGGCACCAGGCGCTTGTAGGAGTTCGTGCCCGGGTTGGTGATGGCGTTCAGCGCACGGGCGTGCTTGATGACGCCACCGATGTAGTACAGGGCCATCTCGGACAGGCCGGCGTACTCGTTGCCGGCGAACAGGTTCTGGCCGTCCTTCCAGATCGACTGGTGGACGTGCATGCCGGAACCGTTGTCGCCGACGATGGGCTTCGGCATGAAGGTGGCGGTCTTGCCGTACTGGTGCGCGACGTTGTGCACGATGTACTTGAGGATCTGGGTCCAGTCCGCGCGCTTGGTCAGGGTATTGAACTTGGTGCCGATTTCGCACTGGCCGGCGGTCGCGACTTCGTGGTGGTGCACTTCACACTCGACGCCGCAGGCTTCCATCGCCAGCACCATCGCGGCGCGGATGTCGTTCAGGCTGTCGACCGGCGGCACCGGGAAATAGCCGCCCTTGACGCGCGGACGGTGACCGGTGTTGCCACCCTCGAACTTCTCGGCGGTGGACCAGGCAGCCTCTTCCGAGATCACCTTGCTGTAGACGCCGGACATGTCGACGTTCCACTCGACCGAGTCGAGGATGAAGAACTCGGGCTCCGGACCGAAGTAGGCGGTATCGCCGACGCCGGTGGACTTGAGGTAGGCCTCGGCGCGCTTCGCCAGCGAGCGCGGGTCGCGGTCGTAGCCCTTGCCGTCGGACGGCTCGACGACATCGCAGGACACCACCAGGGTGGTCTCGTCGAAGAACGGATCGATGTACGCGGTGTCGGGATCCGGCATCAGGATCATGTCCGAAGCCTGAATGCCCTTCCAGCCAGCGATCGACGAGCCGTCGAAGGGGTGGCCGGATTCGAAGTGATCCTCGCCGAAGGCGCTCACAGGCAGCCCGACGTGCTGCTCCTTGCCACGGGTGTCGGTAAAGCGCAGGTCGATGAAGCGAACTTCATTCTCCTGGATCATCTTCATGACGTTCTCAGCGGACATGCTCGACTCCTGGTTGTGTTCCGTTGTTCAAGAAAGTGGAAAATCGACGGGCCGAATCGTAGCACTTAGCGTGCCAAACGACAGAAAAGCCAGCCACTCCCCGCTGCACTGCACGATGCACCATTTTGGACGAAAAATTACGCACAACAATGGTGCAATCTATGAATTCTTGCACCATTGTTGTGCGGATTCGAAAAACCGGACGCAGCGCAGGTAGGGATGGCCATTCAGCGCCCGTTCCACACGCTGACGCAGCGCGGCGAGCTCGTGCTCGCCATGCCCATTCCAGCCGGACGGCATGAACACTTCGATCTCCACTTCCCCGCCCAGGAAATGCAACTGCACGCGCTCCGGCTCGGGCCCGTGCTCGCCGACGACTTCGCGCACGGTCGCGACCAGTTCGTCCCGCCTCGGGATGCGCAGTCCCGCCGGCGGCAACAGATCGTCCTCGACATCGACATGGACCAGCACGTCCTGGACGTCGCTGCGGATCCGCAGCAGCCGCGCCCGCGCCGACTCGGCGACGCGGTGGCCTTCGGACACGGTGATGCGCGGATCGACCTGGACGTGGGCGTCCACCAGCACCCGCGGCCCCATTCGCCGGGTGCGCAAGTCGTGCACGCCCATCACCCCCGAGGTCTCGAGCAGCGCGCTGCGCAACTCGCCGGTCTCCTCCGCGTCGAGCCCGGTGTCGATCAACTCGCGCACCGCCTGCAAGGCCAGCCGCCAGCCCATGCGCAGGATCATCACGCCGACCAGTACCGCGGCCAACGGCTCGAGTGCCGGGTAGCCGGCGATGCTGCCGCCGATGCCGATCGCGACCACCAGTGACGAAGCCGCGTCCGAGCGCGCATGCCAGGCGTTGGCTTCGACCATCGACGATCGCACCCGCCGCGCGACCCGGCGCAGGAAGCGGAACAGCCCCTCCTTCGCCAACAGGGTCAGCACCGCCATCACCAGCGCGGCCGGATGGATCGCGGCCAGTTCGCCGAGATGCTGGATGCGGTCGACCGAGGCCATCAGGAAGCCGGCGCCGACCGCCATCAGCAGCGCGCCCAGCGCCATTGATGCAACCGTTTCGATGCGGCCGTGTCCATACGGATGCTCGCGGTCGGCCGGCTCGCCACCACGCTTGTTGGCGAACAGCACGAGCCCGTCGGCCATCAGGTCGGCCAGCGTGTGGGTCGCGTCGGCGAGCAGGCTGAAGGCATTGGCGGCGACGCCGACCACCACCTGCGCCGCGACCAGGAACAGGTTCACTGCGAGCCCGGTCAGGGTCGCTCGTCGGATGATGCGCTCGCGCTCGGTGTCGGAATGTGGTGGCGTGACCTCGGTCACCATATGGCGTCGGCCGGGTATACTCTCGAACCCGCCATTCTATCGATCCGGGAGCGAACGATGGGAAGACTCAACGACCTGCTCGGGCTGGCCCACAAGCGCGCGGAGGAGATGCGGCTGCCGTATGCCGGCGCGCTGACGCCGGCCGAAGCGCATGAGGTCTGGCAGCTCGCGCCGGGCGCGAAGCTGGTGGACGTGCGAACGCGTGCCGAGTGGGACTGGGTCGGACGGGTGCCGGATGCGGTCGAGATCGAATGGCTCGGCTACCCGGGCAGCCCGCTCAATCCCAACTTCCTGCCGCAGCTCGCGCATCAGGTCGATCCGGAAGCGCTGGTGATGTTTCTGTGCCGCAGTGGCGTGCGCTCGGGCAAGGCCGCGACGGCCGCCACCGAAGCCGGCTACACGAACTGCTACAACATCCTCGAAGGCTTCGAGGGCGACAAGGACGCAGCGGGCCATCGCAACCGGGTCGGCGGCTGGCGCCACGCCGGCCTGCCCTGGATCCAGAGCTGACACCGGCAATCTCGCCGGTCCAGGCAACCGGCGGCACGGCCGCCAGACCGTTTGCAGGACGACCATCATGCAGGTAGCGACGATCAGTTTCGACAAGTTCAACACCCTCGCCGACGAGGACGCGCAACGGCGGATCGTGGCCGCGCGCGAACGCCTCGGCGACAAGGCGGTACTGCTGTGCCATCACTACCAGCGGGCCGATGTCTATCGGCATGCCGATCTCACCGGCGACTCGCTGAAGCTCGCCAGGCTGGCCTCGGAGACCGAGGCCGAATACATCGTGTTCTGTGGCGTGCACTTCATGGCGGAAGTCGCCGACATCCTGTCGAAGCCTCACCAGACGGCGATCCTGCCGGATCTCGCCGCCGGATGCTCGATGGCCGACATGGCCAACCTGGCCAAGGTCGAGCGCTGCTGGCGCGAACTGACCGAGGTCGTCGGCACGCCGGACGAGCGGATCACGCCGGTCACCTACATCAATTCGGCGGCCGATCTCAAGGCCTTCTGCGGCGAGCACGGCGGCATCGTCTGCACCTCGACCAATGCCCCGACGATTCTCGACTGGGCATTCGCCCAGCGGGAGAAGGTGCTGTTTTTCCCGGATCAGCATCTCGGCCGCTGGACCGGCTACAAGAAGGGCATCGCCCTCGAGCAGATGGTGGTGTGGGATCCGGACCTGGAATACGGCGGCCTCACGCCGGAACAGATCGCCAACGCCAAGATCCTGCTGTGGAAAGGGCATTGCTCGGTGCACCAGATGTTCCAGGAAAGCCATATCCGCCGCTGGCGGATGCAGCATCCGGACGGCAAGGTGATTTCGCACCCCGAGAGCAATCTCGACGTGTGCATCAATTCCGACTACGTCGGCTCGACCGAGTACATCATCAAGACCATCACCGCCGCCGAGCCCGATACCCGCTGGCTGGTCGGCACCGAACTCAATTTGGTGAACCGCCTGGCCGAGGAGATGAAGCCGCAGGGCAAGGTCGTCCAGTTCATGGCGCCGACCGTGTGCATGTGCTCGACGATGCAGCGCATCGACCCGCAGCACCTGGCGTGGACGCTCGAGAACCTTGCCGACGGCAATGTCGTCAATCCGATCCGCGTACCCGAGCACGAAGCCGAACTGGCCCGACTGGCGCTCGACCGGATGCTGGCGGTGTCCTGAGGCGAAGCCACGCGGCAGGCACCGCGCCGCCTGTCAGCAGCGGATGAAGGCGGCAACCTTGGGATCGCGGCGCAGCGTCGCCATGTCGTCGTCGGTGGGCAGGCTGGGTCGGTCGCGTTCGGCATTCACCAGGCACAGGAAACCCAGCGAGGTGGCTTCGGTGGCGCGAAACTGATGCCAGGTCCAGGCCGGGATCTCGACCAGATCATGGCTGCGTACCGCCCGGACGTCCTGCCCCACCAGACAGGCGCCCTGCCCGTGCAGGATCATCACCGCGTGCACATGGGCGTGGCGCTCGAGGGTCGTGTGCCCGCCCGGACCGATCTCGAAATAACGCCACTCGCAGGCCAGCTCCGGATGTGCGAACAGCAATTGACGGGTGACGTCGCGAAACGGCGCCGTCCCCTCGGGCTTGTAGTGATGCACCGGCACCGCCTGCCAGCGGCCGGGTGCCTCGCAGCGACGCCAGACCGGGCCGGTCATGAGCAGGCCACCGCTGCACGAGTCGCGCCGACGAAGTCCCGGGCTGCCGCCTCGACACCGAGCGGGGAAGCCAGCAGCGCGCCGCCGATCAACAGCATGACATCCTCTCCATAGAACGACAGCATCTCGGCGACCCGCTCCGGCCGCATGCCGCCGGCCGGCACCGGCAGGGTCGTACCGAGGCCGTGCCAGGGTGCCCGCGCCGCTTCGGCGATCGTCCGGCAGCAGTCTTCAGAATAGCTGAATCGCCCGCCATGGTTGGGAAAGATCGTCGCATCGGCGCCGCACAGACGGAACAGCTTGCCGATCAGCGCGGCGGGCACGATGCGCGCTGCGCCGGCCATCGCCGGATGGGCCAGCACCATGAATTCGCCGGCGACCTCCTGCAGCGCGCCGACGCCGCTGACCATCGGTGCCAGCAGCACCATGCGAACGCCGGCGTCCCGGGCCACGGCCAGTTGCCGCCGGAGACGGGCCGGCCCGCCACCGACACTCGGCACGTAAAGACATCGCTCGAGGCCCGATCGCGCAAGCGCCTCGCAGATGATCGGCACCCGCCTTTCGAACGGTGCGCGCGACTGGTCGGCCAGGCCATGATCGTCCTTGATCACATCGATGCCACCGGCCGCCAGCGCGCAGGCCAGATCGGCAAGCTCGGCCGCGGTCGACCCCAGTGGCTTCAACGCGCTGCAGGTGAGCGCGCCATCGACCCTGCCGACGGCCCGGCGCAGGCCGGCGATGCCATGGCGGGGTCCGCCGAACGATCGCACCGCCTCGGCGCTCAGTTCGAAGTCCTGCAGCCGGACCTCCGGTTGCAGCGAACTGTTGCCGAACAACATGTTCAGCAGTTGTCCGCCCTCGCCGCCGGTGCTCTCGAGCGACAGGCCGACGCGCACGTCGAAGGCGCCGTCGGCGGCAGCCTCGATCGCCAGCACCTCGCCGATGACCTGCTCGCGCACGAAGGCACTCGTAACTGCTTCTGGCGGCATCTCGATGCTCTGTTCGACGGCCAGCGCACAGGCCCGCGCCTCGACTTCAGCCGCGGCGCACGAGATCCGATAGACAACCTGAAGTTCCTTCATCGCCACCTGCTCTTAGAATACGACCCACAACCCCGAACTCGAACCGACAACAAGGGCCCGACGATGCCGACCCTGCGCATCTGCACCTATAACATCCACAAGGGTTTTTCGCAGTTCAACCGCCGCCTGGTGATCCACGACCTGCGCGAACAGTTGCGCAGCCTCGAGGCCGACCTCGTGTTCCTGCAGGAAGTCCAGGGCATGCATCTGGCGCACGCCCAGCGCCATCCGGAATGGCCCGCCATTCCGCAGCACCATTTTCTGGCCGAAGGCGCCTGGGTCGACAGCGCCTATGGCGGCAATGCGGTCTACGATCACGGTCACCACGGCAACGCCATCCTCAGCCGTTTTCCGATCGCCACGAGCGCCAACCAGGACGTCTCCGACCATCGCTTCGAGCGTCGCGGCCTGCTCCACTGCGAGATCGACGTCCCCGGCATGGCCGGGCGCCTGCACGCCGTCTGCGTCCATCTCGGCCTGTTCGCGGGCAGTCGCCGACGACAGATGGAGGCACTGGCCGAGCGCATGCAGGTGCTGGCCGGCGACGACCAGCCGATCATCATTGCCGGCGACTTCAACGACTGGCGCAACCATGCCGACCGCCTGCTGGCGCGACGGCTCGGCCTTCGGGAAGTGTTCTGCGGCGGTCGCGGCCGCCCGGCCCGCAGCTTTCCGAGCCAGTTGCCGCTGTTTCGCCTCGATCGAATCTATGTGCGCGGCTTCGACGTCCAGTGCGCCGAGGCCCACTACGGCGGCCCCTGGGCCCGCATCTCGGATCACGCGGCGCTGACCGCCACGCTGCGCCGACCATCCGGCGCCGACCACCTGCGCGCCTGACGCCGTTCCAGCCCTCAGCCCGACCGCCCGGGCCGCGGCGGCAACGGCGGGCGCTTGGCCGAAATCACCCCGGTATTGACGCCGAACCAACCGAGCCCGCCGAACAGGCGGCCGTACTCGATCTTCACGCAACGATCCATCACCACCCGCAGGCCGGCCGCTTCGGCCCGTGCAACCGCCTCGGCGTTGATCACCCCGAGCTGCAGCCACAGGCTGCGGGCACCGATCGCGATCGCGTCCTCGACGACCGGCATCACATCGGCCGGCCGGCGAAACACGTCGACCATGTCGATCGGTTCGGGGACGTCCCTCAGCGACGGATAGCAGCGCTCGCCGAGCACCTCGTCATAGGCCGGATTGACCGGAACGATGCGATAGCCCCGCTCCTGCATGTACTTGGCGGCGAAGTAGCTCGGCCGGTACCAGTTTGCGGATAAGCCGACGACCGCGATCACGCGATCTTCGCTCAACACCTTGCGCAAGCCCGAAATGTCGTCGATCACGCCCTCTCCTCCCAGAACTCGGCATCGACCCGGATGGCGCGCTGCCGCGGAATCGCCGCCGGCCGCCAATGCTCGATCGCCCAGCGCCAGATGGTAGCAGGCGTGGCGCCTGCGAGTTCGGGCGGTGGCGCCTGGCCGAGGAAAGCCAACGCCGCCAACAGCGGCGGCGCCGGCCGCGCCGGGTCGATCGCCGGCGCCCGGCTCTGCTTGGAGAGCTTGTTGCCATGGCCGTTGGTCGCGACCGGCAGGTGCATGTAGCGCGGCGTCGACAGGCCGAGGCATCGCTGCAGCCAGATCTGCCGGCAGCTCGAATCGATCAGGTCGGCGCCGCGCACGACGTCGGTGACGCCGCTGGCGGCGTCGTCCACCACCACCGCCAGCTGGTAGGCGAACAGGCCATCCGCCCGCTTCAGGACGAAATCGCCGACCTCGGCACCGACGTCTTCGCAGATGCGTCCCTGGACGCCATCGTCGAAGCAGACTGCGAGGCCCGCCTCCGTCTTCAGGCGCACCGTCCGCGCGCGTCGCCCCGGCCGCAGCCCGTCACGGCAGGTGCCGGGGTACCGCGGTGCGCCATCAGGCGCCAATGCCGAATCCGCAATCTCGCGGCGGCTGCAGCCGCAGTCGAAGACTTGAGACGCAGCCCGCAGCCGAGCCAGTGCGGCGACGTAATGCTCGTCGCGCGCACTCTGGCGCCACGGCTCCGCGTCCCACTCGAAGCCCAGCGCCTCGAGTTGCCGCAGGATCGTGGCCTCCGCGCCGGTGACGGTGCGCGGCCGGTCGACGTCCTCGACGC
The DNA here is from genome assembly GCA_024235635.1 of Zoogloeaceae bacterium. Classification (GTDB taxonomy): domain Bacteria; phylum Pseudomonadota; class Gammaproteobacteria; order Burkholderiales; family Rhodocyclaceae; genus Cognatazoarcus. The sequence goes on from JACKMA010000001.1 coordinate 619,817, forward strand.
GCAGCAGCCAGCGCCCGCTTCGGCACCTCGCCTCCAGATAGCTGCCTGCCGCAGCCACCAGCGACCCGAAATGCAGCGGTCCGGTGGGCGATGGGGCAAAGCGTCCGACGTAGGATGGCGGCATCGTCTCGATTCACAGGCCGATCATCGCTTCGATGCACGGCGACGGTGGGGGCCGCGCCGCCGCCGCGGGCGAACGAGATCGACAGCGGCAACGATACACGAGGCTGGATTGCGGCGCCCGGCTCGGGGACAATTAGCGACTTTGTCCGTGGCGGCACATCGACGATTTGCGCCCCGGTACCCAACTTCACGCTCAGGGACTAGATCGCATGCAAAACACGGCCCTCAACCGGCTCTCGGTCGAGAAGATCGGCGGCACCTCGATGTCGGCCTTCGGCGACGTGCTTCGTCACATCATGCTGTACGACAAGGCGCGCATCCTAGGCCGCGTCTATGTCGTTTCGGCCTATTCCGGCGTCACCAACCAGTTGCTCGAGCACAAGAAGACCGGCGAGCGCGGAATCTACGCCCTGTTCGCGGAGGGCGTCGGCTACCAGGGCGCGCTCGACGCCCTCGCCGTCAGCCTGAAAAAGCTCAATGCCGGCTTTGCCGATCTCGGGCTGTCGCTGGCAGTCGCGGACCGCTTCGTGGACGAGCGCGTCGCCCAGGCAAGGAAATACCTGGAGGCGATGCACCACGTACTGGCCAGTGGCTACCTCAGCCGCGCCGACGTATTGCTCGCGGCGCGCGAGGTGCTGGCTTCGATCGGCGAATCCCACAGCGCCTTCAACTCGGTCGAGATCCTCAAGGCCAATGGCGTGAATGCCATGCTGATCGACCTCGCCGGATTCGACGACGACGAGGCATGGACCATCGACCAACGCATCCACAATAGCTTCCAGGGCCTCGATCTGGCCAACTCGGCGGTCGTCGCCACCGGCTACACCAAGGGTGTTGAAGGCATCATGCGGGAGTTCGACCGCGGCTACTCCGAAGTCACGTTCAGCAAGATTGCGGTCGAACTGCGTCCGATGGAGGCCGTCATCCACAAGGAATTCCACCTCTCGTCGGCCGATCCGAACCTGGTCGGCATCGAGAACGCGATCGTCGTCGGCGCCACCAACTACGACGTCGCCGACCAGTTGGCCGACGTTGGCATGGAAGCCATCCACCCCAAGGCGTCGAAGCCGATGGAACTCGCCGGCATCCCGATCCGCCTCAAGAACACCTTCGAACCCGAGCACCCCGGCACCCTGATCACCAAGGATTTCGTCGGCCAGCGCGCGCGGGTCGAGATCATCACCGGCACCGACAAGGTTACGCTGGTCGAGATCCACGACCCGATCATGGTCGGGACGGTGGGGTTCGACTACGGGCTGACGGAGATCCTCAGCCAGCATGGCATCTCCTACATCATGAAGACCACCAACGCCAATTCGATCGCCCATCTGGTGTGGGAGAGTTCGGTCACCGACGAACTGGTGGCGGAGCTCGAATCCCGCTACCAGATCGTCACCGTCAAGCCCAGTGCGATCGTCTGCGCGATCGGCTCGAACATCGCGATTCCGGGCGTGCTGGCCCGCGCGGCGCAAGCCCTGGCAGACGCAAGCGTCAATGTGAACTGCGTGTCGCAGACCCTGCGCCAGGTGAACATGCAGTTCGTGATCGAGCGCGGCGACTACCGGGATGCGGTCAAGGCGCTGAACCAGGCGCTGTGCGTGAATCCGGTCACCTGAGATCGCGCTGCGAAACGGCGGCGGGCAGGTCCAGCAAGGATTGATCAATCAGGCAAGCCTGCCACTGCCTCCCCCTCGAAGTGAGCACGGTAATCCCCGCCAATCGCACCGAACGTGACTCGCATGGGGCCGATCAACGCGAGCAGGCATCCATACATGAATGCCTTGATCGCCAACATCAATGTCAGGAGCGATCACCAAACTGTCGCCCAGATTCCTCAGGGCATTGACTGAGACCGACCCTGATTCGTCGTTCAACCGATGCGAAGTCCCTGTGGCGGCAATGCGGTCGATACCCGCCGGCTGATAGTAGCGGTGTCAATGCAAGGAAGCGACTGCATATCGCGCCCTGGGACACGATCCGAGTCAGCGTTCAGTCAGTGATCCGAGCATTCGCATCGAGTTCGACCGAGCCGGTCGATAACATGCCCGAATCTGCGTGAACCAGACCCTCTATGATCTTCATCACTGTCCGACACGCAAGGGTCAATTCTCCGTGTGGCGACATTGCCAGCGCGATGTGTCGCTTGATGCCCGGATTGATCAGCCGGGACGCCTTGATCTGACACTCTTTGGCCGCGGCATTGACGGCATAGGGGCCAAGTAGAGCGAACCCGCCGCCTTCCGCGACAACGTGAGTCTGCAGCGACAGGGAGTCAGCCTCGAGCAAGACGTTCAAGCGAATCCCCTGTTCCTCAGCCATTTTCTCGAGACGGTCGCGCCAACTGTTCGGGCGACAGAAATGCACCAGCGGCAATTCATGTAGTACCGCAAAGTCGACCGTGGGTTGCGCCGTGACCAGGCTGTCGATTGGCCCGATCAGATAAGTATCCGTCTCCACAAGGTAGACGTCTCCCCCCTTCGCCGTCGATGGATGTCGAAACAAAATCGCCAGATCGACATTGCCGTTCTCGAGCCAGGTTTCGAGCTGCGCGCCTTGCCCCTCGCGTACTGCGAGGCGGACCAAAGGAAAGTCGCTTCTCAAACGCTGATGCAGTCGGCTGACCAACGGGTGGGCAGTGGAGGGCAGGATTCCCAGCCGCACGGTGCCAATTGGCGTTCCGGCGACAACCCGGATGTCGTTCGCAAGTTGTTCAGTGCTCGCCAGCCAAGCGCGAACCCGCGGCGCGACCCGCTGACCGAACTCAGTCAATGCCACGCCCCGGCCGGTGCGCTGAAACAGGCGGCCTCCACATTCGTTTTCGAGCTCCCGGATCTGGCGGCTGACCTGGGGCTGGCTGGTGCCGTGGGCTGCGGCGACCTTGCTGAGGCTTCCGAGATCGGCGGCATCGAGGAAGAGCCGCCAGATGCGCACGTCCATGATCTATTTCCGTGATATGCAGAATTGAGCATATCTGAAATACGAGGATTGCGTCTTCTGCTATGGATTGGTGCTCCATAGACTGTCTCCACGCCCTCAGGAAACTGCAGAAGGTTCCCGGGCAAATGATGCAGCGCAGGTTGTCGGCCAAACGGCCAGATGTCCTGCCAGACCAACAACAAAGGTGGAGACGACATGAAAGACTCATTCAAGCCTCAACGTGTGCTGTTCGCGGCGGCCCTGGGGCTCGGCGTGGTCGGTAGCGTCCAGGCCGAATCGACGGACATCTACGGCCTGGTCGGCCTTTACATGGGCAGCGTCAAGCGCAGCGGCGAAACCGACTCGACGCAAGGGATGTTCGGGGGCGGCCTAAAAACTTCGTTCATCGGTTTCAAGGGCCAGGAGGATCTCGGTAACGGGATGAAGGTGCTCTTCTCGCTGGAGAGCTTCTTCCGCCCCAATACGGGAGAGCAGGGGCGCATCCCCTCTGACCCGCTTTTCTCGCGCAATGCCTGGGTCGGAATCGAAGGTGGATTCGGCCGGGTGAGTCTGGGTCGCCAGACCAACCCGACCTACGCGGTGATGACCCAGCTGAGCCCATTCGGCTCGTCCGTGGTGTTCTCGCCGCTGACCGTTCATTCGTTCGTTCCTGCCTATGGACGCAACATCCACGGCGATTCGGTGTGGAACAACGCGGTGAAATACGCCACGCCAAAGCTGGGCAGCTTTCAGGGCTCGATGCTGTACGCGCGCAATGACACCGGTGGCGGGTCTGCCAAGACCAACGCCGGTCTCCACGGCACCTACCGCTCCGGCAAGCTGATGGCGGCGGTTTCGCTGCAGCGTGCCCAGATCAATGGCACCACGCCGCTTGCTGATACCCAGCGCGCGTGGCTCGCCGGCGCGACCTACGACTTTGAGGTGGTCAAGCTCTACGGCACCACCGTGCATACCGACATCGACGGCGGAACCTCGACACAACTCTACGACCTGGGTGCGTCGATGCCCGTCTCGAAGTCCGGAAAAGTATTGCTAGAGACCGCCACCACCCGAATCGAGCCTGATAGCGGCTCATCCTCGCGGCGCACAACCACATCTGCTGGCTACGACCACCAACTGTCGAAGCGCACTGACGTGTTTGCCATCTACTCGCGCGACAAGAAGACCGACGCGTCCGCTGCGAATTCATTCGCCGTTGGTATCCGCCACCTGTTCTGAGCGGGCCTAGGCACCGCCTAATGCGGTGCCTGGCTCGCTAGTGAATTGCTCATGGGATTGCCGTCAGGTTGTAACAGGCCGATCTCAGGCGCAAATCCGCGTCCCCGACGTCGCCGGGAACGCAACTGCTGATGCAGGTGGTCTCGGCACCCATCGGACCCCGCATCGTTTGAATGTTCGTACCCAAAGGAATCCGACATGAATAACATCGATCTGCGCGGCCTGAACCCCGCCCCTGTCACCCCCTTCACCCTCGACGGTGCCGTGGATTACGCGGCCATTCAGCGCCTAGGCGCTTGGCTCGGCAGCATTGACGGAGTGAAGAGCCTGACCGTGCTCGGCCACGCTGGCGAAGGCACCTTCCTGGAGCGCGACGAGCAGTTGAAGGTCATCGAAGCCTTCCGCAAGTCGGTGGATGACCGCATCCCCATCATCGCTGGCATTACGCTGGAAGGCACCAAGGTTGCAGCCGACGAAGCCAAGCGCGCCAAGGAAGCGGGTGCCTCGGTTGGCCTCATCTACCCGTCCCATGGCTGGCTGCGCTTTGGCTACCAAAAGGGGGCTCCCCAAGACCGCTACAAGGCGATCTATGACGGCAGCGGCCTGCCGATGGTCCTGTTCCAGTACCCGGATGCCACCAAGTGCACCTACGACCTGGAAACCCAGCTCGACATCGCCGCCCTGCCCGGCGTGGTCGCCATGAAGAACGGCGTGCGCAACATGAAGCGCTGGGACCGCGAGATCCCGGTGTTCCGCAAGGAGCGTCCCAACGTGCCGGTCCTGACCTGCCACGACGAATACCTGCTGCACACCATGTTCGACGTCGATGGCGCCCTTGTGGGCTACGGCGGCATCGCCCCCGAGCCGCTCATCGAGATGATCGCTGCCGGCAAAGCCAAGGACTACAAGAAGGCACGCGAGCTGCACGACCGCCTGCTGCCGGTGACTGCGAACGTCTATCACCGCGGCTCGCACATGGAAGGTTCGGTGGCGCTCAAGTGGGCCCTGGTCCATCGCGGCATCCTGGAACACGCCACGGTTCGCTCGCCGCTGCTTCCGCTGGCCGAAGGAGCCGACAAGGAAATCGCAGAGGCGATGAGCTCGGCGGGCCTTGGCCGGGTCGTCTGATACGTGTGTGTGAGGGGCTCGCGAGTCGCGACGCCCCTTGCGCGGCCGGGTTAAGGTGTGGGTCGAGAAATCGGTCGAATCGACCGGCCACGGATCGTGTGATCGGTCCGCAGGACAAGATTTAGGAGACAAGATTATGAGAACGACAAAATCGAACCTGGCTCGCTGGTCGGCCGGTTTGCTGCTTGGCGGTGCGATGGCGCTGTCCGCCGCCGCTGAAACGATCCGGGTCGGCGCCATGCCGGTCGGTTCAGGCTGGTATGTCGCGGCTGCCGCGATGAAGAAAACCTTGCAGGAGGTCGGCACCGGATTGGATCTCGACATCATCGCCCGGGGTGGTGGCGTCGCGAATCCGATGGTAGTGCAGCAAGGCAAGGCGCAGATTGCGATCTCTAACGTCGCGACATCGCAGTGGGCGATGAAGGGCGAACTGCTCTACGCCGGACGCAAGGCGCCGGACATCCGCTCGCTGGTCGGCGGGCTCAACCCGGTGTTCATTGGCGCGATCGTGCGCAATGAATACATGCAGTCGAACGGCTTCAAGACGCTTAAGGACATCCTCGAGTCGGGCAAGCCGGTCAACATCCTGATGAAGCCGCCCGGCTCGAACATCCCGCCCGCGGTCGATGTGATCCTGAAGGCGCACGGATCGAGCATTGCAAAGATCAAGAAGGACGGTGGCCGCATCATCCAAGTCGAATCCGCACAGATGTCCGGAATGATTCGCGACGGTCGTGCCGACCTCTACTTCGATACCATCCTTGCCGGCCACCCGACGATCCAGGAAATCACGCTGACCGGTGGCGTCAGCTTCACCGATCTGTCACCTGAGTCGATCGCCGCGCTCGCCGAAATCGGGATCGACAAAGGCGAAATCCCGAAGTGGTTCACCGTGCAAACCGAGACGACCATCGGCGGCGACTATGGCACCCATCTGATCGCGAACAAAAGCCTTTCTGACGAGGCCGCCTACAAGATCACCAAGGCAGTGATCGAAAACATGGACAAGCTCGCCGCCGAGTTTCCGGCATGGAAGGCCTTTGTCCGAGAGAAGGCGGCGAGCCCCGAAAAGAACGGCATTCCGCTGCACCCCGGCGCCGTGCGCTACTACAAGGAGATCGGCTTGCTCTAAGCGATCGCGCCGGCCTCGCGGCCGGCCCGCGAACCTGGAGCCAGTCCGACCGAGGAGGAGACCATGGCCACTGACTACAAGACAATCCTGCGAGATCCGCGAGCTTGGATCGCGCTCGGATTCGTCGTCTTTCAATATTGGATCTTGTTCGACCCGCAGCAACCGCATCTCGAGCGGCCGGTGCATCTGGTGATTGCGCTGCTGCTCGCCTTCCTCATGCTGCCGCTCGCCAACACCGGCCTACCGCGGATCGTGGAGCGCGGCATCGACGCGGCGCTAGTGTTGGCCACGCTCGCTGTCGGCACGTACTACTGGCACGAGATTCCGCGCTTGGCGACCCGTATCGAAAATGTCTCGCCAATCGAGGGCTACGACGTCGCGATCGCGGTCACGCTGGTGGTGCTATTGCTCGAGGCGGTACGCCGCACGGTCGGCAACATCCTGCTCGCGGTGATCGTCGCCTTCCTGCTCTACGGTGCCTTCGGTCACCTGCTGCCTGGCGAGCTTGGCTTCTCACAGATTGGTATTGCCGAGTGGGCGGAGATCCTTGCGATGACCACCGGAGGAATTCTCGGTGTCACCACAGAGACATCCGTGAATTTCATCTTCTACTTCATCGTCTTCGGTGTGGTTTATAGCGCGGTCGGCGGCGGTCAGCTATTCATCGATCTGGCGATGCGCATGGTCGGCAAATCGCGCGGCGGTGGCGCAAAGGTGGCGATCGTCGGCTCGAGCCTGATGGGCACAATCTCCGGAAGTGCAGTAGCCAATGTGACCGCCACCGGTGTCTTCACGATTCCTCTGATGCGCCGTACGGGCCTGTCGGCTGAGCGCGCCGCGGCGACTGAGGCGATTGCCTCGACAGGGGGGCAGTTGATGCCTCCGATCATGGGCATTGCGGCCTTCGTTATGGCCGACCTGCTGGTGATCCCATATGCCGAGATCGCTCTGGCGGGTGTCTTTCCTGCGCTCGCCTTCTATTTCGCTCTTTTCGCATCGGCTGACCTGTATGCCCGCAAGCACGGGGCCGGGACGCTGAGGGACGAGGACTTTGAGGGTATTGCACCCATGGCGTCGCGCATCCACATGCTGGTGCCACCGGTGGTGCTGGTAGGAGGCCTCGTCATGGGATACTCAGCGCAGATCGCGGTGATGTTCGCGACTCTCTCGTGCCTACTCGTGCCGTTCCTCAACAAGGCGACTCACTATCGACTGCGCGATCTGCCGTCGATGATCTTCGAGACGGGACAGCAAGCGGCGGTCATTGCAGTGCCCATCGCGGCCATCGGTATCGTCGTTGCCGTGGCGATCCAGTCCAACCTGGCACTGAAGTTCGCCTCCGGATTGATCTCCTTCGGTGGCGGCTCCTACGTGGTATCGCTCGCTCTGGTCATCCTGGGGTGCATCATCATGGGCATGGGTCTGCCGACCGTGGCTGCCTACATCATCGGTGCGATACTTTACGTGCCAGCGATGGAGTCTCTCGGAGTCGAGCCGCTCCAGGCCCACTTCTTCGTGATGTACTTCTGCATCCTGTCTATGGTTACGCCACCAGTCTCGCTGGCCTCATTCGCGGCGGCCGGGGTGGCCAAGACCGACGCAATGAAGACCAGCGTGGTCGCCTTCGGAATGTGTGCGGTCGCCTTCCTGATCCCGTTCGCCTTTCTCGCGGACAAGGCGCTGCTTTTTCAGGGCAGCGTCATGCAGATCGCCATCGCAGGAGTCGGGCTGCTGTTTTCGACGGTAATCTGGGCGATGGGCATCACCGGCTTTATCGTCCGGGACCTGAACCGGACCGAGCGCGCGTTGCTCCTGGCATGCGGTGCAGCCGCGATGGTCACGCAGACCGGCAGCCTGATCTGGAGCGCCAGTATCGCGGCCAGCGTGCTGTATGTAGTGCTTCATGTCGTATTTGCCCGGCGCAATAACCATCATGGCCATGGAGCCGCACGCGGCGCTCGATAGCACCGCAAAATTGGCTTCTCCTCTCCGCGCTGAACCAAAGACGCGCCGTTTCGCCCCCGACGCCGATATAGGCCGATCGGGGGCCTTTTGCTGCATGTATTCCCGGGAACGTTGGCCCAAGTCGACGTGTCCGCTTTAGAAAGAGGACGAGCCAGTCAAAGCTTGCCAAGAGGGCGCTTCGTCAATGGCGGCTCGTGCCCGGACTGAGACCTTGGAAAGGCGGCGATGCCCAACGTCCGGCGCGCTCGGAATGCTGCCGGTCGTTCGCAAGAATGCGCGTAGGCAGGTGAGAAACGGCTTGCAGGTCCCCGCCTAGATTCAAAGTCGACTTCCGCGCAGAACCGCCGGCGAACGCAAAGGCCGACCCGCAGTCATGGGCCGCCCTATGAGATTCGCGGTGGTCCGGAATTCCCATTGACCGCCCGGGCGGGAAGGCCAACCCCAGCCCTCGGCTGCGCGCGGTCCAACGCGTATCCATGGTCGCCACCGACCTGCCCGCGAACCGGTCGCGCCAGATAGCGCGTCGCCTCGCAGTGAGCACGCGCCCGTCCGGCCGAATTGCGTCATCAACTCGGCACTGGCCGAGGGCGCCTCTTGCGTGATTGTTCGCCTACTGCAAAGGATCCAGGTCACTGAGCCGCGACCCGGATCGCACGACTAGACGTTGAACAGGAAGTTCATGACATCGCCGTCCTTGACGACGTAGTCCTTGCCCTCGGACCGCATCTTGCCGGCTTCCTTGGCGCCGGACTCGCCCTTGAACTGGATGAAGTCGTCGAACCCGATCGTCTGCGCGCGGATGAAGCCCCGCTCGAAGTCGGTGTGGATCACGCCGGCTGCCTGCGGCGCGGTGTCGCCGACGTGGATCGTCCACGCCCGCACTTCCTTGACCCCGGCGGTGAAGTAGGTCTGCAGGCCGAGCAGGCGGTAGGCGCTACGGATCAGGCGGTCGAGGCCGGGCTCCTCGAGGCCCATCGAGGCCAGGAAGTCGCCCTTGTCCTCGTCGTCGAGATCGGCGATCTCGGCTTCGATCGCGGCGCACAGGGCGACCACCGGCGCGCCCTCGGCGTCGGCCAGTTCGCGCAGCCGGTCGAGGTGGGGATTGTTCTCGAATCCGTCCTCGGCGACGTTGGCGACGTACATCGCCGGCTTCAGTGTCAGCAGGCACAGCGGCTTGACCAGTTGCCGGGCGTCGTCGTCGAGGCTGGCGCTGCGCGCCGGCTTGCCTTCGTTGAGATGCGGCAGCAGCGCTTCGAGCACGGCCACCAGCTTCTGCGCATCCTTGTCACCCGCGCGCGCTTTTTTCTGTTCCCGATTCAGGGTCTTCTCGACGGTCGCAAGGTCCGCCAGTGCGAGTTCGGTGCCGATCGTCTCGATGTCGGCAATCGGGTCGACGCGGCCATTGACGTGCACGACGTTGCCGTCCTCGAAACAGCGCACGACGTTCACGATGGCATCGGTCTCGCGGATGTTGGCGAGGAACTGGTTGCCCAGGCCCTCGCCCTTCGAGGCGCCGGCCACCAGTCCGGCGATGTCGACGAATTCGACGATCGCCGGCTGCACGCGCTGCGGATTGACGATCGCGGACAGCTGGCCGAGCCGGGCGTCCGGCACCTCGACGATGCCGACATTGGGTTCGATGGTGCAGAAGGGATAGTTCTCGGCCTGGATACCGGCCTTGGTCAATGCATTGAAGAGCGTCGACTTGCCCACGTTGGGCAGGCCGACGATGCCGCACTTGAGGCTCATTGCTCAGTCATCCTTGCTTGTCTTGTTGCCGCCCGCACGGGCGTTGATGCGCGTTCCGGCGCGGTTCCATTCGCCTTTCGCGATCGTCGGCCACTCGCCCAGGGAACGGCCAATCGCATCGTCGATCAGATCCTGCTCCTCGCGCCGGGGCGGCTTCAGCACGAAGCCGACGACCTGGCTGCGGTCGCCCGGATGACCGATGCCGATGCGCAGGCGCCAGAAATCCTGGGTGCCGAGGTGGGCCGTGATGTCCTTCAGGCCGTTGTGGCCGCCGAGACCGCCGCCGAACTTGAGCCGCAACTGTCCCGGCGGGATGTCGAGTTCGTCATGCACGACCAGGATCTCGGCCGGCTCGATGCGATAGAAGCGGGCCAGTGCGCCGACCGACTGACCGGATCGGTTCATGAAGGTCTGCGGCATCAGCAGCCAGCCACCGGCCGCAGGGGCCTTGGCTACCAGGCCGTGAAAGCGGGACTCGGCGGCAAACGAAGCGCCGTGGCCGGCGGCGAGGCGTTCACAAAGCCAAAACCCGGCATTGTGCCGGGTCTGGGCATAGTCGGCGCCGGGATTGCCGAGGCCGACGACGAGTCTGGGGGGCGGACGATCCACTGCGATACCGGCACAACGGGCGAGCACGCTCGCCCGTCAGGCTCAGGCCTGTTCGCCGCCTTCGCCCTCTTCGCCTTCGTCGCCGCCCTCGCCGCCGCCGGTCTTGAGCACGGTGGCGACGATCGGATCGCCTTCACCGTGGTGCACCACCTCGACGCCGGCCGGCATCGCCAGCTCGGAGACGTGCAGCGACTTGCCGCCCGACAGGTCCTTCAGATCCACCTCGATGTACTCGGGCAGGTCCTTCGGCAAACACTGCACGTCGAGTTCGGTCATGACGTGGGAGACCATGCCGCCCTCGAGCTTGACGCCCGGGCAGATGTCGTCATTGACGAAGTGCAGCGGCACGCGCAGGTGGATCTTCTCGTCGGCGGCGACACGCTGGAAATCGATGTGCAGCACCTGGGGCTTGTAGGCATGCCACTGGGTGTCGCGCAGCACCGCACTCTCCTTGGCGCCATCGACATCGATCGTCAGGATCGAAGCGTGGAAGGCTTCCTTCTGCAGCATGTGGTACAGGTCGTTGTGATCGAGCGTGATCGGCGTGGCGTCATGGCCTCCGCCGTAGATGATGCCGGGCAGCTTGCCGGCGCGACGCAGGCGGCGGCTCGCACCCGATCCCTGGTCCTCGCGCTTGCTGGCATTGACTTGGATTTGCATGATGACTCCTGGTTTGCGATGCCCCGACCGCGACCAGTCGGGGCGGACATGGCCCGGCCAAGCGGCCGGACCCGAAAATCATTCCATGAACAGCGAACTCACCGATTCCTCGTTGCTGATCCGCAGCATCGTGTCGGCCAGCAGCGAGGCTACCGAGATCTGGCGGATGCGGTTGCACGCGCGCACGTCGTCGCGCAGCGGCAGGGTGTCGGTGATCACCAGTTCGTCGAGCGCCGAGTCGGCGATGCGGCTCACCGCCGAGCCGGACAGCACGGCATGGGTGCAGTACGAGAGCACGCGCCGGGCGCCGTTCTCCTTCAGTGCCTGGGCGGCCTTGCACAGCGTGCCGGCGGTATCGACGATGTCGTCCATGATCACGCAGGTGCGATCCTTGACTTCGCCGATGATGTTCATGACTTCGGAAACGTTGGCCTTCGGGCGCCGCTTGTCGATGATCGCGAGGTCGCACTCGAGGCGCTTGGCGAAGGCGCGGGCGCGGACCACACCGCCGACGTCCGGCGAGATCACCAGCAGATCGTCGTATTTCTGCTTGTCGAGGTCGGCCAGCAGCACCGGCGCGGCGTAGACGTTGTCCACCGCGATATCGAAGAAACCCTGGATCTGGTCGGCGTGCAGGTCCATCGTCAGCAGGCGCTGGACGCCGACCGCCTGCAGCATGTTGGCGACCACCTTGGCGGTGATCGGCACGCGCGCCGAGCGCGGGCGGCGATCCTGCCGGGCATAGCCGAAATAGGGGATTGCCGCGGTGATGCGGCCGGCCGAGGCGCGCTTCAGCGCATCGACCAGGATCACCAGTTCCATCAGGTTCTCGTTCGTCGGCGCGCCGGTCGGCTGCAGGACGAAGACGTCCTTGCCGCGCACGTTCTGCAGCAGTTCGACATTGACCTCGCCGTCGGAGAATCGTCCGACGGTCGCCGCACCGAGCGACATGCCGAGCCGCTTGACCACGTCCGCCGCGAGTTTCGGGTTGGCGTTCCCGGTAAAGACCATCAGGTTGCCAGAGGCCATCGAGCTGCTCCGATGCGCAAGGTACGGTCCAAAACGACTCGGGCAGGCGATGCGCCTGCCCGATGGATTTTGGCTGGGGAGGAAGGATTCGAACCCTCGAATGCCGGAATCAAAATCCGGTGCCTTAACCGACTTGGCGACTCCCCAGTTACACTTCAATCGCGCACCCAATCTCTCAGCGGGTGGCTGGCGAGCGACGATACGCTCCTTGCCTGCCACGGCGCCGGACACAGGGCCGCGATTCGCAGCGCTTCGCTCTCGTCCGAAAACGGAGCGAACACGCAGGCGCCCGATCCTGTCATCCGGGCCGGCGCATAACGACCGAGCCATCGGATAAGGCGGTCCACTTCCGGGTATCGAAGCCGGACCACCGGTTCCAGATCGTTGCGAGTGGTGCTCGCTGCGAAGTCCGCCATTTTGATTGGCGCACTGTCCCTCGTCAACTGCGGATCGCCAAAAACCGCCGCGGTCGGCACCTCGAGTTGTGGCTTCGCCACCACGTAGTGGCACGGCGGCAGCACCATCGGCTGCAGGCGCTCGCCGACCCCCTCGGCAAACGCATCGCGTCCAAAGACGAAGAACGGCACATCCGCACCGAGCCGCAGCGCCAGCGCCATCATCGTCGCCCGGTCGAGATCGAGCGACCACAGGCGATTCAGCGCCAGCAGCACGGTAGCGGCGTCGCTGCTGCCGCCACCGAGCCCGCCGCCCATCGGCAGGCGTTTGTCGACCGCCAGCTCGATGCCGAGCCGGCAGCCGCTGTGGGCCTGGAGCAGGCGCGCGGCCCGCACCGCCAGATCATCCTCGTCGGCGACGCCTGCGAGCGGCCGGCTTCGCACCACCCGGCCATCGCCACGCACCCTGAGCGAAATCGTGTCATGCCAGTCGAGCAAGCGAAACGCGGATTGCAGCGTGTGATAGCCGTCGGGGCGACGGCCCGTGACATGCAGGAAAAGATTGAGCTTGGCCGGTGCCGGGCAGCGCAGCCAGTCGCCGCTCAGCGGGCCAACCAATGGTCCACCAGCAAGGTCAGCTGCAACTCGCCCCAGCGCGCCTGCAGACGCTGTATCGGTGCCTCGGCCGAGTCGTTGGCGTAGGCGGTGTATTCGATCAGCCAGCCCTGCTCGGAAATCAGCGCCGGCCTGCCCTGCGGGTCGCGGCGCAGCACGCGGGCCTCGTCTCCGGCCACCGCCTGCACCCAGTCGCGCAGGCGCGACACCGGCACGTCGAAGCCGAGCAGATCCCCTGCCAGCGCATCGAGCGAGGCGGCCTCGCGCAGCCGATTGCCGGGCAATTGCAGGCGGGCGCCGCCCTGGTCGCTCTCGAGTCGCCCCATGATCTGGCCGGTCGGCGCAAGGAAATCGATCGCGTCGTCGCCGTCGTCGTGCATCCAGTAGATCGTCGCCGCGGTACTGTGTTCGCCATCGCGTACCGCGACCCGCCCTTCGAGTTCGAAGCCGGCGGCGGCGATGCGCTCGACCGCGGCGACTTCGGCTGGCGGCGGGCGCAGCGCACACGCAGCGAGGCTGCCGGCCAGCGCCAGACCGATTGCGAACCGGCGCAGCATCGGCCTCACTGCGCGTAGCGACCGATGACTGCCTGCAGTTCCTTGCTGTCCGGATGGCGCTCGCTGGCCTCGTTCCAGATCCGCCGTGCCTCGTCGCGCCGATCCATCGCCCACAGCACTTCGCCGACGTGGGCCGCGATCTCGGGATCGTTGCGCTGGTCGTAGGCCTGCTTCAGCAATTCCAGCGCGCGGCCGTGTTCACCCTTGCGAAAATGGACCCAGCCCAGGCTGTCGAGAATGAAAGGATCTTCCGGCGACAGTTCGTTGGCGCGCTTGATCAGCGTATAGGCTTCGTCGAGGCGCACGCCGCGATCGGCGAACGAATAGCCCAGCGCATTGAGCGCATGGGCATTGTCGGGATCGGCGTCGAGCAGAGTACGTAGCCGCCCCTCCATGATGTCGGTGTGACCCAGCCGTTCGGCGAGCAACGCCGTCTCGTAGAGCAGATCGGGATCCTGCTCACTGCGGCTGAGCTCGTCCTCGAGCATGTCGAACGCCGCCTGGAACTGGCCGGAATCACGCAACACCTGCGCTTCCGCCACCCGCGCCCGACGCAGGACCTCGTCATCACCCTCGATCCCCTGCAGCGTCTGTCGCGCGAGATCGTACTCGCCGCGCTTGGACTGCAGCCGGGCGAGCAGGAACTGCGCCTGGATCTGTTCGTCGCCGCTGCCCACGGCCCGGTAGTACTGTTCGGCCAGCGTGTCGTTGTCGCGCGCCGCGGCGACTTGACCGAGCAGCAGGCGGACGCGGTCGCCATTGTCCGGATTCGCGCGCATCAACTCGTGGAGCCGTCGCTCGGCGGCGGGCCAGTCTTCGATCTGCATCGACAGCAGGGCCGACGAATTCAGCGCGTCGGAGTCCTCCGGCGAATTCTCGAGCACGGCTTCGAAGGCATCGCGCGCCTCGCGGTAGCGCTTCGACGCTGCCAGCGAACGGGCGAGCGCCAGCTTGGCCTGATAGCTGTCGGGGTGGCTCTCGCTATAGGCCTTGAGCAACGCGATCGCCTCGTCCGGCTGCTCGTGCTGAAGCAACTGCGCCTTCATCATTACCGCCGGCTCCCAATCGGGACGGCGTTCGAGCGCGGTGTCGAGGTGGCCCAGCGCGCCGGCGGTGTCGTTGGCGTTGAACGCCGCATGGGCCCGGGCGAAGTGGGCCTCGGGTTGCGTCAGGTAGGGCTCGGTGACGCGGTCGATGACTTCGCGCGCCGCCTGCTTGTTCTCGACGCGTGCCATCGCGCCATTGAGGCCGAGCAGATGCTGCGGCAGGCGTACACCGGCACCGGCCAGTGCCTTGGCCAGGTGGGATTCGAGCTCGTCGATGCGCGCGCCGGTGCGCATCAACACGCCGGTCAGCACCCGCTGCGCCTCGGCCGAGTCCGGATCGATCTCGTTCCACAGCCGGGCAGCTTCGGTGGCCGCCCCCATGTCGCGCGCGAACAGTGCGATCTCGGCGGCCCGCTTGGCGATCCGCGGATCGCGGGTGTCGCGGGCGAGTTCGAGATAAGCCCTGACCGACACCCCCAGTTGTCCGCGCGCACCGGCGATCTCGGCGAGCAGGAACTGGTACAGGGTCTTGGCATCGAGCGCGCTCTGCGCCACCGGCGCGGAGTCCGCGGACGCGGTCTCTGCGGTCTCGGCCGACGCGCCATGGACGGCGGCAGGACCCAGTACGCCGGCCAGCAAGCCGGTGACAACGATCAATCTGCGGACTGCATGCATCTGGAATCCCGAACTAGGCTGGACGTGCCGGCACCGCATCAGCGACACCGGGCATACAAATCGAATGACGAAGATTTGAACGCCGGAATAAAATATGGTTCGACCCTCGCCCGGGCCGGCTCGAACCGACAGACCTCGGTCGAGGCGATCTTAGGTACTTTCCGTGGCCTCGGCAAGCAAGCACCGCATGGACCGAAATGCCAGAACTGCCTGAGGTGGAAACCACCCGCCGCGGCCTCTCACCCCACCTCGCCCACCGGGTCGTCACTGCCGTACACGTGCGCCAGCCGAAGTTGCGTGCACCGGTACCCCCGGATCTCGCCGCGCGCATCGTCGGTGCGCGCCTGCACGCCATCGAGCGCCGAGGCAAGTATCTGTGCTTCCTGCTCGATCGCGGCGCCCTCCTGGTGCACCTCGGCATGTCCGGCAGCCTGCGCATCGTGCCGACCAGCCAACCGCCTGCGGGCCACGACCACGTCGACATCGCATTCGGGGATTGCATCATGCGCTATCGCGACCCGCGGCGCTTCGGCCTGGTGCAATGGTACGACCCGCAGCTCGGCGACCCGCCCCAGCTTGCCCATCTCGGCATCGAACCGCTGTCCGACGAGTTTGACGGCGCTTGGCTGTATCGGGCGACACGTGGTCTCGAAACGCCGATCAAGTCATTCGTGATGGATGGCCGGCGAATCGTCGGCGTCGGCAACATATATGCTTCCGAAAGTCTGTTCAGAGCCCGCGTTCATCCGCTGATGCCGACGCGGCGCGTGGGTGTCCGACGCTGCGTGCGGCTGGCGGCGGCGATTCGCGAGATACTGGGCGCAGCCATCGCCGCCGGCGGCAGCACGCTGCGCGACTTCGCCGGCGGCGATGGTCGCCCCGGCTACTTCCAGCACAGCCATGCCGTCTACGGTCGCGAGGGCGAAGCCTGCCCGCAATGTGCGGCACCGATCCGGCGGATCGTGCTAGCGCAGCGCTCGACTTTCCTGTGCCCCCGCTGTCAGCGCTGCTGAGCGGGGCCTTTCGCCCGCTCGTCAGCCATAGCCACCTTCGGGCGCCTGCTTTCAAGGAACCGGCGGCGGCGGCCGTGAAACCCGTTATCCTTTGATTCCATTGGCCATAAGCGGAGGCGCGAGCAGCCTCCGAGAATACGGAAACGCACATGAGCCTGATCGACCGCTTCTCCGCCTACAGCGAATGGCGCAAACGTGCCGCCACCACCGTCGAAAGTCTTCGGATGTGGCTGGACCACAATCAGCTCGGCGACGCCCAAGGCGAACTGCGACTCAAGTACGCACTCGACCGGCTGCGCGAGGATCAGCTCACGGTCGCTTTCGTCGCCGAATTCTCCCGCGGCAAGTCCGAACTGATCAATGCAGTGTTCTTCAGTGACTATGGCGACCGCATCCTGCCATCGAGCGCCGGCCGTACGACGATGTGCCCGACCGAGCTGCAGTGGTCGCCGGGCGACAGGCCGAGCATCAGCCTGCTGCCAATCGAGTCCCGCGCCAGCCACTCGACCGTCGCAGAATTGAAGCGTTTCGATGACGAATGGCATACCCTTCCGCTCGACTCGAACTCCGCCGCCAGCCTCCAAGGTGCGCTGGCGCGTGTCGGCGAAACCAAGTGGGTTCCGCTCGAAGAGGCCGAGAAGCTCGGCTTCGCGGTCGATCCGGCCGGCGAACGCGGCCTCAAGCCGGGCGCGGACAATCTCGTCGAGATACCGAGCTGGCGCCACGCGGTGATCCGCTTCCCGCATCCGCTGCTGGAAAAAGGACTGGTGGTACTGGATACGCCGGGCCTCAACGCAATCGGCGCGGAACCGGAACTGACCCTGTCGCTGCTGCCCAATGCCCATGCCGTGCTGTTCGTGCTTGCCGCCGATACCGGCGTAACCCAGTCCGATCTGGCGGTGTGGCGCGAGTATGTCGATACGTCGAAAGGCGCCCGTCGTGGTCGCCTGGTCGCACTCAACAAGATCGACGGGCTGTGGGACGGGCTGCGTGACGATGCCCGCATCGAGCGTGAAATCTCGAAGCAGGTATCGACGGTGGCCAGTGCCCTCGAAATTCCGAGCAGCCAGGTGTTCCCGATCTCGGCGCAGAAGGCGCTGGTGGCGCGCATCAACGGCGACACCAACACTTTTGCCCGCAGCCGGCTGGCAGCGCTGGAGACCGCGCTGGTCGAGGATCTGCTGCCGACCAAGCAGGAGATCGTGCGCGAAGGCACTCTCGGCGAGGCCGACGACCTGATCCAGCACACCCGCGATTTGCTCAATGCCCGGCTCACCGGCATCCGCGAACAGCTTCACGAACTCACCGAACTGCGCGGCAAGAACCAGAGCGTCATCGAGTACATGATGCGCAAGGTGAAGAGCGAGAAGGAGGAGTTCGAGCAGGGGCTGCAGAAATACTACGCGGTGCGCAGCGTATTCTCGAACCTCACCAACAACCTGCTCGCGCACCTGGGCCTCGACGCCCTGCGCGACGAGACCCGGCGTACCCGCGAAGCGATGCTGGAATCGTCGTTTTCGCGTGGGCTGCAGGGCGCAATGCGCGACTTCTTCAACAACATCCGGTCGAACCTGCAACGATCGAGCACCGAGATCACCGAGATCACCAAGATGCTCGACGCGATGTACAAGCGATTCAGCGTCGAACACGGTCTCAAGCTGACTTCGCCCAGCGGGTTCTCGACCCTGCGCTACCAGAAGGAGATCGACCGCCTCGAGTCGGCCTTCAACAACCAGTTCAACACGGTGCTGGCGATCGTCACGACCGAGAAGCACACACTGACGCAGAAGTTCTTCGAAACCATTGCAGTCCAGGCCCGCAAGACCTTCGAGGTGGCCAACCGCGACGTCGAAAACTGGCTCCGCGCCGTAATGTCGCCGCTGGAGACCCAGGTACGGGAATACCAACTGCAGTTGAAGCGCCGGCTCGAGAGCGTCAAGCGCATCCACCAGGCCACCGACACCCTCGAGGACCGAATCGTCGAATTGCAGCAGTCCGAGCAGGCCGTGCTCGTGCAGATCGACCAGCTGACCGATCTTGCCAACGCCATCCACCGAGAATTCGGCCAGGACGTACTCGCCGGAGACGCGCACAAGGACGATGCCCGTGCAGCCTGATCGGCCCCTTACCGGTCGCAAAAAAGCCCCGCGACGCGGGGCTTTTTCGTGGGCGCTCGCTCGGTCGCCTTCGTCGCGCGACGCTCAGCTGTTGCCGGCGGTCAGTCGCAGGAACTTCTCCATCAGCTGATCCTGGGACTCCTCGCGCTCGGGATTGAGCGGGATGCAGTCGACCGGACACACCTGCTGGCACTGCGGCTCGTCGAAATGGCCGACGCATTCGGTGCACTTGTCGGGATCGATCTCGTAGATCTCCTCACCCTGGTAGATCGCGCCGTTGGGGCACTCGGGCTCGCACACGTCGCAGTTGATACATTCGTCGGTAATCATCAGAGCCATTGCTCGTTCCTCTTCATTGTTGCTCTCTGGCTGTCGCCTTCAGCCGCAGGCGTTCAAAGACGGTCGGGTGCACGAACTTGCTGACATCGCCGCCGAGGCGTGCGATTTCGCGCACCATCGTCGCGGAGATGAACATGTACTCGTCGGACGGCGTCAGGAACACGGTTTCGACGTCCGGGAACAACTTGCGGTTCATGCCGGCCATCTGGAATTCGTACTCGAAATCGGAAACCGCGCGCAGCCCCCGCAGGATCACCCGGGCCTCGCGCTCGTACAGGAAATGCATCAGCAACCCGGCAAAGCCGGTCACTTCGACGTTTTCGAAGGGTCCCAGCACCTCCTCTGCAATCGCCACCCGCTCTGCCAGCGAGAACACCGGATCCTTGGCCGGACTGGCGGCCACCGCCACCACCACCCGGTCGAACAGTCGCGACGCGCGTCGCACCAGGTCCTCGTGACCGCGGGTGAAGGGATCGAATGTGCCGGGGTAGATCGCGACTCCGTCTCTCATCGGGGAGCTCCTCGCATCAGCTGGAAATACACCTGGCCCGCCCGCCCTCGTTTGACGGTTGCCCACGAACCCAAACCATCCAACGGCCGCTCCGCTTCGACATAGAGCCAGCCATCGGCCACCAGCAGGCGATCGAGGTGCTCCCCGACCCTATCCACCAGGCCCATGCCGTACGGCGGATCGACGAACACCAGATCGAACGGTCGCTCGCAGGTGGAGGCGAATTTTACCGCATCGCCGCGATACATCTCTACACATGACGCCGACAGGGTCTTTGCACTGCGTCCGAGCCACTGCAGGGCGGTCGGATCACGCTCCACCATCAGCACCGACGCGGCCCCACGCGAGGCCGCTTCGAAACCGAGCACACCACTGCCGGCGAACAGATCGAGCACCCGCCATCCGGAGAGTTCCTGGCCGAGCCAGTTGAACAGCGTCTCCCGCACCCGGTCCGGCGTCGGCCGCAGGCCGACGACCTGCGCCACCGGCAGCAGTCGCGAGCGCCACTGCCCACCGACAATGCGCACCCGGCTCATTGCGAGGCGGCGGGCTGTCCGGCTGCGTGTGCGGTGTCACCATCACCACCGACAACGATGCTGACCATATGTGCCGGCAACACTCGCCGCCGAAACGCGTCCTGCACTTCCGCCACGGTCAACGCCGCCACCTTCTTCGGGTATTGCTCGAGCCAGTCGAGCGGCAACTCGTAGAATCCGATCATCGACACGTAGCCAAGCATCTTGCGGTTGGAGTCGAGCCGCAGGCCGAATCCGTTGATGGTGTAGTCGCGGGCCGCGGCGAGCTCTTCTTCGGTGGGTCCCTTTTCGATGAACTCGCGCAAGGTGTGATCCACCACCTCAAGTGCCGCGCCGACCTGGCTGCCCTTGGTCTGCAGGCCGATCTGGAACGGACCGGCCTCCTTCTGCGGCGAGAAATAGCTGTACACGCTGTAGGCAAAGCCGCGCTGCTCGCGCACTTCCTTCATCAGCCGCGAGACGAAGCCGCCGCCCCCCAGGACATAGTTGCCGATCACCAGCGGGTAGTAATCCGGATCCTCGCGCGTGATGCCGGGCATGCCGATCAGGACATGGGCCTGGGCCGACGGATGCGGCACACGCACCCGCGCGGCATCGGGCAACGGCACCGGCGGGATCGTGTCTGCACCATCGTCCCCCTGCGGCAGGCCCGCAGCGATCGACTCGGCGATGCGTTCCGCCTCGGCCCGGCTGACATCGCCGATGATCGCGATCGACGCGCGCCCGACGGTGTAATGGTTGCGGTGGAAGCGGACGACGTCGTCGCGCGAAATCGCCGAGATGCTGGCCTGGGTCGCGACTGCGCCGTAGGGGTGACTGCCGTAGATCGACTCGGTGAAGCGTCGCGACGCGATCACGCCGGGCTGGGTCAACGATTCCTGCAAGTCTGCCACCTCGCGCGACTTTTCGCGCACCAGTACCGCCTCCGGGAAAGTCGGCCGCTGCAGGATCGTGTTGAACAGCGCCACTGCCGCGGTGCGCTCTTCGTCGCCGGACAGCGTGCGCAGCGATACGCTGGCCCGGTCTTCACCGACGCCACCGCCCAACTGCGCACCGATGTCGGCGAGGCGGTCGGCAATCGCGTTTTCGTCGAGATCGCCGGCACCAGTATCGAGCAGACGACGGGTCAGGCTGGCCAGCGACGATTTTCCGGCCGGATCGAAGGCGCTACCGGCCGCGAAATCGACCTGCAGGTCGAGGATCGGCAGGGCATCGCTGGCGACGAAATACACCCGTGCCCCCTGACTCGTGGTCCAGTGCTGGATGTCGACGGCGGCCTGCGCCGGCAAGCCCAGCCAGCCGCACAGGACAACGACGAGAACGGTTCGTAGCAGACTCATTTCGGATCCTCAGTGGTGGCCGGCAGACGCTGTCGGTGCCGTCGCTTCGATCGAGACCGGCTCGAGCACGGCGACCGACAGCGTCTCGTCGGAGAAATAGCGGCGTGCGACATCCTGCACCTGATCGGCGGTGACCGCGCGAAGCTTCTCGATCATCAGGTCTTCGTCCTGCCAGGACATGCCGATGGCGGCGAGCGAGCCGATTTCCGTCGCCTGCCCCATCAATGAATCCTTCTCGTAGATCTGTCCGGCGATGGCCTGGGCCTTGACCCGCCTCAGCTCGGCCTCGCTGACCCCTTCCTCGCGAATCTTCGCGATCTCGGCCAACAGGGACTTCTGCACATCGTCGACGGTCTTGCCGCGCGACGGCGAGCCGTCGACGATGAACAGCGACTCGCCACGTCCGGTGCCGTCGTAACCGGCACCGGCGCTCACCGCGACCTGGCTGCCACGCACGACGTTGCGCGGAATACGTGCGCCATCGTGACCGTCGAGCACGGCCGCGAGCACCTGCAACGCGTAGACGTCGGTGTCCTTGTCGAGGTCCTTCAGCGTCGGCGCACGCCAAGCCATCGCGACGTAGGGCAGTTCTGCGGGCGCGCGTACGACCGCGTTGCGAGGCCCCTTCTGCTCCGGCTCGATGATCGCTCGCCGTTCCGGCAGTGTTTCCGGCTGGAAGCCGCCGAAAGCGGCTTGCACCTGCTTGAAGACATTCTCGTGATCGACGTCGCCGACAATCACCACGACGGCATTGTTCGGCGCATACCAGGTGCGGTACCAGGCACGCGCGTCGTCGGCCCGCATCTGTTCGAGATCGGTCATCCAGCCGATGATCGGCCGCCGGTATGGATGGGCGACGAAGGCGGTTGCCATCAGCTGCTCGAACACCAGCGAGCGCGGCTTGTCGTCGGTGCGCAGCCGCCGCTCCTCCTTGACCACCTCGATCTCCTTGCTGAACTCGTCGTCGCTGAAGCTCAGGTGGCGCATGCGATCCGCTTCGAGGCCGATCACGTCACCGATGCGTTCGGACGGCACCTGCTGGAAATAGGCCGTGTAATCGCGACTGGTGAAGGCATTGTCCCGCCCGCCCATCGCGGCCACCCGCTTGTTGAACTCACCGGAGGCGAAGTTCTCGGTACCCTTGAACATCAGGTGCTCCAGCACATGGGCAACGCCGGAGGCGCCGTCGATCTCGTCCATCGAGCCGACCCGGTACCAGACCATGTTGACCACGGACGGCGCGCGCCGGTCCTCCTTGACGATGACCTTGAGGCCATTGTCCAGCGTGGTCTCGAACGGATTGGCGGAAACCGGCAGCGAAATGCAGCCGATCGACAGGGCCAGCAACAGGCCCTTGGAAAGGTGGCGAAGCGTCATTGGCACTCCAGGCATCTGTTAAAATCAGCGGCTTTCTGTCCCGAGGGCGACGACACCGACGGCAAGCGCGCCGCATCTTAGCGGCATGCCGCGGCAGTGTCAGCCGGGAACTCACGAACCTAGCCTGTGACCGGACCCCGAATGTTTGGTTTCTTGAAAAAAAAGCCGACCGATGCCGACAAGCGCGACAAGCCGTCGGAAACTGCTGACGACGTCACCGAGACCGGTCCGGACCCCCTGCCGGCACCTGCATCCGAGGTCGAAGCCGAGCCTGCCGCGGCTGAAGTCGCCGAGCCCGACGCCCTCCCTGCCACGCCGGTCGGGCCTGCGGCCGAGCCCGCACCGTGCGACGCAGTGGCGGAGGCACCCACCATTCCCGCAACGGTTACCGAAGCACCGGCCGCGGCGCCCCGGCGTTCGTGGTCCGAGCGGCTGAAAGCCGGCCTCGCACGTACCCGCACGCAATTGGGCGGGGGGCTGTCGGGTCTGTTCGGCCGACGCAAGATCGACGAGGAGTTCCTCGAGGAGTTGGAAACCACGCTGCTGATGGCCGACTGCGGGGTCGATGCCACCAGCCACCTGCTCGATGGCCTGCGAAAGCGCTGGAAGAAGGATCGGCTGGAGACCGCCGATCAGCTGCAGAGCACCCTCGCCAGCCAGCTCAAGGCCATCCTCGAGCCCCTCGAGGAACCCCTCGACATCGACACCCACAAACCCTTCGTGATCATGCTCGCCGGCGTCAATGGTTCGGGCAAAACCACCTCGATCGGCAAGCTGGCCAAGCACTTCCAGGCCCGCGGCAAACGCGTGCTGCTGGCCGCCGGCGACACCTTCCGCGCCGCCGCACGCGAGCAATTGCAGACCTGGGGCGAGCGCAACGGCGTCGCCGTGATCGCCCAGGAAGGCGGTGACGCCGCCGCGGTGATGTTCGACGCAGTCAGTGCCGCCCGCGCCCGCGGCATCGACGTGGTGCTGGCCGACACCGCGGGTCGTCTGCCGACCCAACTCCACCTGATGGAGGAGATCGCCAAGGTCCGCCGGGTCATCAACAAGGCCGACCCGACGGGTCCCCACGAAGTCCTGCTGGTGCTCGACGCCAACATTGGCCAGAACGCGCTCGCCCAGGTCAAGGCCTTCGACGCGGCTATCGGAGTCACCGGATTGGTATTGACCAAGCTCGATGGCACTGCCAAGGGGGGCGTGGTGGCCGCGATTGCCCGCCAATGTCCCAAGCCGCTGCGCTTCATCGGTGTCGGCGAAGGCATCGACGATCTGCAGCCCTTCCGTGCCGGTGAATTCGTCGATGCCTTGCTCGGCAGCGACGGCGCGCGCCGCCAGGCCTGAGTCCGCTTCCATCGACGCAAGCCGACGATGATCGCCTTCGATCAGGTCTCGCTCCGATATCCCGGTGGTGCCGGGGGCGTCCACGACGTCAGCTTTACGCTTGCGCGCGGCGAACTCGCCGTGCTGAGCGGCCATTCCGGCGCTGGCAAGTCGAGCCTTCTCAAGCTGATCGCCGCGATCGAGCGCCCGACAGCGGGCCGCGTCAGCGTCGGCGGCCAGGATGTCGGCAAGCTGCCACGACAGGCGGTGCCCTACCTGCGACGCAATATCGGCTTGGTACTGCAGGAAATCCGGCTATTGCTCGACCGCAACGTGTTCGACAACGTCATGCTGCCGCTGCAGATCACCGGCCATCCGCCGGCGGATGCGTCAAAGCGTGTGCACGTCGCGCTCGAGCGGGTCGGTCTGGCCGGACGCGGGCGCGACATGCCGCTGTCGCTGTCCGGCGGCGAGCAACAGCGCGCGGCGATTGCGCGGGCGGTGGTGAACCGGCCGTCGATCCTGCTCGCCGACGAACCGACCGCACACCTCGATGCGGCCTACGCGTCGGACATTGCCGCGTTGTTCCGCTCGTTCCATTCAGCCGGCGTCACGGTGATCGTCGCAACCCACGATTCCAGCCTGTTCGACGACGCCGCGCCGCGCCGCCTGGTGATGGACCACGGCCAGTTGCGAGAGGCCGGATGATGCGCCGCATTCGCGACACGGTCGCAATCAACGCCCTAGCGCTGGGCAGCAGGAGCGACTTGCCGTGAGGGGCTGGCTGCGACACCACCTGGCGGCCCTCGCCCGCGCCGCCGGGCAACTGCTGAGACATCCGCTGGGTAGCCTGCTGACCGCGCTGGTGATCGGAATTGCACTGGCGCTCCCGGCCGGCGGTCTGCTGCTGCTCGACAACGCCAGCCGAGTCGTCGGCGATGTCGGCGAGCGCCCGGAGATCAGCCTGTTCATGGCGATGCCGCCGGACGCCGCAGCAAGCGCCGAAATCGAACGGCGGCTGGGCGAATCCGACGACGTTGCGAGTTTCGAATACGTTCCGCGGGAACGGGCGCTCGCGCAGCTCGCCGACGCCGGTCTCGCAGACGTCATCGACGACTTGCCGGACAACCCGCTACCGGACGCCTTTGTCGTCACCCCGGCCGATCTCGCACCGGACGCCTTCGACGCGATCGCCGCGCGCTTCGGCGAATGGCCGGGTGTCGCGCATGTCCAGCTCGATTCCGCCTGGGTCGAACGCATTCACGCGCTGATCGAACTCGGTCGCCAGACCTTCTGGCTGCTCGCGTCGCTGCTGGCCAGCGCGCTGGTGGTGGTCACCTTCAATACCATCCGCCTGCAATTGATGACCCAGCGGGCCGAGATCGCGGTCAGCCGCCTGCTCGGTGCGACCGATCAATTCATTCGCCGCCCCTTTCTGTGGACCGGCATCCTGCAGGGTCTGGCCGGTGGCCTGGTGGCTTGGCTGCTGCTGGCGGCGATGGTCACCGCACTGCGCGAACCAGTGGCGAAACTCGCAAGCAGCTATGGTGCCGTGTTTGCCCTGCACCAGCCTTCGGCGGCTCAGATCGCTCTTCTGCTGCTGCTCGCCGCCGGCCTTGGACTGACCGGCGCCGCGCTGTCGGTTGACCGCCACTTGCGAACCACCGCGTAGCCCCGCTCCTACCCGCGCTGCGCCGATTCCCCCATTCCACATGGTCATCGGGCACGCGCATCCCGCGCGATGTCGGTGACCTACGGCGATCGACCGCCGCTTGCCGACGCCCCGCAGCCTGCCGCTCGGCACTCCCTGACGACGGACCGTGAATTGGCTCACGATCGGGTTGCCGAACATCCCAATCGACTAGAACCGGCAGCGTGCCCGGGTGCGACTGACTGATCAGACGGGACGCAAATGCAAAGCAACCGTCATGCGATCGAAACCAAATCCGACATCCAAGGAGATTCAAAATGAAAGCCACCCTGACCAAAGCCCTCGCCATCGCCACCATCGGCCTGTTCGCCACCGGCGCCTTCGCGGCCGACACCCTCAACGCCAACAACAACAAGGTCAAGCAGGACAACCGCGGCTCGCGTGCCGAGCAGAAGGTGAAGATCGGCTTCATGGACGGCCCGCTGATCGGCAGCGCCCGCGTCAATGCCAACAACAACCAGGTCGAGCAGACCAACCGCGGTTCGCGCGCCAAGCAGTCCGCCGAGATCGGCGTCTATAAGTAAGCGTCGCGGCACCCCCGCCCCAGACACCGCCCGGCTTGCCGGGCGGTGTCTTTTTGCATGGTGGGTGCGCGCACACGGCGGCCGTCTGCGGAATCCGGCAATAAGTCACGACGACGCTGACGGAACCCCATCCGACTAGAACCGAACGCCCGGCGAGGCGCGACACATGATCAGACGGGACGAGGATGCAAAGCTCCCGCGACCCAAACCGACCTTCAAGGAGATTCAAAATGAAAGCCACCCTGACCAAAGCCCTCGCCATCGCCACCATCGGCCTGTTCGCCACCGGCGCCTTCGCGGCCGACACCCTCAACGCCAACAACAACAAGGTCAAGCAGGACAACCGCGGCTCGCGTGCCGAGCAGAAGGTGAAGATCGGCTTCATGGACGGCCCGCTGATCGGCAGCGCCCGCGTCAATGCCAACAACAACCAGGTCGAGCAGACCAACCGCGGTTCGCGCGCCAAGCAGTCCGCCGAGATCGGCGTCTATAAGTAAGCGTCGCAGTACCCCCGCCCCAGACACCGCCCGGCTTGCCGGGCGGTGTCTTTTTGCATGGTGGGTGCGCGCACACGGCAGCCGTCTGCGGAATCCGGTAATTCGTCACGAACCGCCCGACGAAGCACCATCTGCCTAGAACCGAATGCCCGGCGATGCGCGACACATGATCAGACGGGACGAGGATGCAAGGCTCCCGCGACCCAAACCGACATTCAAGGAGATTCAAAATGAAAGCCACCCTGACCAAAGCCCTCGCCATCGCCACCATCGGCCTGTTCGCCACCGGCGCCTTCGCGGCCGACACCCTCAACGCCAACAACAACAAGGTCAAGCAGGACAACCGCGGCTCGCGTGCCGAGCAGAAGGTGAAGATCGGCTTCATGGACGGCCCGCTGATCGGCAGCGCCCGCGTCAATGCCAACAACAACCAGGTCGAGCAGACCAACCGCGGTTCGCGCGCCAAGCAGTCCGCCGAGATCGGCGTCTATAAGTAAGCGTCGCAGCACCCCCGCCCCAGACACCGCCCGGCTTGCCGGGCGGTGTCTTTTTGCATGGTGGGTGCGCGCACACGGCGGCCGTCTGCGGATTCCGGCAATAAGTCACGACGACGCTGACGGAACCCCATCCGACTAGAACCGAACGCCTGGCGAGGCGCGACACATGATCAGACGGGACGAGGATGCAAAGCTCCCGCGACCCAAACCGACCTTCAAGGAGATTCAAGATGAAAGCCACCCTGACCAAAGCCCTCGCCATCGCCACCATCGGCATGTTCGCCACTGGCGCCTTCGCGGCCGACCGCCTCAATGCCAACAACAACAAGGTCAAGCAGGACAACCGCGGTTCGCGCGCCGAGCAGACCGTACGCATCGGCTTCATGGACGGCCCGCTGATCGGCAGCGCCACCGTCAATGCCAACAACAACCAGGTCGAGCAGACCAACCGCGGCTCGCGCGCCAAGCAGACGGTCGAGATCGGCGTCTACAAGTAAGCGCCGAAGCGCCACTGCACTGCACACCGCCCGGTCCGCCGGGCGGTGTGCTTTTTGGCACAGCCGCGCGCAGACGACGCCGAAGTCGCTGAACCGGTTCGCCCCGGAAGTGCGACCAACCCAACAGAAGGGGCAGAAACACAGGCAGCCGACTGCCGACCGGATCCCCACCCGACGAAAAAGGAGAGCAACATGAACAAGGCAAGCAGCAAAGTTCTGGCCTTCGCGCTGATCGGCATGTTCGCCACCGGCGCGCCTGCGGCCGATCGCGTCAACGCAAACAACAACAAGGTCGTACAGTCCAACAGCGGGGCGAGGGCCGAACAGAAGGTACGCATCGGCTTCATGAACGGCCCGCTGATCGGCAGCGCCCGGGTCAACGCCAGTGGAAATACCGTAATCCAGAGCAACACCTCTGCGCGCACCAAGCAGCGGCTGGATATCGGTGTCTTCAAATAAGTGACGACCGGGATCGGGCGGAAAGTCCACGGACAATGCAACAGCCGACTCTGCCCACCGCCGTTCGAGCGCAAGCTGGCACCGGTAGCCACACCGCCCGAAACTGATTGAAAGGAGCATGCCATGAAACCAACTTCGATGACCCGCCTGGTACTGGTGACCATCGGCCTCGCGTTCAGCGCGCAATTGGCCTACGCCGCCAACGCTCAGCCGATTCCGATGGACGCAGAGAACCGTGCCAAGATGACCCGTCTCAAGCTGAAGACGGGCGTCTCGCCGCGCTCGTCGCTCTCCGAGAAGAGAAATTCTGCCGAGGACGGCGATTGCAGCATCGAGATCGGAAACGTGGATACCGGTGGCAGTGGCCTGCGCCGGGCGCCCCGTGAGGTCAATATCTTCATTCCGGAACCCATCTTTCAGGTCAACAACCGTTGCCGCTGACCTGGACCGCCTAAAGGAGGTTGCACCCGATGATCACCAACGCCTTGCTCCGCACTTGTCGACGGGCCGTCTCTGCTGCGGTCAGCGTCGCGCTGGTTGGCTGTGCGGCCATCGACGTCAAGACCGAGACCCTCGAGAAGACCGAGGAAATGCGCACTGCGCCGGAGGCGAGGCCGCATCGCTCGATCACCGGGTTCTCCGATGCACTGCGCTGCATGGACATCACGCTGGGCAACTACGGCGTGAGAGACCTCTCGGTACTTGCCGAGGATGTCCTCGACCAGACCAAGAAAGTCAATGCCGGCACCTCTGACATGCTGATCACCGCGGTCTCGGAAATGACCAAGCGAAGCCGCGCGATCCGACTGGTCGCGTTCGGCCAGGACTCGCAGAACCTGATCACCTTCCTGCAGCAGGCGGACAGCAAGAATGCCTACTCGGTCAGCCCGCAATTCGACATCAAGGGCTCGATCACCCAGCTCGACGAGAACCTGATCCAGAAGCAGACCGATGCTGGCCTCGGCTTCGACAACGGCGGCAGCTTCGGCATCGGCGCCGGTTTCGCCAAGGATGCCGCGACGAACATCCTGGCGCTTGACCTGACCATGCTCGATACCGAGGATTTCTCGGTGCTGCCGGGCGTGACCTCGCGCAACGCAATCGTGATCTACAAGGAAGGGACCGGTTTCGACGCCGACGCGACGATTCGGAAATTCGGGGTCAACTACAACATGAGCCTGTCGCGCGCCGAAGGCCAGTCTCAGGCATTGCGCAACCTGGTGGAACTCGCTGCCGTGGAACTGTTCGGCAAGCTCACCCGCACGCCGTACTGGAAATGCCTCGGCGCGACCGGCGAGGAGCCCGAGATCCGTCGCGAAATCGGCGACTGGTATACGGGCTTCTTGACGCGTCCGCCCCAGCTCACCGCCTGGTTCCAGAACCAGTTGCGCCTGAGGGGCTACTACAGGGGTCCGGTCGACGGGGTCAATAGCCGCGAACTGCGCGACGCGGCGGTCGCCTACCGTGAAGCCCTCGGGCTGGCGCCGGAAGGGGGTTTCGACCTCGAGTTCTTCACGGCCTATCTGGCCGCCGACCATGCGAACGTGATGGCCAAGGCGACGACGCCGTTTGCGATGACCCTCTCGGCCAACTACGGGCAGACCCTGTTCCAGCGCGGCGAGCGGATCGATCTGGTGGTCGAGACCGGTGCCGACGCCTACGTCCAGTGCTATCTGCAGGACGAGAACGGACGGGTTCAGCGTTTCTTCCCGAACCGCTTCAAGCGTGACGCGCTGGTCAAGGCCAATACCCGGCTGTATCTGCCCGGCAGCATGCTGTTCGAGTTCGTCGCCAATCGGCAGGGAATCCCCGAGACCGTCGCCTGCTTCGCGTCGGAGAACGACCTGATGCAGACACTGCCGGGTCCGATCGTCGGCACCGACTTCGAAAACCTGCCCGTCTCCTCTCTCGACCAGGTACGCGATGCGTATCGCCAGGTCGCAGGAGGCGAATTCGTCGAGAGGACCTTCTATGTCGAAATTCAATAACAAGTCGATCTGCCGGACGAACATGCCCGCCGACCGCCTGATCGCCATCCTGCTGTTGGCCTTGCTGCCGGTGACGGCGCAGGCCGCCGACGGCCATCGCGGGGCCGCCGCGACCAAAGGCGCCAGTGCTGGCAACGCGGCCACCTACGAGCTGCGCTGCTGGCAGGAAGGCCGCCTGATCCTGCAGGAGCGCCTGCTCAAGATGCCGAAGGCTGGCTCCGGTCCGGGCAATCTGCGCCTGCAGGATCGACACGGACGCCCGGTTCGCGTGCATGAAACCCGCAACGCGATCTGCATGACCAAGACCGTAGCCCCGCGCAGCCGGAGGTACCCATGACCGCCGCGGCAAACGGCGTCGCGGCAGTGTTGATGGCGCTGGCGACGGCCGTGTCGGGCGCCGCCCACGCCGCGACCACCGCGCGCGAAGCGCGGCCGGTCGCCGGCATCGAACGCGTCGAGATGCATGCGCTGGGCGAACTGACGATCCGCCAGGGGGCACACGAGCGACTCGAAATCGAGGCGGAGCCGAGCCTTCTGCCCCTGATCAGCAGCGAAGTCCGCGGTGGCGTCCTCTATCTCGACATTCATGCAGAGCAGTTCCAGACACGTCATCCGCTGCGCTTCGACCTCACCGTGAAGCGGCTCGACGCACTGAAAGTCACGTCCAGCGCAGATGTGGTTGCCGGGCCGCTGCATGCCGGCACTCTGCGGCTCGAGTTGAGCGGCAGCGGCAACATCGCGATCGACGGGCTCGACGCGAACCGCCTCGAAACGCGATTGACGGGCTCCGCCGATCTCACGGTCAACAGCGGCCGCGTCGAGCAGCAGATTCTCCATGCCACGGGCTCGGGGAACTACGCGGCCGGCGAGCTGCACAGCAGCCGATCCCGCATCGAACTCGCAGGCAGTGGTGACGCAACCGTTCGCGCGAGCGAGCAACTCGACGTGCTCAGCACCGGCAGCGGTGATCTCCATTACCTCGGAAGCCCACGGATCGACCGGCGCATCGAGGGCTCGGGCGACGTGATGCCGGCGTCGACCTGGTAGCGGGTAGCCGGGTCGCGCGCGGTGCGAGCGCCGCCGCTCCCGGAGCAGCACCGTGATCCACTCACATCGGCACGGTGCCTCGGCCAGCCGCTACCCGCATCGTGCCGACCCAGGTGACATCCGGGTGCGAGGCCGTCACCGGCGCGGCCCCTAATCGTCAGGGCGTCGCCGCACCGGACAGCACGGCAGCGCGGCGGCTGCGGGTTTGCGGCCGCTTCGCATTGCGCACATGGTCGGCAAGCGCCCGTTGTCGGCTCGCGGTCAGTGCATCCCAGCGATCCCGCGCCACCGGATCCGATGAGAGCAACGCCGCCAGTTCGTCCGGCAATGCATCGCCCGCACGCCGCAGTCGAACCGACACGCGATCGCCGGTAGCGATCCGCGCCCGCCGACACCACGCCTCCGGCAGGTCGATGAACCAGCAGTCCCGCCCCTTGCCCCATCGCTTCAGGTTGCGACGCCCGAGTTCGACCCCACCCACCTCGACGACCACGGCCGTCGTGCCGACGAGGTGCCACGGATGCACTTCGCAGGCTGGAATTTCGACGTAGCGCGGCAAAGTCGGGGCCTTGCGCGCGACCTGCGTGCTGACGACGATCGCCTCCATCATCGCTCGACGCCTTCGTCGACCCGTGTCATGGAATTGGCGCAATTGGACAGCGCATCGACGCCGCTCGCAAGGGCAGCGGCCCCTGCCGCGCGATGCGGAACGCCATCGGAAAGGATGGGGGGCAGGCGTGGAACGGAGTCGCGCTTCAAGATCCGGCAACTGTTTCGGAATTTGCATGGTGCGCGTGGCGACCACCGTGCTGGCAATCGCCAAGGGCATCCGCCAACAAGGCGTAGCTGTTCACCCGCGCGACGAAGTCGTGGGTGACCGTCACGACGGCGACCTCTTCGGTGCCGAAAGCCTTCGCCAATTTCTCGATCTCGTCGCGGCACTGCTCGGGCGTGCCGATCGTGTAGCCGGATTCGATGTGCCGATATTCGGCTTCCTCCGAGGGCGAGAAATGCCTGCGCCGATCCTGCACCGCTGCCGGCGGCAACAACGCGTCCTGACCACCGACCTGCATCATCATCTTGCGATAGATGGCGGTGCCGGCCAGATGCATCGCCTCCTCCCGCGTCTCGGCACAGAACCCGGCGATCGCCAGCATGCGCCCGGCCGCACCGTCATGGCCACTCGCACGCCAAGCCTGGTCATGAGCCTCGAAAATCTGCGGATGGCAGTGGTCGGGCGAGATGAAGCGGGCCAATGCGAGCGACATCCCCAACTGGCCAGCCAGCGCTGCGCTGCCCCCGCC
Source organism: Zoogloeaceae bacterium (assembly GCA_024235635.1). Lineage (GTDB taxonomy): Bacteria > Pseudomonadota > Gammaproteobacteria > Burkholderiales > Rhodocyclaceae > Cognatazoarcus. Next base: position 652,735 of record JACKMA010000001.1, read on the forward strand.
CGAGCCGAGCATCCAGAGCTCGGGGCCACTGGCGACGGACGGACAGATGTGCAGTCCCGCCCACGGATGATCCGCCGGCAGTGTCTGCGTCAGCAACCCTTGGAGCGTCGCCGCCTGTGCCGGGTAGTGGTGCGGGTCGAGCGGTTTGCTCGGCCACGCCAGCGCTGAGGCGGCAAGCGCATCGCCACCCGGCGCACGACCAATACCTAGGTCGATCCGACCCGGAAACAGGGCGCAGAGCATGTTGAACACCTCGGCCACTTTGTAAGGGCTGTAATGGCTCAGCATCACACCGCCACTGCCCACTCGCATGCGCTCGGTGACACTGGCAATGCCGGCCAGCAGGATCTCCGGAGCAGGCCCGGCAAACTGCGGGCTGTTGTGATGCTCGGCTACCCAATAGCGGTAGTAGCCGAGGGCATCGCAGGCCCTGGCAAGGGCAATGGACATCTGGCCGGCATTGGCACAGCCGGGTGCCGTTTCCACCGGATGCGTCGGACTCTGGTCGAGTACGGTGAGCTTGATGGCCATCGACATTGCACCTCTCTGATTCGTTGATTGCTATTTTTCTCGAGATTTTATCATAATTTCGACAATATCCTGCTGCGGTTCGCGCGGGTGCTGCCTTTGGGCGATCGACCGGCCGTGCTGCCGCATCCTTTCTTCCGCAGCTCACCTCAGAGGCACCGCTTCGGCCGAACAGGCACGCCGAGGCCGTCCGAACGGCGTGCATGCGCGCTCGACGACGAGCACGTCCCCATCCGCACCTCGGACTTGCACGATCGCGAACGCGTCGACGCGCTAAGCGAAGAAGATCGAACTTCGCGGAATCGTCATGGCCGCCTTCGAACACGGATTTCACGCCCGACGCGTGCCGACGAGGGTGATCGCCCGATCGGGCTTTCAGTGCCCTATCCACCGGAATCGACCCCGATATCGCTGCCGACAGCGCCACTGCCCGCGGTTCACTCCATAAACCCGTCAAACCGATCAGCCGTGACGCTGGGGCGGAGGCCATATCGTGGCGGCAGCGCCTGGCGGGCTTGTTGGATTCCGTGCTCAGACTGCGACAGGGCGGGATCCGCCGTGAATAGACCTACCGCTCGGCAGAACTTGTGCGCATGGCGGCGATGGATGATGGCGCCCGGACGAGCGTATCCCCATGTACCGCCATACACCCGATTTGCGACTGTCGGCGTCGATTGCCGACTGCATTTCGGCAAGCATGTCCGGACAAAATCGCACGAGATCCGCCCGTACCGCCTCAGGCCGTCCCGCCCACCGTCAGTTCGTCGATGCGCAGCGTCGGCTGCCCCACCCCCACCGGCACGCTCTGGCCGTCCTTGCCGCAGGTGCCGACCCCTGGATCGAGTGCCATGTCGTTGCCGATCATCGCGACCCGGGTCAGCGCATCCGGCCCGTTGCCGATCAGGGTCGCACCCTTGACCGGGCGCGTGACCTTGCCGTTCTCGATGAGGTAGGCCTCGGCGGTCGAAAACACGAACTTGCCGGAGGTGATGTCGACCTGCCCGCCCCCGAAATTGACCGCATACAGGCCCTTGTCCACCGACGCGATGATCTCCTCCGGCGCCGTGTCGCCATTGAGCATGTAGGTATTGGTCATGCGCGGCAGCGGCAGGTGGGCGAAGGATTCGCGGCGACCGTTGCCGGTCGGTTGCATGCCCATCAGGCGTGCATTGAGCGAATCCTGCATGTAGTTGGCGAGGATGCCGTCTTCGATCAGGACGGTGCGATTGGTCGGATTGCCCTCGTCATCGATCGACAACGAACCGCGGCGATCCGGAATCGTACCGTCGTCGACCACGGTCACGCCGCGGGCGGCCACCTGCTGGCCGATCCGCCCAGCGAAGGCCGAGCTGCCCTTGCGATTGAAGTCCCCTTCGAGGCCGTGGCCGATCGCCTCGTGGAGCAGGATGCCCGGCCAGCCCGGTCCGAGCACGACCGTCATGGTGCCGGCCGGTGCGGGCTCCGCCGACAGATTGACGCGAGCCTGATGCACGGCGGCGCGGGCGTATTCGCGCAGCCGATCGTCGTTGAAATAGGCGTAGTCGAAGCGCCCGCCGCCGCCCGCACTACCCTGCTCTCGGCGACCGTGCTCTTCCATGATGACCGAGACCGAGACCCGCACCAGCGGACGTACGTCGGCTGCCATGTGGCCGTCGCTGCGGGCCACCATGACGACCTCCCAACTGCCGGCGACATGCGCCATGACCTGCACCACGCGCGAATCCTCTGCCCGCGCGAAGCCTTCGAGGCGCTCCAGCAGGCTGACTTTCTCGGCGGCGTCAAGGGACGCGGTGGGATCTTCGCTGCGGTAGAGCCGTGGCCCGAGCTTCGGCGAACCGACTGCCACCGACTGGTTGCCGCCGACCGAGCCGATCGCGCGGGTGGCTTCCGCCGCCGACAGCAATGCCGGCACACCGATGTCATCGGAGTAGGCGAAGGCGGTCTTCTCGCCCGCGATCGCGCGTACGCCGACGCCCTGCTCGATGTTGAAGCTGCCGGCCTTGACGATACCCTCTTCAAGGCTCCAGGCCTCACCGCGGTGATACTGGAAGTAGAGGTCGGCGTAATCGAGATCGTGGCGGTAAAGCGCGCCGAAGATGCGGTCCAGTTCGCTGCCGCCGAGCTGATAAGGAGTGAGCAGATGGCGCTCGGCGACGCTGAACGGGTCTGGGGTGTGGGTGGTCATGGGCTCTTTTCGATGGTCATTTGATCCGGCGATGTTCGAGCGCCGGCAGGTTGTTCCTGACCGACGCGATGCGCGCCGGACAGATGTCGGCGATCACCACGCCGGGGCCTTCCTCGCGTCGGTCGAGAATCTCGCCCCAGGGGTCGACGATCATGCTGTCGCCCCAGGTACGGCGCCCGCCCGGGTGACGGCCGCCCTGGGCCGGCGCCAGCACGTAGGCCTGGTTCTCGATTGCACGCGCGCGCAACAGGATCTCCCAGTGCGCGCTGCCGGTGGTGTAGGTAAAGGCAGCGGGCACGACGATCAGTTCCACACGACCCATCGCACGATAGAGCTCCGGGAAGCGCAGGTCGTAGCAGACCGACAACCCGACCCGCCCGAACGGCGCCTCGAAACTGACCACTTCGCCGCCGGGCACGATGGTCTGCGCCTCGTCGTAGCGCTCCTCTCCCTTGTTGAAGCCGAACAGGTGGATCTTGTCGTAGCGGGCGACGCGGTCTCCACTCTCGTCATAGACCAGACAACTGTTGTAGACCTTGCCGGGATCCGGGCAAACCATCGGTATCGTGCCGCCCACCAGCCATACCCGGTGGCGCCGGGCCAGACCGGACAGGAAGGCCTGCAGCGGCCCTTCGCCCTCCTGCTCGCGCAGCGCGACCTTGGCGGTCTCGTCTGGACTCAGCACACCGAAGTATTCCGGCAGGGCCACCAGCCGGGCGCCGGCCGACGCGGCCTCTTCCACCAGGCCGTCAACGGTGTGCATGTTGTCCTTCGGATCGGGGCCCGACACGGTCTGGATCGCGGCGACTCGAAACCGATCGTTGCTCTGCATCTCGCTCACTCTACCCTCCCATCGGCGCACGGCGGTGCCCGGACGGCCGCACTCTGCCATCCCGTCCGGCAGGCACGAAGCAGCGCTGCGACCGCGAGGGGAGCGACAGACCCCTCCCTCTCGCAAGGCTGCACGCAAGCGCGCACGGCACGATCGTCGCAAGCGCTTTCACGCTAGGTTACCCGACTCCGACCGGCACCGGCATGCGTTGTCGACGAGCGACCATGCTACTGGCCGAGCGGCTGGGCGCTGCCCGTGTCGGGCGCACGGCTGGCCAGTTTGTCGACCCGCGGATCGCTCCACGCACCGGTCACCGCGTACTCGTACGAAAACAGCTTCTCGATTGGATCCTGCATGATCTTCTGCGCGAGGTAGGTGACCAGTCCCGCCACCGGGTTGATCAGTCCGGTGGCGGAGTTGGCGAGCGCTGCGCCGACCGCCACCGACTCGGTCAGCGTAGGCTGCACCTCGACCCGTAGTTGCTGCGACTCCCTGGCCAGGTCGACACTGCCGCTCAGCCGGATGCGCGCCGCCGGCCCGCGGATGTCGAGTGCCTCGGTATGCATGATGCCGTTGGCGACGTCGGCACCGCCTTCGATGCGATCGAACGCGAAGCCTTCGCTGAAGACGTCGCGGAAATCCAGCGACACGCGGCGCGGCAAAGCCTGCAGGCTGAGCACGCCGAGCAGCCGCCCGACGCCGGGTTCGAGCTTCCGAAACTGTCCCTCGTCTGCCACGAGTTGCAGCCGGCCGCTGAGGCTGTCGTACTCGAGATGGGTCGGCGGGCCTGTCCAGGTCAGTTTGCCGTCAAGCGCTGCCCGGCCGTTGTGCACTGCCTCCGGATACCCGATCAGCCCGAGATAGGCGCCGACATTCGAGATCTCGGCATTGAAGCCGAGTTCGGTGTCGCCGCCGGGCTGCCAGCGTCCTTCGGCCGCGGCAGTGCCGTGGGCATTGCGCAGCTCGAGTCGGTCGAGCATCCATTCACCACCCTGGTTGCGCGCTTTTAGCGACAAGGTGCCGAGCGCCATGCCGCGCAGTTCGAAGCGTTCGGCGAAGACGTCGAGTTCGGGCAGACCTTCGAGCGGCGTCGCAGCGCCGGCACGGTTATCCTGCCCGGGCGAGCGTTCGCCGATCAGCAGGCGTTCGAAACGGGCCACCAGCGCACCATGGTCGCGGCTGCGCCAGTCGAACTCACCGGCCACCGCATCGCTGACCAGGCGCCCCCGCCAGCCGCCCGCATCGGCGATACCGCGCAGTTCGATGTCGGTGAAGGATTCACCGAACAGGCGCAACTTTCCGGCCTGCAAAGAAATGCCCGCAAGCAGCGGTCGATCGGCGCCTCCCCGGCCGAGCCGTTCGCGCCAGGCGTCGAGGTCGAGCGCTTCCATCCGGATCGCCGCCATCAGCCCGCCATCGACCTCCCGCACCGGCACATTGACGGCAATGCCCCCCTTGTCGATGCGCCAGTGGCCGGCTGCATCACGCCTGCGCAGGAAGCGACCCTCGACACCGGTGCCGAGCACGAACGCCCAGCGCTGCAGCGCCCCGCCATGGCGAATCTCCAGGTCGAGCCGCGATGGCCAGGCACGCTCACGCGGTTTCGCCAACGGTCGCGGGAGGGTGGAGCCGACACCGGCGAGATCCGACTGCACCGTCACCCGCCCGACGCCATTGCCGATATCGATCTGCGCGTTCCAGCCGGCCACGCCGTCCACCGCGTCGAGCAGCGCCACACCGGCGACCCGCCGAATCTCGGCCGCGCTGGCGGTACCGGCTGCGCTGATCCTCAGGTGGCCATCCTCGCCGGTATCGCCGCGGGCACCGACGCGCTGTCCGAGCAGCATCGCGTTTGCGTCGTGAATCGATACGCCGCGATTGTCGAAGCCGATGCGCGCGCTGGCGCCATCGAGCGCCGGCAGCGACGGAAAGAGCACGACGCGATTGTCCGCCAGACGATATTCGCCTTCGACCCGGCTACGATCGAGCCGATGCAGCGGAAGCTGCAGTGACAGCGTCAGCTCGCCGTCACCGTCGGCCTCGAATTCGTCGGTTGCGTGGCCGATCCAGGCGGACACCGGCGTCGCTTCGAGGTAGTCGAGAAATGCCATCGTCGGGCCCCGCACGAGCCCGTCGATGCGTAGTTGCTGATCGCCGTTGCCGAGGTCGGGAATGCGGGCGCTTGCGCGGGCGATCCGAGTGTCACCGATTCGCCCGCGCTCGGCCGTGACCTGCATCGTCTTTCCTTCGAAGCGCAGTTCGCCGGCGATGTCGTCGATCGACGGCCAGTCCGGGTGGAACGTCAGCCGCGCACCATCGAGCCGGGCGGTGACGACGAAGCGACCGCCTTCGTTGTCGGCAAACGGAAACCCGGCGAGATCGCCTTCGAGTTCGAGCCGGGCCGGCGACGCCCGACCGGCAGGAATCGCCGATCTCAGCCATTCGCGGGTCTCCTTCGGCACCACCTTCGGCAGGTAGCGCCAGACCGCGGCGCCGTTCGCACGGGTGAGTTCCGCGTCGAGGTGGATCTCGCCGGGGCCCTGCTCCGTGGATTGCCAGCGGCCGCTGAGACTGCCCTCGGCATCACGATTGCCGAAAGTGGCCCGCTCTATGGCCACCGCCAGGCGACCGTCCTGCTGCGACCATTGCCCGTTGGCGGAGAGCCGATCGAGCCGGATCGGGCGTTCTTCGAAGATTTCGGGAAGGTCGATCGCCACCTGCTCGCCCTCTGCCGAGAATTGCCCGCCATCCTGGTCGCCGCTGAACGCCGCGGCGACGCCTTCGATGCCGGGCCAGCCATTGCCGGCATCGATCTGCAGGCCTTCGGCCCGGCCACTCAGCCGCCATTGCCGGGGGGTGGATTCGGCACCGCGCCAGTCGTATGCCAGATCGAACACCTGACCTGCGGGCGAATGTTCCGCCAATTGCGCCAGCAGTCGGGGTTCGAACGGCAGATGGGCAGCGAGCGCCGCCAGTGCTCCGATATCCAGGTGATTTGCGCGAACACGACCGTGACCGGCCTCGCCGTCGGCGTCGGCCAGGTAATCGACACTGGCGTCCAGGTCCGGCACGTCGAGGGCATCGCCTTCGAGACGAAGGGCGCGGGTCTCGACGAATACGCGACGCCCGTCGCGCCGCGCCAGCACGCTGCCTTCGAGGCGGGCGACCGCCAGTTCGGGCAGGTCCGCGCGCAATCGGGTACGGGCGTCGGTAAGCGACAGGTCGACCCGACCGGCATAGCGACCGGCCCCCGTCAGTTCGATCCACATCGTGGCCGCACCGCTGCCGTCGAGCGGTACCGGATAGTCCACCCAGTTTTGCCACGCACCAAGGTCCGCCCGCTCCAGCCGCACGTAGAAGCTGCCCCGCAGGTCCCGCCAGTCGCCGTCGATTGCGGTAAGTTCTCCGCGCAGGTCGATCGCCGAGGCGTGCGCCCGGGGCGGCGACGCGAGCATGCCGAAGCGGTGGATACCGGCCGAATTGAGCAGGCGCAGGTTCATCTGGTCGAGCACCAGCGGCGGCACGTCACGCATGCCGTCGGTCCACACCAGCGAGGCATCGACGATGCGGATTTCCGGCTGCTCGCGCAGCCAGTCGCCGATACCACCGCCGCCGTCGCCGGAGAGCTCGATGCCGGCGACCAGCACGCGGCCATCGGCCTCCCGGCGCACGTCGAGTTCCGGTTCGACGATCGTCAGATGGCTGAACACCGGCCGCCCACGGAGCAAGGAACGCCACGACAGTGCCGCCTCGACCCGCGACAATCGCAGCGCGTTGCGCCGACTGCGATCGTGGATCGTCACCTCGGAGAGCCGGAACACCGGCGACAACGCCCGCCAGTCCGCCAGCACGCGGCCGATCCCGACATCGACACCGAGCGTTTCGCTGAGCGATTCGGCGATCAATCCGCGGAACGAATCCGCGCTCGGCAACACCACGTAGCGCAGCAACAGGAACGCGATGCCGATCGCGAAATAGGCGTAGGCGCCAATGCGCCACAGGCGCGAGGCGAGCGCGCGTTGCGCGGGCTCGTCTTCGGACTCCCGCGCGCCCGCCGAAGCAGCGTTTGAGCCGGTCATCTGCGCACCCTCATCCGGCGACGATCCTTCGACCGGCACGGAGCCGAGACCGGGCAGGCTCGACGGCCGGGACGCGCATTGCGAGCGGATTTCAACTAAATTCCTACCTTGCCGCCGAACTCGGCGACGACAGCCCAATTCTAGCAGTCACCCATCCCGATGCCCGAAGCCGCAAACGACTTTGCCCCCCGCCTCCACGAAGCCCAGGGATTTTCCCGCTTTCTGCAGCGCCAGTTGCAGTCCCGCCCGTGGCTCGAGGAACGACTGGCAAGCAGCGCCGACCATCCCCTCGATGGCGACGGCATGCGCGCCTGGATCGCCGAACAGGGGCCCAACGAAGACAACGTGGCGGACCACCTGCGCCGCCTGCGCGCGTGGACCCTGTGCCACCTCGCCTATCGCGATCTTGCCGGCCTTGCCAATCTTGCCGAAGTCACCGAAACCATGTCGGCGCTTGCCGACGTCGCTGTCGCCACCGCCCACGACATCCTGCACGCGACGCTCATCGCCAAGCACGGCATCCCACGCAATGCGGACGGCGTCGAACAGCACCTGATGGTGATCGGCATGGGCAAGCTCGGCGGCCGCGAACTGAACGTGTCGAGCGACGTCGACTTCATATTCGTCTTCCCGGACGACGGCGATACCGACGGCGCCAGGCCGATCAGCAATTTCGAGTTCTTCACCCGCCTGGGGCAGCGGCTGATCCGGTCGCTAAACGAGGTTACCGGCGAGGGCCAGGTGTTCCGTGTCGACATGCGCCTGCGCCCCAACGGTGATTCCGGCCCGCTGGTGTGCAGCCTCGACATGCTCGAGCACTACTTCATCGCCCAGGGCCGCGAATGGGAACGATACGCCTGGATCAAGGCGCGCCTGATGATCGGCGGCAACGCCGCCGCGCTGCAGGCCGTGGTTCGCCCCTTCGTGTTTCGCAAGTACCTGGATTTCGGCGCGATCAACGCGATGCGCGATCTGCACGCGCAGATCCGGCGGGAAGTGTCGCGTCGCGACATGGCCGACAACATCAAGCTCGGACCGGGTGGCATCCGCGAGATCGAATTCATCGCCCAGGTTTTCCAGCTGGTTCGGGGCGGACGCGACCCCGGCCTGCAGATCAAGCCGACGCTGCAGGTCCTGGCCCGCCTGGGTGGTCGCTCGCTGCTGTCGCCCAAGACCGTCGAGGAACTGACCGAAGCCTACATCTTCCTGCGGAGGCTCGAACACCGCCTGCAATACCTCGACGATCAACAGACCCACCTGCTGCCCCAGGACGAGGGCGACCGCGATCTGGTGGCCCGGGCGATGGGCTTCGCCGACCAGGACGCCTTGCTGACCGCGCTCGATCACCATCGCCAGCGGGTCGGCAGGCGATTCGATGCGGTGTTCGAAGACCCGACCGAAGCCGACCATCCGCTTGATCAGGCGTGGCAAGGATGCAGCGAGAGCGAGGATTGTGAAGCCGCCCTCGAACGCCTCGGCTTCAGCGACCCCGGGCAGGCCGCGCGCAGCCTCGGCGATCTTCGCAACAGTGGCCGCTATCGCCAGATGCCGCCATCGATCCGGACACGCTTCGACGGCGTCATGCCGCGGGTGCTGGAGATCGCGGCGTCGAAGTCGAATGCCGATGCGACACTGGCACGGATGATCGATCTGCTGGCCGCGATCTCGCGCCGCGCCGCCTACCTTGCGCTGCTCCAGCAGTACCCGCAGGCGCTCGTCCGACTGTCCGATCTGGTCAGCGCCTCACATTGGGCCACCCACTACCTGATCCGGCATCCGATCCTGCTCGACGAGTTGCTCGACGGCCGCCAGCTCGATGCCAAGCCCGACTGGCCGGCGTTCCGTGCCGAGCTGGAACGCGAAGTCTGCGAACTGGGCGACGACATGGAGCGACAGATGGACCTGATGCGCGAGCAGCATCACGCCCAGGTATTTCGCTTGCTGACCCAGGATCTGAGCGGCTCGCTCACCGTGGAGGCACTGGCCGACCACTTGTCCGCGCTGGCCGACGTGATCCTCGAGATCACGATCGGCGCCTGCTGGCGCAAAATCCGCAAGCGCCACCGGGACGATCCCCGCTTCGCGGTGATCAGCTATGGCAAGCATGGGGGCAAGGAACTCGGTTACTCGTCCGATCTCGACATCGTCTTCCTCTACGAGGACGACGATGACGACGCTGCCGAGAACTACGCGCGACTCGGCCAGCGCGTCAGTACCTGGCTTTCGAGCCAGACCGCGGCCGGCGTACTCTACGACACCGACCTGCGACTGCGGCCGAACGGCGATGCCGGCCTGCTGGTGACTTCGCTCGATGCATTCCGCAAGTATCAACTCGAATCGGCGTGGACCTGGGAACATCAGGCATTGACACGCGCCCGCTTCAGTGCCGGCGATCAGCGCGTTGGCGAAGCGTTCGAGCGCATCCGGATCGAGGTGCTCAGGCAACGGCGCGATCTCGCCGAGCTACGCGATCAGGTCATCGAGATGCGCCAGAAGATGTTCGACGCCCATGGCGGGCGCGGCGAGACCTTTGATCTCAAGCACGACCTCGGCGGCCTCGTCGATGTCGAATTTCTGGTCCAATACCTGGTGCTCGGCCATGCCCACGAGCATCCCCAGCTCACCGACAATCTCGGCAACATTGCACTGCTCGGCCGTGCCGCGGAACTGGGGCTGATCGACAGACAACTTGCTGCGCGCGCGGCCGACGCCTACCGCAGCCTTCGCCACCACCAGCACGTGCTGCGGCTCGACAGCTCCGGAGCGGGCCTGCCGGGCGAACGGATCGCCGATGAGACCGACGCCGTTCGCGTCCTCTGGCTCAGCGTGTTCGGCGATGCAGGTCACCGGCGACCCGGCTGACTTCGCGGCCGCCTCGCCCGATCCGGGGCTGGCACTGACGCCCGGCCGTGTCCGACGCGCGACCAAGCGCCGAGGTCATGTCAATACGCGCGCTCGGACAGGATCCGCCACTGGCCACCTTCGCGCACCCATTCGAGCTGCTTGACCACGACGTCGCGATAATCGGTCGATGAATAGCGCTGACGGAACTCGGTGACGACCCGATCCGGCCCCAAGGGACGGACTTCGAGTTCGTCGACGCGGACCGATATCGGCCCGGGCTTGCCGACCAGCCGCCGGCGCATCGACTCCCAGGTCGCGCGCGAGCGGTCTCCCTCCGGATCGAAGCGGGCGGAATAGAAGTCGAGATAGGCGCTGACGTCACGCGACGCCCAGGCAGCAGCCCACGCTTTCACCCGCTCCTCGACGCCGGCCACCGATGTCGGTGCCGCGGCGGCCTGGCGAGTCGCCGTGAGCGGATCTTCGATCGGCCGGCGCGGACTGGCGGCCGCCAGCAGTGCCGCCTTGTCCGCCCGTTCGACGACCGGTGCCGCAGGCGGGCACGCTGCCGAGATGTCGTTTCCGGTACCGTCGTCGCCGACCGACTCGGCGGTCGGGAGCTGATCGCGCGAAAGACCCAACTCGTTCGCCAGGCGCCCCATCGCCGCCAGCGTGCGTGCGCGGGCGATGGTGAGATCGTGCTCGCCATTCACGTACGCGCGCCGTGCCTCGAAATACTCGTTCTCGGTATCGAGCAGGTCGAGCAGCGTGCGCTGGCCGATGTCGAACTGCCGGCGATAGGCTTCCCGCGCCTTTTCGATCGAAAGCTGGTGGCGATCGAGATAGGCGAGCTGCTCGCCCAGGCGGGTGATGTCGTTGTAGGCGATCGCCAGGGTCTGGCGGAGATCACGGCAGGTCTTGTCCCGCAGATCCCGTGCCACGTTCATCTGTTCCGCGAACTGCCGGATACGCGCGCTGTCGGCGCCACCTCGGAAGAGATTGACGTTCAGCACCAGTTCGACCACGCGATCGCGATGGCGTCCGTCGATGCCATCGGTATCGAATCCGAACTGCTCCTGCGCCCGCAGGTCGAGCCGAGGATGGTAGGCCGACTGCTTGCCCTTGGCCTCGGCCTTTGCCGCGAGCAGGCTCTGGCGCGCGGCGGAAAGGCCCGGGTTGCCCTTGTAGGCCTGCCCCAGGGCCTGATTGACGGTCGCCGGAATAGGCCCGACCGGCACTTCGCCGCTACCCAGAGCGGGCGCCGGCAGATCGCCGACGATGCGCTGGTAGCGGGCGCTGACGTCGTGCAGGTTGCTGGATTCGGTCAGCAGATTGGCTTCGGCGAGCGCCAGTCGGCCGCTGGCCTGCTCGAGGTCCACACGGCGGCCGACACCGGCATTCACGCGCTGTTCGATCTGCTCGAGAACCTGCCGGTGCTGGACGTAGTTGTCTTCGGCGAGCGCCACCAATCGCCGGTATCGCAACACGTCATGATGGGCGCGTACGGTCTCGAGGACCGTGTTTTCGATGGCGTCGAGCAGATCGTAGTAACTCGCCACACTGGCGTGGCCCAGACGTGAAACCTCCGCTCCTGTGGCGAACCCGTCGTAGAGCATCTGACTCAAGGTCAGGGAGGCGCCATGGCGATTGAAGTCGCGATCGTCGACGTCGGGACGTTCCCGCCATTCCCGACCGAGATTTGCGCTGAGATCGACCTGCGGCAGGAATCCGCCGCGCGCCACCCCCTGCTCCTCGCGCGCAGCCCTGAACGTGTGCCAGCGCGCCTCGACTTCCGGATTGCCGTTGATTGCCCGCGTAGCAGCCTCGGCCAGGCTGACGGCCGCTTGTTGGGCGAATCCCGGAAGCGGGCAAAGCACGGTCAAGCCCAGCAGCACCGCCTTCAATCGATTGAGCATCCCTATATCTTCCTCACGCGCAGCCGTAAAAACCTACGAGGTTGTCTATCCCGGGCGCTGAGGCTATGTCCAAGCCCCTCGCCCGACAAGGAATATCGGCAAAAAAAATGTGCCCATTTGGGGCTATTCGAAGGCTGGCGTCAATCCCGTCACACAATCGATCCTCCGCGCGTAGGCGCTGTTCATGCTACCGCCATTGGGGCCGGCTGATCACGCTCGCGCTGGTGACCTTGTGTGCCACGCTGGGCAACACGGCGGCGACCGATGTCGCCGGCATCGTCCAGTTGGCCGAGCGACGCTACGGCGCGGCGGCACGGCGCGACGTGCTCGAATGGCTAGAACTGATCGAGGTCGCGCGTGATCAGGAAGAGTACAAGAAGCTCCAATTGGTCAACGACTTCTTTAACCGTCGGATTCGCTTCGACGACGACCTTCGCCTGTGGCGTCAGCCGGACTACTGGGCGACACCGCTCGAGACCATGGGCATCGGCGCCGGCGACTGCGAAGACTTTTCGATCGCCAAGTACATGACCTTGAAGGCATTGGGGATGCCGGTCTCGAGGATGCGCCTGATCTACGTGCGAGCGCGCATCGGCGGTCCGCCGGGTGGCGTCGTCCAGGCCCACATGGTACTGGGCTACTACGCTGCGCCGACCGCCGAACCACTGGTGCTGGACAACCTGGTCGGCGAGATCCGTCCGGCGTCGCGTCGCCCGGACCTGTATCCGATTTTCAGCTTCAATGGGGAGGGACTCTGGGTCGGCGGCGCCGCGAATTCGAGCGCCGACCCGACCACCCGCCTATCCCGTTGGCGTGACTTGCTCGCGCGGATGCGCGACGATGGCCTCGATTAGGCCCTCGAACAGAGGACATCAACATGTCGATGATCAAGCAATTGTGGATCGCCATCGCCTTCGTGGCTCTGATCGCGCTCGGCGGCAGTCTGATCGTGAGTACGCTGGCGGCCCGCCACTATCTCGAGCAGCAGCTTCACGTCAAGAACATCGACAACGCCAATTCGCTGGCGCTGTCGATGTCGCAGCTGCAGAAGGATCCGGTGACGCTCGAATTGCTGCTGTCCGCCCAGTTCGACGCCGGTCACTACGAATACATAAGGCTCACTGCCCCGGACGGCCGTCCGTTGGTGACCCGCGAGAGCACGACCCCGCTGATCGAAGTGCCACAATGGTTCGCGGCGTTGATTCCGATCGATGCGACCGAGGGTGTCGCCCAGGTGCAGGACGGATGGCAGCAGTTCGGAACGCTTCGACTCAAGAGTCACAGCCGATTCGTCTATCGCAGCCTGTGGGACGGGACGTTGCGCTTGCTGACCTGGTTCGTCATCGGCGGCATCGCCTGCGGCTTGCTCGGCAGCTTCCTGCTGCGTCGGGTGGTGGGACCGCTCGATCAGGTCGTGACCCAGGCGCAGGCCATCGGCGAGCGCCGCTTCCTGACGATCGACGAGCCGCGCACGCTGGAATTGCGAAAGGTCGTCGGTGCCATGAACACGCTGGCGATGCGGGTGCGCTCGATGCTCGAGGAGGAGTCCTGCCGCCTCGAGGATGTCCGGCGGGCGGCACAGAACGACGCCGTGACCGGGCTACCGAATCGGGAACATTTCCTGAGCCAGATGGAGGCGACGCTGGCCGACGACAACGCCGCTGCCGCCGGCACGCTGGCAGTGATCCGCATTCCCGAGCTGGCCGTCGTCAACCAATTGCAGGGCAGGGAGGCCGGTGATGCCCTGCTGCGACGGCTGGCCGACGCCCTCGAGTTGCTGCGCAGCGACAACGAGCATCGAGTCAGCGGACGTCTCGGCGGCAGCGACCTGGCCCTGCTGGTCGCCGAGGAAACCGACGACATCGGCGCCCTCGCCCAGGAACTGCACGCCGCCGTCGACATCGCGGTCGGCAGCCTGCTCGGCGATACCGGACAGGCCGCACCGATCGGCATCGCCGCCTATCGTCGTGGCGATGGCGTCGCCCAGGTACTGGCCCATGCCGATCTGGCACTCGAGAAGTCGCTGGAAGCGGGCGACGGTCGGCCCGTGATCGAGAACGTCGATGTCAGCAGCCACCCGCCGGCCAGCGTCGCGTCGTGGCAGCAGGCAATCACCGATGCCCTCGACGACGGCCGCGTCAGTCTCAAGACCTTCCCGGTACTCGCCACCGACGGCGCTGAAATCCATCTCGAGGCGCCGGTCCGTCTGCAACTCGAACGCGACGGACCGTGGCTGACCGCTGGCGAGTTCATGCCCTGGGCCGCTCGCACCGGGCAGCTCGCACGCGTCGACGAGGCCGTGCTGACCCTTGCACTGACACTGCTGGCAGGCACCCGCGGATCGGTCTGCATCAACCTGTCGGCGGCATCGATCTGCGATCCTCAGACGGTCGAGCGCTTTGCCGGCCAGCTCGGCAGCAAGCCCGAGCTGGCAAGGCGGTTGTGGATCGATCTGCCGGAATCGGCGGCATTCAAGCATTCGGTGCCGTTTCGCAAGGTCTGCGCCCGGCTCAAGCCGCTCGGCTGCCGCATCGGCCTCGAGCACGTCGGACTCTACGTCTGCCGCATCGGCGAACTGCACGACATCGGTCTCGACTATCTGAAGATCGGCAGCGCTGCAATTCGCGGCATCGACGGCAATCCCGGCAACCAGACTTTTCTGCGCGGCCTTGCCACGATCGCTCACACCATGGGCATCATCGTGATCGCCGAAGGTGTGGCGAGCGACGCCGAGGCCGGACAATTGAAGTCGATCGGATTCGATGGCATGACCGGCCCGGGGATTCGCACCGCCCAGCCCTGAAGCCGCATTCGTTTGCGGCATTGGGAGCCACCCGCGCCGAGACCTCGGCGGCATTCGTGATCGCTTCGCCAAGGCGCTGCTGGACCGCCGCGGCCGGAGGCTGTATCGACGACCACATCTCGGTCGCGGATCCGGCCCATCCACGTCCGGCGCGAGGGGCATCGATCGCGGTCCGGCGACGCTGACGCGGCGTCGACGGACTTGCCGCTGCCAGGGACGGATCAGATCACTTCGTCGTTGCCAGGGATCAGGTCGAGGGAGGATCGCGACGCCCGCATCGAGCGTCGCTGCATCAGTTTTTCCTGGGCCGCGTCGGGCAGATCGGTGAAGCGGATCAGGTCTCGTTCGATCAGCAGATCGATCAGATCCTCGATTACCCGCACCAGTCGCAGGTCAGAGCCGGCAAGCGTGTCGCTGCCGGCCAGCGCCTGGACGAAGCCCTGGACGCCGACGTCGGACGGGTCCGCGCGGTCCGGATGCTGCGCGTCCGGCTCCAGGCTGACGGACACCACCGCCCCGCTGTCGCCCCGTTTCACCCAAACCATGCTCGTCTCCTGCAATCGCCGGGCGCGACCACCAGTGCCCGGCCCCGGATCAATCGGTGATCAGCTTGCCCTTCGACAGCAGATCCTGAATGACTTGTTGGTCAGTACTCAGGCCACCGCTGAACAGGTCGACACCCTGCAAGGTGATCGAGACGTCTTCCTGCGCGCTGCTGTAGCCACTCGAGAAGCCACCATTGCTGCTGACATGGACGATGGTGTCGGCGCCGGAACTTTCGAAGTGCAGGTAGTCCCCCAGATTGCCGCCGTCGATACCGTGCGATTCGCCCTGCAGCAGATCCCGGAGATCGAGGGCATCGCTCGATGCCGCAGTATCGAAGTCGCTGATCGTGTCTTGCGCCGGATTTCCGGCCGCACCGCGGTCGGCCAGTTCCCAAACGAACACGTCGGCACCGATGCCGCCCGACATGTCATCGTCACCGGCGCCGCCGATCAACACATCGTTGCCGCCACCGCCATCGATCTGGTCGCTGCCGGCGAACCCGGACAGCAATTCGTCTTCGCCACCGCCGACCAGATTGTCGCCGCCCGAGGTGCCATCGACGCGCTGGTGACCGCTGATGCGCACCACCAGGGTCCC
This sequence comes from Zoogloeaceae bacterium, assembly GCA_024235635.1. Classification (GTDB taxonomy): domain Bacteria; phylum Pseudomonadota; class Gammaproteobacteria; order Burkholderiales; family Rhodocyclaceae; genus Cognatazoarcus. The sequence goes on from JACKMA010000001.1 coordinate 669,062, forward strand.
GTTCTGACTATCGCCATCACGGTCGGTGATGGTGTATCCGAAGGTCTCGGTCAGTGTCTGGCCCGGCTCGAGGCTCTCACGCACGTCGCGATCGACGATGAACTGGTAGCTACCGTCGGGCCCGGTCTGCAGCACGCCGTTGCTGCTCGCGGTATTGCCCCAGGCGACGCCCACGGCACTGCCGTCGGCGCCGGCTTCGGCGAACACGTTGCCGCTGACCGTAGGCAGCGGATCGTTCGACACGATGCTGCCGACGATGCTGAATTCGTTGCTGGCCTGCTCGTCGGTGCGGATCACATTGACGACATTGCCGTTGCCGTCGACGAAGCCGTCAAGGCGGATCTCGTAGTCCTGGCCGCCGACATTGACGGTCACCGACTGCGCCGGCAGGGTGATGATGTCCCGCGGGTCGGCGCCGTTGTTCGGCGTCTCCTCATGGTCGACCAGCACCTCGAAGCTCACCGGATAAGCGACGCCGTTGATGGCCACCTGCATGTCGATGTTCAGCGTCACCGAGTCGAGCAGCGACGAGTTGCTGTACACTGGCCAGTTCAGGTGCGAGAACTCGGCGATGACGAAACTCTCGCCAGCCTGCACCTGACGCCCGCCGGCCGATGCCAGGACGTCGTCGTCGTCGAGGACGTAGCCCGACTGCCCGCTGCCGGAGGCCGGCCTGCCCCACATCACGGCATCATTGTAGGCGTCCGCGTCGTTGTTGATGCGGGTGACCTGATTGGTGCCATTGATGAAGACGGCATTGGTCCAACCCGCTTCCAGTCCGCTAACGACGATCTCGTCGACCGCGACATGCACCGCCGCCGTGGTGGTCGCGACACCCGGCGCATCGTCTTCAACCACGACTCGCAGTGGCGCCGTGCTGCTGCCGGTGCCATCGCTGATGGTTACGCCGACATTGAATTCGAGCACATCCTCGATGCCGACACCGCTGTGGTCGAGAGCCGCGGCCAGACTCACCGTGTAGCTGCCGTCGGCCGCGACCGAGACGCGGATCACTTCGCTGCCATTGGCGCTGCCGATCAGGGTGGACGTTCCGTCCCCGGACCAGCTGACCGGCTGGCCGGCGGAGGTCAGGCTGGCGGCCGGCGCGCTCAGGCTGACGCTGATCGGATCGTTGTCCGGGTTCGACAGCAGCATGGCGCCGCTGGCGACCGCACTGTCGCCGGCATCGACGGGCACACCAATCGCATCGGCAATACCGTCGGCAAGGCCTTCCTCCGAGACCCGGACAGTCGCGCCGGCGATCGACGGAGCCCGATCGACATCGAGCACCGTGACGACCAGGGGTAGCGTCGTGGTCGCAGCCTGGCCGGTACTCGACTCGGTCGATGTCGCGCTCACATCGAGCGTGAAGCTGCCGGTGAATCCCGGCGGTGCCGTGATCTGCAGGCCCTCGACGTCCCAGCCGGTGACATCGGCGGTGGTCGCGCCCGCCGAAGCGACGAAGCTGTTGCTGCCGTCGCTGAGGACGGATCCATCCGGCAGGCTGCCGATGCTCAGCGTCAGCGCCTCGGAGCCGTCGTTGTCCGCCAGCGCGGCGCTGATGCCCTGCAATTGGATCGGCGTATCTTCGAGTCCTTCATTGCGACGCACCGGATAGTAACCGCCATCTGCGCCACCGACGAATTCGGACAGTTGGCCGCCGGCAGAAGCCACCGCTGCAACGTCGGTGAATGTGGCATGCGCCGACAGCGGCTGCGGCGTGCCGCCGTCGGTCGACACCAGCACGCTGACGTCGCCGACACCGTCGCCGTTGTACACATACGCCTCGATGGTGTAGTAACCGGTCTCGGTCGGCGTGAACGCGGCGGTGGCGTAGCTGCCCCAGGTGTTGTGCCCGTCCGAGATCAGCACCTGACCGCCAATCTCGACATGGAAGGTGTCGTCGCGGTAGCCGCTGAGCGTGTAGCTGTGGCCCGACTCGAGGTAGATCAGGCCGGTGAGCCGGAAGGCGGCATCGAGCGGCACGTCCACTGCGGTCGCTGCGGTGTTGCCCGATCCGAGGTCCATCACCACCGAAGACGCATCCGGCGTCAATGCGGCCAACGTCGATTCGAGGACGTCGGCATCGGCCGCACTGGCCGGATCGAGCGTCGCGACGTTGTCGAAACGATCGAGTGCAAGCCCGGTTCCGGCCGGCAGGAAGAAATGATCGGTGGTCGGATCCACGACCGTCGGCCCCAGCGCCAGGGACGGTTGATCGGCCACCGGCTGGATGTCGATGATCAGCGTGCCGGCCGTCTCGGCCCCCTGGCCGTCATGCGCGACGAAGTCGAAGACCGCATAGTCGGCCTGCTGATCGCCGGTACCGGTGCCGCCGAAGACATCACTGCCCGACTCGTCGGCGGCGGGGACGAAGCGCAGCGCACCGCTGTCGATGGTCGCATTCGATATCGACTGTCCGATGGCGACCGGCGTCCAGTTGGCGCCGACCAGCACTTCGAGCCTGCCGTCGGCCGGCAGGCTGGCGATTTCGATCGACATCGCGCCAGGGGGTGAATCGACATCGCTGACACCGAAATCGGCCCAGCTCAGCACCAGTGGCACGTCCTCGACACCGGCCACGCTGCCGCCAGCCACCGGGGCGTCGTTGACCGGTGCGACGTTGATCGTCACGGTCGCGGTGTCGCTGCCGCCGTTGCCGTCATCGATCGTGTATTGGATCGTGGTCGGACCGTTGAAGTCGGCGTTCGGCGTGAAGTCGAGGCTGCCGTCCGGGTTGATCGTGACGGTGCCGTCGGGGCTCGTCGCCGACGTGACGGTGAGCGGATCGCCGTCGGCGTCGGTGTCGTTGCCGAGCACGTCGATGCCGGTCAGCGGGGTGTCTTCGTCGGTACTCAACGGACCGTCATCGACGGCGATCGGGGCGTCGTTTGCCGGCGGGATCGTGATCGTGACGGTGGCGGTATCGCTGCCGCCCTGACCGTCCTCGACGGAGTAGACGAAGCTCGCCGTGCCATTGAAGTCGGTCGTCGGCGTGAAGGTGACGGAGCCGTCGGCGTTCAGTACGGCAGTGCCGTTGGTCGAAGGACCGACCGCCGTGATCGTCAGCGCGTCGCCATCGACGTCGCTGTCGTTGGCCAGCAGCTCGGCCGCGGTGAAGGTCACCGGCACGTCTTCCTGGGTGGCGCCGGTGTCGTCCTCGGCCACCGGGGCGTCGTTGACCGGCGCGACGTTGATCGTCACGGTCGCGGTGTCGCTGCCGCCGTTGCCATCAATGATCGTGTATTGGATCGTGGTCGGACCGTTGAAGTCGGCGTTCGGCGTGAAGTCGAGGCTGCCGTCCGGGTTGATCGTGACGGTGCCGTCGGGGCTGCTGGCACTGGTCACCGTCAGCGGATCGCCGTCGGCATCGGTGTCGTTGCCGAGCACGTTGATGCCGGTCAGCGGGGTGTCTTCGTTAGTCGAGAGCGGGCCGTCGTCGACGGCGATCGGGGCGTCGTTGGCCGGCGGGATGGTGATCGTGACGGTGGCGGTATCGCTGCCGCCCTGACCGTCTTCGACGGAGTAGACGAAGCTCGCCGTGCCATTGAAGTCGGTCGTCGGCGTGAAGGTGACGGAACCGTCTGCGTTCAGCACGGCAGTGCCATTGGTGCTCGGACCGACCGCGGTGATCGTCAACGCGTCGCCATCGACGTCGCTGTCGTTGGCGAGCAGCTCGGCCGCGGTGAAGGTCACCGGCACGTCTTCCTGGGTGGCGCCGGTGTCGTCCTCGGCCACCGGGGCGTCGTTGACCGGCGCGACGTTGATCGTCACGGTCGCGGTGTCGCTGCCGCCGTTGCCGTCATCGATCGTGTATTGGATCGTGGTCGGACCGTTGAAGTCGGCGTTCGGCGTGAAGTCGAGGCTGCCGTCCGGGTTGATCGTGACGGTGCCGTCGGGGCTGCTGGCACTGGTCACCGTCAGCGGATCGCCGTCGGCATCGGTGTCGTTGCCGAGCACGTTGATGCCGGTCAGCGGGGTGTCTTCGTCGGTCGAGAGCGGGCCGTCGTCGACGGCGATCGGGGCGTCGTTGGCCGGCGGGATGGTGATCGTGACGGTGGCGGTATCGCTGCCGCCCTGACCGTCTTCGACGGAGTAGACGAAGCTCGCCGTGCCATTGAAGTCGGTCGTCGGCGTGAAGGTGACGGAACCGTCTGCGTTCAGCACGGCAGTGCCGTTGGTCGAAGGACCGACCGCGGTGATCGTCAACGCGTCGCCATCGACGTCGCTGTCGTTGGCGAGCAGCTCGGCCGCGGTGAAGGTCACCGGCACGTCTTCCTGGGTGGCGCCGGTGTCGTCCTCGGCCACCGGGGCGTCGTTGACCGGCGCGACGTTGATCGTCACGGTCGCGGTGTCGCTGCCGCCGTTGCCATCAATGATCGTGTATTGGATCGTGGTCGGACCGTTGAAGTCGGCGTTCGGCGTGAAGTCGAGGCTGCCGTCCGGGTTGATCGTGACGGTGCCGTCGGGGCTCGTCGCCGACGTGACGGTGAGCGGATCGCCGTCGGCGTCGGTGTCGTTGCCGAGCACGTCGATGCCGGTCAGCGGGGTGTCTTCGTTAGTCGAGAGCGGGCCGTCGTCGACGGCGATCGGGGCGTCGTTGGCCGGCGGGATCGTGATCGTGACGGTGGCGGTATCGCTGCCGCCCTGACCGTCCTCGACGGTGTAGACGAAGCTCGCCGTGCCATTGAAGTCGGTCGTCGGCGTGAAGGTGACGGAACCGTCTGCGTTCAGCACTGCAGTGCCATTGGTGCTCGGACCGACCGCGGTGATCGTCAACGCGTCGCCATCGACGTCGCTGTCGTTGGCGAGCAGCTCGGCCGCGGTGAAGGTCACCGGCACGTCTTCCTGGGTGGCGCCGGTGTCGTCCTCGGCCACCGGGGCGTCGTTGACCGGCGCGACGTTGATCGTCACGATCGCGGTGTCGCTGCCGCCGTTGCCGTCATCGATCGTGTATTGGATCGTGGTCGGACCGTTGAAGTCGGCGTTCGGCGTGAAGTCGAGGCTGCCGTCCGGGTTGATCGTGACGGTGCCGTCGGGGCTGCTGGCACTGGTCACCGTCAGCGGATCGCCGTCGGCATCGGTGTCGTTGCCGAGCACGTTGATGCCGGTCAGCGGGGTGTCTTCGTCGGTCGAGAGCGGACCGTCATCGACGGCGATCGGGGCGTCGTTCTGGGCCGGCACGGTGATCGTCACCGTGGCGGTGTCGGAACCGCCGTTGCCGTCCTCGACGGTGTAGACGAAGCTCGCCGTGCCATTGAAGTCGGTCGTCGGCGTGAAGGTGACGGAACCGTCTGCGTTCAGCACGGCAGTGCCATTGGTGCTCGGACCGACCGCGGTGATCGTCAACGCGTCGCCATCGACGTCGCTGTCGTTGGCGAGCAGCTCGGCCGCGGTGAAGGTCACCGGCACGTCTTCCTGGGTGGCGCCGGTGTCGTCCTCGGCCACCGGGGCGTCGTTGACCGGCGCGACGTTGATCGTCACGGTCGCGGTGTCGCTGCCGCCGTTGCCGTCATCGATCGTGTATTGGATCGTGGTCGGACCGTTGAAGTCGGCGTTCGGCGTGAAGTCGAGGCTGCCGTCCGGGTTGATCGTGACGGTGCCGTCGGGGCTGCTGGCACTGGTCACCGTCAGCGGATCGCCGTCGGCATCGGTGTCGTTGCCGAGCACGTTGATGCCGGTCAGCGGGGTGTCTTCGTCGGTCGAGAGCGGGCCGTCGTCGACGGCGATCGGGGCGTCGTTGGCCGGCGGGATCGTGATCGTGACGGTGGCGGTATCGCTGCCGCCCTGACCGTCCTCGACGGTGTAGACGAAGCTCGCCGTGCCATTGAAGTCGGTCGTCGGCGTGAAGGTGACGGAACCGTCTGCGTTCAGCACGGCAGTGCCATTGGTGCTCGGACCGACCGCGGTGATCGTCAACGCGTCGCCATCGACGTCGCTGTCGTTGGCGAGCAGCTCGGCCGCGGTGAAGGTCACCGGCACGTCTTCCTGGGTGGCGCCGGTGTCGTCCTCGGCCACCGGGGCGTCGTTGACCGGCGCGACGTTGATCGTCACGGTCGCGGTGTCGCTGCCGCCGTTGCCGTCATCGATCGTGTATTGGATCGTGGTCGGACCGTTGAAGTCGGCGTTCGGCGTGAAGTCGAGGCTGCCGTCCGGGTTGATCGTGACGGTGCCGTCGGGGCTCGTCGCCGACGTGACGGTGAGCGGATCGCCGTCGGCGTCGGTGTCGTTGCCGAGCACGTCGATGCCGGTCAGCGGGGTGTCTTCGTCGGTACTCAACGGACCGTCATCGACGGCGATCGGGGCGTCGTTGGCCGGCGGGATCGTGATCGTGACGGTGGCGGTATCGCTGCCGCCCTGACCGTCTTCGACGGTGTAGACGAAGCTCGCCGTGCCATTGAAGTCGGTCGCCGGCGTGAAGGTGACGGAGTCGTCGGCGTTCAGCACGGCAGTGCCGTTGGTCGAAGGACCGACCGCGGTGATCGTCAGCGCGTCGCCATCGACGTCGCTGTCGTTGGCGAGCAGCTCGGCCGCGGTGAAGGTCACCGGCACGTCTTCCTGGGTGGCGCCGATGTCGTCCTCGGCCACCGGATCATCATTGACCGGGGTGACGTTGATCGTCACGGTCGCGGTGTCGCTGCCGCCGTTGCCATCAATGATCGTGTATTGGATCGTGGTCGGACCGTTGAAGTCGGCGTTCGGCGTGAAGTCGAGGCTGCCGTCCGGGTCGATCGTGACGGTGCCGTCGGGGCTGCTGGCACTGGTCACCGTCAGCGGATCGCCGTCGGCATCGGTGTCGTTGCCGAGCACGTTGATGCCGGTCAGCGGGGTGTCTTCGTTAGTCGAGAGCGGGCCGTCGTCGACGGCGATCGGGGCGTCGTTGGCCGGCGGGATCGTGATCGTGACGGTGGCGGTATCGCTGCCGCCCTGACCGTCCTCGACGGTGTAGACGAAGCTCGCCGTGCCATTGAAGTCGGTCGTCGGCGTGAAGGTGACGGAACCGTCTGCGTTCAGCACTGCAGTGCCATTGGTGCTCGGACCGACCGCGGTGATCGTCAACGCGTCGCCATCGACGTCGCTGTCGTTGGCGAGCAGCTCGGCCGCGGTGAAGGTCACCGGCACGTCTTCCTGGGTGGCGCCGGTGTCGTCCTCGGCCACCGGGGCGTCGTTGACCGGCGCGACGTTGATCGTCACGGTCGCGGTGTCGCTGCCGCCGTTGCCGTCATCGATCGTGTATTGGATCGTGGTCGGACCGTTGAAGTCGGCGTTCGGCGTGAAGTCGAGGCTGCCGTCCGGGTTGATCGTGACGGTGCCGTCGGGGCTGCTGGCACTGGTCACCGTCAGCGGATCGCCGTCGGCATCGGTGTCGTTGCCGAGCACGTTGATGCCGGTCAGCGGGGTGTCTTCATCGGTCGAGAGCGGGCCGTCGTCGACGGCGATCGGGGCGTCGTTGGCCGGCGGGATCGTGATCGTGACGGTGGCGGTATCGCTGCCGCCCTGACCGTCCTCGACGGTGTAGACGAAGCTCGCCGTGCCATTGAAGTCGGTCGTCGGCGTGAAGGTGACGGAACCGTCTGCGTTCAGCACGGCAGTGCCATTGGTGCTCGGACCGACCGCGGTGATCGTCAACGCGTCGCCATCGACGTCGCTGTCGTTGGCGAGCAGCTCGGCCGCGGTGAAGGTCACCGGCACGTCTTCCTGGGTGGCGCCGGTGTCGTCCTCGGCCACCGGGGCGTCGTTGACCGGCGCGACGTTGATCGTCACGGTCGCGGTGTCGCTGCCGCCGTTGCCGTCATCGATCGTGTATTGGATCGTGGTCGGACCGTTGAAGTCGGCGTTCGGCGTGAAGTCGAGGCTGCCGTCCGGGTTGATCGTGACGGTGCCGTCGGGGCTGCTGGCACTGGTCACCGTCAGCGGATCGCCGTCGGCATCGGTGTCGTTGCCGAGCACGTTGATGCCGGTCAGCGGGGTGTCTTCGTCGGTCGAGAGCGGGCCGTCGTCGACGGCGATCGGGGCGTCGTTGGCCGGCGGGATCGTGATCGTGACGGTGGCGGTATCGCTGCCGCCCTGACCGTCCTCGACGGTGTAGACGAAGCTCGCCGTGCCATTGAAGTCGGTCGTCGGCGTGAAGGTGACGGAACCGTCTGCGTTCAGCACGGCAGTGCCATTGGTGCTCGGACCGACCGCGGTGATCGTCAACGCGTCGCCATCGACGTCGCTGTCGTTGGCGAGCAGCTCGGCCGCGGTGAAGGTCACCGGCACGTCTTCCTGGGTGGCGCCGGTGTCGTCCTCGGCCACCGGGGCGTCGTTGACCGGCGCGACGTTGATCGTCACGGTCGCGGTGTCGCTGCCGCCGTTGCCATCAATGATCGTGTATTGGATCGTGGTCGGACCGTTGAAGTCGGCGTTCGGCGTGAAGTCGAGGCTGCCGTCCGGGTTGATCGTGACGGTGCCGTCGGGGCTGCTGGCACTGGTCACCGTCAGCGGATCGCCGTCGGCATCGGTGTCGTTGCCGAGCACGTCGATGCCGGTCAGCGGCGTGTCTTCGTTAGTCGAGAGCGGGCCGTCGTCGACGGCGATCGGGGCGTCGTTGGCCGGCGGGATCGTGATCGTGACGGTGGCGGTATCGCTGCCGCCCTGACCGTCCTCGACGGTGTAGACGAAGCTCGCCGTGCCATTGAAGTCGGTCGTCGGCGTGAAGGTGACGGAACCGTCTGCGTTCAGCACGGCAGTGCCATTGGTGCTCGGACCGACCGCGGTGATCGTCAACGCGTCGCCATCGACGTCGCTGTCGTTGGCGAGCAGCTCGGCCGCGGTGAAGGTCACCGGCACGTCTTCCTGGGTGGCGCCGGTGTCGTCCTCGGCCACCGGGGCGTCGTTGACCGGCGCGACGTTGATCGTCACGGTCGCGGTGTCGCTGCCGCCGTTGCCGTCATCGATCGTGTATTGGATCGTGGTCGGACCGTTGAAGTCGGCGTTCGGCGTGAAGTCGAGGCTGCCGTCCGGGTTGATCGTGACGGTGCCGTCGGGGCTGCTGGCACTGGTCACCGTCAGCGGATCGCCGTCGGCATCGGTGTCGTTGCCGAGCACGTCGATGCCGGTCAGCGGCGTGTCTTCGTCGGTCGAGAGCGGGCCGTCGTCGACGGCGATCGGGGCGTCGTTTGCAGTCGGAATCTCAATGGTGACCGTGGCCGTATCGATGCCGCCGTTGCCGTCTTCCACCGTGTATTCAAAGCTGGCGGTACCGGTAAAGTCGAGTTCGGGCGTGAAGGTCACCGAACCGTCGGCATTCAGTACTGCCACACCGTTGGTCGAGGTGCCGACGCTGGTGATCGTCAGCGCGTCGCCATCGACGTCACTGTCGTTGGCGAGCAGCTCAGCCGCGGTGAAGGTCACCGGCACGTCTTCCTGGGTGGCGCCGGTGTCGTCCTCGGCCACCGGATCATCATTGACCGGTGCGACATTGATCGTCACGGTCGCGGTGTCGGTGCCGCCGTTGCCGTCATCGATCGTGTATTGGATCGTGGTCGGACCGTTGAAGTCGGTGTTCGGCGTGAAGTCGAGGCTGCCGTCCGGGTTGATCGTGACGGTGCCGTCGGGGCTCGTCGCCGACGTGACGGTGAGCGGATCGCCGTCGGCGTCGGTGTCGTTGCCGAGCACGTCGATGCCGGTCAGCGGCGTGTCTTCGTCGGTGGAGAGTGGGCCGTCATCGACCGCTTCAGGATCCGTATTGGTCGAATTGACGGTAATCGTCGCAGTCGCGGTGCTATCGTCGCCATCGGCATCGGCCACCCGGTAGAAGAAGCTGTCGGTGCCACTGAAGCCTTCATCCGGCGTGTAGGTAAAACTACCGTCTTCGTTGATGACGACCGTTCCATTCGCCGGTCCGCTGATCAGCGACCAGACATTGCCGCCATCGGGGCTCGCCTCGTCGTTGGCAGCCAGATCGCCGTCGAATGCAACGTCCTGGTCGGTGCTGAAACTGTCGTCCACGGCTGTCGGCACGCCATCCGTGTCGACGACGTCGATGATCACCGTTCCGGTGCTGACATCGCCGTCGATATCGGTCACGGTGTAGGTGAAACTGTCGATGCCGAAGTAGCCCTCGTCAGGCGTGTAGCTGAACGTGCCATCGGCGTTGACGACCACCTCACCGCCACCAGCCAACTGAGAAATCGCCCAGACGTTGCCGCCATCCGCGCTGGGCGTATCGTTCTCTGCGAGGTCGCCTTCGAACGTGGTGCCGGTCTGAACCGTGAACTCGTCGTCCTGTGCAATCGGAACGCTGTCGGCGACACCGACCGCAATGAATACGGTCGCGGTGCTGACGTCACCGTCGATGTCCGTCACAGTGTAGGTAAAACTGTCGCGCCCGGAGAATCCGGCGTCCGGCGTGTAGCGAAAGCTGCCGTCGGCATCGACCACGGCCGTTCCGTTTTCGGGCGGCGTCTGCAACGCCCACACGTTGCCGCCGTCGTCGCTCGGGGTATCGTTGTCGGCTAGGTTGCCGAAAGCGATCTCGTCCACTTCGATCGCAACAGAATCGTCCACCGCGACCGGCGCGTCGTCGGCCGGTGGCGGGCTCGAACCGTCGACCACGGTCACGGTGACTTCGGCAATGCTGACGTCTCCGTCGGCATCGGTGATCGAATAGCTGAACCGATCCTCGCCGGTGAATCCGGTACCGGGCGTATAGGTATAGGTGCCGTCCGCATTGACGATGACACTGCCGTTGTCCGGCGCATCGACCAGCGCCCAGACGTTGCCGCCGTCGAGACTCGGGCTGTCGTTGGCCGCGAGGTTGCCGCTTACAGACGTGCCGACGGTGGTCGTCGCGCTGTCGTCGACGGCGAGCGGCTGGCTGTCGGCGGCCGCCGCATCGACCGTGACCGACACCTGCCCCGACGCCAGCGAATTGCCATCGCTGACCGTGTATTCGAAGCTCAGTTCGCCTTCGAACCCGGCATTCGGTGCGAAGCTCAGGGTGCCGTCCGGATTGAGCGAGACGACACCCTCTGGCAGCGTGACCGGCTCATCGACGGAAATCGGCTCGCCAGCCACCGCAACGATCGCCAGCGGATCGCCATCGGGATCGCTGTCGTTGGCAAGGACGTCGATCTCCACGGTCCGACCCGGCTCGGTGCTGGTCGAATCGTCCACCACCAGCGGCGCCTGATTTCCTGTCGCGCCGACGATCGTCGGATCTTCGATCGTCGCGGCCTGGTCGAACTGCAGCGCAAGCGGATCCACTTCCTCGGTGATCCGAAGCAACCGCACGAAGTCATTGCCATCACCGGCACCACCGCCGGCCAGGCCGGCAGCGGGTGCTTCCAGTTCGTCGAAAGGATCCCGTCCCGATTCGAGCGCCTGCACGACGCGATCGACGGCATCGGCAGTGACGGCCGCCTCGTCTGCACTTGCAGCCATTTCTGCCGACATCTCGGCCGATATCAGGACCGATTGCTCCGGCAGGATGTGTACCACTTCGCCGTTGCCGAGGGCGAGTTCGACACGGCCGCCGGGAGACGTCACAACGGTTTCGCCTTCGCGAAGCACGTCGCCGGCCTCGAGCGGCCTCGACAAGCCTTCCGCATTGCGGGCATAGGCCTTCCCGGTGACTGCGACAACGGTTGCGATCCGTTCAGACATGACTCGACTCCTGATCTTGAACCAACGGGACGCGACAAGTCGCAATCCACAACACTTCCGGGACGATAGCGGTCCGCGTCAATGAAAAATATTGAACCGGTGGACAGGGTGGGCGGCGGACGCGCGGTTCAGGCAACGCTGCGAGCGGGGGCCGCCAGCGGATCGCGCAGCGCGATCACCAATTCCAGCCGATCACGAACGCCGAACTTCTCGAAGACGGCTGCCAGATGCGCCTTGACCGTGCGTTCGGTGATCCCCAGCGTGCGCGCCGCCTCCTTGTTGGTGGCGCCACGCGAGACTTCGGTCGCCACCGCACGTTCGCGCGGCGTCAGGCGCGACAGGTCCGCAACGCTGCCCCCGCCGCCCTGATCGAGCCGGGCAGTGACTGCACCGAGCATCCGTTTCATCAGTTCCGGTCCGACCCACAGTCCGCCATGGGCCACCACCGTCGCCACCTGCTGCATCAACTCTGGTGCAGCCAGCGCGTGACAGAAGCCACTCGCACCGGCCTCGAGCGCGAGCAGCGCCCGATACTGGTTCGGTGCGGTGCTGATCACGACGACAGGTACGCCGGGGCAGACCGCGACCAGGGCCGCGACGCGGCGACCAAGGTCGGGATCCGCGATCCCATCCGCATGCAGCCACAACTGGCTCGGCGCGACGGTCAGCGGTGCCCGCGGAATGGTGGCAAGCACACGTCCCTCCGGGAAGGCCTTGCGCCACCTCGCCAGGAGCTCGGCCCGCGGGCAGATCGCCAGCATCATGGTCAGCGCTCCGTCAAGGCATTCGCCTTGGCTCGCAACACCGGTTTCAACAGGTAGTCGAGAATCGATTTCTTGCCGGTCAGAATGTCCACCTCTGCGACCATGCCGGGAATGATCGGCAGGCCTTCGCCCAGAGAATTCTTCAAGGTCCGCACCTTGACCACGAAGAAGGCATTGCCCTCCTCGTCGATAACACTATCGGCAGCAATCTGGTCGAGTTCAGCATCGAGTCCACCGTAGATTGCGAAATCGTACGCGGTGAACTTCACGGTCGCCGGCTGCCGGGGACGCAGGAATGCGATATCGCGCGGCGAGATCTTGGTTTCGAGGACCAGCGCGTCGTCGAGCGGCACGACTTCCACCACCTCGGCCCCGGGCTGAACCACGCCGCCGACGGTATTGACCAGCAGGCGCTTGACCGTGCCGCGCACCGGCGCCCGGACCTCGGCGTGCTTGACCCGGTCCTCGAGCGCGAGACTGCCTTCCGACAGGGTCCCGAGCTTGGCGCTGACTTCGGACAGTTCCTTGCGCACCTGGTTGCGAAAGCTCAGCTCGACGTCCTGGATCTTTTGATTGGCCTCGCGGATTGCCGCCCGCAGACGCGATATCTGTGCATCGGCCTGATCGCGCTCACCGCGGAATCGGTTGACGTCACGTTCGAGCCGTAACAGCTCGACCTCAGACACCGCGCCGGCACTCGCCAGCGGCTTGGTCACGGCCAGCTCGCGATCGGTCAGCTCGAGCGAGCGCGCAGCACTCGCGCGAGCACCAGTCGCCTCCCGAAGCTCCTCGTTGCGTTGGGTCAACTGCTGACGGGCGATGCCGAGCTGGGCCTCGAGCCCGGCAAGACTGGATTGGTAGTGGGCTCGCTCCTGGGCGACGATTTCGGGGATCTCGTCACGTAGCGCCTGTGCCGGCTCGAACGGCCGGGCGTCCGACAGCGCAGTCAGCCGCGCAGCCCTGGCCTGCAATGCCAGCAGCTCGGCGCGGTTCTCGCGCAGCGAAGACACAAAGCGGGTCGGATCGATGCGCACCAGCACCTGACCAGCCTCGACGGTCTGCCCTTCCGCGACCAGCAATTCTTCGACGACGCCGCCATCGACCGCCTGCACGACCTGCAACTGGCTCGACGGGATGACCCGTCCCTGTCCCTTGGTCACTTCGTCGATTCGTGCGTAGGCCGCCCACACCACCAGCGCCACGACTACCAGCGCCGCCCAGCGCAGCAATGCCCGCGCCCTGAGCGGCTGCTGGTCCAGGTGCGCCCAATCGGCATCGGCGCCCCAGTTGCGCTCGTCTTGCGATGCCGCCGGCAATGCGCGCCAGAGCGCACCCCCGCCGTCGTTCCGGTCGCCGCGGGTGAACAGAGCCCTCAGGAACTCGCTCACGAGGATCTCCCGATGCGTCCTTGCCGCAGCGCCTCGATGACCCTGTCCTTGGGACCGTCCGCCACGATGCGTCCGCCGTCCACGACCACGACCCGGGTCGCCAGCGCCAGCAACGAGGTGCGGTGGGTGACGATGATCAGCGTCCGGCCCTGCGCGAATTCCGCGAGCTGTCGCTTGACCTCTTCTTCGGTGGAATGGTCCATCGCACCGGTCGGTTCGTCGAGCAACAGGATCGACGGACGGCCGATGACCGCGCGAGCGAGTGCGACGCCCTGGCGCTGCCCGCCCGAAAGGGACTCGCCACGCTCGCCGACCATCATGTCGAATCCTTGAGGGTGGCCATTGACGAAATCAAGAATGCCACCGATCCGCGCAGCTTCGACCACCTGCTCGTCGGACGCATGGCGCGTGACGATCGTCAGGTTCTCGCGAAGGCTGCCATAAAACATGCTCGCATCCTGCGACACGTAACCGACGTGACGCCTCAATTCGGCGGGGTCGAGCTGACGCAGATCGATGCCGTCGATCAGCAGCGCCCCATCGGTCGGCTGGTAGAGGCCGAGAATCAGCTTTTGCAAAGTGGTCTTGCCCGAACCGACGCGCCCGAGAATCGCCACGTGCTCGCCGGCCTTGATACGCAGGGACACGTTGCGAAGCGCGGGCATTTCCTGGCCGGGATAGGCGAAGGACAGGTCACGGAACTCGATGTCGCCGTCGAACTGCCTGCGGGTGACGAAATTCGACCCCTCCGGACGCTCTACCGGCTGCCGCAGGATCTCGTCGAGCGACTTCAGCGCGGTCGATGCGTTGTGGTACTGGGTCAGCAGCGCGGTCACCTGGCCGATCGGCTGCAAGGCACGCGAACCCAGCATCGAGCACGCGATCAGGCCACCCAGCGTCAGTTGATTCTCGCCGATCAGATAGACGCCGGTAACGATCAGGGCGACGTTTACGCTCTGTTGCGCCCACATCGCGCCGTTCGAAGTCGTCGCCGACAGTAGCCGCAGTTGCGCGCCGACCCGCGCCAGAAACGCCGCACTGTGCTCCCAGCGCTTCTGCATCACGCCTTCGGCGCCGAGTGCCTTGACCGCCTCGAGGCCGACCAGGCTCTCCACCAGCGTGGCATTGCGAAGCGCGCTCGCGCGGTAGGTGGTTTCGGTAAGGGCGTGCATGCGACCACGCACGACCAATGCATAGCAGCCGACGATCATGGCACCGACGATGACCGGCAGAGTCATCGGCCAGGCGATCCAGCCGATCACCAGCAGGAAGATCACGGCAAAGGGGAGGTCGACGAAGGCGGTGATCGTTGCCGACGTGATGAAGTCACGGACGACCTCGAAGGAGCGCAGGTTGGCGGCGAACGATCCCGCCGACAGCGGTCGGTGCTCGAGCCGCAGGCCGAGTACCCGTTCCATGATGAAGGCCGATAGCCGCACGTCCACGCGGCTGCCCGCAAGGTCGACGAAATAGCCGCGCATCGTCCGCAAGGAAGCATCGGCGGCGACGACGATCAGGACGCCGGCCGCCAGCATCCACAAGGTGTCGGTGGCATTGTTCGGCACGACCCGGTCGTACACGTTCATCGTGAACAAGGGCAGCGCAACCGCGAACAGGTTGATCATCAGCGCGGCCAGCAAGACGTCGCGATACAGCGGCGCATTCTCGGCGAGCGCGCCCCAGAACCAGTGCCGACCACGAATCTTCCCCACCTGGGGCGCCCGTGCGTCGAAACGGAACTCCGGCCTGACATAGATCGTGGTGCCGGCATAGCGGGCCGCCAGATCGCGCCGCGTCACTTCGACCGCGGCCTCGCCGAGTTCCGGGAAGATCACGGTGAAGGTCTCTGTGCTGCGGCTGACGACGACACAGGCGTGATCGTCGTCGAGCAGCACGATGGCCGGCAGCAGCGCCTCGTTGAGCCGCCCCAGCGGTTGGCGCTGCACGCGGCTTGAGAATCCCGCACGCCTCGCTGCCCTGACCAGCAGCGACGGTGACATTGCCTCGCCATCGATCGGTAATCCGGCGATGGCGGCCTCGCGGGTCAGTGCCCCGCCATGCGAGCGGACGACGGTCAACAGGCACTCGAGCAATACGTCGAGGCCGGCTGCTCCGGACGCGGCTGGCGGAGGACCGGATTCGGCGCGTTCGGCGCCATCCCGCTCGGGGGCAAGGGCTTCCATCGTTTGGCTCACCATCTCCCGGGCTACGTCAGTACGACGGCAATCTTTAGCCGGAGCGCCGCAAAAGATCATGTCTCCCGCGGTCGAAACGGCAAGAATAGCCCGGCCGGGCTGGTCGGGGACCGCAAACGCGCCCGAGAGAGGGAACTATCATCGCTGTTAGCACTCTCAGATACAGAGTGCTAACATTGCCGCAAGGAGGAATCCCGTCCATGAACGACAGTCTGACTCTCCCCGTTCCGTCTTCGGCCGGCAGCATTGACCAGTACATTCAGGCGGTCAATCGCCTGCCGATGCTCACCGAGCGGGAAGAATCATCGCTTGCCCATCGCTTCCGCGACGACGGCGACATCGATGCCGCACGCAAGCTGGTGATGTCACACCTGCGCCTGGTGGTGGCGATCGCCCGCGGCTACCTCGGCTATGGACTGCCGCACTCGGATCTGATCCAGGAAGGCAACATCGGTCTGATGAAGGCGGTCAAGCGCTTCGATCCGGATCGCGGGGTCCGTCTGGTGTCGTTCGCGATCCATTGGATCAAGGCCGAGATCCACGAGTTCATTCTGAAGAATTGGCGCCTGGTCAAGATTGCAACCACCAAGGCACAGCGCAAGCTGTTCTTCAACCTGCGTGGCATGAAATCGGGTACCGCGACGCTTCGTCCGGACGAAGTCGAGGCAGTCGCCGATCACTTGCGCGTCAAGCCCGCGGAAGTGGTCGAAATGGAGACCCGGCTCGGCGGCCAGGACATTCCGCTCGAGAGCAACGGCAGTGACGACGACGAGCGCTTCGCACCGATCGCCTACCTGCCGGATCCCCATGCCGAGCCGTCCGAAGCGCTGGCCACCGCCCAGCTCGCCCGGCTCCAGGACCAGGGACTGCGGGCGGCGATCGCCGATCTCGACGACCGCAGTCGCGACATCATCCAGCGCCGCTGGCTGACCGACGGCGATACCGCGACCTTGCACGAACTGGCGGCCGAGTACGGGGTGTCGGCCGAACGTATCCGCCAGATCGAAGCCAAGGCGATGAAGAAGATGCGCGGGCAGCTCGAACACGTCGTCTGACGGCACGACGCTCAAACACGGCACGGCCGGGTTCGCCCGGCCGTGCTTTTTTTCCGGGGCGGGTCAGCCGTGGCCCACGCCCCGACCGCCGGCCTGTCGCGCGGGCCACTGAATGGCACCGGCAGACGCCCAGAACGGTTCAGGCGTCTCGCCGGAACTCGGCCGATCGGGCGTGTGCCTGCAGACCTTCACCGTGCGCCAGCACCGACGCGATGTCGCCAAGACGACGAGCGCCCCGCTCCGACACTTTGATCAGGCTGGTGCGCTTCTGAAAGTCATAGACGCCGAGCGGGGAAGAGAAGCGCGCGCTGCGCATCGTCGGCAGCACGTGGTTGGGCCCGGCGCAGTAGTCGCCGAGGGCCTCGACCGACCAGTGGCCGATGAAGATCGCGCCGGCGTGGCGAATCCGGTCGACCAGGGCGTCGCCATCGTCGACCGCCAGTTCGAGGTGCTCGGGGGCGATCCGATTGGCGATCTCGCAAGCCTCGTCGAGATCCCGGACCTGGATCAGCGCACCGCGATTGGCCAGCGAGCTGGCGATCGTGTCGCGCCGCGGCATCTCGGGCAGCAGTCGTTCGATCGACCGTGCCACGGATTCGATGAAGGCGGCGTCGGTACACAGCAGGATCGACTGGGCGAGTTCGTCGTGTTCGGCCTGCGCGAACAGGTCCATCGCCACCCAATCGGCATTGCCACTGCCGTCAGAGACGATCAGCACCTCGCTCGGCCCTGCCACCATGTCGATGCCGACGGTGCCGAACACCCGGCGCTTGGCGGATGCGACATAGGCATTGCCGGGGCCGACGATCTTGTCCACCTGCGGCACCGTCGCAGTGCCGAAGGCCAGTGCGGCGACCGCCTGTGCGCCGCCGATCGTGAACACCCGGTCCACGCCGGTGATCGCGGCGGCAGCCAGCACCAGCGGATTGCGCTCGCCCTGCGGCGTCGGCACCACCATGATCAGTTCGCCGACGCCGGCGACCTTGGCCGGTATCGCGTTCATCAGCACCGAACTCGGATAGGCGGCGCGACCGCCGGGGACGTACAGGCCGACCCGGTCGAGCGCGGTGACCTGCTGGCCGAGTTCGGTGCCGTCGTCCTCCACGTAGTTCCACGAGGTCAGCGGCTGGCGCTCATGGTAGGCGCGCACCCGCATCGCGGCAGCCTCGAGCGCCTCGCGCTGGGCCGCCGGCAGCGAAGCCAGCGCCGCCTGCAACACCGACGGCGCCAGTTCCAATTCACTCATCGCGGCCGCCTCGACGCCGTCGAAGCGCCGTGTGCAGGACAGCACGGCCTCGTCGCCGCGTTGGCGTACGTCGGCAAGAATCTCTGCGACTGCTTGCTCGATGCGCTGGTCGGTCGCGCTTTCGAACGCCAGCAAGGCGTTGAGGGTTTGCGAAAAGTCGGCGGCCGCGGAATCGAGTCGGCGAATGGTGCTCATGCGACGGCTCCGGAAAAGGCGTCCAGCACCGGCTGGATCAGTTCGCGCTTCATCTTCATCGAAGCCTGATTGACGATCAGCCGCGATGAAATGTGCAGGATCTCTTCGACCTCGACCAGGTTGTTCGCGCGCAGCGTGCCGCCCGACGACACCAGGTCCACGATGGCATCGGCGAGACCCACCAGCGGTGCCAGCTCCATCGAGCCGTAGAGCTTGATCAGGTCGAGATGCACGCCCTTGCCGGCAAAATGCTGCCGTGCCGACTTGATGTACTTGGTGGCGACGCGGATGCGGCCGCCGGGGCGCACCGCCGCCGCATAGTCGAAACCGGCGGGCGTCGCCACGCACATCCGGCAGCGCGCGATGCGCAGATCGAGGGGCTGGTAGAGCCCGGTGCCGCCGTGTTCGAGCAGCACGTCCCGTCCCGCGATGCCGAGATCTGCGGCACCGTGCTGGACGTAGGTCGGTGTGTCGGTGGCACGGACGATCACCAGCCTGACGTCGGGCCGGTTAGTGCCGATGATGAGCTTGCGCGAACGCTCCGGGTTCTCCGTGGGCTCGATGCCGGCCGCTGCCAGCAGCGGCAGGGTTTCCTCGAAGATGCGCCCTTTGGAGAGGGCGATGGTGATGCTGGACACGGGCTGGCGCCTCGAAAATGTTGGGATTCTAGCCGGCAATCGACACGCTGTCGCGCCGCCGGCGGCGCCGGCCGTACCGAGCCTGCTAATGGATGCGGCTAACCCGCGCGCCGAGCTGGCGCAGCTTGTCGCCGAGCTTCTCGTAGCCGCGATCGAGGTGATAGATGCGATCGACCACCGTTTCGCCGTCGGCCACCAGACCCGCGATGATCAAGCCGGCCGAGGCGCGCAGATCCGTCGCCATCACGCTTGCGCCCTCGAGCCGGTCGACGCCGGTGACCACCGCGGTATTGCCGTCGATGCGGATCTCGGCGCCCAGACGCTGCAGCTCGACGGCGTGCATGAAGCGATTCTCGAAGATCGTCTCGCGTATCACTGCGGTACCCTCGGCAACGCAGTTGATGGCCATAAACTGGGCCTGCATGTCGGTCGGAAAGGCCGGATAGGGCGCCGTCCGGATACTGACGGCGGCGAGTCGCGCGGGCGCCGTCAGCCGGATCGCGTCGCGCTCGCTCTCGATGTCGCAGCCGGCGTCGAGCAGCTTGTCCACCACCGCATCGATGTAGGCGGTGGAAGTCCCGGTCAGCCGGATGCTGCCACCGGTGGCTGCGGCTGCGCACAGGTAGGTACCGGTCTCGATGCGATCCGGCATGATACGGTGCTCGGCGCCATGCAGACGCTCGACACCCTGGATGCTGATGACGTCGGTGCCGGCACCCGAGATACGGGCTCCCATCGCCACCAGGCAGTTGGCGAGATCGACCACCTCGGGTTCGCGGGCGGCGTTCTCGATGACGGTCTCGCCATTCGCCAGGCAGGCTGCCATCATCAGGTTCTCGGTCCCGGTCACGGTCACCATGTCGGTGAACAGCTTCGCGCCCCGCAGCCCGCCGGCGACTGTCGCATGGATGTAGCCGTGCTCGACGGCGACCTTCGCCCCCATCGCCTGCAGCCCCTTCAGGTGCTGATCGACCGGCCGCGCGCCGATCGCACAGCCCCCCGGCAACGAAACCCGTGCCTCGCCGACACGCGCCATCAGCGGCCCCAGCACGAGGATCGACGCACGCATGGTCTTGACCATCTCGTACGGCGCCAGTGGATTGTCGAGCTTCGAGGCGTCGAGGGTCACGCGGTCGGCATCGCGCTCGACCGCAACGCCCATCTGACCGAGCAAGCGCAGCAGGGTCGCGATGTCCTGCAGTTGCGGCACGTTGGTCAGCGTCACCGGTTCGGCACTGAGCAGGGCCGCACAGAGGATCGGCAGCGCCGCGTTCTTGGCGCCGGATACCGTGGTCTCGCCGTCGAGCCGCGCGCCGCCATGAATCAGGAGTTTGTCCATCGCTGCCCGCTCACTCGTCCAGTTGCCGGCGGAATTCGTCCCACTGGGCCGGCGTGTAGGTCTGCAGCTGCAGGGCGTGGATCTCGTTCCCCATCAGGGCCCCGAGCGTCGCGTAGACGGCCTGATGCTGTCGCACCCTTGGCTTGCCGGCGAAGGCCTCGCTGACCACGATGCCGGTGAAATGCACGCCGTCGTCGCCGGCAATTTCGACGTAGTCGCAGGTCAAACCCTGCTCGATCAATTGTTTGATTTGTTCTGCTTCGAACATTTCCAGATCCTCAGCTGCGCAGCTTGTAGCCGCGCGACAACATGTTCAGCGTGAGACCGGCCACCAGCACCAGGCACACCACGACGACGCCGAGGCTCGCCCACGGCGAGACGTCGGACTGGCCGAAGAAACCATAGCGGAAGCCATCGATCATGTAGAAGAACGGGTTGACATGGGATACCGCCTGCCAGAAGGCGGGCAGCGAGTGAATCGAGTAGAACACGCCCGAGAGCATCGTCAGGGGCATGATCAGGAAATTCTGGAAGCCCGCCAGCTGATCGAATTTTTCCGCCCAGATGCCGGCGACGACGCCGAGCGAACCGAGCATTGCGCCGCCCATCAGCGCGAAGGCCGCGATCCACAGCGGCGACCGCGGCACGAGATCGGCGAACGGCAGGGCCGCCACACCGACACCGAGACCGACGAAGGCACCGCGCATCACCGAGGCCAGCACGTAGGCGGCATAGAACTCGCGATAGCTGATTGGCGGCAGCAGCACGAACACCAGGTTGCCGGTGATCTTGCTCTGGATCAGCGACGACGAGCTGTTGGCGAAGGCATTCTGTAGCACCGACATCATGATCAGGCCGGGCACCAGGAAGCTGGTGTAGGAGACGCCCGCGAAGACCTCGACGTGTTCCTCGAGCACGTGCGAGAAGATCATCAGATAGAGCACGGAGGTCAGTACCGGCGCGCCGACGGTCTGGAAACTGACCTTCCAGAAGCGCAGCACCTCCTTGTAGAGCAGGGTCGAAAAGCCTGTCATCGATTCACGAATGCATGACACCGACGAAGACCTTCTCGAGATCCGGCTCGCCCAGTTGCATCTCCACGATCTCGCCGCCGGCCTCGCGCACGCGCCGCAGCATGGTCTCGACCTCGTCGTAGCGCTCGAGCGCGAATTCGAGCCAGCCGCGTTCCTGGCGGAGCGCGCCGAGCTCGGCGTCGAGCGGCGACGCCAGACGTACGCGCAAGGTGTGGGTGGCGAAGCGCGCCAGCAGGTTCTCCGTCGTGTCCAACGCGACCACGCGACCACTCTTCAGCATCGCGATCCGGGTGCACAGCGTTTCCGCCTCTTCCAGATAATGGGTCGTGAGAACGATGGTGTGGCCGTCCCGGTTCAGCCGCCGTACGAACTGCCAAAGCCCCTGGCGCAACTCGACGTCCACGCCCGCCGTCGGCTCGTCGAGTACGATCACCGGCGGCCGGTGCACCAGCGCCTGCGCCACCAGAACCCGCCGCTTCATGCCGCCGGATAGCGATCGCATGTTGGCGTCGGCCTTGGCCGTGAGGTCGAGATGGCCGAGGATCTCGTCGATCCAGTCGTCGTTGCGACGAATCCCGAAGTAGCCGGACTGGATCCTCAGCGCCTCGCGCACCGTGAAGAACGGGTCGAACACCAGTTCCTGCGGTACCACGCCGAGTTGGCGGCGCGCATCGCGATAATCCGCGACGACGTCGTGCCCCATCACTCTGATGTTGCCCGAATCGATCCGGACGAGCCCGGCCAGGGCCGAAATCAGCGTGGTCTTGCCGGCGCCGTTGGGGCCCAGCAGGCCGAAGAACTCGCCGGCGCCGACCGCCAGGTCGACGCCGTCGAGTGCTCGAACCGCGCCATAGTGCTTGCACGCGCCGCTGACTTCGATCGCCGCCTCGGTCAAGCCGCTTCGTCCAGCAACGGGTCGAGGCGATAGAGCGCAGCCAGACTGCCGAGCGCCGGCGGAATCCCGACGAGCGGAATTGCTCGACCCGCCTGGCGCCGCCATGCGAGCAGGACGGCGATCGCCGAGGAATCGACCTCGGTCACCGCGCCCAGGTCGATTTCCGAAATCTCGTCGGTGAGCAGAGCCAGGCCCTTGTCACGCACGTCGGGCGCGCTGCCCATCGTGATCGGACCGCTGACCCGCAATACCGTGCCGGCGCGCTCGATCACGACTTTTCCACCACCAGCTCGTTATTCTTCGCCTTGAGCGACTCGATCAGGCCGTCGACACCACTCTGACGGATCTGCTGCGCGAAGGAGGCCCGATAGTTGGTGACCAGGCTGACGCCGGCGACGACGACGTCGTACACTTTCCAATCCTCGCCGACCATTTCCAGGCTGAAGTCCATCTGGATCGCCTGGGCACCGGGCTGACGGATCTCGGTGCGGACCTGGGCGTCGCGATCATCCGGACGCCCGCGAAAGGGCTTGAAGACGATGGTCTGATTGTCGTACTGGGTCAGTGCATTGGAGTAGGTTCGCACCAGCAGGGTACGAAACTGGGCGGTCAGCGCTTGGCGCTGCTCCGCGCTCGCGCCGCGCCAGTCGCGTCCGACGGCCAACGCGGTCATGTGTTCGAAGTTGAAGTGCGGCAGCACCCGCTCCTCCACCAGCCGGATTGCCTTCTCGGTATCGCCGGCACGGATCTCGGCGTCGGCCTCGACCGCCGCGATCACTTGCTCGGTCAGTTGCTTGGTCAGGTCCTCGGGCCCGGGCCCGGCGACAGCAAGGCTGGCGCCGAGTCCGATTGCGGCTGCCGCCAGCAGGTTGACGATGGTTTTCTTCATGGTCGGTTCTCTCTCATCTTCGCGCAAGGCGTCGGAGTTGGGGTTGCGCCGTCACCGGCCGGCGTCGTCGATGCCGACGACGAGCCTGTCCACCTGTTCGGCGGCAGGCGCGCCGTCACCGACTTCGTTCGGACCGGTCTCGCCGCTGTCGCTGGACCAGTAATCGTCCTCGGGGTTCCGCGGCGGCCGGCCGTCATACACTTCGTAACGCCGGCGCTGCAGGTAGGCCTCTCGCACATAGACGTATCGGTCGAGCGCGCCTTCGTCGAGCACCTTGTCGGCGGCCAGCAGGTTGGCCCGCGTATTGACCAGCTTCAGAATCGACGCGCCGGTCTCGGTTGCCAGTCGGCCACCGTACCAGGCGTTGTCCACGGTCATGTCGATCGCGGTCGCGCCGGCGTCGCGCAAGGTTCGCGGGCCGAGCACCGGCAGCATGAAGTACGGCCCCTCGCCGACCCCCCAGCTGCCGAGGGTCTGTCCGAAATCCTCGTCGTGACGCTCCAGGCCGAACTCGGACGCAATGTCGAATATGCCGAGGATGCCGACCGTCGAATTGATCAGCACCCGCGCGAAATCCGACAGGCCGTCACCCGCCTTGCCCTGCATCACGTTGTTGACCCCGATCCAGACGTCGCCGATGTTGCCGAAGAAGTTGCCAATGCCCGCTCTGAGCGGCAGCGGCGTGAACTTGTCATAGACCTGGGCAGTGGGCTTCAGCACGGCCTTGTCGAGCCGGTCGTTGAACGCGAACATCGCCCGGTTGTAACCCTCGAGGGGATCGTCGGGATTGTCCGGCGTCGATGCGCAACCGCCGACAGCGAGCGCCGCCACCATGATCGGGACCGACAGCCGTCCCGTCACCGTTCGTCCGTGTCTGTGCATGCGAATACCGTCCGCCATCAGTCGGCCCAGCTCACTCCGAGGCCTTGTTGAACAGGAACTGCCCGATCAGCTTTTCGAGCACCACCGCAGACTGGGTGATGCGGATGCGGTCGCCGTCAGCCAGCATGGCCGGGTCGCCCCCCGCCTCGAGGCCGACATACTGCTCGCCGAGCAGGCCCGAGGTCAGGATCGTCGCGATCGTGTCCTTCGGGAATTCAAACGCTTCGTTCATCGCGAGCACAACCACTGCGCGGTAGGTTTGTGTATCGAAATTAATGCTCGACACCCGACCGACGACGACGCCGGCGCTCTTCACCGGTGCGCGCACCTTGAGCCCGCCGATGTTGTCGAACTCGGCCTCGACCGAGTAGCTGCGCGAGAAGCTGCCGGCAGACAGGTTGCCGACTTTCAGCGACAGGAACAGCAATGCGGCGATACCGATCGCAACGAAGATTCCGACCCACAGGTCGAGGCTAGTGCGGCTCATGATTGTCCCCGGAACATGAATGAGGTGAGCACGAAGTCCAGTGCCAGGATGGCCAGCGCGGAGCTGACCACGGTGCGCGTGATCGCGCGGGAAACGCCTTCTGCAGTCGGCGTGCAGTCGAAGCCCTCGAAGACCGCGATCAGCGATACCGCGATGCCGAATACCACGCTCTTGATGACGCCGTTCATGATGTCGAAGCGGAAATCCACCGCCGATTGCATCTGCGACCAGAAGGCGCCGTCATCGACGCCGATGAAGGCGACACCGATCAGCCAGCCGCCGAAGATGCCCATCGCCGAGAACAGCGCGGCCAGCAGCGGCATCGAGATCACGCCACCCCAGAAGCGGGGCGCGACGACGCGGGCGATCGGGTTCACCGCCATCATGTCCATCGCCTTCAACTGCTCGGTGGTCTTCATCAGCCCGATCTCGGCCGTGACCGCGGAACCGGCGCGGCTGGCGAACAACAGCGCGGCCACCACCGGTCCCAGTTCGCGGGTCAGCGACAGCGCGACCAGCACGCCCAGGGCCTCGCTCGAGCCGTAGCGCTGAAGCGTTTCGTAACCTTGCAGTCCCAGCACCAAGCCGACGAACAGCCCCGACACCAGGATGATCAGCAGCGAAAGGACGCCACTGAAATAGATCTCGCGGATGGTCAGATGGATGCGACGGAAGCTCTGGCCGGACAGCAGCAGCAGCAATCCGAGGAAACGCGCCACGAATCCCAGCCGCCAGATGCCGTCGACGACGCCGCCGCCGATGCGGCGCAGCACTGCCGCGATCGCGTTCATTGGACGGCCCTCCCGTTGTGGCGCGAACCGGTCGCGCCTTCGCCGAGCAGTGCCTCCATGATCGGCGGCGCGGGATAATGGAAAGGCACCGGGCCATCGGCCTCGGCATGCACGAACTGGTGCACGAAGGGGTCCTTCGATGCGCGAATCTCGTCCGGCGTACCGCGGGCGACGATCTGGCCGTCGGAGACGAAAAAGACGTAATCGACGATCTCGAGCGACTCGGAGACATCGTGGGTCACCATGATCGAACTGGCGCCGAGGGCATCGTTGAGCCGGCGGATCAACTGGCCGACGATGCCCAGCGAGATCGGATCGAGGCCGGCGAAGGGCTCGTCGTACATGATCAGCATCGGATCGAGTGCCACCGAGCGTGCCAGCGCCACCCGCCGGGCCATGCCGCCGGACAGCTCCGACGGCATCAGGCCATGGGCGCCCCGCAGACCGACCGCGTCGAGCTTCAAGAGCACCAGATCGCGAATCAGGGACTCGTCGAGTCTGGTGTGCTCGCGCATCGGAAACGCGACGTTGTCGAAGACCGACATGTCGGTGAACAGCGCGCCGAACTGGAACAACATGCCCATGCGGCGGCGCAATGCGTAAAGGGGTTCGCGCCCGAGCCCGCCGAGTTCCTGACCGTCGACGACGACGCTGCCCTGCCCGGCCTGCAACTGGCCACCGATCAGGCGCAGCAAGGTGGTCTTGCCGGAGCCCGAGCCCCCCATGATGGCCACGACCTTGCCGCGCGGCACGTCGAGATCGACGCCGCGCAGGATTTCTCGCTCGCCGTACGCAAAACGCACGCCGCGAAGGCTGACCAGGGCTTGCTGTGTTGGGGAAGTCACTGTTTTTTCTCGGGCTTGCCGGTGACTCAATTGTATCAGAGGCGAAGAATCGCGATGTTGCATTGCAGCGTCACGGCATGCAGATGCAATCGGGTTCAAAGCACGCAGCGGCCGGATCAACTAAACTCGCGCGATGCCCAGCAACGCTGCCGGCGGCCGCAGCGCGGCGATCGAACCCGCCGACACGCGGCCGCAACTGTTGATAGTAGACGATGATCCGCTGATCACGGAGGCCTTCGGCTACGTCCTCGAGAAGGATTTTCGTGTCGTCGCCACCGATACCCGCGCCGCCGCGATCCGTTGCATCCGCGCACTGCCCGAGCCACCGCCGCTGGCGCTGGTGGATCTCGGCCTGCCGCCGACACCGCACCGGCCCGACGAGGGCTTCGCACTGATCTCGGACCTGCTCGCCCACGCGCCGGAGATGCGCATCATCGTGCTGTCCGGACAGAGCGAACTGGCGCATGCGCGCCATGCCCGCACGCTCGGCGCCCTCGAGTATCTGGCAAAGCCGGTCGACCCCGAACATCTCGGCAGGCTGCTCCGCTCTGCGCTGCTGATGAACCCGGCGGCACGACAGGCCGGCCGCGCCGAAGAATCGTCGGGCCTGTACGGCGGCAGCACTGCGATCGAACAGTTGCGCGCACAGATCGCCCAACTCGCGGACAGTCCTTTCCCGTTGCTGATCGAAGGCGAATCCGGCACCGGCAAAGAACTCGTGGCCCACGACCTGCACCGCATCAGCGCGCGCCGCGACCAGCCCTACCTGACCCTCAATTGCGCCGCGATCGCGCCGGCGCTGATCGAGTCGCAGCTGTTTGGTCACGCGCGCGGCGCATTCACCGGTGCCACCGAAAACCACGCGGGCTACTTCGAGGAGGCCGAGGCCGGCACGCTGTTTCTCGACGAGATCGGCGAGTTGCCGCTCGAACTGCAACCAAAGCTGCTTCGCGTGCTCGAGAACGGCGAATTCCACCGGGTCGGCGAGACCCGACCGCGCTTTTGCCGCGCCCGCGTCGTCACGGCCACCAACCGGGATTTGCGCCGGGCCACCACGAGCGGACATTTTCGTGCGGATCTCTACCATCGACTGAGCGTGTTCACGATCGCGATGCCGCCGCTGCGGGATCTCGCCGAAGACCGCATCGGACTGATGACCCTGTTCCGGGACCGGGTCGCAGCCCAGACCGGGGCCTCGCCGTTCCGGCTCGCCGACGATGCGCTGGCGCGCTGGATGAACTATGGCTTTCCCGGCAACGTGCGCGAACTTCGCAACATCACGATCCGGCTGCAGACCAAGTATCCCGGTCAGGTCGTCACGCGGCCGGCGCTCGAAACGGAACTCGACCTGTCGGCTAGGCCGTCGTCGGCAGCGGTCACCGGCGAGCCGGATCGGCCCGTCGGCGACGACGCGGACCCGATCCGTCAGGCAATGGCAGAGCTGCGCGACAACGACGGCTTCGAACTCGATGCCACGCTGCGTCGCTGGGAGATCCGCTACATCGAGGCGGCCCTGCGGCTCGCCAACGGGCGCATGAGCCAGGCAGCGAGACTGCTCGGGCTGAACCGAAGCACCCTATACAGCCGCATGGACGCGCTCGGCATCGAACGTCCACACGGCGCCGGCGAGACGGGCTGACCGATGTATCTGGAACATTTCGGGCTCCAGCAGGCGCCGTTCCGGATTACGCCGAACACCGGCTTCTTCTTCGCCGGGGGACGGCGCGGCCCGACCCTCGAAGCGCTGGAGTTCGCCGTACTCCACGACGAAGGCATCGTCAAGGTCAGCGGCGAGGTCGGCAGCGGCAAGACCATGCTGTGCCGGATGATGCTGTCGCGGTTGCCCGAGCAGGTGGATGCGATCTATCTGGCCAATCCGACGCTCGGCCCGGACGACCTGCTCAGACTGTTCGCCGAGGAACTCGGCGTGTCGGTACCCGCGGACAATGCCGGCGTCCGCTTGCTGGAGATCCAGAAGGCGTTGATCGCGCGCTACGCAGCCGGGCGCAGAGTGGTCACGCTGGTCGACGAGGCGCATGCGATGCCGGCAGCATCGCTGGAGCAGGTTCGATTGCTGTCCAACCTCGAGACCGCGAATCACAAACTGCTGCAAATCGTGCTTTTCGGCCAGCCGGAGCTCGACGAGATCCTCGCACGAAAGAGCATGCGTCAGCTGCGTGACCGCGTCACCCAGCATTTTCGCCTGGCGCCGTTGGCCGAGGACGAAGTCGAGGGCTACCTCGATTTCCGCTTGCGCACGGCCGGCTACCGTGGCCCGAGACTGTTCGCACCAGCGGCAGTTCGCCTGCTGGCACACGCTTCCGACGGCCTTTCCCGGCGCGTCAACGTGATCGCCGACAAGGCCTTGCTGTCGGCCTATTCCCGGGGCGAGCACCTGGTCGTCACGCGCCACGTGCGCGAGGCGATCCGCGACTGCGAATATCCGATGCCAAAACGCGGCCGGCGAAGCGTTCCAGCGCTCGTCGTGGCGGCGGCGCTGGCGCTGACGATCTACCTGCTGGCTTCGCGCGGCCTGCTGCACGTCGCCGGCGACGAGACGCCGGCGGTAGCCGCTGGCGTCGAGGCGGCGACCACGCCGACAGCCAGGACGCTCCGGATGGACGCGCCGTCGACCGCCGCCGCATCAGCCGCCGCAGATGCCGAAGCGGGCGGATCGGCGGCGCCGGACGACAGAACAGCCGTACCGGTCGAGGCCACCGTCCCAGCCTCCGGACAGTCGACGGTGCCGGCAAGGGCGCCGGCTCGGGGCAGTGGACCGCTGCCGAAGATCACCCTCGGGCCGGTCGCGGCAGACCTGCAGGCCGGAACGCCCGAGTGGGTCGCGAACACGCCGGAGGCACACTGGTTCATCCAGTTGCGCACCGTCGACGGCCCACGGCCAGCCGACATCGATGCCTTCGTCGAATCGCTGCCGGCTGATCTCGATCGACGGCACCTGCGGGTCTACGTGAGGGATCTGGGCTGGGCCGCGCGAGTCGGCGTGATCTACGGCGACTTCGCCGAGCGCGACGATGCCGGCGCGGCCCTGCGCGCCCTCCCGGCCGAGCTTCGCGGTTCCGGCGCCTATCTCAGGCAGGTGCGAGGCCTGCGCTGATGCCCGCCAATTGGCAATTATTCCTTACGTAGCATTGAAGTAATCACGCAACCGGCTACCATGCGCCCATCAGAACATCTGGTCCCCCGATGAACCGACGACTCCCGATCGTGGCCCTGGCTGCGATGATGCTGCTCGGTGGCTGCGCGCAGCAGCCCCTGCACGCGCCGGTTTCAGGCCATCTTCAAGGCAGCGATTCACCGGCCAAGGCCATCCCTGAGGCACCCATTCCAGCGCCGGTGAACCAGGCCTTCGACTTACCGCCGCCGAGACCGGGGCCAAAGCTGGACACCTATTCGGTCGTCGTCAGCGAGGTAGCGGTCGAAGATCTTCTGTTCGCGCTCGCGCGCGACGCGCGGGTCAATGTCGATGTCCACCCCGGGCTCGCGGGCACCGTCACCCTCAATGCCATCGACCAGACGCTGCCACAGATCCTGAAACGGATCGCCCGCCAGGTGGACATGCGCTTCGAACTCGACGGCGACAGCCTCGTCGTGATGCCGGATGCCCCGTTCCTGCGGACCTACCAGGTTGACTACGTGCTGATGTCGCGGGAGACCGCAGGCACGGTGTCGGTGGCCACCCAGATCGCCACGGCGGGCAGCGGCACGATCGGCACCGACAGCGGCGGCGGCGGCGGTGCGCGCAGCGGCAACAGTTCGGCGACGCGGATCGACAACCGCGCGAGCAATCGCTTTTGGGAAACCCTGGTACAGAACGTCAAGGACATCCTGCGCGAGACCGACAAGGTGATTCCGACCGATGAGCCAGCGGCACCAGCGCACACCGCGATCGCGACACCTCTCGTTGCGGCCGGCGGCGACGCGGCCGATACCCCCCAGATCAACCTTGCCTTGAACCTGAGCGCGCCGGAGCGCGATTCGCGGCCACGGACGCTGTTCCGCGAAGCGGCATCGGTGATCGCCCATCCGGAATCCGGCGTGATGGTGGTCCGTGCCACCTCGCGTCAGCACGAGCGTGTGCAGGAGTTCCTCGATGCCGTGATCCGCTCCGCCCGCCGGCAGGTGCTGATCGAGGCAACCATCGCCGAAGTCCAGTTGTCGCGCAATTTCCGGCAGGGCATCGACTGGAGCAAGCTCGATCTCGGGGGCACCGGCATCCGCATCGTGCAGAATGCGAGCGGCGTACTGAGTGCCCCCGATTCGAGCCTGTTCGAAATCGCCTACAGCGGCGGCAGTTTCTCAGGCAGCATCAAGCTTCTGGAGACCTTCGGCAACGTCCGCGTGCTGTCGAGCCCGAAGCTGTCGGTACTGAACAATCAGACTGCAGTGCTGAAGGTGGTCGACAACATCGTCTATTTCACGATCGAGTCGGACACCAACCAGAACCAGACCACCTCGATCACCACATTCACGACCACCGTCAATTCGGTACCGATCGGCTTCGTCATGAACGTGACGCCCCAGATCTCGGAAGCCGATACCGTCCTGCTCAACCTGCGGCCGAGCCTGTCGCGGGTGATCGGTCAGGCCGACGATCCCAACCCGGCCCTGCGCGACCGCGGCATCGTCAACAGCTTTCCGGTGATCCGAACCCGCGAGATCGAGTCGGTGATCCGCGTCGAGAACGGCAACATCGCGGTCATGGGCGGCCTGATGGAGGACGCCCGCGACGATCGTGACGACACGGTGCCGGTGCTCTCGCGAATTCCGCTGCTGGGCAACCTGTTCATGAACCGGGACGACACCACGACCAAGACCGAACTGGTGATCTTCCTGCGCCCGACGGTGATCCGCGAAGCGAGCCTCGACGGCGACTATCGCGAATTTCGCGAACACCTCCCGGACGAGGACTTCTTCAGTCGCCCGATGGGTTTCGAGCACCCCAATCTTTCCGGAGCTTCGCCGCTGGCAGCGCCCGCAGCTTCGCCATGAGCCTCTTGATCGATGCCCTTCGTCGTGCCGAAGAAGCCAAGCAGAAGGCCGAGGCGGCCACCGAGCGGGCCGAACGGCCGGCGGCCGGCAAGCCGGCCGCCGCGGGGGGCGAGTACGCCGGCCGCCCGGCGGCGGCGAGCGCGGCGCGCAACATGTTCGAGATCAAGACGAGCCGACGCCCGGTGAGCTTCCCGCTGGTCGTCGGCTTGCTGACCACGCTTGCCTCGATCGCGATCGGCATCTACTTCTGGCTGCAGTTGAATCCCCCGGGTCCGCGACTGGCCGCACCGCCTCGGCTGGCCGAGGACAATGCGTCGCCACCACCAGCGGCGAGGGCGATGGCGACGACGCCAGCCACCCAGGTGGCGGCAATGGCCGGCACGCTCGACCACGCGCCAACTGCCGCGGGCGGCAACCCGGCGCCGCCGGCGAAACCGGCCGCGCCGCCGAAATCGACCCGCATCGCGGTACCCAGTCGCGGCAGCTTCGGCGCGGCGCCACCGGCAAAGCCGCGGATCGAACGCTCGTCCACGACCGAAACCAGGCAGCCAGTGGTACGCAAGAGCCGCGGCACCCGATTGCCGGCGGCCCTCGAGGAGGCCTGGAATCACTACCGGGCGGGTCGCCTCGACGAAGCGGCCCGGCTCTATCGCCTGGTTCTCGAAGGCGACCCCTACAACGTCGACGCCTTGAACGGGCTGGGCTCGATCGCTGCGCGTTCGGGCAATCCTGAGGCGGCAGAACGGCTGTTCCGGCGCAGCCTGTCGGCCCGCCCCGACGACCCGATCGCGACGGCCGGCCTGAGCGCGCTGGCACTCGACGGCCGACATTCCGATCGGGCTGCGGGACTCGGTTCGCTGCGCGAGGCGATCGCTCAACGACCAGACGAGGCGGCGCTTCATTTCGCACTCGGCAACGCCTTCGCCAGCGAGCGGCGCTGGGCGGAAGCCCAGCTCAGCTATTTCCGCGCCTATGGCCTCGACAAGGGCCATCCGGATTATCAGTTCAACCTCGGCGTGAGCCTCGACCAGCTCGGCAAGCGCGCCCTCGCCCGCCGCTTCTACCAGGAGGCGCTCGAATCCGCCGGTCGTCGGCCCCACGCCTTCGACCCTGCCGGCGTGCGCGCGCGTCTCGCCGCCCTGTCGAGGCTCGACGGCGACGTCACTGGCGGTGCGCGGCAATGAGTGCGACGGTCACGACCCAGCGACCGCTCGGCGAGATCCTGGTCGGCGCCGGCCTGCTCAGCCGCGACCAGTTGCACATCGCGCTGATGGAGCAGGACCGGCGGCACGAGCCGCTCGGACGCCTGCTGCTGCACCTCGGCTTCGTCTCGGAGGCGGTACTGCGGGAGGCGCTGTCGGAGTTCCACGGCAAACAGAGCGTCGATCTCGGCAATGCAGTGGCCGATCCCGACGCACTCGCGCTGGTACCGCTTGAACTTGCCAAGCGCCACCACATCTTTCCGCTGTACCTGCGGCGCGACGAGAGCATGCTGGTGGTGGCGGTGGCCGACGTGCATGACGTCGTCGCCCTCGACAAGCTGCGCAACGAACTGCCCGAAAGCATCCGCATCGACACGCTGATCGCCGGCGAGTCGGAGATTGCGCGCGCGATCGACCAGTACTATGGCCACGAGTTGTCGATCGACGGCATCCTCAACGAGATCGAGACCGGCGAGATCGACTACCGCTCGCTCGCCGTCGTCACCGACGAGTACAGCCAGCCGGTCGTGCGTCTGGTCGATGCGCTGCTGACCGATGCGGTGATGCGGGAAGCTTCGGACATCCACTTCGAACCGGAAGAAGGTTTTCTGCGTATCCGCTACCGGCTCGATGGCCTTTTGCGCCAGATCAGAGTGCTGCACAAGTCGTACTGGTCCGCGCTGGCGGTGCGGATCAAGGTCATGGCGGGCATGAACATCGCCGAGAACCGTGCCCCGCAGGACGGCCGTATCTCGCTGACCATCAATGGCCGGGTAGTGGATTTCCGGGTATCGGCCCAGCCGACCATCCACGGCGAGAATCTGGTGTTGCGCGTGCTCGATCGCCAGAAGGGCATCGTGCCGCTCGACGGGCTGGGGCTCGCCGAGCAGCAGCTCGACCTGCTCAAGCTGATGATCGCTCGACCCGACGGCCTGATCCTGGTCACCGGGCCGACCGGCAGCGGCAAGACCACTACGCTCTACTCGATCCTCAACCACATCAACGCCGAGAGCCTCAACATCATGACGCTCGAGGACCCGGTCGAGTACCCGATGGCGACGATTCGCCAGACCTCGGTCACCGACGCCGCCAAGCTCGATTTCGCGAACGGCGTGCGTTCGATCCTGCGCCAGGATCCGGACGTCATCCTGGTCGGCGAGATCCGCGATTCCGACACGGCGGAGATGGCGTTCCGGGCCGCGATGACCGGCCACCAAGTGTATTCGACTCTGCATACGAACTCCGCCATCGGGGTGATCCCGCGCCTGCTCGACATCGGCATCCAGCCCGACATCCTGGCGGGCAACATCATCGGCGTCGTGGCCCAGCGGCTACTGCGTCGGCTTTGCCTGCATTGCCGCAAGGAGTCGCCGGCAGAACCCTGGGAATTGCGACTTCTCGGAATTCCGCCGGAGCGCGAGGTGCCGCCGCTGTACCGTGCGGTCGGCTGCCCGGAATGCGATTACCGCGGCTACCGCGGACGCATGGCGATCATGGAACTGATGCGCATGGACAGCGACCTCGACGAGTTGGTGATCCGCCGGGCGAGCTTTCGCGAGATTCGCACCGCGGCACGCTCGAAGGGATTTCGCTCGCTGGCCGAGGACGGCATCCGGCGCGTGCTCGACGGCGACACGTCGCTCGACGAACTGGCGCGGGTGGTCGACCTGACCGAACGGATGGCCTGAGCGATGGCGGTATTCGCTTACAAGGCGATGAACCCCGACGGTCAACTGGTGCGCGGCGAACTCGAGGCTGCGAATCTCGTCGATCTCGAGATGCGCCTGAAACGGATGGAGCTCGACTTCATCAACGGCTCTCCGCTAAAGCCGACTGCATTCGGCCGCAGCAGCCCGGCACCGCGTCGGGAACTGATCAACTTCTGCTTCCACCTCGAGCAATTGCGCCGCGCCGAAGTGCCAATTCTCGAAGGCCTGTCGGATCTGCGCGATTCGACCGATCATCCCCGCTTCAGGGAGATCATGGCGGGTGTGGTCGAAGGCATCGAAGGCGGCAAGAGCCTGTCGGCAGCGCTCGAGGACTACCCGCAGGCCTTCGATCCGGTGTTCTGCAATCTGGTCCGCGCCGGCGAAGCCTCGGGCAACCTCCCGCATGTGTTGCGTGACCTGGCCGAATCATTGAAGCGCGACGACGAACTCGCGGCCTATGCCAGCCGGATCGTGATCTACCCGGCGATCGTGCTGACCTTCCTGTTCGCCGCGGTCACGGTCGCGCTGATCTTCGTCGTCCCGGAACTTGCCCAGTTGTTTCGCAGCACCGGCCAGGCGCTGCCGCTGCAGACCCGGATCCTGGTCGGCACCTCCGATCTGATGCAGGCGTACTGGCCCTTCCTGCTGACCGCGCTGGTGCTGGCGATCAGCTTCGGCACCTTTGCCATTCAGCGCTCGCCGGCCGTGCGCCTGCGCTTCGACGCCCTGACCCTGCATCTGCCGCTGTTCGGCGAGATCCGCCGCAAGATCATCATGGCCCGCTTCGCTGGCCTGTTCGCCATGATGTACTCGTCCGGCATCCCGATCATCGACGCCCTGCGAAGCACCGAGAAGGTGGTCGGCAATCGTGTCATCCAGCGCGCCCTGCAGCGCATCGGCCAGCATATCGCCGAAGGCCAGAACGTCTCGGCCGCGTTCGCTGGCTCAAACCTGTTTCCACCGCTGGTGACCCGCATGTTGCGGGTCGGCGAGAACACCGGCGCGCTCGATACCGCCCTGACCAATCTGCGCTACTTCTACGATCGCGACGTCCAGGAATCGACCGCGAGGCTGCAGGCGGTGCTTGAACCGATGCTGATCGCGCTGCTGGCCGCATTCCTGCTGTGGATCGCGGTCGCGGTCATGGGGCCGATCTACGACATCATCACGACACTGCCGGTCTGAGCGATCATGGCGAGACACCACCCCCTGTACCTGACATCGGACTGTCTGCGCTGGTACCGCCGCGACTCCGGCCGCGTCGAGCTGCTGGAGCGCTTCGACGCCGACGAAAGCGGCGTCGCCGCATTCAGTGCCCGCCTTGCGGCAAATTCGCGCCACGATCAATATTCGTTGCTGATCGATGTCGCCGACGAGGGCTTCAATCAGGAACTGGTGCCGTCGATTCGCGGCCGCGACCGCGCCGCGATGCTCGAGCGCAAGCTCGCCCAACAGTTCTATGGCTCGAGCTACACCACGGCACTGTCGCTGGGCCGCGAAAAGCACGGCCGCCGGGACGAGCGACTGTTGCTGGCCGCGCTGACCCGGCCAGCACAGATCGACCCCTGGATCAATGCGATGATCGCCGCCCGGATCCGGGTGCGCGGGGTACGCAGCGTACCGCTGTTGCTCGACCGCGTGATGGCGCGGTCGCGCATCCCGGCAACGTCGTATCTGCTGGTCAGTTTTTCGCCTGCGGGCATCCGCCAGACCTATTTCAGTCAGGGCCGGGTGCGCTTTTCGCGTCTCTCCGGCAGTCACGACAGCCGCTTCGATGCGAGCCTCGA
This sequence comes from Zoogloeaceae bacterium, assembly GCA_024235635.1. GTDB lineage: Bacteria > Pseudomonadota > Gammaproteobacteria > Burkholderiales > Rhodocyclaceae > Cognatazoarcus. The sequence continues at coordinate 705,062 of JACKMA010000001.1, forward strand.
TGCCGCCGGTGAGGAGATCCGCAAGACCCTCGCCTACCTCAGCACCCAGCGGCTGACCGCCCGTGGCGAACGGCTGCCGGTGGTCGCCCTGGTCGGTGCCGAGCAATTCGATCGCCTGAAGCAGCATCTCGAGCGCAGCGGCGAACTCACCGTCCGGCTGGCCGAACTCGAGCGCCTGCGGAGCACCTATGGCGGTGCCAGCGGCGCCCAGGCCCCTGGCGACAGCGTGCCGCTTCTGCTCGACGCCCTTGGCACCGAGTTGCAGTGCGCGCAGATCGGCGGCGACGCAGTCCTGCGTTTCCAGAAGCTCCACCAGCTCAGAAAGGGGCTCTACCTCGGCGCCGCAGGCGTGCTCGCGGTCAGTGCCGGGGTCTACCTGCTCGGTTTCGTCGAAACCGTCGGCCTGCGCTCGGAAGCACGCGAGCTGCAACGTCTGGTCGGCAGCGAGGATCGCCGCCACGCCGAACTGATGCAGCGGCTGCCGCCGATGCCGGCACCGATTTCCGAGATGCGCCAGCTGATCAATGCCGCGGAGCAGATCGAAAGCGGACGGGTTCCAGCACTTTCGGTCTATCGCGCGGTCGCGTCGGCCCTCGACCAGTTGCCCGACGTACGGCTCGAACGGCTCGAATGGCGCATTGTCGATAGCGCAGAGCAGACCCAGGACGGCAGCGTCACAGTGATTGCCGAACTGGGCCTGCCGGTCCGCATGGCCGGCGATCAGCGCGGCATGGTAGAAATCAGCGAGCGCTTCGTCACCGAACTCGAGCGGTCGATCGGCGGCCAGGTCCGACTGACGCGCCGCCCGGTCGACCTGCAATCGACCCAGACGCTGCGCGTGCGCGACGACGCCGACCAGGGATCGCCGTCGCGTGCACCGAATTTCGAGGTGGAGTTCTCGATGTCGCAAGAGGCATCCGGATGATTGCAAGTGACGACCTGCCGCGCCTGAAGTGGGCGATTTCGGCCGTCGTGGTCGCAGTGGCGCTGGTCGCCGCTGCATTCTGGCACCTCGACCGCCAGCGCAAGGAAGCCCTCGGCGAACTCGACCGGGCCCAGCGCGCCTACCGCAATGCCCACGCCCGCTACGTCAATGCCCAGCGTGACGAGAACCAGCTGCGCCACGTCATCGCACGATTCGACGCGCTGCGCGAACGCGGCGTGGTCGGACCCGAGGCGCGTCTCGATTGGGTGGAACGAGTGCGCAGGGCGCGCGAGAGCGCCGGCCTCGAACGACTCGAGTTCGAAGTCCGGCCGCGGCGACCGCTGCGCGCATCGGATGCACGCTACCGCCTGACCGCCAGCACCATGAGCGTGCTCGGCGAGTTGCCGCACGAGGGTCATCTGCTCAATTTCCTCGACCAGGTGTTCACCGAGACCTCCGCCTTGCCGCGGGTGCGCCGGTGCCGGGTGTCGCGACTGCCGGAGGGGCCGGACGGCAGCAAGCTCGCTTTCGAATGCGAGATCGACTGGGTCACGGTGCAGTCGGAGGAGGCGGCATCGTGAAGCGGGCGGCTCCTCTGTGGCTGGCGCTGGCGGCGCTCGCGTCGAGCGCGCCGGCGCTGCCGGCGGATTCACAGCCGTCAGGCTTCGGGCGTTTGTTTCATACGCCGGACGAGCGCGCACTGATCGACCACCCACCGCCACCGTCGACCCCGGCCGAGCCGGTACAGGAGGGCCCGGTGCGGCTCGACGGCATCGTCCGCCGCAGCGACGGCCGCACCGTGATCTGGGTGGACGGCCGGCCGACGGCGGCGTCGGAGGCGCAGCCGACCGCCGGCGGCAGCGCTGCGGTATTGTCGCTGCCCAACGGTGAGCGCCGGCGCCTGCGGGTCGGTGAATCGATCGTCCCCGGCGTCGGACAATGAGGCGTCAGCGCGGCTTCGTCCTGCCGTTGCTGCTGGCCGTGCTGTTCACCGGCGTACTGCTGTTCGGCATCGATGCCACCGACCTGCGCCAGGATCTGGACCGGGCGCGCGTCGAACAGACCCGCCGCACGTTGGCCGAGGTGCGGCAGGCACTGATCGCCTACTCGATGACCTACGACGTCACCCACGCCTCGAATCCCAGGGTCGGCCTGATGCCCTGTCCGGACATGGACAACGACGGCGTTGCCGACCTCTCGTGCGGCGCGGCGACCGACTTCGCGATCGGTCGCCTGCCTTATCACACGATCGGCGTGCCGCGCCTGCTCGACGGCGACGGCGAATGCCTTTGGTATGCGGTGGCCGCCAATACCAAGGCCGCAGGCGGCGGCGGCGCAACGCCGATGAACTGGGATGCGGCCGGTCAGTTCAAGCTGACCAACCACGCCGGCGCCCCCCAGACCGACCCCGGCAACCCGCACGACATGGCGATCGCCGTCCTGATCGCCCCGGGCCGGCCGCTGGCCGGTCAGCAGCGCACGGCCGGCAGCGGCATCTGCAACGGCGCCGACCCGGCGTCGGCCGCGATCGCCGCCTTCGTCGAGGCCAACAACCTGTCGCCGACGGCGCCACCCGACGTCTTCCATGAAGGTCATACGCTGGACGGCAACAACAATGATGCGCTGGTGCTGATCCGGCGCGACGACGTATTCCAGCCCTTGCGGCGATCGCAACACTTCAAGAGCTTCATCGACAGCCTGCTGGCTGCCGAAGCGCTGCACCTGGCCGGACTTCCGGCAGTACCGACGCCGGTGCTCGGCTCGAGCGCCGCCTATGAATGGGGAACGCTGCCGGACGCTGCGACGCTCGGCCTGACGGCGGATACCGCAGCGTACGTCACGCACAATGACTGGCGGGAGATGTTCCGCTATGCCCGCTGCGTCGGAGCGACCCCTTGCCTTGCGGTCAATGGCGCGGCCTGCGCCGGCTTGATCGTGTTCGCCGGCGACCGCGTGCCGGGCGTCGTGCGCGACGGACCGGCACTCGACAAGTATTTCGAAGAACCGACGCTGACGGCGCTGACGACGATGTCGACAGTATTCTTCGGCGCCACCGAATGGAGCGCGGTGGCACCGACCACCGATCTCGTCGCATGCATCCCATGACCCTCTCCCGCTCGCGCGGATTCACGATGGTGGAACTCGCCATCACGCTGTTCGTGCTGACCGTGCTCGCCGCCTTCCTGCTGGTTCCCCTGGCCGGCCGCGAAGAGATCCGCAACCGTCACCAGACCCGTAGCAGCCTTGCCGAGATACGCGAGGCGCTGATCGGCTTTGCCATCATCCATAAGCGCCTGCCCTGCCCGACCCGCCAGACCAATCCGGCGGCGAGCGATTACGGCCTCGAGGACAGCACCTGCAACCAGACCAGCGAAGGTTACGTGCCCTGGCGCACACTCGGCCTGCCCCAGATCGACGCCTGGGGCAGCGTGCGCCAGAGTGCGACCGATCCCTGGCTGGGCTACTGGCGCTACCGCGTCGCACCCGCCTTCGCCGATCCGTCCACGCCGCCGATCGGGATCACGACGGCGCCGGGCGTCAATCTCGACGTCCATGACGTGGTCAGCGGAAATTCGCTGGTGGCCACGGATCTGATCGTCGCGATCGTCTATTCGACCGGTCCGGACCTTGCCGCCAACGGCCAGAATGCGAGCTACGAATCCGGTAACGCCGTCTACGATTACGGCGCGCCGACCACCGGCTTCGACGACCAGTTGGACTGGATCAGTCGGCCGCTTCTGCTCGCCCGCCTCGGGGCAGCCGGCGCCCTGCCGTAGCGCTTCGTTACGATCCTGGCCCGCGAAATCGGTCGAGCCGGCGGCTTCGCCCCCTATAATCCGAGGGTTGTTCTCCCACACCGGATCCCGATGTCGCCGCCGAATCCGCCGGCCGCGCAGAAGCAGCCCGGATTCACCGAGCGCCTGCGCAACGCCGGCATCCTGCCCACCGACGACGAGGACACACGCCTGTCCAAGTCGCTGCTGGTGTTCGCCACCGGCCTGGTCAGTGTTGCCTCGGCGCTGTGGTTGTTGGTCTATTGGAGCATGGGCCCGCGGCTGTCCTCGAGCCTGACCCTGAGCTTCCAGGTTTTGCTGGCCGGCAATCTATTCATTTACCTGCGCTGGGGCCGTTTCGAGTGGTTCCGCCTGACCCAGCTGGCGCTGTTCCTGTTCTTCCCGTTCGTCGCTCAATGGAGCATCGGCAACTTCATCACCGGCTCCGGCGTCATCCTGTGGGGCCTGCTGGCGCCGATCGGCGCGGTCTTGTGCATGGGCGCACGGGAATCGACGCCATGGTTCTTCGCCTACCTGTTCCTGACCGCCCTGACCGGCTTCTTCGATTACTATCTGGCCGATTTCGGCGCCGCGACGGCCGCGCCGATCCCGGTGCGCATCTCGGTCGTGTTCTTCGTGCTGAACTTCGCGACGCTGTCGACCATCGTGTTTGCGCTGCTGCGCTACTCGGTCTCGCAGAAGCGCCAGGCCCAGCGGCGCCTGCAACAGGCCCATACCGCACTGGTCGAAGAGCAGGAGCGCTCGGAGCGCCTGCTGCTGAACATCCTGCCGGCACCGGTGGCACGGCGGCTGAAGGACAGCAACGAGACCATCGCCGACGGCTTTCCGGAGGTGACGGTGATGTTCGCCGACATCGTCAATTTCACGCGGATCGCCGGCGACATGAGTGCCGAGAGCGTCTTCCGCATGCTGAACGGGGTCTTCTCGCGCTTCGACGAACTGGCCGAGAGCCTCGGCCTGGAAAAGATCAAGACGATCGGCGACGCCTACATGGTGGCCGGCGGCCTGAACGGCGATCCGCGGGCCGCACCGGAAGCCGTCGCGCGGCTGGCCCTGGGCATGGGCGAAGCCGCGGCGTCGTTCCAGATCGAGCCGCCGATCCGGCTGCGCATCGGCATCTGCACCGGCCCGGTGGTGGCCGGCGTGGTCGGTCGCAAGAAATTCATCTACGACCTCTGGGGCGACACCGTCAACATCGCCAGCCGGCTCTCCTCCGAAGGCCATCCTGGCGGCATCCTGTGCGATGCTCGTACGCGCGAACTGTTGGGTCAATCCTTTGAATTCGCGTCCGAGACGACCTTGGAACTGAAGGGCAAGGGGCCGTTGCGGGTCAGTCGGCTGCTCGGGCCCGGTTCGACCGTCTCGGTGCCGACGCCGGTGTCGTCGGTGGCCGGGGCCGGATAGAGTTCCAGCACCACGGCGCCGTCGTCGTTGCGCACCAGTTCGAGGCAATGACCGGCGGCGCTCGCCAGCCGGCTCGCCTGGTACAGGCCCATGCCCAGCCCCTGATCGGACTGCATCGGCTGCCGCAGCAGACGACGCGCGATCGCCGCATCGATGGCACGCCCGCTGTCGCTGACCCGAAGCCGGGCACCGGCGGCGAATTCGACGGTGATCGAAATCTCCGGCTCGAGGCGGCGCTTGGCGATCGCGTTCTGCAGCAGATTGTCCAGACAACTGTCATAGACCTCGCGTGGCAAGTCCCTGCCGGTGCCGCCGAGATCGGCAATGAAGCGGATGCGCTGACCTTCGTAGCGGCCGCTGGCGTCGTGCCACCATTCGGCGGCGTCGACGGGCGTCAGCGTGCCATCACCGGGACGGCGCAGCTTCTCCAGAGTGCTCTCCAGGCGCGCCGCGATCTGCGGCAGTTGGCTGCGGAACAGGCGTTGCAGGGCGTCGATGTCGGCGGTCGGGCGCGCCGCGACGAAACACAGGGCATTCAATGTCTGCAGCAGGTTCTTGACGTCGTGGGTCAGCCGTGCGCCCGTCTCATGCACGGCCTCTTCGAAGGACCGCAGTTGCAGTTCGCGGGTCTGACGCTTCTCGCGGTAGAAGCGGGCCAGCACCAGCAGCATCAGATTGTAGTGCCAGACCAGGGCCTCCCCGGGTCGCCCGCGGAAGATCAGTTCGACCCGCAGACCACCGTGCTCGAAGACTTCGAAATGCTTGCCGTCACGGCCGAAGCTGCCCGAAATGTCGCCCGGCTGGTAACGCCATCGCCCGCCGACAATACCGGGGAAGCGCTCGAGGTCGTGCAAGGCCGCCGACAGGAACTCGTCCGGCTCGCTGCACGCCAGTGCGGCGGTCGACAATTCATGCAACCAGGTCTCGAACGAAAGCCCGGTCGACAGCAGCCTGCGCGACAGCTGCAGCCCCAGACTGGCGTGACCCAGGCGCGGCTGCCAGGCCCAGGCCAGCAGCAGCAGTCCCGCGGCAACGCCGATCAACGCGAGGGCAAGCGACTGGAAATACGGCAGGCTGCGCACCTGCATCAGGGCCAGCGTGCCAAGCAGGCTCACCGCCAGCACCAGCAGGATCATCAGCGCCGAGATCAGATCGATGCCACCGAGGGTGCGTGGGTCGAATTCGGACTCGACCGGCAGAAAGGCGATCGCGATCGCCAGCAAGGGCAGACCCGGCTGCGTCACGCTGGACAGCAGCGCGACGTCCTCCGAATGAAGGGCGAGCGCCTCTGGCACCAGCACCAGCACCAGGAACAGCACCAGCAGCGCCAGGGCCAGCACGTAGGGCATGCGGCCTGCAACCGACGCGGCGACGAACGATCGACCACCGATGACCGCCGTCAGTACCATCACCCAAGCGGCGAGCAGACCCGGCGACATCGCCAGCACGAAGCCGCTCAGCACGGCGATCAGCAATACCAGATCGAGGCCGCCGAGGCGACGGCTGGGCCGCACTATCGGCTGCCACAGCAGGAACAGGCCGAAATGGACCAGGATCAGATAGCGCCCGACGTCACTCGACGGATCGCTGGCGAATCCGGCCACCAGCACCAAGAGCGATGCCGACAGAAGAATCTGGCGGCGCTGCAGAAGATTCGCGAAGGTGCTTCGAAGGCCGTTCATCGCCGTTACCGTGTCACGGGCTCGAATCCGATTCTATCCCCCAATGGCCATGGGCTCCGACCAGCCAACGCGTCGCCGCACCGACATAGCGTCATCCGGCCGACAGTCATCTGTCGAAATCTCGACAGATTGCGGCGCCCGCCGACCATCGCGGTGCCATCTCGAGCACCACTTCAAGGCACGATTGTTGCATGCCATGGTTATATCGTCACTCGTACATTCGGCCCGCAGTCGCGCGCGGCCATGGAGATAGGCATGAAAAGAGCACAAGCTGGCTTCACGCTGGTGGAGATTGCGGTCGTTCTGGTGATCATCGGACTGCTCCTCGGCGGCGTACTGAAAGGACAGGAATTGATCAACAGCGCCAAGGTCAAGAGCCTGATCAACGATTTCCGTTCGGTATCGACGATGATCTATGCGTACCAGGACCGCTTTCGGGCTTTCCCTGGTGACGATGCCCGCGCCAACGATCACGTCGGCCCGAACTCGGTGGCGAGCACGCCCGCCAACGATCTCGGCAACGGCCGCATCGGCGGCAACTGGAACTCGACGACCACCACCGACGAATCCTACCGGGTATGGCTTCATCTTCGCCGCGCCAACCTCACCACCGGCTCGGTCGACGTCAGCGACCCGGCGACCTACCTGCCGAACAATGCCGAGAGCGGTCGCATCGGCGTCACCGGCTTCGCGCCGCTGAGTTCGCTGGCCGGGTCGTTTTTCGTCTGCTCGTCCGGCATCAATGCGCGCTTCGCGCGGCAGATCGATTCGTCGATGGACGACGGCAACACCAGTACAGGCAACGTCCAGGTCGAGGATCCAGGCACGCCCAGCCAGTCGCTGGCGCTGACTGCGGCCGACGAATCCGGATCGGCCACCTACGCCGTCTGCGTCGCCTACTGAGCACCCGGCGGGGTCCGACCCGCCGCGGCACACAGGATCAGCCGCGCATCAACTGCTGTTCGGCCAGGCCCAGTTCGCCCGGCGTGCCACGCAACACGACGGTGTCGCCGGCCTGGAACACCATTTCCGGATCCGGGCTGACACCGCGAATGTTGCGGCGGCGAACCGCCAGCACGGCGACACCGAGCACTTCGAACTGCATGTCGGCGATGGATCGCCCGACCGCATGGGCGCCTTCCGGCAGGACCACCGAATGCAGCCTCTGCTGCTGCGCGTCAGGGCCGTCGTCATCGTCGGTGGCGCCATGGAAGAAGCCGCGCATCATCTCGTAGCGCTGACTGCGGATCTCCCGGATCCGCCGCACGACACGGTTGATCGGCACGCCGATCAGGGCCAGCGCGTGTGATGCCAGCATGATGCTGCCTTCGAAGGCCTCGGGCACGACTTCGGCGGCACCGCCCTGGGTCAGCTTGTCGAGGTCGGACTCATCCACAGCCCGCACCACCACCGGCAGGTCGGGCCTGAGCGCGTGGGCATGATGCAGCACCCGCATCGCCGCCTCGACCCCGGAAAACGACACCACCATTGCCGATGCCCGGCTGACGCCGGCGGCAACCAGCGTCTCCCGACGCGCAGCATCACCGTAGACCACGGTATCGCCGGCAGCCGCCGCCTCGCGCACGCGTTCGGGATCGAGATCCAGCGCCACGTAGTCGATGCCTTCCTGTTGGACGAATCGCGCCAGGTACTGCCCACTGCGTCCATAGCCGCAGATGATGACATGTCCCTGGGTACTCATCGCCTGTGCTGCCACCCGGGTCAGTTCCATCGACCGCAACAGCCATTCGGATGCGACGAAGCGCAGCACCAGGCGATCGCTGACCTGTACGATCAGCGGTGCCACCAGCATCGACAACACCAGCGCGGCCACCGTGATCTGGAGGATTTCGGGAGGCAACACGCCGACGCCGTCGATCGACGAGATCATGACGAAACCGAACTCGCCACCGGCGCACAGCCACAGGCCGCTGCGCATCGCCGTGCCGGGCGTCGAGCCGAACGCACGCGAGGCCAGCGCCACCACACCGAACTTGATCAACAGCATCAGCACCAGCAGCGCCAGCACGCCGACCAGGTTGGACAGGATCAGGCCGACGTCGAGGAACATGCCGACGGTGACGAAGAACAGCCCCAGCAGCACATCACGGAACGGCTTGATGTCCTCTTCCACCTCATAGCGGAATTCGGTCTCCGAGATCAGCATGCCGGCGAGGAAGGCGCCGAGCGCCAGCGACAGGCCGACCTGCTCGCTGAGCCAGGCGAGGCCCAGTGTGATCAGCAGGATGTTCAGCATGAACAGCTCGCCCGACTTGCGGCGCGCCACCAGCGAGAACCACGCCCGCATCCAGCGCTGGCCGAAGACCAGAACGATCGACAGCATGACCGCCGCCTTCAGCCCCGCGAGGCCGAGCGTCGCACCCAGTTCCGCCGGCGGGCGGGACAAGGCCGGCAGAATGATCAGCAAAGGCACCACCGCAATGTCCTGGAACAGCAGCACGCCGATGGCCTCGCGGCCATGCTTCGAATCCAGTTCCAGGCGGTCGGCGAGCAGCTTCGACAGAATCGCCGTCGACGAGGTTGCCAGGATGCCGCCGAGGGCAATGCTGGCCGCCCAGCCGAGTCCGTACAACCAGCCGAGCAGCGCGACCATTACGATCGTCGCCAACACCTGCGCGGCGCCGAGCCCGAACACGATACGCTTCATGCTGAACAGGCGCGGCAGCGAGAACTCGAGACCGATCGAGAACATCAGGAAGACCACGCCGAACTCGGCGAGATGGCTGGCGCCGGCCGATTCACCGGTAAGGTTGAGCGCGTGGGGGCCGAGGGCAGCGCCGAGCATCAGGTAGCCGAGCACCGGCGGCAAGTTGACGCTTCGGCACAGCGCCACCACGGCAACCGCGGAGGCGAGCAGCAGCAGGACGGCTTCGAGGGTGTCGATCATCGGGGCAGACCCACCGGGGCGGCGGCGCGGAGCCGGCCGGGGGCCACTGGTATATACTTTGCGACAGTCTAACCGCAGCACGATCCAGCGAGAAACAGTGCCTGATTCCGCCCCCGATTCGGGCCATAGCCTGGCCCTGGCCCGACGCGTACTGCATATCGAAGCGAGCGCGATCGGAGCGCTGGCGGAACGGCTCGACGGCAGCTTCATCGAGGCGCTGCGCCTGATCCTCGCCCGCAACGGCCGGGTCATCGTCACCGGTATCGGCAAGACCGGTCATATCGGCCGAAAGCTCGCGGCAACCTTGGCCAGTACCGGCACCCCGGCCTATTTCGTCCACGCCGCCGAGGCGGCACACGGCGATCTCGGCATGATCGCCGGCGACGACGTCGTGATCGCGATCTCGAACTCCGGTAGCAGTGAGGAAGTGCTGACGATCGTGCCACTGGTCAAGCGCCAGGGCGCCAAGCTGATCGCAATGACCGGCAACCGGAATTCGCCGCTGTCGCGCGAGGCGGACGTCCACCTCGACGCAGCGGTCGCCGAGGAAGCCTGCCCGCTGAATCTCGCGCCGACCGCGAGTACCACCGCAGCGCTCGCGCTGGGCGACGCGCTCGCGGTGGCATTGCTCGACGCCCGCGGCTTCGGTGCAGAGGATTTCGCGCGCTCGCATCCGGGCGGCAGTCTCGGGCGCCGTCTGCTGACCCACGTGCGTGACGTCATGCGCCCGTCGGCCGCGGTACCGAAGGTCGGGCCCGACACCTTGCTCTCGGAAGCGCTGATCAAGGTCACTCGCGGGGGCATGGGCATGACCGCGATCACCGAAGCCGGGGATCGTGTCGTCGGCATCTTCACCGACGGTGACCTGCGCCGCACCTTTGAGCGGGGACTCGACGTGCGTACGGTACCGGTGGCCGACGTCATGACCCGGGACCCGCGCACGATCGCCGCCGATGCGCTCGCCGTCGAAGCCGCCACGCTGATGGAGGAGCGGCGCATCAGCCAGCTCCTGGTCTGCGGCGCCGACCGGCGCCTGGAGGGTGCGGTCACGACGCTCGACCTGATGCGGGCGAAGGTGATCTGATGGTCCTCCGACATCTGGAGCGGCGGCGGTGAGGCGCAGCCTGTTCGAACAGATAGTGATCGTGCTGGTACTGCTCCTGCTGGCCGCCGGCACATCGTGGCTGGTCAGGGTCGCGGAGCCGGAGGACGCGCCCGAGGCCGAATCCTCCGCCAACACCCCCGACATGCTGGTCGAACGATTCACGCTGCAGCGATTCGATGCCAATGGCCGCCGACAGTATGTCTTCTCGGCAGCGCGGATGAGGCACTACGCCGCACCGGAACGCACCGAACTGGACCACCCAGAATTGCTGTTTCTGGGCGGCGAGGCACAGATTCAGGCGCAGGCCATCCGCGGCACCGTCAGCGAGGATGGCGAGACCGTGCGGCTGTCCGGCGATGTCGTGATGTCCCGTGCCGCACTGCCCGACCGACCGGCTGCGACATTGACGACGCAGGCCCTGACCGTGTGGCCGGAGACCGAGCGCGTGGCTGGACGAGTACCGGTACGATACGAAGAAGGCCGCGACGTTCTGGTCGCGGGCCGGTTCGATGCGGACAATCTGGTCGGGGAGCTGCGTCTCGGCGACGGCATCTCGGCCACCTTCAGGCGATAGACCGAACATGAGATCTGGTCTTCAACTCGCGGTTGCGTTGCTGCTGGCACTGGCGGTGCCGCCCGCCCATGCCGAACGTGCGGACTCCGAGCAACCGGTCAGCATCGAGGCCAATCGAGGCTCGATCGACAACCGCAAGAACGTCCATGTATTCGAAGGCAACGTCGTGTTGTCGCAGGGATCGCTGGCCATCCGCTGCGACAAGCTAATCGTGACCCAGGATGCGGACGGCTTCCAGCGCGGTGTGGCCACCGGCGGCGACGGCGGGCGCGCGAGCATCCGCCAGCGACGAGAGGCGCGGTCCGACTTCGTCGAAGGGCGGGCGGATCGTATCGAGTACGACGCTCGCAGCAAGAAGGCGACGCTGATCGGGCGCGCCGAGGTCACCAGCGGCGGCGACGAGGTTCGCGGCGAATACATCGAGTACGACGGCCTCAGCGAAACCTATCTGGTCACCAACAGCAAGTCCGCCAAGGGCAGTGAAAACGGCGGGCGCGTGCGGGCCATCATCCAGCCCCGCGAGAACCAGCAGGCCGAGCAGAAGCCCTGACGAAATTTCCCGTGGCGCTCCGCTCACCGGAGAACGGGAAATGGACTACGAGAACATCCGCAGCGAGACGTTCGCGAGAATCGGGCTGATCACCCTGGACCGTCCCACGGCAATCAACGCCCTGAACGACACCCTGGTCGACGAGCTCGGCCGTTCCCTCGACCAGTTCGAAGTCGACGACCAGATTTCGGTCATCGTCATCACCGGGTCCGACAAGACCTTCGCCGCCGGTGCCGATATTGCCGCGATGTCGGGCTTCAGCTACATGGATGCCTACAAAGGCGACTACATCACCCGCAACTGGGAGCGCGTCAAGACCTGCCGCAAGCCCGTGATCGCCGCTGTTTAGGGCTATGCGCTCGGCGGCGGATGCGAACTGGCGATGATGTGCGACATGATCTTTGCCGCCGACACCGCGAAGTTCGGACAGCCCGAGATCAAGCTCGGCGTGCGGCCGGGCGCCGGCGGTACCCAGCGGCTGCCGCGGGCGATCGGCAAAGCCGAGGCCATGGACATGTGCCTGACGGCACGCATGACGAACGCGGTCGAGGCCGAACGGGCGGGGCTGGTCGCTCGCGTTTTTCCGGCCGACACACTGCTCGACGAGACCCTGGCAGTCGCGCGCGGAATCGCCGGGATCTCGCTGCCGATGGTGATGATGGTCAAGGAATCGGGCAACCGGGCCTACCAGAGCAGCCTGCAGGAGGGTCTGCTGTTCGAGGTCGCGCATTTCACGTCGCCTTCGCCCTGGCCGACCAGAAGGAAGGCATGGCGGCACTCGTCGACAAGCGCCCGCCCCACTTTCGGCACGAATGATCGTGCGGCAGTGCGGCACGAATCCTGCAGTCCGGGCCATCCGAGAAGTCGGCTTCCAACGCAGCGGACCGACCGGGGAAGGACAATCCGCATCGGCGCAGAACATTGTTTTCAATCAAATTTTCTAATTTGAAACGAATTTGTGCAGCGCCGCAAATAATCCTTGACAAGTGGTTGGGACGTCCTATAATCCGATTCATACCGCAGCGCACAAAAACGTTGCGATTACGGACGAACCAACCACCCTGGAGATTCAAACAATGTTCGCTACCCCCGAGCAATTCACCGCCGCCGGCAAAACCAACGTCGAAAACCTGCTGGCCGTCGCCAACACCGCGTTTGCCAGCGCCGAGCGCCTGACCGCCCTGAACCTGAACACCGCCCGTGCAGTGCTCGAGGACGGCGTCGCCAATGCCAAGTCGCTGATGGCTGTCAAGGACGTGCAGGAATTCGTCTCCCTGCAGGCCGGCATGACCCAGCCGATGGTCGAGAAGGCCGTTGCCTACTCGCGCAACGTGTATGAGATCGCGACCCAGGCTCAGGAAGAGCTGTCGAAGCTGGTCGAGTCGCAGCTGACCGAAGCCAACAAGAGCGTCGCCGAAGCCCTCGACAAGGCCGCCAAGTCGGCTCCCGCCGGTTCCGACGTCGCCGTTGCCGCCGTCAAGTCGGCCATCGCCGCCGCCAACTCGGCCTACGACAGCATGACCAAGGCAGCCAAGCAGGTCGCCGAGATCGCTGAAGCCAACGTCACCGCCGCGACCAACGCCACCGTCAAGGCCGTCAGCACCTCGACTCCGAAGTCGAAGAAGGCTGCCTGAGCGATCGTTCCCGGTACGAAGAAGCCCCGCTCGGCGGGGCTTTTTCGTTCACTCGCACGGTTCCCATGGGGCGAGCCGTGCGGCCGGGCATGAGTGCTCAGGTCACAAAGTTTCGGCCCGTGCTTTGCGAGCGTCCGGTTTTCGGTGCGGCCAGCACCGTGATGGCGACCGCGCCGGCCGATACGAGAACTCGATGTCTGCCGAAGCGCGACGCTCTCGCGGCAATACGGCCCAGCGGGAGTCTCGGTTGAATTGCCAGGGCCCGCGCACCGATCAACGCCGCTCGCGAGTGCGACGGCCGTGCAGGCGGGTCAGGCGGCAGCCTCGTAGTGATGCGGGAACAGCCGGTGCATCTCCGCTTCGATCCAGGCCTGCGCCTTTGCATTGACCTGTTCCGGTGTCAGCCCCCGGCTGTCGATCGGAGGCCCGATGCTGACCGTTACCATGCCCGGTTGCTTGACCAGTGCGTTGCGCCGCCAGAATTCGCCGGCGTTGTGGGCGACCGGGACCACCGGGACCTCGGTGCGCGTCGCGAGGAAGGCGCCACCGATCTTGTAGCGGCGCTTGGCGCCCGGTGCCACCCGCGTCCCTTCGGGAAAGACCACCACCCAGAAGCCTTGATCGAGCAGTTTCCTGCCCTGCTCCTCGACCTGCACCAGGGCGTCCTTGCCAGCCGAGCGGTCGATCGAGATGATCGGCATCTGCGCCAGCCCCCAGCCGAAGAACGGCACCTTGAGCAGTTCTCGTTTCAACACGAAGGCCAGGGGCGGAAAGATGTGCTGCAGCGCGATGGTCTCCCATGCCGACTGATGCTTGCACAGGATCACCGACGCCTGGGCCGGCATGTTCTCTCGACCGAGCACCTGGAAGCGGATCCCGAGCAGGTTGCGTATGAACCAGTGGGTGATGTCCGACCAGATCGTGATCAGGCGATAGCGGGTATGCGGCTTCAACGGAAAGGTCAGAAAGGCGAACAGCGCGAACGGTGGCGTGACCACCACCAGCACCAATGCGAACAGCGCCGAGCGTAGCGTATTCACGATGCCCCACTCTCGTCGGTCAGGTGATCCACCACGGCCGCCAGGTCCGGAAAGATTTCCACGTCCGGTGGCAGATCCGGATCCTCCCGCGTGCGCTCACCCTTGCCGGTCAGCACGAGGTAGGGCTTGCAGCCGACCGCGATGCCGGCCTGCATGTCGCGCAGGCTGTCGCCGACTGTCGGCACACCCTCGAGATTGACGTTAAAGCGCTCGGCGATCTGCAGCAGCAGGCCCGGCTTGGGCTTGCGGCAATCGCAGGTCGAATCGGCCGCATGGGGGCAGAAGAAGATCGCATCGATTCGCCCCCCGACCGACATCAGGCTGCGTACCATCTTCTCGTGGATGCTGTTGAGCGTATCCATGTCGAACAGGCCACGGCCGACGCCCGACTGGTTCGATGCCAGCACCACGCGCCACCCCCATTCGTTCAGGCGGGCAATCGCCTCGAGCGATCCGGGCAGTGGCTCCCATTCGTCCGGTGACTTGATGAACTGATCGGAATCCCGATTGATCACCCCGTCGCGGTCGAGAATGATGATCTTCATCGTTTTCCCCCCTCGATGCGCACCGCCAAGCCCGCAGCTTCGCGGCTCAGGACAGCCGCGACAAGTCTGCGACCCGATTCATCAGGCCGGCAAGCTGCGACAGCAGCGCCAACCGATTACGGCGGGTCAGCGGCTCGTCCACATTGACCATCACTTCGGCGAAGAAGCGATCGACGTCGTCCCGTAGCCCTGCCAGGATCTTCAGCGACTCGGCATAGTCGCGATTGTCGTAGTGCGAGCGGGCCAGCGGCGCGAGTTCCGACATGCGCCGGAACAAGGCCTTCTCAGCCTCCTCCTGCAGCAAGGCCAGATCCGGTTCGCCGATCTCCTCGTCGTTTTTCTTCAGGATGTTGACGATGCGCTTGTTGGCGGCAGCCAGCGACTTGGCCTCCGGCAATTGCTGGAACGCCAGCACCGCCTCGAGCCGCGCCGGAACGAGGTCCACCCGCGTCGGGCGCAGCGCCAGCACCGCATCGATCGCCGCAGCCGGATGGCCGCTTTCCCGCAACTGGTGGCGCAGCCGCTCGAGCATGAAGTCGAGCAGGTCTGCAGCGCAATCCGGCCGATCGAGGACGCCACCGGCGAATCCGCCCGCCGCATCGGCGATCAGGCGATCGAGTTCGAGCGGCAGCGGCGATTCGATCAGGATGCGCAACACCCCGAGCGCCGAGCGCCGCAGGCCGAAGGGATCCTTGTCGCCGGTAGGAAGCTGTCCGATGCCGAAGAAACCGACCAGCGCGTCGAGCTTGTCCGCCAGCGCTGTCGCACAGGCGACATTGCCCGACGGCAGGGCATCACCGGCGAATCGCGGCTGGTAGTGTGCGGCAATGGCGTCGGCGACGGTTTCCGCCTCGCCGTCGTGCCGCGCATAGTAGCGCCCCATCACGCCCTGCAGCTCGGGGAATTCGCCGACCATTTCGCACACCAGATCGGCCTTGGCGAGGCGCGCCGCACGACGCGCCATGCCGGCATCCGCCTTGAGGTGATCAGCAATGATGCCGGCCAAGCGCTCGAGGCGTTCGACCCGTTCGAACTGGCTGCCCAGCCGGTTGTGGTAGACGACGTTCCGAAGTCGTGGCAGACGACTTTCCAGCGACTGCTTGAGATCCTGCTGGAAGAAGAAGCGCGCGTCCGCCAGTCGCGGCCGGACCACGCGCTGGTTGCCCAGCACGATGTTCGACGGATCGGCCAGCGCCATGTTCGACACGATCAGGAACCGGTTCTGCAGGCGGCCGTCGGCATCGAACAGCGGGAAGTACTTCTGATTGGCACGCATCGTCAGAATCAGGCATTCCTGCGGCACGCTGAGGAATTCCTGCTCGAACTCGCCGACATAGACGCTCGGATGCTCGACCAGTGCATTGACCTCGTCGAGCAGATCCGCATAGTCGCCGAGCGAAGCCTGCAGCCGGGACGCCTCGGACCGCAGCAGTTCGTCGATCATCCGGCGCCGGTCGTTGAAGTGGGCCACCACCTTGCCTTCGGCGCGCAAGGTCGGCTCATAGGCGTCGGCAGTGGCAATGTCGATCTCGCCGCGGCTCATGAATCGGTGGCCACAGCTGGTCCGACCGGCGTCGAGATCCAGCACCCGGCCATCGACGACGCGATCGCCGTGCAGCATCACCAGCTTGTGCACCGGACGCACGAAGGTCGCGTCGCCGTCACCCCAGCGCATTACCTTGGGGATCGGCAAGGCCTTGACCGCATCCTGCACGATGCCGGCCAGTACGTCGGCCAGTCGGTCACCGGCGACCCGGCGGGTATGGAACAGGGATTCGGCCTTGCCGTCGACGCGTCGCTCGAAGGCGGCCACCGCCGCTTCGGGAATGCCCTTGGCGGCCATCTTCTTCAGCAGGGCCGGGGTTGGCCGGCCGTCCACGTCGAGGGCGACCGACACCGGCATCAGCTTCTCGGTGACGCTGCGTGCCGCGGCCTCGGCCAGCACGTCGCCAATGGTCACCGCAAGTCGGCGGGGCGACGCGAAACTGCGCACGGCCGCCGTTGCCGTGGCCAGACCCAACGCCGCCAGCCCGGCCGCGATCGACTCGCCGAAGCGCTCGCCCAGTCGCGGCAGCGCCTTCGGCGGGAGCTCCTCGGTCAGCAGTTCGACCAACAGGGTCTTCTGGCTCATTGTGCGGCCTCCTGCCGGGCGAGCATCGGAAAGCCCAGGGCCTCCCGCGAGGCATGGTAGGCCGCGGCGACGGCCCGCGAAAGATTGCGGATCCGTCCGATGTAGGCCGCCCGCTCGGTGACCGAGATCGCGCCGCGCGCATCCAGCAGATTGAAGGTATGGCCCGCCTTCAACACCATTTCGTAGGCGGGCAGCGCAAGGCCGACCGCCATCAGGCGCTTGGCCTCGGCCTCGAAGCTGCCGAACTGCTGAAACAGGAATTCGACGTTGGCCTGCTCGAAGTTGTAGGTCGATTGTTCGACCTCGTTCTGGTGGAAGACGTCGCCGTAACGCACCTCGGTGCCGTCCGGAAAAACCGCCCAGACCAGGTCATAGACATTCTCGACGCCCTGCAGGTACATCGCCAGCCGCTCGATGCCATAGGTGATCTCGCCCAGCACGGGCTTGCAATCGAGCCCGCCCACCTGCTGGAAATAGGTGAACTGAGTGACTTCCATGCCGTCCAGCCAGACTTCCCAGCCCAGTCCCCAGGCGCCCAGCGTCGGGTTCTCCCAGTCGTCCTCGACGAAGCGTATGTCGTGCTGCCTGGGATCGATGCCGAGCGCGCGCAGGCTGTCGAGGTAGCGTTCCTGGATGTCGAGCGGGGAGGGCTTGAGCACGACCTGGTACTGGTAGTAATGCTGCAGGCGGTTGGGGTTCTCGCCGTAGCGCCCGTCCTTCGGGCGACGGGAGGGCTGCACGTAGGCGGCGTTCCACGGCTCCGGGCCGATCGCGCGCAGGAAGGTTGCGGTGTGCGAAGTACCGGCACCGACTTCGAGATCGTAGGGCTGGAGCAGGACGCAGCCCTGCTCCCCCCAGAAATTCTGCAGCGTCAGGATGAGCTGCTGAAAGCTTGGTTTGCTTGCAGTCATGAATTACCGCCCGGCACACGCGTCCGGTGGACATAAAGACCGCGATTTTACTGTCTTTTGGCGCTGCCCTTCCATCCGCGACGGCGTTTGCCGCGTCACGGCTGCCTGAGGCTGTCGAGCGAAATCGACCAGCGATCGATCAGAAAGCGCAGCAGGGTCTGTTCGCCGACGCTGACTTCACCGTCGGCCTTGGCGGTGACCAGCATCGCCGACAGCACCAACTTGCGCAGCTTCGGATCGGTGACGTCGGCGGCCAGTTGCTCGAGACGTTCGGACGACAGCAGCGACACGTGCGAACCGCTGCCGCTCACCGCGAGGTCGCGGCACAGTTCCAGCAGGACCTGGTAGAAACCTTCGGACTCGACGCCGAGCATCGAGAACACGTCAAGTTCGCGCAGGCGGTCGATCTCGCAGTTGTCCATTTCACCGTCGGCGACGACGGCCATCGCCACCAGGCGGGCCAGGGCCTTCGGACTGTCGGGCGGATAGCTGCGCATTCTGGATTCCTCACGTCTCTGGGTTGCATCGGGTCCGACATGATGCCGTGGACCGGCATCCGGTGCGAATTCATGCGGCGGCGCGATCCGGACCGACATCCTCACCGCGACGCCGCCGCACCAGCAGACCGGCCACGACGGCGAGCAAGGCCAGACCGAGGGCGATCCGGTCGCGCCAGCGCATGTAGGGGGTGATGCCGTCGCGCCCCTGCACGCTGGCCGTCAGGGCGCCGCGCTCGAAGGCCGGCAGCACCTGTGCGACGCGACCGTCGGGCGTCACCACCGCCGTCATGCCGGTATTGGTTGCGCGAAGCATCGGCCGCCCGCTCTCGAGTGCGCGCATACGGGCGATCTGCAGATGCTGGGGCTGCGCCAGCGAATCCCCGTACCAGGCAAGATTGGACATGTTGAGCAGGATCGTCGCGCCCGCGGCGGCGGCGGCGATCTCGGCACCGAACAGATCCTCGTAGCAGATGTTGATCGCGATTTGCTGCTGGTCGAAGCGCATCGGCGGCTGTCGCGCACCGCCTGGCGTCTGGTCCGACATCGGGATGTTCGCCCACTCGTAGAACCAGCCGAACATCGGCGGCGAATACTCGCCGAAGGGCACCAAGTGGTCCTTCGCGTAGCGCTGTAGGCCGGACGCCCCGACCGCCAGCGCGGCATTGTGGATCGCGCCGCCGGCTTCGCGCTCGAAGACACCGAGGACGAGGTCGCCGCCGTGGCCGGCGACCGCATCGGTCAGTGTCGCGACGTAGCCGGCGGGCAGATTCTCGGCAAGCACCGGCAGCGCGGTCTCCGGCAGCACCACCAGCCGCGCCGGATGCTCCCGCACCAGTTCGAGATTGACCCGCAGCCACTGCAACTGGAGATCCGGGCGCCATTTCAACGACTGCTCGATGTTGGTCTGCACCAGCGACACCGACAGCGGCGGGCCTGACGGCTGCGTCCATTCACGCCCGCCCAGCGACCACCCGCCCGCGGCCAGCACCAGCACCAGCAGCAGGGCCGGCAACGGTGCCCGCGAGCGCCAGTCGGCAATGCCGAGGGCTGCGCCTGCGAGCGCCACGCACAAGCCAATGCCATAGACCCCGAGGATCGGGGCATAAGGCGCCAGCGGACTCGGTGGCACCTGCGAATAGCCTAGGGCCAGCCATGGGAAACCGGTCAGCAGCGTGCCGCGCAGCCACTCCGACAGCGTCCACAGCCCGGCCGCCAGCAGGGTGTCGGCGAATGGCCGGCGACGCCGCAACGCCACCCAGAGCGCACCCACCGTGGCCGGATAAAGCGCCAGGTAGCTGCAGAACAGCAATACCGCGGTGGCGGCCATTGGCGCCGGCATGCCACCGTAGCGGTTCAGGGCGACGAACAGCCAGGACACACCGCCGAGAAACAGGCCGAGCCCCCAAGCCATCCCGATGGCGAATCCACCCTTCCACGAACACTGTCGAGCCAACAGTGCAAACAGCGCAGCAACAGCCGCGATCGGCAGCGGGAAAAGTCCGAAGGGCGCGAAACCAGCCACCGTGGCGAGGCCGGCCACTGCGGCCAGCACAAGCGACGACAACATCACTCGGTTTCTGACGCGACCGCTTCGGGCAGCTTCTCGATCAGCAGCGTATAGACCCGGCGACTGTCCGCACGGAGCACCTGGATGCGCAGATTGTCGATCGCGACGACTTCACCGCGCTTGGGCAGACGGCCGAGGAACTTGATCACCAGGCCGCCGACGGTGTCGATTTCGTCGTCCGGGTAAGCGGTTTCGAAAGCGGCATTGAAATCCTCGATTTCGGTGGTCGCCTTGACCCGATAGCGCCCCATCTGGTCGAGTCGGATGTTGTCCTCGGCCTCGTCGAAATCGTATTCGTCCTCGATGTCGCCGACGATCTGCTCGAGCACGTCCTCGATCGTCACCAGCCCGCAGACACCGCCATATTCATCGACCACCAGCGCCATGTGGTTGCGGCTGATCCGAAACTCTCGCAGCAACACATTGAGGCGCTTCGATTCCGGCACGAACACGGCCGGCCGCAACATGTCGCGCAGGTTGAACTCGCGCCCGGCGAAAAAGCGCAGCAGGTCTTTCGCGAGCAGCACGCCGATGACGTCGTCCTTGCCCTCGCCGACCACCGGAAAGCGGGAATGCGCGGTTTCGATCGCGAAAGCGGCAATGTCGTCGATCGGGTCGTCCATGTGGACGACGTCCATCTGGGCGCGCGGCACCATGACGTCGCGCACCTGCATGTCGGATACCTGGAGGGCGCCCTCGATGATCGACAGGGCATCGGCATCGACCAGGTTGCGGTCGAAAGAGGAATGAAGCAGTGCGAGCAGTTCCTCGCGATTTTCCGGCTCCCTGGACAAAAGGGCGCCGAGGCGGTCGAGCAGACTAGGTCGACTGGGCGAACTATCCATTGGTCGGGTTGATGAGGAATGGGCGATGGGCAATGGGCGCGATGCGCATTGCCCATGGCGCATCACTCACGATCCACGGACTCCGTCGTTGGTGTCGGCGTATGGGTCGCCGATTCCCAATCCCGCCAGTATCTCCCTTTCGAGGGCCTCCATCCCGGCCGCATCCGCCTCGGTCTGATGGTCGAACCCCTGCAGGTGCAGCATACCATGCACGACCAGATGGGCGTAATGGTCGATCAGGGACTTGCCCTGGCGCGCGGCCTCGTCGGCAATCACCGGCACGCACAAGACGATGTCGCCCACCTGCGGCATGCCCGGCGGCAAGGGCATGTCTTCACCTTCATCGTAGGCGAAGCTGAGCACGTTGGTGGCGTAGTCGCGGCCACGGTAATCGCGATTCAAGGCCCGGCCCTCGCCCTCGCCAACCAGGCGGATCACCACCTCCACGTCGCCGCGTGCGGCCGCCCGGCACCATCGCAGCAATTGCGGGCGACGCGGCAAGCCCGGAGCGTCCTCGCCGTGCAGGGCCCGTTGCACCGACAGGCGCAGCATTGCGCTAGCGCCCCGCGGGGCGCTGCACCGGAGCCGCCTCGTCAGCGGCCGCCTCGAGTGCAGCCATGCGCTGCTCGTAGGCGGCGACGATGCGCGCCACCAGCGGATGGCGCACGACATCCTCCTTGAGGAATTCGGTCACCGCGATGCCCCGTACCGAGTGCAGCACGTCGCGCGCCTCGCGCAATCCGCTGACCTGCCCGCGGGGCAGATCCACCTGGGTCAGATCTCCGGTGACCACTGCCTTGGCGCCGATACCGATCCGGGTCAGGAACATCTTCATCTGCTCGGCGGTGGTGTTCTGAGCCTCGTCCAGAATGATGAAGGCGTGGTTCAGCGTGCGCCCGCGCATGAAGGCCAGCGGCGCGATTTCGATCGCGCCGCGCTCGAACAGCTTGCCGACCCGCTCCAGCCCCATCAGGTCGTAGAGCGCGTCGTACAACGGCCGCAGATAGGGATCCACCTTCTGGGTCAGGTCGCCGGGCAGGAAACCGAGGCGCTCGCCGGCCTCGACCGCCGGCCGCGTCAGGATGATGCGTTCGACATGTTCGCGCTCGAACGCATCGACCGCGCTCGCGACCGCGAGGTAGGTCTTGCCGGTGCCGGCGGGGCCGATGCCGAAGGTGATGTCGTGATCCTGGATGTTGCGCAGATACTCGACCTGGCGCGGGGTGCGACCGTGCAGATCCGACTTTCGGGTCAACAGGGCCGGCGCCGGTTGCGCGGACTGGCTGCGGTTGGCGAGTTCCACCAGTCCGAGCTGGATGTCGTCGATGCCGAAATCCTCGCCGGCAATCTCGTAGAAGTGCTCGATCGCCCGTCCCGCCTGCTGCACCTGGCCGGCCTTGCCGCGCACCGTGAAATGCTCGCCGCGGCGGGCGATCTCGACATCGTAGGCGGTTTCGATCTGGCGCAGGTTCTCGTCGAGTGCGCCACACAGGTTGGCCAGGCGCTGGTTGTCCAGCGGCTCCAGCACCACTTCCAGGGTCTTCGCCAATCAGCTCTCCCGAGTCACGATTTCGCCGCGCAGGCTGTGGGGCAATGCCGCGGTGATCGTCACGTCGACGAATCGACCCGCCAGGCGCGGCTGACCGGCAAAGTTCACCACCCGGTTGTTGTCGGTCCGCCCAGCCAGTTCGTTCGCGTCCTTCTTCGACGGCCCCTCCACCAGCACCCGCTGTACCGACCCGACCATCGCCGCCGAGATCACCGCCGCCTGATCCTCGATACGCTTCTGCAACCGGGCCAGGCGTGCGAGCTTGACCGCCTGCGGCGTATCGTCGGCGAGATCGGCCGCCGGCGTGCCGGGCCGCGCACTATAGACGAAGCTGAACGAGGTATCGAAGCCGACATCGTCGATCAGCCGCATCGTCGCCTCGAAGTCGGCCTCGGTCTCGCCGGGAAAGCCGACGATGAAATCCGACGACAGCGACAGATCGGGCCGTGCCGCCTTCAGGCGTCGCGCCAGCGACTTGTATTCGAGCACGGTATAGCCGCGCTTCATCGCCGCCAGCACCCGGTCCGAGCCAGCCTGCACCGGCAAGTGCAGGTGCGACACCAGTTTCGGCAGCCGGACATAGGCCTCGACTACCCGCGGCGTCATCTCCCGCGGGTGCGACGTGGTATAGCGCAGGCGTTCGATGCCGGGCACGTCGTGCACACACTCGAGCAGAAACGCGAAATCCGCCGTCTCTTCACTGCCCGGCGCCATCGGCGCGCGCCAGGCATTGACGTTCTGTCCGAGCAAGGTGATCTCCTTGACGCCCTGGGCAGCCAGCCCGGCGACTTCGGCCAGCACGTCCTCGAGCGGCCGATAGATCTCGTCGCCACGGGTGTAGGGCACGATGCAGAAGCTGCAATACTTGCTGCAGCCTTCCATGATCGAGACAAAGGCGCTTGCGCCCTCGACCCGCGCCGGCGGCAGGTGGTCGAACTTCTCGATCTCCGGGAAACTGATGTCCACCTGTGCGCGCCCCGAACGACGCCGCTCGTCGATCAGTTGCGGCAGCCGGTGCAAGGTCTGCGGGCCGAACACCAGATCCACGTAGGGCGCCCTGGCGACGATCGCCGCGCCCTCCTGGCTCGCGACGCAGCCGCCGACGCCGATGATCAGCCCGGGCTTGCTACGCTTCAGGTGCTTGACCCGGCCGAGGTCGTGGAACACCTTCTCCTGCGCCTTCTCGCGCACCGAGCAAGTGTTGAACAGGATCACGTCGGCGTCCTCGGGATTGTCGGTGGTCTCGAGCGCCTCGCTCGACCCCAGCACGTCCGCCAT
Source organism: Zoogloeaceae bacterium (assembly GCA_024235635.1). Taxonomy (GTDB): domain Bacteria; phylum Pseudomonadota; class Gammaproteobacteria; order Burkholderiales; family Rhodocyclaceae; genus Cognatazoarcus. The sequence continues at coordinate 729,005 of JACKMA010000001.1, forward strand.
CTTGTCCGAGTCGTACTCGTTCATCTGGCAACCGAAGGTGCGTATGTACAGTTTCTTCATCGATCGACCCGTGCCGTTACGGCCCCGCCTGCGCTCGCCCCGGCCCCCGCGGGTGCGGGCTGCCGTCGACGGAAAAAGCGCGAATACTCATCCAATGGACGCCGTAAGTCAATGCAAGTTTCTGATATTCCAACAATTACCCGTTCACGCCCGAGCCCGGCCCGGCGTCGACGGAGACATGGCGCAGGCGCTTGACCATGCGCGAGCCCAGACGCTATTATCGCCGGCTTCGTGGTGATGTAGCTCAGACGGTTAGAGCGATGGATTCATAACCCATAGGTCGGCGGTTCGATTCCGCCCATCACCACTCCGAACTCGGAAGCCGTTGATCCTCAAGGATCAGCGGCTTTTTTCTTGCCCTGGACGCTGCAGGTGCCATACACAGGTGCCATACAATGCCAGGAACCTACCTCGTCCGCTCGCGCCGTAGCTCGATCTTCTACTTCCGGCGCCGCGTCCCCGACGACCTGCGACCCATCGTCGGCAAAGTCTTCATCCAGCAGACCCTGCACACCAGCGACCGACGCGAGGCTATCATCCTCGCCCGCGCCCTCGCGGCGAAGACTGACACCATCTTCCGAGACCTCCGCACGATGAAGAAGCAGCGACCCGCGCAGCAGACGACACCAGCGACCGGCTCTCACTTCGACTACATCATGGAGATCGACCTGAGCGACAGCGGGCGCCCCAAGTCAATCAAGGTGCAGGCCGAGCCTCACGAGCAAGAGGCGGTGAATTCCGCCATCGCGACCGCGCTGCAGAACCTGCCCGGCGCACCCGCCGAGGACGACACCCATGCAGAACCCAAGAGCAAGGGCGGCATCACCATCATGCAGGCGTGGGAGGGCTTGAAGGCCGAGAAGGTCGCCGGGGGAAAGTGGAAAGACGGCAACGACACCGCCAAGTACGACTATCTTCCGCACATTCGCGCCATGGTCGAGTCGATCGGCGGCGACAAACCCATCGCCGATGTCACCGCAGACGAGATCATCGCGTTCCAGACCCTGGTCACAAGCGACCGCAAAGGCGGATCACCACGCAATCGCGAAAAGCGCCTTCAACGGGCCGGCGCGGTATTCCGCTGGGCAAAGACGAAGCGCCACATCCCCGACCCGTTCGCGGAGTTGTTCAAGTACGAAGGCAAGATCGAGGAGAACTTCTACGCGAAATTCGAGGCGGCAGACCTGAAGACCCTGTTCGAGTCGAACCTGTACCGGAACCACGAGTACAAGACCCCTTGGCAATACTGGTTGCCGGTCCTGGCACTTCACACCGGCGCCCGCCTGAACGAACTGTGCCAGCTGACGACGACGGACATCGGCGAGCACGACGGCGTGCCGACCATCAGTATCCTCGACGAGGAAGAAGGCAAGCGGCTCAAGACGACCGCATCGCGCCGCATCATCCCGATTCACTCGAAGCTGATCGAACTGGGCTTTCTCGACTTCGTGGCAGGGTGCCCCGCTGGCCGTCTATTCCCCGACCTGCCCGAGAGCAACAACCGCGCGGGCGACTACAGCAAGGAACCCGGCCGCTGGTTCACCGCCTATCGCCGGTCGGTCGGCGTAGGGTCAGACAAGGGGCGAAGCAACAAGACGTTCCACAGCTTCCGCGGCACGCTGATCAGCGCGCTACGCAAGGCCAACGTGCCCAAGGACCGCCGGACCCGCCTCGCCGGCCACGAGTACGACGACACCCAGGACCGCCACTACACCGGCGGCGACGCGCTGACGATGTTCGAATTCAAGACGCTGCAGGCGGACATCGAGAGCGCGAAGTTCGACGTCGAGATCGAGAAGTATGCAGGCTAGCGAGCGCGCCGGCCGCGGAGGCAGACCGGTTCGGAGCCGCCACCTACCGACCGACGCCCCTTGACAATAAGTAAGAGATCAGGCCGGGGCAGATCATCGCTCGCACTGTACGGGCGAACACCACTACATGTAGTATCCGCCCCAAGAGAAACGCGCGACGGCATCTCTAACCCATTGATTTTTAAAGCCGGAAAATCTTTGCTTTTGCAGGAATGCAGGAGTAATCTGTATCCCAGCGTGAGAAGGCCCAAGCGCATTTCGCACTTGGGCCTTGAAAGAGCGGCGTCGAAACACAACCCTTGTGTGAGAACTTGGATTATGTGTTTCCCGTCGGTCTCTGCGCAACCACTGTTACTATTTTCCGGAGAAATACCAATGAGTACCAATGAGTACCAAAGCGCAATCGACGGCGACTACATCTGTCGCGCACGGCGGGTAGACAGCGGGGAGTTTGCCCCGTTGAGCTACCTTAAGCAGCATCCGACGCTTGTCGTGGCGGAGTATTACCCTCGCGCGAAGAGGCTGCCCTAACATTCCGCCAGGGAAGTAAGTGCCCGAAGCCCGGCCCAGCGCCGGGCTTTTTCATTCCTGGTTCACAAAATCTACCGTTCGTCAACCTTATATGGCAAATCTATCGCTTTTCTGATATAGTCGCATTTGAATTAATCGTTGACCACAGGCATATAGGACGTGAGCAACCCATACGGGCAAAGGTGGCGGAAGGCACGGCGGGAGCACCTTCGGGCGCACCCGCTGTGCATCTTCTGCCAGCAGCAGGGGCACACCACCCCCGCGACTGTCGTGGATCACATCACGCCCCACCGTGGCGACATGAAGCTGTTTTGGAACCGCCGCAACTGGCAATCCCTGTGCGAGACCTGCCACAACGCGGCCAAGCAGGCACTGGAGCGCTCCGGCCACTTTCGAGGTTCCGACCTCGCCGGCCAGCCCCTCGACCCTGGTCACCATTGGAACGCAGCATGATTGCCCAACAGATCGCCGACATTTTCGCCATTGCCACCAGCCCGCAAGCGATCGCGGACGCAAAGGCACGCGCGCAAGCTGCCGGCATCGCGACCTTCCCTGACGCAGACCCGGCACTCGTGGCCATCTTCACCGCCGACCGCTTCAAGCGCGAAGCCGAAGAAGCCACCCGCGCCCTGCTCATGATCGCCAACGCTGAAAAAGGACTGCCGGTACATCCCCCGCAGGACGCGCTGACGATCACGACAACCGTCACAGTCGTCGAACGACCACCACACTGAGCACCAGCCCATGACCGACACCGACGGCGAGTACAAATCGAATCTCAAGCTTCAACAACTCGCCGCCGAGCTGTCCGCGTTGAACAGCCAGCTGATCGAACTCGGCCTGCCGGACAACGCCCGCATCCTCCGCTTGCGGATGTTTGCCGAATCGAGCCTTGCCTTCGGCACCGAAGGCGATCGCTACTTCAGCACGCAGCCTGAAGACCTGCCGCGCGGCGTCAATGCGAAGAACTGGTATGTGAACCCGCTACGCTTCGTTGCCGCCGGATGCGAAGGCGACTTCGCGACCATCGAAGAGGCGCACACCGCCTTCAAGGTGAAGGACGTCGAACTCAAGGGACAGCGATCGAAGTTCTACGCAGAAGTCATGGAGCAGCAGAAGGACACGCAGCCGGAACTGTTCGACGTGTTCGCCACCCTCGCCCGCTCGACCAACACCCCGCGCCACCTGCAGGACGCGTTCATCGAAATCGCTGGATGCTTCCGGTCTGGTCATGACGCGCGAGTGAATGACCAGACGGTGACGAGCGAGGACCAGACACCGGGGGATGTCGCGAAGATCGAAAACGTTGCGCATTGTGAAACGCACCCCCAGTCGTCTTTTCGCGCTAACCCCGTTTTTTGACTTTTAGTTCGATACTTCTCGAAGCATCGAAATGACTCGCAAGCGCTCCGACAGCATCGCGTACCAGCAGGAAGTCGCCAGCAAGCTGGCCGATTCCCTGCCGACGCCGCCGATGCTGCTCAGTGACCGCGCCATGGTCTTCTGGCCCATCGTGATCGAGTCGAAGCGCCGTGACGCCTGGACCGGTGCGGATCTGACGTTCGCCTGCATGCTCTGCCGTGACCTCGCCGCCATTGCCGAACTGCTGACCGTGATGGCCGATCACCGGCCGATCTATAAGGACGACAAGGGCGTCATCCGCGCACACCCGGCCGAGAAGGCTTTGGGCGACCTGATTGCCCGAGCGCAGAGCATCGCCCGGCACGTCCAGGTTCACGCACGCGCCACCAATGGCCCCGCCCGCGAGCAGCAGGGCAAGAACCAGTTGGAGCGCGACCTCGCGAGCAGCATCCTCGGCGCCGACGATGACTTGGCCGATCTGTTCGCCCGACCCGGGGTGACGCTGCAGTGACCCGAGCCGAGCGCGTCATCCAGTTCATCGAGAAGGTCTGCCGGGTGCCCGAGGGCGCCTTGGTGGGCGAGCCGATGCGGCTCGCTGAGTTCCAGCGTGACTTCATCACCGCGGTCTATGACAACGAGGCGGGCACCCGTCGTGCCTTCTTGAGCATCGCCCGCAAGAACGGCAAGACCGGCCTCATCGCCGCCCTGCTGCTGGTCCATCTCGTTGGACCCGAAGCCCGCCAGAACAGCCAGATCGTCAGCGGTGCCATGAGCCGGGAGCAGGCCGGCATCGTCTTCAACCTCGCGTCGAAGATGGTCGAACTGTCGCCCCAGCTGGCAACCCGAGTACAGGCCAAGGCGAGCACCAAGGAGCTGTTTGGCGTCGGCATCAATACCCACTACCGGGCACTGGCAGCAGAAGGCAAGACCGCGCACGGGCTGAGTCCGATCCTCGCGATCCTCGACGAAGTCGGGCAGGTACAGGGTCCGAAGAACGCCTTCGTGGATGCCATCACCACATCGCAGGGTGCCCATGAAGCCCCCTTGCTTATCGCCATCAGCACGCAGGCAGCGAGCGACGCCGACCTCTTGTCGGTCTGGCTCGATGATGCAGCCAAGTCGGGTGATCCGCGCATCGTCAGCCACGTCTATGCAGCGCCGGCAGACTGCGAGTTGGACGATCCGGAAGCATGGTCAGCGGCGAACCCCGCGCTTGGCACATTCCGCAGTCTGCCCGACGTCGAACAGCAGGCGGCCGAAGCCAAGCGCATGCCCAGCGCGGAAGCGACCTTCCGCAATCTATGCCTGAACCAGCGTGTCGCGGTGACGAACCCGTTCATGTCAAAGGCCACCTGGGATGCCTGCAGCGCCGCCCCCGACAGCCTCGACGGCCTGGAAGTGTTCGGCGGTCTCGACCTCAGCCAGCGAACCGACCTGACCGCCCTGGTCCTGATCGGCCGGAAGGGCAGCGACTGGCAGGTTCACCCCACCTTCTGGGCACCGGCCGATGGACTGATCAACCGCGCCCGTCGTGACCGCGTGCCCTATGACGTGTGGCGCGATCAGGGCTTCTTGCGAACCACGCCGGGCAAGGTTGTGGACCTCGAAGTCGTCGCACGAGACATCGCAAACATCACTGACGGCCTCGACCTGCAGGCGCTCGCCTATGACCGCTGGCGCATGCCCGAGCTACAGCGCGAGCTTGACCGCCTCGGCATCGCCCTGCCTCTGGTTCCTCACGGTCAGGGCTTCAAGGACATGGCGCCCGCCCTCGACCACTGCGAGGCCGAATTCCTGAACGGTCGCGCAGCGCACGGCGGACACCCCGTCTTGACCATGAACGCGGCCGGTGCCGTCGTCACCCGCGACCCTGCCGGCAACCGCAAGTTGGACAAGAGCAAGGCCACCGCCCGCATTGACGGGATGGTCGCCCTCGCGATGGCCTTCGGTGCCGCGATCAATGCAGAGCCGGCCGAGCCCGAGCCGACCTATCAGCTTTTCTTCCTCTGAGGCCCCATGCAGACCGCATTCAGCAATCTGACCATCAAGAGCTTCGACGACGACCTCGGAATCATCCGCGGCATCGCCTCGACCCCAGCAACCGACCGCGCCGGCGACATCGTCGAACCCCTCGGCGCGTCCTTCACCCTGCCGCTGGCCCTGCTTCATGAGCACGACCGGAAGGCACCGCTCGGCTGGGTCACCGACGCCAAGCCCACCCCGGCCGGCGTCGAGTTCGAGGCGCGCATCGCGAAGGACGCCGACGAATCCATCAGCAAGGTCTGGCGCCTCGTGAAAGCCGGCCTGATCCCGCATGTGTCGGTCGGCTTCAACCCGACCGACGCCGAACCGACCGAGACCGGCTACCGGTTCAAGCGCTGGGAGTGGCTGGAGCTGTCATTGACGACCGTTCCCGCCAACACCGGCGCCCGCATCACTTCCACGAAATCCAATCACGGAGCACCCCGTATGACCATCGCAGCACAGATCCAGCAGTTCGAAACCAAGCGCGCGGAAGCGCACACCCGCATGACCGGCATCATGACCAAAGCCGCCGACGAAGGTCGCGTCCTCGATGAGGCCGAGACCAAGGCTTACGACGCCGCACAGGCGGAAGTCGGCCAGTACGAAGCGCACATCGGCCGCTTGAAGGCCCTGGAAATCGACCTCGCCAAGAGCGCCCAGCCGGTCGCCATGCCCCATCTGAAGGTCGAGGACAACACCCCCAAGGGCACCGACTTCGTGAAGTTCGCGAAGTCCCTCGCACTGTCGAAGGGGAACATTCTCCAGGCCGTCGAGATCGCAAAGCATCAGCAGTACGGCAACCGCGTCCAGGCCGCGCTGAAAGCCGCGGTTCCGGCCGGCACGACCGATTCGGCCGAGTATGCCGCCCTGGTTGAACCCGCCACGATGGCTTCCGAGTTCATCGATCTGCTGCGCCCGGCGACCATCGTCGGCAAGCTGACCGGCCTGCGCAAGGTGCCCGCGAACATCCGCATCCCGCGAGCCGCTACCGGCGCTGCTGTCGGCTGGGTTGGCGAGGCAAAGGCATCGCCCGTGACGAACGCCAGCTTCACCGATCTGGAAGTCGGCAATCACAAGCTTAGCGCCATCGTCGTCATGTCGGAGGAACTGCTGCGCCGGTCCTCGCCGGATGCCGATTCGCTGCTGCTCAGCCAGATGATCGAGGAAACCTCACGCGCAATCGACGTGGCGTTCATCGATCGAGCATCTGCCGGTGTCGCCGGTGTGAAGCCCGCTTCGGTCGCCAATGGCGTCGCGCCGGTCGTCGCATCGGGCACCGATGCCGCAGCCATTCGGACTGACGTGAAGGCGGTCTTCAATTCGATGGTCGCCGCAAACCAGCCCATCAACGGTGCCACCTGGGTCGCCCATCCGTCGACCGCGCTCAACCTCAGCATGATGATCAACGTTGCTACCGGTCTGCCCGAGTTTCCCGGCGTGACCGCTGACGGCGGTTCCTTCATGGGTCTGCCAATGATCACCAGCACGTCGGTTCCTGGCGAGCCGGTCGGAGGCTTCGACCTGGTTCTGGTGGTGCAGCCGGAAATCCTCCTCGCGGACGAAGGTGGCCTGCGCGTCGATTCGAGCCGCGAGGCCAGCGTCGAGCTCGAGGACGCCCCGGTTGGCGATGGTGCCACCCCGGTTGCCACCAGCCTGCAGTCCCTGTGGCAACTCGGCCTCTACGGCGTGAAGACGGTGAAGCCCATCACTTGGACCCGTCGTCGTCCGACGGCCGTAGCCGTGATCACTGGCGCCAAGTACGCCTAACGCAAATGGGCAGGGGGCAACCCCTGCCCGCTGATCACAAGGACACCATGAAGATTTTCGGAATCCAGATCAGGCGGACCAAGGCAGCGCCGACGCAGACCGTGGACACGAATCGCGGCTGGGTTCCGCTGATCCGCGAGAGCTACGCGGGCGCGTGGCAGCAAGGCGTCAGCATCACGCCCGAAACGGCCCTGGCACACTCGGCGGTGTTCGCCTGCGTGTCGCTGATCGCGAGCGACATCGGCAAGCTACCGGTCCGCTTCACCAAGCTGGACGGCGGCATCTGGTCCCAGACCGTGAGCGGTCACGAAGCACTGATGCGGAAGCCGAACGCCTTCCAGAACCGGGCGCAGTTCTTTGGGCAGTGGGTCACCTCGAAGCTGTTGTGGGGCGCGTGCTACGTGCTGAAGCGTCGAGATACTCGCGGGCAGATCGTCGCGCTGTACATCCTCGACCCGCAGCGCGTGCAACCGTTGATCGCGAACGATGGCAGCACCTTCTATCGCGTGTCGGGTGCTGACGCCCTGACCGGGATTCCGCCCGAGGGTCTGACCATCCCGGCGCGGGAAGTGATCCACGATCGCGGCTTCACGCCCTGGCATCCCCTGGTCGGCGTGTCGCCCCTGACCGCTGCGGCCCTGTCGGCGGGTCAAGGTCTAGCGATCCAGAAGAACAGCGAGAGCTTCTTCCGAAACGCCAGCAACCCCGGCGGCATCCTGACCGCACCGGGCGCCATCAGCCCCGAGACTGCCCAGCATCTGAAGGACGCTTGGCAGGCGGGCTACACCGGCGAGAACAGCGGCAAGGTCGCCGTCGTCGGCGATGGGCTGAAGTACGAAGCCATCGGCGTGGCGCCCGTGGATGCTCAACTGATCGAGCAACTGCGCTGGACCGGCGAGGACGTGTGCCGCGCCTTCCGCGTGCCCGGATTCAAGGTCGGTGTCGGCCCGGCACCCTCCTACAACTCGGCGACCATCCTGCAGGAAATCTATCTGTCGGACGCCCTTCAAGCGCACATCGAGAGCATCGAATTGTGCCTGGACGAAGGGCTCGCCCTGGCGCCCGACACCCGCACGGAGCTGGACGAAGGCGTTCTGCTGCGGATGGACGCGGCGACCCGGTTCAAGACCTACTCCGACGCCATCGGTGGCGGCTGGATGGCCCCGAACGAAGCCCGACGCCGGGAAGGTCTGCCCCCTGTCGAAGGTGGCGATACGCCTTACTTGCAGCAGCAGAATTTCTCGCTCAGCGCCCTCGCCCGCCGTGACCAGCAACAAGGAGCACCGGCATGATCGATCTTGCTGCAGCAAAGCGCCACCTGCGCGTGGATCACACCGCCGAGGACGCGCATATCACGCTCCTGCTCGCCGCAGCGACCACCCTGGTCCTCGACCGTGCCCCCGACATCACCGGGCCAGTGCTGGACGCTGCCGTCCTGCTGGTCGTCGCCGACCTGTTCGAGCACCGCGACGCCACCAGCGCCAACCCGCTTAGCCCCGCCGTCGAGAACCTGCTTCGCTACTACCGGAGGCCGGCACTCGCATGAACACCTGCCTCGCCTCACGCCTGCGCCGCCGGATCACCATCGAAGAGCCGCAGCGCGTCCAGAACCTGACGACCGGCGCCATCTCCGAGACCTGGGCACCGGTCGCGACCGACATCAGCGCGGCAATCGAGCCCCTGAGCGTTCGCGACTTCGTCGCCGCATCGTCGAGCCAATCGAAGGTTTCCGCCCGAATCACGATCCGCTACCGCCCTGGCCTGCGGCTCGGCATGCGCATCGTTGCCGATGACGGCGTGATCTATCGCCCGCTCGGCTACATGGCTGACCCGGTATCCGGTCGCGAGTACATCACCATCCCGTGCGAGACCCTGGCATGAACGAAACCCGCCTGACCGGCCTGGACGACGTGCTGAAGCGACTCGAACAAGTCGCCGAGAAGGTCGCGAAGAAGGCGCTCAGCAAGGCCACCCGCAAGGGCGGCAACGTCATCCGCAAGGCAGCCATCGCGAACGCACCCGTCGATTCCGGCGATCTGCGCAAGCACATCGCGTTGCGCCTGAAGGTCAAGCCCGGTGCGATCTATTGCCGCGTCGGCGTTAAGGGTGGCGCCAAGAAGAAAGACGGCACCCCGTATTACTGGCGCTTCGTCGAGTTCGGCACCGTCCGCCAGCCCGCGCAACCCTTCATGCGCCCTGCCCTGGACAACACCGCGACGACCGTCCTCCAGACCGTCGTCGGCACCCTGCGTGACGAGGTAGCCCGACTGTGACACCCGCCATTTTCTTCTCGCTGATCGTTGCCGACGCCGACGCCCTCGCCGCGCTCGGCTCCAACCCGGTTCGCTTCTACGAAATCGAGGCACCCGAGGGCACGGCCACCCCCTACGCAACGTGGCAAGTCGTCACCGGCAACCCGATCAACGTCCTCGACGGACCCGCCCCAGCCGATCACGTCCGCGTGCAACTCAACATCGTCGGCGCCACGCCTGACGAGACCCGCGACACCCTCGCCGCCATCCGTCGCGCAGTCGAAAACGATTGCTACCTGACGGCCTGGCGTGGCGTGAGCAAAGACCCCGAGACCGGCCTGTTCCTGGCCGGCTTCGATACGCAACACATCATCGACAACTGATAGGAGCAGCACAGCATGGCAGTGAAAACCAAAGGCACCCACCTCTACTTCATCAACCCGGACGTGACGCCCGAGGTGATCAAGGTCGGCGCCGTGAACCAGATCAGCGGCATCAACGCGAGCCGGGACCAGATCGAGACGACCGACCTCGACAGCGACGCGCATACCTACGAAGCCGGCCTGCTCTCGCCGGGCAACGCGAGCTTTACGATCCAGTTCGACCCCAAGAACGCCGGCCACAAGAAACTGTATGACCTGTACGTGTCGGGGTCCGTCCTGAAGTGGGCACTCGGCTGGTCCGATGGCACCGATGCGGCGGTCCTCGACGGCGTCGACAACACGATCTTCGACCTGCCGACGACCCGGAGCTGGATCCAGTTCGATGGCTACGCCAGCGACGTGCCGTTCGACTTCTCGCTGAACAACGTCGTCACCAGCACGGTCGCTGTCCAGATCAGCGGCTTCCCGCAACTGACCCCGAAGGCGTAATCGATGAACCTCGCTGAACTGAAACAGGCCGGCGGGTTCATCCCCGCCGAGCCGGTCAAGGTGCCTGTCGAGTGGAAGGGCAACGCCTTCGACGTGTTCGTCAAGAAGCTGGCCTTCGGTGACGTCGAAACCCTGGTCGGCGATGGCAGCGATGAGGGGCGCAGCGCCCGCATGATCGCCGCATCGATCCTTCTCGGCGACAGCCGTGAGCCGATCAGCTTCGCCGACGCCTGCCGTCTCGACGTGTCCCTGGCGGGCAAGCTGATCGAAGCCATCAACACCGCCAACGGCACGCCGGAAGGTCTCGACCTCCCAAACTGAGCCCCGCCGATGAGGTGTGGCACGAACTCGTGCTGCACGGCGTCGGCGGTCGCACCGTGGCCGAAGCGAAGCAGCGCATGTCCTACCCCGAGGCCCTGCGCTGGTTCGCGTACCTTAAGAAGCACGGTAGCCCGAATCAGCATCTGCATCGCGGCTTCGCGCTCCTGGCGGCCCAGATCAACAACGCCCTCGGCGGTGACGCCAAGGTGACCGACTTCATGCTGGGCGAGCACAGCCCGGCAGCAACACAAGAATCCGAACAGGAAGCCTCACTGATGGACGTCTTCAACCTCCTGGCGGGCCGAGCATGAGCACATCACTCGGAACGTTGACCGTCGACTTGATCGCCCGAACCGGCGGTTTCGAGGCCGGCATGGACCGCGCACAGCGGGTCGCCGACCGTCGTTCCCGCCAGATCGAACGCGAGATGAAGCAGCGCGCCGACGCGATCTCGGCCGCCTTCACCAAGGTCGCGACCGGTGTCGGCGCGGCACTTGGCGCGATCCAGTTCACCAGCATGGTCAAGGGCGCGGTCGATTCCGCCGACGCCCTGTCGAAGCTGAGCCAGCGCACAGGCGTAGTGGTCGAAGACCTGTCCGCGCTGAAGTACGCGGCAAGCCTGAACGACGCCACATTCGCCGATTTGGGCAACGCCCTGAAGGGTCTCAGCAATCGCATGCTGGCCGCTCAGGCGGGCTCTGGTGAAGCCGCAGGGGCATTCGCTGCGCTGGGCATCAAGGTGACCGACGCATCGGGCAAGCTGCGCCGTGCGGATGACGTGATGCTCGACATCGCCGACCGGTTCAAGGGCATGGAGGACGGCGCGGGCAAGAGCGCGCTCGCCATGCGCTTGATGGAAGAGGCCGGCATCCGGCTGATCCCGACCCTGAACAACGGGCGCGACGGCATCGAGGCGATGCGGACCGAAGCCGAAAGCCTGGGCGCGATCATCGGCACCGACTTCGCGAACCAGTCGGCCGCATTTAATGACAACGTCACCCGGATGCAGACGATGACCGATGGTCTGGCCGTCAGCATCGGCAACGCGCTCATTCCAAAGATCAACGAACTGACCGCCGAATTCCTCGAGGCGAACAAGGCGGTCGGCAGCATCGGCCAGACCTTGAATGCGCAGCTGAACGCGGCGCTCGGCATCGGCGAGGGCAACACCATCCGCGAGCGTATCGCCGACGTTGACCGCATGATCGAGCAGGCCGACCGCTGGCAGAAGATCCTTCCCGGCGGCATCGGCGGCGCATTGATCGGCACCCGCGGTTCAAGCTTGCGAGCGCTGCGCGAAGTGCTGCGTGTCCAAGAGCGCTCGCTGGCCATGGCTGGCGATCTCGCAGATTTCGAGGACGCCCGCGACCGACGCCTAAAGCAGGGCACCATACGCACGCCGGCACCAGCCCTGCCGAAGGTTCCGACAGGCAAGACCAGCGCCCCCAAGGTCGGCGACGACCTCGGCGACTGGTTGGCGCCCATCCTCCGCGACTTCGAGCAATACGAAGTCACCCTGACCCGGTTCCGGTCGATCCAGAACGATGCCGTCGCCTCGACTGCCGACCTCACCAGCAGCCAGCGCGCGTTCTTCGATCTGCTGAACGGTGGCGAGTGGGGTCGGTACACGGACGCACAGCAGGACGCCATCCGGGCGCAGTTCGAGGCGGCCGACGCCATCGAGCGCACACACCGGGAGCAGGCAAAGCTGAACGACTTGCTGAGCCAGACCCCGACCGCCGTCCTCGAGCAACAGCGGGCGACCATGCAGTTCCTGGCCGACGCCTTCGAGCAAGGGCGCATCAGCGCCGCGCAGTTCAGCGAGGCCGCAGCGGCAGCGCTGGGCAACCTGCCGGGCGCGGTCACGGCCATCGAAGACAAGATGCTTGATCTGGAGACCGTCGCCAACGACGCTGCCCGGACGATGGGGGGTGCTTTCGGCGACTTCATCAGCGGCACCGATCGCGACTTCGGCGACATGGTCGCGAACTTCCTCCGGGGCGTAGCGCAGATGATCGCGCAGGCCGCCGCGCTGCAGGCGATCAGGGCCGCAGCCGGTGCGATGGGCTACGGCGGTGCGTTTGCCGATGGCGGCGCCTTCGGTCCATCCGGCCAGATCACCGCGTTCGCCCGTGGCGGTGTCGTCGATCGGCCTCAGATGTTCAAGTTCGCAGCCGGCGGGAGCTTCAAGACCGGCTTGATGGGTGAGGCTGGCCCGGAGGCGATCATGCCCCTCAAGCGTGGTCCTGATGGGCGACTGGGTGTGTCAGCACATGGCGGAGGCGGCGACACGAACATCGAAATCAACATCGCGCCGACCGGCAACAGCCAGACCGGCACCGGCCCCAATCAACAGGAAGCCCAGCGGCTAGGCAAGCAGATCGAGGGCGCCGTCATGGCTGTCCTCGTTCGCGAGCAGCGACCGGGCGGCACCCTCTACCGATAGGAACTAGCATGGCAGAAACATTCACTTGGCAGGCCAGCTACGGCAGCGCACTCGATGAGGCACCCCGCGTCGAGGCAATCAGCTTCGGCGACGGCTACGAGGCACGCGTCGGGCAGGGCATCAACCAAGACCCCCGGCGCTGGAGCCTGGTATTCACGAACAAGCCGACCCCGGTCGCCGACGCCCTGGTCAGCTTCCTGCGGGCGCGTGGGGCGCTGGAGTCGTTCGACTGGACCGACCCCGAGGACAACCCCGGCCGGTGGGTCTGCCGGGCGTGGAACAGCCAGCCCACGAGCCCGCGGCACAGGACGATTACCTGCGAGTTCCACGAGGTGTTCGAGCTGGTCTAACGGGAAAAAGTCACCGGGCGAGGATTGGTCAGCTAGACCGCCCCGCCCCGTTTGCCCTTCTGTGACGCGGGAGAGCGCGGATTGGCCGGGCTTGGGGTCGCGCAGTCTCTCTTAATGATGTGTACAAGCCCTCACCCACCATCAACCAAGTTTCATCAACCTGAACCAACAACCACCTGAAGCCTTACTGCCTCTCTCTCTCTCTCTCTCTTCATCCTCCGCGGCGCCGCCACCCTGGTCGCACGACTCGCCGTGTAGCCGCGCAGCGGCGCTTGGCTCGATCGGTGTTCCGTGTTGCCCGTCCGCGTGCCCGACGAACAGCCTCAGTCTCTCAGTGCCCCACGACTGTCGTCCCACGCTCCCACCCTGGCCTGTCCCTGTCTCACCCTCGACTGAGCCGCGAGGCCGAAGGCCGCAGGGGCGTGATCGATGCGCATCTCCTGGTGTGGCCTACCCACGACCCCACGACCCCACGATCCCACGCCCAATGCCTGACGATTCCACCTCGCCTCTCAACATCCTCACCCTGGTCTTGGCGTCCCTCGCTTCAGTGCTGGTGCGCCTGTTCGTGAGCTTGATTCGCCAGTTGCTCCGCCTCGCCTCTCTCGCCCATTCCCGGCGCTCGAACGATTTAACACACTGCAACACTTTCCGCCCGAGGGTTAAGCGACGCGCTCACTATGTTTCCCTTGACCGCGCTCGGCACCCGATGGAATCCAACCACCGCCGGGAGCGGTCGCCCTCATGCAAAGGTGGCGGGAACAGGCCGGTGTCGAGAGACTGATGCCGGCCTGTATTCCCAGGAAACATGCGGGCTATAGGCAGTTTTTGGGAAGTCCGACGAACGGTCATTCCTTCCCAAGAACGGCTGTCACCATGACTTCACGCGCCAAGGTTGGCGCGCAACATGAATAGGAGGAACGCATATGACGAATGGCATGAATGAAGCGGAACGAAAGCGGAAAGATTCGGAAAGGCTTGAGAAGATGAGCATGATCCTGGCACTGTTCGAGCGTAGGACGAGGCGTGATGGTTCGCCGACCGAACTCCAGAAGATGGCCGAGGAGGAAGCACGGCTCCGTGCCGAACTCGCAGCACTCGAAGCGCCCAAGAAAGCGCAGTTCGCTGCCTGACCCCATTCAACTGACCCCACCTCCGGCTTGATTACAGCCCCGCCACGGGCTTATCACGGCCGGAGGCAAACGACCCTACCTGAAAACCCTTCAGCCGGCTCCTAGAGCCTCTAAAGCTGCCTCCCGATATTCCCGCGACAATCAACTTCCGGATCGGAAGTTTCTACCATTTATCGGCCCAATGGTGCAAAAAGTAATTCAACAATTTGCACCATTAACCGGCCCTGTCTTTTGCACCACCACGTCATTCAGTAGTGACGTAACCTTCTCTTATATAAGGTTTACTTTAGACTTTTTGCTTGACACAAACACCCGTCTGTGATAATGTTTCGCGGTTGACATTTAAATCGTGAAACTCAGCAGATGAATGATCCGCTATACACCATCCGGGAGAGCGTCGATATTCTTTCCGGCCTCACCGGATTCGATCCGAAGAAGTGCCTCGAATTCCTGTCGAACAATCGCCGACCTGAGCGCCGGGATGAATCGCTGATCCCGTTCGAGCGAGATGGTCGGAATATCTATTACCGCCGGAATGCGCTCGATGTCGCGGCAGCGCGATTGAGGCAACGCATGCTTCGGCGCAAGGCTCGATCGATCATCGGCGAGCACCTGCCGGCCTATGTCCCGATTTCCACCGGTCGCGCCCTGGTCGAAGACCTCATCGGCGGCACACCCGACACCTGGGCCAGCCTCCTTCAGACCGCAGACGAGCCCACGCCGGAATGCTCGATTCGCATCAAGCGCCGTCGTCGCGCCCAGCCCCTGGTCAATGTCGCCGACCTGCACCGGTTCGCCGGGCGCCTGCAGACCATCAAGGATTCACAACCCGGCGCAGCAGCGGATCTGCTGCAACTCAACCAAGGAGCAGCATCAGCATGACCCGCAAGAACATCACCCTGTCGCCCGAAGTCCTGGCCATCGGCGGCCTGTTTCGCACGTTCGGCGCTGACATCCACGTCGAGCGCCAGATGTCGCAAGAGGACGCGGCCGAGTACATCGCCGCATCGAGCGTCGATTACACCCTGGACAACGGCGCGAGCGCCCTGCGCGTGGGCAGCAACGCGGACGGCGTCCCGTACTTCGCCCTGACCGGCTGCAGCGGCCGCGCATTCATTGTGGAGGGACATCCGGACAACAGATAAGCGAGTCGCCACCGAAGGCCCCGCCGGGGTTTTCAGTGGCGGTTCGCCCGGTCGGTCAGTGATGACTGACCGCTCAGCCACAAAAAGCAAATGCCCACTGTTGGCGCAGTGGGCATTCAGCAACTTCAGCGACCCCTCCACAAGGTCAGAATGCATTTTACCGACATATCACTGCACAGTCAATACGATTTCGTCGAACTTCGCGTCAACATCGCGAGGCCGACGAACATCAAAGGCTTCAGATCGGCGCTAGCCGCAGCCATCCCGGCGCACTGCCAGAACATCGAAGCAGACGAGCGCCTGGACGCGCAGGCCGACGACCTCGACCTCACCGACGCGCCGCCCAAGAAGCCAGCCGGTTACCCAGCTCGCGACCAAGATCCGAACTCGTGCACGATCTGGACGTTCCGCGTCTATGACCCCGAGCACCGGGACGACCTGGACCAGACCGTCGCCAGCCTCGACAGCCGATTCGGCGTCGTCGGCGCCCCAGAGATCACAGCGATCGAGCTGGCCGTAGATGCCCGCAACCGGGGCGACTATGACCCCGAAGCGCTGAGCGCCTACCTGGCTCACGTCACGACCGGCCACAACCACTTCGGCCCCGAGCACGACCGCATGATGTACTTTCGGGCGAGGCGTCGTTTCGATGTCCCGACCCGCCAGACCTCCCTGGCGCGGATGTTCCTCGCCGGCTACAACTGCGGCATTGGCAATGTCAACCCGAAGCACGGCGCCATCGCACCCGTCCGAGCGCATAGCTACTTCAAGGTCTGGGATCGAGGCGCTGAGCTACCGGAGAAGCGGCACCGCGCCCGGTTCGAGATCCGTCTTCAGGAGTCCGAGCTTCGCGCACGGGGCATCACCACGCTGGACGACCTCGCGGCCATCGACGCCCGGTCCGCGTTTGGCGATTACTTCCAGTTTCGCCGACTGCGTGATGACCTCTCGGCCTACTCGCGCGCCCTGGCCGGCACGACGTTCCCCGTGCACAGCCGCGCACCACGCGGGCCAGCCAAGAACGGGCGCCAGTTCCATCGCTGCAGCGTCGCCGACGTCGCGCTGAACAAGAAGATGGGCATCGCGCTCGACAAGCTGACGCAGCGATGGAACAGACCGAGCCCGGAACCCGCCAGAACGCCCGCAGCGACCGCCACCACCCCGGCAGCTACCCCTGCCCGTCCCGAGCCGTCCGAGCCCGCCACAGCGCCCCTGCACAAGCCAATTTCAGGGCTTGACGCGCTGTTCGATGACGTCGCCGCCGAGATCCGGGCGCCGCGAGACACCAGCGACGCCCTCACCTGGCTTGTCGAGTTTGAGCACCAAATTTATGCCGAGCACCGGGCGGCCGAGATCGCCGTCGCCGAGCACATCGCGCAAGTGGCGAAGGTCAGCGGTGGAGATCTGGCAAGCGGCGAGACCATCCCCGCATCCGGCTACAATCGCGCCTTCCAACTGAACGGGGGCACGCATGACCGGGAGCGCACCGAAGCTACGATTCACGACCGGAGAAGAGGTGAAGACGCTGCGGCACCGGCTGGGGTTGAATCAGTCGATGTTCTGGACACCCTTCGGCGTCACGCAGTCGGGCGGCAGCCGCTACGAGAGCGGCCGGAACATCCCCGAGCCGGTTCAGATCCTCCTGACCATCGCCCACGGCACCGCCAAGCAGTCGGAGGCTGTAGTGTCCTGGCTGCGGCGTGAGGACGACGTGAAGAGGAATGGCTAATGGCTGACGGGCAAATCGACCGGTTTGAATGGACGTTCTCGCCCGGCGATCTCTTCGAAGATGATCATGAAATTGAACGAGAAGCCTACATTTTGCGCTTCTCGAAGGGGAAGATCTCCGCTGACGTCAACGCGGATTACTTTAACGAACATCCAGAAATCCGTACAAAAATTCAGCACGAAATTCAGATGCGGATCGACGCCGCAACGGTAATTTCGCCAAACCGACCGACTCTGTCCGAATCCTCGCGGAGGATGGTTTTTGCGGACGGACGCACAGTTAATTGCATTGAACCAAAAACTGGCCATATTGTTTGGTCGGGACATAGACCAGAGATTGGCATCGCAACGTCAGAAAGTACTATTTTTGATTCCCCAGGGGGCCGAATTGGTCGAACGCGACGCATAGCAGACCGTTGCTCGGCACACCAAGACGACCATTGCCTTGGTGCCATGCTCGCGGGCGTCAATTCCGCAAACAACCATCCCGACCACGCGCTGGTCCACCTCTATGAAGTTCGTGACGCCGCCCAAAAACGCTTTTGCAGAGCAGAGCGCGCTCGCAGGACAATTGGCATCTCGAAATCGCGATGGGACGACCTAGGTGATATCTGCAATCACCTTCCCCTAAACCAGGGTAGGCATCGTGGCAAACACGAAGGGGAACTGAGGAATGCGACCGGCCAGGAGTTAGAACTCGCACGCCAGATCGTGCAAGAGATTATCGAGGGCTACCTCGACCATCTGGAGCGAGCAGGCAATGGATGAAGAATGGTCTGACGACGAACTTCGTGCCGCAGTCCACGCCTACGTCGAAATGCAGCGCAATGAGCGCACAGGTACCCCTTTTACCAAAAAGAGCTTCTACACACGCCTTTCCAAGCAGTTCGGCCGCTCCGAGAAATCGTTCGAGTTCAGGATGCAGAACATCTCCTACGTTCTCTCTGTACTCGGTCGCGACTGGATCACCGGCTTGAAGCCAATGCGCAATGTCGGCGCAAAGAATGCTGCGAAGATCGAGGCGATTTTCACCGAGTTAGAGGGTCGCAAGGCGGTCCCGGTCGCGGCATTCGAGATTGACGCCCACGAAGCTAAAAAAAGGCGCCTTGCGCGCCCCACTGGCACTCGCAAGCCGTCATCCACGACCGCAGAGATCACCCAGCATCAGCGCGACCCAGCGGTCAAAGCCTGGGTGATGCAGCAGGCAACTGGCAACTGCGAGTGCTGTAATCAGCCAGCGCCCTTCAACGGCGCGGACGGGTCGCCCTTCCTTGAAGTTCACCACGTCCGCCACCTGGCCGATGGCGGATCGGATACTGTCGAGAACGCCGTGGCGCTGTGTCCAAACTGCCATCGCGAGTTGCACTACGGTCAGGGCGCCAAGGCCCTGGTGAGTAGCCTGTACGATCGGGTTGGCCGCTTGGTGCGGGAGTAGCGGCACGACGGTTGACGCCTCGCACGACCTCCAGCAGACTGGTCCGGGTGCCATACATGGGTGCCATACATCCGAACAATCCCGGACACCGGCAGCGTTCAGGATCAACTGGTTACGCAAGACGATGGTGGTGATTCTAGATTCCGCCCATCACCACCAGTTTCAAAAAAAGCCGCTGGTCCGCCAGGGTCGGCGGCTTTTTGCATCACGTCGATGCGGGCAGCAGCGCCTGCTCTTGGCAAGTCCGCGATTGGCTCGGCTTGCAGCGAAAGCCCGGCAGTCCGAGCCATTAGCACCGTACCCGCTGCAAGCACCGTGATTCGTGACAAGCCGACGGACTTCGCGTCCTGCACACTGCCCGCGCAGGTGCGAGACCGATCGTGACGACTCGGGGCGTCGGCCCTCAGCCGGCTCGGATGGCTGCACGATCGGGCGTTTGCGCGGTCCACGGTATCGTCATGCGGTTCGAAGTCCCGGTCGAGGCATTGCCGGTTCCCACGGCGCGGCGTCGTCGAGGCCATGAAGCTGCGGTTCTCATAAGGTCATCCATGTGATCAAACGACGTCTCGATCCGGACAAGTTGTTCTCGGTCGGCGACCCTGAACTGGACCGGCAGCACCGCGAATTGCTCAAACTCGGCCAGCGCGCCGTGTCCGAACTCGGCGAGCGGCTCGATCGGGAGGCGCACAAGCTCCTCGACGAACTGGTTCGAACCATCGAACACCACTTTGCAGCGGAAGAACGCAAGCTGGCGGCGGTCGGCTACCCCGACCTGGAACACCACAGGGAATTGCATTTCGAAGTCCGCGAGAAGCTCGCCGAACTCCTGCTCGACGCGACCAGCGGGAAGTGCGCGCCGGTGGACATCGCGCAGTTCGTCCTCGACTGGGTCGAAAACCACGTCGTCACGGCCGACAAACCGTTCAGCAATTACCTGTCCAGCGCGAAAAGAGCCGACTGAAGCGCGGCTTGGTCATCACTGACTCGCCAGCAGCAGGCTTGCTGAAATCACGAAATGCCGACGGCGACGAACCGCGAACGACGCCACCGCGGGACAGATCGGGGATCGAAACCGGCGAACGGCAATTCCCGCCGATGACATCCGCCCTACCTCGCATGCAGCACGCACCATTCGCCCGCGCCCGGCTGCGGCGTCGCCAGCCACTCCCCGATGAAGTGGATCTGGTTGCGGTCGTGCAGGATCGGCGTGTGGCCGGTGTCCGGCACATGCATCAGCTGCAGCTCGCGCCCCTTCCCCATCCGCGCCAGCGTCGCCGGCAGCAGCGCGTCCGATTGCAGGCCGTGGATCACCAGCACCGGACAGCGCACGCGCTGCCAATCGGACCACTGGTCGAGGTTCGCGCCAGCGTCGCTTCGGTAGGCCTGCAGGGCGCGCACGTCGTGGCGGTATACCCGCCCGCCGTCGGCCTCGGACCAGCGGGTCTGGTGGTAGCTCAGGTGGAAGCGTACGTCGTCGCTGGCCGGTCCGAAGTTGCGCTGGGCGGCGCCGATCCTGCGCATCAGGTCGGCCGGATCGCGAAAGACGTAGTGTCGCGCCAGTGCCTGGGCACGCCTCGTGCGACGGCTTTTCGGGACGTACGGCCCGATGTCGTTGAGGATCAGCCGCCGCACCCGTCGCGGGTAGCGAGCGGCCAGCGCGATGCCGGCGCTGCCGCCGAGCGAGGATCCCAGCACCGTGACCGGGGCGCCGCCGAGGTGTTCGATCAGTTGCCGCAATTGCTCGACGTGGGATGCCAGCGAGTAATCGCCCTCGTCCACCAGCCAGCCGGAGGCACCACGGCCAGCCCAGTCCATGCAGATCACGTGGAAGCGATCGCGCAACGCGTCGGCCAGGTAGGCGAAGCGCATGGCGCTGTTGGCGACGCCACCGCAGCAGACCAAGCGCGGCGCCCCGCGCGTCCCCCATTCGGAATAGGCGATGCGAACCCGATAGGCCCGTCGCATCCGGCGCGGCGTACCCGTTTGGAGCCGGGTCGGGTGCTCGTATTCGAAATGGCCGGCGAGGTAGTGGCCGTCGAAGCGCGCCGCGGTGGCCTCGGCCTGACGCAGGTAGTCGTACCAGTTGCGCAGTTGCAGCGGCCCTGCGTGACCGCTGCGGGCGTTCACCCGACGCCCCCGCGGCTTCTGACGCGCTCGCGCTCGCGCTGACGCAGGACGTCGACCATGACGTTGAAGGTGCGTGCAAGCTGGCCGAGTTCGTCGCGGCCGCTGGCGCGCACGGTAGCGGCCGAATAGTCGCCGCCGCGCAGGGCGTCGGCGGCTTCGGTCAGCGCCAGGATCGGTCGCGACAGCGAGCGCGCGAAATACATCGCCACCAGCACGAACAGCATGCCGACGACGACGACGCTGGCGAGCACGTTGGAGAACAGCTGGTCGAGCGGCGACTCGAAGTAGGCACGCGGCTCGGTGACGCCGACCACCCAGTCGTGGCCGGCGACTGGCGCGTAGCCGGCGATCTCGGCGAGCCCGCTGACACTCGAGCGATAGCCGATACTGCCCGGTGCGCGGGCGCCGGCCATGGCCGATGCCAGCGTCGGCATGCCGAGGTCGTCGATGCGATCGCGGCGGAAGCGACGATCGGCAAGGATCGCGGCGAGCACGTCCGGCGCGAGTGGCTGCAGGCTGTGATAGAGCAGGCTGCGGTCGTGGTGGTAGAGGACGACGCCGTCGCCGTCCACGAGCAGCGGTTCGCGCCCGCCTTGCTGCCGCCCACGCTCGAGGATCGCATCGACGACTTCTCCCTTGACCCTCAGTACGATCGCGCCGACGACGTCGCCGCCGGCATTGCGGGCCGGTTCGGCGAAGAATATTCCCGGTTCGCCGGCGACGGCGCCGACGATGATGCCGCTGACGTAGGACTCGCCGGCGATCGCCCGCTGGAAATAGTCGCGGAACGCGAAATTCCTGCCGACCACGGCGGGATCGCTCGACAGCACGATGGTGCCGTCGCGATCGTAGGCCATCGCCAGTTGCACGTCCGGATTGGCCTTGGCCAGGTCGTCCAGCCGGGCCTGGGCGCGGCCGTCCGGCTGGCGTCGGGCCGACGGTCGCTCGAGATGGCCGACCAGGGCCTCGTCCGATGCCAGGTAGCGCGACAGCTTGCGGTTGTCGGACAGCAACTGCGCGACCCGCGCCGCGAGGCTGTCGGCCAGTTGCATCAGGTTGCGCAGTTCGCCTGCGCTGACCCGCTCGGTGCTCGCGGTCAGGTTGTACTGGGCGGTGATCAGCATCGGTGCAAGCGCTGCGAACACCATCGCCACCGTCATCTTCAGCGACAGCGGCCAGCTGCCCGGATGCAGCAGGCGGCGGCAGCCGTCTGCCAGTCGGCTGGCCAGCGATCGACGACGCTGCAGGCCACGCGCCGGCTCGTCGCCGGCCGCCAGTGCGTCCGGCAGCGCCATCGCCGCCGGATCCGCCGCGAACAGCGCACGACGGAAGTCGTCCACGCTTTGCGGGCGATCGGGCGGGTGCGGTGCGAGCGCCCAGTCGATCGCCCGCAGCAGTTCCGCACTGTAGCGCGCGGCACCACGCTCGGCGGCCGCCGCCATCGGATCGCTCACGCCGGCACGCAGTGGTGCGTCCGGTGGCTTGTCGCCGAACAGCATCCAGTACAGGGTCGCGCCCAGCGCGTAGATGTCGGTCCATGGTCCCTGGCTGCCGCTGCCGTACTGCTCGATCGGGCCATAGCCGGGGGTAACCATCGTCATTTCCCCTTCACGGCCGCCGGTGGGTCCGGCCGAGCCGAAATCGAGCAGTACCAGCGAACCGTCGGCGGCGCGCACCGAGATGTTGTCGGGCTTGATGTCGCGGTGCATGAAGCCGGCACGGTGCACGGTCTCCAGGCCGTGCAGCAGCGGCGCCAGCAGGTCCAGCAGATCGCGCTCGCTGACGCCGCCGCTGTCCGGCCACCATTGGCGCAAGGACTTGCCGCGCTCGTACTCGAGCACCATGTAGGCCGTGTTGTTGGCCTCGAAGAAGCGGGCCACGCGCACGATGTGGGGGTGGCGGAAGGCGGCCAGCGTGCGGGCCTCCACCAGGAAGTTCTCGAGTCCCCGCAGATAGAGGTCGAGACGGCGGGCACCGCGGGCGCTGATGCGCTGGTCCTCGAGACGATAGGCGATCTGCGACGGCAGGTACTCCTTGATGGCCACCCGCGCATGCAGGTGGATGTCCGAGGCCAGGTAGGTGACGCCGAAGCCACCCTGCCCGAGGACCCGCTCGATGCGGTACTCATGCAGCCGGTATCCGGTCGGCAGGGTCTCGCTGGCGGCCGGTGCAGCGCTGATCAGGTCCGCACTCGGCCTCGTCTCGGGCAGTGGCAGCACCACCGTCTGCTGGTCGTCGGCGAAGCCGGCGGAGCGCGCCGGGGACATCAACGGGGCGAGCCGCGCCATCACCCGCGTGCGTTCGTCGTCTTCGCGCCCGGGCGTCGCCACCCGCCGGGTGGCCCGTGGCAGCACGCGGGTCGCGTCAGGGTCGCCGAGGACGACCGTCGCGTCGTCGTCCGCCACCGCGGCGCCGTCTGCACGCCCCCGGGCGCCGGCTGCAAGGCCGTTCATCGTGTCCCTCCGTCAGTGTCGATCAGTTCGGCGTAGTCGAACATCGCCAGTGGCGGCGGCAGTCCCAGCCGACGCGCCACCGCAAGATTCACCGGCAGCGAGAAGCGTGTCAGCGTCTCCACCGGGATGCTCGCCGGCGAACGCCCGTGGATCAGGATCTGCTCGGCCTTGAACGCGGTGAATTGGCCGACGCTCTCGTAGCCCGACACCACCCCGGTCAGCGCGCCGGCGCGCACCAGCGCCTCGGTCGACGCGAACGTGGGCAGGCCGATTTCGGTCGCTCGCGCAAGGATGCGCGGCGCGATCGTGGTCAGGAACGAATCCGGCGGCAGATACAGCCACTCGGCCCCATCCTGGCGCAGCGCATCGACCAGCTGCTCCGCGCCGGCGCCGTCGGGGCGACCGTCGCCATCCAGCGGGAACGGACGCGTCAGAACCTCGAATCGGTTCCGTCGCCCGAGCGCCTCGATGCCAGCGACGACCAGTCGCGAATTCTGCTCGGAAGGCGAATAGATCAATCCGAGCCGCTCGAACCTGCGGTAACTCGACATCGCGCGGATCTGGGCGTCGAGCGGCGCCATGTGGGTGACGCCGGTGAGTGCTCGTGCCGGTGACGCCATCGACGGCACCAGGCGCGCGCCGACCGGGTCGGCGACCAGCGTGAACACCGCCGGCACATCGGTCAGGTGCCGCGCCGGGTCGATCCCGTCGTAGGGGCCCAGCACGCCGAGACTGACCGTCGTGCCCCAGGTGTAGACCAGGTCCGGGCGTTCGCGGCGGATCGCCTCGACGATCGCCGGCAGGCGTGCCTTGTCGCGCGCGATGTCATGCCAACGGATATCTGCCGGAACGCGCCGGGCGGCGAGGTAGGCCTCGAAACCGTCTTCCACCCGGGTGCGGCCGCGGAAGGTCACCGCGCTGATGGTCAATCGTCGCTGCGCCCGGGCGGCGGCGAGCGCCGGCCATGCCGCCGCAGCGGCCGCGGCCAGGATCAGTCGTCTGCGCGTGTTCATCGATCGCATCTCCGGGTCCTGGTCCTCAGGTCGCCGACTGGGCCGCCGTCAGCGGTGCGCGCGCCCGGGCCAGGACGAGCCCGCTCACCAGCGCGCAGACCATCGCCGTAGCGCCCAGCACCGAAAAGGCACCGCCGAAGCCGACCGTCGACAGCAGCGCGCCGGCCACCAGCGGGCCGGCAACGTTGCCGAGGCGCTCGAGCATGCGATAGGCCCCGTACACCGCGTCGACACCGTGGTCGGCGACTTCATCGCGGCACAGTTCACCGACCAGCGCCGACTGGGCCGAGATCGCCAGCGCCTGACCGAGCCCGAGCAGGCCGACCAGTGCCAGCAGGCCGGCTTGGTCGGGCATCGCCGCCGCGGCCAGCACGCCGGCGCCGGTCACGCCGAGGCCACCGGTCACCAGCGCGAGCCGGCGCGCAAAGGTTTCGCCGCGCCGGGCGGCAAGCGGCACCAGCACCACCATCAGCAGGCCGTACAGCATGATCAGTCGCCCGGCGGCCGCCTGCCCGTGCCCCAACTCGGCGACGTAGAGCGGCACCAGGTAGAACAGCACGCCGATCAGCAGGACTTTGGCCGGTATCGCCGCAAACACGGTCAGCACCGCGAAACGGCGGTTCGCCAGCAGCCGGATCAGACTGCCCGCTCCGATGGCGGCGGACTGTGGCGGATGTCCGGGCTGCGCAGGCAGCGCCAGCATCGGTGCCAGGGCGAGCAGGCAGAGGGCGGCAGCGAGCGCGAAAGTCGCACGCTGACCGAGTTGATCGGCGAGGATGCCCCCGATCGACGGGCCGCACACGGTGGCCGCCATGATTGCGCCGACGAAGACCGCGAAACCTCGGGTGCGCCCGCTGCCGCCGGCCTGTTCCAGCACGTAGCCCTGCCCCGCGGCGAAGACGATGCCGTAGCCGGCCGCGCACAGAGCGCGCCAGGCGACGAGTTCGAACAGACCCTGGGCGAGCGCGCTGCCGGCGAAGCCGACCGCGCCGATCGACGCGCCGGCGATCAGCGCCCGCCGGCGCCCGATGCGTTCGCTCCAACGACCGAAGGCCGGCTGACCGACGGCCACGATCAGCATGAAGAGCGCGATCGGCAGCCCGACCACCAGCGGTGCAGCCGCTTGGCCATCGCTGCCCGCCAGCCTGCCGACGTAGGCCGGCAGGCACGGCCGGGTCAGTTCCTCGGCCAGGATGAAGGTGAATACCGGTGCGCGGATGCGCATCAGTGCGCCATCGGGCGCACCGGGTGCGGTGCCGTTGGCGTGGCGCACCAATTCGGATGCGAGCACCAGCGCCACCAGCAGCACCACCGCCACGTCGAGCCGCATATCCGCCAGCAGCCCACGCACGAAGGACGGGTCGATGCCGAACACCAGCGAGCCGTAACGCTGCCCCTGGTCTACCAGCGGCACCACCGCACGACCGTCTCCGGTATCGCGCGCAACGTCCCGCGGCACCGGGCCGTCGGCGAACACGACGGCGCCGTCGGCGTCGATCGCGGCGACGAAGGCCAGCTCCGGATTGTGTTGCCGCAGCTCGCGCATCGCCTGGTCGACGCCGTAGAGCGAACGGAAGGTGAAACCGGCGCCGCGCGCCCGATCGATCAGACCCGCCAGACCACTGCCGAGAGCGGCCGCCTTGTGCGCCGCCTGCGGTACCAGTTGCTCGCTGAAGGCACGCTGCGATTCGAGGCCGAAGACCGCCATCGCCAGCACCAGCGGCAGCAGACAGGCGGCCGTCAGCGGCCAGCGTGGGCTGCGCCGGCGCCGTGCCAGCCAGCCGACGGCGATCATCGAACAGAGCGCGGCGAGACCGAAGCAGACGGCTGCTGCGCCGACCAGCCGGCGATCGGCGACGGCCATCGCGGCCGCGAGTTCGCGCTCGGCGTAATGGAGGCCGAAGTGACCGATCACCAGGCCGTAGCCGGTGCGCAGACTGACCCCGGCGACCGGACCGTCGTCGCCGGTGACGGCCCATGGCAGTTCGTCGGCGACCTGCGCCACGCGCCTCAGCTCGCCGGGCACCAGCGCACCGACGCGATCCGCGCGCGAACTCGCGACGATGCGGCCTTCTTCATCGAACACGTCGATGCGATCGAGCAGCGGCTCGCTGCGTCGGTGGCGCTCGAGCAGGGCCGGCAGCGTGTCGAGTTCGGCAAGGCTGAGGCCGAGCCCCTGGGCACGCTCGACACTGCGCGCGAGTTCCCGCGCGGCCGACACCACGCGCGCCTGGATGATCTGGGACAGGCCTTGCTCCAGCTTCGCGCGGGTCAGCACGGTGGCCATCAGCGCGCCGAAAAGGCAGACCACCAACGCGACTGCCAGCAGTCGCCGGACGCCGGCCCCGGCCGGCGCCGGATCGGTGTTTGGGGGCATCGCGATCACCGGACGATATGACCCTTCAGATTTCGGCAATCCGCCGACACTCTTTATCGCTTTCGGCGCGGTGCCATCGACGGCGGAGGACCGATCATGGCAAGGTGGCCGGTGTGCCGTCCGTCCAGGAGCCTGCCATGCCCCGCTTCGCCGCCAACCTGACGATGCTGTTCAATGAACTGCCGTTCCTCGATCGCTTCGAGGCGGCCGCCAAGGCCGGCTTCAAGGCGGTCGAGTACCTGTTTCCGTACGAGTGGCCGGCCGAACGGCTGGCGGAGGCTCTGTCGCGCCACGGCCTCTCGCAGGTGCTGCACAACCTGCCGCCCGGTGACTGGGCAGCCGGTGAACGCGGCATCGCCTGCCATCCTAGACGCACCGGCGAATTCCAGGACGGTGTCGGGCGGGCGATCGAATACGCCCGCACGCTCGGCTGCCCCCGGCTCAACTGTCTGGCCGGGATTGCGCCGGCCGGAGAGGATCCGGAGCGGCTGTGGCAGACCTTCGCGGACAATCTCGAATTCGCCGCCCGCGAACTCGACAAGGCCGGAATGCGCCTGCTGATCGAACCGATCAATACCTTCGACATCCCGGGCTTCCTGCTCAACCGCACCGAGCAGGCGGCGCGACTGCTCGACCGGGTCGGCGCCGGCAATCTGGCGATCCAGTATGACATCTACCATGCGCAGCGCATGGAGGGCGAACTGGCAGCGACCATCGCTCGCCACCTCGGCCGCATCGGCCACATGCAGTTGGCCGACAACCCGGGCCGCCATGAGCCCGGCAGCGGCGAAATCAATTTCCCGTTCCTGTTCGGCGAAATCGACCGCCTGGGCTACGATGGATGGATCGGCTGCGAGTACCGGCCGGCAACGACCACGCTGGCCGGACTCGGCTGGCTGCATCGATAGGACCGACAGGCAGCGTACGGAGGGAACCGCAATGGCGAAGATCGGTTTCGTCGGGCTCGGCATCATGGGCAGGCCGATGGCCGGCCACCTGATCGCGGCAGGTCACGAACTGTTCCTGCACAGCCGCAGCGGCGTACCCGGAGAACTGCTTGCGGCGGGCGCTGCGAATGCCGCATCGCCGGCGGGCGCGGCACGTGCGGGCGACGTCGTGTTCACGATGGTGCCGGACACCCCGGATGTCGAAAAGGTCCTGTTCGGTGACGACGGTATCGCGAGTGGTCTCAGCGAAGGCAAGATCGTCGTCGACATGAGTTCGATCTCGCCGGTGGCGACGCGGGATTTCGCCGCGCGCATCAATGCCCTGGGCTGCCAGTATCTCGATGCACCGGTCTCGGGTGGCGAAGTCGGTGCCAAGAATGCTGCACTGACGATCATGGTCGGCGGCGAGCAAGCCACCTTCGACCGCATTCGACCGCTGTTCGAGACCATGGGCAAAAACATCACGCGGGTCGGCGGCAACGGCGACGGACAGATCACCAAGGTCGCCAACCAGATCATCGTCGCACTGACCATCGAAGCCGTCGGCGAAGCGCTGGTGCTGGCCGCCAAGGCCGGCGCCGATCCATCCCGGGTGCGCGAAGCCCTGATGGGCGGCTTCGCCAATTCCCGCATACTCGAGGTACATGGCGAGCGCATGATCAAGCGCAGCTTCGATCCGGGCTTTCGCATCGAACTTCATCAGAAGGATCTCAACCTGGCCCTGGCCACGGCCCGCGAACTGGGCGTGGCCCTGCCCAATACCGCGACCGCGCAGGAGCTGTTCAACGCCTGCCGCGCTCACGGCGGTCAAGGCTGGGACCATTCGGCGATGGTGCGGGCGCTGGAGACCCTCTCCAACCATCGCGTCGCCGACTGAGATCGGACCACCGGCGGTGGATCCGCGAGCGATCCTGCGGGAGATGTTCGACGCGGCCGTGCTCGCCGCGCAACCGGAGCGCTGCGTTCCACGCCATCTGCCACCGCCCCCCCGCGGCCGGACCATGGTGATTGGTGCCGGCAAGGCGTCTGCCGCAATGGCGCGGGCGCTGGAACGCCACTGGGCGGGGGCCCTGAGTGGCCTGGTGGTGACCCGCTACGGCTATGCCGTGCCCTGCGAGCACATCGAGGTCGTCGAGGCCGCCCATCCGGTTCCGGACCGCGCCGGCCTCGATGCCGCCCGCCGCATTCTCGACGCGGTTTCCGCCCTCGACAGCGACGACCTTGTCATCTGCCTGATCTCCGGTGGCGGCTCGGCGCTGCTGCCGCTGCCCGGCGACGGGCTGGCGCTCGATGTCAAGCAGGCAGTGAATCGCGAACTGCTGCGCTGCGGTGCGACGATCACCGAGATGAACTGCCTGCGGCGCCATCTGTCGGCAATCAAGGGCGGACGTCTGGCGGCGGCCTGTCATCCGGCGCGCGTGGTCAACCTGCTGATCTCTGACGTACCCGGCGACGACCCGATCGACATTGCCTCCGGCCCCACCGTGGCCGATCCCACCACCTGCCGCGACGCACTGGCGATCGCCGATCGTTACCGGATCGCGCTCCCCGTCGTCGCCCGCAATCTGCTCGAGTCCGGCGCCGGCGAATCGGTCAAGCCGGGGGATCCACGCATGGCCGGCGTCGAGACCCATCTGATCGCGACCCCGCAGATGGCATTGCTGGCAGCCGCCGGCGTCGCCGCCCGCCACGGCATTCGGCCACTGATCCTCGGCGACAGCCTGCAGGGCGAAGCACGCGAGCTCGGCCGCGCGCTGGCCGGCGTAGCGATGCAGGTGTCGCGTCATCATCAGCCTGCCTCACCGCCCTGCGTGTTGCTGTCGGGCGGGGAAACCACGGTGACGCTGCGCGGTGCAGGCCGGGGGGGGCGCAATGTCGAATTCCTGCTGGCTTTGGCGATTGCCCTCGAAGGCCAGACAGGCACCTGGGCGCTGGCCGGCGACACCGACGGTGTCGACGGCGTCGACGAGATCGCTGGTGCGCTGATCACACCCGACACCCTGGCGCGGGCGTGGTCGGCCGGGATCGATCCACGTGCCCGCCTCGACGCCAACGACGGCCACGGCTTCTTCGAAGCACTCGGGGACCCGGTGGTGACCGGTCCGACGCTGACCAACGTCAACGATTTTCGCGCGATTCTGGTGCTGTAGCCATACATCGCTCGTGCATCGGGCAGTCGCCGATCCGCGCATTTGTTGATACGCTTCGCGCATATGCCAATGTCGGCTCGACGACAGCCGTCGGATACCAACCGGAATGCCGTCGCCATGGCGGAGACAGATGGAACTCGATGACATCCGGAACATTCTGCCGCTGTTCCTGAGGCACTCGAACGCCGCAGTCGCGATCAAGGACCTCGACGGCAGCTATCTGTTCGGCAACAGCGCGTTCGAACGCTTCGCCGGTGCGGCGCCGGGCGGCGTCGTCGGCGCATGCGACGCCGACCTGCTGTCGCCCGAACGGGCCCGACGGGCGGCCGAAGCCGAACGCGAGATTCTGACCTCCGGTCGTGCCGTCAGTGAGAGCGAAACCTTCGTCAGCCGAGGGGAGACGATATGCTTTCAGGTGGCCCGGTTTCCGATCTTCGGTGAGCACGAACGGCACGTGGCGATCGGCGTGATCGCCGTCGAATGCCTGCCGCGGACCGACAACGTGGTGGACGCCGAGCGCGCGCTGAAACAGGCGCAGGAGGCCAACGCGCAGTTGCGCAGCGCGATCTTCACGCTGGAGGAGCTGGCCAGCACCGACCGCCTGACCAACGCCTGGAACCGGCGCCGATTCGAGGAAACCATCGAGGGTGAGACCCACCGCTCGGCCCGCTACGGTCATCCGCTGTCGATGCTGCTGATCGACGTCGACCACTTCAAGCGCGTCAATGACGAATTCGGTCACCGCGAGGGCGACCGGGTCCTGGTGGCGATCAGCTCACTGATACGCGCGATCATGCGCAAGTCCGATTCGCTGACGAGATGGGGTGGCGAGGAATTCATCGTGTTGATGCCCAATACTGGACTCGGCCGGGCCCAGGCCACCGCCCGGCGGATCTGCGAAACCGTCGCGGATTCGGAGATCGAGGGCATCGGCCGGCTGACCGTCAGCGTCGGTGTCGCCGAGTACCTGCCCTCCGAAACCTCGGACGAGTGGATCGAGCGCGCCGATCGCGCGATGTATCTCGCCAAGGAGGGCGGTCGCAACCGGGTCGAGGCAGATGCCCGCCGGGCCCTGACCCAGAACCACATCGAGCATCTGGAGGGCAACTTCGTCCAGTTGGTGTGGAAAGACATGTTCTGCAGTGGCCATCCGCTGATCGATGGACAGCACCGGGACCTTTTTGCGCGCGCCAACGAGCTGCTCGACGCGATGCTGTCCGGACGACCGCGCGACGAGATCCTGCTGACAATCGAGCATCTGCTGTTCGACGTCGGCAAGCATTTTCGCGACGAGGAGTGGATTCTCGGCGCACTCGAGTTCGGTCATCTCGACGGCCACCGACAGGAGCACGCACGATTGATGACGCGCTGCCATGCCCTGGTCGGCGAATTCGAGGCCGGCATCGTCCCGATCGGCGAGCTGTTCGAGTTCCTCGCCCATGAACTGGTGACGCGCCACATCCTCGGCACCGACCGCGAATACTTCGACCTGATCCGGCACAGTGCCGTTTCCTTGCCGCTACCCGAGTAAGGCGCAGGGCCCACGCGCGAGACCGGAACCTAGCTTTCTGTAGAAAGAAAAATACTCTATGCTTTCTATAGAGGAGGTAAGTCATGTCATCGGGTGAACACCGGATCGGCGAGCGGCCCGCCGCTGCCGAGGTGCTGACGAAAGCCGTGGCCCGGGCCGCCGAACGCCTGGCAGTCCCGCGCCAGTTGCTGGCGCGGGTACTCGGACTCAGCCCGGCTACGATCAGCCGCCTGTTCGCGGGGCAGTACCAGCTCGATCCGCGACGCAAGGAATGGGAGTTCGCGTTGCTGTTCGTCCGCGTCTTTCGATCCCTCGATTCGATCGTCGGCAGCGAGTCGGCCGCACGTCAGTGGCTCAAGGCCAGCAACCGGGGACTCAATGGCCGCCCGGTCGATCTGATCGGCAGTACCGAAGGACTGGTTCGTGTCGTCCAGTACCTGGACGCCTCGCGCGGTATCGTCTGAAGCGGACCACTGGCGCGGCATCGTCTGGCGCGCGGTCGAGGCCCAATACACTGCGGCCACGATGAAGCTGGTGGATTCCGCCACCGAACAGGACCTGCTCGAGGCCCTGCTCGACGGTGCCAAGCCGGAGTGGCCGCAAGACACGCTGCGACTCGATTTTCTGTTGGCAACGCCGTTCCGCTATCCACCGCGAGCGGGCGGTTCGCGCTTTCGCGCCGAGGCCGATCCCGGTGTCTTCTATGGTGCCGGTTCGGTACGGACCGCCTGTGCCGAACTGGGCTACTGGCGCTGGCGCTTCCTGCGGGACGCACCCGAACTCGAACGGCTCGAACCGGTCGCCCACACGGCGTTTCGCAGCCAGATCGACACCCGCGCGGTCGACCTGCGGGTCCCACCCTTCGATCGCGACCGCGATGCCTGGGGCCACCCGTCCGACTATCGCCGATGCCAGGACTTCGCGGCCCAATGCAGACAGACCGACCTCGGCGCCATCGTCTATGCTTCGGTACGCGACCCCGAACCCGGCTGGTGCATCGCGCTGTTGCGTGCCGGCGCGTTTGCCCGCCCACGGCCGCTCACCGGCAACCAGACCTGGTGGCTCGCGGTCAATGCCGACGAGGTCGTCTGGCGCAGGCGCCAGCAGTCACTGGTGGTGGATATGCGCCGCTGGCAAAACCAAGCGGAGGGATCCCGATGAAACGTCTGCTGGCCCCGATTGCCCTGGTCTTCACGGCCTCACTGCCGGCCGGCGAGGCCGACGTGGTATCGGCCGAAGCCCATTGCGACAGCGACCGAAACTGTCGCTTCGACGTTACCGTCCGCCATGCCGACGAAGGCTGGAGCCACTACGCCGATCGGTGGGACATTCTGGGCCCGGATGGACAACTGCTCGGCCGCCGGACCTTGCTGCACCCACACGTCTCCGAGCAACCCTTCACGCGCTCGCTCGGCGGCTTACGAATTCCGGCCGGACTAGAATCGGTGCGCATCCGCGCCCACGACAAGGTTCATGGCGACGGCGGTCACGAAGTCGTCGTCGACCTTCACTGATCCGCATTCCGGCCCCCGGGCCTCGGCACGATGCCCGCGCCGGCGACACGGATTCGGTCACAGCGCGTGGCAGGTCAGGCACAACGTTGCCGGATCCCGCCTCAGATAGGTCTGGGTCGCGACTGCCGAATCAGCGGGCGGCATCGCGTCGTGGCAACTGGCGCAGATCACCTGGCGGTCGGGGCCAAACACCCGCGTTTCGGCGCGGTCGGGTTCGCCATCACGATCGTCGTCGAAGAACCAGAACGCATCGGTGCAGCCGTCCGGCTGCCTGAAATCCGGCGACAGCGGCAGGCTGCGCCCGATCGGGTGGTGATTCGGCCGTTCAGGCTCGGTCGGCGGCGCGTCGAGACCCACCTGGCACTGGGCCGCCACGCCGGGCGACAGTGCCAGGGCGGCCAGCAGCACCAGCGCACCGGGCAGCGACCACAGCCGTATCGCCACGTAGTCGGCATTCATGTCGTCATTCTAGGCGAGCACTCTTGATCGGCGGCCGGCCACCCCCATCTGATCCAGTAACAAAGCATTGACGGACGATCCATGATGTCCCGCGACAGCCTGATCCTGGCATGCCCGGCTTGCGATTCTCTCAATCGTTTGCCGACCACGCGTCTCGGCGACGCGCCGAACTGTGGCAAGTGCCACGCGCCACTGTTCCAGCAGCGCCCGATCGCACTCGACCTGAACAATTTCGAGATTCATTCGGGACGCGCCGACCTGCCCCTGCTGGTCGATTTCTGGGCACCCTGGTGCGGCCCGTGTCGCGCGATGGCACCTGCCTTCGAAGAGGCGGCACGGCTGCTCGAACCCGGTGTGCGACTGGCCAAGGTCAATACCGAAGACGAACCGTCACTGGCCGCCCGCTACGGCATTCGGTCGATTCCGACGCTGGTGCTGTTCCGCGGTGGCCGCGAAGTGGCCCGGCAGGCCGGCGCGATGAACGCGGACGGCATCGTGCGATGGGTGCGCGCCCAGGCCCACTGAGCGACGCGGCAGCCTGACGCGGGCGCCGGCGTCACCGGCGGCAAATGCGAGCTAAAATCGGCGCCCATGTCACGGGCGCAAGAGATCCTGCAACACGTTTTCGGCTATGCCAGCTTCCGCGGCCAGCAGGAGGCGGTGGTCGAACATCTGGCAGCCGGTGGCGACGCCCTGGTGCTGATGCCCACCGGTGGCGGCAAATCGCTGTGCTTCCAGATTCCGGCGCTGCTGCGCTCCGGCACCGCGATCGTCGTGTCGCCACTGATCGCGCTGATGCACGACCAGGTCAGCGCGCTGCGAGAAGCCGGCGTCGCTGCTGCCTACCTCAATTCCAGTCAGGATCAGGAGGAAGCCTGGGCGACCGAGATGGACTTGCGCGAAGGTCGCCTCGATCTGCTCTACGTCGCACCGGAACGCCTGCTCGCCGGACGCACGCTGGCGATGCTCGATGCCCTCCATCGCGACCGGGCTCTCGCGCTGATCGCGATCGACGAGGCCCATTGCGTCGCCCAGTGGGGGCACGACTTCCGGCCCGAGTACCTGCAGTTGTCGATACTCGCCGAACGCTTTCCCGGGGTGCCGCGGATCGCGCTGACCGCCACCGCCGACGCCCGTGGCCGGGAGGAGATCGCCGAGCGCCTGGCGCTGGACGACGCGCGCCGCTTCGTCTCGAGCTTCGACCGCCCCAACATCCGTTACCGCATCGCCGACAAGGACGGGCCACGCCAGCAGTTGCTGACCTTCATCCGCGACGAGCACAAGGCCGAGGCCGGCATCGTCTACTGCCTGTCGCGGCGCAAGGTCGACGAGACTGCCGCCTTTCTCGTCGAGCAGGGCGTCTTTGCGCTGCCGTACCACGCCGGCATGGCGACCGAGTTGCGTGCGAACAACCAGCTACGCTTCCTGCACGAAGATGCCACAGTGATGGTGGCGACCATCGCCTTCGGCATGGGCATCGACAAGCCTGACGTTCGCTTCGTCGCCCACCTCGACCTGCCGCGCTCGATCGAGGGCTACTACCAGGAAACCGGCCGTGCCGGGCGCGACGGCCTGCCCGCCGAAGCGCTGATGCTGTGGGGCGCCGGTGACGTCGTCCAGCAGCGGCGGATGATCGACATGAGCGAGGGCAGCGAATCCTTCAAGCGGCAGGCCCGCAGCCGCCTCGACACGCTGGTGGCGCTGGCCGAGACTACCGGCTGCCGGCGGCAGATGCTGCTCGCCCATTTCGGCGAGGCGTCCGAACCCTGCGGCAATTGCGACACCTGTCTGGCGCCGCCCCAGACCTGGGACGCCACCGAAGCCGCACGCAAGGCCTTGTCCTGCGTCTATCGCACCGGGCAGCGCTACGGCGCCGGGCACCTGATCGAGGTCTTGCGCGGTGAGACCAGCGAAAAAGTGGTCGAGCGTGGTCATGATCGGATCAGCACCTTCGGCATCGGCACCGATCTCGACGACAAGACCTGGAAGAGCCTGTTTCGCCAGTTGATCGCCCGTGGTCTGCTGGCGGTGGACCACGACCGCTTCAACGCGCTGACGTTGACCGAGTCGGCCCGCCCGCTGCTGCGGGGCGAAGTAGCACTGCAGGTGCGGGTGCCCACGACGCGGCGAAAGGCCCGCCGCGAGCCGCGGATCGTCGGCCGCGATGCGCGTCACGACGCACTCTACGAAAAGCTGCGGAACTGGCGGGCGGAAACCGCCCGCGAGCGCAGCGTGCCCGCCTACGTCATCTTCCACGACACCACGCTGCTCGAAATCGCGCAAATGCGACCGGCCTCGCTCGACCAGTTGTCGCAGATTTCCGGGGTCGGCGATCGCAAGCTGGAAGCCTACGGCGAACCGCTGCTGGCCCTGGTCGGCGCCGAACCGCCCGCCTGACCATCAAGGCACACTTTTTTACATAGTTGGCGACGAGCGTCGAACCCGCTTCGATCAAGCCCGAACGAAATGCTCCGTTACCGATTCGACACCGGTAACGCCGCGGTCGGCGCTGCCGGTCTTGCCGGAGTGCCCCGTGCTGCCTCGCCGATCCCTGTTTCCCGTCCTCACCCGCGACAATGCCGACGCAAGTGCCCTGTTCGCCGACCACAAGCGGCGCGCCCCTGCCGTCGAACCTGCCGGCGACGCCCTCGCCATCAGCGGATCGATCCTTCACGCGCAAGGAAAAGGCGGCCACCGATGAGCGAACGCCGTGTCGTCCGGATCTGTCACGCCGGCATGGAAGAGGCCGAGGTCCGCCGCTTCGAGGTCTTCGTCCGCCACGTCGAGAACGTGGAATGCCGCTTGGTGGATGAGACCGACGCCGATGTCGCCATGATCGATACCGACGGCGAGCTGGGCACCTATCTGGTGCGCGCCCACCGCATGCTGTTCCCCGGTCGCCCCATCATCCACGTTTCGGCCCAGGGCTCGCTGGGTCGTGATGCCTTGTCGGTGTGGGCACGCAAGCCGGTCGATCCGAAGGCCTTCGGAGATGCCGTGGCACGGGCCCTGGCCGGCGCCTCACCGCCGGCCAGCCGTGGCGGCAGCACGCCCGCCGCAGGGCGCCGTGCGTCGGCGCTGAGCCTGGACCGCAATGCCGAACGCACCGCCAATCTCTACGTCGGCACGATGTCGGACATCGACGTCCGCGATCCAGCCCAGCGCGAACGCGCCAGCTATCATGCCGGCAACTATCTGCAGGGGCTGTTCGAATCCGCCCGGCGCTTCGCCCGTGAGAACGGTACGGCCGCGGCCTTGCTGCATCGGCAGGACCGCATCCTCACCTTGAATGCCAACGGACACAGCTATACCACGTCGCTCGACCGTCGCAGCCTGCGCTCGCTCGGTCTGATTCCGCTGGCCAGGCAGGATTTTCGGATCGTCGTCGGCAGCGCTCGCGAGGAGGGGCCATGGCATCCGGCCACGCCACTACTCTGGGAACTCGCATTGTGGGCCGCACGTGGCCGGATTCCGTTCGGCGTGCCCTTCGATGCGCCGGTACGGCTGCTGCGCTGGCCCAACCTGACCCGCCTCGCACTGCCCCCCGACGCGATCCGGATCGCCGGACTGTGGTCGGGGCATCCGACCTCCCTGCTGCTGAGTGCTCGCGCCCTGCAAGTGCCCCAGCGCCATGTCTTTGCATTCTTCAGTGCGTGCCGCGCGCTCGACCTGCTGCGGCTCGAGGAAGCGCCGAAGAACCTGCCGGCGAGCGAGCAGGCGCGCCCCGCACGTGGATCGGCAAGCCGCGGGCTGTTCGACCGCATCCTCGACAAGCTGCCCGGCCGCGCCCCCGGGGACGCACAACCGTGACGAGCCGCTTCAAGATCATCTTCTCGGGACCGCTCGGCGCAGGAAAGTCGGCGGCCATCGCAGCGGTCAGCGACGTCTCCCCGGTCCATGGCGAAGGCAGCACGGGCGGCGGAGACCCGGCACGCAGCCGGATGGACATGGATTACGGTGCGATGCGCCTCGGCGACGGCTCCACCGTGCACCTCTACGGTGCGCCGGGCCGCGAACCGCTGGAGGCGACACGCGACATCCTGACCGAAGGTGGCATCGGCCTGATCCTGTTGATCGACGGCTCACGCGACGACCCGCTGGCCGATCTCGCACAGTTCGTCGCGGGCTTCGAACGGTTCATCGCCAGTACCGGCCTGGTGATCGGGGTGACTCACCGCGACCGCTCGGCCACCCCGGCGCTCGACGCCTTCGCCGACAAGCTCGAAGCGGCCGGCTACGGCGCGGTGCCTGTGTTCGAGGCGGATGCCCGCGACCGTCGCGACGTCAGCATCCTGATCGAGGCCCTGCTGAGCCTGATCGATCCGGTCGCACGTGCTTGACCCCGACTTCCGGCACGACGCATTTCCCGCCGGACCTCGATGCGGGCTATCCTCGGCGGCTTCGGGACGATAACAGGGAAGCCCTGCCGTGAGCCCCCTCTTCGACCGCAACATGCTGCACGTCGGCTGGCTCGACGGCGACCATGTCTTCGACCGCGACATCGTCTGGCGGGCCTTCGTCTGCGGCGACCATCTGTTCTGTGCCGTCAGCAACGAGTGGCGGGGCAGCCGTCACGGCAGCGCGCTACTCGACACCACCGGCCTGATCGTCGCGTGGCGAGAGGGCGAAGCACCTCGGGCAGCACGCCGACAGTCGCCCGGCGCGATGCCCGCGATGCCGATGCGACCGTTCCGTCCAAAGCGCCCGATCGACCCGCGCCGCCCGCTGTTTCCGCAGACGCCGTTCGACGAATGGTCGCCGCTCAGTTGGCAGCAGTGGCTGATTCCGCCACCGCCGCCATCCGAGTCCGACCAGCCGGCGGCCGGCATCGACGAGACAGCGAGTGACGCCGCCACATCCGATTGACGCCAAGATTCGGCGTCGGCGAGCCGACCGCGACGATCAGGGCGAGCGCTCGCCGAAGACCTGCGCCAGCGTATCCATCGCCTGCATCGGAACGCCATCGGCGTGGCGCACCATCAAGGTCGGCACGCGGGCGATCGGATCGGCCACCGGCTTCTTCTCCAGATCTGCGGCCAGCGGCGAAAGATCCAGCGCCCGCCGCGGCAGCAGGGTCCAGCCGAGGCCGGCCGAAACGCAGCCGACGATGCCTTCGAGGGTGCCCATCTCCATCACCGACGACACCGGATGGCCGCAGCGGCGCTGCCACTCGAGTGCCCGCGCGCGATAGGCACAACCCTCGCGAAAGAGGATCAGCGGCAGGTCGTCGCAGCCGGGATCGCCGACCAGCACCAGTTCCTCCTCGACCACCGGATCGCAGACCAGCCTCGGGTGCGCGATCGGACCGGCGACGAAGGCACAGTCGAGACGGTGCGCGAGCACCTGCTCGACCAGCGCCGCCGAGGTATCGGTGGATACCTGCAGCGTGACCCCGGGGTGGTGCTTGCGCACCGCCTTCAGCGCGCGTGGCAGGTGGATCGCGGCAAACGTCTCCATCGTGCCGATCCGCAGTTCGCCGCTACCCGCACCGACCTGCCGAACCGCGGCCTCGGTCTGCTGCGCCAGGCGCAGCAGGCGGCCGGCGTAGTCGAGCAACACGCGGCCGGGCGGTGACAGTTCCAGCCCCCGCCCCTTGCGGAAGAACAGATCGGTTCCGAGCTCCTGTTCGAGCCGGTGGATACGGCTGGTGACATTCGACTGAACCGTGTTGAGGCGCCGCGACGCGGCCAGGATGCCGCCTTCCTCGACCACGGCGACGAAGGTTCGCAGTGCGCTGAGCTCCACATCAATTCTCTTATTTTGAACACAAGTATCAAATTTAATCGATTGTAGAGATATCGTAAATACGCTACCGTGGGCCATCGACCAAAGCCGACCAACCATGAGCGACGATTCCCGCCAACGATTCCGCGTCCTCGCCGCCGGCGTGCTGAGCCTGGTGCTGTGCATGGGCATCGCCCGCTTCGCCTACACGCCGCTGCTGCCGCTGATGCAGGCGCAGGCCGGGCTCGGCGCTGCCGGCGGCGGCTGGCTGGCGGCCTGGAACTACCTCGGCTACCTCAGTGGCGCACTGCTCGCCGCCAACATCTCGAATCTGGTGCTGAAGGACCGCCTCTACCGCATCGGCATGGTGCTGGCCGTGTTGTCCACCGCCGCGATGGCCGCGAGCACGTCGCCGGTGTGGTGGTGCGCCTGGCGCTTCGTCGCAGGCCTCTCGAGCGCGGCCGGCATGCTGCTCGGCACCGGACTGATCCTGAACTGGCTGATCCGACACGATCACCGGCCCGAGCTCGGCATCCACTTCGCCGGTATCGGCCTCGGTATCGCGCTGTGCGCCGCGGCGGTCGCGATCATGAGTCGATGGTTCGACTGGCAGGACCAGTGGCTGCTGTTCGCGCTCGCCGCGGCTGCCCTGCTGGTGCCGGCCCTGGCCTGGCTGCCGCGACCGGAAGTAACGGCGCAGACCCGCAGCGGCCAGCCGATGGTCGACGCGCCGCCTTCGCCGCTGTTCATGCGGGTGTTCATGGCCGCCTATTTCTGTGCCGGTGTCGGCTACGTCGTCAGTGCCACCTTCATCGTCGCCATCGTCGACGCCCTGCCCGGCCTCGCCGGGCGCGGCGCGCTGGTGTTCCTGGTAATCGGTGTGGCGGCGACACCGGCCTGCATCGTTTGGGATCTGATTGCCCGCCGCATCGGCATGCTGAACGCGCTGCTCGCCACCGGCTGGCTGCAAATCGGCGGCATCCTGCTGCCGCTGGCCGGCGGCATTTGTGCGGCGCTGGCCGGCGCCGTGCTGTTCGGGATCACCTTCATCGGCCTGGTCAGCCTGGTGCTGACGCTGGCCGGTCGCTACTACCCGACCCGGCCGGCGAAGATGATGGGAAAAATGACTTTGTCCTACGGCGTGGCGCAGATCGTCGCTCCCGCGATCACCGGCTGGATCGCCGAGACCAGCGGCAGCTATGCCGGCGGCCTGTTGCTGGCAGCAGCGGCGATGCTGGTCGGCAGCCTGCTGCTGCTCGCCCTGAAACTGGTCGAGCGGCGCGATCTGAACCGCGCGGTGACGGCCTGACTTCGCCGCATACCGCGAGGTACGAATGTCACGAGATGTCTTGCTGCAACGCCTTGGCGTCGAGGTGCCGATCCTGCTCGCGCCGATGGCCGGTGCCGGCGGACCAGAATTGGCGCTCGCGGTCGCCCGCGCCGGCGCACTGCCGGCCCTGCCCTGCGCGATGCTCGACGCCGCCACGCTGCGACGTCAGGTGGCCGAAGTCCGTAGCGACTACGGCGGTCCGCTCAACCTGAACTTCTTCTGCCACCGGCCGCCGCCACCGGATGACGCGGCCCTGCGCGCCTGGCGCGCGCGCCTGGCGCCGTATTACCGTGCGCTCGATCTCGACCCGTCGGCCCAGGCCCCGGCCGCCGAACGCCGCCCTTTCGATGCCGCGACCTGCGCATTGGTCGAGGAACTGCGACCCGGCGTCGTCAGCTTCCATTTCGGACTGCCTGACGACGCCCTGCTGGTCCGGGT
Organism: Zoogloeaceae bacterium; assembly: GCA_024235635.1. Taxonomy (GTDB): domain Bacteria; phylum Pseudomonadota; class Gammaproteobacteria; order Burkholderiales; family Rhodocyclaceae; genus Cognatazoarcus. The sequence continues at coordinate 770,306 of JACKMA010000001.1, forward strand.
CAGGGCGACCGGCGCAGTCGTCCTCAGTTCCGCGACCACGGTCGCCGAGGCGCGCTGGCTTGCAGCCCGAGGCGTGGACGCGGTCATCGCCCAGGGCCTCGAGGCGGGCGGCCATCGCGGCAGCTTCCTCGACGACGATCCGGCCAGCCAGCTCGGCACCTTCACCCTGCTGCCGCTGGTTTGCGACGCGGTCGCGGTGCCGGTGATCGCCGCCGGTGGCATCACCGATGCCCGCGGCATCGATGCCGCCTTCGCCCTCGGGGCCAGCGCGGTTCAGCTCGGTACCGCCTATCTGCGCGCGCCCCAGTCGATCATCTCGTCGCTGCACCGGGCCGCGCTGGCCGCGGCCGACACGCCGACCCAGCTCACCAACCTGTTCTCCGGCCGGCCGGCCCGCGGCCTGCGCAATCGCTTGATGGCCGAACTCGGCCCGCTCGCCCAGGTGCCACCCTTCCCGACCGCCGGCCACGCACTGGGGCCGCTGCGGCAGGCCGCCGAGCAGCAGGGTCGCACCGATTTTTCGCCGCTGTGGGCGGGCCAGGCCTATCCGCTCGCGCGAGACGAGGACGCCACCGCCATCACCCGGCGCCTCGCCGCCGCGATCGGGCAACTCGCCCGCGATTGACGGCTCACGGCTGTACGCCGAGCCGGTAGATCGCCCCGCCGGGCAGATCGACGACGTGGATCTCGCCGTCCTCGTCCTCGCCGAAGCTGGCGATGCCGAGGCCGCTGTCGAGCAACACCGCGCCCGACCAGTCGCCGTCCGCTGTCCGCCGCAGAGCACGAATGCGGCCGCTGCAGAAATCCCCGTGCACGTAGATGCCTGCCAGCGCCGGATGCCGGAGTCCGCGATAGACGTAGCCGCCGGTCACCGAACAGTCGCCGCCGCCATGTCCGTATACGGCGACCGGCGGATTCAGTCCGCTTTCGTCGCAGGTCGCGGCTGCAAAGCAGTCGAAACCCTCCATCCGCTTCCAGCCGAAATTCTGACCGGCCGCAGCGCCGGCCGGGACGTAGTCGATCTCTTCCCATTCGTTCTGACCGACGTCGCCGATCAGGAGATCCCCATTCGAGCGATCGAACGAAAAACGCCACGGATTGCGCAGGCCGAGGGCCCAGATCTCGTTGCCGAAGGGGTTGTCCGGCGGGATGGCGTAGGACCCGGCGCCGGCGACGTCGATTCGCAACAGCTTGCCGAGCAGCGCGTCGGTGCGCTGGGCGTTGCCCTGCGGATCGCCGGTGCCACCGCCATCGCCGAGCGACAGATAGAGCAGGCCGTTCGGGCCGAAAGCGAGGTGACCACCGTTGTGGTTGGCGAAAGGCTGGGCGACACGCAGCAACACGCGCTCGGAGGCCGGATCGAGGGCATCGCCGCCGGCGTTTCGCGTGAAGCGCGACAACACCACGTCGCCGACGCCGGTATGGTCGGTATAAAGCACGTATGCCCGACCACTCGCGGCGAAGTCCGGCGCGAAAGCGAGCGACAGCAGCCCCTGTTCGCTGCCGCCGGCGCGCACCCGATCGCGGATGTCGAGGAAGGCTGCGGCCTCGACCACGCCGTGCTCGATTACGCGAACGCGGCCCGCCTTTTCGACGACGAACAACCGCCCGCTGCCGTCGCCGGCGTGGGTCAGAAGCAACGGCGCATCAAGGCCGTCGGCGACCAGTATCAAGGTCACGACCGGCAGATCGTCGGTATCGTCGTCAGCATTGCCGCCGCTGTTGAAACCCACCTCCACCGAGCCGCCGCCGCAGCCCGCCAGCAGCAAGGCAGTCACGAACGCAAAGGCCGGGCGGATGGCCTCCCTCTTCGAGATGTCACGCATTGCTTCACTCCCTGCGTTTCAATGCCATTGTGGACCGGGGCAGCGGAGCATGCTGAACCGAAATTTCGAACCGCCGCCGAGCAGGCGCACGTGCGCCATGAGATCCGTCGCGTGAACAGACACGTTCGTTCCATCCGAACGGACTGCGCCCGGCGTCGCCACGCAAGTGTGTTCGGTTGCCGCCGACGCCCATGTCGCGATCGTGATCGCCCAACAGCCGCTCGCGCGCCACCGCGAACTCGTCGCTCCGCGCTGAATGGGGAGCGAGATGGATTCACATTCCAACCGCACCACGCTTGGCTTCATCCAAGGCCTCGGCCGGTGCCCGCGATCCACCTGCAATTGCAGATCCGTTTCGAGCCCTATGAAGGCGCCCGGAGTGTTCTGGCGAGACGGAAACCGAGGTCGTCGGTACGGATTCCGGGCTGGTTCCTGACGCGGTAGGCCGAGCGTGCGCTATTGGGGGTATCGAGCCATGAACCGCCGCGCACGATCCGATAGTCGCACCGGCCACTCGTCCAGGCTGTGCCATTGGCAGGTGCGTCCTGGTAACTCTCGTGCCAGCAATCCTCGACCCATTCGAATACGTTGCCGATCATGTCGTACAGACCGAAGTGATTCGCGTCGAATTGTCCGACCTGCGCGGCTTGCTTGCCGTTCCAGCGGCTGCCTGAATCGTAGAAATTCGCCTTGTTCCGCCCGGGCTCGTTTCCCCACGGATAGCTCGTCGTACTGGTGGCGCGGGCCGCGTATTCCCACTCCGCCTCGGAGAGCAGCCTGTAGCGCTGGCCGGTCTTCTTCGACAGCCACGTCAAATAGGCCTGCGCATCATTCCAGCTCACGTCGACCACCGGACCGTTCCGGCCCCAGACAGCCTCGGGCTGGTGGCTGCAACCGCCAGCGACGACGCAGGCCGCCCACTGGTCGAACGTCACTTCGACCTTGCCGACCGCAAAGGGCTCACCGATGCGCGCCCGGTGCCGCGGACCTTCACCCTCGGCCCGCCCCTGCTCGCCTTCTGGCGAACCCATCATGAACTCGCCCGCCGGCACGACCACCAACTCCGGGCAGTCGCTGCAGTCGCGGAACGTGTCGCCACTTCGGTGCACGCTTGTTTGATGCGATTGCATCGAATCCCGGTTCTCGCGGCCGGCAGGCGACGCGGCGGCGGCCAAGGGTTCGGTGACACCGGTGCTCGGCTCCACATCTGGCGGCGCGGCCGTGCCCACGACCGGCAAGCGCGCTTCGGAAACGGCCGCAGGATTGGCCAGGGCCGAAGCCTCATCGGGCAATGCGACCGGCCCCTGGTTCGGCAATTCTGCCTTGGCCGCCACCGGTTCGGAGAGTCGTGGCTGCCCGTGCTCGCTGTCGAGTGCCACGATCGCCAAGCCGATCATGAGGACCAGCGCGATACCACCGACCAGTGCCCAGCGCATGCGCCGTTGGCTCTCGGCACCGCCCTCGCCGGTGCCCGGCGGTGGCAAACCCTTCGCCCCACCCGTAGTGGCGTTCAGGTCGGGTAACCGGCGCAGGATGTCCACCAAGACAGCCAGATCATTCGCCCAGTGTCGCGCGACAATCGGATAGGCTTGGCGCCGTGACAGACCGCGAATCGTTTCCGGCAGATCTGGTGGGGATGGCATCTGCGCACCATCGACCAAGAGCGGAAACACCGACACGCCGTCGCGACCGAGGCACTCGGCGATCTCGCGGCACACCCAGTCGTGCGGATCGTCGAGGCGACGGCTGCCATCGGCGTCTGTTGCCGACAATCAGCGTGGCCCGATCACCACCAGCGCGGCGGCGCAGGTCCCGAGTTCCCGTTCCAATGCGACGACGAAGTCCTCGCCCGGGGCGATGCTCGCCCAATCCAGGAACACCTGATTGCCGGGAAAGGTGCGCTGCAGATCCTCGACCAGGCGGCCGACTGCCGCCTCGCTGTCCTGACGTCGATAGCTGACAAAGATACGTGACCGACCCCTGTCGGAGGCCCGATCCATCGGCCTTTCCTTCTCGATAGTGCTTTCGCGATTTCATTGTATGCGATGCGCAATCGCGACCCGCTGGCCAGGCGGCCTGCTCGCGGCGCCAGCAGTTGCGGCGAATGCCTTCTCGCCGGACCCAACGCCAGTCTGTCGCCCCCTTGTTTACCCACGATTGACGACGCCCCTGCAACTCTGCACGGGAGCATCGTCAGATCTGGCGTTGCCGGAACGGATCGACTACTGGCCGAGCCCGAGCTGCCGCATGAAGTCCTGGTTGTCCCAGAACAGCCATTCGTGGTCCATCGTGCCGTCCTTCCAGTGGCCGATGGTCGCCATGCCGATCGCGAAGCGCTTTCCGGTCGGCGGGATCGTCTTGCCGTCGCCGATCGGCATCGATTCGGTGAAGGTACCGGTCATGACGCCGGTCACCGCGGTCCAGGAGCCGGATCCGAAGCGGATCGGATGGACCTGGATCGCGGTGTCCGGCGCGAACACGAACATCGCCTTCAGGTCCTCGATGTGCGCTGCGATGCCCTGGGTTTCGTGGCCGTCCGGCCAGGTGACGACGATGTTTTCGGCGTGGCTCTCGTGCAGGCGGTCCCACTTCTGGTTGGTGAAGACGTCGAAGTCCAGCGTGTCGAAGACTTGCAGGCGCTGTTCAACGTCGGCGGCCTGGGGCTCGTGCGGCGGTGCCAGGGTCTGCGGATTCTCGGCCGGCGACTGGGCCTGGGCGGCGGTCGCCACGAGCAGGGCGACGGCGGTTGCGAGCAGCGTGTTGCGAGCGTTCATCATGGTCTTCCTTCTGTCGGTGGTTGGGGAATCGCGGAGTTCAGGCCTTGCGCAGCCAGGTCGGGGCAATGCCGGTGCCGAGCCCGGCGCCGTAGCCGAGGTAGATGTTGAGTCCGGCCAGTGGCTCGAGATAGCGGGCGTTGGCCAGACCGCCGGCGTCGATGACTTCGAAGCCGATCGCCTCGGCGATATCGCTGGCCGCGCGCTTGGCACGGGCGCTATCGCTGGCGACGAAGACGCTGACCCGTTGTCCGTTGCCGAAATCGGCGCCGTCGGCGAGTACCGGCGCGAACACGGTGTTGAAGGCTTTGACCACTTCCGCGCCCGGCAGCGCGCGGGCAATCTCCTCAGCGGCCGAAGTGTCGTGGCCGAGGGTCAGGCCCATATAGTCGGGGGTCAGCGGGTTGGTGATGTCGATCACCACCTTGCCGTCGAGGGCGCCGACCGATTGCAGCGCCGGGAGTGCATCGCCGTAGCCGGTGGCGACGACGACCACGTCGACGGAAGCGGCGGCCCCCGCCGACGGCACCGCCGTGGCACCGGGTTGGGCGGCGGCGAGCAACTCGGCCTTGGCGAGATTGCGCGCGGTGACGCTGACCTGGTGGCCGCTGCGGACCAGTTGCTTGACGAAGGCCGAGCCCATCTGGCCGGCACCGATGACGAGAACGTTCATGATCGACTCCTTGTGTCGAGGCAGCGACGTTGCTGCGGTGGAGTCACTGTACGTGCGCCAAGATTTGCAATAAATATCCGATCAATTGAATTTTTATCCCTGAATTAGCAACAATCGTCCCGTACCAACCTGTGCGGGCCAGGTGAGCCCTGGATGCGTTACGAATTGCCGCTAGGCGATAGGCCGGACAACTGCGGCGCACCGCTGCTGGCCGACCTCGTCTAAGTTGAAGGGAAGAATCCGATCGAGCGAGGCGGCCGCCAATGACTCCGGACCCACGCTTCCACACCCACGAGGTCGGCAATCAGCCGACGCCGCTGGCGCACGACAACGCCTGGACCAACGACACCGCGCTCGCCGAGGCCGTCGCCCGCGACGGTGGCAGCTGGGCGAATGGCGAACTCGCGGCCTACGGTGCCCTGGTCGGCGGCGAGATGCGCGCGTTGGGCGAAGCCGCCAACCGGCAGCGACCGGTGCTGCAGGCCTTCGATGCCTACGGTCGCCGCATCGACGCGGTCGACTTCCATCCCGCCTATCACCGCCTGATGGCCCTGGCGACGCAGCACGGCGTGCACAGCTTCGGCTGGCGTCACGCCGAACGTGCCGGCGCCCACGTCGCCCGCGCGGCATTGCTCTATCTGCACACCCAGGCCGATGCCGGCACGGCCTGCCCGCTGACGATGAGCTTTGCGGCGGTGGCTGCGCTGCGGCACGCGCCGGCACTCGCTTCGCACTGGCTGCCCGGGTTGATCGCTGCCGACTACGACCCGCGACCGTTGCCGGCCGCCGACAAGCGGGCGTGCACGATGGGCATGGGCATGACCGAGAAGCAGGGCGGCTCGGATGTGCGCAGCAACAGCACGCGCGCCGAGCGGCTGACCGACGGCGGTTACCGGCTAGTCGGTCACAAATGGTTCTTCTCGGCGCCGATGAGCGACGCCCATCTGGTGTTGGCCCGCGACGAGGTCGGCCTCAGTTGCTTCCTGGTGCCGCGTGTGCTTGCGGATGGCAGCCGCAACGCAGTGCACCTCCAGGCCTTGAAGGACAAGCTCGGCGACTGGAGCAACGCCTCGGCCGAGGTGGAGTTCGCCGGCGCCCTGGCCGAGCGCGTCGGCGAGGCGGGGCGGGGCATCGCGACGATCCTCGAGATGGTGGCGCTGACCCGGCTCGACTGCATGATCGCATCGGCCGGATTGATGCGTCAGGCGGTGGTGCAGGCCCTGCACCACTGCCGCCAGCGAAGCGCCTTCGGCCGCCGCCTGATCGAACAGCCCCTGATGCAGAACGTGCTGGCCGACCTGATCATCGAGAGCGAGGCCGCGGTGGCACTGGCGATGCGCGTCGCGCGTGCGGTCGATGCCGCGCCCCGCGACCCCCGCGAGGCGGCATTCGCGCGGATCGCAACGGCAATCGGTAAGTACTGGGTCTGCAAGCGCACGCCATCACTGGTGAACGAGGCCCAGGAATGCCTCGGCGGCCTCGGCTATGTCGAGACCACGGCGATGACCCGGCTCTACCGACAGGCGCCGTTGAACTCGATCTGGGAAGGCAGCGGCAACGTCGTCTGCCTCGACGTGCTGCGCGCCCTTGGCCGCGAGCCGGCCTGTCGCGAGGCGCTGTTCAAGCAGTTCGAACGCGCCCGTGGGTGCGACCACGCGCTCGACGCCGCGATCGACACCCTTGCCCATGCCATCGACGACGATGCGGCGCTCGAGGTGCGCAGTCGGGCCGTCGTCGAGGACGCCGCGCTCGCCCTGCAGGCGGCGATCCTACTCGACGGCGATGCGTCGGTGGCCGAAGCCTTTTGCCGCTCGCGCATCGCACGACGCCACGGTCTGGCTTTCGGCACGCTGGCCGCCGATCTGCCGATGTCCGCGCTGATCGAACGGGCGCTGCCGGCGATCTGACGGCACGCGCCTCGGGAATGGCGATCTCGGGCAAAATCGGGGCGATGCCGCATTGGTCCGTATGACCGATACGTATCTCGAACCGCCAACCGGTGACGCCAGATGCTGCGTTTCGAAACGATGTCCGGCGGTGCCCTGTCCACCTTCCTGCCCGAACTGGCCCGTCTGCGAATCACCGTGTTTCGCGAGTGGCCCTATCTCCACGCCGGCGACCTCGCCTACGAGGAACGCCATCTGCACACCTACGTCGATGCGCAGGACAGCATCATCGTGCTGGCCCGCGACGACGACGCGGCCAGCCATTGCGTCGGCGAAATTTTCTATCTGGCCGAGTCGGTACTGCTGCCCGCCTACCGTGGGCACGGCGCCGGCGTCGCCTTCTTCGAGCACCGCGAGGCCCATGCTCGCGCCTGCGGCTGCTTTCGCTACTGTTGCTTCTGCGCGGTGGATCGTCCGCCCGGTCATCTGGCACGGCCGGCGGACCACGTATCGCTGAACGCGTTCTGGCAGCGGCGCGGTTACCGGATACAGCCCACCCTCACGACCCACGTTCGATGGCGCGAGATCGGCGAAGCGCACGAATCGCCGAAGCCGATGACTTTCTGGATCAAGGCGCTGGACTGAGCCGGGCGACCCCGGGCGACGTCATTCGACGCTGACCTTGACCTCGACCTCCATGCCGAGATAGGCGTCCGAGGGCCCGACGAAGCTACCGGTCAGCGGTGCCGCCTGGGCCGGATCGCGCGCGACCGCGACCCGGATCAGGTTGCGACCACCGACGATGCCGTTGGTCGGGTCGAACGGCAGCCAGCCGGCGCCGGGGAGATACACCTGGACCCAGGCGTGGGTCGCGCCACCGCCGACCATCGCGTTCTCGGCATCGACCAGCGATTCGTCGTACAGGTAGCCGGAGACGAAGCGGGAAGCGAGGCCCAGGCTGCGCACCGCCTCGATCATCAGCAGCGCGAAGTCGCGACAGCTGCCGCTGCCCAGTTCCAGCGTATGCACCGGCGTCTGGGTGCCCTCCTCGTCGCGGGCGCGATACTCGAAGCCGTTCTTGATGGCATGGGTGACGGCCTTGATCAGCGACAGCGTGTCGTCGGTCTCGGCCCGGGCGCAGATATCCCGCACCCAGGCATCCACCTGGTGACGCGAATCCGGATACTGGCGCTCAGCGCTGCGTGCCAGATCCGGCATCTCGCCGGCGTCGTAGCTGAAGGGCAGCCGCATCGCATAGGGCTCGATCAGGCCCACGTCCGGCTCGGCCGGAAAGTGCTCGGCGAGAAAGGTGGATTCGAAGGTGAGTTGCTGCCCGGGCTCGGCGAACCGGGCGACCAGCACCGAGTTGCCGAAGACGTCGTGCAGCCACCTCAAATCCGCCACCGGATCGATGCGAATGCCGGTTTCGAGCAGGCGCAGATCGTGACTGTCCCGCGGGCGGCACATGAAGCGGTGCTCGCTGAAATGGACCGGCTCCGAGTATCGATAGACGGTTCGATGCAACACCTTGATGCGCGCCATGGCAACACCCTTGCTCCGTCGACCGGTGATCGCCGCGCACGCCCGACGTGCGGCGGCGATCGCCGGCCAATGGCCCGTTCAGTTCATTTGACGTCGAGCAGGTCGACTTCGAACACCAGGGTCGCGTTCGGCGGGATCACGCCGCCGGCACCGCGAGCGCCATAGCCGAGTTCGGGCGGGATCGTGATCTTGCGTCGACCGCCGACCTTCATGCCCTGGACGCCCTTGTCCCAGCCCTGGATGACGTAGCCTGCACCGAGGGGAAACGAAAACGGCTGGTTGCGATCCTTGCTCGAATCGAACTTGGTGCCATCGGTCAACCAGCCGGTGTAGTGCACCGACACCGTCTTGCCGCTCTCGGCGACGTCGCCGTCACCGGTCTCGAGATCCTCGATGCTCAGGCCTTGGGAATCACTCACGTGCTCATTCTCCTGTCACAGTTCGTCGGCCGGCACGCCGATCGCGCGGCCGATCCTGGATTGTAACCGTGACCCCTTGCGGTGATCCCTTCAGTCGTTGCTCAGGCGGGCGAAGCGCTGGCGGAACTTCTCGACCTTCGGCGCCACGACGAGCCGGCAGTAGGGCTGGTTCGGGTTGTTTTCGAAGTAGTCCCGGTGGTAGTCCTCGGCCGGCCAGAATCGGCTTGCCGGCAGCACCTCGGTGACCACCGGCGCGTCGAATTCGTCGCTCGCGTCGAGTTCCGCGATTGCGCGTCTGGCCAGGGTCTCCTGGTCATCCGACACGGTGAAGATCACAGAGCGGTATTGCGTACCGACGTCGTTGCCCTGTCGGTTCGGCGTCGTCGGGTCGTGGATCACGAAAAACACCGCCAGCAGGTCAGCATAGGTCACCACGGCCGGGTCGAAGTCGATGCGCACGACCTCGGCGTGCCCGGTGCCGCCCGTGCACACCGCGCGGTAATCCGGCGACGGCATCTGACCGCCGGCATAGCCGGAGGTCACCGACTTGACCCCCTTGATCCGAACGAACACCGCTTCGAGGCACCAGAAGCAGCCTCCGCCGAAAATCGCACTGTCTATCTGTATGGTCTGTTCTGCCATGCTGTTCTCCTGCCCGGTCGGCGCGGCAGGCGCCGCACCGGCCGTGATCACTCGCGAACCTGCTACGCGCCTGGACGGCGCCCGCCACCGCAATCACCACAATTTCGCACGACCGTTCGGCGCAGACAAGCGCGATCTGGCGACCCTGCCCGTCGCCGCTCAGCGAAACGTGAACGTATAGAACAAATCGATCGCATTGTCGGTCCCGCCGCGGGCCACCACCGACAGCCGCTGCCCGAGCTGGTGGGTCAGCTTGACGATGCTCTCCGCGCCGGCAAGGCTCTGTTCGAACGCGACGAAGGTGTCGGTCGACAGCCGCTTACCGAGCGTCACGACCTGCCCCGACACGCTGCCGGCACTGCTGCGAACGCCACTGTCGACCACCGAACTGGTCGCGCTGCGGCCCGCACTGTTGAGATCGCCCTGGCCGATGCTGATCTGGTCGAGCCCGAGCGAGCTAGAAAGTTGGCTGGTAATGCCACCGCCGGGTCCGCCGAGCAGTGCCTGTGCGGCCGGAATCAGCAGGCCGAGGTCGGCACCGCTGGTGGTGTCGGGCGGCCGTCCAAGCACGATCCACGCAAGCTTTTCCGAGTCCGGCACCGCCGGCGATGACACCAGTTCGACCCGCGGTCGCCGGGCGGTGCCGGTGATCGCGACGCCGGCCTCGACCTCGAGCCCCTTGCGCAGGGCGGTGATGTTCAACGACGGATTGTCCACCGGTCCGGCGAAATTGACGCTGCTGTTCTCGACCACGAGCTTCTGGCCGTAACCCTCGAACACGCCATCCTCGAGCAGGATCACGCCACTTGCCGCCGGCGGACGCGTCGGTCGCACGTAGATGTCGATGCCACCGGCGAGCCGGGTATCGAGCCCCATGGCGGTCAGGTAGAAGGATTTGCCGAGGCGGATGCCGACGTCGGCCGAAATCCGGAAATTGCCGGGTTCGCGCTCGTCACCGAGAATCACGACGTCGTCCGACAGGCTCGGCGGCGGCGCTTCGCCGACCGTGATCGCGCCGGCGTCGGCCCCGAGTGTCGCCTTCAGGTCGACGAAGTCCCAGCCGCTGACGATGTTGCCCTCGCCGCTGACCGCGAGCCAGCGATCCTTGCGCTGCAGTAGCGGCAACCGGTCGGCGCGGAAACCGAAGCGCCCGGAGCCGTCACCGAGGTCGATGCTGCCCGAGGCCAGGAAGCGCCCGGGCTCCTTCATCAACCTGTCGACCGGAATGCGCGATTCGGTGGGACGCACCAGGTTCGGCGAGACGAATTCGAGCTCGACGACGCGCAGGTAGTCCTGGTCGAAGCTTGCCACGAGACGGCCACCCGACAGCCGCAAGCCGGCCTCCGGCAGATTCAGCTCGAGTTCGCTGCCTTCGAGTTCGCCGACGGCCAGCGGCTGGTCGACCGTCCCGGCGATCGAGAAGCCGGCCTTGAGGCGGCCTCCGGTCAGCAATTGGGCGCTGAGCAGAGGACCGAGCCAGCGGATCGATGGCATGTCGAGTCGCGCCGACCCCAGCAGCGACGCCCCGGGGACCAGCCGGACGGCCACACCGTCACGCTCGACCGCGGTGTTGATCGACGCCGAGAGCTTGCCCAGGCGACTGCCTTCGGCGTGCGCGGCGATCGCCACCTCGCCCGCATTCGCGTTGGCAATCAACTGGATGTCGGAGAGACCGAGTTCGGCCGGGGCGTCCCCCACCAGGATCAGGTCACCCGACTCGCGCTGGATCCTGACGCTGCCGTCGACCGATTCGGCGATCTTGAGATCCCAATCGCCGCCGAAGCGGAGCTGTCCTCGCAAGGGGGTGTCCGAATCTTGCGGACCGGCCGACAGGTCGATGCCGAATCCACCCATGCTGCCTCGAAGATCCAGGTTGCCACCCTGCCAGCGCGTGCTGTCGAGCGCAATGAAACCGCCGGCCGGCGTACTCAGTCGGGCTGCACCGAGGTTGACGATGTCGCCACTGACGGTCAGTTCGGCCGGCTGGTCGAGATGCATCGCAAGCCGTCCCGTGGTCTGCAGTTCGAGCAGTCGCCCGGTCCAGCCGCCGGCGTCGTCGAGGCTGCCCTGCAGGCTCGCATTCAACGCATCCGCGCCCGGCGCATCGACGCTGAGTTCGGCCCGGTGCGCGCCACGCGAGCCTTGGATCGACAGGCCCGCCCGCTCGAGCACGGTGTTGCGATCGGCGCCGCGCACCTCGCCGACGCCGGCCGCGAGCACCAGGTTGCCGTCGAGTCCGCCGGCCAGTTCCCCCTGGAGATTGACCCCTGACAACCGCCAGCCACCCGGCAGCTTCAAACGCTCGGCGGTGATCAGCGCCTTGCCCGACGGCTGTTCGGGTGTTCCGCTCAGTTCGGCCTGGATCACCGCACGGCCTTCGAGTGCCGGGTCGATCACGTCCAGCGCGCCGGCGTTGGCATCGATCGCCAGGCGGTCGCCCTCGTGCCCCCACGCGCCACTCGCGTCCACCCGGTTGCCGGCCAGCGACAACCACAGCTCGGCGTCGCTGATCCGCTGCAGCGCGAGGTGCGCCCGCCCTTCTCCGGCCAGCGCGTGCCCCATCAACTGAGACGGCGCGAAGCGGTAGGCCACTTGCGCTTCCGGCTCGGGATCGAGGCGACCCTGCGCGTCGAGGCCCAGGTTCAACTCGGCCGCGGGTGCGTCGGCATAGAGTTTGGACGGGTCGAGCGCGGCGACTTCGAGACGCGCGGAAAACGGTCGTTCGCCCTCGAGTTCGAGCGTCGCGTCGCCGGACACGCTGGCCGCACCCTGGGTCAGCCTCAAGCCGGACAGCGTCACCCGGCGTTCGGCATGCTTCGCCAGTGCGGCCAACGCCAGTCCTTCGCCCGAGATCGCCAGCTCGGCCTGTTGCCCCGCGCCGTCGCCGGTGCCGACCACGGTACCGGCGAGAACCGTTTCCGGAAGGCGGGCGTCGAGCGCCCTCGGCCTGAGCCCGTCGAGCCGCAGGTCGACATCGAAGCGGCCGACCGGGTCCGATTCGCCCGGCTGCCATGTGGCACGTCCCGAGAGCCTTCCATTGCCGGCCAGTGCGACCAGCAGGTCTTCGACGACCAGTCGCCGGTCGGCCCAGTCGAGCCTGCCGGCAATCCGTTCGACCGGCACCTGCTGCGCATCCCAGCTGCCGGGCTGGCGATTGACGATCGAAACCGGGCCGCCGATCGTCCACTCGAGCGGCGTCGGCGCGGTGCCGGCCGGCGCTTCCGGCAGGCTCAGGTCGGCATCGACGAACAATGCCGCGCGCGGCGCACCGTCGGTGAATTCGGCCGGATCGATCGGCCCTGCGGTCAGCTGGGCGCGGGCCAGCGGCACCGCTTCGAACGGCCGCGCCAGCGCCTCGATTCTCGCATCGACCCCGGCACTGTTTCCGGTCACCGTGAGCTGCGGCTGCAGCAGCGTACCGACAGCGGACAGCGCCAGACGATACGGCCGATCCTCATAGTCCCCGGCGAGGCTGGCTTCGAATGCCAGGTCGAAGGGGCTGGCGGTCGCCATCGTGCCGCTTGCCAGGGCCTCCCCCCAGGGCAGTCTGGCGGACGCACGCTCGATCTGAAACCGATCGCCGTCGGCGCGCGCACTGGCTTCGATCGCGTCGATGCGCAGGCTGGGTTCGCCGAATCCGGTTTCGGCCCATTGGTTTACCTGCAGTCGGCCGAGTGCCAGCCGCGTCACATTGACCCTGAGCGGTATCGGGATGCCTTGCGGCGCCGCCGGCGGCCCGCTCGAGGCTTCCTCGCTCGGCCGCGCCGCGAACTGCACCGAGTCGGCGGTCAGTGCGCGCAGGTCGAGTTGCTCATCGACCAGTGCCAACGGCGCCCAGTGGAATTCGAGTCCGTCGACCGCCAGCCGAAGATCGGGCAGATCGACACGGAGGCGATCCACGGTCAGGCGGTCGAGCAAGCGGCCGTCGACACCGTCGAGCTGCACGGCACCGTCGGTCAGCGTGTGCACGGCACGGGCAACCCCCTGCAGGCCCGAGGTCGTGCCGGAAATCCATAACGCAAACAGGGTTACAAGGACGGCGATGCTTGCTGCAAGACCCAGGATCCAGCGCAGCACCCTCATCGCGGGCGATCGTGGTGCTGGCGCGGCCGGCGACCGGCTTGGCGTCTGCTCGGACATTGTGCGCTCAGGCAAACAACGCCCTCAGCTCCCCACCCGGGTCATCCGCCCGCATGAACGCTTCGCCGACCAGGAAGGCATCGACCCCGTGACGGCGCATGCGGGCAACGTCGGATCGCGTCAGGATGCCGGACTCGGTGATGACGGTTCGCCCCGCCGGAATCGATTCGAGCTGGTCGATCGTGGTGTCGAGGGAGACTTCGAAGGTGCGCAGGTTGCGATTGTTGATGCCGATCAGCGGCGTCGCCAGCTGCAAGGCGCGCTCGAGCTCGCCGGCGTCGTGGCTTTCGACCAGGACCGCCATGCCCAGCTCGAGCGCCAGCGCCTCCATTTCCCGCATCTGTTCGAGCGACAAGGCGGCCACGATCAGCAGAATTGCGTCGGCGCCCATCGCCCGGGCCTCGATCACCTGGTAGGGATCGATCAGGAAGTCCTTGCGCAGGACCGGCAACCCGCACGCCGCGCGGGCCTCCCGCAGGTAATCGGGCGCGCCCTGGAAGAACTCGCGATCGGTCAGCACCGACAGGCAGGCGGCGCCGCCGCGCTGGTACGAGGCGGCGATGTCGGCGGGCCTGAAATCCGCCCGCAGCACGCCGCGCGACGGGCTCGCCTTCTTGATTTCGGCGATCACGGCGGCATCGCCGGCGTCGATGCGGGCGCGCAAGGCGCCGACGAAATCCCGCGGAGCCGGGGCCGCCGTGGCCAACGCCCGTAGCGCCGGCTCGGAGATCTCGGCACGGGCGCGGGCGAGTTCGCCGGCCTTGACGCCCAGTATGCGCTTGAGAATGTCGCTCATCGACTGCTCACTGAAACCGGCGCGTGCAGGCCGCGAACTCTTCCAGCTTGGCGCGGGCCGCACCCGAGGCGATGGCTTCCCGTGCGAGCGCGATGCCGGTGCCGATCGCGTCCGCGATCCCGGCCGTGTACAGCGCGACGCCGGCGTTGAAGACGACGATCTCGCGGGGCGCGCCGTCGGTGTTGTCGAGCGCCGACAGCAGCATTGCCTTCGACTGTGCGGCGTCATCGACCTGCAGATTTCGGCTCGATCGCATGTCAAGACCGTAGTCCTCGGGATGAATGTCGTATTCGACGATCTCGCCGTCCTTGAGTTCGCCGACCATCGTCGCACCGCCCAGCGTGACTTCATCCATGCCGTCGCGCCCGTACACCACCAGCACGTGCTCGGCACCGAGGCGCTGCATCACCCGTACCTGGATCCCGACCAGGTCCGGGTGGAATACCCCCATCAGCGTGTGCGGCGCGCCCGCGGGGTTGGTCAGCGGGCCGAGAATGTTGAAGATCGTTCTCACCCCCATCTCCCGCCGCACCGGCGCGACGTTCTTCATTGCGCTGTGGTGGTTGGGGGCGAACATGAAGCCGACGCCGGTGGCCTGGATGCACTCGGCGACCTGCTCGGGGGTCAGGGCCAGATTGACGCCCAGCGCTTCCAGCACGTCGGCCGCGCCGGACTTGCTCGACACGCTGCGGCCGCCATGCTTGGCCACCCGCGCGCCGGCAGCGGCGGCGACGAAGATCGTCGCGGTCGAGATGTTGAAGGTCTGCGCGCCGTCGCCACCGGTACCGACGACATCGAGAAAGTTGCCCGGGTCGCCGGGCACCACGACCTTGCTCGAAAGTTCCCGCATCACGGTGGCGGCGGCAGCGATCTCGCCGATGGTCTCCTTTTTGGTGCGCAGGCCCGACAGCAGCGCCGCAGTCATCAATGGGGAAATCTCGCCGGCCATGATCTGGCGCATCAGCGACAGCATCTCATCGAAGAAGATTTCGCGATGCTCGATCACGCGCTGCAGCGCCGCCTGGGGCGTAATGCTCATGAGGGAGTCTCCATATGGGCGCCCGGCATCGTCGTTCGCCGGGTCTGGGAAGGACGCGACCCGTTCAGGCCGCGACCGGCTGCTCGAGGAAGTTCCTGAGCAGGGCATGACCATGCTCGGTCAGGATCGATTCCGGGTGGAATTGCACGCCTTCGACCGCCAGTTCCCGGTGGCGCAGGCCCATGATCTCGCCGTCTTCGGTCCACGCGGTGACCTCGAGGCATTCGGGTAGGCTGTCGCGCTCGACCGCCAGCGAATGATAGCGCGTGCAGGTCACCGGTTCGGGCAGGCCGCGAAAGACCCCTTCGCCCAGATGATGGACCGGCGACACCTTGCCATGCATCAATCGCTTGGCGTGAACGATCCTGCCGCCGAAAGCCGCGCCGATTGCCTGATGGCCGAGACACACGCCGAGCACCGGGATGCGGCCGGCAAAACGCCGGATCGCATCGACCGACACGCCGGCCTCGGCGGGCGTACACGGTCCCGGCGAGATCACCAGCTGATCCGGCGCCAGCGCCTCGATCTGGTCGACGCCGATCGCGTCGTTGCGGTAGACGCGGACGTTGGCACCCAGTTCACCGAAGTACTGAACCAGGTTGTAGGTGAAGGAATCGTAATTGTCGATCATCAGCAGCATGGCGAGTCTCCGCGGTGCGAGCGTGCGTCGCCATTTTCGCGCAACTGGCGCTAAGCCTCAAAACGCGCTCGCGCGCCGTCGCGGCGACCGTCGATTCCGGCGCGTCCGGTCGTCGCTGCCCGGAACGGCGGACAGGCACCGGCAGACTCGACGAGGCGACGACACAGTTCGCGGGCGTCCGGTGCCGGCTGCCGCTCGACGATCGGCGTACTGACCGCCGCTGCCAGGTCGGCGATCAGGATGCCGGACAACGTGATCGTCATCAGCAGCGGCAGCATGGAAACCAGCAATCGGCAGGGCGGGATATTCATCGACAGCTCCGTCGGCCTTCGTGACTGCAGTGTGGCGCGCGCCAGACTCCGCGCCGGTAGGCTTCGGCCGCACCGTGCCTAGGATGGCGCCGCGACTCACCGTAGGCCCTGTCCGACGGCGCCGCCGGCGCTGGCTCACGGTTCCATGTCCAGCGACGGCAACAAGCCGTGCAGTCGATGGACTGCGGCCAGTCCGCGCAAGGCCGACAGGCCCGGCAGCAGTTCGTCGTCCTGGGACAGGGCGTAGGCCATCGACCAGTCGGCGAACATGCGTCCGCCGTCGAGCGGCGCCTCGTGCAACACGGTGAACTGGGTGTGGCGGACATCCTCGCAGATGATCTGGGCGAGACTGCGTACGGCCTCGCGTTCGCCTTCGATGTACTGACAGAAACGCCAGCCGTCGAACACCAGCAAGCCGGTGATCTCGTCCAGGCGATTCTTCACTCGCGATGTCCGAATGATGTCGCCGACGCAGGACGGACTGACGTCCCCATCGATGACGCTCGTATAGATGAGATGGTAGAGATCCAGTTCCATGATGTATCCGTCTGCAAGTTGCGATCGATCGTTCGGTTTCGCACTATAGTGCGGCCGAGCGCTTCACCACATGTGAAATGACATATATTCGACGGCACCGACGAGGCGCGCCGGCAAGCGTCGCAAACGGGCTGGGACGCCCCGCCGCGCGCATGCGCGCCGGGACTTGTCGATGGAGGGAATGGGGTGAGCTCGGAGACATCGTGCATGAACTGCCCGCTCAGGAGCCGGGCGGCCTTCCGCGCCAACGAAGCGGCGGAGATCGCGTTCATCGAACGCTTCAAGAGCCGGCAGATGCGGGTTGCGGCCGGCTTGCCGATCCTGCTCGAAGGTGAACGTTCAGACCGGCTTTACACGATTCTCTCGGGCTGGGCGCACCGTTATCGCAGCCTCGGCGACGGCCGCCGGCAGATCCTCAATTTTCTTCTGCCCGGCGACTTCGTCGGCCTCCAGCAGGAACTCGACCACGACGCCATGCATGGCATCGAGGCCCTGTCCGACGTGACCCTGTGCGTGTTTCCGCGGCAACGGCTGTGGCACCTCTACCAGGAATACCCGAGCCTCGCCTACGATCTCACCTGGCTCTGCGCGCACGAGGAGCTGATCGTCGACGAGAACCTGCTGTCGGTCGGTCGACGTAGCGCTATCGAACGCATCGGCATGCTGCTGATCCATCTCTACAAGCGAGCGGAGTCGGTCGGCATGGGCACTGACGGTAGCGTGCAGATGCCGATCAGCCAGCAGCACATTGCAGACGCGCTGGGGCTGTCACTGGTCCATACCAACAAGACGCTGCGGCGTCTGAACCTGCTCGGGCTCATCGAATTGCGGGGCGGCGCCCTGCGCATCGGCGATCTCGGCAGATTGCGACAACTCTCCGACTATCATGCGCTGCCGCTGCGGGCGCGGCCGTTGATCTGACGCGGCAAGCCGCTTCAGGCGTCGCGGCCGCGAGTCTTGCCGCCGTCGGACTTGTCGCTGCGGGACTTCGACGCCTCGTCGGGATCCTGGTCGATCAATGCGATGATCGACCAGCCGGGGCCGGGCTCACGCTGATTGTCGGCCGCCAGCACCTCGAGCCTGCCCTTGGGATCCAGCGCGAACAACGGCGTCGCTCGTGCGCCGTACATCTCGGCGAAATGGTCCAGCGTGTAGTTCTCCGACAGGTTGGTCCTGCGGATCTCGGCGCCGCGATAGATGCGGCGCGACAGGTCGACGTAGGTGACATCCTCGCCGAATGCACGGCGGCCCTGGCGCGCCACGTCCGCACGACCGCTGGCGTTGCCGCCGACCCGCAGCGCAAAGACATGTCGCGGCCCGAACTGGTCGCGATAGCGGTTGCAGGCCAGGCCGTTCAGGTGGGCATCGGCGGTCAGCGCCAGCAGATAGCCGAGGCCGGAGGTGTCGAGGTAGAGCTCGGCATGTTCCGACAGCGGATTGCCATAGTAGGAACGCAGCCCCGACATGCGCGCCCGGCTGACGTTGTCCCACAGCGTGTCGGTCAGCATCACGCGCACCTTCTGCTGATCGAGTGCCTTGGCGATGGTACGTGCCAATGGATTGGCGCCGATGATCAAGAAGCCGTGCGGATCCGGTTCCGATACCTTGAGCCAGCGTCCGAGCGAACTTGCCGTCAGGCTCTGAAAGACCACCGTGCCGATGATCACGACGAAGGTCATCGGCACCAGCAGCGCAGCCTCCTCGAACCCGAGTTCCTCGAGCTTGATCGCAAACAGCGCACTGACCGCCGCAGCGACGATGCCGCGTGGCGCGATCCACGCCAGCAGCGCGCGCTCGCGCAGGCTGAAGCTCGAACCCCAGGTGCAGTAGGCCACCTTCAGCGGTCGCGCCACAAACTGGACGACCAGGAAGACGCCGACCACCAGCCAGCCCAGTTCGGCCAGTTGGCCGATATCGAGACGTGCGGCCAGCAGGATGAACAACACCGTGATCAGCAACAGCGAGAGGCTTTCCTTGAAGGCCAGGATTTCCTCGATCGGCACGCCCTTTCGATTGCCGAGGTAGATACCCATCACCGTCACCGCCAGCAGCCCGGACTCCTCGGCGAGTTCGTTGGAGATGGCAAAGGCACCGAACACGGCGGCCAGCGTCGCGAGGTTGTAGAGGTAGGCCGGCAGCCAGTCGCGACGCAAGGCCTCGCCGAGCAGATAGCCGATGCCCGTGCCGGTCAGCGTGCCGATGCCAATCACCGAGACGAAGGCCAGCAGCGTCTGGCTGAAGGCGGCACCGGCCTCGCGGCTGACGATGAACTCGAACACCAGCACCGCCAGCAGCGCGCCGATCGGATCGATGATGATGCCTTCCCAGCGCAGGATGTTGGCGACCTTGGCGGTGGGTCGCACGCTGCGCAACATCGGCACGATCACGGTCGGCCCGGTGACCACCATGATCGCCCCGAACAGCGTCGCCATCTCCCACGAGAAGCCGGCCAGCCAGTGGGTGGCGAGCGTGGTCACGCTCCAGGTCACCAGCACGCCGCTGGTGACGAAGCGGCGCACGACGTGTTCCATGCCGCGGATCTGGGCGAGTTCGAGGGTCAGGCTGCCTTCGAACAGGATCACCGCGACCGACAGCGACACGAAGGGAAAGAGCAAGGGCCCGAGCAACTCGTCCGGATCGAGCCAGCCGGCCACCGGTCCGGCGACGATGCCGGTCAGCAGCAGGAACAGGATCGCCGGCAGGCGGAGCTTCCAGGCGAGGAACTGGCATGCCCCGCCGGCGATCGCCAGCGCCGCCAGCATCTGCAGCGCGTGTTCGTTCATGCGGGACGGCCGGAAGGCAGGCGCGGAGGGGTGGAACTGGACGGCCGAAGGGCCGGGTCGGGTCGCTTCATGGCGATGATGATAGCGAACCCGGACGCCACCGCGGAAAAAGCGACCGGGCCTCGGGCGCTGCGGTGGCACCCCGCCACCCGGGCCGAAGCGGTTCTGAGCCTCTTTGCTCGCGCGGGGCACGCGCCTGCTCGGGCGTCTCGAAAATCCTCGGCGGGCCGGACCGACACAGCAACCGGACCCTCGTCGGCATCCGCATGACCCCATTTGAACGGCGACTGAAGCGCGCTCGAAGCCACGGCCTCGACACCCGCAGGGACGCCGACCGTGCGAAGGTCGGCAACAAGCGACGCGTTGCGATCGACGAGGCAAGCGTCGATACCTCAACGATTGAACGGCACGCACCGGCGGCTTCGAGTCACATCGGCCTTGCCGGACCGGCAGGTTACATCAGGGCAGGCGCGCAGCCCGACGCTGCTCGTGCGCGAGCAGGCGCGTGCGACGGCCGACCGCTAGCGGTGGTGCGCGCGCTCCGAGATCTCCTGCAGGGCACTCATGACGCCGGCGCTGCCGGCCTCCATCTGCTCAAGGGCCCTGATGGCATCGGCGAAGCGACCGCTGCCGGCCAGTTCGAGCGCCTGCCTGCCACTGTTGTGCACCTTGGCATGCGGCGCCTCGAGCGCCCGATAGGCCCCGAGATCCGCGAAGTTTCTGCCCTGACCCTCGTAATACCACTTGCCGAGCCGGCAGGCGGTGTGACTGGCGAAGTCCGACACGGTCTTGTCGGAATGGCCCGCGACCGCGCGATAGACTTCCATCTTGTAGATCAGATGATCGAACTTGGCCAGCTCGACGAAGCTGTGCACCGCCGCGCCCTGCATCACCGCGGCCATCTGGCGCGCCAGCGCGCACAACTCGCCCATGCTCTCACGAGCGCTGCGGCCATCTTCGGCCGCCGTCGATGCCTTGTTCGACAGCGCCTCGATGGTCACCTGGGTCTTGCCGGTCTCACCCTGGATTGCATTGACCAGTTCGGAAATCTCGTTGGTTGCAGTCGCCGTTCGTTCGGCGAGCTTGCGCACTTCGTCGGCGACCACCGCGAAGCCGCGCCCTTGTTCGCCGGCTCGCGCGGCCTCGATGGCGGCATTGAGCGCGAGCAGGTTGGTCTGATCGGCGATCTCACGGATCAACTGGACGATTCCGCCGATCTGCCCGGCCCGCTGATTGAGCTGCTGCACCGATCCGGCGGTCTGGCGAGTCTCGCCGGCGAGGCGGTCGAGGTTGTTGGCGATATGGTCGATCGCGGCGGCGCTGTGATCCGCGGAATCGGTGGACCGGGCGGCCGCCTCCTGCTCTTCGGTGAGGCTCGCCGCCAGCTCGCCGAAGGTACGTTGAACATCGCTCAGGGACCCGCTATAGACCGTCAGTTGCTCGAACAGGGATTCGAGCATGGCGACGCGGTCCCGGGCGAGCGCACACTCGCGCTCATGGGCGTCGAGCCCCGCCCGCAACTGCTCGCTGACGCGTCGCTCTTGCTCGAGCGACTGCTCCAGGCCCTTGATCCGCTCGCGCAAGGCCTCGACTTCGCGGCCCGATCCGAAGATTCCCATCGACTCCACTCCTGGCGATTTCGCAGCCGCCCGCCCAAGCGGGCATCGCATGGAATTTCGGTTGGATGCCAAGGAACTTTAGGGCACCCCGACGTGGCATCGGCAGGCAAAGACGGCGCCGACGCCGCAGTCGTCGCCACCCGGCAGGCGATGAATCGGGCACGGGGTGCCCTGCAAGGCCTTGGTTATGAATCGTTCGTCGCATCGAAGGCGGCGCTTGGCGCGGGATCGGACACGCCGCCGACGACCCCGGACAGCGCGCCGAACGGCGACACCCACCCCCCGCCGCGTCACGAGATGTCACAAAGGCCGGCCGGTGCGGATTTGCATCGAATCAAGCCGCCGAGGGGCGCCCGAAAGCGGTTTCCGGGATAATTCGTCCTGTCTGCGGCTGCGAGCGTCCAGCGATGTCGGTCAAACGTAACGATCCCTGCCCTTGCGGCAGCGGCAAGAAATACAAGAAGTGCTGCGGCGCCAACGTGGCGGCCACCCGCCGCCCGCCGCCGACGGATCTGCTTCGGCAGGCATCGGCGCACCACATGGCTGGCCGACTGGCGGACGCCGAGCAGCTCTACCGCGGTGCGCTCGAAAACCATGCGACCCATGCCAGCGCCCTGCACGGCCTGGGCGTCATCGCGTTCCAGCGTGAGCGCCACGCCGAGGCCTGCGATCTGATCGGCCAGGCCATCGACCGACGCCCGGATGTGGCGCTCTACCATTTCAATCTCGGCAAGGCATGCCGCGCAGCCGGCCGCCTGGCCGAAGCCGTCGAGGCCTATCGACGGGCCCTGCGCGTCGATCCGCGCCATGTGCCATCGCTCGAGAACCTCGGCAACCTGCTGGCGTTCCAGAGCCGCTTCCTCGACGCCGCCGACTGCTTCCGCACCGTGGTCGGGCTCCAGCGCGACAACCTGCGCGCACGGCGTGCGCTGGGCGCCGCGCTGTGGCGGGGCGGCCGCCTCAAGGAAGGCATCGACATCTACCGTGGCGCAGCCACGGGGCCGATGGCGCGCCTGCGGCTCGCGGTCATGGACTGTGCAACCCAATCGTCGCTCGACGACATCGCGGCCGTTCGCGCGGAGTTGCACCGTGCAATGGACCTGGTCGAGGCCGAAGCACCGCTGCCGGGCGATGCCGAAGCTGAAATCGACGTCACCTGCTTCTATTCGGCCTACCACAGCGGCAACGAGCGCGAAACCCTGTCGCGGCTCGGAACCGTTCTCGCGAGGGCCTTCCCCGCGCTCGAGTTCATCGCGCCGCACTGCCGGCCAGGCGCCGTGCGCGAGCGTCGGGCGAAGCCGCGCATCGGAATCGTTTCGCCGTTTCTCGGCGAACATTCGGTGACCCGTTACCTGGGCTCGATGCTGGCCGGAATCGACCCCGAGCGCTTCGAGCTTTGGGTATTCACCCAACCGTCACTGAAAGGCGACACGGCATCGGCGCTGCGCGAGCGCGCGGCCCGCTTCGTCGAATTGCAGCCCTCGCTGTCGGCGATGCGCAGCGCCATCGGCGAGGCCCGTCTCGACGTCCTCGTGCACGCCGACCTCGGCATGATGCCGCTGACCTATCTGCTGGCCTTCTCGCGGCTGGCGCCGGTCCAGGCCACCACCTTCGGCCACCCGGTGACCAGCGGCGTGCCGGCAATCGACTGGTATCTGTCGCATGCCGGCGTCGAGGCTGCGGATGCATCGGAGCACTACAGCGAGCGCCTTTACCGGATGCCGGCCGACGGCACTTTCTGCTGTTTCCCGCGACCGGCGCCGGCTCAGACCGTGCTCGACCGCGAGACGCTGGGCGTGCCGGGCGATGCCCACCTGTATCTGTGTCCCCAGAACCTGTTGAAGATCCATCCGGACTTCGATCCGATCCTGCGCGCCCTGCTCGAACGCGATGCCAAGGCCCTGGTGGCCTTCGTCAGCGACAAGGAGGACTGGCGCCCGCGACTCGAAGCAAGACACCGTTCGAGCCTCGGCGCACTCGCCGACCGGATCATCTACCTGCCGTACCAGAACAGCCGAGACGGCTACTTCAGTCTCTATCGACTCAGTGATGCCGTCCTCGACCCACCCCACTTCAGCGGCGGCGTCACCAGCTTCGACGCCTTTGCGATGGGCGCCCCGGTGGTGGCCCTGCCCGGCCGCTTCTTCCGCGGCCGCCAGACCTGGGCGCTGTATCGACGCATGGAGATCGACGACTGCATCGCCCGCGACGGCGACCACTACGTCGAAATCGCGCTGCGGCTGGCGGCCGACGCGGGCTTTCGCGGCGACGTCTGCAGGCGCATCGAGGAACGCAATCACCTGATCTTCGACGACCCTGCCGTGATCGCGCACTGGAACGACGCCCTCGCCCATCTGGCCGCCGAGGTCGCTGCCGCGGCCTGAGGCCCGCCCCGTCACCGCCGCTGGCGGTGATGCCGGCTCAAGCCGCCGCCGACAGCCGTCCGATGCCGCGTGCCCGGCGCGCCGGCGTGACCTCGACCACGCTCCCCGCAGTCAGTTCCGGACCGAGCTTCGGCTGCAGCCCGACCGGCTGACGCGGATGTCTCTCGTGGGGCATGGCACCGCGCGGTGCCGTCGAGAAATAGCGCGCGGCCTGCACCACCCGCGGCAGATTCCTGGCCAGATGCCACAGGCTCCAACGATGCTGCCAAAGCCGACCGACGAAGCGGCGTCGGTAGCCGCGACTGTCGTAGAAGCGCCGCACGTGCCAGTTGTACATGGCATCCATCTCGGCCCGCGTCTCGAAACCGGTCGGCCTGAGCACGAAGTTCAGGCAGTTCATCAGGCGCCAGTCCTCGTCGAAATCGCCGGCGTCACCGTTACGGCACTCGTCCCAGATCGGTGCGCCGTACATCGGGCTGAACTTGGTCATGTTCATCTCGTCGAGCTCGAGCGAGAGGATGAAATCGCTGGTGGCGCGCAGCGTCTCCGGCGATTCGCCCGGCAGACCGAAGATGAAGAGCCCCTTGGCTCGCAACCCGGCGCGACGGATCAGGTCGACCGTCTCACGCACCTCGTCGAGCGTGACGCCGGACTTGTGTCGCGCCATCATGCCCGGGTCGGCCGACTCGATGCCCATCGACACCATCAGCGCACCGGCCGCCTTGAGCGCCTGCAACTGCTCGAGCGACGTATGGCCGGTCCGTATCGCGCAGTTGAAATCGATGCCGAGCGGCCGATCGATCAGACGCCCGCAGAATTCGTCGACCCGCTTGCGGTGGGCGGTGAACAGATCATCGTAGAAATTGATGTGGTGGACACCGAAGCGATCGCGCAGGTAGCGCATGTGCTCGATCATGTATTCGGCGGAGTTGTACTTGTAGCGCCGCTCGAACACCGTTCGATCGCAGAACGAGCAGGTGTAGGGGCAACCGCGCGAGGTGACCATCGTCGCGCCCCAGCGCTTCTCGTACGAGAAGAGCGGCAGATGATAACCACGCGGAAAGCCGGCGAGCTTCTCGTAGGCCGGGAACGGCAACTCGTCGAGATGCTGAATCCTGGCGCGGCGCGGGTTGGTGACGACCCGTTCGCCATCGCGATACACCAGGTTGTCGATCTCAGACGCCGGCCGGCCCTCGGCCAGATCCAGCAAGGTACCCTCGCCCTCGCCGATGCACAGGTAGTCGATCTCCGGGAAGTGCTCGAGCAGGGGCGCGCCGATCGACGAGACATGCACGTTGCCGAAGACCGTACGCACTGCCGGCGTCCTGGCCTTGACGATCTCGGCCATGTCGAGCGCGTCCATGAAACCCGAGGTGGTCGTCGAGAAACCGACCAGCTCCGGCCTGCTGGCGAGGATCGCGTCGGCGTGCGCGGCAGTGCCTGCCGGTGCATGCGGACCAAGGCAATCGATCACCGACACCGCATGGCCGTGGCGCTCGAGCCAGGACGCGAGCGACAGGATGCCGATCGGTGCGAGCCGGTTGGCCAGCACCGAGAAGTCGGGTTGTCCGGGTACGAAATTGAAGCCTGCCGGCTGGACCAGGGTGATTCGCATCGCAATCCCATGCATCTCACGAACGCCGAACATTGTAACGGCATGGCCCGGCGCCACCGGCACCATGTCGCCATCCGTCGCGCCGGGAACCGCCGGGGGAACGGGCGCGTCGCCATCGGCGTCTGAATTCAGCATGCCGGTTGCACGCGGAGGAGGATTCGGCATGGTGGATCGCTTTGCTGCAGCCTGGGTGGCGTTGACGCTGGCCTTCGCGTCGGGCCTCGCCGCTGCACAGGAATCGACGCTGGATGCGCTCGCCGAGCCGGGCCGCGTGCTGCTGCTGCGGCACGCGCGGGCACCCGGCTACGGTGACCCGCCCGAATTTCGCCTCGACGCCTGCGACACGCAGCGCAATCTCGACGAGGTCGGCCGCAAGCAGGCGCGCCGGCTCGGCGAGCGCCTGCGTGCCGCAGGCATCGACCGTGCAAAGTTATATTCGAGCCAGTGGTGCCGATGCCTCGAGACCGCCCGCTTGCTCGATCTCGGCCCGGTCGAGCCGCTGCCCGCGCTGAATTCCTTCTTCCAACGCCGTCGGCAGCGTGGCGAACGGCTGGCGGCGCTGCGACGGATGCTGGCAGCGCTGCCACAGGACGGTCCGCCGACGATCATGGTGACCCACCAAGTGACGATCAGCGCATTGACCGGCGGCGGCACACCCTCCGGTGGCGGCAGCATTTTCGCGCTGAACGGGACCGGCGAGCCGACACTGCTCGGCCATACGGCGCCCGACTGATGGCTTCGCGGAGACGACCATGCGCAGCTTGATACCGACCATTGCGGTCGCGCTCGCCGCCGGCGGTGCAGCGCTCGCACAACCGGTGCTGGAGCCCGAATTGCGCGCGGAACAGGCGAGCGGGCTGTCGCGTCCGCACGACGGCGCGCTCTCGCCCGATGGCCGCCGGCTCTACCTGACCGACATGAACAACAGCCGGATCGCGGTGCTGGATGCGGGCACGCTGGCGGTGATGGGTTACTTCGGCGAAGGCGAGCTGTCGTATCCGCACGATGCCGAATTCGACGCTGAGGGTCGATTGCTGGTGGCCGATACCGGCAACGGACGAATCGCGATCTACCGGATCAGCGACGCCGACGGCGAACTGGTCGCCGAACTCGGCGGCCTGGCGGCGCCCGAAGGTGTTGCGGTCGCGGGCGACGGCCGCGTCATCGCGACCAACACCGGCAGCGGCCAGTTGAGCGTGTTCCGCGACGGGCGCCTGATCCGCACGGTCGGCAGCTACGGCAGCGGACCGCTGCAGTTCGTCCGCCCGCACGACGTCGACGCCTCGACCGATGGCCGCCTCTACGTCGTCGATTCGGGCAATCACCGGGTGCAGGTGCTGACGACCGACTATGCGCTGGCGTTTCGTTCCGACCCGTCGCTCGGTCTCAACGAGCCGAAGTACCTGAGCTTCGACGGCGATCGCCTCTGGCTCGCCGACGAGTACAACCACCGCGTGCTGTTGCTCGACCATCGGCTGACCTTGAAGGGCATGCTCGGCAGCGGCGTGCGCGGCTGCGACGACCGCAACTTTCACAAACCCGAGGCGGTGCTTGCCGACCGCGACCGCCTATGGGTCATCGACACCTACAACGACCGGGTACTGCGCTACCAATGGGCGGCGCCGCGCTGAATCGGACCGGGCCGCGACCGCGGCCCCGGTCCGCTGGCGTCCGCTTCAGCGACGGGCGCGCCGGCGATGCGCGATGCCGCCGATCAGCCCGAGCCCGGTCAGCATCATCGCGTAGGTCGCCGGCTCGGGCACCGGCGCCAGCAGCGCTCGCACCTCGCCTGAGCCGAAGGCCGAGGTGTGCACGTTGAGATAGGCGCGCCCTTCGTCGAGACCGGAGACCAGTGCGTTGAACGCGCTGCTCGCATCGCCGCCGGCCGCACTCAGGAACGATGCCGAATAGCTGCTGGCAAGGCCCATGTCGAAGACGCGGTCGTAGTTGCCGGCGGTGACGCCGGCCGGAAATCCGTCAAAGGTCGGAAGCTGGCTGGCCACGCCGACATTGCCCGCAAAGGGTGTCGCCGTGCAGCAGTGGATGTGGGCCGCGGTCACTTCACCGGTGAGGTCGGAAAAGCTCGCCTCGACCCGCATCGTCATCAGATCGAAATCGATCGTGACCCGGCCGAAGCCGTTGCCGTCGCTCAACACCGGCGGCGACTCGCTGGCGCCGAGCAACTCACCGAAATAGACCACCTGATGGGCCGCAGCCGGCACGGCGACGAACAACGGCAGCGCCGTCACTGCGGCGACCATGCAACGCTTCAATCTCATGGCAGAACTCTCCCGACGGTCGGATTCGACCCATGACATTTGGAACACCGAGTATAGGAGCGTGGGCGGCGGGCGCGGCGGAAATCAAACTCCGTTACAAAGACGCGGTTCGGCGCGCGCTTCGGAAGCGACCGACCCGCGCTCGCCACTCAGCGGTCCCGTCCGCGGCTACGCCCTTTGCCCGAGTCCTGGTCGCGCGGCGCATCGGCCAGGGTTCCAACGGCAACCGCGTGGAATGCGTAGTTGCCGATACCCGCACCGCTATCGCCCGGACCGGACGAGCCGCCGAGTGCAGTGAAGGTGACGCTCTGCAGCGAATCGTTGGTGATGCGCACGCCGAAGAAGGATTCGAACTTGTCGCCCCTGCGCGCGCTGATCGTGAGCCGATCGCCGCCGACGGTAACGACCTCGACCTGATACTCGTCGGCCTCCTGCACGAACAGATCCATTGCCAGCAGGTTGACCCCGGGCTCGACCACCATGAAGGTGCGCGGTGCGCTGATCGGCGACTCGCCGGTCAGGCTGACGAAGCCGGGCGAGCCGGTGAGCCAGGGCGCGGCCGAACTGTAGACGAGACCGTTGGAGAGCAGGATCGGCGCCGTCATCGGCCCGGCCGGATAGGCCTCGAAGTCTTCGACGGCCATTGCCGTGCCGGCGCTCAGATCACGGTAGTCGCGCTCCTCCAGTTCCACGATGCCGGCCTGGGCCAGCGCAGGAAGACCGGCCAGCACCACTGAAATCTGCATCACGGTCCGTTTGAGACTGCGCAGGCATGCGTTCGTATTCATGTTGTTGCTCCTGTTTGCGGGATAGCGTCATTGTCGTCGGCCGTCCGCCTGCGAAGACCCGAGGACAAGGATCCGGCCGACACACGCTGTGCAAGCGCCGTACCACGCCGCGGACGGAGATCGGCGCTTCGGCAGCAGCCGTCGCCGGCATGCTCGAACAGGCTTGTGGCGATTGAAGATTCTGTCGGCCTCGGCGTCGGCGGCGTCATGACGGGTGGATCTTGACCACGCCGCCCCCCCGAATCTGGGTAGTGACGATGGCCCGCAAAAGGGTGACTACACCCGTTTTCCCCAGTTGCGGCCAGGCCGATTTCTTGGACAAGCACGGGCTCATGGACTAGCTTTTCGCCCAGGGGCCCCGGCTCCCGAACCCCACCAAGGAGGAGACAGAAAATGCCGATCACCACCCGTTATCCGATGTTCAGGTCACCCCCGCCGGCGCGTGCCGGCCACCGCGCCATGCTCGGCCTGTGCGCCGCGCTGGCGTTGCTGTCGGCGACACCGGCGGCCCATGCCGAGGCCCTGGCCGAAGCGGTCGTCAAGCAGCGAGAGATGATCGTCACCGCCAATCCGTTGGCCAGCGCCGCCGGCGCCCGCATCCTGCAGAACGGAGGAACCGCCGCCGACGCGATGGTCGCTGCGCAGGCTGTGCTGGGCCTGGTCGAGCCCCAGTCGAGCGGGCTCGGCGGCGGCGCCTTCGTCGTCTACTACGACGCGGCCACCGGCACGACGACCACCTTCGACGCGCGCGAGAAGGCGCCCACGGCGGCCACCGAGGACCGATTTTTGGGGATGAGCTTCACGACCGCCTGGCAGAGCGGCCTGTCGGTCGGCGTGCCCGGTACGCCACGCGTCATGGAGGTGGTCCATCAGCGCTTCGGCAAGCGCCCGTGGCCACGACTGCTGCAAGCGGCGATCTCGCTGGCCGAAGGCGGCTTCGAACTGAGCCAGCGCACGGCGGATCAGGTGGCGGGCCTGCTGGCGAGCAACTCGTCCTGCTCGGATCGACTGTTCTTCCGCGATCCGGTGGCCTTCGCCTACTTCGCCAATCCCGACTGCAGCGCCAAGCCGGGCGGCACGCTGATGGTCAATCGCGACTACGCCCGGACGCTGAAGGCGATGCGCCGCGGCGGCGCCGATGCCTTCTATTCCGGCCCCATCGCAGCCGACATCGCAGCAGCCGTGCAAGGGGATCCGGCAATTCCGGGCGACATGACGGTGGCCGATCTCGCCGCCTATCGCGTGATCGAGCGGGCGCCGGTATGCATCGAGTATCGCGGTCGCAATGTCTGCGGCATGGGACCACCGTCGTCGGGCGCCCTTGCCGTGGGCCAGATCCTCGGCATCCTCGAGAACTTCTCGCTCGCCGGTGATCCGCTGGACGACGCCAATGTCCACCTGTTCACGCAGGCCGGCCGTCTGGCCTTCGCCGATCGTGGCCTCTACGTCGGCGACACCGACTTCGTGACGGTGCCGGTGGCGGGCATGCTCGACAAGACCTACCTCGCCGAACGCGCCGCGCTGATCACCGATACCGACATGGGCGACGCCGCGCCAGGCGTACCGCCGGGAGAATTCGACCCGGCGGCGCCGGACAACACCGCCAAGCTGTCGGGCACCAGCCACATTTCCATCGTCGATCGCTACGGCAACGCCCTGTCGATGACCACGACGATCGAAAGCTCGTTCGGCAATGGCGTGATGGTGCGCGGCTTCCTGCTCAACAACGAACTCACCGATTTTGCCTTCAGCCCCGTCGCCAACGGACTGCCGGTCGCAAACCGGGTGCAGGCCAACAAACGGCCGCGCAGTTCGATGTCACCGACCATCGTCTTCGACGAGGCCGACCGTGTCGAACTGGTGACCGGCTCGCCCGGTGGCTCGCGGATCATCGGCTACACCGCCCAGTCGATCGTCAACCACATCGATTTCGGCCTCGATCCGCAGCAGTCGATCAACACCCCGCACTACCAGAACCGCAACGGCACGACCGAGGTCGAGCGCACGATTGCCGGCGTCACCAGGGATTACGACGCCGACGCACTGGCCGACGCGCTGGCCGTGCGGGGGCATCCGGTCGCCATACGCGATGTGCTCGAAAGTGGCTTGTCGATCATCCATGTCGTGCATCGGGATGACGACCGCCACGGACGCGGCCACAACCGCGGCAAGGCCGGCGATCGCAACGACTACGTGCTGATCGGCGGGGCTGACCTGCGTCGCGACGGTACCGTGGCCGGCCGCTGATCGACCTGCCGGGCACTGCCCGGCCGCTCGACGGGCCCAGCCCGCCCCCGGACGCGGCGGCGCCCGTCGAGCACAGCCCCTCGGCGGCGGTGCGCAATGCATCGCCACGCAGCGTCACGCAGCGCAGCAATGCGCGCGCCAGAACGACGCATTCCGGCCGACGGAGCACACGTCCATCGCACACGCGTTGGCCCTATAATGAAAATCCCAAAATTCATATCGCCTGCCGAATATGGGGTAACTCACCATCGAAACGGCATGGCGCCTACAGTGATGAGTTCACCCGCGCCGAGAATCGCAGTCTTGCTGCCCTGCCACAACGAAGCGCTGTCGATCGCACGGGTGGTGGCCGATTTCACCACCGCGCTGCCCAGAGCGAAGGTCTATGTGTATGACAATTGTTCGACTGACGCGACCTCGCACGTCGCCGCCGACGCCGGCGCGATCGTGCGCTCGGAACCGTGGCCGGGAAAGGGCAACGTCGTGCGCAGGATGTTTGCGGACATCGAGGCGGACGTCTACGTGATCGCCGACGGCGACGGCACCTACGATGCGTCCGCCGCGCCGGCAATGGTCGACATGCTGCTCACCAAGCATCTCGACATGGTGGTCGGGGTCCGCGACAACATCTACCGCGAGGCGCATCGGCGAGGACACGGGCTCGGTAACCGCCTGTTCAACGGCGTCTATCGTCGGCTCTTCGGGCGCCTGTTCTCCGACATCTTCTCGGGCTACCGGGTGTTCTCGAAGCGATTCGTCAAGAGCTTCCCGGCGGTCTCCAGCGGATTCGAGATCGAGACCGAGATGTCGGTCCATGCCAGCCTGCTGCGGATGCCCGTGGAAGAGGTCCGCACCCGTTATTCCGCGCGGCAGGAGGGCTCGGCCAGCAAGCTCAGGACCTTTCGCGACGCCTTTCGCATCCTGCGCACGCTGCTGGTGCTGTTCAAGGAATTCCAACCGGCCCGGCTGTTCGGCGTGATTGCGCTGGCCCTCGCCACGATCGCGCTGGTGCTCGGGCTTCCGTTGCTGCAGACCTTCATCGACACCGGCACGGTGCCGCGCATCCCGACCGCGATCATCATCATCGGGTTCGCGCTGATGTCGGCCGGGGCCATGCTCTCCGGACTGCTGCTCGACAGCATCGCCGGCGGCCGACTCGAACAGAAGCGACTGCTCTACCTGTCGGTCGGCCGCGCCGGCGGCGCGGACTGACGCAAGGTGGCCTTCCTCCGATTCGTGTTGGTCGGCGGCCTCGGCTTCATCGTCGACGCCGGCATCACACTCGCACTGATCGGCGGCGGCTGGTCGGCCGAAACGGCACGTGTACCGGCGATCGCCAGCGCCATGCTGACCACCTGGATCGCCAATCGCAGCTTCACCTTCCGGGTTGCCCGGCGCGGCAGCCTGCGCGAGTTGCAGAAGTACCTCGCAGTGGCGCTGGCAGCCGCCGGCTTCAACTACCTGGTCTACCGAATGCTGCTGAGCTGGGCCCTGACGCCGTTGCCGGCGATCGTCGTCGCCACGGCGCTGCAGGCGATCCTGTCGTTCCTGGCCTACCGTCACCTGGTGTTTTCGCCGCTGGTCCAGGGCGATGGCCCATCCGGCGACAGGCGTCGCTGAGCGATGCGCGCCACCTATCCCGTGCTGGTGATCCTGGGCTTCGTGCTCAACTATCCTGGGCGCGCGATCTCGGATTCGCTGCGCATGTTCAACCAGGGGCGCCATCCGACCTGGCTCGACGACTGGCACTCGCCGCTGCTGGCACTGTTGTGGTCGCTGCCGGATCCGTGGCTCGGCCAGCCGGCCGCCGGGCTGCTGGTCCAGTCGCTGGCGATCTGGGTGTTGCCGGCCGCCCTGCTGGCCGCCGCCTGGGGGCGACTCGACGACGGCCGGCAGCCGCTGCTGGCGGCGCTCCATCTGCTGCTGTGCTGTCTGCTGGTGCTGCTGACGCTGTACCTGGCCGGCTACGTCTTCAAGGATGTCGCCTATCTTGCCGCGCTGATGCTCTGCATCTGGGCCGGCCTGCGCCTGACCCACGGCAGCGAAGCCGGCGCTGCGCCGACAGCGTGGCTGATACTCGCAGCCGCCGTATTCGCCGTCTATCTGATCCGCCCGACGACGATCGGCCTGCTGCTGGTAGTTCTGGCGCTGTGGCTGCTCCGCTGCCGGCCATCGCGCTGGTGGCCGCTGCTGCCGCGGGCCGCGGCCGCGGCGCTCGCGCTGATCGTCCTCGCCCAGCTCTCCGGCTTCGTCAATCATCGCCTGCTCGGCGCAAAGCGCTCGCCGGTCGAGATCTCGCTGACCACGTTCGACGTCGCCGGCATCTCGATCCGAAGCGGCCGCAACCTGTTCGAAGGCTTGCCGGCGTGGCCGCCTGCAATGACCCACCCGCTCGAGCACTGTTACACCCCGCGCTGGTGGGATCCGTTCGCCTCCTGGGGCAAGTGCCGCGAATACGCCGCCGCGATGACCGAAAACTCACGCCAGCTCGGGCGTGGCGCGATCGTGCGCTGGTGGCTCGGCCACGTCGTTCAGAACCCCGTGGCGTACTTGCAGCACCGCCTCGACTTCGTCGGTCACCTGCTGGTCTATCGTGGTGATCGCGATGACTACTTCCCGATCGACAACGCCCCCGCCGCGCTCGAGTTCCTGCAGCGCGACCGAGCCGACACGTTCATCGCGTGGCAGCCGAGCCTCGGATTCGAACTGGTTCATGCGGGCTGGCGCTGGATGACCCAGCGCTTTCTCGGTCAACCATGGTTCTGGCTCGGGCTGGCAGTTGTCGGGCTGACGCTGAGCTTCCGAAGAAGAACTCATGGCGATGCGGACAGCTTGCCCGCCTATCTCAGCTTTGCTGCCGCAATCGGAAACTTCGCCATGCTCGCGGTCCTCGGCGTTGCCGATTCACCGCGCTACATGGTGGTTACGCTGGCCTTGAGTCTGGTCGGTTACGTGCTGCTGGTTCGCGCCCGACTGGCCGCCGAATCCGGCTGAGTTCTGCCCACGCCTCGCGCAGCCGCAAACGCCGGGACTAGAGTCCCTTCCCCGCGAGTTTTTCGGCGGCGTTCTCGAGCGCGCTCATCGAACCGCCGGTGGACGCCCACAGCTTGACCCACGCCGGCGTCCGGCCACGGCCGCTCCAGCGCAGTGCCCGGTTCGACGGGTGCACGTACTTCGGCGCGACGTGAACGACCGGCCGCGCAGTGCCCGCCGCCCGACGACGCGGCCGGCGCGCCAGTTGTGCCGGGTCGGCGGCGCCCAGCACGTCCTGCAGGCTGAGGCCCCGCGAGCGCGCCATTGCCTCGAACTTGCGTCGGAGTTGATCCCGCTTTCCCCGGGTCTCGATCTCGCGCGAAACCCGCTTCGCTAGTTGCCTGAGTTGGTCGACCGGCAGGTCCGAAAGTTCGGGCATGACTACTCCGAAAGTTAAATGCTTCGCTATGGTGCCACGGACCGGAGCGAATGGTCAGTTCACGCGACGGACTGCCGCTCGCAGCCGATCCGCGATGGCTCGCGAAAGGCTCCGCCGAGGGTTCGCGGGGCACTCCGCCGGAGGCACCGGCGGCCCGCATTGGCGGACTTGGCGCGATACCGGCCGTTCCGTGATTCGCGGTCGCTGCCTTCGAACGCATTCACCACGTCGCCCGCCGCGGCAAAAAAACCACACGCCGGTGATCCTGGGTCCGGGTCGCCGCCGGCTGCCCACCGCAGCCGGTATCGACACTGCCGTCCACGCCACTCGCTAGCGGCCGACCCCGCCCGCCATGCACGTTCGTCCGCCGGCGGGACCGCGTCAATTCGGATGGCATCGATACGAAATGGACCTGACGCCGGCGAAAAATGGCTTTACAGCGTAATCCAGGCCACATTCGTGGGCCTGCGGGGTCGATTGCGTTGCCACATGCAAATCCTCTGGCAATACAATGACACCGATCAAATGATCCGGGTTTCGGAGGCTCGGCAGGAACCCGGCAAGGCAGGCATCTGCGAGCGCCGCAGGCCTGCCGGCCCGAGCTTTACCGCGCACGACCAAAACCCGGGACAAATGGGTCCGCGATTGCGGCGGACACACCACTCGCCCATGCATGACGAACGATCTGAACCCACGACTACCCGGCACTCGGCCCTGCGGTGCAGTGCCCGCCGCCGGGCATTGACGCCTTGGATCTGAACGCCCTCGCCTCCGGCTACCGCTTGATGTGGTACGAAATCGACTCCGTGCTGGGGCACGGCGGTTTCGGCATCACCTATCTGGCGACCGACACCAATCTCAACCAGAAGGTCGCGATCAAGGAATATTTTCCGGCCAACATCGCGATTCGCACCGGGGACAACCGCGTCGCGCCGTCGTCGGCGAAGAAGGCGGAAACCTATTCATGGGGCCTGTCACGCTTTCTGGCCGAAGCGCAGACCCTCGCCAAATTCCGCCATACGGGCATCGTCCAAGTGTTCAGCGTGTTCGAGGCCAACGGCAGCGCCTACATGGTGATGGAGTTCGTCCGCGGCGAGAGCCTGGGAGACCGGCTCAAGTCGCGCGCCGTGGTTGACGAAGCGACGATACTGCGAGCCCTGTATCCACTGCTCGACGGCCTGCAACTGATTCACGACGCCGGCTTCATCCACCGTGACATCAAGCCGGACAACATCTTCCTCAGGGAAGACGGTTCGCCGGTCCTGCTGGACTTCGGTTCGGCGCGGCTCGCGATCGGCAGCCTGACGCAGACCCTGACGATGCTGGTATCGCCGGGCTATGCGCCCTTCGAACAATACAGTTCGAGTCAGGCGGGCACCGGCCGCCAGGGACCGTGGACCGATCTCTATTCGCTGGGCGCGACGCTCTACATGACGATATCCGGCCGCGGCCCGGTGGATTCGATCGCGCGCGCCACAGCCACCATCGCCGGTCACGCGGACCCCCTGCTGCCGGCGGTCGAGGTCGGCAAAGGTCGCTTTTCGGAGCAGTTCCTGGCTGCGATCGACAAGGCACTGGCCGTCCAGCCACAGGAACGGCCGCAAAGCATCGACGAGTGGAAGCAGTGGCTGCCGCCATTCGAGGGCGAGGCGAGCGCGACGACGACTGCGACCCGTGCGCCGGCGGCGACTAGCATCTGGACGCAGCCGCCGCCGATCGATGCGCCGCCCGTCGCGGCAGGCCCGGGCCCGACCGAGATCCTGCCGCCGCCATCGCAGCGAACCCTCGGACCCGCTGCCATCGCATCGTCACTGGCCATCGCAGCCGCCGTCGGCGCCGGCATCTACTTCTGGCTCAACCGGGGCACCATCGACACACCGGCGACTGAAACGCCGGCCGTCGCACAGGTGCCACGCGACGAGCCCGCCGATATGCAGACGACGGCACCAAGCGCGGTCGAACCACCACCGGTGGCGCCCGAACCGACGCCGCAGCAGCGCATCGAGACCCTGCTCGCCCGCGCCGACGAAGCCCTGACCGCGGGCCGGCTGAGCCTGCCGGCCGGGCACAACGCACTCGGCTACTTTCGCGACGTGCTGGAACTCGACCCAGGCAATCAACAGGCCAGTACCGGTCTGCGGCGGGTCATGATGGGGCATCTGGCGTTCGCCCTGCATGCGCTCAAGCAGAACGAGTTTTCGGAGGCGCGCCGCCACCTGCAGGTGGCCGAGTCGATCGATGCCACGGCGCGCGAGGTGGTCAGCGCACGCAAGCAACTCGAAACCGCCGAACTCGTGGCGAACCAGAGGCTTGCTGCCGAGCGTGCCCGCAATGCCCGTGTCGCCGGATTGCTGTCGCAGGCCGAGCGCGCGCTGGATGCCGGTCGCCTGGCAGCGCCGGAAGCGGACAATGCGGCAGATGCCTTGGCCGAAGTGCTCGAACTCGAGCCCGACAATGCCGATGCACGTCAGGGCCTCGCCCGCGTCGGTCGTGAGCTGCTGGCCCGCGTGGCAGCCGCGACCACGGCCGGCGAGTTCGCACAGGCGCACCAGGGGCTGCAGGCTGCCGCCACAATCGACGACACAATGGCCGGACTCGACGCAGCACGCGCACGACTCGATGGCGCCGAAAAGGCGGAGCAGCAGAGACTCGCCGCCAACAGGGCGCGCCAGGCCCGCATCGGCGAATTGCTCACTGCGGGCAAGGCCGCGATCCGCGCCGACCGCCTGGGCCCACCATCGCGCGACAACGCGCTCGACAGTTTCAGGGCGGTGCTCGAACTCGATGCCGACAATGCCGCCGCGCGCGAAGGCATCGAGGCCATCGTCGCGCGACATCTCCAGTCTGCCGGTGCGGCCATCGCGAAAGGCGACTTCGCCGCGGCCCGTGATCGTGTCGACGCTGCCAGGGCGATCGACGACAAGGCGCCGCGGATCGCCGAGACCGCCAGGCAATTGAGCGAAGCCGAGCAGGCGGCAGCGGAGCGCGCGCGCCAGCAGCGCATCGCGCAGGCGCTCGGCCACGCCACGGCCGCGCTCGACGCCGGCCGACTGGGCCCGCCGACACCGGACAATGCCCTCGATGGCTTCCGTGCCGTGCTCGAAATCGACCGCGACAATCCGGTGGCGAAGGCCGGCGTCCAACGCGTCGTGCAGGCGCACATCAAACTCGCGCTGCAGGCTGGCGACAGCGAGGATTTCGATCGCGCGCGCAGCCAGCTCGAAGCCGCTGGCCAGATCGACGCCGACGCGCCGGCACTGGCCGTGGCACGCCGACGGGTGGCCGAAGCTGTCCGCGCCCGGGAAGATCGCGAGGCGGCCGAGCGCGCCCGCGTCGCCCGAATCGAAAAAATGCTGTCCGATGCCAGTGTCGCCGTCGACGACGGCCGACTGATCGCGCCGCCGTCGGACAACGCGCTCGAAGGCTTTCGTGCGGTACTGGCGCTGGACGCCGGCAACACCGCAGCGAAGAAGGGGCTCGAACGTCTCGCGGCCGCCCTGCTGGCCCGCGGCACCGCCGCCCTGCGCGAAGAACGGCTCGACCTAGCCGGTGAAGATTTCGCCGCCGTCGCCGAGATCGACCCGAAGGCGACCGGACTGGCCTCTGCGCGCACACGGCTGGCAGCCGCGGAAAAGGCGGCCGAGCAGCGACTCGCGGCCGAACAGGCGCGCAACAAGCATATCGAGCAGTTGCTTCAGGCGGCTGCGCGGGCACTGGCGGCCGGACGCTTGAGTGCGCCGGACGACGACAATGCAGCCGACCGCTACCGCGAGGTGCTCGAACTCGAACCGCAGAACGCCGCCGCTCGCAAGGGCATCGTCGAGGTCCTCGAGAGCCATCTGGCGCGAGGGCGGGCCGCCGTCGCCGCCGGCGAACTCGACCGCGCAGAGGCCGATTTCGATGCCGTCGCGCGCATCGATCGCAAGGCCGGCGGCCTGGCGGATGCCCGCCGCCGACTCGACGAGGCGCGGCAGCAACGGACCGAACAGCTGGCCGAGGCCGAACGCAAGCGCAAGCAGGCCGAAGTGGAGGAAGCCGAACGAAAACGGGCCGAGGCCGAAAAGGCGAGGCAAGCGGTTGAAAGGCAGCAAGCCGAGGAACAGGCACGGGCGGAAGCCGAACGTGCCAAGGCGGAAGCCGAACGGCAGCGCGAATCCGAGCGTGCCAGGGCCGAAGCCGAGCGCCGCAAGCAGGCCGAACAGGAGGAAGCCGAACGAAAACGGGCCGAGGCCGAAAAGGCGAGGCAAGCGGCTGAAAGACAGCAAGCGGAGCAGCAGGCACGGGCGGAAGCCGAACGGCAGCGCGAAGCCGACAGTGCCACGGCCGCGGCCGAGCGCCAACGGGAAGAACAGGCGCGACTGGCGGCAGAACGCGAACAACAGGCACGCCGGGACGACCAGCGGCTGGCGCGCATCGGCGAACTGCTCGAATCCGGCGGACGCGCACTGGCGGCGACGCGACTGACCACGCCGGCCGGCAACAATGCCCTCGAAGCCTATCGCGCAGTGCTCGACATCGACCCCGGCAACCGCGATGCCCGCCAGGGCATCGACGCCATCGTCCAGCGCTATCGCGATCTCACCGAAGCCGCGCTCGCTCGCGATCAGCTGTCACGGGCCGAGGACTATCTCGAACGGGCGACAGAAGTCGATCCGCGCTCGGCGCGACTGAACGGCATGCGCGATGCGATCGAACGCCATCGGGCCCGCGAAACGACACGTCAGGCCGAGGCGCAGCAGCAGGCCGAAGAGGTTCAGCGCATGATCGCAGCCGGCGACGCGGCGCTGGCCGCCGGCCGGCTCGATTCGCCGCCGGGAGCCAATGCGCGCGACAGCTATCGCGCCGCGCTGGCACTGGCCCCGGACAATGTCCAGGCCCGCCGCGGCATCGCCACGATCGCCGAACGCCAGGTCGAGCTTGCCCGCCGCGCGATCGCCGACGAACAGTGGGCAATCGCACTGGCGCACCTCGAGTCGGCAACGACGACACAGCCGTCGCTGCGGGCGATCGGCGATGCCAGAAGGGATCTGGACCAAGCTCGCGCACGGGCGGAACGCGCGCAGGCGGCGCGCAATCAGCCCAAGCCGCCACCGCCGCCACCCCAGCCTCGACCCACTGCGAAGCGGACACCGAGCGTTCTCGGCAAATGGTGCGGCGCCAGCCTGAGCGTCGAATTCACGGCTGACCGCTGGATCTTCAGCCTGCCCGACGGGCAACGCGCAAGCTACCGGGTCAGCGGCTACAGCATCGACGACGGCAGCCTGACGATGCGATGGATCGACGAACGACGGCGGCAGATGGTGACCGAATTCGGCCGCTTCTCCGAAGACGGCAAATCGATGACGCAGTTGCGTGGCAAGCACGAGGGCGACGAAGGCTGGCACCAGTACAATCGACGCTTCACGCGCTGCTGACCGCTGCCGGCGTCATCCGCACACGCCGACGGTCGTCGACGCAAGAATCCCGCCCCCGGTCCTTCGGACTCGGAGGCGGGATTCCCGGCCGCGCCGCAGCCGCTCGCTCAGAACGTGTAGTCGATGCCGACGCTCCAGATCACCTTGGCACGCAGCCCTTCGTCATCATTGAGCGGAAGGATCACATTGGCACTCAACGGTGCCGTGCCGAAGGCGTTCCACTTGGCGCCGATCGCGACGTCGATCAGGTGGTCGCGTTCGTCCGATTCGTTCGGATAGTAGCGCCCGAGCAGATCCACCGCGGCGGTGAAGTCCTTCGAACCGCCGGGCTGCGCATCGAAGCCGACCAGATAGCGCAGGTTGCTGCGGTCCGAATTGCTCGAATGTTCGTAGCCGACATTGACGTGGGGCGTGATCGAGCCGTACTTGCGGGAAGCCACGAACATGCCCATGCCGGCCCAGTCGCCGGTGCCGAGCAGGTCGTCCTCGTCGCCGGTCGGCATCGTGACCTGCCCGACCACGGCCATCTCGGGCGCGCCACCGCCGCTCTTCTCGAAAGCGTACTTGGTGCGCACGACGATGTCGCCGAGGCCGGTGGCGGTGCCGCCGGTCGAGTCGGTCGCGGCATCGCCGAATTCGCCGAAGCGGTGGAAAGCGTCGCCGCCGCCGTTGTCGATGATCGTGGCCACCGCTCGCGCCTCGACCTTGGTCTCGACGATCGGCACGATCACGCCGACATCCCAGTTGCTGCGAATGCCATAGCTGGCATAGAAGGACAGGATCTGCTG
Organism: Zoogloeaceae bacterium; assembly: GCA_024235635.1. Classification (GTDB taxonomy): domain Bacteria; phylum Pseudomonadota; class Gammaproteobacteria; order Burkholderiales; family Rhodocyclaceae; genus Cognatazoarcus. The sequence continues at coordinate 810,860 of JACKMA010000001.1, forward strand.
GCGCACTTCGGCGTCGATGTCCACCTGGACTTCATCGAACTCGAAGGCGAACACGTCCGGCGGCGGCCCGATGATGCCGTCATCGTTGGCGTCGATGTGAGGCAGACGCACCGACAGCGAATCGAGGTCGTCGCCCTCGAACTTGGTGAAGCGGGCCCGGGTGTAGGAGACACCGAGGTTCACGCGGCCTTCGCCGATGGTGTTCGCGCGTTCCGCGACCAGCGGCCCGAGGCTCTCGGTGTTGCGCACCGGAATGCCCTGCTGCACGTCGAAGATGAAACTCGAGACGGTCGAATTGAACGCCAGCGCACCGAGACCGGACGCAATGCCGTCGCCCAGGCCGTTCAGGGCGACCAGCGAAGCCTCGGTGAAGTGGGCATCGTGCGGAAATTGGCCGAAGCGGTCGAGCGTGATGCCATCGCCGCCATACAGATCGGAAATGAAGTTCCTCAGGTCCCCCGCCTGCGCATGGGCGGCACAGAGCGAGAGGGATGCTGCAAGGGCGAGCGGCCAGCGGCGGCGGGCAGGCACGGGTGACGCGAATGGCATGGAACTTCCTCCTGTCGGGAGCGGAAATGGGGCAGACCGGGCGGCGCATTCACCACCATGCCTACGGCCTAGGCCGTGAAGCGGTCACGATTTTTATCAACTAATCCGAGGGAAGGCAAGCCGGCGGCAACGCCACCGGTGCTTGCAGGCGAAGCCGCCGGCAGAGGTCGCCGGGCCCGCACGGGGCAGCGGACGGCCGCCCGATCGCCGGCCTGCACGACGCGATTCTTCGGGGTGGCCTTTGCCGTTTCGCGCGCCGCCGCTCTAAACTGTTTGCCCGTGGCGACTGCCCTGCCCCGAAGGTCGAAGCCTCTGCCGACAGGTCGCGCAGCGAACACACACCGGTCCCGACCACGCCGCCAGTGCCGAACAAGCTCAAGAACCTTAGGCTCGAATTCTCGCTGCCGCCCTGGCTGCCCCGATTCGCAGCCACTTGGCGAGGCGGTGACGAGCGAGCTCGCATGGCCTTCGTCATACAGGCCGCGCGGCAGAACGTGCGTGAATGCAGTGGCGGCCCGTTCGCTGCGGCCGTGTTCGAGCAGGGATCCGGTGCGCTGGTGTCGCTCGGCATCAATCTGGTGACCACCGAGCAACTGTCGATGCTGCACGCCGAAATGGTGGCAATCGCCTTTGCCCAGCGCACGCTCGGTCGCCGGGACCTGGGTCGCGTCGGCCATCCCGCACTTGAAATTGTGACCAGCGTCGAACCGTGCGCGATGTGCTTTGGCGCCATCCCGTGGTCCGGTCTCACGAAAGTGATTTCCGGCGCATCCGATGCCGACGCGCGAGAAATCGGTTTCGACGAAGGCCCCAAACCGGAGGATTGGACGCGTCCGCTGATCGAGCGCGGCATCGATGTTCGCACCGAGGTGATGCGCGCCGAGGCGAAAGCGGTGTTGGACGAGTACGCCCGCGCGGGCGGCATCATCTACAACCCGTGCGATCGGGAGTGACTCGACGACCACCTTGTTATGACGGGACGCCCGAACGATGGCGCGCCGGTCGACGTAAAGGAACCCCCGTTCCAATAACGCCACGGACGGACTGCCGGACACAGCCACTCGCTCGCACGCAGCCGGAGACCCTGAACCGACCGAGACCCGAACGGTCGAGAAAAAGGCCAGAGCATGCTCTGGCCTGTTGAATCTGGTGGACCGAAGGAGGATCGAACTCCCGACCTCTGCATTGCGAACGCAGCGCTCTCCCAGCTGAGCTATCGGCCCCGAGGGCGCGAATTATAGCGAGTGATCGCGGGGGAGGAAAGTCCCGCGCGCGCTCAGGTCGAATCGCGCGCGCCGGCGCCTCGTGCCGCCCGTTCGAGACGGTCGCGGATCGCCCGCCAAGCTTCGTCCGGCGGCGGCGTCTCGACCAGGATGCGTGCACAGCCGGCGGCGTCGAGGGCGCGCAGGTCGGCGTAGAGGGCGCGGGCGAAGGCGTCCGCACTGTGCGGCCCGCGCAGCCAGATGCCGTCGAAGTCGGCGGGCATCGGTGCGCGGGCGAGCACCGCGACGCGCTCACCGTGGCCAGCCGCAGCGGCCGCCATCAGGTCGGACAGCGGCAGCAGTTGCATCGCCGTGACCGGCGCATAGTGGGCCGGCAGGGCGCCGGAGACTCGCACCACATCCGCGCCGGCGTCCAGGTCTTCGCGCTGCATCGGCCGGCGGCCGATGACGGCCGCGATGGCATCGGCAGAGATCGCGCCGGGCCGCAGGACCACCGGACTGGCACCGGACAGATCGAGGATCGTCGATTCGATGCCGACCTGGCAATCGCCGCCGTCGAGCACGATCGGAACCGCGTCGCCCAACTCGGACTCGACGTGGGCGGCAGTGGTCGGGCTGATGCGGCCAAAGCGGTTGGCCGAAGGCGCCGCAAGACCGCCACCGAAGGCGCGCAGCAGGGCCAGCGCGACCGGGTGGTCGGGCATGCGCAGACCGACCGTGGTCTGGCCGCCGGTGACCAGCTCACTGACGTCTGCGGCCTTCGGCAGGATCATCGTCAAAGGTCCGGGCCAGAACGCCCGGGCCAGCGCGATCGCCTCCTTCGGCACCCACTCCGCCCACGCCGGCAGCAGTTCCGCGTCGCCGAGATGAACGATCAGCGGGTGGTCGACCGGCCGGCCCTTGGCGCGAAAGATGTCGGCGACTGCAACATCGTTGGCGGCGTCGGCCGCCAGGCCATAGACGGTCTCGGTGGGCATGCCGACGAGCCCGCCGGCGCGCAGCAGGTCGGCCGCCCGCGCAATCGCCTCGGCGGTCGGATCACTGATCGCCATCGTCGATGCCGACCGCCGCCCTGGCGCGCAGCGCGACTTCGAGCACGGTATCCGCATCGTCGCCGATCACCGTGAAATGCCCCATCTTGCGGCCCTGCCGGGCGTGGTGCTTGCCGTACAGATGCAGGCGTGCGCCGGGCTCGCGGTGCACCACCGTCCAGTCCGGTTCGCGCTGGGGCCGATGGTGGTCACCACCGTCGAACCACAGTTCGCCGAGCAGATTGACCATCACCGCGCGGCTGTGCATGCGCGGCTCGCCCAGCGGCAGCCCGGTGAGCGCCCGCAACTGCTGCTCGTACTGGCTGGTGACGCAGGCATCGATCGTGTGGTGGCCGCTGTTGTGCGGGCGCGGCGCCATCTCGTTGGCGAACAGGGCCCCACCGCTGACGAAGAATTCGACGCCGAGCGTGCCGACGTAGTCGAGCGACTGCGCAATGCGCTCGGCGATCGCGCACGCTTGCTCGCGGAGCTGCGGCTCGACCCGGGCCGGCGCGATCGTGACATCGAGGATGCCGCCGCGATGGCGGTTCTCGCCGGGCTCGAAGGCCCTGATCCGGCCGTCGGCGTCGCGCGCCAGCACCACCGACAATTCGCTGTCGAGCGCCAGCAGCTTCTCCAGCACGCAGGGCTCGCCGTCGAATGCATGAAAGGCGTGAAGCGCCTCCTCGCGACTGGCGACACGCGCCTGACCCTTGCCGTCGTAGCCGAAGCGGGCCACCTTGAGCACCGCCGGGAACAACCCGTCGTCCGCCGCCGAGATGTCCTGGTCGGCGCGAATCACCGCAAACGGTCCATGGGGAATGGCGTGCGCCCGCATGAAGGTCTTCTCGGCGATCCGGTTCTGGCAGACCGCCACCGCCTTCGCCGACGGGCGCACCGGCACGAACTTGGCGAGATATTCGAGCGCCTCGGCCGGTACGTTCTCGAATTCGGTGGTGACCGCGGCGCACGCGGCGGCGATCTGGTCGAGGGCGGCATAGTCGTCGTAGGCGGTCACCAGATGACGGTCGGCGAGACGGCCGGCGGGACTATTGGGATCGGGGTCGAGCACCCACACGCGGTAGCCCATCTCGTGGGCCGCGGCGACGAAGAAGCGGCCCAATTGGCCGCCACCGAGCATGCCGAGCACCGCGGGAGGCAGGATCGTCGCCACGCTCAGTCCAGCGTCATGTTGATGACACTGTCGCGCTGACGGGCGCGGAACTCCTCCAGCTTCCGCGCCAGCGCCGCGTCCTCGTTGGCCAGCAGCGAGACCGCGAACAAGGCCGCATTGGCGGCACCGGCCTCGCCGATGGCGAAGGTGGCCACCGGCACGCCCTTGGGCATCTGCACGATCGACAGCAACGAATCCTTGCCGGACAGGGCCCGCGACTGCACCGGCACGCCGAGCACCGGCAAGGTGGTCTTCGCGGCCACCATGCCGGGCAGGTGGGCCGCGCCGCCGGCGCCGGCGATGATCGCCTTGAGGCCCCGGCCACGCGCCTGTTCGGCGTACTCGAACATCAGGTCCGGCGTGCGATGGGCGGAGACCACGCGGGCCTCGAAGGGCACGCCGAACTCCTCGAGCACCTTCGCGGCCGCCTGCATCGTCGGCCAGTCGGAATTCGAACCCATGATCACGCCAACGACGGCATCGGTGCTCATTTCAGCGCCCTCCTTCGGCCGCCCGCCGCGCCGACTCGACGGTGTTGGCCAGCAGCATCGTGATGGTCATCGGGCCGACGCCGCCCGGCACCGGCGTGATCGCACCAGCCACCGCCTTCGCCGCATCGAAATCGACGTCGCCGCACAGTTTGCCGGCCTGCGGATGTCCGTCGGGGAAGCGGTTCATGCCGACATCGATGACCGTGGCACCGGGCTTGATCATCTCCGCCCCGATCGCCAGCGCCCGCCCCATTGCCACCACCAGGATGTCCGCGCGCCGGGTATGGGCGGCGAGATCGCGGGTTTTCGAATGGCACACCGTGACCGTGGCGCCGGCCTGGGTCAGCAGCATCGCCATCGGCTTGCCGACGATGTTGGAGCGGCCGACGACGACGGCGTCGGAGCCGGTCACCGGAATGTCGCCATACTCGAGGATCTTCATGACGCCGTGTGGCGTGCATGGGAAGAAGGCCGGCTGCCCCTGGGACAGACGTCCGACGTTCTCGGCATGGAAACCGTCCACGTCCTTGTCGACGCTGATCGCTTCGAGCACCACCTTCTCGTCGAAGCGGGGCGGCAGCGGCAATTGCACGAGGATGCCATGGACGGCCGGATCGGCATTCAGTTCCGCGATCTTGGCCAGCACCGCCGCCGGCTGAGCATCCTGCGGGTAGTCGAACTTCAGCGAACGAATGCCGGCCTTTTCGCAGGCCGCGACCTTGTTTCGCACATAAACTGCCGAAGCGGCGTTGTCGCCGACCAGGATCACCGCCAGGCCGGGCTGCACGCCGCGGGCTGTGAGTTCGGCCGCCTGCGCAGCCAGTTCGCTGCGGAGCTTGGCCGAAAGGGCGTTGCCATCGAGGATTCTTGCCGTCATCGCGAAGGCCCCAGCTTGCAAAAACCCGCGATTCTATACCAGGGCGCGGCCGCTGATAACGGCCCGCCGGCGGGCGCCGGAACAGGCCGGCCGCGCGCTAGCGACGAATGGTGCCGGCCGAATCGCAGGCGAGCACGTTCTGTACCAATTCGGCCAGCGAAGACGCCCGCATCTTCTCCATCACCCTCGCGCGATGGACCTCGACGGTCTTGATGCTGATGCCGAGCACGTCGGCGATCTGCTTGTTGAGCTTGCCGGCGATGATCAGGTCGAGCACTTCGCGCTCGCGCTGGGTCAGTTGGTCGAAGCGGCGCGCCACCTCGGCATCCTGGCGCCGGCGGCTGCGGTGCTCGCGCTCGTTGGCCAGGCACTGCTCGACCAGTCGGAGCATGGCCTCGTCGTTGAACGGCTTTTCGATGAAGTCGGCAGCGCCCCGCTTCAGTGCCGCCACTGCCATCGGCACGTCACCGTGGCCGGTGATGAACACCACCGGCAGTGTCGCGTGGCGGCTGCACAATTCCTCGTAGAGTTCGAGCCCGCTCATGCCCGGCATCCGCACGTCGAGCAGCAGGCAGCCGGCCATGGCCTCGTCGTACACCCCGAGGAAGTCCTCGGCCGAGGCGAAGCTCTCGCTCGCATAACCGGCCGAATCGAGCAGCCAGGCAAGCGAATCACGCAGCGCGTCGTCGTCGTCGACGATATAGACGATCTGGTCAGGCACGCTGGGCGACGGACTCACGGTGGCTCTCCAACGGTAGGGTGAAGCGGAAAATGGTACCGCCTTCCGGGTTGGGCTCCTCCCACAAGCGTCCCTGGTGGAACTCGATGATCGACCGGCAGATGTTGAGTCCCATGCCCATGCCGTCCGGCTTGGTCGTGAAGAAGGGCGTGAACAGGCGGGCGCGTTCCGCAGCCGGAATGCCGGTTCCGCGATCGACGACCGCCACCTCGGCGGTGCGATCGTCGACCCGACGGGCGCGCACCACCAGCGCGTTGGCGCGGTTGCCGGCACCGGCCATTGCGTCGATGCCATTGCGCACCAGGTTGAGCACCACCTGCTCGATCATGATGCGGTCGGCCGACACCGGCCCCAGTCCGGCCTCGATCTCCGAGCGCACCTTGACCCCCGCGCGGCCGGCGTCGATCTCGGCAAAGCTGACGGCGTCCTCGATCACCTCCTCGAGGTCGACTGCAGCGCGACGCGGCTCGCTCTTGCGCACGAACTCGCGGATCCGGCGAATGATCTTGCCGGCGCGCTCGGCCTGGAAGCTCGCCTTCTGCATCGCCGCCAGCAATTCCTCGCGCCGGAAATCGTCGGACTGGAGCCGCTTGACGCAGCCGTTGGCATAGTTCGAAATAGCGCCCAGCGGCTGGTTCAGCTCGTGGGCCAGGGTCGAGGCCATCTCGCCCATCGTGATCAGCCGGGCAGTGCGGTGCAGGCGTTCCTTCTGCTGGCGCTCGGCCTCCTCGACCCGCTTGCGGTCGGTGATGTCGGTGGCGATCGCCATGCGCACGACACGTCCGTCCACCCAGCGCGTGGCGCGCTCGCGCACGTGGTACCAGCGACCCGAGAGCGCATGCTGCAGTTCGCCGTCGAACAGCTCGCAGGGTACGTCGGCGGCGCCGAGGCGGCGCGGATCGATCTCGTAGTCGCCGCGCTCCGGCTGCACCACGGCACTGGCATCGACCACCTTACCGACCGCATCGAAACCGTGCAGGGCCTTGAAGGCGTGGTTGGCGTAGAGGATCTCGTCGGTCGCTGCGGATGCGACGAAGACCGCCGCACTGAGGCCGTCGAGCACCGCTTCGAAACGCTCGTGGGCGGCCTCCAGCGCGGCGCGGATGCGTTTCGGTTCGGTGATGTCATTGACCGAGGCCATCCACCCCGACTGCACGCCCTGGCTGTCGATCAGCGGCGAGATGTACACCCGTACGTCCACCCGCTCCCCGGTCTTGCGCTGGATCCGCAGTTCGAAGCCGGAAGTCGGCGCGCGCCCCGACAGCGTCAGTTCGAGGTTCCTCATCCAGGTCTCGAGTTCCTCGGCCGGCCAGTAAGGGAAGGGCGGCATTTGGCCGACCAGCTCGTCCGCGCTCCAGCCGACCATCCGGCAGAAGGCCGGATTGACGTAGATGATGCGTCCGGACATGTCGATCGCACGCATGCCGGTGACCAGTGATTCTTCCATCGACTTGCGGAACGCGTACTCGGCCACCAGTGCATTTTCGGCGTCCTTGCGGCCGGTGATGTCGTGCGCGACGGCGTACAGCAGACGTTCTTCCCGGACCGGATTGACGCTCCACATCAACCACTTGTATCGCCCGTCGGCACACCGGCAGCGACACTCGAAGCCGACCGGCTCGCCGGCCGACAGCCGCCGCAGCTGTTCGACAGTGGCGACGATGTCGCCGCTGTGCACGAAGTCGAGCAGCGCACGCCCCGGCACCTGTTCGGGGGCAAAGCCGAGCACCGATTCGAAGGCCGGGTTGCAGCGCCTGAAGATGCCCTCCGCGCTCATGATGCAGAGCATGTCGAGCGACAGGTTGAACAGTCGGTCCCGTTCCTTCTCGACCCGCACACGGCGCTGGATGTGGGCACGCAGAGACCACAGACTCCACAGCACGATGGTCGACAGACCAATGATCAGGATCGCCGGCACCGCACGCGGCAGCTGGTGGGCGCCGCGAAAGGCGGTGACCCGCATCATCAGGCCGTTGCCGGGCGGCTCGAGGCGCACGGTATAGCTCAACGCCTCGTCCACCGGCTTGCCGCCGGAGTTGGCGGCCAGTTCGGTGCCGTCGGCCGCAGCGAAGCTGATCCGGTACTTCTCGCCGAACCAGCTCGGAATCAGGTGCCGCGCCATGCGATCGATCGAATAGACCGCGATCATCGCACCGAGGAAGGTGCCGCCACGGTACGACGGCACGTGTAATTCGAGCGCGGCGACGCCGTGATCGTCGAGCCAGGCGGCACCATAGACCGGTCGGCCGAGTTCCCTGGCGCGGTAGAAGGTGGTGGCCTGCTCCGCGCCGAGCGGGTCGCCGACCAACCAGTCGGTGGTGTCGAACGGTGCCGTCCAGCGCACCAGTTCATCAGCGCCGACCCAGACGATGTTGACCAGTTCCGGGTTGTTGGCGATGTGCTGGGTGGCACTGACCTGGAATCCATCGGCATCGAGCGTACCCGCTGCCAGTTCGCGCGACAGCTTGCCGAGATACTCCTCGGTGCCGGACATGTGCAGGCGCATCGTCTGCTCGGCCCATTGCACGTCTCGGGCCAGGGCGTTGCGCTCGACCTCGCCTTCGCGGACCTGCATGAACCAGACGAGCAGCAGCATGCTGACCGCAAACAGGGCGACGGCCAGATAGGGAAGCGTCCAATGCCAGCCGAAACCACCGTGGCGGGGTTCGGCGCCGCGCTCGATCATCGAAGACGGGTCCGCGTCGGAAGGGTCCCGGCATTGTTCATCGCCACTGCCGGCACCGGCATCGGGTCTTTCCCTAACCGGACGCGCACCGCGTCGGCGACGATCGCAATGCGGGTTTCACCCGATACAAGGCGCCGATGGGCGGCCTTAGGGTTATGCCGGAAAACAAAAGAAGATTCCGAGGGAGAACACGTGATACACGCGTTCGCGCTGCTACTTTCGTTGCTCGTCCAGGCATCGGCAGTGGCGGAGGAACCCATACGCATCGGCGTATCCGGCCCGTTCACGGGCGGCTCCAACCCGATGGGGCTGGCGATGCTGAACGGCATCCGCATCGCGGCGAGCGAGATCAATGCCGACGGCGGCGTGCTCGGGCGACCGATCGAACTGGTCGAGCGCGACGACGAGGCGCGCAACGAACTGGGCGCACGCATCGCGCAGGAACTGATCCGCGACGACCGGGTGGTGGCGGCCGTGGGCATCGTCAATACCGGCGTCGCGCTGGCGAGCCAGCGCTTCTACCAGCAGGCGCGGATACCGGTGATCACCTCGGTCGCGACCGGTTCGCTGGTGACCAAGCAGTTCACGCCGCCCCAGTATCCCCACAACTACGTCTTCCGGGTCTCGGCCAACGACACGCTGCAGGCCGAGATGATCGTCCAGGAGGCGGTGGACCGCAGCGGCTTCCGGCGGGTCGCAATATTCCACGACAGTACCAATTACGGCCATCTCGGACGCGACGATCTGCAGCGGGCGCTGGCCCGGCGCAATATCAAGCCAGTGCTGGTGGAACGCTTCGACATCGGCGACGTGGACATGACCCCTCAGCTGCGACGTGCGCGTGCCGCAGGTGCCGAAGTGCTGTTGACCTACGGTATCGGCCCCGAACTCGCCCACATCGCCAATGGCCGCGTCGCCCTCGACTGGGATGTACGCATGGTCGGCAGCTGGACCCTGTCGATGTCCAATTTCATCGACAACGCGGGCCCCAATGCGGAAGGCGCGAGGATGCCACAGACATTCATCGCGGAGCCGGTATCCGAGCGCATCCGCAGCTTCCTCGAACGCTACCGCCAAGTTACCGGAAATGAGCGGATTCCGGTGCCGCCGGCAGCGGCACAAGGGTATGATTCGCTGCTGCTGCTGGCTGCCGCGATCCGCCAGGCCGGCAATACCGAGGGCCACGCAATCCGCGAGGCCCTCGAGAACCTTCACCGAAAGGTCGAAGGGGTGGTCATGGACTATTACCTGCCATTCACGTATTCCGATCACGAGGCGATCAAGGGCGACCACATCCCCTTCGTCGGCCGGATCGAACAAGGCCGCGTGGTGTTTGCCTACGAGGACGACCGCCGAAGAGCGTCTCGCAGATAGACTCCTCCCGCCGACCGCAGCCCGACCGGGGACCATTCTCCCTCCCGAATCTTCCTCGCCCCGGTCCTTTATTCCCATCCAGGCGCCGTCAGAGCGCCCAGCAGACTTGCGCGCGCCGACGCCGACGCGCGCAGGGCCCGTGCGGACTTCGTGGTCCGGCGCTGCAGCAACAGCGCTGACACGAAGAACCGACCGACGACGTCGGCCACGGGCTGGGCTTGTGGAAATTCCGTATTGTGGAATGCATTTTTACATTGCAGAATGCGCGCGCATCACTTATTGTTCACCCATGCTGGCGCGGCCGACGTCTACGGCCGCCAGCGAGGATCGAAGCCGTATCGTCCAGAGGAGATAGAGCATGAGCAGCAATCAGAACGTCCAGACGACGCCCGACTCAGACGCCCAGGAGACCCAGGAATGGGTCGAAGCCATTGAAGGCGTCATTGCCAATGAAGGACTGGAGCGGGCGCACTTCCTGATCGAGAAGCTGATCGAGGAAGGACGCGAGGAGGGCATCGACATCCCCTACTCGGCCACCACCCAGTACATCAACACCATTCCGGTGTCGAAGCAGCCCCGTTACCCCGGCGACGCGGACATGGAGATCAAGCTGCACTCCTACATCCGCTGGAACGCCATGGCGATGGTCGTGCGCGCCAACAAGCACACCAACGTCGGCGGCCACATCGCCTCGTTCGCCTCGTCGGCTGCCCTCTACGACGTCGGCTTCTCGCATTTCTGGAAGGCCAAGGATCACGACACCGGCGGCGATCTGATCTACTTCCAGGGTCACTCGGTGCCCGGTGTCTATTCGCGCGCCTACATGCTCGGCCGGCTGACCGACGAGCAGATGGACAGCTTCCGCCAGGAAGTCGACGGCAAGGGCATCTCGTCCTATCCGCACCCGTGGCTGATGCCGGACTTCTGGCAATTCCCGACGGTGTCGATGGGCCTCGGTCCGCTGTGTGCGATCTATTCGGCGCGCTTCATGAAGTATCTCGCCAGCCGCGGCATGATCGACGCGGGCAAGGCCGAGCAGCGCAAGGTGTGGGCCTTCCTCGGCGACGGTGAGACCGACGAGGTCGAGAGCCTGGGCGCCATCGGCATGGCGGCCCGCGAGAAGCTCGACAACCTGATCTTCGTCATCAACTGCAACCTTCAGCGCCTCGACGGCCCGGTGCGCGGCAATGGCAAGATCATCCAGGAGCTCGAGGCCGAGTTCCGCGGCGCCGGCTGGAACGTCATCAAGCTGATCTGGGGCACCCACTGGGACGCCCTGTTCGAACGCGACAAGAAGGGCATCCTGAAGAAGCGCATGATGGAACTGGTCGACGGCGAGTACCAGACCTTCAAGGCCAAGGACGGCGCCTATGTCCGCGAGAACTTCTTCAACACGCAGGAGCTGAAGGCTCTGGTGGCCGACTGGACCGACGACGAGGTCTGGCAGCTCAATCGCGGTGGCCACGACATCTTCAAGATTTTTGCCGCCTACAACGCCGCGGTGAACCACAAGGGACAGCCGACCCTGATCCTGGCCAAGACCATCAAGGGCTTCGGCATGGGGCAGTCGGGCGAGGCGATGAACATCTCCCACCAGCAGAAGAAGCTCGACGTCGAGTCGATCAAGCGCTTCCGCGACCGCTTCGGCCTGCCGGTGCCGGACGATCAGGTCGAGAAGCTGCCGTACCTGAAGTTCCCGGAGGACTCGCCGGAGTACAAGTACATGCGCGAGCGTCGCATGTCGCTCGGCGGCTTCCTGCCGAGCCGGCGCCAGAAGGCCGACGCCCTGGCGGTACCCGCCCTGGACAGCTTCGCCGCCTTGCTGAAGGCCTCCGGCGAAGGCCGCGAGCTGTCCACGACGATGGCGATCGTGCGCATCATGAACACCCTGCTCAAGGACAAGCAGATCGGTCGCCACATCGTGCCGATCGTGCCCGACGAGAGCCGCACCTTCGGCATGGAAGGCATGTTCCGCCAGTACGGCATATGGAACCAGCAGGGCCAGAAGTACGTGCCGGAAGACCACGATCAGCTGATGTTCTACAAGGAGTCGGAAACCGGCCAGGTGCTGCAGGAAGGCATCAACGAAGCCGGCTCGATGGCCGACTGGATCGCCGCCGGCACCGCCTACAGCGTGCATGGCGTGCAGATGGTGCCCTTCTACATCTGCTATTCGATGTTCGGTCTGCAGCGCACGATGGACCTGTGCTGGGCGGCAGCCGACCAGCGAACCCGCGGCTTCCTGATCGGCGGCACGGCCGGTCGCACGACGCTGAACGGCGAGGGCCTGCAGCACGAGGACGGCCACAGCCTGATCCTGGCCAACCTGATCCCGAACTGCGTCAGCTACGACCCGACCTTCCAGTACGAGGTCGCCGTGATCGTGCAGGACGGAATGCGCCGGATGTTCGCCGAACAGGAGGACATCTACTACTACATCACCGTGATGAACGAGAACTACGAGCATCCGGAGATGCCGGCCGGCGCCGAGGCCGACATCATCAAGGGCATGTACCTGTTCAAGAAGGGTGGCGAGGGCCAGGGCCCGCGCGTCCAGCTGATGGGTTCCGGCACGATCTTCCGCGAGGTCATCGCGGCGGCCGAGCTCCTGAAGAACGACTGGGGTGTCGACGCCGACATCTGGGGCTGCCCGAGCTTCAACGAACTCGCCCGCGACGGCCAGGACACCGAGCGCACCAACATGCTGCATCCGCTCGAAGCACCGAAGAAGAGCCACGTCGAGCACAAGCTCGACGGCTTCGACGGCCCGGTGGTGGCGGCGACCGACTACATCAAGCTGTTCGCCGAGCAGATCCGCCCCTTCGTCAAGCGCAACTACGTGACGCTGGGCACCGACGGCTTCGGCCGCTCGGATACCCGCGAGAAGCTGCGCCACTTCTTCGAGGTGGATCGCCACTGGGTGACGCTGGCCGCCCTCAAGGCGCTGGCGGACGACGGCACCATCGAGCGCGACAAGGTCGCCGCGGCCCTGGTCAAGTACGGCCTGGATGCGTCCAAGCCGAACCCGATGTCCGTCTGATCGCCGAGGAGAAGGAACAATGAGTCAACTGGTAGAAGTGAAAGTCCCGGACATCGGCGATTTCTCCGACGTTCCGGTCATCGAACTGTTCGTCAAGGTCGGCGACAACATCAAGGAAGAGGACGCGATCTGCACGCTCGAGTCCGACAAGGCGACGATGGACGTGCCGTCGTCGGCCAGCGGCGTGGTCACGGAAGTGCTCGTCGCCCTCGGTGACACCGTGTCCGAAGGCAGTGTCCTGATCAAGGTCGAGAGCGGTGCCGCCGCGGCGGCCGCGGCGCCGGCGCCGGCCGCGCCCGCTGCCGAGGCACCGGCACCGGCCGCGCCCGTGGCGGGTGGTGGCGTCGTCGATGTCACCGTGCCCGATATCGGCGACTTCTCGGATGTGCCGATCATCGACTTCTTCGTCAAGGTCGGCGACACGATCAAGCAAGAGGACGCGATCTGCACGCTGGAATCGGACAAGGCGACGATGGACGTGCCGTCGTCGGCCTCGGGCACGGTCACCGAGGTCGTCGCCAAGGTCGGCGACAGCGTGTCGATGGGCTCGCTGCTGATCAGGGTGCAGTCCGGCGCGGGTGCCGCCGCCCCGGCGCCTGCGGCCCCGGCGCCAGCGCCCGCGGCATCCGCTCCGGCGCCGGCCGCCAAGCCGGCGGCAGCATCTGCCCCGCCAGCGGCTGCTGCGGCTGCGCCGAGCGCGGTCAAGCTCGGCGGCACGGTTCACGCCAGCCCGTCGGTGCGCGCCTTCGCCCGCGAACTCGGTGTCGATCTCGCCCAGGTCAAGGCTTCCGGCCCGAAGAACCGCATCCTGAAGGAAGACGTCAAGGCCTTCGTCAAGGGCGCGCTCGCCGGTGGTGGTGCCAAGGCGGCAGCAGCCGGGGCCAGCCTCGGCGGCGGTCTCGATCTGCTGCCGTGGCCGAAGGTGGATTTCTCGAAGTTCGGCGAAATCGAATCCAAGCCCCTGTCCCGCATCAAGAAGATCTCGGGCCAGAACCTGTCGCGCAACTGGGTGATGATCCCGGCGGTGACCTACCACGAGGACGCGGACATCACCAGCCTCGAGGAATTCCGCAAACAGCTCAACAAGGAGAACGAGCGGTCCGGCAAGAAGCTCACCATGCTGGCGTTTCTGATGAAAGCCTGCGTGAAGGCCCTGCAGGAGTACCCCGACGTCAACACCAGCCTCGACGGCGACAACCTGATCTACAAGAAGTACTACAACATCGCCTTTGCCGCCGACACGCCGCACGGCCTGGTGGTGCCGGTGGTCAAGGACTGCGACAAGAAGGGTGTGTTCGAGATCGCCGCCGAGACCGCCGAGCTGGCCAAGAAAGCCCGCGACGGCAAGCTCGGCCCGAAGGACATGTCCGGCGCCTGCTTCACCATCAGCTCGCTCGGCGGCATCGGCGGCACCTACTTCGCGCCGATCGTCAATGCGCCCGAGGTGGCGATCCTCGGGGTCAACAAGAGCGAGATCAAGCCGGTGTGGAACGGCAAGGAATTCGCACCGCGCCTGATCCTGCCGCTGTCGCTGACGGCCGACCATCGGGTCATCGACGGTGCGCTGGCGACCCGCTTCAACGTCATGATCGCGCAACTGCTGGCCGACTTCCGTCGGGTCATGCTGTAAGGAGGAGCCGCCATGAGTCAGATCGTTGAAGTAAAGGTCCCGGACATCGGCGATTTCTCCGACGTGCCGGTGATCGACCTGTTCGTCAAGGTCGGCGACACCATCGCCGAGGAAGACGCCATCTGCACGCTGGAGTCCGACAAGGCGACGATGGACGTGCCGTCGTCGGCCAGCGGCAAGGTCACCGAGGTGCTGGTCTCGCTCGGCGACAAGGTCTCCGAAGGCTCGCTGCTGATCAAGGTCGAGGCTGGCGCCGCGGCAGCCGCCTCGGCACCGGCCGCACAGCCCGCCGCCCCGGCGGCAGCGCCCACGCCAGCCGTCGGCGGCGGTGGCGTAACCGAGGTCTCGGTGCCCGACATCGGCGACTTCTCCGACGTGCCGATCATCGATTTCTTCGTCAAGGTCGGTGACACGATCAATCCGGAAGACGCCATCTGCACGCTGGAGTCCGACAAGGCGACGATGGACGTGCCCTCCTCGGCCGGTGGCAAGGTCGTGGCCGTGCTGGCCGCGGTCGGCGACAAGGTGTCGATGGGCAGCCCGCTGATCAAGGTCGAGGGCGCTGGTGGCGGAACGGCCGCCGCAGCCCCTGCGGCCAGCGCACCGGCGCCGGCAGTCGCGGCCCCGAGCGCTGCCAGCCATGCCGGCGGCGCCGACATCGAGTGCGACATGCTGGTGCTCGGTGCCGGTCCAGGTGGCTACTCGGGCGCCTTCCGTGCCGCCGACCTCGGTTTGAAGACCGTCATCGTCGAGCGCTATGCGACCCTCGGCGGTGTCTGCCTGAACGTCGGCTGCATACCGTCGAAGGCCTTGCTCCACGTCGCCGCCGTGATGGACGAGGCCGAACACATGGGCGGCGCCGGCATCACCTTCGCAAAACCCGAGATCGACATCGACGCCCTGCGCAGTCACAAGGACAAGGTGGTCGGCAAGCTCACCGGTGGCCTCGCCGGCATGGCCAAGGGTCGCAAGGTGGATATCGTGCGCGGCTACGGCCATTTCCTCGACCCGAACCACATCGAGGTCGAAGAGACCACCGGCACCGGACAGGACAAGACCGGCAACAAGAAGGTGATCCGCTTCAAGCAATGCATCATCGCCGCCGGCAGCGCCGCCGTGCATCTGCCCTTCATCCCGCGCGATCCACGCGTCGTCGACTCCACCGGCGCCCTCGAGCTGCGCCAGGTGCCCGAGAAGATGCTGGTGATCGGTGGTGGCATCATCGGCCTCGAGATGGCCACGGTGTATTCGACGCTGGGCGCCACGGTGGACGTGGTCGAGATGCTGGACGGCCTGATGCAGGGACCGGACCGCGACGCCGTCAAGGTGTGGGAGAAGCAGAACGCCCACCGCTTCGACAAGATCATGCTGAAGACCAAGACCACCGCGGTCGAGGCCAGGGACGACGGCCTCTACGTCAGCTTCGAGGGCGACAAGGCCCCCGCAGGGCCGCAGCGCTACGACATGATCCTGCAGTCGGCCGGACGTCGTCCGAACGGCCACAAGATCGGTGCCGACAAGGCCGGCGTGATCGTCCAGGAGAACGGATTCATTCCGGTCGACGCCCAGATGCGCACCAACGTGCCGCACATCTTCGCGATCGGCGATATCGTCGGCAACCCGATGCTGGCCCACAAGGCGGTGCATGAGTCCCACGTCGCCGCCGAAGTGGCCGCCGGCCAGAAGAGTGCCTTCGATGCGACGGTGATCCCGGGCGTGGCCTACACCCATCCGGAAGTCGCCTGGGTCGGTTACACCGAGGCCGAGGCCAAGGCCGAGGGACGCAAGGTCGAGACCGCCAAGTTCCCGTGGGCGGCGAGCGGCCGCGCGATCGCCAACGGCGCCGACTACGGCTTCACCAAGCTGATCTTCGACGCCGAGACCCACCGGGTGATCGGTGGCTCGATCGTCGGACCGTCGGCCGGCGACATGATCGGCGAAGTGTGTCTGGCGATCGAGATGGGCGCGGATGCGGTGGATATCGGCAAGACCATCCATCCCCACCCGACTCTGGGCGAGACCGTCGGCATGGCCGCCGAGGTCGCCCACGGCAGCTGCACCGACGTGCCGCCGGCGCGCAAGAAGAAGTAGCCACCGCGCCGCTCGGTTAGACCAACGGCCACGGCAATTGCCGTGGCCGTTTTTCATGGCGCATGGCCGCGGGACTGCAGGCCAGAGGGCCGGCCTGGCCCGACGGCAAGTTGGCGCCCTGGCGACCCGCCGGCACGCCTATGCCCGGCCGCAACGAGACACCAGTTGCCATTGGTACTGCGAATCATTATCATTTGTATTGTTATTCAAAGGAGATCGCCATGGTCCGCCTGCTGCTGCTGTCCCTGCTCGTACCCTTCGCCGCCGCAGCGGCCGCGCCGGAGGTGCCGATCACCATCCGCGACCATCGCTTCGAGCCGGCCGAGGTTCGGATTCCGGCCGGGACCAAGGTCAGGCTGGTGGTCCATAACCAGGACCCGACCGCCGAGGAGTTCGAAAGCTACGAACTGAACCGGGAGAAGGTGATCCCGGGCGGCAGCAAGGCCTCGATCTTCGTCGGCCCGCTCGAACCCGGACGCTACCCGTTCTTCGGCGAGTTCAACCAGAAGACCGCGCAAGGCGTGGTCATCGCCGAGTAGACGCCATGCTCGGATCCGCGATCATCGTCTTCCGCGAGTCGCTCGAAGCGGCTCTGTTGATCGGCATCATCGCCGCCGCAGCGCAAGCGCTGCCGCGGCGCAGCATCTGGCTCGGCGCCGGCGTCGGCGCGGGCGTTGCCGGTGCGCTGGTGGTCGCGGCATTCGCAGGTTCGATCAGTGAGCTCGCTGATGGCGTCGGCCAGGAACTGTTGAATGCCGGCGTCCTGTTCGCGGCCGTGCTGATGCTTGCCTGGCACAACATCTGGATGAGCCGCCATGCCCGGGCGATGGTCAGCGACGCGCGTGCGGTGGTCCGCGACGTCGCGGACGGACGGCGCGAACTGTCCGCGATCGCTGCGGTGGTTGCACTGGCGGTGCTGAGGGAAGGATCCGAGACCGTGCTGTTCCTGTACGGCGTCCTCGCCCAGGGCGAGTCGGTGGCCGGCGTGGCGCTCGGTGGCGTTCTCGGACTGGCCGCCGGCGCACTGGTCGGTGCCGCACTGTATGCAGGTCTGCTCAGGATCCCGGTACGCTGGTTCTTCTCGGTGACCGCGGCGATGGTCCTGCTGATCGCTGCCGGGATGGCCGGCCAGAGCGCGAGATTCCTGATCCAGGGCGATCTGCTGCCGGCACTGGCGAGCCCGCTGTGGGACACCTCCGGCTGGCTCACGACCGACTCGACAGTCGGCATGCTGCTGCACGTGCTCGTCGGCTACGACGCCCGCCCGAGTGGCATGCAAGCCCTTTTCTACTTCGCCACGATTGCGCTGATCCTGGCGGGGATGCGGTGGCTGCGGACGCAGGAAGCGATCGCGTCCCCATCCCGCGCACGCGCCGCCGGCGCCACCTGACCCCGACAGCCGCAGCCCCGAATCCGCCCCCGCGGAGGTCCGGGCGCGCGTGTCGATTCCCCATTCAATCCCGCGATAGGACAAACAAAGTGAAAGTCACCCCACTGCTTGCCGCCCTCGGCCTCGTCTGGAGCGCCTCGGCATCCGCCGGCCCGGCGGCCCACGTCTTTACGCCGACCGTCGAGTTCGGCGAAACCGAACTCGAGCTGCGCTACGGCACCACCCGCGAACCGGACGAAGAGCGTGAGCACTCGGCCGTGCTGGCGGTCGCCCATGGCGTCACCCAGCGCTGGAAGACCGAAATCGAAGCCGAGTTCGAGCGCGAACACGGCCACGGCACGCGGCTCGAGGCGATGGCCTGGGAAAACATCGTGCTGCTGACCGAACCGGGCGAGTATGCATTCGACCTCGGCCTGCTGGTCTAGATCGAACGGCCGATAGAACACGAGGAGGGCTGGGTGATCGAAATCGGCCCACTCATCCAGACCGAGGTCGGCAAGGTCCAGTTCAATTTCAATCCGCTCTTCGAACGTCATGTCCGCGCGGAAGAAGACGGCGAGACCGAACTCTCCTACCAGTGGCAGGTGAAGTTTCGCCACGCCCAGGCCTTCGAGTTCGGCCTGCAGGGTTTCGGCGAAGTCGGCGAATGGAACGACTGGGAAGAATCCGAGGATCAGGAGCACATGGCGGGTCCGGCGGTGTTCGGCAAGCTTCCGGTCGGCGAGCACGCCTTGAAGTACGACGCGGCCTTGCTGTTTGGGCTGAACGACCATACCGCGGACAACACCCTCCGAGTCCGGCTCGAGTACGAATTCTGAGCCGGCGGCGCGCGAGGATGCTTTTCGCGCCGGTCGACTTTGCGACGGCCGCATTCGCACTGCGGCCGTCTTGCATGCGTTTTCCGGATCGCCACTTGCGTGCCGCTGCGGCGCCGGCCGCGGCTGTCGATGCGACCATCACGGCAGCACCAGGCAGCCCGGTCAGCACCACGCCGGAATCGAATCGACGGGAACCATCGGGTTTCACCGTCGCTGTCGCAGTCGGCCAATGGAACGCCGCACGACGGCGCAGTGCCCGGGTTAGCATGGAAGCGCCACAGGCACGACGGGGACCGGCATGGGCATCAGGCAATATCAGGTGGATGCGTTCACCGATCGTCCGTTTGCCGGCAACCCGGCCGCTGTCTGCATCCTGGAGACATGGCTCGACGACGACCTGATGCAGGCCATTGCCGCCGAGAACAACCTGTCCGAAACCGCGTTTTGCGTCCACGAGCGCGCACGCTGGCGGCTGCGCTGGTTCACCCCGACCTGCGAGGTGCCGCTGTGCGGGCACGCCACGCTCGCGACTGCGCATGTGTTGTTCACCAAAATGGGCATCGACGTGCCGGCGCTCGAGTTCGACACGCTCGGCGGCAGGCTCGTCGTACGACGCGAGGGCGGGATGCTGGCGATGGATCTGCCGGCCTGGCCGGCACGCGCGATCACGACGCCAGCGGGTCTCGAGCAGGCCCTCGGCGCCACGCCCGACGAGACGCTGGCGGCCAACGACTATCTGCTGGCCGTGCTGGACGACGCCGCAACGTTGCGCCGGCTGGCGCCGGACATCGAGCGGCTGGCGACACTACCGCACTGGGGAATCGTCGTCACCGCGCCCGGCGACGACGCCTACGATTTCGTCAGCCGGTTCTTTGCGCCAGCCCACGGCGTTGCGGAAGATCCGGTCACCGGATCGGCGCACTGCGCGCTGACGCCCTACTGGGCGGCACGTACGGGCCGCACGCGGTTGCTCGGCCTGCAGTGTTCCACTCGCAGCGGCGAAGTCGACTGCGAACTGCTCGGCCAGCGCGTGGTGCTGCGCGGTCGCGCAGTGACAGTGATCGAAGCGGAATGGCGGCTGTAGGCAGCTCGTCGCGCCGACCGCCCCCGGCCGCAGCGTGGCGTCTGGTGCGTACTCGCGCCGGTCCAGACTACACCCACGCCTCGCGGACATGTCGCGACCGGACGCGCCCTGCCTTGGGCCAGGCGAAATTCCGTTGGCATCTTGACACTCCAGCCCGCCTTCTATAGCTTGCGCGACTCAGCTGCAGGTGCCCCACGGGTTTCCACCCAAGGGATGAAACGGGAAGCCGGTGCGCTCCTGGATTGCCATCCGGGAACAATTCCGGTGCTGCCCCCGCAACGGTAAGCGAGTTGCGGCGGATCATCGAGCCACTGCGTTTCGACGTGGGAAGGCGGTCCGCCCTGGTCTCCCCGAGACCCCTCGCGAGCCCGGAGACCGGCCTGCGGCGATTGACCGGCATTGCGGAGGGCGATGACGCGGCTGACAGGTCCTGCTTCCCTGCCTGTTTCCGCTCGATCCTTCCTCCAAGACGCCTTCACATGGCCATTGGGTGCGCGGGTGTGCGTGCCGGAGGAAAGCAAGCATGTCGAAACGCCGCCTACTCGCTGCGGCTCTGTTGTCGTGTTCCCGTCTGACCCCTGCCGCAGAACTCGATTCCGTCGTCGTCACCGCGACCCGCACCGCGCAATCCGCAGACCAGTCGCTGTCGTCGATCACCGTCGTGCTGCGCTTTCGACCTTGCTGACATTTCCCTGAGAACGAGGAGCCCTTCGTGCCCATCACATCGAATCGCCATCAATTCCTGGCCGGCGCCGCATTGCTGTTGCTGCTGGCCGGCACCCGCGGCCAGCACTTCGCCACCGTGCACAGCTTGCCCAGCGCGTCCTGGGCCGTGTTCTTTCTCGCCGGCGTCTACCTGCGGCCGCGATGGGTCCTGCCGGTCCTGCTGGCTTTGCTATGGGCGCTGGATTTCGCGCCCCATCTGATCGCCGGCGCCAGCCTGCGGGACGTCGTCGAGAGCGGCCAGGCGTTCTGCCTTTCCCCGGGCTACTTCTTCCTATTGCCGGCCTACGCGGCGCTGTGGTGCGCGGGCCGTTGGTACGCGCAGCGGCATCGACAGGAATGGCGCTCGCTGTGGCTGCTGGCTGCTGCTGCGCTGGCCGGTGCGGCGATCTGCGAATTGCTGTCGAGCGGTGGTTTCTATCTGTTATCCGGGCACTTCGCCGAGCCGCGGTTCGCCGAATTCGCGGGACGGCTGACCGCCTACTTCCCGCGATCCCTGCAGGCGATGGCGAGCTATGTTGCCGTCGCCGTCGTGATCCATGCATCGCTCGTGCTGGCCGGCAAGGCGGCCGAGGCACACGAGGCAGCGGCACGATGAGCGTCGACGACGGCGAACGCGAACGACGCCACCGGGCACGCATGCAGCGCAAAAAGGCCGTCGTCGACGCCGGCATCGGCCGGGCCGATCGCGACCAGGGCCTGCTGCTGGTGCTCACCGGCCCGGGCAAGGGCAAATCGTCCTCCGCCTTCGGCATGGTCGCGCGTGCCCTCGGCCACGGCCTGCAGGTCGGTGTCGCACAGTTCATCAAGGGCCGCAGCGACACCGGCGAGGAGGCATTCTTCCGCGGCCAGCCAGGCGTCTCGTGGCACGTCCTCGGCGAAGGATTCACCTGGGAGACGCAAGACCTCGCGCGCGACGCAGAGACCGCGAATCGGGCATGGTCGGTCGCTCACGCCATGCTGCGCGACGAGAGACTGGGCCTGGTCGTGCTCGACGAACTGGCCTATCCGCTCCGCTTCGGCTGGCTGGACGTCGCGACGGTGCTCGACGACCTCGCTGGCCGCCCGCCGCTACAGCATGTCGTGATCACCGGGCGCGCAATGCCCGACCGACTGGTCGCGGCGGCCGACACGGTTTCCGAGCTGCGCGACGTGAAGCATGCGTTTCGTGCCGGCATACGGGCACAGAAGGGTGTCGATCTATGAACGGCTGTCCGGCTTTGCTGGTGTCCGCACCGGCCTCCGGCCAGGGCAAGACCACGGTCACTGCTGCGCTCGTACGACGCTACCGCAACCAGGGTCGGCACGTGCGCGTGTTCAAGGTGGGGCCCGATTTTCTCGATCCGATGATCCTCGAACTCGCGTCCGGCAACCCGGTGTACCAACTCGACCTGTGGATGGGGGGCGAAGCGCATTGCAGACAGCTGTTGCATGACGCCGCCGCACGTGCCGACCTGATCGTCATCGAAGGCGTCATGGGTCAGTTCGACGGTGATCCTTCCACGCCGAAGGCCAACCGGTCGTTGCCGAATGCGGCGGCATGCTCTACCTGCTCGAATTGCTCGCCGACGCGCGGGGTCGCGACGCGGCTCTGGTAAAGATATGCCAGGCCGTGCGGAGATGCAGAAACGATTGGCCAATCTCGGCATGCATCGCGCCGATCTGCCGGAAGGGACACTGCGCGGTCACACCTTCCATTACTCGACGATGACCACCACCTGCGAGCCGATCGTCGTGTCGCATCCGGCCCGCCACCACGGCAACGGCGAACCCGTCTATCGTCTGGGCCGACTGACCGCCTCGTATCTGCACTGGTATTTCCCGTCGAACCCGACGACGACGGCCGGCCTGTTCCTGCCATGAGCGGACTCGCCCCGCCCGCAATCGACACCGGCCGCCACCCCACCCGAGGTTGCCACGGCAGGTGCCGGCGCACGGTGCTTCGATGATGACGACCGCGATGCTGGCAGTGGCCGCGGTGATCGCCGACTGGTTGCTCGGCGAACCCCGCCACTGGCACCCCCTCATCGGCTTCGGCAGGCTCGCCGAACGCATCGAGAAGTCACTCCACAGCGGCAACGGCGCATCGCCGTTGACCCACCGCTCACTGGGCTTGCTGGCCGTCGTCGGCTCGATCCTACCGCTGACGCTGGTGGCCTCGCTGCTCACCACACTGCCTGGAAGCGGCGACCTGATCGGCCTGCTCCTGCTCTACCTCGCCCTCGGACACCGGAGCCTGCATGAGCATGCCCTTCGGGTCATGCACGCAGTGCCGCTCGGCAAAGAAGACGACGCCCGCCGATGCGTCGGATTGATGGTGAGCCGCGACCGGGACGCGATGGACGTTCCGGCCTCGACCATCGAATCGATACATCGGACGGGCACTCGACCTCGTGCGGCGGGGGGTCTGGCTCTGGCCAGGCCTGCTGGTAGTGATCGGGCTGGCGACCGATGCTTGAACACGGAGGAATTTCGCCAGGCCTCGGCGCGATATGGCCGCCCGCGCGGCGCCTGGCTCGATCTGCCGACCGGCCTCAATCCACGCGGCTGGCCGGTACCGCGGGTGCCGGCATGGAGCTGGTCGCGATTGCCGGAGGACGACGATGGCCTCGAACGGGTCGCGCGGACGTACTACGGCGTCGACCACATCCTGCCGGTCGCCGGTTCGCAGGCCCCCATCCAGACCCTGCCCCGCCTGCGTCCGCGGTCGCGCGTCGCGGTGCTCGAACCGGCCTATGCCGCGCATGCCCACACCTGGCGGCACGCCGGTCAGGAGGTTCAACGAGTGCGCTGCCGGACGCCCGGACGAAGCCGTGGCGCATTCCGACGTCGTCGTGCTGATCCATCCCAACAAACCGACGGGTGTCCGCTTTGGGCTCGAGCAGCTTGCCGCATGGCACGCCCGGCTGGCGGCCCGAAACGGATGGCTGGTGGTCGACGAGGCCTTCATGGACGCCACGCCGGCGCACAGCCTGTGCGTCCAAGGCACCCGACCCGGCCTGATCGTATTGCGCTCCCTCGGCAAGTTCTTCGGCCTCACCGGCGCCCGCGTCGGATTCGTCATTGCACGTCCTGCCCTGCTCGGGCCGCTGCGCGAGCTGCTCGGCCCGTGGCACCTCAGCGCCCGCCCGCTGGATCGCGGCAGCCGCCCTCGCCGACAAGGCATGGCAGGCGAGCACTCGATAGCGTCTTCGCTGCGACGGCAAGCGCCTGCGGCGCGCGCCCAACGGGGCATCCTGACCCGCCTGTTCGCACACTGTCCGGGCATCCGCTTCGGATTGCCCGCCACGGAATCGGAATGGCATCTGCTGGCGGAGTGCCTGTCGGCACTATAGCGTGCGCCGGGGCTGCGACCGGCTTCCAAAGCGCGGCGCCACGGGCATTGCGTGCAATCGCCCGAGGTTATTCCATATTGCACAGTAGTCACGATCGGCAGCTTCGGACGGCGCGCGAATCGTACGATAGTTTTTTGCCGTACACATGTCGGGATTCGTCGAAGCACATATTCGGCTATTGTGCGCTTGCACCAGACAAGGGGGGCAAAAGCGGAAATCATCGATGCATAAGTGATTATTCGCACGTTGATCCACCAGACACATGGCGAGCGACTGTTCCTTGACATAAGATCAAATGACACTGGGGGCTGTAGGGGCAGTCATGGCTCGGTTCATTTGCTGCGCCGTCGGGTGGTGTCGATCGTCGATCGGCCGGGTGCCGAAGCCAGCGGCGATCCTGCACGCCTTGATGTCGACGTTGCTGGGTACAGTGCTGCTGCTTCCCCAGTGCACGGCGGCTTCGGAGAGTGGCGCAGATCCGACTGCAGGTGCATTCGGACCGATCGAGACCGACGTGGCGCCGGCACCGATCGATCACCGGCCGCGTGTCGCACTGGTCATCGGCAACGGTGGCTATACCAGGCTACCGGTACTGGCGCGCCCGCCAAACGATGCAAACGACATTTGCGCAGCCCTGAAGACGATTCATTTCGAAGTCATTTGTCTGATTGACGTGCCGTATCGGCGGGAAATGCGAAATGCGGTTCGCGAGTTCGCATCCCGTCTGACGACGCGATCAATCGGTCTTTTCTTCTATGCCGGCCATGGCATTCAGGTCAATGGCGAGAATTTTCTGCTGCCGACCCGGGCCGATATTCGATCGCTGCCCGATGTCGAATATGAAGGCCTCAGTCTCAATTATCTGCTGGCCAATCTTCTCGAGGCGCGCAATTCTCCCAATTTGATCGTCCTCGATGCCTGTCGAGACAATCCATTCCCGGCATCGCAATCGCAGTTCGTCCGCGGCGGTCTGGCTCGCGTCGATCCGCCGATCGGCGCCATTCTGGCTTATGCCACCGCACCGAATGGAACCGCGATCGATGGCGAGGGCAGAAACGGCCTGTTCACGAAGCACTTGCTCCAGCGATTGACCGAGCCCGGGCTGAAGATCGACGAAATGCTGCAGCTCGTCGCCCAGGCAGTGGAAAGCGAGGCGCGCGAATCCTACGACTGGGTGCAGACCCCCTACCGGAGTTCGTCCTATTCAGGCGACTTCTGCCTCGCCGGCTGCGTCGACCCGGTCATGGAGGAAAAGCTGGAGAAGATCCTGGCGCAGCGTGATCGCCTCAATGCGCGACTCGAACAACTGTCGGAGGAGAACGTCCAGTTGCGCAAGGAAGCCGAGCGTGGCGAGTCGGCGATCCAGCATCTCGAAGAGCGCATCGGTCGGCTCACCGAGCAGGCCAATCAGCGGGGCAGCGACGTCCGCGCGATCGAGGTGGAGCTCGACGAAGCACGCCTCGCGCTGTCCAGGGCAAGGACGAGCCAGCAAGAGCGCGAAGCGGTCGAAAACGAGAACCGCAACCGAGGCGAACAGCTCGCGTGGCTGAAGACTGAGCTGGAACGCCAGGCCACCGAAATCGAGCGCTACAAGGCCGAGATACAGCGACTGCAGAGCGAGCACGCCCAGGCGCCAAGCAACGCGGCCAATCCTTCCAGCGAAGAAAGAAAGCGCCCTTCGACGACACGGAGGGTCATCGTGCCCAGTTTCTAACGTGCAACACAAACAGGGAGGTTGTCACACATGAAGCTCAGGCAGGCTGTGATCGTTGTTTCATTGGCGTTCGCCACCGTGTGCGAGGCGGCGGACAATTCGGGGACAGGTACCCCCGCGGTCGAGACGGAGGTCGCCGGCTTCGGCGACGTCAGCATCATCGCCGGCCTGCGCGTGTGGGCCAATCGCTGGGACATCAACTACATCACCCGGGAGGCATTTCAGACCGATCCGGCCGATCCGTCGACGCTGATGCTACGCGACGTCAATGCGACGGTGGCGAGCTCCCAGCGCATCGTTCCGATGCCGTTCCTCGGTATCAGGACGGGCAACTTCCTGGCGTCCGTGTCGTACTTTCCGACCACCAGCTACGGCGACGTGGACGTGCTCTCGGATGACATCGAGCGCGACGAGGTCGAGCTCAACATCGGCTACTACGTGTTGCCGAGCGTAGTCGTTTCGCTGAGCTACAAGACCGGCGAGCAGAGCAAGCTCACCGACCTGGTGGCCGACAGCACGGTCAAGGTGTCGGGGATCATGCTGGGCGCCAGCTTCAGTGCGCCACTGAGCGATCGCTTTTCGGCATACGGCAACTTCGCCTATGGCATCGGCAAGTCCGAGCTCAAGCACTTCACCTTCGCCGATGGCGACGATTCGCTTCGGGGCAGCTATCAGATCGGCGAGTTCGGCATCAGCTACGGCCTGTCGCCGGACTTCGGCGGACCGTTCCTGAAGGGCGCTCTGCTCACCCTGGGCTTCCGTTCCTGGACCCTGACCTTCGACGATGTACCGCTCGGCACCTATTCGCCGGCCGCGCCCGCCACGCCGATCGCGATCCAGAAACACGACATCCGGTCCAGTACCGACGGCATCGTCCTGGGCTTCGTCGGCGTGTTCTGAGCACGGCAGCAAGGCCCCGCGAACCGTCATCGACCAAAAGCGCGAAGTGCCGGCAGGCGTCGCCGGCACTTCGCGGGTCGATGGGGCGATCAGGCCGTTTCGGAGGCGACCACCGGAGCCGACGACCGGATCAGATGATCGAAGGCCGACAGCGCCGCCTTCGAACCCTCGCCCATCGCGATCACGATCTGCTTGTACGGCACGGTCGTGGCGTCGCCGGCGGCGAAAATGCCGGGCACGCTGGTCTCGCAGCGCGGGTTGACCTCGATCTCGCCGAAGCGGGACAGCTCGACCGCACCTTTGAGCCAGCCGGTATTCGGCAGCAGGCCGATCTGCACGAAGACGCCCTCGAGTTCGACGTGATGAGCCTCGCCGGTACCGCGGTCGGTATAGCTCAGGCCATTGACCTTGCCGTCTGCGCCGGTGACCTCGGTGGTCTGGGCCGAGGTGTGGATCTCGACGTTGGCGAGACTCTTCAGCTTCGCCTGCAGTACTGCGTCAGCGCGCAGCTTGCTGTCGAATTCGAGCAGCGTGACATGGCCGACGATGCCTGCCAGGTCGATCGCGGCCTCGACACCGGAATTGCCGCCACCGATCACGGCGACCCGCTTGCCCTTGAACAGCGGACCGTCACAGTGCGGACAGTAGGCCACACCGCGACCGCGGTACGCCTGCTCTCCGGGCACACCGAGTTCGCGCCAGCGCGCGCCGGTCGCCAGGATCACGGCCTTGGCACGCAAGCTGGCACCGCCGGCGAGCCGGACCTCGGCAAGATCGCCCGGCACCAGGGCCTCGGCCCGTTGACCGTCGATGATGTCCACCTCATATTGCCGGACATGCTGTTCGAGGGCCGCCACCAGCTTCGGCCCCTCGGTCTCCTTGATCGAGATGAAGTTCTCGATCGCCAGCGTGTCCATCACCTGCCCGCCGAAGCGCTCGGAGACGATACCGGTGCGGATGCCCTTGCGCGCGGCGTAGATGGCGGCGGCAGCGCCAGCCGGTCCGCCACCGACGATCAGCACGTCGAACGGTTCCATCGCGGCGATCTTCCCTGCTTCGCGCGCCTGGGCACCGCTATCGACTTTGGCCAGGATCTCCTTCAGGGTCATCCGGCCCTGACCGAAAGGCTCGCCGTTGAGGAACACGGTCGGCACCGCCATGATCTTGCGCGCCTCGACTTCGTCCTGGAACAGTGCGCCGTCGATCATGGTGTGGCGTACGTTCGGATTCAAGACCGCCATCAGGTTCAGGGCCTGGACCACGTCGGGACAGTTCTGGCAGGACAGCGAAATGAAGGTCTCGAAGGTGAAACTGCCTTCGAGTGCCTTGATCTGTTCGATCACTTCCGGCTCGACCTTCGGTGGGTGCCCGCCAGCCTGCAGCAGCGCCAGCACCAGTGACGTGAATTCATGCCCGAGCGGGATGCCGGCGAAGCGAATGCCCATCTGCCCATCCTGGGCGCTGACCGCGAACGACGGCTTGCGTTCGGCGTCGTCCCGGCGCTCGTCGAGGCTGATCTTGTCCGAGAGTTCGGCGATGTCCTTCAACAGTGCGAGCATCTCGGTCGATTTCTCGCCGTCGTCCAGGCTCGCCACCAACGAGATCGGCCGGGTCAGGTGCTGGAGATAGGCCTTGAGCTGGTTCTTGAGCGCGGTTTCGAGCATTTCATGACTCCATTGTCGGATTGCAGGCAAAAAAAATGCCCGGGGCATGCCCGGGCGAAGGGGCAACAATCAGATCTTGCCGACCAGATCCAGCGACGGCGCGAGGGTTTCCTCGCCCGGCGTCCACTTGGCGGGGCAGACTTCGCCGGGGTGCGAGGCCACGTACTGGGCGGCCTGGATCTTACGGACCAGTTCCTTGGCATCGCGGCCGATACCCAGATCGTGAATCTCGGCGACCTTGATCTCGCCTTCCGGATTGATCACGAAGGTGCCGCGCAGGGCCAGTCCCTCTTCCTCGATCATCACCTCGAAGTTGCGCGAGATCGTGCCGGTCGGATCGCCGACCATCGGGAAGCGGATCTTCTTGATGGTGTCGGAGGCGTCGTGCCATGCCTTGTGGGTGAAGTGGGTGTCGGTGGACACCGAATACACCTCCACGCCCATGTCCTGCAGCTTGGCGTAGTTGTCCGCGACGTCCCCCAGTTCGGTCGGGCAGACGAAGGTGAAGTCGGCCGGGTAGAAGAACACGACGGACCACTTGCCCAGCAGATCCTGCTCGCTCACCGGCTTGAATTCGCCGTGGTGATAGGCGGTCGCCTTGAACGGCTTGATCTTGCTGTTGATGAGGCTCGACATAGTGCTAACTCCTTTGTGCTTGCGGGTTGGTGAAGATTCGATGGCTCATGTTAACGGCCAGCCATCCATTAAACCAATTGAACGTACCGATTTATGTGATTGCGAATTTCTATCGAACCGGCTGCGAGACGGCGCAGCGGACCGGGGGCAACTTCCGCGCCGGTACACGCGAAGCTTGGGGCGGAAAGCCGAAGCGCAAGGGGCTGCATCGTGCAATGCAGCAGGGCGTCAGCTGAAACGGTCGAGGAATGCTTGCGGCACCGGCCGGGCGACCTTCTCCGCGTAGTCGTAGAACACGATACCGGTCTTGCCGAACGCCACCAGCCGATCGCTCTTGGCCTCCACCATCCGCCAGACGAGGTCGCAGCCCTTGTCCCAGAACTCGGCGGCCGCAATCGACACGCGCATCGTCTCGCCGTGGTGGGCCTCGGAACGATATTGCACCGCCGCATCCGCGACCACGATACCGACACCGCCGA
Source organism: Zoogloeaceae bacterium (assembly GCA_024235635.1). Lineage (GTDB taxonomy): Bacteria > Pseudomonadota > Gammaproteobacteria > Burkholderiales > Rhodocyclaceae > Cognatazoarcus. The sequence goes on from JACKMA010000001.1 coordinate 840,508, forward strand.
CGTCGAGCTCGGAAAAACCCAGGGATTCGAAAAAGCCGGCCCTGGCTTCCGAAACCAGCGTCAGCAACAGGGCATTGTCGAGGTGGTTCCGGTTATTGACCTGGAGCAGGTAGATCGGCAGGTCGACCGAGTAGCGAAAGTGTTCGGGCAGTTCGATGGAGACGCGCGCCATGGCAGGAATACGGATGATGGATCGAGATCAGTCTATCAGCATACGGCATCGACGCCGGGCGGCGCGCGCAGGGTCGGTCGAGGCCGCACCGGCCCGACGAATTGCGCCCACCCGCTGAATCAGCGGTTTCCGCCGAACAGACCGTCGAGGATGGCCATACCCTGCTGGCGCAACGGGTCGTCGCCTTGCAGCACGCCACTGGGGCTGAGCCTGTCCACCAATTGCGGCAGGTAGTCGGCGATGCCCTGGCCCGCGGCCTCCGTGCTGAGCCCGACCTGGCCCGCCAGTTGGGCCAGCGTGTCGCCGCCGATCGCGTCCCTGATCTGTTCCGGCGACACGGGCAGGTTGGCGCCATTGCCGAGCCAGGACGATACCTGCTCGCCGAGGCCAGCCTGCTGCAGCTGCACCATCAGGCCCTGCAGTCCCCCCTCTTCCTGCATGAGCTTCTGCGCCAGCTGCAGCAGCGATGCCTGCCCTTCGCCACCGCCCAGGACCTGATTGGCCAGTTGATCAAACAAACCCATGATGAACGCCTCCATCGGTGTCGGTCGATCGCAGATAATCGCCCGCCGAGGCACCGGCCTCAAGCCGGATTGACCGGAATTTACGTCGCCGTCGACGGCAGTCCGGCATCGGGCCTCGGTTAGAATCTCCTTCCGCACCGCAGGAATTCCAGCATGAACCAGGACGAACTCAAGCGCGCAGCCGCCATCGCTGCCCTGGACTACGTCATCGACGGCGAGATCGTCGGGGTCGGCACCGGCTCAACCGCCAACCATTTCATCGACGGCCTGGCATCGATCAAGGACCGCATCTGTGGCGCAGTCGCCAGTTCGGAGGCGAGCGCGCAACGACTCGCCGGACACGGCGTGCGGCTGTTCGACCTGAACGACGTCGAGCGCATGCCGGTCTACGTGGACGGCGCCGACGAGATCAACGCCGGACTGGCGATGATCAAGGGCGGTGGCGGCGCCTTGACCCGCGAGAAGATCGTCGCCGCGGTCGCCGACCGCTTCGTCTGCATCTGCGACGCCAGCAAGCGCGTCGCGCGCCTGGGCGGCTTTCCGCTGCCGGTCGAAGTGATTCCGATGGCCCGGGCCCATGTCGCCCGACGGCTGGCGGCGCTCGGCGGCGAGCCGAGGCTTCGGCAGAATTTCGTCACCGACAACGGCAATCTGATCCTCGACGTACATGGCCTCGAGATCACCGATCCAGCCGGCCTCGAATCCGCGATCGACCATATCGCCGGCGTCGTCTCCAACGGCCTGTTCGCGAGGCACGGAGCAGATGTGCTGCTGCTGGCGGCAGCCGACGGCGTCGAACGGCTCCTGCGCCCGTGAACTGAAATATTTCCGTCATCAGACCCTGCTATGGTCCGGGCTCGCGCCCATCGACAAGATCATGATGAACCAACATACCTCGAAGCAGTTCGACTCGGAACTCGAGCAGATGCGCACCCGCGCGTTGCAGATGGGCGGGCTCGTCGAGCAGCAGATCGATCGCGCGGTGCGCGGGCTCGAAAGCGGCGACATGGGCGAGATCGAAGATGTGATCGCCACCGACAAGACCGTCAACCGCTTCGAACTCGAACTCGACCAGCTGTGCAGTCACATCATCGCCCGGCGCCAGCCCACGGCCGTGGATCTGCGCATGGTGATGTCGGTGATGCGGATCGTGCGCGACCTGGAGCGGGTCGGCGACGAAGCCAAGAAGATCGCCAAGATGGCGCGCTCGCTCCATTCCGAGGAGGGCGGCGGCCTGGTACCGGAAGTGACCGTGCGGCACGCGGCCGACCTCGCCGTCAAGATGCTGCGGGAATCACTCGACGCATTCGCCCGCGCGGATCTCGAACTGGCGACATCGGTGGTCAAGCAGGACAAGGCGGTGGATGCGGAATTCAAGGCGCTGATGCGCCAGCTGATCACCTACATGATGGAAGACCCGCGGACGATTTCGCGCTGCATCGAACTGCTGTTCGTCGCCAAGGCGATCGAGCGCATCGGCGACCATGCCAAGAACATGGCGCAGTACGCGGTCTACATGGCCAAGGGCGAGGACGTTCGCCACGGCGGCATCGAGGCGATGGAACGGGCGGTGCGGCAGTAGCGTCGCCGCGCAGCCGCCATGAAGAAGGGGACGGCGGCGCCGTCCCCTTCTTCATGGCAAAGCCGATCGCCTACTCGGACGGTGGCACGAAGCCGGACACCTGGTCGGCGCCATCCTCGAAGAAGTGCTTCTCCATCTGTTCGGACAGGTACTTGCGTGCCCGTGCATCCATCAGGTTGAGCCGGTTCTCGTTGATCAGCATGGTCTGATAGCGGACCCACTGCTGCCACGCCTCCTTCGAGACGTTGTCGAATATGCGTTTGCCCAATTCCCCCGGCACCGGCGGGAAGTCGAGCCCTTCGGCCTCCCGGCCGAGCTTGATGCAATTGACCATCCGGGTCATTGCCACTCCTTTTGCGTTGCTGACCGATCAATCGATTCTATCATCGGCGGCCGAGCGCTCCCGCTTCGCGCTCGGCTGGCCGGCCATCGCCCAACGGTTCTTGCCGGACGACTTGGCGCGATACATCGCCGCGTCGGCAGCCGCCACCAGGCCACGTACATCACCGGCATCGGTCGGATAGCAGGCCAGGCCGACACTGGTCGTCAGCCGCACCTCCTGGCCGTTGAAGTGAAACACCGCTTCGCCGACACTGTCGACCACGCGCCTGGCGAGCTCCTGCAGATGGCTGTCCTCGCTGTCGGGCACCAGGATCGCGAACTCGTCGCCGCCGAAGCGGAACAACATCTCGTGCCGTCGCACCACCCGGCCGATGGTCTCGGCCAGGGTCACCAGCACGCGATCGCCGGCCTGGTGTCCGAAATTGTCGTTGACCGGCTTGAAGCCGTCGAGATCGAACACCAATAGGCCGGTCTGCCGCGACCGGCGCTGACTCTCGGCGATCTCGCGGTCGAGTTCCTCATCGAAGCGACGGCGGTTGTAGAGTCCGGTCAAGGCATCGCGCTCAGCCTGCTGCTGCAGGATCTCTGCCGACCGCCGCGCGACCGTAACGTCCTCGAAGATCCAGACGCGACCGATCGTGATCTCCGAGCCTTCCCGGGTCACCACCACCGAGGAATCGGTGATCACCCGACCGTCCTTCAGGCGGAACTCGTAGGCCGCGCTGCCGTGCCCGCCATCGAGCACTTCATTGACGTGCGCCCGGTACGAAGAGGCGCCCGCCATCTGCTCCTCGCAGCGACCGAACAGCACCACGTCGCGCATGCCGAACAGATTCTCCTGCGACTCGAACCCCCACATCTGGAGAAACGCCTGGTTCAGGTAAAGCACGCGCTGTTCGGTATCCATCAGCACGATGCCGGGCCGAATCGCATCGAGCACCGCGGCCAGACGCTGGCGTTCATCCTTGGTGCGCAACAGGTAGTGCTCCGACAACGAGCGGGCCCGCCGCATCTCGGCCACGCTCTCGAGCAGCCGCAGTTCCGCTTCCTTGCGCGACTGGATCGGCTCGCCCGAAAGCCGCACGGCAGTCAGGCTGCCACGCCCGTCGACCACCGGCGTCCAGTGGCAGGCCACCCAGATGACACCACCGCCGCGATGCTCGAGCCTCACCTCGAAGCTGGTCGGCTCGCTCTCCTGGAAGGCCTGCGCCGCCTGCTGGTGGCAATAGGCCCGGTCGGTCTGATGCACCAGCAGCGCGACCGGGTCCTCCGCTTCGACGCATTCTTCCGGCGTGAAGCCCGCGATGTCGACAACCGATGGACTGATCCAAAGCAGGCGGCGATCCGCCGAGAACAGGGCCTCGAGGCCGTGCACGGTGTTGGCGACCAGACGCATCTCGCGCTCGCTGCGCAGCAGTGCCTCGAGCCGCGCGATCAGATCCGCGGTACGCGAATCGAGCATCCGGTCGAGCCCGGTCAGCGGCTGCGGGGGCAAGGTGGCGATCAGGTCCTCGACATGGCGGCTGGCCTCGCGCCGGTGTCGTTCGCGCAGGCCGACGACGATCGCGGCGGCGGCAGCGGTCGCCAGCGCCGACCACGGCATGCGACCACCGTTGCCGACCGCGAAATGGACGACGGCGCCGGCGAGGATCGCCACCAGCAGCGCCAGCAGCGGCTCGACCAGCTTGTTCGGCGAGACGTGAGCCGGCAGTCGCATGCGGTGCTTCACAAGGCCTTGACCAGCACCTTGGATCGGCGCTGGTAGTTGTACAGACCACGCTTCTGCCCAGGCAGGTCGTCCGGCCCGCCCTCGCGGAAACCCCGCTCGCGGAACCAGTGCGCGGTTCGGGTGGTGAGCACGAACAGCCGGCCCAGGCCGACGCCCCGTGCACGCTGCTCGATTCGACGCAACAGCATGTCACCGAGTCCCGAGCGCCGATAGTCGGGTTGTACCGCGAGGCACGCCAGTTCGGCCGTGGCTTCCTCGACGAACGGATAGAGTGCCGCGCAACCGACCAGGACGCCGTCGTGCTCGACCAGCGTAAAGCGGCAGATCTCCTGTTCCAGCAACTCTCGACTGCGCCGCACCAGGGTACCGTCCGCTTCCAGCGGCCCGATCAGGGAAATGAGCGCACCGACATCGTCCGGGGTCGCGTCGCGCACCCGGAACAAGGGGTCGCGACTGACCAGCGTGCCTACCCCCTGGTGGGTGAAGAACTCGAGCAGCAGCCCGCCGTCCTTGGCCTGGTCGATCAGGTGCACGCGGCCGACACCGCGCCGCACCGCACGGATCGCGCACGGCAGGTAGTAATCCAGGTCCTCGCACAGTTCGGCGCCGGCAGCGAGCATCTGCTCGGCTTCGTCGGCGGTCACCGATTCGATCAGGCGACCGGCGCCATCGAGCAATCCAGGCGCGTCGCACAGGTAGAGCAGCTTGTCGGCCTTCAGCGAAACGGCGACCGCCTCGGCCACCTCCTCCATCGGCAGGTTGAAAATCTCGCCGGCCGGCGAGACGCCCAGCGGCGAAATCAGTACGACGTTCTGCTGATCGAGATCGGCGGCGATCTCGTCCGCAACGATCTTGCGCACCGCGCCGGTGAAATGGAAATCGACGCCATCGACGACCCCCACCGGACGCGCGACGATGAAGTTGCCCCCCGTGACCCGAATGTAGCTGCCCGCCATCGGCGTGTTCGGCAGCCCCTGCGACAGCAATGCCTCGAGTTCGAGACGGGTCACCGCCATCGCCGACTTGACGCATTCGAGGGCGTCGGCATCGGTCACCCGGATACCGTTGTGGATCCGCGGCACCAGCCCCCGGGCTCGCAGCGCGGCTTCGATCTGCGGCCGAGCCCCGTGCACGAGCACCAGCCGGATGCCAAGCGCCGCCAGCAGATTGCAGTCGTACGCGAGCTTCTGTGCCATCTCGCCACCGGCGATCTCGCCGCCGAATCCAACGACGAAGGTCTTGCCGCGGAATGCGTGGATATAGGGTGCGGCCGCGCGCACCCAGTCCACGAACGGCTGGGTTTCGGCACCGGTGCTGACTTCACTGGTGTATTGGAATGCGTCAGGCATACTCGACCTATCACGCGACGACGCAGAGGGCCATCATCGGCATTCTATCCGCTAGTTGCCGTTGCCATTTGCCGGACATCACGCCAGTGCCGCCTCCAGTCGCTCGCAGACCGTTCGCAGCACCTTGATTCGGGCAAAACGCTTGTCGTTGGCCTCGATCAGGGTCCACGGCGCGATGTCGGTGCTGGTCCGATCCACCATGTCGCACACGGCCTCGGCGTAGGCGTCCCACTTCTCGCGGTTGCGCCAGTCCTCCTCGGTGATCTTGAAACGCTTGAACTCCACCGCTTCGCGCTCCTTGAAGCGGCGCAACTGCTCGTCCTCGGAGATGGCCAGCCAGAACTTCACGACGACGGCACCATTGTCGACGAGCTGGGCCTCGAAATCGTTGATCTCCGCATAGGCCCGGGTCCAGTCGGCTTCGCTGCAGAAGCCCTCGATGCGTTCCACCAGTACCCGGCCGTACCAGGAACGGTCGAAGATCGTGATCCTGCGCTGGCGCGGCAGCTTGCGCCAGAAGCGCCATAGGTAGGGCTGCGCGCGTTCCTCCTCGCTCGGTGCGGCAATCGGCACGACCGCGCATTGACGCGGATCGAGCGCCTGGATCATGCGCCGAATGCTGCCGCCCTTGCCGGCTGCGTCGTTGCCTTCGAACACGCAGATCAGCGAACGCGATGCGAAGCGCTTGTCGCGCGACAACTTTCCGAGCCGCTCCTGCAACAGCTTGAGTTCCACGGAATAGGTACGCTTGTCCAGCGACAGGCCGAGATCGAGGGCGTTCAGCACGTTCCGCTGATCGAGCTGGCCACGCATGATCGGCGGCTCGCAGGGCTGGCCGACGTGATCCGGTAGTTCCAGCCGTCGCCGAATCGACTGCAGCAGGATGTGACCGACCGTCAGCGAGCGGAAGCGGTCGTCGAGGCCATCGACGATATGCCACGGCGCCTCGGCAGTGCTGGTGCGCCGGACCAGATGTTCCGACACCCGCCTGAACCGGTCATACTCCTTGTACCGCCGCCAGTCCTCCTTGGTCACGCGCCAGCGCGTCTTCCGGTCCGACTCGAGGCTCTTGAGGCGGTTCTTCTGTTCCTTTTTCGATAGGTGGAACCAGAACTTGACCAGCAGCGCCCCCTCGTCGACGAGCATCCGTTCGAAGCGCTGAATCGCACTGGCACGGTGCTCGGAAATCTCGTCGACGATGCGCCCCTGGCCGTCATCGCCCTGCAGCGCCAGCGAATACCACGACCCGAACAGCAGGCCGACTTTGCCGCGCGGCGGCAGATCGCGCCAGAATCGCCACATCGGCGGCCGTTCGCGCTCATCCTCGGTCGGCACACCGTAGGCCCGGGTCTCGACATAGCGCGGATCGAGCCATTCGTTGAGCAAGTGAAGCGTCTCGCCGCGACCGGCGCCGTCGACGCCGTTGATCAGAACGATCACCGGAAAGCGGCCGGCTTCCTTGAGTTCGTACTGGACGTTCAGCAGGTCCGCACGCATCTGCGGCGCATCTTCCTCGTAACGCGCCTTCGACACCGCGTGACCCAGCTCCGCCGATTCGAACATTCGCTTCTCCCCCTCTTGTCGATTGCGTCTCGTCGTCAGCCACCGACTCCAGGCCGACCGATACGGATTAGAAATCCCCCCACAGCAACTGCGCTGCGGCGAGTGCGGCAAGGCCGGCGGTCTCGGTGCGCAGCACCCGAGGACCGAGCGCCACGCCGAGGCAGCCAGCGGTGTCGAACATCGCCAGTTCGCGTTCACTCCACCCCCCCTCGGGCCCGACCAGCAGCCGCACGTCGCCGGCAGGTTTCGGCAGCGCGCTCAGGCGTCGGCCCGAATCCGGGCGCAGCACGAGCGGCGGCGCCTCACGGCTTTGCCCGAGCCACTGCGCGAGCTCGGCAATCGGCTCGATTCGCGGTATGAGATTGCGACCGGACTGCTCGCAGGCGGCCACTGCCACCTGCTGCCAATGCCGTTCGCGACGCTCGGCACGGTCGCCGGAGAGCCGGCTCACGCTGCGTTCGGCGACAATCGGCTGGATCGCTGAGACGCCCAGTTCAACCGCCTTCTGGACGACCCAGTCGAGCTTTTCGGCGCTGGCCAGCGCCTGCACCAGCACCGTTCGCAGCGGCGACTCCCGTTCCGGCGCCGACCAGCGCAACAGTGCGACGCGGCTCGCACGCCCGACCGACAGCAGCCGGGCCTCGACTTCACGCCCACTGCCGTCGAACAGCACCAACGACGCCCCGACACGCAGGCGCAATACCTTGGCGGCGTGGTGGGCGACCATGTCCGGCAGGTCGTACTCTCCGCCCTGCGGCAGGTCGGGCGGACAAAAAAAGCGCGGGATCATCGTGTTAGTATAAAACGCTCCCCTAATACAAGAAGCGCTTGCAATGGTCCGGACGACGACACCGGTATGCGAATTCGGTCAGCACGCCACGCCGTTCGACCTGCCCGGCGTCGACGGCCGCCGCCACACGCTCGACAGCGCCCGCGGCACCAACGGTCTGCTGGTGATGTTCATCTGCAACCACTGCCCATTCGTCAAGGCGGTACTTGACCGTATCGTGCGCGACACGGCCGAACTCGCGACGCTCGGAATCGGCAGTATCGCCGTCATGTCGAACGATCCGACCGACCATCCGGAAGACGGCTGGGACCACATGGTGCGCATCGCCCGCGAGCAGTCCTTTCCGTTTCCGTACGTGGCCGACGCCGACCAATCGGTGGCCAGGGCCTATGGTGCGGTGTGCACGCCCGATTTCTTCGGCTTCGATGCCGATCTAGCGCTGCGGTACCGGGGACGCCTCGATGCATCGGGCATGCAGCCGGCACCCGCCGATGCCACCCGCGAACTTTTCGAAGCAATGCGCCAGGTGGCACGAACCGGCCACGGCCCCGAGCAGCAGTATCCGAGCATCGGCTGCTCGATCAAGTGGAGGGACGACTGAATGCCATCTGCATCGACACGGCTCGGACGGGCCAGGGCGCTGGAGTCGCTGGTGCGCGAGATCGCCCGCGACGAGATCCTGCCGCGTTATCTGAAAACTGCGCGCAACCGCAAGTCGGACGGCTCGCTGTTCACCGAGGCAGACATCGAATCCCAGCGCAAGCTTGCCGAGGCCCTGCCCAAGCTCTCCGCCGGGTCGGTGCTCGGCGAGGAGATGAACCCCGAGGAGCAGGCCCGCGTATGGAAGGCCGGTCGCAAGGGGCTGTGGTGCATCGACCCGATCGACGGCACCACCAATTTTGCCAACGGTATCCCGTTCTTCTGCGTATCGGTCGCCTATCTGGTGGACCACGAGCCGCGCTTCGGAGTCGTGTACAACCCCGTGACCGACGAATCCTTCTTCGCCGCCAAGGGCGCCGGCGCTTTCCTGAACGGCGTCGAACTGCCGCTGCGCTCGCCGGCGCCGGTGCTTGCCGATGCGGTCGCCGGCGTCGATTTCAAGCGCATCAGCCACCATCTCGGCGACGAATTGGCGGTGCGACCGCCGTACTATTCCCAGCGCAACTTCGGCTCGAGCGCGCTCGAATGGTGCTTCGTCGCGGCCGGACGGCTGGATGTGTACATTCACGGCGGCCAGATGCTGTGGGACTATGCGGCCGGCCAGCTGATCCTGGACGAGGCCGGCGGGCAGGCGGCAGCGCTCGACGGCGGCTCGCTGTCGGCGGGCCCCGCGGTCAAGCGCGGCGTCGTTGCGGCCGCCACACCCAGCCTGTTCGTCGAGTGGCAGCGCTGGCTGCGGGCCCACCTCTGAGCCCAACCGGTCACTTTCCGCCGCGGCATTCGGCCCGGGCAGCGCGCGCTGCCTGACGCGCCGGGCGGACCTATTTCGCATCTGGAGCGACTTCCATGTCGATGAAGCACCCGATCATCGCGGTGACCGGTTCGTCCGGCGCCGGCACGACCACCGTCAAGCACACCTTCGAAGCGATCTTCCACCGCGAGAATGTCAACGCGGCGATCGTCGAGGGCGACGGTTTCCACCGCTACACGCGCGAGGAGATGAAACGGCTGATCGAGCGCGCCGAGTCGGACGGCCAGCGCGGCGTCAGCCACTTCGGCCCCGAAGCCAATCTGTTCGACGAACTCGAGGAATTGTTCCGAAGCTACGGCGAGACCGCGACCGGCACCCGCCGCTACTACATCCACAACGCCGAGCAGGCCGCGCGCTGGGGGCGCGCCCAGGGCACGTTCACCGACTGGGAAGATCTGCCGGAGGGTACCGACTGCCTGTTCTACGAGGGCCTGCACGGCGGCGTCGTGTCGGGCAGCGTCGATGTCTCGCGCCACGTGGACCTGCTGATCGGCGTGGTGCCGACGATCAACCTGGAATGGATCCAGAAGGTGCACCGCGACACCCGGCTACGGGGCTATTCGCTGGAAGCGGTTCAGGACACCATCCTGCGGCGGATGTACGACTATGTCCATTACATCGTTCCGCAGTTCTCGCGCACCAACATCAACTTCCAGCGCATCCCGGTGGTGGACACCTCCAACCCCTTCGTCGCCCGCGACATCCCCTCGCTCGACGAATCGCTGGTGGTGATCCGCTTCAAGGATCCGCGCGGCGTCGATTTTCCTTATCTGCTGCGAATGTTGCACGACTCCTTCATGTCGCGCGCGAACACCATCGTCGTCCCTGGCGGGCGCCTGGATCTGGCCATGCAGCTGATTTTGACGCCATTGATCTGGAAGCTGATGGAACGCCGGCGGCAGTGGGTCTAGGGCCCAGCGGGGACGGATCCGCGCCCGGCCCGGGGCCGGACGCTACCAACGAATCCCGGAATCGACGATAATTCCGGTCTTTTTCGAGTCGGCAAGAGCCGGCCGCGAGGATTCCATGTCGTCTTCCGCTACGGTCAAAGCCCCCGCGTTCAACCCGCTGACCGGTGCCATTCGGGCGCTGGCGATGGACGCCGTCCAGAAAGCCAAGTCCGGCCACCCCGGTGCGCCGATGGGCATGGCGGAGATCGCCGAAGTCTTGTGGCGCCACCACCTGCGACACAATCCGGCGAATCCCCGGTGGGCCGATCGCGACCGCTTCGTGCTGTCGAACGGTCATGGCTCGATGCTGATCTACGCGTTGCTGCACCTGACCGGCTACGATCTGACGATCGACGATCTGAAGAACTTTCGCCAGCTCCACAGCAAGACCCCCGGGCATCCCGAGTACGGCTACGCCCCGGGCATCGAAACCACCACCGGCCCGCTCGGCCAGGGCATCTCCAATGCCGTCGGCATGGCGATCGCCGAAAAGGTGCTGGCGGACGAATTCAACCGACCCGGTCACGACATCGTCAATCACCGGACCTGGGTGTTTGTCGGCGATGGCTGTCTGATGGAAGGCATCTCCCACGAGGTCTGTTCGCTGGCCGGAACCCTCGGGCTGGGCAAGCTGGTGGTCTTCTACGACGACAACGGCATTTCCATCGACGGCGACGTCGAAGGCTGGTTTACCGACGATACGCCGAAGCGCTTCGAGGCGTACGGCTGGCAGGTGATCGCCAACGTGCAGGGGCACGATCCGGCCGCGATCGAAGGCGCCATTCAGGCGGCAATGGCGGATGCCGGCCGCCCGACGCTGATCTGCTGCAAGACCGTGATCGGGGCCGGTGCGCCGAACAAGCAGGGCGGCCATGACGTACATGGCGCACCGCTCGGTGCCGACGAGGTCGGCGCGACCCGCCAGCACATCGGCTGGAACCATCCCCCGTTCGAGGTTCCGCAGGAAGTCTACGATGCGTGGAATGCGCGGGGTCAGGGCGGCGCACGTGAGGCCGACTGGAACCGCCGCTTTGCCGCCTACGCCGACGCCCACCCCGAACTGGCAGCCGAATTCTCGCGCCGGATGGCGGGCGAACTGCCTGCGGACTGGGCGTCCGACGTGGCCGCGTTCGTCGGCCAGGTTACGCAGCAAGCCAAGACCATTGCCAGCCGCAAGGCCAGCCAGAATGCGATCGCCGCGCTGGCACCGGGATTGCCCGAACTGATCGGCGGTTCGGCCGACCTGGCCGGCTCCAACCTGACGCTCTGGCCCGGTGCGCGTGGCGTCAGTCGCACCAGTGGCGGCAACTACATCTACTACGGCGTGCGTGAATTCGGCATGGCGGCGATCGGCAACGGCCTCGGGCTGCACGGCGGGCTGATCCCCTACACCGCGACCTTCCTGATGTTCAGCGAATACGCACGCAATGCCTTGCGCATGGCGGCGCTGATGAAGCTGCGTCAGGTGTTCGTGTTCACCCACGACTCGATCGGGCTCGGTGAAGACGGGCCGACCCACCAGCCGGTCGAACAGATCGCGACGCTGCGCCTGATGCCGAACATGGACGTCTGGCGCCCCTGCGATTCGACCGAATCGGCGGTTGCCTGGGTGGCCGCGATCGAGCGCAGGGGCGGGCCGTCTGCGCTGTGCTTCTCGCGCCAGGACCTGCCCTTCCAGCCGCGCAGCCGCGAACAGACCGATGCCATCCGACGTGGCGGTTACGTGCTTGCCGAGGCGGAAAAGGCCACGCCGGACGTGGTGTTGATCGCGACCGGGTCCGAGGTGGCGCTGGCGATGGCCGCCCGCGAACGGCTCGCAGCCGAAGGCATCTCGGCGCGGGTCGTGTCGATGCCCAGCACCAACGTGTTCGACCGCCAGGAAGCCGCCTACAAGGCCGGCGTACTGCCCGCCGGCGTCGCCCGGGTGGCGGTCGAAGCGGGGGTCACCGACTACTGGCGCAAATACGTCGGACTCGAAGGCGCGGTGGTCGGAATCGACCGCTTCGGCGAGTCCGCGCCCGCCGCACAGCTGTTCGAGGCCTTCGGCGTCACCACCGACGCAGTGGTCGACGCCGCCCGCGGTGTCGTTTCGTGATGGACGACGCTGCGGCAGACAGATTCCAGTGAGTTCAATTCGGGAGGATTTCCATGACCATCAAGCTTGGCATCAACGGATATGGCCGCATCGGCCGCTGCACGCTGCGTGCGATCTACGAACTGGGCCTGCGTGACGAGTTCGAGGTAGTGGCGGTCAACGCTTCCGGCGGCTTCGACACCAATGTGCACCTGACCAAGTTCGACACCACCCACGGTCGCTTCAACGCCGACGTCCGCACCGAGGCCAACGACGTGATGACGGTCAACGGCGACCGCGTCCAGTTCTACTCGACCAAGACGCCGACCGACATCGATTGGGGCAAGCACGGGGTCGACGTACTGCTCGAATGCACCGGCGCCTACACTTCGAAGGTCAAGGCGCAGGTATTGCTCCAGCAGAACGCCAAGCGCGTGCTGATCTCGGCGCCGGGTGGCGACGATGTCGATGCCACCATCGTCTATGGCGTGAACCACCAGGTGCTTACCAAGGACATGACGGTGGTCTCGAACGCGTCGTGCACCACCAACTGCCTGGCGCCGGTGGCCAAGGTCCTGCAGGACAACATCGGCATCAAGCAGGGCCTGATGACCACTGTGCACGCCTATACCAACGACCAGGTGTTGGTCGACGTACGTCACAAGGATCTGCGCCGCGCGCGCGCCGCGGCCCAGAACATCATCCCCACCAAGACCGGCGCGGCAAAGGCCGTGGGTCTGGTGCTGCCGGAACTCAAGGGCAAGTTCGACGGCTTCGCACTGCGCGTGCCGACGATGAACGTGTCGCTGGTGGACCTCACCTTCACCGCCGAGCGGGCGACCACGGCCGACGAGATCAACGGCTTGATGAAGGAAGCCGCACGCGGCGCCATGAAGGGCGTGCTGGCGGTCAATGAGGCACCGCTGGTGTCGATGGACTTCAATCACGACCCGCACTCGTCCACCTTCGATGCGACCCAGACCCGTGTCATTGACGGCACCCTGGTCAAGGTGCTGGCCTGGTACGACAACGAGTGGGGTTACTCGTGCCGCATGCTGGATGCGGCGCGCGCCTTCGTGAACGCGGGCTGAATTCCGCTTCCGCCCCGAACGCCCTGCCCAGCAGGGCGTTTTTCTTGATCAGGACAGAACGACATCATGCAAGTCAGGAAACTCACCGATCTGGACGTTGCCGGCAAGAAGGTTTTCATTCGCGCCGACCTCAACGTGCCGCAGGACGAAGCCGGCAATATCACCGAAGACACCCGCATTCGCGCCTCCATCCCGTCGATCGCCTATTGCGTCGAACGGGGTGCGGCGGTCATGGTCACCTCGCATCTGGGCCGGCCGACCGAAGGCACGGTCGGACCGGACGATACGCTGGCGCCGGTCGCGGTGCGCCTCGGACAACTGCTCGGCAAACCGGTCAAGCTGATCAGCGACTGGGTGGACGGCGGCTTCGGCGTCGAGCCGGGCCAGGTCGTACTGCTCGAAAACTGCCGTTGCAATGCCGGCGAAAAGAAAGACAACGAAGCCTTGGCAAAGAAGATGGCCGCGCTGTGCGACATCTATGTGAATGACGCTTTCGGCACCGCGCACCGTGCCGAGGCCACGACCCACGGCATCGCGCGCTTCGCCCCGGTGGCCTGCGCCGGCATGCTGATGGGCGCCGAAATCGACGCCTTGTCGAAGGCGACCGAGAATCCGGCGCGCCCGCTGGTGGCGATCGTCGGCGGCGCCAAGGTGTCGACCAAGCTGACCATCCTGCGCACGCTGGCCGACAAGGTCGACCAATTGATCGTCGGCGGCGGCATCGCCAACACCTTCCTGCTCGCCTCGGGCAAGCGCATCGGAGAGTCGCTGGCCGAGCCGGAGATGGTCAAGGAAGCCCAGCACGTCATGGACATCATGAAGGCCCGGGGCGCCGAAGTGCCGTTGCCGACCGACGTGGTCGTGGCCGACGAGGTTTCCAAGCTGGCCCGCGCCAACCGCATTTCGGTGGACGATGTCGGTCCGCACGACCGCATTCTCGACGTCGGCCCGAAGAGTTCGGTGCGGCTGGCCGAAATCATCGCCCACGCCGGCACGATCGTTTGGAACGGCCCGATCGGCGTCTTCGAATACCCTCAGTTCGCAGGCGGCACCAAGATGATGGCCTCGGCGATCGCCCATTCCGAAGCGTTCTCGATCGCCGGCGGGGGTGACACCCTGGCCGCCATCGCCAAGTTCAACATCGCTGACGACGTCGGTTACATCTCGACCGGCGGCGGCGCCTTCCTGGAATTCCTGGAAGGCAAGGCCCTGCCCGCGATCGCAGCCCTCGAAGCCCGCGCGCGCGACTGACGCGACGGGATACGGTCGCCGGCATGGCGCTCAGTCGTCGTGCCGGCGACCCCGCTTCTTCTTGCGTCGCTCGGAATTGTCGTGATTCCAGGCGTGCTGACGCGGATCCCATTCGTTGCGGCGGTCCCGGCTGCGACGGTCCCGATGATGGCGGTAGGTGCATTCGCAGACGCTGGCGGTACATCCGGGCAGCGGCAGCGGAGGCGCCTGATCGGGCAGATATCGGCGCCCCCTGACCAATTCCACCGCCGAACAGGCGTTCGGGCCGCCGACCACCGACACACAGCGGTACGGGAACTGCGACATTCGTTCAGGCTGGGGCGCCTTGGCGAGCGTGGGCGAGGCACCCCCTCGCAGACGCAGCAGGAGCCAGATAAGCACGACGCCGGCGATCAGCGCGGCGATCAACACAGTTGACACGGTCGGCGCGGTCGTTGAATCAAAGCGACATTCTACGTTGGCTGCGCGCGGCCATGGCCGCTGACTGAAAACCCTTGTGGCGAATACGGCGCCCGGGCGGCCTAAAGCGGCCGTCGCCTGCGCTCAGCGAAAGCAAGGACGAAACGCAACCCATTGATTCAAAATCCGACCTTGCCGTCCGTCGGCCGATCAGCGTATCGACCGACGAGCGGGCAAATTGCGCGGGGTGACGACAGCGCTTACGGCGCGGGCAATGCGTTCATGGCCCTGCTGCCGCTTTGGATCAGTCGGCGAGTTGCCCTCCGGCGAGATAGGTGGCACAGGCCTGGTCCGCCAGCAATTCGCCGAGGGCTGCACCTTCGATGGCCCGTGAGAACAAGAAGCCCTGGGCTTCGTCACAGCCCAGTTCGCAGACGAAATTCCAGTGTGCGGCCGTTTCGACGCCTTCGGCAATGACCCGCAGATTCAGATTGCGTGCCAAGGCCACCACCGCCCGCGAGATTGCCGCGGCATCACCGTCTTCGGGCGCCCGGACGATGAAAGACTTGTCGATCTTGAGGGCGTCGATCGGGAATCGCTCGAGGTAGGACAGGCTGGATTGGCCGGTACCGAAATCGTCGAGCGACATCGAGACACCGAGCGCGCGCAGCGCATCGAGCAGGCTGGCGGCCTCTTCGGCGTTCTCCATGACCATCGATTCGGTCAATTCGAGCTCGACCGCGGACGCCGGCACGCCGGTCTCTCGGATGATGTGCTGGACCCGCTGGGCGAGCTTGCGCTGGCGGAACTGGATCGCCGAGATATTGACTGCCACGGTCATGTTGCGGTGGCCGGCGTCCCGCCACGACCGCAGTTGGCGGCAAGCCTCGGTCAACACCCATTCGCCGATGCCGACGATCAGCCCGGTCTCTTCGGCCAGAGGAATGAATTCGGCCGGCGACACGTCTCCCAGCTTCGCACTGTTCCAGCGCAACAGCGCCTCGGCGCCGACGATGCGGCCGCTGCCGGTAGCGAGCTTGGGCTGGTAGTGAACGACGAGTTCGCCTTGCGCGATGGCCTCGCGCAGGCCGGCCTCGAGTTCCAGGCGGCGCTTGACGCGCGCATTGAGCGAAGATTCGTAGAAACAGTAGCGACCCCGGCCACGCTCCTTGGCACGATACATCGCAGCATCGGCGTTGCGCAGCAGGGTCTCGGCGCTGTCGCCGTCGCGGGGAAAAATGGCAACACCGACGCTGCCGCCGGGATAGGCGACCGTATCGCGAACCCGCAGCGGCTGCGCCAGCGAACGGACCAGTTTTTCGCAGACGACGACGACATCGGCGTCGTGGCGCACGTCGGGCATGACGATGGCGAATTCGTCGCCGCCGATTCTGCTCAGGGTGTCGCTCTCGCGCAGGATGCCGGCCAGACGGCGAGATACCGACACCAGCAGATCGTCTCCGATCGAGTGGCCAAGGCTGTCGTTGATCATCTTGAAGCGATCGAGGTCCACCAGCAGCAGGGCCACGCCACTACCGGTTCGCCGCGCATGCCGGATCGCCTGCTCCGCCCGGTCGCACAGCAGGCTGCGATTGGCAAGCCCGGTCAGATCGTCGTGGCTCGCCTGGAATTCCAGCTCCGATGTGCGCATTCGCACTTCGCGTCGAAGGATCAACGGCTGGCTGAGCAACATGAAAGTCAGACCACCCACCAGCGCCGCGACGAACACCGATACTCCGGCCTCGAACACGATCAACCACGGCGAACCCCAACCGCCCCGCCGTCCGACGGTCAGCATCCACTCGCCGTTGGGCACGACCACGTGCTGGACCTCGCCGGCCGCGATGCGGGTGCCTACCGAAGCCGCAATGACCTGCTCCTCCGCCTGATCCGGCATCCACCTCGTCAGCCGATAGTCGTAACCGAGTTGGGGTAGCTGCTCGATGCCGGCCGCCCGCATCAGGTCGTCTGTCCGGATCAGCGCCGTGGCAAATCCCCAGAACGGATCCTGGCCGTCGGCACGGCTGAGGAAGATCGGCATCCGCGCGACCATGCCAGTTCCGCCCTGGATCAGCGTGAACGGGCCGGCGAGCGTCAAGCGCCGGGTTCGCACGGCCTTGAACGCCTCGCTCTCGCGTGACGGATCCTTCAGCAGATCGTGCCCGATCACGCGCTCGTTGCCATGCACCGGCACGACCCGCTTGACCACACCGCCCGGTGCCAGCTGCAGCGCGGAGACGGCCGGAAACGACGGCAGCAACTGCCCGGCGACCCGCTCGAAATTGGGCGCGATACCGGCGCTCTCGTGCACCAGCGCCCGCAGCAGGTGCAATGTCGACAGCGACTGGGTGATCTCCATCTGGATGTCGGCAGCGGCATCCAGCGCGGCGTAGCGGGCGGCCGAGCGTTCTTCGTCGCGTCGCCCGCGCTCGATCATGTAGAGCACGCTCAGGTTCGCCGCGGCCATCAGCGCAAAGGCCAGCAAGGCCAGCAGCACCACTCGCCGTTGTTCGTTGGTGTCGCCGCCGAACAAACGGCCGAGACGCCACCACCGGTCATCCGCAGCAGCCGCGATGCGGCCGAGCTGGGCGCGCCCGTTCATGCCGGCATCATCTCCGGAGTCCCGCCACAGGCGTCGATCGGGTGACCCGATCCGGGAAAGCGGCACTCACGGATTCCTGAAGATGAGAATCCGGGACGCCTCGAACCGCGATTGCATCGACCGGACCAGCTTCCGACGAGGATTCGCCCGATCGGCAAGACCACATTCCCCTGCACCGCCGAGATTTCCGCCCCATGCGGGTCCCGACCGCTCCACGACCGGGCGGGCAACACCGTGGCCTTGATCCAATCGTCATATCGGGCACCTGCACCTGAGGCCGATTGCCTCACTGTAACAATTTTTGAGCAAGTTTCCGGCCACCCCCTGGAGGGCATCGCCGCGAGCCCGGCGAAGCGCGGTGGGCCGCCGTCCAGCACGCGTCGTGTCCGGCATTCGGCCTCCGGTCGCATGGGGCATCCGGGCTAGAATGGCGGGTCAAGCGAACCCTAGCCCGAAATCATGCCCCGACATACCAAGATCGTCGCCACGCTGGGCCCATCGTCATCCTCGGCCGAGGTACTCGAACGCATGGTGCACGCGGGCATCGATGTCGTTCGGATGAATTTCTCCCACGGCGCGACCGACGAGCACGTTGCCCGTGCCGAGGCGATTCGCGACGCATCGGCGCGGGTGCGCAGGCCGGTCGGCATCCTGGCGGACCTGCAGGGTCCGAAGATCCGGATCGGCAAATTTGCGGACGGGCGCGTCACGCTGGCCCGCGACGACGAGTTCATCCTCGATTCGAGTTGTCCATCCGGCAACCGCCAGCGCGTCGGCCTGGATTACAAGGATCTGCCGCGCGATGTCCGCGACGGCGACATCCTGCTGCTCGACGACGGCCGGCTCAAGCTGCGGGTCGTCCAGGTATTCGGCACCGAGATCCGTACGCGGGTGATGGTCGGCGGCGAGTTGTCGAACAACAAGGGCATCAACCGCCAAGGCGGTGGTCTCACTGCCCCGGCACTGACTGCCAAGGACATGGACGACATCAAGACCGCGGCGCTGATCGAGGTCGATTTCGTCGCGGTCTCGTTCCCGAAGAGTGCGGCCGACATGTACATGGCGCGGCAGCTTCTTCGCGCCGCCGGCTCCGCCGCCCTGCTGATCGCGAAGATCGAGCGGACCGAGGCGGTCGCCAACCTGACCGAGATCCTCGACGCCTCGGACGGCATCATGGTCGCGCGTGGCGATCTCGCCGTCGAAGTCGGCGACGCCGCGGTGCCGGCGCTGCAGAAGAAGATGCTGCGGGCAGCGAGGGAACGCAACAAGCTGACCATCACCGCGACCCAGATGATGGAGTCGATGATCCAAAGCCCGGTGCCGACGCGGGCCGAAGTCTCGGATGTCGCCAACGCGGTGCTCGACGGCACCGACGCCGTCATGCTGTCGGCCGAGACCGCAGCCGGCCGCTATCCGGTAGAGGTCGTCGAGGCGATGTCGCGGGTCTGTCTCGAGGCCGAGAAGTCGGCCGACACCGCGCTCGACCGCGACGTGCTCAACCGCGTCTTCACGCGGATCGACCAGTCGATCGCAATGGCTGCGATCTGGACCGCGTTTCACCTCAAGGTCAAGGCCATCGCCGCCCTGACCCAGACCGGCTCGACCGCACTGTGGATGAGCCGCCCCAACAGCGGCGTACCGATCTACGCGCTGACGCCCGAGAAGACCGCCCGCAACCAGATGACGCTGTACCGCGAGGTCTATCCGTTGCTGATGTCGCAGACCCATCACGACCGCGACGTGCTGCTGTGGGAAGCCGAGCAGATCCTGCTCGACCAGGGCGTCGTCGAGCACGGCGACCTGATCGTGTTGACGATCGGCGAGCCGATCGGCGCCTCAGGCGGAACCAACACGCTCAAGATCGTGCGTGTCGGCGACCACCGGGCACCACACCAGAGCGGCTACTGAGCACCACCGCCGCAACGGACATTTGGCACGCGACACATCGCATCGCCTTGGGCGAGATCCCGTCGAAGCGATAGAATTCCCGTTTCGATCAGTCGTCCATCCGCCGGCCGCGCCGCCGGCCCAGCCCGGAGAATCCCATGCCGCTCGTTTCGATGCGCCAGTTGCTCGACCATGCTGCCGAGAACGGCTACGGCCTGCCCGCATTCAACGTGAACAACCTGGAACAGGTCCAGGCCATCATGGAGGCGGCATCCGAGACCGACAGCCCGGTGATCATGCAAGCCTCGGCCGGCGCACGGAAGTACGCCGGAGAAGCCTTCCTGCGTCACCTGATCGATGCGGCGATCGAAGCCTTTCCGCATGTTCCCGTGGTGATGCACCAGGACCACGGTCAGTCGCCGGCGGTGTGCATGGCGGCGATCCGCTCAGGTTTCTCGTCGGTGATGATGGACGGATCGCTGCGCGAGGACGGCAAGACGCCGTCTTCGTACGAATACAACGTCGAGGTCAGCCGCAAGGTGGTCGAGATGTCCCATGCAATCGGCGTCACGGTCGAAGCCGAACTCGGTTGCCTGGGCTCCCTCGAAACCGGCCAGGCCGGCGAGGAAGACGGCATCGGTGCCGAGGGCACGCTCGATCACTCGATGTTGCTCACCGACCCCGATCAGGCTGCGGACTTCGTACGCAAGACCGACTGCGACGCGCTCGCGATCGCGATCGGCACCAGTCACGGCGCCTACAAGTTCACCCGCAAGCCGACCGGCGACATCCTCGCCATCGAACGGGTCAAGGCCATTCACGAAAGACTGCCCAACACCCATCTGGTGATGCATGGCTCGTCGTCGGTGCCGCAAGAGCTGCTCGAGACCATCCGCCAATATGGGGGTGATATGAAACAGACCTACGGTGTCCCGGTCGAGGAGATCCAGACCGCGATCAAGTTCGGCGTGCGCAAGATCAACATCGACACCGACATCCGGTTGGCCATGACCGGCGCGATCCGCAAGTTCATGGCCGAGAATCCGTCCAAGTTCGACCCGCGCGAATACAACAAGCCGGCCCGGCAGGCCGCCAAGGATGTGTGCACGGCACGCTACCAGGCATTCGGCTGCGCCGGTCAGGCGAGCCGCATCAAGCCGGTTCCGCTCGAAAAGATGGCGCTGCGCTATCAGGCCGGCGAACTCACCCAGGTGGTGCGCTGACCGCAGGCAACCAGGGCTTCGCCGGCGAGCCCCCCCGAACGTTACACCGTGCAAACTGCGGCAGGGCGCGTCTTGTGCGAGCCTGCGCCAGCGCTTATAGTCGCCCCCGCCCCAATTCGGTGCATCGGAATTCGGGGTGGAGGAGATGCTATTCCGAAATGATCGACGCCCCCGAAAAGAGGGGCGCCTTCCGCACGCGGTGCCGCCCCCGCCCCGGGCTTCCAGCGCCGCGACCCCCTAGCCGCCCATCCGCCGCTCGCGCTGCTCATGCCGTTCCTGCGCCTCGATCGTATAGATCGCGGTCGGACGCGCGAGCAGGCGGGCGATGCCGATCGGCTCGCCGGTCTCCTCGCACCAGCCGAAGCTGCCGTTGTCGATCCGCTCGATGGCTTCGTCGATCTTGTGCAGCAACTTGCGCTCGCGATCGCGCACCCGCAGTTCCAGCGTGTGATCCTCTTCCAGGGTCGCCCTGTCCGACGGATCCGGCGTGGCTTCGAACTCCTTGAGATGCTCCGTGGTTTCCCTGGCCGCCGACAACAACTCGTCGCGCTCGGCGCACAAGCGGGCACGAAAGAACGCCAGTTGCTGCTCGTTCATGTAGTCGGCCTCCGGCGCGCTCAGCAGGTCCTGTTCGGTCGGCAGATCGTCGACGGTGGTACTCGCGGCATCCATGCGCAATCCTCCCGGACGTGGAAGCATGGAATCACGATACACCCGATTCCGCCCGGATGCTGCCGCCGGGACCGGCAGACGTGACCGATGACGCGACGATCGGGCCGCCTGCCTTGCATTTCCAGCAAAATCAGTGCATTCTGATAGGCTCAGCTGAGCCCAGCACTTCGTGGCAGTCTGGCGCACGGCGGATCAGACCGGGTGTCCTAGCCCCCAATGGGCGCATGGTTCGCCCCGACGCAGACCCGGGGCCGCCCGGCCGGCGCCACCAACAGCCTGCCGCCGATGAGCGACCGCCACATTTCGGGATCGACGCGAATCTGAGCGGTTTCGGCCATGTGTGCCCGGCGACCAGAACGGCGGCCATCGCGCCGGTCCGGTCCGATCATGTGGCACCGCATGGTCGATCGCACTGCGAAGGGCGCCGAAACACTGCAATGCATTGAACAGGAGATGATCTATTGGCTAAGGAAGACCTGATCGAAATGAACGGGGTGGTCGACGAAGTACTGCCCGATGCACGTTTCCGAGTGACCCTGGACAATGGTCACAATCTCGTGGCGTATACCGCGGGCAAGATGCGGAAATATCGCATCCGCATCCTCGCCGGTGACAAGGTCACCCTCGAACTGTCGCCCTACGACCTCAGCAAGGGGCGAATCACGTTCCGCCACATCGAAGGACGCGGCCCCGGCACGGCCCGCCGTCGCGCCTAGCGCAGCGCCCACCGTCCGCCAGCTGCGGCGACCGTGCCATACGCGGCATGGCCGTAGCACCCGGCGTGCCTCCGTACCGATTCGCCATGCCGCTTGCCTTGCCGCCGTCGGCGCATGCACAGTATCGCTGACTTCTTTCGCAGCGCCCCGACAACCTGGAGACGACGATGGCGGTTCCGTCCGAGAGCGTGAGCATGGCCGTATTCTGTGACTTCGAGAATGTCGCGCTCGGTGTGCGCGACGCCAAGTACGAAAAGTTCGACATCAAGCCCGTCCTCGAACGATTGCTGCTCAAGGGGTCGATTGTCGTCAAGAAAGCCTACTGCGACTGGGAACGCTACAAGGGCTTCAAGGCGACGATGCACGAGGCCAATTTCGAACTCATCGAAATTCCCCACGTACGGCAGTCCGGCAAGAATTCCGCCGACATCCGTCTGGTGGTCGATGCCCTCGACCTCTGCTATACCAAGTCCCACGTCAATACCTTCGTCATCGTCAGCGGCGATTCCGATTTTTCGCCGCTGGTATCCAAGCTGCGTGAAAACGCGAAGCAGGTGATCGGGGTCGGCGTCAAGCAGTCGACTTCGGACCTGCTGATCGCCAATTGCGACGAATTCATCTTCTACGACGATCTGGTACGTGAAAGCCAGCGCAAGGCGGCGCGGCGAGAGCAGACCCCTCAGCAACGCCTGCAGCCCGAACAACTCGAGGCACGTCGCAGCCGCGCGATCGAGATGGCGGTCGAGACGCTCGACGCCCTGGTCGCTGAACGGAGCGACAGCGGCAAGATCTGGGCATCGGTGCTGAAGGAAGCGATCAAGCGCCGCAAGCCGGATTTCAACGAATCGTATTTCGGTTTCAAGGCCTTCGGCAATCTGCTCGAGGAGGCGCAGGCCCGGGGCTTGCTGCAGGTCGGGCGCGACGAGAAGTCGAACACCTACGTCCAGCACCTGCCCGCGTCTGCCGGCGTCGGGGCGATCGTGACGGGCACCACGCTCGACGAAAGCAGCAGCGACAGCGTGGCGAAGCCCCCGGTGCCAAGGCCGCAGACACCGGCCGCCGCCGACGGGGACAAGGGCGAGGCCACGACCGAAGAGTCACCAACGGCGCCGCCCAAGGCCAGAAGCACGCGCGGCAGGCGCAAGCCCGCCAAGTCCGAGAGCCGGGAGCAGACGCCGGCCGAAGCGGCAGACGCGCCCGAGCTTGCCGCCAGCGCGGTGGCACCCGCTCCGGCGCCTGTTGCCAGCAAGGACTCCGGGACGGCAGCCGCGGAAGCGCCAGAGGGAGAAGCCAAGTCCGAGGCAAAGAAGCCCCGACGCGGTCGCACGACCCGTAAAGCGCCTGCTGCGACCGGGAAGGTAGCAGTTCCGGCGGATACCGAGGCGGCAGCGAAGCCGCCGGCGGCCGCCGAGCCGGCCGAGGAGAAGCCAAAGCCCCGCCGTACCCGTCGCACGACCAAGGCCAAGACCACGTTCGCCAATGATTGAGCTGCGACCACGCGCCGCGTTGACCGCATAGCGCTGCAACGGGCATGCGATGGACAGCCTGATCGCAGTGATCCTCGATGCTGGCCGGTCAGCAGTCGAGCTGGCCCTGTTCGTCGTGCTGCCGGTGATGGTCGTGATGTTGTCGCTGATGCGCCTGCTGGAAGCCCGCGGCATCCTCGACGCCCTGGTCGCGCTGCTCGCGCCGGTGCTGCGACCGCTCGGTCTGACCGGACTGGGCGTATTCGCGGCGCTGCAGATCAGTTTCGTCGGCTTTGCCGGGCCGATCGCGACCTTGACGATGATGTCGACCCGCGGCGCGTCCGACCGCCATATCGCATCCACGCTGGCGCTGGTGATGGCGATGGCACAAGCCAACGTGCTGTTCCCGATGACCGCACTCGGACTCGCATTCGGACAGACCCTGTGGCTGTCGCTGGTCGGCGGCCTGGTCGCCGCCGCCGCGACCTACCACTGGACCGGCCGCTCGCTGTCGAGCAACGAGGGCGAGGTGGACGAAACCCTGCACCACCCGGTCGCCGAGGACGCCAAGGGCGTGCTCGACGTGATCAACCGCGCCGGCGCGGAATCCTTCAAGATCACGATCGGCGCCGTCCCGATGCTGGTGCTGGCCCTGGTCGCCGTTGCGGCACTGCGGGCGGTCGGCGTGATCGACGCACTGAGCGTCCTGCTGTCGCCACTGCTCGATGCCATGTCGCTCGATCGCTCGCTGATCCTGGCAACGCTGACCAAGTACATCGGTGGCGGCACGGCGGTGATGGGGGTCTACGACGAGATGCTGAAGAGCGGCGAGGCCAGCGTCGCGTCGATGAACGCTGCCGCAGGATTCCTGCTGCATCCGCTGGACATTCCGGGCGTCGCGATCATGATCTCTGCCAACCGCCGGGTGGCCGCGGTGTGGAAACCCGCCATCGCCGGCGCCGCCATCGGCATCCTGGTCCGCAGCATCGGCCACGGCCTGCTGAACTGGAGCGCCTGAGCAAGGCGCTTCGCGGGAGGCTCGCCCGCTCCCGGCGCAACCGCGGTTGGCCCGATCAGGTGCGGATTCGGTTGTCGCCGGCGACATCTGCGCCGAGGATCAGGCGCACGTCGCTGCCCCAGCGCTCGGCACCGCCCGGCACGACATCGATGTCAAGCCCGAGCCGGTGTGCCAGTGCCCGTGCCTGCGACTCGTAGCCACGGCGATACTCCAGCCTGGACTCGGACAACGAGAAGCTGTGGTAGTTGGTGACGCGCCGCACGTCCAGTCCCGCGGCCTTCAGGCGTTCGCCGACGCGGCCTGCCAGGTGTCGGACGCCATTGCCATTGGAGATCTCGAGCCGCGCGTCGATCACGACATCGTGTGCCCGGGTCAGGCCGACCCGCAGCAGGGTCGGCTGTTCGGCCATCGGTTCGGAGCGGGATACGATCGTCGCCGCCTCGGACACGACCGCGGTCGAAAGCACCGCGGGCGCCAGCGACGCCGGCTCACCCACTTCGGCAATCGGCGTGGCGATGACCTCCCGTGCGAACGTCGGCATCGGCGTGGCGTCGGGTTGCGGCCCGGGCCGCGCTTCGCCCGGCGTCGCGGCGAGCATGCGGTCACCCGCCTTCGGGAAATGCGGCAGATCGTGGCTCAGGGCAAGCGGTGCGGCATCGATCGGTGCCGGATGGCTGGTCGCCACGGCAATGGGCGGGCTCGACGGCGCACCGCGGCGCGCGGCCAACGCGACGACGTCGGCCATGCCGGCGGCGCGCGCCGCAGACTCGAGATTCGCCCACGCACGCTCGAACCCGGGGTCGAGCGCCAGCGCGCGCTGCAGCTGCGCCACCGCCTCGGCATGGCGCCCCTGAAGGTGCAACGCATAGCCGACGTTGTTGTGCAGGTAGGCACTCGCGGGTGCTCGCGACAGCAGCTGCTCGAAGCGCCGGGCGGCCTCTTCCAGTTGGCCATCGGCTGCCAAGATCGACGCCAGCGCATTGTTGGCGCCAGTGTGTTCCGGATCCACCGCCAGCACACGCCGGTACGCCTTTTCCGCCAACTGGTTGCGCCCCTGGCCCTGGTAGTAGCGACCGAGCTGGTATTGGGCCTGCGCGTCCTCCATGCCGTGGCGCACGCTCATCTGTGGCTTTACTTCCCAGGCCAGGTCGCGCTCGGGCGTCACGGCACAACCGGCCCCCAGCGCCGCCGCCAGGATCGTCGTCAAGCTTCGCAATTGCATGTCGGATACCTCGATATGTCCTAGCCACCGATCAGCGTCGGCAGAACCTTGACGATGCGGATCATGGCCGGCCCGCCGACCACGATCATGATGGCGGGGAAGATGCACAGCACCAGCGGAAAGATCAGCTTGACCGCCACCTTCGCCGCGCACTCCTCGGCACGTTGCTGGCGCTTGACGCGCAGCATCTCCGAGTGAATGCGCAGCGATTCGCCGATGCTGGTGCCGAATTTCTCCGACTGCACCAGCATCGCGACCAGCGTATCGATGTCCTCGACGCCGGTGCGCATCGACAGATTGCGCAGCGCCCGCTCCTTGCCGGCGCCCGCTCGGAACTCGAGGCAGACCAGCTGCAGTTCCTCGGCCAGTTGCCGGCTCTTCAGCGAGATCTCGCTGGCCACCCGGTTCAGCGCGGCTTCGAGACTGAGCCCGGCCTCGACGCAGATCGTCAGCAGGTCGAGTGCGTCGGGAAAGCTCTCGAACAGTTCGCGCTGACGGCCGGCGCGCAACCGGCTCAAGACGACGTTCGGCAGGAAGAAGCCAATTCCGCAGACCAGGGCCACCAGAAACATGAACTTGTTGAGTGGCATGTCGCTGCCCGAGACGACTCGGGCGAGCCACATCAGCAGCGGCAGCCCGAAGGCCGCGACGGTTTTGATTGCGAAGAAGATCACTGGCGCACCCGGGCTGCGCAAGCCCGCCTGGATGAAACTCCGCCGCAGTTCCGACGCCTCCCACCCCTCATCGGGGACTGACAACTTGGCCAGCGGCGAGGCGGCACGGGCCACGCTCTCCACCCAGCCCGACTGGCTGGCGTCGGGCCCCGCCCTGTGGGCCGGCGACGTAACCAACTGCTCGAGTCGCTGCTGGGCGCTGCTCCGCCGAAACAAAAGAAACAGCGCGAGCGGTACGCCGCTGACGACGACGAAGACGACGGCCAGGAAAGCGATCTGATTCGAGGAAAAGTCAATCATCGCCGCGCCTCACACCCGAATCTTGACGATGCGCGACATCCAGAACGCACCGACCACCATGAATACGACGCCGCCTTTGAGGAAGGCGAGTCCGGTCGGGTCGGTCCACAGCAGCGACATGAATTCCGGATCGATCAGGTACAGCAACGATGCCGTCGCGAACGGCAGCATGATCAACACCACCCCGGAAAAACGTCCCTCGGCGGAGAGCGCGCGGACCTTGCCGAAGAGCTTCAGCCGTTCGCGAATGATCGCGCTGATGTTGGCCAGGATCTCCGACAGGTCGCCGCCGGACTCGCGCTGGATCAGCACCGCGATGACGAAGAAACCGAGATCGGTGCTCGGCACGCGGCGCGCCAGGTTCTGCAGTGCGTCCTGGGCCGAGATGCCGAAGTTGATCTCGTCGAAGGTCTGGCGGAACTCCTCGCCGACCGGATCCGGCATTTCGTTGCCGGCCATCTGCAGCGCGCTCGGCAGCGCGTGGCCGGCCCGCAGCGACCGGCCGATCAGGTCGAGCGCCTCCGGCAGCAGCCGCTCGAAATTTCGCAGCCGATTCTGCCTGCGATTGACCAGATATAGGGTCGGCAGCACGCCGCACGCCAGTGCGACGAGCGCTGCGATGAACATCGGCCGCCCACTCAGCAGCGTGCCGAACAGGCCGACGGCCGCGAAGCTCGCCGAGTAGAGAAAGAAATTCGGCAAGGTCCAGTCGGTGCCGCTTTGCACCAGGAAGCGGTCGAGCGTCGCCAGCCGCGGCAAGGCCGCCATCAGCCGCTCGAGGGCCGGCCCGTTGCTGGTCAGCCGGCGCTTCAGCACCGACATCTCGGCCGAGCCCACCGCGCCGCCGGCCGAAATCATTCGCAAGCGCCGGTCCATCCGGCGCTTTTCGGGTCCCTGTGCCGAGTGCCACCATAGGTAGATGGCCTCGACCGCGCCGAACACCGCCACGAAGAGCAGCAACAGGGCGATCGTGTACAGATTGCCGTCCATGCCGATGCCTCAGGCGAAGCGCCGGGACGGATCGAAGAACTCGTCCGGCAATTGAAGGCCGAAGCTCCTCAGGCGGTCCTGGAACGCAGGGCGAACACCACTGGCGGCGAAATGGCCCTCGACGACGCCATCGCTGCCAAGCCCGGTCTGGCGGAAGCCGAAGATCTCCTGGCTGGTGATAGTCTCCCCCTCCATGCCGGTGATCTCCTGGATCGCGGTGATCCGTCGCTTACCGTCCATCAGGCGGGCGGTCTGCACGATCACCGTAATCGCCGACGCGATCTGCTGGCGCACGGCCTTCGGCGTCAGGCTCATCGCCGCCATGCCGATCATGTTTTCGAGTCGTGACAGGGCGTCACGCGGGGTGTTGGCGTGAATCGTCGCCATCGAGCCCTCGTGGCCGGTGTTCATCGCCTGCAGCATATCGAAGGCCTCGGCGCCGCGCACCTCGCCGAGGATGATGCGGTCCGGGCGCATGCGCAAGGCGTTGCGCACCAGGACCCGCTGGGTCACCTCGCCCCGGTTTTCGATGTTCGGCGGCCGGGTCTCGAGGCGTACCACGTGGGGCTGCTGCAGCTGCAGTTCGGCGGCATCCTCGATCGTGATGATGCGTTCGCTGGCCGGGATGCCGGCCGACAGGATGTTCAGCAGCGTGGTCTTGCCGCTGCCGGTGCCGCCCGAGATGATCAGGTTGATCTTGGCCTTCGACAGGGCCGCGAGGGTCTGCGCCATCGGCTCCGTCAACGTCTTGTAGCCGAGCAGGTCGTCCATCTTGAGCGGCACGACCGAAAAGCGGCGGATCGACATGATCGCGCCGTCAACCGCCAGCGGCGGAATGATCGCGTTCACCCGAGATCCGTCCGGAAGTCGCGCATCGACCATCGGACTGGATTCGTCCACCCGCCGACCGACCCGCGACACGATCTTGTCGATGATCTTCATCAGGTGCGCTTCGTCGCTGAAGCTGACGTCGGTCAGTTCCAGTCGCCCCCGACGCTCGACGTAGATCTGGCGGTAGGTATTGACCAGGATGTCCGACACGCTGGCGTCGGCCAGCAACGGCTCGAGCGGGCCGAGACCGAGCATTTCCCAGCGGATGTCGCGCACCAGGTTACGTCGTTCCTGGTCATTGAGCGCCACCTCCTCCTCGATCATCAACTGCTCGACCAGCGCTTTCAGTTCCTCGCCGATCTGATCCTGTCCGAGCTTCTGCAGCCGGCCGAGGTCGACCCGGTCGAGCAGTGTCTGGTGAATCCGATGCCGCACCTCGATGTAATGACGGCGGCCGTTGGCCGACACCACCTGCGGCGCCAGACGAGACGGCGTTTGCTCGACGGTTTCGAAACGGGCTCTGATCGACATGACGGGTTCCTCTGAAGCTAGCCGCGGGAGAATAGCCGCGAGAGCAGGCCGCGGGACTGCGTCGATCCGCGGTTCGAGATGCGGTCGGCGAGTTCCTGCAGGCTGCGGCTGACCGGGCTGCCGGCGTCCAGCGACTGGATCGGCAAGCCCTGGTTGACGGACGCAGTGACGGACTTGTAGTGGTTCGGAACGCTGGCGAAGACCTTGTAGTAGAGGTGCTTCTCGGCGTCGTCCGGATTCAGATCGCCAGGCGAGCGCTCGACCCGGTTCAGCAAGGGACGGACTTTGCCCGGACCGTAGTCGAGCGAGCGATAAACGTCGAACAGGCGCTTGGCATCCCGCAGGAAAGGCAGCGTCAACTGCAGCACCGGGTAAATCTGGTCGGCGAGATCCAGCGCCTGGATCGTGCAGGTATCGAGCGAGCGCCCGACGTCGAGCAGCACGTAGTCGTAGTGGGCGCGGGCGAAGCGCAGAAGCGCCTCGACATGGGTCGGTCGAACGTCCATTGACTGGGTCGGATCGTCGGCCGAAGCGAGGATGCTGTAGTTCGGCAGCACCTCGACCTGGGCCGACTTCAGCAGGGAAAGATCGATGCGCTGGATGTCGCGGGTGACGTCCGGCAGCGTCGCCGCGGGGCGACGGTCCGACAGGTACAGCACGGCATCGCCGAACTGCAGGTTGAGATCGATCAGCAGCACGTTCTTGTCGGTGCGCTGGGCCAGCACATAGCCCAGGTTGGTCGCGAGGAAGCTCGCGCCGCTGCCACCCTTGCACGACATGAAGGCGAGCACCTGGCCGTCGCCCCGCTGCGCGCCACGGCTCTTCTGGTGAATGCGATGGAAGGCCACCTGCAGGTCTTCGCGACTGACCGGCGCCTTGATCACCTCGCGCACACCGGCCCGCAGGGCACGCAGCAACAGCTCCGGCGACTCCTGATCCACCACCAGGATGGCATTCAGCCTCGGATAGAATCCCAGCAGGCGCTCGAGGTCGGCGATCGGCGCGCTGCCGCCGTGGCGGCAGTCGAGGATCAGTACGTCCATCTCGTCGCGTACCGGCAGCATCGCCATGCCGGCCAGGTCGCCCTGATGGCAATAGAGCTCGACCACCAGCTCCAAGCCGGTGGCGAGCTTGCGGAGGTCTTCCAGGTTGCGGCTGTCGCCCGAGATTGCGATGACTTTCAAGAGGATGCCTGTTGTCGCACGAAATCGAAGTAGGTCAGGTGCACAGATCGTTGTCGGTGCTGTCGAGACTCTCGGCCGGCAGTGACGTGGTGTAGGCCGGAATCTGAAAATCGAGAGGCACGAGGGGAATCACGGCTCGGAACGTGAGGTTCTGAATCGAAACCGTCACGGGATCGCAATCGGTTATGGAACAAGTCGCGGCCGGGTAGACGATGCTGATGTTGCCGGCTTCGAGCAGCGGCAGCATCGCCTTCATCTTGGCCTTGACGACGGTGTCGTCGGCCTGGCTGCAGACCACGGCGATGCGCGCGCCGAGCCGCGTCGCCTCGACCGCGGTGGTATAGACGTAGGCGAGCCGGCCGAGCTCGATGACGCCGATCACGAGCCCCATGAACACGATCGAGACCAGCGCGAACTCAGTCGCGGCGGCTCCCCGCTGGCAGCGCTTGTTCAGACGATCGGGCGCCATCAGAAGAGCTGCCTCATCGTCGCCGCGATCGGATCGTAGGTGATCGTCGTGAGACGGCTGATCCCGGGGAAGATCGGCGTGAATACGTAGCCTTCGATCTTGACCTGAACCAGATTGATCGAACCGCTGGGAGTCACCACCGGGCCGAAGTTCTCGCCCGAACATGCGGACGAGTCGATACGATCGCAGATCTTGATCATCGCCGAGGTCAGGCCCGGCACGATCGGCTTCGGGTTGTCCCCGGGCGAGGCCGTGCCATAAAGGACCCGGCTCTTGGCGACAGCGGTGGGGTATTCGCCGGCGACCGTCGGATCGAAGAAGGTCAGGAAGCGGGCGCCGTCGCGGGCCGCCTTGGCCAGTTGGTCGTAGACGAACATCGCGCGGGCGAAATCGACCGTCGCTACTGACAGCAGCATCAGTGGCACCGAGATCAGGGCGAGTTCGACGGCGGCGGCGCCGAATATTCGCTTTCGCAGAGAGGGAATGCGTGCGCTGCGATTCATCTCACTGCACCAGGGTCGGCACCTTCGGGCCACCGGCGCCCGGCCCGCCGGGGGCGCCGGACGTGACACAGCCCGAGGAGATGTCGTTGGCCGGGCCGCGATACTCGAGGCCCATGTCCATGTTCGGGTTGGCCACCGGATTCAGCATCAGGTAGCAGGCCCAGCCCAGGATCGGCTGAGACTCGGTGCCGCCGGAATCCCAGCCCGAACAATCGACCACCGGTCCGACCACCAGCCGCCGATCGGCACCAGCTGCATGGACTTCGCTGGTCGTCGCCTGCCAGCCGCCGCCGAGAGCCGGCAGACCGTTCCATGGCGTGTTGTTGGCCCGCTGGGTCTTGAAATCGTCGAAGGCATTAAACTGCACCGGCCAGTTCACCGGCGTGTAGGCATAGCCACTGTAGTCCGGCACGAAGGCGCCCGCCGGCGGGCCGGAGGTCTTCATCACGCCCATGCGCCAGTTCCAGACGTCGACCAGCGAGTTGATCGCGCCGGTGCTCGGTTCCAGTTCGATGGTGTCGGAGAGGTCGCACTGGCCGCTGCCGCCGATCAGCCCGGCCAGGTCCGGGGTGCGTTCGAAGCCCGGGAACTTGACCCACTTGAACTTGCCGGTGAGGTTTGCTGGCGGATCGAAGCGGCCGAGCAGCCACTCGCCACGCACGTAACCGAAGTCCGGCTCCGAGCTGCCGGCCTTCTTGCAGATCGCCAACGGCAGCGCGCAGTTTGACACCGAAGGCGCTAGCGTCGCGACCGCTTCCGCCTTGGCCGTACCCGGGGTGGCCGCCTGACCGTCGATCAGATTGACCACCTGCAGCAGCAGCATCGGAATATTCGCCTCCGCGAGCGTGCAGCGCACGTAGCGCATGTTCAGCGCCGCCCCCGCGTCGGTGGCCGCCGTACGAGACTGGTAACTGCCGTCGAGCGTGGCGCTGAAGGTGATGTCCTGATCCGCCGTCACCGAGACCGCCCGCGCCTGCATGCCGATCAGGTTGCGTTGCGCCGCCGCGGTGCCGAAATCCTCCGCGGCCACCAGTTGGTCGGCGTTGGCGCCGGTCAGGGCGCCGGCCGCGGACAATGCGCACGCGTCGGCGGCGTTCTGCAATTCGGTCTTGCTGACGTAGAGTCGGCCGACATCGAGGCCGAATCCGACGAAGCCGATCAGCAGGGCCGCCAACAGGATGAAGGCGATGGCGACAGCGCCCTGTTGCCGGCGACGCCTCGCACGTGAAGATGCCGCTCGGATCTGTGCGCGCATGACGGACTCTTTCGTCGGTCTGGGCAACTAGCGCCCGCCGAAGCCGATGTTGATGACATTGACCGGGCGTGGCGGCTTCTCGAACGACTTGTAGTAGCGGTCGACCACGGCACTGGCCGTGCGCGCCTCGAAACCGGTGACGATGCGGTCGCGATTGCGCAGCGGCGCAGCCGGGTCCGCCGTCTGCTGGGCCTGCAACACCGCCACCGACTCTCCGAACCGGCTGTCGAGCCGGCTGGTGGAAGACGCGCAGGCAGTCAGCAGGACCGGCACCATGCAGACGAGCAGGCGAGGCAACTTGTTCATCACGGGTTCACCATCGTGTCGAGTTCGAATCCACCGAGGCCGGCATTGCCGCCCCGTGCCGCATTCGGCGCAGGCTCGGCCGGCGCCTTGTCGTCGTCGATCGGCTCGCCTTCGAGCTTGCCGCGCAGGATCACGTCCGAACGGGTCGGCTCGATGTACTTGTCGGTCGGCAGCACATAATCCGGCGGCAGCGGCTTGACCAACCGCGGCGTGATGACGAAGACCAGTTCGCTGCGATCGGTCTGGAAGCTGGTGCTGCGGAACAGTGCGCCGATGATCGGCAGTTCGCCGAGGACCGGGAAAGCATTGACGTTGCCGACGACGTTGTTCTTCATCAGCCCACCGATCGCGAAACTCTGGCCGTCGAACAACTGCACCGTGGTCGAGGCTTTGCGGGTCGTGAAGGCGGGCAGCACCGTGGTGCCGCCGGTCACCGTCGAGGCAATCGTGACGCCGGTATTGGCGAGTTCGGAGACCTCGGGCTTGACTTCGAGGTTGATGCGGCCGTCGGCCAGCACGGTCGGGCGGAACTTGAGACTGACGCCGAACTCCTTCTCCTCCAGCGTATAGGTGACGAGGGCGCCACCGGCGTTCTGGATCACCGGGATGAAGATCTTGCCGCCGGCCAGGAAGCTGCCTTCCTGCCCGCTGATCGCCATCACCGTCGGCTCCGCCAACACCTTGACCAGGCCGTCCTGCTTCTGCGCGTCGATGCCGATCTGCGTCGCGCTCTTGCCCATCGCCAGCGGAATCTGGTCACGCGAACCGTCGCCGGGAGGCACGCTGAACGCGCCGGTGGTCGCATTGTTCTCGACCTGACCGATGGCGCCAAGGCCGACGGTACCGACACCCGGCACCACCTCGGTGCCGCGAATGATCGTGTTGCCGACCACCGACTCGGTATCCACAGTCGCGAGGATGTCGGAGATGCTGCCTCCGACGATGCGCTCGCCGCCGAGCAGACCGCTCAGGTAGCGGATTGCCGAGCCGTCGCCGAGGGCGAAGGCGCGGGCGAAGTTGATGCCGAACTGGTCGAGCACGGTCTTCGACACTTCCGCGACCTTGACCTCCAGCATCACCTGCTGCGGCGCGGCGACCGACATCATGTTCACAATCAGGCTGCGGGCGCGCGTGCGCTCTTCGGTACCGCTGACCGAGATGCTGGTGCCCTGCCCCATGGTCGCGCTGATCGCGTCCAGATTTCGTGCGGTGCGGATGACGTAGGATTCGGCCAGCGAGGCCACCTGCTCGGCCGCCAGCGCGCTCGAGACCTCGCCGGAGAGCACGATGCTGTCGCCGGTGGTGCCGACGACGACGCCCTTCTCCTCCGGCATCACCGACTGCAGCGTCGCCTGCAGCGGGCTCGGATCGAGCTGCACGAGCACGTCGACGACCGTGCAATCGCCATTCCTGGCCTGCAGGATCAGGTTGGTGGTACCGACCGCGTTGCCGAACAGGTACAGCGAAGTCGGCGACACCAGCTTGGCATGGGCGACCTGATCGTTGCCGACGGTCAGTCGCACGACCCGGTTCTCGAGGGCCAGGAACTTGGACTTGCCGGCCGACAGGGCCAGGGTCTGCGGTGGCGCGACCTGGCCCGGGCAGGCCGGCGCCTGGCTGCGTTCCAGGGCCAGGGCCGAAACAGGCATGGCGAACACTACGACCGCTGCCAGCAGCTGACCGATGCCCGAGCGCTGTCGGCACAAGCTGCCTGAACGCACTTCCCGGGCC
This sequence comes from Zoogloeaceae bacterium, assembly GCA_024235635.1. Taxonomy (GTDB): domain Bacteria; phylum Pseudomonadota; class Gammaproteobacteria; order Burkholderiales; family Rhodocyclaceae; genus Cognatazoarcus. Next base: position 875,375 of record JACKMA010000001.1, read on the forward strand.
AATCCTTCACTCAAAAGCATTGCTCACTCCTGCTGCGGCCGTTGAACACTTCCACACACTCTTTCGCCGGCGGTGCCACGACCACGCGGCGCACGACATGGCGCACCTTGACCACCGGCTTCGGCGCCGCCGCCACGGGCTGCTCGAGCCCCAGCAACACGTCCTTGGTGATGCCCTGGGTGGCCACCGGCGCGGTATCGATCTGGTTGCGCAGGACCAGCGAGAGCTGGCCGACACTGCGGGCGAGATCGAGCGCCTCGGCCTGTTCCGGCGTGACCTCCAGCGTCACCGCCTTGACCACCTTGGGCTTGGTGTCGTCGCGCCCGGCCTCCTCGCCGACCGCCAGCACCAGGATCTTCTCGAGCACGATCTTCGAGATGTTCTGCTTGTCCTTGTCCTTGCTCTCGTCCTTGGTGCTGACGATGACGTCCACATAGTTGCCGGGCAGCGCGAAGCCGGCGACACCAACGACATCATTGACCCGCACGGTGATCGCGCGCTTGCCTTCGGCGATCACCGCCGACAGGCCACCACGGGTACCCTTGGGCGCAAGCTTGGCTTCGAGCACCGGCTCGTTCTGCAACAGGTTGATCCGGGTGACGCGATCGGTGAGTTGGTCCGGGTCGGAGAACGCCCCATCGGGCACCGAGCCACTCGGCCAATCGACCATGCGGAAATGCTCGGCAGTGATCTGCTGGCCGAGGTCGAGATCGACCGATGCGACGGCGACCTTGCGGGTCGCCATCGCAGTCTGCTCGTTGAGCCAGCGGGCGGCGAATACGATCGCCATGACGCCAGCCAGCAGCGAGACGAGAATCATCATCAGGGCACGGGTGCTACGCATCGATTAGCCTCGGTGAAATCAGTTACTTGGTTTGCTACCGACGTATGCTGCCGTGGACACCTCGCCGCCCGGCGTGCAGAAGTACGTATTCCAGGCGCGATCCAGTGCGTCACAGGTCACGGATGGCATACGACTTTCGTATAGGGCGAAATCACGGATGCGGCCGACCAGATCGCGCGGATAGCAGGCCAGCAGCGGACGCTCCTCGGGCCCGTGGCGCTCTCGCAGCAGCCAGTCGAAGGCGGCCTCGTCGAAATGCACCCCGTACTGCTGGCAGACCTCCTTGAAGATGCGGCGATAGTCCGCCACCGGCATCGGCCCGAGGTGCACCTTGTAGCCGAACCGGCGCAGGAAGGCTTCGTCGGCCAGGTCTTGCGGTTCGAGGTTGGTCGAAAAGATCAGCGCCAGATCGAAGGGCACGACGAACTTGAAGCCGGTGTGCAGCGTGAGGTAGTCGCGGTCCCGGTCCAGCGGCACGATCCAGCGGTTCATCAGCTCGCGGGGCGAGACCATCTGTCGGCCCAGATCGTCGACGACGAAGAGGCCGCCGTTGGCCTTGACGTGGGGCGGCGCCTGATAAAAGCGCGTACCGGGGTCGAACTGGAGGTCGAGCATCGACAGGGTCAGTTCGCCGCCGGCGATCACCACCGGCCGCCGGCAACGCTGCCAGCGGTCATCGGTGTCGCGCCGGATCAGGCCGTCGGTGCGCACCGGCGCAATCGTCTCGTGGATCAGCGGATCGAAGATCTGGACGATCTCGCCGCCGACGGTGACCGCGTGGGGCACTGCCACCTCGCCGGGCAGCAGCCCGGCCAGGTGTTCGGCGAGGAAGGTCTTGCCACTGCCGGCCGGGCCGTAGATCAGGATTGCCCGCCCCGAGTTCATCGCCGCCCCCATCTGGTCGAGCACCAGCGGGTCGATGACGATCCCCTCGAAGGCATTTCGCACGGTTCGCGCGTCGAGCCCTTGATGACGGATCGAATGCTGGCCGACCATCGCCTGGTAGGCGGACAGAGACACCGGCGCCGGGCCGACGTACTGACACCGCGCGAAGGCCTCGCGGGCGAATCGATGACCGGATTCGGTCAGTTCGTATTCCACTTCGGAACCGACGCCGGAATGACCGGACACCTGGGAGAGCTTCTGGCTGCGCAGGGTCTCGAACACCTGCGCGACGACGCTGATCGGCAGCCGCAGGACATCCGCGGCCCGGTTCAAGCGCGAGCGCCCCCGCTGCATCAGGAGGCGGGCGGCGAGATCTACCAGCATCGCCGTCTCGAGACCGGTTTCCTCGATCGACTTCGGCGACGGAGGCAGGCTGTCCGTGCGGGCGCGACTGCCCGACACGATTTCCGCCCTTTGATTGGAACGTTCCAGCGCGATCGTCATGGGTCAGCTCCGCGTTAGCAGCCAGGCGAGCACGCCAAAGGCGATGGCAAGCGCGTAGGGGAGCCGATAGGCCGTCCTGACGCCAAGATCTGCGCTCGACACGGCCACGCCGCCCGCGCGTGACGCCATCGACAGGAACAGCAGCTTGAAGTTGGCCAGCAATCGATCGCCACGCCGGGTCGCAATCAATGCGACCACGGCCAGCAGGCCACCTGCGATGAAGGTGTACAACACGATCGGCAACAAGGCTTTTGCCCCGGTAAAGCCGCCGACCACAGCCATCAGCTTGACGTCACCGGCCCCAACCAGGCGCAGTGCGAAAAACGGCAGCAGGACGAGCAGACCGGCCAGAAATCCGGCGAACGCATTCAGCAAGGCGGCAACGCCACCGTCAATCATCGCGGCGACCGCAAATGCAACCATGCCGGAGACGATCAGGCCATTGGGGATTCGGCGCTCACGCCAGTCGAACCAGCACGCGACGACCAGCAGGAGCAGCAGCAAAATCAAGGTTGCGTGCATGAGCGAATGACAGGTACCAGAAAATTGGGGGCATCCGCCGAGATCAGCTGGCGCTTCGACCGCCAAGAGAATTTCGATCGAGACGGATATCGCTCATTGCACCGAGGGCGGACCATCAATTAAGCAGCGCACGGAGCACGGAATTGAGTTGTATATAGACTTGATCGAAATCCATAAACTGACTGACCGCGGCAGCCACTGCAACTATAATCAGGGCAACGGCAATGGCATATTCTGAAGCGGCCACCCCATCGTCTTCCCAAATTAGTCGTCGAATTACGTCGAGTTTCATCGATTGGAGTGCCTGCAAAAACAAACTGCCGGCCGGCGCGGCTCACACAGCGCCGGCCTCGCGTGACCGTGCCGGCCAAGCGGTCGGCACGATCCATCGGCTCTGATCAATCAGGTGCCGATGAGGTTCTTCACCTTGTTGCTCACCGTCGTGAAGATGTTTCCGAGGTCGAAGAGCGCAACTGCGGCGGCAACCGCGGCGGCGATCAGGGCGACGAGAATCGCATATTCGGATGCAGCCGCACCTTCTTCTTCGCGAACCAGACGCGATACCAGAGTCTTGAACGAAGTCTTTTAAAAAGTCCTCAAGTGAATCAGTCGTAGCATTTTGAGATCCAACCATGGCTTCACGCCGATTGCGTCCAGCAAATCCACTGCGCACGCCACGGATTCAATCTTCTGAAATCCGCCTAATCGACACACGGAACTATTGCACGGCAGCATGGGGTCAATTTGCCCTGTCGTGACGTGATCTTCGTACTACGACTTTGGTTATGTGAAATACGACCGGAGGCGGCGCGCGGGTGACCGGCGGCCACCCTGTCCAGGTCGACGGCGACGCTCAGAGCCCAGCAGCGTCGATCGCCGCCAGCAACTCACCGGCAGGCGCGAGCTTGGAGACCAGGCTGTAGGCGCCGGCGCCGAGCGCCAGTGCGCGACTCTCGGCGTCGTCGCTGCAGGTCAGCACCACGACCGGACGGCCGGCCTGCAGCAACTGGGCCAGCGCGGCGACGCCGTCACGCCCAGGCCGAAACACGTCCGCGACGATCACGTCCGGCCGTTCGGCGGCCGCGATGCCGAGCGCCTGGACGGGGCATTCGGTGGCACCGGCCAGGCGCAAACGGGGTGCTTCGCCCGCAATTAGGCGTGACAGGCCGGGCAGCACGCTCGCATTGTCCACCAGCAACACCGAACGCACACCCGCACGGGAGGCGGCATGGGCGGGAGGGGGTCGGATCTCCATCGTCGCCAGTGTCGGGGCGTGACGACACCCGCGCATGTGAGGGCAGTGGGTTGCAGGGGGGTCGAATTGTCACGTGCCGACCTCCGGCGGCGCCCTCAGCCGTCGATTCGGTGCCTGCTGGCGTAGGCGAACAGGTCGAGCCGATTGCGCAAGCCGAGTTTGTCGTAGATCACGCTGAGGTGATTGCGCAGGGTATTCTCGGAAATCGACAGTGCCTCGGCAATCACCGCCCCCTTGGCGCCTCCGTGGCGCACGACGGCGACCACGATCTCGCGCTCGCGGGGGGTCAGCGTGGCGATCTTGGCCTCCTCCGGGTCGCTATGGTCCACGCTGGGCGGCCCCGCGAGCGACGACAGCACGCGGCCCATCAACTGCCGGTTGGCCCAGATCTCGCCGGCATGGACCCGTTCGATCGCACGCAGCACAATTTCGGCCGGTTCGTCCTTGGAGACGACGCCGCGGGCGCCCCGGATCACCGCACGCTCGTGGTCGCTGGTGTCGCGGCTGCCGGTGAGAATCAACACCTTGGCAGCCGAGCGCTTGTGAATCTCCGGCAGCAAGCCGGCGCCGTCGGTACCGCCGAGGTCGAGATCGAGCAGCACGACGTCGACCAGAGACCGCTCGAGCAGGGCCAGCGCCTCGGCACCGTCACTGGCGGTGCCGGCCAGTTCCAGCAGCGGCGCAGCGCTTTCGATCAGCCGCGACAGGCCCCATAGCATGGTCTGATGATCGTCGACAATGATGACCCGGATCGGCGCGCCCGGAGATTGCGCGGCATTCACCGGGCATCCTCCCGATCGACACGCAAGACGGTGTGGCGGGCGGACGTGCTCATGCCTTCTCCAATCGGTTTTCCAGCGGTATGCGGATCGACACGGTTGCGCCGCCGGCTTCCTGGCGCACCGACGTATAGCCGCCGAGCGCAGCGGCCCGCTCTGACAGCGACCGCGGTTCGAAGCCATCGCCCCGGGCAGCACCGGGCTGACCTTCGTCGCGAATCTCGATGCGCAGCCAGTCGTCCTCGCCTCGCGTCAGGATCTCGGCGCGGGTCGAAGCAGTGTGACGACGGACATTGCTGAGCGACTCCGACACCAGGTGCAGCACTTCGCCGCTCATCTCGCTGTCGGCGTTCACGTCGTCGTCGAGGTCGAGCACCACCTCGAGACCGTAGAGTTCGGCGAGCCGTGTCACCTGGCGCCGGATCTGTGGCGCCAACGGACGGGCGCCATCGGATTCGCGCAGGCGACGCATGCGACCCCGCAGGGAATCCAGTTCACTCTGCATCATCGACAGCAGGCGTTCGACATCGTCGGCCAGCGGATCACCGGCATCGAGCTTGCGGGCGAGCGCCTCGATCGCGAACTTGAGTCCGATGTAGGGCTGGATCGCACTGTCGTGCAGATCCCTGCTCATGCGTTGGCGCTCCATCCGCGCGACTTCGTCACCGAGATGCTCGATCAGGCAGGCATAGCGCAAGGTGTCGGCGACATGCAGCACCGTCGATGCGAGCCAGTTGGCCTCGCGTCGGTCGAAGGCGCGATGCTTGCGGCCGATGGCGATTCGGACCGCACCGTCTCCTTGTCCTTGGGCGGCACACATCAGTTGCTTGCAACCGACGATCTCGGCCAGACCCTCGACCGCTTCGACGACGGCCGTGGGCGTCGCGGCAACGTCCAGCATCTGGCGCACACGTCTGCCGCGCAGCACGGTGATTCCGCCCGGCGGGAGCAGGAACAAGGTCTCGGCGATTCCATCGCCATTGCCACTGATCTCTTCCGTCCGTCGGCCTGCTTCGGTCATGAAGCTACGGAGCTTGCCCTCGGGCATCGACAAACCGACGACGACGATGTGCGCCGAGAAACCATCGCGAAAAGCCAGCATCAGCTTTTCAATTAAAGGTGCGACCCCCAGATCGGGTCGCAACGGCGATTCCTCGGTCGTCGCCAGCATCAGGTCGCGTCGCTGCCGCCGCGCAAGGACAGGAAGGCCGGCACCGGCCGCCACGAACGACAACGTCAAGGCGCCACCCCGCTCGATCGGGAAGGCGTCTCCGGAAAGCGCCACCAGCGCGCAGGCGCCGGCGGCCAGACAGATCGAGATCGCCAGCGTGTCGTCGGGCTCCGAGTGCCCGGCGGAGATCACCACCGGCAGGAAGAGGACCGGATCTAGGCTGCTCGAGGCGCCACTCAGGTGGAATATCAACAGGACGAAAGCGACATCGACCCATGGCAATACCCGCAGCAGTGCCGGCATGGGGGGCGGTATCAGCAACAATACCGCCGAATAGGCCAGCCATGCCGACAGGGCTATCGTGACGAGACTGCCGGAAACCTCGGACCGCACGATTGCCACCGCCGCGATCGCGGCGACCAGCATTCGGACCAGCCCCTTGAAACCGATCAGGCGCTGCTCCGCCGCGACGGCGGCACCGGCTCTGCCAAAAGCGGAATTTTCGGAGTTCACGGCAGTTGGATCCGTACTGCGGTTCAAATGGAACGCGACACTTTCGCGTCGACGCCGCGTCGATCGGTGCAGGGGTCGAATCGGTCTGCCGAACGCCGATTTCCGGCCATCCAAGGGTCGCGTTCGTCACAGCATAAATGAAGCGGCGACATGGAGCTACAGGGCACGACGAGTGCCGAAATCGCGCTGTGACGGCCCCATATAGCGCTTTGGTAATAGCCGATATGCCCCCGGCTTGCTGCGCGTTCAGAGGCTGCGCCGCCCGATCCGGGATAGCATGGCAAGCATGCTGAAGGCCCTGACCCTGCTGTTGCTGTTCCAACTGGCCGGCGAAGTCGCATCGAGGCTGCTTGGCCTGCCGGTACCCGGTCCGGTCGTCGGCATGGCCTTGATGTTCCTGCTGCTGCTCGCCCGCGGCGGGCCCGGCAGCGAGCTGCGCGACACCTCCAATACCCTGCTCTCCCACCTGTCCCTGCTGTTCGTGCCAGCCGGCACCGGCGTGCTGCTGCACATTCACCGCGTGGCGGAGGAATGGCTGGCGTTGTCGGTGGCACTGGTCGGCAGCACGCTGATCGGCATCGCGGTGACCGCCATGGTCCTGAATGCGATGATCCGACGCAGCCGGCGCAACGAGGCCGGATCGTGAAGGGGCCGATCGCCGATATCTGGGTCTATCTGGCGGCGACACCGCTGCTGGGCCTGACGTTGACCCTGGTGTGCTACCAGATCGCCTTCGAGATCCACCGCCGACTGGGCATGCATCCGGCGGCCAACCCGGTATTGCTGGCGGTGGCGATGCTGGTCGCCATCCTGCTCGCGACCGACACGCCGTATCCGGTCTATTTCGACGGCGCCCAGTTCGTCCATTTCCTGCTCGGGCCGGCCACCGTGGCGCTGGCGATTCCGCTCTACGCCCAGTTCGGACGTCTCAAGAAGCTCGCGCTGCCACTGCTGGTGGCGCTGGTCGCGGGATCGCTGGCCGCCGCCTTGTCGGCGGTCGCACTCGGCGCGCTGTTCGGTGCCAGCCACGAACTGCTGATGTCGCTGGCGCCGAAGAGCGTGACCACGCCGATCGCGATGGGCGTGGCCGAAAAGCTTGGGGGCCTGCCTTCGCTGACGGCGGTGCTGGTGATCGCCACCGGCATTCTCGGCGCGATCGGGGCACATGGCCTCTATCGCGCCCTTCACATCGAGGATCACGCGGTGCGGGGCTTCGCCATCGGCCTCGCGTCCCACGGCATCGGCACCGCCCGCGCCTTCCAGGTGAGCGAGCAGGCCGGCGCCTTCGCCGCGCTGGCGATGGGGCTGAACGGTCTGTTCACGGCCGCCGCGCTGCCGGCACTGCTGCCCTGGCTCGAATCCCTGTTCCGCTCCTGACCACCACCATGCCGAATCGCCTGACCCGCTGGATCGACCGCAACTTCCTCGAGCTCGGACGCGAAATGCGGCTGTCCTACCTGCCGCCGCTGATGGTCTATATGGCAGCCGGGGTGTCCGGTCTGACCGGGCTGGTCGGCACCTTCTTCGTCAAGGAATATCTCGGGCTGTCGGCCGCCTTTCTCGCCGCGCTGGGGTTCTGGGCCGGCATCCCGTGGGCCCTCAAGATGCCGGTTGGCCATCTGGTGGACCTGCTGTGGCGTTGGAAGGCCGGTCTGGTCTATCTCGGTGCCGGACTGATCGCAACCAGCATTGCCATCATGATCGGGCTGATCGGCTCGCCCGACGCGATGCGCCAGGTGATGCCCGCCGAGAGCTGGTTCGTGATTTCGGTGCTGCTGGCGCCGATCGGCTACGTCATGCAGGATGCGGTGGCCGATGCGATGACGGTCGAGGCCGTGCCGCGCTTCGAAGAAGACGGCACGCCGGTGCCGGAGGCGACGCGGCGGCTGATGAACACCACGATGCAGACCCTCGGCCGGGTCGCGATCATCGGCGGCAGCGTCCTGGTCTCGGTCGCCAACGTCGCCATGTTCGCCGGCACCGAGGCCCTGCCCCAGGCCGACAAGGTCACGATCTACCTCGACATCTACCGGATGGCGTTGGTGATTCCCGCACTGTCGGTGGCCGGCGTCGCCTGGGCCGGTTGGCTGCGCCGACGAAAACGGCGGAGCCTCGTTGCCAGCGGCGCCGGCGCTGAAGCGCTGGCGGCATTCGATCGCCCCGGCGGCGACACCCTGACCCGGCCGAACTGGTGGATTCTCGGCGGCAGCCTGGTGTTCGTCGTGATCACCGTACTCGTCGGCCTCTCCGGGCTGGAAAACGGCCAGGAAATCATCTTCGTCGGCAGCTTCGCGGTGATCGCCTTCCTGATGAGCCGCCTGCTGCGCGAACTCGACGACAGGGCACGGCGTACACTGCTCGGTACAGCGATCGTGATCTTCGTGTTCCGCGCCCTGCCCGGCCCCGGCGCAGGCTCGACCTGGTGGATGATCGACGACCTTGGCTTCGACCAGAGCTTCCTCGCCAAGCTGTCGCTGATCGGCGCGAGCCTGACCCTGGCCGGCCTGTTCCTGTTCCGACGCATGATGGCGGAGCGTTCGATCGCCTGGATCGTGATCTTCCTGACCCTGGCGAGCACCGCCCTGGCCTTGCCCATCGTCGGCATGGTCTACGGCCTGCACGAATGGACCGCCGCCCATACCGCAGGCATCGTCGACGCCCGCTTCATCGCACTCTTCGACACCGCACTCGAATCGCCGCTCGGACAGATCGCGATGGTGCCGATGCTGGCGTGGATCGCCAATTCGGCACCCAATCACCTGAAGGCGACATTCTTCGCAGTGATGGCCTCGTTCACCAACCTCGCACTGTCGGCCTCGCAACTGGGCACCAAGTACCTCAACCAGATCTTCGTCGTGGCGCGCGAGGTGCGCGACCCGGCAGGCGCGGCGGTGGTGACCCCGGCCGACTACAGCGAACTCGGCATGCTGCTGCTGGCGGTCACCGCGATCGGCCTGTTGCTGCCGCCGATCGCCATCGCGCTGACCCGACTGGCCGGCCTGCGCAGCGCCTGAATCGCCTGCGCCGCACCGGCCCTGGCCCGAGCAGCGCCCCCTGGCGGCGAGACAATCCCGAATTTCGCAACAATTAATTCAAGCGTTTCACGTTTATCCCAACAGCAACCGGGATTACAGTGGCAAGCGTGACAACCCGGAACGCATCCATGCCTCAGACATATTCCCGCTACGATCCCGTTGCCATCGCGCTGCACTGGCTGGTCGCAATCGTGATCGTCTGCAATTTCGCCCTCGGCGTGTATATGCACGAACTGCCGCTGTCGCCGTGGAAGCTCAAGATCTATTCATGGCACAAGTGGGCCGGCGTGTCGGTCTTCCTGCTGGTGGCACTGCGACTGGCCTGGCGCGGGTTTCACAGACCGCCGCCGATGCCGGATTCGATGCCGGCCTGGCAGCGTGAACTCGCACATCATGGACACCATCTACTCTACCTGCTGATGTTCGCAGTGCCGATCAGCGGCTGGCTGATGAGCTCGGCGCTGGGCGTGCAGACCGTCTATTTCGGCGTGCTGCCGATACCGGACCTGCTCGACAAGGACAAGGCGCTGGGCGACGTGCTGAAGCAGGTGCACGAGGCACTCAACCTCGGCATGGCCGCAATCGTGCTGGGTCATGCCGGTGCTGCCCTCAAACACCACTACATGGATCGCGACGACGTCCTGACGCGGATGTTGCCGTGGTCGAAACCCCCGAGGAATCCCCAATGAAGAGATCGATCATTAGCTGTCTGCTGGCGCTGAGCCTGCCGGCGATGGCCAGCGAGTATTCGGGCTTCAACGCTGACGCGAGTCGGGTGAGCTTCGTCTCCACCCAGATGAACGTACCGGTCGAAGGTCGTTTCGAACGCTTCAGCGGCAACATCCGCTTCGACCCCGACGCCCCGACCAGCGGCAGCGCCCGCCTCGAGGTGGAATTGGCAAGCATCGACACCGGTCTCGAGGAGGCCGATGAGGAAGTCGCCTCTGCCGAGTGGTTCGACATCGCCAGGCACCCCAACGCGGTTTTCGAATCGAGCGCGGTCGAGCCCATCGGCAATCAGACCTACCGCATCAACGGCACGCTGACGATCAAGGGCAAGACCCACGAGATCGCCACCGAAGCGCGCTTCGAGCCCGGCGCGGTCGGCGCATTCAGCGGCAGCTTCAAGCTCAAACGCTCCGACTATGCCATCGGCGAGGGGATGTGGAGCGACACCAGCGTGGTCGCCGACGAAGTCGAGATCCGCTATCGAATCGCCGCCCCGGCCCATTGAATTCAATCCACCCGTCAGACAACCCAGGAGTCACGATGAAACGCTTTGCCCTTGCCAGCCTGATCGCCGCCACCTTCGCCGGCACCACCTTCGCCGCCCCGGAAACCTACGAGATCGACCCGACGCATACCGCGCCGCGCTTCGAATACAGCCACTTCGGCTACTCGAATCAGATCCACCGCTTCGATCGCACCAGCGGCACCGTCACCATCGACCGCGAGGCGAAGACCGGCGCGGTCGACGTCACCATCGACGCCACCTCGGTCAATACCGGTTTCGATACCTTCAACGGCCACATCCAGGAAAAGGACTTCTTCGATACGGCCACCTATCCGACGATCACCTTCAAGTCCACCAAGGTCACGTTCGATGGTGACAAGCCGGCGACCGTCGAGGGCGACCTGACGATCAAGGGCGTCACCAAGCCGGTCACCCTCGAGGTCACCAGCTTCCACGCGATGCCCCACCCGATCAAGAAGAAGGACGCCATCGGCGCCAACGCGACCGCCAAGATCAAGCGCAGCGAGTTCAATGCCGGCAAGTACGCACCGTACGTGTCGGACGATGTGACCCTGATCATCGCGCTCGAAGCCATCAAGCCCTGATCGGTTGATATGGCCGGGCCCCATGATCGGGCCCGCGCCACCCGCCGATTCGACGCTGCATTACCGTCAGCCCGCCCTGCATTGACAGAGATTGCCGCGAGCCCAGCGGCGCACCCCGGGCGACCTGCATGACGTTGCCGAACCGGCGGGCGTACATCCACGATGCCGATATGCATCCACACCATCAGGACGACGTGCACGAGGCGGCGCGATTCGAGCGGCTGCCCGCCAATCCGGATGCAAACGGAATTTGCTCCTGGCCCCGCCGGATGCACTCGGTCCGACACCGACTGCAACGCCGATTCACGTCAACGGACGAACTCGCCGTGAGTTGCAGTCGCTGCAAGGCTCGCGGTCGTGTCACGGGATTCGATTGACGCTTCCTTGACCAGAAAGAGTGGTCGCCCCTGTGCTTCCTGAAAGATCTTGCCGACGTATTCTCCTATCACGCCGAGGAACAACAGAATCGTGCCACCGAGAAAGAAAAGTCCGGTCGATAGCAGCGCATAGCCGTCGATCTGCAGGACGCCGATGAATTTCTGCCATGCGATCACGACCACCAGCACCAGGCTGAGCAGCGTCACCAGCAAGCCGAACAGTCCTACCAGACGGATCGGTACGAGCGTGAACGAAAATAGCGCATCCAGGGTCAGAAGCATCAACTTGCGCGTGCTGTATTTGGTGTCGCCCGCGTAGCGCTCGGGTCGGTCGTATTCGACTTCGGTCCGCTTGAATCCGACCCACGAGAACAGACCCCGGACAAAGCGATTGCGCTCGGTAAAACGATTGAAGGCATCGACGACGACACGATCGATCAATCTAAAGTCGCCGACATCCAGCGGAATCTCCACTTCCGACAGACTGTTGGCCAAGCGATAGAAAAGCATCGACGTCGCTCGCTTGAACAGGCTCTCTCCCGCGCGGCTGCGGCGCCTGGCGCCGACGACATCGAAGCCCTCGCGCCAACGCTCGAGCATCTCGGGGATCAGTTCCGGCGGATCCTGCAGGTCGGCGTCCATCAGGACGGCGACGTCGCCCGTGGCTGCTGCCATCCCGCAAGAGGATGCCGCCTCGTGACCGAAATTGCGGCTGAACGAGACGTAGCGGATATGCGGGTTGCCGGCATGCAGCGCCTTCATGATGTCCAGCGAGCGGTCCGTCGATCCGTCGTCCACGAGAATCAGTTCGTAGCGAAGACGTGCTGCGGCCATCACCGAGGCCAGCCTGGCCGCAAGGATCTCGAGGTTCTCCTCCTCGTTGAATACCGGCACGATCACCGAGATCAACGGATCCGCACTCCTGTTGCCCGAACTCATGCGCCCTCCTTGCGAAGTATGGTCAGCAGACTGCATCCGAAGGGAAAATCCCGCCTGGCAAGAACGCGTCTCTCAAAAGCGAAGACTCGATAGAGCAGTGCATTGGTCAATTTCGAATGATCGTGCAGATCGCTCGCGGTTTCATGCCGACGATTCGACTCGCGGCGGCCTCGCAGAATACGCGCCAGTCGGATGGGCGGATACAGCAGGCTGTTGAAATGCGACATGCGAAGCACGCGCGCAGGAATGGATGCGATCAGGTTCCCGAGCGAATCCTGCGTGTAGCGTCTTCGATGTCCGAGAGCAACGTCATGCGCACTCCAAAGAGCGGGATCGGCCGGTACCGTGATGGCGAGTAGGCCACCTTCCCGAACCAGACGGAAGGCTGCCTGCAGCAGCGCTCGATCGTCGTCGACATGCTCCAGCACATCGGCCATCAGGACGATGTCCGGATCGAACGAGAGTTCCGGCTCCGACTGGAGGATGTCCGCGGTATGGATCGGACAATTGCTCAGTTGCCTCGCCAAGGCGGCCGCGCCCGCATCGACCTCGATGCCCTCGACGCGATACTTTCGACGGAAGTAACGCAGGTTCCCACCGGTCCCACAGCCCACTTCCAGCATCTGGCTTCCATCTTGCGCACCGCACGATGCCAGCGCCGCAGCGATGATTTCGCGACGGGCGCAAAACCACCAGTGCCGGTCTTCGACCCGCGCGTGCATCTCGAACTCGCTCGCCTGCATGAAGTGGCCTCTAACCGGTTCCCGAAGTGGTTCGAAACGCCCAGCAACGGAATCCGGCGTAGCTGACCAGGACATAGGGGACGACACCGGACGCCTGCGCAAGATCGGCCTGCACACCTGACGCAATGAGTCCGAGTACGGTGGCCAGATTGCAGGCGTAGGCACCACCGACCACGACGAGACTGCGTGCAAAGGCAAGCCGCCACGCGCCGGAATGGCGAAAAGTCCAGCTCCGGTTGACCGTGAAACTCAATCCGAAGGCGACGCTGTAGCCGATCGCGTTTGCCGGTCCGTCGCCGAAGCCAGCCGCATACTTGGCGAGGAATATCAAGCCGAGCCCGACTGCCGTATTGAGGGCGCCAACCAGGGCGAAACGATAGGCCCGCCCGAGTTCATCTGCCAGCATTCGACGGTCCGCGGACGTGCACCACCGCCACGTCGTCCGCGTGGATTCGCCGCCATCCGGCTAGGTGGTCCAGCAGGACTGCCGCGGGGGACTCGGCTGTCAGCATCGTAGCTTCGATTCGGTACTCGTCGAGCAGGCTGGTCAGGCCTTCGGCCGCCTTGACCTGGATGGCTTCCGCATAACGATCGACGAAGGCCTCGCCGTACATGTCAGCCCTGCCATCGATAAACACCGGCACGCGGTGGAAAATGAGATATCCACCAAACCCGTAGCTGTTGAACAACGGCCCGGAGACTCCCGATTCCCTTAGGGACTGTAGAGCCGCCTCGGGCGAATACGTCGGCGGCGGCAAGAATTTTCCTAAGGCCAGCACGGCAGCCAGCGCGGCGACGCTCAGCGCGCCGACGACGACTGCACCGATCCTGTTTGCCGGTGGCGCCAAGGCCTCGAAAATTCGGTCAACGGCGCCCTGATCGTCACCCAACTTCTTCGACGCATACCAATGACGGGCAAACGGTGCGGCCAGCAGAAACGGCATCACCAGGCCCGTCACCGCCATGTAACGCGAATGCTTGAGCGAAAGATGCACCATCCCGATGATGATCACTGCCCGGATCAGCGGTATCTTGAGCCTGCCGGACAGCGCAGTGAGTAGCAGCAGCAACAGCCAGACCTCGAACACGTAGAACTGCTGAAAATCAGGCGAGCGCCATTCACCGATGTGGGCCAGGACACTGCCAAGGCTGGCGACGTGCAAGGTGAACAGCAGGCCCTCGATATGTGATGGGGTCACCATCGCCGCCAGGGTCGCCAACCCAACGAAAAGACACCAACGCTTCGCCTCGTGGAACCAAGCCGCCCGTCCGCCGGCCAGCATTGCTTCGAGCGCCATGGCGCCGGCCAGCGCAAGGCCGAAGGTAAAGCTTCCGTGCAGGTTGGCCCACAGCACCATCAGCGGAATGACTTGCCACGGCGGCCCCGCTTCGCGATCCCGGGCGCTGACGAGCGCAGCGAGCCAGAGCGCGACGATCGGAACCACCAGGATGTGCGGCCTTGCCAGCAGGTGGCTGCGGAGCATGCCGGTTGCCAACGCCACGAAGATCAGCGCATGTACCGGTTGCAGGTAGCGCAGCAGGAAGCGCGTCATACCGGCAAGCGTGGCCGAAACCAGGACCGCGATCAGAACCACGAGACCATTCCAGCCAGCGATCTCGTGCACCTTGGCAAAAATGATCTCGGCCAGCCATTCGTGAGCCGTCCACGCGGCACCCGGCATGCTGTGCGAAAACGGGTCGACCACGGGCACCTGCCCGTGCTGGATAATCCAGCGACCCGCCTCGATATGCCAAAAGGTGTCCGGATCCGAAAGAAAGGTCCCGCCCTTTGCCAGCATGAGCAAAGTAAAGGCCCATACCAGGATGGGCCACGATACGAAGGGGGCCGCGCCCGCCCCTGCCCAGGGCTGAGTCGCCGGTCGCGCCGCGAGTGAAATATTCATGCGCAAAGGGTAGCTCACCCGAAGTCTGCACGATCGCCGATTCCGTCACGCCGCGACTGCCACCGCAGCTTTCCCCATAACAGGGCCAGCCCGCAGCCTAGGTAATGTCGCCGAATAACCCGATCGGGTTGCGGATCGTCGATTGGCCGGTAGAACGCGGTAGCGCTTCGCGCTTCGGCGAACGATCGTCCATTGCTGGTGCAGTGCGTGTCGCCGTCGGAAACTGCGAACGCAGCGAATGTACGGCAGGCCACCCACGACGCGCCACGCTCGCCATGGCCGACGAAACCAGGGACCTCGTCAGCCCGATCGTCGGCGCCGGTCATTTTCACCCGGATCGGGTCGCCACATGCCACTGCCGACCGCCAGCTACTTCCCGACAGCTGGCGTCAAATTTCGCAACGGCTGCTGACCGGAATCTTGCGATACCCGTCTGGTCGCAACCACCGCGACGGCCCTGCAGTCCCCACGCGTCAAGCACCGCAACGCGTTTCGAAGCACATCGCGCCCACCAACACATCGCTGCACCCGGCCTGCGTCCACGCCCGAAGCGCCCATTCCCCGCCTCGTTCTTGCTGCACTGCCGCTAGCAGTTTTTTCGAACGCCGGCTATAACGCTCCAATCAGCAAGACGCCATGGGTCCGGGCGCCGCCCGAACCGACGATAACAGGAGCGTTACCCCGTGAGAGAGACAGCAAAAAGCGGCATCTCGCAAGAGATGATCGAGCGCCTGCAGGCGATGTCGCGCGGCCGCAGGATCATCCTGGCGGTCGTCGTGGTCTGGGCCGTACAGGCGATACCGAAGTGGGCCACGGCGATTCTGGCCGACGGTGAGACGTCCGCCCAGATCATGCAGTTCTTCATTCGACCGCTCGCCTGACGGCGGTCGATGGCCTGACCCGTCGCGTCCCGCCGCCCGCGCGGGACCTTCGCCCCGATCGCGGAAGCCGCCACAGCGGCATGCGATGCGGAGCCATTGCTCGACGCCGGCGCCCTGACCGGCGAGCGTGATCACGTTCATCCGCCGTCCGCTCCATGACCTATTCGATCATCGGCCGTGACCCGGCCTGCGGCGAACTCGGCATTGCCGTGCAGTCCAAGTTTCCAGGCGTCGGCAGCATCGTTGCCCATGCCCGCGCCGATGCCGGCGCGATCACGACCCAGGCCTTCGCCAACCCCGACCACGGCCACCGCGGGCTCGATCTGCTGGGGCTCGGCGCGACTGCCGACGAGACCCTCGCGGCGCTGTTGCGGGGTGACCCGCAACGCGACCAGCGGCAGATCGCGGTGATGTCGCTCGACGGCCCTGCCGCGGCCCATACCGGCGCCGAAGTACTGGCCTGGGACGGCTGGTCCGGTTCGGCGCTGGCCGGCGACGCGGTGGCCAGCGGCAACACCTTGTCCGGCGAAGCGGTCGTGTGCGCGATGATCGACGCCTTCGAAGCGGGCGTCGGCGAACTCTCGCGCCGATTGCTGCAGGCGCTCGCCGCCGGGCGCGACGCAGGCGGCGAACTCCGCGGCCAGCAGTCGGCGGCCTTGCTGGTGGTCAAGCCGGGCGGCGGCTATGGCGGTCGCGACGGCCGGCACGTGGATGTGTCGGTGTACGACCATCCCGAACCGATCGACGAACTCGCCCGCTGCTACGAGTTGCACCGGCTGTCCTACTTCCCGTCTCACGCGTCCGACCTCGTGCCGATCGACGAAGCCATCGCCATCGAACTCAAGGATG
Organism: Zoogloeaceae bacterium; assembly: GCA_024235635.1. GTDB lineage: Bacteria > Pseudomonadota > Gammaproteobacteria > Burkholderiales > Rhodocyclaceae > Cognatazoarcus. Next base: position 892,415 of record JACKMA010000001.1, read on the forward strand.
TCCTCGCCGCCGCGGGTTTTCGCACCTTGCCGGCCGGCGGCAGCTGGGACGAGGCCTGCATCGCTGCGATGGCCAGGTTCATGGGGGTCGAGAACTACGACAATCGGATACGCGACGATACGCTGATCGACCTGGAAGTCCTGGCCGACATCCGTCGCCGCCGCGCGGGCCGGTGAACGCCCGTTCGCGTCGCGCCGCCGGCTGCGCATAGAATTCCGATTTTCACGCCCCTCCCGCGAGTCGATCAGGAGAATCCCATGAAGTTCGGAACCCCGCTGGCGGCCAGTGCCCTCAAGGTCATGCTGCTCGGTGCCGGCGAACTCGGCAAGGAAGTCATCATCGCGTTGCAGCGCCTCGGCGTCGAGGTCATCGCGGTCGATCGCTACGAAGGTGCGCCGGGTCACCAGGTTGCGCATCGCGCCCATGTCATCCAGATGTCGGATGGTGCCGCCTTGCGCGCGCTGATCGAACAGGAACGGCCGCATCTGGTGGTACCGGAGATCGAGGCGATCGCCACCGAGATGCTCGAGCGGATCGAGGCCGACGGCATCGCCGAGGTGATACCGACCGCCCGGGCGACCCGACTGACGATGAATCGCGAGGGCATCCGCCGCCTGGCCGCGGAAGAGCTCGGCTTGCCGACGTCCCCGTACCGCTTTGCCGCCTCGCTCGAGGAACTGCGTGCGGCGGTGGCCGAAGTCGGATTCCCGTGCATCGTCAAGCCGGTGATGTCGTCTTCCGGCAAGGGTCAGTCGATGTTGCGCGTCGATGCCGACATCGAGCCGTCCTGGAACTATGCCGCCAGTGGTGGACGCGTCGATCAGGGACGGGTGATCGTCGAAGGATTCATCGACTTCGAGTACGAGATCACCCAGCTCACGGTCCGCGCCGTCGGCGAGGACGGCCGCATCGGCACCTATTTCTGCGAACCGATCGGCCATGTCCAGGTCGCTGGCGACTATGTCGAATCGTGGCAGCCCCAGGCGATGAGCGCCGCCGCACTGGCCCGCGCCCGCGAGATTGCCGAGGCGGTCACGTCGAACCTCGGTGGTCGCGGGCTGTTCGGCGTCGAACTCTTCGTGCGCGGCGACCAGGTCTGGTTCTCGGAGGTCAGCCCACGCCCCCACGACACCGGCCTGGTGACCCTGTGCTCGCAGCGCTTCTCCGAGTTCGAGCTGCATGCACGGGCGATCCTGGGGCTGCCGGTGGATGTGGCGCTGCGCGAGCCCGGCGCCTCGGCAGTGATCTATGGCGGCATCGACGAGCGTGGCATCGCCTTCGAGGGCGTCGCCGAGGCGTTGGCCGTTCCGCGCTCGGATCTGCGCCTGTTCGGCAAGCCCGAGGCCTTCGTCAAGCGTCGCATGGGGGTCGCCGTGGCCAACGGCGAAAGTGTTGCCGAGGCCCGCGCCCGTGCCAAGGAGGCAGCGTCGCGGGTGCGGCCGGTTCCGGGCTGAGGCGGCCGCGGCGATGAGCTCCCGGCCCGCCCCGCTGCTGCCGATCACCCTGCTCCTGATCGCCGCCCTGGCCTGGTCGGCGATTTCGCCGTTCGACCGGCTGACCTGGCTGATGGAGGTGTTGCCGGTGATGCTGGTATTGCCGGTGCTGTGGCTCACGGTCCGGCGCTTCCCGCTGACCACCGTGCTCTATGCCGGCATCCTGGCACACGCCCTGGTGCTGATCCTGGGCGGCGCCTACACTTACGCCCGCGTGCCGCTCGGATTCCAGCTGGCAGACTGGTTCGATCTCGCACGAAACCCCTACGACAAGATCGGCCATTTCTTCCAGGGCCTGGTGCCGGCACTGGCCACCCGCGAGATCCTGATTCGCGGTCATTTCGTGCGTGGTCGGCGGATGACTGTCTTCCTGGTGGTCTGCGTGGTGCTCGCGATCAGCGCCTGCTACGAATTGATCGAGTGGTGGGCAGCACTGGCGATGGGACAGGGCGCGGAGGAATTCCTCGGCACCCAGGGTGACCCGTGGGATACCCAGTCCGACATGTTCTGCGCGCTGCTGGGCGCGCTGGCGACGCTGCTCGTGCTGGCACCGGCCCACGACCGGCAGATTGCGGCATTCACATCGACGCCTGCAACGGCGCGCCCGGCACAAGGTTTTTGATGCGTTTCGCATGAAGCCTGTGTCGTTTCAGTATGATGCCGTGTTCATCGCCTGAAAACCGTGCCGGAGCCCCCGATGCGCAGCATCCGCCTCATCTGCCTGGCTGTCGTGCTGTGCCTTCGTACGCTTGCCGCAGAAGCCGAAATAGCGCCCGAGATGGCAACGCGACTGTTGACGGTTTCCGGCATGGCGGCGGTTCTGCAGCATCTCCCGGAACAGATGCGCGACGGCTTTCGCAAGGGTTTCGACGTCGGCACGGAAGCTACGCCGCCCGGACAGCGGACACAGATCGACGCCGCGCTCGAAGGCGCCTATTCGGCCGATCGGATGCAGGCTACGGTACTCGATCGCGTGCGCAGGGGGCTCGACCACGCGCAGGCAGAGGCACTGCTCCACTGGTACCACGGCGAACTGGGTACCGAGATCACCCGGCTGGAAACCGCGGGGCTGGGCGACGAGCGCACGGGCGAGCAGATCATCGCCGACAATTCGGCCCGGATCGCAGCCATGCCGCCGCGGCGCAAAGCACTGCTGGAACGGGCCATCGTCGCTTCGCGGGCCATTCAGATGGCGGAAAATCTGGTCATCAACACGACGCTCGGGCTCGAACACGGCGCCCGTGCCGCACGCGGACAGGTGACCGGCTCGGATGCCCTGATCGAATTGCGCAGCCGTCTCGAATCGACCCGCCCTGCGCTGAGCGAAGCCTTCCTGGCGCTGTCGCTGGCGATGTCGGCCGAAGCCTATCGCGCGCTGTCGGTCGAGCAACTGGCGGCCTACGTCGACTTTCTCGAAAGCCCTGCCGGCAGCCGCTTCCATGAGATCGGCGTGGCGGCGCTGGACACCGCGCTGCTCGACGCGGCCCGTCTGCTCGGACGGCTGCTGCCGCTGACGGACGGGCCGGCGATCTGATATCGACCGCCTCGCCGCGTGGGCTACGCGGCGATCGCCGGCCGCGCCTCGACCGTGATTGCCTCGGGCGCCGGCAATATCACCTCCAGCAGCGCACCATCCTGGTTGGGCAAGGCCCTGATGTATCCGCCGTGGGCGCTGACGATCTCGCGGCAGATCGCCAGGCCGAGTCCGACGCCGCCCGCGCCGCTGCGCGTCTTGCTGCTCTGCACGAATTTTTCGAAGACGGACTCCAGTTCGTCCTCGGGAATGCCTACCCCTTGGTCGCGGACCCGCAGCACCAGCGTCCGCCCCTGCTCGCCGTCGACGACGTCGAGCGCGATCGTGATCAGTCCTTTGTCGGGCGAATAGCGGAAGGCGTTGGCGATCAGATTGCGGATCACCTGCGCCACCCGGGATTCGTCGAGCGGGACCTGCGGCAGTTCTGCGGCCGCGGCGACTTCCAGCCTCACGTCCCGATGGCGAAGCTGCGGCCCGAATTCGGCGGCAACGCGCTCGACCAGCAGCAACGGATCCTTCGGCCGGATCCGGAACTCCATGCGCCCGGTCTCGAGCCGGGCCAGATCCAGCAGATCGCCGAGCAGGACCAGCAACCCGCTGGCGCTGGTGTGAATGCGCTCCAGGTAGCCGCGAATCTTCGGTTCGTTGCAGCGGGTGACACCGAGTTGTGCGTAGGCCATGACCGCATGCATCGGCGTGCGCAGTTCGTGCGACATGTTCATCAAGAACTGGCTCTTGGCCGCATTGGCCCGCTCGGCCGAAAGCCGGGCGTGCTCCTCGGCACGGGCAAGCTGGCGTAGCTCCACCTGCAGCCGCAGCGAGCGCTTGCTCGCCTCCGAACTCTGGCGACCGCCGACCAGCAGCAAGATCAAGAAGAAAACCAGCATGATCGTGAGCATCCGCGCGACGTCACCGGGCAGGAACGCGAAGCTCAGCGCGGCCGGCACCAGCATCGACACCAGAAATACCGCGAATGCGCGGTAGAGGGTCACCTGGGACACCACCACCGCGGCCGATACCCCCATCAGCAGGCTGGCCATGACCGAACGGTAGCCGCTTTGCTCGGTCGGCATGTAGACCGTCGCCAGCGCCCCCCAGACGAGACCGGTCAACGCCGCCAGCCCGACCATCCACTGCGCCCAGTAGGCCGGTCGCCGGCTGGCCTCGGGATCGCGCCGCCACAGCCACATGACGCCGATCCTGACGACGCTGACGATCAGCATCGCGGCGAACCAGCTCCGCAGATCCATCCCGCTCGGCATCATCGGCGAAAAGTAATGGACGGTGGCAAGCGCCGTCAGCAGCGTGCCGACGACCATCGACGGCACGTTGCGCTGGAGCGCGCGCACCTGGGCGTCGAGGATCTGGAGGTCGATCGAGGGCGAGTCATCGGACTCGACCGTTGGCCGTGAGTCGGGCATGCAGGCTCGGTTTGGACGGCAATGCCGGATCTACGGCAACTCGGCGGCACCCTTGAGTTTCGGCCGGACATCCGCACACCGTAGCCTGCCAGCCCGGCACTTGCGGTCCTCGTACCGAGGACTTTCGTCACGATCGGACGCACACGTACGCCCCGGCCGGCCTAAAGTCCGATCGCAGGCGCGCCGACAAGTCTCGCGAGCGTCTTGGATCCGGGCAACCGGGCACACCGGCGCCGACGCCCAACGATCGAACCCGACACGTCCGCCACACGATGAGATTAACCCGCCCTTCGAACCGCAGCACGCCACCCTTCATCGACGTCGAGGCGTCCGGCCTGGGGCGTGGCAGCTATCCCATCGAGGTCGGCATCATCCTCGCCGATGGGTCGCGCCATTGCTGGCTGATCCGGCCAGCCGAACACTGGACCCATTGGGACCCGACGGCGGAAGCCATTCATGGCATCTCCCAGGCCCGTCTGGGCGCGCTCGGACGCCTGCCGGCCGAGGTCGCCGCGCTGCTGAACCGACACCTTGCCGGCCAGACCGTCTATTCCGACGCCTGGGGCAACGACATGCCCTGGCTTGCGAAGCTGTTCGACGAAGCGGGCGTGCCCCAGCGTTTCCGTCTCGAATCGGTACGCGCGCTGCTCGACGACGTCCAGGTGGCCGCCTGGCACCCCACCAAGGAGCGCCTGGCAAAGGCATTGTGCTGCGTCCGCCATCGGGCCAGCGGCGATGCCATGCTGCTGCAGCAGACCTGGCTCGAGGTCGGCTACGTCCACAGTCACGCGGCATGACCGGTTCGCGCCGGCGACGACCCGCGCCGCGTGCGGCGCGACCTTGATCAAGGTCAATGGGCGCTAATACCTCTTAAGGCTTCCACCGCTGCGCTCTGGGATCATCGTCGTATGCCGACCGATGCCCCTGCACCGCCGGACTCGCCATCGGAGACTGGCGCCGACGGCGCCGCCCGCCACCAACTGACCCGCCACTTCGAGCGGGTTGCACAAGCGTTGCTGCGCATGTCGGCGCAGATTCTCAGCGTCTGTCCGGAACTTCGCGACGAGCATGGCTGCCACTGCCGTCGGCACCACAATCCACGCTGCGCCAGCCGCCTGGTCGAGACCCTGGCCGAGGTCGTACGCACCTGCGAGCGACATCTCGAGCACGAACAGGCGCTGCTCCGCGCCAACGGCCTGCACACGCTGCAGCCCGGCCTGTGGTGGCAGCATCTGCGCGACCACGCGGATTTCATGTGCCACCTGCATCGCATCGCCGATGCCGTCGAACACGTGCCGACGCCGCAGTCGATGGCCGAGGTGCTGGCCCTGTTCGACCAATTCTGGCTCGAACACTGCCACGCACGCCATCCGGCGGACCTCGAAGTCGTTCGCGGCCGATGAACCGACCCGCGGCGGCAGGATCGCCGCCCCGAGCCGGGCCTGCGTCTCAGAAGGTTTGGCTGGCGCCCAGCACGGCACTCCAGTGCGACGTCAACTGCACGCCGTGCACATGTTGGTACAGCGGCCGCTGATAGAAGCCGTACAGTCGCAGCCCGCCACCGGCCTCGAAGATCAGCCCGGGGCTGAGGCCAATCGACTGCATCCCACTGTCGTCGGTCTCCGCCTCGTCACCCTGATCGCGCGCCCGGACGAGAAAGTTCAGCTGCACCGGCAGGGTCAGGCGCGCCGTAAGCGGATGTTCGTAGCCGAGATCGAGCTGGAACCGGTGCCCCGGGCGGTAATCGTCGTGCTCGCCGGTGGCCAGTTGCGCCGCAACGCTGATCGAGGCGGCGGCGCCCCCGTCGAGCACGCCACGCCAGCCGGCACCGAGCAGCAGATCGGTCGTGCCGGTGCCTGGCTGCAGGCTGCGTTCGGCCTCGTCGCCATCGTCATTGTCGACGTCGGTACTGCCGGACGGCAGCTTGACGCCGATCGACACGCCGAGTTGCCGCTGAGGGTCGCTGACCACGGTCCGCCGCAGATTCAGGCGAAGGTCGCCGATCTCTCTGAAGTCCCAGTTGTCGTCGAGGTGCAGGACCTCGCCATCGTGGTGATGGTTGTGGATGTGGTGATGACTGCGATCGATCAGCGGCAGGGTCAGGCCGAGTTGCCAGCCGCCGGCGAATGCGTGTTCGATGGTCGCCAGCAGATTGCGATTGATCGTGCGGACCTCGTCATGGTGGCTCGATATTTCGCCGACCGACACGTCATCGCTGCCGCTGCGCGGTTGGTTCTGGTCGATGAATTCGAAACGCAGGTCGACGCGTGTCTGCCCTTCGGCCGGCACGTCGAGCATGCCGCTGGTGGTGTTGACGGTACAGAAGGCGGCGCCGCACGACGCATGGACGGGTGCAACGAAGACGGCGGGCAACATGAAGAGGGCGGCCGCGAGCGGCCGAACGAAGCTTGACATCGAATTCTCCCAGGCGCGCGCGGCCCAGGGCATCGCAGCGCGCGGACACGGCTGAACGGTACGGCGCCGATGCGCCGCAATGAAGAATGGAGGTTCAGCGTGTGGCGGGCGGGCCCCGCGTCCACGGGCGCGCATGGTCGGCGCCGGTCGGCGTCGCCGCGCCGGTGTCGGATCGCAACGCCAGGCTGGGCGCGGTGGGGAATCGCGCACCTGAGTCGGCATCGCCTGCCGGCGGGGAGGTACCGCCGCAGCAGCAGGTGCCACATCTTGCATCGTGATCGCTCCCGGCCGGCCCACCGTCGTCGTTGGCGGCCGACGCGATGCAGACGTCTCCGATCAGCGGATCGAAATGCTGCAATACCGCGTGAGCCAGTGGCATCGCCTGCACCAGCAGCCACAGCACCGCCAGCACGAGCGCCAGACGCCCCGCACCGGGCACGCGAGCGAGGGTCGAACGCAAGGGCAGCCGGCGCTTCGTCATCGTTCGGCGATCCGCTGTGTCAGGTCGGGTCGGTCAGGCGGCAAAGGCCTTGCACGCCTTGGCGCAATCGGCGCAGGCCTCGGCACAGGCCTTGCACTCGGCGTGCTTGTCCTCGTGCTTGCGGCACTCGTCCTCGCAGGCACGGCAGATCTCTTCGGTCAGTGCAGCCATCTTCGGCGCATGGCTCGATTTCTGCGCAGCCAGCTTTTGCAGCGCCGAGCAGGCGGCGATGGTCTCGTTGACCGAGCGCGAGCACGCGGCGATGGTGGTATCGCCGTCGCCCATCAGCACCAGGCAGTGGGCCAGGCAGGCTTCGCCGCGCGCGACGCAGGCACCGGCGGCATCCACCAGTGCGCCGCGCGCCGGGCTGGCCGCGTGATGATGCTCGTGCTGCGCCAGCGCGCGCGAGGCGACACCGGCCAGTGCGACACCGGCCAGTCCGGTCAGAAGTTCTCTGCGTTCCATGTCGAGTTCCTTGGCTGTCAATGAATGCGTATCGGATCGGTTCGGATGCTCGATCGTCAGTCGAGGCTGTGCCACGGACCGATCGGCCGATAGACCTGCTTCGTCAGATCGACGGCGACGATGTAGCCGCCGAGGGCGCCGATGCGGCGGGTGGTGTTGTAGGTCAGCGGCGGCAGCAGCCCCGACTCGAAGCCCTGGACCTTCTCGAGACCGACCACCATCGAATCACGGCTCAACTCGCGCCCCGTTCGCTTTAGCGCCTCGACCAGCAGCTCGGCACCGGCGAAGCTGGCCACCAGAGTGGCGTGTGGGCCGCGCTCGATGCCGGCTTCGGCCAGCAGCCCGACATAGTCCTGCCATACCGGCCGTTCGCGGTCGCTCGGCAGGCTCGGGTATGACACGAATACCTTGCGGTCGAAACCCGGCGGCAGCGTTAACACCCCCGGCGAGGCAAACGGCCCCGGCAACAGCAGTTCCGGGTACCAGTCGGCGCGCGCGGCGGCCGCACCGAAGTCGACCGGGTCGAGCGCGGGTCCGAGCAGGATGACCGCCTTGCTTCCATCGGTCTCGAGCTCGCCGACGATCGCGTCGAGGTCGCTCAGGCCGGGCCGGTAGATCACCTGCTGCGGGCTGCCGCCGCCGCGCCGTTCGAGGTGGCTCGCGACCGCCTGCGCCGCGGCATCCCACGCCGGCCCTGCCGACTGCACCAGCGCGATGGCGCGGTTATCGAGTTCGAGGGTGTCTCGCGCATAGTCGGCCAGCACACGCGCCAGCTCGGTTCCGCCTGAGAGCAGATGGAAGACGTGGGTGTTGGCGGCCGGGCGATTGTCGAGTTCGAGCACCACCGGCGCCACCACCGGCAGATCGCGCGCCTGCGCCAGATCGGTGAGGCGACGCTCGAAGCCGGCAGCAAACGGCGAGAGCAGCGCGAAAACGCCGTCGCCGTCGTCCAGCAGGTGGGTCAGATTGTCGACGCTGAGCGCCGAATCACCGACGTACTCGGCGACCACCAGTTCGAGCTGGCGGCCGTAGACGCCACCTTCGGCATTGATCCGCGCGAAATAGGCCTCGAGCAGGCGACGCACCGACTTGCCGGCCTCCGCCAACGGGCCGCGCAACGGCAACAGCGTGCCGATCCGGACACGCGTGTCGTCGACACCACGGGCCGCGCGCTTCTCAAGATGCTTGAGATAGGCCTGCAGGTTGTCGAGATCCCTGGCAGCTAGCAGGTATCGCGGCATCGCCTGATCGAGCCGGTTGCCGGCCGGATCGAGCCCCTCGGTCACTGCGATGCGGAAGCTGTCGACGTTGAACGGACCATGTTGGCGGCGGTTCTCGTGGACGTGACCGTAAGGCTTGACCAGCTCCGACCAGCGGATGTCGGGAGGGGTCACGCCGCCCTCGGGCCGGCCGCGCCCATCGGGGCCGTGGCAGTTGGCGCACGGCAGCGCCGATGCGGGCAGGGCCAGTCCGCCGCTGCCGACCTGCGCCTGGGGAGATTCGCCGGAGATGCCGATGCCACCTTCGAACAGACGCTTGCCGGCCGCCTGCTCGTCGCTCAACCCGGCCAACGCGCCGCCGGCGACGGCAAGGCCCGATGCCAGGAAAATGGCGCGCAGCGCGGCGGCGCTATTCGCGAACACGGGCCTGGACCCCGGCCGCGGCCAGCGCTCGCAGACGTTCCGCGATCGCGGTAGCAGGTGCCTCCGGTCGGATCTTGCTCCAGCGCTTGGCCGGCACGTTGCCGGCGATCAGCAAGGTCGAATGGGCCTCCCGCTCCTCGGAGAACTGCCCGAGCTTCTTGAGGATATGGGTGACGTTGTCGGGATCGCCGGTGAGAAAGGTCCAGCCCGCGACGTCGGCCCGGTTGGCGGCGGCGAACTCGCGCAGGCGTTCGGGCGTATCGGTGACCGGATCGACACTGATCGAGACGAAATGCACCGGCTTGCCGAAGATCTCGGGGATCTGGTCCTTGACCGCGACGATGGCTTGCGTGATCAGCGGACAGGCGTCTTCGCAGCTGGTGTAGACGAAATTCAGCATGACCACCTTGCCGGCCAGCACGTCGCTGTAGAACTTGAGCTTGCGACCGTGCTGGTCCTGCATTTCGAGGTCGGTGAAATAGGCTCTGGCGTCGGGCGCCTTGCGGCGGACCGCGGCAATCTCTGTGGCCACGGGCTTGCCGTCGGCCGGCTCGGCTGTCGCAGCGCCGTGGCTGGCGTCGTTTCCGTGGGCCCGGACCGGACCGGCCAGTGCCAGGCTGAGAGCGGCCACAACGGGGGCGATTGTGCGTCTCATGTCTACTCCTTATGTCCTGCAGTTCGATGTTGCATTCAGTGGGCGTGGGCGTAGCTGGGTTGCTTGCGCGAGGCCAGCGTGGTGTCCACCACGTCGATGATCTTGTTGATGTCCGGGAAGCCGAAGAAGCGTGTCCATTTGCCGCTGACCGCGTCGCCGACCAGCACCAGAGGCGGGTGGTCGGTGAAGTTCGGCGTATAGGCACCGTAAGCGCGCAGTACGTCCTCGACCTCGGCATGCTCGCCGGTGAGCCAGGTCCATTCGGGGCCCGAACCGTACTTCTGCGACGCCTGCTTGAGGCGTGCCGGCGAGTCGCGACGCGGGTCCACCGACAGCGACACCAGCTTGACCCGATCGCCGAGCTTGTCGGCGAGCTTGCTCTGCAATGCGTTGAACATCGCCGACTGCACCGGGCAGATCGTCGTACAGGTGGTGTAGACGAAGTCGATCACCACCACCTTGTCGCCCAGCACGTCGTCGACGAACGAAACCTGCCGGCCGTCCTGGTCGAGCAGCCGGGCATTCGGCACGGCGACGTCGAGCGTTGTCGCAGCCACCGGCCTGGCCATCGCTGCCCGATGGGCGGCATGGGGATCGGCACCGTCCGCGCCGGCGTGGGCGGAATGATCCATCGCCTGGTGCTGTGAGTGATCCATCGCCTGGTGCTGTGAGTGATCCATCGCCTGGTGCTGCGAGTGATCCATCGCCTGGTGTTGCGAATGGTCCATTTCGCCGGCCGGGGCCGGGCTCGCGATCGCCAGCAGGGCGGCGGCGAGCGCCGGCAGCAGCGGGTGGCTGCGAATGGGTGATTTCATTTTGCCGATCTCCATCATTTGCCCTTGGCGGTTGCGACCCGTTCGGCCGCGACCCGGATCGAGCGGAAACGTGAGTTCTCCTGGTTGATCTTCAGCGACGGCACCTGCACGAAGGCATAGTGGGCGCCCGCCTTGGCGAACTCCATCTGCACCTCGTAGATGCCCGGCTCGACCTCGGTGGCGGCCGCGCTGCGGCGCTCGAAGGCCGGCGCCCGGTACCACGAGACGGTGGCATCCTCGACGCCCTGCTTGATCTCTTCGCTGACCGGATCGACGATGCGGAAGCGCAGCGCACTCTTCTCGCCGACCACGCCGGCTTCGCGTTCGCCGACGAACTCGATCCCCCAACTGCCGACCTGGTGCATGCTCGGGTTGCGCTCGGCACTCATCGAGAAGCAATGCACCAGCTCCGGCGTATCGAGCATCAGCGCGACGTCGAATCGGCCGTCCACCGGCAGGCGCACCTTGGTCGAATAGACGCCCGGCTCCACTTCCTTGAGGCTGCGGTCCACCAGCTTGGCGGCCCGGGCGACATGGCCGAAGCTCTTGTAGTTGCTCATCGGCGCATTCATGCCTTCCATGTAGAAGTAGGTCGTGTTGTCGGCCGGATTCACGATGAAGGCCGAGGTGTCGGTGCTCGCGGTCGTCATGGTGTCGGCCAGCGGCAGGTCGCCCGCCAGCTTCGGCGCCTTGTTGCCGGCATCGAAGCTGTTGATGATCGGCTTCTTGCCTTCGCCGAGGGTCGACAGGTTGATCAGATTGACCTTCGACGTGGACAGGCCGCGCACGTAGGCGAAGCTGCGCGAGAAGGTCAGCTGGAACGGTTCGCCGGCGATGTCGATGCTGTTCACCACCTGATCGTTGGCGGCGTCGATCACCAGCACCTGGTCCTTCAGCGTGTTGGCGGTCATCACCCAGCGTCCGTCCGGCGACACCCGCAGCGGGCCGAGGCCGCGATGCGACTGGATGCGCTTGCGGATCTCGAGCGTCTCGCCGTCGATCACCGACACCTGCCCGGTCTTGCCGTCGGCGACGTAGGCCGCCTTGGCCAGCGCCGAGTAGCCGACCGACAGCACCTGCTTGCCGACCTCGAGATCCTTGACCTTGGCGAGCTTGGCGACATCGATGACGCTGACCGTGCCGTCGTCGCGATTGGTCACGAAGGCGTGGGCCGAATCGTCCGAGAAGCTGATCTCGTGATGGCCGCGGCCGGTCGGCACGAAACCGACCTGCTGGTAGCTCTCGGCGTCGAGCACGGTCACGCCGCTCTTCGCACCGATGCCGTTGTTGCCGATCCAGACGTAGCGCCCGTCGGGCTGCACCACCACGCGGGTCGGATTGTTGCCCGCCGGCACATTGTGGGTCACCTTGAAGTGGTCGGCATCGATCACCGCCACTTCGTCGGCGACCGGCATCGACACGAACAGGGTCTTCTCGTCGTTGCTGCGGGCCCAGTCCATCGGCGGGCGCTTCAACACGATGATCGCGTAGGTGCTGGTGCGGCCGGCCATGTTGACCATCGGATCCACCACCGAAATGCTCGGATCCTTGTTGAGCACCAGCACGTAGTAGCCATTCAAGTCGAGCATCGGCCGGATGCCGACGATGCCCTTGAGGTAGAGACCGACCTTCTCGCGGCACTCCTTGATCTCGCCTTCCTTGCCGCCGATGTTGGCGCCGACGTCGAGCCAGGCCGCCGGAAACACGCCCTTGACCGGTTCTCCGCTGGCTTCCTGGGTGATTCGGAAGCGCACGTCGGTGAGCAGACCCTCGGTAATCTCGTCGCTCTCGACCGGTGTCGCCTCGAAGTCGATCACCAGCCCGTCGCGCACCAGCCGGTCGCTGATCCGCCCCGGCACCTCGACCGTGGTCGGCGGTGCAACCACCTGGTTCGCAGCCAGCACCGGCGCGTGGCCGACCGCGCCCATGGTCCAGATCGCCGTCGCGATCGCCAGTGCCTTGAATGTTCTGACTGTCACAGCCTTACCTCCTGTACTCGGTTGCCTCCATCATCACGTCGCTGCCGCACGCGACTTCGACGTCAGGAAGGAGAAGCGGGATGCGGCCGGGTCCTGCCGGACCGCATCCCGCCGGCCCCTCGCGGGGCCGGGGGTTGAACGACGCTTACTGCACGCGCATCACGCCCCACAGGCCGTTGTTGCGGCCGAAGGCGGCACGATCCACGTACAGGTAGTCGCCGGCAATTGCACCCTGACCGCCTGCCTTGGGCAGGAACAGGTCGAAGTGGGCCATCGGCATGATGCTTTCCTGTGCTCCGAGGAACAGGAAGGATTGCGGATTCACACCGATCGCACGCGACGCCACGGTGTTCATCTCGCAAGCGCCGACCAGGCCGTTGCGGGCTTCACCCGGGCAGAAGTACGGATCACGCGCCCACAGGTGACCATGCACGCCGAAGGTCGTACCGCGGCCGGCGCCGGTGGGCTCCAGGACACGCATGCGGACCTCCTGACCAGCCGCGGCGACGAAGACCGGGGTGGCCGGTTCGCCGACGTTGTTGGTCGCCGTGGTGGCAGTACCACCGTTGGTGCAGCACTTGTTGCTGAACAGCTCGTGGGCGTTCTCGACGCCACCGAAGCCCTGCTTGCCGAACGGCGACTGCGCGGGCAGGCCGAAGCGGAACCAGGCCGGCTCGGTGCCGTAGTTGACCGCCATCTGGCCGGCATCGTGGCTGTCCTCGGGGATCGCCTGACCCTCGGCGGACAGGTTCGGCACCGGTGCGCCATCGGCGAAGCGCAGGTTGAGCGCCTTCTGGTGCATCGTCACGAAGTCACGGAAGGCAGCCTCGCCATTCGTGATCGTCGCCTGGGCGCGGGTCGCGCGCGTCGGCGGGGTCGCCAGACCGGTGGTGTCCACCTGATGATCGATGGTCTGATCCAGGTTGGCCAGCACGTTCTGGTCGGCCCAGTCTGCACCGATCGGCTCGATCACCAGACCACCGACCATGCCCTTCTGACCCTGCTTGATGCGGTCCGCCGGGCTCAGGTTGGCGCCACCGAACTCGACCGGCGTGGCGATCACGTCCGCCATGTCGGTGGTTTCGGCGGTGGCCACGACATCGGGATCGTCGTCCCGGGTGTCGCCATCGTCCGGGCCTTCGGCCTCGTACTGGGCTTCGGCGTCGGCGATGATCTGCTCCCGCGTGGCCGTGTCGTAGTCGCCGAACTTGTAGTCGCCGGCGTAGGACTCGGTGGTCGTCGTGTTCGCGATCTCGCCCTCGGCCACCACGTCGTCGTCGATACGATCGTCGTTGAGGATTTTGTCCTCCTGGGCCTCGAGTTCCTGCGACACGGCGGCCGACAGCGGCTGGCGGTTGTTACCGAGTTCGAGATGTCCGGCATACCACTGGTAGGTCGCCGAATCACCACGCCCGACCGTCTGCACGCGGTTCTGGCCGACATTGACGCCGTCGGAACGGGTCACGTCGTACTCCACCAGTTGCGGATGCAGGCCCATCTCGGAAGACGGACGGATCAGGTTGTTTTCGAACCAGGTGAGCGCACCACCCCGGGTACCACGATCCCGGCGCACGACCTGCAGCAGCGTGTTGTAGCCTGCCAGGTCGGGCATCTCGTCATGCAGCTCGTTACGCAGCGTGACGTAGAGGCAGTCACCCGCATTGGCCCGCAACACCAGCGGTTCCACCGGCGCGCTGGACTTCAGCTTGCCTTCCTGGTTGAGGTCGGCCGTACGGACGAACATGACCCCGGTCGGGTCGTGCAGCGGGCCGCGGTTGCCGGCGATCTGCAGGATCTCGCCATTGTCCAGCTGGACGGTGAGACTGCGGATCTCGGTATCGCGCGGGTTGTAGACCAGCGTGCCGCCTTCCGGATCGAGCCGGCCACCGACGTTGTCCACCGGATCCTTGTTCTCCGGAATGGTCACGCCGAGGCTATTGCGCAGCACGTTGTTGGCCAGCACCGCCGTGACGTCGAAGCGACGCACCGGCGCACTCTTCGGGCAGACGCCGTCGAAGTCGTCACGGTTGCCCGCGACCACCGGCTTCGGATTGCTCGGCAACGGCGGCAGGTCGCCACGCAACGCAGTGTAGTTGCGCAACAGGCCCCACATGCCGGTCCAGAAGCCATCCTGGCTGGCATCCACGCTCCACAGGTAGTCCGCCATCTCGCCTTGCTGCTGGAAGTCGGCGAAGACCGGAGTGGACAGCGTGAATTGCTCGGAGATGCCGACGCTCTGGGCGTTACGCCAGCCCGAGTTCGGCGCCTTGCCGTGACCCGAACCCGCCTGCAGCCACTTGACACCGTGGATCGTGGTGTTGTGCTCGTGCTCGTGACCACCGGCCTGGATCTTGACCTTGACCAGGTCGCCCGAGTAGCTCCGCATCATCGGGGTGAAGGGATCACCCGGATCGATGTCGCGGTTGAGCGCCGGATAAGGCGTGTCACCCAGCCGGGTGTTCATCTGCTCGACCCTGCGGTCGGTACGCGACTGCAGTGCGAACGCCAGATCGCCACGGCGGCCTTCGGCCTGAGAGCCCTTCTTGCCGTCCGGTCCCTCCTGATCCGGATCGTACACCCGCAGACCCACCGGCTCGTTGCGGTAGTTCACCACGAGCATGCCACTGTCGTCGGCCGTGATGACCTCCGGGCACGGACGCGGCACACCGCCCGGGCAGAACGCCGGGTGTCCGACGATGTCCGGCAGCGGCTCTTCCTGACGGAAGGACGGGTTGATCGAGTCGCGGAAGGTGTTGGCCGTCACCGGGAAGGCGGTGTTGATGCCTGCGGCGTCACGGACCGGGTGGCCCACGCCATCGGCACCCGCGGTGGTATGCGGACGGCCATCCGGGCCCGCGCCGACATACACGCCCTTCTGGTACGCGTGCTGGAAGTCCGAGTACTCGAAGTAGAACTCACGGAACGCATCGAGGTCGTTGGCACCGACGTTTTGCGTGTAGCCACCCAGCTCGCCCGGCAGAATGGCGACCTGCCAGCTGGTCGGACCACCATCGTCACGGGTGTAGAGCGTTTCACCGGACTCGTTGTGCACCCACTTCGATCCGGCCGGCTCGGTCAGCACGGTGGCGTACAGACCGATCTGCTGGTGGGTCGAAGGACCGTAGTGGTCGTGGGTGAAGATGATACCCAGGCCGCGATCGACGCCTTCGGTGTTGACCACCGGGTCGGCGAACCAGCGCTGCAGCGTCACCCGCGCACCGAGCCACTCGTTGCGCACACCGGCACCCAGGAACGGGTGGGGTTCCGGCTCGAGATGCGGGCCGATCGGCTCCAGTCCGGCGGCTTCACGCTCCTCGTTGAAGTGGTTGATGGCCTCGATCCGCTCGCGCACCGCACCCGGGGAGAGCGTACCGTCCTCGTAGTTCCAGCCGTTGGCAGCGCCGTCGGCCGTCGTCAGGTCCCACTTCGGCAGGTGGATGTGCTGACCGATGATGTCGGTCGGCGTGCGCACCTGGTAGTCGTCGACCTCGAACTCCGCCGGCACGAAGTTGCTGTGCGCATACATCGTGCAGTCGAAGGTGTTCATCCGGATGACGAAGGGCTCGGGCGCCTTCTCCTTGTTGATGAACGGGTTGACGTCTTCCCACAGCGAGATGATGCGCTGCTGCGGATAGTGGTAGCCGACCTTGTTGAAGACGGCGTCGATCTGGACGTTGCCGGCCTTGTAGACCCGCGGCGTATCGGCGTTGAACGGCGACGCACCCTGGGTGGTGAGGCCGACCGCACCGAAGAAGTTGCCGACCACGCCGGTGTTCAGGCGCTGACCGCCGTCATCGACGCAGGGATCCGCGTAGGGCGCACCCGCGACCGGCGGCAAGCCATTGACGACGAAGTCGGCCTTGCTGACCTGACCGGAGCCGTTCACCGAGTAGGACGGGTGAGCGCGCTGCGCCATGAAGCGCATCGCCAGTTGCTCGAGATCCGTGCCTTCTTCCGGGAAATACACCGGCTTGGCCTTGACCAGCACCTTCGACAGGTCGAGACGACTCTGCGTCGCCACCGCGGCGCCACCATCGGCGAAGCCCTGGGTGGTGAATCGCGGCAGACCGCCATCGAAGCCCTCGGCAGTGCCGGTGGCATCGACCTTGGCCCACAGCGGGTCACCCGAGCCCTTGAGCTGGGTCATCAGCGCCTTGGTCGCCATGTCGAGCGGCGGGGTCGGCGGACGCTGGCCGACCGAGTCCTCGATGCCGGCGACCCAGAACGGGTAGCCCGGGTTCACGTCGCGGTCGACGACCTTGGCGTTGGAACCGACGGTCACGCCGTTGTCGGCCACCTTCGGCACCACCGTCACCTCGCCCGGCATAGGCGCCATGGCCTTGCCCGGCAACGGCACCACGGCCGGGATCGGCGTACCGGCGACGATCTCGCCATCGGGATACGCGCGGGCGCCGGCGGCAGGCTTGCCGCTTTGCAGTGCGAACGGTGAGCTGTGGAAGTCGTCGCCCGACACGGCCAGGCGCGAACCCGGCTCGAACACGTCGTGGACCCGCCACATGTACCACATGCCCTGCGCGAAGTGCGGGTAGAAGTGGCAGTGGAAGATCGCGTCACCGGCGCTCTTGTTGCGGTTGCCGGAACCGCCGAAGGCGATCTCGTAGGTGTAGCCCGAGCCCGGTCCGATCCCCTGCGCGTCGATGTAGTTCGAGTTGTCGTCGCTCGGGTTGAACAACCACTGGTGGTTGTGCAGGTGGAAGACGTGCTGCTCCTTGCCGACGTGGATGTTGCGGAACTTGACCGCATCGTTCACGTAGCTGTGGTGCACGTTGGACGGATCGTTCGGGTAGAGCACTTCGTTGGCCTTCGGACCGACGTCCTCGCAGCCGACCAGGGCCGGTGTGCAGCCTTCCAGACCGAAGTTGGCCGGCACGTCTACCAGCGACGCCGGATCGCCGACCGTGAAGGAGGTCAGGAAGAACTCCTCGTAGGCGCAACCCAGGCAGTCGTGCATCGGACCGACACCGAGGCGGTTGGCGATGATCTCGGTGCCGATGCCGCCGGAACCATAGTTGATCATGAAGCTGTCGCGCACGCCGTGCAGGGTGTGGCTGAGCACCGGGTCGAGGAACCACTCCGGGAAGGCCTGCGACGCGGCGTTCTCGTCGTGGAACACCGACGCGAAATCGCGGAACGGCTGCAACCGGGTCGGATAGGTCGGGTTGCGCTTGCCGACGCTCTCGAGCGGATAGGTCTCGGGCGGGAAGGTGCCGTCGCCGGAGATCGTGCCCTCGGGACCGTAGGCGACCACCGCGTCGATCTCGGTATGCACGATGCGCGTGCCCTGCATCATGTTGAGGATCTTGCGGTTGGCCTTGCCCTCGGAGATCCACGGCTCCTCGGTCGGGTAGCGCGCCTCGTAATTGATCACCGGCTGACCGTCAGGCGTCCGGCGCGGATTGCCGTTGCGATCAAGCCTTGTAACCAGGCGCAACTCCTCTTCGGTGATCACGCTGCGATATACTACAGAGCCGGCCGGTTCGACGATCACCTCACCAAAGAGTCCATTCGTCGTGTTGCCAGCCGAAGCATCGGCGCCGAACTGCGCGCCGTGGCTGGTGACCTCGAATGCGCCCTCTTTCTCCGCCAAGAGTGTGTAGGTGCGAGTGGAGCCGACCGGCACCAGGCTGCCGGCCACGCCCGGATTGTTGCCGACCATGCTGCCGTCGTCCTGGATCCGGTTGACCAGTTGCATGCCGGAAGAATGGAAGCCGACATGGCGATCGGCGACCTGATCGTCGATCTGCAGGTTGAACGGCGGCGTGCCGGGAATCGGCGCGTTGTTCGGGTTGGCCGCCGGTGCCAGCATGTTGGTCAGCCGCACCCGCAGGCAGGTGCCGGCAGGCACGCGCAGCACCAGCGGACGCGGGCGCTTGTCGGCGCGCAGCTTGACCTGGCCGGGCTGCGGATTCGAGCCATCCATGGTCAGCGGAATGTTGTTCGCGTCGACCACGTCCTCTTTGAGCGCGTACATCATCCAGTTGATGTTCTGCGCACCGAGGCGGTTGAACATCACCGGCTGATCCAAGGCCACGACCTCGGCAAGATAGGTCTTGCTGCACTCGACCTGCGCCTGTGCCGGAGCCGCCCAGATCGCCAGACCGGCGAGGCTGGTCGCTGCCAGCATCTGCCCCAGTCGGGTCGATCCGCGCGACCGATGCCGCCGCTGCGGCCTCGGCACTGAATCGCTTCGTTTAGACATTGCTACCTCCTGGAAGGAACCGTTTTACGGACCGTGGCGAATCGCACCTCCCCACGTGACCGAAGTCACAGGTGCGCGCCACGGCAAGCGGCCACTGCAGCATCCATGCCACGACCTCAGAGCCCGGCGTAAGCGGGTATTTCGAGGATTCGGTCGTATCCGACGGTGGGGAAGCATGGGGAATCTCCCCACATCCACCCCCACACCCCAGGATTGGGTTTTGGGCGCACCCCAGTGTTGGGGAAGCATCCGGAAACCAAGTAGGAACTGTTCTTACACGAATGACATATGCCATTCAGGCGGGCGCCGCGACCGCTGAATGGCACGCGGCACATCGGACCGGGCCGGACCGGCCCGTCGCGCCAAGGCATGCGGGAGGGAGAGGAGGGCCGTCCGGACGGAGATCGACGCATCATGGCCCCCTGGTCGATGCGTCAGTCCGGACGACCCTGGACCTCGTCATGCACATACGGTGCCAGCCGGACCGAATGGTGAGCAGCGGCGGTCCGGCGCAGGCACCGAGCTTGCTATTCGACTGTGCTTTCGCAACCTGAGGTACACCGACATGAATCCGCAACCCAAGGCCGCCCGCCGCCGTGCGGTCGGCTTCACCCTGCTCGAACTGCTGGTGGTGATGGTCATCCTCGGCATGCTTGCCGGCTACGTCGCGCCCAAGTACTTCGCGCAGATCGGCAAGTCCGAAACCAATACCGCCCGTGCCCAGATCGAAGCCCTGGAAAAGGCGCTCGACATGTTCCGCATCGATACCGGCCGCTACCCCACCAGCGAGGAAGGCCTGCTGGCACTGATGCAGCAGCCCGCCGACGAAAACCGCTGGAGCGGGCCCTACCTGAAGAAGGACCTGCCGCGCGACCCCTGGGGCCGCCCGTACATCTACCGTCAGCCCGGCAGCCAGGGCGATTACGAATTGTTCAGCCTGGGCAAGGACGGACGCCCGGGCGGAAGCGCCGAAGCCGCCGACGTGCGCGGCGGCGGCTGAACCATGCTGTTCAACGTGCGCGCGCTCGACGCCCGGGCGCGCATCGTCTCGCTGCCGATCGAGGCCGCCAGCGGCAAGGAGGCGCTGCAGGCGGTCGCAGCGCAGGGCCTGCACGGACTGTCCGCCCGCCCGGCGCTGCGGCTGGCGTCAGCGCCACGCGGCGGCGGCCTGCCGATCACGCTGTTCAGCCAGGAACTCGCCACCTTGCTGTCGGCCGGCCTGCCGCTGGTCGAGGCGGTGGAGGGTCTTGCCGACAAGGAAGACAACGCGGCGGCACGCAAGGTCTTCGAGCAACTCACCCGCAGCCTCTACGAGGGCAAATCCTATTCGCAGGCGGTCGAGCAGCATCCGACGGTATTCCCGGAACTCTACGTCGCGCTGATGCGCTCCGCCGAACGCACCGGCGACCTGCCGCGGGCGCTGCGTCGCTACGTCGCCTATCGCGAGCAGACCGACCAGGTCCGCAAGAAACTGGTGTCGGCGTCGATCTACCCGGCGGTGCTGCTGCTGGTCGGGACCGCGGTGTTGCTGTTCCTGGTCGGTTACGTGGTGCCGCGCTTCAGCCAGGTCTATGAGGACATGCGCGGCAACCTGCCCTTGCTGTCACAGATGCTGCTGGCCTGGGGCAAGTTCATGCATGGCCATCAGGTCGAACTCCTGCTGGCGTCGATCGCGGGCATCGTTGCGAGCGTCGTCGCCTGGCGCCAGGGCGGCATACGCACGCGCCTCGGCCTGTGGGCCGAATCGCTGCCGGGGATCGCGCGCCGGCTGCTGGTGTATCGGCTGGCGCGGCTGTATCGCTCGCTCGGCATCCTGCTGCGAGGCGGCATTCCGGTGCTCGAGTCGATCCGCATGGCGCGCGGTCTGGTGCCCGGGGCACTGCGCGACCGGTTGGACGCGGCCGCCGACGAGATCCGGCAGGGGGTCGCGGTCTCGCAGGCGCTCGACGGCCACGGCCTGACGACGCCGATCGCGCAGCGCATGCTGCGCGCCGGCGAGAAGTCCGGCAACCTCGGCGAAATGATGGAGAAGAGCGCCGATTTTCACGACGAGGAGATCACGCGCTGGATCGACTGGTTCGTCAAGCTGATCGAACCGGTGATGATGACGGTGATCGGCGGCGTCATCGGCGTCATCGTCGTGCTGATGTACATTCCGATCTTCGAACTGGCCGGCAGCATCCAGTAGCGATCACCGCTCGCCGCGGCAGGCCGCAGGTGCCGACATCGAGCCCGGACGGTGGCGTGCGCAAACGCCGCGAAGGCATCGACGGACGGCCGCGACATCAACGATCGACCGCGGCCGGCTGGCCACGGCGTCAGGCTCAGTTGGGACGTTCGAGGCCGAACTTCTCGATGCGATAGCGCAGCATGTCGCGCGACAGGCCAAGCAGTTTGGCCGACTTCGAGACGTTCCAGTCGGTACGCTCGAGCACCCGCACCACCTCATCCCGATCCGGGTCGCCGGGACGGCTGCGGATCGGCCCGAAGCGGGTGCCGCCGAGTGGCGTCGAGCAGTTGTGCATGCAGTCGGGCGGTGCCACCTGCACCGCGGTTTCGGGATTGTCGATGGCACGCGAGCACAGCGCCAGTTGCTCGGGCATGATCACCGGATGCGAGGCCAGCAGCACCGTCTCTTCGAGCATATTGCGCAACTCGCGCACGTTGCCCGGCCAGTGGTAACCCATCAGCATGCGTTCGGCATCCTGGCTGAAGATCATGTCGCGCTTGCCGTAGCGACGTCCCAATTCCTTCAGGAAGTACTTGCCGAGCTCGAGCACGTCGCTGCCGCGTTCGCGCAGCGGCGGAATCTTGACCTCGATGATGCGCAGCCGGAAATACAGGTCGCTGCGGAACCGGCCTTCCTGCACCAGTTGGGCGAGATCGCGATTGGTCGCGCTGACGATGCGCACATTGACCCGCCGCGCGCGTACGCTGCCGATCCGCCGAACCGTGCGATCCTCGAGGAACTTCAGCAGCTTGGCCTGAATGTTGAGGTCGGTCTCGCCGATCTCGTCGAGGAACAGCGTTCCCCCCTCGGCCGACTCGACGAGGCCGACCTTGCGCTCCTTGGCGTCGGTGAAGGCGCCGCGTTCGTGGCCGAACAGTTCCGACTCGAGCAGGTGATCAGGTATCGCCGCGCAATTGACCTCGACGAACGGCTGAGTCGAGCGCAGTCCGTCGAAATGCAGCGCCCGGGCGATCAGCTCCTTGCCGGTACCGGTCTCTCCGGTCACCAGCACCGCCGGCAATTCGTCGCCGGAGATCCGGGATTCGGCGTCGAGAATCTGGCGGATCCGGGACTTGACCTCTTCCATCGTCGACGAGTTGCCGACCAGTCGCTTCAATCCACCCTTCTCGGCCTGGCGCCGGTTGTGGGCGGACAGCGTACGTTCCATCTGCACACAGCCCAATGCCCGCTCGACCGACAATTTCAACTCGGCCAGCGCCACCGGCTTGGTCAGATAGTCGGCGGCACCGAGCTTCATCGCGTCGACCGCGGTCTGCACGCGCTCCGAGCCGGTCATGAAGATCACGCGCAGGTCGCGGTCCATCTCGTTGATCTTTTCCATCAACTGCAGCCCGGACAGGCCCGGCAGCATGACGTCGGAAATGACGATGTCGGGATGGGTGGTTTCGAGCGACTTGAGCGCCTCTTCCGCAGTCAGGCAGTAATGAGCCTCCCAGCCGTTGCGCTCCAGGAAAATGCAGACGTTCTCTGCCAGGGTTTCGTCATCCTCGATGACCAGTGCCAGACTACTCACTGCCGGCCTCCGCGTTGCCAAAGTTGATTTCCACACGAGTCCCGGCGCCCAGGCGGCTCTTGAACGAGATGTCGCCGCCGAGCCGATCGATGATCCGCCGTGCCAGCGGCAGCCCGATGCCGAGTCCGGTGCTCTTGGTGGTGAAGAAGGGCTTGAAGATCTGTGCCATCTGCTCGGGCGTCATGCCCGGGCCGCTGTCCTCGACGACCAGGCGCAACGGGCGGCGGCCGGACTGGCCGTCGATCGTCACCCGCAGCATGCCGCCGCGCGGCATCGCCTCGAGGGCGTTCGACAGCACCGTATGGGCCAGCTGCGAGACCACTGCGCGGCTGCCGGAGATGACCGGCACGACCTCGCCGCGCTGGGTCAGGACCACGTCGACCCGCTGCTTCTCCATGTGCGTGCGCATGCCGGCCAGGCATTCGTGCACGACCGCCCCGACGTCGACCGCCTCGTCGGTGTGGGAGTTGATCGGTCCGGCGTAGATCAGGAGTTCCTTCAGCCAGCGCCCGAGCCGGTCGGACTGGCGGATGATCGATTCGAGATTGCGCTTGAGGCCGGCGCCGTCGCTGTCCATGGCCAGTTCGGCACTGGACCGTATCGCCGCCAGCGGATTGCGGATGCCATGGGCGACGGCCGCCGACATCTCGCCGATCACCATCAGGTTTTCGGCATCGATCAACCGGGCCTGCTGCTGGTCGATCAGTCGCTCGCCGCGGCGTGCGATCCAGACCAGCGCAGCAAACAACACGACGCCGCTGAACAAGGCCAGCGTCCATACCAGAATCTTGCCGGTGAACAAGGTCTGGCGCAGCGACTTGGGTTGCTTGTAGACCTCCACCACCGACGCCACCTCGCCGTTCATGTCGAACAGCGGGATGTACTCCTCGACGAAGTAGCTGCTGTCGTCGCCGGTATAGCCGTGGTCCATGCGACGCACCTCTTCGCCGAACGGGGCAAAGCTGTGATTGACCGTGAGCTTCTTCTGCCGGAATGCGCGCTCCAGCTCCTGATTCGAATTTTCCGGTTGTCCGAGTTCCCCGACTGCCGTGGACCACACCAGTTCGCGTGCCCGCGAATAGACCTTGACCAGCACCACGTCGGGCAGCATCGCAACGTGGGACAGGAATTCCGCACGGGCCGCAGCGGCCCGCTCGGCCGACACCTCGAAGCGGTCCGCGTCGAAATGCGGATCCAGGATCTGACCGAGGGTCAGCTGGCCGATCATGCCGCCGTGCAAGACTTCGGTATCGGCCAGGTTGCCGATGAACTCGCTGGTGAGTGTGGCGTCGTGGCGCAGGATGGCCTCGCCGACGAAGTGGGACAGCAGCGCCGCGAAGCCGGCACTCACCATCATCACCGCCACGAAACTGGCGGCGGCAAACCATTTCAGCAGTCGGAACCGGTCCGGGGACTGGTCGGCCTGGCGCGATGCCGCGTCGGCGGCACCCGGCAGCATGTCGGCCGCGCCCCCCTGTGGCGCCGACCCTGCTTCCGCGTTCGAACGCCCGCCCTTGAGCCAGCCGTTCAATATCGACAACTCCATCCTTCCATGCCCTCCGCTGGGGTGCCATGGCCTACGCCACGGGTGTTTTCAGGTGGTCGTTTCGCTGCAGGTGCACCACCTACTTTGCTCCGATTCTGGACCAAAAACGTTGATCCCGCTCACATTTTGTTGCGAAAACACGGCCCCTGGCCGCCCCCCCGGGGGCCGATATGCCATGTGGAACCAAAAATTCTCGCGACGGCCCGAATGGCCCATGGACATTGACATATCACGGCCTGCTGATATGTGAACCGTCGGCCGGATCGGCCGTCGGCGTATCCACATGGGCGCCCGGTCGGTACAGATGCCGCTCGTCCCGCCTCGCGGGGGCACCCCCATCGCCTTCCCGCGCCGCAGCACGACGAACCGCGAAGCGCCAGTCGGCATAGCTGCGGGCCGCTTCGAAGGCGTCCTCGTCGTGCGCGAAGCCAGCGCGCTTGAGCGGCGGGCGCTGCGACCGACTATGGACGCCGAGCACATGGCCGTCCTCGTCGGTGATCAGCGCCCACGGCTGACCGTCGCCGACCGGGTCGGCATAGATCCGCCGCAGATGGCGCTGTACGGCCACGCCGCGGCTGTCGTGCAACAGCGCTTCGAGACTCGTCGGCAACTGACCGAAGACCGGTCCGCTGCGCTGGTACGACAGCAGTGCCAGCCGGATCTGACGCCCGGCGAACAGCAGCTGGCGCTCGGCTTCGCGCTGGCTGGCGAGCTGCCACGACAGCCCCAGCCAGGCCAGTGAGGCACCGAGCAGGGCCACCCCGAGCAGCAGCGCAACGTAGGTGAATCCGGCCGATCGGTGTCGCCGCTGCCACGACGTCGGCCGGGACCTCGGCATCGCCGGCGTGGTCACAGCTCACCGTAGGCAAGGCCACCGCGGGTGCTGCCTTCGGCGCCACTGCGAATGTCATATATCGCGCCGAGATCCGGTCGGTCCGGTGCCACCAGCAGCCAGGTCTCGCTGCTCTCGGTCAGCGGATCCACCGGCACGGCCCGCAGGTAGCGACGCTCGACCAACTGTTCGAGCGCATCCGGATAGCGGCCGCGATCGGCAAAATGCTTGTCCAGCGCATCACGCATCAGCAGCAGGTTCTCGCGCAGAACGTTTTCGCGGGCGCGATCGACGCTGTGCAGGTAGCGCGGCGTCGCGATCGTCAGTAACAGCGCGATCACGACCATCACCACCAGCATCTCGATCAGCGTGAATCCCCGTTGCCCCATGCTCACCACTCCTGGTAGCTGCTGCCGTCGATCGCTCGCCGCTCGGAGCGCGAAAAGACGTCGAAGACGTCGCTGCCCTCGCGTGGATCGTCGTGGCTGCTGGCGTAGCTGCGCTTGCCCCAGGTCTGCGCCGCGGGCAGTGTCTTGTCCGGATGCATCGGATCGCGCGGCAGGCGCCGCAGAAAGAAGATGCGTTCGCCGCGGCTGCTGTGCAGGTCGATCGCACCATCGACCAAGGCTTCGAGCCGGGGCGGGAATCCCGAAGCATCGGCCGGCCTGGCCACCCGACCCAGATCCACCGCCTGCTTGTAGGCATCCAGGGCAGACCTGATCTCGCGCAGTGCGTGTCGCAGCGCCTGTTCGTTGCTGCGCTGTACCGCCAGTTCGGCCATCGGCAATGCCACCGAGGCCAGTACGCCGACGATGGCCAGCGTCACCACCAGTTCGATCAGCGTGAAGCCGCCGGCAAGCCTTGCCTTCATGGCACCACCTCGACACTGAACGGTCCGCTCGCCCGCACCGGCAGGCTTTGCTGCTCGGCACCGACCGGCGCGACGGAAGACAGATGCACCAGGGCTTCGCCGGCCGCCTTGCGCGCCCGCAGGCGCAGGGTCACCAGCTCGCCGCTGCCGCCGACCGCGCGCCCGTCGTCACGCATCACGCCCATCGCGATGCGCCCGCCAGCCGGATAGACGCGCTGGCGGAAGGCGGTGCCGCCATCGCCGTCGCGCAACGCGCTGCCCTCGGTGATCTCGAGCACTTCGAATTCGGCCGGATCGATCCGCATCTGCAACGACGTTGCGGTCAGCGGCGCTTCGCTATCGGACATCAGCGACAGGTTGAAGGCCTCGCCAACCCGCACCTGCCGGGGTCCGTGCCAGCTGTAGCGCACCGGCTTGCCACTGGTACCACCCCGTGCCCGTCCGCCGCTCGTCGTCGGCGTGACAGCCGTCGTCGCCAGCGCCGTCGGGATGGCAGCGGCCGCCGGAGCAGCGACGCCGGCCTCGGACGCCACAGCAGCGGCGCCGGCATCGTTCATCGCGACCGGCGGAGAAGCATCCCGCGAGGCCGTCATCGCCGCGCTCGCGACCGCCAGCAGCGGGGCACCGCTCGCGCGACCGCGCGCCAGCGGCTGCGCCACGCGCAGCACGCTGTCGGTGCCCGACCAGATACCGGCCAGACTCATGTCGGGTCGACGCACGTTGCGAACGACGTGTGGCGTGATCAACAGGACGACTTCGGTCTTCTTGGCGTCGGCGAGTTCGCTCGAGAACAGCCGGCCGATGCCCGGCAGGTCGCCGAGCAAGGGCACCTTGGTCGCGGTGCGGGTGTCGTCGTCGCGCAGCAGGCCCATCAGGACCTGGGTCTCGCCGTCGTGCAGGCGCAGCATGGTGTGCGCATTGCGCGTGCTGACCTGGATCGGCGTCGTGCCATTGGGTGTCGGCGGCAGGCGACTGAAGGTGCTGACTTCGAGCCCGACGCGGATCGCGACGTCGTCGTCGAGATGCACGGTCGGTTCCACTTCAAGCTTCAGGCCGACGTCGAGATACTGGATCTGGTCGGTGGTCACCGGCGTGCCGGTCGACGGCGTCACGATCGCCGTCACCACCGGCACCCGGTCGCCAATGTGGACCTTCGCCTGCTCGCGGCTGCGCACCCGGATCCGCGGGCTGGCCAGGATGTTGGTGTCGCCGTCTTCCTTCTTCAGGTTCAGCACCAGGCCACTGTTGAGGCCGATGGTGCCGCCGTTGAGGATCTGCGCGTTCTCCAGCGTACCGCCGGGACCGACCAGTTGCGACGGGAACTTGAGGCCCAGTTCGGTCAGCTTGCTGCGGGTCACCTCGAGCACCTCGACCTCGAGCACGACCTCCGGCTCGGCCAGGTCCTGCGCCGCAATCAGTTTCTCGGCGAGCCGGATCGCTTCCGGCGTGTCGCGCATCACCAGCAGGTTCAGGCGCTCGTCGATGTAGACGTCGTCGGCCTTGAGGATGGTCTTCAGCATCTGCTGGGTCTGCTTGACGTCGCCGTTGGTGAGGTAGAAAGGCTTGATCACCAGATCCTGGAATTCCTTCACCTTCTGCGGGGTGTTGGGGTAGATCAGGATCGTGTTCTCGTTGATCAGCCGGCGCTCGAGCTGGCTTTGCACCAGCAGCAGCTCGATCGCATCCTCGATCGGCACGTCACGCACGAAGATCGTCACGCTGGTGCCGCTGCGCACGTCCTTGTCGAGCAGGAAATTGATGCCGCTGGCCCGCGACAGCACGTCGAGCACCATCTTCAGCGGTGCGTCGCGGAATTCCAGCGATACCGGCTGGTGCAGCTTCGACCGCATCTGCGGCAATGACGCGGCCTGGTGCAGCCGCACCCGGTCGATCTCGGCCTTCAGTGCGCGGGCGCCGTCGTGGCTCGGATCGAGGGCCAGCACGTTGGCATTGAGGCGTTCGGCGGCGTCGACGTCGCCCCGGCCCATCGCCTCGCGTGCCTGGGCATCGATGCCCGACAACACGTCCCGGTTGGCGGCCACCCGCAGGCTTTCGCGCACCCGCGGATGCTCCGGGTCGATCGCCTGTGCCCGGCGGTAGGCATCGCGCGCACGCTCGCCCTCCCCGGCCATTTCGGCGTCGCGCGCATCGGCGAGGACGCGCTCGACCGCCAACTGCCGCGCCCGGATCAGCGCGACACGGTAGGACAATTCGCCGGGATGCTCTGCTGCGGCCTGCTGCAACAGCGCCAGGCCTTCCTCGACCCGACCGTCATCGATCAGCACCAGCCCTTCGTCACGCATCTGGCGGCTGGCGCTGGCGCAGGCGCCGAGCAACATCGCCACCACCAGCAGCGACGCGAACCGCCCCGCCAGGCGGGGAAGCGAGGACATCGGCTTCATAGTGCGGCTCCGGCGGCAATCGACTGGCGGGCGTTCAGTGGCAGATAGGTCAATCGGATCTCGCGCGCCTCGACGCTGTCGATGCGATATTGCTGGTCGATGACGTCGCCCGGATGGACTGCGATCAGACGATCTCCGAGCGAAACGTAGGCCCTCAGCACGCCCCCTTCGAGCAGCTTGCCGACGTACTTGAACGGCACCTGCGGCACCCGCGGCGGCGGCGGCGGGGCCGGCGGTGGTGGGGGCGGCGGCGGTGGCGGCGGCGCGGCAAAGCTCTTGCCGCGGAACATCGCGCCGCCAGCCGGCACCTGCCTGGATGCGGGAAACTCGATCACCGGCACCGGCGTGTCGTCGACGAAGGCACGCTCGCCCACTGCCGGCAGGTGGGCCGCGGCATGCGCAGGCATCCAGGCGTCGGTATCCGGATCGTCGGCGGGCAGGAACTCGGAACCCAGCGCAAATAGCGCCGAGGCGCCGAGAAACAGCAGCCAGAATCGCCTGCGATCGATGGCCACGCTACATCCTCGCCATATACAGGTTGAGCCTTACCTGCGCATCGAGCCGGCTGTGGCTGATGCCTTGCCGGGCGAATCCGAGTTCGTCGACGGCCAGCGTCGGTACGGACCGCAGGACCTGATCGACGAATCCGCGAATCTGGGTGTATTGCCCGCTCAGCGGCACCAGCACCTGATAGCTGATCAGGCCGGCGCGGCGATCATCGGCCACGGCATAGTCGCCACGGCGCACCTCGAGGCCGAAGTCGCCGGCCGCGGCATACACCTGCTCGAGCAGATGGGGCGCCTGTTCGCGGTCGGGGAAATGTTCGTAGAAGCTCGCCAGCTGTTCCTCGACCGTCTGGACCGGCTTCTCCGGCTTGGGTGCCTGAGCTCGCTGTTGCGCCTCGACGAGCGCGAGCCTGGCCTGTTCCAGCTCGCGCTTGGCGGGCAGCAGCGAGCCGACGCCGGCAACCAGCGCACAGGCCAGCAAGCCTGCGCCGATCGCGCCGGCGGAACCGGCGTGATGACAGTGTTCGGCCAGTCTCAGTCTATTGATTGCGGTCATGGTTCTGCCTCCACACTGCACTCAGGCTGAAGCGCACCGGCTGGTCCGGGTCCTCGAGCACCACTTCGTGGTTGATCAGGGCCACGTCCACCAGCATCGGCGAGGCCGCGAGCCGTGCGTTGTAGCTCAGCATGGCGCGCAGATCGCGCGCCTGGCCTTCGATGCGCACCACCTTCTTGTTGGGGTCGGGCGACAGCACGGTGATCGCGACGTCGTTGCCGTCCGCCGCTTCGATCTCGGCGAGCAGTTCGCCCCAGGGGATTGCCAGGCGGTCGGCGACCGCCTGCGCGCCCTCCAACCTGTCGCGCTCGACGCGCGCAGCCTTCTTGCGTGCGTCGGCGGCTCGCCGCCCGGCCTGCTCGGCGCTCGGACGCAGCGATTCGATGCGCGCCAGCACGACGCGCTCGCGGTCTATCTGCTGATTCACCTCGACCAGATCGGCGAGTACCAGACCACAGGCCGCAAATCCCGCCACCAACAGGGCAACGCCGAAGAGCGAGCTGCGCTGCGGCCGATGGAAGTCGAGCTCCAGGATTTTCATGGCGCCCCCGTTCCCCAGGCCATCGCGTAGTCCGAGGTGCCGCCCGCCGGGACCAGTTTCCATCCCAGAGCCGCGATCCCTTCGAGTTGTTCCGCCGCGATGCGGGGTGCATGGATGATTACTTCCGGCTGCCCGCTGCCGCCGAGCAGATTCAGTTCCCGTTCGACCAGGGCCCGCAGGCCGGCTTCGTCGACATCGACCGAGCAGTTGCGTACCGACGCCCAGCCACCGCGATTCCCCGCGGCGAGCGTGACGCGGCCGGGCTCGGCCAGAACGAACAGGAAATTGCGTCGCCCCAGCGGCATCGCCAGGGGATTGAACGCGTGCATCAGATAGGGCTGCACGCCGGCCAGGCGACAGCCGGATTCACGAGTGACGCGGGAGATGCCCTCGAGCAGTTCGCGGTCGATCGCGCAGGCCATTCGGCCGCGGCCCGTTGGCGCCTCGTCGAAGCGAATCTCCCAGGCACTGGCCAATTCCCCGTAGACCCGCTCGAAACATGCCCTGGCGTAGCCGGCGAACTCGGCCGGGGAATCGATCTCGGGATTCCACGGAATCACCTGGAAGCGCACCCAGTGGCTCGACAGCACGACCTTGAGCCGCCCGCGAACCGACCGATCGCCCTGCAGCATCGACGACAGTCCCTCGAGCACGAAGCGCCAGCCGTCGGCATCGCCCGCAGCAGGGCTGAGGTCCGCGCGGCGCCACGCCTCGACCCGGCGGCGCAGTCCGTAGGCGAGCCGTGTCAGCTCGATCCGGCCCGGTGCCAGCGCGGCGCAGAATTCACTTCGAAACAAAAGTGACACGGTTGATCTCCGCAAGCGTGCTGCGTCCGGCGCGAACCAGATCCACGGCCGATTCGCGTAGTAGACGGGTGCCCTTGCGCCGGGCGGAGGCCTTGATCTGCCCGATCGGCGCACGGTCGATGATGAGTTGGCGCAGCTCGTCGTCGAGCTGCAGGATCTCGGCGATCGCCGAACGTCCGCGATAGCCGCTGCCGCGACAGCGACCACAGCCCTCCCCTTCGACGAATTCGAAATCGATGGCGCTGTCCGGATCGATCCCGGACTCGCGCAGTGCCTCCGCATCGGGACTGGCCGGCCGCATGCAGTCGCGGCACACCAGGCGGACCAGCCGCTGGGCCAGGATGCCGTTGAGGGCGGCGACGAAGCTGTAGGCATCCACCCCCATCTGGGCGAAACGCCCGATCACGTCGAACACGCTGTTGGCGTGAATCGTCGTGAACACCAGGTGTCCGGTCAACGCCGACTGGATCGCGATCTGGGCGGTCTCGGCATCGCGGATCTCGCCGACCATGATCTTGTCCGGATCATGCCGCAGGATCGAGCGCAGGCCTCGGGCAAAGGTCAGGCCCTTCTTCTCGTTGACCGGGATCTGCAGCACGCCGGGCAACTGATACTCGACCGGATCCTCGATCGTGATGATCTTGTCGTGACCGTTGTTGATCTCCGAGAGCATCGCGTAGACGGTCGTGGTCTTGCCGCTGCCGGTCGGCCCGGTGACCAGCACCATGCCATAGGGTTCGCCGGCGAGCCGGCCGAGAACGGCCCGCGTATCGCCGTCGAATCCCAAGGTGTCGATCAGTACGCCGCGCTGGGCCTGGGCGAGATCCTGCTTGTCGAGAACGCGCAGCACGGCATCCTCGCCGTGGATGCTCGGCATCACCGACACCCGGAAGTCGATGCTGCGGCCCTTCAGCCGGACCTTGAAGCGGCCATCCTGCGGCACGCGACGTTCGGCGATGTCGAGCTCGGCCATGATCTTGATGCGCGAGATGACCTGTTCGGCCTGCTCGACACCGCTGACGCTGCCGGCGGCATTGAGCACGCCGTCGACCCGGTACTTGATCTGCAGGCCGCTCGGCGCCATTTCCAGGTGAATGTCGCTGGCCTGGGCCTTGAGCGCGTCGTAGATCGTCGAATTGACGAGCTTGACGACGACGCTGGCGTCCTCGCTGATGCGCGCCAGCGACAGCACCTCGCCGTCGTCGTCGGCACCGTCGGTGCGCTGGGGGTCGCTGGTGCCGAGGGCCTCCAGCGCACGGACATTGTCCTCGAAGCGACCGAGATAGGCGCCGAGGTCCGCGTGGTGCGCAATCCGTCGCTCGAGCCCCGCGAATCGCAGATCGGCCCATTCCGCGAGGTCGCGGTCCAGCGGATCCGCCAGCACCAGACAGTCCTCGCCACTGGCGAGGCGGAGCACGATGCAGTTGCGGCTCTGGCACTCGGTGAATGCGAGACGCTCGAACAGCGGAACGGCCCGATTGAGTTCGGCGCTGTCGGCGACGCGGTAGCGCAAGGCGACGGCAAGTTGCTCGACGAAATCCGCCGGCGGCAAGCCGACGCTTTCCTCGAGCAACTCGACCGCGCCTCGATCCGAACCGAGCGACGCTTCTACTGCGGCGGCGATGGCGGTGGGATCGAGCGCGAACTCGGGTGCGAGTTCAGCGGCTCGATTCATCTGCATGGCGTCCGCCGCTACCGCCGCAGCCTCCCCTGAACTGAATCCTTGGCATTTTCTGACCCCCGATTATTGACATGGCGAGGACCTCGAAGCCAGAAACATGCCACGCCTCGATACCGTTCCAAGCATCGGTTTTTTATGGTTTACCCACACGAAAACCGAATTACTCAAATGTGGGGAATGGAGTGGGGAATGTCCCCCTGCGATGGGGTCGGCGTGGGCACCGGCGGCGCCGCATTGTCAATCGACGGAAGGTGTATACAATTACAGTTCATGATATGCACTTTCCGTCCGACATTGCCGGCAATGGCTGCGACCATCGCGATCGCGACCCGACGTCCGCCAGCCGCGGCCCGGGCAATGTCATGAGCGAGGCCAGCCTGACCGACGGTTCGCCCGCTGCCGACTGGCTGTCGGCGCTCAATCCTGCGCAGCGCGAGGCTGCGACCCACGGCGCGGGCGACACGCGCCATCGTCCCCTGCTGATCATCGCCGGTGCGGGCACCGGCAAGACCAAGACCCTGGCCCATCGGGTTGCGGTCCTGCTCGATCGCGGCGTTGCGCCGGATTCGCTGATGCTTCTGACCTTCTCGCGCCGCGCGGCCGACGAGATGAAGCGCCGCGTCGGTCGCCTGCTGGCAAATCGTCCCGGCGCGGAGCGGGCGACTGCCGCGCTGCCTTGGTCGGGCACCTTTCACGGCGTCGGCGCGCAGTTGCTGCGCGAGTACGCCGGTTGCATCGGCATCGATCCGGCATTCACGATCCACGACCGCGAGGATTCCGCCGATCTGATCAATCTCGTCCGTCACGAGCAGGGCCTGTCCGCGCGCCAGCGACGCTTCCCCCAGAAGGCCACCTGTCTGGCGATCTATTCCTCTGTCGTCAATACCGGCCGGGCGCTCGCCGATGTTCTGCAGCAGAGCTTCCCGTGGTGCCGCGAGTGGGAGGCCGAGCTACGGCAGCTGTTCCTCGCCTATGTCGAAGCGAAACAGGGCCAGCAGGTACTCGACTACGACGATCTGCTGCTCTACTGGGCGCGCATGCTCGACGCGCCTGCGCTGGCTGCCGAATTCGGCGAACGCTTCAGCCATGTGCTGGTCGACGAATATCAGGACACCAACCGCTTGCAGGCCGACATCCTGCTCGCGCTGCGACCCGACGGCAGCGGGCTCACCGTGGTCGGCGACGATGCCCAGTCGATCTACGCGTTTCGCGGCGCGACGGTCCGCAATATCCTCGACTTCGCCAGCCGCTTCGAGCCGCAGGCCGAACGGATCGCGCTCGAACGCAACTATCGGAGCACGGCGCCGATCCTGTCCGCTGCCAATGCGGTGATCGCATTGTCCGGCGAGGCATTCGAGAAATCCTTATGGACCGAGCGCGAGGGCGGCCGGCTGCCGGCCCTGATCTCGGTGCGCGACGAGGCCGATCAGGCCGGCTGTATCGTCGAGCAGATACTCGTCCGCCGCGAAGCCGGCATGCGACTGAAGGATCAGGCCGTACTGTTCCGGGCCTCCCACCACAGTGCGCGGCTGGAAATCGAACTGGGTCGCCACAACATCCCCTTCGTCAAGTACGGCGGCCTGCGTTTCCTGGAGGCTGCCCACGTCAAGGATGTCCTGGCGGTCCTGCGCTGGGCTCAGAATCTGCGGGATCGGGTGGCGGGTTTCCGCGCGATCCAGCTGCTGGCCGGTATCGGCCCGCGCACCGCGGCGACCGTGCTCGACAATCTGGCATCGAGCCCGGCCGGACCGTGCCTGCTGCGGGAACAGCCGGTACCGGCACATACCGGTGACGCGTGGCACGGATTCGTCGAACTGGTCGATGCCTGCCGCGGTGAAGACACGCCATGGCCGGCGGCCTTCGATCGCCTCTGCGACTGGTATCTGCCGTTGCTGGAACGACTGTATCCGGAACCCATGATGCGCGAAGCCGACATCCGGCATCTCGCGGCTCTGGCGGCGACCTATCCGGACGGCCAGCGCTTTCTCACCGAACTGACGCTCGATCCGCCCGAGGCGACCAGTGCCGAGGCCGGGGCGGGGCCCATCGACGAGGATTTTCTGGTCCTGTCCACGATCCATTCGGCCAAGGGTCAGGAATGGCGCGCGGTGACCCTGCTGAACGCCGTCGATGGCTGCCTGCCGTCCGATCTGGCGACCGGCAGTGCCGCCGACATCGAGGAGGAGCGCCGGCTGCTCTACGTTGCGATGACGCGGGCACGCGACGAACTCGACCTGATGCTGCCGCAACGCTTCTATGTCACCCATCAGGCCACCCACGGCGACCGCCATGTCTATGCGGGCCGCACCCGCTTCATCCCCAACCGCCTGCTGCGGCATTTCGAACAGCGCAGCTGGCCGCCCCTCGAGCAGTCTGTCCGAAGCCATGCCGATCCGCGCAAGATTGCCCTCGACCTCGCCGCAGGCATGCGCGACATGTGGCGTTGACGCGATCGATCCGCTCGCTTGGCGCGGCGCAGGATCGTAAGAAACGGTTTCCTATGACATCGACAACACGCTATGCTGGAAGCGTCATATTCCTTAAGAATATTCATGGTTGCCTACCGACGCATACTGGCCGACGAGATTTCGGCCCGCGCGCCACTGCCTTTTGCGGTATTCGACCGACAGGGGCGGCAACTGTATCCAGCGGGTGTCGTGATCGGCTCGATCGGCTACACCCAGTACCTGCTGGGCCGCGGACTGTATCGCTGCGAATCCCCGCCGCCGCCGCCGTTGGCGGCCAATGCGCCCGGTACGGAAGAGGGCCCGCGCGACTGAATCGACAGGCGATCGCCCCGCGATTGCCGGCATCGGCACAACGTGCTCGAATTCCGCGATAATCGCCGCCACTCGGATATTGGGCGGCACCATGCGAAAAGTACCGGAACTGCTTGCGCCGGCCGGCACCTTGCAGATGCTGGACACGGCCCTGGCCTACGGCGCGACCGCAATCTACGCCGGTCAGCCACGTTATTCCCTGCGCGTCCGCAACAACGATTTCGGCCGGCTCGACATCCTCGCGGAGGGCATCCGGCGCACCCGTGCACTCGGTCGCCGCTTCTATCTGGTCTCCAACATCTATCCTCATGGCGCCAAGCTGAAGACCTACGTCGACGACATGGCGCCGGTGGTCGCGCTGGCACCAGACGCATTGATCATGGCCGATCCGGGGCTGATCATGACGGTACGCGAAACCTGGCCACAGATGCCGATCCATCTGTCGGTGCAGGCCAATACCGTCAATGCCGCGGCGGTTCGGTTCTGGTTTCAGGCCGGCATTTCTCGGGTGATCCTGTCTCGCGAACTGTCCCTCGACGAGATCGCCGCGATCCGCGACGCCTGTCCGGACACCGAACTCGAGGTCTTTGTACACGGGGCCCTGTGCATCGCCTATTCCGGTCGCTGCCTGCTCTCCGGCTATTTCAACCACCGTGACGCCAACCAGGGCAGTTGCACCAACTCGTGCCGCTGGGATTTCGGGGTCCACCAGGGCCGCGAGGACGCGAGCGGCGATGTCTTCCTGCTCGAGGAGCGGGAGAAGCGCCAGGGCAGCTTCATGCCGATCGAGGAAGACGAACACGGCACCTACGTGCTGAACTCCAAGGACCTGAGGGCGATCGAGCACGTCCAGCGGCTGGTGGACATCGGCGTCGATTCGCTCAAGATCGAAGGGCGTACGAAGAGTGCCTACTATGCCGCCCGCACCTGCCAGGCCTACCGCCAGGCAATCGATGACGCGATCGCCGGGCGCAGCCTGGATCCGCTGTTGCTCGGCCAGCTCGAAGGGCTCGCCAACCGCGGCTACACCGACGGTTTCTATCGTCGCCACACGCCGGCCGAGACGCAGAACTACCTGCGCGGGCATTCGGCGTCGGGCCGCAGCCTGTATGTCGGCGACGTCGTGCGCTACGACGCGGCCGGCTTCGCCGAGATCGAGGTCAAGAATCGATTCGCCGTCGGCGACCGGCTGGAGATCGTGCATCCCGGCGGCAATCGCGACCATCTGGTCGAGACCATGCTCGACCCTGCCGGGAGCCGCGTCGAATGCGCGGCCGGCAGTGGCCATCGTGTCCGACTGCCGCTACCACCGGCGCTCGAAGGCGCCTTTATCGCCCGATACCTGTCCTGACGCGACCGACCGTGTCCAGCCGCCGATCGGAACCACAACGCGGTCGCCCCGGACATGAAAAAAGGGACTGGCGAATTCGCCAATCCCTTTGTTTCCCAGCATAACTGGTCGGGGAAAGAGGATTCGAACCTCCGGCCCCTGCGTCCCGAACGCAGTGCTCTACCAGGCTGAGCTATTCCCCGAATCTTGAATTTTGAGCCACTGGCCGCTTACCGGTCTCTCGCGACAGCAAAGTCCGATAAGTTTAGCAGAGACTCCTTAAAAATGGAAGGAGGAAGTGGCTCGATGGCGGCTTTCGCGAGGACCGCTTCGGCCGCTGCGAAACGACGGGTCTCCTCCAAAGCGCCGCAGTCCCGGATCGCCGTCAGCACCTCTGCGAACTCCTCGCGCCCGCCCCGCTCGATTGCCCGCCGCACCAGCGCCGACTGCTCGGCGGTTCCGTGGCGCATGGTGTGGATCAAGGGCAGGGTCGGCTTGCCTTCGGCCAGGTCATCGCCGAGATGCTTGCCGGTGTCGGCCTCGTCGGCGGAGTAATCGAGGACGTCGTCGATCAATTGGAACGCGGTCCCCAGATGCATGCCGTAGTCGGCCAGCCCACGCTCGACGGCGTCGTCGGCGCCGCCCAGGATCGCGCCCAGCCGGCACGCCGCCTCGAACAGCTTGGCGGTCTTGTAGCGGATCACCCGGAGGTAGTCCTCGACCGTCACGTCCGCCTCGTGGCAATTCAGCAGCTGCAGGACCTCGCCTTCGGCGATGGTGTTGGTGGCGTCCGCCAGCACCTCCATCACGCGCATGCTGCCGACCGACACCATCATCTGAAAGGCACGGGAATACAGGAAGTCGCCGACCAGCACCGACGCCGCATTGCCGAACAGCGCATTCGCGGTCTGGTGACCGCGCCGCAGGTCGGACTCGTCGACGACGTCGTCGTGCAGCAAGGTCGCGGTGTGGATGAATTCGACCACCGCCGCAAGCTCGTGATGATGCCGGCCCGCGTAGCCCATGGCGCCCGCCGAGAACAGGACCAGAGCCGGCCGCAAGCGCTTGCCGCCGCTGTGGATGATGTATTCGGCAACCTGCCGGATCAATACGACATCGGAATGCAGGCGCTCGCGAATCACCGCGTCGACGGCCTGCATGTCGGCATGGATGGGCAAGTAGAGCTGCTGTGGGGACACGGGTGCGGCCGCGCGAAAAAACGGGATGGTAGGTTCGGCACCGAAGGCCGTCAAGGCGGCACGGCAATGGCTGTCGATTCGGCACCCGTCAGCAACTCCGGCCGATCGGTGAACAGCGCGTCCACCCCGCGCGCCAGCCATCGTGCCGCTCGGGCCGGATCGTTCTCGGTATAGGCGGCCAGCCGATAGCCGGCGTCGTGCACCAGTCTGACCAAATCCTCGTCGAGCGCTGCCACGTGGCAATGCAGCGCAATGCAGCCAAGGCGCGACAAGCGGCTTCGCCAGTCGTCCGGCACCGCCTCCACCAGCAGCGCGCGGGGCAGAAACTCCGCGACGTCGGCGGCAGCGGCCAGCGCGGCCTCCGAGAACGACGACAACAGCGGCGGCGCAGACGCGCCGAGCCAGCAGGACACGACCTGCGGCACGATGGTCTGGGCCGGGGCGCCACCTTCTTCCGCCTCGCACTTCAGTTCGACGTTGGCCGCCAATCCCAGCTCGCGGCACAGCGCCGCGACCTCGCCGAGTCGGGGGATGCGCTCGCCGGCGAAGGCCGGGTGGTGTCGCACGCCGGCATCGCAGGCCGCGAGTTGCGCAGCTGTCAGCGTGGCCACCGTACCTCGGCGGTCGGTGGTGCGGTCGACGAGCGCATCGTGGATCACCACCGCTTCGCCGTCGGCACTCGCCTGGACGTCGAATTCGACGCCGCGACACCCTAGGGCGGCAGCAACGCGCAGGCCGGCCAGCGTGTTCTCGGGCGCCAGTGCGCCACCGCAGCGATGGGCGACGACGCGGGGCAGCGGCCATCGATCGGTCATTGCGCGCGCTCCAGTTGAGATCGCGCGATCTTCGCATGAGATCACGCAATGCGGGTGCGGACCGTTCACATCGGCCACGCGATTGCCGTCAAGATTCTGCCTGAAAGGACGTTACTGCCTCCAATGACCACACCACGACAGGTACCGGTGCGATGGGACGCAACCTAGCTTGCCTGATGATCATCCTCGGATTGTCCGCATGCGAGCAGATCGGCATCCCCGATCCGCAGAAGCAGGCGGAGGCCGAACAGGCCGAGGGACGCGCGATCGGAAGCGCCTGCCGCCATGCCGGCCGCGCGCTCGAGGATTGCTTCGCACTCAATCCCGACGCCCACAAGGCGGCCGTCTTCGAAGGCTGG
The DNA here is from genome assembly GCA_024235635.1 of Zoogloeaceae bacterium. Classification (GTDB taxonomy): domain Bacteria; phylum Pseudomonadota; class Gammaproteobacteria; order Burkholderiales; family Rhodocyclaceae; genus Cognatazoarcus. The sequence continues at coordinate 931,524 of JACKMA010000001.1, forward strand.
CGCACGATGAACGACTACATGACCGAGAACAACATCGAGGCCGTCAAACCGACGATTCCCCCCAAGATGCCCGCCGAGGAAAAGCCGGCGGAGCCCGAAAAGCACGCCGAGGCGGACGCTCACGAAGAAGCGCCTCCGCCGGAGACGCCTCTGTCACGGCTGCGCAATCGCAATCGCCCGGGCGACGCACACTGATCGAATCAGGCCAACGCCTGCCGGCCGGCTTCGCGTGCGCGCCACCAGCCAATGAACTCCGCGAGCGGCATCGCGCGCGCCTCGAGGTGCCCCTGAATCAGATCGCAGCCCGCCTCCGCCAGCAGGTGGCGCGCCTGTTCGTCCTCGACGCCTTCGGCGACCACCTGCAGCCCAAAGCCGTCCGCCAGCCGCATCACGGCTTCGACGATCGCCTGATCGGGCCGGGAGTGGGCGAGCTGGCGCACGAACATCTGGTCGATCTTCAATTCGGTCACCGGTAGATTGCGCAGGTAGGCGAGCGACGAGAAACCGGTACCAAAGTCGTCGAGCGCCACCGGACAACCGAGTTCGCGCAGTTCCGCGATCAGCCTCGCCGCGCGCTGCTCGTCGGACACCAGCGCCGATTCGGTGATCTCCAGGCCGTAACGTTCGGGCGGCACGCGCCAGGTATCGAGCGCCTGCGCGACCATCACCGGCAACTCGTCGTCGATCAGATCGTTCGCTGTGACGTTCAGATTGACCCTGACGTCGACACCGGCCTGCGCCAGCTCGGCGGCGACCTTGGCGCCATGCATGATCAACCAGTTCGACAGACGCGGCAGCACGCCGATCTGTTGCGCGCCTTCGATGATCCGCGGCGGCGCCACCCACTCGCCACTGTGCCGCTGCCATCGCAGCAGCAGCTCCACCGAAACACAGCGACCGTCACTGAGCCGGACCTGGGGCTGCAGGTACAGTTGCAGTTCCTGCAGATGAAGCGCATTGAGCAGCTCGCGCTCGAAATCGATGGCGTCGCCGACCACGCCTGCAAACTCGCCGCGGTAGTCCTCGAAATCCAGTTCGCGCTGGCGTGCGATCAACAGCGCCGTGCGGGCGGCGACCTCGAGCGCGAGAGCGTCGCGCCCGTGCTCGGGACCGGCCGCACCGCCCGCCCGCAGCCGCCCGCAGCGCTCGCCGAACTCACCTTCGAGCAAGGCCTCGCATGCATTGATCAGCTTGTTGGCGGCGAGCCGCAACTGCGCCGGACTGCGCAAGGCGGGCAGCAGCAGCGACCATTCGTGATCGCCGCTGGCGCACAGCACGTCACCGGCACGCACGGCCTCGCCGAGCCGTTGCGACACCGCCAGCCGAAGGCGATCGCGCTCGATCGCGGGCAGATGGCGAACGGCCACACCCCACTCGATCGACAGCAGCACGAGCCCGACGCGGACGCTGTCCCCCGCCACCTTCGGCAGCCACTGGGCGAGCAGCCTGCCGACGGCATGTCGGTTGGGCAGACCCGTCAGGCTGTCGATGTCACCGCGCGCGGCGCCATCTGCGCGTCGCGGCAGCAGGGCCTGGGACAGCAGCGACGCGACGCACCAGGCAAAGGCGTCGATCGCGAACAGGATGTCCATTTCCAGCCGACCGACGCCCGCACCGTCACTGGTCAGATACCGGGCCGCCGCCTTGACCAGGGCTGCACAGGCGTCGAGTGCGAATCCGGCCTCCGCACCGGAGTCGACGCATCGGGCCCAATCTGCGTGAACGCGGTCGAACCAGGGCTGCGGATCGGACCACTCGGTGCAGTTGGCAAGGTCCGAGCAGAAGCGCGCCTGTGCCTGTTCGCCGCCCCCGGCGGCAACGGAGCCGCCGGCGATCTGCGACAGGCAGACGGCAAATGCGCGTGCGAAGTCTGCCGGTGCGACCACTCGCGTGAACGCCCGGATCGCTGCCAGTTCGGCGGTGCCGACACCGTGGCTTGCGAGCGCCTGGCGAAAGTCCGGAATCTGCGCCGGCGGGATGGCGCCAGCGCTCATCCGAGGTAGAACTCCTGGGGATCGATGCCGTAGGCGTCGGACGGCAGCGAGCGCACGATCGCATAGGGCTCCCCGCTCGGCGTCACCGGGTCGTAGAGCAAGTCGAGCACCGGCGGAAAGGTATTCTGGGACTTGTCCGGGGCCAGCAGCACCATCACCCGTGGCTTCAGCCGTCGCACCCGGTTCTGGCCGATCACCACACCCACTTCGCCACTGTTGAGCTCCACCAGCGATCCGACCGGATAGATGCCGATGCACTGGATGAACTGATCCACCAATCCCTCCCGGTGACGGCTCCCGCGCAGCCGGATCAGGTCCTCGAGGGCCTGGTGGGTGCTGAACACCGCGCTGTATTCGCGCTTGCTGGTCATCGCGGTATAGCTATCGACCAGGCCGGCAATCTCGGCAGCCATACCGATGGCATCACCGGCGAGGCCCTGGGGGTAGCCCGAGCCGTCGAAGCGCTCGTGGTGCCGATGCACGATTTCCAGCACGTCTTCGGGCAACTCGGCGAGTTCGCGGAGGATCGCCATCGAGTAGTCGACGTGGGTCTTGAAGATCTCGTACTCCATCGGCGTGAGCTTGGCGTTCTTGGCCAGCAACCGGGACGGCAGTCGTATCTTGCCGACATCGTGAAGCATGCCGGCAAGCCCCAGCATCTGGGTCGCCGCATCTCCCATGCCCAGGCTGCGGCCGAACACCATCATATGGACCGACGTATGCAGGGAATGCTGGTAGCTGCCCTCGTCGGTCGCCTTCAGCCGGGTCAGCCAGATCAGCGCGTCGGGGTTGCGGGCAATGCTGCGGACCATTTCGTCGATGCCCTCGCGCAATGCACCGATGTCGGGAGAAATGCTGTTGCAGACATCGTCGAGGACCTTCTCGAGGGCTTGCTGCACCTTGGCGAAGCGAGGCGCGACGTAGACCAGTTCGCGCTCGACCCGGGTGCGCTCGCGGATTCGGGACGCATGGCTGCGCAGCATCTGTGCCGCGTCACCGCGCATGCCCGACGACAAGCCATCCGGCTCCCCACTGCGGTCGAGCCGTGACAAGACGCCCTTCAGTGGATCGAGCAGGCGCCCCAGGCTGCGGTTGGCACCGAGGTCGGGCTCGCCGACCGCCGATCCGGAAACGCGATCGTCGAACTCGTCGTCCGTTGCTTCGGTTTCGATGTCGCGACGCTCGATGACCGGCAACTGATCGATCTGCCCGCCGCGGATCATGCGCAGGATCTGGACGAAATCCGGCAGCTCGACGGGCTTCCCGGCGGCGCGCTCCTCTGCCGGTTCGGCCCGTTCCCGGGGGCGGTAGCTGCCACCCACGGTCGACGAGACGTCTTCCCGCTTCGGCGCGCGGTGGGCGTCACCGACCGACCGTGCCCGGTCCACCGAGACGAATCGGCACAGTCCGCGAAGCTGCGCGAGGGTATCCTCGTCTTCGATCAGGAAACCCTGCAACAGAAACGGCGAGTCGATCCACGGTCGATCGAGATCGGCGACGAACATGCCGAGCGTGAGTTCCTCGCTCGCAACGATCTCCTTCATGGCCGTTCGCCCCCCGTTCGCTCGAACATCATGACATTCATGGCGCGGGGTTCGTGAAACGCAGATGAAGCGCATCGATCGCCTCGATCAGCTCGGTCGGCAACGGCCCGGACCAGGCATCGAGATTCTCGGCGAGCTGCCCGACCGAGGTCGCGCCGATGATGGTGCTGCCGACGCACCAGCGATGGTAGATCCACGACAGGGCCATTCGGGTCAGCGACATCCCGGCCTCGCGTGCCAGTGCCCGGTAGGCGGCGACCGCCTCGGGCACGCCCGGCTTCTGGTAGCGGGCGCCGAATCCCGGGAAGGCATTGACACGCCCCGGGGCACCGGCATCGTCGAGATATTTCCCGGTCAGGTGACCGAATGCCAACGGAGAATAGGCCATCAGCGAGACCCGCTCGCGGTGGCACAATTCGGCGAGACCGTAATCGAATACCCGATTCAGCAGGTTGTACGCGTTCTGTATCGTCGCGACGCGAGGCAGACCGTGCTCCCGCGCCTGCCGCAGGAATTCGGATACCCCCCAGGGATGCTCGTTGGAGAGGCCGACATGGCGAATCTTGCCGGCGTCCACCAACTCTTTCAGGGCTTCGAGCTGTTCCCGGATTGGCGTGCCCGACCGTTCGTTGGTCGGATCGAATTGCCATTGGCCGAACATCGGTTGATTGCGCTCCGGCCAATGCAGCTGGTAGAGATCGATGTAATCGGTCTGCAGGCGTTCGAGACTGGCGTGCACGGCGGCGACGATATTGTCCCGGTCCAGGCACGGCGATCCGCCACGGATCCATCCGAGGCGCCGCCCCGCTCCGACCACTTTGGTCGCCAGCACGATGCGGTCACGCCGCTGGCGCCGCAACCAGGTTCCGACGATCCGCTCGGTGGCACCGTAGGTTTCGGCAGCGGGCGGTACCGCGTAAAGTTCCGCGGTATCAATGAAGTTCACGCCGCGCGAGACGGCGAAGTCGAGCTGGGCGTGGGCTTCGGCTTCACCGTTCTGCTGCCCGAAGGTCATCGTACCCAGACAGACCGGTGACACCAGAAGGTCACTGGCCCCCAGCCGTCGCAATTCAAACACCCGGTCTCGACTCCATGTTCATACAGATGGTCTGCTCCCCCTGCCCTCGCCCTGCCCGACCCGCCCGTGCGACATACCGGGTTTCGCCATGAAACCTGCGCCCGCCCATGTGGACTGTCGATTCGTAATGGCGCTTTGCCGGCCCGGTTTCGAGACCGAATGTTCGGGCGAATTGATGGCCCGGCTCGACCACGCCGGTATCAACGGCCGATCCGTCGGATCTCTTGACTCGGGTCAGGTTCGCGTCGATCTGGACAACATACACCGGTTCGAGCTTCTCGACCGTGCAATCCGACTAGTTTCACTGACGTTTTCGCGGCAACTGGCGTTCGGCTTCGGGCATGCCGACGGGCTCGCCGGCAAGGACCGCGTGTCGCCCCTGCTGGACGCCGCCAAGCAGGCCGGAACGCCCTTTTCGGCGATCCTGGTCGAAGCCGGGGACGGCGCCGAACAACGTCCGCTGGCCGCACTCGGCCGCCGCCTGGAGCCGGCCCTGGTGCGCGCATTTGCAAAGTACAGCGTGCTGCGCCCGCGACGCACCGAACTCGCTCGCCTGCACATACATCTGCCGGCTCCCGGCAGCGCCTGGCTCGGGCTGTCCGCGGCCGACAACGCGTCACCATGGTCGATGGGCATTCCGCGATTGCGCATGCCGTCGCAGGCGCCGAGCCGGTCGACGCTGAAGCTGGTGGAGGCATTCATGACCCTGCTGACGCCGGCCGAACTCGAGCTGACGATGCGCGCCGGACAGCGCGCCGTGGATCTTGGCGCCGCGCCCGGTGGCTGGAGCTGGCATCTGGCCAACCGCGGCCTGCGGGTCACCGCGATCGACAACGGGCCGATGGCGCCGCAGGCCCTTGCCACCGGCATGATCGAACATGTACGCGCCGACGGCTTCACCTGGCGCCCTGACGGCAGCGTCGACTGGCTGGTCTGCGACATGGTCGAGCAGCCGGCGCGAATCAGTCGGCTGGTGGCCGACTGGGTGGCAAGCGGACGAGCACGTCGCGCAATATTCAACCTGAAGCTGCCGATGAAGAAGCGTCTGGAAGAACTCGAGCGTTGCCGCCGGCTGATCGACGATCGATTCCGCCAGGCATCGCTCGGATTCGACTTGCGCATGCGCCAGTTGTACCACGACCGGGAGGAGGTGACGGCTTACCTGGCGCCGCGCTGATCGGACCCGGCTTCGCCAATGTATAATCTACAGTTTTTGCGCTCGTCACACCGGTCGACGGGCGGGCCGGCAGCCATGCCAGCGCCATACCCGGACAATTTGAACCCTATCCACGCCCGTGCCGGTCGCACGCGTTTTGCGGCGGGCGGACTAATGAGCGATCCAGCGAATGAAATTTGCGGACCTCGGGCTCCTTCCCGAACTGCAGCGTGCCGTGGCCGACGCCGGCTACACCGAACCGACTCCGATCCAGCAGCAGGCGATTCCGATCGTGATGCACGGCCTCGACGTGATGGGCGGCGCACAGACCGGCACCGGCAAGACCGCCGGCTTCACGTTGCCGATGCTGCATCGGCTGGCGCGTCACGCCAGCACCAGCACCTCCCCGGCGCGCCACCCGGTGCGGGCACTGATCCTTGCACCCACGCGTGAGCTTGCGATGCAGGTGCACGAGTCCGTGCAGACCTACGGCAAGTACCTGCCCCTGCGCTCGACCTGCATCTACGGCGGCGTCGACATGAATCCGCAGATGCAGGAGCTGCGCCGCGGTATCGAGATCGTCGTGGCCACCCCCGGGCGCCTGCTCGATCACGTCCAGCAGAAGACGATCCAGTTCGGTCAGGTCGAGATCCTGGTACTCGACGAGGCCGACCGGATGCTCGACATGGGATTCATCCCGGATATCCGGCGCATTCTTGCGTTGCTGCCGGCGAATCGCCAGAGTCTGTTGTTCTCGGCGACCTTCTCGAACGAGATCAAGAAGCTCGCGGATCAGATGCTGAAGAATCCGCAGTTGATCGAAGTCGCGCGCCGCAACACGGTCAGCGAGACAATCAGCCATCGCGTGCACCCGGTGTCGGCGGGCCTGAAGCGCAACCTGCTGGCCCACATCCTGCGCCACGAACCCGATTCCCAGGTGCTGGTGTTCGTAGACACCAAATTGGTGTGCTCCCGCCTCGCGCATTTCCTCGCGCGTCACGAGATCGCTGCCGACGCGATTCATGGCGACAAGAGCCAGCAGCAACGCACCGAAACCCTCGACGGCTTCAAGTCCGGGCGGATTCGCGTGCTGGTGGCGACCGACGTCGCCGCCCGCGGCCTCGACATCGACGACCTGCCCTACGTCATCAATTTCGAACTGCCGCACACGGCCGAAGACTATGTGCACAGGATCGGCCGGACCGGCCGCGCCGGCCGAAGTGGCAACGCGGTGTCACTGGTGTGTGCCGAGGAACGTGGACGCCTCGCCGAGATCCAGAAGCTGATCAACCTCGAGATTCCGCAGGAACCGATCGCCGGCTTCGACGTCGAGGACGATTTCCATGACGGCGGGCAACGCAAGCGCCGCGGCGACAAGCGCCCGCGAAGCGACAAGGAAGGCGGTGGCCGCGGCAGCGCAAGCCGTGGTCGCACATCGGGCAGGAAATCCCCGTTGATCGCGGCGGACGGATTCGATTTCAGCCAGCCCTACCAGCCGATGGCGCAGGACGCGGACAAACTTGGCGAAACCGATGGTGAAATCCAGCCGCCGGCCGCCGTGCGCAAGCATCAGCGCCCGATCGCCTTCCTGCTCGGCGGACTGGGCCGAAAGCCGGGCTGAATCGCCCCACCGACCGGAAAAGCACGGGTTTCCTCCCGCTTATCCGGTCAAGTCACCAGACGTTCGGTCGTTACATTCGCTTCATTGCGAAGCCGTGTTCGATTCGACGCATGGACATCTTCCCGATCCGGCGACCGCCGGACGTCGCCCCGGAAACACTGATCCCCGACCTGTCCGACGGTGCGGAGGCGGGCCTTTACCTGGCCCTCTTCGAACTCGTCGAGGAGGGACTGATCATTACCAGTGACGAGACCATCCTCGAGGTCAACAGCGCGGCCTGCCATCTTCTGGAGCGCCCCTATCCGCAACTGGTAGGACGTCCGCTGGCCGAACTGTTTCCATCCGAAGCAGCATTTCTGGCGGCGCGAGGTGCGCTGTTCGTCGAGGGCGCATCGAGGGGAAGCCTGCTGCTTCGCCTGCCGGGCGGCCGGCGCCGCCACTTGCGCTGCCTGTCGGCAGCCCGTGTGCGGCCGGGCGTCCATGCACTGGTGCTGAGTCCCGACACCGCCGGCACCGACGATCGCTGGCCCGAGCCGGCGCGAACCGACAGCTTGTGGCCCAAGCTCGCTGCTGCGGTCCAGCAACCGGTGCTGGTGGTCGGAGCGGACGGAACGGTCAAGGCTGCAAACGCCGCCGCGCAGACACGTATGGGCCAGGGCCGAAGCTTGGTCGGCGTCGCCTTCGACGCGCTCCAGTCCGATCCCGCCGGCTGCCGCACGCTGCCCGGCCCGCATCCTGGCTGGCGCGTCGTCACCGTGCCGGCCCAGACTGCCGGCAGCGGCGCGACGGTGGTCAGCCATCCCGCCGACAGCAGGTCGCGCCGCGCCTTCGATGCGCTGCCGCTGCCGGCCCTGATCTGTGTCGGCGAAGACGGTCGCATCGTCGATGCCAACCGTGCCGCGGAAAAGGCGTATGGCTATAAGCGCAGCGAACTGCAGCGAATGCGCCTCGACCAGTTGCTGGTCGGCGGTGCCGCCGACGGCGCTCGCCGGCAGCACCGACGAAAGGACGGCAGCGAGTTCGAAATCGACATCGACATCGTCGAGTTGCGGCCTCCGGGCGGCAACGGCGAGTGTCTGTTGACCCACCGTGCACGCCAAGTGCCCGACCCGGTTCAATTGTTCAGCAGCGAGCTGTTCGGCCTGACCGACGACGGTGTGCTGATCCTCGACCACGCCATGCGCGTCGTCGCGATCAATCCCGCGACCTGCCGACTGACCGGATTCGAACGCGAGCAGTTGCTCGGCGAACCAGCCACCGTCCTGTTGCCCGAAGGCAGTGCCGACCCATTCGAAGAGGCCCGCGGATCGGACTCCGGCCGCCTGCGTTGCGAGTGTCCGCTCCGACGGCGGGACTCGACGGCGGCCCAGGCGACGATCCAGATCGCGCGCGTGCGGCGGCGACTCGCGGCCGCACCGCACTATCTGGTCACCTTCCGCCACGCGCCGACGCCGGCGATTCCGAGCAGCGGACCGGATTCGGTCGACGCCCTGACCGGCCTGCCCGATCGCTCGGGGCTCGCCGGACCCTACATGACCCTGGTCTGCCGCAACCGGCAGAGTCGGCGCAAGCTTGCCCTGCTGGTGATCGACATCGACTGTTTCCATCGCATCAACGCCCAGATCGGCGAGGCGCACGCCGACCGCCTGCTGGCGCAGCTCGGCGAGCGCCTGGTGATGGTTGCCCCCGACGATTCGGCCGTGGCCCGCATCGGTGCCGACAGCTTCGTGGTACTGGTCGGCGAACTCCGCGGCCGGGACGATGCACACGCACTTGCCGACGAACTGCTCGACGTCGTCGCGGCACCTTTGAAGGCCGGACCGACGACCGTCACACTGGCGGCCACGATCGGTGCCGCGATCGGTCCCGACCACGGCGACGATCTCGCCAGCCTGCTGTCGGCGGCCGAACAGGCGCTCCATGCGGCGCGCGCTGGCGCACGGCCGGTTCACCTGTTCGATCTCTCGGATGCCGTCGATTCGCTGGCACGGGCGGGGCTGGACGCGGCGATCCGCCGCGCGCCGGACCGCGGCGAGCTCGAACTGCACTGGCAGCCCCGCTACCGTCTGGCGGACTCGCGCCTGATTGGTGCCGAAGCGCTGCTGCGCTGGAACCATCCGCAACTCGGCCTGCTGGTCGCCGAACAGTTCGTGCCATCGGCGATCCGCACCGGCAGCATCACGGCACTCGGCCGCTGGGCCTTGTCGCGCGCCTGCGAACAGGCAGCGGCCTGGCACGACGCCTTCCAGTGCGATCTGACGGTGTCGCTGAATGTCGCCGCACGCGAACTGGAGCGGGCCGAATTCACCCGCGAACTCGAACGCTACATGGCGCAGAGCGCGCTGCGACCGCATCTGCTGGAGCTGGAGCTGATCGACTGTGCCGCGTTGCCGCGAAGCCCGACCGCGATGAACAACCTGTTCGCGCTGCAGGAACTCGGCGTGCGTCTGCGCGTCGACCGTTTCGGCTCGGACGGATCACCACTGTCGGCACTGCGTCATCTGCCATTGACCGGGCTCAAGATCGATTCCCAGTTCGTCCGCGATCTCGAATTCGGTGACGAAGGCGCGGTGATGGTCGAGGCGATCCTCCAGACCGCGCGCGGGCTGTCCCTCGATGTCGTGGCAGCCGGCATAGAAACCATCGCCCAGCGCGATCGGCTGACGGCGCTGGGCTGCTCGGCGGGTCAGGGCATGTTGCACGGCTCACCAGTCGACGCGCAGGCTTTCGGCCGCATCATCGCCACCGAAATCGGTCGCAGCGCCGACTGAGCGCGGCCCCGGCGGTCAACGCAAGGGGGCCGCCGCCGCGGCCCCCGTTCTCGCACCCCGAAAAGGCGAGGTTCAGCCTTCCATGCTCTTGACGTGCTGGATGACGTCAGCGACCACCTCCTGCGCACTGCCGTACAGCATGTGGCAGTTGTCCTTGTAGAACAGCGCATTCTCGACGCCCGAATAGCCGGTCCCCTGACCGCGCTTGACGACGATCACATGACGCGCATGATCGACGTTGAGGATCGGCATGCCGTAGATCGGGCTCGACTTGTCGGTGCGGGCGACCGGGTTCACGACGTCGTTGGCACCGATCACCAGGGCCACGTCGGCCTGGGCGAAATCGTTGTTGATTTCGTCGAGATCGAAGATCTTGTCGTAGGGCACACCGGCCTCGGCCAGCAACACGTTCATGTGCCCCGGCATCCGTCCGGCGACCGGGTGGATCGCGAACGCCACCGACACGCCGGCTTCCTCGAGCAGTTGGCTCATCTCCCAGACCTTGTGCTGAGCACCGGCGACCGCCATGCCGTAGCCCGGTACCACGATCACCTTGGCCGCGTAGCGCATGGTCGCCGCAGCGTCGAGCGCCGAGGTCTCCTGCATGCGGCCTTCGATCGCCTGGGCCTCGTCCTGCGCCTCGCCGGTCAGCGGCGTAAAGAGCACATTGCGGATCGGGCGGTTCATCGCCTTGGCCATCAAGTGGGTCAGCAGGGTGCCCGACGCGCCAACCACGATACCGGCCACGATCAGCGCCGGAATCTGGAGCACGTAGCCCTCGAAGCCGACGGCAAGTCCGGTGAAGGCGTTGAGCAGCGAGATCACGACCGGCATGTCGGCGCCACCGATCGGTGCCGTCACCACGACGCCGAGCAGCAGGGCGACCGCAAAGAACAGGATGATCGCGATCGCCCACGGGTGGCCATCGACGACGATGCCGATGCCGAGCCAGCCGACGATGATGGCGAGCAGGGTGCTCAAGGTGCGCTGGTTCGGGAATCGGTAGGCACGCTTCATCTTGCCGGCGAGCTTGGCCCACGCGACACACGAACCGGAGAATGCCACCGCGCCGATCAGTGCGCCGAGCACGGCCATCACCAGCACGGCCGGACCATGGATCTCACCGCGGGCAAACTCGACCGCGGCGATCGCTGCCGCAGCACCACCACCCATACCGTTGTAGATCGCGACCATCTGCGGCATCTCGGTCATCGCGACCTTCTTGCCGGAGCGCCATGCGACGACGCCGCCCAGCAGAATGCCGAGCACGATCAACCAGCGGTTTTCCATGCCGGGCCAGAAGAACGTGACGATCACCGCGGCGACCATCGCGTAGCCGGCCCAGACGATGCCCTTGCGGGCGGTCGCCGGCGATGCCATGGCCTTCAGTCCGAAAATGAAGACCACGGCCACCGCCAGATAGGCGGCGTGAATGAACCAGTGCCCCGTCATCACGCGCCTCCCTTGCGATTACCGGACTTGAACATGCCGAGCATGCGCTCGGTCACGACATAACCCCCCGCGGCGTTGGCTGCACCCAGCACCACCGCAATGAAGCCCAGCAGCATCTGCAAGCCGGACTCGGCATGGCCGAGGGTCACCATGCCACCGACCAGCACGACGCCGTGAATGAAGTTGGAGCCCGACATCAGCGGAGTGTGCAGGATCACCGGCACCCGCGAGATGACCTCGTAGCCGGTAAATGCGGCCAACATGAACACATACAGATAGACGATCCCTTCCATGGTTTTATTCTCTCTCGTCGTGGCTACAGGCCGAGCGCTTCGCGAACGCCCGCATGACGGATCTCGCCGTCGTGGGTCAGGCAACAGCCGGCCATCACCTCGTCGTCCCAGTCGAGCACCAGCTCGCCGTCGCGGATGAAGGGACTGATGAAATTGAACAGGTTCTTGGCGTACATCTCGGAGGCGTGGACCGGCATCCGGCTCTGGATGTGCGTAGGACCGATCACCAGCACCTCGCCGATCCAGGTTTTTTCGCCTGCGACCACCCCCTCGACATTGCCGCCGCTGTCCGCGGCCAAGTCGACGACCACCGCGCCGGGCTTCATCGCCGCGATCATCTCCTTGGTGACGATCACCGGCGCCTTCTTGCCCGGGACCGCAGCCGTCGTGATGACCGCATCGCACTGCGCCACCGCCTTCGCCAGCTTCTCGGCCTGGCGCGTCTTCTCGTCGTCGCTCAGTTCCCTCGCATAGCCACCGCTGCCGGCCGCCGACACCCCGGTATCGACGAAGCGGGCACCAAGCGATTCGACCTGCTCGCGGGTCTCCGGACGCACGTCGTAGGCCTCGACCATCGCGCCGATGCGGCGCGCCGTCGCGATCGCCTGCAAGCCGGCGACGCCGGCACCGATCACCAGCACCCGCGCCGGCCGGATGGTGCCGGCCGCGTAGGTCAGCATCGGAAAGAACTTGGGTGAATGATCGGCCGCGATCAGGGCACATTCGTAGCCCGCCACTGCGGCCTGACTGGACAGTGCGTCCATGCTCTGGGATCGGGTGATACGAGGCAGGAGTTCGAGCGAGAAACTGGTGATGCCGCCGCTGGCGAGCGCCTTCAGGCGTGCCTTGTCGGACCAGGGCTGAAGCATGCCGAGCAACACGGTTCCCGCCTTGAGCTTCTTGATCAGCTTCGGCGGTGGGGGCTGGACGCAAAGCACCAGCCCGGCCTCTCCGATCGCGCCAGCCATGTCGGCGGCAATGGTGGCGTCTGGAAAATCCTTGTCGCGAAAATGGGCGGCCCCGCCCGCGCCCGCCTGCATGACGACTTCGGCACCAAGCCCACGATAGCGCTTGACGACGTCCGGCACCACCGCAAGCCGTCGCTCACCGGCGTCGGTTTCGGTGGCAATTCCGATGACCACAGACATTGAAACTCCCAATTTTCAATGAATCGGACCCGGTCGCGACATGTGCGGACTGCAGTTCCGGCGCCTCCCGCAACGGACCCCTGCGCCACCCGGCGAATTCTTGTACTTTGAGTGAGGATACCGCCGGACGTGTCGCTGCTGCGCACCGATCGGTACTCCGCGGTGCATATTACTGAAATAGCCCGACACGGGCCACCCGCGATTCCCATGGATGCGAAAATGAAGGAACGAACGCCCACCCGACGACGTCGCAGCAAGGCCATCGACCGCAAGCTTGGGGTTCCCGCCGGCACGCCGATCCACGTCGGCGAGCGACGCACCGACCGGGCCCGGATCTCGGTCTTCGAATACGACGCCGGCGGATGCGACGAATACAGCTTCACCACCGCATCGGAGTTCGGCGCACTTCGGCGCGCGCGCAAGTTCCTCTGGCTGAATGTTCACGGCCTGCACGATTCCGCGCTGATGACCGCCATCGGCGAACGCTTCGGGCTGCATCCACTGACACTCGAGGACGTGCTCAATACCTCCCAGCGACCGAAGCTCGAGGAGTATCCGAACTACCTGTTCCTGGTTCTGCGCCTGCTCGACGTGGACGACGACACGCGCGGCATCGGTTCGGATCAGTTGGGCCTGGTGATCGGACCCGATTTCGTGCTGAGCTTCCAGGAATATGCCCGCGGCGCGTTCGATCCGGTGCGCGAGCGCCTGCGTGCGCCGGGATCTCCGCTATGTGACCGCGGGCCGGACTATCTGGCCTATGCCCTGCTCGACATCGCGGTCGATCGCTATTTCCTGGTCGTCGATCACCTCGCCGAGAAGGCGGAGGGGCTCGAGGACGAGGCGATGATGAAACCAACACCGGCGCTGCTGGAACGCATCAATCGATGCAAGCGCGACACATTGACCGTGCGGCGGGCGGTGTGGCCGCTGCGCGAACTGGTCGGCACACTGCAGCGCGGCGACCGCGCCAACTTCAGTGCCGAAACCCGGCTTTATCTGCGCGACGTCCAGGACCATTCGATCCATGTGCTGGAGTCACTCGACGGCGTACGCGACCAACTCGGCGACCTGCTCGAGATCTATCTGTCGAGTGTCTCCAACCGGCTCAATCTGGAGGTCCGCGTGCTGACCGTGCTGTCGATCCTATTCCTGCCTGCGACACTGATCGCCGGCATCTGGGGCATGAACTTTCCGCAGATGCCGCTGATCGGCGACAACGCCGGTTTCTGGTGGGTGATCGGCATGATGGCGACCTGTGCGAGCGCGATGGCCGCCCTGTTCTGGCGCCACCGACTGCTGCGCCAGCGCGATTGAAGCCAGTCCGGGCCGCACGGCGATCGACCCGTACGTGGCACGCTGTCAGCCGCTGACAGCCGCCGATCCGTCGACCAGCTTGACGATCGCCAACGAGATGTTGTCGCCCTCGCCCTCGGCACGCCCACGGGCATGCCCGATCAGCGTTTCAGCGGCTTCCCGCGGTGCCAGCCGATGGACGATGCTGCCGAGTTCGGCATCGTCGAAATAAGCCCAAAGCCCGTCCGAACACAACACGAAAGCATCGCCGGCACGCAGTTCGCCGACATGCCCGTGCAACACCTTGGGCGGATTCTCTGCCCCGAGACAGGACAGCAGCACGTTGCGGTGCGGATGATCGAGCGCCGCCTCGGCGCTGATCACGCCCTTCTTTACCAATTGCTCGACCAGCGACTGGTCTTCGGTCTTGGCGACCAGCGCGCCGGCGCGAAAGTGGTACAGGCGCGAATCGCCGCAATGCGCCCAGTCGACGCGCCCCGGCTGCAGCAGCAGCACGACCGCGGTACTGTGCGGATCCTTTTCGCTGGTGAAGCTGGTCAGCTTGATGACGACATGGGCTTCCTCGACGATCTCCTTCAGCAGATGCTCAGGGGTCTCGGACCTCGGCGCGTACATCTCGAAGTTCTGGCGGGCCTTCAACAACACCTGCTCGGCCGCCATCGCGCCACCCGAATGCCCGCCCATGCCGTCTGCCAGCACGGCCATCAACATGCCGCCGAGCTTGGGGTGGCCGAAGATCGCCGCCCGGTCCTGCTGCTCCGGACGGTCGCCCTGGTGGCTGGCGACGCAGGTTTCAACGCTGAGGGACATGGTCTGGGGTCGTCAAGCGGCGGTAGGCAAGGATAGCGACATTTGCCGCGCGACCCTAACGGCCTTCGAGAAAGCGATCGCGGATTTCTTCGCAGTATTCGTCGAGCCCGTCGGGGTCGAGCCCCAGTTCGGATACCACCAGATCGGCCACGCCGAACCATTCCGCATTGTGTACGCCCTGCTCGCGACAGTGGATTTCCTGGGCGATCATCAGGATCGCGACCAGACTGCGCACCCGATGTTCGCCCAGGCCGGCCAATTCGTGATGGCAACGAATGGCGTCGGCGACGAAGTCCGGCAGTTTCCAGTGACGCGCGACCAGGTAGCCGACGACGCAGTGGTCGGTGTCGTAGCGCCGGTCTTCGTCGATCATCGACGCCCACGGCGCATTGCCGGCGGCATGACTCTTGAGGTTGCCGTAGTCGGGGAATCGTTCGGCCAGCAAGGGCACGCCGCAATCCTGGAAGATTGCGGCGAGGTAGGCCTGATCCGGAAATACGTTGCATACCGCGACCCGGTCAGCGGCCACCTGTGCGGCGATCCGCGCAATGTCGCCCGACCGCAGCCAGAACGCTTCAAGCACCCGGCGGTCGCCCCCGATCGCGGCCTCCAGTCCGATTGCCCGGGCCAGATTGAACGATTGCTGGACGCCGACCACCTGCAGCACCTGTTCGAGTGATTCGGCACGTCGGCCCTTGGCATAGATCGGCGAGGCGGCGAGCTTGAACAGCAGCGCGGCCAACCCGGCATCGGCGGCGACGACCTGGGCCACGCGGCGAATGTCGAAATCGCCGGCGGCCAGCAGCTCGAACAACTGCGCCAGCACCGCGGGCTGAGGCGGAATGCGGACGCCGGCGCAGACCAGGGCCTGCGGATCGGACAGGGAATGATCGCTCATCACGCCATTTACGGATGACGCCCGAGCCGACTTTAGTCTCCGGTCAGCCGCCTTTCGCCGTGTTCAACCGCTCGTCGATCAGTTCGATCCAGTGCACCACCGGGACCGTCGCCGCCGACTCCAGGTGGGTCATGCAGCCGACATTGGCCGAGGCGATCCGGGTCGGACCACCAGCCCCCAGCGCCGCCAGCTTGTTGTCCCGGAGGCGCATCGACAGCTCAGGCTGCAGCAGCGAGTAGGTGCCGGCCGAGCCACAGCACAGATGGGCATCGGCGACCACCGTGAGTTCGTAGCCGGCGGCCAGCAACAGGCGCTCGACGACGCCCCGGATCTTCTGTCCGTGCTGAAGGGTACAGGGCGCATGAAACGAGATGCGCTCACCCCTGCCGCCGCCACGCGCCTGCAGTGCCCGCTCGAGCGAAGCCACCTCGCGGGTCAGCAACTCGGAGAGGTCGAGTGTCGACTCGCCGATCTGGCGTGCACGGTCGCGATACCTCGCATCACCGGCCAGCAGGTGTCCGTACTCGCGTACCTGCACGCCGCAGCCTGAGGCCGTCATCAGGATGCCCTCGACCTCGCCCCGTTCGAGCAGCGGCGCCCACGCATCGACGTTGCGCCGCGCGTCGTCGAGACCACCCGGCTGGTCGTTCAGGTGATAGCGCACGGCGCCGCAGCAGCCGGCGCCGGCGACCTCGACCAGCGATATTCCGATCGCATCGAGCACGCGGGCCGCGGCACGATTGACCGAAGGCGCCATCGCCGGTTGCGCGCAACCGGCCAGCGCAATCCACCGGCGCGGGTGACGGTGCTCGGGCCACCGTCCGGGCGCCCGGACGTCAGGCACCTTGGCCTTCAGCATCCCGGGCAGTAGCGGCTTGACCGCCCGGCCCAGCGCCATCGACGCGCCGAACAACCCGGCACGGGGCACGAATTCCTTGAGCAACCAGCGCACCGCGCGCTGACCTGCCGGCCGCGCCACCCGCTTCTCGACCACCTCGCGGCCGATATCCACCAGCCGCCCGTAGCGAACGCCGGACGGACAGGTGGATTCGCACGATCGGCAGGTCAGGCAGCGGTCGAGGTGCAGTTGGGTACTGGCCGTGAATTCGCGCCCCTCGAGCACCTGCTTGATCAGATAGATGCGTCCGCGCGGGCCGTCGAGCTCGTCCCCGAGCAACTGGTAGGTCGGACAGGTCGCGGTACAGAAACCGCAATGCACGCAGGCGCGAAGGATGCTTTCTGCTTCCTTCCCCTGCGCGGTGTCCTTGATGAAATCGGCGAGATTCGTCTGCATGGCTGGCGCCTTCGGGAATTCAGTGGGTCAATCGACCGGATACATGCGGCCACGGCCGAACACATCCTCGGGATCGAGCGCCTCCTTGACGCGCCGATTGATCCGCGCAATGGTCGCCGGCAATGGATGGAACACCCCATCGCCCTTGTCGCCGCCGCGAAACAGCGTGGCGTGACCGCCCACCGCCTCGGCCACCTCACGCACGCGCTGTGCCGGGAGCCCACCGCGGAACCAGCGCTGGGCGCCGCCCCATTCGACCGCGACCGGCGCCTCCAGCGGCAACACCGCCACGTCGGACGGCACCGCCAGGCGCCACAAGGCTTCGCCCGACTGGAAGAACGGGTGACGATGCTCGCGCAGATCGCGCCACAGCGCGGTCGCCTCATCGGCGGCGACGACATCGCCCCCCAGCTCCCGCCCTGCAGCGTCGATCGCGGCTTCGGCACCGCAAAGACGCAGGGACAGTACACCGTCGTGCCAGAACGAGGCGCCGATCGGCAGCGGCCGACCGCCCCAGGCGTTCAATCTGGACAAGGCCTCGGCCTGCTGCAGTTCGAAGCGCAGCGTACGTTCGGCGACCGGCTTCGGCAGCACCTTGAGCGACACTTCGAGCATCAGCGCCAGCGTGCCGAGGCTGCCGGCCATCAGGCGCGAGACGTCGTAGCCGGCGACGTTCTTCATCACCTGCCCGCCGAAGCGCAGCACCTCGCCCCGGCCATCGATGATCCGTGTGCCGAGGACGAAATCGCGCAGCGCACCGACGCTAGAGCGCCGCGGTCCCGACAGGCCGGCCGCGACGCAGCCGCCCACGGTCGCACCTTCGCCGAAGGCGGGCGGCTCGAACGGCAACTCCTGGCCGCGCTCGGCCAGCACCGACTGCAGATCCGCCAGCGGCGTGCCGCAGCGCGCGGTGATCACCAGTTCGGTCGGCTCGTAGGCGACCACGCCCGCGTAGTCACGGCTGTCGAGGATCTCGCCCGCGGTTGGGCCGCCATAGAAATCCTTGGTGCCGCCGCCACGCAGCTGCAGCGATTCGCCGCGCGAGGCCGACGCCCGCACCCGATCCCGCCATTCGCGGATCAATTCGTCCATCGGATTCGCTCCCTGCGATCGATTCGGTATGGATGGCTGCGCGGCATGTCAGAAGCGCTCGATGTCGGCATGGGGCAATTGCCCATTGCTGACCCGCATCCGTCCGTATTCGGCGCAGCGATTCAGGGTCGGTATCGCCTTGCCCGGATTGAGCAGGCCCGCCGGGTCGAACGCCGCTTTGACCCGGAAGAATGTCTCGATCTCCGGCGTCGTGAACTGGCTGCACATCTGGTTGATCTTCTCGATTCCGACCCCGTGCTCGCCGGTGATGGTGCCGCCGAGTGCGACCGACAGTTCCAGGATGTCGGCGCCGAAGGCTTCGGCGCGATCGAGTTCGCCCGGTTGATTGGCATCGAACAGGATCAGTGGATGCATGTTTCCGTCTCCCGCATGGAAGACGTTGATGCAACGCAGGCCGTATTTTCTTTCCATGCCCTGGATCGCCAGCAGCATTTCGCCGACCCGCTTGCGCGGGATCGTGCCGTCCATGCAGTAGTAGTCGGGTGAGATGCGCCCGGCCGCCGGGAATGCCGCTTTCCGGCCGGCCCAGAACTTGAGGCGCTCGGCCTCGTCGCCCGAGATCCGGATCTCGGTGGCGCCGCTGGCTTCTAGCACGACGCGCATGCGCTCGATCTCGTCGGCGACCTCCTCGGGCGTGCCGTCGGATTCGCACAGCAGAATGGCGGCCGCCGCCAGGTTGTATCCGGCCTGGACGAACTGCTCGACCGCCGCAGTCGCCGGTTGGTCCATCATTTCGAGGCCGGCCGGGATGATGCCGGCTGCGATCACCGCGGCCACCGCATCGCCGGCTTTCGCGACGTCGTCGAAGCTGGCCAGGATGCAGCGGGCGAGCCGCGGCTTCGGTGTCAGGCGCACCGTGATCTCGGTAACCACGGCCAGCATGCCTTCCGAACCGTGCATCAGCGCCAGCAGATCATAGCCGGGCCCGTCTGGCGCCCTCGAACCGATCTCGACGATTTCGCCGTCAATCGTCACGGCACGGACGCGGACGACGTTATGCACGGTCAGACCGTACTTGAGGCAATGCACGCCGCCGGCGTTCTCGGCGACATTGCCGCCGATCGAACAGGCGATCTGTGACGACGGGTCCGGTGCGTAGTACAGGCCATGCGCGGCCGCGGCTTCGGATATCGCGAGGTTGCGGACCCCCGGCTGGACCACGGCGATCCGGGCATTGGCGTCCAGTTCGAGGATGCGGTTGAAGCGTGCCAGACTCAGCACGACACCGTGGGCGTGGGGCAGGGCTCCGCCCGAGAGGCCAGTGCCGGCCCCGCGGGCGACGACCGGCACGCCCTGCTCGCTGCAGATGCGCAGAACTGCGACCACCTGCGCTTCGGTGCGCGGCAGCACCACCGCCATCGGCACCTGCCGGTAGACCGACAAGCCGTCGCATTCGTAAGGTTGCAGGTCTTCCTGCGCATGCAGCAGGCACTGGGCCGGCAGCGCACCGGCCAGGGCCTCGACCAGCCGTGCCCGGTCCACCTTCGAGAAATCCGCTTCGCGCTGCGCCATCGCCGGTGCTTCGTTCCGCTCGCCCATGATCTCCTCCTTCAGCGCCCGACCCGACCGGATCCGGACCGCCCTTCGCCCGGCGCCAGTCCGAGCCGCTCGGCCGCCGCCTGCAGATGCCCGGCCGCAGCGAGGCGGGCCGCCATCACATCGCCGTCCGCGATCGCACGATACATCGCCTGGTGTTCGTCGTGGGCGGCAGCAGCCAGACCGCGGACATGGCCCTCGTCGTCCCATGTCGGCACCCGCGAACTCTGGATCTGCGCACCCATGAATTCCATGAAGCGAACCAGCAATGGATTGCGGGTCGCGGCAGCGATCGCGAGATGAAATGCGTCGTCGAGTTCACTCGCCTGCTGCCGTTCGACCAACGCTTCTTCCATCCGACCCAGCAACATCCGCATTTCCGACAAGTCGGATTCCGACCGTCGCGCCGCCGCCAGTTCGGCGATGCCACTTTCCATCAGTTGCCGCAGTTCGAAAACTTCACGCAGGCCATCGCCGCGGGTCACGCCATCCGCTCGATCGATGCGAAATCGGCTGACGCCGGCACCGACCGCGACGAATGCACCGAGGCCCTGCCGGGTCTCGACGTAGCCATCGGCCTGCAGGCGGGCGATGGCCTCGCGCACGACCGCTCGACTGACGCCGAAATGCTCGCACAGCTGCTTTTCGGTGGGCAGCCGATCGCCCTCCGCGAGACGTCGGTCACGCACCCAATCCTGCAGCGATCGCGACAAGGTGTCGGCC
Organism: Zoogloeaceae bacterium; assembly: GCA_024235635.1. Taxonomy (GTDB): domain Bacteria; phylum Pseudomonadota; class Gammaproteobacteria; order Burkholderiales; family Rhodocyclaceae; genus Cognatazoarcus. Next base: position 952,272 of record JACKMA010000001.1, read on the forward strand.
AATCTCGGCGGGCGCGGAAGATGTTCACACTCAGGCATCTGCTTATCTGCTTGTCTGACAACCTGTGCGCAGACTATCCCTTCCCGGATTCCGGCAATAGACGGGTAAACCCGCGCACATGCCAGTCAGGCTGCCGCATTACCGGGCCGTCTGCAGCTCGACACGACCCCATGCCCCGAAACGGCGCGCGCCGGGGCGAACGATGCCGGGCCACGAGACGGCCGATCGGCACAAGTCTTTGACCTACGAGAAATCTCAGCTTAGAATTTACGGTTTCGCTCAAAACCACTTCACTGGAGCAACCATGTACGCGGTCATAAAAACCGGCGGCAAGCAATACCGAGTGTCCGCCGGCCAAAAGATCAAGGTAGAACAGATACCGGCAGACGTGGGCTCGGAAATCACTCTCGGACAAGTTTTGATGGTCGGAGAAGGCGAGTCGGTCAGGATCGGCACGCCGGTGGTCGACGGTGCTGCCGTCACCGCCACCGTGGTTTCCCACGGGCGTCACGACAAGGTCAAGATTTTCAAGATGCGTCGCCGCAAGCACTACATCAAGCATCAGGGCCATCGCCAGAACTACACCGAATTGCGCATCGAAGCGATTTCGGGCTAACAGGAGATTTGACTCATGGCACACAAAAAGGCCGGCGGCAGTTCTCGTAACGGTCGCGATTCCGAATCGAAACGGCTCGGCGTCAAGCGCTACGGTGGTCAATCGGTGCTGGCCGGCAACATTCTGGTTCGCCAACGCGGCACCCAGTACCATGCCGGCGACAACGTCGGCATCGGCAAGGACCACACGCTGTTCGCACTGAAGGACGGCAAGGTCCAGTTCCTGATCAAGGGCCCCGCCAAGCGCCGTACCGTCGCGATCGTTCCGGACGCCGAGTAGGCAAGTCCCCTACCCGTCGCGGACAAAGCCCTATCCTTCGCGATAGGGCTTTTTTGTTTCCAGGACCACGATGAAGTTCTTCGACGAAGCCCGCATCGAAGTGGCCGCCGGCGACGGCGGCAACGGCATGGCCTCGTTCCGCCGCGAGAAGTTCATCCCCAAGGGTGGACCGGACGGTGGTGACGGTGGACGCGGGGGCGACGTGATCGCCGTCGCCGACCGCAATCTCAATACCCTGATCGACTTCCGATTCAAGCGGCGTTTCCGTGCCGAGCGCGGCGAGAACGGCGCCTCGAAGGACTGCTACGGACGTGGCGGCGAGGACGTCGTGCTGCGCATGCCGGTCGGGACGGTCATCCGAGACGAGGATTCCGGCGAGTTGATCGCCGACCTCGACGCCGACGGCAAGCGCGTGCTGGTCGCACGTGGCGGCCGCGGCGGGCTCGGCAACATCCACTTCAAGTCCAGCGTCAATCGCGCGCCGCGCAAGCGCACGATGGGCGGGGAAGGCCAGCGCCGCAACCTTCACCTCGAACTCAAGGTCCTTGCCGATGTCGGCCTGCTCGGCATGCCCAATGCCGGCAAGTCGACCCTGATCCGCGCGGTATCGGCGGCGCGGCCGAAAGTTGCCGACTATCCATTCACGACACTTCAACCCAACCTCGGTGTGGTGCGGACGCGAGACGAGAAGAGCTTCGTTCTCGCCGACATACCCGGCCTGATCGAAGGCGCTGCCGAAGGCGCCGGTCTCGGCCACCGCTTCCTCAAGCACCTGGCACGCACCAACCTGCTGCTCCACCTCGTCGACCTGGCGCCTTTCGACCCCGAGGCCGACCCGGTGCAGGAGGCGCGCGCGATCATCGCCGAACTGCGCAAGTACGACGAAGGGCTCTACGCCAAGCCGCGCTGGCTGGTCCTCAACAAGGTGGATCTGATCGACGACGTCGAACGCGAAGCCCGGCTCCGCGATTTCGTGTCGGCGCTCGGGCACGAAGGTCCGTGGTTCGCGATCTCCGCGCTTTCGGGTGACGGATGTGCAGCGCTGTGTGACGCCGTTCAGGCGCATGTGGACCGCGAATCGGCCAGAATCATGGCCGAACGTGCGGCCGCCGAATTCGATCCGGATGTGGTGCAGCCCGCCGCTGAGCAGGACTCGGACAGATGGACCGAATCGGAATGAGATCACGCATCCGCAACGCCAGGCGGCTGGTGGTAAAGGTCGGTTCCGCGCTGGTGACCAACAACGGCAGTGGCCTCGACACCGCGGCGCTGGAGACCTGGGCGAGTCAGATCGCGGCACTGCGATCGGACGGCAAGGAGGTGGCACTGGTGTCGTCGGGGGCGATCGCTGCCGGCATGCAACGACTCGGCTGGACACGCCGGCCGAAGGCGGTGCACCAGTTGCAGGCAGCCGCTGCGATCGGACAGATGGGCCTGGCTCAGGCCTACCAGAGCGCGTTCCTCGGACACGGCCTGCAAACTGCGCAGATCCTGCTCACCCACGACGACCTGGCTGACCGCGAGCGCTACCTGAACGCCCGCTCGACGCTGACCACGCTGCTCGAACTGGGCGTCGTGCCGATCATCAACGAAAACGACACGGTGATCACCGAGGAAATCAAGTTCGGCGACAACGATACCCTCGGCGCACTGATCGCCAACCTGATCGAAGCCGAAGCCCTGATCATCCTCACCGACCAGAGCGGGCTCTATACCGCCGACCCGCGCAAGAACGCGGACGCCAGGCTGATCAGCGAGGGGCTCGCCGACGATCCCAGCTACGACGGCATGGCCGGCGGTTCGGCCAGCCAGATCAGCAAGGGCGGCATGCTGACCAAAGTCCGTGCGGCCCGCCGCGCCGCGCGCAGCGGCGCTCACACCGTCATTGCCAGCGGCCGCGACACCGACGTCCTGCTGCGGCTCGTCGCCGGCGAAGACGTCGGCAGTCTGCTGCATGCCGCCAGTTCGCCACTGCAGGCTCGCAAGCAATGGCTGGCGGACCATCTGCAGGTGGCCGGCAGCGTCATCCTCGATGACGGCGCATGCCGGGCCCTGATCCAGGGCCGCAGCCTGCTGCCGGTCGGTGTGCGCTCGGTGATCGGCGAGTTCGCCCGCGGCGAAGTCGTCAGTTGCCTGTCGCTGGCCGGCCGCGAGATCGCGCGCGGCCTCGCCAACTATGCCGCCGGCGAATGTCGTCGTATCGCCGGGCGTCCGTCCGCGGAGATCGAATCCCTGCTCGGCTACGTGGACGAAGCGGAGATCATCCACCGCAACAACATGGTGGTGCTCGATCGAAATCCGCCCGACGACCACTGACCGACTCCCCCCGTGCCGGCCTTTTTCGGCCAGCGCGTTGTCCGCCGGCGCCGGCAGGCGGATACTTGGATCATTGAATCACGAGGGAGGAGCGTGAGATGGTACCGAAGTCCGTACACGACATCCGCAACGTCGCCCTGCTGGGCCAGGCCGGGTGCGGCAAGACCGAGTTGCTGGAGGCGCTGCTCAGCAGTGCCGGCGCGATCAACGCTGCCGGCAGCCTGGAACGGGGCGACACCGTTTCCGACTACGATGCCCAGGAAAAGGCGATCGGCCACTCGATCAATGTCAGCATCACCCATCTGGAGTCGGCGGAACACTGGGTGAACCTGCTCGACACACCGGGCACGCCCGATTTCCTGGGGCGGGCACTGGCCGCACTGCCGGCAGTCGAGACCGCCGTCGTGGTGGTCAATGCGCAAACCGGCATCGAGCCGGTAACCCGACGGGTGATGGCGGCCGCGGCCGGCAAGTGCCGCATGATCGTCGTCAACAAGATCGACGCCTCCGGCGTCGATCTCGCGGCCCTGCAGGACAGCATCGCGACGACGTTCGGGCCCGAATGCCTGCCGATCAACCTGCCCTCGCTGGACGGCAGCGGCGTCATCGACTGTTTCTTCACGCCCGATTACGAGGCAAGCACGGCATTCTCGACCGTCACCGCCGCCCACGAGCAGATCGTGGACCAGATCGTCGAGGTCGACGAAGATCTGATGGCCCTCTATCTCGAGCAGGGCGAGTCGCTGGATCCCGAGCAGCTCCACGATCCGTTCGAGCAGGCCCTGCGCGAAGGCCATTTGGTTCCGGTGTGCTTCGTTTCGGCACGCACCGGCGCCGGCGTGGCGGAACTGCTCGAAATCCTCGGGCGCCTGATGCCGGACCCGACCGAGGGCAATCCACCGCAATTCCTGCGCGGCGAAGGTGAGGCGGCACAGCCGGTCGACATCAGCTGTAGTCCGGATGCCCATGTCGTGGCCCATGTCTTTCAGGTCAGCAACGACGTGTTCCGCGGCAAGCTCGGCATCTTCCGCATCCACCAGGGTACGGTCACGCCCAATACCCAGCTGTTCGTCGGCGACGGCCGCAAGCCGTTCAAGGTGTCCCATCTGCTGCGGCTGCAGGGCAAGAACCAGGTGGAGATACCGGAAGGCGTGCCCGGCGACATTTGCGCCGTGGCCCGGGTCGACGAGGTCCACCGCGACGCGGTGCTGCACGACTCCCACGAAGAAGACTACCTTCACCTGGTCTCGCCGAGCTACCCGAGGCCGGTGTTCGGGCAGGCGCTGGTCCCGAGAAAGCACGGCGACGAACAGAAGCTGTCGGACGCGCTGCACCGCCTGCTCGACGAAGACCCCTGCCTCGAGGTGGACACCGACCCGCGCGGCAAGGGCTCCGTGCTGCGGGGCCTCGGTGAAACCCACCTCAAGGTCGTGCTCGAGCAACTCGAAAACCGGTGGAACGTTCAGGTTGACACCGCGCCGCCTTCGATCCCGTTTCGCGAGACGATCGCCTCGAATGCCGAATCGCGCTACCGGCACAAGAAGCAGAGTGGCGGCGCCGGCCAGTTCGGCGAGGTGGCACTGCGGATATCGCCGCTCGAGCGCGGTGCGGGCATCCAGTTCGTCGACGCGATCAAGGGCGGCGTGATTCCGGGCCAATACATTCCGGCCGTCGAGAAGGGCGTGCGCCAGGCGGCCGAAGAGGGCGTACTCGCGGGCTTTCCGCTGCACGATCTCGAAGTGACGGTGTTCGACGGCAAGTTCCACACCGTGGATTCGAACGAGATTTCCTTCGTCACGGCGGCACGGCACGCATTGCAGGAAGCCGCCTCGGCCGCGCGACCGCTGCTGCTCGAACCACTGGTGCAGGTGCAGATCGAGACCGGCGAAGCCCATTTCGGTGACGTCAGTGCCGATCTGTCGTCACGCCGTGGCCGCCTGACCGGCACCGACAGCGCCGGCACGGGTCGCACCCGGATCATCGGCCTGGTGCCGATGGTGGAGATGGATGGCTTCGAATCGCGACTGCGCGCGATCAGTGGCGGCGACGCGGTCTGCGAGATCGACTTCAGCCACTATGAGGCAGCGCCCCACGACCTGCAGAGTCGCATGCAGCGGGACGCCCAGAGGGGATGAACACCTCGCCTGCCGACGGGGAGGCGCGCGAGCCCTCCCCCGGTTTGCGCCGGCAATTCTATTGGCGACGGACCCGTGCGCTGACGGTCGTCCTGCTCGCCACCTGGTTCGGGATCACGTTCTGCTCCGCGTACTTTGCCGGCGAACTGAACCGCTTCGAATTCCTCGGTTTCCCGCTCGGATTCTACCTGTGCGCCCAGGGCGATCTTCTCGCCTACCTGCTGATCGTCGGCCTCTACGCAAAATACATGGACCACTTCGACGCGAGCCAGAGCCAGGACCCGGAATCGTCACCGAAGGCAGACTGAGGCGACGGCGCACGCGATCCGGGTGCAGGCGACTTTGCGTCAATCCGACCGGGTCGTTTCGTCGACTGGCTTCTTCTTGCGACCCCATTGCACCGGGTGCGCGTGCCGACTGAGGATGAAGTCGAAGAAGAACTTGCACCAGATGGTTACACCCGCGATCGCGGTCCACTGCGCATAAGACAGGAGTGCGGCCGCCACGCCCAGGATCACGCAGGCGATGACGATGCCGGCCACCATATTGATGACGGCTGCCATCGGTGCGAATCGCTCTGGATTCGCGGGCGACTCACCACGCTTCAGCGCGACCTCGGAGAAATCCCGGCGCACGACGATGCGCCAGGCGCGCCTCAGCCAGATGAAGCTGATCGGAAACAGGGCCAGGAAAATCACCCAGTTCATGGCCAGCGAGACGTACTGAATCATTCGACCTCCGAAAAAAGAAACCCCGCCGGATGCTTGGGCGGGGCTTCTGCTTGCCCCGGCGGATGGCATGTCCATCCACCGGGGCAAGCCCTACTGCATCAGCAACGCTTAGTGAGCGCCATCCACGGCCTTGGAGCCACGCGGAATACGTACGGCCTCGACCATGTGCTGGATGTGCTCGGGCGGCTCCTTGGTGACCTTATCCACCGCGAAGGCGACGGCGAAGTTCACCAGGGCACCGATCGCACCGAAGGCTTCCGGCGTGATGCCGAAGAAGCTGTTCGGGCCGCCGATCATGTCGACGTAGCCGGTACCCTTGATGAAGAACAGGCCCTTGTGCGCGAACACGTAGAACAGGGTGATGCCGAGGCCGGCCAGCATGCCCGCCATCGCGCCTTCCTTGTTCATCTTCTTGGAGAAGATGCCCATCATGATGGCCGGGAACAGCGAACTCGCCGCGATACCGAAGGCCAGGGCCACGGTACCCGCTGCGAAGCCCGGCGGGTTGAGGCCCAGGTAGCCTGCCACCACGATCGCCACGGCCATCGAGATCTTGCCAGCCATCAGCTCGTTCTTGTCGCTGATGTCCGGCGCGATGATGTTCTTGATCAGGTCGTGGGATACAGCGGCGGAGATCGCCATCAGCAGACCGGCTGCGGTCGACAGTGCGGCAGCCAGACCACCGGCGGCCACCAGCGCGATCACCCAGTTCGGCAGCAGCGCGATTTCCGGGTTGGCCAGCACGATGATGTCGGCGTTGACCGTCAGTTCGTTGCCCTTCCAACCGGCAGCCTCGGCCTTGTCGGCGAACCCGGCGTTCTTGTCGTTGTAGTACTGGATACGGCCATCGCCGTTCTTGTCCTCGAACTTCAGCAGACCGGTGACTTCCCAGCGCTTCATCCAGTCCGGACGCTTGTCGTACTCGAGCGCGGAGTCGGCGGCATAGATGTCGGCCGAGGTGAAGGCACCCTGGTTGACCGTACCGATCAGGTTCATCTTGGCCATGGCAGCCACGGCCGGCGCGGTGGTGTAGAGCAGCGCGATGAAGAACAGCGCCCAACCTGCCGAGGTCCGTGCATCCTTGACCTTCGGCACCGTGAAGAAGCGCATGATCACGTGCGGCAGACCGGCGGTACCGATCATCAGCGACAGGGTGTAGACGAACATGTTCAGCGTGCTGTTGGCCGGCACCGAGGTGGTGTATTGGCCGAAGCCGAGCTGCACGACGACTTCGTCGAGCTTCTGCAGCAGCGACACGTCCTGGCCCGTCAGGTTCGAGCCCAGTCCGAGCTGCGGGATCGGGTTGCCGGTGAGGTTCAGGGAGATGAAGATCGCCGGCACGATGTAGGCCGCGATCAGCACGCAGTACTGGGCCACCTGGGTGTAGGTGATGCCCTTCATGCCACCGAACACCGCGTAGGCGAACACGATCGCCATGCCGAGGTAGATGCCGGTCTCGTTCGACACGCCCAGGAAGCGCGAGAAGGCCACGCCGACGCCGGTCATCTGACCGATGATGTAGGTCAGCGATGCGGTCAGCAGGCAGATCACCGCCACCGTCGAGGCCGACTTCGAGTAGAAGCGGTCACCGATGAACTGGGGCACCGTGAACTTGCCGAACTTGCGCAGGTACGGGGCCAGCAGCATCGCCAGCAGCACATAGCCGCCGGTCCAGCCCATCAGGAACAGGCCGCCGCCGTAGCCGAGGTTGGAGATCAGGCCGGCCATCGAGATGAAGGAAGCCGCCGACATCCAGTCGGCCGCAGTGGCCATGCCGTTGGCCAGCGGATGCACGCCGCCGCCCGCCGCATAGAACTCGGAGGTCGAACCCGCTCGAGCCCAGATGGCGATACCGATGTACAGCGCGAAGGTCGCGCCGACCCAGATATAGGTCGTAGTTTGAAGATCCATTGATCGTGTCCCCTGGCTTAGTCTTCGTGTACGTCGAATTCTTCGTCGAGCCTACCCATCGCCTTGGCATACCAGATGATCAGCCCGATGAAGATGTAGATCGACCCTTGCTGTGCAAACCAGAAACCCAGGGGGTAACCGCCCAGATGGATGGTGTTGAGAACCGGTGCCAGCAGGATGCCGGCGCCGAAAGACACTGCGAACCACACGATCAGGATCTTGGTCAGCAGACCGAGCACCGCCTTCCAATAGGCTTGAGCGCTTTTATCCATATCGCCTCCACGTTTTAGGTTGTTGATATCGGCCGATTTTCAGGCCGTGGACAAGCCACGAGCCTGCCCATCGTAATGGCCGTGGGGCGGAGTATAGGAAGGCGGATCTTACTTGATGCTTACAAGTCGGCGATCCGCCGGAATCGCGTGTGTCACGGATCCTCGGCAAGCAGGCGGCGGTAGAACTCGTGGAAATGCTGCATGCCGTCTTCCATCGGCGACTGATAGGGACCGGCTTCGTCGATGCCCTGCCGCATCAGCGCGAAGCGTCCACGGTCCATGCGCTCGGCGATCTCGTCGTCCTCGACCGCGGTCTCCATGTACGCGGCCTGTTCCGCCTCGACGAAGCCCCGCTCGAATTCGACGATCTCCTCGGGATAGTAGAACTCGACGACATTGGTGGTGCGATTGACGTCTTCGGGAATCAGCGTGCTGACCACCAGCACGTGGGGATACCACTCGACCATCACGTTCGGATAGTAGGTCAGCCAGATGGCGCCCTGCCTGGGCGCTTCGCCGCCGGAATAGTCGAGTACGGCCCGGTGCCAGCGGCGATAGGCGTCCGATCCGGGCCGCGACAGCGAGGTTACGCCGACCCGCTGCACCGAAAACCACTCGCCGAACTGCCAGGCGAGATCGTCGCAGGTGACGAAATTGCCGAGCCCCGGATGAAACGGCGCGACGTGGTAGTCCTCCAGGTACACCTCGATGAAGGTCTTCCAGTTGTAGTTGCAGCGATGGATTTCGACCCGGTCGAGCTTGTAGCCGTCGAAATCGAGTTGCGGGGCCACCGCCATCCCGGCCAGGTCGACCGACGCCGACCGCGGTCCGCGGAACAACAGGCCATGCCAGTCCTCGAGCGGCGTCCGCCGCAGGTGCAGGCACGGATTACGCTCGAACGCCGGTGCGCCGAGCAACTGGCCGCGCCGATCATACGTCCAGCGGTGCAACGGGCAGACGATGTTGCTCAGCCGGCCCGAGCCTTCGAGCATGATCGCCTGGCGATGGCGGCAGACGTTGGACATCTCGTGGAAGCCGTCTTCGCCATGCACCAGCAGGCTGGCATGATCGCGCCATTCCAGAGAACGGTAGTCATGGAGTTCTGGTACCATCAGCCGATGCCCGACATAGCCGGGACCGGCATCGAAGATGAGGCGCTTCTCCAGTTCGAAGATCCGATCGTCGAAGTACCACGAAACGGGCAGTTGAGAAGTCGCTGGAGCGACCTTGAGCTGGGAAGCGATGTCGGACATCCCCGAACCTCCTGAACAAGAATAGAAATCCGGAAAAAGGGACCGGCCAGTATAGCCCAAGCGCGTGCGACGGCCACGCCCACCGACCCGACAACCTCTCGTCACCGCCCCGACAGCATGGCACGATCCGCCCGCGCGCAACCCGACTTCGAGAAGTCCGTCGCCGAACTAGAAGACATCGTCCGCCAGATGGAACAGGGGGACGTCGGACTGGAGCAGTCGCTGAACCTCTATCAGCGGGGCATCGCACTGGTTCGCGGTTGCCGCGAAGCGCTCGACAACGCCGAACTGCGCGTCCGCGAACTGCGCGACGGCGAATTGTCGACCGTGCCGCCGGCCGGCGACAGCCGGGAATAGCCGATGCCCGATTTCCAGGCCTGGACGACGCGCATCCTGAAGCGCACCGAAGGGGCGCTCGAAGACCTGTTGCCCCCGGCGTCGGTCGCACCCGAACGCCTGCACGCCGCCATGCGCTACGCCGTGCTGGGGGGCGGCAAGCGGGTGCGACCGCTGCTTGTCCATGCGGCAGGAGAAGTCTGCGGTGCGTCGCCCGACGCGCTCGATGCGGCGGCATGCGCCGTCGAATTGATCCACGCCTACTCTCTGGTCCATGACGACATGCCGTGCATGGACGACGATGTGCTGCGTCGCGGCAAGCCGACGATACACATCCAGTTCGATGAGGCTACCGCCCTGCTCGCCGGCGACGCCCTGCAGACCCTGGCATTTCACTCGCTGTCGCGGCCGGCGCTGCTGGCCGATTCCGCGGTTCAGGCGGCGATGATCCACGACCTCGCACTGGCGGCCGGTTCCCGCGGCATGGCCGGCGGCCAGGCGATCGATCTGGCCTCGGTCGGCCGGCAACTCGATCGCAGCGAACTGGAGTTCATGCACATTCACAAGACGGGCGCGCTGATCCGCTGCGCGGTGATGCTCGGCGCGCGCTGTGGTGCCCCGCTCGACCGCGACGAAATCGACCGGCTGGATCGCTTCGGCAAGCTGGTCGGTCTGCTCTTCCAGGTCGTGGACGACATCCTCGACGCCGACGGAGACACCGCCACGCTGGGCAAGACGGCCGGCAAGGACGCGGCCCACGACAAGCCCACCTATGTCAGCCTGCTCGGTCTCGCACGGTCGCGGGCCTACGCCGGCGAGTTGCTCGATGAGGCGGTCGGCGAGATCGCGCCGTTGCCGGCGTCAGGGCGGCTGGCAGATCTGGCGCGCTTCGTCGTACACCGCCGATTCTGAACACCGGCCAGGAAATCGTCACCAGATGTCCGACCACTCCCTGCTTGAGACCATCGAATCGCCGGACCAGTTGCGTCGCCTCGAGCGCCGGCAATTGCCTGCCCTGGCCGACCAGCTCCGGGCCTTCCTGATCGAGTCGGTGTCGAAGACCGGCGGCCACCTGTCGTCGAACCTCGGCACGGTCGAACTCTCGATCGCACTGCACTACGTGTTCGACACGCCCCGCGACCGCCTGGTCTGGGATGTCGGGCACCAGACCTACGGTCACAAGACCCTCACCGGACGACGCGACGCGATGGCCACGCTGCGCAAGTTCGGTGGCATTTCGGGCTTTCCCAAGCGATCCGAAAGCGAGTACGACACCTTCGGCACCGCCCACTCGTCGACCTCGATCTCGGCCGCGCTGGGCATGGCCGTGGCGGCGCGGGCAGAAGGCAGCAAGCGCCACAGCGTCGCGGTGATCGGCGACGGCGCGATGTCGGCAGGCATGGCTTTCGAGGCGCTCAACAATGCCGGTGACATGAGCGGTCTTCGCCTGCTGGTGATCCTCAACGACAACGAGATGTCGATCTCGCCGCCGGTCGGCGCGCTGACCCGCATCTTTGCGCGCCTGATGTCCGGCAGCACGGTCAGCGCTGCGCGCCGGGCCGGCGGCCGGGTGCTCGGCGTCGCGCCGCCGATGCTCGAACTGGCGCGCAAGGTCGAGGAGCACGTCAAGGGCATGATCGCGCCCGGCACCCTGTTCGAGGAGTTCGGCTTCCATTACTACGGGCCGATCGACGGACACGACCTCGACGCGCTGGTGCCGACGCTGCAGAACCTCAGGAAGCTCGAAGGCCCGCAGTTTCTTCACATCATCACGCGCAAGGGCCAGGGCTACAAGCTGGCGGAAGCGGACCCGATCCTCTATCACGGAGTCTCCCGCTTCGATCACACCTCGGGCATCGATACCAAGCCCTCGTCCGGCCGGGCATCCCCGACCTATACACAGATCTTCGGCGACTGGTTGTGCGACATGGCAGCGCGCGACGACAGATTGATGGCGGTCACGCCGGCGATGCGCGAAGGCTCCGGCATGGTGCGCTTCGCCGAGGAATACCCCGAACGCTATTTCGACGTCGGCATCGCCGAACAGCACGCATTGACCTTCGCCGCCGGGCTCGCCTGCGAAGGCCTGAAACCGGTGGTGGCGATCTATTCCACCTTCCTGCAACGCGCCTACGATCAGTTGATCCACGACATTGCGCTGCAAAACCTGCCGGTGACCTTTGCCATCGATCGCGCCGGTCTGGTCGGCGCGGACGGCGCGACCCATCACGGCGCCTTCGATCTGTCCTACCTGCAGTGCATTCCGAACATGGTGGTGATGGCGCCGTCGGACGAGAACGAGTGCCGGCAGATGCTCTACACCGCCTACTGCCACGCCGGTCCGGCAGCGGTTCGCTACCCGCGGGGCAAGGGCATGGGCACGCCGCCACTGGCCGAGATGAAAGCGCTGCCGATCGGCAAGGGCGAAATCCGCCGTCGCGGAAGCAGGATCGCCCTGCTCGCGGTCGGCAGCATGCTCGGCCCTGCGCTCGAAGCCGGCGAGCGCCTCGACGCGACGGTCGCCAACCTGCGCTTTGTCAAACCCCTCGACCACAAACTGATCCGCGAACTCGCGGCTGACCACGAGTTTCTGGTGACGATCGAGGAGAATTCGGTCGCCGGCGGCGTCGGCGGGGAGATCGTGCGCTGCCTCGAGGGCTGCGAATTGCATCCTCGAACGCTGCAGCTGGGCCTGCCCGACGCCTTCGTCGATCACGGCGAACAGGTTCAGCTGCTGGCGTCGATCGGCCTCGATGCGGAACACATCGCGGCCAGAGTCCGAAAATTCACGGGTGCCGGCGAATAATTGAGTAAATTTGTCGGGAATGCTAGCATTCCCGCAAGGAACTATTCGCCGACGGACCGGGAATCACCGATGAACGCCCCTGACAACAACTCCATGCCCGACGTCCAGGGCTTCGCAGACAGTCGCGCCCTGGCGATCGACAAGGTCGGCATCAAGTCGATCCGCCACCCGGTCAAGGTCGCCGACCGCGCCGGCGGCGTCCAGCACACCGTTGCGGTATTCAATATGTATGTCGGCCTGCCCCACGATTTCAAGGGCACCCACATGTCGCGCTTTGTCGAAATCCTTAACACGCGGGAGCGCGAGATCTCGGTCGAGTTGTTCGAGCCGATGCTGCGAGACATGATCGAACGGCTGGAGGCCGAGACCGGCCACATCGAGATGAGCTTCCCGTACTTCATGAACAAGGCCGCTCCGGTGACCGGCGTCGAGAGCCTGCTCGACTACGAGGTGACCTTCATCGGTGAGATTCAGCAGGGTGGCGACTATGAATTCACGCTGAAGGTCCTGGTTCCGGCCACCAGCCTGTGCCCGTGCTCGAAGAAGATCTCGGATTACGGCGCCCACAACCAGCGCTCCCACGTGACCGTGACCGCGCGCCTCGAAGGACATCTGTGGATCGAGGAACTGGTCGAAATGGTCGAGGCCCAGGCTTCCAGCCAGCTCTACGGCCTGCTCAAGCGGCCGGACGAGAAATTCGTCACCGAGCACGCCTACGACAACCCCAAGTTCGTCGAAGACCTGGTGCGTGACGTTGCCGGCGTGCTGAACCGGGAACAGCGCATCCTCGCCTACATCGTCGAGGCCGAGAACTTCGAGTCGATCCACAACCATTCGGCCTACGCCCTGATCGAATCGGTCAAGCGCGCCTGAGTCTTTCCCGTAGCCCACCCGCGACCGGCGTGCCGTGTGTCACACGGCGCACGCGGGGTCCCGTGGTAGGAACGCCCAGCCTATCTCTTTGGTCGTGCCCGACCTCCCCGCTCGACGACGTCGGAATTCTTTACACCGCATCTGTCAGCGCCACACGCCACCGCAGCAAGCCTTTCAATAAAAAGCACTTTTAAAGCTGGCACAGTAGCTGCTTTATGTTGCCTGCAGTCAGACCAACCGCTGACTTAACCAAGGAGAAATCGATGTCCATTCGTAACTTTGTCGCTTCGGCCTTTGCTGCTGGGGCCCTCGCTGCAGCCGGCTCCGCCTCTGCCGTTGTCGTCGGCGGCGTCGACTTCGGCATCCTGGGCGAAAGCCCCGCCAACCGTCACATCGAGACGACCACGCTGGCCGAGACGCTGGTAACGGATAGCGGCCAGACCCTGCTGGGCTATGGCGTGATCAACACCGTCAATGGCGCTTCGACCTACGCCGGCCTGAACAAGCTGTACTTCGTCTTCGAGTACACCTCGCAGAACTTCACCGGCACTTCGGTCGAGTTCATCAACGGCACGATCGACGTCTTCCTCGGCGCCGAGTTCAACCTGCAGAACCAGGACTCGCTGGCCAACCTGGCGATCATCCAGGGCTACTCGGAGTGGGCCCGCTTCAATGGCCACGCCAACAGCGCCACCGGATCGGAACTGACCGCCAACGGCACCCTGAACGGCGATGTTCTGTCCTTCACCGGCTCCGGCCTGCTCGACGTCGATACCAGCAGCACCTTCGGCGTTGACGCCGTGGCTGCCTTCCTCGACACCAACCTGATCGGCGACAGCCTCGGCGGTTTCGCCGACATCTCGATCAACACCTCGGGCGACAACGAAGTCCTGAACGTGTTCGACGAGATCAATGGTCTGGCCGACGGCTGCGATGACGGTACCGCCGAAGCCGGTGCCTGGTGTATCGCTGGTAGCGCCGACCTGCGTGGCGATACCAACAACATCCCCGAGCCTGCCACCCTGGCGCTGGCCGGCCTCGGCATCCTCGGTCTGGGCGCTGCCCGCCGCAAGCGCGCCGCCTGATCGCGGAATCTGCGCAGTTCGAACGGGCCGCCTCGGGCGGCCCGTTTTTTTTGGCTGGCCGATCACGATCGGCGACACGAGTCGCCCCACCCACTTGCCAGTCGCATGGCGTAACATGCGCGTTCGACGGTTTCTCGGTTCACCGCGATGAACGCTCTCCCGCTGCAGGTACGGGCTGCACTCAGCACGCCGACCGCGGACAACTCCCAAGGCCACCGCCTCAATCTGACTCGTGACACGATCCAGGTTGCCTATCGACCGCACCCGGGCATCGACCTCTTCGGCCCCGACGGCCATGCCACGCTGATCGCATTCGGCGCACTGGCCCACAACGCGCTCACCGTCATCGGCGCCGACCAGGAGCAACTGGCGATCGCGCCCCGCGGCGCCGACACCATTCTGACGCTGCCGCGCCGGGATCTGCCCAGCGATCGCGGACATCCGCTGTTCGCACGCCACACCAACCGATTTCCTTATCGGCACGACGCTGTCCCGACCGATCTTCAAGCGACGCTCTCGTCGGTGACACGCCCGCGTGTGCGCCTGCGCCTGCTGACGCCCGGGAAGTCGGCGACGCGATTGATCGAAGTCACGCGTCAATGCTGTCAGGCGCGTTTCAGCAATCGCGAACTTCATGAATGGCTGATGGGCAGTCTCCGATTCACGCCCGAAGAAGTCGCGCGCGGCGACGGTCTGGACATTCGCACGTTGCACCTGCCGCCCTTCGGTGCCGCCTTCATGCGCTTCATCCGGCCATGGTCGACGATGGAGCGGCTGAATCGCTGGTTTCGCATCTACAAGACCATGGCGGCAACTGAAGTCGCGCTGCTCGGCAAGGCGCCCCTGATCGCCTGCGTGGTCGGCGAAGACTCCCGCGACGGCGCCTTCGAGGCCGGACGCCTGATGCAACAGACCTGGATCAGGGCCAACAACGAAGGCCTCGCGGTGCATCCCTACTACGTCGTCGCGGATCAGCAGACACGCCTGAACGAAGGTCGTCTGCCGCCCGAATGGGAAGAACCCGTCGGCACCGCGATCGAGGAGTTGCCGCAACTGTTGGAATTCGGCAAGGGCGAGCGCCTGCACATGATGTTGCGCGTCGGCCGTCCGGTGAACAAGGCGCCGGTACGCTCGCGCCGCCTTCCCGAATCGAAACTGGTTTCCGGGCTACCGGCCGGCTGACAGTCGGCGCGTCACCTCAGGCGCCTTGCGACAGGCCAAGCTGCCGGCGGGCGATGGCCATCGCAACCCGCTGCAGCGGGTTGCGATTCCCCCACGGACGCCAGGTGTGCACGAAGCGATTGCGATAGGCATCGAACTGGTAGCCCCTGGGGGCCAATGGCACGCCACCGCGCCCCAGCAGCAACTTCATCGCCTCGGTGGCGATGACACCGGCACACAATTGGCAGGCTGCCACCGTCGAAGGACCCCGCCGCGCAACGAAGTCCACCTTCGAAAAATCCGCCAGGTAGCCGCGCTGAAGCATGGCCGGCGACAGGCCGAGCAGAAAGCGCAGGGCCATTTCCTGCTCGCCACATCCGTCCAGGCAGAAATACTCCTCGAACGACATGCTGCCCGGCGCAAAGCACAGGAACGCTGTGCCGAGACCGAGCGGGGCCGCAGTAATCGCCGGGATGCCGAGCCGGGCGCAGGCCGCAAAGGTCAGGCGACGTGCCTCGAACGCGAAGAAATCGAGGCCATCGACATAGAGGTCGACGCCGTCGAGAAAGGTATCCACGTTATCGGCGGTGACGCCCTGATCGAGCCGCCGCATCTCGATTTCAGGGTTGATGTCGCGCGCCAGTTCCTCCAGAACTTCCGACTTGGGTCGCCCAATGGACGAAAGTGTGGCGCCGGCCTGCCGATTAAAGTTGGCAAGATCGAAAACATCGAAGTCAGCAATCGAAAAACAACCGATGCCGAGGCGCGCCAGCGACAGCAAATGAATGCCACCGACACCACCGAGCCCGGCAATGGCCACCCGCTTGCGACGCAGCACGCCCTGCTCGGCAGCGGTCACCCAGCCAATGTTGCGAGAAAATGCCGTGTCATATTCGAAACCATCGCTCATCAGAACAATCTCCCGCCGCCAGACCGGTCTGACGCTATCATAGGTGCGCCAAGCATACCCGCAGTTCCTAATACTATCCGAACGTGTTTCTAATCCAGCAAATTGCGCTGGCCGCGCGAAACCTGCTCCGCCAGCGCAGGCGCACCGCGCTTGGCCTGGGGATCGTGACCGGCGGGGTCGTCGCGCTGCTGCTCGCGGGTGGCTTCATCAACTGGATCTTCCAGGACCTGCGCGAATCGACCATTCATTCGCAACTCGGGCACGTCCAGATCACCCGCCCGGGATATCTCAGCCAGGGTCTCGGCGACCCCTACAGCTATCTGTTGCCCGCCATCGGCGATGCTCACGTGCAGGGGATCGAAGGCCTCACGGTGCTGACACCGCGGCTCGCGTTCAGCGGGCTGATCAGTCGCGGCGACGAAACCATATCGTTCATCGGGGAAGGCATCGACCCCGCCAAGGAAGCCCCGATCGCCCGTGCGATCACGATCGTCAGTGGGCACGATCTGAGCGGCGAGGCCGCGCCGGAAGTCCTGCTCGGCGAGGGCCTGGCAGCCAACCTCGGCGCGCAGGCTGGCGATCTCGTCGTGCTGCTGGTGACCACCGCCGAAGGCGGCATCAATGCTGTCGAACTGTCGGTTGCCGGAACCTTCGCGACGATTACCAAGGCCTATGACGACAGCGTCCTGCGCGCGCCGATCTCGGTGGTGCGGGATCTGATGCGGGTCGAGGGCGCGACCACCTGGGTCGCCCTGCTCGACGACACCGCGGCCACCGACCGTGCCGTCGAAGCGTTTCGTACCCGCCTGGCGACGGACGCCTTCGAAGTCGTCCCGTGGCACCGCCTTGCGGACTTCTACAACAAGACCGTCGATCTGTTCTCGCGCCAGGTGGGCGTTGTCCGGCTGCTGATCGCATTGATCGTGGTCCTGAGCATTTCCAACACCTTGTCGATGTCGGTCATCGAGCGCACCAGCGAGATCGGCACGATGATGGCGCTCGGCGTCCGACGCCGTGCGGTGCTGCAATTGTTCGTGACCGAGGGCGCCATGCTCGGCCTCGCCGGCGGACTGGTCGGCATTGTGCTGGGTTGGCTGCTGGCGACGCTGATCTCGGCCATCGGCATTCCGATGCCGCCGCCGCCCGGCATGGCTCGAGGCTACGTCGGCGCAATCGCGCTGACGCCTGCGCTGGTCGGCGACGGCATGCTGCTGGCGTTCGGCACCACCCTGCTGGCGAGCATCGCGCCGGCGTGGAAGGCCTCGCGCATGAACATCGTCGATGCGCTGAGGCAGTCACGATGAGCGCGATCATCTTTCGTCTGGCGCTGCGCAACATCTTCAGGCAGAAGCTCAGAACCGCGATCACCCTGTCTGCGATCATGTTCGGCGTCACCGGCCTGATCCTGTCGAGCGGATTCATCCAGGACATCTTCGTCCAGCTCGGTGAAGCCATCATCCATTCCCAGACCGGACACATCCAGGTCTTCAAGCAGGATTTCCTCGAGAAGGGCAGCCGCAAGCCGGAACAGTTCGTCATCGACCGGGCTGGCGCCCGGGTGGCGCAACTGCAGTCGGTCGACGGTATCGAGCTGGTCGCTGCGCGACTCGATTTCGCCGGCCTGCTGAACAACGGCCGCCGCGATCTGGCGGTGATCGGCGAAGGCATCGAACCGGACAAGGAAAAGCGCATCGGCAGCTACATGATGATCACCGAAGGCCGGGCGCTGGCCGACGAGGACGTCTTCGGAATCCTCCTCGGGCAGGGCGTTGCAGCCAATCTCGGGCTCCGGCCCGGCGATTTCGTGACGATACTGGCGAACACCGCGGACGGTACGCTGAACTCGCTCGAGCTCGAAGTCATTGGAATTTTTCAAAGTTTCTCTAAGGATTACGACGCCAGAGCCGTTCGCATTCCTTTGACAGCCGCACAGGAACTGCTCGCCACCAACGGTGCCAATCTGATCGTCATGACCCTGACCGAAACACCACTCACCGGGGCCGCCCAGGCGCGCGTCGACGACGCGCTTGCCGGTTCGGGCCTCGAATCGAAGAACTGGCGCGAGCTCTCAGATTTCTATGACAAGACCGTGCAGTTGTACGACCGCCAGTTCGGCATCCTGCAATGGATCATCCTGGTGATGGTCCTGCTGTCGGTGGTCAATAGCGTGAACATGAGTGCATTCGAACGCCAGGCGGAGTTCGGCACCCTGCTAGCCCTCGGCAATCGCCCGCGCGAAGTCTTCATGATCCTGCTGGCCGAAAATCTGATGCTCGGTCTGATCGGTGCCAGCGCCGGCGTGCTGTTGGGCGTTGCACTGGCAGCCCTGATTTCCGGCATCGGCATTCCGATGCCGCCTCCGCCCAACGCCAATGTCGGCTACACCGCGCTGATCCGCATCGTTCCGAGCGCGCTGCTGACGGCGTGGCTGGTCGGATTCTCGGCGACGGTGATCGCAGTGCTGTTCCCGGCCCGACGAATTGCCAGAACGCCGATCGTCGACGCGCTGCGGCAGGCTACCTGAGGGCGAAACAATGGCGCTGTTCGAACAATTCAACCTCGGAAACGGATTCCGAAGGTATTTCTCGATTCATCCCGCAGTCGGCGACGACCTCAAGAACGAGGTCTACGGAATCCGACACGAAGTCTATTGCGAGGAACTCGGTTTCGAGCCGGTCAGGCCCGATCGTCGCGAGACCGACGAGTACGACACGCACAGCCTGCACTGCCTGATGAAGACTTCCGGCGAGAATACCCGCCTGGTCGGCTGCAACCGCATCGTGCTGGCCCGGCCAGGCGACCCGCACTACCCGCTGCCGTTCGAACGGACCTGCGAAGCAACCCTCGACCGCAGCATCATCGATCCCGCCAAGCTGCCCCGTGACAGCATTGCCGAGGTATCGCGTCTCGCGGTGCGCGCGGCATTCCGCCGTCGTGCAGGCGACAGCAAGACGGCGGTCTCTATCAATCGCGAGGACTTCGGTACCAAGGACCAGCCCCGCTTCCCGTACATTCCGGTCGGTCTCTATCTGGGCGCGGTCCACATGGCGGAACGCAGCGGCATCGAAACCATGTTCGTGCTCACCGAGCCGCGCCTTGCCGCCCATTTCGGCAAGCTCGGCGTCAAGATCCGTCAAATCGGTGGGCCGGTCGAGCACCGAGGCCTGCGCATTCCGTCGATGCTCGACGTCAAGTCGATCATCAAGGGCTTGCGCTGGCTGGTGCGGCCGATCTGGAACACCGTCGTCGAGGATATGGAGGCGGGCTACCAGCAACCGCGGGCGAACGCGGACCGCGACCTCTGACGAACGGCGCCCCCCAAAAAAACGGCCCGCAATGCGGGCCGTTTTCGTCGACGATGCATTGCAGACGATTACTTCGCCAGGGCGGCGCGAATCTGCTCCAGGGTGCTCGGATCGTCGATCGTGGTGAGATCGCCCGGGTCCCGCCCCTCGGCCAGTGCCTGGATCGAGCGGCGCAGCATCTTGCCGGAGCGGGTCTTCGGCAGGCCCGAGATGAAATGCACCCGGCCGGGACGCGCGATGGCACCGAGAATGCTGTCGACCTTCTTCATCACCTCCTTCTCGAGGGCGGCGACCTTTTCGGGGGTATCGACCGAATCGGCGCTCTTGACCACCGCAAAGGCCATCGGCATCTGTCCCTTGAGCTGATCGGCGACACCGACCACGGCGACTTCGGCGATCGCCGGATGGGCCTGCACGGCTTCCTCGATCTCGCGGGTTCCAAGGCGGTGGCCGGCGACGTTGATGACGTCGTCCATGCGGCCGAGGATGGTGTAGTAGCCTTTGTCGTCGTGGATGCCCCAGTCCGACGAGGAGTAGATCACCGGATCCTTGAAGGTGCTGAAGTAGGTCGACACGAAGCGCTCGTCCTGGCCCCACACCGTCGACAGGCAGCCCGGCGGCAGCGGCGGCACGATGCCGACAATGCCCTTCTCGTTGGCCCCGGCCTCGCTGCCGTCCTCGCGGAACAGCCGCAGGTCGTAGCCGTACACCGGGAATGCCGGCGACCCGAGCTTGATCTCGCTCTGCTCGACGCCGCGGCAGATCGCCAGGATCGGCCAGCCGGTCTCGGTCTGCCAGTAGTTGTCGATGACCGGAATGCCGAGCTCGCTCATGATCCACTCGTGCGAGGTTTCGTCGAGGGGCTCGCCCGCCAGGAACAGGTGCTTCAGCGTGGACAGGTCGTATTTCTTCAGGAAAGCCGGATCCTGCTTCTTCAGAACGCGCACGGCGGTCGGCGCCGAGAACATCACGCTGACCTTGTACTTCTCGACGATCTGCCACCAGATGCCGGCATCGGGACGCAGCGGCGTGCCTTCGTACATGATCGTCGCCATGCCGGCCAGCAGCGGACCGTAGATGATGTAAGAGTGGCCCACGACCCAGCCGATGTCCGAGGTCGCGAACATCGTCTCGCCGGCTTCGCCGGTGAAGATGTTCTTCATCGAGGACGCGAGGGCGACCGCATAGCCGCCGGTGTCACGCTGCACGCCCTTGGGCTTGCCGGTGGTGCCCGAGGTGTACAGGATGTAGCTGGGGTCGGACGACTCGACCCAGGTCACCGGCACCTGCGCATCCATGTGTTTCGCCCGCAGCGTGGCGTAGTCGACGTCGCGACCCTCGACCTTCGGGAAGCCCTTGTCGAGGCCGCGGTCGACCAGAAGCACCTTGGCCGGCGGGAACTCGGCGAGCTTGCAGGCCTCGTCCACCAGATGCTTGTAGGGCACCGGCTTGCCGTTGCGCATGCCGGCGTCGGAGCTGACCATCAGCACCGGCTTGGCATCGTCGATTCGGGTCGCGAGCGAGCCCGACGCGAAGCCGCCGAAGACCACCGAGTGGATCGCGCCGATGCGCGCGCAGGCGAGCATCGCGAAGCAGGCCTCGGCGATCATCGGCATGTAGATCAACACCCGATCGCCCTTGTTGACGCCCAGTTCCTGGTAGATCGCCGCCATGCGCTCGACCTCGCGCTGCAGTTCGGCGAAGGAGTAGACGACTTCTTCGTTGGTCTCGGTCGAGATATAGACCAGCGCCTTGTCGTTCGGGCGCTCGGCGGCGTGGCGGTCGACGGCGTTGTAGCAGAGGTTGGTTTCGCCGCCCTTGAACCACTTGACGAAGGGCGGGTTCGAGTAATCGCAGACCTGCTGCGGGGGCTTGTTCCAGTGGATCAGCTGCGCCTGCTCGCCCCAGAACTCGTCACGGTTCTCGATGGAGCGACGGTGAAATTCCTTGTAGTTTCCCATTGACTACCTCTCCCAGATAATTCCCAGCAAATCGAAGCGTTTAGCGGCTTCGTTCGGATTCGTCCGGTCTTGGCGCCGGATCGCGGTCTGGATGTGTTTCCGCATGCTGCCGCAGGGCGTCGAGCGGCATGCCACAACCTAGACGTGATTCTAACAATTCGAACAGCGGCATCAGGGTGGCAATGATGTCGCCCGATCGCGCCAGCGTCTCGGCCGGCGCCCCGGCCCGAATCTGCATCAGCAGGTGGTCGACACTGACCGGCAGACGGGCATAGCGGCTCAGCGACTCGACGCTGACCTGCCCCGAGCGCGTCATCACCCGGGCGCCCCCCTGTCCGCGACCGAGGGTGACGCGCTGGACCGCGAGCCCGATCAACTGGCTCAAGGTGTCGGCGTCGTCCTGGTGCGAACCCGCGACGCCGACCGTGATGGTCATCTGGATGCGGCTCTCGCGGTAGGTCATCACCAGCTTTTCGATGGTGCGCTGCAAGCGCAGTGCGAAGGCATAGCATCCTTCCAGATCGGTGCTCGGCGACAGCACGGCGAACTGAGCCTCGGCAAGCTGGGCAACCGTGTCTTCGCGCCGCACCTTGGTACTGAGGATCTTCGACAACTTTCGCGCCACCAGCTGGGCGACATGGCGACCGTAGTCGGTGACGAGTTCGTCGTAACGGTCGATCTCGATCGCCATCACTGCCATCTCGCCGCGTTGGCGCCGGGCCAGCGACAGTTCCTGCGCACCGTGCCATTCCAGGTAGGCCTTGGTCGCCAGGCCGGTGGTCGGATCCACCGGGCTCTGACTGGCCAGCGCCTCGCGGCTTTCCTCGAGTTCGCGTCGCGCCTGGGTCAGCGTAGTCAGCGATTCGAGCCGGGCCAGCAGTTCGGACGACCCGATACCCTTGGTGATGAAGTCGTTGGCGCCGAGCTTGCGCGCCTTTTCCCGCGAGCCGTCGTCTTCCTCGCCGGAAATGATGATCACCGGCAGGTGGTGGATGCGGGAGACTTTCGATTCGCGGATCCTGCTCAACAGCCCGTAACCGTCCAGGCCCGGCATGCCGATGTCGCTGACCACGACGCTGATCGTCGGGTCCACCAGCAATGCCTGCCAGCCGGCCTCGCCGTCCGCCTCCTCGCGCACATCGAAGCTGCCGCGGATCTGCTTCGCGATCGTGGCTCGCACCATCCGCGAATCGTCGACGATCAGCACCCGCGGCGATTGCTGCTCGGTTTCCTCGCTCATGCGCGGGTCAGGCCTTGATTCTCACGACGGTTCGACCACGCGCTTCGCCGCGAATGAACGCGTCAAATGCCGACGGCAGGTCCTCGAAGTCGATGACCTGGGCCATAGAGGCCATGTGGCGCGGCCGCAGATCGCCGGCCAGCCGTTGCCAGACCTGTTCGCGGACCGGGAAGCCGATGTAGCCGGAGTCGACGCCGAGCAGGCTGACGCCGCGCAGGATGAACGGAAAGACCGTGGTCTTCAGCTCGATACTGGCGGCATTGCCGATGCTGGCGACCGTGCCCGCCTGCTTCATCGTCGCCAGCATCCAGTGCAGGATCGCACCGCCGACGTTGTCGAGCGCACCGGCCCAGCGCCCCGCCTCGAGCGGGCGCACCGCAGCAAGGTCGATGTCCTGCCGCAACAGGATGTCGGCTGCGCCCAGTTCGGTCAGGCGTTCGCGCTCCTCGGCCTTGCCGGTTAGTGCGGTCACCGAGTAGCCGAGCCCGGCCAGCATGTCGATCGCCAGTGCGCCGACGCCGCCGGTTGCCCCCGACACCACCACCGGGCCGTTTTCGGGCGCCAGGCCGTTGGCCTCCATGCGCACGATGCCGAGCGCAGCGGTGAAGCCGGCGGTGCCGAGAATCATCGATTCGAACAGGTCGAGCCCGCTCGGCAGGGGCAGCACCCACTTGGCGGGAATACGCGCGTACTCGGCATAGCCGCCATGGTGGGCGACGCCGATGTCAAAGCTGGTGGCGATCACCGGATCGCCCGGCGAGAACCGGGGGTCGGCACTGTCGACGACCTCGCCGCAAAGGTCGATGCCGCCGATGCACGGGTAGCGACGAATGATCTTGCCGGCGCCGGTGGCTGCCAGCGCATCCTTGTAGTTGATGCTCGAGTAATGGATCTGGATCAACACCTCGCCGGCATCGAGATCCGCCATTGCCCAGCGACCGAGTCGACCCGCGCCTCTGCCGCCGGCACCC
The DNA here is from genome assembly GCA_024235635.1 of Zoogloeaceae bacterium. Taxonomy (GTDB): domain Bacteria; phylum Pseudomonadota; class Gammaproteobacteria; order Burkholderiales; family Rhodocyclaceae; genus Cognatazoarcus. The sequence continues at coordinate 976,433 of JACKMA010000001.1, forward strand.
TCTTCGATCAGGTAGGCCCTGAAGTCTGGCGCCACGCCACCTCCCCCGTCGGTTGTCGCAAATCCCGGAGCCGGGTCGCGAATATTTGATTATAACCAAAGCCGGGCGGCCTTTTCGACGCCTTCCGGGCGCTCAAGTCGGCGTCCGGCCGGCCGATAGCCAGAGCATGATGACGCCTCGGCCGGTCCCATGGACCTGATCGAATCCCGACTCGAAGACATCGACGCCTACGTCGCCTATTTCTCGGCGCGTCCGTTGCCGGTACTCAAGCACACCGTACGCGAACTCGAGCAATTGCGCACCGAAGAGGATTCGGTCAGCGCGCGCCGGCTCGCCGGCGTCGTGCTCGGTGACCCACTGATGGCGATGCGGGTCATCACCTTTCTCGAGGAACGGCGTCGGCGGTCTCAGAACCACGACATCACCACCATCGACCGCGCGATCATGATGATGGGCGTATCACCGTTTTTCCAGGCGTTTTCGGATCTGCCGGTGGTCGAAGACCAGCTCGCCCGCCACCCGCGCGCGCTGCTGGGGCTGCTCAAGGTGATCAACCGTGCACGTCGCGCCGCCCACTTCGCCCGCGACTGGGCGATCGTCCGCCACGATCTGGACGTCGAGGAGATCACCCTCGGCGCACTGCTGCGGGAAGCCGCGGAGATCCTGTGCTGGAGCTTCGCCCCGGAACTCGCCCTGCAAGTCCAGGCTGCGCAGCGCAACGACCGCAATCTGCGAACCGCCCTCGCCCAGGAATCCGTGTTCGGCTGCTCCGCAGACGACATCCAGCAACGCCTGATCCACACCTGGCGCCTGCCCGAGTTGCTGCTCAACCTGATCGACGAGTCCCACGCAGACAATCCGCGGGTGCGCAACATCGCGCTCGCCGGCGCGCTCGCGCGCCATTCGGAGCGAGGCTGGGACGATCCGGCCCTGCCCGACGATTTCGAAGCGGTGTGCCGGCTGCTGCATATCGGCATCGAGTCGCTGCTCAAGCGGCTCGGCGTGCCGCAGGAGTACGCAATTCGCTATCTGCCCGACCCGGACGGGTCCGAATCCGCCGCAATGCCCACTGGAAATCCCTGATGCCGCTTTCATCGATCGTCTTTCTCACGACCCTCGTCGCAGCGACCCTCTATGCGATTGTCATCTACAACAACCTCGTGCGACTGAAGCACAACATTGCCAAGGCCTGGGCCAATATCGACGTGCTGCTCAAGCAGCGTCACGACGAATTGCCGAAGCTGGTCGAAGTGTGCCGGCAATACAAGCAGTTCGAGGAGAGCACCCTGACTCGCGTGATCGAGGCACGAGCCCGGGTATCGGATGCACGCGCCCAGCACGACGTCCCGGCCCTCGGCGCGGCCGAGGGCCTGCTGCGTTCCGGCCTGGGCCAGATCTTCGCGGTCGCGGAAGCCTATCCGGAACTTCGCGCCAACGAGCACTTCATGCAGTTGCAGACCCGGATCACGTCGCTCGAGAACGGCATCGCGGATCGCCGCGAGTGGTACAACGAGAGTGTCAATGTCCATAACGTGCGCATCGAGCAATTCCCGGATCTGCTGATCGCGCGCGTGTTCGGGTTCTCCGGTCAGCCGCTGCTCGAATTCGCCTCGGTCGAGAAGGCCGACGTCGACCTCAAGGCGCTGTTCAGCAGCTGAGCCCTCGGACCGGCCACGACGGCACGCTGAGGTCGATACGTCATGCTGGTCTCCCTGCGACCCGATCGCACGGCCGGCGCGACTGCAGCCGCCATCGCCGTTGCCGGCGTGTCGCTGCTGCGTGCCCCGGTCGCGTTTCACCATTGGCTGTTCGCCGTGATCCTTGCCGCGGCCGCCTTCGGCTGGTTGCGTTGCGTTCACCACAGCCGCCTGATCCTGGATACGCCGACCTCGCGCATCGCCAGCGCTGCGCAAGGCTACACCGAGCTTTTCGGCCGCGGCATGCCGCTCGCCGGCGCACCGCTGCTGTCGCCGCTGAACGGCTTGCCGGTACTGTGGTACCGGATCCGCATCGAGGAACGTCACGATTCCAATTGGGTCAGCCGCAGCGAAGACGAAAGTGACGCCTCGTTCCTGCTCGAAGACGACAGCGGCGTCTGTGCGGTCGATCCGGTCGACGCCGAGATGATGATCGGGCGCCGCGACGTGCTGGTGCAGGGCGACCGCCGAACCACCCAGTGGTGCCTGCTGAGAAACGATCCGATCTACGTGCTCGGTGATTTCGCGACCATCGGCAGCATCGATCCCGATCGCGACACAGCGCGCCAGGTTCGCGATCTGCTCGCCGCATGGAAGAACGATCACGAGGACCTGCTGCGGCGCTTCGACGCCAACGGCGATGGCCAGATCGACCTGACCGAATGGGAAGCAGCCCGGGTCGAGGCCAAGCGCGAGGTCGACCGCCAGCAGCGGGAGATCGACGCTGCCCCGGAGGCTCATCTTGTCCGTCGTCCCGAGGGTCGCCGGCTGTACCTGATCTCGGACATGGATCCGTCGGCGATCGGCCGCCGCTATCAGATCTGGGGCTGGATCTTCTTCGCATCGATGGCAGCCGCACTGGGCGGGCTCGCCTGGCGCCTGACCGGCTGAGGCGGCCGCCGCAACGCAGACCCGGCCTCAACCGGCGCGCGACTCCAGCGCTTCCCAGCGCACCAGCGCGTCATCGAGTTCCTGCTCGATCGCATCGGCGCGCGCCTTCAGGTTCCCAATCTCGTGTGCCGCCTGCTGGTACAGGGTCGGATCGGCGAGCCGCCGGTGAATCGCGGCCTGTTCATCCTCGAGCGCGGCGATGCGGTCCGGCAGCGCCTCGAGTTCGCGCTTCTCGCTGAACGACAGGCGCGCATCGCGCCTGGGTGCCTCGCGACGCGACGACGGCGCCTCCGGTTTCGGCGCCGGCGGCGGCTCGTCTGCGGCAATTCGATCCCGAACCCGCTGCCAGTCGGCATAGCCGCCCGCGTACTCGCGCCAGCGACCGTCGCCCTCCGCCGCAATCACCTGGGTCACGACATTGTCGAGGAAGGCCCGATCGTGGCTGACCAGGAACAGCGTGCCATCGAACCCCTGCAGCAAGTCTTCGAGCAGGTCCAGGGTCTCGATGTCGAGGTCATTGGTCGGCTCGTCGAGCACCAGCACGTTGGCGGGCCGCGCGAACAGCCGGGCCAGCAACAGCCGATTGCGTTCGCCGCCAGACAGGGAGCGCACCGGCGAACGGGCACGCGACGGCGAGAACAGGAAGTCGCCCAGATAGCCGATGACGTGCTTGCGCTCGCCGGCGATCTCGACGAACTCGGAACCCGGGCTGATCACCGCGGTCAGCGGCAATTCGGGGTCGAGTTGCGTCCGCAACTGATCGAAATACGCGACGCTCTGCCGCGAGCCGCGGCGCACGCGACCCGCGTCAGGTTCGAGCTCACCGAGGATGAGCTTCAATAGCGTGGTCTTGCCGGCTCCGTTGGGCCCAATCAGTCCGATGCGGTCGCCGCGCAGGATACGGGTGGAAAAATCCCGGACCACGACCTTGTCGCCGAAGGCGAGGCCAACACCTTCGAGTTCGGCCACCATGCGCCCGCTCTGCTCTCCCCGGTCGACATCGAGGCTGACGCGGCCCAATCGATCGCGCCTTGCCGCCCGCTCCACGCGCAGCGACTCGAGCCGGCGCACCCGTCCCTCGTTGCGCGTCCGCCGAGCCTCGATGCCCTTGCGGATCCAGATCTCCTCCTGAGCCAGCAGCTTGTCGAAGCGGGCATTGGCCTTCTCCTCGGCTTCGAGCTGCTCGGCCTTCTTGCGGCGGTAGTCCGAGAAATTGCCCGGGAAGCTGCGCAGATTGCCGCGGTCCAGTTCGACGATGCGGCTCGCGAACTGGTCGAGGAAAGCCCGGTCGTGGGTGATCACGACCACTGCGCCGGCAAAGTCGCGGATCAGCGACTCGAGCCACACGATACCGTCCAGATCGAGGTGGTTGGTGGGCTCGTCGAGCAACAGCAGCTCCGGCTCGGAAACCAGCGCTCGTGCCAGCGCGACGCGCTTGAGACCGCCCCCCGACAGGGCATCAGCCCGAGCCTGGGGATCGAGTCCGAGCCGGCTGAGTGCCTGCTCGACACGCTGGTTCAGGCGCCAGCCATCGACGGCGTCGAGTTCGTGCTGCAGCGACTCCATCCGAGCGATGGCGTCGGCCGAACCATGCTCGGAGACCTCGATCACCGCCCGGTGGAAGTCACCGATCAGGCGGGACAGCTCACCGAGGCCTTCGGCCACGCACGCAAAGACGTCGCGATCACGGTCGAAATCCGCTTCCTGCGGCACATAGGCGACCCGCAAGCCCGGCTGCACCCACAGCATCCCGTCGTCGAGTTGCCCGGCACCGGCGCATATTTTCAGCAGACTCGACTTTCCGCTGCCGTTGCGCCCGATCAGCGCGACCCGCTCACCCGCATCGAGCTGCAACGACGCCTGGTCGAGCAGGGCGACATCACCAAAGGCCAGCGAGGCCTTGTCCAGAGTCAGCAGCGGCATGGCATGGGAGCTTGAGGCAGGAGAGACGGCACCGATTCTAGCGTGCATCGGCAAGTCGGAGCCGGCGTGTTCCCGGCGTCGCCGGCAAGTTGGCCCCCTGTGGGCGAGCCGCTACAATGGGCGCCCCTCTCCGTAGTTCAATGGATAGAACGAGCGCCTCCTAAGCGCTAGATGCAGGTTCGATTCCTGCCGGGGGGACCAGCGGCGACGGACTGCGAGCTCAGTAGGCGTGCCTGCGGGAAGCGATGCCGCGCAGCAGGCGGATCGCCACCAGCACGATCAACACGCCCAGCGTCAGCGGATGGCTGAACAAATTCCAGCCGATGGCCTGCAGGCGGGCGATTGCCGTTCCGGGTTCGAGGACCACCAGCTTGCCGCGCTCGCCGGCAACTGCCGACGCGTCCTCCTGCGTCCTGGCGCCATCCGTCGCCTTGTACTCGCCGAACAACTTGGCCAGCGACAGCGTGCCGCCGGCCAGGGCGATGCCACCTGAACCGACGCGGATCTGACCTTCACCAGCGATAACCGGCGCCAGCACCGATACCAGGGCGTGGGCCAGGCCTTCCCGCAGCTCGGTGAGATCCACCACCACGATGTCTTCGTCGTCCAGCACACGGGTCGAAGCATCGCCTTCGGCAAAGCCCGTGCCCTGGGGCGCTACCGTTGCGGCAACGCCGGCCGCACCGGCGACGGCATCACGGGCGAACATCTGTTGCAACGCCAGCGTCAGCGGATCCTCGCGCGCAGATCCGGCGGACCGCTTCGCAACCTCGGATGTGCGAGGCTGCGGCGCCACGGCGTCGGGCGACGCCGCTCGAATGGCGCCGCTGGCCAGACCCCGGGTGCGCATCTCGGACACCAGCAATGCCTCGAAGGCCTGCTCCGACAGCAAGCTCGCGCCGAATTCGTGCGGAAGACCGGGCTCAGCCTCGGCCTCGAAGCGATCGCGGCTGCGTTCGGCCTCGCGGAACTCGGTGGGCACGTACGCCAGCGGCACTGCGTGCAGCGCGAAGCTGGCCGTGAGTGCGGCGGCCGCCAGAAGGGTTGGTACGAAGCGCAAAGCCATGGCCCTGGATCGGTAGCAATCGCCAAGCCACTAACACAACATTATGAATTTACGACTGTTTTCCCGGTATCGCAACGACCAGAAAGCCTCCATGTAAAACTTTTCGACAAACGGCGCATCAGCCGAAGCGGCCGGTAATGTAGTCCTCGGTCAGTTGGTGCTGCGGCTTGACGAAGATCCGGTCGGTGTCGCCGACTTCGATCAGATCGCCGAGGTGAAAGTAGGCGGTACGCTGCGACACCCGGGCGGCCTGCTGCATCGAGTGGGTGACGATGCAGATCGAGAAGTTCCGGCGCAGTTCGTCGATCAGTTGCTCGATCTTCGCCGTCGAGATCGGGTCGAGCGCGGAACAGGGCTCGTCCATCAGGATCACTTCGGGCTGGATCGCGATCGCGCGGGCGATGCATAGGCGCTGCTGCTGGCCTCCCGACAGACCGGTGCCGGGGTGGGCCAAGCGATCCTTGACCTCGTCCCAAAGGTTAGCCTTCTGCAGACTCGACACGACGATCTCCTCGAGTTCGGCATGGGATTGCGCGAGGCCGTGGATGCGCGGGCCGAATGCGACGTTCTCGAAGATCGACTTTGGAAACGGATTGGGCTTCTGGAACACCATGCCGACTCGGGCGCGCAAGGGCACGACGTCGACGTCCGACGCCATGATGTCCTTGCCATCGAGCAGGATCTCTCCGCTGACGCGACAACCGACGACGGTGTCGTTCATGCGATTGAGGCAGCGCAGGAAGGTGCTCTTGCCGCAACCGGACGGGCCGATCATCGCCAGCACTTCGTTCTTGCCGACGTCGAGACTGACGTCGCGGATGGCGTGCTTGTCGCCGTAATGCACATTCACCCGGGTGCAGCGCATGCGTGGCACCTCGGACCGCAGCTCGCCGACGGTGCCCCGGTGCTCGCGGTCATAGGTCGCCGCGTCGGCCTCGGTCGGCCGTCGCCGCGCCGGTGTCTGTTCCGGATTTTCTGCCATGAACCGGCTCGCCTGCGCTTCCATGTCGAACTCCGATGCTCTTTCGTTCATTTCCCGTGTCTCACCAGCGACGTTCGAAGCGCCTGCGCAACAGCACGGCCAGCGCGTTCATGGCCGCCAGGAAAAGCAGCAGCACGATGATCGCAGCCGAGGTCTTTTCGACGTAGGCCCGTTCGGGGCTGTCTGCCCACAGGTAGATCTGTACCGGCAGCGCGGTGGACGGGTCAAAGACGCCGGTAGGCACGTCGGCGATGAAGGCCACCATGCCGATCATCAACAGCGGCGCGGTCTCACCGAGGGCCTGGGCCATGCCGATGATGGTGCCGGTCAGCATGCCCGGCAACGCCAGCGGCAGGACGTGGTACATCACCGCCTGCATCGGCGAGGCGCCGACACCGAGCGCCCCTTCGCGGATCGAAGGCGGCACCGACTTCAGCGCGGCCCGGCTGGCGATGATGATCGTCGGCAGCGTCATCAGCGTCAGCACGAGGCCGCCGACTATCGGTGCCGAGCGCGGCAGCGTGAAGAAGTTGATGAATACCGCCAGACCCAGCAGGCCGAAGACGATCGACGGCACTGCTGCCAGATTGTTGATGTTCACTTCGATCAGATCGGTCCAGCGGTTCTTCGGCGCGAATTCCTCGAGATAGACCGCGGCCGCCACCGCCAGCGGGAAGGACAGGCCGAGGGTCACGAACAGTGTATAGATCGAACCCATCAGCGCGCCGCGGATGCCGGCCAGTTCCGGATCGCGCGAATCGCCGTTGCCGAAGAAGTCGAGGTTGAAGGCCGAATGCAACCGGTCGTCGGCTTCGAGTGCATCGATCCAGGCCAGCTGATTGTCCTTGATCCGCCGGTCCGCCTCGGGCGCATCGCGATCGATGTGCCCCTTCATCAGCATGTCGACGTCATCGTCGGCCGCCACCGACAACGATAGTTTGCCGCCGATCAGCGACGGGTCGGCGAGCACGCGGTCGCGCAGATCGAAATTGGCGCCATTGCTGACCAGGCCATATAGCGCGAATCGATTGCGGCGCCCGCTGACGTCCGGGAACATCTCGCGCAACGATTGCTTGATCAGGGCGCCATAGTCTGCCGCTCGCAATACGGCCGGATCACGCGTGCCGGCCGGATCGACGATGGCCTCGTCGATCGCCACGTCGAGCGTGATGCGGGTCTGCCAGAAGGCACTGTAGCCGTTGCCGACGATGCTGACGAACAGGATCACCAGGAAGCCGAGGCCCAGGCCGACGGCGCACTTGCCGAAGAAGCGGAAGCGTCGCTCGGCGGCGCGCCGGCGCTTCATGCCGGCTTCGACGCGGGCGAAGCTGTCGCGCTCGGTCTGGGCTGGCTCACTCATATTGTTCCCGGTACTTGCGCACGATGTAGAGGGCCAGCACGTTGAGCGCCAGCGTGACGAAGAACAGCACCAGACCGAGAGCGAACGCTGCCAGCGTCTTTGGACTGTCGAACTCCTGGTCGCCGACCAGCAGCGTGACGATCTGAACGGTCACGGTCGTCACCGCCTCGAACGGATTGGCGGTGAGCTTGGCGGCCAGGCCGGCCGCCATGACGACGATCATGGTCTCGCCGATCGCGCGCGATACCGCCAGCAGCACGGCACCGACAATGCCCGGCAGTGCCGCCGGGAAGATCACACGACGGATCGTCTCGGACTGGGTCGCACCCATACCGTAGGCGCCGTCGCGCAGCGATTGGGGCACTGCGTTGATGACGTCGTCGGACAGCGAAGAGACGAAGGGGATGATCATTACGCCCATCACCAGCCCTGCCGCCAGCGCGCTCTCCGATGCAATGTCGAGACCGAAGAGTCCGCCCGAATTGCGGATAAAGGGCGCCACCGTCAGCGCCGCGAAGAAGCCGTAGACCACGGTCGGAATGCCCGCCAGCACCTCGAGCAGCGGCTTGGCGGTGGCGCGAACGCGGCTGCTGGCATACTCGGCGAGATAGATCGCCGACATCAGGCCGATCGGCACGGCCACCGACATCGCGATCAGCGTGATCAGCATCGTGCCGGCGAACAGCGGCACCGCACCGAAGGCACCGGACGAACCGGCCTGATCCGCGCGGATCGCGATCTGAGGGCTCCAGTCGAGACCGAACAGGAATTCGGTGACAGGCACCGCCTGAAAGAATCGGATCGACTCGAACAACACCGACAACACGATGCCGACCGTGGTCAGGATCGCGATCGTCGAACACGCGATCAGGATGCCCATGACGATGCGCTCGACCGCATTGCGCGATCGCTGCTCGGGACGGATACGACCATAAGCGAGCCAGCCGCCGATCGTCGCCAGCCCCAGCGTGACCGCGAACAGCGCGACCGTGCTGACGCCGCGCAGCTCGCGATAGCGATCGGCCGCAGCGATGATCGCGGCATCCGGCTCGCTCGACACGATGTTGCCGACCACCAGGTTGCGGATGTCGTTGAGCACCAAGTTCAGGCGGCTGGGCGCCAGCGACGCGATCTCGGGCGGCAGCGAGCCGACCACCAGCCGCGTGATCACGGTGTCTTCGAAGCCGAGCCACAGGCCCAGCACCAACAGCGCCGGAATCACCGCCCAAAGCGCGGCGTACAGTCCGTAGTACGCCGGCAGCGAATGCAGCGTTCGAATGCGCCCGGCGGAGACGGCGAAAGCGCGCTTGCGACCGAAATGGTAGGCAAGCGAACTCAGCGTCAGCAGCAGGACGATGAGCAGAGGCGTCTGGGTCACGGAATCGATTCCACGCGTACGGGACGACGCTGCGGGGGGTGGCGCGGACCGCCACCCCCCGCAGCGTTCGGCCGCGGACGATCACTTCATCGCGGTCAGGGTCTTGGCGTTGCCGACCACCTTGGCGTATTCGTCCTTCGGCAGCGGAATCAGGCCGCGTTCGGAGAGATAGCCCTCCTCGCCCATCGCCTTGGCGCTGGTGAACTCCGCGAGATACTCCTTGATGCCCGGGATGACGCCGACGTGGGCCTTCTTGACGTAGAAGAACAGCGGGCGCGAAACCGGGTAGGAACCGTCGGCGATGGTCTCGAACTCGGGCGTCACGCCTTCGATCTTCGAGCCCTTGATCTTGTCGCGGTTCTGGTCCAGGAAGCTGAAGCCGAAGATGCCGAAGGCGTCGGGGTTGGCCTCGAGCTTCTGCACGATCAGGTTGTCGTTCTCGCCGGCCTCGACATAGCCACCGTCTTCACGCACGGTGTGGCAGGCGGCCTTGAACGCGCCCTTGTCCGACTTCTTCATCGCCTTGATGAACGGGAACTCGCTGCAGCCCTCTTCCATCACCAGTTCGACGAACGCATCGCGGGTACCGGAGGTCGGCGGCGGACCGAGCACCTCGATCTTGATTGCCGGCAGCGAGGCATCGATGTCCTTCCAGGTGTTGTAGGGGTTGTCGACCAGCGCGTCACCTCCCTTCGGATCCGGGACCTGCTTGGCCAGCGCCATGTACAGTTGCTTGCGGGTCAGGTCGACGTCGGGGGCGGACTTGGCGTGGCCCACCGAGATGCCGTCGTAGCCGATCTTGACCTCGATCACATCCTTGACGCCGTTGGCCGCGCACTGTTCGAGTTCGGATACCTTGATTGCGCGCGACGCGTTGGTGATGTCCGGGTGCTCGACACCGACGCCGGCGCAGAACAGCTTGATGCCACCGCCGGAACCGGTCGACTCGATCTTCGGCGTCTTGAACTGAGTGCTCTTGCCGAACTGTTCGGCGACGACGGTGGCGAAAGGATAGACCGTCGACGAGCCGACGATGCTGATGTAGTCGCGGGCAGACTGGGCGTAGGCACTGCCGATGGCCGCAGCGGACAGTACCGCGATGGCGAATTTCGCCTTGTTCATCAATGACCTCCTGTAGAGATTACGTGCCGGTGCCGATGTGCTCGGCAGAGCCGGCGCTTTATCCGGCGGTATCCGGCCGCGCTGCGAGGCGGGCCGTCACCGACGTCAGGAGTGCATTGTTGGGCAGGAAGATTGCAGAAATATGAATGTCCGCGAGGGCGGACCCGGCATCACTTCTGCTTCATCTTCGTATAGACCGCCAGCAGGATGATTGCGCCGACCACCGCGCCGATGAATCCGGCGCCCTGTCCGGCCTGATAGATGCCGAGAAACTGTCCGCCGAAGCTGGCGACCATCGAACCGGCGATGCCGAGCAGGGCCGTCATGATCAGCCCGATGTCGTCCTTGCCGGGATGGAGAAATCGTGCAACGACACCGACCACCAGGCCGATGAGGATGGTGTAAATCAGGGACATCAGTGACCTCCGGGTCCGCTACGTTTCGATCGTCGCCCGAAGCGCTGCCCGCTCAGGTCCACGCTTCGAGGAAGCGCCGCCAGTGTTCACCGTCGCTGGCGGAAAGCGTGTCACGCAAATTGCCGACGGCGGCCTGGTAGCTCGCCTCGTCAAGATGCCCGCGCATTCGCTCGAAGCGCAAGAAAACGAGGTAAGTGTTTGCAACATCGGTCTCGCAATAGTCCCGGATTTCGGCGACGCGCCCGTCCCGGTAGGCCTGCCATACCGCTGAACCGTCCATGCCCAGCTTGCCGGGAAAGCCGACCAGCTTGGCCAGTTCGTCGAGCGGCGCGTTGGCCCGGGGTTGGTACATCGCCAGCAGATCCATCAGGTCCAGATGGCGCGCGTGATAGCGACCGATGTAGCTATTCCACTTGAAATCCCGCGAATCCATGTAGTCGCCGTCGCCCTGGTCCCAGTAGCGTGCCGCGACGATGCCGTGGATCAGCCCACGGTAGTGCAGCACCGGCAGATCGAAGCCTCCGCCGTTCCACGACACCAGTTGCGGCGAGAATTTCTCGATGCCGTCGAAGAAGCGCTGGATCAGCGTGGCCTCGTCGCAATCGGGTTCCGACAGCGAGAACACCCGGTGCGTGCGTCCATCCCAGAGCAGGCACGAGATCGTCACGATGCGCTGCAGGTGATGGGGCAGAAAATCGCTGCCGCGCGTTTCGCGCATGCGCTCGAACGCGTGTTCCGCGACCTGGCCGTCGTCGAGTTCGTCAGGCAATCCATGCAGCACGCGGATGCCGCGCACGTCGGGAATGGTCTCGATATCGAAGACCAGCGTGGCGCTCACCGCTGCGCCCACCCCTTGTCCGCCTGTTGCACCCACCAGCCCGGCCTGGCCTTGTCGATCCAGCGCTGGGAAAAGGTTGCCTGCACCTGCTCGCGCCATTCGGGGTGGCCGTTGGCGCGCGCGATTTCCTGGTACAGCGCTTCCCGGTCGCGATTCTCCGCGGCCACCAGCGCGCTCAGGCGCCCGCGCTGCGGCAGCGGTACCTGACTGGCATCGCGAACGGTCACCAGCCCGTCACGGGTCAGCCCGATCGCACCGGATTCGTAGTGGCCCGCGATCTGCTGGTGGCGCTGCTGCATCGACGCCCGCAGCGACGCAATCGCCGGCGTGTCGATCTCGAGGTTGCCCTGAGCCTGCAAATGACCGGATGCGCCGGCCAGCAGCGCCCAGGTCACAGCGAGTCGAATGGCTGATCGCTTCATTGCCTGTCTCCATCAGCCGGCGCCGTCTTGCCCTGCCCGTTCGGCAATTGCCAGACGCCGTCGATGATCCGGTCCGCCGCCTTCTCTGCCGCCGCAGCCGGAAAGTAGATGTTGATGGTCACGCAGCCGGCAGTCATCAGGACCACGCCGAGCAGCAGGGCCAGGCCCCCTCCCAGCGACTCGATGCGAACAGACGGCATCATCAGCGGACCTCCGGTTGGGCATTGGATTCGATCACCGCCGCCACCCGGTCGAGCAGTTCGCGCCAATCGACGCGACGATTGTAGCCGATGACATTGAGCGCCGGCAGACCACCGCCTTCGACGATCAGATAGCCGTCGCCGCCCCGTACTTCGCCCAGCCCGCGCATCGCGCAGACACCTGCCTGCAGCCGGCATCCGAGCCCCAGGCGCTTGTAGCCGAAGCTCTCGAACAGGCCCAGGAAACTTCGCTGCAGGGCAGCCGTGGCGCCCGCGCCACCGAGTGCACTGATGTTCTCGACCGCACGCTGGCTGATGCGCCGGGGATAGTCGCCGGGACTGCTGCGCAGCCAGGCGTCGAAGGCCTGCGGCTGCCAACCGCTCAGTTCGAGACCGGCGACGTCGACGTCCAGTTGTCCGGTGATGTGGCCGAACGAAAAGGTATCGGTCAGCAGGCCAAGATCGAGATGACGTGCGCGGATCTCCGCCTGCAGGCGCGGCACCGGGCCGAGCGGCTCCACCATCGTCAAGCCGTCCGCTTCGACATAACCGCCGAACACGCCGACCACCAGCCTGCCGTCCATGCCCAGCTTTCGATTCCGGTAGCTCAGTCCCGGCAGCGATGCGCTCAGTCGGCCATTCATCCGCGGCCAGTCCAGAGCGCCCGTCAGCGCCTCCATCGACAATGGCTCGAGATAGGCCGATGCATCGAAAGCCGCAAGGCCGTCGTCATCGCGCCAACTCAGATGCTCGACCACCAGCGCACCATCGAGAACCGGCACCCTGATCGTGTCCGCCACCACCAAGCCGGCGGCGCCGGCGAAGCCCAGTTCGAACTCGCCGAAGTCGAGCTTGCGCCAGCGCAGCCCGGCAACCACGAGACGACCGTCGGAACGCCCGCCGCGGCGCCAATGCAGGCGACCATCGACCGGGCCGACCGCAAGGCCGCGGGGCGGATTGCCGAGGCCGAGTTGCTGCAGGGACAGTTCGACTTCGCCGAGCCCGCTCACGTCCCATTCGGCGGACCCCGATATCCCACCCGCGAACTGCCAGCTCTCCGGCGCCGCGGCGTCCAGCCACGGCGCGACCAGCGTCGGACCGAGCACGGCCAGATCGGCATCGCGCCAACGGATCCGCCATTGTTGCGGCATCGCGCCGTCGCCGCCGGTGCCGTCGAGCGACAGCGCCTGCCAGCCTTCGCCGGCGAGCTCGACGGCAAGCCGGGTCGGTTCGCGCCGGGTGCGCCGCCATTGACCGGACACCGCGAGCGGCGCCTGGCGGTATAGCGGCGCCCAATAGATCCCGCCCTGCCGCCATTCGCCGCGCGCGTCGACCGACGCGCCGCCGCCGTCGACGCGACCCTGCCCGCTCAGCGCCAGCGTCAACCCTTCGGCCGCCCGCGTGCCGTCGGCGTTCGAGAATTGCCCGTCTGTCAGCGCCAATTCGAAGTCGAAGGCATTTTCTCGCGCGCTCAGTCTGGCGTCGAGGCGTCCGCCGATGCGCCAACCGGCGGGCAGTGTCGGCAGGGGCAGATGCGCCAGCGACACGCCCTCGGCAACGACGCGCCAGACGCCGGCACGGTCGCGGCCGATCCTGGCGCCGCCGCCTGCCTGGCTGGAAACGCGGGCCTCTCCGGCCAAGGTAATGGCGTCGATGTCGACGACAAGGGCAAGCGGTGCGGGCAGGCCGTCGGCTGAAATCCGGCCGTCACGACAGCGCACGGTCGTGCCCTGGATGGTCAACCGCCGACAGGCGATGTTCACCGGGCCAATCCGGCGATCGCCGCGACTCAGGCGCGCGGCCTGTAGGCGTGCCCCGCCTGGGCCGCCGAGGGCGGCCGACACGTCCTCCGCCGATAACTCGCCGTGGCGAATCCGCGCGGCGGAGAATTCAATCCGCGGCAGCGCCGCGAACGCACTGGCGCTCGCCGCGAGCAACGCAGCCGCGCACCACGCCCGCCGCTCAGGCCGGGAACACACCCGTCGACAGATAGCGGTCGCCACGGTCGCAGATCACCGATACGATCACCGCATTCTCGAGGTCGGCGGCCAGCCTCAGCGCCACGTGCATCGCGCCGCCGGACGAGATGCCGGCGAAGATGCCCTCTTCGCGGGCGAGGCGCCGGGTCATCTCCTCGGCCTCGGCCTGGGAAACCGATTCGATCCGATCCACCTTCGATCGGTCATAGATCCTTGGCAGGTAAGCTTCCGGCCACTTGCGGATGCCGGGAATCTGCGAGCCCTCGGATGGCTGGCAGCCGACGATGGTGATCGCCGGATCCTGCTGCTTGAGAAAGGTCGACACCCCCATGATCGTACCGGTCGTGCCCATGCTGCTGACGAAATGGGTGATCGTGCCTTCGGTCTGGCGCCAGATCTCCGGCCCCGTGCCCTCGATGTGGGCTTGCGGATTGTCGGGATTCGCGAACTGGTCGAGGATCACGCCGCGGCCTTCGTCACGCATCGTCTCGGCCACATCGCGCGCCATCTCCATGCCGCCCTCGCGCGGCGTCAGCACCAGTTCGGCACCGAACGCGCGCATCGTCTGCCGGCGCTCGACGCTCTGGTTCTCCGGCATCACCAGTACCATCCGGTAGCCGCGCATCGCCGCTGCCATCGCCAGGGCGATGCCGGTATTGCCACTGGTGGCCTCGATCAGACTGTCACCCGGCGCGATCACGCCGCGTGCTTCGGCGCGCATGATCATCGAAAGCGCCGGTCGGTCCTTGACCGAGCCCGCCGGGTTGTTGCCTTCCAGCTTGGCGAGAATCACATTGCCATGTCCCGCAGTGATGCGCTTCATGCGCACCAACGGTGTCTCGCCGACGTAGTCTTCCAGGGTCTTGTACTGCATCTCGAACGGATTCCGTCAAAGCCACTCGTCGAGCGGCGATTTCGCCTGCAGCGGCCCGCCTTCGCCGGCGCTCAGACCGCTGCCCGCAGTTCGTCGAGGCTGACCGTGGCGGTCCCGAGCTTGCCGACCACGATGCCGGCAGCATGATTGGCCAGGCGCATCGCCTCGATCTGGTCGCAGCCGGCCGCCAACATCACCGCCAGCGTCGCGATCACCGTATCGCCAGCACCGGAAACATCGTACACCTCTCGCGCCCGGGCGGCTTCATGGGTGACGTGGCTGCCATGGTAGAGGCTCATGCCTTCCTCGGAACGGGTCAGCAACAGGGCACCGATGTCGCAACGCTCGCACAAGGCCTCGACCCGGCCGCGCAGGTCCTCCTCGTCGCGCCAGCGGCCGATCGCACCTCGCAATTCACCTCGGTTCGGCGTCACCAGGGCAGCGCCGCCATAGCGCGCGAAATCATCGCCCTTGGGGTCCACCAGCACCGGCTTGCCGGCCTCGCGGGCAATTCGGACCATGTCGCCGACATCGGTGAGACCGCCCTTATCGTAGTCGGACAGGACCACGAGGTCATGGCCACGCACCAGTTCGCGATATTCGTCGAGCTTGGCCTGGAGCACCTCGCGGGTCGGCCGTGTCTCGAAGTCGATTCTCAGCAATTGTTGCTGGCGACCGATCACCCTCAGCTTGATCGTGGTATGCAGCGACGCATCCGGGTGCAGGCTCGCACACACCTCGTCCTGCTCGAGCAGCCGCGCCAGCGAACCTGCCGCCTCGTCCTGGCCGACCACCGCCAGCAGTGAAACATGGGCACCGAGCGCGCGGGCATTGCGCGCCACGTTGGCGGCGCCGCCCGGCCGGTCCTCACTGCGCTCCATCAAGACCACCGGCACCGGCGCCTCCGGCGAGATGCGGGAGACGTCACCGAACCAGTAACGGTCGAGCATCACGTCGCCGACCACCAGCACCCTGGCGCCGGCGGTATCCGGCACTGCCGGCAGGCTCACGGTTCGGACCTCGAGTGACCAGCCGGTCGGGCGCGGGCGCTCATGGCCGCCCGATTCCGTGGTATTCGATGCCGGCGGCGCGGGGCACCTCGGGGTCGAACATGTTGCGGCCGTCAAAGATCACCGGCTGCTTCAGGCGGTCCTTGATGGCTTCGAAATCCGGACTGCGGAATTCCTTCCATTCGGTGACGATCACCAACGCGTCGGCGTCGTCGAGGGCGCTCTTCGGCCGTCCGGCGTAGGAGAGGCCGCGGGTGTCGCCGAAAATCCGCTCGGCCTCGCGCATCGCCACCGGATCATATGCGGTCACAGTCGCACCGCGCCCCAGCAGTTCGGCGATCAGGACCCGGCTCGGTGCCTCGCGCATGTCGTCGGTGTTGGGCTTGAAGGCAAGCCCCCACATCGCGAAGCGCCGCCCCGAAAGATCATCGCCAAAGCGCTTGACGATCTTGTCGACCAGCACGTGCTTCTGCGACTCGTTGGCTTCCTCGACTGCGGTCAATACTTTGAGTTCATGGCCGAATTCCAGACCGGTACGGATCAGCGCCTTGACGTCCTTCGGAAAGCACGAACCGCCGTAACCGCAACCGGAATACAGGAAGTGGTAGCCGATGCGCGGATCCGAACCGATGCCCTGCCGCACCCATTCGATGTCCGCCCCCATCGTCTCGGCGAGATTGGCCAATTCGTTCATGAAGCTGATGCGGGTGGCCAGCATCGCGTTGGCGGCGTACTTGGTCAGTTCGGCGCTCTTGACGTCCATCACCAGCAGGCGTTCGCGATTGCGCTGGAACGGCGCGTAGAGCTGACGCATCAGCGAAATCGCGCGCTCGTCATCGGCGCCGACGACGATCCTGTCCGGCCGCATGAAATCCTCGAGGGCGGCACCCTCCTTGAGGAATTCCGGGTTCGAGACCACGCTGTAGCCGAGGTCCGCACCGCGTTCGGCCAGCACTTCGGCGATCGCCCTGGACACCTTTTCACCGGTCCCGACCGGCACCGTCGACTTGTCCACCACGACCCGGTAGTCGTCCATGTGGCGGGCGATGTTGCGCGCAGCTGCCAGCACGTACTGCAGGTCTGCCGAACCGTCTTCATCCGGCGGCGTGCCGACCGCGATGAACTGGATCACGCCGAAACGGGCGGCCTCGGCGACATCGGTCGTGAACGACAGGCGCCCGGCCTGGACATTGCGTCGCACGACCTCCTCGAGGCCGGGTTCGTGGATCGGGATGCCGCCGCCCTCGAGGATCCTGATCTTTTCCGGATCGAGATCGAGACACAGCACATCGTTGCCCACATCGGCCAGGCAAGCGCCGGAAACCAGCCCCACATAGCCCGTACCCACTACCGTGATCTTCATGTTCGCTTACCGTGTTTTAAGACTTGGATTCGATTCGGGCCGGACTCAGGGGGTCAGGTCGAATTCCTCGGTTCGCCGCGGCGGGTAGGTCTCCCAGCCGCCGCACGCGGGGCACCGCCAGTAGAACTGCCGGGCCTTGAAGCCGCAGGCATCGCAACGATACCGTGCCACGCGACGGGTGTGGCCGTGGACCAGTTGCTTGACCAGTTCGATGTCGTTGCGTTGTTCGACGGAGGCGGTCAGCAGCGCCGCCTCGAGCAGCTTGTCGAGGCCGAGCAGGGTCGGGTTGCGGCGCAACTCGTCGCGCACCAGTTCATATGCGGCACGTGGCCCGGCCTTTTCCAGTTCCCACTGGAAGACCTCGTCGAGCAGGTCGAGCGACGGGTGCTGCGCAAGCCAGGCCTGCAGCAGCTGCAATCCCTGCTCGACCGCATCGCGACGACGATAGGCTTCCATGACGCGCTCCGCGACCAGCGCCAGATACACCGGGTTCTGCTTCTCGATGCGCTTCCAGTGCTCCAGCGCGGCAGCGTCGTCGCCCCCCTCGGCGGCGAGGTCGCCGGACAGGATCGATGCGCGCACGCACTGGCGATTCTGCGCAACGGCCCGCTCCAGTTCGACGCGAGCCTCGTCGAAGCGCGAGTCGGCGATCATGCCGGCCGCCAGTTCGCAATGGAAATTGGCCACTTCCTTGCGCCACTGCAACTGGTCGTTTTCGGGCAGACCGGCAATGATCTCGATCGCACGCCGCCAGT
Organism: Zoogloeaceae bacterium; assembly: GCA_024235635.1. Lineage (GTDB taxonomy): Bacteria > Pseudomonadota > Gammaproteobacteria > Burkholderiales > Rhodocyclaceae > Cognatazoarcus. The sequence continues at coordinate 994,709 of JACKMA010000001.1, forward strand.
CCTTCTCCTGCTGGTAGATCTCGATCAGATACTTGAACGCGACATCCGCCAGCCGAGATTCGCGAAGCCGCAGAAACGCCGCCTCGGCCCGATCGAGCAGGCCGGCCTTGAGGTAGTCCTGGCCGAGTTCGCCCAGCGCCTGCAGGCGTTGATCCTCGCTGAGGTCTTCACGATCGACCAGATTCTGGTGCATCCGGATGGCGCGATCGATCTCGCCCCGGCGACGGAACATGTTGCCGAGGGCGAAGTGCAGTTCGATCGTCTGCGGATCGATCTTGACGGCCTCGATGAAGGCGTCGATCGCTTTGTCCTGCTGCTCATTGAGCAGAAAGTTCAGACCGGACAGGTACGAGCGCGGCAGGCTGCGGGATTCATTCACCACCTGCCGGATGTCGATGCGTGCCGCCATCCAGCCGAGGGCGAAGAACAATGGGAAGGCGAGCAGCCACCAAAGCTCAAAATCCATGCGTCAGTGGGCTTCGGGCGCATGCGCGCCGTCGTGCACCACCAGCGCCCGGTCGGCAGCCAGATCCTCGGCGTGCTTCAGCCGCTTCCTGAGCTTCGAGATCTCGCGCCGCTTGGCCAGCGTCGAGACACTCGTGATGCTCGCGCCGATCAACGCACCGCCCGCGAAGAACGCGAGCATCACGAAGATCAGCGGAAACTGCCGCACTTCTCCGAAGAAGAACTGCACATTGACCAACTCGTCGTTCTTGATCGCAAAACCGAACAGGAAGACGAACAGGACGATTCGAAAAATCCAGATCAGGAGTCGCATGGTTTGCGATTATCGCCGAGCAAGAACAAAAAAAGAAAGGCGGCTGTCGCCGCCCACCCGATTTCGCATGATTCGACCCCTGCCGCCGCTGCGACGCCCACCTGCGAACGGGTGGTGAAGGGCCGTGCCATGTCAGGAATTGATATCCACCCGCTCGCGCAATTCCTTGCCGGCCTTGAAGTGCGGCACGAACTTCTCGGGCACCGACACCCTTTCTCCAGACTTCGGGTTGCGACCGATGCGCGGCGGCCTGTAGTTGAGCGCAAAGCTGCCGAACCCGCGGATCTCGATGCGATCACCCTTGGACAGCGCCTCGGTCATCGCATCGATGATCACCTTGACCGCGTAATCGGCGTCCTTTGCGACCAGCTGAGGCGCGAAGCGCTCGGCCAGTCGCGCAATGAGTTCCGATTTGGTCATGGCTGCGGAACTATTGCTTCTGCTCGTTCAGCTTGGCCTTCAGCAGGGCGCCCAGGTTGGTCGTCCCGGTCGCGGCTTCGGAGGCCAGCTTCTGCATGGCCTCGCTCTGCTCGACCTGGTCCTTGGCCCGGATCGACAGGTTGATCGAACGGGATTTGCGATCCACGTTGATGATCAGCGCCTCGACTTCCTCGCCTTCCTTCAGCACGGCGGAAAGATCGTCCACGCGGTGGGTGGCGAACTCGGACGCACGAAGGTAACCTTCGACCTCTTCGGACAACGAAACCACCGCACCGCGGGCGTCGACCGACTTGACGCTACCACGCACCAGGCTGTTCTTCTCGTGGGTGGCGATGAAGTTGGTGAAGGGATCGCCCTCCATCTGTTTCACGCCCAGCGAAATACGCTCGCGCTCGACATCGATCGACAGCACCACGGCCTCGACCTCGTCGCCCTTCTTGAAGCGGCGCACGGCGTCCTCGCCGGATTCGCTCCACGACAGGTCGGACAGGTGGACCAGACCGTCGATGCCGCCTTCCAGACCGATGAACACGCCGAAATCGGTGATCGACTTGATCTGGCCGCGAACCTTGTCGCCCTTCTTGTGGTTGATCGCGAAATCGTCCCACGGGTTGGACATGCACTGCTTCATGCCGAGCGAGATGCGGCGACGATCCTCGTCGATCTCGAGGATCATGACCTCGACCTCGTCGCCGAGCTGCACGACCTTGGTCGGGTGGATGTTCTTGTTGGTCCAGTCCATCTCCGAGACGTGCACCAGGCCTTCGATGCCCTGCTCGACTTCGACGAAGGCGCCATAGTCGGTAATGTTGGTGACCTTGCCGAACAGACGCGTGCCGTTGGGGTAGCGGCGCGAAATGCCGATCCACGGATCTTCGCCGAGCTGCTTGAGGCCCAGCGAGACACGGTTCTTCTCCTGGTCGAACTTGAGCACCTTGGATTCGATCTCATCGCCCACCGCCAGCACTTCGCTGGGGTGACGGACGCGGCGCCAGGCCAGATCGGTGATGTGCAGCAGGCCGTCGATGCCACCGAGGTCGACGAAGGCGCCGTAGTCGGTGATGTTCTTGACGATGCCCTTGATGACCTTGCCTTCCTGCAGCGTGGACAAGAGCTTCTCGCGCTCCTCGCCCATCGTCTCTTCGAGCACGGCGCGACGCGAGACGACGACGTTGTTGCGCTTGCGATCGAGCTTGATGACCTTGAACTCGAACTCCTTGCCTTCGTAGGGAGCCGTGTCCTTGACGGGACGCATGTCCACCAGCGAACCGGGTAGGAAGGCGCGAATGCCGTTGGTCATGACGGTCAGGCCGCCCTTGACCCGTCCGGAAATCACGCCGGTGACCAGCGAGCCTTCGTTGAGCGCCTTCTCCAGGTCGTTCCAGGCCGCGATGCGCTTCGCCTTGTCGCGCGACAGGCGGGTCTCGCCGTAGCCGTCCTCGAGCGCGTCGATGGCGACCTGGACGTAATCGCCCGAGTTGACCTCGACTTCGCCGCGGTCGTTGCGGAACTCGTCGATCGGGATGTAGCTTTCGGACTTTAGGCCGGCATTGACGATCACGAAATTCTGATCGATGCGGACGACCTCGGCGGTGATGACCTCACCGGCGCGCATCTCCTGGCGGGAGAGACTCTCTTCGAAAAGCTCGGCAAAGCTTTCCTGGCTGGATACAGCAGTTGCAGTGGACATAAAAAAACTCGGATTACCGCCGCGCGGCGGAGCTTGGTTGAACACCCGCCCGCGGCCATTGCGGCCGTCGGACGACTCATCTTCGATCTTCAGGGGGCCGCGCCGGCGGCATCGAGCACGAAATCGACAGCCTGATCGATGTCCATGGCGGAGGTATCGAGCAGCAGTGCGTCGTCCTGTTGCCTGAGCGGGGCCACGCTGCGCGCCGCATCTCTCGCATCGCGATCGCGCATGTCCTGAATAAGACCCGGCATGTTAGCAGCCATTCCTTTTTCCAACAACTGCTTATAGCGACGTTCCGCGCGAATCTCTGCGCTCGCGGTGAGATAGATCTTGACGCCGGCGTCCGGAAAGATCGTCGAGGCCATGTCGCGTCCTTCGGCCACCAGACCCGGGGCCTGACGGTACGCTCGCTGCCGCAGCACCAGCGCTTCGCGCACCGCGGGCAGCGCGGCCACCTGCGACGCGCCCACCGAACACGCCTCGGCACGGATCGCGTCGCCGACGTCGTCACCGTCGAGCAGCACCCGCCCGCCTTCGAAGCGGGCGGGCAGCGCCCGGGCCAGTGCCGCCACCGCGGGTTCGTCATCGAGCGCCAGGCCGGCACGGGTTGCCGCCAGCGCCACCAGCCGGTACAAGGCGCCGCTGTCGAGATGGTGGTAGCCGAGCCGCTCGGCGACCCGCGCCGCGACCGTGCCCTTGCCCGAGGCCGAGGGCCCGTCGATCGCGATCACCGGCACCGAGCGGCCGACCGACGCGAAGGTCGCGAAATAATCGGGAAAGGTTTTGTTGACGCACTTGGGATCGTTGATGCGCACGGCCGTGCCAGCGAGCGTCGCCAGCGAAAAGCACATCGCCATGCGGTGATCGTCGTAGGTGTCGATCGCCGCATGACGGATCGCCGGCGGCGGCACCACGACGAGCTGGTCGTCGCCCTCGTCCACCTGGGCGCCGAGCTTGCGCAGTTCGGCCGCCATTGCCGCGATGCGGTCGGTTTCCTTAACACGCCACGACGCAATGTTGCGCAGCCGGCAGGCGCCGTCAGTGAACAGTGCGACCACCGCCAGCGTCATGGCCGCATCGGGAATGTGGTTCAGATCGAGATCGAAGGCCCGCAGACCGCCGGCTTCCGGCGCCCGGCATTCGATCCAGTTGTCGCCGATCTCGATCTGCGCGCCGATCGAGGCCAGCGCATCGGCAAAGCGCACGTCGCCCTGGATGCTGTCGCGGCCGACGCCCTCCACCCGCACCGGGCCACCGCCGACGGCACCGGCAGCGAGGAAGTAGGAGGCCGACGATGCATCCCCTTCGACGTGGATGTCGCCGGGGCTGCGGTAGCGCGCACCGGCCGGCACGACGAAGGCCTGCCAGCCCTCGCGGGCGACGACCACCCCGAAGCGGGCCATCAGCGCGAGCGTGATCGCGACGTAGGGCTTGGAGATCAGCTCGCCGACCACTTCGATGCGGGTCTCGACGCCGGTCAGCGGCATCGCCATCAACAGGGCGGTCAGGAACTGGCTGGAGACTTCGCCGCGCACGCGCACGACGCCGCCCGGACGGATCTCGGCGGGCTCGATCACCAGCGGCGGATAGCCCTCGACACCCTGGTAGCCGATGTTGGCGCCCAGCTGGCGCAGTCCGTCCACCAGATCGCCGATCGGTCGTTCGTGCATGCGCGCGACGCCGGACAGACGATAGTGACCGCCGGACAGCGCCAGCGCCGCGGTCAGGGGCCGGAACGCGGTGCCCGCGTTGCCGAGGAACAGATCGCCGTGCTTGACCGGCAATGCGCCGCCCGCGCCATGAACGCGAAAACGACCCGCCTCGTCGAGCGACTCCCAGCGCACGCCGAGGGCGTCGAGGGCGTCGAGCATGCGGTCGACGTCGTCGGAGGCCAGCAGATCGTGGATCTCGGTCACACCTTCGGCCAGCGCGGCGAGCAGCAACACCCGATTCGAGATGCTCTTCGAGCCCGGCAACCGAACCGTTCCGGCGGCACCCGAGAGCGGCGGGAGATCGAGATGGTCCATGTCGGCTTCAATCCTCCTTGCGATTGGCCCACGCATTGCGCGCCGTCCGCGCGTCGTCGAAGATCGCCTCCAGCGACCTTCCGTCCCCCGACAGCAGGTAGGCGCGCAACAAGGCCAGTTCGGCGAGATAGGCGTCGAGTTCGCCGATCAGTGCCTGCCGGTTGGCGATGCAGATGTCCCGCCACATCTCCGGATGGCTGCCGGCGATCCGCGTGAAGTCGCGGAATCCGCCGGCGGCGTAACCGAAGAGCTGTTCGGCGTTGGCCCGCTGGGCGAGATCGTGAACCAGGCCGAAGGCCAGTAGGTGCGGCAGATGGCTGACCGCGGCGAATACCCGGTCGTGTTCCTGCGGCGTCATTTCGAACAGCTGGCCACCACAGGCCTGCCACGCCTGCCGCACCAGCGCGACCGCGCCGGCGTCGTTTTCCGGCAGCGGCGTGACAACCACCTTGCGGTCCCGGTAGAGCTCGGCGTACGCCGCTTCGGCGCCGCTGTTCTCGGAGCCGGCAATCGGATGCGACGGCACCACCTGACCGAGCTGGCGGTCCAGGTTGCGGTAGATCGCCTCGATGACGTCGCTCTTGGTACTGCCGGCATCGGTGACCACGGTGCCGGGCGCCAGATGGGGCGCCATCGCCGCCATCACGCCGTCCATCTGTCCCACCGGCGTCGCGATCAGCACCAGACCTGCACCGGCCAGCGCGTCGGCCCAGTCGTCGGTGGCGCGATCGACGATGCCGAGTACCGTCGCCTTCGCCAGCGAAGCCGGGCTGCGGCCGACGCCGACCACTTCGCCGACCAGACCCGCCGCCCGCAGCGCCAGTGCAAAGGATCCGCCGATCAGGCCGACACCGCACACCACCAGCTTGTCGATCCGGGTCATGCCGTATTCCGTTCAGGCCAGCGTGGACTTCAGCGCGCGGATGAAGATCTCGTTCTCCTCCGGCAGCCCGATCGACACACGCAGCCAGTCAGTCAGGCCGTAGCCCCCGATCGGGCGCACGATGACGCCGCGCTCGAGCAGGCGTCGGTTGACGTCGGCGGCGTCGCGCAGCCGTACCGTCACGAAGTTGCCAGCCGACGGGATCCAATCAAGTCCGAGCGCATCGAACGCCGCCAGCACCTGTGTCATGCCGCGCCGGTTGAGATCTGCACTGCGCAGGATGAACTCGTCGTCGGCCAGCGCCGCGGTCGCCGCCGCCAACCCGACCAGACTGACGTTGAAGGGCTGGCGCACGCGGTTCATCAGATCGATCACGTCCGGGCTGCCGATGCCATAGCCGACGCGCAGTCCGGCCAGCCCGTAGGCCTTCGAGAAGGTCCGCGTGACGAGCAGATTGGGGAATCGATCGAGCCAGGACAGGCTGTCGTAGCGTTGGCCCTCGTCGAGGTATTCGGTGTAGGCCTCGTCGAGCACCACCAGCACCTCGGGTGGCACGTCGGCGAGGAAGCCCAGCAGCCGATCGCCCTCGACGAAAGTGCCGGTGGGGTTGTTCGGATTCGCGATGAACACCACCCGCGTACGCGCACCGATCGCCTCACGCATGCGCGCCAGGTCGTGACCGAATTCGGTGGCCGGCACCGCAATCCCGGTGGCGCCGACCGCCTGGGTCGACAGCGGATAGACCGCGAATCCGTATTGTGAATAGACCGCCTCGGTGCCGGGGCCGAGAAACGCCCGGGCTGCGAGATCGAGCACGTCATTGGAGCCGTTGCCGAGCACGATGCGCTCGGGTGCGATAGCGGTTCGCGCGGACAGCGCCGCCTTCAGCTCGAAGCCGTTGCCGTCCGGATAGCGACCAATCTCGTTGCAGCAGCCGACCATCGCCTCGCGGGCGCGCGGGCTCATGCCGAGCGGGTTCTCATTGGACGCCAGCTTGACGATGCCGGACGGCGTCAGCCCCAGTTCCCGGGCCAGTTCGGTGATCGGCTTGCCCGGTTGGTAGGGCGAGATCGAGCGTATGTGACGTGGTGCGCCGTGGCTGGGATCCATATTTCCTCCTGGGATATCCGGACTCACAGTGCGGCGACCGGATAGGAGCCGAGAATCTTGACGAAGGCGGCCCGTTCGTTCAGTTCGTCCAGGGCGGCGACCACCTGCGGATCCTCGCGATGACCGAGGAAGTCGACGTAGAAGACGTACTCCCACAGGCCTCCCCGGGCCGGGCGCGACTGCAGCTTGGTCATGTCCACGCCGTGCCGCGCGAGGGGCTCGAGCAGGTCGTGCATCGCACCGGGGCGGTTGCGCGCCGACAGCACCAGCGAGGTCTTGTCCTTGCCCGACGGCCCGGCATCGTGACGGGCGATCACCAGGAAACGGGTCGTGTTGTTAGGGTCGTCCTCGATGTTCGAGGCGAGGGCATTGAGCCCGTACAGTTCGCCGGCGGCATCGCCGGCGATGGCGCAGGATTCGCTGTCTTCGGCCGCCAGTCGCGCCGCTTCGGCATTGCTCGCAACCGGGATCCGGGGCAGGTGGGCCAGGTTGCGATTGAGCCACTCGTGGCACTGGGCCAGAGATTGCGCGTGCGAATACAGGCGCTTGGCCGCGCCGATGCCGTCGGCCTTCGACAATAGATGCTGATGGATGCGCAGCTTGACCTCGCCGCAGACGCGAACCGGATTGGCCAGCAGCAGGTCGAGCGTGCCGCCGACCGCACCTTCCGTGGTGTTCTCGACCGGCACGACACCGTAATCGGCATTGCCGCACTCGACCAGACGAAACACTTCGTCGATCGTGCCGACCGGCGTGAAGCTCGGCGCCGATCCGAAATGCTTGCGCGACGCACTTTCGGAAAAGGTGCCGGCGGGTCCGAGATAGGCAACCGTCAGCGGCTGCTCGAGGGCCAGGCAATACGACATGATCTCGCGGAACACGCGCTGCACGGCATCGCCCGCGAGCGGGCCGGGATTGACCTCGGCGAGCCGGCGCAGCACCTGCGCCTCGCGCTCGGGGCGGTAGATGTTGCCGTGCTTGATCTCGCCGATGCGCTGGGCACAGCGCGCCCGCTCGGAGAGGCGGGCGAGCATTTCCTCGTCCAGCTCGTCGATACGCTTGCGCAGCTTAAGCAGTTCGTCGTCACTCATCCCTGGATCTCCGTACCGCAGACCGGCCGTTCGTGCCCGCCGTCGGCATCGCACCATGCCGCCCGTGCCCGCGACCGGCATGCGAACGTCGTCGCCCGGCTTCGAATTGTAGATCGCGCCCGCAGCCGGGCGGGGCATCGCCGGCAAACCCGCCTTCCGATCATTCGTCGGCGCCCGGCCCGTCGCCGCCCTCTGCGCCGTCGGCGCCGCCTTCGGTGGGAGACGCGGGATCGTCGGCGATCAGCACGTCGTCATCGGACTCGGCCACCTTCTCGATACCGGCCAGATGGGTTCCTTCGGCGAGCGCGATCAAGGTCACGCCCTGGGTGGAGCGACCCATCTCGCGGATGTCGGCGACGCGGGTACGAATCAGTACCCCGCCCGAGGAGATCAGCATCACCTCGTCACTGGGCTGCACCAGTGCCGCACCGACCAGGCCGCCATTGCGCTCCGAGGTCTGGATCGCGATCATGCCCTTGGTGCCGCGACCGTGACGCGTGTATTCGGCCACCGGCGTGCGCTTGCCGAAGCCGTTGCGGGTGACGGTCAGCACCGACCAATCCTCGTCCTGGGCCACCAGCATCGCAATCACGCGCTGGTCGTCCTCGATCGTCATGCCGCGCACGCCGCGCGCCTCGCGCCCCATCGGCCGCACATCGCCTTCGGCGAAGCGGACCGCCTTGCCGGCATCGGAGAACAGCATGACGTCGCTGGCGCCGTCGGTGATCGCGACACCGATCAGGTGGTCGCCGTCGTCGAGATTGACCGCGATGATGCCGGCCTTGCGCGGATTGGCGAAGGCGGTGAGCGCGGTCTTCTTGACCGTTCCCAGCGACGTTGCCATGAATACGTAGTGGTCTTCGTCGAATTCCTGCACCGGCAACACCGCGGTGATCTTCTCCCCTTCCATCAGCGGGAACAGGTTGACGATCGGCTTGCCGCGGGAATTGCGCGTCCCCTCCGGCACCTCGTACACCTTAAGCCAGTAGGCGCGGCCGCGGTTCGAGAAGCAAAGGATGGTGTCGTGGGTGTTGGCGACGAACAGGCGGTCGATGAAATCCTCCTCCTTCATCGACGTCGCCTGCTTGCCGCGCCCGCCACGGCGCTGCGCGCGATAGTCGGCCAACGGCTGGCGCTTGAAGTAACCCGAATGCGACAGCGTGACCACCATGTCTTCCGGCGCGATCAGGTCCTCGATGTTGATCTCGGCGGTATTCATGACGATCTCGGAGCGCCGCGGATCGCCGTACTGATTGCGGATCGCGGTCAGTTCCTCGCTGATGATCGCGGTGATGCGCTCGGGCTTTGCGAGGATGTCGAGCAGGTCGGTGATCAGTGCCATCACCTCGCGGTACTCGTCGACGATCTTGTCCTGCTCGAGACCGGTCAGGCGCTGCAGGCGCAGTTCCAGGATGGCTTGCGCCTGGACGTCGGACAGCCGGTAGCCCTGCGCCTGCAGGCCGTATTCCGACAGCAGCCCGTCGGGACGAAAGCGCTCGGAACTGGCGCGCGAGAGCAACTCCTCGACCAGTGGCGAGCGCCATTCCCGGGCCATCAGTTCGCGCTTGGCGTCCGGCGGCGTCGCCGCCGCCTTGATCAACGCGATGATCTCGTCGACGTTCGACAGTGCGACCGCGAGGCCTTCGAGGATGTGGCCGCGTTCCCTCGCCTTGCGCAACTCGTGGACGGTGCGACGGGTGACCACTTCGCGCCGGTGCGCGAGGAAGCATTCGAGCATCTGCTTGAGGTTCAGCAGTCGCGGCTTGCCGTCCACCAGCGCAACCATGTTCATGCCGAAGCTGTCCTGCAACTGGGTCTGCTTGAACAGCTTGTTGAGCACGACCTCGGCGACTTCGCCGCGCTTCAGTTCGACCACGACGCGCATGCCGGACTTGTCCGACTCATCGCGAATCTCGCTGATGCCGTCGATGCGCTTGTCGTTGACCAGTTCGGCCATCTTTTCGAGCAAGGTGCGCTTGTTGACCTGATAGGGCAGCTCATCGACGATGATCGCCTGTCGGTTGCCCTTTTCGAGATCCTCGAAATGGGTTCGCGCGCGCATCACCACACGACCACGACCGGTGCGATAGCCCTCGTGTACACCATGTAGACCGTAGATGTGCGCCGCGGTCGGGAAGTCCGGCGCCTTGACGGTCCGGATCAGGTCCTCGATGTCGGTGGACGGGTCGGCCAGCAACTGCAGGCAGGCATCGACGACTTCCATCAGGTTATGCGGCGGAATGTTGGTGGCCATGCCGACCGCGATACCGGACGAGCCGTTGATCAGCAGGTTGGGCACCCGGGTGGGCAGCACCGTCGGCTCGAGTTCCTTGCCGTCGTAGTTGGGCTGGAAATCGATCGTTTCCTTGTCGATGTCCGCCAGCAACTCCGACGAGATGCGCTCCAGCCGGCACTCGGTGTAGCGCATCGCCGCAGCGTTGTCGCCGTCGATCGAGCCGAAATTGCCCTGGCCGTCGACCAGCATGTAGCGCAGCGAGAAATCCTGCGCCATTCTTACCAGCGTGTCATAGATTGCGGAATCGCCGTGCGGGTGGTACTTACCCATCACGTCACCAACCACCCGCGCGCACTTTACGTATGGACGATTCCACGCATTGTTGGCCTCGTGCATCGCGAACAGCACGCGACGATGCACAGGCTTGAGCCCGTCCCGGGCATCGGGCAGGGCCCGACCTACGATCACGCTCATCGCGTAGTCGAGGTAGGAGTGCCGCATCTCGTCCTCAAGACTGATCGGCAGGGTCTCTTTGGCGAATGCGTTCATGGGCTCCGGAACTGGCGCGAACTGGCTGGGACAAAACGACAAATAATATCACGGCAGTTGACAACGAAGCCCCCACTGCAGCGTTGGCGCCACGCAACACCAATGGCGCCAGTGCAACACTTTGTACAATCGTTGTTGCGCAGCTTGGCGTATGCTTAAATCGTGATACGACACAACGTACGCCATATAAGGCGTTTTCAAGAAAGTAACTCGCTCTGAGGAGGATTCGTCGTGAATCTGAAGCGTCTGGCAGTTTTCGCTGCTGTTGCTGGTACTTCCGTACTTTCCATCTCCACTGCCCAGGCCGCCGATGTGATGGTTGATGGCAAGGGTGAAATTCCCTATGTCATCGATGGCCGCAAGGTCGTCGCTCGTAGCGGCTCGGGTCTGTGCTGGCGCACCGGCTACTGGAGCCCGGCTGCAGCCTCGACCGCGATGGCTGGTGAATTCCCCGCAGGTTGCGCCTGCGACGGCGACATCGTGCCGAAGGACAAGTGCGAAGCGCCCAAGCCGATGGCGGCCGCCCCGGCTCCGATGCCGGCACCGGCACCCGCCCCGGCTCCGGCCCCTGCACCGGTACCGAAGGCGGTCAGCCTGGGCGCCACCGCACAATTCGATTTCGACAAGTCGGTGCTCAAGCCGGAAGGCAAGGCAGCGATCGACGCCGAGGTGGTCAACCGCCTGGGCGGCCTGTCCAGCATCAAGTCGGTCACCGTCTCCGGCCACGCCGACCGCATCGGCAATGCCCAGTACAACCAGAAGCTCTCCGAGAAGCGTGCCGAGGTGGTCAAGTCCTACCTGATCGGGCAGGGCGTCGATGCCAGCCTGATCGAGACCTTCGGCTACGGCAAGACCCAGCCGGTGCCGGGCGTTTCCTGCGGCAAGATGTCGCGCAAGAAGCTGATCGAGTGCCTCGGCCCGAACCGTCGTGCCGTCGTCGATGTCAAGGGCATGAGCAACTAAGCCCCCCTCGCCGGCATGTCGCGAAACCCCGCCCTGCGCGGGGTTTCGTCTTTTTGGCGCTACCATTTGGCGATCTTTGCAACGATCGTACGCCGAGGAGGCCATCGATGACCGAACGTGTCGACCTGCTGTTGCGTCCGCGCTGGTTGATCCGGGTCGAGCCCGACTGCACGCCGCTCGCCGGCCATGCGCTGGCGGTCCGGAACGGAAGGATCGTCGCCGTGGTGCCGGCCGACGAGGCCCGTGAACGATTCGTCGCGGATCGCGTCGAGGACCTGCCCGAGCACGTGCTGATGCCCGGCATGGTCAATGCGCACTGCCATGCGGCGATGAACCTGTTGCGCGGACTCGGCGACGATCTGGCGCTGATGGACTGGCTCAATCAGGCGATCTGGCCCGCCGAAGGCAGGCATGTATCAGCCGACTTCGTGCGCGACGGCACGACCCTGGCAGCAGCCGAGATGTTGCGTGGCGGCATCACCACATTCAATGACATGTATTTCTTCCCCGAGGCGGCCGCGACCGCGGTCGACCGCACCGGCATCCGCGCACTGCTCGGCGTCGTCGTCATCGAATTCGCGTCCGCCTATGCCAGCGGGCCCGACGACTACCTGGGGAAGGGCCTGGCCGCCCGCGACAGCTGGAAGGATCACCCGCGCATCACCTTCGCGATCGCACCGCACGCACCCTACACCGTCTCGGACGAGAGCTTCGAACGGGTCCGCAACCTGGCCGACGAACTCGATCTGACCGTCCATCTGCACGTCCACGAGACCCGGCATGAAGTCGAGGTGTCGCTGGCCGAGCACGGCGAGCGTCCGCTCGCGCGCCTCGCGCGCCTCGGCCTGATGTCGTCGAATCTGCTGGCGGTGCACTCGGTCCATTTGAATCCAGGCGAGATCGAGGCGATGGCGCGCCACGGCGTGCGGGTCGCCCACTGCCCGTCGTCGAACATGAAGCTCGCCAGCGGCGCCGCGCCGATCGCACCCCTGCTCGACGCGGGGGTCACGGTCGGACTCGGCACCGATGGCGCCGCCAGCAACAACCGGCTCGACCTGTTCATGGAGATGCGCGAGGCGGCGCTGCTGGCCAAGCTCAGCAGCCTCGACGCCACGGCGCTGGGCGCCCATCAGGCGCTGACGATGGCGACGCTGGGCGGCGCCCGGGCGATCGGACTGGACCACGAGATCGGCTCGCTGACAGTCGGCAAATGGGCCGACCTGTGTGCCGTGGACTTCGATTCGGTCGACCTCGCGCCGTGCTTCGATCCGGTCTCCCACCTGGTCTATGTCGCCGGCCGCGAACACGTCAGCCACGTCTGGGTCGGCGGCCGCCTGGTTGCCCGCGAGCGCCGGTTGGTGGACGTCGAAGATGGCGAATTGATGGCGATTTCCGCGCTATGGCAGAATAGGATCGAGCAGCAGGCGCATTAGCCTCGCGCCCGTCTCCCCTGCTCCCCGAAGTCCTCCCGGCGCGAACGAGTTCCGACATGCCTTTTCCCTTTACGCGCGGCCGCCAGTTCCTGCAGTTTGCTCTGGGCCTGTTTCTGGCAGGCGCTGCGGCAGCGGCGGGCGCCGCCGACGAAGCCCTGCCCTATGTCGTCGACGGTGCCGGGCAGCCGACCCGCAGCGCGGCCGGGCTGTGCTGGCGGACTGGTCACTGGAGCCCGGCGGCGGCCCGCGGCACCCCGTTCGACGGCAAGCCGGTAGCCTGCACCTGCGAGCCGGAACTGGTCGCGAAGTCGGACTGCGACACGCCGCCCGAACCGACGCCGTTGCCGCCTCCCTTGCCGGTGGCCGAGCAGACCGCGGCACCGCCCGAGGTGCGCGAGATCGTCGGCCCGACGAAGGTCAAACTGTCGGCCGAAGCCCGTTTCCGCTTCGGCACCTCGGTGCTCGAGGACGAGTCGCGGGCGCGGCTCGACGAACTCGCCAGGGAACTCGAGGGCATCGATCTCGAAGTCGTGCTCGCGGTCGGCCATGCCGATCGGATCGGAAGCGAGCGCTACAACCAGGAGATCTCCGAGAAGCGGGCGGCCGAGATCAAGGCCTACCTGATCGGCCGCGGGGTCCCGGCCAACCGCATCTACACCGAAGGCAAGGGTGAAAAGCAGCCGACCCATCTCGGCGATTGCGAAGGCATGGGGCGCGAGCATCGTCGCAACCACCGCCTGATCGAATGCCTCGCGGCCGACCGTCGGGTCGAGATCGAAGTGATCGGCGTGCGCTGAGCCACCGCCATGAATCAGGAGAGCACGATGAACGCCGACCCGGTCGAGCTGCAGAAATTCAGCGATCTGGCCCACCGCTGGTGGGACCCGACCTCGGAATTCCGCCCACTCCACGAGATCAATCCGCTGCGCGTCGACTGGATCGACGGTCTCGCGCCGCTGGCCGGCAAGGTGGTCATCGACGTCGGCTGCGGCGGCGGCATCCTGGCCGAGGCGATGGCCGCGAAGGGTGCCCGAGTGACCGGCATCGACCTCTCCGAGAAGGCCTTGTCGGTCGCCCGGCTGCACCTGTTCGAAAGTGGCCTCGAGGTCGCGTACGAACACCACAGCGCCGAGCAGATGGCCGAGACCCATCCGGCCGGGTTCGACGTCGTCACCTGCCTCGAGATGCTCGAACACGTACCCGATCCGGCGAGCATCGTCGCCGCCTGCGCAAAGCTCGTGAAACCCGGCGGCCAGGTGTTCTTCTCGACCCTGAACCGAAATCCCAAGGCCTATCTGCTTGCAGTCATCGGCGCCGAATACGTGCTCGGCATGCTGCCCAGGGGCACCCACGACTACGCCAAGTTCATCAAACCGTCGGAACTCGCGCGCTTCTGCCGCCAGGCCGGTCTCGATGTGGCCGGCTACCGGGGTCTCGAATACAACCCGCTGAGCAAGACCTACGCCCTCAGCGACAACGTGGACGTCAATTATCTGGTCCACGCGCAGCGCGACACCTGAGGCCCGGGATGACCCTCCCCGAAGGGGTCCTGTTCGACCTCGACGGCACCCTGGCGGACACCGCGCCGGATCTCGCCGACGCCCTCAACCGGCTGCGCGCCGAATACGAGCTGCCGCCAGTGCCCGAGCAGCAACTGCGGCGCTGGACGTCCAACGGTACCCGCGGCATGCTCCGCGCCGGCTTCGAGGTCGCGCCGGGCGACCGACGCTATGCGGGGCTGGCAAAGCGCTACCTGCAGATCTACGCCGACGCCCCGTGCGTCCGGACACGGCTATTCCCCGGCCTTGCCGAATCCCTCCAAACGCTCGAAGCCTCGGGCGTCGGCTGGGGCGTGGTCACCAACAAGCCACGCGAACTGGCCGAACCGATACTCGTAGGCCTCGGCCTCGCACGGCGCAGCGCCTGCCTGATCGGCGGCACCTGCGCGGCGGCACCAAAGCCTTCGCCGGAGCCGCTGCTGCTGGCCTGCCGACGGACCGGATGGTCCGCCGCTGCGTGCATCTATGTCGGCGACGACGCACGCGACATCGTCGCCGGCCGGGCTGCCGGCATGGCCACGCTGGCGGCTGCCTGGGGCTATCTCGGCGATCGGCCCGACGTCGGCGAATGGCGGGCCGATGCGATCGTCGAGCACCCCGCCCAGCTCGCCGAGGCGATACTCGGCGACCGCTGAGCCGGCCCGCGCGGCCGAGTCGACCGATAGCGACGTTCGATGGCACTTGAGATGCCGCGCCCCCGCCCCCATAATCGCAGCATGGTTGTAATTCCGGCGAGCCGGAGACGTTCTGGACAGGGGTTCGACTCCCCTCACCTCCACCCAAGCGCATCGCAAGGTGTCTTTGGGTGGGGGTGTACCGGTTTCGACAGGGCGGGCGAACGCAAGCAGGCAACCCGAAAGGCGACGGACGTAATCCGCGCAAATCCATAAACGCCAACGATGAGCGTTTCGCACTGGCCGCTTAAGGTCAGAGCCGGGGCCGCTGAAGCCTTGTAACCCAAGACAGCCGGTGGGGGCCTCGGCCCCCACCGTCACGCTCGACGGCCACCGGACATATCCATTTGTCCGAATGCATCGTCACTGGTCATAATGCTTCGCGCCCGGCACCTAGCCGACAAGCGCCCACAATGACCTCCCAGCTCTTCTCGACCTCCGAACTCAGCCCACGCGCGATCCTCACCGGCGTCCTGATCGGCGCGGTGCTGACCCCGTGCAACATCTACTCCGGTCTGAAGATCGGCTGGTCGTTCAACATGTCGATCCTGGCCCTGCTGCTCGGCTACGCCGCATGGTCGTCCGCCGGGCGGATGCTGGGCTGCCGCCCATGGCTGCAGAAGGAAAGCAACATCAGCCAGACCTGCGCGTCGGCCGCGGCATCGATCATTTCGGGCGGTCTGGTCGCACCGATTCCGGCCCATGCATTGCTGACCGGGGAACGCCTGCCGCTGGCGCCGATGATCGCCTGGGTGTTCTCGGTCAGCTTCCTCGGCATCTGGGTGGCCTGGTACCTGCGACCGCTGCTGATCGAGCGCGGACATCTGCGCTTTCCGGCGGGCGTGGCGACCCTCGAGACACTTCAGGACATCTTCGCCCACGGCCGCGAGGCGGCACGGCGGATCGCGGTGCTGGGCGGTGCCGCGGCGCTTGCCGCCGGACTGAAGGTCACCGACCTCTTGTTCACGCTGACGCGCTGGTCGCCGAGCGCAACCTTCAGTCAGTACACCTTCGCGCTGGAGCCGTCGCTGCTGCTGCTCGGATTCGGCGGCATCATCGGCCTCAGAGTCGGTTGCTCGCTGCTCCTCGGTGCGGTGATCGCATTCGGCATGATCGCACCGCGATTGGTTGCCTCCGCCGCAGTCTCGGTCCCTGCCGATGGCGACTGGTTCGGCCCCCTGGTCGAGTGGCTGCTGTGGCCCGGGGTCAGCCTGATGGTCTGTGCGTCCCTCGCCAGCTTCGCCGCCCAGTTGCTGAAATCGTTCCGCGTGCGCGTCGATCAGCGACACGGTGGCACGCCCGAAGACTGGCGCCGCCCCTGGCCCGCAGCGGCGCTGCTCGCCGGCGTCGCGCTGTCGGTCTGGCTGCAGCATGCGCTGTTTGCGATACCGGTCGCCATCGCGCTGCTGGCCGTGCCGTTCGCGCTGCTGCTGGCCGGGGTCGCCGCCCGGGTCGTCGGCGATACCGGCATCCCGCCGATTGGTGCGATCGGCAAGGTCTCGCAGCTCGCCTTCGGCGTCGCGGCACCGGGGCAGGCGATCACCAACCTGATGACCGCCAACGTCGCCGGCGGCGCCGCCGGCCAATGCGCCGATCTGCTCAACGACCTGCGCGCCGGGCGCGGCATCGGCGCCTCGCCGGCGCGCCAGGTCGTGGCGCAGTGCTTCGGCGTGCTGGTCGGCAGCCTGGCCGGCGTGCTCGCCTACCGCGCGCTGATCCCGGATCCGCAGATGCTGATCACCAGCGAGTGGCCGGCACCGGCCGTTGCGACCTGGAAGGCCATCGCCAAAACCATGGCCGACGGCTTCGATGCGGTCGCGGTCGACGCCCGCGTTGCGATGATGCTGGCCGGGCTCGTCGGCATTGCCATCGGGTTCGCCGAGAATTGGCTTCCGGAGCGCTGGCGCGGCTGGCTGCCGAGCCCGGTCGCGGTCGGCCTGGCGTTCGTGATCCCGGCCTCGATCTCGATCGTGATGTGTTTCGGTGCCGTCCTCGCAGCCGTTGCAGCCCACCTCGTGCCGGCTCAGGCAAGGCGCTTCACGGTCACTGTCGCAGCTGGCCTGGTCGCCGGCGAGAGCATCGCCGGGGTCGCCGCCGCACTGCTGTCGATGACCGGCTGAGCCAGTGGTTCGTGGCCGTCGCGCGTACCGGACGGCCTCAGTCGTCCGGCTTCGAATTGCCCGGCCGGTGACCGAGCCAACCCAGCACCGAGCGCAGCAACGGCGGCAGGACGTGCGCGCCGTCGGCGGCCGACCCGTGGGCGCAGATCCGGGCGGCGAGGCGATCGCGCCAGCAGCGTGCTCGCCTTTCGACCGCCTCGGTTTCCCGCGAATCCCCGGCGCCATCGACCTGCGCTGCGCTGCCGACACCGAGCTGGTCGTTGCGCAGGCGCGCGTAGATCGCCCGTGCGCGTTCATGGTCGAACTCCGCCATCGCCAGCGCCTGGATCCACACACGACGGTCCATTTGGCCGGAGGCGATCTCGTCTGCAATCCGCTCGAAGCACTGCCGCTCGTCCATGGCTGGTTCTCATCGTCACGCCGTCGGCCCGATTGCCGCCGCGATCAGGACAATGTCATTGTACGTCAACATCGGCCGGCTGCCGCGCGCGACGATGGCGGGGAATGCGGGCTAGAATCGGAAGCCTTCGCCAATCACCGCCGAGTCGCCCCACCCACGTGAAGATCGCCACCTGGAACGTCAATTCGCTGAAGGTCCGCCTGCCGCAGGTACTGGACTGGATTGCCGAGCACCGCCCGGACGCGCTGTGCCTGCAGGAACTCAAGATGGAGGACAAGGCATTCCCTGCGGAAGCGCTGGCCACGGTGGGCTACCACGCTGCATTCGTCGGCCAGAAGACCTACAACGGCGTGGCGATCCTGAGCCCGGACACGCCGCAGGACGTCGTCCGCAACATTCCCGGCTTCGACGATGAACAGAAGCGACTGATCGCCGCGACGATCGGCGACATGCGGGTGGTCTGCGGCTATTTTCCGAACGGACAGGCTGTCGGCAGCGACAAGTTCGCCTACAAGCTCCACTGGCTGTCGGCACTGACCGACTGGCTCGAGCGGGAGCTGGCGAACCACCCGCGGCTGGTGCTGTGCGGCGACTTCAACATTGCGCCGGAAGATCGCGATGCCCATCCCGACTGGAAGGACGAGATCCACGTCTCGGAACCCGAGCGGACGGCGTTTCGCCGCCTCGTCGCGCTCGGCCTCACCGACGCCTTCCGCCTGTTCGACCAGCCCGAGCGGGCGTTCAGCTGGTGGGACTATCGGATGATGGCCTTCCGCCGCAATTTCGGTCTGCGCATCGACCATCTGCTGGTCAGCGCACCGCTGGTCGACGCCTGCCGATCCTGTGCAGTGGACAAGGCGCCGCGCAAGCTCGAACGACCGTCCGACCACGCCCCGGTGGTGCTCGAACTGTCGCCACCGTGAGCGCGCGGGGCGCGCTCCTGCTGCATGGCAAGTGGGACGTCCCCGACGGCGCGATGCGACCGCTCGCCGAGACGCTGGTCGATGGCGGGTGGCGCGTGCGCTGTCCCCGCTGCTGCTGGTCGCCGCGCCGCCACTACGACGTGCCCTTCGCCGCGGCGCTCGTCGAAGTCCGTGCCGAGATCGACCGCCTGCGAGCCGACGGTTGCGACTTCGTGCTGGTCGCCGGTCACAGCCTCGGGGCCAACGCTGCCCTGGCCGCGGCAGCGGCCGATGCGCCGGCGGACGCCCTCGCACTGATCGCACCGGGCCACCGGCCGGAAACCCTGCGCGCCGCCGGGCTCACCACCGACGCCCTCGCCGCCGCCCGCGCCGCCGGCCCCGACCGACGGCTCAGGCTGCCCGACTTCAACCAGGGGCGCCGCCGCCTGCTGCGCTTCCGCGCGGACATCTGGTTGAGCTTCTTCGATCCCGCGGGCGACGCCGTGATGGCACACGCGGCCAGACGGCTTGCATTTCCGCGTCCGGTGCTGTGGATCGACGCTGCCCATTCGGGCGGCCCGGACGACTCGGCCGACAGCACGTTTGACCTGCTGCCGCCGCATCCCCAGAATCTGCGCATCATGGTCGACAGCAGCCACGTCGCGGCCCCCGCTGCCGCGATCACGCCGGTGCGAGAATGGCTGCAAGCCCTGGAGGGCCAGCGATGGACGACGTGAATCGCCGCGAAAAACTGCTGAACGCCTACCCGGTGTTGTCGCAACTGCCAGCGAGGGCGCTCGAACATCTGTTGTCCAGCGCCGCCTGGATGCAGGTGCCGGCCGGTACCGTGCTGTTCGACGACCATCAGGTGTGCGAGGGCTTCCCGTTCGTCGTCGACGGATCGGTGCGGGTGATCAAGGCCTCTGCCAACGGTCGCGAGTTGCCGCTGTATCGGGTCGCGACGGGCGAGACCTGCGTGATCTCGTCGTCGTGCCTGCTCGCCGCCGAGGAATACAACGCCCGTGGCGTGACCGAGAACGACACCTTGTTGATGTTGTTGCCAAAGCCGGTATTCGACGCGCTGATGTCGGAAGCCGCGTTCCGCAGCTTCGTCTTCCACCTGTTCGCCGAGCGCATCGCCGGCCTGATGCAGTTGATCGAAGCGGTCGCCTTCCAGCGCCTCGACCAGCGCCTGGCCGCGGTACTGCTCGGCAAGGGTCGCCTGCTGCACGTCACCCACCAGCAGCTCGCCGACGAACTCGGCAGCGTGCGCGAGATCGTCAGCCGCCTGCTCAAGGGCTTCGCCGCCCAGGGCCTGGTGCGACTCGGACGCGAGCAGGTCGAGATCCTCGACGCTGCCGGCCTCAGGCGGCTCGCTTCAGGCTGACGGCGCTGTGTAACCGAGGTTACAGATCCGCCGCCGTGGATTGCGCTCTAATGGCCCCACTGAAACCCACATGGAGAGCGAAATCATGAAATCGAACGTAGGCGGTATCGACAAGATCCTGCGCATCGTGGCCGGCCTGGCGCTGATCGTATGGGCGGCTGCCCTCGGCGGCCCGGTCTGGGCATGGATCGGCGTGGTCCCGTTGGCCACCGGCCTGTTCAACTTCTGCCCGGTCTATCCGCTGCTCGGCATCAGCACCTGCCCGGTCAAGAAGGCCTGAGTCCTTCGCGCCAATCGCGACCCGGGCCGGCCATCGCCGGCCCGGCGCCGTTTACGCGCGAGCGCGCAGCGCCGCGACGTGATTGCTGATGGCGACGAAATCGGCGAGCGTCAGCCGTTCCGCGCGCAGGCCGGGATCGATGCCGAGCGCTTCGAGCGCCGCGGCCCCGACGATGGCCTTCAGCGTGTTGCGCAGGGTCTTGCGCCGCTGCCCGAAGGCAGCGGTGACGATCTCGCCGAGCAGGTCGGCATCGACCGCCATCAGCGATGCGTCCGGCTTCGGCACCATCCGCACGATCGACGATGTAACCTTCGGTGCCGGCCGGAATGCACCGGGCGGCACGTCGAACAGGCGCAGCATGTCGAAGCGGTACTGCAGCATCACCGACAGCCGGCCGTAGTCGCCGCCGCCCGGCTCCGCCACCATCCGCATCACCACCTCCTTCTGCAGCATGAAGGTCATCTCGCGAACCTGCGCAGCGAATCCGGCGAGATGGAACAACAGCGGCGTCGAGATGTTGTACGGCAGGTTGCCGACAACCTTCAGTTGCTGGCCGAGAACACCGAAGTCGAAGGCCAGTGCATCGCCCTCGTGGATCACCAGGCGATCGGGCTCGTGGCGCTGACGCAGGCGCGCGATCAGATCGCGGTCGATCTCGACCACGTGCAGGCGTGGCAAGACGGCCAGCAGCGGCTCGGTCAATGCGCCGAGACCGGGCCCGATCTCGACCACGGTGTCGTCCGGACCGGGTCGGACCGCGTCAATGATGCGGCGGACGGTATTCGGATCGGTCAGGAAATTCTGGCCGAAACGCTTGCGTGCACGATGTTCCATCAGCACCCGCCCCCGGCCAGCTCGATTGCCAGTTCGACGGCGGTAATCAGGCTGCCAGCATCGGCGCCGTTCCGTCCCGCCAGGTCGAGCGCGGTGCCGTGGTCGACCGAGGTGCGGACGATCGGCAGGCCGAGGGTCACGTTTACACCACCGCCGAAGCTTGCGTGCTTCAACACCGGCAGGCCCTGGTCGTGGTACATCGCCAGCACCGCGTCGCCGCGCGCCAGGGTGTGCGGCACGAACAGCGTGTCGGCCGGCAGCGGACCGTCCAGTCGCATGCCCTCGCCGCGCAGCTCGTCGAGCACCGGCGAAATGACGTCGATCTCCTCGCGGCCCATGTGACCGCCCTCGCCGGCGTGGGGGTTCAGGCCCGCCACGAGGATGCGGGGCCCGGCGATGCCGAAGCGCACGCGCAGGTCATGCTCGACGATCCGCAAGGTGTGCGCCAGCATCGGCCGCGTGATCGCCCGCGGCACCTCTGCCAGCGGCAGATGGGTGGTCACCAGAGCGACCCGCAGCCCGCCGCCGGCCAGCATCATCACGACCCGCTCGCAGCCGGTTCGCGCGGCGAGGTATTCGGTGTGGCCCGAGAATGCGATGCCGGCGTCGCAGATCACCCCCTTGTGCACCGGCGCGGTGACCATCGCGGCGAATTCGCCCGCGACGCAGCCGTCGATCGCCCGGTCGAGCAGCGCCAGCACGTAGGGGGCATTGGCGGTCGACAAGCGGCCCGGCGTAACCTTCGCTGCCAGCGGCAGGTGCAGGCACTCGACGCAACCGGTCCCGGGATCGACCGCGGCGCGATAGTCGACCAGCACCTCGTCCGCAAGGCCGGTGCGCGATTTCAGCAGGCCGGCGTCGCCGAGCACTACCAGCCGCACCGGCCAGGCACGCCCGGCCAACGCGGCGCAGATGTCGGGCCCGATGCCGGCGGGCTCACCGCTGGTGACGACGACGACCGGACGGGCGAGGCTCATCGCTGGTTTCAGGAGCGGTCGTTGCGCAGATCCACGAAGCTGCGGTCACGCAACTGGCGCAGCCAGTCCTCGAAGGCCTCGTCCGCCTTGCGCGCCTTCAGCGCGTTGCGCGCGGCATTGCGCTTGCGCTCGTCCGAGACGTCCTCGACGCGCCGTTCGATCACCTGGATCAGATGCCAGCCGAATGGCGTGCGCACCGGCTCGCTGACTTCGCCCGGCGTGAGCTCGTCCATCGCGCGCTCGAACGGCGGCACCGTGTCGCCAGGGTAGAGCCAGCCGAGATCGCCGCCCTTGGCCGCTGACAGGTCGGCCGAATGCACCCGTGCCAGTTCGTCGAAGGGGGTCCCGCCGCGGACGACCCGTTCGCGCAGCGCCAGCAGCCTGCGCTGCGCATCGTCATCGTCGATCAGTTCGGAGGTCTTGATCAGGATGTGGCGGGCGTGGGTCTGGGTCACCTTGTCCGGCCCGGCGATTTCGCCGCCACGGCGCTCCAGCAGCTTGACGATGTGAAACCCGCCGGGACTGCGCAGCACCGGCGACACCTGACCGGGCTGCATGCCGGCGAGGGCATCGGCAAACAGCGTGGGCAGGCGCTCGCCGGTGCGCCAGCCGAGTTCGCCACCGGACAGCGCATCCTGCGCGTCCGAGAACGAGGCTGCAAGCTTGGCGAAATCCTCGCCCTGCTGCAGCCGGGCAAGCACCGATTCTGCCCGCTCGCGCAGTTCGGCAAGCTGCTGCGGCGACGCGCCCTCGGGCGCGCGGAACAGGATGTGTGCGGCATTGAATTCCTGGCTGGTCGGATTCTCGCGGCTGGCCTCGATGAAGTTGTCCACTTCGGCATCGGTGACCACCACTCGACTGTCCACCTCGCGCTCGCGCAGCCTCGCGAGCAGGATCTCATTGCGGATGTTCTCCCGGAATTCGTTCCAGTCGATGCCATCGCGCATCAGGACGTCGCGAAACGCCTGCATGCTCAGCTGGTTGGACGAGGCGATGCGCTCGATCGCCCGCCCGAGGCTCTCGTCATCGACGTTCAGCCCACTCTCGCGCGCCATCTGCAATTGGGCCTTTTCGAGGATCAGCCGCTCCATCACCTGACGCTCGATGATGTCCTGTGACGGCAGCTGGGTGCCCTGGCGGGAGAGCTGTCGCACCGCCATCTCGACCCGGTCGTGCAGTTCCTTGCGGGTGATGACCTCGCTGTTGACGACGGCAGCGATGCCGTCGACGAACTCGGGATCGGCCGCCATCGCCGACAGCACCAAGCCACCCATCAGTGCCGCCACCGCGGCCATTCGTTTGATCGTTTCCATCGTGTTCGCTTGTTCCTGGTCCGAACGAATCGTCACGGCATTTCGCCGTATCCGAACACCGGGTCGTCCGGCCGGTCGTTGATGTTGCCATAGCCCCGCACGCTCCGCCGCAGCAGGTTCACCGGGCTCGAGCCGACGCTCGCCAGACCGCCGAGTTCGAGCTGCACGAATACCGCCTGGGTGGCGTCTTCCGGGTTGGTCGCGAAGCGGTGCATCGCGATGCGGAACACCCAGCAGCCGCCGTTGTACTCGAGGCCGCCGATCGCCTCGGTCACCCGGTGCTCACGCAGCGATCGGGTATAGCGGGCGACGCCATACCAGCGCCGCCCGAGCGGCCATTGCGCCGACAGATCGAGATCGCGAAGCACGTCGCGGGTATAGCGGAAACCGGCATTGACCACCTGGGCGTGAGCGGGCTGGTAGCGCAGCGACACGTTGAAACGCTCGGTCCAGTGGTCGCGCGGGTTGTACTGCCAGTCCGAAGACGCCCGCAAGTGCTTCGGCAGCCGGCCCGAGAACGACGCCAGCACGTCCGCCCGCCGCCCGGTCCGCAACGGCTCGGCGGTCGTCAGTCGCACCCGCTGCTCGTCGAAGTAATAGCGCTGACCGATCGCGGCCCGCATCAGTTCCACGCCGTCCTCGTCGAGGATCCGCGACGTCACCGCGGCGGTGAGCTGGTCGGCATTGGCGATGCGGTCAGAACCCGAATACAGGTTGGGCTGGAAGATCTGGGTGAAGTTGAAGTCGTAGGCGGCAGAGTCGAATACCGGATATTCGGCCGGATCCTGATCGTGGAACGGCACGTAGAGGTAGTACAGCCGCGGCTCCAGGGTCTGGATCAACTGGCGCCCACGCCACTGGAACTCGCGCTCGAAATTGAGCTGGCCGTCGATCGACGCGATCGGCACGCTGCGGGTCAGACTGGTCCGCGCGCCGTCGCTGACCGGCTGGTCGAGATCGTAGTGGGTCAGGTGCAGGCCGACCTTCGGCGTGATCGAGTAGGCACTGCGCCGCAACGGGTAGGCCAGCGTCGGGTAGAGGATGCTGCGGCTGCCCTGGGCACGATCCGAATCGGGATGCTCGAAGCGGGTGAACTCGCTCTTCAGCTCGAACTCGCCGACCGCCGTGTCGCGCCATGCCGACAGCGCCAGCCGCGGCAGCATGCGATAGGGCTCGGCGCCCTCGATCGTCTGATAACCCTGCAACAGCGCGTCGGCACGCCACCAGCTCGCACGCTGATAGCCCAGGTGCGCCCGATTCAGCAGGTTGGACTGGGAGGTCACCGACAGACGGGAACTGAGATCCTCGAAGTACTCGACGTCCGACACCCGGTTGAGCTCGAGCGAGCCGGCCAGCGCCTGCGAGAAGCGTTGGCGATGGCGGACGCTGCCCGCCGCTCGGCTGCCGCCGCGCACGTCGTCGTTGTGCAGGTACTCGGCCGTCAACTCGCCGGCATAGCGGGGCTGCAGGTAGCGGAATTCGCCCCCGAGCTGCAGGCCACGCCGGCTCATGAAGCGCGGGATCAGCGTCGCATCGTAGTTCGGGGCGATGTTCCAGTAGTAGGGCTGGGTGACGTCGAATCCAGTCTTGTTGGACTGGCCCAGGGTCGGCGCCAGCAGACCCGACTGGCGCTGCCCGACCAGCGGGAACTCGACCCAGGGCAGGTAGAACAGCGGCACGTCCTTGAACACCAGGGTGCCGTGCCAGGCCTCGCCGACCTGGCGGTTGTAGTCGAGATCCAGTTCGCCGGCCCGCAGGTACCAGTCCGGATCCGGCGCCGGGCAGGTGGACCAGGTCGCGCCGAACAAGCGGTAGCGGTTCGGGCCGGCGAACTCGAGCTTGTCGGCACCACCGCCGCCGGAGATCCTGCGGCCGTCGCGGCCGTCGGAGGGCGGCCGCGACATGTAGTAGGTGGGGGTCTCGAACGAACCGGTGCGCGGCGTCAGGTTGAACAGCAGCGCCGGGCCGGCGATGAAGTCCTCGCCGCGGCGCAGCTCGACGTCGCCCCGGGCCTCGACCTGATCGATCGGCCCGCGATAGACCAGGCGATCGGCACGCAGTTGCAGCTCACCCTGGCGCAGGCGGGCATCGCCCTCGGCCACCAGCTCGGTCTCGGTGCGGCCGCTGACCCGGTCGGCCTCGACCTCGGTCGGCAGCCCGGCCTCCCCATCTGCTGCCGTTGCCGGCAGCGGCCCCGTCAGCATCAGCAGCGAACACACAAGCGGGAACCGACGCATGGGCGGCAAGGACGACTCCATCGGGGCGCCGCGTCACGGGACACTGCGGACGCGGGCGAAGCTTGTAAAATCCGGCGATTCTACACGATGGACAGGGGGCACCCGGGTGCAACGCCTACTGCAGATTCAGGAGTGGCTCGCGGCGCGCGCGCCGGAGCGCGGCTTCACCCTCGAGACCGCCTCGGCCGACGCCAGCTTTCGCCGTTACTTCCGCGTCCAGTACAAGGACGACGGCAGCACGCTGATCGTCATGGACGCGCCACCGGACAAGGAGGACTGCCGCCCCTTCGTCCGCATCGCCCAGCTCTTCGGCGACGCCGGCGTGCATGTGCCCGAGGTCATCGACCAGGATCTGGACCAGGGCTTCCTGCTGCTGTCCGATCTCGGCTCGACCACCTACCTCGACGCGCTCACCCCCGACAACGCCCACGAGCTCTATGCCGAGGCGCTGGGTTCGCTGGTCGCGATCCAGGCCGCCAGCCGCCCCGGCGTGCTGCCGGAATACTCCCGCGAACTGTTGCGCCGCGAGCTCGACCTGTTTCCCGAGTGGTACATCGGCCGCCACAAGGCGATCGCCCTCGACGACGACGCCCGCAACGCCCTCGACCGGGTGTTCGAGCGCATCCTCGCCGTCAATCTGGCCGAGCCCCGGGTCTTCGTCCATCGCGACTACCACAGCCGCAACCTGATGCTGGCGGTGCCGAACCCCGGCATCCTCGATTTCCAGGACGCGGTCCATGGCCCGATCAGCTACGACCTGGTGTCGCTGCTGAAGGACGCCTACATCCGCTGGGAGGAGGATTTCGTGCTCGACCTCTTGGCCCGCTACTGGGAAGCGGCGCGCAAGCTCGGGCTGCCGGTGCGTGACGACTTCCCGGACTTCCATCGCGACTTCGAATGGATGGGGGTGCAGCGCCACATCAAGGTGCTGGGCATTTTCGCCCGACTGTGTCACCGTGACGGCAAGCAGAACTACCTGGACGACATGCCGCTGGTGATGGACTACCTGCGTCGCGCCTGCGAGCGCTACATCGAACTGAAGCCGCTCATGCGGCTGCTCGATCGGATCGACCCGGTGGAACGACAGGTCGGCTACACCTTCTGATGGCGATGCGCGCGATGATCCTGGCCGCCGGGCGCGGCGAACGCATGCGCCCGCTGACCGACGCCTACCCCAAGCCGCTGCTGTCGGCCGGCGGCAAGCCGCTGATCGTCTGGCACATCGAACGGCTGCGCACCGCCGGCTTCACCGAACTGGTGATCAACCACGCCCACCTCGGCCAGATGATCGAACGCGCGCTCGGCGACGGCAAGTTGTTCGGCGTGTCGATCCGCTACTCGCCCGAAGCCGAGGCGCTGGAGACCGCCGGCGGCATCCGCCGCGCACTGCCGCTGCTCGGCGACGCGCTCTTCCTGGTGGTGAACGGCGACATCTTCTGCGACTACGACCTTGCCCGCCTGCACGAGCCGCCGGCGCGGCTGGCCAACGGTCAGGATCTCGCCCACCTGGTGATGGCCCCGAACCCGGACCACCACCCGGACGGCGACTTCCACCTCGACGCCTCAGGCCGCCTCGACCAGCACGGCAACCCGAAGCGGACCTTCGCCGGCATCGGCGTCTATCGGCCGGAACTCTTTGCAAAACTCGAGGACGGCGCCAAGGCGCCCCTCGGACCGCTGCTGCGCGCCGCAATGGATCAGGGCCGGGTCTCCGGCGAAGCCTTCGACGGCGCCTGGCTCGACATCGGCACGCCGCGCCGGCTGGCCGAGTTGGACCGGCGCTTGCGGCTCGCCGGCGATGCGTTCGCCGGCGAGCAGGGCCAGCACCCCTAGCACCGCGAACACCGCCGCCGCGATGCCGTGCACCAGCCGCACCGGCATCTTCTCGGCGAGCCGCTCGCCAACGATCACCGCCGGCACGTTGGCGAGCATCATGCCCAGCGTCGTGCCCGTCACCACGGCGCCGAGGCTGTCGTACTGGGCGGCCAGCGCCACCGTCGCGACCTGGGTCTTGTCGCCCATCTCGGCGAGGAAGAAGGCGATCAGCGTGGCACCGAAGACGCCAAAGCGCGAGGCGGTAGTGGTGTCGTCGTCAAGCTTGTCGGGGACTAGCATCCACACCGCCATCGCGATGAACGAGAGGCCGAGAACCCAGCGCAGCAGATCGGGGCCGAGCTGATCGGCGACCCAGGCGCCGACGGCACCGGCGAAGGCGTGGTTAGCCAGGGTCGCGACCAGGATGCCGAAGACGATCGGCCACGGGCGCTTGTAGCGGGCGGCGAGGAAGAACGACAAGAGTTGAGTCTTGTCGCCGATTTCGGCGAGGGCGACGATACCGGTGGAGATCAGGAAGGCTTCCATGGGGATATCCAGGGCCGGAGCGGACAACCGATGACCACCCGCCCGCTCCGGCCCGGAGACGGCGGCGTGGTCAAAGGTCTTGCCGGGCGCGCGATGCTCGCGCGCTGCCCACGCCATGCCGGACGGCAAGTGTGTTGACGTGGGCCTACCGGCCCGATGCCGGCAGTGGCTACTCCCCGATGACGCGGTGCACTATATCAGGCGATCCGGGCTGTCGCCAGCGTCCCGGCGCGCGACCAGCACCGGCACCGGCAGGTGTTTCAGCAGCGGCCCGGCGACCGCGCCCGGAATCATGGTGGTCAGCACGCTGGTACCGGCGCCGATCACCAGCAGGTCGAAGCCGTGCTGCTCGACGAACAGGCGGATGGTCTCGGCGACATGCCCGACCGCCACGTGGGGCTGGTACTCGATGCCGGCGTCGTCGAGCAGACGACGGCTGTCGGCCAACGCGGCGAGGCCCTCTTCGCGATACCAGGCCTCGACCTCCTCGTCGCTGACGAACATCCGCGAATGCCCGGACTCGATGGCCGGCTGCACGTTGAGCAGGTGCAGCTCGGCGTCGAGGCCGGCACGGACCAGCCGTGACACCTGTTGCGCTGCCGCGCTGCCGCCGCCACGGCCCTCGACCGCGATCAGGATCTTCATGCGAGCGGGTTCGCCGGCCATCGTTTCACTCCAGTGGTATCTCGCGCACCCGACGCGCGGCAGGCGCACGACGCCGGCCCAGCCAGCGGCCGAACACCACGACCAGCAGCGCGCCGACGGCGCCGGCGCTGACATGGGCGTGCGGCAGGTGGGCGGCGGACCAGGCCGCCGTCGCCAAGTCGCTGACCAGCATGCCGCCGGCGATCCAGCCCAGCAAGGCGCCCCCGAGGGTGATGACGAACGGAAAGCGGTCCATCAGTGCGAGCACCAGCCGACTGCCCCAGACGATGATCGGAATCGAGACCAGGATGCCGAAGACCACCAGATTCATGTCGCCGTGGGCGGCGCCGGCCACCGCCAGCACGTTGTCGACGCTCATCACGGCATCGGCCACGACGACCGTGCGCACCGCACCGAACAACGTGGCGCTGGCATCGATCGCACCGTGACCGCCATCCTCGTCCTCCGGCAGCATCAGCTTGACGCCGATCCACACCAGCAGCATGGCACCGACCACCTTGAGCCAGGGCAGCTCGAGTAGGTGCAGCGCGAAGAAGATCAGCACCAGGCGGAGCCCGATCGCGCCGACCACGCCCCAGAAGATGCCCCGCGCCCGCTGGTGCTCGGGCAGGCGGCGGCACGCCAGCGCGATCACCACGGCATTGTCGCCGCCGAGCAGGATGTCGATGGCGATGATCTGGGCAACCGAGACCCAGAAGGCGGCGGTGAGCATTTCTTCCATGGCATCCTGCGCATGTCCGGCGATGGCTGCCCGGCGCGGGGCGACTCTACCTGCTGGGCGCGGCGGCCACAATAGCGGTTTGGCGCGGCTGCGACGGCTGGGGCACAATCCAGCAGCCTGATCGTGCCCCGGGGACTACGTCGCATGGACTTCGATGTGTTGATCGTCGGCGCCGGCCTCGCCGGCGCCAGTCTGGCTGCCGCGCTGCGCACCAGCTCGCTGAAGGTCGGGCTGATCGAAGGCTCGCCGCCGCGACGGCCCGACGGCTGGGACGCGCGCGTCTATGCCCTCAGTCCGGCGAGTGTCGCCTTTCTCGACGAGATCGGCATCTGGCAACACCTCGACCACGCGCGCGTCGCACCCGTCTACGACATGCATATCTTCGGCGACCGCGATGGCCGACTCGACTTTTCCGCTTACGACTGCGGACTCGAGGCCCTGGCCTGGATCGTCGAAGCCAGCCAGTTGCAGCTCGAACTTTGGGAAACGGTCAAGCGCCAGCACGGCGTCGGCCTGCTGTGCCCGGCACGGCCTGCGGCGCTCGCCTTCGACGAGGACGGCGCCGAACTTGCACTCGAAGACGGGCGCCGCATGCGCGCCCGCCTGATTGTCGGCGCCGACGGCGCGGCCTCGTGGGTGCGCGAGCAGGCCGGCATCCGTGCGCGCGTCAGTCCGTACGGCGAGAAGGGGGTGGTGGCCAATTTCGAATGCAGCCTGTCCCACGACGGGCGTGCCCTGCAGTGGTTCCTGGCCGACGGCATCCTGGCCTGGCTGCCGCTGCCGGGCGAGCGCATCTCCATGGTCTGGTCGGCTCCCGATGCGCTCGCCGACGAACTCGTCGCGCTGTCGCCGGAGGCGCTGTCCGCCCGGGTCGCGGAGGCCGGCGGCGAGGCCCTCGGCCGGCTGACGCCGATCACGCCGGCCGCAGCCTTTCCGCTGCGGCTGATGCGGGTCGGGCAGCCGTTCGCGCATCGCGTCGCACTGGTCGGCGACGCCGCACACGCGATCCATCCGCTGTCCGGACACGGCATCAACCTCGGCTTCCAGGACAGCCGAGCCCTCGCCACCCGGCTCGCAGCACTGCCCGGCTGGCGCGATCCGGGCGAGGCCTCGATCCTGCGTGGCTACGCCCGCGCCCGTGCCGAAGAAACCCTGTTGATGCAGACCACCACCGACGGCCTCAATCGCCTGTTCCGGCCGACCGATCCGCTCGTCGCGCGAATCCGGAATTTCGGCCTGAACCTAACCAATGCCGTGCCGGTCGTACGCAATATGCTTGTACGCTACGCGGTCAGTGGCCATTTCTGACGACATGGCCTGCCCGCTGTCTATGGAGGAATCGATGATCAGCTGTTTTCGCAGGGCGCTGCTGCCCGTCTTGGTGGCCGCCAGCGGCCTCGCACAGGCCGACGAAGCGTCGGTACAGAAAGGCATCAACGCCTTTCTCGGAGTCGACGCGGTGGCGTCGGTGCAGAAGGCCGGTATCGGCAACCTCTACGAGGTGGTACTGAAATCCGGCGAGCTGATCTATACCGACGAAGCCATCGGCTTCATCATCGACGGTCAGATCATCGACACCAAATCGCGCCGCAACATCACCCAGGCGCGGCTCAGTGAACTGTCCCGGATCGACTTCGCCAGCCTGCCGCTCGAACGGGCGATCAAGCAGGTCAAGGGCGACGGCAGCCGCGTCATGGCCACCTTCGAGGATCCGAACTGCGGCTACTGCAAGCGGCTGGCAAAGGAGCTGCAGAAGGTCGGCAACGTCACCATCTACACCTTCATGATCCCGATCCTGTCGGCCGACTCGAACGACAAGGCCCGCAACATCTGGTGTGCCGACGACAAGGCGAGCACCTGGAACGACTGGATGCTGAACAACAAGCAGCCGGCCAGCGCGAGCTGCGACAGCGACGCGATCCAGCAGAATGCCGAATTCGCCCACCGGCTGCGGATCAACGGCACGCCGACGCTGTTCTTCGCCGACGGCAACCGGGTCGGCGGCTATCTGCCCGCCAGCGAGATCGAAAAGGAATTGACGGCGGTCGCCGGCCGCACGAAGTAGCGACAGTCGTCGCGCGACCGACAGACGGAAAAAAGGCGCGAACTTCGCGCCTTCTTCCCCCTCCCGTTGCCGACATCACGAGGTGCCGGCACTCCAATTGTTCTGTGGGTGGCCGACCGTGGGGCCGGCCACCGAAGGGCGTCAGCCCTTGAGCTGATCCAGGATCGCCGGGTTCTCCAGCGTCGAGGTGTCCTGCGTGATCTCCTCGCCCTTGGCCAGCTGGCGCAGCAGGCGCCGCATGATCTTGCCGGATCGGGTCTTCGGCAGGTTCTCGCCGAAGCGGATGTCCTTGGGCTTGGCGATCGGACCGATGTCCCTGCCGACCCAGTTGGCCAGATCCTTGATGATCGCCGCCGCTTCGTCGCCGGTCGGGCGCGGACGCTTCAGCACCACGAAGGCGACGATGGCTTCGCCGGTGAGGTCGTCGGGACGACCGACCACCGCGGCTTCGGCCACCAGCTCGTGGGCGACCAGCGAGGACTCGATCTCCATCGTGCCCATGCGGTGGCCCGAAACGTTCAGGACGTCGTCGATCCGGCCGGTGATCGTGAAGTAGCCGGTCTTGGCGTCACGGATGGCGCCGTCGCCGGCGAGATACAGCTTGCCCTTGAAGTCGTCCGGATAGTAGGAGCTCTTGAAGCGCTCCGGATCACCCCAGACGTTGCGGATCATCGACGGCCACGGACGCTTGACCACCAGGATACCGCCCTGGCCCCAGGGCACTTCGGTGCCGGTCTCATCGACCACGGCGGCCATCACGCCCGGGAACGGCAAGGTGCAGGAACCCGGGATCAGCGGCGTGGCGCCCGGCAGCGGGGTGATCATGTGGGCACCGGTCTCGGTCTGCCAGAAGGTGTCGACGATCGGGCAGCGACCGCCGCCGACCTCGTTGTAGTACCACTCCCAGGCGGCCGGGTTGATCGGCTCGCCAACCGAACCCATGATGCGCAGGCTGCTGAGGTCGTACTGGCGCGGATGGACCTTCTCGTTGGAATCGGCGGCCTTGATCAGCGAGCGGATCGCGGTCGGCGCGGTGTAGAAGATCGTGACCTTGTGGTCCTGGATCATCTTCCAGAAACGGCCGGCGTCCGGATAGGTCGGCACGCCCTCGAACACGATCTCGGTGGCACCGCAGGCCAGCGGACCGTAGGCGATGTAGGAGTGTCCGGTGACCCAGCCGATGTCGGCGGTGCACCAGAAGACGTCGTCGGGCTTGATGTCGAAGGTGTACTTCATCGACAGCATGGCCTGCAGCAGGTAGCCACCGCTGGCATGCTGGACACCCTTCGGCTTGCCGGTCGAGCCCGAAGTGTAGAGCAGGAACAGCGGGTGCTCGGCCTCGACCCACTCCGGCTCGCAGGTGTCGGACTGGCTGGCGAGGGCGTCGTCGAGCCAAACGTCGCGCCCCTCGACCATGGTCACCGCACCGCCGGTGCGCTTGACGACGATGACATTCTTGATGGTCTGGCAGTGGTCGCCGCTGGCATCGGAGGCCAGGGCCTCGTCGGCGATCGGCTTCAGCGGCAGCGCCTTGCCGCCGCGGGACTGGCCGTCCGAGGTGATCAGCGCA
Source organism: Zoogloeaceae bacterium (assembly GCA_024235635.1). Taxonomy (GTDB): domain Bacteria; phylum Pseudomonadota; class Gammaproteobacteria; order Burkholderiales; family Rhodocyclaceae; genus Cognatazoarcus. The sequence goes on from JACKMA010000001.1 coordinate 1,027,979, forward strand.
ACCGCGCCAGCACCCTCGATACGGTCGCGCAGCGATTGCGCCGAGAAACCACCGAACACCACCGAGTGGGTCGCGCCGATGCGGGCGCAGGCCTGCATCGCGACGATGCCTTCGATCGACATCGGCAGGTAGATGACGACGCGGTCACCCTTCTTGACGCCCATGCCGCGCAGTGCATTGCCAAACTTGCTGACGCGACTCAGCAGATCCTTGTAGGTGATCTTGGTGACTTCGCCGCCGTCGGCTTCGAAGATGATTGCGACCTTGTCGCCCAGGCCGTTCTTGACCTGACGGTCGATGCAGTTGTAGGAGACGTTCAGCTTGCCGTCCGGGAACCACTTGAAGAACGGGGGATTGCTCTCGTCCAGCACGGTGTTGAACGGCGTCTGCCAGTCCAGCAGTTCGCGGGCATGACGACCCCAGTAACCCTCGTAGTCGCGCTCGGCTTCGTCGCACAGTGCCTTGTACGCTTCCATGCCCGACACTGCGGCGTTCTTAACCAGCTCTTCCGAGGGATAGTACAGCTTGGTCTGGGTCGACTCGTTATTCGACATTGCTCACCTCTCCTTATCTCTCTTCAAAGATTTCAGGACTACCTGCTTGAAAGCCGGCTGGGCGCACCCGCCGACCTTGTTCTTCTGTCACCTGACTTTTCCGGCTCCGTGTCACCAGAAAGCGGGAGAATACAGCGATTTCACCAGTTATTGCTTACATCGGACTTACATGTCTTACATAAGACTTTGGTGAATTTTTCCCGCTGCGCAACATTCCGCTCCAAACGCCAGGCCGATCAAATTGATCTTCTTGGGTTAATCGGAACGCGACCGGATTGCGCAGCGCAACCAGACAGCACGGCCGGTGTCCAGTCGTCCGATCCGGCTTCCGCCCGGTGGCATCGTCCGACGGCCCGAAGTCGGCTCCGCGGCGGGATGGATTCCGTGCTAGTCTTTTGCGGTTGTGCGCCGGCGCCGAACGACCAGCCGCCCGGGGCGCAGCGGCCCAGTCGCGGCTCGCCACCGGTCCGCCAGACGACCGGGGCGGCAGCCGAACCTTAGACATCGAGGGAAAGCCATGACCGTCATTCGCCAGGACGACTTCATCCAGTCCATCGCCGACGCCTTCCAGTTCATCAGCTACTACCACCCGCTGGACTACATCCAGGCGCTCGGCAAGGCCTACGAGCGCGAGCAGTCGCCTGCCGCGCGCGATGCCATCGCCCAGATCCTCACCAATTCGCGCATGTGCGCCGAGGGTCACCGCCCGATCTGCCAGGACACCGGCATCGCCGTGGTCTTTCTCAAGATCGGTATGAACGTGCGCTGGGACGCCACCTTGTCGGTGCAGGAAATGATCAACGAAGGCGTGCGCCGCGCCTACAACCATCCCGACAACAAGCTGCGCGCATCGGTGCTGCTCGACCCGGCCGGCGCCCGCCGGAACTCGAAGGACAACACGCCGGCGGTGGTCCACTACGAAATCGTCGAAGGCGATCACGTCGAGGTCACCTGTGCCGCCAAGGGCGGCGGCTCCGAGAACAAGTCGAAGATGGTGATGCTGAATCCGTCCGACTCGATTGTCGACTGGGTGCTGAAGACGCTGCCGACGATGGGCGCCGGCTGGTGCCCGCCCGGCATCCTCGGCATCGGCATCGGTGGCACGCCCGAGAAGGCGATGCTGCTGGCCAAGGAATCGCTGATGGCCCACGTTGACATTCAGGAACTGCAGGCCAAGGCGGAGTCGGGCGCCGAGCTGACCCGCGTCGAGCAGTTGCGCCTCGAGCTGTTCGACAAGGTCAATGCGCTGGGCATCGGCGCCCAGGGCCTGGGCGGCCTGACGACCGTGCTCGACGTCAAGATCCTCGACTATCCGACCCACGCCGCCTCGCTGCCGATCGCGATGATCCCGAACTGCGCGGCCACCCGCCACATCCATTTCGAGCTCGACGGTTCCGGTCCGGCGACCCTGGCGACGCCGAAGCTCGAGGACTGGCCCGACGTCACCTGGAAGGCGGACACCAACGTCGCCACCCGGGTCAATCTCGACACCCTGACCAAGGAGGAGGTGGCGTCGTGGAAGCCGGGTCAGGTGCTGCTGCTCAACGGCAAGATGCTGACCGGCCGCGATGCCGCCCACAAGCGTATTCAGGACATGCTGTCGAAGGGTGAGGAGCTGCCGGTCGACTTCACCAACCGCATCATCTACTACGTCGGCCCGGTCGATCCGGTGCGCGACGAGGTGGTCGGCCCCGCCGGCCCGACCACCGCCACGCGGATGGACAAGTTCACCCGCATGATGCTGGAGAAGACCGGTCTGATCGCGATGGTCGGCAAGGCCGAGCGCGGTCCGGTGGCGATCGAGGCGATCAAGGACAACAAGGCGGCATACCTGATGGCGGTCGGCGGCTCCGCCTACCTCGTGTCGAAGGCGATCAAGCATGCCGAGGTGGTCGGATTCGGCGATCTCGGCATGGAGGCGATCTACGAGTTCGAGGTCGAGGACATGCCGGTGACGGTCGCGGTCGACGCAGCCGGCACGTCGGTGCACCAGACCGGACCGAAGGAATGGCAGGCGAAGATCGGCAAGATTCCGGTCGCGGTCGCCTGATCCATTGACCCAGGCGTCCGCGGCATTCGTCGATGCTGTGGCTCGATCTCGCAATTGCCGATCGCCGCGACGCCGAACGCGCCTTCTTCGTCACCGATGACGACTCGGCGGACGACATCGTGCGCGTCCGCATCGAGGAATTCTCGGAGTTCGAGCTGGCCCATCTGGCCCTGCTGCTGACGCCGGGCTTCGACCCCCAACTGGTGGTCGACGGCGATCGTCCGAGCGAGGTCGTGACCGGCTGCGATCGCCGCTTCGTCTCCGCGTTGGCCGCACTCGCGGCGGCCGATCTGCCGACGCTTGCCGTGCGATGGCACGAGGCCAGCGGCTTCGAACGCAGCGACTCTGTGCTGTCCGAACTGCACGCGCTGGCGTGCGAGGCCGAAGCGCTCGGCCGACCACTGCTCTACGCGCAGGGTGACGACCGCGACCGCGACCGCGGCTGGGACTGAAGCCCTGCCTGCCCGATCCGCGGCTGCGGCGGCGCCGACGGCAGGTCGATGCGCACGCCGAGGCCGGTACCGCCGTCGGCCGTGACCAGCCCGTCCACGAATTCGATGCCAGCCCCGGTCGACTCGACGATCCGTGCCACGATCGACAGTCCGAGGCCGCAGCCCTCGCCCTCGCTGTCGCCCGCCCTGTAGAAGCGCTCAAGCAATCGGCCGCGCTCGGCCGCCGCCACGCCCGGGCCGTCGTCGCGCACGGTCAGTCGGACCGAGTCGCGCAGGTTCTCGACCCGCAGATCGACGCAGCCGCCGATACGGCCGTAGCGTAAGGCGTTGTCGACCAGATTGCGCACCAGCAGCTCGACCCAGGTCGCGTCGAGCTGCACCGGCGCCGGATCCGGTGCCTCGAGCTGGATCTCCTGCCCACGCCCGATCGCCAGCGGCATCAGATCGGCGCAGACCGTGGCTGCGACGTCCGAAAGATCCGCCGTCGCGTCGACGATGCCGCCGCCCGCCGCCGGATCGAGTCGCGCCAGGGTCAGCAGTTGCTCGACCAGATGCGTCATCCGCTCGACGCCGACCAGCAGCTTGTCGTGGGCCCGACGCCGCTCCACCGGATCATCGATGCGGGCTGCCAGCTGGGCATGGATGCGCAACGCGGCGAGTGGCGTGCGCAACTCGTGGGCGGCGTCCGCGGTAAAGCGGCGTTCGTTCTCGATCGCCCGCGTGACGCGATGGGTGAGGCCGTCGATAGCCTCGATCAGCGGCATGATCTCGTGCGGGCACGGCCCGCTCAGATCGAGCGGATGCAGCCCGTCGACCGGCATCCGCAGTACATCGCCGGCGGCCTCCCGCACCGGCCGCATCGCGCGCCCGACGAACCACCAGATCGACAGCGCCATCAGCGGAAAACCGACCGCCAGCGGGATCAGCAGGTGCTCGGCGAACTCGTGGCCGAGATCATCGCGGATGGCGTAGCGCTGGCCGACCACGACACGGTAGAGACTGCCGTCACCGGCCTGCTCGCTGCGCACGAAGATGCGCCAGGGCACGGAGGACAAGTCGATCCGGCAGAACCCGTCGGCAAGGCGCTCGGGGGGTGGCAGGCCGTCGGCCCCGTCCGGGGTATGGGCGAGCATGCGCCAGCGCCCATCCACCAGGTCCATCACCTGGTAGAACACCGGCATGCGATAGGGATGGGTCTGCTCGGCGGTACGGGAGATGGCCTGTTCGGTGTCGGTCCCCTTCACCAGCCCGAGCAGCATCTCGCTGGCCTGCACCATCTGCGCGTCGAACAGTTCGTCGGCTTCCTCGAGGGCATGCAGGAAGGCGGCCACCGCGGCACCCAGCCAGAGCACCGCCATCGAACCGATCAGGCTCAGCATCAGCCTGCCGCGAAGCGAATAGCGCTTGGCGCCGCCCACCGTCAGGGGCCGTCCTCGACCATCATGTAGCCGACACCGCGCACGGTACGGATCAGCTCGCTGCCAATCTTGCGCCGCAGGTGGTGAACATGCACTTCCAGTGCGTTGCTGCCGATCGACTCGCCCCAGGCGTACAGGTGTTCCTCGAGGGTGCGGCGCGTTCGCACCCGACCGCAGGATTCGAGCAGGATGCTTAGCAGATCGAATTCGCGGCTGGTCAGCGGCACCGGTTCGCCGCATAGCAGGACTTCGCGGGTGGCCGGATTGAGCTGCAGGCGGCCATTCGTCATCACCGGTACGGGGCGACCGTTGGCGCGGCGGACCAGGGCGCGCAGGCGCGCCGCCAATTCGTCGAGGTCGAAGGGCTTGAGGACGTAGTCGTCGGCACCGAGGTCGAGCACTTCGACCTTGCTGCGCACGTCGTCGCGCGCGGTCAGCACCAGCACCGGCGTGGCGTCGCCGCGTTGCCGCAGGCCGCGCAGCACGGCCGGCCCGTCGCGCTTCGGCAAGCCGAGGTCAAGCACGACGGCAGCAAAGGCTTCGGCATCCAGTGCCGCCAATGCCGCCTCGCCATCCCGGACCCAGTCCACGGCGTGTCCCAGGGCCTGCAATGCCGCCTTGAGGCCATCGCCCAGCAGGCGATCGTCTTCCACCAGTAGCACCCGCATGTCCGCTCCTATCCGGGGATATGCACCGAGCGTTCATCGAAGATACCCTGGTGCGCATCGTGATGACAGGCCGGGCAGTTGGCCGGGGTCGCCACCACCGGCAGTGCCCAGGTCGATCGGGAGATCATCAGGTGGCGATGGCGGAACCAACGCGTCGCCGTCACCCGCCTGGGCTGGTCGGACGTCGCCATCCGCGACATCACTTCGGCACCAATCACGGAATCGCCGGCGTCCGCCGCCTTCGCCAGCAACCAGGCCACGACCACCCGGCGTTCGGATTCGTCCAGATGCAGCCTTACACCGAAGTGCTCCGGCAGGGCATCGGCCATCGCACGCCAGGAATCGGCGGGCAGGAAATACGGCGCATAGGCAACGTGACAGCTGCCGCAGGCGTCCTGATGCATCTGCTTGCCGACCGCCGCCACCAAAGCGGGCGCCAGCGGGTCCGACCCGGAGGCCGACCGGCTGCTTCCGATCCAGACGACGCCGCTGGCAATGCCGAGCAACATGGCGAATCCCAGCGTCGAAACCGTCAAGCCGCGACGCCCTTGCCGTCCAGCCATAATCGAGGCGCCTCCCGTCCATGGCTGCCAGTGTGCGGCCGCAAGCTTAGCCTTTCCTTAACATGTCGGCGTAATACCGACATCGACACGCAGGATCCACCGAAACAAATTTTCACCCGCGTCGCCATCAACCACGGCGTCCCCATGCCGATGTCACGTGGGCTGACCGTTGATGGGCGCCGGCCTCCCCCGTCGACACTGCCCGATCCCGGCATGAACGGAGATCTCCCGTGAAATCGAAACACCTGATCGCGGCGCTGTCGATTGTCGCCTTCATCCCGGTCACCGTCGCCGACACCTTCCCGCCCGACTGGGGCACCGGAAGCCCGAACGAGGCCGCCGGACCGATCCACTTCTCGCCGGTCGCATGGCCGGCGGAGCCGCCCGACCCCGCCGACTGCGCCCAAGCCTGCGGCGAGTGGACGCCCTACTCCCGCTTTCAGGCCGGCGTCGCCGATCCGCGCACGCAGGACCCGTCGAACGGCGGCACCTCGCCGCAGAATTACGTCAACGTCGCCTCGTCGTGCATCGACCGCTCGTTGCCGAGCATCTACTACCACCTCTACCGCCATCCAACCGATCCGACGCGCGACGTACTGATGTTCCGCTGGCGCGTCGAGCAGATCGCCCACACGTACGCCACGGGTCCGTCCGCCGGCAACTATCGCAGTGCGGACCCGTGGAATTCAGCCCTGTGGACCGTGCTGTTCGACATCGACGGCGACGGCTACCGCGACCTCGCCGCCCATCTCGACGGCTCGTCGGGCAGTCCGTCGGAGCCGATCGACATGATCGCCGGCATCTGGGGCAACATCCCGACCCAGTCGATCGATTACGTCAGCGACCCGTCGATCCGGCTGATCGCCCACAACCCGACGGCCTTCACGTCGGGCGGACGGATTCTCAACTTCCACGACGCCCTCGCCCCCGACACCATCTGGCCATCCGGCGACGTCGCGAACACCTGGGATTACGGCACGAGCCGCGCCAAGCGCGTCTCGACCAACGCCTGCGACGAGTATTTCGTCGACTACCAGATCCCGGTGCGCATGCTCGACGCCTCGCCGACCGGACCGAACCCGACCCTGAACGGCCCGAAGATCACTCGCGACACACCGATCTCGATGCTGTTCTGCACGGCCAACAGCCTCAACAACCCGTTCCAGAAGGACTGCTCGCTGGATCGGGCCTACGTCGGCGACGAGAACCTGCCCGGCCCGTTCGGCGACTACCTGTCGTTCAACAGGACCACACCATACAGCCAGCCGATCGTCGCCCGCGTGGCAGCCAGCGCGCCGGCCACCTGCCCCGGAAGCTACGAGCTGTCGGCGACGGTGCAGGATACCCTCTACGTCGACAACGACGGCTCGATCGCCCCGTCCGTCGCATCCGTCCGCTTTCTTTATTGGGCCGACACCGACGGCGACGGCACGATGGCGGGCGACGCCACCAGTGCGTGGACCGACGCGGCAAGCGCGACCCTGGTTGCGGGCAGCCTGAACCGCTGGCAGGCAAGCTGGAACGCGACCGACCTGCCGAAGGGGCGCTACCTGATCGGCGTACAGGCGATCGACGACGCCAGCCGGCACGACGACGGCGTACCCGACGCGCCGGTCGCCAACCGGACCTTTTCCTATCTGCCGGGCAGCACGATCAGCGGCAGCGAGGCCCACATCTACATCAACCCGTGGCACTTCGATGGTGCCAGCCGAACCTGGGTCAGCGATGGCGCCGGTGACTGGATCGTCGGCGAGCAGGCAGCTTTTCCGGCGCACGTCACGCCGACCACGCCGGGCAACCTCGAGAACTGGTACGGCAACCCGGACGTCACCGGGGTGCAGACGGCCCTGATCGGTGTCGCGATCAACGCCTGCGGCGTCGCGCCGACCCTGACCAAGTCGGCGACGCCGACCAGCACCACGGTCGGCCAGGATGTCGGCTTCTCACTGACTGTCGCCAACCCGCTCAACAACACCGGGCCGGTGACGCTGACGACGATCACGGATCCGCTGCCGGCCGGCTTCGTGTACAACGCCGGCTCGACCGCGGGCGCGTTCGGCACCGCCGACCCGTCGATCAGCGGCAGCACCCTGAGCTGGAACGGCAACGTCCAGATCGCGCCGGGCGCGAGCGCCACGATAAGCTTCAGCGCCAAGGCACCGAACACGACGGGCAGCTACAACAACACGGCCAGCGCGACCACCGACTTCGGTACGATCGCCAGCGATCCGGTGCAGATCGGCGTCGGCGCGGCGCGGCTGTCGCTGTCCAAGTCGGCCAGCAACCTGTCGCTCAACCCGGGCGACCCGGTCACCTGGACCATCCGTCACGCAAACGACTCGCCGATCGACGCCCACAACGTGCGCATCGAGGATGTCCTTCCGGCGGGCATCGACTCGGCGACCTGCAGCGACGGCTGCAACTGCGTCGACAACGACACCAGCGGCACCTGCAATGCCGGCGACACGATGAGCTGGAACGTCGGCACGCTGGCCGCGGGCGAAGGTCCTCGCACATTCACGATTTCCGCGGTGCTGGCGAACCCCTATCCAGCCTCTGCGCCGGTACCGCTCGTGAACACCGCCGCCATCACCTCGGACGACACGGCGCCGACCAGCGCCTCGGTCGCCAGCTACGTCGCCGTGCCCAGACCCGAACTGGTGTTGGCCAAGACCGCGAGCATGTCCCTGGTCGACGCCGCCGCCGCGACGCCCGCCAATCAGTTGGTGTTCACGCTGCAATATGCCAACACCGGCGCTGGCGACGCCCAGGGCGCAGTCCTCGCCGACCCGCTGCCGGAGGGCTTCCTCTACGTGTCGGCAACGCCGGCGCCGAGCAGCGCCCCCGCGGTCGGCACCAACGGCACGGTGAGCTGGAACCTCGGAACCCTCGCAGCTGGCAGCAGCGGAAGCGTCAGCGTCACGACGCGCCCGGGCAATCCGTTCACCGGCACCCAGAACCCGGTGACCAACACGGCCAGCCTGTCGGCCAACGGCCTCACGCCGGTGCAGGAGAGCGCGGACGTCGGCGTACTGCAGAGCGGACAGCTGTGCAGCGCCTATTACTTCCGCGACGCCACCGGACCGGTGGGCTTCGACGGCACCCGCCTGCTGGCGACCACGGGTGCCGCGCCACAGGCCGCCGAGACCGGCGGCTCGACGACGATCACGGTGCCGGGCGGCGCCGGTGTGTACTCGTCGACCATCCTGAGCCTCTACCAGGACCCGGCATCGACGGCGAACACCAGCTTCGCCGGCAACCTGTCCACCTCGATCTGGATGGACCGCGGCGCTGGCCCAGGCATCACCATCCGCGGCACGGTATACGACTACGACTCGATCACCGGCAGCCGCGTCCAGCTCGGCCAGGGCATCCAGGGCTTCAACGGCAGCGCCTCCGGGCTGCTGACCTTCACCGTGCCCCTGTCCGGTACGCTGCAGAAGAATCACCGCCTGCTGTGGACCTACGAGGCGGCCTCCGCCAACAGCCAGTCCACCGACCTGCAGTTCCAGTACGGCGGCACAGTCACCAATGCAGTCAGCGCCAGCGGCACGCGACTGGCCGACTCCCGCGCCGAGTTCTGCGTCACGCCGCCAGCCAATCTGATCGTCGACAAGCGGGTCAGCGCCGCCAGCATCGCCGCGACCGGCAGTGGCCGGACCCTGACCTACACCATCGATTACGCCAACACCAGTTCGGCGACTGCGGCCACCAACGCCACCATCGTCGACACCCTGCCCGCCGGCGTCAGCCTTTCCTCCGCCAGCCTGAACGGCACGCCGATCGTGCCGACCGGCAGCAATCCCTACGCGTTTGCGATCGGCACCGTCGCCGCCAGCGGCAGCGGCTCGCTGCAAATCGTGGTCAATGTCGCCAACGACCTTTCGGCCCTGTCCACCCTCGACAACCAGGCGACGATCGCGTCGGACCAGACCGCCGAGCAGAGCGCTGGCGCCTCGACCCGGGTGATCGGCAGCAGTAGCAGCGGCGAACCGCTGCTCACGATCGCCAAGACGGTGGACGACAGCTCGCTGATCGCCGGCCAACTCGCCACCTACACGCTGACGGTGCTCAATGCAGGCAGCGGCCCGGCGGCGTCCGTGGTGGTCAGCGACGTCCTGCCGGTCAACGGTGACTTCGCCTATGCCGGCTGCAGCACGGCGACCGGCAACTGCAGCCAGTCGGCGGGCACGGTGACCTGGACGGTGGGCACACTCGCCGCCGGTGCCAGCGCCACGGCCAGCGTGACGATGCAGGTTGCCGCCTCGCCGGCGAGCGGCATCACGACGCTGGACAATCAGGCCACCGTCGCCGACGCGGAGTACTGCACCGGCGCGACGCCGCCGGCCGGCTGCAGCAGCGAAGTGGTCACCGTCACCATCAGCACGAATCCGAATCTCACCCTCACCAAGAGCGTCAGTGACATCTTGCCGGCCGCGGGCGACACGCTCACCTACACGCTCACCGTCGCCAACACCGGCTCGGGCGCGGCCGCCGATGTCGTCGTCAGCGACCCGATCCTCAGTCACATGGTGTTCGTCGGCGACATCGCCGCCAGCGTCGGCAGTGGCCACTTCGATGCCGTGGACAATCGCGTCGTGTTCGACGTCGGCACCCTCGCCGGCGGCGCGACAGCGACGCTGAGCTTCCGGGCCGCCGTGGCGCCGGTAATGCCCAGCGGCAGCACCACGCTGATCAACGTTGCCAGCACCCGCGCCAGCAACAGCCCGCAGCGCACCACCAGTGCGGCCAGCACCGTGACGGCCGGACCGCAATTGTCGATCCTCAAGTCCGGCGTCACCAGCCTGCCGCTGCCAGCCACCCGGCTGGTCAGCGTCGCCACGGCCGCGAGCACGCTGTTCGTCGCCTACGGCAGCCAGCTGTCGGTCGGCGACACGCTGCGGGTCGACGGCACGCTGACGCGGGTGACGGCCGTCGCTGGTAACGCCGTCACGGTGGCGACGCCGGTCACTGCAGCCGCCGGCAGCGACGTGCTGCTGGGCACCACGTTCACATTGACCTGGCGCAACAGCGGTGACGCCGACGCCACGAATGTGGTGGTCGCTGACCCGCTGCCCGCCGGTTGGCGCTTCGTCTCCGCGTCACCGGCCGCCACGTCTGCGCCCGCAGTGGATGCCAACGGCACGGTGAGCTGGTCCCTCGGCACCGTCGCGGCCGGCAGCCAGGGCACGCTGCAGATGGTGGCCGTGCCGACCACGGCAGGCAGTCACAGCAACACCGCGTCGATCACCGACGACATTTATTGCAACGGCAGTACGCCGCCGTCGGCGTGCAGCAGCACGCTGGTCACATTGGTCGGCGGCCTGTCGGCGGACAAATTCACCACCACGCCACTGATTGCTGCCGGTGGCACCGCGCAGTGGACGCTGGTGGTCCGCAACGGCACCGCGGCCAGCATCGGTGGTGTCACCGTGGAAGACGGGCTGCCCGCCGGCTTCGGCTATGCCGCAGGATCGACACAGATCGACGGCAGCCCGGCGGCCGATCCGCTGCTGGTCGGCGGCGATGCCGCGCGGCCGCAATGGACGATCACCGTGCCGGCCGGCGGCAGCACGACGATCCGCTTCGACGCCCTGGCCGACGCCTCGATCGGCGCCGCCACCTACCAGAACGGCATCGTGGTCAGCGCACCGGGCACCGGCGTGCTGCAATTCGACCCGCTGCGGACGACGGCGGAGGACGTCACCGTGCTGGCCCCTGGAACGGGCCTCGTCGAGGGCGTCGTCTACCGCGACCTCGACGGCAACGGCGAATTCGACGCCGCGATCGATGCACCGCTGACCGGTATTGCCGTGACGATCATCGACGGCACCTCGACCACCTACGTCGCCATCACCGACGGTGCCGGGCGCTTCGGCCGGGTCGTCTCGGCGGGCTCGGCCGCCGTCGATGTGGACGATGCCACCCTGCCCGCCGGACTGATCCTCACCACGGGCGCCGACGGCAGCGACCCGGACACCGTCGTGGTGCCCGACGGCGGCAGTGTGCGCGACGACACCGGCTTCGTCGCCGCCAGCGGTCCGGTCGGCAGCCTCGCCGGCCGCGTCTGGCTCGACGCCGACGCGGACCAGACTCAGAACGCCGGCGAGGCCGGCATGCTCGGCGTGCAGGTGGTGTTGCGCCACGCTGCCAGCGGCAACGTCGCCGCCACCGCCTTCAGCGACCAACTCGGCGACTATGCCTTCCCGACGGTGCCGGCCGGCGATTACCTGATCGATCTGCAACCGCCTGCCGGTCATTATCTGACCACTGCCAACGACCCGTTCGAAGTGACCGTCACGAGCGGCGGCAGTGGTGGCACCGATTTCGGCCTCAAGCCGGGAAGCACGCTCTCCGGCCGGGTCTTCGTGGACGACGGCAGCGGCGGTGGCACGGCCGGTGACGGTTTGCAGAACGGCAGCGAGGGGGGCACGGCCGCTGCCGCACCGCGGGTCGTCATCGTCGATGCCGGCGGCACGGTGTTGGCCGTCGCCGTCGTTGCCAGCGACGGCCAGTGGAGCGCCGGCGTACCGGTCGGCAGCGGCTATGCCGTGATCCTCAGCACCGCGAATCCGACCGTCGGCAGCGGCTTTGCCGCCAACGCCACGCTGGCGGCCGGCTGGCAGGTCACCAACGAGAACCGCAGCGGCAGTGTGGACGCCAGCGGTGACGGTCGGCTCGGCGGTATCGACGCCAGTGGCAATGTCGCCGCACTGAACTTCGGCGTCGTGCCGACACCGACGCTGCTTCCCGACGTCTTCGCGCTGATCGACGCACCAGCCAGCGTCGCACCGGCCGAACGCGTGACCCTGGCTGTCACATTCGGCAACCAGGGCGACGCTACCGCCGAGGGCGTGACCCAGTCGCTGCAATTGCCCGCCGGCCTGACCGGCGTGGCGTGCTCCTCGCCGGTCGCTTGCAGCTACGACGCCGTCACCGGGCTGGCGACGATCAGCGGCCTGCCCACCGTGCTGGTGCCGCAGCAGTCCACGTCCTTCCTGCTCGGCTACACGGCGCCTTCGACCGGAGCACTGCCTGTGTCGGCGGCGATCTCCACGACTACGGCCGGCGAGACACCGGCAGCGAACAACGTCGCCAACGACAGCACGGCGGTGTCGACCTCGGTCGTGGATGTCACCGTCAGTGTCGTCGCGCCGCCCTCTGCTGCACCCGGCAGCAGCGTCGCGGTGGGCATCGCCTTTGCCAATCTCGGCGCCACACCCGCCCACGGCATGAGCTATGCCGTGACGCTGCCGAGCGGCCTCTCCGGCGTCAGTTGCGCCGGCAACGGCGTCGACTGCAGCTACGACGCCGGAACCGGCCAGCTCGGCATCGGCGGCTTGCCGTCGTCGCTGCTCGCCGGACAGCAGACCGGATTCACCCTGCACTATCTGGCACCCACCGCCGGCACGGTCACGGTCAGTGCCGCCACCAATGCCAGCGGCGACAGCGTCGCCGCCAACAATACGGACAGCGACGCGACGGTGGTGACCGGCAGTCCGGCCGTACCGGACGTCTTCAGCCTCGTGTCGGTGCCCGCCAGCGGCACCGGCGGCGGCGTGCTGAGCGCGGCGCTCACTTTCGGCAACCTCGGACCAGTGCCGGCAACCCCGACCTACCGCCTGCTGCTCTCCGGCGCCGCGGTCAGCGCAGTCGAGATCCGCTATCGCGGCACGCTATGCGCATGGGATTCGGGCACTGGTATCGTTTCCGGTTGTGGACTGCCGGCCACGCTGAACCCGGGCGAGCACATCGAGCTGCAGCTCGGTCTGCGGCTGCCGGCGAGCGGCAGTGTCGTCATTGCCAGCGACGTGAGCGCGCCGGGCGAGCTCCACACCGCCAATAACCCGTCGACCGGCACCACCGTGGTGGCCGCGGCCGCGGTGCCCGATGTCTTCGCCATCGTCGACGCCCCGGCCACCGTCGCCCCCGGCGACACGGTGCGGGCACTGGTGAACTTCGGCAACCAGGGCCTGGCGACGGCCGATGGCATCGGCTATCGCATCGAGTTGCCGGCCGCCCTGTCGGCCGTGACCTGCAGCGGCGCCTTCTGCAACTACGACCCGGCCAGCGGCATCGCGACGGTGGTCGGCCTGCCCGACTCACTTAGCCCGGGCATGGGCGTTTCGCTGCTGGTCGATTTCGAGGCGCCTGCGGGACTGGCGACCACACCGGGCAACGGCGCGAATCCCCTGTCCCTGACGGTCACTGCGACCATCGCCACCACCACGGCCGGCGAGGCGCCCACCGCCAACAACCGGGCCAGCGCGCCGATCACCCTCAGCGCCAGTGCCGTGGCCGATGCCACGACCTGGATTTCTGCTCCCGCCTCGGCCACACCGGGCGCGACCGTGACCGTGACCGCAAGCTTTGCCAATCTGGGCAGCGCCAACGCGAACGCCGTCGGCTACGGGCTCTCCGGCCTGCCGGCCGGCGCCACGGTCGCATACAACGGCGCGGCGTGCAGCTTCTCGGCGAGCGTGGTGAGCGGCTGCAACCTGCCCACGTCCCTTGCCCAGGGTCAGGTCGTGACCCTGACCGCACGCTACACGGCGCCCGCTGCCGGCACCGTCACCGCGGTCTCGAACGTGTCGGCAAGCAATGACGGTGACCCCTCGAACAACCAGGATTCCGCTGCGACGACCGTCGCTCCGTCGGCCCTGGTGGACGTGGGCACGACGGTTTCGGCACCGCTTGCGGCCAGCAGCGGCAGCTTGGTCGTGGTGCCGCTGAGCTACACCAACGGCGGACCGGCGAGCGCACCGATCACCAGCTACGGGCTGACGCTGAGCAGTCTCCCCGGCAGCCTCGAGATCAGCCACCAAGGCATCGCCTGCAATTGGGACGGCAGCGCGCTGACGGGCTGCAACCTGCCTTCCGTCCTCGACGCTGGCGATAGCCTCGCCCTCGTCATGGGCTACCGCGCGCCGGCGGCAGGCAGCATCACGGTGACGAGCACCGTCGCCACCTCGGCCACCGACATCAACGCGACCAACGACAGCAGCAGCGCAAGCACGAGCTTCACGGCAAGCGCACCGGCCGGTTCGATCAGCGGCACTGTTTGGTACGACCTCGACCACGACAACGTGGTGGACAGTAATGAACCGCGCCGAGCCGGCTGGATCGTCGAACTGCTGGCCGAAGCGGCGGGCGGCGACCTCTTGCTGAGCCGCGTCACGACCGCCGCCGACGGCGGCTACCTGTTCACGGGCCTGCAGCCGGGCACCTACACCGTCCGCTTCCTCAACCCGAATGGGCAGACCGTGACCAGCGGGCCGATGCCGGTGGATGGCGACACCTCGGGCAACGGCGGCCTCGCCAGCATCAGTCGGCTGTCGGGCATCCACGTCGCGGCCGGCACGCCGGTGGTGAATCAAAGTCTTCCGCTGGATCCATCGGGGGTGGTCTACGACAGCGCCACCCGCAGCTCCGTCAGCGGCGCCGTCGTCACGCTGGGCGGACCGGCCGGCTTCGATGCCGCCGACGTGGTCGGTGGCAGCCTGAGCCAGACCACCGGCGCCGACGGTCTCTACCAGTTCCTGCTGCTGCCTTCGTCACCGCCGGGCACCTACACGCTGTCCGTTTCGGCTGCGGGCTACGCTTTCCCGAGCACCGCGATTCCGCCCGGCACGGCGCCGGGCGGCTTCATCGGCGGAGATGTCTCGGGCGTCGTCGGTGCGCCGGCTGTCGGACAGGACACCACCTACTACCTGAGCTTCCCGCTGCCCACCGTGGACATGATCAACAACAACATTCCACTCGATCCGCCGGCCGCACCGCCGCCGCCAGCCGCGGTGACACCGATCCCGACGCTGTCCGAATGGGGCATGCTGCTGCTCGTCGCATTGATGCTGCTGGTGGCCGCCGGCCAGCAGCGCAGGCGCGCACGACACTAGATGCTAGGGCTGTTGTTCGCGCAATGTGCGCAGCAGCTTCTGGCCGGCACGGGGTGAATCGTCCCAGCCGAGGCGCTGCTTTTCGGCAAGGATGGCGGCGCGCGTGCGCGAGCCGATGGCGCCATCGATCGGCCCGATGTCGTGGCCGCGCCCACTTAGCAGTCTCTGCAGTTCTCGACGCTGGGCGCGATCCAGCGGCAGATCGTCGGTCGGCCACGGCGTGACGAAGCCACCGCCCCCTCGCAGGCGGTCGGAGAGGTGGGCGATCGCCAGTCCATAGCTCATCGATGCGTTATACGCATAGATGGCATCGAAGTTGTCGAGCAGCAGAAAAGTCGGACCGCCGCCATCGGCCGGGCGCACCAGACCGGCCCTGCCGTCTTCCGGCAGTGCAGCGCCATCTACCCGAAGGACACCTCGACGCTGCCACTCAGCCATCGACCGCTTCTTGCGCCGGCCCTCGTCGGAGAGGTCGATCCCCTCCGGCAATCGGACCTCGAAACCCCAGCCCTGGCCGGGGCGCCAGCCGGCGTCGGCAAGGAAGTTGGCGGTCGACGCGAGCGCATCAGGGATGCTGTCGACCAGGTCGCGTCGGCCGTCACCATCGAAATCGACCGCCAGACGCAGGTAGGTGGAGGGCATGAACTGGGTGTGACCGAAGGCCCCGGCCCAGGAGCCCTTCAGCTTGTCGGCGGCGAGGCTGCCCTCATCGATGATCCCCAGTGCCGCGATGAATTCGCCGAAGAAATACTTCTGCCTGCGCCCGAAGCAGGACAGGGTGCCGAGGGCTTCGAGCAGCGGCCGCTTGCCGAAGTTCTTGCCATAGTCGCTCTCGACGCCCCACACCGCCACCACGGTCGCCGGGTCTACGCCATAGCGTCGCTCGATCTCGGCCAGCGTATCGGCATGGGCGAGCAGTTGCGCGCGGCCGTCCTCGATGCGCTGCTCGTCGACCAGCGCCCCCAGGTAGTCCCAGATCGGGCTGCGGAACTCCGGCTGGTAGTCGAGCCGTTCGAGCACGCCGAAATCCGCTTCGAGGCCCGCGAGTTCCCGTCGCAAGGTCGGCCCGGAGATGCCCTCGGCGCTCGCCCGTTGCTGCAGACGGCTCAGACACTCGCGAAATTCGTCCTGCTGACCGGCCGTCGCGCTACCCACTGCAGCCGCCAGCAGCATGGTCGATAAGCCACGCATCACGCCAGGGCCCGCCCGACGATCTCGGCGACGTCGCCGGACAATCCCGGCTCGGCGGCGACACGCGCCAGCTGCGTGCGGATCAGCGGCTGCAGGTGTGGCACCAGATTGCGCCAGCGGTCCAGGCTCCTGGCCATGCGCGACGCGACTTGCGGATTGCGCCGGTCGAGTTCGATCACGCGATCGGCCCAGAACTCGTAGCCGGCGCCGTCGGCCCGGTGGAACTCGGCCGGATTGGCGCGGAAGAAGCTGCCCAGCAGGGAATAGATGCGGTTCGGGTTGCTCGCGTCGAATCCGTCGTCGTCATACAGACGCTGCACCCGCTCGAGGATTGCTTCGTCGTCTGATTGCCAGCGCCAGGCGGAGGCTTGCAGGGCCAGCCACTTGTCGAGCACCAGCGCGTCGTCACGGAAACGCTTCGCGAAATCCGCCAGCGCCTGCTCGCGGGCGTCGGCGCTGCAGGTCATCAGCGCATTCAGCGCGGCCATGCGATCGGTCATGTTCGACGCTTCGGCATAGCACGACACCGCGAGCCGGCAGCTGCCGGCCGTTCCGGTGCAGCACAAGAGCCGCAGGGCCATGGCCGACAACGCACGGCGACCGGCGTCGGCCGGATGATAGCGATACCCCCCGGTCACCGCAGAGCGCCCAATGGCGTCGCGAAGTTCCTCGCCGGCCGTTTCACCGAGCGTGCGCAGCAATCGCATCAGGGCTCCGCGCAGCGCGACCGGGTCGGCCGGTTGCATGCGCTCGAGCAGATAGGCTTCCGCCGGCGGCGTCAGCGCCTGCGCGACGAAGGCGGGGTCGAGTTCGGGGTCGATCAGCAGGCGCCGCCAGGCATCGACGAAGTCGCCCGGCACCTCGGCGTCTGCATTCGCAGCCAGCGCCAGCACGACTCGTTCGGCATAGCGCTGGGCGGCGTCCCAGCGGTTGAATGGGTCGCCATCGTGGGCCATGCGGAAGGCCAGAGTCGCGTCGCTCTCGTCCAGTTCGAGAATCACCGGCGCCGATGCCCCCCGCAGCAGCGAAGGCACCGGTTCGACCTCGACCGTGTCGAACACGAAGCGCTGCCGCCCTTCGGTCAGTTCGAGCACGCGTGTACTGCCGCCGTCGTGGCCCTCGCCTTCGAGCCTCAGCGGCAGATCCTGTCCGTCCGGTCCGATCAGACCCACCGCGACCGGAATGTGCAGCGGCTGCTTGACGTCCTGGTCGGCGGTGGGCGGCGTATGCTGGCTCAGCTCCAGCACGTAGCGTCGGGCGTCGGCATCATAGCTGCCCTCGGCACGCACCCGCGGTGTTCCGGACTGGCTGTACCACGCCATGAAGCGGTCGAGATCGACGCCGGTGGCCTCCGACATCGCATCGACGAAGTCGTCGCAGGTCACCGCCTGTCCGTCAAAATACGAGAAGTAGAGGTCCATGCCGCTTCGGAATCCCTCGCGTCCGAGCAGGGTCTGCAGCATGCGCACCACTTCGGCGCCCTTCTCGTAGACCGTGGCCGTGTAGAAGTTGTTGATCTCGAGGTAGCGCTCCGGCCGGATCGGGTGAGCCATCGGACCGGCGTCCTCAGCGAACTGGACCGCCCGCAGCATCCGCACGTCGTCGATCCGCTTGACCGCCCGTGCCGAGTCGCCGCCGGCCGCGGCCAGCATGTCTGCCGAAAACTCCTGGTCGCGGAATACCGTCAGCCCTTCCTTGAGGGTCAGCTGGAACCAGTCGCGGCAGGTCACGCGATTGCCGGTCCAGTTGTGGAAATATTCGTGTGCGACGACGCTCTCGACGTTCTCGTAGTCGGCGTCGGAGGCCGTTTCCGGCGCCGCCAGCACATATTTCGCGTTGAAGATGTTGAGGCCCTTGTTCTCCATCGCCCCCATGTTGAAGTCCGAAGCGACGACGATCATATAGCGATCGAGGTCCAGTTCCAGACCGAATCGCTCCTCGTCCCAGCGCAGCGCGTTCTCGAGCGAGTCCATGGCGTGGGCAGCGCGATCGAGCATGCCGTCCTCGACCCAGACCTGCAGCAGCACCTTGCGGCCGGCGCAGGTCGTGACGGTGCGCTCCAGCGGCACATAGGCGCCCGCCACCAGCGCGAACAGGTAGCTCGGCTTGGGGAACGGATCCTGCCAGCGTGCGAAATGACGTCCGCCCGGCAGCGATCCCCGCTCGACCAGATTGCCGTTCGACAACAGCACCGGATAGGCGTTGGCATCGGCCTCCAGCGTGACGCTGTAGCGCGCCATCACGTCGGGCCGGTCGGGAAACCAGGTGATGCGGCGGAAACCTTCCGCCTCGCACTGGGTGAACAGTCCGCCCCGCGATTCGTAGAGGCCGGAGAGCGCGGTGTTGGCGCGTGGCGACACCCGGGTCACGACCTCGACTTCGGCCGCGTCGCCGCCGAGCGTGATCTCCATCCAGCCGGGGCCCTCGCGCACCTGGCCGGTCTCGGGCGCGACACCGTCGATGGTCAGCGATACCAGTTCGGCGCCGTCGCCATCGAGCTTCAGCGGACCGCCCGCGCCATGCCTGCGTCGACACGACATGCGGCTACGCACCACGGTCCGCTCGGCATCCAGCACGAAGCCCAGTTCGACCGCCTCGACCTGCCATGCCAGCGGCTGATAGTCGGCACGCCGCACCGGCGCTCGGGAAGGCAGTTCGGACATCTAGTACTCCAGGCGGGATTCCCGATGGAACCCATTCGAATGAAACAGCGGCTTGAGAATCGAGTGTACGCCGCAGCACGACGTCACGGCAAAAAGCCTGGGCGGCGATGCGGTCGCACGTCGACCCGGTACCTGCGCGCCGTTCACAGCGGCCGCCCCGGACGGTCGGCACGCAGGCGCTGGCTGACGCCATCGACCAGTGCCGACAACAGCAGCATCGCGATGATCACCGTACTCGCGCGCCCTTCGTTGAACAGCGAGAGTTCGTAATACAGCATCGCGCCGAGTCCACCGGCGCCGACGAAGCCGAGGATTGCCGCCATGCGGATGTTCATCTCCCAGCGGTAGAGGGCGTAGGCCAGCCACTGGGCCGAAACCTGCGGCAGGGTGCCGTAGCAGAATGCCGCGACGGCACCGCTGCCGGCACCGACCAGACTCGCCTCCGCCGCCGGCGGGGCGTTTTCGAGGGCTTCGGCATAGAGGCGACCGAGCACGCCGGACGTATGGAGGGCCAGCGCCAGCGTACCGGCGAACGGGCCGAGACCGGCGGCCAGCACCATCAGACTCGCCCAGACCAGTTCGGGCACCGAGCGCAGGGCGTTGAGCATGAAGCGTGCGACGGTGCGAGCGCCGGCCCCGAGGCGGCCGGCCGCCGGCAGGGCCAGCATGGCACCGGCGAGCGCGGCGAGCAGCGTGCCCAGCAGCGAGATCGCAAGGGTCTCGAGCGCGGCGACGGCGACCCGCGCAAGATAGCCGGGCGAATGCTCGGGTGGAAAGAAGCTGCCGAGGAAGGCCAGCATGTCGCGCCAGGCGCCCACCTCGAACAATCGGCCCAGCGGCATTCCGAGATAGATGAAGCTCGCGGCCACAGCCGCGACCAGCAGTCCGGCGACGAATCGGCAGCGCAGACAACGGGGACGTGCGATGGCGGCAGGGCTCACTTCCGGCGCCCGGACGTGAGCGCTCATGCCAGCAGTGCACGCAGGCGCGACGACAGGGCATCGGCCAGCAACACCAGGGCGAACAGCACGAGCAGGATGGTCGCCGCTTCGCCGCCGTTCAACATCTTCATCGACTGGTCCATCAACTGCCCGAGGCCGCCGGCGCCGACGAAGCCCATGACCACCGACGCGCGCAGCGCGCACTCCCAGCGATAGACGGTATACGACACCAGTTCCTGAGCGCAGGACGGCAGCAGACCGTAGGTGAGCGCAGCGACACGACCACTACCTGCCTCCAGCAGCGCTCGGGCCGGCCGTTGGTCGGTCGACTCCAGGATCTCCGCGTAGACCTTGCCGAGCATGCCGCCGTAGGTCAGCGCCAGCGCCATCACACCTGCCGCCGGGCCGAGCCCGAAAACCCGTACCAGCACCAGCGCCCAGACCAGTTCGGGGACGCCACGCAGCACCAGCAGGGCCGCCCGCAGCGGTCCGCGGCGGACGCTGTCATGCCATGCCGGACGGCCGGCAATCGCGGCCCGCAGGCTCAGGCTGCGACTGAGCACAAAGGCCAACGGTACCGCCAGCACGATCGCCAGCGCGACGCCCGCAGTCGCCATCGCCAGGGTTTCGAGACAGGCCCGCGCGAGCAGGCCGAGGAATTCGGCGGAATGTTCGATCGGCCAGAAAGCGCCGAGAAAGCGACCCATCGCGTGCAGGTTGCCCGCCTCGAGCAACGACAGCGGATCGAATTCGGCCAGCGACAGAACCGGCACCATCACGACCACCGTGACCGCGCTCCAGGTGAGGCGCGGCAAGGCCGCCGGATCCCGCATCACGATCATCGGCACGGGGCCAGCGACGGCCCCGAGAGTCCCGAAGCCACCACTGGCGCCGGATCAGGGCGCGCACCATGACTGCCGCCGGACGAATACAGGTGGTCCAGAAGGGCCGTGTCGATCTGCTGCGGCGGCAGATCGAATCGGATCTGGCCGTTGCCGATGCCGATCACCCGCTCGAAGTGGCGCAAGGCCAGGTCGACCGCATGCAGGCTGGCCACCAGAGTCGCACCGCGTTCGCGCGCGTCGGCAACGAGCAAGCTCACGGTGCTGTCGGCAAGTGCCGGATCCATCGCCGCGACCGGTTCGTCTGCAAGCACCAGGTCCGGCCTCTGATAGAGCACGCGGGCCAGCGCGACCCGCTGCAGCTGCCCTCCGGAGAGGCGGTCGCAGCGGTCGAACAGGCGGTCGGCCAGTGCCAGTCTCGCGAGTTCGCGCTCGGCGCCGTCGCAGTCGGCCGGCATCACCAGCGAAGACAGCGCGCGCCACCATGGCCAGCGACCGAGGGCACCGGCCAGTACCGCATGCACGACGCGCTGACGCGGCGGGATCGCTGGCATCTGGTGCACAAGGCCGATGCGGCGGCGCATCGCCCTCAAGGCGCGGGCGTCGACCGACCATGGCGATTCGTCGAGGATGGTGAGCCTGCCGCGGGCCGGTGCGATGCCGAGGCCGCACAGGCGCAGCAGGCTGGTCTTGCCGGCACCGGACGGACCGATCAGCGCGATCCGTTCGCCGCTGCGCACCGTCAGGTTGAGCCCGCCGAGCGCGACCCGACCATCGCCATGGACGACGTCCACCCCATGCGCGGCGATCGCGATCGTCGGTCGAATCATGGTGCCGGCCCCGCCCTACTCCAGCAGACCGGCACTGCGAGCCGCCGCCTCGATGCCCTCATAGTTGGCCGTGCGGGTCGGAACGAAACGCGACGCCCGCTGCAGGTCGAGGATCGCCTTGTGCTGCGGATTCGCCGGATCGAGCGCGATGAACGCCTCCCGGATGCGCTCGGCCAAGGCCGGATCGAGACCGCCGCGCACGGTCCAGTTGTAGTCATAGTACGGCGGGGTCGTGTAGAACACGTGTACCCGGGCCGTATCGACGCGCCCCTGGGCGACCAGCTTGTCCCAGACCGACGCATTGATCGCACCGGCTTCGACGCGACCCGATTCGACGAACGCGGCAGTGGCATCGTGAGCGCCGGAGAATGCGATCCGGCCGAGGTCGCGTTCCGGCTCGACGCCGGCCTGCCGCAGGAAGTGGCGCGGCATCAAGTGGCCCGAGGTCGACGACGGCGAACCGAACGCGAAGCTCGCCCCCTTCAGATCGCCGAGTCCCTTGATGCGTTCGCTGGCGGTGATGAACTTGGATGTGAACTTCGCATCCTCGTCGCGCTGCACCAGCGGCTCGGCGCGGCCGCCGGTCCGCAGCTTGGCCTGGATGAAGGTGAAGCCACCGAGCCAGGCCAGGTCCACGCGGTCGCTGGCCAGCGCCTCGACGACGGCCGCATAGTCGGTGACCGGCACGAACTCGACGGGCATGCCGAGGCGTTCCTCGAGGTAGGCACCGAGGGGCGCGAACTTGCGCTGCAGTTCGGTCGGCGACTCGTCGGGGATGGCCGACACCCGCAGGGTGCTCGCGGCCAGACTGGGAAACGAAACGAAAAGACCGCCGAAGGCGGCCGCAAGGGCGCGCAGCAGCGCGCGACGCGGTGCGTCGGATACCATCTTCTACTCCCGGTATTTCAACCGCCACGGGGGGGATCGGCCACCGCGGCTTACTCGCGACGCGCCTCGGCGCCGCAGGCTACGGACGGACCCTGCCGTCCCTTCGTGGCGGTACTCCGACCGCCGCCCCGACTATAGCCGCGGCGCCGTTGCCGGGCAAGGCGAGCAGTGGCGGCCTAGTGACTGACCGGGGGCATCAGCACGATGCGGCTGCCCGCGATACGGTCGTGCAGGAACTGGCGATCGGCATCGATCAGCGCCCACAGCAGGCCAAGCCCGGTCAGCACCGAGGGCCACGCCAGCGTATAGCGCAGCAGTCCCTTGCCACGCGAGACTTCGAGGCCGGTGGCGGCATCGACCAGCTTCAGTCGCCAGGTCTGCATCGCCAGGGTCTGACCACCGCGGCGCCAGTACCAGATGAAATAGCCGGCGAGCACGACATAGATATAGAGCCACTCGAGCCAGCCCGGCAGGCTCACCTGCCAGACCACGCCGACGATCAGCAGCGGCACCATGAAGGTCAGACCGAGCACGCCGAGCAACAGCAGCACTTCGTACAGCATCGAGGCCAGTCGCCTGCGCAGGCCGGCCAGTTCGACCGTCAACCGGCCTGGGGCAGGGGTTTCACTCATCGGTGGTCGTCGGCACGGATGCGGGCACGTTCTTCGGGCGGCAGATTCTGATACTCCTGCCAACGCTCGCGCAAGGCCTCGCGCTGATCGGGCGGTATCGTCAGCCACTGGCGGTAGCGGTCACGGGCGCGCTCGCGTTCGCTCGGCGACAGTTGCACCCAGGCACGCATGCGCGACAGCAGGTTCTGCTGCTCGCCCGGGGTCAGGGTGTCGTAGTGTTGGCCGATCGCGATCCACTTGCGGCGCCGCTCGGCATCCATGCCGGCCCATTCGGCCTCGATCGGTCCGAGCACGCCCTGCATCGTCGGTGACAGGTCGCGCCAGAACGGCGGATCGTTCTGGGCGAGTGCGGCGCCGGCCGCGAATGCCGACAGCAGGATCAGGAGTCGGCCCGTGTATCCAGCCATTGGCGGAATCCCTCGTCGAGATAGGCATCGATCGGCAAGTCGTCCACCAGCAGACCGTAGTCGAGGCGGAACGGCTGGACTACGGCGACCGCCTGCGGCGTCGCTCGCTCTGCCGTGTCCGGCAGCAACAGCACCGCCAGCACAATCGCCGCGAGCGCGGCCGGCACCGCCGGCACCGCCAGGCGATCGCGCAGGCGCCGCCACCGGCCGCCGGCAAAGAAACCGTCCAGCGCGCGACTGCGGGCTTCGGACAGCCGTCTCGCCTGATGCGGACTGAGACCGCCGCGGTCCAGCCGACGCGCGATGCGATGCGCCAGTCGTTCCGATTGCGCTGCATTCATGGTTCGATTCCTCGCCCCCTGAGGGCCTCGGCCAGGGTACGGGTCGCCCGCGAGCAATGGGTCTTGACGCTGCCCTCGGAGCATCCCATCGCCGCCGCCGTCTCGGCGGTGTCCAACTCTTCCCAGTAACGCATCAGGAATGCCTCCCGTTGACGCTGTGGCAGGCGCGCGATCTCGCGCTCGAGGATGGCCAGCACCTGTGCCTGCTCGGCGCGCCGGTGCGGCGCCGCGTCCTCGTTGCGGTCGTCGGCGCAGACCAGGGCATCCAGCGGGTCGGGAGCGTCCTCGTGGGCGTCGTCGCCGGCCAGACCCAGCTTGGACAGCAGAACGATCCAAGTATCACGAACCTTGCGCCGCCGCAGCGCGTCACGGATCACGTTCTGCAGAATGCGCTGGAACAGCATCGGCCACTCGTCCGGCGGACGCGTCACGTAGCGCATGCACAGCTTCGCCATGGCGTCCTGGACGGCGTCGAGGGCACCCTCCTCGTCGCGCAATGCGAACATCGCGTGCCGAAACGCGCGGCGCTCCACCCCTCGCAGGAACCGGTCTAGTTCCGGGCGCGAACGCAGCGCAAAATCCTCGACAAACCAGACATATGGCAGAAATGGGCGTGTCTTGACCAAAACCGGGGCGGCCGGTAATGTGTCGCGTTTCCCGAAATGAAGCCAGGTGGAACGGAGATGGTCTTGACCGGTGCGGAGATTGTAGTCAGGTGCCTGCAGGAAGAAAAGGTCGAGTACATCTTCGGCTATCCGGGCGGCGCTGTCCTGTTCCTCTATGACGAACTGTTCAAGCAGGATCAGGTGCGCCATGTGCTGGTCCGCCACGAGCAGGCGGCAGTCCATGCCGCCGACGGCTATGCCCGCTGCACCGACAAGGTCGGCGTCGCGCTGGTGACTTCGGGCCCGGGCGCGACCAATGCGGTGACCGGCATCGCCACCGCTTATTGCGACTCGATCCCGCTGGTCATCATCTCGGGCCAGGTGCCCACCGCGGCGATCGGCCAGGACGCCTTCCAGGAAGTCGACACCGTCGGCATCACCCGTCCCTGCGTCAAGCACAACTACCTGGTCAAGGATGTGCGCGAGATCGCCAGCACCATTCGCAAGGCGTTCTATCTTGCCGCCAGCGGCCGTCCCGGCCCGGTGCTGGTGGACATCCCCAAGGACGTGTGCACCCAGAAGTGCGAGTTCGACTATCCGCGCGAAATCACGATGCGCTCGTACAACCCGGTGACCAAGGGCCATCTCGGCCAGATCCGCAAGGCGCTGCAGCTGCTGCTCGAAGCCGAGCGCCCGATGATCTACAGCGGCGGCGGCGTGATTCTGTCCGACGCCGCCGAGAAGCTCACGCGCCTGGCCCGCCTGCTCGGCTTCCCGGTCACCAGTACGCTGATGGGCCTCGGCGGCTACCCCGCGTCGGACGGCCAGTTCCTCGGCATGCTCGGCATGCACGGCACCTACGAAGCCAACATGGGGATGCACTACAGCGACGTGTTGCTGGCGGTCGGCGCCCGCTTCGACGACCGCGTCATCGGCGACCCCCGCCATTTCGGCCAGGAGCCACGCAAGATCATCCATATCGACATCGATCCGTCGTCGATCTCGAAGCGGGTCAAGGTGGACGTGCCGATCGTCGGCAACGTCGCCGATGTGCTCGACGAGATGATCCGGCAGATCGAATCGGGTGGCGCGCGACCGAAACAGGATGCGCTCGACACCTGGTGGAAGCAGATCGACGAGTGGCGCCGCCGCGAGTGCCTGAAGTACAAGAACTCGGACGAGATCATCAAGCCCCAGTACGTCGTCGAGAAGCTGTGGGAGGTGACCGGCGGCGACGCCTTCGTGACGTCGGACGTCGGCCAGCACCAGATGTGGGCGGCCCAGTACTACAAGTTCGAGAAGCCCCGCCGTTGGCTCAATTCGGGCGGCCTCGGCACGATGGGCGTGGGCCTGCCCTACGCGATGGGCGCCCAGCTTGCGCACCCGGGCAGCCCGGTCGCGTGCATCACCGGCGAGGCCTCGATCCAGATGTGCATCCAGGAGCTGTCCACCTGCAAGCAGTTCCGCCTGCCGATCAAGATCGTGAACCTGAACAACCGCTATCTGGGCATGGTGCGCCAGTGGCAGGAACTGTTCCACGGTGGCCGCTATTCGGAGTCCTATATGGATTCGCTGCCGGATTTTGCCAAGCTGGCCGAGGCCTACGGCCACGTCGGCATCCGCGTCGACACGCCGGCCGACGTCGAAGGTGCGCTTCGTGAGGCATTCAAGCAGAAGAACGAGCTGGTCTTCCTCGACTTCCAGGTGGACCAGACCGAGAACGTTTATCCCATGGTCCAGGGTGGCAAGGGTCTGACCGAAATGATCCTGTCCGCCGAGGACCTGTAAATCGACGGAACAGTCGCGCTCCGCAACGCCGCCCGCCCTGCCGGCGGCGTGCGGTCCGAGGAAGCCGCAACCCATGCCGTCATACCTGAACCGCCAAATCGAGAGCGTCGCATGAGACACGTGATCTCCCTGCTCATCGAGAACGAATCCGGCGCGCTGTCGCGCGTGTCGGGCCTGTTCTCGGCCCGAGGCTACAACATCGAGTCGCTCACCGTCGCGCCCACCGAGGATGCCTCGCTGTCGCGCATGACCATCGTCACGACCGGCTCGGACGACATCATCGAACAGATCAACAAGCAGCTGAACAAGCTGGTGGAAGTGGTCAAGGTGGTGGACATTTCGGAGTCGGCCCACATCGAGCGGGAACTGCTGCTGATCAAGGTCCGCGCCACCGGCAAGGATCGCGAGGAGATGAAGCGCATGGCCGACATCTTTCGCGGGCGCATCATCGACGCCACCGACACCTCCTACGTGATCGAGATGACGGGCAACCAGCAGAAGCTCGATTCCTTCGTCGCCGCGATCGACGGCGGCGCGATTCTCGAGACCGCGCGCTCCGGCGTCGTCGGTGTCGGCCGCGGCGAGCGCGTACTGAAGGTCTGATCCCGATTCTGTGCCAGACCGAGGCGGACACCTCAGTTGCCGTCCGCCCGGCGAACCAAAGACAAAAGGACGAAAATGAAGGTTTACTACGACAAGGACGCCGACCTTTCGCTGATCAAGGGCAAGAAGGTCACGATCGTCGGCTACGGCTCCCAGGGCCACGCCCACGCCCAGAACCTGAACGACTCGGGCGTCAAGGTCACGGTCGCCCTGCGCAAGGGCGGCGCTTCCTGGGACAAGGCCAAGGGCGCGGGACTGAAGGTCGAGGAGATCGCCAAGGCAGTCAAGGGCGCCGACGTCGTCATGATCCTGCTGCCGGATGAGAACATCCCACAGGTCTACAAGGACGAAGTCGAGCCGAACATCAAGAAGGGCGGGGTCCTGGCCTTCGCCCACGGCTTCAACGTTCACTACAACCAGGTGGTCGCGCGCGCCGACCTCGACGTGATCATGGTCGCGCCGAAGGGCCCGGGCCACACCGTGCGCTCGGAATACCTGAAGGGCGGCGGCGTGCCGACCCTGATCGCCGTCCACCAGGACCGTTCCGGCAAGGCCCGCGACATCGCGCTGTCGTACGCGGCAGCCAACGGCGGCACCAAGGGTGGCGTGATCGAGACCAACTTCCGCGAAGAGACCGAAACCGACCTGTTCGGCGAGCAGGCCGTCCTGTGCGGCGGCGCGGTCGAACTGGTGAAAATGGGCTTCGAGACCCTGACCGAGGCCGGTTATGCGCCCGAGATGGCCTACTTCGAGTGCCTGCACGAACTCAAGCTGATCGTCGACCTGATGTACGAAGGCGGCATCGCCAACATGAACTACTCGATCTCGAACAACGCCGAGTACGGCGAGTACGTGACCGGACAGGAAGTCATCAATCCGCAGTCGCGCGAGGCCATGCGTGTCGCGCTGGCCCGCATCCAGAGCGGCGAATATGCCAAGATGTTCATCCAGGAGGGCAAGACCAACTATCCTTCGATGACCGCCCGCCGTCGCCTGATGGCTGCCCATCCGATCGAGATCGTCGGCGAGCAGTTGCGCGAGATGATGCCGTGGATCAAGAAGAACAAGCTGGTGGACCAGAGCAAGAACTGAACGGCCAGCGCTGATACCGGCCGGGAACGCCTCGCGCGTCCCGGCCTTTTTTCATCGGAATCGACCCTATGTCCCGCTATCCGCACCCGATCCTGGCCCGCGAAGGCTGGCCCTACATCGGCGTGAGCTTCGTCGTCACGCTGCTGGTCCACGCCACTGCCGGCATCTGGTGGGCGCTGCCGTTCTGGATTCTGTTCGTCTTCGTCGTGCAGTTCTTTCGCGACCCGGGGCGCGAGATCCCGCAGGACCCCAAGGCGGTGCTGTCGCCGGCGGACGGCCGGATCGTCGTGATCGAGCCGACCCGCGATCCCTACCTGGACCGCGACAGCCTGAAGATCAGCGTGTTCATGAACGTGTTCAACGTCCATTCCAACCGCAGCCCGCTCGACTGCGAAGTCCGCGAGCGCTGGTACAACCCGGGTCAGTTCGTCAATGCGGCGCTCGACAAGGCATCGACCGAGAACGAGCGCAATGCCCTGCATCTGGTCACCGATGACGGCCAGGAAGTCACCTGCGTCCAGGTCGCCGGCCTGGTGGCGCGACGGATCCTGTGCTACGTCGAGGCCGGTGCGAAGCTCGCCCGTGGTCAGCGCTACGGTTTCATCCGCTTCGGCTCGCGGGTCGATCTCTACCTGCCGCCGGGCAGCCGTGCGCGCGTGACCGTCGGCGACAAGGTCAGCGCCACCCGTACGATCCTCGCCGAGTTGCCCTGACGGCGCGGAAGC
Source organism: Zoogloeaceae bacterium (assembly GCA_024235635.1). GTDB lineage: Bacteria > Pseudomonadota > Gammaproteobacteria > Burkholderiales > Rhodocyclaceae > Cognatazoarcus. The sequence continues at coordinate 1,057,128 of JACKMA010000001.1, forward strand.
ACGCGGCGGCTGGAGTACAATTCGCAGCACCAGCCCCGTCGCGCCGAGCGCTCGAGCCCCAATGCCGCGAACCCCGCTGATCAATCCCGAACGCCGCCGCCGCGGCATCTATCTGCTGCCCAACCTGTTCACGACCGCGGCCCTGTTTGCCGGCTTCTACGCGATCGTCCAGGCGATGAACCTGCGCTTCGAGGCTGCCGCCGTGGCGATCTTCGTGGCCATGGTGCTCGATGGCCTCGACGGCCGGGTGGCGCGCCTGACCCGAACCCAGAGCGAGTTCGGCGCCCAATACGACTCGCTGTCCGACATGGTGTCCTTCGGTGCCGCCCCGGCGCTGGTGGTCTACGAATGGGCGCTGAAGGACATGGGCAAGATCGGCTGGATCGCCGCCTTCATCTACTGCGCCGGCGCGGCGCTGCGACTGGCCCGCTTCAATACCAACATCGACGTCGTCGACAAGCGCTTCTTCCAGGGCATGCCGAGCCCGGCCGCGGCAGCGCTGGTGGCCGGCATGGTCTGGGTCGGCATCGACAACGGCTTCAGCGGCGATCAGCTGCGGTGGCTGGCCTGCGGGCTGACGATGTTCGCCGGCCTGACCATGGTCTCGAATGTTCCGTACTACAGCGGCAAGGAGATCAACCTGCGCCGCAGCGTGCCCTTCATCGTGATTCTCGGCGTGATGCTGGCGTTCGCCCTGATATCGATCGACCCCGCGCTGGTGCTGTTCATGCTCTTCGTCGCCTACTCCGGTTCCGGCTACGTCATGCTGCTGACCCGTCGGCCACGGGCCAAGGCCGACGCCGGACCGACGGACGAACCGCCCACCGACGGCTGAGGCCGGTTGCCGCCCCCGGCACGCCTGTCTTATAGTCAAAGCGTCGCAATCGAGCCCATACGCCGCGGCCTGACGGCCGTCGTGCGAATCCCGCCCTGCCCGCACGGAGCCCGCGCATGAAAGACGCCCTGATCATCTTCGACACCACCTTGCGCGACGGCGAACAGAGCCCCGGCGCATCGATGACCCGCGACGAAAAGCTGCGCGTTGCCCGCCAGCTCGAACGCATGCGCGTGAATGTCATCGAGGCCGGCTTCGCGGCAGCGTCCAATGGCGACTTCGAGGCCGTTCGCGGCATCGCCGAGGCGGTCCGCGAATCGACGGTCTGTTCGCTCGCCCGGGCCAACGAGCGCGACATCGAACGCGCCGGCGAAGCGATTCGGCCGGCAGCGATGGGGCGCGTGCATACCTTCATCGCGACCAGCCCGATCCACATGGAAAAGAAGCTCAGGATGAGTCCCGACCAGGTGGTCGAGCAGGCGGTCAAGGCGATCGGCTGGGCGCGCAAGTACACCGACGACGTCGAATTCTCGGCCGAAGACGCGGGACGTTCGGAGATCGACTTCCTGTGCCGCATCTTCGAGGCGGTGATCGACGCCGGTGCCAAGACCATCAACGTGCCCGACACCGTCGGCTACAACGTGCCGGATCAGTTCGCGAGCACCATCCGCACGCTGCTCGAGCGAGTCCCCAATGCCGACAAGGTGGTGTGGTCGGTCCATTGCCACAACGACCTCGGGCTGGCGGTGTCGAATTCGCTGGCGGCGGTGCTGGCAGGCGCGCGTCAGGTCGAATGCACGATCAACGGCCTCGGCGAACGGGCGGGCAATGCCTCGCTCGAGGAAGTGGTGATGGCGGTACGCACGCGCGCCGACATCTTCCCGGTGACCACCGCGATCGACACCACCCAGATCGTGCCGGCGTCGAAGCTGGTGTCTCAGATCACCGGCTATCCGGTGCAGCCGAACAAGGCCATCGTCGGCGCCAACGCATTCGCCCATGAGTCCGGCATCCACCAGGACGGCGTGCTGAAGCACCGCGAGACCTACGAGATCATGCGCGCCGAGGATGTCGGCTGGGGCGCCAACAAGCTGGTGCTCGGCAAGCACTCCGGGCGCAACGCGTTCCGCGCGCGGCTCCAGGATCTCGGCATCCGGATCGCGTCGGAGGAACACCTCAACGCCGCCTTCGCCCGCTTCAAGGAACTGGCCGACAAGAAGCACGAGATCTTCGACGAGGATCTGCAGGCACTGATGTCGGACGAATCGCTGACGCCCGAGATCGAGCACTTCCGGCTGCTGTCGTCGTGCTTCCATTCGGAGACCGGCGAGACGCCCAGCGCGGCACTCACGCTCTCGGTCGGTGGCGCCGAACATCAGGCGCAATCCACTGGCTCCGGCCCGGTCGACGCCGCCTTCCGGGCGATCGAGACGGTGGCCGGGAGCGGCACCGAACTGCTGCTGTACTCGGTCAATGCAATCACCACCGGAACCGATGCTCAGGGCGAAGTGACGGTACGGCTGGCTCGCGACGGCAAGGTCGTCAATGGTCAGGGCGCCGACACCGACATCATCGTCGCGTCGGCCAAGGCCTATCTCAACGCCTTGAACAAGCTGCACGGCAAGTTCGAAAAGCTCAATCCCCAGGTCGGGCCCTGAGCACCGTCGCGCGACCGCCCTGGCAGTGCGCATGGCCCGCACCCGGTCCGGCGAAGCTTGCACGATGCCGGTCAGCGAACTGGTGGCGCTGCCGATCGACTGGTCCCGCGGCAGGGATGCGCGATTCGCGCGCATTGCCGACAGCCTGGCGCGCGGCGACGGCATCGAACAGCCGATACGCGTGCTGGTCTGCGGTTGTGGGCGAAGCTATCTGCTCGACGACGGCGGCCACCGCATCAGCGCCGCCTTCGAACATTACCGCCGCACCGGCGAGGATCTGAAGCTGCCTGTCGAGCGGCTGACCGCGGACTTCCCCTGAACTGCCGGCAAGCGCCTCAGCGCTGCCGCGAAGGCGCGCTGTTGCGGGCATAGAGCACCACACAAAGGAATAGCAGTGTCGACAGCGCAGCCTCGGCGAGCGCGAGACGACCGCCCAGGCCCGGATCGCCGACGCGCACCACGCCTTCGGTGAAATACAGCAGGATGAACATCGAGGTCCACTGGTAGGTGTAGCGGCGCCCGCGCAGGATGCCGAACAGCGGCAGCAGCAGCAACGCCCCTTTCAGCACCATCCACGAACCACCGGGCCGCAGCGGCGCCAGCCACATCTCCCAGCTCACGCACAACACGATCAGCGCCAACAGCAGGATGCTGGCCGCCGCAGACAGCATACGTAGCGACGGCATCATGCGAGCCGCGCCGCCGTTTCTGCGAGGCGCCGGCCGAGGGCCCGGGCGAGCGCCACCTCCTCGTCCGACAACCGCGGATCGCCGTCCTTGCCGGCGACATGGCTGGCGCCATACGGCGTGCCGCCGCTGGCCGTCGTCATCAGCCCGGCCTCGGTGTAGGGCAGACCGACGATCAGCATGCCGTGGTGCAGCAGCGGCAGCATCATCGACAGCAGGGTGCTCTCCTGGCCGCCATGCATGCTGCCGGTCGACGTGAACACGCAGGCCGGCTTGCCGGCCAGGGCACCTGCGTGCCAGAGCGCGCCGGTGCCGTCGATGAAGTACTTGATCGGTGCGGCCATGTTGCCGAAGCGGGTCGGACTGCCCAGCGCGAGCCCGACGCATTGCTCGAGATCGCGCGCCTCGACGTAGGGCGGGCCGTCATCGGGCACGGTAGGCGCCGACGATTCGCACAGGGTCGACACCTTCGGGACGGTGCGTACCCTGGCGGCCATGCCGGGAACCGCATCGATGCCGGCGGCCACGTGCTCGGCCAGCGCCGCCACCGAGCCGCGGAGGCTGTAATACAGAACCAGGATCTCTTTCATCAGCGTGGCAGTCCGATAGAATCGGCGATTATAGCCATTGCCGGCCCGCCTCCCGATGCCCCTCGTCCAGCCCGACTCGGGCCTCGCTGCCTACCTGCAGGCATTCGCCGTCCAGTTCCGTGATCGGCTGATCGACGCGCGTTGCCCACAGGTCGCGGCGAGTCTGGCATTCACGACGCTGCTGGCGCTGGTGCCACTGCTCACGATCGGCCTGATCGTCTTCGCCAGCCTGCCCGGATTCGCCGACATCGCCGAAACCCTGCAGAACTTCCTGCTGCAGAACCTGCTGCCGGCGACCGCCGGCAAGATCATCGCGACCTATGCGGTTCAGTTCTCGCAGAAGGCCACCAACCTGACCTTGATCGGCACCTCGATCGTCGTGATCACCGCCGTCATGCTGGTGCTGACGATCGATCGTGCCTTCAATCAGATCTGGGCCGTTTCGCACCGGCGGCCGCTGCTGGCGCGGCTGTCGATGTACTGGGTCGGCCTGACGATCGGACCGATGGCGCTGGCGGCCGTGCTCGCGCTAATCGGCCACGTCGCCAGCCTGTCGTTCGGGCTGGTCAGCGCGCCCGATCACTGGGGGCGGGCGGCCTACGCCCGGGGCACGACGCTGCTGGTGCTCGCCGCGCTGTTCACGCTGATGTACGTCGGCCTGCCGAATCGCCCGGTACGCTTCGCCCACGCGGCGCTCGGCGGTGCCCTGGCAGCGACACTGCTGACCCTGCTGCAGCGGGTGTTCGCACTGTATCTGACCCAATTCCCGACCTACACCCTGATCTATGGCACCTTCGCCGCGCTGCCGACCTTTCTCTTCTGGCTCTACCTGTCGTGGCTGGTGGTGCTGGTATGCGCAGTGGTGGTCGCGGTCCTGCCCGAAGTGAGCCTGCGTGGCCACCACCGCGCGAGTTTCGCCGGCGACCAGTTGCTCGGCGCGATGCAACTGCTCGAGAGCCTGTCCGACGCGCAGCGGATCGGCGCGACCCCGAGCATCGAGACCCTCGCTTCCGAAACGGGTCTCGGTCTGGCCCGGACCTCTCGACTGCTCGAGGACATGTTGCAGGCGGGCTGGGTCGTCACCTCCGACACCGGCAACTGGCTGCTCGCGATCCGCTGCAGCGAGTTGCGTCTGCGCGACCTGCTGGAGGGATTGTGCCTGTCTCCGAAAGGACTGATCGACAGCCGCCACCCGCTGGGTATGGCCCTGGCCCGCCGCCTGGCCAGGCTCCACGGCCCGTTCGACGATCCCGTCTCGGAGCTGCTGTCCGAGCCTGCGGATCGCACCCGCAACAATCAGATCGGGTAGGGATCGACCTCGAACTGAAACAACTCGATCGCGTCGGTCTGCATGTCGAGGCTGAGCAGTCGGCCCTGGGCGACGTACAGACGATCGCCGTCATGGACCAGCATGAAGCGACGCGCCGAGTAGGTGCCGGCCGGCGCCAGCACCGCCTGGTGCCGACGGACCCCGGTCAGTGGCGGCAGCACCAGTGCCGCCACGGGCAGTCGTGCCGAGTTGCCGCTGCGAAACGCCACGCGCACCGGAATCGCCGCCTGCGACACCAGTTGCAGGCCGAGTTCGACCTGTCCGGGCTGTTCGTTGCGGATCCAGCGCACCACGCACACCGCCCAGCCCGCCGACGCCACCCGGCGCAGGGCGACGGCCATGCCGGCCGTCAGATCGTCACCGTCGTCGCTGCTGATCTGCATGATCGAGAAACCACCCGGGCTCTCGTTCTGCACGGTCCATTTGCGCGGCGGCACACCGTCCTCACCACGAACCAGAAGGCGCCAGATTTCGTCGAGGCCGGCACACACCTGGATCTCGTATTCGCTCCGACGCCGTGGCTGGATGCGCCGGGGCGGCATCGCCCAACGCTCCCGCAAGCGTCGCAGCAGGACCTCGGCGGCACCCTCACCCTGTTGTTCCGGCAGATCTGCCACGTCGTCGCGGGCCAGACGCTCGCTGGCGGCACGCGCCAGCGCGGCCGCCGAGAAGAAGACCAGGTCGTCCACCGGCGGCGGCTCACGCCGCACGATCGCGACCGGCGGGCAATCCTGGGCGATGTCGACCCAGAACCATCCCTGCCCCGGCGGCTCGCCTTCGCCGTTTCGCAACTCGCCGAGCCCGGCACTGCCGCGCGCGATCGCGAACACCTCGAGCAGTTCGGGCGACGAGAAGCTTTCTGGCTGGATCGTCGCCAGCGCGAGCAGGCGTTTGTAGATGATCGCGGCCGGCTCGCAACCCTCTGTCGCGGCCCGCAGATACAGCCCATGGGCCGTCAGCCAGAATTCGTGCGGCGCCGAGATGCGGGCAAGGCATGCCAGTTCGAAGGCATCGGCAAGCAGTTCGAGACCGCCTGCGAGCACTTCGGCGGAACCCCGGAACCCGCACAGATAGGGGGAACGGATCTCCTGCAGCACCCGCAGGTGCCAGCGTGCGCAGGCCAGTGCTCCGTCTATCGCTTCGCGCGCCTCGCTGAATCGCAGGCGGTTCAGCGGCAGGCGCTCGACGGCGAGGCTGTCGCGCAATGGCACCGCCAACTCGATCATCCGGCGACCGATGCCGGCGAGGTCGCCGACCCGCCCGCCGGCTTCGTCGAAGCGCTCCATGCGGGCGCGCAGCCGCGCGAACTCGCGGGGCCTCGGGTCGTAGGCTTCCTCGCTCAGTTCAATCGATTCGGAACTTTCTGCCATCATCGGCCGGACTCACGCGCGCACGTGCCTGATGGCATGCTTGTATACCATTCGCGCATCGACCGCCAGTGTCGGATGCCGACCGCCACGGACAAATGCCGGCCAATGCTTGCCCGAAGTCCGGCTTTACCGTATATTCGACCGTTTTTCCGAAAACCGAGTCAGGATCTTTCATGGTCGTCATCCGCCTTGCCCGAAGCGGCGCGAAGAAGCGCCCGTTCTACAACATCGTCGCCGCCGATTCGCGCGACCGCCGGGACGGCCGCTTCATCGAGCGCGTCGGCTTTTACAATCCGATGGCCTCCGAGTCCGAGCAGGGACTGGCGGTCGACATGGAACGCCTGAACTACTGGAAGGACAACGGCGCCCAGCTTTTGCAGACCGTTCAGCGACTCGTCAAGACCGCCGCCAAGGCCGCCTGACGGGCATGATCGTGCTGGGGCGCATCGTCGCCCCGTTCGGCGTCCAGGGATGGCTCCGCATTCATCCCTTCGGCGACGACCCGCTGGGTTGGCGGCGCATGGCCCAGTGGTGGCTCAGCGCGGATGACCGGGCGCCGGACGAGCAGTGGCAAGCGCTTGATCTCAGGGCATGTCGCATGCACGGCAAGAGTCTGATCGCGGCTTTCGACGGAATAGACGATCGCAACGCCGCCGAACGGCTGAGTGGCCGTTTCGTCGGGGCACCGCGTGCAGCGCTGCCAATACCGGCGGACGACGAATACTACTGGGCCGATCTGATCGGCCTCGAGGTTCGCAACACTGCCGACTGCCGGCTCGGTACGGTCGCCGGTCTGATCGAGACCGGCGCCCATGACGTGCTGCAGGTGCAGGATGGCGACCGCGAACGTTTGATCCCGTTCGTCGAGGCCTACGTGATCGAAGTGGACGTATCCGGTGGGCGCATCACGGCGGACTGGGAAGCAGACTGGTGACGAGCGGCGAAACCCGTCGCTTCGACGTCGTGACGCTGTTTCCGGAGATGTTCGGGGCGCTGACCGGAAGCGGCATCTCGCGACGGGCGGCCGAACGGGCGCTGTACCGGTTGACGCTGTGGAATCCGCGGGATTTCACGTCGGACCGGCACCGGACGGTGGACGATCGTCCGTATGGCGGCGGGCCCGGCATGGTGATGATGGCCGAACCGCTGGAACGGGCGATCGATGCGGCCCGCGCGGCACAACGGGACGCACTCGGTGCGGCGGGGCGGGTGATCTACCTGTCGCCCCAGGGGCGTCCGCTGGAACACCGGCGGGTGCTGGCATTGGCTGCAGAGCCGGCGCTGGTGATGCTGTGCGGGCGCTACGAAGGTGTCGACCAGCGCGTGATCGAGCGCTGTGTCGATGAAGAGATCTCGCTCGGCGACTTCGTGCTGTCGGGCGGTGAATTGCCGGCGATGGTGTTGATGGATGCGATCATCCGCCAGTTGCCCGGCGCGCTCAACGATGCCGATTCGGCGCAGGAGGACTCCTTCGTCGATGGCTTGCTCGACTGCCCGCACTTCACGCGGCCGGAAGAGTACGAAGGCTTGCGGGTGCCGGCCGTACTGCTGTCCGGCAATCACGCCGAGATCCGCACGTGGCGTCGGCAACGGGCCCTGGCGCTGACCCGCGAGCGGCGGCCCGATCTGCTGCAGGGCTGGCAGAACGGGCAAGAGGAATGCTCCGAACCCGCCCGATCGGGTCCGGACGGTAACGGCGAGGGACGCTGAAGCATCCCCGCCGGATGACAAACGGCGGCATCAGGTGGCGACCTGCTCTGCAGCCAAGGCCAAAGGCCACAGACAACAAGGAGTACGACGCGATGAATCTGATCGAGCAACTCGAACAGGAAGAAATGGCCAGGGTGTCCGAAGGCAAGAGCATCCCCGATTTCGGTCCGGGTGACACCGTGGTGGTCAGTGTCAAGGTGGTCGAAGGCAGCCGTGAGCGCCTTCAGGCCTACGAAGGCGTTGTCATCGCCAAGCGCAATCGCGGTCTCAATTCGTCCTTCATCGTCCGCAAGATCTCGTCCGGCGAGGGTGTCGAGCGGACCTTCCAGACCTACTCGCCGCTGGTCGCCAGCATCGAGGTCAAGCGTCGCGGCGACGTGCGCCGGGCAAAGCTCTATTACCTGCGCCAGCGCTCCGGCAAGTCGGCGCGGATCAAGGAAAAGCTCGACTACAAGGCCGCCGCCGCTAAGAAGGCTGCGCAACAGGTCCAGCAGCAGGAAAATCCGGAAGGCTGATCCGGACAACCGGACAGTCAGAATGGGAGGGGCGCCAGCGGCGCCCCTTTTTCATGCCCACCCGCAGGCGGACGAGCGCGACCGGCCAACAGCACGCCGGACCATGGCCGACAGCGCGCGAGGCAGCACCGGCGAGAGGCGTGCCGCAGTCGTCGAGGGCGAATGCGGGTCATCGCCGTTCGAACCACCAAAGCATCGTGCCGGCGGCGCAAAGGAACAACAGGCTCGGCGTCAGTGCGGCGACCACCGGCGGCCACGCGTTGATCACCCCCAGGTTCGAGAACAGGCCGTTGAGCAGGTGGAAGGTGACACCAAGCATGACGCCGAGAAACACCTTCAGGCTGACCCCGCCCATGCGGTCATGGGTGTAGGCGAACGGCAGCGCGAGCGCCAGCATCACCAGCGCCGCCAGCGGATAGGCGAGCTTCTTCCACAGCGCGATCTCGTAGCGTTCCGACTTCTGCCCGTTGTCGCGCAAGTGGGCGACATACTTGTACAGCGTCCTCACCGACATGCGCTCGGGCACCACCATCAGCACGCTCAACACCTCGGGCGTGAGCTCCGACTTCCAGTAGATCTCGTCGAGTCGCTCGACGTCGGTGGCATCGCCGAGAAAGCGCGTGCGCGAAACCTCGGTCAGGCGCCAGCCGTCGGCCCCGGTAAAGGCACCGTGGCGTGCGTCGGAGATCGCCACCAGTGCATGATCGCCGTCGAATTCGTAGATGCGAACGTGCTCGAGGCTGCGATCGGGCTTGAGCACGCCGACGTTGATGAATCGCTTGCCGTCGCGCACCCAGAGACCACTCGACAGATCCTGCGAGACCGTCGAATTGCGCACCGTCAGGCGCCACTGCTGCGCAGCTCTTTCGGCGGGCGGCGCGATGAACTCCCCGAACACGAAGGTCAGCAGCACGAAAACCGAGCCGATGGTGCCCAGCAGCGCCAGCGCGCGTGCGGTCGACAGGCCGGAGGCCCGCATCACGGTGATTTCAGAGTTGCGCGCGAGATTGGTCAGCGCATAGAGCGAACCGATCAGCACGGCGATCGGCATCAGCTCATAGACCCGCCCCGGCAGGATCAGCAGCACGTAGATCATCGCATGGTGCAACTGGTAGCCGTCGCGCCCGACGTTGTCGAGTTCGTTGAGCAGGTCGAAGAATGCGAACAGCCCGAGGAAGGCCAGCAACACGCCGAAGGTCGAAGCGTAGATCTGGCGGGCGAGGTAGCGGCTCAGCACCTTCACGTGGCGCGGCTCCGCCACAGCCGCAGCACCGACAGGCGCCGGCCGAACAACAGCAGAAGCAGCAACACCATCAGCGCATGCGGCACCCAGAGGCCGATGGCAAAGCCGATCTTGCCCTGGGTGATCCAGGCCTGGCAGATCGACAGCGTATTGGTATAGATCAGGTACACCAGAATCGCGGCGATCAGATTGTTGCTGCGACCGGCGCGCGGATTGACGAAGCTCATCGGAATCGCCAGCAGCGACAGCAGCAGCGCCGCCACCGGCGTTCCGATGCGTGCAGCCAGTTCGCCGCGATAAGCAGGCAGCGGCGCCGACAGCAGTTGGGCGACGCTGAGCATGCGCGGCTTCTGCGGCAGTTCCCCGGTCTCCGGGCTGTGGATGCGAACAGCATAGCGCTCGAACTCCATGACCCGGTAGTCCGGCGTTCCCGGCACACCCTCGTAGCGCCGCCCGTTTTCGAGCACGACGAAACGCGCACCCTGCTCGTCGGTCTCGAGATAACCCTCCGACGACACCATCACGCCGAGCCTGCCGTGCTGCATGGTACTGACGAAGACATTCTTGACACGACCATCCTCGCCTGCGCCGGTCTCGACGAAGAACACCCGCTGACCGCCGGCCGACTCACGGAACACGCCGGGCGCGACGCGGGCCGCATCGTCACGGTTGTTGGAGCGCTCGCGGAACTCGACGGTCTTCAGCTGGGCCCATGGCGCGACCACCAGGGTAGTGCCCGCGATCACCACGACCAGCGGCAGGGCGAAGCGCAGCACCGGACGGACCCAGGCCGTCAGCGGCAGTCCCGACGCGAACCACACCACCATCTCCGAATCGCGATAGCTGCGCGACAGCGTGGACAGGATCGCGATGAACAGGGTCAGCGACAGCACGATCGGCAGTTGCGCGATCGAACCGAAGCCGATCATCGCCAGCACCACGTCGGACGCCAGGCGGCCACCGGCGGCCTGGCTCAGCAGGCGGATCAGCACCGTCGAGATCAGGATTGCGAACAGCGCAACGAATACCGCTGCCGCTGTATGGGCGAATTCGCGCCGGGCAGCGCGCAGGAAGATCATCGCGCGAAATGTGGAAGTGACTGGGAATCGGCGGTTTTTGACGCCATCGGATCATCCGCCCATAATCGCCGGAGCCAAGGCCTGTTGCCATGACGACTGGGACGTGCGAGCGACCTCGGCCGACCCTCGATTGGCGCGTAATTTCTAGGAGCAGCGAGTGGAATTTACCATAAAGAGCGGCGCCCCCGAGAAGCAGAAAACCCCATGTCTGGCAGTTGGCGTATTTGCCGGAACGGCCCGCGGCGAAGTTTTCGACGCGCTCGATCGGGCCAGTGGCAGCGCCCTCGGCAAGCTGCTCGCCGACGGTGAACTGGACGACAAGGCCGGCGCCAGTCTGCTGCTCCACGCGCCTGCCGGACTGGCCTGCCAGCGCCTGCTGCTGGTCAGCCTCGGCGAGGTCGAATCGATCGCCGACAAGCCCTGGCGCGACGCCGTGGCGAGCGTCGCACGCTACGCCGCCAACGCGCCGTTCAAGGAGCTCGTCCTCGCCCTCGCCCAGGTCGAGCTGCCCGGCCGCGATCTCGTCTGGCGCCTCGAACAGTGCGGCCGGATGCTCGCCGACGCCGCCTACCGCTTCACCCTGCACAAGGGCAAGGCCGACAAGCCGGACAAGGGCGTTTCGGAAATCCGCGTGCTGCTGTCGGCGCGAGCCGGCGATGCCGACAAGCGTGCCCTCGAGCGCGGCCAGGCGGTCGCCGAAGGCATGGCGCTGACCCGCGACCTCGGCAATCTGGCCGGCAACATCTGCACGCCGAGCTACCTCGCCGAACGCGCCAGGAAGCTCGGCAAGGAGATGAAGCTGAAGGTCGAGGTGCTCGATCGCGCGGCGATGGAAAAGCTCGGCATGGGTTCGCTGCTGTCGGTCGCCAAGGGCTCGGTCGAAGCGCCGAAGCTGATCGTCATGCACTACAAGGGCGCCAAGGCCAAGGACAAGCCGGTGGTGCTGGTCGGCAAGGGCATCACCTTCGACACCGGCGGCATTTCGCTGAAGCCCGGTGCCGAGATGGACGAGATGAAATTCGACATGTGCGGCGCCGCGTCGGTGTTCGGCACGGTCAAGGCGGTCGCGCGGATGGGCCTGCCGATCAATCTGATCGGCGTCGTGCCGGCCGCCGAGAACATGCCCGGCGGCCGCGCCAGCAAGCCTGGCGACGTGGTCGAGTCGATGTCGGGTCAGACCATCGAGATCCTCAACACCGACGCCGAGGGCCGGCTCATCCTGTGTGATGCGCTGACCTACGTCGAGCGCTTCGAGCCGGCCTGCGTGGTGGACATCGCCACCCTGACCGGTGCCTGCATCATTGCCCTGGGCAAGATCCCGAGCGGCCTGCTGGCCAATGACGACGCACTCGCGGCCGAACTGCTGGCCGCCGGTCAGGCAAGCGGCGACCGCGCCTGGCAACTGCCACTTTGGGACGAATACCAGGAGCTGTTGAAGAGCAACTTCGCCGACATGGCCAATATCGGCGGTCGCTATGGCGGCGCCATAACCGCCGCCGCCTTCCTGGCGCGCTTCACCAAGAAATACGCCTGGGCGCACCTCGACATCGCCGGCACCGCATGGCTGTCGGGCGACACCAAGGGGGCCACCGGGCGCCCGGTGCCCCTGCTCAGCGAATTCCTGATCGGCCGCGCCGGTCGCGAATGAGCACGAAGTGGGCACCGAAATCCACTTCTACCACAACACCCCGGACCGCCTTGCCGCGGCCTGTCGCATCGCCAGCCGGGCGGTTGCGGCCGGCAGGCGGCTGGCCATCCGCATTCCCGACGAGCCGATGCGGCGTCGCTTCGACCAGTTGCTGTGGACCGCCGAGCCCAGAGGCTTCGTCCCTCATGTCGCCGCCGACTCTCCGCTCGCCGGCGAGACGCCGATCGTGTTCGGCGGCGCCGACGAGGACTGGCCCCATCGCGACGTGCTGCTCAACCTGGGCAACGACGAACCGTCCGGCTTCGAGGGGTTCGCGATGCTGATGGAAGTGGTCGGCACCGACGAACCGTCGCGACTCGCCGCCCGCGCGCGCTGGCGCGACTACAAGGCGCGCGGCATGGCGCCAATCCCCCACGACCTCGCGCAGCGGAGCGCCGCAGAATGAGCGGCGACCCGGAACCAGCGCTGCCCGGCGATCTCGAACACGCCGACAAACTGCTGGAGAAGGCCGAGGCTCTGATGCGCCGGCACAAGGGCAGCGCCGACGCCGATGCCTTCGACGATCTGCCGGTGCTGACCGACATCGTCGAAGTCGAGGACCCCGCGGGCGACGAAGGCGACGACAAGCCGGTCGACGAAATGCAGATGGTCGAGCGCCTGATCGCGCTCGATGCTCGTCTTGCCCGCGCCATCGAGGGCTGGATGGAGACCGAACTGCCGCAGATCGTCGCCCGTGAGTTCGCGACGATGGGCGAGCGCATCCACGAGCAGGCACTCGCCCATCTGCGGGCGACCCTGCTGCCCCGACTCTCGCAGGACATCTCCGCCCTGCTCGACCCCGAATCACCGGACGCCGCCGACGCCGACTGAGCGCGTCGCCGCCGGCGCGACGCAAGGCCGCGAGGCGGCCGGGCCAGTTCGCTATAATTGTCGCTTCGCCTGAAACCCCAAGAGACACGAGCCCCCGCTTCATGGAACTGGCCAAGAGCTTCGAGCCGGCAGCGATCGAATCGCGCTGGTACCCCGAATGGGAATCCCGCGGCTATTTCGCCGCCGGCCTGGACACCGACAAGTCCGACGCCTTCTGCATCCTGCTGCCGCCACCCAACGTGACAGGCACACTGCACATGGGCCATGGTTTCAACCAGACCATCATGGACGCGTTGACCCGCTACCACCGCATGGCCGGCGCCAATACGCTGTGGCAGCCCGGCACCGACCATGCCGGCATCGCCACCCAGATCGTCGTCGAGCGCCAGCTCGACGCCCAGGGCGTTTCGCGCCACGACCTCGGCCGCGACAAGTTCCTCGACAAGGTCTGGGAGTGGAAGGAGTATTCCGGCGGCACCATCACCCGCCAGATGCGGCGCCTCGGCACCAGCCCCGACTGGACGCGCGAACGCTTCACGATGGACGACGGGCTGTCCAAGGTGGTCACCGAGACCTTCGTCCGGCTCTACCGCGAAGGCCTGATCTACCGCGGCAAGCGCCTGGTCAACTGGGACCCCATGCTCGGCACCGCGGTCTCGGACCTCGAAGTCGTCTCCGAGGAAGAGGACGGCAAGCTGTGGCATATCCTCTACCCGTTCACCGACGGCCCCGTCGACGGTCTCGCCGGCCTGACGGTCGCCACTACCCGCCCCGAGACCATGCTCGGCGACGTCGCGGTGATGGTGCACCCCGAGGACGAACGCTACGCCCAGCTGATCGGCAGGACCGTGCGCCTGCCGCTGGCGGATCGCGACATCCCGATCATCGCCGACGACTACGTCGATCGCGAATTCGGCACCGGCTGCGTCAAGGTGACGCCGGCCCACGACTTTAACGACTATGCGGTCGGCCAGCGTCACGGCCTCGACATGGTGGTGATCCTGACGCTGGCCGGTGCGGTGCCGGCACAGGCCGAGGTGTTCGACGCCGATGGCCAGCCCAAGGGCCACATCGCAATGCCCGCCAAGGTCGCCGGTCTCGACCGGGTGCTGGCGCGCGAGGTCGTCGTGTCCGAACTGGAAGCCGCCGGCGTACTGGTGGACACTAAGGCGCACAAGCTGATGGTGCCGCGCGGCGACCGCACCCACGTCGTAATCGAGCCGATGCTGACCGACCAGTGGTTCGTCGCAATGACCAAGGCCGGTGCCGACGGCCAGTCGATCACCCAGCAGGCGCTCGACTGCGTCGCCTCCGGCGAGATCCGCTTCCACCCGGAGAACTGGGTCAACACCTACAATCAGTGGCTCAACAACATCCAGGACTGGTGCATCTCGCGCCAGCTGTGGTGGGGCCACCAGATTCCGGCCTGGTACGGCGACGATGGCCGCTGCTGGGTCGCCCACAACGAGGCCGAAGCGAAGTCGCTGGCCGCGGCCGACGGCTACGGCGGCGCGCTCGCCCGCGACGAGGACGTCCTCGACACCTGGTACTCGTCGGCGCTGTGGCCGTTTTCGACGCTCGACTGGACGCCCGAGTGGCCCGCCAAGTCGAACCCGGCGCTCGACCGCTACCTGCCGTCGACGGTGCTGGTCACCGGCTTCGACATCATCTTCTTCTGGGTCGCCCGGATGGTGATGATGACCAAGCACATCACCGGCAAGATCCCGTTCAAGGATGTCTATGTGCACGGCCTGATCCGCGATGCGGAAGGCCAGAAGATGTCGAAGTCGAAGGGCAACGTGCTCGACCCGATCGACCTGATCGACGGCATTTCGCTCGACGAGCTGGTCAACAAGCGAACGTTCGGCCTGATGAACCCGAAGCAGGCCCAGTCGATCGAAAAGAAGACCCGGCGCGAATTCCCGGACGGGATACCGGCCTTCGGCACCGACGCACTGCGCTTCACCTTCGCGTCGCTGGCGAGTCCGGGCCGCGACATCAAGTTCGACCTGTCGCGCTGCGAAGGCTACCGCAACTTCTGCAACAAGCTGTGGAACGCCTCCCGCTTCGTGCTGATGAACTGCGACGGCCAGGACTGCGGCCTCGAAAACCACGACGCCAGCGCCTGCGAAGGCGGCTATCTCGATTTCTCCTTCGCCGACCGCTGGATCGTGTCGAAGCTGCAGCGCACCGAGGCCGAGGTCGAACAGCATTTCGCCGACTACCGCTTCGACCTGCTCGCCAAGGGCGTGTACGAGTTCGTCTGGGACGAGTATTGCGACTGGTATCTCGAGATCGCCAAGGTCCAAATCCAGGGCGTTAACGCAGCACGGCAGCGGGCCACCCGCCGCACCCTGCTGCGGGTACTAGAGACCGTGCTGCGCCTGGCCCACCCGCTGATCCCGTTCATCACCGAGGAACTGTGGCAGACGGTGGCGCCGATGGCCGGACGCGGCGACGGCGACTCGATCATGACCGCGCCCTACCCCAAGGCCCAGCCCGCCAAGCTCGACGAAGTCAGCGAGGCCCGGGTTGCCGAACTGAAGGGGCTGGTGCACGCCTGCCGCAACCTGCGCAGCGAGATGAACATTTCGCCGGCGCAGCGGCTGCCGCTGGTGGCGGCCGGCGACCGCGTCGCGCTCGAGGCCTACGCACCGTATCTGACCGGCCTCGCCAAGCTCTCCGAACTCGCCATCGTCGACGAGATCGGCGCCGACGCGCTGGCGCCGGTCGCGGTGGTCGGCGAAACCCGGCTGATGCTGGAGGTCGAGATCGACATCGCGGCCGAACGCGAGCGCCTCGGCAAGGAGATCGCCCGCCTGGAAGGCGAAGTGAAGAAGGCCGAAGGCAAGCTCGCCAACGAGAAGTTCGTCGATCGGGCGCCGGCCGAAGTGGTGGCCCAGGAGCGTGCCCGCCTGGCCGGCTTCCAGGCGACGCTGGCCAAGCTGCAACCGCAATTCGAGAAGCTGGCCAACCGCTGAAGGCAAATACGAGGATCATCCAAGCGGAGGCAGGACATCATGCCGATACCCTGGGCCATCGCGGCCAAAGCCATCCCGTGGGGCGAGGTCATCGCCGCCGCGCCGAGCATCGTCAAGAGCGCCCGCGAACTGCTGAAGCGGACCGGCAGCAACGACGCCAGCGCCGCGGCCGATGCGGCAAGCCCCGAAGCCCGCATCGAGGCGCTCGAGCAACAGGTGCAGCGGCTCGACGAGGAACTCGCCGCCAGTTCCGACCTGATCACCCGGCTGGCGGAACAGAACGAGCGCCTGATCGCCGCGGTCGACACCCTCCACCGTCAATTCGCGATCGTCTCGGTGGTGGCTGGCGTCGCCCTGCTCGGCACCATCGCCTCGCTGCTGCTGCCCTAGTGGTCTGCTTAGCAAATACCGCGACGGACAAGCGCGCCCCGTGGCGGCGTTGCGCATCCTCGCGACAGGCCCCGCTATCGCTGCGGTTCGCACCTTGCCACGGCACCCGATGCATCACTTGTCCGATGTCGCTTGATTTACGAAGCAGACCACTGGTGCGGCGCCGATGAGCAGCCGCTGCTTCACCTACGGCAGCCTGATGTGCGCCGACATCATGACGCGGGTGTGCGGCCATGCGCCCGACGCCTGCGACGCCGTATTGGCCGGCCATAGCCGTCACCCGGTACGCGGCGAGGAGTATCCGGCCATCGTGCCGAACGTTGGCGGCCGGGTCGCCGGTCGACTTTATGCCGGCATCGGCGCCAGCGCCTGGGAGCGCCTCGACGGCTTCGAGGGCCACCAGTACGAACGCCGGTTGGTGACCGTGACGCTGCAGGACGGTCGGCAACTCGATGCCTGGGCCTACGTCTTCCGCCCGCAGTACGGTGCATTGCTGGGTCCGGGCGACTGGGACTTCGAAGCCTTCGTCGCAGGCGGAAAGCGCCGTTTCGAGGCACGCTACCTGGGATTCGACCAGCTGCAGCAGCAGTAACCCACGCCGGTGTCGCGTCGAACGCACGCCGACGCTTCCGCCAGCCGGCGGAAGCGTCGGACGATTCGGCTAGCGCAGATCGAAACGGTCGAGGTTCATCACCTTGTTCCAGGCGGCAACGAAGTCCTGCACGAAACGCTCGCCGGCGTCGTTCTGGGCATAGACCTCGGCGATCGCCCGCAACTGCGAGTTGGCGCCGAACACCAGATCGACCCGGGTGCCGGTCCAGCGCAACGCACCACTCGCCCGATCGCGGCCCTCGTAGATGCCCTCGCCGTCGGCACTCGGCTGCCAGCGGGTACCCATGTCGAGCAGATGGACGAAGAAGTCGTTGCTGAGGGTGCCTGGCCGTTCGGTCAGCACGCCGTGCCGGACGCCGCCGACATTGGCGCCGAGCACCCGCAGACCGCCCACCAGCACCGCCATTTCGGGCGCGCTCAAGCTCAGCAACTGGGCACGATCGACCAGCATCTCCTCGGCCGGCACACGGAAGGTCTGTTGCAGGTAGTTGCGGAAGCCATCGGCCTGCGGCTCCATCGGCGCGAACGATTCGACGTCGGTCTGGGCCTGCGAGGCGTCGGCCCGGCCCGGCGCGAACGGCACCTCGACGGCATGGCCGCCGGCCTTCGCCGCCGCCTCGACCGCCGCACAACCGGCGAGCACGATCAGATCGGCCATCGAGATCCGTTTGCCGCCCGACTGTGCGCCGTTGAAGCGCTCGCGGATGCCGTCGAGCGTCGCCAGCACCTTGGCCAGCTGGGCAGGCTGGTTCACCGCCCAGTCCTTCTGCGGCGCCAGCCGGATGCGCGCACCGTTGGCGCCGCCGCGCTTGTCAGAACCGCGGAAGGTCGAGGCCGAGGCCCATGCGGTGGTCACCAGCTCGGCGACCGACAGGCCGGCGCTCATGATCTGCGACTTCAATGCCGCGATGTCGGCGGCGTCGACCAACGGGTGATCGACGGCCGGGACAGGATCCTGCCAGATCAGGTCTTCCGCCGGCACCTCGGGTCCCAGATACAGGGATTTCGGCCCCATGTCGCGGTGGGTCAGCTTGAACCAGGCACGGGCGAAGGCGTCGGCGAAGGCCTGCGGATCCTGGTGGAAGCGGCGCGAGATCGGTTCGTAGATCGGGTCGAAACGCAGCGACAGATCCGCTGTGGTCATCATCGGCGGATGCGTCTTCGAAGGATCGTGGGCGTCCGGGATCATGTGCTCGGGCCTGACGTCCTTGGCCACCCACTGATGGGCGCCGGCCGGGCTCTTGACGAGTTCCCACTCGTAGCCGAACAACATGTCGAAGTAGCCGTTGTCCCAGCGGGTCGGATTGGGTTTCCAGGCACCCTCGATGCCGCTGGTGGTGGTGTCGCCGCCCTTGCCCGAGCCGTGAGCGTTGATCCAGCCGAAGCCCTGGTTCTCGATCGGTGCGGCCTCGGGCTCGGGCCCGACCAGGGCCGGATCACCGGCGCCGTGGGCCTTGCCGAAGGTGTGGCCGCCGGCGGTCAACGCCACGGTTTCCTCATCGTTCATCGCCATGCGGGCAAAGGTTTCGCGCACGTCGACGCCGGAGGCCACCGGGTCCGGATTGCCGTCCGGGCCTTCCGGGTTCACATAAATCAGCCCCATCTGCACCGCCGCCAGCGGATTCTCGAGATCACGCTCGCCGGAATAGCGGCTGCCCGGCTTGTCGCTGGTTGCCAGCCACTCGCGTTCGGCGCCCCAGTAGATGTCCTCTTCCGGCTGGTAGATGTCGGCGCGGCCGCCGCCGAAGCCGAAGGTCTTGAAGCCCATCGATTCGAGCGCGCAGTTGCCCGCCAGTATCATCAGGTCGGCCCACGAGATGCGATTGCCGTACTTCTGCTTGATCGGCCACAACAGGCGGCGGGCCTTGTCGAGGTTGCCGTTGTCGGGCCAGCTGTTGACCGGTGCGAAGCGCTGGTTGCCGGTGCCGCCGCCACCGCGACCATCGGCGGTACGATAGGTGCCGGCGCTGTGCCAGGCCATGCGGATGAAGAGGCCGCCGTAGTGCCCCCAGTCGGCCGGCCACCAGTCCTGCGAGTCGGTCATCAGCGCATCCAGATCCCGCTTCAGCGCGGCGAAATCGAGCTTGCCGAAGGCTTCGGCATAGTCGAAGTCCGGGCCCAGCGGATTCGACGCCGGCGCGTGCTGGTGCAGGATGTTCAGGTTCAACTGGTCCGGCCACCAGTCCCGGTTCGACTGCGCACCGGCGCGCGCGGCGGCGCCGTGCATCCCGGCAAACGGACACTTGCTCTCGTTGCTCATGCTTGTACCCTCCTGTGACGGTTCGAGGCTCGCGAAACAAGCCTTCGTGTTGATTACCTTAGCCAGCGGGCATCGTTGTTTCTAACGATAAATATCGATAATGAACATAGGCTCTCCCTATCGACCCGACTGTCACTGGACGAATGCGCCGTGGGGAGCTTCGCCGTGACTGGCCACGATGACGGCGAATCGGCAGCGATCGACGCGCTCTACCGCGACCCGCAGACCTACGAGTTGCTCGCGCAGATGACGGCCCCGGCCGACCTGTCGTTCTATCGCGCGCTGCTCGGCGATGCCGCCGGACGGGTACTCGAACTCGGCTGCGGCACCGGCCGCCTGAGCCTGCCACTGGCACGCCATGCGACCGAGATGACCGGCCTCGACAACGCGCCGGCCATGCTCGTCGTCGCTCGGCACAAGGCTGCGGCGGTGGGGTCGACGGCGCGCTTCGAGCAGGCGGACTTCCGCCGATTCGAGCTGCAGCGGTGCTTCGACTGGGTGCTGCTGCCATACAACGCCCTCAATCACGTCTGCGACGCGGCCGACTTCGACGACCTGTTCGAGTCGGTCGGCCGCCATCTGGCGCCAGACGGCCGATTCGTCGTCGACAGCTTCCAGCCCGACCCGGCCGCCCTCGCCCGGCCCCGCGAACGCCGCCGGCTGCTGACCTACCTCGATCCTTACCGCAACCAGCGGATCACGCTCTCGGAATCCAGCCACTACGACGCTGCGCGACGCGTCAATCACATCACCTGGCACTACGATCTCGTCGACCAGCCGGATTGGCGGATCCACCGCACGACGATGCGCATCCTCTTTGGCGACGAGTTGGACGCGCTGTTTCGTGACCACGGCTTCGTCGTCAGTGCCAAGTATGGCCACTACGACCGCTCGCCCTTCGGCCCACGCTCGCCGAAGCAGTTGGTGGTGGCGAAACGCGCCTGAGCGCGATCGGCGAGGACCGGATCAGTGTCGAAAATCTTTACACGGGAGCATCGAGGTGAGGCTTCCGGGTGCTCAAGGCCTCGGTAAGAGACTGATAACAATATCGGAAATTATGCACCCGGTCGCGGCATCCATCTTGCTGCAAAGTTTTGTATCTCTGTCAACACACGGAGGTGCGCGATGTCTGCCCAGATCGACTCTACCACCTTGCGATCGCGGCCATCGACCTGCACGCGCGGATCGCCCTTACGGCGCTTCGCCATCGGCGTCCCCGCGCTTCGGATCACTCGTGCCGTGACGACGACGCTGACCCTGTCCCTATCCGTGCCAGCCCTGGCAGGGCCACTGCGCCTGCTCTTCGAGCGCGACGTCGATGGCCCGGGTGGAACCGAATTGGCGATCAACACCTATCCGAGCTTCGCGGACTTCTTCGCCGGCACGAACTTCACCAGCCAGTTCTCGGCCATCAACGTCAATGCTCCCTACTCGGTCGGCGGCATCACCTGGGACGGAACCGCCTACCAGGTGTTGTTCGAACGGGACATCGACGGGCCGGGTGGCACCGAATTGGCAATCAACACTTATCCGACGCTGGCCGATTTTTTCGCCGGCACCAACTTCACCAGCCAGTTCTCGGCCATCAACGTCAATTCACCGTATTCGGTCGGGGGCATCACCTGGGACGGCATCGCCTACCGCGTGCTGTTCGAGCGTGATATCGACACCGCGGGTGGCACTGAACTGGCCATCAACTCCTATGCGACGCTCGCCGATTTCTTCTCCGGCAACGCCCTCTCGAGCCAGTTTTCCAGCATCAATGTCAATGCGCCGTACTCGGTCGGCGGTTTCGCCTATGACGCGAACGGCTACCACGTGCTGTTCGAGCGCGACGAGGACTCGGCCGGCGGTATCGAACTGGCGATCAATTCCTACGCGACCCTGGCCGATTTCTTCGCCGGCACCAATTTCACCAGCCAGTTCTCGACCATCAACGTGAACGCCCCGTACAGCGTTCACGGATTCCTGATCGAACCGGACGCCGAGGGAGATCCTGGCACTGGCAACGATCCAGGAAGCGACGATCCCGGGGGTAGCGGCGATCCCAACACCGTCCCCGAACCGGACCCACTCGCCTTGCTCGCGACGGCGACGGCCGCGCTGCTCGTGTCGAGACGGACAGGCCGCCAATGCTTCGCCGGCCGTTGAAAGGGCCATCGGACCGCTGCATGCCGATGGTTCGAATGCTCAGCGCAGCAGGCGGCGCAGGATCTTGCCCGACGGCGACTTCGGGATCGCGTCGATAAACTCGACCCGGCGGATACGGCGGTAGGGGGCCACCCGCTCGGCGACCCAGGCCATCAGTTCGTCGGCCCCGAGTTCCTCGCGCGCCACGATGAAGGCCTTCGGCAGTTCGCCGCATTCGTTGTCCGGCATCGGCACCACCGCGCAGTCTGCGACCTTCGGGTGGGTGACCAGCAGGGCTTCTAGTTCGGCCGGCGCCACCTGGTAACCCTTGTACTTGATCAGCTCCTTGGCGCGGTCGACGATGTGGAAATAGCCCTCGGGGTCAGCGGTGGCGACGTCACCGGTGTGAAACCAGCCATCGTCGATCGCCCGGGCGGTGGCCTCCGGATTGTCGAGGTAGCCGAGCATCACCTGCGGTCCGCGGACCAGCAGTTCGCCGCGCTCGCCGGTGGCGACGTCGCTGCCGCTGTCCAGGTCGACGATGCGAGCTTCGGTGTTCGACAGCAGTACGCCGATCGAGCCGGGATCGTCGCGCCCGGCGAACTCCGGGAAGATGTGGGTGGCCGGGCTGGTCTCGGTCAGGCCATAGCCTTGCACCAGTGTGCAACCGACCCTGCGGCCGGCGGCACGGGCGAGATCCACGCCGAGCGGCGCCGCACCGGACAGGATGTAGTCGAGTGAAGAAAGGTCGTACTGCGACACCAGCGGATGCTTGGCCAGAAAATTGATGATCGGCGGCACCAGGTAGCAGCGGGTGATCCGGTGTTCCTGCAGCGTTTCGAGGAACGACTCGGGCTCGAAGCGCGGCAGGATCACCAGCATTGCACCACGGGACAGCCCGAGGTTCATGATTACCGTCATCGCGAAGATGTGAAACAGCGGCAGCACCAGCAGCATGCGATCGTCGGCAGCCGGCACGCTCGCATGTTGGGCGCCCAGCACCAGCACGTTGTGGGCCACCAGATTGCGGTGGGTCAGCATCACCCCCTTGCTGGGCCCGGTGGTGCCGCTCGAATAGGGCAGCACGGCCAGATCGCGAGCCGGTTCGACCGCCGCCGGCGGCGTGTCGTCGGGCGTCGCGCGCAGCCTGGCGAAGGCTTCGTCGCCGTCGGTCGCGTCGAATACGATGACCTCCCGGAGTCCGCAGGCTTCGGCAGCCGGCCGCGCGTTCTCGAGCAGCGCACGCATCGTGAACAGGCAGCAGGCGCCGGCGTGCCGCATCTGCCGTTCGAGCTCGTCGGCGAGGTTCATCGGGTTGATCGTCGTGACGACACCGCCCATGCGCAGGATCGCCTGGAAGGCCAGCACGAATTCGATCGAGTTGCCGGCGTAGATCGCGATCACGTCGCCCTTGCGATAGCCCCGGCTGCGCAGCGCCGCATCGATCGAGCGGACCTCGTCGCGCAGGCTCCGGTAGCTCAGACGGCGGCCGCCGAGGGGCTCGACCAGCGCCGTGCGGTCGAGGTGGTGCTCGAGTTGCGCTTCAAGATACGCGGGCCACGAAAGGTCGGGGATCGTTACCGGCGGCGACGGGCTGCGAATGATCATGAAGGGCACTCCCAGGCAATTCCCGGGGCCGCGTCGGCATCGCCCGCCTCCCCGGTCGTTTTCGACGACACGACAGCTTCAGTCTAGTCGACGGCGGCGCGCCGGTTCAGGCCGCAAGTTCGCGCGCCACCATCCCTCGCATCAGCTCGGCGCCGTTGGCCTCGAGGAAGTCGAGCAGGGTCTGCACCGCCGTCGATACCACCAGGTCGCTGCGCACGACGACGTTCCACTTGCGCAGCACCGGCGTGCCCTGGACGTCGAGCCGGGCGAGGCGACCGGCCGCGCGTTCGATGTCGAATACATGGTGGGACAGCAGCGCGACGCCGAGGCCGGCCATCGCGGCCTGCTTCAGGGTCTCGTTGCTGCCCAGCTCGTCGGCGCGGTAGGGGCGCACGCCATGGGTCCTGAGGTAGCGCTCGAGGTGATCGCGGGTGCCGGAGCCACGCTCGCGCAGCAGCAGGCGCTCGTCGGTCAGACTGGCCGGCGGGACGGCGTGCTTGCCGGCCAGCGGATGATCGGGTGCCGCGACGAAGGACAAGGCGTGGGGCGCAAACGCCACCGCCCGCACCGGCGTGCTGCGCGGCGGCGTACCCATGATCGCGACCACCAGCCGATGTTCGGCCAGGCGCGCATGGACACCATCGCGGTTCTCGACCGACAGGCGGAAACTGATGTCGGGATAGCGCGCGCCGAATTCGGCCAGCAGGCGCGGCACGAAGTACTCGGCGGTGCTGACCGCAACGATGTCGACGGTGCCGGCGACCACGCCGCGCCGGGCCATCAGTTCGACGCCGGCAGATTCCAGCGCGGTCATCACTTCGCGCGCACGGCGCGCGAGGATGTCGCCGGCGGCGGTCAGCCGGACCTCACGGCGACCATCCACCAGCACCTCGCCGACGATGCCTTCGAGCTCGCGCAACTGCATCGACACTGCGGGCTGGGTGATGTGCAGCCGCCGGGCGGCCATCGTGAAGCTGCCGGTGTCGGCGATCGCCAGCAAGGCACGCAGTTGCTTCATCGAGACCTTGGCTTCCAGTTTCATAAGGTTTTCTTATCTCAAATTCAATTTTTTCCAATTAGACCTTATTCTGACACCACCGTATCGTCGAGTCACCACTAGGCAGGAGACAACGACGATGGGCGCACCCGAAGCCAACACGCAGATCACCGACCCCAGCAAGCGCTACCACGCCGGCGTGCTCAAGTACGCCCAGATGGGTTACTGGAATCCCGATTACGAGCCGAAGGATACCGACGTGCTGGCGGTGTTCCGGATCACGCCGCAGGAAGGCGTGGACCCGATCGAAGCTGCCGCCGCGGTGGCCGGCGAATCCTCCACTGCCACCTGGACCGTGGTGTGGACCGACCGCCTGACCGCGTGCGACATGTACCGCGCCAAGGCCTACCGGGTCGAGCCGGTGCCCGGCCAGGAAGGTCAGTATTTCTGCTGGGTCGCCTACGACCTGGACCTGTTCGAGGAAGGCTCGATCGCCAACCTGACCGCGTCGATCATCGGCAACGTGTTCAGCTTCAAGCCGCTCAAGGCGGCCCGGCTCGAGGACATGCGCCTGCCGGTGGCCTACATCAAGACCTTCCGCGGCCCGCCGACCGGCATCGTGGTCGAGCGCGAACGGCTCGAGAAGTACGGACGGCCACTGCTCGGCGCGACCATGAAGCCGAAGCTCGGGCTGTCCGGCAAGAACTACGGTCGCGTGGTGTATGAAGCGCTGCGCGGCGGCCTGGATTTCACCAAGGACGACGAGAATATCAACTCCCAGCCCTTCATGCACTGGCGCGATCGCTTCCTGTACTGCATGGAAGGGGTGAACCAGGCAGCGGCCCAAACCGGCGAGATCAAGGGGCACTACCTCAACATCACGGCCGGCACCATGGAAGAGATGTACCGCCGCGCCGAGTTCGCCCGCGAACTGGGCTCGTGCATCGTCATGGTGGATCTCATCATCGGCTGGACCGCAATCCAGTCGATCAGCAACTGGTGCCGCGAGAACGACATGATCCTGCACATGCACCGGGCCGGACATGGCACCTACACCCGCCAGAAGTCCCACGGCGTCAGCTTCCGGGTGATCGCCAAATGGCTGCGGCTGGCCGGCGTCGACCACCTCCATGCCGGCACCGCGGTCGGCAAGCTGGAGGGCGACCCCAACACCGTGCAGGGCTTCTACAACGTCTGCCGCGAGATGGTCACGAAGCAGGATTTCCAGCGCGGCATCCTGTTCGAGCAGGACTGGGCCAGCACCAAGCGGGTGTTGCCGGTGGCCTCGGGCGGCATCCACGCCGGCCAGATGCACCAGTTGCTGGATTTGTTCGGCGACGACGTGGTGCTGCAGTTCGGCGGCGGCACGATCGGACACCCGATGGGCATCCAGGCCGGCGCCCAGGCCAACCGGGTCGCGCTCGAGACGATGGTGCTGGCCAGGAACGAAGGCCGCGACATCATCAATGAGGGCCCCGAGATCCTGTCCGATGCCGCCAAGTGGTGCCAGCCGCTGCGCGCCGCCCTCGATACCTGGGGCGAGATCACCTTCAACTACGCCAGCACCGACACCTCGGACTTCGTGCCGACCCCGTCGGTGGCCTGACGGCCTGCGACCCGCCAACGGACAGAATCCAGGAGACACGAAATGAGAATCACCCAAGGCGCCTTTTCCTTCCTGCCGGACCTCACCGACCAACAGATCGGCAAGCAGGTCGAGTACTGCCTCGAGCAGGGCTGGGCGGTGGCCCTCGAATACACCGACGACCCACATCCGCGCAATACCTACTGGCAGATGTGGGGCCTGCCGATGTTCGACCTCAGGGACCCGGCCGGCGTCGTCCAGGAGTTGAACGCCTGCCGCGACGCCAACCCCGAGCACTACATCCGCATCAACGCCTTCGATTCGACCAAGGGCTGGGAGTCGGTGCGCCTGTCCTTCATCGTCCAGCGCCCGTCCGACGAACCCGGATTCCGCCTCAACCGCGAGGAAGGTGCCGGCCGCAACCTGCGCTACACGCTCGACAGCTATGCGGTACGCCGCAGTCCCGAAGGCCAGCGCTACGCCCGCTGAGGCGCCGGCAGTCCCGACGGCAGACGCGGCCGCCCGCGCCGCGCTGCCACCCCCCAACCCAGGAGAAGAGCCATGAATGCCGATCCGAGGCAGGCCCTCGCCACGCCCGCCGAAGCCACCGAAGCCCCCGAGAGCGGTCCGGTCGACCTGGCCGCGGAGTTCCGCGATGCCGGCATCGGCGAGGTGCTCGACGCACTTGATCGCGATCTGGTCGGCCTCGAGCCGGTCAAGCGGCGGGTGCGAGAGATCGCCGCGCTGCTGCTGGTCGATCGCGTGCGCCAGCGCCGGGGCCTGTCGTCGACGCCGCCGTCGCTGCACATGAGTTTCACCGGCAACCCGGGCACCGGCAAGACCACGGTCGCGATGCGCATGGCCGAGATCCTGCAGCGCCTCGGCTTCTGCCGCCGCGGACACGTCGTCGCGGTGACCCGTGACGACCTGGTGGGCCAATACATCGGCCACACCGCACCGAAGACCAAGGACGTGCTCAAGCGCGCGATGGGCGGCGTGCTGTTCATCGACGAGGCCTATTACCTTTACCGGCCCGAGAACGAGCGCGACTACGGCCAGGAAGCGATCGAGATCCTGCTGCAGGTGATGGAGAACCAGCGCGACGACCTGGTCGTGATCCTCGCCGGCTACGCCGACCGCATGGAGCGCTTCTTCGAGTCCAACCCCGGCATGAAGTCGCGCATCGCCCACCACGTCGACTTTCCCGACTACTCCGACGACGAGCTGTCGGAAATCGGCGACCGCATGCTGGCCCAGTGGAACTACCGCTTCGACGACGACGGCCGGCGCGCCTTCGCCGAGTACGTCGCCTTGCGCCGCGCCAAGCCGGGCTTCGCCAATGCCCGCTCGATCAGGAACGCGCTGGATCGCATGCGACTACGCCAGGCCCTGCGCCTGTTCGAATGCGGCGAGGTCGTCGACGAGAGCGCGCTGACGACCATCGTCGAAGCGGACGTGCGTGCCAGTCGCCACTTCCAGGAAGAAGCAGCGGCCGGGGACCGGCCCGGCTGACGCCCGGGCCGACGCCCGGATCACCACCAAAAGCATTGGACGGAGACACCCATGTTCAGCATCGAGCGCCAGACTCTGACGGAATACCTGATCGAACAGCGCCGCACCCATCCGGAGGCCACCGGCGCGCTCAACGCACTGATCCTGCAGGTCGCCCAGGCCTGCAAGGCGATTTCGCGGTCGGTCGCGCATGGCGCCCTGGCCGGCATGCTCGGCGATCAGGGCAGCGAGAACGTCCAGGGCGAGCAGCAGAAGAAGCTCGATGTCGTCGCCGACCAGCTGTTCCAGCGCGCCACCCACTGGGGCGGTGGTCTCGCCGGCATGGTATCCGAGGAAAACGAGGCACCGATCCCGCTGCCGGAAGGCAAGATGAGCGGCAAGTACCTGCTCGCCTTCGATCCGCTCGACGGCTCGTCGAACATCGACGTCAATGTCGCGGTCGGCTCGATCTTTTCGATCCTGCGGGCGCCGACACCACACCACGAAGCGGTCGCCGCGGACTTTCTGCAGCCGGGCACCCGGCAGGTAGCGGCGGGCTATGCGATCTACGGCCCATCGACGATGCTGGTGCTGACGGTCGGCCGCGGCGTGGTCGGCTTCACGCTGGATCCGCAGCTCGGTGACTTCTACCTGACCCATCCGCAGCTGACGATCCCGGCCCGTAGCCGCGAATTCGCGATCAACGCCTCGAACGCCCGCTTCTGGGAGGCGCCGGTGCGGCGCTATGTGAACGAGTGTCTGGCCGGCCGCAGCGGCCCCCGCGGCGAAGACTTCAACATGCGCTGGATCGCGTCGCTGGTGGCCGAGACCCACCGCATCCTGATGCGCGGCGGCGTCTTCCTGTATCCCCGCGACCAGAAGGATCCGGCCAAGCCGGGGCGGCTGCGCCTGCTCTACGAGGCCAACCCGGTCGGCTTCATCGTCGAACAGGCCGGTGGTCGCGCCAGTACCGGCGCGCGCCCGGTGCTGGCCGTCGAGCCGGAGTCGCTGCACCAGCGCATCGGCTTCGTTTTCGGCTCCCGCGACGAGGTCGAGCGCATCGAGCGCTACCACAACGACCTGCCGATGGGCGGCTCGGATCACGGCATGCCGCTGTTCCACGAACGATCGCTGTTCCGCGACGACGCGATCATCCAATAGGGCGCCCGACCATGTCAGAACGTCATCCGATCGTGGCCATCACCGGCTCCTCCGGCGCCGGCACCAGTACCGTGCAACGCACTTTCGAACAGATCTTCCGGCGCGAGGAGGTGACCGCGGCGGTGATCGAGGGCGACAGCTTCCACGCCTTCGACCGGCTCGCGATGCGCCAGCGACTGAAGGACTCCGAAGCCGACGGCAGGCTCTCCCACTTCAGCCATTTCGGTCCCGAAGCCAATCTCTTCGGCGACCTCGAACAATTGTTCCGGGAGTATGCCGAGACCGGCAGCGGCCGTCGTCGCAAGTACCTGCACGACGCACTCGAGGCCGAGCCCTACCGCCAGGACCCGGGCACCTTCACACCATGGCAGGACCTGCCGGCAGACACCGACATGCTGTTCTACGAGGGCCTGCACGGTGCGGTCCAGCATGGCGAGGTCGACGTCTCGCGTTATCCGGACCTGTTGATCGGCGTCGTGCCGGTGGTGAACCTGGAATGGATCCAGAAGCTGCATCGCGACAAGAGCACCCGTGGCTACTCCACCGAGGCGGTCACCGACACCATCCTGCGTCGGATGCACGACTACGTGCACTACATCGTCCCCCAGTTCTCGCGGACCCACGTCAATTTCCAGCGGGTGCCGATGGTGGACACCTCGAACCCGTTCGTCACTCGGACCATCCCGACCGCCGACGAATCGATGCTGGTGATCCGTTTCGCCAACCCCAAGGGCATCGATTTCGCCTACCTGCTGAACATGATCCACGACAGCTTCATGAGCCGCGCCAACACCATCGTCGTGCCGGGCGGAAAGATGGATCTGGCCATGCAGCTGATCTTCACGCCCTTCATCTGGCGATTGATGGAGCGCCGCAGGAAGTTGCTGTGATCAAGACCTGTGCGACGGGCCGGTGCCCGTCGCATCGTATCGAGCCCTACCGGAGAACCCCGCGATGAACCTGCCGATCGAAGCCCGTGCCGACCGGGCCGCACTCGACACCCGGTGCGCCCACGCCCTGCGCTTTCTCGCGATCGACGCCGTCGAAGCCGCCCGTTCAGGGCACCCCGGCATGCCGATGGGCATGGCCGAAATCGCGGTCGCGCTGTGGACGCGGCACCTCAAGCACGATCCCGCGGATCCGGCGTGGCCCGACCGCGACCGTTTCGTACTGTCCAATGGCCATGGCTCGATGTTGCTGTACGGCCTGCTGCACCTGACCGGCTACGATCTGCCGGTCGCCGAGCTCGCGCGCTTCCGTCAGCTCGACAGCCGGACGCCGGGCCATCCGGAGATCGGCGTCACGCCGGGCGTCGAGACCACCACCGGCCCCCTCGGCCAAGGTCTGGCCAACGCCGTCGGCATGGCGCTCGCGGAGAAGCGACTGGCCGCCGAATTCAACCGTCCCGAAGCCGCCATCGTCGATCACCGGACCTGGGTGTTCCTCGGCGACGGCTGCCTGATGGAAGGGATCAGTCACGAGGCCGCCGGCATCGCCGGCGTGCAGCGGTTGTCGAAGCTGATCGCGCTGTGGGACGACAATCGCATCTCGATCGACGGCGACGTGGCAGGCTGGTTCTGCGACGACACGCCGGCCCGCTTCCGCGCCTGTGGCTGGAACGTCATCGCGGCGGTCGATGGCCACGACGTCGAGGCGGTCGACCGGGCAATCCGCGAGGCCTTGGCCAACAGCGACAACGACGTCGGCCCGACCCTGATCTGCTGCCGCACGACGATCGGCCACGGCAGCCCGGGCAAGGCCGGCAGCGCCGGCGTACACGGCGCCCCGCTGGGAGACGACGAGATTGGCGCGACGCGACAGGCGCTGGGCTGGTCACACGCCCCGTTCGAGATTCCGGACGACGTGCGCGACGCTTTCGATGCCCGCGCACGCGGTGCGCGCGCCCACGCCGAATGGCGGGGCCGAGTCGATCGTTATCGCCAGCACTACCCGGCAGCGAGCGCCGAGTTCGAGCGACGAATCGGCGGCGCGCTGCCGACCGGCTTCGACGTCCTTTCCCGCGCCCTGCTGAAGGCGGTCGACCACGAGGCTGCGGCGCCGGCCACCCGCAAGGCCAGCCAGCAGGCAATCGGGCGCGTGGCGCGGGCACTGCCCGAGCTGATCGGCGGTTCGGCCGACCTGACGCACTCAAATCTCACCGACTGGCCGGACTGCGGCCAC
Source organism: Zoogloeaceae bacterium (assembly GCA_024235635.1). Lineage (GTDB taxonomy): Bacteria > Pseudomonadota > Gammaproteobacteria > Burkholderiales > Rhodocyclaceae > Cognatazoarcus. Next base: position 1,088,058 of record JACKMA010000001.1, read on the forward strand.
ATGAGCGCCGATGACAGCGGCCGTCACATCAGCTGGGGCGTGCGCGAGTTCGGCATGGCCGCGGCCTGCAACGGCATTGCCCTGCACGGCGGACTGCTGCCCTTCTGCGCGACCTTCCTGACCTTTTCGGACTATGCTCGCAACGCGATCCGGATGAGCGCGCTGATGCGCCAACGGGTGGTCTTCGTCATGACCCACGACTCGATCGGACTCGGCGAGGACGGTCCGACCCATCAACCGATCGAGCATCTGCCGAGCCTGCGTCTGATCCCCGGCCTCGACGTCTGGCGACCGTGCGACGCGGTCGAGACCCAGGCCGCGTGGAACGCCGCCGTCGCCCGCAGCGACGGCCCGTCGCTGATTGCCTGCTCGCGCCAGAACCTGCCGCACCAGCCTCGCACCGAGGGACAGCTCGACGCCATCGCGCGCGGCGGCTACGTGCTGGCTGAGGCCGGCAGCGAGGCCCTGCGGCTGGTGATCGTCGCCACCGGCTCGGAAGTGTCGCTGGCGATCGCCGCGAGGGCGCGGCTCGAAGCCGAGGGCGTCGGTGTCCGGATCGTATCGATACCCTGCACGGCAGTGTTCGACCGCCAGCCCGAAGACTGGCGACAGGCGGTGCTACCGGAAGGCGTGCCTCGGCTCGCAGTCGAGGCCGCGCAGCCTGACCTGTGGTGGAAATACCTCGCGGGCGCGCCCCGCGCCGCCGTCGTCGGCATCGCCCGTTTCGGCGAATCGGCACCAGCGGGTGAACTCGCCGCGCATTTCGGCATGACGCCGGAACGCGTCAGCGAAGCCGGGCGGGCACTCGCGGCGGCGCCATGATCATTGCGGCCGCAGCGCGTCGGTCGTTCCCCGTAGGCGTGCGGAACTCCCCTCCTCCCGCACGACGACCACCGACCGAAGCGTTCGCGCGCCGCGCCCTATTTCGCAAACGACAAGTACCCGGAGACAGCGCATGAACAAACCCTCTCTCGATCGTCGCCCGGCCGACGGCAGACGACACCCCGGTCCGGCACCGCGTTTCGCAGGAGGACGGCGATGAATGCGCCCTTCCTGCGACTGGCCGATCTCGAACTTGGCGGCCGACGCGTCTTCATGCGTGCCGACTTCAACGTGCCGCTGACCGAAACCGGCGAGGTCGCCGACGACAGCCGCATCCGTGCGACGCTGCCGGGCATTCGCGATTGCCTCGTCCGTGGCGCGTCGCTGGCCATCGCCTCCCACCTCGGGCGTCCGACCGAGGGACATCTCGGCCCGCGTGACAGCCTGGCGCCGGTGGCCCGCTGCCTCGCCGAGCTGCTCGGGCGGCCGGTGCCGCTGGTCAAGAACTGGCGCGACCGCGACTTCGCACCACCGTTCGGCCAGGTCGTGATGCTCGAGAACTGTCGTGGCAACCCCGGCGAGAAGGCCGACGATCCGGCATTGGCCGATCGCCTGGCACGCCATATCGACATCTACGTGAATGACGCCTTCGGCACCGCCCACCGCAAGGAATGCACGCTGTCGGCGCTGGCGCTGGCGGCACCGCTGGCCTGCGCCGGACCACTGCTGGCCGCCGAACTCGACGCCCTCGGGCGAGCCCTGGCGGCGCCGCAGCGACCACTGGCGGCGATCGTCGGCGGTTCCAAGGTGTCGACCAAGCTGGCGGTGCTGGAGCGGCTCGCCGAACAGGTCGACCTGCTGATCGTCGGCGGCGGCATCGCCAACACCTTCATCGCCGCCCGGGGGCACGACGTCGGCGCGTCGCTGTTCGAGCCCGAGCTGCTGTGCTCGGCCCGGCGCGTCAGCGAACGGCTGGCCCAGCGCGGCGCGCAGCTGTGGCTGCCGACCGACGTCGTCTGTGCCGACCGCTTCGGCGCCGATGCCGAAACCCGCGTCTGCGCGATCGACTCGGTACCCGACGGCTGGATGATCCTGGACGTCGGCCCCGACAGTCGCGCGGCGCTGACGCCGGCACTCGCGGACTGCGGCACCATCGTCTGGAACGGTCCGCTCGGGGTGTTCGAACTGGCGCCGTTCGCAGCCGGAACACGTGCGCTTGCCGCGGCGATCGCGGCCAGTCCGGCCTTTTCGATCGCCGGCGGTGGCGACACCCTGGCCGCGATCGCGAGCTTCGCGGTCGCTGATGACCTCGACATGATCTCGACCGGCGGCGGCGCCTTCCTCGAATTCCTCGAGGGACGCACCCTGCCGGCGATCGTCGCGCTGCAGGATGCCAATCGCGACTGCGCCTGCGCCACTGAATGAGCCCGCCACGGACACAGGAGACTTCTGATGGCAATGATCGCACTGCGACAGCTGCTGGACCATGCCGCCGAACATGGCTACGGCGTGCCGGCCTTCAACATCAACAACATGGAGCAGATCCAGGCCATCATGACGGCCGCCGAGCACTGCGCCAGCCCGGTCATCCTGCAGGCATCTGCAGGCGCCCGCAGTTATGCCGGTGAGCCCTACCTGCGGCGGATGGTGGAGGCCGCCGTCGAGCAACATCCGGACATCCCGATCTGCCTGCACCAGGATCACGGCGCCAGCCCGGCGGTGTGCCAGCGCTCGATCCGCTCAGAGCCTGAGAAGCATTTGATCGCCGCAAGCCGAGCATCCGACGTGCGATGAGATGCCGTTGTGTGGGATACGCAGGCGCAGCGGGGCGGTCGAGGCTCGGTCATGCGTCTGCGAGGGGCGATCCGGGGTCGTCAGGGGTCGGGTTTTCACTCCGAGAACCTCCTATTCGCCTGCTGCGAGCGCTTCGGACGCACCGGTGCCCAGACCGAGCATCTGGGGCGCGATCTTGGCCATGCGCATCAAGTTGTGCGCCAGCGCGTACAGGTAGGCCACCGCTCGGACCTTGCCCAGCCCGCGCACAGGCATGCGCTGCAGCCCGCGGTTGCGCGCCAGTGCGTTGACGCACTCGGCCGTGGCCGCGCGTTGCGGGTACACGTCCTTGATCGCGTCGTCGGCCATGCGCGTGCGCCACTGCGCCACCGGCTCGGAATCGCCTTCCTTGCGCTGGTGTTTGTCCGGCGGCGGCGTGTCGTCGTCGCCGGGCTTGCCTGCCTTTTGCCTGGGCTCGGGCACCGGGGCGATGACCTCGGTCTGGCCCTTCGTGTGCGCATGCACCGCGTCGATCTGCTCGTGCGCGGGGAAGCCGCCATCGACCAGCCATTGCCTGGGCACTTCGCCCGTGCGCTCGATGACCTGCTCGACCATCGGCGCCATCTGCGCCATGTCACTGCCGGCCTTGCTCACATCGACGCCGACGATCACCTGGTCCTCGCACGTCGTCGCCAGTTGCACGTTGAACGCCGGCCTGAAGCCGCCGTCGCCCATCTTCATCACCCGCGCGTCGGCATCCGTGGTGCTGGCGCGCGCCTCCTCGGGCTTATTACCGTTGCGCCGCTTGGCTGCCTGCACCAGCGGCAGTTGCGTGAGCGCGGCGCGGATGCGCTCCTCGCGCTCACGCGCCGCACGCTCGCGCGCCGCCTGCGCCCGGCGGCTGGCCGCCGCCGGGTCGGCCGCGGCGCGCTTCTTGATGTCATGGACCAACTCCCCGGCCTCGGCCAGGTGCCGCTCAAGGCTCGCTTGCCGCCGGAACGAGGCTGCGCCCGCATCAGCCCGCACGCGCATGCCGTCCTGCGCCACGCGCTCCAGGCTGATCGCCCCGACCGAGGCCAGCGCAGCGACATTGCCCGTGAGCACCTCGTCCATCAAGGCCTCGTTGCCCGAGCGAAAGTCGTTGAGTGCGTGGTAGTTCACCGACACACCGCCACAGATCCAGCGGTAGGCGTCGCTCTCGCGCGTCAGACGCGCGATCTCACGGCCGCTGCCCACGCCATCTAGCGTGCCGTACAGCCACAGCGCGAACAGAATGTGCGGGTCGATCGCCGAGCGTCCGGCATTGCTCCCGCGCGCCTTGATCGATTCGATCAGCCGGCTCAGATCCTGCCGCTCGACGTAGCCCCAAACCAGCCGAGCCCGGTGATCCTCGCCCAGCAGTGATTCCAGATCGGAGGCCCGAAGTTCAATCTGCTTGCGGTTAGCCTGCAGCACCCTCGGTGGCCCTTGCAGGCGCGCCGCCTCGCGCGCCAGCTTCGCCGACATCAGCTGCTGCTCTTGCTCGCCCGACAGGTCCTCGAACAGACCGGCCGGCGATGGGGGGTGCCATTCCGTTTCGCTCATCTCTCGAAGCATGCCAGTCGCAGCACAACCTGGCGAGATTGGAGAAAAACTCTCAGGCTCTCAGGCTTCACCAGCGTGATGATGGACGGCTCGCTGAAGGAAGACATGAAGACCCCGGCCAGCTACGAATACAACGTCGCAGTCACCCGGCGTGTGGTCGACATGGCGCATGCGGTCGGCGTCAGCGTCGAAGGCGAACTCGGCTGTCTGGGCTCGCTCGAGACAGGCCAGGCCGGCGAGGAAGACGGGGTCGGCGCCGAGGGCACGCTCGACCACAGCCAGTTGCTGACGGACCCGGCCGAGGCGGCCGATTTCGTCGCCGCCACCGGCGTGGATGCGCTGGCGGTGGCGATCGGCACCAGTCACGGCGCCTACAAGTTCACCCGCCCGCCGACCGGCGACATCCTCGCCATCGACCGCATTCGCGCGATTCACGCCCGCATCCCCGACACCCATCTGGTGATGCACGGCTCCTCCAGCGTGCCGCAGGAATGGCTGGCGATCATCCGCGCGTTCGGCGGCGAGATCGGCGAGACCTACGGCGTGCCGGTCGAGGCGATCGTCGAGGGCATCAAGAGCGGCGTGCGCAAGGTGAACATCGACACCGACCTGCGCCTGGCGATGAGCGGTGCGATCCGGCGCCTGGCGGCCCAGAAGCCGGGCGAGTTCGACCCCCGCAAGTTCTTCAAGGCCGCCCGCGACGCCGCCGCGGCGATCTGCATCGCCCGCTTCGAGGCCTTCGGCTGCGCCGGCCGGGCCGCGCAGATCAAGCCGCTGCCACTGGACGCGCTGGTCGCACGCTACGCGGCCGGCTGAAACGCGACCGGTCGCACCGCGCCGATCCACCGCAAACCAAGGCCCGCGACATCGTCGCGGGCCTTGTCGTGTGCCGCCGGGTCCGGCCCGGACGAAGGCGTCAGAACTGGCTGCAGCGGATCACATTGTCGCCGGACCGGTAGGTCAGGCCGGCATACACCACCGAATCAACGCAGAAACCAAAGGCTACACCGCCCTTTTGGCTGGTCGAGGTCTGCAGCGTCACCGCCCCGTCGCCACCGGTCTGGCCGCCGACGGCTTCGGTGTAGCTGCCCGAGAAGGTGCCGCTGACCGTCGCGCCGCTGACCGCACTGCCGTTGTTGTCGACAATGTTCACGGTCGCCACCGCCACCTTGCTGCCCTTGCCGGCATTCGCCGTGGTCAGCGTGATCGCGCCGATATGCATCGAGGTCGCGGTGCCCCCACCACCGCCCATCGGGGTTGCCGAGGCGACAGTGCTGACGGCGCTCTCGTTGCCGCTGGTATCGACCGCCAGGACGCGATAGACGTAGGTCAGGCCATTGGTCAGTCCGCCATCGACGTAGGCCGATGCGCCTACACCGTTAGCACCGGTCAGCCGCGTGAATGGCCCCGCGGCATCCGTCGCGCGCTCGACATGGTAGCCGGCGAGATCGGTCTCTGCGTTGTCCGCCCAGTCGAGGGAGACCTGGGCATCACCGGCCGTCGCGAAGAGGCCGGTGGGCGCCGCCGGCGGCGTGCTGTCGCCGCCGCCGAGGGTGATCGAATCCTCGGTCTCGCTGCCTTGCGGATCGAACAGCGCACCAGCCAGCGTCACATTCACCACCCGCAGCGAGTAGACGCCGTCGGCACCGGCCGCCACGCTGAAGCTGGCAACCCCGCGGCGGTCGCTGTACTGCGTGCGGTTCACATGACTGCCATCCGGCAGCGTCCATTGGCCGGTGACAATCGCGCTCTGCTGCGGCACGCCGAGCCCGTTCAGGACATTGACCGCGCCCTGGACGATCGCACTGCCCCGCAGCTTGCCGGTGGACATGTCGATCGAGGTCAGCAGCGATCGTTCCGAATGGCCATCGACCGTGATCGTGACGCTGGCACTGTCGCTGTCGCCGCTGTTGTCGGTGACCGTCACGGTGGCGACGAAGGTGCCGACCGACGCGTAGGTGTGGAACGGGTTGGCGCCGGAGCCGCTGCTGCCATCGCCGAAATTCCACGCATAGCTGACGATCGTGCCGTCGACGTCGGACGAGTTGCTGGCACTCAAGGCAACGCCGAGCGGTGCCAGTCCGGACGACGGCGTCGCACTGGCCTGCGCGGTCGGTGGCTGGTTCGGGCCACCGACCTCGATCGCCAGCGTGTCCTCGGAGAACGCACCGCGGCTGTCATAGACCCTCAGCGTCGCGGTGTAGCTGCCGTCGTTGTTGAATGTGAAGAAGGCGGGACTGCCGAACGACCTGCGGCCATCGCTGATAGTCCACTCGATGTTGCCGAGGGCGCCGTCCGGATCGTAGGAGCCGGTCGCGAACAGTCGCACGCTGAGCGGCGACGGGCCGCTCAGGACCTTCGGGTCACCATTTGACGCCGGCGTACCACTCGCTGCGGCAATCGGCAGCACATTGGGTGCAGTCGCCTGCACCATGATCGCCTGGGACGCACTGCGGCCGGTGCCGTCGATGACGGTCAGCAGCACCGGGTACTCGCCGGGCTCGTCGAAGGTGTGGCTGGGGTTCGGGAGCGACGATGTCGTGCCGTCGGCGAAGTCCCACACCAAGCTCACTGCCCCCCCTTCCGGATCGACCGAGCCTGCCGCATCGAAATCGACCGTGAGCGGCGCGTCGCCGCTGCGCACCGCTGCCGTGGCGACCGCCACCGGGAAGCGGTCGGCGCCGTCGAGAACCCCGGACAGACCGATGCGGTAGTTCGACGACACGCCGTCGTTCCTCATCTGCGAAGCGGCGATCAGCGTATCGCTGCCGCGGCTGGCCACCGCCGGGTCGGTCTCGGCGAGTGGCGAGTCGTCGATCAGGAAACCCTGCGGATCGATGATCGTGCCATCGGTCGCGACCCGCATGCCGTACAGGTCACTGCGCGCATCGAGTTGGTCGAGCGTGTGCGGCGCCAGGCGGTTCTTCTGGTCCTGGAAGGCGATGACGTAATCGCGCCCGTCGAAGCTGATCGACGGCCGGTACTGATTGCCGGACCACGGGGTCGCGTTGCCTGCAGGCGACACCAGGCCGGCGGCATCGATCAGGTACAACTCCATGTCGTTCTCGACCCCGGACGTCAGCTCCCTGCTCCTGGCGAACAGTGCGTTGGCGCCGCTCGATGCGATGGCGATACGGTGGATGCCGTTGCCACCGTTGGTCGACATGAAGCCGGCGATCTCGAACGGACTGCCCTTCCCGTCGACCGGATCGACGAATACGCCGACCGATGTCCCGAGCGGGTCGTCGTGGGTCACATTGGTGTGCCAGGCCGCCAGCCAGCGCCCGCCAACGGCTGCAACCACGGTCTCGAGGGTATAGACCGTGAAAGGACTTTCACTGGAACTGCCGAGCAGGATCGGCGATGCGTCGAGGAGCTGGCCGGCGCCGCTGACGCGGGCGCCGATCGGAAATATGGTCTGGACGGTCAGGCCGAAGCGACGGGCGACGACGAGGAAGTCGCCGTTGAGTGCGGCGATATTGACCGGGCCGAAGCCGTTGCTCATCACGGTACTCGCGGCGGCGTCCGGCGAGTTGCCGTCCTGGCCGATCCGCCGCGCGACGATGTCGCCGCCGCTCGGCCAACTCACCAGGTAGTGGCTGCCGTTCCAGGCGACGCCCGGCGAACCTGGGCCGCCGAGGGTCGGTCCCCGATCGAGTTCGACCGGCGGCCCGACCGGCACGCCGAGGGCGTCGACCGGCTGCACCCGCACGGCGAGCTCGCCGGCAATCGCCTCGAGGTAGGCGAGCAGGTAGCCGTCGGCACCGGCCGCCAGCTTCGAGCGGTACTGACGGGGCTCGCCAGTCGAGACGCCGCCGAGCGACAGCACCTGATCGGGATTGCCGTCGGCGCCGACAGTCACGCCGACGACGTCGTATTCGTTGCCGGCGAATTCGATCCACAGCAGCTGGACGCCATTAGAACCGGTACCGGCCATCGGTCCGGACTGGGCGCCGGCAATGGTGCTGCCACCGGGATTCAATACCTGCCCGGAGGCGTCGTCGACACGGGCGAGCTGAAGGATGCGGTCAGCCGTGTGCTCCCAGCCGATCCGCCAGTTGCCGCCGTCCCAGGCGACGCCGACGACGTTGCCGAACGGTGACATGGCGCCGGCGAGATCGACGCCGTCGACGTCGAGCAGGATGCCGGCAGGCGAGACCCGTGCGCCCATGATGGTCAGCGTAAAATCCGGGCGCTGTCGGTTCCATGCGATGTAGTAGCCCTGGCCCATCGCACCGAGCGCAGAAATGTAGGCGCCGTCGAGGAGCAAGTACGGGTCGCCGACCGCCATCGGATCGCTGGCGACGAGCGGCGAATCGATCAGCACCGCCCCGGTGCCGTTGCTGGCGGAGAAGGTCAGCAGATAGTGTCCGCCGGCCGAAGCCAGGCGCAGCGCACTGCCGGTGTAGGTGCCCGCGGGCACGACGCTGACCGTCGGCGGATCCAGCACCGCACCGGCGTCACTGACGCGCACCGCAACGATGTCGTTGGTGACGTCGTTGCCGATCGCAGCGACCAGCCAGCCATTGCCGTCGGATGCCACTGCAAAGGTACCGGTTCCGAGGCCAGGAATCGGGATCGGCACCGGATCGACGACGGTTCCATCGGGTGCGACCCGCACCGCCGCCAGCGTCGACGAATAGAAGAAACCGGTGCCGGAGAGCGACGCCGAGCGGAACACTACCAGCCAGTGACTGCCGTTCCACGCGACCTTCGGTGCACTCTGGCTGCCGGGGCCGGCGTGGATCGCGATCGGCACCCGGTCAAGCGAACTGCCGTCGTCGGCAAGACGGACACCGTAGATGTCGTGGGAAGTTTCGTACTCGTTGTACGCGAACGGATTCGCGCGTTCATCGGACCACACCACCAGGCGCGAACCAGCACCGCTGGCGATGTCCGGCGAGATCTGATCGCCTGCGGCGACCGCGACCGTACCATCGTTCGGCAGCAGTTGATCGAGCCCGGGAAGGCGCGCCTCGGCGACCAGGCTGACCAGCAGCGACAGCGCAACCAGCGCGCGCGCAACGATCGATCGGCTCATTCCTCCTCCTCCCATCTTCTGGTTATCGACATGCAGCGTCGTCGGAAGATCGACGCACGAGCCGTGCCACATCTGCACCATCTTCGAACACCCTTCACCCGCGCGGCTTGAGCGAGATCAAATGGAGGCCGGCTCGGCTTTCGCTTCTCGCCGTTTCGGGTGATTTCGCCAGCGGCAATGTCAAATGGCCCACATTTGGGCCATGCGGATTGTCGTCACCCGTCGATTGCCGCCGTAAGCCGGTGGTGGCTGCTTCCAGATCAAGTGGCGGCGACGTAAGGATTCGACGCGCATGGCTCGCGGCTGCGCACCCACGCTTCCAGTTCGTCTGCCGGCAATGCACACGCGTAGAGGAAGCCCTGAGCCTGATGGCAGCCGTGCTGCCGCAGAAAGATTTCCTGACCCGGCTTCTCCACCCCTTCCGCCACGACGGTCAGATCCAGGCTGTTGCCGAGCTGGATGATGGCTCGGGTGATCGCGGCATCGTCCGGATCGACCTCCAGGTCGCGGATGAAACTCTTGTCGATCTTGAGCACATCCACGGCCAGGCGCTTCAGATTCACCAGGGACGAATAACCGGTGCCGATGTCGTCGATGGCGAGCCGCACGCCGAGGGCGTGGAAGCGCGCCAGACGTTCGGCAATGGCATCGACGCGTTCCATCAGTGCGCTTTCGGTAATCTCGATCTCGAGCCCGGCCGGATCGACGCCGGTATCCTCGATCACCGCCAGCAGCCGATCCACGTAGTCGTCACGACCGAGCTGAATCGCCGACAGATTGACGGCCATCGTGAACGGCTGCAGCCCCTGGCGATCCCATGCGTGCTTCTGCTCGCATGCGGTACGCAGGATCCATTCGCCGAGCGGCACGATCAGTCGACTCTCTTCGGCGACCGGCACGAATGCGTCCGGATAGACCATGCGCTCGCCGCTGCGCCATCGCACCAGGGCTTCGACCCCGGCAATTGCTCCGCTGTCGATGTCGATGCGTGGCTGGTAGTGAAGGCGGAACGCGGATTCGTCGATCGCGGCACGGATCGAGGCCTCGACCTGTTTGCGGGTCTGTGCGGCGTCGTTGAGTTCCTGGTCGAAGAACTGGAAGTTGCAGCGGCCTTCCTGCTTTGCCTTGTACAGCGCAAGATCCGCGTTCTTCAGCAATTGCTCGGAGCTGTCGCCGTCGCTCGGGCAGACGGCAATGCCGACGCTGGCCGACACGTAGATATCGTGTTCGGCCAATTCGAACGCTTCCGAAATCGCTTCCACCATCTTGCGCGCGAGAACGGCGGCGGCCGAGGAATCGGACAGGTGGGTGGCGATGATCGCGAACTCGTCGCCGCCGAGGCGAGCGACGGTATCGGTCGCTCGTACCAGATCCCGCAGTCGACCGGCGACCTGCTTGAGCAGTTCGTCGCCGACCGGATGGCCGAGGGTGTCGTTGACATCCTTGAAGTTGTCGAGGTCGAGCAGCAGCACGCCGAGGGTATCGTGGCTGCGCCGCACGTCGGCCAGTGCCGTGCTCAACTGATCGTGGAAGCGAATGCGGTTGGCGAGACCGGTCAGCGCGTCGTGATGGGCCAGGCGGGCGAGTTGCTTCTGCGCGGCGCCAAGGCGCTCGAGCATCAGGTTGAAGGTCTGTCCGAGCCTGGCCACCTCGGCGAAATCGCCGACTTCGAAGCGGTGATCGACCGAGCCGCTGGCCACCACCGATGCAGCGACCTGCTCGAGCTCGCGCAAGGGTCGCGCGAGTCGCCGTGCCGCCAGCGCGCTGAACAGCACTGCGCCGACGAGTACGGCAAGGCCGATCAGAAGATAGATCACCGTCAGCTGGGCAAGGGGGCCACGAATCAGGGCCGGATCGGCCCGCAGCCTGACGTCGAGGCGCAGGGGTGCGAGCATCGCGTGCAGATCCAGCGGCTTGGTCTGGGTCAGCGACCTGGCATTGGCGGTCGTCCCGCCGTCGGCCTGATCCTGTCCGAGAATCGGGTGACCGTCGTAGAGCAGCTGCACCGAACCATCGGCCGCCTCGGGTGCCGAATCGCCCACCAGGCGCGTCAGATCGATGCGATGCACGAGGGCACCTTCCGGACTCAGGGTGCCGACATAGAAGATCGGCTCGGCGACCAGAAGGCTTGCCCGGCCGGCCCTTTCCTCCACCGTCACATAGGGCCGACCGTGCTCGAGCACCCCCACCTTCCAGCGATCGCTGTCGGATGCGACAGCAGCGGCGCCGGCCACCGGACGGCCCTCGAAATCGGTCAGCGTGATCTCCACCGGCACGCCGTTGACTGTCGAAAAACCCTCCAGGAACGGATCGAGCGAGGTGCGACGGGTGTAACTGTCCATCAGGGAATTCAGCACCAGCGCGTTCTGCTTGAGTTCGCTCAGCGTCGTCGCCACCGAATTGAGCGTCGTGCTGAGCCGACTCGCCAGCAACGCGGTCTGGTGCGAAAGACCATCCCTGACACCCTGCGAGATCTGGGCGCGGGTCACGACGAACGAGACGCCGCCCACCGCCGTGACGAACAGCAGAGTCAGGGCCGAGGCGGCCAGCGCGATCCGTGCGGCGAGACCGAATCCGCCGGGGTTGTCGCCGCGGAGGCCGGCATGCCGACCCCGTTCGGCTCGCCCGTGCCGGCGGACATTCGCCAGGCCTTCGCCGGCCGATGGCCCCGACGGATGCGGCGAAGCCGGGTCTGGCGCCCGCGACGAAGTCGTGCCAACTGCCACCACGATTCGCGTCCTATTGATCGCCGCCCTGCCACGACAACGGCACGATGGCGCCGTCACTGGCGCGGTAGCGCGCCATGAACACGTCGTCCGCACCCAGTGCATCGTGGCTCTGCGGCGAGAACGGCCTTGCGAACCGCCGGACCAGGCCACGATAGTCGTGCAGTTGCTCGAGCGCATCGCGCACCGCGGATCGGTCGGTGGTCCCCGCGCGGTCGATCGCCTGGGCTAGCAGGTGGGTCAGGTCGTAGGCATGGCCGACGCCGACCGGCGATTCGATCCGATCGAAGTCCGAGATGCCGAACAGGCGTTCAGCGACCGCCATCACGCGCGAGCGGATGTCGGGATCGGCGTTGAAGAAGCTGAATGTCTGGACCACCGAGAAGTCCACTTCGTCGAGCATGCCGCGCACCTGGTCGGCGAAGTCGCCGCCGGTGACGCCCCAGTGGCTGACGATCGGAATGCGTTCCTGTTCGGGAAGCTGCGCCATGTCCCGGAACAACACGACCGCCTCGGTATCGTTGGCAACGAAGACGATCGCCTCGGCACCCGCGGCACGCAGCGCCTGATACTTCTCGATCATCGACTGGTCGCCCCACTGGTACCACTCGATGCCGACCGACTTGGGCAGGTCCGCGGACAGGTAGTAGCGATCGGCAGCAGCGAGATTGCTGCGCCCCCACGAGGTGTTGGGCAACAGCAGCCCCACTCGACGCGCGCCCTTCGCCAGCGCATGGCGGAACATCGCCGGCATTGCCAGGCTGTCCTTCAGCGACAGCCGGAAGGCGAAGTTGGGCTGGTGGCCGTTGTCGGTGATGGCGTCCGCGGCCGCCCAGGGATCGAGCAGAATCATCTGACGGTCGTGCGCCAGGTCGATGTACTCGAGCGCCACCGGACTGAAGCGTCCGACAAACATCGCGACCATCTCGGGCATTGCGGCCAGTTCCTTGAGATTGCGAATGCCACGCGCGGTCACCGAGCGGTTGTCCCGTGACACCAGCTCGATCCGCCGTCCGCCGAGCACGCCGCCGGCTCGGTTGATCTCGTCCAGTGCGATCAGGATGCCGCGCTCGATCGCCTGCGCCGAGGTGCTCTTGTCGAGCCCGAATTCGGCGTCGAGTCCGACCAGGACCGGGGGGCGCTCCTGCGCATGCAGGCTTGCACCGAGGAGGGAAAGCACAGCGACCAGCAGGCAGCGCAGAAGTGACATGACAGATCGATCCCTGGAAGCCCGGAGACACGCTCCAATACCCTACCAACGGCACGGCCTTTCGACAGTTGAGGCGAATTGCACTGGAATCCGCCTCGCGCGCGGCTACCGGCCGGCGGCACGATTCTGCAGCGCAACATCCCACCGAACACCCGCCAATTCTTCGCCACAGTCGCTTCGCGATCCGATTCTCCATGCTTCGCAGCATCGAAATCGATTGCATCACGTATAAGCATCCACTAACTTACTAACATAGTTTGTGCCGAGCGCAGGCCGACATCGCGCCGCAACCAACGGGAGGAGGGAAACGACAATGGCCAACATCGTCATCATCGGTGCGGGCATCGGCGGGCTGCCGATGGCCTACGAAATGCGCGACCTGCTGCGCCCGGAAGACCGCATCACGGTGATCGCGAAGGATCCGAAGTTCCACTTCGTGCCGTCCAACCCCTGGGTGGCGGTGAGTTGGCGCAAGCGGGAGGAGATCGAAGTCGACCCGGCCGAGGTGCTGGCCAGGCGCGACATCGACTTCATCCCGATTGGTGTCGCCCGCGTCAAGCCCGCCGACAACGAAGTGCAGCTGGTCGACGGGCGCAGCATCGCCTACGACTATCTGGTGATCGCCACCGGTCCGAAACTCGCGTTCGACGAAGTCCCCGGGCTCGGCCCGGACGGGCACACCCAATCGGTCTGCCACGTGGACCATGCGGTCACCGCCGAAGCGGGCTGGCAGCGCTTCGTCGCCGACCCTGGGGCGGTGGTGGTCGGCGCGGTGCAGGGCGCCTCGTGCTTCGGCCCGGCCTACGAGTTCGCGATGATCGTCGATTCGGACCTGCGCAAGCGACGGATCCGCGACCGCGTGCCGATGACCTTCGTCACGTCCGAGCCCTACATCGGACACCTCGGGCTGGGCGGCGTCGGCGATTCTAAGGGCATCATGGAATCGGCTTTTCGCGACCGCCACATCAAGTGGATCTGCAATGCGAAGGTCGAGCGGATCGACGATGGCGTGATGCACGTGATCGAGCACGACGAGGACGGTGTCGAGAAACGGCGCCACGAAGTGCCGTTCAAGTACTCGATGATGCTGCCCGCGTTCAAGGGTGTCGATGCGGTGTTCGGGATAGAGGGCCTGACCAATCCCCGCGGCTTCATCCTGATCGACCAGCACCAGCGCAACCCGACCTTCCGCAACGTCTTCGCAGTCGGCGTCTGTGTCGCGATTCCCCCGGTGGAGGTGACCCCGGTGCCGACTGGTACGCCGAAGACCGGCTATATGATCGAGTCGATGGTGACTGCGACGGCGCACAACATCCGCGCCCTGATCGACGGTCGCGAGCCGACCGGGACCGCCACCTGGAATGCCGTGTGCCTCGCCGATTTCGGTGACACCGGCGCCGCCTTCGTCGCACTGCCGCAGATCCCGCCGCGCAACCTCAACTGGTTCTCCCAGGGCAAGTGGGTGCATCTGGCGAAGATCGCGTTCGAAAAATACTTCTTGCGCAAGATGCGCAAGGGCACGACCGAACCGATCTACGAAAAGGTCGTCATGAAGGCGGTCGGCATCGCCAAGCTGCGCAAGGAGACCTGACCGCCCCCGCACCGCCGAGACCGCGGATGGCGCTTGGCAGGTGCGCTTGCGCTGACGTTGCAGCGGAGGCATGATCGGCGGCTGGCAGGCGCCTGTCCGACGCTGCAAGCGCGTCGGGCAGGTACCGATGACGATCGACGGCCCGGGAGGGCGCGTCGGCCGGCGCGCAGACGCCGGCCGGATGCGCGGGTGACGGTCGGTTTCCCACCGCACCCCAGCCACCCGGACCCCGATGAACGACCCTCGCACCGATTCCGGCGGAAGCCATCCCGAGCACCCGCTGCGCTACAAGCTCAACAATGAACTCCATGCCCGCCCGCCGGTGGCGGTCCGCTGCCCGCAGGCGGTCTCCTATGTCGCCCTGACCCACGACGACAGCACGATCGAACAGCAGGTCGCGCACCTCCGCCGTCTCGCCGAGGCCTTTGCGGTACCGCTGCCGGAAGTCGACGGCGACCATCTGCTGCTGACCACGCCCCGCTTCCGCCTGAAGTGGGAGCGCCACTCCGAGTTCTCCTGTTATACGTTCTTCCGCGACATCGATGGCGAGGACAACGACACGACCGCGATCGAGGCGCTGCCGCCACGTTGGCTCGAGGCGATTCCCGGCAGCCTGCTGGTCGCGACCCACCTGAGCCTGCACAGTGCCGAACGGCTGACCCCCGAGTCGGTCATGGCCAGCGCGTCGCGCGAAGGCTCGCAGATGATCGCGACGCGGGTCGCCGACGGCGGCGCCTGGGTATTCACCGACTTCCTGCTGACCGACGGCTGGACCCGGTTTCTGGTTCTCGACGAAAAGCTGACCCCGCGCCAGACCGGGCGCATGGTCCAGCGCCTGCTCGAGATCGAGACCTACCGCATGACCGCACTGCTGGCATTCCCGGTCGCCCGCGAGGTCGGCAAGCTGCTCAATCGCGCCGAAGGCGAACTGGCCGACCTGATGGATCGCATCGTCGCCGCGAGCACACCCGAAGACGAACGCAACGTGCTCGGGCGCCTGACCCGCCTGGCCGCCGAGGTGGAACGCTCGGTCGCCCGTTCGACCTTTCGCTTCGGTGCGGCGGCGGCCTACCATCGCCTGGTCGAGCACCGCATCGACGAGCTCCGCGAACTGCGGGTGGCGGGCTTCACGACGATCAAGGAGTTCATGGACCGGCGACTGACGCCGGCCATCAATACCTGTGCCGCCAACGCAAGGCGGCAGGAAGACCTGTCGGGAAGGATCGCCCGCAACTCTCAGTTGCTGCGCACCCGGGTCGACATCGAACTGGAACGGCAGAACCAGGAACTGCTGGGCCAGATGAACCGTCGGGCCAAGTTGCAGTTGCGCCTGCAGGAGACCGTCGAAGGGCTGTCGGTGGTCGCGATCACCTACTACGCATCGCAACTCGTCAATTACCTGGCGAAGGGCGCCAAGGGCCTGCTCTCGCCGATGACCCCGGAAGCGATCACCGCGGTTTCGATCCCGCTGATCGGCGGCCTGGTGGCCTTCGGCCTGCACCGCATGCGCAAAGCGCTGGCTTCCGCCGAGGGCGAACACGACTAGCCCGGCGGCTGCCGATCCGGCGTGCCGGACGTAAGGCGTCGCCGGTTCCGCCGGTCAGTATCCTGACGCACACCATGCGCGCGTCAGGAGGAACGGAATTGCATGTCGGAACTGCTGAGACTCGCCTGCCGCCCGCGTACATTGCGCACCTCGGCCTGCATCGCCCTGGCGGTGGGCTCGGTCCTGAATCTGATCAACCTGGGCGATCGCCTGCTCGGCACGATGCCGATCGAATGGGGGCGCGTGTTGCTGAATTTTCTAGTACCTTTCTGCGTAGCCAGCGCCAGCGCGGCGCTCAACGCCTGGGAACGGGACAGGGAGTGAGGATGAACGACACCGCCGCCGGCCGGATCGACTGGAACGACCCGTCGCTCGCAAAGATCCGCCGCGACATGCTGCGCTTCGCCCAGCTGCAGCTGCGTGATGCCGGGGCAGCGGAGGACATGGTGCAGGAGGCGCTGTTCTCGGCGATGAAGTACGAAGCCAGCTTCGCCGGCCGGTCGGCGCTGAAGACCTGGATGTTCTCTATCCTGCGCAACAAGATCGTCGACCACATTCGCAAGAGTTCGCGCGAGATCGCCGGTGCCGACCTGGTCGCCGGCAGTGCCGAGGACGGCGACGACTTCGACGCCCTGTTCGACGAGCGCGGCCACTGGAATCCGGAGGATCGCCCGCCGACCTGGGCGGATCCCGAATCCTCGCTGTCGCAACAGCAGTTCTGGGACGTCTTCGAGGCCTGTCTCGATCGCCTGCCGCCGAAGACTTCGCGGGTATTCATGATGCGCGAGTTCCTCGACCTCGATACCGACGAGATCTGCGCCGAGCTCGGCATCAGCACCAGCAACTGCTGGGTGATCCTTCACCGTGCCCGCGCCGGCCTGCGCATGTGCCTGGACCGCGACTGGTTCGGCCAGGAGCAAGCGCCATGCTGAGCTGCAAGGAAGTCAATCGCCTGTGCTCGGAGGAACAGGATCGCAAGCTGTCGCTGAGCGAGCGCATCAACCTGCGCATGCATCTCGCGATCTGCAAGGCGTGCACCAACTTTCGCGACCAGATGCGCTTCCTGCGATCCGCGACCCGTCGTTACCGGGAGGGCCAGCGCGGCCCCGCAGACGACTGAGGCCGGCCGTGGGTGGCGTGCTCGGCTGGCTGGGCGGCTGCATCGGACGCTACCTGTCGCAGCCGGTCGAGGTCGACCACCTGACGCCGCCGACCGAGCCGCGGCGCTTGCTCGAGACCTTGCAGCCGGGCGACGTGCTGCTGGTCGAAGGCAACAGCCGGGTCAGCGGCATCATCAAGTACCTGACCCAGTCGACCTGGTCCCATGCCGCACTGTTCGTCGGCGATCGGCTGAGCGCGATCGCCGGCGCCCCGAATCCCGCATTCGTCGAGGCCGACATCGTGGACGGCGTCCGGGCGGTTGCGGCGGATGCCTATGCCGGACTGCCGACCCGGATCTGTCGGCCGGCCGGCATCGCACCTGAGGATCTGCAACGGGTGCTGGACTTCGCGATCACCCGCATCGGCCATCGGTACGACCTGCGCAACGTCGTCGACCTGGCCCGCTACCTGTTTCCGACACCACCGGTGCCGCAGCGATTCCGCCGACGGATGCTGTCGCTGGGCAGCGGCGACCCGACACGTGCGATTTGCTCGACCTTGATCGCGCAGGCCTTCCAGTCCGTGCGCTACCCGATACTGCCACGCACGGTGCGAGTCGCCGGTGACGATCCGGACTGCCCCGAGTGCGTCGAGGAACTGATGCAGTTGCGCCACTTCAGCCTGTTCGCACCGCGCGACTTCGACGTCTCGCCCTATTTCGAGATCATCAAGCCCGGCATCGCCAGAGCGCATGCCTACCGCCAGCTGGCCTGGATCGACCACGGCCGCGCGAACCGGCCTACCGGCCCTCACCGCAGACACCGCCCGCCAATGCAATGATTTGGCGGACTGCGTTCAGGGCCGGCGACAACTGTTGCGAACGGCAGCGAATGCGCCCTCGGCCCGCTTGCATCAACCCCGCCCGATCGCTGCCCCCGCCGGACAGCCCGCGCGATCGTCGGACGCACCCGGCGGCGGTTTCCGGGATAATCGCGGAATCTGCCGGATTCTTGCCGTACGGAGCGAAATGAGCGACCCATCCCCATTCAAGGCGCGCCGAGACCGCCTGCTGGCCCGCATGGCCGAGCGCGGCGGCGGCGTCGCAGTGGTGCCGACGGCGCCCGAAGTGATCCGCAACCGCGACACGCATTACCGCTATCGTCACGACAGCTACTTCTACTATCTGACCGGATTTCGCGAACCCGAGGCGCTGCTGCTGCTCGTCGCCGGCGACGAGCCACGTGCGATCCTGCTGTGTCGCGAGAAGGACCCGGATCGCGAGATATGGGACGGCTTCCGCCACGGCCCGGACGCGGCACGCGAGCGATTCGCAATGGACGAGACTCACGCCATCGACGCGCTCGACGAGGTGCTCGCCAGCAATCTGGCCAATCAGCCGGCGATCTACTACGCCCTCGGCCACGATGCGACCTGGGACCAGCGCCTGACGCGCGCCCTCAATTCCGTCCGTGCCAATTCGCGCGGCGGCGTCGCCGCGCCGCCGACGATCCACGACGTACGCGCCCTGCTCGACGAGATGCGATTGATCAAGGACGCTTCCGAGATTGCGCTGATGCGACGCGCCGCAGCGATTTCCGCCGAGGCCCACCGCCAGGCGATGCGAACCGCCAGGCCCGGTGTGTTCGAGTACGAGGTCGAGGCCGTGGTCGAGCAGGCCTTTCGCCGTGCCGGCGCCCAGGCACCGGCCTACCCGTCGATCGTCGCCAGTGGAGCCAATGCCTGCGTGCTGCACTACGTCGACAACGACCGCCGCATCGCCGACGGCGACCTGCTGCTGATCGATGCCGGTTGCGAACTCGACGGCTACGCCTCGGACATCACCCGCAGCTTCCCGGTCGATGGACGCTTTACGGGGGCCCAGCGTGACATCTACGAGCTGGTGCTGGCGGCTCAGCAGGCTGCGGTGCGAGAGACCCGCGCCGGCGCCCCCTGGAACGCGCCGCACGATGCCGCCGTCGCGATCCTCGCGCGCGGCCTGATCGATCTCGGACTGCTGCGTGGCAGCCTCGACACCGTGCTCGAGAATGAGGACTACCGCCGCTTCTACATGCACCGCACCGGTCACTGGCTGGGACTCGACGTCCACGACGCCGGCGAGTACAAGCAGGGAGGCGAATGGCGGCCGCTGGAGGTGGGCATGACGCTGACGATCGAACCCGGTTGCTACGTCCGGCCGGCGGACGACGTGCCGGAGGCCTTCTGGAACATCGGTGTCCGCATCGAGGACGACGCCCTGGTGACTGCCGACGGCTGCGAGCTGATCACCGCCGCCGCACCGAAAACGGTCGCCGAGATCGAGGACTGGATGGCCGCAGGCGGCGATGACGCATGACGTCCTGATCGTCGGCGCCGGACCGGTCGGCATGGCGCTGGCGCTGGCCTTGCGGCATCGGGGGCTCGACGTCGCCCTGGTCGACTCGCGCGCGCGGGGGGCCAGCGGCGGCGATCCGCGGGTGCTCGCGCTATCGCTCGGATCGTGCCAGACGCTGCGACGACTCGGCGCCTGGGACACTCTCGACACCACGCCGATCCGACGCATCCATGTTTCGCAGGAGGCCGCTTTCGGTCGTACCCAGATCGACGCTGCGGAACTCGGCGTGGACGCCCTCGGCCAAGTGGTACGTGCCGGAGACCTTGCGCTGGCGCTCGACCGCACGCTCGGCGTCGATGGCCTGACCGTGATCGAGGGCAGTCGCGTCGCCAGCCTCGAGACCGGCGGCGACGACGTCGTGGTCAGTCTCGACGGGGCGCAGGCTGCGGTCCGGGCACGGCTGGTGGCCTGCGCCGAGGGCGGCATCGAGGAATCCGCGCCCGATGTTTTCAGCCGCGACTATCACCAACATGCGGTGATCACGCTGGCGACCCCCGAACGGCCGCACGAGCACCGGGCTTTCGAGCGATTCACTGCCGGCGGCCCGTTGGCGCTGCTGCCGTTCGGATCGCGCTACGCGGTGGTGCATACCGCATCGCCGGATGCTGCCGAGCATCTCGCAGCGCTCGACGACGTCGAATACATGGCCGAAGTCGAACGGCGTCTCGCCGGTCGCGTGCGGTTGAGCCGGGTCGAACCTCGGCTGCGATTCCCGCTGATGCTGCGCTACCGGCGAGCACCGGTCGGCGCACGCACGGTGTGGATCGGCAATGCCGCCCAGACCCTGCATCCAGTGGCCGGCCAGGGATTCAACCTGGCTCTGCGCGACGTCTGGGCACTGGCAAGCGCGATCTCGGAGAGCGCCGCCGAAGATGTCGGCAGTGCCGCCGTACTGGCACGCTACGCCCGCGCACGGCGGATCGACCGAAGCGCGACGATCGGCGTCACCGACGCGATGGTAAGGCTCTTCAGCAACGACATCGGGCCGCTCGCGGTACTGCGTGGCGCGGGCCTGCTGACCCTCGACGCGTGCCCGCCGCTGCGCGGCCTGCTGGCCCGCACGATGATGTTCGGCGCCCGCGCCTGGTCCTGACGGCGCTCGAGCCTGGCCCGATCCCGGCTGAGGGCGGCACTCGCGCACGCTTGTCGAGGCGGCTGTCATTTTCACGGCGAATCGCCCTTCCATCGGGTAGAATCCGGACTTTCCCCCGCTTGCCGCGACCCGATGAAACTCGCCGGTTTTGACCTGCGGAACAACGTCTTTCTGGCGCCGATGGCCGGCGTCACGGACCGCCCGTTCCGGCAGGTAGCACGCCGCATGGGTGCTGGTCTGGCGGTCTCGGAAATGGTCACGTCGAACGCCCTGCTCTACGCCACCGAGAAGACCCGGCGGCGAACCGACCATAGCGGCGAGAGCGGACCGATCAGCGTCCAGATCGCAGGCGCGATCCCGCAGATGATGGCCGACGCCGCACGGCACAACGTCGCCCGCGGGGCCGACATCGTCGACATCAACATGGGCTGCCCGGCGAAGAAGGTCTGCAACGTCGCGGCCGGCTCGGCGCTGATGCGGGACGAGCGCCTGGTACGCGAGATTCTCGAGGCGGTCGTCGCCGCAGTGCCCGATACGCCGGTGACGCTGAAGTGCCGCACCGGCTGGGACCACGACAGTCGCAACGTGCTGACCATCGCGCGCATCGCCGAGGCCACCGGTATCCGCGCACTGACGATCCACGGCCGCACCCGCGAAGACCGCTACACCGGCGAGGCCGAGTACGACTCGATCGCGACCGTCAAGCAGGCAGTCGCCATTCCCGTGATCGCCAACGGCGACATCGATTCGGCGCCGAAGGCACGGTACGTGCTCGACCGCACCGGCGCCGATGCAGTAATGATCGGGCGGGCCGCCCAGGGCAGGCCCTGGATCTTCGCCGAGGTCGAACACTACCTGGCGACCGGCGAAAGGATGCCGCCCCCCAGCGCCGAGCGCATCCATCGCACCTGCCGCGATCACGTCGAGGACATCCATGCCTTCTATGGCGCGCCGGCCGGTGTGCGCATCGCCCGCAAGCACATCGGCTGGTACGTGCGGGGCATCGGTGGCGCCCACCAGTTTCGCCAGCACATGGTCGGTCTCGAGCATCCGGCCGAGCAACTCGATGCGCTGGACCGCTTCTTCCACGAACTGCGCCAGCCGGCCTCGTGGGACCACGAGACCCCGCTTTTTCCCGAGGAACTGGCCGCATGAGCAGCAACGAGATCGCCGATTCGGTTTGCCGAACCCTGGACCGCTATTTTCGCGATCTCGACGGCGAGACACCGGCGGCGATCTACGAGCTGGTGATGAAGAACGCCGAACGTCCGATGCTCGAATTCGTGCTTCGGCACGCCAACGGCAACCAGACTGCGGCGGCCCAGATGCTCGGCATCAATCGCAATACGCTGCGCCGCAAGCTCAGCGAATACGACCTCCTCTGAACCCGCGCCGGAACGGCGCCCCGACCACAGAAAAAGAATGAAAGTCTCTCGAGCCCTGATCAGCGTCTCAGACAAGCGCGGCATCGTCGATTTTGCCAGCCGGCTCACCGAGGCCGGCGTCGCACTGCTGTCGACCGGCGGCACCGCGCAACTGCTGCGGGAGGCCGGCCTCGAGGTCACCGACGTCTCCGAGCACACCGGTTCGCCCGAAATCCTCGACGGCCGCGTCAAGACCCTGCACCCGAGGATCCATGGCGGCCTGCTCGCCCGTCGCGACTCCGACGCTCACCTGCAGACGATCGCCGAACACGGCATTGCGCCGATCGACCTGCTGGTGGTGAATCTCTATCCGTTTCAGCAGACCATCGCACGCGCCGACTGCACCCTCGAGGAGGCCATCGAGAACATCGACATCGGCGGCCCCGCGATGGTGCGGGCCGCGGCCAAGAATCATGGCAACGAAGCCGGCGGCGTCGCGGTCGTCACCGACCCGGACGACTACCAGCGCATCGTCACCGAACTGCGCCAAGGCGACGGCAGCATCAGTGCCGCCACCCGCTTCGCGCTCGCGATCAAGGCCTTCACCCATACGGCCCGCTACGACTCGGCGATCTCGAACTATCTGACGGCGCTCGACGCCGAGGGTCGGATCCGCAGCTTCCCGGACCGTCTTCAACTCGCTTTCGACAAGGTCCAGGATCTTCGCTACGGCGAGAACCCGCACCAGAGCGCGGCGTTCTATCGCGAGCCCGGCGCCGAGACCGGCGGCATCGCCGCCTACACGCAGTTGCAGGGCAAGGCACTGTCGTACAACAACATTGCAGACGCGGACGCTGCATGGGAATGCGTCAAGGCCTTCGACGCCACCGCATGCGTCATCGTCAAGCACGCCAATCCCTGTGGCGTCGCCCTCGGCCACACGCCTCGCGAGGCCTATGCGAGGGCGTTCGAGACCGACCCGACGTCCGCCTTCGGCGGCATCATCGCGTTCAATGCGGAAGTGGACCAGGCGGCCGCCGAAGCCGTCTCGAAACAGTTCATGGAAGTCCTGATCGCGCCGTCCTACAGCGCCGCAGCCCTCGACGTCCTGCGCGCCAAGCAGAACGTTCGGGTGCTGACGATGCCGATCGGCGCATTGCGCCAGATCGACATCAAGCGCGTCGGCGGCGGGCTGCTGGTGCAGAGCGCCGACCATGCGCCGGTGACCCTTGAGGATCTCAAGGTGGTCACCCGTCGGGCGCCCGACGAGCGTGAGGCCCGAGACCTGCTGTTCGCGTGGCGGGTCGCGAAGTACGTCAAGTCCAATGCCATCGTCTATTGCCGCGACGGCATGACCGTCGGCGTCGGCGCGGGCCAGATGAGTCGCGTCGATTCGGCACGCATCGCCCGCATCAAGGCCGACAACGCCGGACTGACGATTGCAGGCTCGGTGGCGGCGTCCGACGCCTTCTTCCCGTTCCGTGATGGCCTCGACGTACTCGCGGAAGCGGGCGCCACGGCCGTCATCCAGCCCGGTGGCTCGATGCGCGACGCCGAGGTGATCGCCGCCGCCGACGAGCATGGACTGGCGATGGTATTCACCGGATTCCGCCACTTCCGGCACTGACCCCGCGCACGGCGGCCGCGCGCCCGCCCCGTTAAGAGAGAACCGGCAGCAAGCATGAAAGTCCTCGTCATTGGCTCTGGTGGTCGCGAACACGCACTGGCCTGGAAGCTGGCCCAGTCGCCCAAGGTCCACAAGGTGTATGTCGCGCCCGGCAACGCCGGCACCGCGCTCGAACAAGGCGTCGAGAACGTGCCGATCACCAACCCTCGGGTGCTGATCGAGTTCGCCAAGCGCGAACACGTGGCGCTGACCGTGGTCGGCCCCGAAGCCCCCCTCGCCGAAGGCGTGGTCGATGCGTTCCGCGAGGCCGGCCAGCGCATCTTCGGCCCGACCAGGGCCGCCGCGCAACTCGAGGCCTCGAAGGACTACGCCAAGCAGTTCATGGCACGCCACGGCATTCCGACCGCCGGTTACGCGACCTTCACCGACGCCGGCGAAGCCCATGCCCACGTCGATCGCGAAGGGGCGCCGATCGTCATCAAGGCCGACGGCCTGGCCGCCGGCAAGGGCGTCGTGGTCGCGATGACGACCGACGAGGCCCACGCCGCGATCGACATGATGCTGGTGGACAATCGCATGGGCGGCGCCGGCGCGCGGGTCGTGATCGAGGAGTTCATGCGCGGCGAGGAAGCCAGCTTCATCGTCATGGCGGATGGCCGCCATGCGATGGCGCTGGCGACCAGCCAGGATCACAAGCGGCTCAAGGACGGCGATGCCGGACCCAATACCGGTGGCATGGGCGCGTATTCGCCGGCCCCGGTGGTCACCCCGGAGGTCCACGCGCGGGTGATGCGCGAGGTCATCATGCCGACCCTGAACGGCATGATCGCGGACGGTCACCCCTATGCCGGCTTCCTCTACGCCGGCCTGATGATCGATGCCAGCGGCAAGCCGCGCGTGGTCGAGTTCAACTGCCGCATGGGCGACCCCGAAACACAGCCGATCATGATGCGGCTGAAGACCGATCTGGTCGATCTGGTCGAGGCGGCACTCGACGGCAAGCTCGACGAGGCGGAAGCGGAATGGGACCGCAGATTCGCCCTCGGTGTCGTGCTCGCAGCTCACGGCTACCCGGAGTCGCCGCGCCAGGGCGACACCATCGACGGTCTGCCCGGCGCTCGCAACGATGCCGTCCATGTCTTCCACGCGGGCACCGCAAAGGACGGCGATCGAATCGTCACGGCGGGCGGCCGCGTACTATGCGTGACCGCCCTCGGCGAGAATGTTCGCAGCGCCCAGAAGAACGCCTACGACGTCGCCGACCACATCATGTTCGACGGCCGTCAGATGCGCCGCGACATCGGGCATCGCGCAATCCGGCGCTGACGACACCTGGCGCCACAGTTATTCACGCTGCCGTCGGCGGCGGCTGCCCGGGCGGCACGGCCGCCGGTCGATGCAATGGTATTCTGCGCACGGGTCCAAAACCGTGACCCGCGGCGCCGGCATGCCGCCGGCACGATCGTATCGAGACACCAGGCAGGAGGAGCATCCGATGGCACTGACATTCGAACTGACCAAGAACGAAAAGGGCGAGTTCTATTTCAAGCTGCTGGCGGCCGCCGGCGGAACTCTGCTGCGCAGCGAGGGTTACAACGCCAAGGCCAGTGCCAACAACGGCATCGAGTCGGTACGCAAGAACGCCGGCGAGGACGGTCGCTACGAGCTGAAGGACGCCTCCGACGGGCGACCGTTCTTCAACCTCAAGGCAAGCAACGGCCAGGTCATCGGCACCAGCCCGATGTTCAAGGACGAGGCCGCGCGCTCGGCCGCGATCGCCGACGTCAAGTCCGGCGCCGCCGGTGCCACCGTCGCCGACAAGACCTGATCGCAATGCACGCCGCAACGGTCAAGGAATTCCTGCTCGGGCTACAGCAGCGCATCGTCGCCGGCCTCGAAGCCTTCGACGGACGGCACTTCGCTCAGGACGCCTGGGAGCGGCCACTCGGCGGAGGCGGCATCACCCGGGTCATCGAGGATGGCGCCTTCTTCGAGCGCGGCGGCTGCAATTTTTCCCACGTGACCGGCGGCGCCCTGCCGCCGTCGGCCACGGCCAACCGTCCGGAGCTGGCCGGCCGGGGATTCGAGGCAATGGGCGTGTCACTGGTGCTCCATCCCCGCAATCCCTACTGTCCGACCGTGCACATGAACGTGCGCTTCTTCATTGCCGAGGCAGAGGGTCAGGCGCCGGTGTGGTGGTTCGGCGGCGGCATGGATCTGACGCCGTACTATCCCTTCGAGGAAGACGTCCGGCACTTTCACGCGACCTGCCGGCAGGCCGTCGTGCCCTGGGGCGAAGATCGCTACCGCGAACTGAAAACCTGGTGCGACCGCTACTTCTTCCTGAAGCACCGCAATGAACCGCGCGGCGTCGGCGGGCTGTTCTTCGACGACCATGGTGCCGACGGCAGCATCGACTTCGACGACGCTTTCGGCCTGACCCGATCGATCGGCGACGCCTTCCTGGATGCCTATCTGCCGATCGTCGAGCGACGACGCGAATTGCCCTACGGCGAACGCGAACGCGACTTCCAGGCCTATCGCCGCGGGCGCTACGTCGAATTCAATCTGGTGTTCGACCGCGGCACGCTGTTCGGACTGCAGTCCGGCGGCCGCACCGAGTCGATCCTGATGTCGATGCCGCCGATCGTCAAATGGCGCTACGACTGGCATCCGGAAGCCGGCAGCCCCGAAGAAACCCTCTATCGCGATTACCTCAGGCCGCGAGACTGGGCCTGACACCGGGCGGGCGCCGCGCGCGAACGCGTCGCGCCCAGGCCCGGGTCACACCGTGCTCAGGCGGTGGCGATTTCGGCCGCCCGGCGATAGTAGCGCTGAGCTTCGGCCGGCTTGTCGAGTTGCTCCGCCAGCCGGGCGAGCGCCAAAGACGTGTCGCTGTCGGCCGCGACGCTCATCGACGCCTCGAGATAGCTCTGCGCCTTGCCCCAAAGCTTCATGCGCATGCACAGGCGTCCGAGGGTCAGCAACAGCCCGGCGTCGTTCGGATGCTCCACCAGCCAGCCTTCGGCCATGGCGAGACCGGGCGACAGATCGTCGGCATCGACGCAGCAGTCCGCATAGCCGCGTGCCAGCGCTGGCTCCCAGTGCTCGGACAGCATGTCCTCGACTGCACGGCGGGCGATCGAACCCTGGCCTGCGGCGATCAGCAGCGGGACGGCCCGTTCCAGCAACACGTGATCCGTAGCCTCGCGCGCCGAAATCGACGACCAGTACTCGGCCAGTGCTTCTCCATTGCCGGCCCGCTGCCGCAGGTTTTCGAGGTGTGACTCGCGCACGATCGCCGCTGCGGCATCCTCGGTGAGACCCTTGTGCTTGCGCAGTTGCCGCGCCAGCCGCGCAGTCTCGTCCCATTTGCCGGCACCTTCGGCGGCCTTCAGTGCCAGTCGCTGGGCGGCGATATGACGTTCGCCACGTTCGCGCAACACCACCAGTCGATTGCTCGCCTCGTCGAAACGCCGCCCGTCGAGCGCCAGTTCGGCTTCGGTCATCAGGCGCGCGGTGCGCAGCCACTCGATCTGTGAGGCACGTCCGATCCATTCGCGATAGCTTTCCTGATCCTGCAACTGGTGAGCCGCACGCGCCGCGACCAGGGTCTCGATGCCGGCACGGTCGGATCGACGATAGGAGTCTTCGGCCAGCTTCAAGGCCTGCGCATAGCGCCCTTCCATGAAGGCCCGCAGACTCTCGTGCAGCTTGCGTTCGGCAATCGTCCGACGCCGTTTGTCCCGGTAGCGGCCGATGGCCTTCGGCACCCGCATCGTACGCATGACCAGGCGCACCAGCAGGTAGCCCAGCATGAAGCCCAGCACCAGCATGCACAGCACGAGGTTCAGCGACAGCTGGATACGATACTGGGAGAACGACACCAGCACCGTCCCGGTGCTGTGCTCGGCCACCAGCGACAGCCCAGCCGCCAGTGCGAAGATTGCGATGATCCAGAGTACAGCCCGCATGGCAGGCCCTCCTCAGCGCTCGGCCGCCGCGGCTTCGGCGGCTTCCGATGTCGTTTGCTGAGCGGACTCGGCACCTTCGACCACGGCGCGATCCGCGGCCTCGGCGGCTTCGACGTGGACCACGGCGGATTCCGCCCCGTCGGTCGCGGCCTGGGCCTCGGCTGCAACGCCCGGCGTCGCGTCGGATGCCGCAGCCGCGTGTTCGGCAGTGGCCGAGGCAGCTGCGGCGGTCTCGGCGGCGGGCTGCTCGGTCGCCACGTCGGCCGCCTTCTCGACCTCGGACGAAACCGATTCTGCAGGCGGCGCGGCAGTTTCGGATTCCGTCGCCGCGGCCGGCTCGGTGCGCTCGGCAGGCGCGGCGCTCACGGCAGGATCTGCTGCCGGTGCGGATTCCGCGGCAGCCTCGGCCGCAGGCGCCGCCTCGGCAGCCGGAGCGGCCTCCGACTGGGGCGCGGCCTGCGCTGGTTCGGGCGTCTCGGGCGGTGCTGCCGGCTCTGCCTGCGGTGCGGGTTCGACCACAGGCGCTGCTTCGGCGGCCGGTGCTGCTTGCGCGGCAGGTGCCGGTTCGGCAGCCACGGCTGTCGCCGGTTGATCGGCCTCCACCGGCGCCCGTCCGATCGCCGGCGAGCGCTCCTGCAGCGCGCGCAGCTCGGTATAGGTGTCTTCCAGCATCGGCACCTGATCGGCGTCGAGCTTGACGCGCGCCAGTTCATCGAGCTGGGTCAGCGCATGGCCGACGACCTCGGTGCCGGTGTCGAAATAGCCCCTGAGCCACTCGGAGGCCAGTTGCAGATCGGTGTGGTAGGTCTTGTCGTCGCGCGCCAGCAGCGACAGCCGCGCCGACAACAACCGCAAGCGGAGGTTTTCGCGCAGGAACACGTCCTGGGTCGGCGAGATCAGGGCGGGGTCCGGCCGATCGAGCCGCTCGATGCGCACCAGCGAACTGATCTCGGCCCACAGGTCGCGACCGACCTGCTTGAGCTTCTCCGGCACCGAATCCGGAATCGGCGCCTCGCCCATGTCGGTCTTGGGCGGCGACTTGGTGTAGGCAAGTGGCATGCGCTCGATCGCCGACACCAGTACCTCGATGCGAGCAGCGATGCCGACGACGTCGAGCCGTGGCGCGCCGGCCAGTCGGTCGATGTCCTTCAGCAGCGCCTTGCGCAGACGCACCAGCGACATCGCGTCGGCGCGGGCGAGACGCGTTTCCGCCGCTCGCAGGGCCGCCAGCGCGGCGTCGATGTTGCCGGCCAGCTGCAGTTGCTGGAGGGCCAGACCCAGCGTCTGCTCGACCTCGATCAGCAACTGATCCTCACGATTGCGAGCCAGCGATTCGTAAAGCGCGCCCACCGCCGCCTGCTGGCGACGAGTTTCGGCCAGCTCGGCTTCCGCGGTCGCCAGGCGACGCTGCAGGTCGGCGACCGACTCGAGCCCCTGGCGCGCCGCGACACGGGCTGCGCGCGCGATTTCCTCGCCTTCTCCGGTACGGGCATTGACGTCGCTGCGCAGCACGTCCGCGTCCCGCTGCAGATCGCGGGCGCTGTCGCGCAGGGCCTGGGCATCCTGGCGCATGGTCTGCATCACCTCGCCACTTGCCTTGCCCTGGTACCACAGCCAGCCGATCGCTGCGAACGCCAGCAACAGGCCGATTGCCAATACCGCGACGAGGCGCGAACCGCCGCCTCGTTCCGGGGTCTCCTCCCGCTCGAGCGTCTCCTGCTCCACACCCGAACCCTCCGCCTGTGCACTCGTGCCATTGTTGTCTTCGGACGCAGGCGACGCCGAAGTAAGCACTGAGGTCTCTTGGTTCATCCGGCAATCTTAACCGACGTGTTGAAAATGGGCATCCAGTCCGGCCAATATTCCTGCGTCTCCGGGACCGGTCGTGAAAATCGTATCGAAACCATGTTCGGCTGCGCGCTCGGCAATGCGCGAATGGGGCACGAAGATCGGCAGTCGGACGAGTTCGCCGAGTCCGCCGTCGCCGGCCATGATCGCGAGATTGCCCAGCGCTTCACTGCTTGTCACCACCAGCGCGGACAGTCGACGCTGGCGCGCCGCCTCGAGCAGCACGCCGGCATCGCCGGCCGGCACCCGGCGGCGATAGCAGCTCAGGTGTTGCACCCGGGCCCCCCGGCGCTCGGCTTCACGACCGAGCAGGTCGCGCCCGCCGTCGCCGCGGAGGATCAACAGGTTCCGCCCTGCGAGCGCTGCCGGCGCGAACTCTGGCAACGACAATACCGCTTCGCTGTCGGCCCCGCCTTCGGGGGCGATCACCTCGGAAAAGCCATGGCGCTCGAGCGCGACGCGGGTGCCGAGGCCGACACCGGCGACCCGCAATCGTGGGGGCCAGGCGGCACGCCCGCCGAGGGCGGCAAGACAATGATCGACCGCATTCGGACTGACGAAGAAGGCGATGTCGTAGTGCCCGAGGGCATCGCGTATGGCGCGGATCTCGTCGCAATCATCGATCGCCTCGATCGCGATCAGCGGAAACACGAGGACCGTGCCGCCGCGCCCCGAGATTCCGGCCTCGAGCGCCCGGCACTGGGCTTCCGGCCGGGTCACTGCGATGCATCGTCCGGCCAGGGATGAGGGATTCACCGCGGTCGGCTCAGCCGAGTTCCGCGAGGATCTGATCGGCGCCCTGTGCCCTCAACTCGTCGGCCAGCGCCTGGCCGAGGGCTTCTGCGCCGTCGACCGGGCCGGAGCGCTCGCTATGGGCGAAGCGGGTGCCGTCGGGCCGGGCGACGAAGCCGCGCAGCCAAAGACCATCGTCGCGGGCCACGGCATAGGCGCCCAGCGGCACTTCGCAGCTGCCGGCGAGCGCGCGCGAAACCGCACGCTCGGCGACGACACAGGCGGCGGTCGTCGGATCGTTCAACGGCGCCATCCACGCCGCCACCTCGGGTCTCGAGGCCAGCGCCTCGATGCCGAGCGCACCCTGCCCCGCGGCCGGCAGCGAGACCTCGGCCGGCAGTTCGGCGCGGATCCGTTCGCCCAGTCCCAGCCGCTTGAGGCCCGCAGCGGCCAGGATGATCGCGTCGTACTGGCCTTCGTCGAGCTTGCGCAGCCGGGTGTCGAGATTGCCGCGCAGGCTGGTCACCGCGAGCATCGGATACTGGGCGTGAAGCTGGGCCTCGCGTCGCAGGCTGGAGGTGCCGACCACGGCCCCCGGCGGCATGTCGTCGAGACTGTCGTAGCGATTCGACACGAAGGCGTCGAGGGGCACCTCCCGCTCCGAAATGCAGACCAGCGCGAAGTCTTCGGCCAACTGCATCGGCACGTCCTTCATCGAGTGCACGGCGATGTCGGCACGACGGTCGAGCAGCGCCGTTTCGAGCTCCTTGACGAACAGCCCCTTGCCGCCGACCTTGGCGAGGGGACGATCGAGAATCTGGTCGCCACGCGTGGTCATGCCCAGCAACTCGACGCTGCATGTCGGATACAGCGCCTCGAGGCGCGCCTTGACGTGTTCCGCCTGCCACAGCGCGAGCCGGCTCTCTCGGGTGGCGATGACGATGCGGCTGGGTACGGATTTGGGATCGGTCACGTCTGGCTCGCTCGGAAACGGATCGTCGGCATCGCTGCGCGCGCATCGTATTGCCTGTCGCAACGCAACATCAGGGTTCGCACCTATGGCGCTGACAGCGGCAGCGATTCTAGCATGGCGAAGGACGACGACCGGACTACCCCCCAACGAAGCCACCCGATCGGCAGGAGACGTCATGGCGCAGGACAAGGACCAACCATTGCGGGAGGACGTACGACTGCTCGGACGCATGCTCGGCGACACCGTGCGCGACTGCGAGGGTGATGCCGTATTCGACCTGATCGAGCGAGTGCGCCAATGCTCGGTGCGCTTCCGGCGCGACGACGATCTCGACGCCCGCCGCGAGCTCGAGGCAACCCTCGACGCGCTCTCGCGCGACGACACGATCCATGTCGTCCGTGCATTCAGCTACTTTTCGCACCTGGCGAATCTGGCCGAGGACCAGCACCACATCCGGCGCTCGCGCGCCCACCTGATCGCCGGCTCACCGCCGCGCGAAGGCAGCCTTGCCCACGCACTGGTGCGCGCAAGTGCCGGCGGCGTCGATGCCGATGCACTGGTCGCGTTCTTCGTCGGCGCGCTGGTGGTGCCGGTGCTGACCGCACACCCCACCGAAGTCCAACGCAAGAGCATCCTGAACTGCCAGATGGCGATCGCCAGACTGCTCGACGAACGCGACCGCATGGCACTAACGCCCGACGAGGCAGCCGACAACGACGAGGCGTTGCGTCGCGGCGTGCTGACCCTGTGGCAGACGCGGATGCTGCGGCCGGCCAAGCTCGCGGTCGCCGACGAAGTCGCCAACGGCCTGTCCTACCACGACTACACCTTCCTGGCGGAGCTGCCCCGCCTGTACTGCTGGCTCGAAGACCACCTTTCGGCAGACGGCGACCGGGCGGAGTTGCCGCCCTTCCTGCGGATCGGCAGCTGGATCGGTGGCGACCGCGACGGCAACCCCTTCGTTACCGCCGCGGTACTGCGCGACGCATTGCGAATGCAGAGTGACCGGGCGCTCGCCCACTACGAGCGCGAACTCACGGTGCTGGCATCGCAGCTGTCGCTGGCGAATCTGCTGGTGCCGGCGTCGGATTCCCTGCTGGCGCTCGCCGACGCCATCGGCGGGCACAATCCCCACCGCGAGGACGAGCCCTATCGCCGCGCGCTAGAACATATCGGAGCGCGGCTGGCCGCGACCCGCCGCCGCTCTCCGGTCGGCGGTGGTGCCGACACGACGGCCCGTGCCTACGACGACGCCGAGGCCCTCGCCGCCGACCTCCAGGTGGTGCACGACTCACTGCTCGCCAACGGCTCGGGGCGACTGGCCCGCGGACGGTTGCGGCGGCTGCGCCGGGCGGTTTCGGTATTCGGATTCCACCTGGCCTCAATCGACCTGCGCCAGAATTCGGACGTGCATGAACGGGTCGTCGCGGAGTTGCTCGAAGTGGCGCATCCCGGCACCGCCTACCGGGCGCTCGACGAGGCGGCCCGCATCGAATTGCTGGCGCAGGCGATGACCGATCCGCGTCCGCTGCACTCGCCCTACCTCGACTATTCCGACGAGACCGACGACGAGCTGGCGATATTCGCGGCGGCCCGAACCGCCCACCGATGCTACGGCCAGGCGTCCGTGCCGAACTGCATCATCTCGAAGACCGACGGCGTCTCCGACGTGCTCGAACTGGCCCTGCTGTTGAAGGAATCGGGTCTGCTCGATCCGGCCGGCGGACGGCTGGCCGTCAACATCATCCCGCTGTTCGAGACCATCGGCGATCTCGAAGCCGCTCCGGCGACGATGGACCGCCTGTTTTCCCTGCCCGCCTACAAGCGCTTGCTGGCCTCGCGCGAGATGACCCAGGAGGTCATGCTCGGCTACTCAGACTCCAACAAGGACGGCGGCTTCCTGACCTCCGGCTGGGCCCTGTACAAGGCCGAGATCGCGCTGATCGACGTCTTCCGTCGCCACGGCGTGCGCATGCGGCTGTTCCACGGCCGCGGCGGGTCGGTCGGCCGCGGCGGCGGCCCGAGCTACCAGGCGATCCTGGCGCAGCCGGGCGGCGCGGTTCAGGGACAGATCCGCCTGACCGAGCAGGGTGAGGTGATCGCCGCAAAATATGGCAACGCCGAGGTCGGCCGACGCAACCTCGAGGTGCTGGTCGCCGCGACACTCGAGGCCAGCCTGTTCGCCGACGCCGAACCGGCACCGCGGCCGGCAGACCTCGAGGCGATGGATGAACTGTCGTCGAGTGCGTATCGCGCCTATCGCGCGCTGGTCTACGAGACGGAAGGCTTCGAACGCTACTTCCGGGAGTCGACGGTGATCGGCGAGATCGCCAACCTGAACATCGGCTCGCGTCCGGCCGCGCGCAAGCCGAGCGCGGCAATCGAAGACCTGCGGGCCATCCCGTGGGTGTTCAGCTGGTCTCAGTGCCGGCTGATGCTGCCGGGCTGGTACGGCTTCGGATCAGCCGTCGAGGCCTTTCTCGCGCACCATGGCGAAGCGGGCCTCGAGCATCTGAGGGCGATGAACAGGGACTGGGGCTTCTTCTCGACACTGCTGTCCAACATGGACATGGTGCTGGCCAAGACCGATCTCGCGATCGCCAGCCGTTATGCCGGACTGGTCCGTGACAGTGACCTGCGCGACCGGATCTTCGGCCGCATCCGCGCGGAGCACGCGGCCACCGTCGAGGCCTTGCTCGAGATCACCGGCCAGCAAGCGTTGCTCGACGGCAATCCGTTGTTGCGACGTTCGATCCGCAACCGGTTTCCGTATCTCGATCCGCTCAACCACGTCCAGGTCGAAATGCTCCACCGCCATCGCGAAGGCAGCGCAGACGAGCGCATCAAGC
Source organism: Zoogloeaceae bacterium (assembly GCA_024235635.1). Taxonomy (GTDB): domain Bacteria; phylum Pseudomonadota; class Gammaproteobacteria; order Burkholderiales; family Rhodocyclaceae; genus Cognatazoarcus. The sequence goes on from JACKMA010000001.1 coordinate 1,122,304, forward strand.
GCGGCATCCATCTGTCGATCAACGGCATCGCCGCCGGCTTGCGCAACAGCGGCTAAAGGCAGCGGCGATGATCAGAGCTTGAGGGCGGTCTTGACCGAAGGCCACTGGCGGCGACTGATCGACAAGGGCTGACCGACGCCGTCGAGCAGAACGGCCCAGTGGGGATCGCCCTCGCTCCCGCCCTGTCGTTCGACCCCGAGCACAGCCGATCGCGCCACCAGGCAGTTGCGGTGAATCCGCAGAAAGCGGGTGCCGAACTCCTCTTCGAGCTGCACCAGGGATTCGTCGAGCACGTAGTCGCGCTCGATGGTATGAGCAGTGACGTACTTGAGTTCTGCCTTGAGGTAGCGCACGTCCTCGACCGGCACGAGCAGGATGCGGCCGCGCTCGGTGACACTGAAATTGACGCGCGCGCCGTCCGGCTCGATGTCCCCATCGTCCTTGCCGCGTGCGCGACGGAACTTGCCCAGGGCCTCGGCCAGCCGCGAGGCACGCACCGGCTTCAGCAGGTAGTCGATGGCTGCGACGTCGAACGCGGTGACCGCGTATTCGTCGTACGCCGTGGTGAAGATCACGCCGGGCGCATTCGGCCGCTCGGCGACCTGGCGCGCGAATTCGACGCCGTCCATCACCGGCATGCGCACGTCGGCGAACACCAGGTCCACCTCCTCGCTGTCGAGCAGGCGCAGGGCCTCGGCGCCGTTGGCCACCATCGCCACCACCTGCGTCGGCTCGTCCGCGGCGATGTCGCCCAGCAGGTCCCGCATGCGAGCTCTGGCGAGTGCCTCGTCGTCGACGATCAGGACCTTCATCGGTTCAGTCATGCGGCCTTCCTCCGGTACGGCAGGCGAATGCGGACGCGATACTGGTCGGCATCCGCCTCGACTGCCAGCGATGCCTCGAGGTCGAAGAACAGCATCAGGCGCTCGCGAATGTTCTCCATCGCCATCTGGTTGCCGGCATGCGTCTTCCCCGCCCGGGCCACCGGATTGCTCACCTCCAGCACCACGTCACCTCCCCGCAGCAATCCCTTGACGGCGACCAATCCCGGCTCCGACAGAGGTTCGATCCCATGATAGACCGCGTTCTCGACCAGCGGCTGCAGCATCAATGGTGGAATCAGCGCATCGCCGGGCAGGTCCTCCAGGTCGATATCCACCTGCAGCCGATCACCCAGGCGCAGGCGCTCCAGTCCCAAATAGCGTTCGCATAAAGCGAGCTCGTCGTCAATGGTAATCAGTTCGCGATTTTCCTTCATCACCGCGCGAAATACATCCGACATTTCCTCGAGCGCCTGTTCCGCCCGCCGCGGGTCGCTGCGAATCACGCCGAGTACGGCGTTCAGGCTGTTGAACAGGAAATGCGGGCGCATCCGCACGGTCAGCGCCTGCAGCCGGGCTTCGGCCAGGGATGGCGTCAGCAGCTTCTCGCGATAGTCGAAATAGGCGAGCGCGACCGCAGCAACCACGGCCGACCAAAGCGAAGCACCGACGCTGCCGTAGGGCGAGCTGCCCGCCAGCATCTCGGACAATGCGGTGGTGGCGACGGCCACGGCCAACACCATGGCGGCCGCATGTCGGTAGCGGATCGAGGCCAGCGACGGCTGCAGCAGATACAGCAGCGATACGCTGAGGAACAGGGGCAGTTCCAGTCGGGCTGCCAGCAGCAGGGCCCGCTGCAGCAGATCCTGTGGCGCCCCCGACTGAACCACGACGGTCGCAGCCGCAGCCGCGTGCACCAGCAGCAACAGCCGCAGGATGATGCCGAAATTGCGGAAGTCGGGCATACGCCGGGCTCGGCCTTGCATTTGCTTTATACTCGTCTATTCGGTGGACGCACACGTCCGCAACCTTAGGGGCAAACGCCGCCGGCGGCCGGCGGCCGTTCCGAGCGGCAGTCCGGACGTGACGGGCGGCGGTGCGGATCGGCGCGGATCGATCCGCCGGGTGCCCCGCCTGAGAAGACCCCGGAATTATGTCAGACAGTTTGCATACGCCCCAGCACCTGCCAGAGGGCGGCAGCGCCGATCCGGACAAGGCCTGGTCCGGACGCTTCTCCGAACCAGTCTCCGAACTGGTCAAGCGCTACACCGCATCGGTTTACTTCGATCGGCGGATGGCCGCCCAGGATATCCGCGGTTCCGTCGCCCATGCCCGCATGCTCGAGCGCCAGGGCATCATCTCGGCCGCCGATCTCGCCGACATCGAGCGCGGGCTCGCGCAGATCGGCGACGAGATCGCCCGCGGCGAGTTCGCATGGCAGCTGGACGACGAAGACGTGCATCTGAACATCGAGAAGCGTCTGACCGCACTGGTCGGCGACGCCGGCAAGCGCCTGCACACCGGTCGTTCGCGCAATGACCAGGTCGCCACCGACATCCGCCTGTGGCTGCGCGACGCGATCGACCAGATCCTCGAGCTGCTGACCGAATTCCGATGTCGCCTGCTGGATCTGGCGGAACAGCACGCGGACACGCCGCTGCCCGGCTTCACCCATCTCCAGGTCGCGCAGCCGGTGACCTTCGGCCACCATCTGATGGCTTATCACGAGATGGCCAGCCGTGACGCCGAGCGCTTTGTGGACTGTCGCCACCGTACCAACCGCCTGCCGCTCGGCGCGGCGGCACTGGCCGGCACCAGCTTTCCGATCGACCGCGAATCGGTGGCGGCCGAACTCGGTTTCGAGGGCGTCTGCGAAAATTCGCTGGATGCGGTCTCCGATCGCGATTTCGCGATCGAATTCACCGCGGCCTGCGCGCTGACGATGATCCACCTCTCGCGCATGTCCGAGGAGTTGATCCTGTGGATGAGTCCGCGCGTCGGCTTCATCGATCTCGCCGACCGCTTCTGTACCGGCAGCTCGATCATGCCGCAGAAGAAGAACCCGGACGTGCCCGAACTGGTGCGCGGCAAGACCGGCCGGGTCAATGGCCATCTGGTTGCATTGCTGACCCTGATGAAGGGACAGCCGCTGGCCTACAACAAGGACAACCAGGAAGACAAGGAGCCGCTGTACGACACTGCCGACACGGTGATCGACACGCTCCGGATCTACGCCGACATGATCCCGGGCATCCGCGTCAGGGCCGACAACATGCGCGCGGCGCTGACTCAGGGCTTCGCCACGGCGACCGACCTTGCGGACTACCTGGTCAAGAAGGGCCTGCCCTTCCGCGACGCGCACGAGGCCGTGGCGCTGGCGGTCCGGACCGCCGAGCAGCGCGGCTGCGACCTGCCGGAGCTGGGCCTCGAAGGCCTGCGCGAATCGATGCAGGCGGTTGCCGGCGCTGGCGAACGCCTCGGCGATGACGTCGCTGCGGCATTGACCGTCGAGGGCGCACTGCAGGCGCGCCGGCACATCGGCGGCACCGCGCCGGAACAGGTGCGGGCGGCGATCGCGCGGGCGCGGGCGCGATTGCGCTAGCCGGCATCGAAGCGGCAGCCACGACGCGTTCGCCCGGTCCCGAGGAATCCGACACGAGGCAGCCCCGTAGATGGATCGAATCGGCAAGTACGAGATCCGCGCACAGGTCGGTGTCGGCACCACGGCAACCGTCTATCTGGCGCACGACCCGTTCGCCGATCGCGACGTCGCGATCAAGTACATCGACCCCAACATTCTCTGCGACCCCCGGCAGGGCCGTCTCTACCGCCAGATCCTGCGCAGCGAGGCCGCCCTCGCGGGTCGACTGAATCACCCGCACATCGCCCGCATCTACGATGCCGTGATCACCGAGCGCGAAGCCTACGTGGTGATGGAATACGTCGCGGGCGGCACCCTCGAGCGCTTCACCAGCCCGGACACCCTGCTGCCCGAGGAACGGGTCATCGAGATCGTCTTCAAGTGCAGCCGCGCGCTCGACTATGCCTTTCATCAGGGCATCACCCATCGCGACATCAAGCCCGCCAACATCCTGATGGTCTCGCCCGATCGCCAGGACATCAAGCTCTCCGATTTCGGCTCCGCGGTCTTCCAGTCCAGTGATGCGACCCAGGTCTCGGGCGTGGGCTCGCCGGCCTACATGTCACCCCAGCAGATCCGCGAGGTGCCGCTCAACCACCAGACCGACATCTACTCCCTCGGCGTCGTGATGTACCAGTTGCTGGCCGGTCGGCTGCCGTTCGAATCGGTGAACAACTACAGCCTGCTCTACCGCATCGCCAACGAGGAAGCGCCACCGCCTTCGCATTTCAACCCGCAGATTCCGCCGCATCTGGACAGCATCGTCGCGCGCGCGATGCGCAAGGAACTGGAACATCGCTACCGCACCTGGACCGAATTTTCCCACGACCTGGCACAAGCCTTCCGCAATCGCTCGACGGTCGAAGCCGGCGACGGGCTGCAGGTGCCCGAGCGCTTCGAGTTGCTGCGCGGCATGCCCTTCTTTCGCGAGTTCAGCGATGTCGAACTGTGGGAGGTGTTGCGCATCGCGCAGTGGTCGACGGTGCACGCTGACACCTACCTGATGCGCGAAGGGGAGCCTGGCGACTCGTTCTGCTTCGTCGCATCCGGCGAAGCGCGTGTGCAGAAAGGCGAGAAGCTGTTGGGTATCCTGACCGCCGGAGACTGTTTCGGCGAGATGGCCCTGTTCTCTGCCGGCAGCGGTACCCGCGGCGCCGACGTGCTGGCCAGCACCGAACTGGAACTGCTGACGATTCGGGGGCATTCGCTCGGCCGCGCCACCGAGGTCTGTCGGATGCACTTCTACAAAGCCTTCCTCGAAGTGCTTGCAACCCGGCTGGCGCTCGCCAACTCGAGGATCGCGAACCTGTGAATGCCAAGCCTGAGGCGCTTGCCGGCGCGCTCGAAGAATCGATCCGGGACGCCGTCGGCAATGACTTCCGGCTGGCAGGCGACCCGCTGCCGCCGGTGGGCGGCAGTGGTTGCGTAAATGGTCAGGACCGAAAGCTGTTCGCCAAGTTGATGCCGGCAGTCGATGGCGCTCGCCTCGATGCCGAGGTCGACGGGCTGGCCGCGATCGCCGCCACCGGCACGATCCGTACGCCGGCCGTCATCGTCCGCGGCGAGGTCGGTGGCGTCGCCTGGCTCGTGCTCGAATGGCTCGATCTCCATCCGATCGCCGACGACGCCACCGCCGTCCGTGCCGCCGAGGCGCTGGCGGCAATGCATCGGGTCGAAGGCGAACGCTTCGGCTGGCGCCGGGACAACTTCATCGGCGCAACACCGCAGGCCAACGCCGAGAGCGACAACTGGTCGCGCTTCTTCGCCCTCGAGCGCCTTCGGCCCCAATTCGAGCGAGCGGCGGCCAACGGCCACCGCGGCGATCTCCAGAAGGATGGACAGCGCGTGGTCGAGCGGCTACCGGCGTTGTTCCTCGACCAGCGGCCGCGACCGAGCCTGCTTCACGGCGACCTGTGGCACGGCAACATCGGTGCGCTGGCAGACGGCGCGCCGGTGATCTTCGACCCGGCCTGCTATCACGGCGACCGCGAAGCCGACATCGCGATGAGCGAGCTGTTCGGCGGTTTGCCCCATGCCTTCTATGCCGGCTACCGCAGGCAGTTGCCGCTGTCCGCCGACTACGAAACCCGCAAGCAGCTCTACAACCTCTACCACATCCTCAATCACCTCAATCTGTTTGGACGTGGCTATCTGTCGCAGGCCTGTCGCATGGCCAGCCAGTTGCGGCAGGCGCTGGGCCGCTGAGTTGCCTCCGTCAGTCGCTGCGCGGCGCCAGGCGGGCAAAGCCCTTGTGGCAGAGATGGCGCGCCAGCAGCGTCGGCGGCATCCGCAACCAGTGGTAGCGCAACTGGCCCAGTCCGCGGGCGATGCCACGCACCCTGGGTTCGCCGTCGTCGGCGATCAAAGGCAGGCAGGCATGGCGCATCAGCAGGTCCATCAGCATGCGCGTCGGCAGCGGCGGTCGCTGACCCACCGTGCAAGACTGCGGTACCGGCGTCGCCAGCCAGGCGCGGCAATATTGCAGCGCAAACCACAACAGCCGATCGGCACGATGGCGTCGGGCGCGTTCGTGAAGCGTCTGCCAGTCGGCCTCGTCGCGCATGTGCAGGCGGATCAGACCGTCGATATCCACCAGATCGCGCAGGCGCCCGGCCATCTCGGAATCCTGGAACAGGTGTATCACCGAATGGATGATCTGGTCGGCCGCCGACAGGACGTGGAAACGGCTGCCGGGCAGCGGCCGCAGCCCCGATTCCAGCAATGCGTCGTCGGCGCGGGTGCGGCTGGTCACCGGCGCGATGGTGTGGTGCAGATCCACTTCGAGGGCGTGCCCGGGGATCCTCATCGGCGGCAGTTCGTGACTCCATTCGCGGTAGTAACGCTGGTCGTAGGCATCGGTCGTCTCCGCCTCCCAGCCGGCGGCGGCGAGCGCCGACTCGGCGGCATCGAGGTCCCGCCGCGCCACCAGCAGGTCGACGTCGTTGGGCATCCGTCCCTGCGCAAACGGCAGGTCCTCGGCGATGTAGGCCGCGCCCTTGAGCAGCACCACGGTGATGCCGGCGGGCAAGGCGGCTTCGAGGTGGGCCAGTTCGATGCGAACCATCTGCAGGCGATGGGCAGCAAAGTTGATCGACGAGCGCAGGTGACCATGCACGGCCTCGGGCACCGACGACAATAGTTCGGGATCACGCACGATGCGGTGGGCGAGGACGCCGAGCAGGCGGGCCTGACGGGCCAGTCGCAAGGTGCCGTCCCAATCGGCCAGCGACATCGACTGCAGATGCGTGACGTCGGCCAGCAGTGGCAGCAGATGACGCCCGGCCAAAAGCCGCGACTCAGGCCGCATCGGCCGCTCCGCGGGACTCGGCGAGCAACTCGTCGATGCAGCGGATCGCCTCGTCGAGCTTGCCGTAGGCGAGTTCGTAGGCCGGGCAGCCGGCGGCGACGTCGGCCACCGCGTCGAAGGACAAGGGGCCCAGCAACGCGTAGTTGAAGCTGTTGAACGCCAGGCGGGAAAAGGCCTGTTCCGGCGGTTGGGGTTTCAATTCGAGACGGCCGCCCTCGGAGAAACGGGGAAAGATCACCAGCACCGGCCGCGCACTTTGTCGAACCGCCGCGGTGCTGGCCCGATCCGGCGCAAGATGGGCCACGTCTCCCTTGCGCGTACCGCGAAACGTCGGACCGATCACCGCGTCCGGCGAGAATTCGCGGATGACGTCGATCGAACGATTCTTCAGCGCGACCGGTTTCAGCATCGCCCGCAACTCGGTGCTCACCGGATCGAGCACGCCGAATTCGTCGGACAGCAGGCGAAAACCACGCAGCATCATCGCGGCGGTCAGCGTGCTCTTGCCGGAGCCCGGCGTCGCCGCCATGATCACGGCCCTGCCATCGCGAGCAAGCACGCCGGCGTGAAGCAGCACGAACTGATTGCCACGCTGGGCGAAGCACCAGTTCACGCCCCATTCGAACATCGGCAACGCGCTGGCGGCCGGAAACGGCTCGAACGGTTCGACGCCATCGATCGCGAATCGACAGGTCGGACGCAGGTGGCGGCGCAGACCGCGACCGAAATCGATCGAAACGTGATAATCGGCGAACTCGCCCTGCTGTTGGATCGGGAACGCTCGGTACACTACCTCGATCTGGTCGGCCAGCGCCGCAATCGGCGAGCGCACCCGCACGACACAGGCACCATAGTCGATCCAGACTCCGCCATCGCGCAGCGTAGCCGGTCGGGGTGCAATTTCAGCGGAGGAACGGGATGATGACGACATGCTCACCGGGCGAGCATGCCGATCTCCCTCAATGCACGCAAGAAATCCTGAATCGCCGGCGTGTCGGGCGACACGTCGAGTTCGCTCTTGATACGCTCGCACAACTGTCGTTCGCTGGCGCCCTCGCCGCACTCGCCCAGCAATTCCACGATCACGGCGCCGGCAGGTGGCAACACCCGGGTCTGCCAGCTCGAACAGTCGAAGACCGCCAGCCCGTCACCGAGCTGGCGGAGGTGGAAACGTTGGGACAATGCGCCTGACGAAGATGTGCCGACCGAAGCCAACGTGACCGGTCAGTTGATGACGTTGCCGGTCAGGGCGGTGCCCTCCAGCGAGTTCCAGCACGACGCGCCGGCGATCGGGTTGTCGATCGGCGTACCGGTATAGACGTACATCGATGCCGGCTGGCCGAGGGAGTATGCCTCGTAGTCGACCAGTGCGTAGTAGGTCACGCCGTTGGCGCGCGGCGTACCGTTCGGCGTCACCACCGTGACGCTGCCGTCGCCATTCACGCGGAACCAGCGGCCATCGAAATTGAAGCCGCTGACCGGCCCGCCCGACTGGTTGATGGTGAATCCCGGCAGTGAAAACCGCATCCAGGCGTCGGGCGCGGTGGTCACACCGGCAACCGTTTCGTTGGCTGCACGGTCGGCGCTCTTGACGGCACAGGAAATGCTGTTCGCGGCAAGCGCAGTGCCCATCGGCAACGTAAATACGACGGGAGCGCTCGCCGCCGCCTTCAGGATGCGACGACGCTTGATGTTCTTCTCGGATTCGGTGCTTGCCATGTCGGAGCCTTGGACATTCTCGTTGTCGCTCGAATCCTAGCAAAGGGCTGGCAGATCCGAGCACGAATACTTCACGGTCGGGCACTCTAAAGCAACAAACACACCAATCAACCAAGAACCCAAGAAAATCAACCAGCTACGAAAAAAAACCACAACTCAATGGGCGGACTGCCAGGCAATCCGTAAAAGAATCCGACAAACGTCGCCGGATCGGCTCAGGACTGTCCCGACACCAGCCCGGCATCGGACAGCATCTGCTGCAATTCGCCGTTCTCGTACATCTCGCGCATGATGTCGCAGCCGCCGATGAACTCGCCCTTGACGTAGAGTTGCGGGATCGTCGGCCAGTCCGAAAATTCCTTGATGCCCTGGCGGATTCCGTTGTCGGCAAGCACATTGACCGACAGATAGTCCTTGACGCCGCAGAGCTTCAGGATCTGCACCGCTGTGGCCGAAAACCCACACTGCGGTATTGCCGGGCTACCCTTCATGTAGAGCACGACGGTGTTCGAATCGACTTGTTCCTTGATCGTATCCAGCGGGTCCATGTTCGCGTTTCCTGTGAGTGTCGTCGGGGTCAATACTTGATATAAATGGTCGGGATTAGTCTACGGCCCGTCGGCGAATGCCGTCAACACACCATCGGCCCGTCGTCACGCGCTCGATTCCGGCGAGGTCACGCACCGAGCGGACCAGCGCGAATCCGGCCGCAGCCAGCATTCGGCGAACTTCTGAAGCCTGATCGTGGCCGTGCTCGATCAACAGGGAAGCTCCGGCACTCAGCCGCGCACCGGCGCCGGCGACAATATCCCGGATCGCGTCCAGACCGTCGTCGCCGCCGGCCAGCGCCTGGATCGGCTCGAAGCGCAGGTCGCCGCATGCCAGGTGCGGATCGGAATCGGCGACGTAGGGCGGATTGGCGGCGATCAGATCGAACGACAGATCGTCGAGGCCGGCAAACCAGTCGCCAAGTCGGAAATCGACGGCAGCGCCCAGCGCCCCGGCGTTCATGCTGGCGTATCCCAGTGCGGTCGCCGAGCGGTCGACGGCGACCACCGACGCGGCGCGGCTGCCGAGTTCGAGCGCCAGAGTGATCGCGACGATGCCGCTGCCGGTGCCCAGATCGAGCACTCGAATGCCGTCCCGGCCGCGCACCGAGTCCAGCGCCGCGCCGACCAGTTGTTCGGTTTCCGGGCGCGGAATCAGCACACCGTTGCCGACCCGGAACGCGCGCGAATAGAACTCCCGCGCGCCAGTCAGATAGGCCACCGGCTCGCCGGCGGCGCGGCGCCGTACCAGCGCCTCGAAACGCTGCCACGCGTCTAGCGCCAGTGGCCGCTCGCCGAAACCCCGCAGCGTAGCGTGGGATATCGCCGCGACGTGACACAGCAGCACGCGCGCCTCGAGTGGATCGATTCGCTGACGGGCCCAGTCGAGCGCTTCCGCCAGCGACTCCGGCTCAGCCATCCTCGCCGAGTGCGGCCAGTTGCTCGGCCTGGTGCTCGGCGACCAGCGCGTCGACCAGTTCATCGAGATTGCCCGCCATGATCGCATCGAGCTTGTAGAGGGTCAGATTGATGCGATGGTCGGTGACCCGACCCTGCGGGAAGTTGTAGGTGCGGATCCGCTCGGAGCGGTCGCCGCTACCGACCAGGCTCTTGCGGGTGGCCGCATCGCGGGCCTGCTGCTCGCGCGCCTGGATGTCCTTGATGCGGGCGGCAAGCACCGACATCGCCTGGGCACGGTTGCGATGCTGCGAACGGTCGTCCTGGCATTCGACGACGATACCGGTGGGCAGATGGGTGATCCGCACGGCCGAATCCGTCTTGTTGACGTGCTGGCCGCCGGCGCCGCTGGCGCGGTAGGTGTCGATCCTCAACTCGGTGGGATTGATCACGACCTCCTCGAGTTCGTCGGCCTCGGGCATCACCGCGACGGTGCACGCCGAGGTATGGATGCGTCCCTGGGTTTCGGTCACCGGCACACGCTGTACGCGGTGGCCACCCGATTCGAACTTGAGCCGGGCATGGGCGCCGCTGCCGCTCACCCGGGCGATCACTTCCTTGTAGCCGCCGAGCGAGGACTCGGCTGCCGACACGATCTCCAGCTGCCAGCGACGCTGCTCGGCGTAGCGGGTGTACATGCGCAACAGGTCGGCCGCGAATAGCGCCGCCTCGTCGCCGCCGGTACCGGCGCGAATCTCGAGGAACAGATTGCGATCGTCGTCCGGATCCTTCGGCAGCAAGGCCCGCTGCAGTTCGACCTCGAGGGATTCACACAACGAAATGCCGTCGTCGAGTTCGCTCTCCGCCAGTTCGCGCAGTTCCGGATCGTCGAGCATCGCACGCGCCGTCGCGACATCCTCTTCCGCTCGCCGGAAGCGATCGAACAGACTGACGACGGGCTGCAGCTCCGCATGCTCGCGTGACTGCCGCCGGAACACGTCCAGGTCCGCAGTCGCCTCCGCCGAAGCCAGCCAGCGATCGAGTTCGGCCAGCCGCAGGCCGAGCTGCTCCAGCTTTTCACGGATACTCGTCTTCATTCGGGAATTTCGGCCGCCAACCGACGATCGTCGGCGTCAGCGTCGGCCATCGAGATTGAACAGGCGCTGGATCAGGCCGCAGGTGTCGCTGCCGCTGTCGGCGCCGGACTTGCTCAGGTATTGCGTCGGACCGTGCATCAGCTTGTTGGTCAGGCCGTGGCTCAGGGCCTCGAGCACCTTTTCCGGCGATTCTCCGCGCGCCAGCAGTCGCGCGGCGCGGTCGAGTTCGGCACGCCGTAGCTCGTCCGCGTGGGCCCGCAGGGCGCGGATCGCCGGCACCACGTCACGCGACTCGACCCAGTGCAGGAAGCCGTCCACCTGGCGCTCGATGATGCCCTCGGCCTCGACCACCGCCGCCTGGCGGGACTCGACGCCCGACTCGACGACCTGGGCGAGATCATCGACCGTGTAGAGGAAGACGTCGTCGAGGTCGGCGACCTCGCGTTCGATGTCCCGCGGCACTGCCAGATCGACCATCACGATCGGCCGGTGCCGGCGCGCCTTGATTGCACGTTCGACCATGCCGAGGCCGACGATCGGCAACGGACTGCCGGTACAGGACACCACCACGTCGTAGTGATGGAGCAGATCGGCCACTTCGTCGAGGCGGGCGATATCGCCGCCAAAGCGCTCGGCAAGGTCGCGGGCACGCTCGGGTGTACGGTTGACGACGGTGATCCGCCTCGGCTTCTCGCCCGCGAAATGGGCGGCGCAGAGCTCGATCATCTCGCCGGCACCGATGAACAGGATCTGCTGCTCAGCCACCCGTTCGAAAATGCGCTCGCTGAGATGGACGGAGGCCGCCGCCATCGACACGATGTTGGCCCCGATGGCGGTGGTGGAGCGGACCTCCTTGGCCACCGCGAAGGTACGCTGGAACAGCTTGTGCAGCATCGTGCCGAGCGTGCCGGCCTTCTCCGCCTGACGGGCCGCCTCCTTGACCTGGCCAAGGATCTGCGGTTCGCCGAGCACCATCGAATCGAGCCCACTTGCCACCCGGAAGACATGGCGCACGGCCTCCTTCTGCGGGTAGGCGTACAGGTAGGGCGAGATCTCCCGCAGCTTGACCCGGTGGAAGTCCGCCAGCCAGTCGGCCGCCGACTGGGGGTCGTTGCAGGCGTAGTAGAGTTCGGTACGGTTGCAGGTGCTGAGTATCGCCGCTTCCTTGACCGCGCGCTCCGAGGTCAGGTGCTGCAGTGCCTGCGGCAAGCCGTCGGGCTGAAACGATACGCGCTCGCGAATTTCGAGCGGTGCGGAGTGATGATTCAGTCCGAGCGCGTACACTTGCATGGGTTGATCTGGGGGCCAATTTAGCCGAGCGATTATAGCATCCGCCGACTGTGCGATCCGGCCTCGCACGCGCCGGCAGTGACGCCGCTTGGACAGGCGATCACGCCGACGCGAGTACAACGCAAAAGACCGGTTCGCGCCGTAGGGCGGGAACCGGTCTCGAAGCTGGTGGCCAGGGGCAGAATCGAACTGCCGACACGCGGATTTTCAGTCCGCTGCTCTACCAACTGAGCTACCTGGCCGCAAAGAGCGCGCATTATAGCCGATGATCGATCACGGTCAACCTGGCGCACGGCCGTGCCGGCCCCCGCGCCTCAGCCCGGCACCGGCACCAATTCGCGGCTGGCGCCGGCGGACTGGAGGCTGCGCGGGAACACCACCTGGGCGATCGTGCCGCGACCCGACGGATTCGGATTCAGCGTGGCGCGGGCGCGATGCAGTTCGGCGATCTCGCGGACGATCGGCAGGCCCAGGCCGGATCCGTCCTCGCCGCTTCCGAGCACCCGGTAGAAGCGCTCGAACACCCGCTCGCGGTCGGCTTCGGGGATACCGATGCCGGAATCCTCGACCTCCAGGATCGCGAAGTCGGTCGCCTGGGTACGCACGGTCACCTGCCCGGCCACCGGCGTGTACTTGATTGCGTTGTCCACCAGGTTCTTGATCAGTTCGCGCAGCAGCACCGGATTGCCATCGATCGACAGCTCGACCTCGGTCGCCTCGATGCCGAGGTCGATCTGCTTGGCCAGCGCGCGGGGGAACAGTTCCTCGACGACGTTCTTCACCAGCGAGGAAAGATCGACGCGCTCGACCGCGTAGATCTTCTCCGAACTGGATTCCGCGCGGGCCAGCGACAACAACTGATTGATCAGGTGGCTCGCCCGTTCGGCGCTCTCGGCGATCTGCCGCAACGAACTGCGCAGCGCCTCGGGTTCGCTTTCGAGCAGCGCCAGTTCGGTCTGCATCCGCAGTCCGGTCAACGGCGTGCGCATCTGATGCGCGGCGTCGGCGATGAAGCGCTGCTGCGCCTGCAGGTTTTCTTCGAGGCGCTCCATCATTTCATTGAATGCGATGATCAGCGGCCGAACCTCCTCGGGCACGCCGATGGTCGAGATCGGCGACAGGTCCGACGGCCGCCGCCGCCGCAGGATGCGCTGCAGGCGACTGAGCGGTGCGATGCCGCGGGTCAGGCCGAGCCACACCAGCACCACCGCCAGCGGAATGATCGCGAACTGCGGCAGCAGCACACCGGTCACGACGCGCGACGCGAGGTCGCTGCGCTTGTTGCGGGTCTCGCCGAGCTGGAGCAGGACCAGCGGACTGTCGGTGCGCGGGTAGGCCCGCAGGAAGAGGTAGGCGATGCGCACCTCCTCGCCCTGGATCACGCCGTCGCGGAACAGCACGTCGCCGGGCACCAGGTCACGCGGCGGCAAGGCCGGCGGGATGTCCTTGTCCCCCGAGATCACCCGACCGGCGAGGTCGGTGACCTGGAAGTACATCACATCGTCCTGATCGGAGCGGAACAGGGCGCGCGCCGGCGCCGGAAAATTGACGCTGACCTCGCCGCGATCGACGCTGATCATCTGGGCCAGCGCCCTCAGGCTGTCTGCCATGCTGCGGTCGTACGGCGTATTGGCGATGCTCGCCGCGACGTTGTGGGTGATGATGATCGAGATCGGCCACAGGAACAGCAGCGGCGCCAGCATCCAGTCGAGGATCTCGCCGAACAGCGAATTGTAGTGGGTCTCTCCCCCCTGCTTGCCCGCCTCGGCCAGACGCCGACGCTTAGGCCACATCCGGCTTTTCCAGGCAGTAGCCCAGCCCGCGCACGGTGACCACGCGCACGCCGCTCGTCTCCAGCTTCTTGCGCAGTCGGTGCACGTAGACCTCGATCGCGTTGTTGGAGACTTCCTCGCCCCAGCCACACAGGTGATCCACCAGCTGGTCCTTGCTCACCAGTCGTCCGGCCCTCAGCAGCAGCACCTCGAGCAGACCGATCTCTCGGGCCGACATCTCGACGATCTGGCCATTGATCTTGACCACCCGATCGGCCTGATCGTAGGCCAGACCGCCCAGTTCGATGCAGCGGGGCTGGCCGGTTCCGCGTCGGGTCAGTGCGCGCACCCGGGCCTCGAGCTCGGGCAAGGCGAACGGTTTGGTGAGGTAGTCGTCGGCGCCGGCATCGAGCCCCCTCACCCGGTCCTCGACCCCGTCCTGCGCCGTCAGGATCAGCACCGGCAGTACCGATTTGCGGGCGCGCAGGCGCTTCAGCACGTCGATGCCCGAGAGCTTCGGCAGGCCCAGATCGAGGATCAACAGGTCGAAAGGCTGGGACGCCACGGCCGCATCTGCCTCCGTTCCGGTAGCCACGTGATCGACCGCGTAGCCGTTGCGGCGCAATGCCCGCGCCAAGCCGTCGGCAATGACGGCATCGTCCTCAGCCAACAGAATCCGCATATCCCGTTCCGCTGTAAGTTTGACGTAAGCGGTGGCCTTTAAGGTCTATCCCGCTGTTCTCCTTTTACTCGGTCTTGGGGATCTGGCTGCAACTTGCTGCCGGGTCCCGGGGAGCGCCCAGCCCCGCAGCGGGCGACTCCCCGCCGCCTTTTTTCTCCCGATTATCCCACGCAGCGCGCCCATTGGCCCGTGCGGATGTCGCTGCGCCGTAGACGGAAAAGGCCCCGCCTTGCGACGGGGCCTTGCGGACAGGCGTCCGGGCAGGGCTTACATGCCCATGTCCATGCCGCCCATGCCGCCCATGCCGCCCATGCCGCCGGGCATGCCGCCGGCCGGCTTGTCTTCGGCCAGCTCGCCGACCATGCAGTCGGTGGTCAGCATCAGGCCAGCCACGGAGGCGGCGTTCTGCAGCGCGGTGCGGGTCACTTTGGTCGGGTCCAGCACGCCCATCTCGACCAGGTCGCCATACTCGCCGGTAGCGGCGTTGAAGCCGAAGTTGCCGCTGCCTTCGGTAACCTTGTTGACCACCACCGACGGTTCGTCACCAGCGTTGGCGACGATTTCGCGCAGCGGCTGCTCCATCGCGCGCAGCACGATCTTGATGCCGGCATCCTGGTCGTGGTTGTCGCCCTTCAGGCTGGCGACCGCGGCGCGGGCGCGGATCAGCGCAACACCGCCGCCCGGCACGATGCCTTCTTCGACGGCGGCACGGGTGGCGTGCAGCGCGTCTTCGACACGGGCCTTCTTCTCTTTCATCTCGACTTCGGTCGCGGCACCGACCTTGATCACGGCGACGCCGCCGGCCAGCTTGGCGACCCGCTCCTGCAGCTTCTCGCGGTCGTAATCGGAGGTCGCCTCCTCGATCTGCACGCGGATCTCCTTGACCCGGGCCTCGATCTCACCGGCGATACCGGCACCGTCGATGATCGTGGTGTTCTCCTTGCCGATCTCGATGCGCTTGGCCTGGCCGAGATCGTCCAGGGTGGCTTTCTCGAGGGTCAGGCCGACTTCCTCGGCGATGACCTGGCCGCCGGTCAGGATCGCGATGTCCTGCAGCATGGCCTTGCGGCGATCACCGAAACCCGGGGCCTTGACGGCGCAGGTCTTGAGGATGCCGCGGATGTTGTTGACCACCAGGGTGGCCAGGGCCTCACCCTCGACATCCTCGGCGATGATCAGCAGCGGACGGCTGGCCTTGGCGACCTGCTCCAGCACCGGCAGCAGATCGCGGATGTTCGAGATCTTCTTGTCGAACAGCAGCACGAACGGGTCTTCCAGCACGGCGACCTGCTTGTCCGGATTGTTGATGAAGTAGGGGCTCAGATAGCCGCGGTCGAACTGCATGCCTTCGACCACGTCCAGTTCGTTGCTGAGGCTCTTGCCGTCTTCGACGGTGATGACGCCTTCCTTGCCGACCTTGTCCATGGCATCGGCGATGATCTGGCCGATGTCGCCGTCGGAGTTGGCGGAGATCGAGCCGACCTGGGCGATTTCCTTGCTCGTCGAGCAGGGCTTCGACAGGTTCTTCAGCTCATCGACGGTGGCCGCCACGGCCTTGTCGATGCCGCGCTTCAGATCCATCGGGTTCATGCCGGCGGCGACGAACTTCATGCCTTCGCGCACGATCGACTGCGCCAGCACGGTGGCGGTGGTGGTGCCGTCACCGGCGACGTCGGAGGTCTTGGAAGCGACTTCCTTGACCATCTGGGCGCCCATGTTCTCGAACTTGTCCTTGAGCTCGACTTCCTTGGCGACCGAGACACCGTCCTTGGTCACCGTCGGGGCGCCGAACGAGCGCTCCAGCACGACGTTGCGGCCTTTCGGACCGAGAGTCACCTTGACCGCGTTGGCCAGGATATTGATGCCGGCGACCATGCGCTCACGGGCGGAATCACCAAACTTGACTTCTTTAGCTGCCATTGTTTCTTACTCCGGAAATTCGTTCAGTCGATCAGTTGCTTGCGATGCGTCGCGCTTAGATGTCGAGCACGCCCATGATGTCTTCTTCGCGCATCACCAGCAGCTCTTCACCGTCGACCTTGACGGTCTGGCCGGCATACTTGCCGAACAGGACACGTTCGCCGACCTTGACACCCACCGGACGGACTTTGCCGTCCTCGAGGATCTTGCCGTTGCCAACGGCCAGCACTTCGCCCTGATCGGGCTTCTCGCCGGCGCTGTCCGGGATCACGATGCCGCTGGCGGTCGTACGCTCGGCCTCCAGACGCTTGACGATCACACGATCATGCAAAGGACGAATCTTCATGTAGCAGTCTCCTAACAGAGGTCTTGGTTCTGGGCGCCGGCCACGCCGGCAGGCCCGATCAACACAGGACGGGGCGACGCTTGTTAGCACTCTCCCCTGTCGAGTGCCAATAGTAGGGGCGGGTCTGGCGTATTTCAAGTAGCTGCCATCGGGAAAATTTTCACTTCTTGTTTTTCATGTTTATTTTCAACTACGTGAGAACATCCCCCAGACGCCGGAGGCAACCCGCCCGATCACCTGAAGACCCGCTGAACGCGGCATTGCGCCGGACCACACTGTCAGGACACGCGAGCAGGCCGAAGAGGCACGACACGTGCGGCGCCGACGATGAACACTCAGGCGGCATGGCGAGCATCGGCGACCGCGATGACCTGCGAAGGCATCACGATGGCGCGCGGCCGGGGCGACGCGACGTCCCGAGGCGCAAGCGTCCGTGCGAGACGAAGATCGAAGAGGTGGTCATCGGTGCCGGGATCACGTCGTCGGGGCGGGTCGGGCGCGCGTCGCAGGAGTCGTTGTTCGACGAGCCGCCGCACACCCCCGCGATCGTTGTCGCCGATCATTCCGCTGGCGGTCAGGGATGCGCGCCGGTGGTCGTCATTGCGACATCCCGCGACCGCTGCCCGACATGCGGTCATCCCGTACCGGGGAAGCGCCGGGTGGGGGCCGACCGGTGAGGTCGGGCGCCTGCTTCGCTCGGTGCCGGGACTCGGTAATCCGGCGTCGCCCGAACGTTGCTCATCGCCCCATGGATTGCGGCGGGAAACTTGCACAGGCGCGCAGATCGGAGGGCAGCCCACCATGCGGGCGCCGGCTGTCCTGATTGCGGTCGGCAACCGTCAGCCGTGGCCGGTGCGCAGTCCACGGGCATGGCCGGACGTGCGACGGCGACGCCATCGCGACACCACGGCCTGCCGCCGGGTGGATCGCCGGCGGGTGGCCCGGTATCGTGCACCGAGCGTCCGGAATCGACCGGACCAAAGCCAGGAGGATCCGACCGATGAGCGCAGCCAGGCCTCGAATCTGCAGCGCAGCCGGCGTTCTGTTAAGTGCGCTGGCGACCGTGGCCGCGGCCGAGCGCTTCGACATCGACGGCCGTCATACCCGCCCGGTGTTCGCCGTCAAGCACCTCGGTTTCTCGACCCAGCATGGTCGCTTCAACGATGTCCGCGGCACCATCGACTACGACGCCGAGACCGGCATTGCCTCGATCGACGTGACCATCGAGGCGGCCTCGATCGACATGGGGGCGGACGACTGGGACGAGCACATGCGCGGCCCGGACTTCTTCGACGTGGCCGCCTACCCGACCGTGATCTTTCGCGCCAACGACGTCGTCCTCGGCATCTCCGGCGCATCCCGGGTCGCGGGCCGGCTGGCGCTGCTCGGCGTCGTACGGCCGGTCGAACTCGAGGTCTCCGCCATTCACTGCGGCCTCGAGGTCAGCACCAAGCGGCACAAGTGCGGCGCCGACATCACCACCACGATCCAGCGTTCCGAATGGGGCCTGAAAAAGTATGTACCGTTCGTTGCCGACGAGGTGCGATTGACGATTCCGGTCGAAGCCTACCGCGCCGAGCGCTGAGGCCGTCAGCGCTCGGCCGCGCCCCCGGCATCGTCCGCTCGCCGCCGGCGGGCCGGCAGCAACGCCAGCGCGATGATCAGCGGCGCCAGCGCCTCGAATCCTTCCTCCAGCGCCCAGAAGCTGCGGGCCAGCGCGAGGCCGAGCGTACCACCCCAATCTTCGGCCCAGCCCAGCATCTCCTCGCACAACTGGCTCACCACGAGGACGATGCCGCCGAGAATCAGGATGCGCATCGATTGCGGCGCAAGCTGTGCAGGACGACGCAACTCCCGCAGGCTGCCCCACACGCTCACGGCGAGGGCGACGATCGCCACCACCAGCAACAGCGCCACGCCGATCCGTTCGAGCATGGACGCACCGGTGGCACCCAAGTAATACGAAGAGCGCACCGCCTGCTTGCCGCCACCGGTGACAAGCAAGGTCAGCAGGTCGGTCTCGCGCACGGTAAACAGGCAGAAGACCGCCGCATAGGCCACCATCAATGGCGTCGGCCGGGGAGTCCGGGCGAGCGCGGAGGCCGCCGCCAGAAGCCAGCACAGGGCCGCCAGGACCTCGATGACGCCGTGCTCCTCGAGCAGTTGCCGCTGGAATTCCGCGCCGACCAGATGCGGCAGGATCGACAGTACGACGGCGGTGGCAAGACATAGCCACAGCAGAGGCCGCAAGGACTCCAGGCGACCGGCGCTCGCCGCACCGCTCGCCTTGGCCTGGGGCGGCCGTCCGCGCGGGAGGATGTCCGGGTCGCTGCCCAAGCTCGGGGGGACGCTCAGAGGCGCCCGCCGTCAAAGGTGTTGCACTGGCCCACTTCGCCACCGGCGAGCCCGGTGCGGAACCAGCGCACACGCTGCTCGGAGCTGCCGTGCGTGAAGCTATCCGGCACGGCATAGCCCTGCGCCTGCCGCTGCAGCCGGTCGTCCCCGATCGCTGCGGCGGCCGCGAGGCCTTCTTCGACGTCGCCCGACTCGAGCACATTGCGGGCACGATCGGCATGATGGGCCCAGACGCCGGCGAGGCAGTCGGCCTGCAGTTCGAGTTTTACCGAAAGCTGATTGCCTTCGCGCTCGGACACCCGCTGCCGTGCCTCCTGCACCCGCGACGAGATGCCCAGCAGATTCTGCACGTGATGGCCGATCTCGTGCGCGATGACATAGGCCTGGGCAAAATCGCCCGGCGCCCGGAAACGACTGCGCAGATCATCGTAGAACGCCAGGTCGATATAGACCTTCTGGTCGGCCGGACAGTAGAAGGGGCCCATCGCCGCCTGGCCGACGCCGCAAGCGGTGCGGGTCGCGCCGGTGAACAGCACGAGCTTGGGTTCGCGATAGGCCTGTCCGCCCGCCCGGAACAACGCATGCCAGGTTTTTTCGGTATCGGCCAGCACCATCGACACGAAACGCGCCATCTCGTCTTCGGCGGGCGGCCTGGGCGCCACTTCGGCACTCGGCCCCGGCGCCACGCTGCCAACGCCGGCCCCATTCAAGACGATCGAAGGGTCAACGCCAAAATACATCGCCACCAGTGCGATCAGGATCGTGCCGATTCCGATACCGCCGGCCCGTCGCCCCCGACTGCCTCGTCCGAAGCCCGATCCTCGCCGATCCTCGACGTTGCTGCTTTGGTCCCCGTTCTCGAATCGCATCGCACCCTCCACCGCGCGTGTCGGTGTATTGTGGCACAGCCTTCGAACAGCTTCGCCGGGTCATGCCCGGCATGCAGTCCGGACTTCGGTCACGGTTCGCGAGCGGGAACTCGGCGAGCGTTTTTCGGATCTGCTACTAAAAGGATAAGTGTGCTGCGCCCAGCGGCGGCGGTCGGGTCGACCGCTGCGAGGCGACCGGCAAGCCAGAGCACCGGATCCACCGTCTTCGTTGTGGGCGGCGGTCCGTGCAACAGGGGTTCGATTCCGTCGGACTCCGGACGGACGACGCGCCGTCCAGATTTTTCTTCACGAAGCTCCTCATTACCGCGCCACCCGGCGCGGTTCTTTTTTCCGGGCTGACCGCGTCGGGCATGGACGCAGCGGGACCGGACGCCATTGCAGGCAGGCCACCGGCCACAATCGGTCGACGTCCCGGGTCCCCGCCGGCGACGAGCCGGGCACGGTGGGCGACGCCGAGTACGAACCGAACGCGACCGTCAGCGCCCGAGCAGGGCGCGCAGGTAGCGGACAGGAATTGCGTAGCTGATGCCCGAGGGTTCGGAGATCACGTTCTCCTTGGTGCCCTTCACGAACACGCCGTTGATGACGCCGACCACTCGGGCGCTATCGGCGTCGTACATCGGGCTGCCGCTGTTGCCCGGGTAGGCGGTGGCATCG
Organism: Zoogloeaceae bacterium; assembly: GCA_024235635.1. Lineage (GTDB taxonomy): Bacteria > Pseudomonadota > Gammaproteobacteria > Burkholderiales > Rhodocyclaceae > Cognatazoarcus. The sequence goes on from JACKMA010000001.1 coordinate 1,143,246, forward strand.
AGCTGATAGACCTTGAACGGCGCGGAAAGGCTTCGCACCATGCGCGGATCGAGCCGGCGCGCATTGCCCTGGGGAATACTGATCGGTGTCAGCGCCGAAATCATTCCCCGGTGCGTCACCGGCGTGAGACCGAGCGAACTGCCGATCGGAAAGCCCGTGAAGCCGATCTCGGTGCCCTCGGGCACCGGCACCTCAGCGGCCAGTACCAGCGCCGGCAGCGGCTGTCCCCCGATCTCCAGCAGAGCGAGGTCGTGCTCCTTGTCGATCCGCATTTCGCGGGCCGATCGGACCTCGGTCATGCCTTCCTCGACGTTCGGAATCGCGATTGCCAGTTTCTCCAACTGCTCGCTGTCAAGCACCGCCGGCAGCGCATGGGCGTTGGTGACGATGGTCAGCCCGTTATCGACCGCGAAGCCGGTCGCCAGGAACTTGAAGGCCGGACTGCGGGTTCGCTGGTACGTACCGATCGCCACCACCGACGGCTTGACCTTGACCAGGGACTTGGCGATTTGCGCAACCGCCGGCAGTGGCAGCGCGAACGCCATCACCAACGGCCATGCCAGCGCCACCGCTCGAATCGCTGGGCTCACCGGGCGTCTCCTGCCGCTGCCAGCGCCGGCTCGATGACCGACACCGGTGAGCGGCCCAGCGCAGCGGCCTCGGCGTAGGGATGGTGCGCAAATGGGTAGCGCGACCCCACCTTGTCCACATAGCGGCGGGTTTCGGGATAAGGTGGTACGCCGCGGTAGCGGTCCACTGCGCCCTCGCCTGCGTTGTAGGCCGCGACCGCCAGCGCCACCCGGCCGCGGTAATAGGCCAGCAGCCACCGGAGATAGGCGAGCCCGCCACGGACGTTCTGTTCCGGATCGTGGATGTCGGCGACACCGAATCGCTCGGCCGTGTCCGCCATCAGCTGCATCAGCCCGACCGCATTGCGGACCGATACCGCGGCAGGATCGAAATCCGACTCGGCGCGGGCGATCGCCAGTGCCAGCCGCGGCGCAATGCCGTACTCACCAGCCAGACGTGCAACCAGCAGGGCATGAGGACGCTGCATGGCGTTCAGGCGCACCACGTAATCGTCGACCCGCCATTCGTCGGGATCCGCGAACTGGCGCTTGCGTTCGGCAGGGGGCGGCAGCAGGCACTCGGGCACCGCGCCGCGATGACCACCGAGCAGCCTCAACATGTTGCCGGCCTGGACATGGCCACGGAAGGCCGCCATCGCGAACAAGGTGCCGGCGATGCCGTCGTCCCGGGGACCGCCGCGACCGTTGGCATACATCCAGCCGAGCGCATGCATGGCCTCGACATTGCCGCTGCGGGCCTCGGCGCAATAGAGCTCGCGTGCTCGCGAGGGATCGCGATCCACACCCTCGCCGTGCTCGAATGCCCGCGCAAGATCCAGCTGCGATGACTTGCCGGCGGCCAGGCTGCGCTCATGGGACGCGGCCGGACCGGCCGCCAGCAGCGCCATGCCCAGGCAGAAGCTGAGCAACCGGCGGGCGGTCACGCGCATCGCCTCAGAGTCGCCAGACTACGGCGCCGGCGGCTTCCAGCGCATTGCGATCGTAGGCGGATTTGACATCGGCAAAGATGCCGCCCGGCCGCAGCTTCGCCAACAGTGCGTCGAGCCCCATGTCGCGGTATTCGGCGTGGGCCACGGCGGCGACGATTGCGTCGGATTCCGGCAGGGCGTCCCATGCGGTCAGGCCGACACCGTATTCCTCCTCGGCCTCGGCGGATTCGGCGACCGGATCGTGCACCGAGACCTCGCAGCCGAAGCTCTGCAGCTCACGGATCACGTCGATCACCTTGCTGTTGCGCAGGTCGGGACAGTTTTCCTTGAACGTCAGCCCGAGCACCGTCACGCGCGCACCCTTGATGTTGCTGCCGGCCTGGATCATCGCCTTGATGGTCTGCTCGGCGACGTGCTTGCCCATGCCGTCGTTGATCCGGCGACCGGCGAGGATCACCTGCGGGTGGTAGCCCAGCATGTCGGCCTTGTAGGTCAGATAGTACGGGTCGACGCCGATGCAGTGACCACCGACCAAGCCCGGTCGGAACGGCAGGAAGTTCCATTTGGTGCCGGCGGCTTCGAGCACTTCGACGGTGTCGATCCCGATTTTGTGGAAGATCAGGGAGAGTTCGTTCATCAGTGCGATGTTGAGGTCGCGCTGGGTGTTTTCGATGACCTTGGCCGCCTCGGCCACCTTGATCGAGCTGGCCGGATACACGCCGGCCGTGATCACCGAACCGTACATCCGCTCGACCGTCGCGAGCGTCTCCGGGCAGTCGCCGGAGACGACCTTGACGATCTTGGTGACGGTGCGCTCCTTGTCGCCCGGATTGATGCGCTCGGGCGAATAGCCGACGAAGAAATCCTCTTTCCAGCGCATGCCGGAATGGCGTTCGATGATCGGGATACAGACCTCCTCGGTCGCCCCCGGGTAGACCGTCGACTCGAACACCACGACGGCACCGCGCTTGAGGTTCCGGCCGACGGTCTCCGAACTCTTGACCAGCGGCGTCAGATCCGGCTGATGTGCGTCGTCCACCGGCGTCGGTACCGCGACGACGATGAAGTCCGCCTGGGCGATGGCTGCCGGATCGGTGTGGCAGCTCAGCTTGGTCGCGGCACGCAGGTCCTCGCTGCTAACTTCGCCGGTGGGATCGACGAAATCACGATAGGCCTTGACCTTCGATTCCGACAGGTCGAAACCGATGGTCGTGAATTTCTTGCCGAATTCCACGGCGAGCGGCAGGCCGACATAGCCCAGCCCGATTACTGCAACGGTCGTCAAAGTGACACCTCGATATTGTTCGATTGCAAAAAAACCTTCGCCTAGAGCGTCGCCCGGATGCGTTGCGCCTCGCGCTTGAGCCCGGACATGCCGGCATGTTCCTTTTCGAGCCGGTCGAGCAGCGCACGCGCGCGATCCGCCTCACCGGCCTTGGCCAGCGCCCTGGCGAGATTGAGCGCGATCGGCACGGACTTGGGCGCACCGTCGCTGGCGCGCTGCAGCAGCTCGACGGCGCGGGCGTGGTCGCCCTTCTGCGAACTCAGCATACCCACGGTGTCGAGGATGGCAGGATTGTCGGGGGCGAGTTCAAGTGCCGTTTCGGCGTACTGCTGCGCCTTCGGATCGTTGGCCTTGGCGCCCGCCCATGCGAGGTTGTTGAGCAACAACGCGTTCTTCGGCGCGACCTTGATCATGTCCTTGTAGTAGCGCACGGCGGTATCGTAGCTGGCCGAACGCAGCGCACTCTCGGCAAGGTAGCCACGCACCGCGAGATCGTCCGGGTTATCCCTGATCCAGGTCGCCACCGACTTGGCGGCCGCCTTGTCGTCGCCCGCCGCACTGAAGGCGGCGTGCAGCGCGATCGCGGTCTTGGCGCGGGGCTCGATCGTCTGCGCCTTCTCTAGATTGTCGATCGCGCGCTGCCAGTCGGACTGGCGGATCGCCACGTCGGCCGTCAACAGATAGCCATCGGCAGACTTCTCGTGCTTCCGCCGCCAGTCTTCGGCGACACTGGACGCGCCGTTGAAGTCCCGGTGCTTGAGGCGGTGGGCGACCAGCGCCTGGGTCACCTCGAGATCGTTGGGAAATTGCAGGCGCGCCTTTTGCAGCGTCTGATCGGCGCCCGACATGTTGCCGGCCGCGGTCTGGGCTCCGGCAAGCAACAGCAGTGCGGTCTTCGAGGTCGGGTTCTCGGACGCCAGCCGACCGAATGTCGAGACTGCCTGCTCGGCCTGACCGGATGCCAGTTGGGCGCCGCCCAGCACCGCCAGCACGCGCAGGTTGTCGGGATCCTGGATCTGAGCCTCCTGGGCTACCGCGAGCGCTTCCTTCGACTTGCCCCGCGACGACAGCTGGCGAACCAGAGCCACCTTCAGTGATTGAGCGTCTGGCGCGGCCTTGACCCCGTCGCGCAATTCAGCTTCGATCTCGTCCAGATCGGCGCCGGCCTTGGCCATCACGTCCACCAGCGCAAGTCGGGCGTTGGCGTCACCGGGGCGCATGCGCACGAGCTTGGCGAGGCGCTCGCGAGCCTCGTCCCCCTTCCTCTCTGAAAGATCCAGACGGGCCAGATTGACGGCCGCCGGCAGATAGGCGGAATCCTTTTCGAGCGACTGTTCGAAGGCCTTGCGGGCGCCGTCGGTGTCGCCCCGTGCAAGCAACGCGCCGCCCCGCAGGTTGGGACCGAGCGGATTATCGGGCTGCTTGCGCTCGATGCCGGCGATCGCTTCCAGCGACTGATCGATCTTCCCCTGTTTGAGTCGCGCCATCGACAGCGCGATGTCCGCGCGGATGCCTTGCTCGTCGAGCCGGGCGGCTTCGGCCAGATCGGCCATGCCCTGCTCCGACTCGCCCAGTCCGATCCGGCTGACACCGAGGCGGATGCGCGCCGACGTATCCTCGGGCTTTCCTTCCAGTGCGCGCGAGAAGTATTCGGCGGATTTGTCGAAGTCGCCTTGCGCGAGATAGGCCTGACCCGCCAGTTGCAACAAGCCGCCGTCGGCACCCTGCTCGTTCAGCATCGGCTCGATCAGGTCGAGCGCGGCGCCGGGATTGCGCGCCATCAAATGGGCGGTGGCGGCCAGCCGCCGTGCAACCGGGTGATCCGGCTGGGCGGTCAGCACCACGCCCAGATGCTGCAGCGTCTGGTTGAAATCGCGCTTGCGCAGGTGGATCGCACCGGTGAGCAGGCGGGCCGGCAGGAAGTCCGGCACCGCACCGACCACCTTGCTGACCCCGTTGAGCGCCTCTTCGTCCTTGCCTTCCAGGAAGTCGAGGTAGGCGTTCAGGTAGAGCGCATAGACCTGGCGGCCACCGGTCGCCTTCGTCATGTCGTCGAGCGCTTCGCGCGCCTGCGCCAGCTCGCCCTGGCGGATCAGCAGCGACACCAGCCGGAAATGATTGGCCGGCTGCTTGGGCTCGACGGCGATCGCCTTGCGCAGTTCTTCCATCGCCAGCGGCAGGTCGGACTGGATCATCGCGATGCCGGCGAGCAGTTCGTGGGCCTCGGCGATCTGGCCGCTTTCCTCCAGCACTGCCTTGATGATGCTGCGCGCCTCGTCGTAATCCTTTTCGCCGGCCTTGATCCGCGCCAGGCCGATGCGCGCCCGGGGATCGGTCGGCGATACGGCCAGGGCACGGTTGTATGCCACCCGCGCTTCCTGCAGGCGAGACACCCTTGCCAGTGCGTCACCGACCACTGCCTGCAGCGCGCCATCGGCGACGGGGTCCTCGAGCCGCACCGTTGCCAGGCGGTCGAGCAGCTTCTGACCCTCGCCGGCCTTCAGCATCGCCAGCGCCAGTGCCGGCACCACCTGGTCCTCGGGATAGCCGGCCTCGCGTGCGCGCTCCAGTTCCTTGACCGCGCCGGCGTAGTCACCGGATTCGACGTTAATCTGGCCAAGCAGAAAGCGAGCCTCAGCGTGGTTCGGCACCTCCTGCAGCGCGTTCTTGAGCTGGATCTCCGCTGCCTTGCGATCATTACTGGCGATGTACTGCCGGGCCGACGCGATCATCTGGTCCGGATCGCTGCCGCAGGCGGTCAGCATCGACAGCCCGATCAGGGCCGGTCCGACGATCCGCAGCAGTCCACGCGCGCGGTGTCCCTTGTGCTTGTTCACTTGTCTAGGCCTCTTTCTTGATTCCGAAGCGATTCATCAGGTCGTACAACGTGGGCCGGCTGACACCGAGCACTTCGGACGCCTTGGCCACGTTGCCGTTGGTTCGCGCCAGCACCCGCAGGACGGCAGCCTTTTCCGCCTCCTCGCGCACCTGGCGTAGGTTGAGCATCGACAGGTCTTCGTCGACCGCCTCGAAGCCGAGGTCATCGGCCGAAATGCGGTTGCCGTCGGCCATCACCACGGCGCGCTTGATGCAGTTTTCGAGCTCTCGCACGTTGCCGGGCCAGGGGTGGGCCTCGATTGCCGACAGCGCGTCTTCGCCCAGATGCAGGCTGCCGCGTCCGTTTTCTGCCGCCAGGCGTTTGACCAGTGCGTGAGCGATCAGGCTGGCGTCGCCGGAACGTTCGCGCAGCGGCGGAATGTCGATGACGATCTCGGCCAGCCGATAGTAGAGATCCTCACGGAACCGACCCTCGGCGATCAGCCCCTTGAGGTCCTGGTGTGTCGCGCAGACGATGCGCACATCCACCGGGATCTCCTCGCGGCCGCCGATCCGTTCGATCACCCGTTCCTGGAGGAAGCGCAGCAGCTTCGACTGCAGCGGCATCGGCAGGTCACCGATTTCGTCGAGGAACAGCGTACCCTTGCTGGCCACCTCGATCTTGCCCAGGGTCTGCTTGACCGCGCCAGTGAACGCACCCTTCTCGTAGCCGAAGAGTTCGCTCTCCAGCAGCGTGTCCGGAATGGCCGCGCAGTTGATCGCAACGAAACGCTCCTTGCTGCGCGCCGACAGATTGTGGATCGCTCGCGCCAGCACTTCCTTGCCGGTACCGCTCTCGCCCAGCAGCATCGTCGTGACGTTGGCCGAGGCGACCTTCTCGACCGTCCGACACAGCTTCAGCACCGAGGTATCGCGCGTCAGGAAGCCGTCGAGCGGCGATCCGGTCTGCATCTGCAGGCGAAGGTTCTCCTGCTGCAACTCGTGCAGGCGATAGGCGCGGTCGATCGCCAGCGACAGCAGATCGGGCTCGAACGGCTTTGCGAAGAAATCGTAGGCACCAAGGCCGACCGCCCGTACCGCGTTGTCGCGATCATGCTGCCCGGTCAGCACGATCACCTTGGTCGAGGGCTGCAGTTGCAGGATCTCGGTCAGCAGCCGAAAGCCCTCGGTGACATCGTCGGGCGCCGGCGGCAGCCCGAGGTCCATCGTCACCACCGCAGGCTCGTGCCGGCGCAACAGCGCAATCGCGCTTTCCCGATCCTCGGCCGGCAGCGTCTCGTAGCCGTCGAAGGCCCAGCGCATCTGTTTCAGCAGGGCCGGATCGTCCTCGACCAGCAACAATGGCCTGCGCTTTTCGTCCGTTCGTTCCAATGCTCAGTTCGCCCTGCTTGTTCGCGCTGCGTCGCCGTCGTCCGCGCACAGCGGAAGAAGAACTCTCATTTCGGTGCCGACCCCCAACTCGCTCGCAACCTCGATCGCGCCGCCGATTTCCTGGAGATACTGCCTGCTTTCGTAGGCACCGATGCCCATGCCGCTCGACTTGGTGGACTGAAACGGCTTGAACAGCCCGTCCCGGACGAATTCGGCACTCATACCGCACCCGGTGTCGCTGACGCTGACCAGTGCTCGCGCACCATCGACCCGAGCGACACGGATCGTTACCTTACCGTCGTCAGCGGTGGCGTCCATTGCATTTTGCACGATATGCCCGAGAATTCTCTCTAGCCGATCGGCATGCGCCAGAACCGTTACGGTGGCGTGCTCGGTCAATGCCGGGGCCGGCTTCTGACGCGACTTGTTGGCAACGATGCGGGACACCAGCGCGGTCAGGTCAACCGCCCGCTTCGGATCGATCGGCGATTTCTCGAGCAGTTGCGCCATCAGCGCACGCATCCGCTTTTCGACGTGGGCAACAGTGTCGAGCACATCCTGCTGGAATTCCGGATTGTCGCGATGACGCTCGGCGTTCTTCATCAGCAGCGACAGCTGGGCCACCAGGTTCTTCAGGTCGTGCACCACGAACGCCGACATCCGGTTGAAGGCGTCGAACTTCTTGGCCTCCAGCAGGGCCTCCTGTGCCTGCAGTTGCGACAGGTAGCTGGCCGCCTGATGCTGGGCCGTCTTGAGCAGGTCCAGCACCTCCCAGTCGACGTCCATCGGGGTTCGCGGCGACAGCAGCACGACGAAGCCGACCAGTTCGCCATTGCTGACCAGCGGCACCACCAGCCAGGCGCTCTCGACGCGGGACAGCCATGCCGGCAGGGTGAGCGCCCGATAGAGTTCCCGCCGCGAGCGATACTCCGCGAGATTGACGATCCACCCGCTGTTCCCGAGAAAGCTGGCCAGCGGACCGTCTGCAGGCTCGTCGCCATCGCACTCGGGCATGTTCAACCGGCCCTGAAAGCGCAGCGCGCCACTCCCGTCCCGCAGCCAGATGCCGCCGCCGGGGCTCTCGACGAGATCGGCCAGCGCCTTGATCACCGCCTCCTTCGGCGAGCCCTGACCGCTGGTGCCGGCCAGGGCCTGAGTGAAGCCGAGCCATTCGCTGCGATAGTCATACTTGTAGGCGAACAGATGTTTCGACAGCCATACCCTGAGCCGCGCCCGCAGCGAGCCGGAGACCGCCACCACCGATAGCGCCAGCAGGCCGGCAAACACCAGGGCCACCTGAAAGGCCCGGCCCCAGTCACCGCCGAAGATCCTCAGGTAGTAGCCGGCGCTGGCCACCAGCAGCAGGTAGGCACCGGAGGCGAGCAGCGCCGACGTATGGAAGACCACCTGGCGCGACACACTGATATGAACTCGCCAGTCGGGATTGCGCGCGACGGTGAGTGCCACCAGCGGCAGGATCAGGGCATGGACGAAGCCGCGAACCGCCCAAACCGCCCCGTCCACGCGCTGGAACATCGATCCTTCGGCGTACAGGTAGACGTCGAACGCGAAAGCCGCCACCAGCCCGATCGCCATCGGCTTCAGGCCCCAGCGGCCATCCGGCGGCAGGTTGCGGATCAGCTGCTCGACCAGCACCAGGCCGAATACAGCTGCCAGCAGACTGCACAGCATCGCGCCGCGGGCCGCCCAGGCTTCCGGCTCGAACGGGATCTGGAACACCGCGAGCGCGATCGACACGACCACCGCGGCGCTCGCCATTCGCCGAATCAACCCCCGGTCCGAACCGGACAGCTCGAGCAGCACCAAAAGGAACGCATACCACGCGCCGATCCGAAGCGCGTCCAGCATGCCGGTGGCGACGAACAGCCAGTGATCGCCGTTGGCCAGCGCCAGGTAGGCGCCGACCGACCACAGCGAACCACCGAGGACGGCAGCCAGCAGCGTGGCACCGGCACGCCCCCCGCGCCAGGCCAGCAGCAGGTACAGGGCAAACAGGCCGTGGGCGACCGCGGCGAGTATGTAACCGGCCTTGCCGATATCGAGCAGTTGCAGGTCGCCGATCAGCTCAGGCATCGGACTCTGAAAACGAAAAGGGTCCGGGCAGGCGCCCGGACCGACAAATGGACCCTACCGGAAGTGGCTCAGTGCGCGCCCTGACCGGTCAGCACGACCCGGACAGTTTCACACAGCACCAGCGAATCCAGAAACAGGGTGTGGTTCTTGACGTAATACAGGTCGTACTGGAGCTTCTGCAGCGCGTCGTCCACCGAGGCACCGTACTGATAGCGTACCTGGGCCCAACCGGTCACGCCCGGCTTGACGCAGTGACGCACTGCGTAGAACGGGATTTCCTCGGTCAGCTTGTCGACGAAGTAGGGACGCTCCGGGCGCGGGCCGACCATGCTCATCTCGCCCTTGAGGACGTTGATCAACTGCGGCAGTTCGTCGATGCGGGTCTTGCGCAGGAAGCGACCGACACGGGTGACGCGATCGTCGTTGGACTGGGCCCACTTGGGCTTGCCGTCCTTTTCGGCGTCACGACGCATGCTGCGGAACTTGATCACCCGGAAACTGCGCCCGCCTTGACCGACCCGCTCCTGGAAGTAGAACAGCGGTGCGCCGTCCTCGATCAGGATGGCGATCGCCGCAATGATCATCACCGGCAGGGCCAGCACCAGCAGAACGATCGAGGCAACCAGATCGAAGACCCGCTTGACGATGCTGCGGACCAGACCCTGGCGGAACCCTTCGCCGTAGATCAGCCAGCTCGCCTTGAGGGATTCGATGCGAACCTGGCCCTGTACGCGCTCGTAGAACGAACTCAGGTCGAGCACCTTGGCGCCGAGCATCTTGCAATCCAGCAGTTCGCGCAGCGGCAGCACGCCACCGCGACGTTCGCGCACCGCGACGATGACCTCGTCGACCTGTTCGCGGCGCACCAGATCGGCGAGCCGACCCGAGAACTCGAGCACACGCGACGGCGACACCGCCCGCACGCCGTCCTGCGCAGTCGGAATGAAACCGACCACCGACAGCGCCCTCGACTCAGGCGCGGTCAGCACCTTCTCGACCAGCGCAGCGTCTTCGCCGGCACCCAGCACCAGCACGCGCCGGGCCATCAGAGCAGAACGCTGACCACGGTTCACGATGCCCCGATTGAGCATCACGAAGCCGAGCAGCAGGACAGCGGTGATCTCGCCGGCTTCCGGCGCGAAATGCCCCCACGGAAGCACGTGGTACACACCGTAGGCCACAGGCATGCTGACCAGCACCGGCAATGCCAGGCGGCCGACGACGCTCCGAAGCGAAGCATCGGCAAATGGCTTGTACAGTCCGAAAGCGCTGTTGAGCACCATCATCGTGACCGCGAAGGCCAGTGCCGAGGGCACCGCCATGCGCCAGTCGAGCGCCGTACCGGCGCCGCTTTGCAGAGTGAAGCCGATCAACATGCCGACAGCGAGCACCAAGGCATCGATCAGCAGGTTGACCAGACTGTGAGAAGAAATGTGATGGCTGAAGATTTTTAGCATTATGGACTCGACTGAATTCCGTCAATCTTGTCTGGGGTCGACAGTGGCCGCCGCACCGGAAAGCGCGCTGCGCCGCCTCCTGTCGCCTCCTTCTTTTCCGCGAGTCGCAACCTTACGCCCGAGATCGCGACACCAGTGTTAAAGAGATCACGGGCAGCAGCGAAGGACACCAATTGCGACGTGACCCGTGACCGATGATCCGGCGCGCCGCGAAATCCGCTCACTACCCGTCATTCGGGCCCGGATTATGCAGATGGCGGCGAATGCTCTCTGCCATCGTGGCGATCGCCTCGCTGGCCTGCGGAAACAGCCCGCCGAGAGTGATGAATCCGTGTACCAGCCCGCGATACTCGTGCTGCTCGACGACAACGCCGGCTGCGCGCAGATGCTCTGCCAGTTGCCGCCCTTCATCGACCAGCGGATCGCACTCCGCCGCGATCAGGCACAGCGGCGGCAGGCGGTCGAGCAGGTCCCAGGCCAGCACCGGCGACGCACGCCAGTCCATGGCATCGCCGGGCTGCGGCAGATACCGTTCGAAGAACCAGAGCAGGCTCTCCTGGTCGAGAAAATAGCCTTGGGCGTAGCGTTGGCGCGAGGCGGTGTTGGCGTAGATATCGACGCACGGATAGATCAGGCATTGCAGGCGCGGCAGCGGCAGGGCCTGCTCGATCGCCCACAGCGTGGTCACCAGCGCGAGATTGCCGCCGGCGCTATCACCACCGATCGCGAGCGCGTCGCCAATGCCGCCGATCTCGCCGGCGTTGTCCTGCAACCAGCGCAGCGCCAGCGCGGCGTCGTCCACTGCCGCCGGGAACGGATGCTCCGGCGCCAGACGGTAGTCGACCGAAAAGACGACCACGCCGGCCGCGTTGCACAGCTCGCGGCACATCACATCGTGGGTGTTGACGCTACCGATGCACCAGCCGCCGCCGTGCAGAAAGAGCAGAATCGGCAGGGCCCGGCCGGGCGACGCGCCGACCGGGCGATAGGCCCGGGCGAGCAGCACGCCCTGTCCCTTGCCGGGACGGCGGATCGGCACTTCGAGCACCGACGCGACGGCCGGTGCGTCCGGCTGGAACGCATGCTGCAGCTTGATCATCGACCGCCGGGCCTGATCTTCGTCGAGCTGATGGAATTTGGGGGCGCCGACCCGATAGACCATATCGAGCAGAGCGCGGGCATTGGCGTCGAGCATCGTCACAACAACACACCGGCAGGCACGACCGTGGACCAGCCGGCAAGTTGCGGGCTAAGATCGCCGGTTTGGCGCCACATCGAATACTGGATCTGGTGCCGGGAGAGGGACTCGAACCCTCACGCTGTCGCCAGCGGCGGATTTTGAGTCCGCTGCGTCTACCGATTCCGCCACCCCGGCCGGGAAGGCGGCGAATTATCCCCCAACACGGTTGCCCCAGCAAGCGTATGCCTCTGACCCTCGACGACTTCGACTACGAGCTGCCGGAGCGGCTGATCGCGCAGCGACCACCCGCTGCGCGCGGCGGCAGCCGGCTGCTGGCGATCGTCGATTCCGGCCCTCGCGACCTGTCGTTTCGCCAGTTGCCGACACTGCTTCGCGCCGGCGACCTGCTGGTATTCAACGACTCGCGCGTCGTGCATGCTCGCCTGCACGGCGTCAAACAGACCGGCGGGCGAATCGAGGTGCTGGTCGAGCGCGCACTCGGGCCCCACCAGGCACTGGCCCAGATCCGAGCCAGCAAGTCGCCGGCGGCCGGCAGCCGCCTTCGCCTGGCCGATGCATTCGACGTGACGGTGCTCGGGCGCGTCGGCGAGTTCTTCCACCTCGCGTTTCCGGATCAGGTACCGCTACTCGAGTTGCTCGAGCGCCACGGCGAACTGCCGCTGCCGCCATACATCACCCGCGGTGCCGGCGACGGCGACGAGGAGCGCTACCAGACCGTTTTCGCGCGCCACCCGGGCTCGGTCGCCGCGCCGACCGCCGGCCTACATTTCGACCAAGCGATGCTCGACGAACTGCGCCGGCACGGCGTCGACGCCGCCTACCTGACGCTGCACGTCGGCGCCGGCACCTTCCAGCCGGTGCGCTGCCACGACATCTCGCGCCACCGCATGCACCGGGAACACTACCTGCTGCCGGACGCAACCGTCGCCGCGATCAGTCGGACACGGGCCGCGGGGGGGCGAATCGTCGCCGTCGGCACGACCAGCCTGCGCGCACTCGAATCGGCCGCCAGGAGCGGGCCGCTGGCTGCCGGCAGCGGCGAGACCGACATCTTCATCGTGCCCGGCTTCCGCTTTCAGGTCGCCGACGCGCTGCTGACCAATTTCCACCTGCCGCGATCGACCTTGCTGATGTTGGTGTCGGCATTTGCAGGGATCGCACCGATCCGAGCCGCCTACGCCCACGCCATCGAGGCCGAGTACCGCTTTTTCAGCTACGGCGACGCCATGTTCCTGACGCGACAAGCATGCAATTCCAACTCCTGAAGCAGGACGGCGACGCGCGCTGTGGCCGCCTCGTCCTGGCCCATGGCGAGGTCGACACACCGGTGTTCATGCCGGTCGGCACGTATGGCACGGTCAAGGCAATGACACCGGCAGCGCTCGCCGAGGTCGGCGCCCGCATCTGCCTGGGCAACACCTTCCACCTGTGGCTGCGGCCGGGCATGGCGGTCATCGATGCCCACGGCGGCCTGCACCGCTTCATGCACTGGGACAAGCCCATCCTGACCGACTCGGGCGGCTTCCAGGTGTTCTCGCTCGGCGCGCTGCGCAAGATCTCCGAGGAAGGCGTGCGATTCGCATCGCCGATCGACGGCGCCCGGCTGATGTTGACGCCCGAGATCTCGATGCAGATCCAGACCCGCCTCGACGCCGATGTGGCGATGATCTTCGACGAATGCACGCCCTATCCGGCCAGCCTCGACGAAGCCGCCGCGTCGATGCGGCTTTCACTGCGCTGGGCCCGGCGTTCGCGCGACGAGTTCGATCGCCTCGGCAACACCAACGCCTTGTTCGGCATCGTCCAGGGCGGCATGTTCGAGACGCTGCGCGACGAATCGCTCGCCGGGCTCGAGGCGATCGGCTTCGACGGCTACGCCATCGGCGGTCTGTCGGTCGGTGAACCAAAGCAGGACATGCGCCGCATCCTGGCGCACACTGCGCCGCGACTGCCAGCGGCTAGTCCGCGCTACCTGATGGGTGTCGGCACGCCCGAGGACATCGTGGCCAGCGTCGCTGCCGGCATCGACATGTTCGACTGCGTGATGCCGACCCGCAACGCCCGCAACGGCTGGCTGTTTACCCGCTTCGGCAACATCAAGATCAAGAACGCGGCGCACCGCAGCGACACCGGCCCGCTCGACCCGTCCTGCGACTGCTACACCTGCCGCAACTTCTCGCGGGCCTACCTGCACCATCTGCACCGTAGCGGCGAGATGCTCGGCTCGATGCTCAACACCATCCACAACCTGCGCTACTACCAGAACCTGATGCGAGAGATTCGCGAGGCGATCGCAGGGGGCGCCTTCGCGGCATTCGTGGGTCGCTTCAGCGCGGATCGGGCGGTCGAATCCTGAGCATTGCCGCGGCCGGCGGCGAAATCCGGGCTGCTGATATAATCCGCGCTTCGCGAATTTGCACCCGGGAGTATCGATCGTGTTGATTTCCACTGCCTACGCTCAGGCCGCCGACGCGGCCCAGGATCCCACTGGCGGCCTGCTCCAGTTGCTGCCGATGATCCTGATGTTCGTCGTCATCTGGTTCCTGATGATCCGGCCGCAGATGAAGCGCGCCAAGGAACACAAGGCCATGGTCGAGGCTCTGGCGAAGGGCGACGAAGTGATCACCCAGGGTGGTGTCGCCGGCCGCATCGCGGATGTCGGCGAGCAGTTCATCCATGTCGAAATCGCCGACAAGGTGGAGATCATCGTGCAGCGGCAGGCAGTCGCCACCGTTCTGCCCAAGGGCACGCTGAAGTCGGCCTGAACACCAGAGCCGCCTCTCCCGCGGGGCCGGCCGTCCCGCCCCCGCCAACGTAGCCGAGCACCGCCCGCGCCATGAACCGCTATCCCCTCTGGAAAAACCTGATGATCGGCATCGTGCTGGTCGTCGGACTGCTCTATACGCTGCCGAACTTCTATGGCGAGGTGCCGGCCGTGCAGGTCTCGAGCGGCAAGGCCACGCTCAAGCTCGACGCCAGCAGCACCACCGCCCGCATCGAGCAGGCACTGGCCGCTGCAGGCATTCCCCAGACCGGCATCTTCGCCGACCAGAACAGCGTGCGCGCGCGCTTCGACACCACCGACCTGCAACTGCAGGCCAAGGACGTGATCGAGCGCACGTTCAATCCGGATCCCGCGGATCCGGACTACGTCGTGGCCCTGAACCTGCTGTCGGCCTCGCCCAACTGGCTGACCAGCGTCAACGCCCTGCCGATGTACCTCGGCCTCGACCTGCGCGGCGGCGTGCATTTCCTGCTGCAGGTGGATATGCCCGGCGCGATCACCAAGCGCCTCGATTCGACCGCGGCCGACCTGCGCACGCTGCTGAGGGACCAGGGCGTGCGCCATTCGGGCATCGAGCGCGACGGCCGCAGCATCGCGGTGCGATTCCGTGATGCGGGCCTGCGCGACAGTGCGCGCCGGGCGATCGAGCGCTTCACCGGCGATCTTCAACTGGCGGACCGCGACGGCCCCGACGCCATGCCCGAACTGGTTGCCACGCTGACCCAGCAGGCCGAGAAGACGATCCAGGAATTCGCGCTGAAGCAGAACATCACCACGCTGCACAATCGCATCAACGAACTCGGCGTCGCCGAACCCGTGATCCAGCAGCAGGGCGCCGACCGCATCGTGGTGCAGTTGCCGGGCGTCCAGGATGTCGCCAAGGCCAAGGACATTCTCGGCCGCACCGCGACCCTCGAAGTACGCATGGTGGACGAGACCCCGGGCGCGCTCGAAGCGGCGATGAATGGTCAGGTACCGTTCGGTTCGGAGTTGTACACCGAGCGCGGCGGTCGCGAACTGCTGGTGAAGAAACAGGTGGTGCTGACCGGCGACCGCCTGACCGACGCGCAGCCCGGCTTCGACGGCCAGACCCAGGAGCCGGCCGTGCACCTGACGCTGGATGCCGCCGGATCCAGAATCTTCCGTGACGTCACGCGCGAGAACGTCGGCAAGCGGATGGCGATCCTGCTGATCGAGAAAGGCAAGGGCGAGGTCATCACGGCGCCGGTGATCCGCACCGAGATCGGCGGCGGCCGGGTCCAGATCTCCGGTCAGATGACGACCCAGGAGGCGACCGACGTCGCCCTGCTGCTGCGCGCCGGCTCGCTCGCCGCGCCGATGGAGATCATCGAGGAGCGAACGGTCGGCCCCAGCCTCGGCGCGGAAAACATAGAAAAGGGCTTCGACTCGACCCTGTGGGGTTTTGCCGCGATCGCTGCGTTCATGATCGCCTACTACCTGCTGTTCGGCCTGGTCTCGGTCATCGCGCTGGCTTCCAACCTGCTGTTGCTGGTGGCCCTGCTGTCGATGCTGCAGGCGACGCTGACCCTGCCCGGAATCGCCGCGATCGCGCTGACTCTGGGCATGGCGATCGACGCAAACGTGCTGATCAACGAACGGATCCGTGAAGAACTGCGCAATGGCTCCAGCCCGCAGGCCGCGATCACGGCTGGATACGAGCGTGCGTTCGACACCATTCTGGACTCCAACATCACGACGCTGATCGCCGGCATCGCGCTGCTGGTGTTCGGCTCGGGTCCGGTGCGCGGCTTCGCGGTGGTGCACTGCCTCGGCATCATGACCTCGATGTTCAGCGCGATCCTGGTATCGCGGATGCTCGTCAACCTGATCTACGGTCGCAAGCGCAAGCTCGAAAAACTGTCGATCGGACAGGTCTGGAAACCTTCGAACTGACCTCTGCTGGCATCGCGGCGCACAGCGCCGCGGGCCCGGGAACGGATCATGGAATTCTTCCGCATCAAGAACGACATCCCCTTCATGCGCCACGCGCTGGTGTTCAACGTGATTTCGTTGCTCACCTTCGTGCTCGCCGTGTTGTTTCTGGCGACCCGCGGCCTCAACCTGTCGGTCGAGTTCACCGGCGGCACGCTGGTCGAGGTTCATTACAGCGAAGCGCCCCAGCTTGAGCCGATCCGCCGAGCGCTGTCCGACGACGGTTACCCCGACGCCCAGGTGCAGAACTTCGGCAGCGCGCGGGACGTGCTGATCCGGTTGCCCAACCGCGATGGCCTGGAATCGTCCCGGGTCAGCGAGAAGGTGATGACCACCTTGTCGGCGGTCGACGGCGGCAGCCCGGAACTGCGTCGGGTCGAGTTCGTCGGCCCGCAGGTCGGCAAGGAACTTGCGGCCGACGGCGCGATGGCGCTGCTGCTGGTGGTGGTCGGCATCATGGTCTACCTGGCGCTGCGCTTCGAGTGGCGCTTCTCGGTGGCGGCGATCATCGCCAACCTGCACGACGTGATCATCATTCTCGGCTTTTTCGCGTTCTTCCAGTGGGAGTTCTCGCTGGCGGTGCTGGCGGCCGTGCTGGCGGTGCTGGGCTATTCGGTGAACGAATCGGTGGTGGTGTTCGACCGGGTACGCGAAACCTTCAAGAAGAAGCGCGGCATGGACACGCCCCAGGTGCTGAACCACGCGATCACCCGCACGATCTCGCGAACCGTGATCACCCACGGCAGTACCCAGATGATGGTGTTGTCGATGTTGCTGTTCGGTGGCGAGACGCTCTATTACTTTTCGCTGGCGCTGACCATCGGCATCCTGTTCGGAATCTACTCGTCGGTGCTGGTGGCGAGCCCGCTGGTGATGTGGCTCGGCGTCTCGCGCGAGCAGTTCATGAAGCCCAAGCAGGAAAAGCAGGAAGCCGTGGTCTGACGCAAGCGTGGACCGGTATGCGACGCGGGGCCGCCGGTGGCGACCCCGCGTCGCATGCCGGTCCACGCTCAGAGCGCGAAGACGTGCTTGACGCGGAGGGTCTCGCCGCGCTCGGCAATGCCGACCAACCGGTCGATGTTCGGGTGTCGGCCCGGATTCTGGTGCGCGTCGTCGACATGTTCGCCGTACAGTTCAAGCCCCTTGCGCGCGGCATCCGGCGTCACCGCCCCGTAGATCTGCGCGAGGTGGTTGTACACCGCCAGCGATCCGGCCTGTCCCGCCTTGTTTTCGATACGTCCGACGATCGCGCCGCTGCGGTCGATCAGCTCGATCGCCGCCAGATGCGAGACGCCGGGCAATTGCTTGAGCATGCTGGCAAAACTCATCGTCGTCGCGCCCGGGTCAGATCCGCTCGGCCAGTTCTGCCGCCTTGCCGAGATAGCTCGACGGCGACATCGCCAGCAGCCGCGCGCGGTCGGCCTCGGGAATGTCGAGCCCCGCGATGAAGCCATGCAGCGCCTCACGGGTGATGCCCTTGCCGCGGGTCAGCGCCTTCAACTGCTCGTAGGGGTTGGCGATGCCATGACGGCGCATCACCGTCTGCACCGGCTCCGCGAGCACCTCCCAGGCGGCATCGAGGTCGGCGGCCAGGCGCACCGAATCGGCTTCGAGCTTGCCGAGCCCCTTGAGGCAGGATTCCAGCCCGAGCACGGTATGCCCGAATGCGACGCCCATATTGCGCAATACCGTCGAGTCTGTCAGGTCGCGCTGCATGCGGGAAATCGGAAGCTTCTCGCTGAAATGGCGCAACATCGCATTGGCAATGCCGAAATTGCCTTCCGCGTTCTCGAAGTCGATCGGATTGACCTTGTGCGGCATCGTCGACGAGCCGACCTCGCCTTCCTTGAGCTTCTGGCGAAAGTAACCGAGCGAGACGTAGCTCCAGATGTCGCGACAAGCGTCGATCAGTACGGTGTTGCATCGCGCCGTGGCATCGAACAGTTCAGCCATCGCGTCGTGCGGTTCGATCTGGATCGTGTAGGGATTGAATTCGAGCCCGAGGGACTCGATGAAGCGCCGGTTGAAGGATTCCCAGTCGACGTCGGGGTAGGCCGACAGGTGGGCATTGTAGTTGCCCACCGCGCCGTTGAACTTGGCGCTCATCGCAACCGCCGCGATCTGGCCGCGCGCCCGCCCGAGGCGGTGGGCGATGTTCGCCATCTCCTTGCCGAGCGTGGTCGGGCTTGCAGTCTGGCCATGGGTCCGGGACAGCATTGGCTGCCGCGCATGCTGGTGGGCAAGCTCGGCAAAGCGGGCGACCACCCGGTCGATCGCGGGCAGCACGGCATCCCGCCGGGCGTCTTCGAGCATCAGCGCATGCGAGGTGTTGTTGATGTCCTCGGAGGTACACGCGAAGTGGAAGAATTCACCGGCAGCGGCAACATCCGACACCTCCGCGAAGCGCTTCTTGAGCCAGTATTCGACGGCCTTGACGTCGTGGTTGGTGACCGCCTCGATGCCCTTGACCTCGAGCGCCTCGTCCGCCGTGAAGCCATCGCTGACCGAGTCCAGTTCGGCCACCGTGGCAGCGGAGAATGGCGCCACTTCCGGGATCCGGTCGGAAGCCGCCAACGCCTTCAACCACTCGATTTCGACCCGGATCCGGTTCCGGATCAGGCCGAACTCCGAAAAATGCCGGCGCAAGGACTCGGTCTTGGACTGGTAGCGACCATCGAGGGGAGAGAGGGCAAGGAGGGCAGAATCGGACATGGGGGCAATCCGCGAAAAAGCTGCAATTCTACCTCAGAATCGCCGACGAGCCCTCACCGCATTCCGATAAGAGCATGAATCCGCTTGGCTTTTTCAACTTCCGGGCAAGTACGCGTGGTGCCAGCCCGCGCTCGGCTAACGCACGCAGACGCGGCTGACCTGGTGCATGTCGGTGACGCCCGCGAGCACCTTCTCGATGCCGTCCTGGCGCAGCGTGCGCATCCCTTCCTCGAGCGCCTGCGACAGCAGTTGGGCAACCCGCGCCCGCTCCTGGATCAGCCGCTTGGCCTCGTCGCTGCCGATCATCAGTTCGTGCAGGCCGACCCGACCGCGATAGCCGGAGTCGGCGCATTGATCGCAGCCCTTCGGCCGGTAGAGGCGAAGATTGCCCTTGGCGTCCCCGAATCGGGCACGCCAGTCGCCCAGGATCGCGGCGCGTGCGGCATCGCTGTCCTCGACGAAGGCGGTGGTATGGCGCATGTCCTCGCAGTACTCGTGCAGCAGCGCCGACACTTCGGCGTCGTCCGGGGTGTAGGCTTCCTTGCAATCCTTGCACAGCCGCTTGGCCAGTCGCTGCGCCAGCACGCCGATCAGCGCATCGGCAAAGTTGAACGGATCCATGCCCATGTCGAGCAGACGAACGATCGACTCCGGCGCGCTGTTGGTGTGCAGGGTCGAGAACACCAGGTGGCCGGTGAGGGAGGCTTCGAGTCCGATGGTGACGGTCTCCTTGTCGCGCATCTCGCCAACCATGATGACATCCGGGTCAGCCCGCAGGAAGGCGCGCATGACCGTCGCGAAATCGAGGCCGGCCTTGCGATTGACCTGAACCTGGCGCAAGCCCTTCTGGGTGATCTCGACCGGGTCTTCGGCAGTCCAGATCTTGGTGTCGGGCGTATTGATGTGTCCCAGGATCGAATGCAGCGTCGTGGTCTTGCCGGATCCGGTCGGTCCGCATACGAAGAAAATGCCGTAGGGCTTGGCGATCGCACCCCGCAGGCGCTCCAGATTGGCAGCGCTCAATCCCAGCTGGTCGAGCTTGATCGGCTCGCCGTTGGCCAGGATCCGCATCACGACGTCCTCGACGCCGCCGGCGGTGGGCACGGTGGCGACCCGTAACTCGATATCGAGCGGCGCATACTTGCGGAACTTGATCTTGCCGTCCTGGGGCTTGCGTCGCTCCGAGATGTCGAGGTCGCACATGATCTTCAGGCGTGTGACCAGGGGGTTGCGGTAGCTCGACGGGATCTCGATGTAGGGCACCAGAGAGCCGTCCTTGCGCAGGCGGATTCGGGTCTTCTCCTTGCCTGGCCGTGGCTCGATGTGGATATCCGATGCGCCCATCCGATGGGCGTCGATGATGACCTTGTTGACCAGCTTGACGAGTTCGTTGTCGGCGGCGGCGGACAGTTCCTCTGCGACCGAGTTCTCGCCGTCCTCTTCCGTCAGGTCCGACAACAGGTCGTCCACGGATCCCAGCTCGAGCGACTGCTGGAAATACTGGCCGACGGTCTGCTCAAACTCGCGGTAGGTCATCACCCGATAATTGAGCTTGGACTTCGGGAATACGTTGTTGGCCACCTTGGCCGCCTGGACCTGGTCCGGGTCGACGGTGCCGATGACGATGCCCTTGTCGCTTTCGTCGAGGGGAATCCACTGGCTCTGCTCGACGAACTCGCGCTTCAGGTTGCGCAGCAGGTCGAGCGGTTTGACCCGCTCCGCCCGATACGGCTCGTACGGAATGCGATAGAACTTGGCCAGCGCGTCGCCGATCTGCGCGAGCGACAGCCCGAACTCGTCGACCAGCACCTCCTCGGTGCGAACGCCGGCGGCCCGCGCCTTGCGCGAGGCCTCTGAAAGATCCTCGTCCGTTATCACGCGGCCGGAGACCAGACCCTCGTAGCGCGAGCGCAGGCCGACGGTCGACTGCACGCGCTGCGCAAAGGCGGTACCGAGGGTCTGCGCCAGGCCCATTAGGCCTTCCTGGGCGAGCGTGGGAAAGGGCCCGCCATGAGTCGTGTTGATCAGTTGCACGACTCCCTGCAATTGCCCCTTGTGGGCATCGACGATGGGCGCCACCAGCATCTGGTGGCTCTGGAATCCGGAGCGCTCGTCAACGTCCTTGCGAAAATGCAGGTCGGGGTGGATCCGGCTCAGTTCCTCATCGTCGTAGGCGTCAGCTATGTTCAGCAACTGGCGGCTCATCGCGACATAGCCCGAAATGCTGTCGGCACTGATCGGCAGGCGGATGGCGTTGAATTCGTGCAGTCCCGACTTGATCTTGGAGACGATCGCGCTGCGGGAGTCGTCGAGCGTGTAAATGCTGATCCGTTCGGCCCGGAACAGACTGCACAGATCCGGCGACAGTTCGAAGATGATCTCGTCGATGTTCTTGGTCGCGTGGATCCGGGTGGTGATGGTCTGCAACCCCTTGAAGAACGCCAGGCGGGAAGTGACGTCGGATGGGCTACTCGCAACTCGCACGCTCGGGGAATTCATTCTCGCGCTCTCCGTCTCCTGATGCCGGAAGTACGTTCCTTGCCGGTCTCTCCGATGAATTCTAACGGCGCATAATGAATTGGCCTAAGTGCGCCATGCCACCGCCACCCCTACGGCCGGACATGACCGCACGCCGGACGGCGCGCGTCTGCCCGGCGCAGACTCGGGTCGATGCGCGCCGGCAGATGCCCCGGGCAAGACCTGCGGCCTAGAACTCGAGTTCCATCCCCGGCTCGAGGCGTCGCGGCGACAGGCGACCTTCGTAGGACAGGATCTCGGTCATGATGCGCTCGCCCTTGCCCGGCTTGAGATGGGTCACCAGCACCTGCGGATCGCCCTCCACCTGGTCCAGCAGCCGCGACAACAGACTCGGGCACATGTGACGCGATGCCAGCGCGAGCCCTTGCTGAGCATCCGGGAAGGCCGACTCGACGATCAGGTATCGAAGATCGCGGATCCGGTTGATGTGTTCGATCAATTCTTCCGAATAGGTGGTATCACCGGTATAGACGAGTTTGCCTCGCCCGCTGTCGAGGCAGTATCCGAGCGCCGGCACGGTGTGCAGCGCCGGCAGCGGGCGGATCGTCCGATCGCCGAGCCGGATCGCCTCGCCGACGCGCACCTCCTGATAGCGCAGAAACGGTGCGCTGCGATCGGGAATCGTCGAGAAATCCGGCCAGATCAGCCAGTTGAACAGGTGAGAACGGAGGATCCGCAGCGTTTCCGCATTGCCATAGACGGTGATCGGCCGTCGCCGCTCCTCGCCGACAGTGTCAACCAGGAATGGAATGAAGGCAACGTGATCGAGATGGGCATGGGAGACGAAGACATGGTCGATGCGCAGCAGATCTTCGTAGTCGAGATCACCGACACCGCTGCCGCCATCGAGCAGGATGTCGTCATCGACGAGATAAGCCGTTGTCCGCCGATGGGCACCACCGATTCCGCCGCTGCAGCCGAGAACCGTCAGCTTCATTTCAGGCGGCCACCTTCCGCATCGGTTCCGACCGGCAAACGAATGGCAAGCTTATACGCATCTTCGAACGATAGCGTGCGTTTGCGGATTCTGGCGCGCATTAAGTCACACGCGGCCTCGATGACAAGGCGGTAATTCGACCGCCGGCGCCCTACTCGGTGGAGCCGGAGGCTCCGACGGTTGCGCCGCCACCGGTTGCCGAGCTGAAAACACCTCGCCTAGCGCAGGAAGAACGACATCTTGACGCCGGCGATCTGGATCACGTCCTGATCTTCGAGGCGATGCGCCTGGGCATCCAGCGTCTTGCCATTCACTGACGGAAAGGTCGCGCCCTCGACGTGGGTGATGAAGTAGCCGTGCGGCCGCCGCGTGATGACCGCCACCTGCACGCCGGGCTTTCCGATTGTCGTCAGACTCTTGGTCAATGCCAACTCCTTGCCGGCATTGCCACCATTGAGGACCTGCAGCACGCCTTCGCTGATCTCTGCGGCGGCTGGTCGCGGAGCAGACACGGTCGCCGCCGGCCGCTCACCGGCAACCGGCGGCGCGTCCGCTGCGGGGTCGCGGGTGCCGGGCGCCTGTCGGCTGTCGATGATCTGCGTCTCGGAACCGCTGGTCGGAGTCGCGACCGGTTGATCCATCACGTGGGTCTCGATCAATTCACCGTTGGCATCGAGCGCCAGCGGCTTGATCGCAGCCGTCTCGATGAATTCGGACGGGTTGATGGTCCGCTCCGAACTGTTCTTGATGAACTTCAGCCGGTACTTGCCCAGTTCGATCAGATCGTTGTTCTGCAGCACGTGCTTCTTGACCGGCTGGCCATTGACATAGGTGCCGTTGGTGCTGTTCTGGTCTTCGAGAAAGGCGTCGTCGAGGATCGTCGTGATCACCGCGTGTTCGCCACTGATCGCGAGATTGTCGATCTGGATGTCATTGTGCGGCTTGCGCCCGATGGAGAGTCGCTCCTTGTTGAGCTCAATCTCCTTCAGCACGAGTCCATCCATACTCAGGATCAACTTAGGCATCTTCGAAACCCAGAAACACGTCCACTCCGAAACGGTCCGCCGTCGCGCTGTTGATGTCGGCTGGCCCCGCCCCATGCAGGCACCCGTCCTTGCCTGTGCCCGATCCGTGCACATTGACGACCCGATCCATCGTCTCGCGGCTAGAACGCCACCAGTACGACGCTGACATTATCCCGCCCCCCGTTTCGGTTTGCACATGCGATCAGCCGAGCGGTCAATTCGGACAGATCGCCGCCGCCCCGCGAGAGCTCCTCTCGTAGTTCCGAATCCGAAACCATCTCGGTCAGTCCATCGGAACACAGCAGCAGCAGGTCACCGGGCTCCACCGCAAAGCTGGAGACGGCTGCCTCGACCTTCGGATCGACCCCGAGCGACCGGGTCAGCACGCCGCGGCCCGGTGCTCTTCTGGCCTCGGCCGCGCTAATCATGCCCCCGTCAACGAGCTCCTGCAACAGGGAATGATCGACCGTCATGCGATGCAGCTCGCCATAACGAAAGAGATAGGCTCTCGAGTCGCCGACGTGACCGATCGTCAATACCGATCTCGAAAAGCCGGCGAGCACGACGGTGGAGCCCATGCCGTGCAGCCGGAGATCATCGCTCGAGGCCTTGATGACGGCGCGGTTGGCCTCGCCGACGGCCGCTGCGATCGCCGCCGCCTGGTCGACATCGGACAGCGCGGCGCAGTTTGCCTGGTGCAGCTTTCGCTTCACCTCACGCACGACGATCGCCGACGCGACATCGCCGCCCCGGTGCCCGCCCATGCCGTCCGCGACCACCGCCCAGCCGGTCACCGCATCGCCATCGACGCTGTCCTCGTTGCGCGCGCGCACTCGGCCGATGTCGGAGGCCATCGCCATCCGTCGTGCTGGGGCCTCAGTCATTTCGCTCCCGGCCGGGTTCCACGACTATCGCAGCCGGACTGTGCGACGGGGCACCCTCGATCTGGCGAACCTTCATCGTCCTCTCTTCGCGCATCGCTGTACGGACACGACAAGGTACACGAAAAAAGGCGCCGCTCACACGGCGCCTTGTCACACTTGCAGTGCTGCCGGGTCAGAGCAGCTTCTTGAGCAGACGGCCCATTTCGGACGGGTCACGGGTGACCGTGAAGCCGCATTCTTCCATGATCGCGAGCTTGGCGTTGGCGGTGTCCTCACCGCCGGAGATCAACGCACCGGCGTGGCCCATGCGCTTGCCCGCCGGCGCCGTGACGCCCGCGATGAATCCCACGATCGGCTTCTGCATGTTGTCCTTGCACCAGCGCGCGGCTTCGGCTTCGTCGGGTCCCCCGATTTCGCCGATCATGATGACGGCGTCGGTATCGGGATCATCGTTGAATGCCCTCATGATATCGATGTGCTTGAGGCCGTTGATCGGGTCGCCGCCGATACCGACCGCCGAGGACTGGCCGAGGCCGAGCTCGGTGAGCTGGGCAACCGCCTCATAGGTCAGGGTACCCGAACGCGACACCACGCCGATGCGGCCCTTCTTGTGGATGTGGCCCGGCATGATGCCGATCTTGATTTCGTCCGGCGTGATCAGGCCCGGGCAGTTGGGGCCCAGCAGCAGTGTCTTCTTGCCACCCTTGGCCTCTTTCTGCAGCATCTTGTTGCGGACTTCGAGCATGTCGCGCACGGGAATGCCCTCGGTGATGCAGATCGCCAGGTCGAGATCGGCTTCGCAAGCTTCCCAGATCGCTGCCGCCGCGCCTGCGGGCGGAACGTAGATCACCGAAACGGTGGCACCGGTGGCGCCCTTGGCTTCCTTGACGCTGGCGAAGATGGGCACGTCGAAGATGCTCTCGCCCGCCTTCTTGGGATTGACGCCGGCGACGAAGCAGTTCTTGCCGTTGGCGTACTCGATGCACTTCTCGGTGTGGAACTGGCCGGTCTTGCCGGTAATCCCCTGGGTGATGACCTTGGTGTCTTTGTTGATGAGGATGGACATTCGTACTCTCCTTACTTGACCGCGCCGACGATCTTGGTCGCAGCTTCGGCCATGCTGTCGGCGGAAATGATGGGCAGACCGGAATCGGCAAGAATCTTCTTACCGATGTCCTCGTTGGTGCCCTTCATCCGCACCACCAGCGGAACGGAGAGATTGACTTCCCTGGCGGCCGCAACGACGCCCGTGGCAATCGTGTCGCAGCGCATGATGCCGCCGAAGATATTCACCAGGATGCCCTTCACCTTGGGGTTCTTGAGCATGATCTTGAAGGCCTCGGTGACCTTCTCGGTGGTCGCCGTACCACCGACGTCGAGGAAGTTCGCCGGCGAAGCGCCGAACAGCTTGATCGTGTCCATCGTTGCCATCGCGAGGCCTGCGCCATTGACCAGGCAGCCGATGTTGCCGTCGAGGCTGATGTAGGCGAGGTCGTACTTGGAGGCCTCGAGCTCGTCCGGATCCTCCTCGTCGAGGTCGCGCATCTCGACGATTTCGGGGTGCCGATAGAGGGCGTTGGAGTCGAAGTTGAACTTGGCGTCGAGCGCCTTGATGTTGCCATTGCCTTCGAGGATCAGCGGGTTGATCTCGGCCAGCGAGGCATCGGTTTCCATGTAGCAGGCGTAGAGCTTCTTGAAGGTATCGACCGCCTTGTCCATCGACGCATCGGGCACTCCGATGCCGCTCGCCAGTTGCCTGGCCTGCGCGTCGGAAAGGCCGAGCAGCGGATCGACGAACACCTTGATGATCTTCTCGGGCGTCTTGGCGGCAACTTCCTCGATATCCATGCCACCTTCGGACGAGGCCATCATCGCGATCTTCTGGCTGGCACGATCGGTAAGCGCGGCGACGTAGTATTCCTTCTTGATGTCGGCCCCTTCTTCGACCAGCAGGCGACGGACCTTCTGGCCCTCGGGACCGGTCTGGTGGGTCACCAATTGCATGCCAAGAATCTGATCGGCATTCGACCGCACTTCGTCGAGCGAGCGCGCGAGCTTGACGCCGCCGCCCTTGCCGCGACCGCCCGCATGAATCTGGGCCTTGACCACCCAGATCGAACCGCCGAGATCCTCCGCCGCCTTGACTGCCTCATCGACGGAAAAGCACGCAACGCCACGCGGCGTGACGACGCCATATTTCCTCAGTACTTCCTTTGCCTGATACTCATGAATCTTCATGGTAGCCCTTTGATCGTTGCCGCGACCCGCCGGACCGCGAACGCTTAGGTTTATGGGACGTTCGGAGGCAAGCCCCCGCGGTCGCGACTCCGCCCTCCCTCAGCCGGACTCGCAACCGCTCCCGTGCGCAACCTCGCCATGCGCACGCTTCTCAGAATCGTGAAACCCGGAGAATCCCGTAATTGTAGCCGAAAGTGCCTCGAATTTTGACACCTCGGTGCAGCGCAGCAAACGGTCGCCGCGACGGCCCGATCACGACCCTGTCCGGCCCCCGTTCACCTTTAATGCGCAGGAAACCTTCAACTCCCCGGAAACGCTGCCGTAAACTGCTGCGACTCGTCCAAAATAGGCAGCAACTTGTCCAGGAAAGACACAAATCGCGGCCTCCGTCTTGCCGGTCCGGCAGCCAAGCGCAAGTGGCTGGCGCCACTCGCGCTGAGCGCTGCCATCCTGCACGTGACAGGTGCATGGGCACTGGGCCTCGGCGACGTCGTCGAACAGTCCGCAATCGGCCAGGGGCTGCGCGTCAAGATCCGGTTGATCGGAGCCGGCGACGACCTCGATCCCACTTGCCTGCGGCTTGCCCCGGCAGCAACTCACGACCTTCCCTGGGTCCGCGATGCCCGGCTTGCGATCGAGCGCCAGCTGACCGGCGCATTCCTGGTGGTTTCGCACACCCAGCCGGTTTATCACCCGATCCTGATGCTCGGCGTCGCTGCGGGTTGCGACGGCGGCATCCGGCGCGAGTACACCCTGCTGCTGCCCGCCAATTCGGCACTCGCGGTCGGGCGCGACCGAGCCCGCCCGGCGGCTATCGACACCGCAGCCGCAAGCCCGGCTGAAATTCCTTCCGGCCCGTCACTGAACGAACTTGCGCGACAGGCGTTCCCGTCCGACCGCAACGCGCGCCGCCGCTTCATCGCCGCCGCCCGCAAGCGCGAACCGGCGCTGTTCCCGGATGGCGCCTCGCTCCAGGCACCGCTGCCGGCCGATGCCGACCTCGATATCGAAGCACTGACGCGAATCGCACGGCGCGCGCCAAAGCCACGCCCGGCAGCCGCAACGCAGGCCGTCCGCACGCCAACGCCGAGACCGGCACCCGAGCCGAAGCCCGCGGCCACCGCCAGACCGGAGCCCGCGACCAAGCCGCAGGCCGCGCCACGACCTGCGCCGGAACCTGAGACGGTCACGCTGGCAGCCGCGCCGCGGCGCGGCGGCGGCATGGCCGTCGCCGATCGGCTGGTGCTGTTCGGCGGCGACCCGGAAACCCATCTGAAACTGAGTTTCTCACTGTCGGATCCCGGTCGCACCAGCACCACGTCCGAAGCCCAGCGTCAGCGCCTGCGGGAAGAGCAGCGGCTGACCATGGCCCTCGACGAAAAGATCATGACGCAGATGGAAATCGTCGCGAGGATCCGTGAGCTGGAGGCCCTGCAGGCGCAACTCGCCGCTGAATCGCAGCGTCTTGATCAACTGGCAGACAAGGTGGGCATCACGGCGCCGACGCTGGTCGAAGCCCCGGCCGCAGTCGCCGAGGCACCCAAGACCTCGGTACCGAAAGTCGAAGCCAGCTCGCCCGCCAGCGCCGAACCGCCGCCACCGGAAGAAGACGCCGACCAAGCCTGGCCGAACTGGCTGCTGCCGGCCGCAGCCGGCCTCGCGGCTGCCTTGCTCGCGCTGCTGGTGATGCTGCGCCGCCGGCGCGACGACCACGACGACGCGCTGGAGCAGGCGTTCGATTCGGACGAACCGTCTCAATACGAGCCGGCACCGGTCGACGCGGTGCCGACCGAGGTTGCGTCGGTGGCCGACGAGGGCAGCCGCGGCAGCACCGGGGTGGACTTCCCCCTCGGAGACGGCGAGGCCGATGAAGCGTCTCCCGGGCACGACCTGGACCTGGACGCCGTCAGCGACGAAGCGCCCAGCGTTGATTTCGCACCACTCGACTGGACACCGCCGGCAGAGGATCTGTCGACCAGCGCCGCGGCAACCATCGTCACCGAAGAAGAACTCGGCGAGGAACACGAATCCGCGGTCGAACTGGCCGACATCATGATGTCCTTCGGCCGCATCCAGGGTGCGGCGCAGACCCTCGCCGATTTCATCCGCCACAACCCGAAGCAGGGTGTCGCGCCGTGGATCAAGCTGCTCGATGTCTATAAGGCTGGCGACATGCGCGGCGAATTCGACGCGCTGACACGCCAACTCAACGCAACCTTCAACGTCAAGGTGGTGGCGTGGGACGAATTCGACATGGCGCGACTGGCCCAGGACACCCTCGAATCGATGCCCCACATCGTCGAGCGCCTCAAGGCGATCTGGGCGACGCGCGACGCCCAGATCTATCTCCACACCTTGCTGCGCGATAATCGTGACGGTACCCGCCAGGGCTTTCCGATCGCCGTCGTCGACGAGATCCTGTGTCTGCTCAGCGTTCTCAACGAGTTGGTCGGCCATTTCAAGCAGCGGCCCGGCGACTTCGCCGACGACCCAGACCTGTCGAACCACGGCGCCGACGATGGCGAGGCACCGGCCGGCAAGACCTCGGCGGACCCGATCGACATGGCGCCGCTGGACATGGATCCGCTGGAACTGGATCCGAAGTAGGCCGCGAGCGCCGGGCCTCAGACCGGATTGAACAGATCCACGAACCGTGTCTCGAGCCCGCATTCGTCCGCTAGGTGGCGGCTCAGGGCCATGATGCCGTAGCGCTCGGTGGCATGGTGACCCGCCGCGACATAGGGCACACCGGATTCACGCGCCAGATGCGTCGTCTGCTCGGAAATCTCGCCGGAGACGTAGAGATCGGCGCCCGCGCGGATCGCATCATCGAACAGGCTCTGCGCGCCACCGGTGCACCACGCGACCCTGGCCACCTGCCGTCCGGGATCGCCGACCAGCAGCGCCTCGCGACCGAGCCGCGCGGTGATCGCGCGGCACAGCGCTGCCGCCGTCACCGGCACCCCGAGGCTGGCCAGCCAGCCGAGATCCTGGTCGCCGAAGCAGGCCTGTCCCGCCCATCCCATCAGCCGCCCCAACTGCGCGTTGTTGCCGAGCAAGGGGTGCATGTCGAGCGGCAGGTGGTAAGCGAACAAGTTGATGTCGTGACCGAGCAGCGTGCCGATCCGACGGCGGCGAATGCCCTTCAGACAGGGGTCCTCTCCCTTCCAGAAATAGCCGTGGTGGACCACGACGGTATCGTATCCGTCGGCGACCGCCAGATCGATCAGTTGCTGGCTGGCGGTGACGCCACAGAGTACGCGGCGCACCGGGCTCCTGCCTTCCACTTGCAAACCGTTTGGGCAATAATCCCGCGCACGCTCGACCGCCAGCAGTTCGCCAAGATGCCGTTCCAGCTCATCCCTGTGCATACCTCACCTTCCTGCAGATATCCGCGCCATGCCCGCGGCGTCGAACCATGCGCCGCCTGTGGCTGATCTTCGCACAGGCGGTCACGATCAGCGTCGCAGCGCTGTTCGTCGTCTCGAGCCTGCGGCCCGACTGGCTCGCCACCGAGTCGAACGGCAGCGCGCCGACCATCGTCCAGTTGCGCGAGGCGGCGCCGGCACCAGCGCCGGCGGCCGCAAGCACCGCGACCCGCGCCTCCTACGCCGACGCCGCCGCACGCGTGCTGCCGTCGGTGGTGTTCATCGCCACCAGCAAGGATGTTCGCACACCGCGCAATCCCCTGCTCGACGACCCGATATTTCGACATTTTTTCGGTGACCGGCTCGACAACCGCCCGGAACGACGTTCGTCCGGACTCGGCTCCGGCGTCATCGTCAGCGGCGACGGCTACATCCTGACCAATAACCACGTCGTCGAGTCGGCCGACGACATCGAGGTGTCGCTCAACGACGGGCGAACCTTTCACGCGACCGAAGTCGGTCGCGACCCGGAATCCGACCTGGCGGTGCTGCGCATCGGATCCGACGACCCGTTGCCGGCGATCACGTTCGCTCAGCCGGATTCGCTGTCGGTGGGCGACGTCGTGCTGGCGATCGGCAATCCCTTCGGCGTCGGACAGACCGTCACGATGGGTATCGTCTCCGCTCTGGGGCGCTCCCAACTCGGCATCAACACCTTCGAAAACTTCATCCAGACCGACGCCGCGATCAATCCGGGCAATTCCGGCGGTGCGCTGATCGACACCAACGGCCATCTGGTCGGGATCAATGCCGCGATCTTTTCGCGTTCCGGCGGATCCCTCGGCATCGGCTTCGCGATCCCGACATCGCTGGCCCGCGAGGTGATGGAACAGATCATCCGCAATGGCACCGTCACCCGAGGCTGGATCGGCGTCGAAATTCAGGAGATGACGCCCGAACTGGCGGAGTCCTTCGGGCTGGCCGACGATCGCGGCGCGCTGATCGCCGGCGTCGTCAGGGACGGCCCCGCCGACGATGCCGGCATGCGGCCCGGCGACGTGTTGCTGGCGATAGACGGCCGAACGATCGACGGTCCGCGTGAAATGCTCGACATCATTTCGCGATTGCAGCCGGGCAGCCACAACGGCTTCCATGTGCGTCGCAGTGGTCGCGAATTCGACCTCGCCGTGGTCATCGGCACCCGCCCCGCCCGCGCGACGGCGCGCATCGAGTGATGCCGGCGCGGACGGTCAGGCGTCGTCGCTGGTACCCGGCACGACGGCGTCGCGGCGCTGCTGCGGCGTCACTGCCCGTGCGATGACGATGCCGAGCTCGTAGAGCAGCCACATCGGCAGCGCCAGCATGAACTGCGAGATGACGTCCGGCGGCGTGATGACAGCAGCGACGACGAAGGCCCCGACGACGACGTAGGGGCGGCCCTTCTTGAGCGCTTCGATGTCGACGACACCGATCCGGGTCAGCAGCACGACGATCACCGGCACCTCGAAGGTCAGGCCGAAGGCCAGGAACATCGTCATCACGAAGGACAGGTATTCTTCGATGTCCGGCGCCAGATTGATGCTTTCGGGCGCAAACTCGGCAATAAACTTGAAGACCCAGCCGAACACGATGAAGTAGCAAAAGGCCATGCCGAGCAGGAACAGCACGGTGCTGCCGAGCACCAGCGGCAGTGCGAGACGCTTCTCGTGGGCATAGAGCCCCGGTGCGACGAAGGCCCAGGCCTGGTACAGCACCATCGGCAGGCATACCACGAAAGCAACCATCAAGGTGACCTTGATCGGCACGAAGAACGGGGTGACGACGCCGGTGGCGATCATCCGGGTGCCGGCCGGCAGCGTCTGCAACATCGGCTGTGCGAGGAGGTCGTAGATGTCGCCCGCCCAGAAGCTCAGCAGCGCAAACACCGCCAGTACGGTCCCGACCGCCCGCACCAGCCGGCTGCGCAATTCGATCAGGTGGGAAAGAAAGGTTTCCTGCACGTAGGGGCGAACGGATCAGGTCGATTTGCCCGGGCCGCGATCCTTGTCCAGGCCCAGTTCCAGTTGTGGCCCGGCGCCTTTGTCGACACCGGACGGCGATGACGAGGCGGCACGATCGGCCGCCGCCCGCGCCTCGGCCAGCTGTGCCTCGAGCTCGGCGATGCTGGCCCGCGCGTCCGCGGTACTTCGATCGAGCGAGGACTTCACCTCGGAGACCTCCTCACGCAGCGAGGTCTCGAACTCCCGGGCCGAATCCTTCATCTCGGTCTGCAGCTTCTTCAATTCGTCGAGCTGGATCTCGCGGCGGATGTCGGACTTGACGTCCGACACGTAACGCTGCACTCGCCCGAGAATGTGCCCGACCGTGCGCGCGACCCTGGGCAGGCGCTCGGGGCCGATCACGATCAGCGCCACCAGGCTGATCAGCATCAGTTCGGAAAAGCCGATGTCGAACATGGTCGCGACCGGGGCAGGACGGCTGCCGCCGCCCGTTCCTCAGGAGTGGGTCTTCTGCTTGGCCTCGCCGTCGATGGTCTGGCCGCTGCCGCCGTCGGACAGCTTGCCGGGCTCCTCGTCCGCGGCTTCCTTCATGCCCTGCTTGAATCCCTTCACCGCACCGCCAAGGTCCTGGCCGATGTTGCGCAGCTTCTTGGTGCCGAACACCAGCATCACGATTACCAGCACGATCAGCCAGTGCCAGATGCTAAACGAACCCATGGCTCTCTCCTCAATTCCGTTTCAACATCGGACCGACCGGTTCCGGCCCGCCGACGATGTGCATGTGCAGGTGCATCACTTCCTGGCCGCCGATCGGGCCGGTATTGATGATCACCCGGAAGCCGTCCGGGCTGCCCTGCTCCGCCGCGATCCGCCCGGCCACGCCCAGCATCCGGCCCAGCACGCCCTGATCGTCCGGCCCGGCCTCGGCCAGCGACACGATGTGCCGGCGCGGGACCACAAGGATATGGACCGGCCGCTGCGGCTGAATATCCGGGAAGGCGACGATTTCCTCGTCCTCATAGACGGTCTTGGCCGGGATTTCGCCAGCGGCGATCTTGCAGAAGATGCAGTCGGACACGTTGCGCTCCTCAGTTCGTGCCGCGGGAGTTCTTCTCGTCGATACCGGACACCCCCTCGCGGCGGCGGAATTCGGCAAGGATATCGTCCACGCCCAGGCCGAAATGTGAGAGCAGCACCATCGTATGAAACCAGACGTCGGTCACTTCCCACACCAGATGCAGACGGTCGCCGTCCTTGGCCGCCATGATGGTCTCGGCGGCCTCCTCCGCAACCTTCTTGCAGATGGCGTCGGTGCCCTTGGCATAGAGCCCGGAGACATAGGACGAATCCGGGTCTGCAGCCTTGCGCTCGGCGAGGGTCGCCGAGACCCGGTGCAACACTTCGATATCGATCATCTGTAGATTTCCTTTGGATCCTTGAGGACCGGCTCGACCGCCTCCCAGCGTCCATCGTCGAGCAGTTTGTGGAAGAAGCAACTGCGCCGGCCGGTATGACAGGCAATGCCGCCAACCTGCTCGATCTTCAGCAATACCACATCGGCATCGCAGTCGACGCGGATTTCGCGCACCCGCTGCACGTGCCCCGACTCCTCGCCCTTGAACCAGAGCTTGCGCCGAGACCGCGACCAATACACCGCTTCGCCGCTCTCGGCGGTGCGCTCCAGCGCCTCCCGATTCATCCACGCGAACATCAGCACCTCACCGGACTCGGCGTCCTGGGCGATCGCGGGCACTAGGCCCTGCTCGTCCCATTTCACCTCGTTGAGCCACTTGTGGGCCGTGTTCACAACCGCACCTCGATCCCGCGGGCCCGCATCAGTTCCTTGGCCTCCCGCACCGTGTGTTCGCCGAAGTGGAAGATGCTCGCTGCCAGCACCGCGTCGGCACGACCTTCCGAGACGCCGTCCGCGAGGTGTGACAGGTTGCCGACGCCGCCACTGGCGATCACCGGAATCCTGACCGCATCCGCCACCGCCCGCGTCAGGCCGAGGTCGAAGCCGTTCTTGGTACCGTCCCGGTCCATGCTGGTCAGCAGAATTTCCCCCGCGCCGAGTGCTTCGACCCTGCGCGCCCAGTCTACGGCGTCGAGGCCGGTGGGCCGGCGCCCGCCATGGGTGAACACTTCCCAGCGCCCGGTCTCCACCTGCTTGGCGTCGATCGCGACGACGATGCACTGGCTGCCGACCTTGGCGCTGGCATCGGCGACGACCTGCGGATTGTCGACGGCCGCGGTATTGATGCTGACCTTGTCGGCGCCGGCGTTGAGCAGGCGGCGCACGTCCTCGACCGTGCGCACGCCGCCGCCGACGGTCAACGGGATGAAGACCTGCTCGGCAACCTGTTCGACGACGTGCAGGATGATGTCGCGCGCATCCGAACTGGCGGTGATGTCGAGAAAGGTGATCTCGTCCGCACCCTGTTCGTCGTAGCGCCGCGCGACTTCGACCGGATCACCGGCATCACGCAACTCGACGAAATTCACGCCCTTGACGACACGGCCAGCATTGACGTCGAGACAGGGAATGATGCGCTTGGCGAGCATGGATCGCGCTCAGCCGCCGAGCTCGTCGGCCCGCGCCTGCGCGGCGGAAAAATCGAGGGTGCCCTGATAGATTGCACGCCCGGTGATCGCGGCTTCGATGCCCTCCCGTTCCACCGCGCAGAGGGCATCGATATCGGCCATGCTCGCGATGCCGCCGCTGGCGATTACCGGGATCCGCAGCGCACGGGCCAGCTTCACCGTGGCCTCGACGTTGACGCCGGTGAGCATGCCGTCGCGGCCAATGTCGGTGTAGATGATGCCTTCGACGCCATAGTCCTCGTACTTCCGTGCGAGGTCGACGACGTCGTGACCAGTCATCTTGGACCAACCATCGGTGGCCACCTTGCCATCCTTGGCATCGAGTCCAACGATGATGTGGCCGCCGAAGGCGGTGCAGGCATCCTGCAGGAAACCGGGATTCTTGACGGCCGCGGTGCCGACGATGACATAGCTGATGCCGTCGTCGAGGTAGCGCTCGATGATGTCGAGATCGCGAATGCCACCGCCGAGCTGCACCGGAACCTCGTCGCCGACCTCGGCGACGATCGCCTTGATCACCGCCTCGTTCTTCGGCTTGCCGGCGAACGCGCCGTTCAGGTCCACCAGATGGAGTCGCCGGGCACCGGCATTGACCCAGTGGCGGGCCATCGCCACCGGGTCCTCGGAAAATACGGTGACATCGTCCATTTCGCCCTGTTTCAGGCGAACACATTGGCCGTCCTTGAGATCGATGGCGGGAATCAGGAGCATTGCAGGAAACCGGGTGACGAAGTTCGGGGAATGCGCGCCACGGGGCGCTCAGGGTTGCCAGGCGAGAAAGTTGCGCAGTATCTGCAGCCCGGCGTCGGCGCTCTTCTCAGGATGGAATTGGACCGCAAAGATATTAGCCCTAGCCACCGCACTGGTAAAGAGCAGCCCGTAACCGGTGACGCCGGCTGCCAGATCGGCATCGCGCGGGTCGACGTAATAGCTGTGCACGAAGTAGAAGCGGGCATCGTCTTCGATGCCCGACCACAACGGATGCGGCTTGACCTGGCGCACGCGATTCCAGCCCATGTGCGGCACCTTCAGCCGACTGCCGTCGGCCGCATGCATCGCCGCGTCGGGAAAGCGGCGTACCTCGCCGGCAAACACCCCGAGCCCGCGAACGTCGCCTTCCTGGCTGTGTTCGAACAGCATCTGCTGACCGATGCAGATGCCGAGGAACGGCTTGCTCGACGCCGCGTCGACCACGGCGGCATGCAGACCACGCCGATCCAGTTCGCGCATGCAGTCCGGCATCGCGCCCTGGCCCGGGAACACCACCCGGTCGGATGCCGACACCACGGCCGGATCGGAGGTCACGCGGACGTCGCATCCGGTGCCGGCGACGTGTGCCACCGCCTTCTCCACCGAGCGCAGATTTCCCATCCCGTAGTCGATGACGGCGACCCTGTTCATGCAGATTTGATCATCCGAAAACTGTCGCTGAGTCGCAACACGCTACAGCGTGCCCTTGGTCGAAGGAATGCTGTCCGCCAGCCGGGCATCGGGCGCGACGGCCATCCGCAGCGCCCGGCCGAAGGCCTTGAACAGGGTTTCGCACTGATGGTGCGCATTGCGGCCGCGAAGATTGTCGGCGTGCAGCGTCACCAGCGCATGATTGACGAAACCCTGGAAGAACTCGAATACCAGTTGCGTATCGAGCCCGCCGATCGCCGCCGCCGTGAATTCGACGTCGAACACCAGACCGGGGCGCCCGGACAGGTCGACGACGACACGCGACAGTGCTTCGTCGAGCGGGACATAGGCGTGACCGTAGCGGGTCAGGCCCTTCTTGTCGCCGACCGCCCGGGCGAAGGCCTGACCGATTGCGATGCCGACGTCCTCGACCGTATGGTGTCCGTCGATGTGCAGGTCGCCGCGGGCCTCGACCTCGAGATCGAACGCGCCATGGCGGGCGATCTGGTCGAGCATGTGGTCGAAGAAGCCGATCCCCGTCTCGAGCGAGGAGACACCTGTCCCGTCCAGTTCGAGCTTCACCCGGATCTGGGTCTCCAGCGTGTTGCGGGTGATTTCGGCTTGCCTCATGGACCTGCGCACGGAGGTGACCGTACGGATTGCTGTATGGCCCGCCATGATAGCATTTCGGCTGAAGCGCGATCATCGCGCACGCCCTGCGTGAGCCCCGAGATGAGCCGATACTGGAGTGCCGTCGTACACGGCCTGACGCCCTACGTTCCGGGCGAGCAGCCCAAGCTGGACGGGCTGGTCAAACTCAATACCAACGAGTGCCCCTACCCGCCATCGCCGCAGGTGGTGGCGGCCATCCGCGACGAGCTCGGCGACGACGGCACCCGGCTGCGGCTGTATCCGGATCCCGAGAGCGAAGGCCTGAAGGCGGCGATCGCCGAACGACATGGCCTGCAGCCGAGCGAGGTGTTCGTCGGCAACGGCTCGGACGAAGTGCTGGCCCATGTCTTCATGGGTCTGCTCGATCAGCCGCAGCCGATCCTCTTTCCCGACATCACCTACAGCTTCTACCCGGTGTATTGCGCCCTTTACGGCATCGACTACCGTGAAGTGCCTTTGACGCCGGATTTCGAGATACGCCCTGACGATTACGGCGCCGACAATGGCGGCATCATCTTTCCGAACCCCAACGCCCCGACCGGCCGGATCCTGGCCCTCGACGCCGTCGAGCGCATCGTCTCCGGCAGTCCCGATTCGGTGGTCGTCGTCGATGAGGCCTACGTCGACTTTGGCGGCCGCTCGGCCGCCGCGCTGGTGCCCGAGCATGAAAACCTGGTGGTCGTGCATACCTTGTCCAAGTCGCGCTCGCTGGCCGGCATGCGGGTGGGCTATGCGCTCGCGCAACCCCCGCTGATCGAAGGGCTGCAGCGGGTCAAGAACAGCTTCAACTCGTATCCGCTCGATCGCCTGGCGCAGCGGGCTGCGACTGCCGCAATCGAGGACGAGGACTGGTTTCGGCAGTGCTGCCGGCGCGTCGTCGCGACGCGCGAGCGGGTCAGCAGCGCACTGGCAGGACTCGGCTTCGAGGTGCTGCCGTCATCGGCCAATTTCATCTTCGCCCGCCATCCCGCTCACAGCGGCGCGAGCCTGGCCGCGGCCTTGCGCAGCCGCAGAATCATCGTGCGCCATTTCGCGCGGCCGCGCGTCGAGGATTTTCTGCGGATCACGATCGGCACCGACGAAGAATGCGACGCGCTGCTCGCCGCGCTCGAAGACATGGCCGTCGCCTGAGCCCCCGGCCAAGGGCCGGCACGCCATCGCAGGCTGCTGTCGGACGGCCTATTCGCCGGCGAGCAGGCGACGGACGTCGGCGGCGATCCGGCCTGGCTGCTCGCCATGCTTGTAATACAGCCGCAGCCGTCCCGCGGGATCGAACAGATAGAGTCCGGCAGAGTGGTCCACGGTGTAACGATTGCCTGAGACGTCGCCAGACTTGCGGTAGAAGACGCGAAAATCCTTGGTGACCTTTTCGGTTTCGTCGCGCGTGCCGTAAAGGGCGATGAACCGGGCATCGAACAGCGGCATGTATTCGGCCAGCAGGGCCGGCGTGTCGCGCTCCGGATCGACGGTGATGAACACGACCTGCAGCCGCTCTGCATCCTGGCCGAGCATCTCCATCACCGCCGCCATCTGCGTCAGGGTGGTCGGGCACACATCCGGGCATTGGGTGTAGCCGAAGAATACCGCCACCGCGCGACCGGCAAAGTCGGCAAGGCCGCGCCGGTGTCCCCGGCTGTCGGTCAGCGAGAAGCCCCGGGCATAGTCGGCGCCGGTGATGTCGGTGCCGTTGAAAGCCGGTTTCGACGCATCGTCGCCGCAGCCGAACAACAGGCTCGCCGCAAGCATCGCCGCCAGGCAACGACCGATCATCGTGGCTGCCCCGAACCCTGCGGCACCGCCGCCCGAACTGACCATCAGAGCGGCAGGTAATGATCGACCAGCAGCACTGCGAACAGCGCTGCGAGATAGACGATCGAGAAGCGGAACGTGCGCCGGGCCAGGGCGTCACTGTAATTCCGCCACATCGACCACGCCCGCCTCAGGAACATCGCCCCCAGCACGACGGCGCCGGCCAGATAGAGCAAGCCGCTCATGCGGGTTGCAAACGGCAGCAGCGTGACGCCGAACAGCGCCAGCGTATAGAGCAGGATAGACAACCGGGTGAATTCCGGCCCGTGGGTCACCGGCAGCATCGGCAGCCCGGCGCGGGCATAGTCAGCCGTGCGATACAGCGCCAGCGACCAGAAGTGGGGCGGCGTCCAGGCGAATATGATCAGGAAAAGCAGCAGTGCATCGGCACTGACCTCGCCGCTCACTGCCGACCAGCCGAGTACCGGCGGCATGGCGCCGGAGGCGCCACCGATGACGATGTTCTGCGGTGTGCGGGGCTTGAGCAGGACCGTATAGATCACCGCATAGCCGACGAAGGTCGCGAAGGTCAGCCACATCGTCAACGGGTTCACGGCCTGGTGCAGGACCAACAGGCCGAAACCGCCGAGAATCAAGGCGAACAGCAGCGTTTCACCGGAGCCCAGTTCGCCCCGTGGCAACGGCCGCGCGCTGGTCCGCGCCATGCGGGCATCGAGTCCCTGCTCGATCAGGCAGTTGATCGCCGCCGCCGCACCGGCGACGCAGGCGATGCCGACGGTGGCGAAGAACACCAGCGGTGCCGGCGGCAACCCTTGCGGCACCGCGAGAAACATGCCGATGACCGCGCAAAAGACGATCAGGCTGTTCACCCGCGGCTTGGTCATCACATAGAAGCTCCTCAGCTTCTGAAGGCCGGACCTTCCGTCAAGCGTAAGCGTTCGCATTGCTGCTCCCCCGAACCGGCCGCAACGCAGGGTCGCGCACCAGGGTGTGATTGATTGCCACCAGCACCAGCAGCAGAAGCGCCGCGCCGGCATTGTGGGCCACCGCCAGCGGCAGCGGCAGACTCAACAGGACATTGGCGACGCCGAGCCCGAGTTGCAGTCCGAGCGCCAGTGCCAGCATCAGGGCGTGGCCGCGCAATGCGCGATGGCGCGCCAGCAGGCCGGCCAGCAGCAACAGGTAGCTTCCAGCGACCAGCGCTCCCACGCGATGGGTCCAGTGGATCGCGGTCAGCGCCTGCTGCGACAGCAGCCCCCCATCGGCATCCATGCCCAGTTCGCGCACCACGTGGAAGGCATTGGCGAAATCCGCTTCGGGCATCCACGAGCCATGACAGCGCGGCAGATCCTGGCAGGCCAGTGCCGCATAGTTGGTGCTGGTCCATCCGCCGAGCGCGATCTGTACCGCCAGCAACAGCAAGCCGAGACGGGCTGCGGCGAGCAGGCCGGCCGGCACCACGTGGCGCTCGCGTTGACACACACGCAGGGCCAGCCAGACGAGCAGGCCGAGCGTCGTCAGCCCTCCCAGCAGATGCCCGGTGACGATCGCCGGCTTGAGCAGCAGGGTCACCGTCCACTTGCCGAGCAGGCCCTGAAACACGACGACGCCGACCAGCGAGGTCGCGACCATCGGTGCACTGCCGGGCTCGCGCCGCTTCCGCCAGGACTGGATCGCGAGTGCGATGATCAGCAAACCAAGGCTCGCCGCGAGATAGCGGTGAATCATCTCCTTCCACGCCTTGGGCACGCTGACCGGCCCTCCAGGCTGCAGGGCCTCGGCCTCGCGGATCTGCGATGCGGCGTGGGCCGGCGTCGGGTGGCCATAGCAACCCGGCCAGTCTGGACATCCCAGACCGGCATCCGACAGCCGTACGTAGGCACCGAACACGACCACGATCAGGGTCAGGCCGAGTGCCGCGAGGATCATGCGTCTGAGAGCTTTCATCCGGTTCGCGAATACTTCAACAAGCGCGCCAGATCGCGGATCATCCGCTTCGGATCCGGATCGGCGGGAAATTTCATCATCAGGTTGCCGAGCGGATCGAGCAGCATGACGCGATCCACGACGGGCATCTGGGCGAGCGCGGCGGCATCGACGTCGGCCACGATCAGCCCCTCGTGCCGGGCCAACAGCGAGTCCGCGACGGGTGCACCACGCACCCGCAACCACAGCCGCTCGACCCGATCCATGTGCTCGCCCTGCGCCGTGCGCACCTGGCGCATGTAGTAGAGCGCCTGCTCGCAGCGGCGGTCGCACACGCTTTCGCTGGCATAGACCAGCGTCCAGTGCCCGTCAATCTCGGGGACTTTCGCGGCCACCGGCGCCGGCATCGGCGTCAGCGGGATCAATTCGCCGTAATTGACCTGATCGGCCGGCTGCCAGAAATAGTACGCCAC
Source organism: Zoogloeaceae bacterium (assembly GCA_024235635.1). Classification (GTDB taxonomy): domain Bacteria; phylum Pseudomonadota; class Gammaproteobacteria; order Burkholderiales; family Rhodocyclaceae; genus Cognatazoarcus. Next base: position 1,184,294 of record JACKMA010000001.1, read on the forward strand.
GTACGATGCAATCACCGGCAGTGTGCACACCGCGGCCAGCAACAGCAGTGTCCTGCGGCCGTTATGCCGGGTCGCCATGCCGCATCCTGCGCCATCCAAAGTAGCCCGTCAGACCGGCCGCCAATGTCGCCAGACCGAACCACTGGAAAGCATAGCCCTGGTGTCGTTCGATACCCGCATCGGGGCGCGGCCAGTCGCGTACCAGATCGTCCCCGGCCTCGTCGGTCTGCAACAGAATCCACGCGGTCAGCGGCCGGGCCAGCAGCACAGAAATCTCCTGCACGACCAGATTCTGACGAAGCCGGCTGTCGGCGGCATCCGCTGCGAGGCGGAAGGGGTCGGCTTCGGGCTCGCGCACCTGACCGCGCACTTCGACCGTACCCGTCGGCGGCGGCGCCACCTGTGGCAATTGCCGGCGGTCTCCGTCGGCGGCAAGCCAGCCGCGATTGACCAGCACGGTGCGCCCGTCGTCCAGCGCGAACGGGGCGACGACGTGGTAGCCGGCCTGGCGCTGATGGGTGCGGTTGTCGATCAACACCGGCGGCACCGCGAGCCAATGCCCTCGCAGCACCACCCGGCGCCAGGTCCGGGGCTCCTCGCCCGCCGCCAGGGTCTGCGCCGGCAGGCCCGCCCACTGCTCGATCCGATGCTGCAGATCGGTCTTCTCGCCGGCCCGGCGCAGCTGCCACTGACCGAGCATGACCCCGGCCACGGCAACTGCAATGCCGGCCACGAAGGGCAGCAGCGCGACCACGCCCTGGACCCGGCTCACCGGATTGCACCTGCTGTATTCGCGACGCGGAGGGGGTTAGACTGGGCATCGCCCTGTCGGAGAGCGCCCGTGAAAATCGTCGTCATCCTGCTGCTACTGCTGATCGTCCTGAGCCTCGGCTCGGCACTCGTGTTTCTGCTGCGCGACCGCGGTACCGGCACGCGCACCGTGCGCGCGTTGGCCCTGCGGGTCGGCCTGTCGATCTTCCTGTTCATCCTGCTGATGGCCGGCTACGCGTCCGGCCTGATCACCCACCGGCTATAGCCAATACACGACGACGAACAGGAACAGCCAGACCACATCGACGAAGTGCCAGTACCAGGCGGCGGCCTCGAAGGCGAAATGACGGTGCGGCGTGAAATGGCCGGCGACCGAGCGGAACAGCATCACCGTCAGCATGATCGCGCCGATCGTCACATGCAGACCGTGGAAGCCGGTCAGCATGAAGAAGGTCGAGCCGTAGATGCCGGTCGTGAGCTTGAGGTTCATCGCGCCGTAGGCGTGCGCGTACTCATAGGCCTGGAAGCCGAGGAAGATCACGCCGAGCAGGATGGTCAGCGCCAGGCCATTGATCAGTTGGCCACGTTTCTCCTTCAGCAGTCCCCAGTGGGCCCAGGTCAATGTCGCGCCGGAGGTCAGCAGGATCAGGGTGTTGAGGGCCGGGATGCCCCAGGCCTCCATCGGCGTGAAGGCCTCCTCGACGATCGGGCCTGCATTCGGCCAGGTCGGCTCGAAACCCGGCCACAGCAAGGCATTGTCGGCGTCACCGAGCCACGGCAGGCCGATCGAACGGACGTAGAAGAGCGCGCCGAAGAACGCCGCGAAGAACATCACTTCCGAAAAGATGAACCAGCCCATCGACCAACGGAAGCTCTTGTCCACCTTGCGGCCGTAGCTGCCGCCCTCGGATTCACGCACGACCTGTCCGAACCAGCCGAACAGCATGTAGACGAGCACCAGGAAACCGGCAAGCACCATCCAGTTTCCGGGCGACACGCCGTTCAGCCACATCACTGCGCCGCTGCCCATCAGCAGCAGCGCAATCGAGCCGAAGATCGGAAACTTCGACGGCTCCGGAACAAAATAATGGTCGGAAGCGTGGCCCATCTTGATGTCTCCCCAAATTTCAGCTTTCAGGCCGGACGAAACGCCGTCCGGCACATTGAACCGACAAATTTCGCGGTCGCGCTCAGGTGGGCACGACCCACTTGACCACGGCCACCAGCACCAGCACGAAGATCAAACCACCCAGCAGACCAGCGACGACGACCGCGCGCGGATCGAGCGAGCGCGCGTCGTCCTGGTAGTCCTTGCGCTTGCGGATGCCGACGAAGGACCACAGCACGGCCCGCATCGTGGCCAGGAACCCGGCGCGCGAATCGGCCATCACCCGGCGCCCCCGCGGCCGGCGGCGACATCCGCCTGGGTACCCGCGACCTCGAAGAAGGTATAGGACAAGGTCATCGTATTGACGTCGCCGGGCAGATCGGCATCGACCACGAACACCACCGGCATGACGCGCCGCTCTCGCGCCTCGAGGGTCTGCCGCGAGAAACAGAAGCAGTCGAGCTTGCGAACGTGGGCACCGGCGATGCGCGGCCCGTAGCTCGGGATCGCCTGTCCGGCGACCGCGTAGTCGCGGTTGTTGACGACCTCGAAGGCCACCTGGACGAGTTCGCCGGGGTGGACCGTCACCGAGCGCTGCAGAGGTCGGAACTGCCAGGCCAGATCGTGCAGGTTGGTGTCGAATTCGATCGTCACGGTCCGCGTGGTGTCGACCTGGGTATTGACCACCGCGTCGTCGCGACGGCCGATATCGTTGATGCCGGCCACCTCGCAGATCTTCTCGTAGAACGGCACGAGGGCAAAGCCGAAGCCGAACATCGCGATCGCACCGACCGCCAACCGCACCAGCAGAGCCCGATTCTCGCTCGCCTGACTCATAGGCCGAACAGCGCCACCTTGACCATGATGCCGAGGAAGAAGACGCCGGCGATCGTCAGCAATACCAGTGCGGTACGCAGATTGCGGCGCTTCGACGACCCTGCTGCCATGTCCATTCTCAACGCACCAAGGGTGCTTCTTCGAAGGTGTGATGCGGCGCAGGCGACGGCACTGTCCATTCCAGACCTTCCGCGGCTTCCCAACTGCGGGCTGCAGCCCGCTCGCCGCCCCGTGCGCACTTGACGATGGCGAGCACAAACAGCAGCTGCGAGAAGCCGAAGCCGAACGCGCCGATGGTCGCGATCGCATTGAAATCGGCGAATTGCAGACCGTAGTCCGGAATCCGGCGCGGCATGCCCGCCAGCCCGAGGAAGTGCATCGGGAAGAAGGCCAGGTTGAAGAACACGATCGAACACCAGAAGTGCCACTTGCCGATCTTCTCCGAGGGCATGTGGCCAGTCCATTTCGGCAGCCAGTAGTAGGTGCCGGCAAACAACGCGAACAGCGAGCCGGCGACCAGCACGTAGTGGAAATGGGCGACGACGTAATACGTGTCCTGGACCTGGATGTCGATCGGCGCGATCGCGCAGATGAGGCCGGTGAAGCCCCCCATCGTGAACACGAAGATGAAGCCGACGGCAAACAGCATCGGCGTCTCGAAGGTCATCGACCCCTTCCACATGGTCGCCACCCAGTTGAACACCTTCACCCCGGTCGGGACTGCGATCAGCATTGTCGCGTACATGAAGAACAGCTGTGTCGCCGCCGGCATGCCGGTGGTGAACATGTGATGGGCCCAGACCACGAATGACAGGATCGCAATCGATGCCGTGGCGTAGACCATCGAGGCATAGCCGAACAAGGGCTTGCGGGCGAAGGTCGGAATGATCTGGCTGACGATACCGAAGGCCGGCAGGATCATGATGTAGACCTCGGGATGCCCGAAGAACCAGAACACGTGCTGGAACAGCACCGGATCACCGCCGCCGGCCGCATTGAAGAAGGCCGTGCCGAAGTGGCGGTCGGTAAGGATCATCGTCACCGCCCCGGCCAGCACCGGCATCACCGCGATCAGAAGATAGGCCGTGATCAGCCAGGTCCAGACGAATAGCGGCATCTTCATCATCGTCATGCCCGGCGCACGCATGTTCAGGATCGTGACGACGATGTTGATCGCACCCATGATCGAACTGGCGCCCATGATGTGGACCGCGAAGATCGCCATGTCCATGCCCATGCCCATCTGCACCGACAACGGCGCATACAGGGTCCAGCCCGCGGCCGTGGCCCCGCCCGGCACCAGGAAGGAACCGACCAGCAGCAGCGCCGCAGGCGGCAACAACCAGAAGCTCCAGTTGTTCATGCGGGCGAAGGCCATGTCGGAAGCGCCGATCATCAGCGGGATCTGCCAGTTCGCAAAACCGACGAAAGCCGGCATGATCGCGCCAAAGACCATGACCAGCCCGTGCATCGTCGTGAGCTGGTTGAAGAATTCCGGCTGGACCACCTGCAGCCCCGGCTGGAACAGCTCGGCGCGGATGGTCAGCGCCATCACGCCCCCGGCGAAGAACATGATCAGGGCGAACACCAGGTACATGGTCCCGATGTCCTTGTGGTTGGTCGTGGTGATCCAGCGCATCAGGCCGGTGGGGCCGTGGTGATGGCCGTGCAACTGGTCCGGGGTTACGGCTGCCATACTGCCTCCTGAGGGCGATTGACCGGGTGCAGGTTGAAGAGATTCAGTTCGCCGCGCGGGCCGCACCGATCTCGGAGGGTGCAATCATCTCGCCCGTGCTGTTGCCCCAGGCGTTGCGGGTATAGGTGATCACGGCGGCAAGGTCGGTGTCGGACAACTGCTTGCCGAAGGCCGCCATCGCGGTACCCGGACGACCATTGAGCACGGTCGTGATCTGCTCGCCTTTCGGTCCGAGCACGATCGCCGCGCCGTCGAGCGGCGGGAACGCGGGCGGCATGCCCTTGCCGTCGGCCTGGTGACAGGCGGCGCAGTTGGCGGCGAACACTTCCTGGCCACGCGCGGCCAGTTCCTGGAGTGTCCATTGCCGTGCCGGATCCTCGGCGGTAGCGGCGACCCGGGCATGCTGCTCGGCCACCCAGGCGCTGTATTCTTCCTCGGTCACGACGTGCACTTCGATCGGCATGAAGCCGTGGTCCTTGCCGCACAGCTCGGCGCAGTTGCCACGAAAGACGCCGACCTTGTCGGCACGGAACCAGGTATCGCGAATGAAGCCCGGGATCGCGTCCTGCTTGACGCCGAAAGCCGGGACCCACCAGGCGTGAATGACGTCGTTGGCAGTCAGCAGAACGCGGATCTTCTTGCCGACCGGCACCACCACCGGATTATCGACTTCGAGCAGGTAGTGCTCGCCCTTGTCGGCGCGACCGTCGATCTGGTCCTGTGGCGTCGACAGCGCCGACACGAACCGAATGCCCTCGCCCTCTCCCTTGAGGTAGTCGTAACCCCATTTCCACTGATAGCCGGTCGCCTTGATCGTGATGTCGGGATCGGAGGTGTCCTTCATCGCGATCACGGTGCGCGTCGCCGGGTAGGCCATGCCGAGCAGGATCAGCACCGGCACGATGGTCCACACGATCTCGACCGTGGTGTTCTCGTGAAAATTCGCTGCGATCGCCCCACGCGACTTGCGGTGGGCATAGACCGACCAGAACATCACGCCGAACACGGCAACGAAGATCAGCAGACAGATCAGCAGCATCAGCGTGTGCATATCGTAGATCTGCTCGGCGATCTCGGTCACCGGTACCTGAAGATTGACTTCGCCAGCGGACGCGGCAGACGCGCCGAGAAAGGTCAGAACGAATACCGCGAGACGAGCACGAACGCTCATGCACAACCTCCAACCATATTTGTGCGGGGACGCAAAGCACGGGGAGCCGCCGGTGTCCCCGCATCGCCATTGCCGGCAGATTCGGGGTACGGCAGACCGGGATGCACGCTTGCGCCGGAAGCGACCCATCAGGGAACCCATATGCGCACCTTGCGCCGCGCGGCGTTCCGTGAATTCCGTCGGATCATGCCACACCCGTTTTGCGCGTCGCAAGGCGAATTTTGATAAAAATCAGAATAGTGCAGCGCACAATCGTGTATGCGGCCCAGCCACCAATCGATTCGGGAGATCAAGCTCCTGTTAGCTGCAAGTGCACAATCGGATCACGCGGCCAGCCGCCGTCGCAGCCAGCCGATCGGCCACGCCAGCATCGGCAGTCGCGAGAGCAACTGGCCGGTCGCATCCCAATGATCGTGATGGAGCGCTACGCGGCCGTCGCGGTCGAACCGGATCCGACTCATGCCTTCGATCTCGAGTCCCTCGCCCCCTTGCCGGAAGCGGAACTCGAGCCGCCACAGCAGGGCCGCCCGTAGCCCGTTCTCATAGTCCTCGAGCACGACGAAGCGCGCGCCGTCGGTGCGCGCGAACAGATCGATGAATATGCGCTGGATGGCCTCGACGCCGCACACGTCGTTGAAGGGATCACGGAAACGGGCATCGGTGCGGTACAGGCGCGCGATCTCGCCGACCGACGCCGGCGTCATCGTTTCGTAGAAGGCGACCAGTCGATTCAGGCGCGGACTCACAGGCCCGTACTCCGGCGCACCAACGGGAAGTACCAGCGATACGGCAGCAGCCGCAGTAGCTTGAGCACGCGCGTGAATCGCTTCGGGAAGTGGATTTCGAACTTGCCGGATGCAAGTCCGGCGACGATTTCGTCGGCAGCCGCGTCGGCGCTGATCAGCGCCGGCATTGGGAATTCGTTGCGGGCAGTCAGCGGCGTATCGACAAATCCCGGATCGACCAGCCAGACACCGAGGCCGCGCGGCGCCAGGTCGAGGTAGAGGATTTCCGCCAGATTGATCAGCGCTGCCTTGCCCGGTCCGTATTCGACGGCCTGCGGCAGGCCGCGATAGCCGGCGACGCTGGACACCAGAACGAGGCCGCCGCAGCCGGCGGCCAGCATCGTCGGCACGACCGCGCTGACGCCGTCGAACACGGCCAGTTGATTGACCGTCAATGTCGCGCGCGCAGATTCCGCAGTCATCTCCCAACTGCGCCTCGGATGAAAGCTGCCGGCACAGAAGACGACCAGGTCCGCACCGCCCCACTCGCCGCGCAATGCGTCCCACGCCGACGCCAGTCGGCCGCATTCGGTGACGTCGATCGGGAGCACCCGCGCGCCGCCGCAACGCGCGGCCACCGCTCGCAGTCGCGCCTCGCGGCGCGCGCTGATCGCGACCCGTGCCCCCGCCGCCGCCAGTCGCTCAGCCAGGGCAGCGCCGATGCCGGACGATGCGCCGATCAGCCAGACGCGCTTGTCGCGCCAGTCGCGGATGCGGGGATTGAGGGTCGCCATCGCGTCAGTCCCGTCGCCGCATGGTCAGCGTCACCTCGCCGAGCCGAATGCCGAACTTACGCATGACCGAGCGATTGATCAGCACGCGCTCATCGATCAGGTACATCCAGTCGTCGAAACTGATGTTGTATTCCCGTTCGTCGACCGGCAGACGCAGCACATAACGCCAGCGCAAGGCGTTGCCGGCGGATTCGCCGACGGCAACGCCGACCACATCGTCGGCACGACCACGGTAGCGGCCGTCGCCGAGCGCATCGATTCGCCATACGCGTTGCTGGCGGCTGCCGTCGCTGTAGATGAAGCGCTCATCGAGGACCCCGTGACCGTTCGACCAGCGGCCCTCGATGGTCACGCGGAAGCGCTTGACGACGGCCCCAGAGCGATCCTGGAAGAGGCCCCAAGCATCGATCGTGCCGTCGAAATAGCGGCTGAGCTCGAGCGTCGGCTGCTCGCCGGCATGGCGGCCGATGTCGACCGAACCGCAGCCACCGAGGCCGGCGAGCCCTGCCAGCAGGATGGCCAGGCGCGTCATGCTCGTCCGTCTTCGAAACACGACTGCCAGCGCCACAGCAGCGCCAGAGCGACCAGCTTCAGGGTGACCGGAAGCGCGGCATAGACCAGCGCGAGGACGCGGGCCGCATCGGCATCGCCGCTGCCCGGCCGATAGCCGCAGAGCGCGAGGATCGGCAGCGCAAGCCCCGCGGCGATCGCCAGATTCGCCTTGTTGATCAGATTCCACAGGCCGAACCAGGTGGCGCCCGAAGTCTCGTGCCGTCTTCGCGCCAGCAGATCGGCCAGCATCGCCGGCGGTATTGCGAGATCCGCCCCCAGCGCCAGGCCGGACAGCGCGCAGATCAGTCCGAACGCCCATACCTGCCCCGCCGACAGCAACCCGGCCCATGCGAAGACCACCAACGTGACCGCCATCGCGGCCGCCCATGCCCGCGGCTTGCCCCAGCGCCTGGCCGCGCGCACCCAGATCGGCATGCCCGCCGCGCCCGAAACGAAGTAGATGGCGAGAAGCCCACCTGTCGCCTGCTCCGCCTGCAGGACATCCGAGATATAGAACAGCACCGTCGCGGACGGAACGGCCGCTGCGATGCCACCGACCGCGAACAGGACCAGCAAGCGCCGCATCGCCGGATCCGACAGCGCGGCGTGCCAGCCGAGCCAAGGTGGATGGCTGGCAGGCGCGAGCACGGGCGGTGCCGGTGCGAAACCGATGCAGAGCGCCGCGCACAACATCGCCAGCGGTGCGAACGCCCACGCCGTCGCCGCCAACCCCTCGCGCAGGTCGGCACCGAGCCAAGCCGGCAGCGCAGCCGCCAGCACCACGCCGACGAGGCCGAAGCCCTCGCGTGCCGCTGCCGCCCGTTGCCGCCCGTCAGCGCTGTCCACCAGTTCTGCCCCCCACGCCTGGTAGTTGATCGTGGCCACGGAATAGCCCAGGGTCGCGACCAGCAAGCCGCCGAACAGCCAGGCGGCGCCGGCGCCGTCGGGCGGTCGCAGCACCAGCCACAGGCCGAGCGCCAACAACGGCAAGCCAGCCAGGCACAGCATCCGCCGCCTTGGCACGCGGTCGCTCGCCCAGCCGATCAGAGGATCGGTCAAGGCATCGGTCAGGCGCGAGACCAGCAACACCGATCCGACCACCGCCAGTGGCACACCGAACGATCCGGCATACAGTTTCGGTACCTGCACGTAGATCGGCAGCGCAGCCGTGGCCAGCGGCAGACCGAGCAATCCGTACGCCAGCAGGCTCCCCGTCCGGGGCTCGGCACGGCGCGCCGGCAGGATCTGTTCAATCGTCACCGGTCAGGCCCAGCAGACGCGTGCGCAAACCCGGATTGCGGGTTCGCGGATCCACCCAGATTGAAAAGAAGTGGCGCGCGAACCGTTCGTCGTGGATGCAATGAACCTGATCGTCGCCTCGGTAGAAGATGACGCCGACGCCCGGCGAGAAGATGCCGGTCAGCCGATCGCCTTCGGCAACGTCGTCGAATGCCTGCTCGAGTTCGACACGCCAGTGCGCCAGGCTTTCGCGTTCGGGCACGAACAGGCGCTCGATCTCCTTCAGGCTGGCGTCGACCAGATCACCGCGGCTGAATGCTCTCGAATAGCGCAGGGCGAGTGCGAAGGGGCGCTGCCAGCGCCATTGCCGACCGTCGATCCAGAGTGACGCATCATAGAGCTTGAAACCCCACCAGCGCGCTTCGCCCTGCCCACTCATCCGCCACGCGGCGTCCTCCGCCAGCGACGCCGGCAATTCCACGGCGAAGGTGTCCGACGACGCCAGCACGCACCAGGCCAGAGCGAGTGCCGGCAGTGCCGCGCTAGGTCGCACGGCGCAATTCGAACTGATGGACATCGAGGTCACCGGTCCGGAAACCCGCTTCGCAATAGGCCAGATAAAAGTGCCACATGCGCTGGAAGCGGACGTCGAAGCCGCGCTGCTCGTGCGCCTCCGGATGGTCGGCGAAGGCCTGCCGCCAGCGCGCCAGGGTGGTCGCATAGTGCGGACCAAAGGCGAAATCGTCGGCTACTGCGAAGCCCGCCTGGTCTGCCGCGCGCCGGAAGGCCGAAGCGCTCGGCAGCATGCCACCGGGAAAGATGTAGCGCTGGATGAAATCGGTGCCGCGGCGGTATGCGGGAAACAGCGCGTCGGCAATCGTGATCGACTGCACCAAGGCCTTGCCGCCGGGCTCGAGCAGCCTGCCGAGCTGGCTGAACCAGGCCGGCCAGTAGCGCTCGCCCACCGCTTCGAACATCTCGACCGAAACGATGTGGTCGAAACGGCCGCGGGCCGCGCGGTAGTCGCACAGGTCGAACTGCACCAGATCCGCGACACCGGCGCAGCGCGCCCGCCGCCGCGCGTAGTCGAGTTGCTCGCGCGACAGTGTCAGGCCGCGCACCCGGCAGCCGAATTCGGTGGCCGCCAATTCGGCAAAGCCGCCCCAGCCACAGCCGATTTCGAGAATGGTCTGCCCGGGGCTCGGTTGCAGGCGGTGGAGGATTCGTCGGTACTTGCGCATCTGGGCGTCGGCGAGTGACTCCGATGGCCGCTCGAAGAGGGCGCTCGAGTAGGTCATGGTTCGATCCAGCCATGACGCGTAGAAGGCGTTGCCGAGGTCGTAGTGGGCAGCGATGTTGCGCTTCGCGCCACGGCGGCTGTTGGCTCGCAGGCGATGGCGCAACCAGTGCCAGACAAGCGCCATCGGCCGACCGTAAATCACCCGCCTGAGCCGGGCCCGATTGCGGGCCAGCAGGCCGATCAGCGCGGCCGGATCGTCGCTGTCCCACAAACCGTCGACGAAGGTCTCGCCGAAGGCGATGTCGCCGGCGCCGAGAATGCGTGCGAACACGGCGTCGTCGTGAATCCGCCACTCGGCGACCTCGTCGCCCTGCCCCAGCAGCCTTGACGGCCTTCCCGGAAGACTGAGGCTGATTGAACCACCCTCCAGCGCGGAGAGCAGTTCGACGGCGCGACTGGCGGCGCCGGGGGGCTGGGGCGAGCGTCGCCGATCGGCGTCGCGACTGTCGCCCAATGCCGGACCGAATCGGGGCGCCCTGATCGACTGCTGTGCGATGCTCATCTGGTGATCTCCTCGATCGGTGGCCGGGGCTTTGCGAACACCGGCAGCCTTCGCCGCCACAAGCGCAGGGCCTGCCAGTGGATGCGGCTGGTGACAGCCAGCGTCATCAGCGGATAGGTCAGCAACCAGCGCCACATCGCGCGTCCGTCGAGTGGCGCCAGACGACCGCCGATCCGTGTCTCGAGCCGTGTCACGCCGCCGTCGAGGTAGTCGATGGCGAGCCACTCGGCTCGACCGCCGCCATGAAGCCGGAAGCGGTAGCGCCCACTGACCGGGAAGAACGGCGACACGTGGAAACACTTGTCCACGTGCAGCGAATCGCCGCCGCGGATCGGTCGCAGGTCATCGTGATGCACGAGATAGGCATGGGATTCGCCGAAGGTATTGTTGACTTCGGCGAGAACGGCCCGCAGCGCACCGCCACGGTCATGACAGAACCAGAAGCTGACCGGATTGAAGACATGCCCGAAGATGCGGGGGAAGGTCTGAAGTACGATTTCGCCATTGCAGATGTCGCCGAGCCGACGCTGCGCCAGCAGGGCGCGCACCCAAGTCGCCAGGTCGGTCCCGTCGCGTGCGCCGTGGTCCTCGCTGCGAAAGCTGAAGACATGGCGGCGATCGATCCCGAGCAGCGGCACACGGAGGTCGTGCATCCGATCGAGCGGCAGTCGCAGGCAAGCGACCGGATAGACGAAACGGTGGCGTACTGGATGCAGGCGCCGATGCGTGACGGCACCGAACAGCACGCCGGGAGCCATCTGCGGCGCCACGTCAGGCCCGCTCCGGCCTGCGCGCGTCGGCCCGCCACGGTACCGAAACGCCGAGCGAGGTGGCCACGTCGACGGCGGATCGCACGCCATCCTCGTGAAATCCGTAGCCGGTCCACGCACCCGCATACCAGACGCGCCCGCGGCCCTGAATAGCCGACAAGCGGCTTTGCGCAGCGACCGCAGCAGCGTCGAACACCGGGTGCGCGTAGTCGAAGCGACGCAGCACGTGGCGGTCTGCCGGTGTACGCCAGGGGTTGAGCGTGACCACCACCGGCACATCGAACGGCAGCGGCTGCAGCCGGTTGATCAGGTATGAGACCGACACCGGCGCGTGACCGGATTGCTTCGGCCCCGCCAGGTAGTTCCAGGCTGACCATGCCGCCCGGCGGCGAGGCAACAGATCGACGTCGGTGTGCAGCCACGCAGTGTTCGGCTGATAGGCGATCGCCGACAGCACGCTTCGCTCGTCGGCGTCGGCACCGCCGCCGAGAATCCGCAGGGCCTGGTCGCTGTGGCAGGCCAGCACCACTTCGTCATATCGCTCGGCACCGCGATCGGAGAACAGCCAGACACCTTGCTGGTCCCGCAGCAGGTCATGCACCGCGGTCGCCAGGTGCAGCCGGTCGACGCCCGCGGTCAGCCGGCGCAGGTATTCCCGACCACCTCCGCGTACAGTCAGCCACTGGGGTCGATCGCGGACCTGAAGCAGGCCATGGTTGTTGCAGAAGCTGACGAAGCTGCGCAACGGAAATTCGAGCATCCGACTCGTCGGGCAAGACCAGATCGCCGCGGCCATCGGCAGCAGGTACCAGTCGCGAAAGGCGTGGCCGAAGCGATTGCGCTGCAGGTAGTCGCCGAGCGACTGCCCGCCGGCAGCGGCGTCACGGTCGATGGTGCGGGCAGCCGCGTTGAACCTCAAAATATCGCGCAGCATGGCAAGGAATGCGGGGCGGCCCAGGTTTCTGCGCTGAGCGAAGATGCCGGCGAGGGAACTGCCCGACCATTCGAGATCCGGCTCGCGGATGCTTACCGAAAAGCTCATTTCGGAAGCATCGGCCTCGACCCCGAGCCATGCGAACAGGGCACAAAGCTGCGGATAGGTACGGCGATTGAACACCAGGAACCCGGTATCTACCGGATGCCGACGGCCGCCGAGATCGACATCGACGGTATTGGTGTGTCCACCGACCCGGTCGCCGGCTTCGTAGATCGTCACGTCGAATCGACGCGCCAGCAGCCAACCACACAACAGGCCCGACACGCCGCTGCCGACGACCGCCACACGACGTCTGCAGCCGGTCGGCGGGCCACTGGACAATCGATCCCGCCTCATGCCCGATTCCCGGTTCTTGAGCACAAAGCCGCAACCCGCGGTAACGGATTCGGGCTCATCATGGACGCTGCGCCAACAGATCTTCGAGCACGGAGACCAGACCGGAGTCCGCCGGCGCGACGGCACTCGCAAAGCTGCGGACGGTATTTCCACGTCTCCCGATCAGGTACTTGTGGAAATTCCAACGGGGCTGTTCGCCGCTCAGGCGGGCAAGGTCGACGAACAGCGCGTTGGCACCGTCGCCGACGACCCGGGACTTCGAGAACATCGGGAACCGAACGCCGTACGTGGTGCGGCAGAATTCGGCGATCTCGTCGTCACTGCCCGGCTCCTGACGACCGAAATCATTCGACGGGAAGCCGAGCACGACCAAGCCGCGCTCGCCATAGCGACGCTGCAAGGCCTCTAGCCCCTCGTACTGGTCGGTGTAGCCGCAGAAGCTTGCCGTATTGACCACCAGCAAGACCTTACCGGCGTAGTCGCACAGGGAATGTTCGTCGCCCCGTTGCAAACTCCGAAACGAGCGGTCGAGAATCTTCGGACAAGCGTCGTCCGCATTCACCGGCATCGACGCGAACGCCGACGCCGCCGCTGCGATCAGACAGGGGACCATCATTCCTGTCGACGCCCGTCTGCTGGGCGCAGACCCGACTGCAGCGACCAGCGCTCGTCTGCCTGCGCACCGCAACCACTCACTCATGCTCATCGTCCGTCCCCGTCTGCAGTCGGCACAGGCAGGCTCAGCCGGTGCAGCAACACGCGAAACGCCACAGCCTGCATCTCACCAATGTCCAGGACAGGGCCGGCTGGCGAAACCCCATCGGCAAGCGCGGCCGGAGGCTGCCGCGCTGCCCCGACGTCGATCAGAGTCGCCATCGCAGCGAAGGAAGCCGCTAGGGACGACAATCCTAGGATCATGAAAAAGGGGCGCACAGTTTGTCCTGGACAAATTGGGAAGGTGTTTGTACATTAGGGAATAACCACACGGCAGTCAAGTGTCTGTCCTGGACAAAATGAAGACTTCCAATCGATGACCAAGCCCAGCCATTCGATCGACGCCGTCGAAAGGGACGTCGGCCTCAGCAAGGATGTCCTGCGCAAATGGGAACGCCGTTACGGCTTTCCGTCACCAAGCCGGGACTGCCATGGTGATCGAGCCTATTCCGACGACGAAATCCATCGGCTGCGATTGATCAAGCGACTGATCGATCAGGGACGGCGCCCAGGATCGGTGGTGGCACTCAAGCGCTCGCAGCTCGAACAGTTGCTCGATTCGACGGGCGACACAGCCTCCCCGGAATGCCCGATCGCGACGGATGTCGCCCGCCTGCTGCGCGATCGACGCGTGGCCGACCTGCGCACGACGCTGAACCAGATGCTGCTGCGGCAGGGGCTGCAGCATTTCGTGCGAAACACCGTCGCACCGCTCAACGTCGCGATCGGCGAGGCTTGGTTGCACGGCGACATCGAAATCGCCGAGGAACACCTGTACACGGAGCAGATCCAGACCGTCCTGCGAAGCGCGATCGCCACGCAGACAGGCGCAGGGGCGTCGCCGCGCATTCTGCTGACGACCCTGCCGGACGAATTGCACGCGCTCGGCCTGTTGATGGTCGAAGCGACGCTGGTCTGCGAAGGCGCGACCTGCATCGCCCTCGGCACCCAGACCCCGGCCGCCGACCTTGCGGCGATCGGCGCTGGCAATGCCTTCGACGTACTCGCGCTGTCGTTCAGTTCTGCCTTCCCGCGACGACGCGCGGTGGACAGTTTGATCGCGCTGCGCGGCCGGCTTCCTGCATCGATTCCGATCTGGGTCGGCGGCTCCGGCATCAGCGGATACCGGCCGACCGCCGACGGCATCACGGTATTCCGGGATCTCGATTCCATCGTTCTGGCGCTTCAGCAATGGCGCAACCGCGGCCTGTCGTAGCAGGCCGGGTTAGAATTTTCCGCCTGAACAGCCGGACACTGAGATGACCGAGGTACCCGAATTCGAGAAGCACATCTGTGCCCCGGAGGAATTCTCCGGGGCCGTCGGCAGCTTGCCGCGCCCGCTGGTGTTCACCAACGGCTGTTTCGACGTGCTGCATCGCGGACACGTCACCTATCTTGCGCAGGCCCGCGCCCTCGGCGCCGCGCTGGTGGTTGCCGTCAATAGCGACGATTCGGTGAGGCGACTGGGCAAGGGCACCGACCGACCGGTCAATGGGCTGGCGGATCGAGCTGCCCTGCTGGCGGCACTGGAGAGCGTCGACCTCGTGACTTGGTTCGAGGAGGACACGCCGATCGCCCGAATTCTCGAGTGCCGACCCGACGTATTGGTCAAGGGCGGCGACTGGCGCCCCGAGGACATCGTCGGCGCGCGGGAAGTCACCGCCTGGGGCGGCAGGGTCGCTTCGATTCCGTTCCTGCATCAGCGATCGACGACGACCCTGCTGGATCGTATCCGGGCGTCCCGTTGAGGCCGGGCATGTGCGCTAAAGACCCTGCGGTCAACGCCGTTAATGGCCGCAATGGCTGTCTTCCCTCCAAGCGTGCGGCGACCAAGAGGATCGGCGCGTGACCTGACTGCGGCGCTGTTCGCACTCTGGCTCGCGGCGCTCGCGCCGGCCGCCCTCGCCCAGGCATCTGCCCTGCAGGACGGCAAGCGGGTGCTGCTGGTCTATTCCTACGACCCGTCATTTCCGACTTCCGCCAAGATCTTGAGCGGCGTGCGCGCGGTGCTGAATGCGCCGGGACTGTCGCTCGATCAGGAATTTCTCGACGCACGACACCTGGTCGGCGAAATCGGACGACAGCGCTACCGCGACTGGCTGGCCTTCAAGCTGTCCACCCGTCGCCCCTACGACGCGGTGATCGTCGCCGACGACGCCGCATTCGAGCTGGCCACGCAGGAACGCGAGATGTTCGGCAATGCGCCGACCGTGTTCATCGGCGTCAACAACGTCCGCGCCGCGCAACGCCAGTCCGGGCGCATTGGCATCACCGGCGTGGTCGAGCACGTCTCGATCACCGAGACCGTCCGCATGGCCAGAGACCTGCAACCGGAACTCAAGCGCCTGTGGGTGATCAGCGACGCCAGCCCTGGAGGCCGCGGCGACCTCGCGACCTTGCGCACCGAGCAGAATGCCTTCGGCGGTATTGCCGTCGAGCAACTGCTGCTGACCGAATTGAGCTGGCGCGAACTGGCAGCCAAGCTGCGCGGTCTCGGCACCGGCGATGCCGTTCTGCTGCTGGCCGCCTACCTCGACCGCGAGCGGGCACCGAAGCGCTTCGAGGAATCGCTGGCGCTGTTGCGCGAGAACACCGCGGTTCCGATCTACCACCTGTGGGAGCATGGCATCGGCGACGGCCTGCTGGGCGGCTACGTGATGAGCCATCGCGTTCATGCCATCGAGGCCGCACGTCGGGTCCTCGACATCTGGCGCGGCATCCCGGCCGAGCACATGCCGGTGCTCGAAGCCAGTCCGAACCTTCCGATCGTGCATCTGCCGACCCTGCGCCGCTTCCATCTCGATCCCGCCGACCTGCCGCCGAACACCGAATTGCTCGATCGCGAGCCCGGCCTGATCGAACGCTATCCGCTGCAGGTGGCCGCCGCCATCGGAGCGATGTCGATGATGGGCCTGCTGTTGTTCCTGCTCGCACGTAAGGGCCGCGAAAGCCGCCATCTCCTGGCGAATTCGACACGCGGCGAAGCAATGCTGAGGACACTGCTCGATGCCACTGCCGATTCGATCTTCTTCAAGGCCGAAGACGGGCGGATCCTGGCCTGCAACAGCGCCTGCGCGGCAGCGCTCGGCCGCGTAGCGGAAGACGTCGTCGGCCGGCGCGCGTCGGAATTGTTGCCGCGTGAACTGGCCGAGAGCATGGAACGCCATGACCGCACGGTGATGGAACAGGGCGAGAGCGTGCGCTATCGCCAAGCCCTGCCGCTGGCGGACGGCTCCCATATTCTCTACGACACGTTGAAGTCACCGGTACGCAATGTCGACGGACGGTGTCTCGGGCTGGTCGGTGTCGCCCGTGACGTCACTGCGGACCAGCGAAGCATGCACCGGCTGCAGCTGGCCGAGGAGGTGTTCATGAACACCTCCGAGGGCATCATGGTCACCGATCCCGACGGTGTCATCGAGCGCATCAATCCGGCATTCACCACGATCACCGAGTTCACCCAGGAGGACATGGTCGGGCAGAGTCCGAGCCGGCTGTCCTCGGGTCGGCAGGACCGGGCGTTCTATCAGAACCTGTGGCAGAGCCTGGCCGATTGCGGGCAGTGGCAGGGCGAGATCTGGAACCGACGCAAGTCGGGCGAACTGTTCCCGGAGTGGCTCAACATCTCCGCGGTGAGGGATGCGGCCGGCAAGCTGATCCATTACGTCGGAATCTTTTCCGACATCTCGTTGATCAAGTCGCACGAGGCCAAGCTCGAGCACATGGCGCATCACGACGCGCTCACCGACCTGCCGAACCGCGTCCTGCTGGTGGACAGGCTCGAACTCGCACTGCGACGCGCGCGCCGCGACCAACACATGGTCGGCCTGGTGTTCATTGATCTGGACAACTTCAAGGACATCAATGACTCCCACGGACACCTGGTCGGCGATCAGGTGCTCAAGGCGGTCGCGATGCGGATCGGTTCGGCGCTGCGGGATGGCGACACCGTCGCCCGCCTGGGCGGCGACGAGTTCATCGTACTGATCGAACAGCTAGACTCACCCGATGTCGCGCACCACCTGACCAGCCGCATCTTCGGCGCCCTGGCGAAACCGTTGCAGGCCGGCGGGCACGAGTTCTACGTCGGCGCCAGCGTCGGCATCAGCATCTTCCCGAGCGACGGCGAAGACAGCGGCGATCTGATCCGCAATGCGGACACCGCGATGTACGAGGCCAAGAAGAGCGGCAGGAACACCGTAAAGGCCTATTCCGCCGATCAGACCGATCAGGTGCGGCAGCGCGCGGCGATGGAAAATGCCCTGCGACGAGCCCTCACCTGCGGTGCCATCCACGTCGCCTACCAGCCGCAGTTCAGCTTCGGCGGTGCGTCGCTGGTCGGCATCGAGGCGCTTGCGCGCTGGCACGATGTCGAGCTCGGCGAGGTCCCACCCGCCGAGTTCATTCCGCTTGCCGAAGGCATCGGCCTGATCGTTCCGCTGGGTGAATTCATCCTGCGGCGCGTGTGCGAGCAGATCGTCGCCTGGCAGTCGCAAGGTCTTGCGCTGCCCAGGGTCGCCGTCAATGTGTCGGGCCAGCAGCTCAGGCGACCGGGCTTCGTGTCGGAACTGCGGGCGATCCTCGACGAGACCGGCTGTCGTGCCGAAGGACTGGAAATCGAAGTCACCGAATCCGACATGCTGGACCGGGCCGACGATTCCATTGCCACATTGTCCGAGATCCGCCAACTGGGGGTCTCAGTTTCGATGGACGACTTCGGCACCGGCTACTCGTCGCTGAGTTACCTGAAGAAGCTTCCGATCCAGACGATCAAGATCGACCGCAGCTTCATCGACGGACTGCCCGGTGACGACAACGACCGCGCGATCGTCGACGCCATCGTCGCCCTGGGGCGAACCCTGAAGCTGCGGGTTCTGGCCGAGGGCGTCGAAACCGAGGCTCAGGCGGGCTTCCTCGGCGCCCACGGCTGCGTCGACATGCAGGGCTTCCTGTACAGTCGGCCGGTCGCGCCGGACGACATCGCACGCATGCTCTCGATCGAAGCTGCCTGAAGCAGGCCGTTGGCCGCAGCGCACTGCGCGGCCTGCCCGGCCGCTTGGCCCACGGCCGTGAGCTCGACGGCAATGCGGGCTAGAATTCATGGACTTCCACCAGATCACGGACAGCCATGAAAATCGCCAACGACGTCACCGAACTGATCGGCAACACGCCACTGGTCAGGCTCAACCGGCTCGCCGGCAGCGCACACGCGACGGTGGCGCTGAAGCTCGAGTTCTTCAACCCGGCCCATAGCGTCAAAGACCGTATCGCCGCCGCGATGATCGACGCCGCCGAGCGCGACGGCAAGATCAAGCCCGACACCATCGTGCTCGAGCCGACCTCGGGCAACACCG
The DNA here is from genome assembly GCA_024235635.1 of Zoogloeaceae bacterium. Lineage (GTDB taxonomy): Bacteria > Pseudomonadota > Gammaproteobacteria > Burkholderiales > Rhodocyclaceae > Cognatazoarcus. The sequence goes on from JACKMA010000001.1 coordinate 1,203,160, forward strand.
GCATCGGTCTGGCCATGGTCTGCGCCGCCCGCGGCTACAAGTGCGCGTTCACGATGCCCGAAACGATGAGTCGGGAGCGGCGATTGCTGCTCAAGGCCTATGGCGCCGAACTGATCCTGACGCCGGGCCCCGACGGCATGGGCGGCGCCATCGCCAAGGCGCGCGAACTGGCCGAATCCGACCCGCGCTACTTCATTCCGCAGCAATTCGAGAACCCGGCCAATCCCGAGGTCCATCGCGCGACCACGGCCGAGGAGATCTGGCGCGACACCGATGGCCAGGTCGACATCCTGGTCTCGGGCGTGGGCACCGGCGGCACGGTGACCGGAGTCGGCGAAGTGCTGAAGGCACGCAAGCCGGGCGTCCGCATCGTCGCCGTCGAACCGGACGCCAGTCCGATCCTGTCGGGCGGCCAGAAGGGTCCGCACCCGATCCAGGGGATCGGCGCCGGCTTCATCCCACCGATCCTGAATACCGAAATCTACGACGCAGTGACCCGCGTCAAGAACGACGACGCTTTCGACATCGCGCGCCGGTTGGCCGCCGAAGAGGGGCTGATGGTCGGCATCTCATCGGGCGCCGCGGTCTGGGCGGCGTTGCAGGAGGCCTCCGATCCGGCCAACGCCGGCAAGCTGATCGTGGTGATCATCCCGTCCTTCGGCGAACGCTACCTGAGCACGGCGCTCTACAGTCACCTCGAGGCTTGACTCTGAACGTCGCCGGCTTCGCTGGCGGCCGGTGCGCCGACAGCGAACCGGCGGCGGATGTCGGCCGGGCTCGCGACGGCGTAGCCGAGATCGTCGAGCACCCGCTTCAGACGCACCACCTGCTCGGCATTATCGCGCAGCGGCGTGCCGTCCGCCCGCAGCAGATTGTTCTCGAATCCGACCCGGCAATGGCCGCCGGCCAGGGCAGCCTGCACGACACAGGCCAGTTCCTGCGGGCCGAACGCGCACACACCCCAGATCCAGGACCTGGGCATGTGCCGGAGAAAGGCGGCGACATCGACCGGGTGGCTGAGGCTGCCGGCATATCGCCCCAGCACCATCAGCACGTCGGGGCTGGCCTGCGGCAACCATCCGGCCTCCCACCAGCGCGCCAGCGCCTGCAGCTGTTCGGCGTTATAGACGATGTACTGTGGCACGGTGCCACCGGACGCGACCTCACCGAGAAAATCCCGAACCAGGGAGGTTTGCGTCTCGTCGTCCGGATCGAGCAGCTCCTGCAGATTGAGTGAGATCATTTCGGGGCGCAGCGCCCGCTGCACCGCAATCACGTCATCCGGCGAGTACAGGCCGGCACGCTCGGTCGAGGGCTGGACGACGATGTCGCTGGCCGCGGCGATGGCGGATACGACTTCGCGGTAGCGCGCAGGATCGAGGCTGTGTCGCCCGTCCGCCTCGCGCACGTGGAGGTGGAATATCGATGCCCCCGATTGCCGGCAGGCGACGGCCTCGGCGACGATCTCGCCGGTCGTCAGCGGGATCGCCGCGTGATGCTGCTTCTGTCTGCGCGCACCGGTCGGCGCCACCGTGATCGCGACCGGATGTGTCATCTGCAGTTGCTCCGGAAGGGGCAGCGGCCGGCGCACAGCGGCGGACCCGGTGCCCGTGCCGGCCGGCGCCCCATGCCGTTTGCGGTCCCGGTGACGATCACTCGACCTGGGTGTCGAGCCCGGCCTCGGCCATCTCCGCCGCCCGCAGCATCGCCTTCGCCTTGTTCTGGGTCTCCTGCCATTCGGCATCCGGATCGGAGTCTGCGACGATGCCAGCGCCCGCCTGGACGTGGATCATGCCGTCCTTGAGCACCGCCGTGCGGATGTTGATCGCGAGATCCATGTCGCCGTGAAAACCGATGTAGCCGGTGGCGCCGGCATAGATGCCCCGCTTGGTCGGCTCGAGCTCGTCGATGATCTCCATCGCCCGCACCTTCGGCGCCCCCGACACCGTGCCCGCCGGGAACGTGGCTCTCAGCACCGCCAGCGCGTCAAGACCGTCACGCAGCTGTCCTTCGACGTTGGAGACGATATGCATGACATGGGAGTATCGCTCGATGATGAACTGGTCGGTCACCTTGACGCTGCCGACTCGGGCCACGCGGCCGCAGTCGTTGCGGCCGAGATCGAGCAGTTGCAGATGCTCTGCGCACTCCTTTTCGTCCGACAGCAGGTCGCGCTCCAGTTCCAGGTCCTCCGCCATGTCGGCGCCGCGCTTGCGGGTACCGGCGATCGGCCGCACGGTGACGGTCTGGTCCTCGAGGCGCACCAAAATTTCGGGAGACGCCCCAACCACGTGGAAGTCCTCGAAATTGAAGAAGAACATGTACGGTGATGGATTGAGCGAGCGGATCGCCCGATACAGCGCCAACGGACTGGCCGCGAAGGGCTTGCTCATGCGCTGCGACAGCACCACCTGCATGACGTCGCCCTCGACGATGTATTCCTTGGCACGTCGCACCGCCGCCTTGAAGGATTCCTCGCCGAAGCCGGACACCGCCGTCCCCGGTTCGGTCGGCCGCTCGCCTGGAATCTCGACCGGCGCCCTGAGCTGAGCCAGCAGCTCGGTCAGCCGACGCTTTGCACGCTTGAACGCGCCGGGCACCTCCGGTTCGGCATAGACCACCAGCGTCAGCTTGCCCGACAGGTTGTCGACGATCGCGATCTCTTCCGACAGCAGCAGCAGGATGTCGGGCGTGCCCAGTTCATCGGGCCGCATGCCGGCAGCCAGGCGCGGCTCGATGTAGCGCACCGTATCGTAGCCGAAGCAGCCCACCAGGCCTCCCGCAAACCGGGGCAGGTGGTCACGTGGCGGCACCTTGATCCGAGCCATGAACTCGGCAACGAAATTGAGCGGATCGCCGTAGTCGCGGCGCTCCACCAGTCGGTCGCCGGTGAGCAGCAGCGCCGAGCGCTGATAGACCTCGATGCGGGTCGGTGCGGCCAGACCGATCATCGAGTAGCGCCCGAAACGCTCGCCGCCCTGCACCGACTCCAGCAGGTAGCTGTAGGGCCGATTGGCCAGCTTCAGGTAGATCGACAGCGGTGTATCGAGATCGGCAAAGGTCTCGAGGGTGACCGGAATTCGGTTGTAGCCCTGCGCCGCGAGGCGCTGGAATTCGGACTCAAGCATGGAAGCTCCACAAAGTGCCAGTATTCGAGAGAGTCGTCGGACGGGAATCCGCCCGCAGCGTCGGGTCTAGCGACCCCGCCATGGCCGCCAGCCGCAGCCCGTTCCGCAGCGGGTGCTGACCGTACGCTCTTCGCTCGACATTGCCTCGTGGTCCATTCCTGACTTCCTCACCCTCGGACCGCCGCTTCGATCAGCGGCAGGATCTCGGTCATCGAGGATAGCAGAGCATCGCACGGGATGGTGTCGACCGCGCGCCCTTCGCTGTAGCCGTAGCGCATCAGCACGACCGGCATGCCGGCGGCCTGTGCGGCCTCGGCGTCGTTTGCGGAATCGCCGACCATCAGCGCTCGGCCCACTGGAACGCCGAGCAGTTCGCAGGCGTGTCGCACCGTGGCCGGATCCGGCTTCTTGACGCTCAGCGTGTCGCCGGACACCACCGCATCGAAATGCGTCGCGATGCCCATGCGCGTCAGCAGCGGCAGGGTGAAGGCACCGGCCTTGTTGGTCACGCAGGCACGCTTCAGACCCATCAGGGCAAGCGCGTCGAGGGTTTCGACGACCCCGTCGTAGATTCGGGTCCGTGCGCCGTTGACGGCTGTGTAGTGGCGCTTGAAGACCTCGACCGCGTCGGTGATCTCGGCCTCGTCTGCGCTCGCGTTCTCGGTCATGCAACGCCGCACCAGGTGCGGAATGCCCTTGCCGACGAAACCGTGGATCTCGGACAGCGGCCGCACCGGGCGACCGAGTTCGGCCAGCATGCGATTGGCGCCCTCGGCCAGATCGGGAATGGTGTCGAGCAGCGTGCCGTCGAGATCGAACAACACCGCGGAAACCGTGAACCGAGGCTCAGCCACCGCCGGCCCCGGCCCGCAGCGCGGCGATCACAGTGTCATAGCGATGGGGGTCGTCGTCACGCCCGGCGCCGAACACTGCCGAGCCGGCAACGAAGGTGTCGGCGCCGGCCGCGGCGATTTCGCCGATGTTGTCGACCTTCACGCCGCCGTCGATCTCGAGCAGGATGCGCCGCCCGGATTCCCGCTCGAAGGCATCGATCTTCTGTCGGGCTTCACGCAGCTTGGCCAGGGTGCCGGGGATGAACTTTTGCCCGCCGAAGCCCGGATTGACGCTCATCAGCAGCACCACGTCGAGCTTGTCCATGACATGATCCATCCACGTCAGCGGCGTTGCCGGATTGAATACCAAGCCCGCCTTGCACCCCTGTTCGCGGATCAGACCGAGACTGCGATCGACGTGCTCCGACGCCTCCGGGTGGAAGGTGATCACGTCGGCACCGGCCTTGGCGAAATCGGGAATGATCCGATCCACCGGACGGACCATCAGATGAACGTCGATCGGTGCCTCGGTACAGGGACGGATGGCTTCGCAGACCAGCGGTCCGATCGTCAGGTTCGGCACATAGTGGTTGTCCATCACGTCGAAATGGATCCAGTCGGCACCGGACGCGACGACATTCCTGACCTCTTCGCCGAGACGGGAGAAGTCGGCGGACAGCAGACTCGGTGCAATCCGGCAGGGGCAGGTCATGGTCGACTCCGGCAGATTCGATCCGCCGATTCTACGCAGCTTGACGGTGACGCCAAAGCAAAGCCGGCATCGGACTTGCCCTGCGGGCCGGCATCCGATTCAATTCAGCCATCGAAACTCCGAGCACAGCCGATGACGCAGGCGAACAGGCACGAGATCATGATCGAAGCGGTGGCCCAGTACCTGGAGGCTGAATCCGACCCGGATCAGCAACGCTACGTCTTCGCCTATCACATCACGATCACCAACACCGGCACCGTCGCCGCCAAGCTGGTCAGTCGCCACTGGATCATCACCGACGCCGACGGCGACGTCCAGGAGGTGCGCGGGCTCGGCGTCGTCGGCGAACAACCGGAACTCGCACCGGGTGAGCGCTTCGAGTACACCAGCGGCTGTGCGCTGACGACGTCGGTCGGTACGATGCAGGGCAGTTACCAGATGCGCGCCGCCGACGGCGCCCGCTTCGACGCACCGATCCCGCCATTCACGCTGTCGATTCCGCGGATTCTCCATTGAACCCTGGCGATGGTTGCGCCCGGCGACATTTCGCGACGTCTGCAAGATGCCAGGCGAGGCATTGCACCCGAGGAACGGCTCGCCGGACCCGAACGGGGCGGAACGGTGAGGCACCGCATGGTGACTAGACGATGTCGTTGCGTGGCAGCTACACGCTGATCGCTCCGTTCTACGATCGCGTACTCGCAGCAGCGACGCGCGCTGCGCGTGCCGAGAGTCTGGCGCACCTGGCGCAGCAGCCGCCCCGTCGCGTGCTGTTGGCCGGCGTCGGTACCGGTCTCGATCTGCCGCATCTGCCGCCACAGCACGATTACGTCGGCATCGACCTGACCCGCGCGATGCTTCTGCGCAGCACACGCCGCGCCGGAGATCTGCGCTACCGTGCGATTCTGGGAGACGTCCAGGCACTGCCGTTCGCCGACGGCAGCTTCGACTGTGCCGTCCTGCACCTGATTCTGGCGGTCGTACCGCACCCACGCCGCTGCCTCGACGAAGTCTTGCGGGTGGTACGGCCGGGCAGCGAGATCCTCGTCTTCGACAAGTTTCTGCGCCCGGGTCAGGCCGCACCGCTGCGCCGTCTGGCGAACCCTTTGTCGCGCCGTCTGGCGACCCGCCTCGATGTCGTCCTCGAGGACCTGCTGGTGGCGTCCGGTGCCGAAAAGACCTTCGACGAAGCCGCCCTCGCTGGCGGCTGGTTCCGTTGCGTACGGATGCGCCGCGGCGAATCAGTGGGCGCGGCGGGAACGGCGGAACCGACGCAGCCGGGCCAGTGAATTCCAGCGCCAGATCACCAACACCAGCACATAGCCGAGAATTGCAGATCCGACCGCCAGGATCAGCAGGCCGGTTGCCAGCGGCGCGCCGATACCGGTGATCCAGTCGATGAAGCCGCTGACCGATTCAGCCGCCACCTGCGCCTGCGCCTGGGCCTGCTCCGCGTTCTGTCGAATCGGTCCGGCAACCGGCTCCAGCACCGACTTGCCGATGCGGTGGGCCAGCACGTAGACGAACGGGAAGGTGAAGGGGTTGGTGACCAGGGTCGCCAGCGCGGCCACCGGCGGATTGGCTCTGAGAAACAGCGCCGCGATCACCGCGAAGACGATCTGCGCGACCGGAATCAGGAAACCGAAGAACAGGCCGAGCGCGACCCCGCGGCCGACCGATTGGGCATCGAGTCGCCAATTGCCGTGCTTCTCCAGCCAGCCGGCAATCGGCTTCAACATGCGATTGCGACGCAGCGAGTCGCGGGTCGGCAGGAAGCGACGGAGAGTCTTGCGCATCTGAACGGTCCGGCCGGTTGCGGCCGGCAGCCGGCCTCAGCTCCTGTAGTCGGCGTTGATCTTCACGTAATCGTAAGAAAAATCGCAGGTCCACAGCGTGGCACCTGCCGCGCCCCGCGCAAGATCGACCCGCACTGTGATCTCGGCCGACTTCATGATCGCCGCACCGTCTTCCTCGCGGTAGCTCTCGGCCCTGCCGCCATTCTCGGCGACCAGTACCTCGCGCCCGTCCGCAGACAGCCAGACACGGATCCGTTCGACGTCGAGATCGGCGATTCCGGCATAGCCGACGGCTGCGAGAATCCGCCCCAGGTTCGGATCCGACGCGAAGAACGCGGTCTTGACCAGTGGCGAATGGGCGATCGCATAGCCGACCTTGCGGCACTCGTCACGGCTGCCGCCCGACTCGATCCGCAGGCTGATGAACTTGGTGGCACCTTCTCCGTCGCGCACGATCGCCTGGGCGAGTTCGATCGCCAGCCCGGTGATCGCCTCGCTGAGCACCCGGTAGGCGTCGGTCCCCATGTCGGTGACCTCGGCATGTCCGGCCTGTCCGGTCGCCATCAGGATGAAGCTGTCATTGGTCGAGGTATCGCCATCCACGGTGATGCTGTTGAAGCTCGCTTCGGTGGCTTCGCGCACCAGCACGTCGAGCACCTCTTGCGACACCCGCGCATCGGTCGCCAGAAAACCGAGCATGGTCGCCATGTTCGGCCGGATCATGCCGGCACCCTTCGACATGCCGGTCAGGGTCACGGTGACGCCGTCGACCTGCACTTGACGTGACGCCGCCTTGGCAATCGTGTCGGTGGTCATGATTGCATGCGCGGCGGCGTGCCAGGCATCGGCATCGAGCGCGGCAACGGCCTTGGGCAGGCCGGCGACGAGCCGCGCCATGGGCAGGTGTTCGAGGATCACGCCGGTCGAGAACGGCAGCACCTGATCCGACCGGCAACCCATTTCCGCGGCCAGCGCGTCGCAACTGGCCCGAGCGTCGGCCAGCCCTCGCTCGCCGGTACCCGCATTGGCGATGCCGGTGTTGATCACCAGCGCCCGCACCTCGCCGACGGCGAGGTGCGCCCGGCACACCTGAACCGGGGCCGCGCAGAAGCGGTTGGTCGTGAACATGCCCGCCACCCGGGAACCGGCGGCGAGTTCGATCACGGTCAGGTCACGACGGCCGGGCTTGCGGATGCCAGCCTCGGCGATACCCAGCCTGACGCCGGCCACGGCGCGCAGACTCGATGCTTCGGGTGCGGATAGATTGACGGGCATGGCTCACTCGGCAACTGGAATGCGTCGGACGGCTTCCGACGGCCGCCCATGATAGCGGATTCGGCGCGCTGCCCGGTCAGCGCGGGCGTGCTTGGGCGACTGCGACCTGGGTCACCGCCATGCTCGCCTGTTGCGCGAAATGCAGCAGCCCCTGGTAAGCATCCTCGTCGATCGCACCAGCCCGGCTGTCCACGTAGAACACGCCGACCGGGCGGTTTGCCGCGCAGATCGGCACCAGGCACAACGCGCCCTCGCCGACCACGCGGCGCAGACGGTCGGCGCCGCCGCTCATCGAATCGCCGGCGCCGAGACGAACCGGACGGGCCTGCTCGATCACGCAGCGGATAGCATCGGTCGCCGGCCCCGCCGCGACCGTGAACACGAAGCCCTGGGCCAGGTGTTCGGCACCCCGACCGAGCGCCGCCTTGCCCACCAGCTGACTGCGATTCGACGCGAGCAACGCGAACAATGCGCGCTCCAGACCGAGGGTGCGATACAAGCCCTCCATCGCTAGGTGCAGGACGTCGTTCAGCGGCGCGCGCGCCGCGATCATCGCCGACAGTTCCCGCAGGATGCGCAATTGCAGCTGTGGATCGGCAGCCGGCGGCTCCGGTTCCGGCACTTCCTCCTCGCACATGCCGTTCTCGCCGCGGGGGATCAACCGGGCCGCCTCGGAGGCACCGAAGCTGATCGCCACCCTCGCCGCCTCTTCGGCCTGGCCCTTGAGGTCCTCCAGCAGTTCGTGGTCCGGCCGGCCGGCGAGGCTGGCGAGCGCGGCGACCGCCTCGCGAGCCTCGCGCGAGTGCCAGCCATGCTCGACTGCCGCGCACAGTCGGTGCGATTGCAGGACCAGTTCGCCCGCGCGCCCGCCGGACGAATTGCCTTCGGCGACCGACTGCACGAGCGAGCCCAGGTGCCATTCACGAACCAGTCCCGCCGTCAGTTGACGCAGTCGGAAGCCGAGCACCTGCTGCTGGGCATGATCGGGATCGGTTCCCGGCTCGTCCAGCGCCCGGTCGAGCCGGGTTGCGAGTTCCTCACCGAAACACCAGAAGGCCATCTCGCCAATACGGGAAAGCAGTGCGGCAATGAAGATCTCTTCGGCGCGACGCTCACCGATCGAGACCGCCAGGGCCCGGGCCTGGACCGCTGCATGAAAGCTGCGCGCCATCTCGTCCACCACCCGACGGCGAACGCCGCTCGCCAGTAGCGCATCCACCAGCGCAATGCCCAGTGCCATGTCGGCCACCGCATTGAACCCGAGCACCACGATTGCCCGGCTGATCGTCGACACCGGCTGGCGCGTCGGATTATAAAATGCGCTGTTGGCGAGCTTCAGCACCTTCGCGGTCATCGCCGCATCCTGCAGGATCACCTGCGACAGACGCGCAGCAGAAGCACTCTCATCGTCGGTGACACAGCGCACGCCTTCGACCGTGACGCCGAATGCCGGCATGTCCTGCTGGGCGATGCGCTGCACCCAGCCGCCGGCGCCCTGCGGCGGCGGCGGCCGGGGCGCCTGCGGTACCTCGAATTGAAGATCTGAAAGCATGCCTGGGTTATCGGCGCCGGGCACACGCCCTTGAGGAGAAGGGCACCGTCGTACGCCCGTCGACCACGGGCCGTGGATCGCCGGGCAGTCCGGCTCAGCTCAGACGGCCATGGCAGTGCTTGTACTTCTTGCCGGAGCCGCAGGGACAGGGATCGTTGCGACCGACCTTCTGACCGGCATTGACCACCGGCTGCTGCCGGTCGGCGTCGGGGTTGGCGGTGGCCAGGGCCTCGTCGTAGTCGGCATGGTGGTACTGGACGTTGTGCATCTCGGGCGGCGGCTCGCTCTCGTCGAGCTGCTCCTCGGTGCGGATCTGGATCGTCATCAACAGCTTGGTGACCTCCGAGCGCACCAGGTCGAGCAGACTCTCGAACAGCTCGAACGCTTCCCGCTTGTATTCCTGCTTCGGGTTCTTCTGGGCGTATCCCCGCAGATGGATGCCCTGGCGCAGATGGTCGAGGGCCGCCAGATGCTCTCGCCAGTGCGAGTCGAGGCTCTGCAGCATGACGTTGCGCTCGAACTGGTGCCAGGCATCGGCATTGACCAACGCGATCTTCTCGGCGTAGACCTGGTCCGCAGCCTCGACGATTCGCTTGGCGATTTCGTCGTCGCCGAGCTGCGGCTCGGCCTCGAGCCAGCCTGACACCGGCAGGCGCAAGCCGTACTCGGACTCCAGGGCCTGTTCGAGCGGGGGAATCTCCCACTGGTCCTCGACGCTTTCCTCCGGCACGTAGCGGCGGAAGGTGTCGTAGATGACGCCTTGACGCATCGCAGTGATGGTCTCGGAAATGTCATCGGCTTCCAGCAGTTCGTTGCGCTGCTGGTAGATCACCTTGCGCTGATCGTTGGCGACGTCGTCGTATTCGAGCAGCTGCTTGCGGATGTCGAAGTTGCGCTGCTCGACCTTGCGCTGGGCCGATTCGAGCGAACGCGTCACCATGCCGGCTTCGATCGCCTCGCCCTCGGGCATCTTCAGCCTCACCATGATCGCGTTCAGCCGCTCGCCGGCGAAGATCTTCATCAGCGGGTCTTCGAGCGACAGATAGAATCGGCTCGCGCCAGGGTCGCCCTGGCGTCCCGAGCGGCCGCGCAACTGGTTGTCGATGCGGCGGGACTCGTGACGCTCGGTGCCGATGATCTTGAGGCCTCCCGCGTCGAGCACGTTCTGGTGCAGTTGCTTCCATTCGTCGCGAAGCCCTGCGATTCGAGCCGCCTTGTCCTCTTCGGGCACCGACTCGTCGTCGCGCAGGTTGGCAACTTCGCGCTCAACGTTGCCGCCGAGGACGATGTCGGTACCGCGGCCGGCCATGTTGGTGGCGATCGTCACCACTCCGGGCCTGCCCGCCTGAACGACGATCTGGGCCTCCTTCTCGTGCTGCTTGGCGTTCAGCACCTGATGTGGCACCTTGGCGACGTCGAGCATGCGCGAGAGCAGTTCGGAGTTCTCGATCGAGGTTGTGCCGACCAGCACGGGCTGTCCGCGCTGGTGGCAATCCTTGATGTCGTCGAGGATCGCCGAGTACTTCTCCTTGGCCGTGCGGTAGACGAGATCGTTCTGGTCCTTGCGGACCATCGGCCGGTTGGTCGGGATGACGACCGTCTCGAGACCGTAGATCTGGTGGAATTCGTAGGCCTCGGTGTCGGCCGTTCCGGTCATGCCGGCGAGCTTGCCGTACATGCGGAAGTAGTTCTGGAAGGTGATCGACGCCAGGGTCTGATTCTCGGCCTGGATGCGGACGCCTTCCTTCGCCTCGACGGCCTGGTGCAGGCCTTCCGACCATCGCCGACCGGCCATCAGGCGGCCGGTGAATTCGTCGACGATCACGACCTCGCCGTTCTGCACCACGTACTGCTGATCCCGGTGGTACAGAGAATGGGCCCGCAGCGCCGCGTACAGATGGTGCATCAGCAGGATGTTGGCCGGTTCGTACAGGCTCGATCCCTCCGAGAGCATGCCCATCCGCGCCAGGATGTCCTCCGCATGCTCGTGCCCCTGCTCGGTCAGCAGCACCTGATGGCTCTTGAGGTCCACCGTATAGTCGCCGGGATCGGTGACGTCGTCGCCCTCGCCTTCCTGCTTCTTCAGCAGCGGCGGCACCTCGTTCATCTTCAGGTAGAGCTCGGTGTGATCCTCGGCCTGCCCGGAGATGATCAGCGGCGTGCGCGCCTCGTCGATCAGGATCGAATCGACCTCGTCGACGATCGCGTAGTTGAGGCTCCGCTGCACCCGCTCGGCCTCGGAATAGACCATGTTGTCGCGCAGGTAGTCGAAGCCGAATTCGTTGTTGGTGCCGTAGGTGATGTCTGCCGAGTAGGCCTGCTTCTTGACGTCGTGCGGCATCTGCGACAGGTTGCAGCCGACGGTGAGGCCCATGAAGTTGTAGATCCGACCCATCCATTCGGCGTCGCGACTGGCGAGGTAGTCGTTGACCGTGACAACGTGCACCCCCTGGCCGGAGAGCGCATTGAGATAAACCGCCAGCGTGGCGGTCAGGGTCTTGCCCTCGCCGGTGCGCATTTCGGCGATCTTGCCGTCGTGCAGCACCATGCCGCCGATCATCTGGACGTCGAAGTGGCGCATGCCATGCACCCGCTTGCCGGCCTCGCGAACTACCGCGAACGCCTCCGGCAACAAGGCGTCGAGCGATTCGCCGCCCGCCACGCGCTGTTTGAACTCGTCGGTCTTGGCCCGCAGTTCATCGTCCGAGAGCTTCTCGAACTCGGGCTCGAGGGCGTTGATCCGCTTGACGGTCTGGGCATACTTCCGGACCAGCCGATCGTTGCGGCTGCCGAAGATCTTCTTGAGAAGGCCGGGAATCATGGGCGGGGAATCAGGGCGTTGCGGCAAAGCGCGGATAGTAGCATGGCCGGATGACCCGGGCCTCGCAGTTGGCTACCATGGCGGCACGCCCACTGAAGCCGACCATGGCCGCCCCACTCGATCGCTACCTCGACGAATCCGACGCGCTGGCCGCGCTGCAGGCGCACGCCGCGCGCCTGGCGCGCATCAATGCACTGTTCCGCGACTGCCTGCCGCAGCATCTCGTCAGCGCCTGCGCAGTCGCCAATCTGCGGGCGGGCAGCCTGGTCGTGCATGCGGAAAGCGGCGCGGCTGCGGCCAAGTTGCGGCAGGCGGTCCCGAGACTGCTGGAAAGGCTGGCGCTCGGCGGCGTCGCCATCGACGACATCCGGATCAAGGTCAGGCCACCGCGGGCGCTGCCGACGCCCCGGCCGGGCATTCATCGCAGCATCTCAGCGGCGGCGCTGCGTGACATCGATGCGTTCGCCGCCGGACTGCCGGCCGATTCCGCGCTGATCGCCCCATTGCGGCGCCTGATCTCGCGCAGCGGCTGACTACGGGCGGCGGCGTCAGACGATCGGCATCAGGATGCGTTCGAGCAGCAACAGCGCGACGAACAGCACGACCGTGCCGACCGCGAAACGCAGGATCCAGCCGATCCAGCGGAGATAGCGGCGATCACCGGACAGCAGATAGGCCACCAGCGACACGGCCGCGCCGATCAGGCAAGCGACACCGAGAAATCTCAGGATCAGCACCGATCGCCCGCGGGCGGCATCAGGCCGGCTGCAACTCCCACAGACGCGCGAGCTCCGGCGGCGCGACACCGGGCCGGTCGAAGCTGACGATCTCCCACGCGCTCTGGTCTTCGAGCAGCACACGCAGGATCTGGTTGTTCAGCGCATGGCCGGCCTTGTGGGCGGTATAGGACGCCAGCAGCGGATGGCCGCAGAGATAGAGATCGCCGATCGCATCGAGAACCTTGTGCTTGACGAACTCGTCGGCATAGCGGAGGCCATCGCCGTTCAGCACCCGGTATTCGTCCATCACGATCGCGTTGTCGAGGCTGCCGCCCTGGGCGAGGCCATTGTCTCGCAGATATTCGACCTCCTGCATGAAGCCGAAGGTGCGGGCACGGGCAACGTCGCGCACGTAGGCGTGCTCGGCGAAGTCGATCGTCACGGTGGTGCCGGTACGGTCGATCGCCGGATGGTTGAACTGGATCGCGAAGCTCAGGCGGAAACCGTTGTAGGGATCGAGACGGACCCACTTGTCGTCCTCGACGTACTCCACCGGCTTCTTCACGCGCAGGAAGCGTTTCGGCGCCTTCTGTTCCTCGATGCCGGCCGACTGCAGCAAAAAGACGAAGGGTGCGGCGCTGCCGTCGAGGATCGGGATCTCCGGGGCGTCCACATCGACGTAGAGGTTGTCGATGCCAAGCCCGGACAGCGCCGACATCAGGTGCTCGACGGTGCCGATCTTGGCGCCGCCACTCTGAAGTCCGGAACACATCCGGGTGTCGACCACGGCATAGGGGTCGCAGCCGAGCTCGACCGGCGGGTCGAGATCGACGCGGCGGAACACGATGCCGGTATCGGGCGCGGCCGGCCGCAGCACCAGATTGACCTTGCGGCCACCGTGCAGACCGACGCCGGTAGTACGGACCAGGGACTTCAGCGTGCGTTGACGGATCATCGCTCACACCTCTCCAGAATGACTGCATGATAGCACATTTTGCTGCAGTGCAAAATAAGCAAAGGGCGCCGCCGGCGGACCGGAGGCATCGTCCGCACGGGGCGCCCTGCCAGGCATCGGACCGGTGTCGTCGTCAGTCGGCCTGCTTGCGCAGGAAGGCCGGAATGTCGTAGGTGTCCACCCCGTTCGAACTCATGGCCTCGACCGCCGACCGACGGCCGGTGCGGATCACCGCCGGAACGTCGAGGTTGCCGAAATCGACGTTGCCGCTGGCCGGGCCATAGGTGCCGGTGCCGGCCACGACCTGCATCACCGGCTGCTTGTTGGATGCGCTCGGCAGCCCGAGGCCGGTGGCGACGACAGTGATCCGGATGCGATCTTCCATCGACTCCTCGAACACCGTGCCGTACTTGACGAAGGCTTCCTGGGCGGCAAAGGCCTGGACCGTCCGGACCGCGTCGCGGACCTCGGACATCTTCAGCGAGCGGCTGGCGGTGATGTTGATCAGCACGCAGCGGGCGCCCGACAGCTCGGTGCCTTCCAGCAGCGGGCTGACCGCGGCCTGCTCGGCGGCAATGCGGGCACGGTCCATACCCTCTGCCTGGGCGGAGCCCATCATGGCGCGGCCCATCTCGGCCATCGCAGTACGAACGTCCTGGAAGTCGACGTTGACCAGGCCCGGCACGTTGATGATCTCGGCGATCCCGCCGACCGCGCTGCGCAGCACGTTGTCGGCAGAACGGAAGCAGTCCTCGAAGCCAGCGTCGTCGCCGAACACCTCGAGCAGTTTGTCGTTGAGGACGACGATCAGCGAATCGACCTGCTTGGCCAGTTCCTCGACACCGCTCTCGGCCACCCGCAGGCGATTTTCGAAGTCGAAGGGCTTGGTCACCACGGCCACCGTCAGGATGCCGAGTTCCTTGGCGATCTCGGCGACCACCGGTGCCGCGCCGGTGCCGGTGCCGCCGCCCATGCCGGCGGTAATGAAGCACATGTGCGCGCCTTCCAGCGCGGCCGCGATCTCGTCGCGCGACTCCTGGGCGGCGGCACGTCCGGCCTCCGGCTTGGAACCGGCACCGAGACCGGTGGTGCCGAGCTGGACCTTGACCGGGGCCATGCTGCGCAAGAGCGCCTGGGCGTCGGTGTTGGCGCAGATGAAATCGACCCCCTGCACGCCCTCCCGAATCATGTGATCGACCGCGTTGCCACCGGCTCCGCCCACGCCGACGACCTTGATGATCGTACCGGTTTCGACCTTCTCAACGATTTCAAACATTTGACTCGCCTCCTTCAGAAACTACCTTGCTGCTGGTTGGACCGCCCGCAGACGCCCGCTATTTAGTAGTTCAGGTCAATACTACAACTAAATAACCGACTCCGACAGCCGTTCATTCAAATTGGATCGACGATCCCGCCGACCCGCGTTCAGAAATTCTTTTCGAACCATCCCTTCAGTCGCGAGAAAAGATCCCGCACGTTTCTCGTCTCCCGCGCCTGGAAGCCCCGGCGCCGCTGGACCGCACCCTCGAGCACCAGCCCCATCGCGGCGGCATAACGCGCCTGACACACGACGTCGGCGAGTCCGCCGCCGTACAGCGGTACGCCGACCCTCGCCGGCATGTGGAACACGTCCTCGCCGAGTTCGACCATGCCGGCCATGTCGGCAGAACCACCGGTCAGCACGATTCCGGACGACAGCAGTTCCTCGTAGCCGCTGCGGCGCAGTTCGGCCTGGACCAGTTCGTAGATCTCTGAGACGCGCGGCTCGATGACGTCGGCCAGGGCCTGGCGCGACAGCCTGCGCGACGGACGGTCGCCGACGCCCGGCACCTCGATCATCTCCTCGGGATCGGCCAGCGTATGCATCGCGACGCCGTGGTGGATCTTGATCTCCTCGGCCTCCGCGGTCGGCGTGCGCAGCGCCATCGCGATGTCGTTGGTGATCTGGTCGCCGGCCACGGGCAGCACCGCGGTGTGGCGAATCGCCCCGCGGGTAAACACTGCGATGTCGGTGGTACCGGCACCGATGTCGACAAGGCAGACGCCGAGTTCCTTTTCGTCGTCGGACAGGGTCGCGTAGCTCGAGGCCAGTGGCTGCAGGATCAGGTCCACCACCTCCAGGCCACAGCGGCGCACGCACTTGATCACGTTCTGGGCGGCCGACACCGCGCCGGTGACGATATGCACCTTGGTCTCGAGCTTGACGCCGCTCATCCCGATCGGCTCGCGCACGCCATCCTGGCCATCGATGATGAACTCCTGGGTCAGGATGTGCAGGATCTGCTGATCGGCCGGGATCGGCATCGCCCGCGCTACCTCGATCACCCGCTCGACGTCGATCGGGGTCACCTCGCGGTCCTTGATGGCAACCATGCCATTGGAATTGAAGCTGCGGATGTGGCTGCCGGCGATGCCGGTGAACACGTCGCGGATCTTGCAATCCGCCATCACCTCGACTTCCTGCACGACCTTCGAGATGGCTTCGACGGTAGCCTCGATGTTGACCACGACACCGCGCTTCAGGCCGTTGGTCCCCTGGGTGCCGAGGCCGACCACGTTGAGGGTGCCGTCCGGCAGGGATTCGGCCACCATGCACGTGATCTTCGACGTGCCGATGTCGAGGCCGACGATCAGTTCCTTCTGTTCCTTGCTCATTTGCTGCCCTTTGCGGGCTTCTCCTGCTGCGCCGTGCGCAGCGCATATCCACCGGGGTAGCGCAGGTCCGCCACCGCCACTTCGATTTCCGCCCGCTCCCGAACGCCGGGGAAGGTGGCCACAAAATCCCGCAGGCGCCGATCGCTGGGCGCCGTCTCCTGGTCGCGGCCGAGCTGGATCACCAGTCCGCCAGCAAGTTTCAGCTGCCACGCCTCGCGTGCCGACAGCGTGACGTCGGTCAGCGACTCGCCGAGCGGTGCGACCGCATCGACCAGTGCGCCGAAGCGGTTCAGCACGTAGGCGGCGGTGCCCTCGGGCCCCGACAGCTTCGGCATCACCGCGTCGCTGGCGGCGACGAAGACCTCGCCCTGGCGGTTCACGAGACGGGTCTCGCCGCTACCGTTGGGGCTCCAGTAGGCGACCGCCACGTGCTCCTCGAGGCGCAACTCGAGGCTGGCCGGCCAGCGCCGCCGGACCTCGGCGCGCCGTACCCAGGGCAATTTTTCGAAGGTCTCCCGCACGCGGTCGAGATCCACCGTGAAGAAGCCGCCGTCGACCGCGCTGCGCGCGGCATATTCGAGTTGCGACTCGGTGACCTGGGCGGGGGGTGTCAGCAGCACGACCTCGTCGAGCGGAAACAGGGGCTGGCGCAAGAACCACGAAAAGGCGGCATAAGCCAGTGCCGTCGATCCGAACAGCAGGCAGATGTCTGCTACGAGGTTCAGCATCGCCGGGTTGTGCCACAGACCGCTGCGGCTACTGCCGGCGCTGCGTGCCGGAGAGCGGGAGGTGGTACCGGCTGCGGGCCGGCGGCGGGGCTCAGCCAACTCGGGCCTCCTCGAGAATGCGCAGGCAGAGTGCTCCGAATTCGAGCCCGGCCGCTCGCGCCGACATCGGCACCAGCGAATGACTGGTCATGCCTGGCGCGGTGTTCATCTCGAGCAGGGTGAAACTGCCATCCACCCGCAGAATCAGGTCTGCCCGCCCCCAGCCACGACAGCCCAGCACCCGCGCGGACTGCAGCACCGCCTCGCGCATGCGCTGCTCGAGTACATCCGGCAGACCGGCCGGGCAGAAATACTGGGTGTCATCAGTGAAGTACTTGTGCTGGTAGTCGTAGTTGCCGTCGGGGGCGACGATCCGGACCAGCGGCAGCGCCTGGTCGCCGAGGAAGGGACCGGTCAGTTCCTCGCCTTCGACGAATTCCTCGGCGAGCACCAACTGGTCGTAGCGTGCCGCCAGCTCCCAGGCTGCCTTGAGGTCCCCGGCTCGGGTGACCTTGGTGGCCCCCATGCTGCTGCCCTCGTGAACCGGCTTGACGAAGATCGGCAAGCCGAGATCGGCGACCACGGCATCCCATTGCGTGCGTTCGTCGAGAATCGCGTAGCGCGGGGTCGGCAGGCCGACCGACTGCCACACCATCTTGGTGCGCCACTTGTCCATCGACAGCGCCGAGGCCATGACCCCGCTGCCGGTGTAGGGGATGCCCATCAGTTCCAGCGCGCCCTGCACCGTGCCGTCCTCCCCGCCGCGACCATGCAGAATCACGAACGCACGCTCGAAGCCGTCGCGCTCGAGCTCGAACAGTTCCCGTTCGGCCGGATCGAAAGGATGGGCGTCGACGCCTTCGGCCCGTAGCGAGTCGAGCACCGCCCGCCCGGACATCAGCGACACCTCGCGCTCCGCGGACGACCCGCCGAACAGAACCGCCACCTTGCCGAATCCCTGGCCCATCGTGCTCAATCCTCCCGATTCGCCAGCCGACCGGGGAGCGACCCGATCGAACCGGCGCCCATGGTGATCACCACGTCGCCGTCCTGTGCGTTGCCCATGACCACTGCCGGCATCTCCGCGATGTCCTCGACGAAGATCGGCTCGACCTTGCCGGCAACCCGAATCGCCCTGGCCAGTGCGCGACTGTCGGCCGCCACGATCGGTGCCTCGCCGGCGGAATAGACTTCGGTCAGCAGCAGCAGATCGGCAGCGGCCAACACATGCACCAGATCCTCGAAGCAGTCCCGGGTGCGCGTGAAGCGGTGCGGCTGGAACGCCAGCACCAGGCGGCGTCCGGGAAATGCGCCACGGGCGGCTTCAAGCGTCGCGGCCATTTCGGCCGGGTGATGGCCGTAGTCGTCGATCAGCGTGAAGCTGCCGCCCCCCGGCAGCGGTATTTCGCCGTAGCGCTGGAATCGGCGCCCGACGCCATGGAACTCGTCCAGCGCCTTGGCGATCGCTTCGTCCGGCACGCCGACCTCGGTGGCCACCGCAACTGCCGCCAGCGCGTTCTGCACGTTGTGCACGCCGGGCAGGTTCAGCATCGCAGGAAAGCGCGAAATGCTGCCGTTCTGGCGAACCACGTCGAAACGCATGCGGCCGGCCTCGGCGCGGACGTTCTCTGCGCGCACCGCTGCGCTCGGCGACAGGCCGTAGCGCACGATCTGCTTCGACACCAGCGGCATGATCGAACGCACGTGGGGATCGTCTTCGCACAGCACCGCGACGCCGTAGAAGGGCAGGTGCTGCAGGAAGTCGACGAAGGCCTGCTTGAGCCGGGCAAAATCGTGGCCGTAGGTCTCCATGTGATCGGCGTCGATGTTGGTGACGACCGAGATCACCGGATTGATCAGCAGGAACGAAGCATCCGATTCGTCGGCCTCGGCGACCAGGAACTCGCCCTTGCCGAGCCGCGCGTTGGCGCCCGCGGCATTCAGCCGACCGCCGATGACGAAGGTCGGGTCCATGCCGCCCTCGGCGAGGATGCTGGCCACCAGCGACGTGGTCGTGGTCTTGCCGTGGGTGCCGGCGATCGCGATCCCCTGCTTGAGCCGCATCAGTTCGGCCAGCATCTGCGCCCTCGGCACCACCGGCACGTGGGCCGCACGCGCCGCGATCACTTCCGGATTGTCGCCGCGCACCGCGGTCGACGTGACGATCGCGTCGGCCCCGGCAATGTGTTCGGCGGCATGTCCGCTGACCACCCGGGCACCCATCGCTGCCAGGCGTCGCGTTGCCGCATTGACACCGAGGTCCGAACCGCTGACGGTGAAACCGAGATTCACCAGGACCTCGGCGATGCCGCTCATGCCGGCGCCGCCGATGCCGACAAAGTGGATGTGCTTGACCTTGTGCTTCATCGTGCCGCGCTCCTGACGTGTGCTTCACAGGCCGAGGCCACTGCCTCGGCTGCATCGGAACGGGCCAGGGCCCGGGCCTTCTCCGCCATCGCCAGCAACTGCGGCCGCTCGAGTCGTTCGAGCAGGGCGGCCAGCGATGCCGCGTCGAATTCGCTCTGGGGCAGCAGCAATGCGGCCCCATGGTCGGCCAGGAAGCGCGCGTTGCTGGTCTGGTGGTCGTCGACCGCATGTGGCAGTGGCACCAGCACGCTGGCGACACCGGCGGCGGCCAGTTCGGCGACGGTCAGTGCGCCGGCACGGCACACCACGACATCGGCCTCGGCGTAGCGTTGCGCCATGTCGTCGATGAAGGGCAGCAGTTCCCCGTCGACGCCGGCGGCGGCGTAGTTGGCTTCAAGTGCTTCGATCTGGCGTCTGCCGCCCTGATGCACGACCCGCGGGCGCTCGGATGCCGGCAGCAGCGCGAGTGCGGCCGGCACGATGTCGTTGAGGATCTGGGCGCCGAGGCTGCCACCGACCACGAGCAGGCGCAGGGGACCTTCGCGGCCGGCGAAACGGCTCGCCGGCGACGCCAGCGCAGCGATTTCGTCGCGCACCGGATTGCCGACCCAGCGCGCCTTCGGCAGAACGTCGGGAAATCCGCTGAGCACTTCGTCGGCAACGCCTGCGAGCACCCGGTTGGCCAGACCGGCGACCGAATTCTGCTCGTGCAGTACCAGCGGGCGCCCGAGCGCCACGGCCATCATGCCGCCCGGAAAACTGACGTAGCCGCCCATGCCCAGCACCACGTCCGGACGCAAGCGCCGGATCTGGGCGATTGCCTGCCAGAAGCCGCGCAGCAGGTTCAGCGGCAGCAACAGTTTGCGCATCAGCCCTTTTCCGCGCAGCGCGGCGAACCGGATCCAGGCCATGTCGTAGCCGCGTTGCGGCACCAGGCTGGCCTCCATGCCGTCCGGATTGCCCATCCACGCGATCCGCCAGCCCCGATCGGCGAGGACCTCGGCCACCGCGAGGCCGGGGTAGATGTGGCCGCCGGTACCGCCCGCCATCACCAGCAGGGTTCTCATGAGCGCCCCCGCATGATCTGCCGGTTTTCCCAGTCGATGCGCAGCAGCACCGCCAGTGCGACGCAATTGGCGAGGATGCCCGAGCCGCCGAAACTCATCAGCGGCAGGGTCAGTCCCTTGGTCGGCAGCAGGCCGGTGTTGACGCCCATGTTGATGAACGACTGAACGCCGATCCACAGCCCGATGCCCTGCGCGACCAGGCCGGCGAAGAAGCGTTCCAGCGTGATCGCGCGGCGACCGATCGCGAACGAGCGCTGAACCACCAGCGCGAACAGCACGACGACCGCCAGCACACCGAGGAAACCCAGTTCCTCGGCGATCACCGCCAGCAGGAAATCGGTATGGGCCTCCGGTAGGTAGAACAGCTTTTCGATGCTGGCGCCGAGGCCGACGCCGAACCATTCGCCGCGGCCGAAGGCGATCAGGGCATGGGAGAGCTGGTAGCCGTTGCCGTACGGATCCCGCCACGGATCCATGAAGCCGAGGATGCGATCCCGCCGATACGGGGACCACCAGATCAGCAGCACGAATCCGACCACCGCCACCACCAGCAGCAGCACGAAGATGCGTACATTGATGCCGCCGAGGAAGAGGATGCCGAAGGCGATCGCGGTGATCACGACGAAGGCGCCGAAGTCCGGCTCGCGCAGCAGCAGCGCACCGACGAACAGGATCACCGCCGCCATCGGCAGGAAGGCACGGCGCACGCTGGACATGTGGGGCAGCTTGCGAACCGTGTAGTCGGCGGCGTAGAGCGCCACGAACAGCTTCATCAACTCGGATGGCTGCAAACTGACCGGGCCGAGCGGCAGCCAGCGGCGGGCGCCATTGACCTCGCGCCCGATGTTCGGGATCAACACGACGAGCAGCAGCACGACACCGATGCCGAACAGCCATGGCGCGCTCTGCTGCCAGACCCGAACCGGCAACTGGAAGGCCAGCGTGCCGGCGACGACACCGATCATCAGGAAGATCGAGTGGCGCACCAGGAAATAGCTCGAGCGATGGCCGGTGAAGGCGCTGCCTTCGGCAGTGGCGATCGAGGACGAATAGACCATCACCAGGCCCAGCAGCAGCAAGGCCATCGCCGACCAGATCAGCACCAGATCGAGTTCCGCCGGCGGCTTGCCGGGCCGGGTCAGGCGCCCGACCGCGCGCGAGGTCGCGACGCTGCTGGATTCGCCGTTAGCGTGGCCCAGACCGAGCGGCAGCGCGAGCTTCATAGGACGGCCACTCCGTCGAGCGCACGTGCTGCAGCGACGAACACCTCGGCGCGGTGGGCGTAGTTGCGGAACATGTCGAAGCTGGCGCACGCGGGAGACAGCAGCACCGCATCGCCGGTTCTTGCCAGGTGGTTGGCGCGCGCGACCGCGTCTTCGAGACGCTCGCAGCGTTCGATGGGGACGGCGCAGTCGCCCAGCGCGCGCTCGATCAGGGGCGCATCGCGCCCAATCAGCACGACTGCACGGCCGTGTTCGGCGAGCGCCGGCGCCAGCGGTGCGAAGTCCTGGCCCTTGCCGTCGCCGCCGGCGATCAGCACCACCGGACGGCGCAGGCCGGCGAGCGCCGCCAGCGTGGCACCGACATTGGTACCCTTCGAGTCGTCGTAGAAGACCACGCCGTCGTCGCGGCGGGCGATCGCCTGGACGCGATGCGGAAGACCCTCGAAGCGACACAGGGCATCGATCAGGGGCGCCCACGGCAGGTCGATGGCACGACACAGTGCGAGCGCTGCCAGCGCGTTGGCCAGATTGTGCGTGCCGGCCAGGCGCAGGCGGTCGGCCGCGAGCGGCGGCTGTGCCGGCAGGATCAGCGACAGTTCGTCGCCATCGCCGTCGAGCCCATAGTCGCCATCGGCCGGCCGATCACGGCCGAAGGTCACGCACTCGCGGCCGGAACGGCGCATGGCCATCACCCGCGGATCCTCGCGATTCAGCACCATGACACCGGCGCCATCGAAGATTCGCGACTTGGTCGCGGCATAGGCGCCGACATCGCTGTAGCGATCGAGGTGATCGTCGCTGATGTTGAGAACGGTCGCCGCCTCGGGCGCCAGCCCACGCATCGTCTCGATCTGGAAGCTCGACAGTTCGAGCACCCATACTTCGGGCAGGCCGCCGCCATCGATGGCTGCGGCGAGTTCGTCGAGCGCGGCCGGCCCGATGTTGCCCGCAATCGCGGTACGGCGCCCGGCCGCCCGGCACATCGCACCGGCCAACGCGGTCGTGGTGGTCTTACCATTGGTGCCGGTGATGGCGATGATCCGAGTGCCGGCCCGGGCTCCGAGATCGTCGAGCGCCTGCGCCAGCAGGCTCATCTCGCCGGTGACGTCGATGCCGCGGCCGCGGGCCTCGGTCACCAGCGGCATCCGTGGATCGAGGCCGGGGCTGATCGCGAGGGTGTCGATGCCGTCCAGCAGGCTCGGCGCGAAGGGCCCGAAGGCGGTCCGTACGGCAGGCCATTCTCGCTGCAGGCGTTCTGCGCCCGGTGGCGTCGGCCGGTTGTCGGCGACCTTCAGGCGAGCGCCGGCGCGCGCCAGCCAGCGCGCCATCGCGAGCCCCGATTCGCCGAGCCCGAGCACCAGAACCGATCTGCCTTGCCAGCGTTGTTTCATCGCTTACCTGAGCTTCAGCGTGGATAGGCCGAACAGCACCAGCATGATGGTGATGATCCAGAAGCGGACCACCACCTGGGTCTCCTTCCAGCCACCCAGCTCGTAGTGATGGTGCAGCGGCGCCATGCGGAAGATGCGTCGACCGCCGGTCACCCGGAAATAGAGCACCTGCACCATCACCGACAGCGCTTCGGCAACGAACAGGCCACCCATGATGAAGAGGACGATCTCCTGGCGGACGATGACCGCGACGGTACCCATCGCGGCACCGAGCGCGAGGGCACCGACATCGCCCATGAAGACTTCCGCCGGATAGGCGTTGAACCACAGGAAGCCGAGTCCGGCGCCGCACATCGCGCCACAGAACACCGCCAGTTCGCCAGCGCCCGCGATGTAGGGCAATCCGAGATACTTCGAGAAGCCGGCGTGGCCGGCGACGTAGGCAAAGACCGCGAGCGCACCCGAGACCATCACGGTCGGCATGATCGCCAGTCCGTCGAGCCCATCGGTCAGGTTCACCGAGTGGCTGGTACCGTTGATCACGAAATAGGACAACACCACGAATCCGAACGCACCGAGCGGATAGGCGACTGACTTGAAGAAGGGCACGATCAATTCGAGCTGCGCCGGATCGGATGCGGTGAGCCCGAGGTAGGTCGCCGCGCCGGCGGCGATCAGCGAGGTCCACAGGTATTTCCAGCGGCTGGCAAGGCCGGCCGGATCGCGATGCACGACCTTCTTCCAGTCATCGATCCAACCGACCGTACCGAAACCGAGGGTCACCAAGAGCACCGTCCACATGTAGCGGTTACCGAGGTCGCCCCACAGCAGCATCGTGATCGCCATCGCGATCAGGATCATCGCGCCGCCCATCGTCGGCGTGCCGGCCTTGGTCAGATGCGACTTCGGGCCGTCGTCGCGCACGGCCTGGCCGATCTTCTTCGCCGCCAGCCAGCGGATCACCGCCGGACCGAAGATGAAGGAGATCACCAGCGCGGTCAGGGCAGCCAGCACCGTGCGCAGCGTGATATAGCCGAACACGTTGAAGGCCCGGATG
The DNA here is from genome assembly GCA_024235635.1 of Zoogloeaceae bacterium. Classification (GTDB taxonomy): domain Bacteria; phylum Pseudomonadota; class Gammaproteobacteria; order Burkholderiales; family Rhodocyclaceae; genus Cognatazoarcus. The sequence goes on from JACKMA010000001.1 coordinate 1,227,478, forward strand.
TCCTGACCCAGCCAGTTGGCAAGTTCCAGCAGCATTTGCTCTTGCACTCTCCCCGGCCGCCCTACCCGGGCAGCCCGCTCTCCATCAGCGTTTCGGCACCACGATGCCGTCCACCACCCGCTCCATGCGCATGAAGCGCGAACCCTTGACCAGCACCACGGTGTCTGCGTCCATGACCTTGCGCAGCGCGCTCACGAGCTCTTCCGGGCGCGCGAAATGCCGCCCGCCGTCACCGAAATTGCGGGCTGCGACCTCGCTCATTTCACCGAGTGCGAACAACTGGTCGACGCCTTCGCTCTTGGCGTAGCCGCCGACTTCGTCGTGCAACTGCGCGCTGTTCGGACCGACTTCGCCCATGTCGCCGAGCACCAGGATGGTCCGCCCGGGTGTTGCCGCCAGCACGTCGATGCCGGCCATCACCGAATCCGGATTGGCGTTGTAGCTGTCGTCGATCACCACCGCGCCGTTGATCCCGGCCTTGCGCTCGAGGCGACCCTTGGTTCCGGTGTAGCCCTCGAGCCCCCGGCGCACGGCCTCGACACCGACGCCGGCGGCAAGCGTCGAAGCGATTGCCGCCAAGGCGTTCATCACGTTGTGGCGACCCGGCACCGGCAGTTCCAGTTCGAGTCCGCCGGCCGGAGTTTGCACCGTCAGCTCCGAGCCCTGCCCTTTCAGGATGTAAGTGGCGCGAACGTCGGCCGCGGGGTCGATACCGAAGCCGATCTGCCTGAACGCGGCGCTCTGCTGCCGCCAGAGTCCGGCATGCGCGTCGTCCGCGTTGATCACGGCAACGCCGTCGGCACGCAGGCCGCCGTAGATCGCGCCCTTTTCCTCCGCCACCGAATCGAGACCGCCCATGCCCTCGAGATGCGCCCGCTGCGCATTGGTGACCACCGCGACCGTCGGCGCCGCAATCGCCGCCAGCCTGGCGATTTCTCCGGGTCTGTTCATGCCCATCTCGATCACCGCATAGCGGTGCCGCGAGTCCATGCGCAACACGGTCAATGGCAGGCCGATATCGTTGTTCAAATTGCCTTCGGTGGCGAGTACCGCATCGGCCGGCTCGGCGCCGTCGAGCGCGGCCTGCGCGCGCAGAATCGCAGCGCACATCTCCTTGACCGTGGTCTTGCCATTGCTGCCGGTCACGCCGATCACCGGGATCAAATATCCCGCCCGCCAGGCGCGCGCGATGTTCCCGAGCGCCGACCGGGTGTCGTCGACCACCAGCAGCGGCGCGCGCTGCAGCGGCTGCGGCGCGGCGTCGAACCATTCCCGGTCGACGACCGCCGCGGCGGCGCCGCCGGCAAGCGCGGCCTCGACGAATTCGTGCCCGTCGAAGCGTTCGCCCCGCAGCGCGACGAAGAGTTCGCCCGCGGCGAGCGCGCGGCTGTCGGTGGTGACGCCTTCGTATCCGGCCGCGACGGTCGCGCGGCCGCCACTGGCGCGCGCCGCGAAGTCGAGATCGGACTTCATGCCCGCCTCCCGGCCGCACGCCAGGCCGTCAGCGCGTCACGCGCCTGCGCGATGTCCGAATAGGGCCTGCGCACGCCCTTTATCTCCTGGTAGTTCTCGTGTCCCTTGCCGGCGAGCACGACGACGTCGTCGGCAGCCGCAGCGAGCAGCGCGTGCCGAATCGCCGCACTGCGATCGACGATGCACTCGGCATCGGGCGCAGCGACCGCGATCTCGGCGAGAATCGATTCGGGGTCCTCGCCGCGCGGATTGTCGCTGGTCAGGATCACGTCGTCCGCGAGCCGCGATGCGACTTCACCCATCAGCGGCCGCTTGCCGGCATCGCGGTCGCCACCGCAGCCGAAAACGCAGATCAGCCGACCTTCGCGAGTCTGGGCGGTCGCTCGCGTGGCCTCGAGGACCTGGGTCAGCGCATCGGGCGTATGGGCGTAGTCGACGACCACGAGCGGTTCGGCGACCCCGCCGAGCAACTGCATCCGCCCCTCCGGCGCGCGCAGATGACCGACCACTCGCGCCGCCTCGTCTAGTACCACGCCGCGCACCAGCAGGCAGGCGATCACCGCCAGCATGTTCGAGACATTGAAGGTGCCGATGCTCTGCGGGCTCATCGGCAGCCTGCGGCCCTGCCAGCACAGCTGGAACTGTTGGCCGGCGATGGTGTGCTTCATGTCGTCGGCGAGCACGAACTCGGCGCCGGGAAGGTCGGCGGTGCGACCGCCGTCGAGGCCATAGGCGATAACCCGCACGCCGCGCGCGATCAGTATCTGCGCCTGCTGCCGACCGAAGGCGTCGTCGGCATTGATCACCGCGGCGGAGATCCCTTCGGTGTCGAACAGCCGCGCCTTGGCACGGGCATAGCTCGCCATGTCGCCGTGATAGTCGAGATGATCCCGCGTGAGATTGGTGTGGATCGCCAGATCGAAGCGCACGCCATTGACGCGGCCCTGATCCAGCCCGATCGACGACACTTCCATCGCCGCGCAGTCCGCGCCGGCACGCGCGAAGCGATCGAGCTGCCGATGGACGTCGACCGCGTCTGGCGTGGTGTGCAGTCCGGGTTCGAGCGCACCGGGGAATCCACAGCCCAGGGTGCCGATGATCGCGCAACGTCCGCCGAGTTCCTGCGTCGCGCGGCCGATCCACTGGCTGACCGTGGTCTTGCCGTTGGTGCCGGTGACACCGGCGACCCACAGCCGCCGGCTCGGTTCGTTGAAGATCTGGTCGGCCAGGTCACCGACCTGATCGCGCAACTGCGGTACCGGCAGATTGGGCAGATCCCGTTCGCCCGGCCATTCGCCACCGTCCGCCTCCCACAGCACCGCGGCCGCTCCGCGGGCGACTGCATCGCCGATGAAGCGGCGACCGTCGTTGCTGAAGCCGGGATAGGCGACGAACAGATCGCCCGGCGAGACCGCGCGCGAATCTGCGCTGATGCCGCGCGGGCGGACACCAGCGGATTCCAGCCGGGCGAGCAGATCGCGGGCGCGCTCGGTCGTCACATCCGCTCCGCGCCGCGGTCCTGCTGCGCGACCCGCACCGGCGTCAGCGGCGCATCGGGCGCCACGCCCAGGCTGCGCAACGCGCCGGCAACGATCTTGGCGAACACCGGCCCGGCCACCGCACCGCCGTAGTGCTTGCCGTTGCGGGGCTCGTCGATCATCACCGCGACCACCAGACGCGGTTCCGAGACGGGCGCGACGCCGACGAAGGATGCGACGTACTTGTCCGCATAGCGGCCACTTTCGATCTTGTGGGCGGTGCCGGTCTTGCCGCCGACGCGATAGCCGGCGACCTGGGCCATCGGCGCCGTGCCGCCTTCCTGCACGACCATCTCGAGCATGCTGCGGACCTCGCGAGCAGTCTTCGGCGAGAACACCCGGCTGCCCTCGATCGGACGGCCCGGCGAGCGCAACAGCGTGACCGGGATCAGGTCGCCATCGCGTGCGAAGGCGAGGTAGGCGTGGGCCATCTGCATCAGTGTCACCGACAGGCCGTGGCCGTAGGACATGGTCGCCTGCTCGATTCGCTTCCAGGTCGCAGGCGGACGCAGCAGTCCGCCGGCCTCGCCCGGGAAGCCCACGCCGAGTGGCGCACCGAAGCCGAGCCGGTCGAAATAGCCCCACATCACCTTCGGCTCGAAGGTCAGCGCAATCGTCGCGGCGCCGACGTTCGAGGATTTCTGGATGACCTCGGCGACGGTCATCTGGCCGTGCTTTTTGGTGTCCCGGATCGTCGCCCGGCCGATCGTCATTCGCCCTTCACCGGTGTCGATTTCCGAATCGAAGCGATAGCTGCCCTCTTCGAGCGCAATCGCCGCGGTAAAGGGCTTCATCGTCGAGCCGGGCTCGTAGGTGTCGGTCAGCGCCCGGTTGCGCAGACGAGCGCCGAACAACCCACTGCGGTCGTTGGGATTGAAGCTCGGGCTGTTGACCAGCGCGAGCACTTCGCCGGTGCGGGTATCGAGCACGACGACGCCGCCGGAGCGCGCCTTGTGTTCGGCGACCGCTTCCTTGAGGACGTTGTAGGCGAGATGCTGGATCCGGCTGTCGATCGACAGTTGCAGATCGGTACCTTCCTGCGGCAGGCGGATCGACCCCGCATCCTTGACGATGTGTCCGCGGCGATCCTTGATCACCTTGCGCGAGCCGGCGATGCCGGCGAGACGACCGTCGAACGCGAGTTCGACACCCTCCTGCCCGCTGTCGCCATCGCCAGTGAAGCCGAGCACGTGCGCAGTCGCCTCGCCACCCGGGTAGTAGCGCCGGAACTCCTGCTCGAGATGAATCCCGGGGATCGCCAGCATCTGGATCTGCTCGGAGACCGCTGGCGACAACTGCCGCTTGAGATAGGTGAAATCGGTCGTGCCGTCGAGCTTGCGCGTCAACGCCCGTACGTCGGTCTGCAGCAGCGCAGCGAGTTTGCGGACCTGGGCCGGCTTCGGCCGCACCGTTTCGCCGCCGTCGGCGTCTGCCAGCGGCGGCGACCATGCCACCGACTGGACCGGCGTGCTGATCGCAAGTACTTCGCCGGCGCGGTCGAGCACGCGGCCGCGGGTTGCGGGCATCGTCAGCACGCGCGAGAAGCGCGATTCGCCCTTGGCCTGCAGGAAGTCGTCATTGACGCCCTGCAGGTAGGCGGCCCGCCCGACCAGCGCGAACGAGCCTGCCAGCAGCGCCAGCAGGACAACGCGCGGTCGCCAGATCGGCAGGTCCCGCGCCAGCAGCGGATTACGGTTGAAGGTGACACTCTTGGCGATTCGCTTCATCGCCGCCGCTCCAGCAACAGCACACTGGCCGGATCGGGGACGCCCATCTGGAGTTCGTCGCGGGCGATCCGCTCGACCCGCGAGGGATTGGCGAGGGTGCCCTGCTCGAGTTGCAACTGCCCCCACTCGATCTCGAGCTGCTGCATCCGCGTGCGCTCCTGTTCGTAGGCCGAGACCAGCTTGCGCGATTCGTGCTGGGCCGAAACCACGCCGAGTGCGCTCAACACGACCATTGCGACCAGGAGGATCTGGATCCGGCTCATCGGACCTTCCTCCCCTGGCCATCGGGGGTACCTGGCTCGCCGCGACCACGCATCGGAAGGTCATGTCGGCACGCGACCGTTCGCCATGCGAGTTGCAAACGGGTCGCCATCAAGCCGCCTCCCGCCGTTCGGCGACCCGCATGACGGCGCTCCGCGCCCGGGGATTGAGGCTGCGCTCGCGCTCGCCCGGACGCTGAGCCCGTCCCACCAGACGCAAGGCCGGTGGCGGCAGTTCCGACGCCCGCAACGGCAGGCGCGCAGGCAGGTTCGGCGGTCTGGCGGCATCGCGCATGAAGCGCTTGACGATGCGATCCTCCAGCGAATGGAAGCTGATCACCACGAGGCGGCCGCCGGGCGCCAGCCGATCGACGCATTGCGGCAGGACTAGCGACAGCTCCTCGAGCTCCTGATTGACGAGAATCCGTAGAGCCTGGAAGGTGCGCGTCGCCGGGTGCTGGCCCGGCTCACGTGTCCGGACCGCCTTCTCCACGATAGCGGCAAGTTGTCCAGTGGTTGCAACAGGCTCCCCTGCCCGAGCAGCAACAAGCGCCTTTGCAATCGCATGAGCAAACCGTTCTTCCCCATAATCCCTCAGCACCTCCCTGATCTGACCCACCGAAGCATCGGCCAGCCATTGCGCCGCAGTCTGCCCGCGGCTGGTATCCATACGCATGTCGAGCGGCGCGTCGAAGCGAAAGCTCATACCACGCGCCGGTTCGTCGAGTTGGGGCGATGACACCCCTAGATCCAGCAGGATTCCCTGGACCATGCCGACCTCGTGCGCATCGAGGGCGCCGGCCATTTCGCTGAAGGGGGCATGGACGATCGTGAACCGTGAATCGCGGATCGCGGCGGCGGCCTCGACCGCGCTCGGATCGCGATCGACGGCGATCAGGCGCCCGCCCGCACCGAGCCGGGCCAGGATCGCACGGCTGTGGCCGCCGCGCCCGAAGGTCCCGTCCACGTAGACACCGTCTGCACGCACCGCCAGCGCCTCGACGGCTTCCTCTAGCAGCACGGTAATGTGGCTGGCGTGCACGCTCACAGCGAGAAATCCTCCATCCCGGGCGGCAGCAGATCGACGCCGATGGCCACCATCTTCTCCAGCTGATTGCTCCAGCCCTCGTCCGACCAGAGCTCGAAATGACTTCCCTGCCCCACCAGCCAGACCTGCTTCTCCAATTGCGCGAATTGCCTCAACGACGGCGACACCAGCACCCGACCTGCCGCATCCATGCTTTCTTCCTGCGCGAAGCCCACCAGCAGGCGCTTGAGCAGCGCGGCGCGGGGTTCGAAGCTGGATTTGCGCAGGACTTCGTCACGCTTCGGCTCCCAGGCCGGTTCGGGATAAAGCAATAGGCAGCGGTGGGGATGGGCGGTCAGCACCAGACGGCCGCCCGACAGGGTCGACAGCGCGTCCCGATGCTTGGCCGGAATCGCGACCCGACCCTTGGCATCGAGCGTAAGCTGTGACGCGCCCTGAAACATGCCCCCTTGGACCCTCCCGCTGGACGACACCGCCGCCCACTTTCACCCACTTTTCACCACTAATCACCACTCTAGTGTAAAGGCCATGCAGGGTCAAGCCACGCAATTGGAATTTCTCTCGTTGACACAATGACTTAGCAATTCCGCCCGAAAGCATATGAGCCCACGGGAAAAAGTCTTTCAAATCAAGCCTGATCGCCCGAGAGGGGACAAAACACCTTAATTGCAGGGGTGGAATCGGGGGCGGCGGTGGGGAAAAGTGGGGCGAATCGCCCCGGATCGGCCCGATGTGGTGAAAAGTGGGAAGTTCACCGATAAGCCGGGTTCTGTCGGACGCCCGGTGGGGCGTCGGGCAACCATTCCTCTGGGCGGCCCGTTGCCGAACCGCTCTAGCAGCCTACCCGGGAGCGGCGCGAGCCACGCCATCGCCCCCCTATTTGGCCTTGCCCCGGATGGGGTTTACCGTGCCACGACTGTTGCCAGCCGCGCGGTGGGCTCTTACTCCACCATTTCACCCTTGCCCGGCACCCGGTGCCGTCGGCGGTATCCTTTCTGTTGCCGGCAGCGCTCACCAAGGGTTGCCCCACCGGCGGAGCCGGTCCGGGTCGATGAACGCTGCGGGTCGCCCCTGCGGACGACACTTTCCGTCGCTTTCGGTCTCGCGACCTATGGCGCCCGGCCGTTAGCCGGCATCCTGCTCTATGGGGCCCGGACTTTCCTCGACGCTAGCGCCGCGGTTGCCTGGCGAACTTCCCGCCGTCGATTATCCCGGAAACCCCGCCGGCGCGCTCGCTGTCGCGGCTCGGCTGCGCGCGACGGACGTCACCGACAGCGAATGCCACCGAGCCCCGGCACCCGGCGAGGGCGGAATTGCGCGGGGTCGCGGTAGTAGCCCGAGCATACGTTCTCGGGAACCGCTTCCGGCAGGCCGAGCAGCGGCAACGGCGAAAAATCCCGGGGAGCAAGCGACTCGCCCCGCCGCGAGAGCCAGCCTGCGAGCCAGTGGTCAGCCTCCCGCACCTGATCGTCCGCCGCCTGGGCGATCCAGTCGCTTGCGACCTCGCGGAACAGCGCCTTGGCGCAGAGGCCGGCAAACGGACTGCGCAGCGCGTCCAGTGTCGCGTGACCGACGATCAGGACCCGGCAGGATTGCAGGAAGTGCGTGCGTCGGCGCCATAGCGCGCTCTCCCAGCAATGGCCGCGCAACGCATCGAGCATATCGGCATCCGCCGAAATCACCAGTGCGCCGCACTCGTCGAACTGGGTCAATGCATCGCGCACGGCGCCTCGGCGATCGTCACGCCCGGCCGCCTCGCAGTGACGCCGGTTGATGACGGCCTTGGTCGTCGGAAAGACGCACCAGACCAGCGCATTGAAATAGTCGTGCCAGCTGTCCGCCCGGGTCGCCAGCAGTCCGTCGTCGAGTACGCGGCGCTCGTAGGCCAGTGCCGATGCATGGTCGGCGTCGACGACGCGCAGCGGCTTGCCGGCAGCATTGCGTGGGCCGACACGACCCAGCAGTTCACCGATCGCGCCGACAGCCGGCGGCCGGGACATCGGCGATTCGCCGACCAGCGCGCGATAGGGCGCAAACAGCCGGCCCAGTCCGGGGGACAGCCGACCGACTTCGAAGCTCACCGGCAGAGCGATCGACGGCGGCGTCCTGCGACCGCCATCAGCGCACGCTGCCGCCGACGCCGCCGGTGGGCGCGAACGCCAGCTCGCCGTCGCGCCGCACGAAGCGGCCGACCTCGCGACCCGGCGGCTCTGCGGGCGGGTCCTGCCACGCCTGCAGCAGGCACTTTTCGGTACCTGCCAGATACCAGCGCTGTTTGAGTCGGAATGCCCAAAGCATGTAGCCGGCCTCGAAGACCTCGATGTCGACCGCATCGGTCGTGCCCAGCGCGATCGGATAACGGCGCTGACAATCCGGCAGGCGAGACACCACCAGCGACTGCTCGACATCCGAGCTCCAGAAGTAGCGTTGTTCGCGGATCAGCGAGATGGCGTGCTGACTGCCGTCGATCATGAACGGCGCCGCGGCGTTTTCGCATCCGGCCAGAATCACGGCCAGCGCCGGCAGAATCAGGCTGAATTGGCGGAAAGTCATCGGCAGGTTCCGTTCACGCTAGGCGCCATGGGATCGACCCGCCGGCCCGCAGCGGCACCAGCGCGTCGTCGGCCAGATATTCGATCGCGTCCGGCACCCGCCAGGCGTCACGCACCAGGGTCAAGGTATCCGGGTTGCGTGGCAGTCCGTAGAAGTCGGCACCGTGAAAGCTGGCGAATGCTTCCAGGCGATCAAGGGCGCCGGCCTGCTCGAAAGCCTCGGCATAGAGTTCGATCGCCGCGTGCGCCGTGTAGCAACCTGCACAGCCGCAGGCCGCTTCCTTGGTCCCGCGGGCGTGGGGCGCAGAATCGGTGCCGAGAAAGAAGCGCGGATCACCGGAGGTGGCGGCCTCGAGCAGCGCTTGGCGGTGACTTTCGCGCTTGAGCACCGGCAGGCAGTAATGGTGCGGGCGGATGCCGCCAGCCAGAATGGCGTTGCGATTGAGCAGCAGGTGGTGCGCCGTGATGGTGGCGCCGACCCGACTGCCCGCCGCCTTCACGAACGTCACCGCCTCCGCAGTCGTGACGTGCTCGAAGACGATCCGGAGATCGGGGAAACGCGCCGCGAGTGGTGCCAGAGTGCGATCGATAAAGACACGCTCGCGATCAAAGATATCCACATCAGCATGGGTCACCTCTCCATGTACACACAGCACCAGGCCGCAATCCTGCATCGCCTCGAACACGGCATCCATCCGCTCGATCGCAGTGACGCCGGCATCCGAATTGGTCGTCGCGCCGGCCGGGTACAGTTTTGCCGCCTGCACGAATCCACTGTCACGGGCCCGCCGGATCTCGCCCGGCGACGTGTTGTCGGTGAGGTATAGCGTCATTAGGGGATCGAACTTGAGGCCGACCGGCAGTGCCGCGAGGATTCGCTCACGGTATGCCGCGGCGGCATCGACAGTCGTCACCGGCGGCTTCAGGTTCGGCATCACGATCGCCCGCGCAAAGCGTCGGGCGCTGTCCGGCAGCACGGCCGCCAGCGCCGCGCCGTCACGCAGGTGCAGATGCCAGTCGTCGGGCCGGGTGATCGTCAAGGTGTCCATGGACATCGTCGTTCAATGGTCTTCGAGGTCGTGATTCTAATTCCGACGGCGGAATCAGGACGCGTCGCGCAGTTCGAGCGCTCGTCGATAGAGCGCGTTGCGCCCGACGCCGGTGATCTCGGATGCCAGCCTCGCCGCGCTCTTGACCGGCAACTCCTCGAGCAATGCGCGCAAGATCCGCTCGGACTGCGCAGACAGACCCGGTTGCGGCACGGGCGCCGATACCAACAGTACGAATTCGCCGCGCGCCCGGTTGGCGTCCGCCTCGAACCAGGCCGGCGCCTGCGCCAGCGGCATCCGGCAGATTTCTTCGAACAGCTTGGTCAGTTCGCGGCATACCACCAGTTCGCGCTCGCCGTCGAAAACCGCCAGCAGGTCGCCGACGGTTTCGCGAACCCGGTGCGGCGCCTCGTAGAACACCAGCGTCGCGACCAGATCACGCAGACCCTCGAGCATGGCTCGACGCGCCGCCGGCTTGGCTGGCAGGAATCCCTGGAACAGAAAGCGTCCATCGCCCAGCCCGGACGCCGACAAGGCCGCCGCCAGCGCGCAGGGGCCCGGCACCGGCACCACCGGGTGGCCGGCCTGCTGCACGGCACGCACGATGCGCGCACCCGGATCCGAGATCGCGGGGGTCCCGGCATCGCTGACCAGGGCCACCGACTCGCCGCGTGCCAGCAGTGCACAAATCTTCTCCGCCGCTTCCCGTTCGTTGTGTTCGTGTGCGGCGATCAGTCGCTTGTCGATCCCGTGGGCGTCGAGCAGCACCCGCGTATGGCGCGTGTCCTCGGCCGCCACCACCGCGACCTCGGCCAGCACGTCGAGGGCGCGCAGACCGATGTCGCGCAGGTTTCCCAGCGGCGTGGCCACCACATACAATGACGCTGTCTTGTTCAGCACGGGACGGGAAGTGCTCATGCTCCGCTGGCTCGGCGATCGAATCCGGCGCATTGTCGGCCGCGGCGCGGCCCCATCGCAAGCCGCGGGCGTCATCGCCGAAGCCCGCGCGGCGCGCCTGATGCGCCGCCATGGCGGCCGCGTGCTCGCGCGCAACGTGCGCTGCCGGGGTGGCGAAATCGACTTGGTGGTCGACGATGGTGGCACCATCGCCTTCGTCGAGGTGCGGTATCGACGCGACGATTCCCACGGTGGCGCCGCCGCCAGCATCGATCGGGCCAAGCAGGCGCGCATCGTTCGCGCGGCACGCCACTGGCTGGCCACCGACGGGCGCGGCCATGCCCATCGCGCATGCCGCTTCGACGCGGTGGTTTTCGAAGGTGGCGACAGCCACGGGCCGAGTTGGCTGCGGGGCGCCTTCGACGCCGAATAGGCCGCTCCGCCGCGCCCTGCGGGGGCCGCCGACGGCATGCTAGACTGCCTTTCCCACCTTACAGATTGTTGCCCAATGGACCTTGCCTCAAGGATCGCGCGCCAGTTCAATGACAGCGCCGAAGCCAAGCGCAGTGCCGCCGAACTGATGACCACGGGCATCGCCGATGCCGTGACCCTGATGACCGAGTGCCTGCTCAACAACGGCAAGATCATGGCCTGCGGGAATGGCGGGTCGGCGGCCGATGCGCAGCATTTTGCGGCCGAACTGGTCAATCGATTCGAGATGGAGCGGCCGCCGCTGGCGGCCATCGCATTGACCACCGACAGCTCGACGCTGACCTCGATCGCCAACGACTATCGGTACGAGGAAGTCTTCAGCAAGCAGGTGCGGGCGCTGGCCCGTTCCGGTGACGTGCTGCTGGCGATCTCGACCAGCGGCAATTCACCGAACGTCATCGAAGCGATCACCGCGGCGCACGAACGCGAAACCCGCGTGGTGGCGCTGACCGGACGCGGCGGTGGCGCCATCGGCGGCATGCTGCGAGAAGACGACGTGCACCTGTGCGTGCCGTCCGACCGAACGGCACGGATCCAGGAGGTGCACTTGTTGACGCTGCATTGTTTGTGCGACGGCATCGATTGCCTGTTACTCGGAGTGGAAGAATGAAACTGGATGTTCGAGGCAGCCTGCTCTGCCTGACGCTCGTGGCCGGCATCGTCCCGGCCCTGCAAGGTTGCTTTCCGGTCGTCGCCGCCGGCGCCGCGACCGGCGCGATGATGGCGGCGGACCGCCGCAGTTCGGGGGCCTACGTCGAGGACGAAGGGCTCGAGTGGAAGGTCGGCAATCGCATCAAGGAGCGTTTCGGCGACGCCGCGCACGTCAATGTCACCGCGTTCAACCGGGTCGTGCTGCTGACCGGCGAGATCTCCGACGAAGCAGGCCGTTCGGCGCTCGACCAGATCGCGGCCGGCGTGCCCAATGTTCGCGGCGTCACCAACGAGGTCCAGGTGGCGGGTGCCAGTTCACTGACTTCGCGCGGCAACGACGCCGTCGTCACGTCGAAGGTCAAGGCACGCTTCGTCGACGACAACGGCTTCAGCGCCAACCACGTCAAGGTCGTGACCGAGGCCGGCACGGTCTTCCTGATGGGGCTGGTGACCCGCGAAGAGGCCGATCAAGCCACCGAAATCGCCCGCACGACGAGCGGCGTACGCAAGGTGGTGCGGGTCTTCGAATACATCACCGCCGAAGAGGCCCGCAACCTGCAGTTGCAGAGCAAGCAGACCAACGGCAAGTCCTGATCGAGATGGCCGGCGGCGGCGCGCGTCAGGCGCGCGCCGCCAGCGCATCCAGCAGTTTCTGGTGGATGCCGCCGAAACCGCCGTTGCTCATCACCAGGATACGGTCACCGGATCGGGCTTCGGCAGTGATCGTCGCAACCAGCCGGCCGAGGTCGTCGTCGACCCGGCTGCGTTCGCCGAGGGGCAAGAGCGCGTCGGACACGTCCCACGAAATCCCGTTCGAATAGCAGAAGACGCGTTCGGCATCCGACAGGCTGTCGGCCAGCCGGGCCTTCATCGTGCCGAGTTTCATCGTGTTCGAGCGCGGCTCGAGTACGGCCAGGATGCGTCCCTGCGGACGCTGCCGCCGCAGCGCCTCGATGGTCAGCGCGATGGCGGTCGGATGGTGGGCGAAATCGTCCAGCACTTCGACGCCGCCGACGTTGCCGCGCAGTTCCAGCCGCCGCCGGATACCTTCGAAGCGTTCGAGGGCCACGATCGCGTCGTTCGGCCTGACGCCGACGTGGCGGGCGGCCGCGACCGCCGCCAGCGCGTTCGAACGGTTGTGGCGCCCGGGAAGTGGCATGCGGCACTCGCCCAGGATCGCATCGCCGAGCGCAAACCGGGCGTGATCCGGCCGATCGCCTTCGCCGGCATGCCAGCCGGCCGCATCGTCGAACCATTCCAGTTCCGACCAGCAGCCCCGCGCCAGCACCCGGTGCAGACTCTGTTCCCCGTGGTTGGCGACAATCCGGCCGCCCGCAGGCATCGTTCGCACCAGGTGGTGAAACTGGGTCTCGATCGCCTGCAGGTCCGGGAAGATGTCCGCATGGTCGAACTCGAGATTGTTCAGGATCGCGGTCCGCGGGCGGTAGTGGACAAATTTGGATCGCTTGTCGCAGAAGGCGGTGTCGTACTCGTCCGCCTCGATGACGAAGAACGGGGACCCGCCGAGCCGCGCGGAAACGCCGAAATTGGACGGTACGCCACCGACCAGGAAGCCAGGTGACAGCCCTGCGTCCTCGAGCATCCAGGCGAGCATCGAAGTGGTCGTGGTCTTGCCGTGGGTGCCGGCCACCGCCAGCACCCAGCGATCGGCCAGCACCGCCTCGGCCAGCCACTGCGGACCCGAGGTGTAACGGAGTCCGCGCTCGAGGATTTCCTCGAGCAACGGATTGCCGCGGGAAATCGCGTTGCCGATGACGAACAGGTCACAGCCGATCGCCGCCTGCGAAGCTTCGAAGCCCTCGATCAGATCGATGCCCTGGGCCTGCAACTGGGTGCTCATCGGCGGGTACACATTGGCGTCGCATCCGGTCACCCGGTGGCCCGCCGCGCGGGCGAGCAACGCGATCCCGCCCATGAAGGTGCCACATATGCCGAGGATGTGGATGTGCATCGAATCTCCGTTCGCGACCGCCGCGAGGCGCGCGCCGCGCTTTTCGGCGACCGTCATCGGGTGCTGTGTAGAATGGGCGCCAATTCTAAACGATGGCGGAGAGGTGCCCCGATGAACCACCGCGGCTCGACCCATCGCTTCAACCCGCTTCGCCGGGAGATCGCCGCGCTCGCTGCCCGCATGATGGCCGAGGACGGCATCCAGGACTACGGCTTCGCCAAGCGCAAGGCGGCCCGTCAGCTGGGCGCCAGTGAAACCGAGGCGCTGCCGACCAATGTCGAGGTCGAGACCGAGCTGCGCGCATGGCAGGCCCTGTATCAGGACGAGGAACATGCCGAACGACTGCACGAGATGCGCAGCGCGGCGATCTCGCTGATGCGCGAACTCGACGAGTTTCGACCCTACCTGACCGGCGGCGTTCTCGACGGCACGGCCGGCCGATTCTCGCAGATCGACGTCGAATTGTTCGCCGACAGCGCCAAGGACGTTGAGATCCATTTCCTGAATCGGGGCCTGCGTTACGAACACCGCGAAGTGCGCCGACAAGGGCCGGATGCGCCCGAGGCGGTGCTCGACTTCGACTGGCAGGACGTACCGGTACGCCTGTCGATCTACCCCAGCCACCTCGAGCGGGTTGCCCGCAAGGGGTCCGAAAGGGCCCGCCTGAGCGGCGTCGAAGCGCTGCTCCGTCCACTGGCGGATCCGGCGGCATGAGCCCGGCCCGATGACTGCCTGGGGGCGACGCATCTTCGTGTTGACGCTGCTCGGCGCCACGGCGTTTGCCGGCTGGTTCGCCGCCGGCGGCCCCCCGCCGTTGCCGCTTGCGGGCGACAGCCGCGATGGCCAGGACATCACGCTGAGCGTAGACCAGTTCTATGCCCTCAGCTTTGCCGACAGCGACGGGCATCAGCAACGGCTCGGCCAGTGGCGCGGCAAGCTGCTGGTCGTGAACTTCTGGGCGACCTGGTGCCCACCGTGCCGGAAAGAGATTCCGGATTTCGTCGAGGTCAGCCGGGAATACGCGGACCGGGGCGTCCAGTTCATCGGGCTCGGCATCGATAGCGCCCCCAACGTCAGTCGCTTTGCCAACGAGCAACAGGTGAATTATCCGTTGCTGGTGGCCGGCGCCGGTTCGCTGCCGATCATGTCGGCCCTCGGCAATCCGTCGATGGCCCTGCCCTACACCCTGATGGTGGGCGCAGACGGTCAGGTTCGCCATGCCAATCTCGGACCGATGGACAGCGACGCGTTGCGCGATACGCTCGATCGACTGCTGAATCGATCCGGAGGGCGGACGAAACCACTTCCGGGCTAGACAAAATGCATCAAATTGCGTCAAACTTCCGCGATCATGCATTCAAGTCGCAAGAAGAAAGCCAGCCACGAATCGACCGCAGAAGCCACGCCGGGCGCCATCGGACAAGCCCGCATCCTGGTCCTGCACGGTCCCAATCTTAACCTGCTCGGAACGCGTGAACCAGAAGTCTATGGTCGCACGACCCTGGCAGACATCCATGCGGCCATGGAAAGCCTCGCCCGGGCCTCGGGCGTCCAGATCGAATCGTTCCAGAGCAATCACGAAGGGCAGTTGATCGACCGGGTGCAGGCTGCCGCAGCTGAAGGCGTCGACTTCATCATCATCAACCCCGGTGGCTACACCCATACCAGCGTCGCCTTGCGGGACGCACTGGCGGGCGTCGCGATTCCTTTCGTCGAAGTCCATCTGTCGAACATCCACGCACGCGAGCCGTTCCGACGGCACTCCTATTTTTCGGACCAGGCGATCGGCGTGATCTGCGGGCTCGGCGCCCATGGCTACATGGCGGCGCTCGACTACGTGCTGGCCCAAATCAAGAGCGAATGACGCGCGGTGCCCGGACCGGGCGCCGGAAGAACTCCAGGAGAACCCTCGATGGATCTGCGCAAGCTGAAGAAACTGATCGACCTGGTACAGGAATCGGGCATTTCCGAGCTGGAAGTGACCGAAGGCGAAGAAAAGGTGCGCATCGCCAAGCACATGGCACCGCTGCACGGTGTCGTTCACGCCGCGCCGGCGCCGAGTGTGGCACCGGCCGCACTGGGTCCGGCAACGGCACTGCCGGAGCAGGCCCCGGCGGAAGACGCGCTGCCGGAAGGTCATGTCGTCACCTCGCCGATGGTTGGCACCTTCTACCGCGCCTCCTCCCCGGGCGAAAAGCCCTTCATCGAAGCCGGCGACAAGGTCAATGTAGGCACCCCGCTGGGCATCATCGAGGCGATGAAGCTGATGAACGAGATCGACTCGGACGCAGCCGGCCTGGTCAAGGCGATCCTCGTCGAAAATGGACAGCCGGTGGAGTACGGTCAGCCGCTGTTCGTGATCGGCTGAGCCATCGCCATGTTCGAGAAGATCCTGATCGCCAACCGGGGAGAGATCGCGCTGCGGGTGTTGCGCGCCTGCCGGGAACTGGGCATTCGTACCGTCGCCGTCCATTCGGTGGCCGACACCGAGGCCAAGTACGTCAAGCTGGCCGACGAATCGGTCTGCATCGGACCGCCGCCGTCGGCCAAGAGCTACCTCAACGTGCCGGCGATCATCTCGGCCGCCGAGGTCACCGACTCCGAAGCCATTCATCCAGGCTACGGCTTTCTCTCGGAGAATGCCGATTTCGCCGAGCGCGTCGAGCAGTCGGGCTTCGTCTTCATCGGCCCGCGGGCCGAAACCATCCGACTGATGGGTGACAAGGTCTCGGCCAAGGACGCCATGAAGGCAGCCGGCGTTCCTTGCGTGCCGGGCTCGGAAGGCGCATTGCCGGACGACCCGAAGGAAGTCATGCGCATCGCCAATGCGATCGGCTATCCGGTGATCATCAAGGCAGCCGGCGGCGGCGGCGGGCGTGGCATGCGCGTCGTGCATACCTCGGCGGCCCTGCTCAACGCAGTGACGACGACCAAGGCGGAGGCCGAGGCGGCGTTCGGCAATCCGGTCGTCTACATGGAAAAGTACCTGGAGAACCCGCGCCACGTGGAGATCCAGGTACTGGCCGACCAGCACGGCAATGCCGTGCATCTGGGCGAGCGCGACTGCTCGATGCAGCGCCGCCACCAGAAGGTCATCGAGGAAGCGCCGGCGCCCGGCATCGACCGCAAGGTCATCGGCAAGATCGGCGAACGCTGCGCCGAGGCCTGCCGCAAGATCGGCTATCGCGGCGCCGGCACCTTCGAATTCCTGTTCGAGAACGGCGAGTTCTACTTCATCGAGATGAACACCCGGGTGCAGGTCGAGCATCCGGTGACCGAACTGATCACCGGTGTCGACATCGTCCAGGCCCAGGTGCGCATTGCGGCCGGCGAGAAGCTCTGGCTGAAGCAGAAGGACATCGCGTTTCGCGGTCATGCGATCGAATGCCGGATCAATGCCGAGGACCCGTTCCGCTTCACCCCGAGTCCGGGCCGGATCACCAACTGGCACGTGCCCGGCGGCCCCGGCATCCGCGTCGACTCCCACGCCTACAACGGCTACACCGTGCCACAGTATTACGATTCAATGATCGGCAAGCTGATCGCGGCCGGCGACAGCCGCGATCAGGCGGTGCGCCGCATGCGGATTGCACTGTCGGAAATGGTGATCGAGGGGATCAAATCGAACATCCGCCTGCATCAGAACCTGATGCAGGATGCCGGCTTCGTCGCTGGCGGCACCAGCATCCATTATCTCGAGCACAAGCTCGAAAATCAGCCGGGTGACAGCCAGGACTGAATCGATGTGGCTGTCGCTGATCGTGCTGGCCGATGCGGCGCGGGCCGAGCCGCTGTCCGATGCGCTGATGGACCATGGCGCGCTGACGGTCAGCATCGAGGATGCCGACGCCGGCACCGACGCGGAGCGGCCCCAGTTCGGCGAACCCGGCACGGAGCCGACGGCGCTGTGGGACCATAGCCGCCTGGTTGCGCTGTTCGATCCGGGCGAGGATCCGGCGGCCGCGCTGGCCGGCGCCGCCCGACAGGCCGGCTACGACCAAGCGCCCCCGTTTCGCATCGACACCGTCGCCGAGCAGGACTGGATACGGCTGAGCCAGGACCAGTTCGAGCCGATCCACGTCGGCGAGCGTCTGTGGATCGTCCCGAGCTGGCACCAGCCGCCGCAGCCCGATGCCGTGAACATCCGGCTCGACCCGGGAATGGCATTCGGCACCGGTAGTCACCCGACCACGCGCCTCTGCCTGCAGTGGCTGCAGCGGGAAGTCGGCACCGACACCACGGTGCTCGACTATGGCTGCGGCTCCGGCATCCTGGCCATCGCCGCGGCGCGCCTGGGCGCCCGCCGCGTGGTCGGCATCGATATCGATCCGAAGGCGATCGATGCGGCCCGCGCGAATGCCGATGCCAACGGCGTCGCGATCACGCTGCAGCAGGCCGATCAGCCCCTTGCCGGTGAATTCGAGATCGTCGTCGCCAACATTCTGACCAACCCGCTGTGCACCTTGGCACCGGCGATAGCATCGAGCGTGGCGAGCGGTGGCCGGCTGGCGCTGGCCGGCATCCTCGACGGCCAGAGTCAGCGGGTGATCGACGCCTACGCGCCCTGGATCGCGCTCACGGTCGGAGCGGCGCGCGACGGTTGGGTACGACTGGAAGGACGGCGGCGATGATGCTGACCCGCTGCCCCCATTGCCGGACCAGCTTCCGAGTCCGGCCCGAGCAGCTCCGGATGCGTGGCGGGCGGGTTCGTTGCGGCCACTGCAGCAAGCCGTTCAACGCGCTCGAAGCCCTGCTCGAGGAAGACGGCCTGACCCCGGCGCAGGCCGATGCCGACGCCGATGTCGAATCGGCGCAGGACTCGGGCAACGCCGACGATGACGGCGCGCTGCTGTTCCTGCTCGAGGAAGCCGACCCCGACACCCGGCGCACGACCGACGGCGACAGCGACGGCGACGAGATACCGGAACTGTTCATCGAAGGCTGGTCGTGGCGCCGATCGCACACGTCGGAACTGCCCACCAACCGCGCCGAGCGATCGCCGGATACCGACCGTGTCGAAATCTCGTCGGGCGACCGCGAGGACGGCACGACCGGCGCGGAGCGCGCACACCCAACCGAGGCCTCCGACCTGTCGATCGAAGACGAGGGCGAGGCCGACGAATCGCTGGAAGCGGCATCCGAAGCCGCCGGCCCGGGCCCGGATTCCGAAATGGACCAGGACCAGGACCAGGAGCAGGAGCAGGAGCAGGAGCAGGAGCAGGACTTCAGCATCGAGTTCATCTATCCGGCTACCGACGTCGATTCCGCGGGCGCGACCGTCACCGGCGATAACGCTGGCGGACCGCCCGCAGCCGCCGCTGCGGATCAGCCGACGCGGGACGAGGCTGCGCTCGACGATGCCAGCACGCCCGACGCCGACCAGGACAGACTGGCGCCGGTGATCGTGTCCGAGGACACCGCGCAACCGGCACCTTTGACGAACACGCCGGAAATTCCCGCCGTGGTTCCGCGGATACGCGACGAAGACGACTCCGCGCTGCTGCTCGTGGACGACCCGGCAGATCTGGCCACGGCTCGGCCGGCCGCCCCGGGGGCGGGCTACTGGGGCATCGGCATCGGCACGCTGCTGATGCTGCTGGCGGTGCAATCGGTGCTGCTGTTCCGGCATTCCGTGGTGCAGTGGCTGCCGGCGAGCCAGCCCTTCTACACCAGCCTATGTGCGCGTCTCGGGTGTGACATGCCGCTGCCGACGGAGGCTGCCCTGATCGCGATCGCCAGTTCCGATCTCCACCCCGACGAGCGCCGTTCGGGGTTGTTCATGTTGCGCACGACGATCGAGAATCGGGCCCGCTTCGACCAGGCCCTGCCGCATCTCGAGCTGACGCTGACCGACGCCCGCGACCGGGCCATCGCACGGCGCGTGGTCGCGCCGGAGGAGTGGATGCCGAGTGCGTCGAAAGGCGAGCCGTTCCCGGCGGGACGCCAGATCGAGACCACGATTCCGTTCATGGCGGCGTCGTTGCAGCCGATCGGTTACCGTGTCTACGCCTTCTACCCGTAGCCCCGGACGGACCACCGTCAGCGCGAGACACGCGTGGTGCCGCGGCCGTCGAGCACGCGGACGCGCTCCCCGAGCTGGAAATTCTCCCCCCCGTCCTCCTGGACGACGGCGATGTACTGACCGCTGTCGAGCTTGACCGTGACCTCGATGCCGGTCCGTCGGGTGGTGCTGTCCTCAATTGCGGCGCCCGCGATGCCACCGGCCACCGCCCCGATCACCGCCGCGATCGCCGAACCGCGACCGCCACCGACGGTACTGCCGGCGATACCGCCGACTGCCGCGCCCGACATCGTCCCGACACCGCTTTCGGTGCCTTCGAGCTTGACCGGCCGCACCGTGGTGACTTCGCCGAAACGTACCGACATGACACCCCTCGCCTCGGTGCGTTCGTAGCTACCGCCGCCGAGGTCCGACGCGCAGCCGGCCACCAGCGACAACGCCAATGCCGTCAACAAGGGTCCGGAGACGGCCCGAAACTTAGCTATCACCATGGCGATTCTCCAAAGGCCGCGGCATAGCGCGCGGCAATTTCGTCGCGCGTCGGCGCGTGGTTCTGGCCACCCCGGTGCGCGATCTTGATCGAACCCATCACGGCTGCCAGCCGGGCCGCGCGCTCGAGCGGCATGCCATTGGCGATGCCATGCAGCAAACCACCGCGATAGGCATCGCCGCAGCCGGTCGGATCGATGACCGATTCCGCTTCGACACACGGAATGGAAATACATTCGCCAGCCCGGTGCACTTCGGAGCCTTCGCCGCCCCGTGTCACGACCAGGCCGTCGACGAGCGCGGCGAGTGCCGGCAGGTCGAGGCCGGTCCGGTCGCACAGCATCCGCGCCTCGTAGTCATTGACCGCGCAAAAGGTGGCCATCCGCAGGCAGGCGAGCAACTCCTCGCCGGAGAACATCGGCAGCCCCTGCCCCGGGTCGAACACGAAGGGGATTCCTGCCCTGGCAAGATCGCGGCAATGCTCGAGCATGCCTTCCCGACCATCGGGCGCGACGATGGCCAGACGCACGCCGGCAGCATCGGCAATCCGGTTGAGGTGGGAGTGGCTCATCGCCCCCGGATGGAATGCGGTGATCTGGTTGTCGTCCAGATCGGTCGTGATGAACGCCTGTGCGGTGAACGTACCCGCCACCCGCCGCACGTGGTCGAGGCCGAGACCGAGCGCATCGAGGCGCTCGAGATAGGGTCCGGCGTCGTCGCCGACGGTTGCCATGATCCGGGGATCGCCGCCGAGCAGCTTCAGGTTGTAGGCGATGTTGCCGGCACAGCCGCCAAACTCCCGGCGCATGTCGGGGACGAGGAAGGCAACGTTCAGGATATGGATCTGGTCGGGCAGGATGTGATCACGAAACCGGTCGCCGAACACCATGATCGTGTCGAAGGCGAGCGAACCACAGACGAGGACGGACATCGGACTTCCCGTTGGCAAAGCTCGACATTATATTGGCCCATCGCCGACGCTGCGGCCGCCCTGACGACGTAAGCAATTGCAATAACGTCCGCCCCGCGCCGCTCCGACGGCCCGACCCAACGACCGGAGGAGACCATGGATCTTCTGCTGTGGCGCCATGCGGAAGCGATCGACGGCACGCCCGACGCCGAACGGCCACTGAGCGAGCGCGGCCAGCGACAGGCACAACGCATGGCCGGCTGGCTCGAACTGCATGCACCACCACAGCTCCGGGTGCTGGCCAGTCCGACCTTGCGAACGCGGATGACAGTGGCCGCGCTGACCGATGAGTACCGCGTCGACGAGCGCATCGGCACCGGCGCATGCAGCGCCGACATCCTTTTGGCGTGCGGCTGGCCCAATGATGCCGGCGCAGTGCTGATCGTCGGCCACCAACCCACGCTCGGTCAGGTCGCCGCACAGCTGCTGTCGGGGACGGAGGCCGACTGGTCCGTGAAGAAGGGGGCACTGTGGTGGATCCAAAGCCGCCGACGCAGTGGTCGCGATGAGGTCGTGCTGCGCGCCGTACTGAGCGCCGAACTCTGCTGAACGGAGGGCGCGGCGCACGGTCTCGCAGCCAACGCGGATTCGCGTCAGTACGCCCGACCATACGCTGGCGGCTGGAGTCACGGCGGGCATATCATATTAAGTTAGCTAATAGCCGGCAGAGAGAGGAGAAAACCATGCATCGCCCGATTTCCGAGATCATCGACGGCCAGACCGTCAGCACCGCCAAACCGACCGACACCGTGCTGGCCGCGGCCGAACGCATGAAGGAACGCAGCATCGGCGCACTGATGGTGGTGGAAGACGACCAGCTCGTTGGCATCTTCACCGAACGTGATGCGCTCTACCGGGTCATCGCCGCCGGCGCCGACCCGTCGAAGACCAAGATCTCCGAAGTCATGACGCCCAATCCGCAGACCATAGACGCCGACAAGCCTTTCCGCAACGCGCTGCACCTGATGTACGAAAACGGCTATCGGCACGTACCGGTGGTCGACGACGGCCGGCCGATCGGCGTGGTATCGGCACGTGACGCGCTCGGTGCCGATCTGGTCGAGTTCGAGTCCGACCTGGAGGTTCGCGAGAACATTTCCGAGATCCTGGGCTGATACCGGAACGGCGGGTAGTTTCGCCCGCCGCGGCGATCCCCAGGTTTCGCCGCCGGGCGGCCCCGTAGTAAGCTTCGCAGGCTTCGAGTCGGATGCCCGAAATGAGCCTGTGCAGCGCCCGAACCCTGTTCGCCAGCCTCACGCTGGCGATGTCGCTTGCCGCCGTCGCGGCCCAGCCGCCGAGCGGTCGCTACCGCTGCTACCAACCGCCCGGCTATCACGTCACCGCCTGGTTCGACCTCGATCAGAACGGGCAATACCGATTCCAGGGCGGCGACCCCGCCCACTACGATTTCGACGCGGCCAGCGATCGGGTGACGTGGATCGATGGCGAACTCGCGGACGATCATCTGGGCGGTCGCTATTTTCCGCCATCCGATCAGGCGCCGACCGGTCGGCGGCATGCGATTGTGCTCGAGCACCGCGAGCCGGGCACGCCCGGCAGCGAATGCTTTCTGACCACCCACTGATGCCGGCTTGCCGGCCCTGCGCTGCCACTCAGCGCCGTTCGACCCGGCGTCCGTCGGCATTTGGGCGCCCGGCGAACTTACGGTCGTACATCTCCCGGTCAGCGCGACGGACCAGCTCGTCGGCGGCCGTGCCGTCCTGCGGATAGAGCGCCATGCCGACCGCCCCACCGAAGCCGATGCGACTCAATGTGAGTTCGCGTTCACCGGCGTAGGGCGCCGACAGGGCCGCTTCGATCTCCGCCCTGACCCGCTTGACTTCGTCGGCGGTATCCACCGAGTCCAGCAGGACGACGAATTCGTCGCCGGCGTAGCGGGCCACCAGATCCCCGCTTCGCACCTGACCGGCAATGCGCTGGGCGACTTCCACCAGCACGCTGTCACCGGCATCGTGGCCCAGCGCGTCGTTGACCTGCTTGAAGTGATTGAGATCGACGAACAGCACGGCGAATCCGTCGCCCTTGCGCTCGCCCGCCTGCCGCTTGCCGATGCGGCGCTCGAGTTCGCGGGTGAAGGTCTCGCGATTGGCGAGCCCTGTCAGGCGATCGGTCCGCAGGCGATACTGCATCACCTCGAAGCTGCGGGCGAGATCGCCGATCTCGTCCTGCCGCTCGATCCCCAGCGGCGGCAGGCTCTCGCCATCACCGAGGCGCCGCGCCGCGTCGGCGACACGACGCAGGTCCTTCGCCACCCACTCCATCACGCGCATCCCGATCACCAGCGCCAGCGCGGCGGCGATCAACCCCGCCGCGGCAATCAGCAGCAGATTGTCGCTGACGCCATGCATGAAGTCGCCGCGAGGCACCACGACGGCGGTGATCCAGTCGAGTCCGGCGTCGTCCTTGATGCGGTCGAACGCGATGTACACAGCGTCGCCGAGGGGGCCTTGCAGCGTGCGGGCGACCGGGCCTTCGAATTGCCCGCGGCTGGCGGCACCCGCCTCACGGATGACTTCATAGGCCCGCCGCACCAGCGGATCCTCGCTGTCCGCAGCATTGACCCTGGCGGACGTGCCGTCGGGCAGCGTGCGTACGCTGGCGCCGACCGTGGACGCGATCAGCAGGCCGTCCGGCTCGATGATGAAGGCAAGCCCGTTCTCGGAAATCTTCAGGCTGCCGACGAACTCGTTCAGGTCTTTGAGCGAGACGTCGGTCGCTACCACGCCGGCGAAGGCGCCATCCATGTCGAGCACCCGCCGGGCCCGGGTAGCGACGAGTTCGAAGGTGGTGAAATCGATGTACACCTCGGTCCAGGTATGGCTCGGTGCGGTCTGACCTGCCAGATACCAGGGGCGCTCGCGCGGGTTGTACACGCGCTTCTCGCGGGCGCTGAAATCGAGGTAGCCGTCAATGCCGATGAATCGGAAGATGGTCCGGGTGTCGCCGGCGGCCTCCTTGAAGCGCAATTCCGCCTCGTGTTCGGAGTGTCGGTACAGGCCGATGAACTGCCCCTGCTGATTGCCGTAATAGACGTAGTTGTTCGGATCACGATGCAGCGACGTGGCAATCCAGAACCGGGTGCGCAGTTCGTCAAGATCCGAGGTCAGGGACTGCGGCGCATGCACCCCTTCGGGAAAGGCGGCCTCGAGCACTGCGGCGGAGCCCACGATATGACGGTCGACCGCCTGGGCGATGCGGCCGACGATCTCCCTGAGGTGGGTGACCGAGACCGCATCCACGGCACGGCTGCCCGCGATGTAGGACATCGCGCCGAGCGCCAGCGTGAGCACCAGCACCAGCACCACGTACGGTGCGGTCAACACCTGGCGCAGCGAATATCTCGAAGCGATGCGGCTCAAATGCCCCATTGAAACAGCCCTCTCACGCCCGCCACGGTGCAGGCGGAGGCCCCTTCGCAGAGGGGTCGTCAGGGCCCCGCAACGACGCCGTATCGGCGGCCACGGGGAGCGAAGTCCGCATGTGCGGTGGCAGAATTTTAACCGGGCATGGGCGCGTCGGAAAGAATGGGGGCAGCAATTTGCACGGGACTTGCGTACACTGGATGCGTCCCCGTCCGCGGATCATCCACGGTCGGCACCGCAGCATAGGAGGCGACGATGAACGAGCCACTGACCGGCACCGATGCGAACATCCACAGACTGACCATGACCCCCCTGCTGAATCTCTGCGAGATGCAGCAGGATCTGATCAGGCTGAACGTAGCGGCCAGCGTCGAGTTCTCGAGACGCCTGATGGATCTCGTCGATACCCGCCTGGAATCCCGCTTTCCGAAGGCGCCGGCCCAGGTGATGGGCTTCTACCAGGACTGCGTCTCGCTCGCGTTCGCACCGTTGACGCTGTTGGCGGCGGCGAATCCGGTCGGTCAATTCGCCTGGCAAAAGTTCTAGTTCGACGCATGCGAAGCACATCCTGGCGCGAGGCCATGGCGTGACGGACCTCGCCGGGTCAGCCGCGGCGGCCTGTCCCGTCGCATGACGATCGAACGCCGGATCGCCCCATGACTGGGCGCGGCGCACCGCAATGGTGCGCCGCACACACCGTTTTCTCGGACCAGAGGCCGTTCGGCGCCGGCTGAGGCTTCGACGACCGTTGGCATGTCGCTTGCTCCAGGCCCAGACCGAAGGGAGCAAGCCGACATGTCCGAAACCCGATCCACCTGTTGCTACTGCGGCGTCGGTTGCGGCGTCATCATCGAACACGACGAAGGCCGCATCACCGGTGTGCGCGGCGACCCCGAGCATCCGGCCAATTTCGGCCGGCTGTGCACCAAGGGGTCGACGCTGCACCTGACCGCGAGCGAAGACGTCCTCGATGCCCGTGCGCTCTACCCGGAACTGCGCGCGAGCCGCGACCAAGTCCGCAACCGGGTGTCGTGGGACCAGGCCCTCGACCACGCGGCCCGGCGCTTCGCCGCGATCATCGCGTCCCACGGCGCCGACGCGGTCGCCTTCTACGGCGCGGGCCAGTGGTTGACCGAGGACTACTACGTCTTCAACAAGCTCGCCAAGGGTCTCGTCGGCACCAACAACATCGACACCAATTCGCGGCTGTGCATGTCGAGCGCGGTCGCCGGCTACAAGCTTTCGCTCGGCGTCGATGCCCCGCCGGCCTGCTACGACGACATCGATCACACCGACTGCCTGTTCATCGCCGGCAGCAATACCGCCTACGCCCATCCGATCGTCTTCCGCCGCATCGAGGACGCCCGTGCCGCGCGGCCCGACATGAAGCTGGTGGTGGTCGATCCGCGCCGTACCGACACCGCGGAGGTGGCCGACCTGCACCTGCCGATCCTGCCCGGAACCGATATCGCGCTGTTCAATGCGATGCTCCACCTGATGCTTTGGGAAGGCTGGGTCGATCGCGACTACATCGCGAACCATACCGAGGGCTTCGACGCCGTCAAGCGGGTGGTGCGCGAGTACACGCCGACGATGGCCGCGAGCATCTGCGGCATCCCGGCCAAGGACATCGAGCAGGCTGCCGAATGGTTTGCCGGCGCCGACGCCACCCTGTCGATGTATTGCCAGGGGCTGAACCAGTACCGCTTCGGCAGCCACAACAACTCGGCGCTGATCAATCTCCACCTGGCCACCGCCCAGATCGGTCGTCCGGGTGCCGGCCCGCTGTCGCTGACCGGGCAACCGAACGCGATGGGGGGGCGCGAAGTCGGCGGCCTGGCCAATCTGCTGCCCGGCCACCGCGACATGACCGCTGCCGACGACCGGGCAGAGGTGGCCCGGCTGTGGGGCATCGACTCGGTCCCGGCGGAGCCGGGACGCAGCGCGGTGGATCTGTTCAAGGCGCTCGACAGCGGCGAGATCAAGGCCGTGTGGATCGCCTGCACCAACCCCGCGCAGTCGATGCCCGACCAGGCACTGGTGCAGCGCGCCCTCGCAAAGGCAGAATTCGTCGTCGTCCAGGAGGCCTTCGCCAGCACCGAGACCTGCGCATTCGCCGACCTTCTGCTGCCGGCCAGCACATGGGGCGAGAAGGAAGGCACCGTCACCAACTCCGAACGACGCATCACCCGCGTCCGCGCCGCGGTGCCCGCCCCCGGCGAGGCCCGCGCCGACTGGGAAATCGGTGTCGACTTCGCCCGCCGCCTGGGCACCGCTCTCGGTCGCGGCGAAGATGCCGCACGGCTGTTCCCGTACGACAACGCGGAATCGGTCTGGAACGAGCATCGCGACACCACCCTCGGCCGCGACCTCGACATCGGTGGACTGAGCTATGCCCTGCTCGAGCAGGAGGGTCCGCAACAGTGGCCATTCCCGCGTGGCGCGTCCGGTGGCCAGCCAAGGCTCTACGAGGACGGCCGCTTTCCGACGCCGAGCGGTCGCGCCCGATTCGTCATCTGCGAGCATCAGGTCACCGCCGAAGCCACCAGCAGCCGCTATCCCCTGCATCTGATCACCGGCCGCCTGCGCGACCAGTGGCACGGCATGAGCCGCACCGGACAGGTTGCGCGCCTGTACAGCCACGAGCCGGAACCGATGCTGCACATGCATCCGGACGACCTCGCGCGCCGCGGTCTCGGCGACGGCGACCTGGTGCGCATCAAGTCACGCCGCGGCCAGGCCGCGCTCAAGGTCCTGGCGACCACCACGGTACGTCCCGGCCAGTGCTTCGCGCCGATGCACTGGGGCGCGAACGCGATGGGCGGTCTCGGCATCAATGCTCTGACCGCCAGCACCTACGATCCGATCTCGCGCCAGCCCGAACTCAAGCACGCGACGGTCCAGGTGGAACGACTGGCAAGCGGTCCCGCGGTGGTGGCGATGTATCGTGCCGGCGCACGCCAGGACAGCCCCCTCGCGACGCTGGCGCGCCTTCGCCCGCTGCTCGCCGGACAGCCCTACGCCAGCCTGACGCTGGCCGGCCGTGATGACGCCGTGGTGGTGCTCAAGCTGTTCGGCGAACCGCTGACCGAGTCCGCGCTGGCGACGCTCGATGCCGCGATCGGGCTCGATAGCGACGAACTGGTGCTGCGCTACCAGGACAGCCGGCGCCAGGTCGCCAAGCGCGCCCTGCTGGACGGAGAAACCCTGGTGGCGATCCGGCTCGCCGGCGAGACGCGGGCCGCCGACTGGCTCGCGGACGTGATCACTGCCGGCCGGCCGGCCGGTGAATTGCGACGCTGGCTGTTTGCACCGCTGACCCAGCCGCCGGCCGGTCAGGCCGCGCGGGGCAAGGTGATCTGCAACTGCTTCGACGTTGCCGAGGGCGAAATTCTTGCAGCGCTGGCGCAGGGCGAGACGATGGATGCACTGCAGCAGCGCACCGGCTGCGGCACCAACTGTGGTTCGTGCCTGCCCGAGTTGAAGCGCCTCACCACCCAGGTTGGATGACGCGAGGCTGCAAGATGGGGCATGGCTCCCCGAAATGGTGCATCGCACTAAAGCCAGCCCGGACGCCGTTTCGCGAATCCCCAGTGAAATGCCGCGATTCGGCAAGCCGGGCAGCTGGCACGCAAGCTGCTTGGATTGAACTGGAACCACTGTCGGCCGGGCAACGAACGCCCGCCCCCGGTGACAAGCGAAAAGTTCGCTGACGCAGTTCGACACCGGGCAATGTCGCCCGGCGTCACCAGGATCGACGACGATCCCTGCCGCGGCATGAATCGACGACCCGTTCTTGCGGCGGGTCTCTGTTGCGAGGGATTCAATATGCGAAAGCTCAAGTTGGTCATGGTTGGCAACGGCATGGCGGGCATGCGCACGCTGGAAGAGTTGCTCAAGCTGGCGCCGGACATGTACGAAGTCACGGTGTTCGGTGCCGAACCCCACCCCAACTACAACCGCATCCTGCTATCGCCGGTGCTGGCCGGCGAAATGACGATCCAGGACATCATCCTGAACGATCGCCAGTGGTACATCGACAACGGCATCGAACTGCATCTGGGCAACCGGATCACCCGCATCGACCGCCGGGCGCGCAAGGTCATCGCCGAGGACGGTACCGAGCGCGAATACGACCGCCTGCTGATGGCCACCGGTTCGAACCCCTTCATTCTGCCGATCCCCGGCAAGGATCTGCCCGGTGTCATCGGCTATCGTGACATTGCCGATACCGATGCGATGATCGCCGCCGCCGCCGAGCACAAGCACGCGGTCGTCATCGGCGCCGGCCTGCTCGGCCTCGAGGCCGCCAACGGCCTCGCGCTGCGCGGCATGGACGTCACCGTCGTCCATATCGCCGACTGGATCATGGAGCGCCAGCTCGACAAGACCGCGGCCGACATGCTGAAGATGTCCCTCGAGGAAAAGGGGCTCACCTTCAAGCTGCAGGCCCAGACCGCGGAACTGGTGGCCGGAGAGTCGGGCCGCGTGGCTGCCGTCAAATTCAAGGACGGCAGTTCCATCCCCGCCGACCTGGTGGTGATGGCTGCCGGTATCCGCCCGAACACCGGGCTGGCCGAGTCGGCCGGGCTGCACTGCGAGCGTGGCATCGTCGTCAATGACACGATGCAGACCTACGACCCGCGGGTCTATGCCGTCGGCGAATGCGCCAACCACCGAGGCATCGCCTACGGTCTGGTCGCCCCGCTGTTCGAGCAGGCCAAGGTCTGCGCCAACCACCTGGCGATGTTCGGCATCGGCCTGTATCGCGGTTCGGTGACCTCGACCAAGCTCAAGGTCACCGGAATCGACGTGTTCTCCGCGGGCAATTTCTCCGGCGGCGAGGGCACCGAGGACATCGTGCTGCACGATCCCGGCGCAGGCGTCTACAAGCGGGTCGTGCTGAAGGACGACGCGATCGTCGGCGCCGTGATGTACGGCGACACCAAGGACGGCGCCTGGTACTTTCAGATGCTGAAGGATCGTCAGAACGTCGCCGAGATCCGCGACCACCTGCTGTTCGGCAACAGCCACCTGGGCGATACCGGCCACAAGGGCAACGACCTCGCCGCCAGCATGCCGGACGAGGCCGAGGTGTGCGGCTGCAACGGCGTGTGCAAGGGCACCATCGTCAAGGCGATCAAGGAAAAGGGCCTATTCTCGCTCGACGACGTGCGCAAGCACACCAAGGCGTCGAGTTCCTGCGGTTCCTGCACCGGTCTGGTCGAGCAGATCCTCGCCTCCACCGTCGGCGGCGCCTACGAGCCGGCCGACTCCAAGGACAAGGCGGTATGCGCCTGTACCGACCGTTCCCACGGCGAAGTGCGCAAGGCGATCCGCGACCATCGACTGCTGTCGGTGCAGCAGGCGATCGACTTCCTCGACTGGAAGACGCCCAATGGCTGCGCGTCGTGCCGCCCTGCGCTCAACTACTACTGCATTTCCACCTGGCCGCACGAGGCGCTCGACGACCCGCAGAGCCGCTTCATCAACGAGCGCGCCCATGCCAACATCCAGAAGGACGGCACCTATTCGGTGGTGCCGCGGATGTGGGGCGGTCTGACCACGCCGGACGAACTGCGTGCGATCGCCAACGCCGCCGAGAAGTACCAGGTGCCGACCGTCAAGGTCACCGGCGGCCAGCGCATCGACCTGCTCGGCGTCAAGAAGGAGGACCTGCCGTTGATCTGGCACGACCTCGGCCAGGCCGGCATGGTGTCGGGCCACGCCTACGGCAAGTCGATCCGCACAGTTAAGACCTGTGTCGGCGCCGAGCATTGCCGCTTCGGTACCCAGTTGTCGATGAGCCTCGGCGTCAAGCTCGAAAAAATGCTGTTCGGCATGTGGTCGCCGCACAAGGTCAAGCTCGCGGTCTCGGGCTGCCCGCGCAATTGCGCCGAAGCCGGCATCAAGGACGTCGGCATCATCGGCGTCGATTCGGGCTACGAAATCTACGTCGCCGGCAACGGCGGCATCAAGACCGATGTGGCTCAGTTCTTCAGCAAGGCGAAGACCGAAGAGGAGGTCATGGAGATCTCCGGCGCCTTCCTCCAGCTCTACCGCGAGGAGGGCTACTACCTCGAGCGCACCGTCCATTACATCGGGCGTGTCGGCCTCGACCACGTCAAGAAGCTGGTCCTCGACGACGCCGACAATCGCAAGGCCCTGTACGAGCGCCTGCTCTACGCGCTGCAGGACTACGCCGATCCGTGGCAGGAGCGGGCCGAGCAGCCCGATCTGCGCCGCGCCTTCGAACCGCTGACGGTCTGAGGAGATTGCCATGAGCGAATGGGAAGACTGGGGCATCACCCCGCGCCGCGAGCCGGACAATTCCGACGAAATCCGCCTGAATCCTCGCATCGGGGAGGCCTGAGATGGACGCAACAATGACCGACACCGAAATCGAATGGAAACGCCTGTGCCCGCTCGACGAGATCCCGCAGCTCGGATCGCGCGTCGTCAAGGGCACCCGCCACGGTGACATCGCGGTGTTTCGCACCGCCGACGACCAGGTGTTCGCGCTGCACGACAAGTGCCCGCACAAGGGTGGCCCGCTGTCGCAGGGCATCGTCCATGGATCGAGCGTCACCTGCCCGTTGCACAACTGGAAGATCCAGTTCGAAGACGGCCAGGCGGTGGCGCCGGACGAAGGCTGCGCACGGAAGTTCGCGGCCCGCGTGGACCAGGGCGTGGTCTTCCTCCAGATCCAGCCCTGACGACAGCCTGATTCAGCCGCCGTTGAGGCAGCCGCACCGTGGCCCCATGGCCGCGGGAGCGGCGTGCGTCCGGACGCCCCGATTTCAAGCCTCCGAGGAAATTCGACATGAGTAGCGACAAGGGATTCAACCTGCTGTCATTCAGCGGAAAGATGAAGACACTTCATCTGACCTGGGTGGCCTTCTTCATCACCTTCGTGGTGTGGTTCAACCACGCGCCGATGTTGGCGGCCATCGCCGACTCGCTCGGTCTCGACAAGTCCCAGGTCAAGACCCTGCTGATCCTGAACGTCGCGCTGACGATTCCGGCGCGGATCCTGATCGGCATGTTCACCGACAAGTTCGGCCCGCGCATCGCCTATTCGGCGCTGCTCGCGATCTCCAGCATCCCCTGCTTCATGTTCGCCATGGCCGACGATTTCACCCAGGCTGCGATCGCCCGCTTCATGCTGGGCTTCGTCGGTGCCGGCTTCGTCATCGGCATTCGCATGGTCAGCGAGTGGTTCCCGGCCAACGAACTCGGCACCGCCGAGGGCATCTACGGTGGCTGGGGCAATTTCGGATCGGCAGCCGCGGCGATGATCCTGCCGAGCCTGGCGCTGGTGTTCGGCGGCGAAGACGGCTGGCGCTACGCGATCGGTGTCACCGGCGCGATCTGTCTCGCCTACAGCTTCGTGTACTACTTCAGCGTGTCGAACACACCGAAGGGCTCGACCTACTTCAAGCCGAAGAAGAGTGGCGGCCTCGAGGTCACCAGCAAGGGCGACTTCGCCTTCATGCTGCTGATGAAGATCCCGATGTACGCGGCCCTCGCGCTGCTCGCCTGGAAGCTCTCGCCGTCCGGCGTGAAGATGGTGTCGGAAGGCGCGACGATGGCGATCTACGTCATCCTGGCGGCCATTTTCGCCTATGACTGCTACGGTGCCTACCGGGTCAACCACGAGATCTTCAAGGCACCCGTGCCGGAAATGCACCGCTACAAATTCAAGCAGGTCGCGGTGCTCAACGTCCTCTATTTCGCCACCTTCGGCTCCGAACTGGCCGTCGTGTCGATGCTGCCCCTGTTCTTCTCCGAGACCTTCGCGCTGGATCCGGTCAAGGCGGGTCTGGTGGCCTCGGCCTACGCCTTCATGAACCTGATGTCGCGCCCCGGCGGCGGCTGGATCTCCGATCGCTTCGGCCGCAAGAAGACGCTGCTGATCCTGACCGCGGGTCTGGCGGGCGGCTACGCCCTGATGGCGATGACCAACGGCAGCTGGCCGGTATGGCTGGCGGTGGTGGTGGCGATGGCCTGCTCGTTCTTCGTCCAGGCCGGCGAAGGCGCGGTATTCGCGGTGGTGCCCCTGATCAAACGCCGGCTGACCGGCCAGATCGCCGGCATGACCGGTGCCTACGGCAACGTCGGCGCGGTGGTCTATCTGACGGTGTTGTCCTTCGTCAGCTACGAAGTATTCTTCGGTGTGATCGCGCTCACCGCGGTGCTCGGCTTCGTGACCTTGCTGTTCATGGAAGAGCCCCAGGGCCATATGGCCGAAGTGCGCGAGGACGGCAGCGTCGAACTGATCAGCGTCACCTGAGCGGCCCGCGAGCGGCAATCGACGGCGCGCGGCGCAAGCCGCGCGCCGCGTCGTCCACGCCCTGACGGCGGCGGGGCGCACGTTCCGACCACCAGCCATCGCAAGGAGGAGCCGGCTTGACTTCGCGACTGCGACTGCGCTTCGGCGGACATTCGGTCGCCGGCCGCAAGGCGCTCAACCAGGACGCCTTCGCGGCCCGACTGCCCGAAGGCGAGGAATGCGACAGCAAGGGCGCGGTCGCGGTGATCTGCGACGGCGTCAGCGGCTCCGAGCGGGCCGCCGAAGCGTCGCAGATGGCAGTCACGGTGTTCGCGACCGACTACTACGCGACACCGCCGAACTGGCGCGTACGCAATGCGTCGGCGCGCGTGCTGAAGAGTCTGAACGACTGGCTGCACCTGCAGAACGTCAGCAAGGCCGGCCACACCGACAGTGCCCTGACCACGTTCTCGGCGGCGATCGTCAAGTCGAACACCCTGCACTGCCTGCATGTCGGCGATTCACGCATCTACCATTTTCGCGACGGCCGGCTCGACCAGCTGACCCGCGACCACGTCCGGGTCGAAGGCGGACGCGAATTCCTGGCACGGGCACTGGGCGCCGACAGCCACCTCGAGGTCGATTACTCGACCCTCGAACTCGCAGCCGGTGACGTCGTCCTGCTGACCACCGATGGCGTCCACGGATTCGCGACGTCCCAGGCGCTGTCCACCGCGCTGGCAACCGCAGGCAAAGACCCCGAGGCCTGCGCCCGCGCCCTGATCGAGGCGGCGCTGGTGGCAGGTTCGGACGACAACCTGTCGGCGCTGCTCGTCGTCGTCGACCAGTTGCCGCTGGAAACCATCGACGAAAGCCACCGCCGTCTGACGCGGCTGCCGATTCCACCGGTACTCGAGATCGGCAACACGATCGACGGCTATCGCGTTCTGGACGTGGTCTTCAGCGGCACCCGCAGCCACATGTACCTGGTGCGCGACGATTCGTCCGAGCGGCGTTACGTCTTGAAGGCGCCCTCCGAGAATTTCGCGGAAGACGCGATCTATCTGGACGGTTTCATTCGCGAGGAGTGGGTCGGACAGCGCATCGACCACCCCAACGTGATGAAGACCTTCGCGCCGCCGCGCGAGAAGCGCTTCATGTACTACCTCGGGGAGCACATCGAGGGCACCGACCTGCGCCAGTGGATGCAGGATCATCCCCAGCCCTCGCTCGATACCGTCCGCGACATCGTGCGCCAGGCGGTGGCCGGCCTGCGTGCGTTTCAGCGTGCCGACATGGTGCACCAGGACCTCAAGCCCGAGAACATCATGATCGACCGGGACGGTCGGGTGAAGATCCTGGACTTCGGCACCGTGATGATCGCCGGCGAGGACGAAACCGCCTCGCCACTGGAGAAATCGGTCCCGCAGGGCAGCGTCAACTACGTCGCGCCCGAATACCTGCTCGGTGCCGCCGGCAGCTTCAAGTCCGACCTCTTCTCGCTGGCGGTGATCTGCTACGAGATGATCACCGGCAAGCTGCCGTTCGACGAGCCGGCGGTCAAACGCGTGCGCATCGACAACTACGGCGAGTTCAACTATATCCCGGCGATCCGACGCCGGCGCGACTTGCCCCTGTGGATCGAGGGCTGCCTGCGCAAGGCCCTCAATCCCAATCCGGCCTATCGCCACGATGCGCTCGGCGAATTCCTGCAGGACTTCACCCGCCCGAACCCGAGCCTGGAAGCCGCGATCCAGCGCCAGCCGCTGATCCAGCGCAATCCTGTGCGCTTCTGGCAGGTGCTGTGCGTCGCGTTGATCGTGCTGCACGTGATCCGCAGCCTGGTCGGCCGCGGCTGACTTAGCGCGTCCGTTGCGGTGACCGGTGCTGGCCAAGGCCGGCAACTGCGGCTAGCATGGCGCTCCACCGCTGTCGAACCCGGAGCGGGTGCGCCTGCCGACCGGCCAATCCGGCGATCGCGGCAAAATCCGGGCACGGATGCGCATCCTGCCCTGGCACCGGCGGCGCGATGCATCGCATGCTATCCCCTTGCCCAAGCCACCACCGGCCGCATGGACATCGAATCGCAACTGAAGCTGTGTCAGCAAGCCATCCGCGACGAGCAATTCGACGCGGCGCGGGCCTATTGCCGCGCGGCACTCGGCATCAACCCCGACGATCCCTCCGCACTGAACCTGCAGGGTGTGATGCACCGGCGCGCCGGCCGCCTGGCGGACGCCGAGGCAACCTTGCGCCGGGCGCTGGCCATCGCCCCGGACAGTGCCGCCCTGCACCGCAATCTCGGACTGGTGCAACTGGCCCGCGGCAACAACGACGAGGCGCTCGCTCACCTGCGCACGGCACTTGATCGTCAGCCCGAATCGGCGGCGGCGCACGCCAGCCTGGCACGCGGCGGCGCACGCGCCGGCCTGTTCGAAGAGGCCTTGCTGCACTTCGAGGAGGCGCGGTTGCTCGAACCCGGCAATGCCGATCACCCGCTGCGCCAGGGTCGCGTGTTGCTGCGAATCGGTCGCATCGGCGACGCCGAGGTGGCGCTGGCCCGGAGCCGATCGGTCGACGCGAGTCCGGCGGCCCTGAGCGCGCTGGCCGAGGTCGCTGTAGCGAGAAGCGAGCTGCGTGAAGCAGAGGCCCTGTGCCGCCTGGCGCTGGTGCTCGATCCGAACCACGCCGACGCGCGGGCCACGCTGGCGGCGGTGCACAACGCGCGCGGCAGGGCCGACGACGCCGTCGAGGCCTGCGAGCACGCGCTCGCACGCGAGCCGGCGCACGCCGAGGCGATGGCTCAACTCGCCCTCGCGCAGCGCAACCTGGGCCTGCTCGATGCCGCCGACGAAAGCCATCGCTGCACCCGGGCGCTGGCACCGACCGACCTGCGCCACCGGGTGGAACATGCGCGCACCCTGATCGCCATGGGTCGCGAGCGCGAGGGTTGGGCCTTGATGGACCATGGCCGCGGCGACGACCGCACCCCCGCCTGTGCCCGCTGGCGAGGCGAGGCATTGCAAGCACGAACGCTGTTGCTGCACACCCAATCCACGCTCGATGCGATCCAGTTCGTCCGCTATGCGGTGCTGCTCACCGGCCTCGGGGCGACGGTCGTCGTGCGCGCGCCTGCGGCCGTGGTTCGCCTGCTGGCGACCGCACCGGGTGTCGCCGGCACGGAGCGCGGCGACCGGCCGAGCCGCGTCGTCGCCGACTTTCATTGCCCGATGCACGCATTGCCGAAACTCGCCAGCGAACTCGGC
The DNA here is from genome assembly GCA_024235635.1 of Zoogloeaceae bacterium. Taxonomy (GTDB): domain Bacteria; phylum Pseudomonadota; class Gammaproteobacteria; order Burkholderiales; family Rhodocyclaceae; genus Cognatazoarcus. The sequence goes on from JACKMA010000001.1 coordinate 1,263,539, forward strand.
CGCCGCCCGCCGCCGCACGTCAGCTACATCCGCGTACCGCACGATCTGCCCCCCCAGTTCATCGGCGGCTTCGACGCCCTCGATATCGGCATTGCATGGCGGGACGAAGACAGCCACGCCGGCAACGAACTGCCGCTCGCGCTGCTGCAGCCTGCCTTGCGCATGCACGGGGTGCGCTTCCACGCCCTGCAATACCCCCGCAACGCCGACGAAGAACGCATCCTCGACGACTGCGCGGTACTGCCCGGTCCGGTGGCCGGCGAGCTGGTATCGACGGCGGCGATCATCGATGGCCTCGATCTCGTCATCAGCGCAGACAACACGGTCGCTCATCTGGCGGCCGCCATGGGGCGGCCGGTCTGGTTGCTCGATGCGGTCGCTGCCAGTTGGCGCTGGCAGCGGGGCAGCGAGGGCAGCATCTGGTATCCCACGCTGCGCCATTTCTGGCAGCGCACCCCAGGCGACTGGATCGCCGTCACCGGTTTGCTGGTGATCGAGCTCGCCAGACTGATCTGCGGCGAACTGCGCCTGCCAAAGGCGCCGGGCGCGGAGATCGCCGACCCCGACAGCCATGTCGCCGACCCGGCCCGGATCGCGCCGCAGGCAGTCGACAGGCGGGCCTGGCGACCGGTGCGCAGCGGCCGGCTGTACTGCCCTTTGGGCGAGCAGCCGGCAGGACTGGCGATCGACCTGTACGGCGAGTTCTGTGCGGCCCGGGAGGAAGTCCTCGGCCGCGTGCTGCAGCGCGGCGACACGATGGTACACGCTGGCGCCGGCTTCGGCGCTCTGGCGGCCGCCCTGGTCAGTCGCATCGGGCCGATCGGACAACTTCACGCGTTCGAGGCCGACCCGGCGATGTGCGCGCTGCTGGACGAGAGCTGCACCGCCAACGGTTGGTCGCAGGTGGTCTGCCATCCGCACACGCTGGGCAGCATCCAGCGCCCAGGCACGATGACCATCGACGCCCTCGAGTTGACCAATCTGCGCCTGCTGGTGGTCGACCTGGCGCGGCAGGACGTCAGTTGCCTCGCGGGCGCCAGCGCCACCATCCGTCGCTGCCGGCCGGTGATCTATCTTCTCAACGCCGGTGACAACGCGGACATCGTTCAGGGATTCGACTACCGGGGCTGGGTGCACCGCCCGAACCTGTTCAGCGCGGACAACTTCGCAGGTATCCAGCGCAACGTCTTCGGTCGACGCTGTGCCCGCGACGTGCTCGCGCTGCCGATCGAGGCTGCCGAGCGCACCCGGCTGGGTCGCGGCGCGGCCATCGCCTGAAGCAAGCCTCATCGCGCTGATTTCCGGCGCGGGGTGCGACGCGATAAGATCGTCTGCGAAACACCATGCCCCACCCACCGATGCCTCGTCGCCCCGTCCCGCACAGTCGCAACACTGCCTGGCCCGTCCGCCCGTCCGCACTGCTACTGGCGTCGGTGCTGGCGTGCGGCCACGTCTTCGCGGCGGAACTGCAGACACCGGACGGCGGGCACTACCGCGGACCGCTCGAGAATGGCCGTCTGCACGGCGACGGCGTCCTGCGCTGGGACAGCGGCGCCCATTACCAAGGCACCTTCGAGAACGGCGTGATGTCGGGCCAAGGACGATTGACGCTGCCCGACGGCAGCGTCCACTCGGGCATGTTCCGCGACGGCGCACTCAATGGCGAAGGCCGTATCGAGGCGGCTGACGGTAGCGTACAGAGCGGCTGGTTCCGTCACGGCGTCCTGCACGGGCAGGGCCGCTATCGGGGGCCGGACGGCGAGTACGTCGGCAGCTTCAGGGAGGGGCGGCGGAGCGGTCGGGGTGAGTGGCGCGGCATCGACGGCAGCCGCTATCACGGCAGCTACAGGCAGGGGCTTCTGCACGGCAGCGGGCGATTCGAGACGCAACTTGGTGATGTCTACGAAGGCGAATTCGTCAACGACCAGTTCACCGGCAAGGGCCAACTGAGCCGCGCTGACGGCGGGCGCTACGAAGGCCAGTTCGAGAACTGGCTGCCCCACGGTGCCGGTCGCTTCACCGACCCGTCGGGCATGGTCTACGAAGGCCGTTTCGATCTCGGCGAGCTTGTCGGGTCGGCGCGCATTCGTTTCGCAGACGGTAGCGAATACCGGGGAGACACCGAAAACTGGGTGGCCTCGGGCAAGGGGTCGATGCAGTTGGCCAACGGTGACCGCTACGTCGGGGAGTTCGCCGACGGGCGATTTCATGGTCAGGGCGTGCTGCAGCTCGCGGCACCGAAGGCGGGCCGTGACCGCTTGTCCGGGCACTGGCTGCACGGCGAATTGCGCGACCCTGCCACCGAGCAGGCGCGACTCGGGCGCTACGAGTCACAACTCTATTCCGAGGAACGCCGCCTCGCCGGCGCCCTCGACGGGCTGGCGGCCGGCGACCCGAACCGCGTCGACATGTACTTGCTGACCTTCGCCGGCGACGGCACCCAGGAAGTGTTCCGGCGCGAAACCGAATTCGTGCGGGCGCAGTTCGACCGTCAGTTCGCTACCCGCGGCAGGTCGGTATCGCTGACCAACAGCCGCCAGACGATCGGCGAGCAGCCGATCGCGAGTCTGACCTCGCTCGAACGGGCATTGAAGGCGATTGCCGGCCGCATGGATCGGGACCAGGACATCCTGTTCCTCTATCTCACCAGCCACGGTTCGGCCGAACACCGGCTATCGTTGACGCAGCCTCACCATGACCTGCCCGACCTCGCTGCCGACCACCTTGCCGAACTGCTCCGCTCGTCCGGCATCCGCTGGCGGGTCGTGGTCGTATCCGCCTGCTACTCGGGTGGCTTCATCCCGGCGCTGGCCGACTCGGGAACGCTGGTGATCACCGCGGCGCGCCACGACCGGCGCTCGTTCGGCTGTGCCGACGAAAACGACTTCACCTATTTCGGCCGTGCGTTCTTCCGCGACGCATTGCCCGCCAGCCCGTCGTTCGAAGAGGCCTTTCACAAGGCCGAGCGGCTGATTCGCGAACGCGAACTGGCGCTGCTCGGCGCCCATCGGGAGTTGTCCGAACAGGACTTTTCGCTGCCCCAGATCGCGGCGCCGAGGGCGATCAGGCAGCAACTCGCGAAATGGCGTGCGGGCCTCACCGGCATCCGCACGACCGCGTCGGCTGCCGCTCGCTGAGCCTGCTCCCCAACCGCGCCGGACGGTCGCCCGTCAGGCGCGGTGGCGCAATCGACGTTTCAGCGCGAAACGTCTGCGAGTCCCAGCTTTTCGATGCGGTATCGCAACGTGTCCCGGGTCAGGCCCAGTTCGCGCGCGGCCTTGGAGACGTTCCAGCCGCTGCGCTCGAGGGCCCGCGACAACATCTGGCGTTCCATCTCGGCCAGCGTCGCCGGCGCCTGGGCGCCCGGGCTCGCGCCGGCGACTTCGGCCGCATTGCTCGACAGCGTCAGCTGACGCGCCTCGATGCGGCCGTCGGGCGACAACAACACCGCCTGCTCGAGCACGTTGCGCAGCTCGCGCACATTGCCGGGCCAGGAGTGACGGGTGAGCGCGTTCTGCGCCGCCGGCGTCAGCGTCGGCGCACGCTTGCCGTAGCGCGCCGCGTGCGACTTCACGAAGTGTTCGGCCAAGCGCAGGATGTCGCCGCCACGGTCGCGCAGCGGCGGCAACTCCAGTTGCACGACCCGCAGGCGATAGAAAAGATCGGCACGGAAGCGGCCTTCGCGCACCAGCACCTCGAGCGGCCGGTGGGTGGCGGCGACGATGCGCACGTTGACCCGTTGGTCGCGCAGGCTGCCGACCCGCCTGACGGTCTTTTCCTCGAGCAGTTTCAGCAGCTTGGCCTGCAGCGTGGGATCCATGTCACCGATTTCGTCGAGGAACAGGGTGCCCCCGTCCGCCGTCTCGACCAGACCGAGCTTGCGGTCCTTGGCATCGGTGAAAGCGCCGCGTTCGTGGCCGAACAGTTCGGATTCCAGCAATTGCGGCGGAATCGACGCACAGTTCAGTTCGACGAAAGGCTTGTCCTTGCGCGGTCCGTTGAAATGCAGCGCCCGTGCAACCAGCTCCTTGCCGGTGCCGGTCTCGCCGAGTACCAGTACCGCCGGGGCGTCGGCATCGCGCAGGCCGGACTCGGCCTCGAGCACCTGCCGGATCATCGACTTCAGCGCCTTCATCGGCGCCGATTCGCCGAGCAGGCTGTCGAGATCGGCCTCGGCGCTCTCCTTGCGCTGGTAGTACTCCAGCGCGCTGTCCCGCCTCGCCTCGCCGAATGCCTTCTCCAGCAACACCTTCAGCTTGCCGAGAGGAACCGGCTTGGTGAGGAAATCGAACGCACCCCGCTTCATTGCCTCGACCGCCAGCTCGACGCTGCCGTGGCCGGTGACCATGATCACCTTGATGTCTGGATCGATCGCGCGGATGCGCTCGAGCGCCTCGACGCCGTCGATGCCCGGTAGATTGAAATCGAGTACGACGGCGTCCGGACGGAACACGTCCATCAGCGCCAGGCCTTCCTCGGCCGACTCGGCGACGCGCACCTCATAGTCGTCGCGCTCGAGGAATATGCGCACGTTCTTTGCGAGCGTGGCTTCGTCCTCGATGATCAGTATTGCCTGCCCCATCTGTCTCGTCCCTGGCTGCTCCGACTGGCCCCGCGCCCGCAGACACGACCCGACGACCGGCATTGTCCGGTGGCATCAGGGCCTCGCTCGACGCGTTATGGGATTTTTTCCCACACTCGTATTTATAAACGAACACCCGTTCGAAGGCAATCAGTTTCGCGCGTGCGAGAAGCCTCCACCGGCAACAAACGACACCATTCGAATATTCCGTTCGTAATATGTTGTGACATAGCAGCCTGTCATGCGGGCGGCAACCGCCCCGAATGCGGTTGCCGCCCGCAGCGCCGGACCCGGGATTTTGGGGACCGCGCACCAACAATTTGGTGATCTCCCCCACCCAGCATTCACCACAGATTTGCTTAAGGAATATTAATTTTTCAAAAACAATGCATTACAGGCCTGGCACAACTTGGCCTGGGACTTGCATTGGAGTGGGACAAGATCCCACAACCTCTCGAAATCCGGTCCAGGCCGGCAAGAACGGGGTCAAGGAAAGCCAACAGGAGGCCTACCAAAATGAAACGCGTCCTCGTCTATTCGCACGACACATTCGGACTCGGCAACATTCGCCGCATGCTCGAGATCTCCCGTCACCTGGTTGACCGGGATCCCGACCTGTCGGTGCTGATCATCACCGGTTCGCCGATGCTGCACGCATTCCGCATCCCCAGCCGCATCGACTACGTCAAGCTCCCGTGCCTGTCGCGCAATACCTCCGGCCACTATGGTTCGCGCTATCTCGACATGAATCTCCAATCGACGGTGCGGCTGCGCTCGAGCATCATCCGCAGCACGGTCGAAGACTTCGAACCGGATCTGATCCTGGTGGACAAGAAGCCGTTCGGTGTCGAGGACGAGTTGTCGAGCGCGCTCGAGTCGCTGCCGCCGGGCGTCGATCGCCCGAAGATGGTGCTGCTGCTGCGCGACATCCTCGACAGTCGCGAAGCCACGACCCGGATCTGGCGCAAGAACCGCTACTTCGATGCGATCGACTCGCACTACGATCAGGTGCTGGTGGTCGGCAATCCCAAGGTCTTCGACCTGTGCAGCGAATACTGCTTCCCGCCGAGCGCCGCGTCCAAGGTCCATTTCTGCGGCTACCTGGGCCGCAAGGCAGGTCGCAAGTCGCGCGCCGAAGTGCGCTGCGAGCTCGGTCTGATCGGCCGCCAGCCGCTGGTGCTGGTGACGCCGGGTGGCGGCGAGGACGGCCACGCCATGGTCCAGGCCTACGTCGAAGGCCTGGCCGCGATGCCCGAATGGCAGCGGCCGCGCAGCCACATCGTGTTCGGCCCCGAGATGGCCGAGCAGCGCCGGCAGGCGATCGCCGAGATCGCCGATACCATGACTTGCGTCAGTCGCCAGGATTTTTCCGACGACATGATGTCGCTGATGGCAGCTGCCGACGTGGTGGTTTGCATGGGCGGCTACAACACCGTTTGCGAACTGCTCACGCTGAAGAAGCGGGCGGTGGTCGTGCCGCGCGTCAAGCCGGTGCTCGAGCAGGGGATCCGCGCCGAACGCATGGCCGCACTGGGCCTGCTTCGCAGCGTGCATCCGGAGCAACTGAGCCCGGCCAGGCTGCTCGAGACCGTCGGCCAGGAGATCGATTCGCTTCACGGGGACGGCAGCAATCCGAACACCCTTGCATTGAATGGCCTCGACGGCGTGGCCGACGCGATCTTCTCGCTGATCGACAAACGCCAGCCCTTCACCAGCCCGGTGTTCGCCCCCGAGCCCGCAAAAATCCCGACCAGGAGTGCACCCACATGGCAGAAATGCACGCCCACCGTGGCCCCGTCGGCCTGCTGGTAAAGATCTACCCGAAGCTTTCCGAAACCTTCATTCTGGAGGAGATCCTCGGACTCGAACGGCTCGGCCAGGAGTTGCACATCTTCGCCATGCAGGCGCCGACCGACGAGTTTCAGCACGATGCGGTCGACCGCGTGCAGGCACCGGTGACCTATCTGCCCGAAGCGCGAGCCACCAATGCCCTCACGCTGCTGTGCGCTCACCTGAGCCTGTTCGCCTACCGGCCGCTGACCTACCTGTCGGGGCTGCGCGCGGCGATGTCGCGGCGCGGCGGACTGTCCGATTTCATCCGTGCCGGCTGGCTCGCCCACAATCTGCAGCGCAAGGGCATCCAGCACCTGCACACCCATTTCATCTCGCGCCCGGCCGACATCGCCGAACTGGTGTCGCGGCTCGGCGTGCCGTTTTCGATCTCGGCCCATGCCAAGGACATCTACCTGTCCGACCCGGCCGACCTGCGCCGCAAGCTCGACGCGGCCCGCTTCACCGTGACCTGCACCGAGTACAACCGTCAGACCCTGGCGCGGATCGCCCCTGGCGCCGAGATCCAGCGCATGTACCACGGCGTCGATGCCGGGCACTTCTGCCGCGGACACGACACCGTGCCGTCGCGGCCGCCGCTGATTCTCGCGGTCGGCCGACTGCGCGAGAAGAAGGGGTTCGACACGCTGATCGAAGCCTGCAAGCGGCTCAGGAACCGCGGCGTCGATTTCCGATGCGAGATCGTCGGTTACGGCGATCAACTCGGCACCCTGCAACAACAGATCGAGCATGACGGCCTGCAGGGCCGGGTGGTGCTCACCGGCAAGCTGCCGCGCGAGGGCGTGGTCGCGCGCTACCGTCAGGCGGTGGCCTTCGTCCAGCCGTCACGGATCGGCCAGGACGGTGACCGCGACGGCATCCCCAACGTATTGCTCGAAGCCATGGCGATGGAGTTGCCGGTGGTGTCGACCCGGGTATCCGGCATTCCAGAGGTGGTCATTCACGAACACAACGGGCTGCTGATCGACCCCGACCGGCCAGCCGACCTGGCCGATGCCATCTCACGCCTGCTCGCGGACCGCCCGTTGCGCAAGCGCATGGGCAGCGCCGGTCGCGAGACCGTGTGCACCGGCTTCGACAACGATCGCAATCTGAAACTTTTGAAAAGCCTCCTGGAGAACCCCGATGAACGCCCCCGTCGTGCCCCTGTCGAGACTGCAGCCCACCGCAGCGCCGGCGTCTCCTGACAGCGCCTGCATCGCCTATGTCATGAAGGGTTTTCCGCGCCTGTCGGAAACCTTCATCGCCAACGAGATCTATCTGCTCGAGCAGATGGGTCTGCGACTGCGGCTGTTCTCGATCAAGCGCGAGGACGAGCCCAAGGTACACCCGGTGGTGCGGGCGATCCGCGCACCACTGCAATATCTGCCGAAGGCGACGAGCCTGTCCGGATCGTTCCTTCCCGGCTGGCTGGTGCGCAACTTTCCGAACTTCGCGGGGGCCCATCTCCGGGTCGCCAGCCGTCATCCCGTGCGCTACCTGTCGGTTCTCGGCAGCGCGCTGGCGATGAGCTGGCGCTATCGCCGCGGGCCGACCACGCTGCGCAAGGTCTTCGTCAAGGAGTTCCTGCAGGCTGGTCACATCGCCGCCGAGGTGATGAAGGACGCGAGTGTCACCCATCTGCACGGTCACTTCTGCCACGGCGTCACGACCGTTACCTGGTTCGCCAGTCGCCTCACCGGTCTGCCATTCAGCTTCACCGCCCATGCCAAGGACATCTACCAGGCGGAGCTGAATCCCGGCGACCTGCTCGAACGCAAGCTCGGGGCCGCCACCTTCGTTGCGACCTGCACGTCGGCCAACGCCGAGGTGTTGAAGTCTCGCAGCCCGGACGCCCGCGTCGTCCATACCATCTACCACGGCCTCGATACCGAATATTTCGCGCCGGTGAAGGGCAACGGTCGCGACATGCCGATGATCCTGTCGGTCGGGCGCTTCGTCGAGAAAAAGGGCTTCGAGCACCTGGTCGATGCCTGCCATATCCTCAAGCGTGCCGGTCTGCGCTTCGGCTGCCTGATCGTCGGCGAGCCGGGAGACGCCTACGACTCGGTGCGCGAGCAGATCGCCCGACTCGATCTCGGTGACTGCATCCGCCTGCGCAGCGCGGTGACGCAAGACCAGCTGCGCGAGATCTACCGCCAGGCGCGGACCTTCGCCCTGCCATGCCAGGTCATGGAAGACGGCGACCGCGACGGCATCCCGAACGTGCTTGCCGAAGCGATGGCAATGGGCCTTCCCGTGGTTTCGACCCCGATCTCGGGCATTCCCGAGTTGATCGACGACGGCGAGCACGGCCTTCTCGTAGCCCCCAGGAACCCCGCCGCCCTGGCCGATGCGCTGCGCCGTATCCTGACCGACGACGCGCTGCACCAGCGCCTGTCCGCCAACGGCCGCGCACGCATCTGCGCGCGATTCGATTCGCGCCGCACCACACTGGCCCTGCGCGACCTGTTCGTGCGCCAGTTGCAACGGGAGGAAGTCATCGCATGAACGTCCGGGAGCGGTCGCTCGCGAACGACCCGCAGGACTGCGGCGATCTGTTGCGGGCACCCTGGGATCAACTCGACGACCGTGCACTGCTGAACCACTTCAGCGGGCGCCGTGATGCGCGCTTCTATCCCGTCGCCGATCCTGAGGAGACCCGGCCGGACAAGATCGAGGCCATGGTCGAAGGCGTGTTCGAGTTCAATGGCGAGCGCCATCACCTGCCCGATCCGGTGCCGTGGCTCGAGAACCCGAGTGTCGACATCGAATGGCATATTCTGCTGCACAAGTTCTACTACGCGGTCGGCCTCGGCATGCGCTACGCCGAAACCCGCGACGATCGCTACGCGCGTCGCTGGATGGCATTGATCGACGGTTGGATCGCGAGCACGCCGGCGGGCTTCATCGCCACCGACGTCACCGGCCGCCGAGTGCAGAACTGGATCTACAGCTACTACCATTTCGTCGCCACGGCAGAGGCGCCACCGGTCGATGCCGCCTTCCACCGGCGCCTGCTCGAATCCCTTGCCGCCCAGGTCGACCACCTCTGCGAAAATCTGACCCCGGCACGCAACCACCGGACCCTCGAGCTCTATGCGATCTTCCTGGCCTCGGTGGTATTTCCGGAAATGCGCCGGGCCGCCCATTGGCGGGAATTCTCGCTGGTCCGCATCGAGGAGAACATCCGGTCCGATCTGCTTCCGGACGGTGTCCAGGTCGAACTGTCCACCGACTATCACCAGTTGGTGCTGAAGAACTACCTCAATGTCCGCAGGCTCGCCTCACTGAACGGCATCGCGGTCACCGAAGAGACCGATGCAGCGCTGCAGCGCGCCCTCGAGTTCAGCATGCACGCGCACAAGCCGGACGGCGTCGTGCCCAGCCTGTCCGACGGCGATGCCCGCAGCTTCCGCGACCTGTTGTCGATCGGCGCCGACCTTTACGGCCGCGACGACTTTCGCTATGTCGCCAGCGCCGGCAACCAGGGCACGCCGCCGAGCGCGCTGCTGGCCCACTTCGCCGACAGCGGCTATACGGTCGTGCGCGATCATTGGGGTACTGGCGGACGGCGCTACACCGACGCCCAGTACCTGATCTTCGATTGCGGCCCGCTCGGGGCCGGCAATCACGGCCATTTTGACTGTCTCAGCTTCGAACTGGCAGCCTTCGGGCGCTCGCTGGTCGTGGACCCCGGGCGCTACACCTATTCGGAGGCGGGCGAGACCAACTGGCGGATCCGCTTTCGCGGCACCGAAGCCCACAACACGGTCTGCGTCGATGGCCAGAACCAGACCTTGTACCTGCCGCGGTCGCTGAAGAGCCGACCTGGCGCCGTCAAGCACAAGATCGCCGGACCGGCCCCCGATGCCGTGCTGCACGAACTCGTCGAGTTCGACGACTTCGTGTTGCTCGACGGCTCGGCCCGCAGCCACGTCTATGACGCCGCGCATCGGCGCCGCATCCTGTTCGTCGACCGCAGCTACTGGATCGTCTCGGACTGGCTCGACGCACCGACCCGCCATCGCTATGCGCTCCACTTCCAACTCGGCGAAGCCGCCCAGGGCAGCGTCGAGCGGGCCAACGGCCGGGCACCGCTGCTGCGCAGCCCTGGACTGCTGGTCGCGCAGCCCGAAGACGATGGCGTCGCGTTCAACCTCGAGCCGAGCTGGGTCTCCTATCGCTACGGCGAAAAGCGCCCGGCACCGCGCCTGAGTTTCCAGGCAGCCGCCTGTTCGATCGGCTTCGACACCGTCCTGCTGCCCTACGAGGGTGCCACCCCGCACCTTTCCCTGCGTCGCCTCTCTGTCGACGCCGACGAAGGCGGTAGCCGGGGTACGGCGCTGGCCATCGAATCCGAGATTGCGGGCACCCGCTTCCGCGATCTGTGGTTCCACGCCCACGACGGCGAGGACGGCAACTGGCTGTTCGACGGCTACGATTTCCACGGTCGCTGGCTGTGGTTGCGAGAGAACGGCGACGGCCGAATCACCCGCTGCCGCGCGAACGACGGTGCGCGTCTCAGCTACCGTGGCATCGCCGTCACGCCGGATGCATGACGATGGGCGCACCACTGATCCTCCCCCGGGACGAACAGCTGCCGCAGCTCGGTCGCGCCGTCGACGGTGATTCGATGCGCCACGTGTTCGAGGTGGCCTTGCGGGAATATGGCAGCCAACGCGTCACCGCATGCGCGGTCGACCGCATCAAGTATCGGCCGGGGCGCAACTGCACGGTGTCCTATCGGCTGACGGTGCGCGACGAGACCCGTGGGTGCAGTTTCGAGCAGCGCGTCGCCGGACGCTTCTGCGCGGCTGGCGAAGCCGCCAGGCGCCACGCCCGGAATCACGCCCGGGTCGGTCTCGCCAGTCGCTGTGGCGTGCCGTCGCTGCTGGTGCCGAGCCTCGAATTGTTCGCGTGGTTTCTGCCCAACGACCCCAAGCTCGACAGCCTGCCCGTGCTGCTCGAGGTGGCCCGCAACGGCGGCGAGGCGCTTTCGGAAGCGCTGGCGGTGATGACGGGCGGCGACACCGACACCGTCGACCGCACTGCGACCCTGGTCCAGTACGTACCGGAGTCGCGCGCTTGTGCACGCTTCGACGTGGCCCTCGCCAGCGGTCGGCGGGCAAGGCTGTTCGCCAAGCTCGACCGCGAATCCAGCGGTGCTGCGACACATCGTCTGATGCAGGCCCTGTACGACAGCCCCGCCCGTCGCGAAGACCGACTGCGCACGCCACGCCCGCTGCTGTGGCAGCCCGACCTCCGCCTCCACTGGCAGGCTGCCGTGCCGGGCGTGCCGTTGCTCGACGCGCACGTATTATGCCCGCCCGACCTGGCGTCGGAGATCGGACGGCTGATGTCGGCACTGCACGACACGCCGGCGCCGCTCGACCGCCGGGTGCCGACGGAATCGCTCCATGGGCACGTGCAACACTGCGCCTCGTTGCTCGCCCAGGTCGATCCGGACTGGGCGCCCGCACTCGACCGTCTGGCCCGCGGCCTGCAGCAGGGCGCCGTTGCGGCAGCCTCGCTCCCGCTGGCGACGCTGCACGGTGATCTCCACCCGCGCAACCTGCTGCTCGACGTCCGGCGACTTTCGCTGATCGATCTGGACGGCGCCCGCCTCGGGCCGGCGGTACTCGAACTGGGGGCCTGGATCTCCGACGGCCTGTGCCGCGCGTTGCACCTCGGCACACCCCTCGAGTTCGTGCAGGAGGCCGCCGCACACATGCTGACGAGCTACACCCAGCGCGGTCGGCAGCCGGTCGATTCGCACCTGCTGGCCTGGGCCACGGCGCGTTCGTTGCTGTGCGACCGTGCTTTCCGGGGTGTGGCGAACCTGAAACCCGGCCGTCTCGAGCGCGTTCCAGCGCTGCTCGCCGTGGCCGATCTGATCGCGGCCAAGGGCGACGTCATGACGCCGCTGCCCTGTTGAGCGGACGATGGACAATCGTGCCCGCCCGTTTCTCGACGATCGCGACGCCGCCGGTGCGCTGGCGGCGACCGTGCCGGCCTTCCGTGACGGCCCGTGGGAGATCCTGTCCTGCAGGGTCGCACAGACACGGCGGCGGATATCGCGGCGGCTGCTGCGGGAGGGCGGCCTGTGGCTGGCGGCCGTATGGCAGCTCGAGGTCCGCGACAAGGCCAGTGGCCACCACGGCGAGCAATGGCTGTACGGCCGCTTCTACCAGGGACGGGCACCGGTCGCCGAGTGGGCGCTCGAGGCGACAAGCGCCTGCTCGATTCCACGATTCGGGCGTCCGGTCGAATGGCTGCCGGAGGACGGACTGGTGCTGTGGGCCCTGCCCAACGACCCGGTGATGAGCGCCCTCGGCGCCTTCCTCGATCCGCAGGCGCTGGCTGCACACCTGCCGCCGGCGTTGACCCCGGATGACGGTACCGGCGTGGACGCCCGGGTGATCCGTCACGAACCGGAGGAGCATTGCACCGCGCGCTTTCGCGTCATTCGCGACGGTCGCTGCGTCGCGTTCTACGGCAAATGCTACGCCGACGGTCGCTGGCGCGATGCACGCGACGGCCTGGACATGTTGTGGCACCAGTCGCAGCGGGATCCGTTCGCATTCGAGGTCGGCCGCCCGCTGGGCGTCAGCGCGGGACTCGGCGCCCTGTGGCAGGCCGAGGTCGAGGGCACACCACTGGCCACCGAACTGGCGGGTCGACTGGGTGCTCCGGTGGTCGAACGACTGGCCGATGCGCTGTTCCGATTTCAGCAGGCAGGCCCCCGCCAGGGCAGGCTCGAGACGCAGGCCGAATCGGTCGGTCTTGCCGGCAAGTGGCGCAAGAAGCTGGTTCTCGCGGACGCCTCGCTGGCCGACGCGGCCGATGCGGTGGTGTCGCTGCTGTCCGCGCCGCCGCTGCGCGCGAGTGCGGACGTGCCGGTACACGGCGATTTCCACGTGGACCAGATGCTCTGGACCGGCGAGCGTATCGCGGTATTCGACTACGACAATTTTGCGATCGGCTCGCCACTGCGCGACCTCGCCGACTGCATCAGCCAGTTGCTGTGTCGCCGCGACGAGGGTGACTGGCCGGTGATCGCGGCACGTCTGCTGACCGCCTACCGGTCGCTCGTCGGGGACGCCTTCGAAGATGCCGATTTCGAATGGCACCTGCGCCTGATGCTGATGCGCAAGGCTTACAGCTTCATGGTGCGCGCGCGCGCCGGATGGCGCGGCGAGTGCGTGCGCGCGCTCCTGCTCGCGCGCGCGGGCAGCAGTGTGCTACCGCCGAATTCGTTCGAGACGGCGGCATGATCCACATGCCTCACCGATTCCGCCGCATCGTCTTCGGCGCCCTCGGCGAAATGAAGGCACCGCTGGTGGTCGCCGCCCTGGCCCTGGCCGGCGTCATGGTCACCAGCCTGCTCGCACCGTGGCCACTGAAGGTCATCTTCGACCATGTCCTGCTCGCCAAGCCCCTGCCCGAAGGGCTCTCGATGCTCGCACCGCTCATCGCGCAGGGACGCTGGTTGGCGCTCTGCGCGATGGCCGGCACGATCGCACTGATCGCGCTGTTCGCGGCGATCTTCGCCTACCTGCAGGTCTATGCCACCGCCAAGGTCGGCCACTTCATCACCTACCGACTGCGCAGCGAATTGTTCGCCCATCTGCAGCGACTGTCGATGTCCTTCCACCAGCACAATCGCAGCGGCGAGCTGATCACCAAGGTCGCGACCGATACCAACCTGTTGCGCGACATGTTTGCCGAATGGTCGCTGACCTTCGCCGCCCACTTCCTGACGCTGATCGCGATGATGGTGGTGATGTTCGTCATCAACTGGCGGCTGGCGCTGGTCGTCGCAACCTCGCTGCCACCGCTGCTGGCGGTCATCTACTTCCTCAACAAGCGGGTCAAGGCCTCGGTGCGCGCCCAGCGCCGCTACGAAGGCGCCATGACCTCCCGCCTCAACGAGGTGCTGTCGTCGATGCTGCTGGTGCAGGCGTTCGGCCGTCAGAGCTTCGAAGAGCGCCGCTTTCAGGAAGAAATCGAAGGCAACTTCCATTCCGGCGTGCGGACCGCCCGCAACACCGGGGCCATCACCCGCGCGATCGTGCTGGTGTCGGCGATCGGCACCGCGATCACGGTGCTCGTCGGCGCCTGGCAAGTGCTCGAAGGCCTGCTGACGCCGGGCGAACTGCTGATCTTTCTGGCCTACGTGCAGAGCCTGTACAAGCCGGTGAAGGATCTCGGTCGTCTCGCGGCCAAGTTTTCCCGGGCCTCGGTCAGCGCGGGCCGGGTCAGCGAGATCCTGGCGACCGAACCCGATGCGGCGGATCCCCCGGGGGCGCTCGACATCGGCCGTCCCGCCGGCGAGATCGTGTTCGAGGACGTCGGCTTCGGCTACCGTGACGACCGGCCGGTGGTCGAGCACGTGTCCTTCCGTATCGCCGCCGGCGAGCGTGTGGCCTTGGTCGGCCCGTCAGGTGCCGGCAAGTCGACGCTGCTGTCGCTGCTGCTTCGGCTGTACGAGCCCAGCGCCGGGCGGATCCTGATCGACGGCATCGACATCAGCCGCTTCAAGCGCGACAGCCTGCGCAGCCAGATCGGCATCGTGCTGCAGGAGAACGTGCTGTTCGGCGTCTCGGTACGCGAGAACATCGCCTACGGCCTCCCCGATGCCAGCGACCAGCAGATCGAGGCGGCAGCCCGCGCGGCTCGTGCCCACGAGTTCATCGTCGATCTGCCCGACGGCTACGACACGGTGCTCGGCGAACGCGGGGCGACCATCTCCGGCGGCCAGCGCCAGCGCATTTGCCTCGCCCGTGCCCTGGTCAAGGAACCCGCGATCCTGGTGATGGACGAACCGACCTCGGCGGTGGACGCGGTCTCGGCACGATTGATCAACGAGTCGGTCGCACGCGTCCATGCCGGCAAGACCCTGCTGGTGATCGCCCACGACTATGCCGACATGAGCGGCTACGACCGCATCCTGGTGATGAAGGACGGACAGCTGGTCGAGTCGGGCCGTCACGACAAACTGATGGAGGCCAAAGGCGCCTATCTGGCGCTGGTGGAACGCCGTGCCTGAGACCCTGCATTCAAACCGCCCGGACGCGCGTCCGGTCCTGTTGTTCTATTGCCAGCACTCGCTCGGCATCGGTCATCTGACCCGCAGCTTCGCCCTGGTGCGTGCGCTGGTGGACCGGTTCCACGTGGTCTTCCTGAACGGCGGACCGATCCCGCCGGGCGTGCCGATACCGACCGGCATGGAAATGATCGACCTGCCGCCGCTGGGCATGGACGAGGCACACAACCTGATCAGCCGCGGCAGCGCGCACAGCGTCGAGGATGCGCGCGCGACGCGCCGCCGGATGATTCAGCAGGCGATCGCCGATCACCGGCCGGAACTCTTGCTGGTGGAACTGTTTCCGTTCGGACGAAAGAAGTTCGCATTCGAGATCCTGCCGATGATCCGCTCGGCCCGGCGCCAGACGCGTCCCGCACGGGTGGTGTGCAGCGTGCGTGACATCCTGGTCGACGCCCGACGTGACCAGCAACGCCACGACGACCGGGCCCGCTGGCTGGCGAACCGATACTTCGACGCCATCGTCGTGCACGCCGACCCCGCCTTCGCGCGCATCGACGAGAGCTTCCGGCCAAGCAGGCCGCTCGTCACGCGCCTGGACTACACCGGCTACGTCGTGCCCCGCCGCGACGGGCCCGACGACACCATGCGTGGCGACACCGTGCTGGTCTCCGCCGGCGGCGGCATCGTCGGCTACCCCCTGTTTGCCGCTGCCCTCGCGGTTCACGCACAGTTGTGGCCGCAATGGCGGGTGCCGATGCGAATCATTGCGGGCCCATTCCTGCCGGAGGCCGAATGGCAGGCCCTGTGCATCGAAGCTGGCGATCGGCCAGGAGTCGAATTGGTGCGCCACGTGCCCGACATGGTTGCCGAGATGCGCCGCGCCCGGCTTTCGATCAGCCAGTGCGGCTACAACACCGCCCTCGACGTGGTGGTCTCGGGCGTGCCCGCACTACTGGTGCCCTACGCCGCCAAGGGTGAGAACGAACAATCCCGCCGCGCCGCGGCGCTGGCCGAACTCGGGGCGGTCCGTCACTTCGACGGCACGCTCGCCGACACCCCGACCTTCGCGCAGGCGGTTGCCGATGCCCTCGATTTCCGTCCACGCCCGGCGGCACTTGCCCTCGACGGCGCCCCGCGCACGGCGGCTATACTGCGCGACCTGCTGCAAACCGAGAACCGCGCGCGGATGCCTGCCCATGTCTGACTGGTGCTTCCCGATCGCCAGTGCCCTCGACCGGCGCGGCACGCCTTGTACCGTGTTCTTCCGCGACGACGACGCCGGCTGGGAAGATCGGCGGCTGTTCGCCCTGCTCGACGTGTTTGCGCGGCATGCGGTGCCGATCGACCTCGCCGTCATTCCGTCGGCACTGACGCCGATGCTTGCCAATGCGCTGCTGCAACGCATGAGCCGGCCGGGCCCGGGGGGTGTCGGTGTACACCAGCATGGCCATGCCCACGTCAATCACGAGCGGGAGGGGCGCAAGTGCGAATTCGGACCGAGCCGGGACTATGCCGCCCAGCGGGAGAGCATCGAGTCGGGTCACGAAGCCCTGATCGCCGCATTCGGATCGCTCGCCGACCGCATCTTCACGCCGCCGTGGAATCGCTGTACCGCCGACACGGCACAGGTGCTGCGGGATCTTGGCTTCGACGCGCTGTCCCGCGATGTCACCGCAAAGCCGCTTCCGGGGGACGCCATCGCCGAGATTCCGGTCGCGGTGGACTGGTGCAAGCATCGCGCAGCGGGCACCGGTACCGATGTGCTGGGTGCTCGAATCGCCGACGCGCTGGCCGATGAACGCTGTGGCATCATGCTCCATCACGCAGTGATGGACGAGGCCGACCTCGCACTGCTGGACGATCTGCTGCCGCTGCTACGTGGCCACCCGATGAGTCACTGCGCCCCGATGACAGACCTGCTGCCCGGCATCTGCCGGGCAGTCGAACTCCCCGACGCCGCTCTATGACCACACCCACCAGTATGATGCCGGCACGCCCGCTGGCGCTGGCGATCGCGCTCGCCTGCTGCACCATGACGCCGCAGGCTGCCGCCCAGACGGAAGAGGACAGCGCGGACGGTGCGCAGGCGCGTCGACCGCGGGCAGTCACCAGCGAGCTCGCGCGACGCCCGGACGAGAGGCGCATCGACAGTGGCCGGACAATCACGCTGTTCGGCACGCCGTTTCGCTTCGCCGGCGAGTGGGAGGTCGGACACGAGAGCCGCATCAACCACGACCTGGACGAGGACAAGCGCCGCGACCGCGGAACGCTCGAACAGGAAGTGAAGCTCGAGGCCTCGGCCTCGATCGGCGCGGGCAGTTCGCTGTTCCTGCAACTGATCGGCGCCAGCGAGATCGAGACCCTGCGCGAAAACGGCCCAGTCGAGAGCTTCGGCGAAGTCGAACGGGGCCAGATGTGGCTGTTCACGCCGCGGCCCGGCGGATTGCCGTTCGACCTCCAGATCGGACGGTTGAGCCTGGTCGAGGACCGCAGTTGGTGGTGGGACGACGATCTCGACGCGCTGCGCCTGTTCTTCGGCGGCGACGACTGGGTGCTGGAGGCCGGGGTCGCGCGGCAACTGTTCGCGGTCAGCACCGCCGAGCGCGGAATCATCGATGCCGAGGAGGAAGGCCTGACCCGCTGGTTCGGTCGTGCCGCCTGGACCTGGCGCAAGCGCCACGCCGTCGAGGGCTACCTGATGCTGAGCCGGGACGGTTCCGGGCAGTTGGCCGAAGGCACCGTGATTCACGAACGCCGCGTCGATGAATCGGATGCGGACCTGACCTGGTTCGGATTGCGTGCGACCGGCGAGGAGAAGCTCGACGGCGGCCATCGCGTCGGCTACTGGCTGGATCTCGCCCGGCTCACCGGCAAGGAGCGCCTCACCGATTACGACGGCGCCGACGGCAACCGCGAGGTGGCGGACGACACCACACGCCGCTCGGTCGACGCACACGCCTGGGATCTCGGCGTGCGATGGTCCTGGCCCGGACATTCGCGACCGACGCTGTGGGCCGGCTGGGCGGTCGGCAGCGGCGACAAGGACGAAGACGACGGACAGGACGAAGCTTTCCGCCAGACCGGCCTGGAAGAGAACAAGGCACGCTTCGGCGGCGTCAAGCGATTCCGCTACTACGGCGAGTTGATGCGACCGACGCTGTCGAACCTCGACATCCGTTCGGTCGGCGGCAGCATGCGATTCTGGAAGAAGAGTTCGGTCGACCTGGTGCTGCACGACTACCGTCAGCGCGAAGCCAGCGAAGACCTGGCGGCAAGCCGCATCACCGAGTCGCCGACCGGGGACAGCCGCGCCCTCGGACAGGAGATTGACCTGTTCGTCGCCGTCCGCGAGTCGCCGAGTGCCGAAGTGCTGGTCAGCCTCGCCACCTTCCGCGCCGGCTCGGCCTTCGGCAAGCGCAGCGGCGAACGCGCCTGGTTCGGCGACGTCGTCCTGAACGTCAACTTCTGAGCAGAGCGGTCAGGACCGGATCAGGGCCTCGTCGGCGGCAACCCGGCGTCGCGCCCGGCCTGGGCGCGAGTGCCGGACGCCTTGCCGGCCGGCGCAACGCAGTCCCCCGCGGGTAGCGGAACCGGAAGGGCTTCCGCGAATTCGATCGCGCCGAGGGCGGCGCCGGCCCGTCGGCTTGCGGAATCCCGCCTCAGATGGCCTGCAGGAACAGGCGTACCTCGGTGCCCTGGCCGGGCTGACTGTCGATCTCCATGCGGCCGCCATAGCGCTCGACGATACGCCTGACCTGGGACAGGCCGACGCCGAGACCACGGGCCTTGGTGGTGTAGAACGGCTTGCCGACATTGGAGAGCTGTTCCGGGCTCATGCCGGGGCCGGTGTCGCCGACCGCCAGCATCACCTCGCCGCTGCGGGCGCCGACCGCGCGCAGCGTCAGGCGCCCGTCCTTGTTGATCGCCTCGACGGCGTTGGCGACCAGACTGTGCAGGACCTGCCCCAGCAACAGGGCGTCGCCGCGCACTTCGGGCAGCCCCTTGCCCGAATCGACCTGACAGTCGATCCGCCGCTTTTCCAGGTCGCGTCCGAAATCCTCGACGCATCGCGCCAGCAAGGGCGCCACCTGGACCGGCTCCGGCTCTTCGTCGAGCGGCCGAGAGAACGACAGCAGCTCGCGCACCCAGCTCTCGAGCCGGTCCGATTCGGAGACGATGTCGGCGCCGGCGTCGCGCGCGACCTCGAGATCGGCCGCCTGGATCAGCTCCGCCGAACTTCGAATCGATGCCAGCGGGTTGCGGATGCCGTGCGCCACGGCCGAACTCATCTCGCCGATTACCGCCAGCGTCTCGGTGTCGATCAGCCGGCGCTCCTGCGCCTGCATCAGGCGGTCGGCACGGCGCACCAGGCTGGCCAGTGCCAGATACAGAAATCCGCCCGCCATCGCTGCGCCGAGCGCGATATAGGTGCGCATGCGCTGCAGCGCATGGAACAGCGGCTGCGGATTCTTGTAGAACTCGATGGCACCGACGACCTCGCCGCTGTACGGATCGCGGACCGGCACGTAGATCTCGACGAACAGATCGGCGCGCTTCTGGAGGTTGCGATGCTCCTCCTTGCCGCCGTGCTCATGGTGCGTCTCGGGGTGCACTACCAGCCGGCCCGCGAGCGCGTGCTCGAGTTCCTCGTTGGGGCCGAAGGTCTGGCCTTCGAGTTGCCGGTCGCTCGACCAGATCACCCGCCGGTCGAGGTTGTAGACATTGGCGCGCAGCATGTCCTGCATGCGCGAGATGTGCGACAGCGCGAGCTCGAGTTCGAGCGAATCCTCGGCCTCGCCCCGCGAGAAGTAGCTCTGCAGCGAGCGCTCGGTGGACACCAGGGTCTGCACGAACTGCTGCGTCAGTTCGCCTTCCTGCTGCAGCATTTCGTAGCTGACGAAGCGGGACAGCGCCCAGCCGGCGATCGCCGATATCGTCGCGATCGAAATCAGGCCGACGATCGCGAACCAGCGACTGAGGTTGAACGATCGGACGGCCGCCTGGCGCGGCTTGGGCGTGGCCATGCTTGTTCTCCCCGATCCGACCCCACCGGCCGGATCCGAACGCGACGATGAATCGTACGCTAACGCCACCCGTCAGCGCCGGGCAGTCCCGAAGAAATGTCGAAACACTTTCTCACCCATGTCACCCCGACGCATGCTGCGCGCAAACGAGTGCGGCGACCGTGGCAGGGTATCGAAGTGCACCGGCTCGGCCATCGCCCTCGCGCTTGCCGCCGAATTGACGGCAGACACCCAATTGCCGGCGCGCTCCATCCGGGAACGACCCTGCTGCCGATCGAGGCGCCGTGAGTCCCGCAGCGCACTGTCCCGATGTACGTCTCGCTCGCCGACCAGGACCAGGCCCGGCAGGCCAAGGAAGGCATCGAGGTCGATCCCGCCAAGGTCGTGGCGTCGACTGCGCCGCAGGCCGTAGGGATAGCGCTCGCGTACATCCGGAAAGGTATACCAGCCGGCCGCGCCGAGCACATAGCGGGCCACCAGCGCCGGCCAGTGCATGGCGAAGCGATGGACGAACTGGGCGCCGCCGGAATAGCCGAACAGGTAGAGCCGGCTGTCGTCCGCACCGGTCAGTTGCGACAGTTCGCGGGCGGCTGCGCGCAGCAGGACATCGGGGCGCACCCCCTTGGCGTCCGGCAGCAGTCGCTGGTAGTTCGGGAAGCGGTCGCGGCCGTAGCGCGGTGCCAGCATCACCACACCGTGGCTTTCGGCGAGTGGCGCCAGCATGCTCAGATGTTCGCGCGCGTTGCGCGAAATGCCATGGACGCTGACCAGCATCGGTGCCCCGGGGCCGGCACTCTTCGGAAAATACGCGAGATAGCGGAAGCGACGGTCGGTTGCGAGGCGCAGAGTCTGAATTTCGCCGCGAACCAGGGGCTGCGCCCGATCGCGTGCCTCGCCGGACTTTTGCAAGGGGGCAGCGAACGCGGGCACATCGGACAGGACCCCCATCCCTCCGGCCACCAGGCCGGTTCCGATGAGACCCGCGATCGCTGCGGAAAATTGTTCGGGGCGCATGCTTGCCTCGCTCATGCCGCACTCACCGACGCCACCGGTCGCAGCGCCCGCCGGAACAGTCGCCGGGTCGCGCTGTCACGCGCCAGCAGATCGTCCGGTGTGCCCTGCTCGATCAGCCGACCGGCCTCGAGATACCAGATCTCGTCGGCTTGCATCACCCGTGCCAGTTGGTGGGTCACCATCAGTACCGTTCCATTGAAGTCGTCGAGCGTTTCACCGAGTCGCGTCGCCGAGACCGGATCGAGGTTGGCATCGGCCTCGTCGAGCAGCAACAAGCCCGGATGACCGAGCAGTGCCCGGGCCCATGCGATGCGCTGGCGCTGGCCGAAGGACAGGTTGCCGCCGCCATCACCGACGCGGGTCAGCCCCCCCTGGGGCAGCGACGCCAGCAGCTCGTCTACGCCGCACATGGCCTCCACCTGCTCACGCTCCCGCCGGCCGGCTCGGGGCTTGCGATAGACCAGATTGCGTTCGATCGAACCGCGCAGCAGCGGCAGGTCCGGCGTCACCACGCCGAGGCGCCCGCGCAGGTCCGACAGCGAATACTTGTGGACTGCATGACCGTCGAGCAGCACTTCGCCGCCGTCGGCATCGACCAGGCGCGCGACCAGACCGAGCACCGTCGACTTGCCCGAGCCGTTGGGGCCGACGATCGCGACCTTGCGCCCGGCCGCGACCCGCGCCGTGAACTCGTGGAGTGCGTCGCCGACCGACACCTCGTGGAAATCGATCGCGATCGGCCGGCCGCGCTTGGGCAAGGTCGGCATCTCTTCGCCGGCCGCGCGAATCGCCAGCTTCGGCGCCGCCAGGAACTCCTCGATCTTGGCCAGCGAAACCAGCGCACTGCGCCAGTGGCCGAGCACCTGTCCGAGGTCGCGGAAGGTCGGCGCGATCAGGCCGGCAACGGTCAGCGCACCGACCACGTCCGCCGGCTCGATCATGCCGCGACCGACCTCGACCGCCCCGGCGAACAGCACCAGCGCAGACGCCAGGGCGCCGCCGAATTCGGCAGCCGACCGCAACAGCGACATGCCGCGCATCTGGTCCACCATGGCATGGGCAAGCGCGTCGGACTGCCGACCCAGGCGACGCTTCTCACGCGTCGCCTGGTCGAAGACCTGGACGACAGCGATCGCGGCGATCCGGTCATTGACGTCGGCCGCCAGTCGCGCCTGTCGCCGCCGGGCCTCGCGTACCGCGGGCTCGACCCGGGTCGTCAGCCAGGCCAGTGCGAGACCCGACAGCGCAAAACCGCAAACCGCAGCGAAGGTCAGCCACGGATCGACCGCCGCGAGCACGATCAACGCCAGCACCGCGGCGAGGCCACCGACCGCCAGTCGCGGCAGTCCCAGGCTGACCCAGCGCCTGACGCCCTTGACGTCACCCATGAAGCGCAGCAGGGTGCCGCCCCGGCTGCGCGACTGCAGACGCCGGGGCGACTGGCCGACCAGGGCGTCGAACAGCGTCAGCCGCAATTCGGCCGCGTAGTGCTGCCCCATGCGCTCGGCCTGTACCCGCTCCATCGTGCGCAGCCACGCCAGGGCCCCGCCCGCGACGATCAGCGCGACGATCAGCCAGCTGACCGCGCTGGCGACGTTCTGGCCCTGGACCGCGTGGTCGAAGAAGGCATGCACCAGCCATGCACTGGCCAGCGTCATCGCCGCCTGCGCCACGCCGATGCCAACCAGACGCCCGAGCATTCCGCGGCGGGGTCCGGCCAGCAGTTGCGGCGATCGCCGACGCATTACTGGGCGCCCCCGATCTGCAGCAAGGCCTGCCGTTCGGCGTAGCCCAGGTGCTCGGTGATCGCAGCGCTCGACAGATCGTCGAGGCCGAGAACCGGCAGACCGGTGACGGCGGCCGCCTCGCGCGCCGCCAGCGGCGAGGCGGTCAGCACGCCGGTCGCGGCGCGCACCGGCAGGCCGAGCGCTCGCAGCCACTGCACGCCGCCGGCCGAGCCCATCGCGTCGCCGGCGGCGAACACCACCGCATCGACCGCATCGGCGTACTCCGGCGATTTGACGAGTTCCGCAGTCTCGCGCTGGAACAGGCCGTCGGCGACTTCGAACACCACGACATCGACCCCGCTGGCGCCGAGATAGCCGATCAGCGTGTGCATCACGCGAATGACTTCCTCGCCGTCGGCGAGATAGGTCGACGGCAGCCCGGCATCGGTGAAATCGAGCACCGTCTCGGCGCCGGCATCGTTCATCGACCAGACGTCGCCACCGGACCCGGTGCCGGTGACCTTGGCCGCCCCGACCCGCAAGCCGGCAGCCCGCAGGCCACGGATGATCTGCGCCGCGGTCTCTGTCTTGCCTGCGTTCATCGAGGTGCCGAGCACCGAGATCACGAACGGACAGGCAGTCTGCGGGGCCGGCTCGGGGAGGGCGAAGTCGGCGAGGTTCAGCGGCTTGCCGTGGCGGTCCCCGACCAGTCCCAGCGGCTGCACGAGGGTAGCGTTCTTCATGCGTCCGTGCTTGGACATCACCATCGACGCGATGCCGCCGGCGGCGACCATCTGGCAGCGTCCCAGATCCTCGGGCACCTGCGACTCGAACTGGTCGGGCGCGTAGCGGTTGCCATAGGCGAGTACGATCTCGTCGCCGGGGTAGAGTTTGGCGCGGCGGCCGCTGATGAGTTCGAGGTGGCGGTGCTGACCGATCTTCTCCACCCGGCACAGCACCAGGTCGCCGGCGCGCGGCGCAAGGTCGCCCGCGAGCAGCGTCGCGAACGCGCTGTGCGGCACGCGCCGGGTCGAGAAGGGCGCTTTCAGGCTTTCGATACGCTTTGCGTTGAGCAGGGTGATGTTCTGGCAGTTCATGTCGATTCTCCAATTTTCGGGGGCAATTTCTGTAGCCGGTTTGTTTTGCGGCCACCTGAACGGACAAGAGCATGTAGCGTGCCATGCGAGTGGGAAATTTTCCCATTGTAAATAATTCAGAAACTTACATCGATACCGATGGATTCTGAGGACTTCGAGCAGTGGCGCCATGGGGCATATCGCCAAGTTCTTGGGGGAAAAAATCCCCCAATTCCCCACTCCCCCAGATTTGCCCCACGCCCTCCGGCAGTCGCCGCGACTCCGACACCCCGTCGGTACCGGGCGGGACCGACACCGCGGCCATCGCATGAACGTTGTAAGGTGAGCGATTGCCGCCAGGTCTGAATCAGCGAGAGTCCACCGGAGCCCTGCATGCACGCCACCCTGCCGCTGCTCGCCAGCACCCGATTCCCGACAATTCGCCGCCATGCCCTGGAGACGCTTCAGGTCAATCTCGGCTACCGATGCAACCAGAGTTGCGTCCATTGCCATGTCAATGCGGGACCGCGGCGGACCGAGGAGATGGACGCAGCCAACGTCGAAGCGGTGATCCGCTTCCTGCAGGCCAGCCCACGCGTGGGCACGCTCGACCTGACCGGCGGCGCGCCCGAGCTGAACCGCCATTTCCGCCATCTCGTGACGCAGGCACGCGAGCTTGGCCGGTCGGTGATGGACCGCTGCAACCTGACCATCCTGGAGGAGCCCGGGCAGGAGGGTCTGGCCGAGTTTCTCGCCGCACGCCAGGTCACCGTGGTCGCCTCGCTGCCCTGCTATCTCGAGGAGAACGTCGATCAGCAGCGTGGCAAGGGCGTATTCGAAGCCAGCATCAGCGCCTTGCGCCACCTCAATCGCCTGGGCTATGGGCAGCCCGGCAATCCCTTGCAGCTGAACCTGGTCTACAACCCCCAGGGCGCCACCCTGCCACCGCCACAGGCGGCGCTCGAGGCGGACTACAGGCGTTCGCTCGAATCGCGTTTCGGGGTCGTCTTCAACAGCTTGTTCACGCTGGCCAACATGCCGATCCAGCGCTTCGGCTCGACGCTGATATCGAAGGGGGAGTTCAACCGTTACATGGGCCTTCTCAAATCGGCGCACAGCGATGCCAATCTGCCGACGGTGATGTGTCGATCGCTGATCTCGGTCGACTGGCAGGGCTATGTCTACGACTGCGATTTCAACCAGCAACTCGGCCTCGGCGTGCCCGCCGGGCAGCCGCGCATCCATCTGTCAGAGATCACGGCTTCCGACGTCGAGCATCGCCCGATCCGGGTCGCCGACCATTGCTACGGCTGCACCGCCGGCCAGGGATCGAGCTGCGGCGGCGCACTCTCCTGAGGTGACAGGGATGACTGCTACTGCATCGCTGCAGGGCATCTTCTTCTGGGGTTTCCTACTGGCGTTCGGCGGCCTGATGTACATCGTCGCGCCACGCGTGCGATCCGAATCCGGATTCTTCCTCGGCCACGACGAGGCCGGTCGACCAACCTCGCGCTGGGCATTGACGGCGAGCGTCTTCATCAGCTGGATCTTCGCCAAGTCGGTCACCAATGCGGCCAACCTCGGCGCCGCATACGGCATCGTCGGCGGACTCGCCTACGCCACCTACTGGCTGTCGATCCCGTTCGCCGGCTGGGTCATCTATCGTCTGCGGCGGCGCGACGGCGCAACCGGCATCGTCCCGTGGCTGATCGGCAAGTACGGGCGCGCCGCCGCGCTGGCCTTCGCCGCCGCGATCCTGGTGCGCCTGTTCAACGAAGTGTGGAGCAACACGGCCGTGGTCGGCGGCTACTACGGCGAGGCCGGGTCGGGAGCCTTCATCGCCGCCGCCCTGCTGTTCACCGCCTCGGTTCTGTTCTACAGCCTGAAGGGGGGCCTGCGCAGCTCGATCTTCACCGACGGCATCCAGGCGGTCGTCTTTGTCGTCTTCCTGGCGCTGGTGCTGGCCTGGGTATTGCCCGCCCATGGACCGGCGCGCCTGCTGACCGAGGGCGAACTGGCGCTGTCGACTGGCCTCGACCTGCTGTTCGTCGCACTGCTGCAGGTGCTGTCCTATCCGTTCCACGACCCGGTGCTGACCGATCGTGGCTTCATCACCGATGAGAAGACCATGCTGCGCGCCTTCACGATTGCCGGCGTGCTCGGCTTCGTCGCGATCCTGGCGTTCTCGCTGGTGGGCGTGCAGGCACGGCTGGAGGGTATCGCCGGCGGCGGCAACGTACCGGCGGCGCTGGCCCGCACGCTCGGCACCTTCGGCTTCTTCGCAATGGTTGCGGTGATGGTGTCGTCGGCCGCATCGACACTCGACTCGACCTTCACCTCGTTGTCGCGTGCCGTCGCCTGCGAGCTGCCGTTGCTGGCCGGACGCGAGCCGCCGCGACAGGCCGTCGGCATCGGCGCGCTGGCGATGGTGATGCTGGCGGTCGTCGGCAATCTGCCGATGATGCTCGGTACCGACATCCTCAAGGCGACGACGATCAGCGGCACCATGGTGATCGGTCTGGCGCCGGTCTTTCTGCTCGCCGGTTGCGTCTCGTATGCACCGATGTGCTTCCATCTGTCGTTCTGGAGCGGCCTGGTGCTCGGCGTGCTGCTGGCACTCGGCCAGATTCCGGCCGGCTGGGCGATCGGCGACGGCAAGTATGCGTTGTTGCTGGGGACCAATCTGTACGGTCTGGCGATCTGCTTCGTCGGCTTCCTGGTGCCGCTCGCGCTCGGCCGGCGCCGCCCGGCGACGGCAGGGGCATCGTGAACGCGGCCGGCATGCCGAACTTTCCCGGACGCCGCGAGGGTGTGGTGAGCCGCCTGTCGTCGCGGGCGTCGCCGCTCCGGCCCCTGTACGGCACGCGCATCGGCGCGCTGCATGTCGATGCCTTGCCACTCCAATACGATCATGATCGCTGGGTCCGGCAGTTTCTGGCGAGCTGGCCCGCCGATAGCGCAGCGCACAAATCCTATTACCGGCGTATCCTGAACGGTCCGGCCCAGCCGCCGATCCCGACAGGAACGCGCCATGAATGACCGACCGCACTCGGACCCGCTCAGAAACGTCCTCCTGCTGCAGGGGGGCGGCGCGCTCGGGGCCTACCAGCTCGGCGTGATCGAAGCGCTGCTCGCCGGCGGCAAGACTCCGGCGTGGGTCGTCGGCACCTCGATCGGTGCGATCAACGGCGCCCTGCTGGCAGGCAACCAGCCCCATCGCCGACTCGAGCGCCTGCGAAGCTTTTGGGAAACGGTGTCCCACGGCACGGCACGTGGGGAAGATCCGGCCGCCGCCGGCCTGATCGGCCTGTGGCAGGCGTGGCGCACGATCGTCGGCGGCCAGCCCGGCTTCTTCTTTCCGCGTGTCGGCAGTTACTTCCCGCTGGGACTGCGCACCGAGCCCGGCACTGCCAGCTATTACGATGTCGCGCCACTGCGGCGAACCCTGGAGAACCTGGTCGATTTCGACTTCCTCGCGCACTCGCCGATTCGCCTGTCGGTCGGCGCGGTAGACGTCGAGAGCGGCAGGATGCGCTACTTCGACAGCCGCGACGAGCGCATCGGCGTCGATCACATCCTCGCAAGCGGCGCGCTGCCGCCGGCGTTTCCAGCGGTCGAGATCGGCGAGCAGCACTTCTGGGACGGCGGGTTGTACTCGAACACACCGCTCGAACACGTGCTGGCTGATCGCCCTCGGATCAGCTCGCTGTGTTTCCTCACCACCCTCTGGCCGACCACCGGCAGCGCACCCGACAACCTGCGAGACGTGCTGGAGCGGGCCAAGGACATCCAGTACGGGTCGCGCGACGAGACGCTGCTGCAGGTCGAATCCGAGGTGCACCGGCTGCGGCAGGCGGTGAGCCTGCTGGCCGGGCGGTTGCCGCAAGGGCTGCACGACGACGAGACGCGGGCCGCGGCGGCGCTGGGCTGCGACAGCGTCTTCCATGTCGTGCGCCTCGAAGCCCCGCACCTGCCCGGCGAAGACCAGACCAAGGACATCGAGTTCGTGCCGGAACGGGTGCAGAAGCGCAGGCACGCTGGCAGGGCCGACACCGAGGCCGCGCTTGCGAATCGCGGCTGGATCGCCAGCGCACCGCCGCTGCAGGGCCTCGCCATCCACAACCCGCGGGCCTGCAGCGTCGCCGGCTGAATCGTCACCCGGACGTGGTCGCGTTCGGCGGCACGGGGCCTGGCCGCGCTGGGCGGCCCTCGCGATGGTCCGCGGCCGACGCTGAACGGGCGACCGCCGATGCGCCCGGCGGCGCCCCCGTCG
Source organism: Zoogloeaceae bacterium (assembly GCA_024235635.1). Lineage (GTDB taxonomy): Bacteria > Pseudomonadota > Gammaproteobacteria > Burkholderiales > Rhodocyclaceae > Cognatazoarcus. Next base: position 1,292,117 of record JACKMA010000001.1, read on the forward strand.
ATACCGGCGAAGCGCCTTCTCAGTGCTGGTCGCACTCCTCGAGGAAGCTCAGCAGTTCCTCACGCAGGGCATAGTAGTCGGGATGCTCGAGCAACATCTTGCGCGTCCGTGGCCGCGGCAGGTCGATCTCCAGCACCTTGCCGACCCGGGCCTGTGGGCCATTGGTCATCATCACCACTCGGTCGGCGAGCAGGATCGCCTCGTCCACGTCGTGGGTGACCATCATCGCGGTCAGCTTGGTCCGGCTCCAGACTTCCATCAGCACTTCCTGAAGATCCCAACGCGTCAGCGAGTCGAGCATGCCGAAGGGCTCGTCGAGCAGCAGCATCTTCGGCGACAGGGCGAACGCGCGCGCGATGCCAACCCGCTGCTTCATGCCGTTCGACAGCTCGAAGGCCTTCTTTTCGGCCGCGTCGGCGAGCCCGACCCGCGACAGGTAATGATCGACGATCGCGCGCCGTTCGGCTTTCGAAGCGTGGGGGTAGACCTGCTCCACCCCGAGCCCGACGTTTTCACGCGCGGAGAGCCAGGGCACCAGACTCGGAGCCTGGAAGACGATGCCGCGATCGGGACCGGCGGTGGCGACCTCCCGTCCGTCGAGGATGATGCCGCCGGAACTGACGTCGCTGAGCCCGGCCATCATCGACAGCACGGTCGACTTGCCGCAGCCGGAGTGGCCGATCACCGAGATGAACTCGCCCTTGCCGATCCACAGGTCGAAGTCCTCGACCACTGCGACCGGCCCCTTCTTGGTCGGATAGACCTTGGTGACCTTCGAAAACTCGACGTAGCGTGCCGGATCCGGCGCCTGGATCAGCACCTCGCCAGGCCGCACGTGGCGGGCCAGGTACTCGCTACTGGTGTTGGGCTCGACCCCGGGCAGCTCATGCACGTTGGAAGCGTTGCCGCCGTCCTGCATGCCGACCTGCATCAGGTAGCTGGTGACCTCGCGGCGGATACGCTTGAACTCGGGCGAGTGGTTCATCTCGGTGCGATCGCGCGGCCGCGGGATGTCCACCTCGAATTCGGGCCCGAGGGTCGCGCCAGGTCCCGGATTGAGCGGGATGATCCGGTCCGCCATGATGATCGCCTCGTCGACGTCGTTGGTGATCAGCACGACGGTCTTCTTTTCCTGCTCCCAGATGCGCAGGATCTCGTCCTGCAGGTTGGCGCGGGTCAGCGCATCGAGCGCCGAAAGCGGCTCGTCCAGCAGCAGGATTTCGGGGCTGGCGGCCAGCGCTCGGGCCACCGAGACCCGCTGCCGCATGCCACCGGAGAGCTCCGACGGACGCTTCTCCAGCGCCGGCGTCAGGTTAACCATCTCGACGTATTTCTCGACCCGGGCGGCACGCTCGGCCCGGGGCAGATCGGCGAACACCTGATCGACCGCCAGCGCGACGTTCTGCCGCACGGTCATCCAGGGCATCAGCGAGTAGCTCTGGAACACCACGCCGCGCTCCGGCCCGGGGCCGTCGACAGTGACGCCTTTGAGTGTGACGGAACCGGCGTCGGCGTCGATCAGGCCGGCGATCAGCGAGATCAGCGTCGTCTTGCCACTGCCCGAGAAACCGACGATGGCCACGAATTCACCCTCGCGGATCGACAGGTTGATGTCCTTCAGCACCGAGGTCGCGTGCTCGCCCGTGCCATAGGACTTGGACAGGTTTTCGAGTTGCAGAAAGGGCGTCTCGGCGAGACGCACCGGCGGGCGCGCCGGCGTCCGGGCCTCGTCGAGGGCCAGATCGCGCACGGGTTTTGGCATTGCTGCGGCCATATCGATTCCCTCCCCTTCAGCGGGCGTCGTCGCCAAAGCTGACCAGCTGCTGCAGCGTGTTCATGATGCGGTCGAGGACGAAGCCGACGAAACCGATGGTGAACACCGCGACCATGATGCGACCGAGAGAATGCGAGCTGCCGTTCTGGAACTCGTCCCAGACGAACTTGCCGAGGCCGGGGTTCTGCGCCAGCATCTCGGCAGCGATCAGCACCATCCAGCCGACACCCAGCGACAGGCGCAGGCCGGTGAAGATCAGCTTCAGGGAACTCGGCAGCACGATCTTGGTGACCTTGGTCCACCAGGTCAGGCGCAGCACCTTGGAGACGTTGATCAGGTCCTTGTCGATCGAGGCGACACCCACCGCGGTGTTGATCAGGGTCGGCCACAGCGAGCACAGGGTCACTGTCACCGCCGAGACGATGAAGCTCTTCTCGAACATCGGGTCGGTGCTGACATAGACCGCGCTCACCACCAGCGTGACGATCGGCAGCCAGGCCAGCGGCGATACCGGCCGGAAGATCTGGATCAAGGGGTTGAGCGCAATCTGGAAGGTCTTCGACAGTCCGCACAGGATGCCGAGGGGAATCGCCACCAGGGTACCGATCGCAAAACCGGTGAACACCGTGTAGAGGCTGGTGACGATCTGGTCGAAATAGGTCGGCTTGCCGGTCCAGGGCCGGATCGTGACCTCGGCGTTCGGATCCTCGGCCAGCTTCCTGGCATTGCGCGCCTCCTGGCGCTCGTAGAAGGCCTCGGCCTTGGCCCGCTCGGCATGGTGCTCGTCGATCAGGCCGACCGCCTCCTCCCACACCTGGGCCGGCCCGGGAATCGCCCCGAGACTGGTCTGGACACCGGACGCAAGGATGCCCCACAGGCCAAGGAAGATGGCCAGGGCCAGCACCGGGACACCGATCTGGCGCAGGATGTCCTTGAATTGCTCCTTCGGATCCTCGCCGGCGGCGAGGCGCACGAATGGGACGAACCAGGTGAATCCGGTCTTGTTCAGAAAATTTGCCGTCGCGTTCAGCATGGCGACACCTCCATGGGAAATGGGGTCTGCCGGGGCCACCCGGGCGGGGTGGCCACCGGGCTCCGGGTTTACTTGACGACGTCCTTGCCCTTGAGGCCGATCTTCAGGCTGTCGATGTAGGCATTGGGCTGGGTACCGTCATAGCTGATGCCGTCGATGAAGGCGTCGGTGGCCGGCTTGAAGCCCGTCTCGGTGGCGAAGTCCGGGAAGTCGGACGCCTTCAGCTTGCCCTCGGCGATCAGCGCCTTGGCGGCCTCGGCATAGATGTCCGGGCGATAGACCTTCTTGGCGATGTCCATGTACCAGCTGTCGGGCTTGAACTCGGAGATCTGGCCCCAGCGGCGCATCTGGGTCAGATACCAGATCGCGTCGGAGTAGTACGGGTAGGTCGCGTTGTAGCGGAAGAAGACGTTGAAGTCCGGCACCTGGCGCACGTCGCCCTTCTCGTACTCGAAGGTGCCAGTCATGCTGTTGGCGATGACCTTGTAGTCGGCGCCGACGTAGTTGGAGGCGGAGATGATCTTCGCGGCCTCCTTGCGGTTCTTGTCGTTCTCGGCATCGAGCCAGTACGCCGCGCGGATCAGTGCCTTGACCACCAGCTTGTGGGTGATCGGGTACTTGTCGTTCCAGGCCTGGGTGACGCCGAAGACCTTCTCCGGGTTGTCCTTCCAGATCTCGTAGTCGGTGATCACCGGCGCGCCGATGCCCTTGAACACCGCCTGCTGGTTCCAGGGCTCGCCGACGCAGTAGCCGTAGATCGTGCCGGCCTCCATCGTCGCCGGCATCTGCGGCGGCGGCGTCACCGACAGCAACACGTCGGCACTGATGGTGCCGGCCGTATCGCCCTTGTGGGGTGCGTAGTAACCCGGGTTCATGCCGCCCGAGGCAAGCCAGTAACGCAACTCGTAGTTGTGGGTCGACACCGGGAAGACCATGCCCATCTTGAACGGCTTGCCTTCCTTCTTGTAGTCATCGACCACTTCCTTCAGGTAGTCGGCCTTGATCGGATGCACCGGCTTGCCGTCGGGCATCTTCGGCAGCTTGGTCTTGAGCTTCTCCATCACTTCATTGGAGACGGTGATGCCGTTGCCGTTGAGATCCATCGAGAAGGCAGTGATGACGTCGGCCTTGGTGCCATAGCCGATGGTCGCACCGAGGGGCTGGCCGGCGAGCATGTGGGCGCCATCCAGTTCGCCGGAAATGACCCGGTCGAGCAGCACCTTCCAGTTGGCCTGGGCCTCGAGGGTGACGTACAGCCCTTCCTCCTCGAAATAGCCCTTCTCGTAGGCGATCGCCAGCGGCGCCATGTCGGTCAGCTTGATGAAGCCGAACTTCAGATCCGGCTTCTCCGGATCCTCCAGCGCCATCGCCTGCTGGGAGGCGACCGCAAGGGTCACGGCGGCCGCCAGGCCCCGCACCACGCACTTGATGCCGCGACCGACCGCCAGTTTCGAATCTGTCTTCTTCATCTTTCAGGACTCCATGTCAATGCTTTCGATGCGCTCGCCGACGGCAGTCCGCGAAAAAAAACGCCCACAAAGGCACCTCGCCGCGGTGCTCACTTGTGGACGCCTTTGTCCCGGTCGGCCCGCCGTGGGCCTGATTTCAGTGCCGTGCCCGTGGACGCCGGCCGGCATCCCCACGAGGTCGCCGTCCTCCGTTGGAGGGCGCCTGACGCGTCGGGCTTACGACCCTTTTAGCAAGGCCCGTGCCAATGGACGTGACGGTTACGCCGGCAATCGGGCCCACTGCCGGGAAAGCCCAGTGATGGCGTGGCTCGCACCGCGGAGCCAAATGTCGCAGCGCAACAGCAAGGATCGGAAATCTGCCGCATGAGCCGCCTGCGAGGAGGCTGGCAGGCAGCCGAGACACGCCGCGGCGCACCCGATTGGGGCCAACTCTGGCTCCGATGCACCGTGCCCGGGCGCGCATCGGACGCAATTTGCGCAGCGCAGCGGCGACACAGCAGGAACGATTCTTGTTTCTGTTTCGCGACGGGTCGGCATGGGCCACCTGCGAAGCCGGAGAAACCGCTTGAAGACCTTCATCCAGATTACCGAGGTATGGGTGCCCAACCGAAACCGGGATGCGCTCGAGTTTCACTCGGGCCTCTATGGACCGCACCAGAGCTTCCGGCTGGCCAGCGAGCGCATGCACTTCGGCATCGACGAGGGCCTGCCCGGCAAGGCCTGGGCGTCACGGCATCCGATCGTCCTGAAGGACCTGCAGCACTCCTATTTCCTTCGTTCCAGGCAGGCACAGGAAGCCGGCCTGAGCTGTGCCATCGCGCTTCCGGTGTTTGCCGGCGAACACCTGCTGGCCGTGCTGGTCATGTTCTGCGCCCAGGACGACGAGTCGGCCGGCGCCGTCGAGGTCTGGCACAACGCTGAGGACAAGGGTCTGGAGCTGACCCTGGAGGATGGCTACTACGGCATTCTCGACGGTTTCGAATTCGCCGCCCGGCATACGCGCTTTCCCCGAGCCTCGGGCCTGCCGGGCATCGTCTGGGACTCGAACCTGCCGCTGATCGTGTCCGACCTGGGCCACAACAAGCGCTTCCTGCGCCGTGACGATGCGCGCACCGCCGGCTTGTGTACCGGCCTCGGGCTGCCGTCACCGTATCTGCCGGGCCACACCTACGTCGTCTCCTTCCTGTCGGCGCTCGGCACGCCGATCGCCCGCCGCTTCGAGATCTGGGTGCCGTCGCAGGAACACGGCGGCCTGCGACTGCATTCGGCGCATTGCGACAACGATCGCCAGTTGCCGGAGCGCCTCGGCGACATCACCATCGAGCGCGGACTCGGCGCCCTGGGTCGTGCCTGGTTCACCGGAATTCCAACGATCACCGAGCACCTCGACGAGGACCGCTCGCCGAATGCCCGCGCAGCGGCGGATTTCGGCCTGACGTCGATGGTGTCGATACCGATTCTGAACGACGGCACCACGTCCGCCGTGGTTGGCCTCTACCTCTAGCCGCAGATCGCCGTCATCGCTGGCGACGCCATTTTCGCCGACGGCGCGCTGCCGACGGATCCGGTCGCTCAGCGAGATCCGGCGACACCGCTGCGCCCGCTCCGGACGAACTCGCCAAAACGCAGGTCGGTGTTCATGATGTGGCCGACCAGCCATTTCTGAAGGAAGCGAACGACCTGGGTCAGATCGAGGATCTCGCCGCGGTTGATCTGATCGCGCAGGGCCTCGACGCGCTCGGAGAATGCCTGATGTTGCGCCAGGTGGCGCGCCGCATCGTCACCACAGGCATCGATGTAGCCATAGCTGTGCATCAGCCCCTGCTCCGCGTCGAAGTGGTACAGCGTGTAGCTCAGCAGATCGCGCGTGATACGTTCGGCCAGTTCGTCGCTGGCGCCGTCGGGCAGATGGGCGATGACCTCGTTGAGCGTACTGACCAGCACCCGGTGCTGGCGGTCGATCTCTTCGATTCCGGTCAGCATCGCGTCGTTCCAGCGAATCGGCTTCGGCATGCGTTCGACTTCCGTACGAGCCGGCCTGCCGCTGTGGCGCCGGGTCGGCAGTTCGGCGAAGACTGCATGATACTGGAACGGCACCCGCTCGGGCCGCGCTGCCGATCGGCTGTCGATTGACAGCCGATGTCGGAGCGGCGAGCCTTGATCCGCCCACGTCCACCGCTTCGCCATGGCCGAATCCCAGGAAATCCGTCGCAACGTCTGGCTCTCGGATGCCGGCGGATTGCGCTACCACTTGCGCGCGCTGCAGCACCGGCGGCGACGCTGGCAGGTCTTTCGCGATACCGTGGCCGCCTGGTTTGCGGCGTGGCGCCCTCCCTGCGACCGCCTCGTGCTGGTCGGCCCGAGCGCCGGCCATACCTTGCCCCTGGCGCGGATGCGCGGATTCTCGGAGATCGTCGCGCTCGAGCCCGACCCGATTGCGCGCCGCTGGCTGGCATGGCGCGCGCGCCGCCTGCCACTGCGCTTCGACGGCATCGACGTGTTGTCCGGCGACACACCGCTGAGCGCGCTGCAGACGGTCTTTCCCGACGCGGCGGTGCTGTTCTGCAACGTCCTCGGGCAGGTGGCGCCGGCCGGCGGAGGACATTGGCACGAGCGACTGGCCGACGCGTTGGCCGGGCAGCACTGGGCCAGCTATCACGACGTGATTTCGACCGACGTCCGGCCACTGGCCGGTGCGGGACCGGTGTCCTGCGACACGCGGCGCCTGGAGACGGTGCTCGAGCGATTTTGGCCCGGCGGTCGGCTCGCACTGGTCGACCACGAAACCTTTCGCCTGGCCGGTCCGTCGCAGCCGGCCGACTATGCGCTATGGCCGCTCGGGCCCGGTCGGTGGCACCTGATCGAGTGGGTGGTCCACCGACCGTCGGGCGGAATCGGCCGGGGCGCGGACCGATCGGCGCTCAAGCCGCCATCGGGTCCATGAAGCGGCGCGGATCGATGTTCCACCGGCGCGGCGACTCGTCCGACACGATGCGGTCGCTGCAATGCGCCTTGCTGAGATCGACGACGTCGGGCTTGGTATAGGCGTTGGCGCGGACGTTGAAGAAGGTGCGCACCATCGGTTTCAAGGCGTCTTCCGAAGACTGGGCGATGACCACGCCGAGGCGCCCGGATTCGAGGCGCACGAGGCTGCCCACCGGATAGATGCCGACGCAGCGCATGAAGGATGCCAGCAGCTTCCGGTCGAAATGGTTGGCACTCCATTCCCACATCTTGCGCAGCGCCTCGGTCGCCGGCATGCCCTTGTGGTAGCAGCGATCCGCGGTGATCGCGTCGTACACATCGACGATCGCCGCCATCCGCGCCATTGTGCTGATTTCGTCTCCGGCCAGGCGATCGGGATAGCCACTGCCGTCGATGCGCTCGTGGTGATGACGGGTGATGTCCAGCGCGACCTCGCCGACGCCGCCGATGCCGAGCAGGATCTCATGGCCGTCTCCGGGATGACGCCGGATCAGGTCGAACTCCTCATCGGTCAAGCGCCCGGGCTTGTTGAGGACCTCCTCCGGCACCAGCATCTTGCCGATATCGTGCACCAGGCCGCCGATGCCCGCCTCCCGCAGTTCGTCGGCCGGCAACCCCAGGGACCGTCCAAAGGTGATCATCAAGGTGCAGACGCTGACCGAATGCTGGAAAGTGTAGTCATCCTTGTTCTTGATGCCGACCAGGCCGAGCAGGGCATTGCCGTTGCTGAGGATCGATTCGGTGACGGCATCGACCAGCGGCTCGACGTTCTCGAGCGACACCGCCCGGCCGAGCCGGACATCGCGCATCATTTCGCGCACGACTCGGTTGGCCTGGGCGTGAATGCCGCGGGCCCGAGGCATCTCCTCGGCCAGCGTTCGTTCGCGCACCGGTTCCTGCGCCTGCTCGACGGCTTGCTCGATTTCCTGCTGCACGACCTGCTGGACTTCGGCCGCGGCGACCCCTTCGGCATCGTCGAGGCCGCGCGCCGTGTCGATGTAGACCTCGCGGATGCCGGCTTCGCGGAAGCGGTCGACGTCGCCTTCGTTCTTCAGCAGGAAACTGCGCCGCCAGAATGGATGCGACATCCAGTCGCCGCAGATGTCCTGAATGTACATACCGCGCTTGAGGCGCTCGATCGGAATCTTCTTCTGCATCGCCGGACAACCTTTCACTTTGCATGGCGTCTACGGCCGGCCGAAGGCCGCCTTGATGGTGAAATCCGGGGCGCGCCGCCCGAATCCTTGCATGAGCCGACAACCGGCCGTGCAACCTGTCACGGACGCACGCCGGTCGCCCCCGTGCGCGCCGCACTCGGGCGCATCGGCCGGCCGTTTCGGGGATAATTCAAGGTTTTCGCACCGCAGCATCACAGATGGACATCCTGCTCATTCTGAAAGCAGCCGCGCTCGGCGTCATCGAGGGGCTCACCGAATTCCTGCCGGTGTCCTCGACCGGTCACCTGATCATCTTCGGCGACCTGTTGTCCTACAACGACGAACGCAGCAAGGTCTTCAAGATCGTGATCCAGCTGGCGGCGATCCTGGCCGTGTGCTGGGACTACCGCGAACGCGTCATCGGCGTCGCCACCGGCATCGGCCGCAGGCCGGAGGCCAACCGCTTCGTGCTGAATCTGTTCGTCGGCTTCCTGCCGGCCGCGGTGCTCGGTCTGCTGTTCTACAGCATCATCAAGCACTACCTGTTCAATCCGCTGACGGTCGCGATCGCGCTGATCGTCGGCGGCCTGCTGATCCTGTGGATCGAGCGCGGCCACTACCATCCCGACGTCGACAGCGTCGACCGGATGCGCTGGCCGCTCGCGCTCAAGGTCGGTTTTGCCCAGGCGATGGCGATGATTCCCGGCGTCTCGCGCTCCGGCGCGACCATCATGGGCGGGCTGCTGCTCGGCTTGTCGCGCAAGGCGGCGGCCGAGTTCTCCTTCTTCCTCGCGATTCCGACGATGCTGGCCGCCACCGCCTATGACGTCTATCGCAACCGCGCGCTGCTGAGCCTGGACGATGCCGCGGTATTCGGCGTCGGCTTCGTCTGCTCCTTCCTCGCCGCGATGGTGGCGGTCAAGGCCTTCGTCCGCTATGTTTCGCACAACAGCTTCGCGCCCTTTGCCTGGTACCGGATCGCCTTTGGTCTGTTCGTGCTGGGCAGTTGGCACTTCGGCTGGGTGGACTGGAGCACGTCGTGATTCTCTACCTGCACGGGTTTCGTTCGGCGCCGGCGTCCCACAAGGCCACCCGGCTGCACGAGCACATGCAGGGCCGGGGGCTCGGCGAGCACTACTGGTGCGAGCAGCTCTCGCACGTGCCGGCCAAAGCGATCGCACAGGTCGAGGACGCCCTTCAGCGGATCGGCGGATCGCCGACCCTGGTCGGCAGTTCGCTCGGGGGCTACTACGCCACCTGCCTCGCCGAGCGCCACGACCTGCGGGCGGTGCTGGTCAATCCGGGGGTCCTGTCGTATCTGTCGCTGGAGCCGTGGATCGGCGTGCTCGACAATTTCTTCACGGGCGAGACCTTCGAGTTCACCCGCGAGCACATCGCCCAGTTGCGGGCGATCGAGGTCGACAGCATTACGCGGCCGTCGCGCTACTGGCTGATGGTCGAGACCGGCGACGAAGTGCTCGATTACCGCCACGCCGTCGCCAGGTACGTCGGGGCACGCCAGACAGTGCTCGAAGGCGGCGACCACAGCTTCACGCGCTGGGACGACTACCTCGACGAAATTCTTCGCTTCGCCGGTCTTGCACGATGAGCGGATTCGATGCAGAACGCTTCAAGGCCAACGAGCGTGCCGGTTTCAACCGCATTGCCGGGCGCTATCTGGCCGGTGCTTCAGCGCGCCAGGCACTGCAGCAGGCGCTGATCGATCTCGCCGATCCCGCACCCGGCGAGCGCATCCTGGACATCGCCAGCGGCCCCTGCCTGCTGGCAGCCGACGCCACCGCCCGGGTCGGCGGCACGGGCCTCGTGGTGGCCAGCGACATCGCCGAGGCCATGCTCGCCTGCGGCCGCGACGCGCTGCCGCCCGAGCGTCTCGCGACGATGGTCCATTGTGCGGCCGATGCGGAAACGCTGCCGTTTGCCGACGATCGCTTCGACCTGGTGACGATCGGCCTCGGCCTGTTCATCCTGCCGGACCCGTCCGCGGCGCTGGCGGAAGTCAGGCGGGTGCTGGTGCCCGGCGGCCGGCTGGCGCTGTCGGTGTGGGGGCCGGCCGACGACGTGCCGCTGATCAGTCATGCTCAAGCCTGCATCGCTCGCCTGTTGCCGCCACCCCGCGTACCGCGGCCATCGGTATTCCGCTTCGGCGAATCGGCTGTGTTGCGCGGGTTGCTGACCGATGCGGGCTACGCCACGGTGCACACCGCAGGCTGCCGGCTGGACTGCCGGTTCACCGATGCCGCCGACTACTGGCAGGCCTTTCTCGATCTCGCTGGCGGCGCCGCCGAAGCGATCGCAAGACTGCCGGAGGCGGTCGGCCTCAGGCTCGCCGACGAAGTTGTCCACGACCTGCAACCCTGCCGCGACGGCGACGGCTACGCGACCCGCAATCGGGTGTTGCTGGCGCTGGCGCACAAGTGAATGAAGCCACCCGGCGGTCGGCGCTGGTTGCGATCGTCACCGCCTTCGCGATCTGGGGGCTGTCGCCGCTCTATTTCAAGGCGGTCGCGGCGTTGCCGGCGGAAGACATCGTCGCCCACCGGGCCTTGTGGTCAGCACTTTTGCTGGCCACCGCGCTGGCCGTCACCGGCCGCATCGGCGGCGTTCGGCGCCAGCTCGCGGCGCACGCCGGGCTCGGCGCGACGCTGGCCGCCACGGCACTGCTGAACGGGGCCAACTGGCTCGCCTTCGTCTGGGCGATCAATGCCGGCCGCACCCTCGAAGCCAGCCTCGGATACTTCATCAATCCGCTGTTCAGCATGCTCCTCGGCGCGCTGCTGCTCGGCGAGCGCCTGCGGCCTGCCCAGCGACTGGCGGTGGCGATCGCCTTCGCCGGCGTGTTGCTGCGCGTCTGGCAGGTCGGCAGCCTGCCGTGGATCGCGCTGTTCCTGGCGTTCACGTTCGGCCTCTACGGACTGCTGCGCAAGCGCGCGCCGGTGGACCCGGTCGCCGGTCTGCTGGTCGAGACGGCGCTGCTCGGCGTTCCCGCCGCCGCCTGGCTCGGCTGGCAAGCGCATCACGGACGGATCGACCCCGACGTGATCCTCGGGCTCGGCCATCTGCTGCCGATGGCGGGATTGATCACTGCCGTACCGCTGATGCTGTTCGCCTACGGCGCCCGCAGACTGCCATTGACCACGGTCGGCTTTGCCCAGTACCTCGCCCCCAGCCTGAGCTTCGTCCTGGCGGTGTGGGTCTTCCGCGAGCCGTTCGACGGTGGCCGCCTCGGCGCCTTCGCACTGATCTGGGCGGCACTGGCCATCTATTCGGCCGATCTCTGGCGAGCCTCGCGGCAACGGACCCGGGCATCCGGTACACTGGCGGGCTAGTCCGGAGTCATCGATGTACGTACTTTTCGAAGAGGACGGTCATTTCAAGGCCGGCACCATCCTGCAGGACAGCGGCGCCTCGCTGCAGGTCGAGAACACCCACGGCAAGCGCCTCAAGCTGAAGGCGGGCCATGCGCTGCTGCGCTTCGACAGCCCCGCGCCGCAGTCGCTGCTCGAACAGGCCCAGGCCGAATCGGCGGAACATGACGTGCCCTTCCTGTGGGAGGTGTGCGGCGACGACGAGTTCGGCTTCGAGGAATTCGCCAAGGAGTATCACGGACGATCACCGAGCGCGGTCGAGTCGGCAGCGGTGCTGATGGCCCTGCACGGGGCGCCGGTGTATTTCCATCGCAAGGGCCGTGGCCGCTACCGCAAGGCGCCGACCGAGATCCTGCAGGCGGCGCTGGCCGGGCTCGAGAAGAAGAAGCAGCAAGCCGAGGCAGTGGCCCGGATGCGCGACACCCTGCTCGAAGGCCGGCTGCCGGACGAGTTCGTGCCGATGCTCGAACAGATCATGTTCCGGCCCGACCGCAACCGCCTCGAAGTCAAGGCGCTGGAGGCAGCCAGCGTGGACGCCGGCCTGTCGGCCGCGCGCCTGTTGCTGCGCTGTGGCGCCGTGGCCTCGTCCCACGACCTGCACTTCGGCCGCTTCCTGTTCGAGCACTTTCCGGACGGCATCGGATTTCCGGCTGATGTCGAAGTCGCGTTGCCGGACGATCTGCCGCTGGCCTCGGTCGAGGCGTTTTCGATCGACGACGCGACGACCACCGAAATCGACGACGCGTTTTCGGTGACGCCGACCGGAGACGGCGGCTGGCGCGTCGGCATCCACATCGCGGCGCCGGCGCTCGGCTTCGGGCGCGGATCGCCGCTCGATGCGCTCGCCCGGGCGCGCCTGTCGACGGTGTACATGCCCGGCCGCAAGATCACGATGCTGCCCGATCCGGTGGTCGAGCGGTTCACGTTGTCGGCCGGGCACACGCGGCCGGCGCTGTCGCTGTATCTCGACCTCAGCCCGGCGCTGGCGGTCACCCGCCACGAAACGCGCATCGAGCAGGTGCCGGTGGTGGCGAACCTGCGCCACCACGACATCGAGCCGCTGTTCAACGAAGAGAGCCTGACCAGCGGTCACGCCGAAGACTATCCGTGGAAGCGCGAGCTGACGCTGCTGTGGGAACTGGCGACCGTGCTCGAGGCTGGCCGCGGCAAGGCCTCGAGCCAGCCCCAGCAGACCGATTTCAGCTTCTACGTCGACTGGCAGAGCGAGAGCCGCGACGGGCCGGGTTTCGTCACGATCACCGAGCGCCAGCGCGGCTCGCCGATGGACAAGCTGGTGGCCGAGATGATGATCCTGGCCAACGCTACCTGGGGCAAGCTGCTGGCCGAGCGCGGCGTCTCAGGACTCTATCGCGTGCAGGCCGGCGGCAAGGTGCGGATGTCGACGGTCAGCGGCCCGCACGAAGGGCTCGGCGTCGACTCCTACGCCTGGAGCAGTTCGCCGCTGCGTCGTTACGTCGATCTGGTCAATCAGTGGCAGTTGCTGGCGACGCTCGGCGGCGAAGATCCGCCGTTCGCCGACAAGTCGCCCGACCTGATGGCGGCCATGCGCGACTTCGAACTGACCTACACCGCCTACGCCGAATTCCAGCGGATGATGGAGCGCTACTGGTGCCTGCGCTGGCTGCGTCAGAACGACGTCGGCGAGGTCGTCGCCCGTGTGCTGCGCGACAACGTGGTTCGGCTCGAGCATGCGCCCTTCGTCTTCAAGGTGCCGTCGATGCCGCTGCAGTTGCCCGGCAGCCGGGTGCGGCTGGCGATCACCGGCAGCGACCTGATCGACATCGAGCTCGACGCCCGTTTCGTCGATGTCCTGTCGGAACCGAGCGACGACGAACTGACCACGGAACTGGAACTCTGAATCCATGTCCCGCAAGCGCGCCCAGCGTTCGCGTTCGAGCACGTTGCCGCAACCGGTGACGAAGAGCGAGTACGCGCTGCATTTCGCGATCTTCGTGTCCATCCTGGTCCACGGCCTGGTCCTGTCGATCCGCTTCACGCTGCCCGAACTCGACAAGCCGTTCCGCGACCGTGGCCTCGAAGTGGTGCTGGTCAACGCCCGCCATGAACGGCCCGCGGACAAACCGGAAGCGCTGGCCCAGGCCAATCTCGACGGCGGCGGCAACACCGATACCGACGTCAAGGCGGCCAGTCCGCTGCCGGCCAAGCAGCAGGACATTCGCGGCGACGCCCTGCTCCAGGCCCAGCGCCGGGTGCAGCAACTCGAGGCCGCGCAACGCGAGCTGCTGACCCGGGCCAAGGCCGAGACCCGGGTCGTCGTCGAGCAGCAGCAGCAACAGCAACCCGAGGAAGCGCGAGTCTCCGGACAGGATCTGCTCGACAGTGCGGCGGCGATCGCGCGACTCGAGGCCCGGGTCGAAAAGCGCTTGCAAGAGTACGCCAAGAGGCCGCGCCGCAAGTTCATCGGGGCACGCACCAAGGAATACCGCTTCGCCCAGTACGTCGAGGACTGGCGCCAGAAGATCGAGCGCGTCGGCACCTTGAACTACCCCGAAGCCGCCCGCGGCAAGGTCTACGGCAGCCTGCTGCTGTCGGTGATCCTGCGAGCCGACGGCAGCGTCGTGAAGATCGACGTCATCCGCTCCAGCGGCCACGACATCCTCGACGGTGCCGCCCGACGGATCGTCGAAATGGCGAGTCCCTTTGCCGAATTCCCGCCCGCCATCCGACGCGACACCGATCAGATCGAAATCGTGCGCACCTGGAACTTCACCAATGCGGATACCCTCACCGCGCAATAGCGCATTTGCTTCGTCGGATCGCGGGATGATGGCGGGTCGGGCAGCGAACGGATGGACGGGTCGGCCGCGGCGCCGACGGACGGGCCCATCGACGCGAGACGGGGGTGCGGCGATGCGGCCGGGCGCCGGACTTCGCCAGTTGCGGCGCTGAGAGGCGTCGTGCGCAAGCTGTCGAGATGGATCGGCATCGCATTGCTCGGCGTCATCGCGCTGGCGGTGCTGGTGCACGCGGTGATCATGGCCCAACTGATCTGGTGGAGCCGCTTCGACCCGACCCGCACCAGCTTCATGGAGCTGCGCCTGGAGGCTATGCAGGCCCATGATCCGGACGCCCGCCTGGCCCACCGCTGGGTGCCCTACGAGCGCATCTCCGACCACCTGAAGCGGGCCGTGGTCGCCGCCGAGGACGACAAGTTCGTCGACCACGAGGGCTTCGACTGGGAAGGCATCCAGCGCGCGATCGAACGCAACCAGCGCCACGGCCGGCCGGCGGCCGGCGGCTCGACGATCAGCCAGCAACTGGCCAAGAACCTGTTCCTGTGGCCCGGCAAGAGCTACCTGCGCAAGGCCGAAGAGGCCTTGATCACGCTGATGATCGAATCCCTTTGGTCGAAGCGGCGCATCCTCGAGGTCTACCTGAACGTCGTCGAATGGGGTGACGGCGTTTTCGGAGCCGAGGCCGCGGCTCGCCACTACTACCGCGTCCCTGCCGCCGATCTGGGCCCGGCCGAGGCCGCCCGGCTGGCGGTGATGCTGCCCAATCCGCGACGCTACGAGCGCGAGTTCGGCCCGCGACTCGCCGCCCACGCCGAGCGCGTCCGGCAACGCATGCACCGGTCGGAGATCCCCTAGCGGGTCGTCTTGCGGCGTACACGACAGCGGTCGTGGCGGCGCGCAGGCGAAAACCCCGCGCCCCCATCGACTCGGACTCGCGGCGAGCGCCCCAAAGCCCGTAGAATCCCCATTTACGCGCCGCAACATCGCAGTGGGCCGCAGGCAGGGCCCGAAACGGCGTCGCCAGCCGCCGCGCCCCGTACCGGTCGCACCGCCCCATGGCAGCCGACGCGCTCCGCATCGAATGAGGATCATGGCCGAAGCCGAACAGCCCCGCTCCCGCGACGAAGTCCAGCAGCAACTCAAGGAAGTGCAGGAACTGCTCGGACGTCATCGTCTGGTCGAGGACCTGGTCCATCGCCAGGAGATGCCGCGCCACGATCTGGTCGAGGGGCTGGTGCACAAGCAGCATGTCGCCGAACTGAGCGAGCGACTGGACGCGCTCCACCCGGCCGACATCGCCGACCTGCTCGAAACCCTGCCGCTCGACGAGCGCCTGTTCGTCTGGGAACTGGTGCGCGCCGAGCGGGACGGCGACATCCTGCTCGAAGTCTCGGACGCGGTGCGCGAATCGCTGATCGAGACGATGGCGCCGGAGGAGCTGAAGGCCGCCGCCGAGACCCTCGACGCCGACGAGCTGGCGGATCTGGCGCCCGATCTGCCGGAAGAGGTGATGGAGGACGTCTACCTCTCCCTCGACCTCGAGGAGCGGGCCCAGTTGCGCGCCGCGATGTCCTACGCCGAGGACGCGGTCGGTGCGCTGATGGAATTCGAGATGGTCACGATCCGCGAGGACGTGAGCCTCGAAGTGGTCCTGCGCTACCTGCGGCGCTTCGAAGAGTTGCCCGACCACACCGATCAGCTCTTCGTCATCGACCGCGCCGAACAGTTGCGCGGCGTGCTGCCGATCAATTCGCTGCTGATCAACGACCCCGAGTGCACCGTATCGGAAGTCATGATCGCGGAACCCTTGACCCTGCGTCCGGACGACAAGGCCGAAGACGCCGCCAGCGCCTTCGAGCGCTACGATCTGGTCTCGGCGCCGGTGGTCGGCACCGAGGGCCGGCTGATGGGGCGGGTGACCGTGGCCGACGTCGTCGACTTCATCCGCGAGGACGCCGATGCCGAGATCCTCAGCCATGCCGGCCTGCGCGAGGGCGAGGACATCTTCGCGCCGGTGCTGGACTCGGTGAAGAACCGCTGGGCCTGGCTGGCCGTCAACCTGGTCACCGCCTTCGTCGCATCGCGGGTGATCGGCGTCTTCGAAGGCTCGATCGAGAAGCTGGTGGCGCTCGCCGCGCTG
This sequence comes from Zoogloeaceae bacterium, assembly GCA_024235635.1. Lineage (GTDB taxonomy): Bacteria > Pseudomonadota > Gammaproteobacteria > Burkholderiales > Rhodocyclaceae > Cognatazoarcus. The sequence continues at coordinate 1,308,838 of JACKMA010000001.1, forward strand.
ATGCCGATCGTCGCCGGCATCGGCGGCAATTCGGGCAACCAGACGATCACGATGATCGTGCGGGCGATGGCGATGGGGCAGCTCGGCGGTGACAGCGCGATCCGCCTGTTGAAGAAGGAGACCGGCGTCGCCCTGTTCAACGGCGTGGTGTGGGGCAGCCTGCTCGGCGTCGTCGCATGGTTGCTCTACGGCGGCTGGCAGCTCGGGCTGGTGATGACTGCGGCGACCACGCTCAATCTGCTGCTGGCGGCGGCGATGGGGGTGTTCATCCCGATGACGATGCAGCGCCTGGGTCGCGACCCGGCGCTCGGCTCGAGCGTGCTGATCACCGCCTGCACCGACTCCGGCGGTTTCTTCATCTTCCTCGGCCTGGCGACCCTGTTCCTGGTCTGAGCGACAGCGCAGCGGCTACTGGTCGCGCAGCACCCTGCCGGGCGCCGACTCCTTGATCAGCAGCGCGAAAGCGGCCCGGGTCACCGCCTCGGCACGGGTGCCACCCATCAGGCGTCGGCGGTAATGGAAGGCCATCACGACGCCCATCAGACGAAACACGAACAGATCGACGTCGAGATCGCGATCGAACTCGCCGGTGTCGACGCACAGGCGGATGGTGCGCGCCAGTTCGCGTTCGAGGCGGGTGAAGTGCCTGACCACCGCAGCCTTGACCGGTCCCGGCCGATCGTCGAATTCGTGGATCGCGCCCTCCAGCGGACAGCCGCCGTCCCAGCCGCAGCGCTCGACCCAGGTCAGCCAGTTGTCGATCAACGCATTGAGCCGCGCCAGTCCTCTCGGCGCCTCGAGTGCCGGCCGATACACCAGCACCGCGAAGCGTTCGGCCGCCGCCTCGATCGCGGCGATCTGCAGTTCCTCGCGCGAGCCGAAATGTCCGAACAATCCACTCTTGGACATCCCCACGCGATCGGCCAGCGACCCGATCGACAAGGCCTCGAAGCCCTGCACGCAGGCCAGCGCGACGGCCGCGTCGAGAATCGTGCTGCGCGTTCGCTCACCCTTGCTCGTCGTCATATCCGTTGTTCCGCTTGGTCGATGGCGCCGCCGCGGCGAGCCCGGCCATCACCCGGCCATGCCGGCGAAGACCTGGTCGGCGGCGGACACCGTCAGGTCGATGTCGTCGTCGGTATGGGCGGCCGAGACGAACCCCGCCTCGAAGGCCGACGGCGCGAAATAATGTCCGGCCGCCAGCATGGCGTGGAAGAACCGGTTGAAGGCGTCGCGGTCGCCGGCCATCACGTCAGCATAACCCGTCGGGCAGTCCGGCGAAAAGTACAGGCCGAACATGCCGCCTACCGACTGGGCGCTGAAGGTCGCGCCATGGCGCGCCGCCGCTGCGCTCAGGCCGTCGACCAGGCGTGACGTGCGCGCCGCCAGATCTTCGTAGAAGCCGTCCGCCGCGATCAGTCGCAGCGACGCCAGCCCGGCCGCGACCGCCACCGGGCTGCCGGACAGGGTGCCGGCCTGATAGACGCTGCCCAGCGGCGCGATCCGTTCCATGATGTCGCGCCGGCCGCCGAAGGCGCCGACCGGCATACCGCCGCCGATCACCTTGCCCAACGTGGTCAGGTCCGGGGTCACGCCGAAGATTCCCTGGGCGCCTTGCGGGCCGACGCGGAAACCGGTCATCACCTCGTCGAAGATCAGGACCGCGCCGTGGGCCGTACACAGTCGCCGGAGTTCGTGCATGAATTCGTCGCTCGGCCGCACCAGGTTCATGTTGCCGGCCACCGGCTCGACGATCACCGCCGCGATCTCGTCGCCACGCGCCGCGAACAGCTCGGCGAGTTGCGCCGGGTCGTTGTAGTCGAGCACGATCGTGTGCTTGGCAAAATCGTCCGGAACGCCGCCGGAAGACGGGTTGCCGAAGGTCAGCAGGCCGGAACCGGCCTTGACCAGCAGGCAGTCGGCATGTCCGTGGTAGCAACCTTCGAACTTGACGATCGCATCACGCCCGGTGAATCCGCGCGCAAGCCGGATGGCGCTCATCGTCGCCTCGGTGCCCGAACTGACCAGCCGCACCATGTCGAGGCTGGGCAGGCGCTCGCACAGCAGTTCGGCAATCTCGATCTCGGCCTCGGTCGGCGCGCCATAGGACAGCCCGCGCTCGGCGGCACGCTTGACCGCGTCGACGACCTCGGGATGGGCATGTCCGACGATCGCCGGCCCCCACGAACCGACGTAGTCGACGTAGGCCTGGCCGTCGGCGTCCCACACCCGGCATCCCTCGGCCCGCTCGATGAAGCGCGGGTCGCCACCGACCGAGCGAAACGCCCGCACCGGAGAATTGACGCCGCCGGGAATGCTGCGCTGGGCGCGCTCGAACAGCTGCTGGTTACGACTCATGCGAATTCTCTCCTGTCATTTCATTGATCATCCCGGAGGCGCGAGTGCGGCTCGAACAGGGTCCGGTAGGCCGCCGCCCGGCGTGCCGGCGACGGGTGCTCGAAGACGTCGCTGATCACCGCCAGCAGGGACACACCGGCCGCCACCAGTTCGCGCGCGTTGTCGAGTGTGATGCCGCCGATGGCGGCAACCGGCACTTCGAGCGCGCCTGCGGCCCGACGCACCATCGCGATCGGCGCACGCACCGCATCCGGCTTGGTCGGCGACGAAAACATCGCGCCGAACGCGACGTAGTCGGCGCCGGCGCGCTGCGCCGCCAGCGCCCGGTCGGGCGCGTCGTAGCACGACACCCCGAGAATCCGTCCGGCGCCAAGCGCCGCCCGCACCTCGGCCGGCTCGCCATCGCCGCCGCCGATGTGCGCGCCATCGGCGCCGATCGCGAGCGCCAGCTCGACATTGTCATTGACCAGCATCGGCACACCGTGGCTGCGGCACAGGGCCAGCACGGCCGACGCCTGTTGCCGCCGCAGATCGCGATCGGGCAGCTTGCTGCGATACTGCAGCAAGGCCGGGCGCCCCTGCAGCGCCTGCTCGACTTCCGCCAGCAGTCGGTCACCCGCCGTGCAATCGCGCGTGACCAGATAGAGTCCGCCGTCGCGCCAGCTCATCGGCCGATGCGCAGCGGCGCGAAGCGATCGGCCAGCGCGACCCCCATGCCGGGCCGCACGGCCGATGCGAGCGTCGCGGCCATGTAGCGGTGTGCCGCCCCCACCGCGTCGGCACAGTCCAGGCCCCGGGCGAGCCCCGCTGCGAGGGCAGCCGCCAGCACCGACAGACTGCCGCCGACCCGCGTCGCCGGCTGCGGTCTCGGATCCTTGCGGATCACGCCGTCAGCGCCAATCAGCAGATCGCTGGACTGCAAGGCCGCATCCCGCCCCTCGGCCAGCAGCACATATTCGGCGCCGCAGCCGAGCAGCAGGCGGGCGGCTTCCTGCGGGCTGCCGCAATCGCCCTCCTCGTCGCCAGCAGCGACGATGCGCATCGCCACCGTGCCATCGACCACCAGCACCGTGGTCTGCGGCAGCAGCAGTTCAATGCTCGCAACCACCAGATCGTCGGCCTCGTCCGGATCGGGCGAATCGCGCAGGCTGCCCGGCGCGAAGACCAGCGGCGCGGCGTAGTCCGCCGCGATCTCGGCAATCACGCCGACGCTGTCGGGGCAGCCCGGATCGCCGACCAGCAATGCTGCCACCGGGATGTCCTCGAGCAGTGGCCGCGCCTGCTCGGCGACCCACTCGGCATCGAGCTCATAGACCTGCTCGAGACCGCGTGTATCGCCGCAGTAGATCGCGGTCGCCACCGCCAGCGGCAGGCAGCCCTGGGCGGCCAGCGTCAGCGCCGCCCCCTGCAGGCCGGCGGCACCGGTCGGGTCGTTGCCGTCGAACACCAGGACCGGCGGTGGGAAAGCTGCCATGTCAGAACTCATCGGGAAGCACCGGGAGGGTGGCCGGTCGGCCCCCGGAAATGCTGTAAGATTCGGGCGATTCTATCGTCAATTCGGTCGCCGAAACGAATCCCGATGCAGCCCAGCGAATACAAGACCTACATGTGCCTGATCTGCGGTTTCCTGTACAGCGAGGAGGCCGGGCTGCCTGAAGAGGGAATCGCCCCCGGCACGCGCTGGGAAGAAGTGCCTCCGAACTGGACATGCCCCGAATGCGGCGCGCGCAAGGATGACTTCGACATGGTCGACATCTGACGCGCGACCGGGCCCGGCCCGACCCGGGAGTCCTAAAGTCGCTCCGCTGGCGGACGATAATCAATCGTCGCAAGGGCACGCACGCCCCGGGGGCCACGCCAGCGCCCAACTTCAGGAGTAGCGATGTGAATCTGAACGGCCTCAAGGTAATGGTGATCGACGACAGCAACACGATCCGGCGCAGCGCCGAGATCTTCCTGGCGCAGGTCGGTTGCCAGGTGCTGCTCGCCGAGGACGGCTTCGACGCGCTCGCCAAGATCGCCGACCATCAGCCGGACGTGATCTTCGTCGACATCATGATGCCGCGGCTCGACGGCTATCAGACCTGCTCCCTGATCAAGAAGAACCAGCGGCTGCGCGAGACGCCGGTGATCATGCTGTCATCCAAGGACGGGCTGTTCGATCGCGCCCGCGGCCGCATGGTGGGCTCCGACGAATATCTGACCAAACCCTTCACGAAGGACAGCCTGCTCAAGGCGGTGGCGACCCACGCCCCCGAGCGGGCCGAATAGTCAACCAACAGAGCACACTCATGCCGATCAAGAAGATCATGGTGGTGGACGATTCGCCGACCGAGCGCCTCGCCCTGCTGGAATTGCTTTCGAAGAACGGCTTCGACGTGGTGACGGCGGAGAGCGGCGAGGAGGCCATCGTCAAGAGCAAGGCCGAACTTCCCGACCTGATCCTGATGGATGTCGTCATGCCGGGCATGAACGGATACCAGGCGACCCGGACGATCGCCCGCGACAACGCCACCTGTACCATCCCGATCATCATGTGCACGTCGAAGGGCCAGGAGACCGACCGGATCTGGGGCATGCGCCAGGGCGCCCTCGACTATCTGGTGAAGCCGGTCGACCACCAAGCCCTGCTCGACCGGATCCGGGCGATCGGCTGACCCATGGCACGCAGGACGAGTCTTCGCGAATTCCAGGAATCACTGGCGCGCCGGCTGGCCGAGGCGGGCAGCGCGCAGCCCCGCGCCTTGCTCGGGCTGCAAAGCGGCAACGATCATTGGCTGATCGCCCTGCCGGAGGCCGGCGAAATCATGCCGGTGCCGGATCTGACGACGGTGCCGCTGGCCAAGCCGTGGATGCGGGGACTCGCCAATGTGCGCGGCACCCTCTACAGCGCCGTGGACTTTTCCGCCTTCCACGGCGGGGAGCAGATTCTGCCGGCCGGCGAGGCGCGGCTGATCCTGGTCGGCGCCCGTCTCGGCAGCAACTGCGCGCTGCTGGTTTCCCGCACCACCGGCCTTCGCGGCGTCGAAGACTTCGAGCTGGAACCGGAGGCCGCGACCGAGCCCGGACAACCGTGGCGCGGTCCGCGCATGCGCGATACCACCGGCCGCCTATGGACACGACTGTTGATACCCGCGCTGCTCGCCGATCGCAGCTTTCTGGAGGCCAGCGCGGCCTGAGCGAAACATGGATTCACCCGGCGGCCTGAGACCGCCACGGAGTTCTAGACATGGCGATTTCGATTCCCTTTACCAACCGTGCCCCCGCAGATCGGCCCAGCGACAAGCAGGCCACGCTGATGGAGAGCGCGCCGCCGGCCACTGCGGCGCCGGCCAAGCCGGGCAAGCTCGGCGGGTTCGCTAGAAAGAGCGCGAGCGATCGACTGAAGACGCTTGGCGTGGTGTTCGGTGGGCTCATATTCCTGTTCGCCGTGCTGATGGTGCTGCAGACCCGCGACGGTCGCAACGCCACCGCCCAGGTCGAGGCCACCGGCCAGATGCGAACATTGTCCCAACGCATCGCCAAGTCGGCCCAGCTCGCCCTGTCCGGCCGGGCAGAGGTGTTCGGTGAACTCCGGGCTGCCCGCGACGAATTCGCCGGCATCGTCACCGGACTGACCGAGGGCGGCACGATCATGGGCCGCAACACCAACGCGCTGGGCGGCGATGCGGCGGAACTGCTCGCCCAGGTCGGAACGGTATGGACCCGGGTCGATGCCAGCGCAAGCCAGCTGCTCGCGCAGCAGCCCAATCTGGTCAAGCTCAACGAATCGGTCCAGATCATCAACGACCAGAACACCGCGCTGCTCGAATCGGCCGAGAAGGTCGCCGCGCTGGCCGAGGAGACCGGCGCGGCCTCGCGCGACGAGATCGCCGCGTTCCGCCTGGCGATGCTGACCCAGCGCATTGCCAAGAACGCCAACGCCCTGCGCGTCGCCGACGCGATCGATCCGGAAGTCTCGTTCCTGCTCGGCAAGGACACCAACAGTTTCCGCGACCTGCTGGCGCAGTTGCAGAAGAATCTGCGCGCGCCCGAACTGCGTGCGCCGCTCGACGAACTGTCGCGCAACTGGGCCACCACCCAGGAAGCGGTGACCGGCGTCCTCGGCAACATCCAGCTGGTGGTCCAGGCCAAGCAGGCGGGTTCGCGCATCTTCAACGATTCGGGCGAACTGCTGGCCGCCACCGAGAAGCTCGCGACGGAAATCAACAGCGCCCAGCACGGCCTCACCGGCACCGCGATTCTCGCGGCGATCGTCGCCCTGGCTGCAGTGCTGCTGCTGGTGGTGATGGCCAAGACCTACAAGGACGATCAGGCCGAGCGCCGGTCCGAGGTCGACGACCAGCGGCGCAGCGCCGAGAACGAGCGCAACCATACCCAGCAGGCGATCTTGCGGCTGATGAACGAGATGGGCGACCTGGCCGACGGTGACCTGACGGTGCGCGCGACGGTGACCGAGGACATCACCGGCGCCATCGCCGACTCGGTGAACTACACCATCGAGGAGCTGTCGGTGCTGGTGCGGCGGATCAACGATGCGGCAAGCCGGGTGACCTCGGCCACCGAGTCCGCGCGCAAGACCTCGGGCATGCTGATCGAAGCCGCCGAGCGCCAATCGCTGCAGATCCGCACCGTCGGCCAGACCGTCCAGAAGATGGCGACGTCGATGTCCGAAGCATCCCAGCGCGCCCGCGAGTCTGCCCAGGTCGCGCGGCGCTCGCTGGAGGCTGCCCACAAGGGCACCGAGGCGGTGCAGAACACGATCCATGGCATGAACGGCATTCGCGAGAAGATTCAGGACACCTCGAAGCGGATCAAGCGCCTCGGCGAATCCTCGCAGGAGATCGGCGAGATCGTCGAACTGATCTCGGACATCACCGAGCAGACCAACGTGCTCGCGCTGAACGCCGCGATCCAGGCCGCTTCGGCCGGTGAGGCGGGCCGCGGCTTCACGGTCGTTGCAGAAGAGGTGCAGCGCCTCGCCGAGCGCTCGGCGGAAGCCACCAAGCAAATCGCCGCGATCGTCAAGACGATTCAGACCGACACCCAGGATGCGGTCGGTGCGATGGAGCTGGCCACCCGCGACGTGGTCGACGGCGCCAAGCTGTCCGACGCAGCCGGGCAGGCACTGGGCGAGATCGGCGCGGTGTCGAACGAAGCCGCGCGGCTGATCGAGGAGATCTCGCGCGACACGCTGGAACAGTCCGGCAACGCGACCAAGGTCGCCGACTCGATGGAGGAGATCCTCGCGGTGACCGAGGAGGCCGCCAACAGTACCGAGCAGACCGCAGTGTCGATCGGCCAGTTGGCCGATCTCGCAGTCGAGCTGAAAGGGTCGGTTTCCGGCTTCAAGGTCTAACGCGACGAGAGTTCGAAAGCTATGAATGCCACCACAGATCTCGACGCAGGTCCGCTGACCTGGGTCAAGGGCGAGATCGACCTCGCGCTCGGCCGCGCCAGCGAGGCCGTGGAGGCCGCTCGCGCCGACCAGGACCGCAGCGGCAATCTGCAGTTCGCGCAGACCCATCTCCACCAGGTCCGCGGCGCCCTGTCGATCGTCGGGCTGGACGGCCTGACGGTGCTGTCGGACGCCCTCGACCGCCTGCTCGCCGAACTCGCCCGAGGCGACAGGGAATATAGCGACGAATTGGCCGTGATGTGCCTTCGCGCGCTGGCGGCGATCGGCAACTACCTCGACGAACTCAGCCACGGCGTACAGGACCAGGCGCTGCGACTGCTGCCGCTCTACGAGGCGATTGCCGCCGCGCGCGAGCAGGCTCGACCGAAACCCGCCGACCTGTTCTTCCCCGATCTCTCGCAATCGGCACCTCGCCACGGCGAGCGCCCGGGCCCCGATGCGGCCCGCCGGCTGGCCGACAGCATCCGCCGGCTGCGCACCCAGTACCAGGCCGGTCTGCTGAACTGGCTGCGCAAGCCCGGCGACGCCGCCGGCCCACTGGCGATGGCCAGCGTCTGCTCCGAGATCCAGTCGATGCAGTCGGCGCCGACGGCGCGCAGCTTCTGGTGGACCGCCAGTGCGTTCTTCGACACCCTGGCCAACGGCGGCGCCGGTGGCGACCCCTTTGCCAAGTATGTCGCGTCACGCATCGACCTGCAGCTCAAGCGCATCGCCGCGGGCCAGCTGACGCCGCCCGAGCGCCTGCATCGCGAGATCCTGTACGTCATCGCCACGGCGCCGGACGTCGGCCCGGCCGGCCACGAGGTTCGCGACGCCTACCGCCTGGAGGCCCTGCTGCCGCAGCCCGGCAGCACGCTCTGCGACCAGCCGCTGGCACCACTGCTGGCGCGCCTGCGCACGCTGTTCGCGGCAGCACGCGACACCTGGGATCACTTCGTCAGCGGCGCGGCCGCGGCCCTGCCCCAATTCGACGAGGATCTGCGCGCCGCGATCGAAGCCAGCGCGCCACTCGGCCGTCCCGCCTTCCGCCATCTGCTCGACACCCTCACCGAAGTCGTGCAATGGCTGCGCAAGGATCCGCTGCGGATCAACGACCAGGTCGGCCTGGAGGTGGCATCCGCCGTGATGCTGGCCGAGACCGCACTGGAGACCGGGCGGGTTCCCGACTCCAATTTCACGGCCCAGGTCGCACGCGCCGAATCGCGCCTCAAGGCGCTGATGGCCGGCGAGGATCTGGCCGCGCTCGACGCCAGCGCCGGCGACCTGCCGGATGCCGCCCGTGAAGCCCAGGAGCGCATGGCGCTCGGACAGCTCGCGCGCGAGATGCAGGTCAATCTGGCGCAGATCGAGCAGACCCTGGACGACTATTTCCGCAGGCCCGAACGCAGGGCGACGCTCGCCAGCCTGGCCGCGCCGCTGCGCCAGATAGAAGGCGTGCTGACGGTGCTCGGCGAAGATCGCGCCCTCGAAGTGCTGCAGGACTGCGGCCGCCGGATCAAGACCCTGGGCGAGAGCGAGACGCCACCTCCCGAAGGCGAATTCGAATATCTCGCCCACCATCTGTCCGCATTCGGCTTCTTCGTCGAAGACCTGCAGCGCGGCAGGGCGGACCTCGATCGCATCCTGAACGGCGAGTCGACGGCCGAAGCCGAAACGGCGAACGAGCCCGTCGGCGAAGCGCCGGCTGTGGCGGATGACCGGCCCGCGACCGTCGACGCGACCACCGGCGAGTTCGACGAAGACGATGGCGACTCGGTGCACGGCGTACCCGAAACCGCGGCCCCGGTACCGCCGCCCCCGACCGAAGCGCTGTTGCAGTCGAGCGACGAGGAGATCGATTCCGAACTGCTCTCGATCTTCCTCGAAGAAGGTCGCGAGGTGGTCGACGCGATCGGGCAGAGCCTCGCCCGATCGCGCGCCAATCCGCATGACGGCGAACTGGTGACGACGATCCGGAGAGGCTTCCACACGCTCAAGGGCAGCGGCCGGATGGTCGGCCTGACCGATCTCGGCGAAGCTGCTTGGGGCATGGAACAGACCATGAACCGCTGGCTGCAGCTCGAGTGGGAGCCGACGCCGGCGATGCACGACCTGATCGAGGCCGCCCATGCCCTGTTCGACGCCTGGATCGGGCAGCTCGAGCGCGGAGGCGGCGTCACGCGGGACGCGTCGATCATGCTGGCCGAGGCACAGCGCCTGCGCGATGCCGACGAGCCGATCGAACACAGCGCCCTCGGCCAACCGGCGTTGCCGGCGGCTGAGCCCGGGTCCGAAGCCGATGGCGCGGCCGCCGACACGTCGGCCGACGCGCCGGCGTCGGTGGTCGAGCCGACGCTCGGCGACGATGCCCTTGGTCCCGAGCAGGAACCCGACCTGCGAATGCCCGATCTGCCACCCGCCGAAGCCCTCGAACTGGGCGACGAACAGTCGGTCGCAGGCGACGCCCGTGCCGCCAACGCGGCGGCATTCGCCGAGGATGACGAAGGCGCACTGCGCGAGACCTCGCTCGAGTTCGGCGCCGGCACCGATTCGCAGTGGCAGGAAGAAGTCCTCGACGACGACGCGACGTTCACCGGCGTGGAGACTTCGCTTGACGGTATCGAAGCCGAAATCGAGCCCGAGGCCGGGAGAGAGGGCGAGGGGCTGCCGGCGGCCGCCCTCGACGAGATCGACTTTGGCGATCTCGAAGCGTTGCCCGAGTCCGAAGACACCGAGGCCGAAACCGAAACCGACGGCAGCGCGTTCGCCGACGCCGGTTTCGCAGAACTCGACGCCGAGGAGATTGCGCTCGACGACGCCGTCGAGGCGATCGAACTCGAAGAACTGACTGTCGAGCCGGACGCGACGCCGGCGTTCGAGGCGGAGGACATTGCCGCCATCGACGCATCGACTGAGGTATCGACAGTCCTGGCCACAGCCGAGCCGGTCGACGACACCGTCGATGCGCCGCTTGTCGACAGCGATTCGGATCAGGTCGTGCTCGGCGACAAGCAGATCTCCCGGCCGCTGTTCGAACTCTATCTGTCGGAGGCCAACCAGCATCTCGAAACGCTGAAGCGCGAGATCGGCCATCTGCGCAACAATCCGACGCTGCGCCCGCCCGAGGCATCGGTGCGCGCGGCGCACACGCTGGCCGGCATTTCAGGCACGGCGCAGGTCCAGGCCGTCCAGGCTCTGGCGAAATCGCTGGAGCATGCTCAGGCGCGTTTCCGCGACTCCGAGCAGTCGCCGGCACCGGAACAGACCGATCTGCTGGCCCGCAGCGCCGACACCCTCGAGGCGATGCTGGTCGAGGTTGCCACCACGACCCTGCCGCTGCCGGTGCCCGAACTGGTCGAGCAGCTCGACGCGCTGCTGCGCGTCGACAGCGAAGCGGTCGACAAGACCGCGGCAGCTGTCGAGGTCGTCGCCGAGGCCGCCACGGAAGAGGCGGAAGAAGTTGCGGCGGCACCTGCGCTGACCGACGACTTCGACGAACAGTTGCTGCCGATCTTCATCGAGGAGGCGGCCGAACTGCTGGCGCAACTGCAGAGCAGCCTGCGGGAATGGCGCACCGAGCCCGCCGGTGGCGAACACGCGCCGGCCATCGCTCGCCTGCTGCACACGCTGAAGGGCAGCGCACGGATGGCCGGCGCCATGAGCCTGGGCGAACACGTACACGGCCTCGAGACACGCCTGGAGGCGTTCGACGGTCCGACGTCGGCACTGATCGACGAACTCGAGAGCGGGCTCGACAAGGTCAGCGCCGATCTCGACCGCATCACGGCCGGGCCCGAACCGGCGGCAACACCGGCCTCCGAGCAGGCCCTGGCCCAACCGCCGGCCGGCGCCACGCCGTCGTTCGAACTGGCTGCACCGACCTCCGATGCCGCGGCATCGTCGGCCGCCAACCTTCGCGTTCGCGCCGATCTGGTGGACAAGTTCGTCAACGAGGCCGGCGAGATCGGCATCGCCCGCACGCGCATCGACGGCGAGTTGCGCACGCTGCGCCGCTCGCTGCTCGACCTGACCGAGAACGTCATCCGCCTGCGCAACCAGCTGCGCGAAATCGAGATCCAGGCCGAGACCCAGCTCCAGTCGCGCATCGCCCTGTCCGGCGGCGCCGAGGGCGAGTTCGATCCGCTCGAGCTCGACCGCTTCACGCGCTTGCAGGAACTCACGCGGATGATGGCGGAGAGTGTCAACGACGTCACCACGGTGCAGCACAACCTGCTGAAGAACCTCGACGGCGCCGAATCGGCGCTGAGCGCCCAGGCCAGGCTCAACCGCGACCTGCAACAGGCACTGATGCGGGTTCGCATGGTGCCGTTCGACAGCGTCGCCGACCGTCTGCACCGGGTCGTACGCCAGGGCGCCAAGGACATGGGCAAGCAGGTGACCCTCGATATTCGCGCCGGCAACACCGAGATCGACCGCAGCGTGCTGGAACGCATGACCGCGCCGCTCGAACACCTGCTGCGCAACTCGATCGCCCATGGCATCGAAGCGGCCGATGCCCGCGACACCGCCGGCAAGGCGCGGATCGGCCAGATCACGCTGCGGCTCGCCCAGGAAGGCAACGAGATCCTGATCGAGCTCTCGGACGATGGCGCCGGCCTCGATTTCGACCGGATCCGGCAGCGCGCGCTCGACAATGGGCTGATCCAGGCCGACGAGGCGCTCGACGAAAAACGCCTGACCAACCTGATCTTCATGCCGGGGTTTTCGACTGCAACCAGCCTGTCGCAGGTCTCCGGCCGCGGTGTCGGCATGGACGTCGTCAAGAGCGAGACCGCGGCGGTCGGCGGGCGCATCGAGATCGACAGCCAGCCCGGCCAGGGCACCCGTTTCCGCATCTACCTGCCGGTGAACCTCGCAGTCACCCAGGCGCTGCTGGTCCGCGCCGGCCAACGCACCTACGCCATTCCGTCCACGATGATCGCCCAGGTGCGAGAACTCCGGGCGCACGAGATCGAGCAACTGCGCAGCGAGCGCACGCTGACGTGGCAGGACGAAGAATACAGCTACCGCTACCTGCCGCGGCTGGTCGGCGACGGCGAATCGCAACCGCAGGTGCAGCGCTTCAACTGGGTGCTGCTGCTGCGCGCGGGGGCCCAGACCCTGGCCCTGCACGTCGATAGCCTGCGCGGCAACCAGGAGATCGTGGTCAAGAACGCCGGCCCGCACATCGCACGCATCGTCGGCATCTCCGGTGCCACGGTGATGGGCGACGGTGAAATCGTGCTGATCATCAACCCGGTGGCACTGGCGACGCGCCCGGACGTGCTCGGCGACGACGACACCGTCGGCATCGCGGTCAAGGAAGTCGCCCACGTGCCGACCGTGATGGTGGTCGACGACTCGCTCACCGTGCGCAAGATCACCGGCCGCCTGCTGGAACGCGAAGGCTACCGCGTGCTGACCGCCAAGGACGGTGTCGATGCCCTCGAACGGCTGATCGACGAAGTGCCGGACGTGATCCTGTCCGACATCGAGATGCCGCGCATGGACGGCTTCGATCTCGCCCGCAACATCCGATCCGACCAGCGCCTGAAGACACTGCCGATCATCATGATCACGTCGCGCCTTGCCGACAAGCACAAGGAATATGCGCGCGAGATCGGCGTGGAGCACTACCTCGGCAAGCCCTACGACGAACAGCATCTGCTGGAACTGATCGCCGGCTACGCACCGCTCGCCACCGCCGCCTGAGCCCGGCTGCCCGGCGCACCACGCCCCGGGCGGCCGCAGCCCCTCAGCTCTTGGCGCTGAACTCGTTGATATTCAGCGAGAACGACCGGCCGTCGGTGGCGACCAGGCCGACCCCCTGCTCGTATTTGTAGCGGATGGCGTCGAGTGCCACGTCCTTGCCGACCAGATTGACGATGTAGCCGCTCTCCGCCAGGTCGACGATCGTCACCCGCTTTTCCGGCTTCTTGACGAAGGTCGAGGACTTCTGATCATAGACGAAGACATAGCCTTCGATACGGCAGGTCGCGCCGACCGCCTCGAGCACCTCGCCGACGAAGTGTCGCCTCCCGGAATTTTCGTACAGCGCCCGGTACATCACGTGAACCTGTTCGCCCTTCTCGATGATCATCTGTCCTTCCTTCGCGATCGATGGATTGCATTGCGTCGGCGACCAAGCGGGACATGGCCTCGCCGGGCACCTCGGCTGCGGTCGCGGGGCGAATACCTGCTCGACGCCATGCGACCGGTCGACTATGCACGCGTTTTCAATCGACCGGGATCGCCGATCTCGATCTCGCCCATGGCCCGCTGGCGGCACCTCGGCGCCATGCCCAGGCCGGCCATGCCAGCACAGGCACGGGAATCGCAACGAGCGACGGACCCGGCCGCCGGCGTGAACAGCGTGAGGCCCGGGCGCGACGGGGTCCGGCGCGCGGCCTTCAAGCCCATGCCGGGCGCGCGCGCATTGAGAGTCAGGCCGACTGGGCAGCGGCCAGGCCGTGTTCGAGATCGCGGACGATGTCGTCCGGATGTTCGAGCCCGACCGCAAGTCGGATCAGGCCGGCCGGTATCGCGCCCTGGCCTTCGGCCGCGCCGGCATGCCACATCGAGCCGACGTGGCTCGCGAGCGTCTCGACGCCACCGAGGCTGACGGCGTTGGCGACCAGGTCGAGCGCATCGACGAAGGCGCGCGCGGCCGAGCCACCGCCGGCCAGCTCGAAGCTCAGCACACCCCCGAAGGCGGTCATCTGATGCGCCGCCAACCGATGCTGGGGATGGCTGGCGAGGCCCGGGTAATGGACCCGGGCGACACCGGCGCGGGTTTCCAGATGGCGGGCCAGCGTGAGGGCCGTTTCGCTCTGCCGCTCGACCCTCAGCGGCAGCGTGCGCAGGCCGCGCAGCAGCAGGTAGGCATCGAAGCCGTTGCTGCAGGCACCCAGCACGATGGCCTGCGACCAGACCCGGTCCACCAGTCCCGAAGGACCGCACAGTACGCCGGCCAGCAGGTCGCTGTGGCCACCCAGGTACTTGGTCGCCGAATGCACGACCAGATCGATGCCATGTTCGGACGGCCGCTGGTTCACTGGGCTGGCGAAGGTGTTGTCGGCCAGCGTCAGTGCCCCTCGCGCCCGCGCAAGTGCCGCGACGGCGGCGAGATCGGTCACTTTCAGCATCGGGTTGGAGGGCGTCTCGACGATCACCAGTCGGGTCTCGGGCCGCATCGCATCGGCGAAGGCGCCAGCCTCGGTCTGGTCCACCAGCGTATGCGACACGCCGAAGCGCGGCAGCATCTCGGTCAGCAAGCGTAAGGTGCCCATGTAGTGGTCGCGCTGGGCGACGACGTGGTCGCCGGCGGACAGCAGCGATAGCGCGGTGGTCGCCACCGCGCCCATGCCGGAGGCGAACATCAGCGCCGAATTGCAGCCTTCGAGGCCGGCCACCAGCCGTTCGGCCCGGGCCACGGTCGGATTACCGTAGCGGGTGTAGAAGCGGCTCGGACGATCGGCCTCGGCGATCCGCGCGAATTCGTCGGAATCCGCAGCACGATAGGTGGAGCTGAGGTGGATCGGGGGTGCGATGTCGGCGACCGACGGGTCGTGGTCACCGTGGATCGCCAGTGTCCTGGGATTGGCCCTGTCCTCGTTCATCACATTCTCCTGGATGGTTGGACGGGCCTCGCCGGCATTCAGCCGAACGCGTCGAGAGCCGCCTCGAATCGCGCCAGCGTACGCGACCTCGCCTCGGCATGGTCCACGATCGGTGCCGGATAGTCCGTGCCGACGACACAGCCGCAGGCCCGCTGCTGGCCCTCCGCCATCTCCCACGGCGCATGGACGAAGCGTTGCGGCACGCCGGCGAGTTCGGGCAGGTAGCGTCGGATGAAGCGACCATCAGCGTCGAACTTCTTCGACTGGGTCACCGGATTGAAGATGCGAAACCAGGGCTGGGCATCGCAGCCGGTCGAGGCCGCCCATTGCCAGCCACCATTGTTGGCCGCCAGATCGTAGTCGTTGAGCCTGCGTGCGAAGTAGCGCTCACCGAGGCGCCAGTCGATGCCCAGGTCCTTGGTCAGGAACGACGCGGTCACCATGCGCAGGCGATTGTGCATGTAGCCGGTGGTGTTGAGCTGGCGCATCGCGGCATCCACCAGCGGGTAACCGGTTCGGCCCTGGCACCAGGCGTCGAATCCGGCCGGGTCGTCTTCCCAGCGGACGACTTCGAAGCCCGGCTTGAAGGCCCGGTCGACGACGTGGGGGTGATGCCACAACAACTGCTGGTAGAACTCCCGCCAGATCAGCTCTCCGAGCCAGCAGCGGGCACCTTCGCCAGAGCGGGCGAGCGCGGCACGCACCAGCGCGCGAATCGACACGGTACCGAACCGCAGATGCACCGACAGGTAGGACACGCCCTTGACCGCCGGGAAGTCCCGCGCTTCGTGATAGCGCGCCATGCGCGATTCGAACTCGGCCAGCAGGGCCTGGCCGCCACGGCTGCCGGGCGTGATCGGCAGCGCCGCCAGATTGCTCGGCTCGAAGCCGATGTCGGCCAGGCCGGGCAGCGCCTCATCGTCGGGCTTCGGCGCCAGCGTCGCGGCCAGCGCGTCGGTTCCGTACTGGCAGGCCGCGTCGCCGGCGCCGAAGCGCGCCATCCAGGCCCGGCGATACGGCGTGTAGACCGCATAGGGCCTGCCATCGCGGGTCAGCACCTCGTCCTTCTCGAAGACCACCTGGTCCTTGTGTGCCTGGAAGGCGATGCCGAGTTGAGCGAGTCGCTGACTCACCTCGTCGTCGCGCCGGAGCGCATCGGGCTCGTAGTCGCCGTTGCAGTGCACTGCCGAGGCCCCGAGGTCGAGCGCCAGCGCCGGGATCCGGTCGACCGGATCGCCATATCGGACGATCACGCCGCTGCCGGCGCCGCCGGCCCTGCGCGAGAGGTCGGAGAGCCGGCCGTCGAGTTCGATCAGGCTGGCGAGGATGAACTCGACGCGCCGATCGTCGCGGTCCTGAAGTCGATCGAGGATCGTCGTGTCGAACACGAACACGCAATGCACCCGCCTCGCACGCTTCAGTGCATGATGCAGCGCGGCATTGTCGTCGGCGCGCAGGTCGCGCCGCAGCCACACCAGGACAGCATCGGACATCCGTCTCTCTCCATGCCGGGATCACGAGCCGATCGGACCGTGGGCAACCGCCCGGGTTCCGGGCCGGCACGACGTTGCCGTTCCGCGCATGCCGCCCCGCTCCACCGCCAGGGTCAGAGCGTCGTAGAATGGTGGCCATGATCTCGCCGACCAGCAACCTGACCAAACATTTCCTGATCGCCATGCCCGCGCTGGTCGATCCGAATTTTGCCCGCACGGTCACGCTGATCGCCGAGCACAACGACCAGGGCGCCCTCGGCGTGATCGTCAATCGGCCGCTCGACATGAATCTGGCGGCGCTGTTCGATCGCATCGACCTGCCGATCGAGGACACGGAGACCGCCGGCCAGCCGGTCTATTTCGGCGGGCCGGTACAGACCGACCGGGGCTTCGTGCTTCACCGGCCGGCGGGTGAATGGCATTCCAGTCTGGCGATCGGCGACGATGCCGCACTGACCAGTTCGAAGGACATCCTGCAGTCGGTCGGCAGCGGCGGCGGCCCCGAGGAGGTGCTGGTGACCCTCGGCTATGCCGGCTGGTCACCGGGCCAGCTCGAACAGGAGCTGGCGCAGAACGCGTGGCTGACGGTACCCGCCGACCTGTCGATCGTCTTCGACATTCCGCCCGAGGAGCGCTTCGCCGCGGCCATGCAGCTGATCGGGGTCGACTACGCTTCGCTGTCGGAAGTCGCAGGCCATGCCTGACGCGGCCGGGACGTGGCCCCGACGGGGCAGCATCCTGGCATTCGACTTCGGCCTGGCCCGCATCGGCGTCGCCGTCGGCGAGCTCGAATCGGGCACTGCCCATGCCGTCGACACCATCACCGACGAAGCCGGCCGCGCCCGTTTCGCCCGTATCGCGGACCTGCTCGCCGAATGGCGACCGGTCGCGCTGGTGGTCGGCCTGCCGGTCCGGCCCGACGGCAGCGAACACGAAATGAGCCAGCGCTGCCGCCGCTTCGCAAATCAGTTGCACGGACGCTTCGGCCTGCCGGTGCAACTGGTCGACGAACGCTTCAGCAGTCAGGCTGCGGTACGCGACCTGGCCGCCGTCGGCGTCCGCGGCCGGGCAACGCAGCCCCGACTCGACGCCGCCGCCGCACGTATCATCCTCCAGCAATTCCTGGACACGAGAGCCCATGCCGATTGAACTACCGAATGCCGAATCCCTGCTCGCCCGCCTGGTCGACCAGATCCGCCCCAATGTCAGCGAGCGTACCGCGCTGGTCGGCATCCATACCGGCGGCGCCTGGCTCGCGGAGCGGCTCCATCGCCTGCTCGGGATCAAGGCGGCCCTCGGCACGATCGACGTATCCTTCTACCGTGACGATTTCGGTTCGCGCGGTCTGCATCCGCGACCCCAGCGTTCGGACATACCGTTCGACGTCGAAAGTGCCGACATCATCATCGTGGACGACGTGCTCTACACCGGACGTACGACCCGCGCGGCGCTGAACGAGTTGTTCGACTACGGCCGGCCGGGCCGGGTCGATCTCGCGGTGCTGTGCGACCGCCACGGCCGCGAGTTGCCGATCGGTGCACGCTACTGTGCATTCACGCTGCCGCAGCCACTGCCCGCCAGCCGCAGCCTGCGTCTTTCCCGCGACGCCACCGGCACCCTGTCGCTGAGGTTGATCGATGCGTAACCCGCAACTGAACAAGAACGGCGAACTGCAACACCTGCTCTCCCTCGACGGGCTGCCGCTGTCGATCCTCGGCGCCATCCTCGACATTGCCGCACCGTTTACCGAAGTGGCTGAACGCGAAGTCAAGAAGCTGCCGCTGCTGCGCGGCAAGAGCGTGTTCAATTTGTTCTTCGAGAACTCCACGCGCACGCGCACGACCTTCGAGATCGCCGCCAAGCGCCTGTCGGCCGACGTCATCAACCTGAACGTGTCGACGTCCTCGACCAAGAAGGGCGAGACCCTGCTCGACACCATCGATAACCTGTGCGCGATGCAGGCCGACATGTTCGTCGTGCGCCACGAGTCCAGCGGTGCCCCCTACCTCATTGCGGACCACCTGCACGCCACCGGCCGCAACCACATCCACGTGATCAACGCCGGCGACGGTCGTCATGCCCATCCGACCCAGGGCCTGCTCGACATGTACACGATCCGCCACTTCAAGAAGGAATTTCACAACCTGATCGTGGTCGTCGTCGGCGACGTGCTGCACTCGCGGGTGGCGCGCTCGCAGCTCGCCGCACTGACCACCCTCGGCGTCCCCGAAGTGCGCGTGGTCGGCCCGCGCACCCTGCTGCCGACCGATGTCGAACGACTCGGCGTGCGCGTCTGCCACGACATGAACGAGGGTCTGCGCGACGCCGACGTGGTGATGATGTTGCGCCTGCAGAACGAGCGCATGAACGGCGCGCTGCTGCCGAGCCCGCAGGAGTACTTCAAGGTCTGGGGGCTCACGCCGGAGAAACTGGCGCTCGCCAAGCCCGACGCGATCGTGATGCATCCGGGGCCGATGAATCGGGGCGTCGAGATCGATTCGACAGTGGCCGACGGCGGGCAGGCGGTGATCCTGCCGCAGGTCACCTTCGGCATCGCGGTGCGGATGGCGGTCATGAGCATGCTTGCAGGAAACTGAGATGAAGATCCGAATCGCCAACGGCCGCCTGATCGATCCGGCTAACCGCATCGACGCAACGCACGACCTCTACATTGCCGACGGACGCGTCGCCGCGGTCGGCGAGGCACCGGACGGCTTCGTCGCCGACCGCGAAATCGATGCGATCGGCCTGGTGGTCTGTCCGGGCCTGGTGGACATCGCCGCCCGCCTGCGCGAGCCCGGCTTCGAATACCGCGCCACGCTGGAATCCGAGATGGAAGCGGCGATGGCCGGCGGCGTCACCAGTGTCGCGATCCCGCCGGACACCGATCCGGTCCTCGACGAGCCGGGACTGGTCGAGATGCTGCGCTACCGCGCCAAGCGCCTGAACCGCGCCCACATCTACCCGGTCGGCGCGCTGACCGTCGGGCTCGCTGGCGAACGCCTGTCCGAGATGGCGGAACTGACCGACGCCGGCTGCGTCGCCTTCAGTCAGGCCAACACCCCGCTGGTGGACACCAAGGTGCTGCTGCACGCGATGGAATACGCCGCCACCTTCGACTTCCCGGTCTGGCTACAGCCGGTCGCGCCGTTCCTGTCGCGCGGCGGCGTCGCCCACGACGGCGAGGTGGCGTCCCGGCTGGGTCTCGCCGGCATCCCGACGGCGTCCGAGACGATCGGCCTGTACACCCATATCGAACTGGCGCGGCTGGCCGGCTGCCGGCTTCACGTGACCCGCCTGTCAAGCGCCGAAGGCCTGAGGATGATCAAGTGGGCGCGGCGGGAGGGCGTGGACATCACCTGCGACGTATCAATCAACCAGTTGCATCTGTGCGACATGGACATCGGCTATTTCAATCCCCATTGCCGGCTGATCCCCCCGCTGCGCAGCCAGCGCGACCGCGACGCACTGCAGCGCGGCCTCGCCGACGGCGACATCAACGCACTGTGCTCGAACCACACGCCGGTGGACGACGACGCCAAGCAGTGCCCGTTCTCCGAAGCCGAGCCCGGTGCCACCGGGCTCGAGTTGCTGCTGCCGCTGACCCTGAAGTGGGCCGGGCAGTGCTCGGTCCCGCTGGTCGATGCCCTGGCCCGGGTGACGTCGGACGCGGCACGCATCATCGGCAGCCAGCGCGGCGGCCATCTGTCGGTCGATGCCCGCGCCGACGTCTGCATCTTCGATCCCGAGGGCGAGACCCTGGTCCGTCGCGAGACCTTGAAAAGTCAGGGCAAGAACACCCCTTTTCTCGGCCTGTGCCTGCCCGGGCGGGTGCACACGACGATCGTCGAGGGTCAGATCATGTACGGCGAACCGCGATGATGGCTCGCGGCTGGATTGCCGCCGGCCTGCTCGCGGGCATCCATGTCGCAGCCGGCGCCGCTGCGCCCGATTACGCCGAGGTCGCCGCGATCCTGCAGTCACGCTGCGTCATGTGCCACAGCGGCGATGCCGCCCCGCTCGGCCTGCGCCTGGATTCGCTCGACGGCATCAAGGCAGGAAGCCGCAACGGCCCGGTGGCGAGGGCGGACGATGCCCCCGGCAGCGAACTGATGCGCCGCCTCCGCGGCGACAGCCAGCCCCGCATGCCGATGACCGGGCCGCCGTGGCTGAGCGCGGACGAAACGGACCTCATCGAACGCTGGATCGCCGCCGACATGCCGGCGGCCGACCCGTCCGCCGGCGCCACCGCACTTCCGCCCCCGCGCCCCGGACCGGGCGAGACGGTCACGTACGCCCACGTGGCACCGATCTTCGCGACCCGCTGCGCCAAGTGCCATACCGACAACGGCCTGATGGGACCGCCACCCGAAGGCTACCGGCTGACCTCGTACGAATCGACCGTGTCGGCCGCGGACCGGGTCCGGGTGGTGCCCGGTGCCCCCGGCGCCAGCGAACTTCTTCGTCGCGTCCGCGGCCTGTCCCGGCCCCGCATGCCCTTCGACGGCCCACCCTGGCTCGACGACGAGGACATCACGCTGATCGAGCGCTGGATCGCCGGCGGCGCCCGCGGTGCCGACGGCACGCCGGCACCGCTTCCGATTGGTGCGCGGTTGCGTTTCGAAGGCCGGTTGACCGGTCAATGGGCGGTGGACGGCCAGCCGTTTCGGGTCGATGGCGGCACCCGCATCGACAAGCGTCCACGCGTCGGCGACCAGGTCGAGTTGCGGGCGCGCATCGGCACCGACGGCAGTATCGAGGCAACGCGCCTGCGGCGACGGTGATCGCAGCCAGGGGACGGCACCACTGCCCTGCGCGCGGCACCGAATGTGATCTTCAGGTCGGAGGATCGATCGGCAGCCTGGAGCGGTAGACGACTGTTCCGATCGCACGGCTAGCGGCCGGCGACAGGCGCCTTCCGCAGCGTCATCGCCGAACATGCGGAGGCGAGCCTATCCGCGGCCAAGGCGCGCGCGTTGCGGGATGTGCCGCGCCATTCCGCAATGCATGCGCCATCAGCCATTCGATGCGATCCGAGTTCCCGTCTGTCATGCTGGCGGATCGACGCGGCGCGCGGCAGAATGCGTCCAGCGCCGTGCCCCCGACCGCGAAGCGGCAATCGCGTCGGCCGCCGGATCGTGACGCCGTGCAATGGGCAGACCTGGTCGCAACCCGGTCAAGGTGCGCCGAACGGCGTCGATCCCCGATGCATTCATTGTTGACAATCCGACGGAGGCCGTTCGTGAACATTCGTTCGATCATTGCCGGCGTAATGTTCCTGCCGACCACCGCGCTGGCGGCGATTTCGTATTCCCCTGCGATCATCACCGGCGTTCCGGCGCTGGGCGGCCTGTCGATGCTGCTGCTGGCGATCGCGCTGGCCGCAACCGCATGGCGACTGTCCCGCAATGGCGGCGCCAGCCGACTGATCGCAGTGACTGCGTTGGCCATCGGCGCGCTGATTTCGACCGCCGGCGGCGTCAGGCTGATCGAACACGCCTACGCGGCGGCGACGGACTTCGAGAACCCGGCCGGCGGGTCGGCAAGCATCGACTGCAGCCTCGACCAGCAACACAACAACACCAGCGGCACCGCCATCAGAATCGACGCGATCGACTGCACGCCGAGCGGCGGCACGCTGGGGACCAGGCAGGCCGGCGATCCCAGCCCCGAATGCAACCCCAGCGTGGTGGTCGCCAACGGCACCTCGTGCTGGACATTCACGCCGGCGTGCACCGGTGCGGGAACGGCCCAGGGACCGATCAACGTCGGGCCCGGCTTCAACGATGGTGCCGGCATCTTCGTCCCGTTCCCGTCCGCCGACTGCTGGGACACCGCCGACGACTACCTGACCGCCTCGAACCTGCTGATCGACATCAACCGATCCAAAGTCGGCGGGGCCGGCACCGACCAGATCGAATACTTTTGGGCATCGTCGGCGAGCGACATCGCGGCCAACTCATTCGTCATTACCAATACGTCGGGCAACAGCATCAACGTGCCGCGAAACCGCGTCGCCAGCGAAGCGCCCACCGGCAAGATCCGAGGCGTATTCGTCCGTACCACCGGCGCCGGCACCTGGACCGCGACGCTGTCGAACATGCGCCTCGTTCCCTGATCCGTTGTGCGCGTAAGGACGGTTCCGTGGCGCCGCCCTTGCCTGTCCGAAGAAGCCGCGCTCACGACCCGGCGTGTGGCCGGTACCGCCGCGCTGCCACGCGCCCCGTCAAAAAAATTCCCTGCCTGTCGTCCACCGGGCGGCGATTGCGTTCTCTGCTACAAGTGCCCCGTCGAACAGCCGGGCACCCACTCACCAACGACCAGGAGAACATCATGATCAGTAATCGAATCCAACGGGTGGCCGTCGTGCTTGCGGCCGGCATGCTGCTGTCCACATCGGCGCTCGCAGTCGATCCGGAGCACAGGGCAGAGCGTCTCGATGAACGGGGCGACCGCATCGAGACGCGGCTCGACCGGCGCGGCGAGCGCATCGAGGATCGTCGCGACGCCCGTGGCAACCGCATCGAGAAGCGCTTCGATCACCGTGCCGATCGTGCCGAGGAGGCTGGTCACGACGGGCTCGCCAAGCGCCTGAAAAAGAAAGGGGATGATGTCGATGCCCAACTCGATCGCAGCGGCGACCGTGCCGACAAGCGCCTCGACCGCCGTGGCGAACGCATCAACGACCGCCTCGACCGCCGCTCCGAGCGCGTTTCGCGCCGTGCCGGGCAGTGACCTGCTCGACGCCGGCGGCCGGATGACGGCTGATGGCTGCCGACTCCGATGAGCAACGCCCGTCGGCGCAGGACTTGCCTGCCTTTCTAGCGGAAATCGAGGGGCGGGCATTTCGTATGGCGCAGTTTGCCACCGGCAATCGCGACGACGCGCTGGAACTGGTGCAGGACGCCATGATGAAGCTGGTGCAGAAATATGCCGACCGCGAAGCGCCCGAATGGCGGCCGCTTTTCCTCACCATCCTGCAGTCGCGCATCCGCGATTGGCACCGCCGCCAGCGCGTGCGCAACCGTTTTCGCGACTGGCTCTCGCCCTTTCTCGGAGCGGACGAAGAAGACGCCCTCGCCCGGGTGCCGGCCGATCGATCCTGGGAGCCGGCGCACCGACTCGAGGACGATCGATTCTCGACCCGTCTCGACGCCGCGTTGGCGGCGCTTCCGTTGCGGCAGCAACAAGCCTTCCTGTTGCGCGCCTGGGAAGGCCTCGACAGCGCCCAGACCGCGGCTGCGATGGGCTGTGGCCTGACCAGCGCGAAGACCCACTACGCTCGGGCACTGGCCCGATTGCGCAGTGAATTGGAGGATCTGAGATGAGTGACCCGAGCGACGACGCCTTCATTCGGCGGGCTGGTGCCAGCCTCGAGCGCAGCGTCGACGCCCTGGACGCCCGCACCCGTTCGCAACTGGTTGCGGTACGCCATCGCGCACTCTCCGGCAAGCGGCGAAGCGGCTGGCGCCGCCCGATCGTGCTCGCGCCGGCAGCCGCCCTGGCCGTGGCCGTCATGCTGGCGGTCGGCGTGCTTCTGCGCGACGGCGACCCGGCACTCGATCCGCTGCCGCCATTGGCCGAGACCGAGCTCGAGTTGCTCGAATTGCTGGCGGTCCAGGATCCGGACGAACTTGCCGACGATCCGGACTTCTATCTCTGGGTCGAGGAGGCATTGTCGACCGAGGAGCGCGTCGATGCCGGCTGAACGCCGGTGCGCCGGTCTGCTGTTGCTGATCGGCTGCCTGCTGCCGCTGCGGGCGACCCCTGGCGACGCCCCCCCCAGCCCGGAACTGCTCGAATGGCTCGCCGAACTCGACGTCGACGACGACCCGATGACTGTACTCGACATCCTGGCGGCAGATGGCGTAGCCCTGCCGGCCGTGGAGACCACCGATGAAGACTGAACATCGACCGACCCGCCGACTGCTGTTGTGTGCCCTCGCCTGCCTGCTGCCCGCCGTCGCGAACGCCGCGGCGCCGGACTGGTCGCAGCTCGGCGCCGAGCAGCAACACATGCTCGCGCCCCTGCGCGAGCAGTGGGACAGCCTGCCTGCCGAGCGCCGTCTGCGGCTGCTGAAGGGCGCCGAGCGCTGGCAGGAGATGGATCCCGAACAGCGCGCCCGGGCGCGCCATCGGCTCGCCAAGTGGCAGGCCATGACGCCGGAACAGCGCAGCCGTGCACGCCGCAACCTGGATCGCTACCGCAGCCTGTCACCCGAGGAGAAGCGGCATTTTCGCCAGGTGCTCGAGCGCCTTCGTGCGCTGCCACCGCAGCGTCGCGCCGAATTGCGCGAACGCTGGCGTGAAATGGACGATGGCCAGCGGGCACGGGTGATGCAGCGCGCCCTGAAGCGTCAGCGGGCCCGCGAACGAGGCCGCCGGCAGGATTAGCCGACGACTGCCGGTGCCGCCCGCGGGCAGGCGCGGCAGGTTCACCAGCGGCAGCTTGCAGCAATCAGTCCAGCGTACGACGGAAGGTCCGCAATCCGACCGCCAGCACGACGCAGGTGAACAGCAGGATCGGCCAGATGCTCGGCCACAGCAGCACCGTACCGCTCGCCTTCAGCAGGATGCCACGCACCAGCACCAGGAAATGGGTCAGCGGCAACAGGCTGCCGACGGCCTGCGCCCATTCGGGCATGCCGCGGAACGGGAACATGAAACCGGACAGCAGCATCGACGGCAGGAAGAAGAAGAAGGTCATCTGCATCGCCTGCAGCTGGTTGCGGGCGATCGAGCTGAAGGTGATGCCGAGCACCAGGTTGGCCACGATGAAGATCAGGACGACGCCGTAGAGCAGCGCGATGCTGCCCAGCATCGGCACGTGAAAGATCCAGCGGGCAGCGATCAGTACCAGGGTCACCTGCACCAGGCCGATCAGGACATAGGGCACCAGCTTGCCGGTGATCACCTCGAACGGCGTCGCCGGCGTCGCCATTAGATTCTCGAAGGTACCGCGCTCGCGTTCGCGGGTCATCGCCAACCCGGTCATCAGTACCATCGTCAGGGTCAGTATGACGCCCAGCAGTCCCGGCACGATGTTGTAGGCGGTGATGCCTTCCGGGTTGTAGCGGCGCAACACGCGCAACTCGACGGGCGCCATCGCGGCCAGACGTCGACCGGGCAGATCCGGGGCAAACAGTTCGGCACCGAGGTGGTTCAGGACCGCGACGGCACCGCCGGTGGCCTGTGGATCGGTGGCATCGGCCTCGACCGCGATCGCCACCGGGCGGCCGCGCACCAGATCGCGCTGGAAATCCGGGGGGAAGCTGACGACGAACTGCACCTCGCCGCGCGCCAGGGCACGCGCTGCCTGATCCTCGCTGACGCGGCCGAGCACGTCGAAATAGCCACTGTTCTGCATCGCCGCGACGAAGGCGCGCGCCGCCGGACCGGGCTCGGCAATCACCACGGCCGTCGGCAGGTGTTTCGGATCCGAATTGATGGCGAAGCCGAACAGCACCAGTTGCAGGATCGGAATGCCGACGATCATGCCGAAGGTCAGCCGGTCGCGGCGTAGCTGGATGAATTCCTTGATCAGTATGCCGAGCCAGCGGGAGAGCGAAATGCGGGTCACGCCCTCATCGCTCCAGCGGGTCGCGCGCGCCCTGCATCAGGTGCATGAAGACATCTTCGAGCGACGGCCGGGCGGCGTCCATGCGCAGCCCGTGGGCGGCGACGAAGCGCGCCAGCTCGGCCTGCAGGCGCGTCGCGTCGCGCCCGCTGACATGCAGTTGCGTGCCGAAGCTCGCCACCTGTTCGACCGCCGGCAACTGCCGCAGCGCTTCACTCAACCGCTCGACACCGTCGCCCGACACCGCCCAGGTGCTGAGCCCTTGTGCGGCGACGATCTCCGCGCCGCGGCCGGTGGCCAACAGCCGGCCGTAAGCGAGATAGGAGAGGCGGTGACAGCGCTCCGCCTCGTCCATGTAGTGGGTGGACACCAGCACGGTGATGCCGGCAGCCGACAGGCGATGGATCTCCTCCCAGAAATCCCGCCGTGCCTTCGGGTCGACGCCCGCCGTCGGTTCGTCCAGCAACAGCAGCCGGGGCTCGTGCATCAGGCATGAGGCCAGCGCCAGTCGCTGCTTCCAGCCGCCGGACAGGGTGCCGGCCAGTTGCCTGCGCCGCCCGCCGAGGCCGAGTCCTTCGAGCGCCCGCTCCACCCGCTGGCGTCGCCCGACGACGCCGAACATGCGGCCGACGAAGTGCAGGTTCTCCTCGATGCTGAGGTCGTCCCACAACGAGAAGCGCTGCGTCATGTAGCCCACCTCGCGCTTGATCGCGGCACTCTCCCGCAGCACGTCGTGACCCAGGCAGCGACCCGAGCCGCCGTCCGGTGTCAGCAAGCCGCACAACATCCGGATCGAGGTCGTCTTGCCGCTGCCGTTGGGTCCGAGGAAGCCGTGGATCTCGCCTTCCCTGAGCTGCAGCGAGAGGCCGTCGACGACGGTCTTGTCGCCGAAGCGCTTCTGCAATCCATGGACGTCGATGACGTTCTCGGAGCGGTTCATCGATCGGCTTCGAGCACATCCACCGGCAGACCGGGCGGCAGCGGAGGATCGGACGCCGCGGGCACCGCCTCGACGCGGAACAGCAGCTTCTGGCGGCTGTTCTGGCTGTAGATCACCGGCGGCGTGTATTCGGCAGTCGGCGAGATGTAGTCGATGGTGGCCGTCAGCGCGCCGTCACAGCCATCGCAGCGCACGGCGACCCGCTGACCGGTGTGCAACCGCGACATCGCCGCCTCCGGCACGAAGAAGCGCAGGCGCCGGCCGGCAGGCGGCAGGATGCTGGTCACGGGCTGGCCCGCCGGCACCCACTCGCCCGGCCGGTAATAGGTATCGACCAGTTCGCCCGCCAGCGGCGCGGTCGCCTCGCGCCTCGCATACAACCAGCGCTGCTGCTCGACCCGGGCCTGCGCGGCGCGGTAGCCGGCATCGGCAGCACGGTACTCGTCGTGACGACCGAGCGGATCACGGGCGAGCGCCAGCCGCGCCCTGGCCTGGGCACGCTGCGCGGACGCCTGTTCGAGCTGGCTTTGCAGCTCGTCGACGCGCGCCGGCGAGACGAACTCGCGCTGGACCAGGTCCCGCTCCCGCTGCAGTCGGCTGCGCGCCAGTTCGACCGCGGCGTCTGCGGCACTCACTTCGGCGCGCAGTCCGGCGATCTCCTCGGCGCGGCGGGCGTCGAGCAGGTTGTCGGCCTGCGCACGGGCAGCCTCGGCGGCGGCCTCGGCTTCGGCCAGAACGTGCGCCTGCGGCTCGCCGTCGAGCACGAACAACAGCTGCCCGGCGCTCACGGCCTGCCCCCGGGACACCTTGAGCTCGGCCAGGTAGGCCGCAAAAGGCGCCGAGACGTAGGTGTACTCACCCTCGACGTAGCCGTGGTAACTGTCGTCCGGCGTCGGCGTACAGGCCGCCAGCACGAGCGGGCACAGCAAAAACGGCGACAGGCCGCCGACGCCCGCGCCGACGCGGCCGGCACTGCCGCCACGGGGGTTCAAAGATCGTCTGCTCAGGTGCGTCCCTCCGCGCTCGCCCGTGCCTCTTCCTGCAGGCGCAACACCCGCCGCTGGACCTTGCCGGTCGTAGTCATCGGCAGCGCATCGAGGAATTCGATCTCCTTCGGATACTCATAGGGCGCGAGCAGGCCGCGGACATGCGCCTGGATCTCGCCGATCAGCGACTCGGACGGCTCGAAGCCAGCCGCCAGCACGACGTAGGCCTTGACCAGTGCGCCACGCTCCGGGTCCGGTTTAGGCACCACCGCGGCATTGGCAACCGCCGGATGCTTGACCAGGCAATTTTCGACCTCGCTGGGACCGATGCGATAACCGGCGGCCTTGAAGACATCGTCGGCGCGACCGCGGTACCACAGGTATCCGTCGTCGTCGGCCACCGCAAGGTCGCCGGTGCGACACCAGTCGCCGGTGTACTTGCGATCGGTGGCGGCGTCGTTCTTCCAGTAGCCGAGGAAGAACACGGGGTCCGGATCGCCGTGGATGTCGCGACGATGCACCGCGACCTCGCCCTCGCTGCCCGCCGCCACCGGCTCGCCGGCATCATCGATCACCGCCACCCGGTGGCCCGGATAGCCGCGCCCCATCGAGCCCGGCCGCGCCGGCCAGTGGCCGTGGCTGTTGCCGACGATGTAGTTGATCTCGGTCTGGCCGAACATCTCGTTGACGGTTACGCCGAGGGCATCGCGGCACCAGCCGAAGACCGCGTCGCCGACCGCCTCGCCGGCGCTCATGATCGCCCTGAGCCTGAGGTCGAAATGCTCGCGCGGTCGCGGATACGCCTTCATCATCGCCTTCAGCGCGGTCGGGAACAGGAAGCTGTTGGTGACGCCATGCGCCTCCATCAGTCGGAACGCGGCGTCGGGCGAGAAACGGCCGTCGAAGCCGACGATCGGCATGCCGAAATACAGGGTCGGCATCAGCGCATCCCACAGGCCGCCGGTCCATGCCCAGTCCGCCGGCGACCAGAAGACGTCGCCGGCCTGCGGGAAGTCGTCCTGGCTGGCGACGAAACCCGGCAGGTTGCCGATCATCGCCTGATGCGGAATCAACGCTCCCTTCGGCGGTCCGGTGGTGCCACTGGTATAAATCAGTACCGCGGGGTCGCGTGGCGAGGTTCGGCAGGTCGGCAGCGGATCGCTGCCGTCGGCCAGCAGGGCTTGCCAGTCCTCGCCGTCGCAATCGACGGTCCATAGCGTCGCCAGCGCCGGGCACTGGTCGCGCACCTCGAGCAGGGACGCCACCGCGCGACGGTCGCAGATGGCGGCGACCGCATCGCTGTCCTGCAGGCGATAGGCGAGCGCGTCGGGCCCGAACAGGATCGACAGTGGCATCGCCACCGCGCCGATGCGCATCAGCGCCAGCAGGCTGACGATGGTCTCGAAGCGTTGCGGCAGCACCACCGCGACGCGCTCGCCGCGCCCGACCCCGCGCGCCGACAGCGCCGCCGCCAGACGCTCGACCGCCTGCTGCAACTCCGCGTAGCC
This sequence comes from Zoogloeaceae bacterium, assembly GCA_024235635.1. GTDB lineage: Bacteria > Pseudomonadota > Gammaproteobacteria > Burkholderiales > Rhodocyclaceae > Cognatazoarcus. Next base: position 1,338,717 of record JACKMA010000001.1, read on the forward strand.
GTGGCGTACCGCCGTCCCGTCCCCGGCAACGGCGATCAGCGCGATGCGATCGCCGTCCCCGGCCCAGCGCTGGCAGCATACGTCGGCGATGTTGAAGGGATCGGGCACGTGCCAGCGATGTGCCCGATAGATCTCGCGGTAGCGATCGACGTCCACGACGGTCTCCTCCGGCAGTTTTCCTGCTCTGTGCAGGAAAGAGTAGCACCGCCCGTCCCGCCGAGCGTCAAACCTCGTGCACCGACAAGTGCCCCAGCGTCTGATCGAGCAGCAGATAGGCGATCTCGCCAACGGTCATCGGCTTGTCGCGATCACCCGCCCAGCCGCGGCGCTCTGGCATCGTTCAAATCGGCGCGCGTCCAGGAGGCTCGCGCGGGTCGCGGGACGCCAGGGTGTGTCGTACCTCCTCTTCCAGAGATACCCGCAAGGTAAGGCCCCGGACGCCTTCCGGTAGGCGATTTCAGTAGCGCAGCGAGGCGCCCCGTGACCCTCGCCAAGGCCGAAATCGTCGAATCGGCTCAGCAGAGACGGTGCAATCGGGCCAGCGCCTCTGCTGACACCGGCGCCAGCCGGACCCGCTTGGCCCGGCTGGTGGCGCCGCCGATCAGCTCGACCGCCGCCTTCGGCAGGTCGCAGAAATCGGCCAGGAATGCGAGCAGGGCGGCATTCGCCTTTCCATCCACCGGCGCCGCAGCCAGCCGCAGCTTCATCGCGTCGCCGTGCAGCCCGCAGAACTCGGTCCGCCGCGCCTTGGGCTGTACGTGCAATGACAGGATAAGACCACCGTCGGCCGTTTCGGTGAGCCAGCCCATCGCTCAGCGCAACAGGGCCGGCAAGACCCCCGCCTGGACGCTGCCGATCACCATCAGCACGACCTGCAGCACCAGCAGCAGCACCAGCGGCGACAGGTCGACACCGGCGATCGGCGGGATGACCCGCCGGAACGGACGCAGGAAGGGATCGGCCAGGCCGTGGATCAGTGGCGCGATCGGCGCATGTGGGTTGATCCACGACAGCACCGCCGACACGATGACGACGCCGATCAGCAGATAGACCATCATCCGCAGCACCTCGAAGAAGCCGACACCGAACATCGCGATCAGCAGTCCGGCACTGACCCCGGCGCCACGCAACGAATACTCGATGCCGATGGTCAGGGCCTGCACCAGCCAGGCTGCCGCCAGGCTGGCCAAATCGAGCCCGCCGAAACCGGGAATCACGCGGCGCAGGGGCAGCACGATCCAGTTGGTGGTGGCGGCGATGAACTGGCCGAGCTGATTGCGGAACGGCAGCCGCTGCCACTGCATGAAGAAGCGCACCAGCAGCACGATGGTGAGCAATCCCGATACCGCCGACAGGATCAACGCAAAAATGTTCGCCAGCATGTCCGCTTATGCCTCCCCACCCAGTTCCACACCCAGTTCGCGCCCGCGGCGCTCGGCCGCCTCGGTCGCCGCGGCGACCAGGCCCATCAGATCGCGCTGGCGCATCACCTCGAGCGCCGCGGCGGTGGTCCCCCCCTTGGAGGTGACGCGCTCGCGCAGCGTTGCCGGCGCCTCGTCGCTGTCGGCCGCCAGCCGCGCAGCGCCCAGCACCGTGTCGATCGCCAGCTTGCGCGCGGTGGCCGCGTCGAAACCGAATGCGCCCGCCGCCGCCTCGAGCGCCTCGATGAAATGGAACACGTAGGCCGGACCGCTGCCGGAAATCGCGGTCACCGCATCGATCGCCGCCTCGTCGTCGACCCAGACCGTCGCCCCCACCGCCTGCAACAGTCGCTCGGCCAGGGCGCGGCCATCGGCGTCGACGCTGGGATCAGCGAACAGCCCGGTGATGCCGGCGCCGATCAGCGCCGGGGTGTTCGGCATGCAGCGCACCAGCCGTCGATGGTCGCCGAGCCAGCGGGCGATGTCGGTCGCGCGCAGCCCGGCAGCGATGCTGACCACCAGCGTGCCGCCCAGGCGCCCGGCGAGATCCGCCACCGCCTCCTTCATCTGCTGCGGCTTGACCGCCAGCACCAGCGCGTCGGCCGGCAATCCCGCCTGTGCCGCTTCAGCCACGACGCGGATGCCGAAGCGCTCGGCGAGGCGCGCGCCGGCATCGCTCGCGCGCTCGATCACAGTGATGGATTCTGGCTCGAATCCGGTGGCGAGCATGCCGCCGATCAGGGCGGTCGCCATGTTGCCGCCGCCGAGAAACACGATCTTCATGATTGCGCCCGTTCGATATGGTCAGGGCCGAGGATATACGCGCTCGCCGAAAATCGCAGTGCCGACGCGCACGATCGTCGCACCTTCGGCGATGGCCGCATCGAGATCGTGGGACATGCCCATCGACAGCGTGTCGAGCGCGAAGCCGCGCGCGTTGAGTGCCTCGAGCCGTTCACGCAGGCCGGCGAAGCGGCGGCGCAACAAGGCTTCGTCCGCGCTCGGCTCCGGTACGCACATCAGCCCACGCAGGCGCAGCCCCGGCAGTTCGACGAGCCGGTCCACGAGCGCGTCGAGCGCCTGCGGGGCGACCCCGCTCTTGCTCGCCTCGCCGCTGACGTTAACCTGGATGCACACGTTCAGCGCCGGCAGCGTCGGCGGACGCTGGACCGACAGTCGCTGCGCCAGTTTCAGCCGGTCGAGCGAATGAAGCCAGGCGAAGGCGCGCGCGACGTCGGCGCTCTTGTTGCTCTGCAGCGGCCCGATGAAATGCCATTCGAGGCCGGGGTCGGCGAGTGCCGAGATCTTGGCCAGGCCCTCCCGCACGTAGTTTTCGCCGAAGCAGCGCTGGCCGGCCGCCCGCGCCTCGCGTACCGCATCCGCCGGCCAGGTCTTGCTGACCGCCAGCAGCGAAATGTCGTCGGGATTTCGTCCGTGCAGCCTGGCGGCGTCGGCGACGCGGGCACGAACGGCTTGCAGGCGGGAGGCGATTGTTGTCATATCGGGAGGTGTCGGCGCACGCTGCCGGCCCTAAAAAAGTATACCACCCGGCCGTTATACGGTTCTCCGCCAGCCACTGCCTCTGAGCCACCATGGACATCACAGAACTGCTTGCGTTTTCGGTCAAGAACAAGGCCTCGGACCTTCACCTGTCGGCTGGACTGCCGCCGATGATCCGGGTGCATGGCGACGTTCGCCGGATCAACCTGCCGCCGATGGAACACAAGGACGTGCACGCGATGGTGTACGACATCATGAACGACGGCCAGCGCAAGCAGTTCGAGGAACACCTCGAGTGCGACTTCTCGTTCGCGGTGCCCAACCTGGCGCGCTTCCGGGTCAATGCCTTCAACCAGAACCGGGGCGCCGGCGCGGTGTTCCGGACGATTCCGTCGAAGGTGCTGACGCTGGAGGATCTCAACTGCCCGAAGATCTTCAAGGAGATCGCCGAGACCCCGCGCGGCATCTGCCTGGTGACCGGCCCGACCGGATCGGGCAAGTCGACCACGCTGGCGGCGATGATCGACTACATCAACGAGAACGACTACGGCCACATCCTGACCGTCGAGGATCCGATCGAATTCGTGCACGAGGCCAAGCGCTGCCTGATCAACCAGCGCGAGGTCGGCCCGCATACGCTGTCCTTCTCCAACGCCTTGCGGTCGGCACTGCGCGAGGACCCGGACGTGATCCTGGTCGGCGAGATGCGCGACCTCGAAACGATCCGGCTGGCGCTGACCGCAGCCGAGACCGGCCACCTGGTGTTCGGCACCCTGCACACGTCGTCGGCGGCCAAGACCATCGACCGCATCGTCGACGTCTTCCCGGCGGCCGAGAAGGACATGGTGCGGTCGATGCTGTCCGAATCGCTGCGGGCAGTGATCTCGCAGACCTTGCTGAAGACCAAGGACGGCAGCGGACGGGTCGCCGCCCACGAAATCATGATCGGCACCCCCGCCATCCGCAACCTGATCCGCGAGAACAAGATCGCCCAGATGTACTCGGCGATCCAGACCGGTCAGAACGTCGGCATGCAGACCCTCGACCAGAACCTCGCCGACCTTGTCCGCCGCAACGTGATCTCCGCCGCCGAGGCCAAGATCCGCGCGCAGAACAAGGACAACTTCATCGCCTGAGCGGCGCCCGGCACCCACCAATCGACCCCCGGCCGGCCCCGCTTTGGCGATAATGCCGGCACGGCACGCAAGATCGGAGTAATCCATGGAACGCGATCAGGCCCTCAAATTCATGCACGACCTGCTGCGGCTGATGACGCAGAAGAAGGGTTCCGACCTCTTCATCACGTCGGGTTTCCCGCCGGCGGTCAAGATCGACGGCAAGATCGTGCCCCAGTCGAACCAGGTGCTGAGCCCGCAGCACACCGCCGAACTGGCGCGGGCGGTGATGAACGACAAGCAGGCCGCCGAATTCGAAGCCACCAAGGAATGCAACTTCGCGATCGCGCCGGCCGGCATCGGCCGCTTCCGCGCCAACGCCTTCATGCAGCAGAGCCGGGTCGGCCTGGTGCTGCGGACGATTCCGCAGAAGATCCCGACCCTCGACGAACTGGGCATGCCGGTGGTGCTGCGCGACGTCTCGATGTCCAAGCGCGGGCTGGTGATCTTCGTCGGCGGCACCGGCACCGGCAAGAGCACCTCGCTCGCCGCGATGGTCGATTTCCGCAATGAGCACAGCTACGGCCACATCATCACGGTCGAGGACCCGGTCGAATTCGTCCATGCCCACAAGAATTGCATCGTCACCCAGCGCGAGATCGGTATCGATTCCGACAGCTGGGAAGTGGCGCTGAAGAACACCCTGCGTCAGGCGCCGGACGTGATCCTGATGGGCGAGATCCGCGACCGCGAGACCATGGACTACGCCGTCGCCTTCGCCGAAACCGGCCACCTCTGCCTGGCGACGTTGCACGCCAACAGCGCCAACCAGGCGATCGACCGGATCATCAACTTCTTCCCCGAAGATCGCCGCCAGCAACTGCTGATGGACCTGTCGCTGAACTTGCGCGCGATGATCTCCCAGCGCCTGCTGCCCAAGGTCGGGCGCAAGGGTCGGGTGCCGGCGGTCGAAGTGCTGCTGAATTCGCCGCTGATCGCCGATCTGATCTTCAAGGGCGAGATCCCGGAGATCAAGGACGTCATGCGACGCTCCCGCGAGCTCGGCATGCAGACCTTCGACCAGGCCCTGTTCGATCTCTACGAGGCCGACCAGATCAGCTACGAAGACGCCCTCAGGAACGCCGACTCGGTCAATGACCTGCGGCTGCAGATCAAGCTGAACAGCAAGAAGGGGGAGGCCGACCTGCTGTCCGGCATCCAACACCTAGACATCGTCTGAATCCACGTTTGGGCCTACTGCGCGCTGCCAGGCTGCGCCTGCGATGCTCACCGTACGTTTGTACGGCTGCGCTTCTCGGCACAGCCTGACATCGCTCGCTACGGCCTAAACGCGGATTGGCTCCGGCGGACCTCAATATCCACCAAGCGCCCTTTCCAAGAGCTGAACAATTTCCGGATGGTCACATGACGTGGCAATGTCAAGCGGAGTGTCTCCATAGTCGTCGACGGCACTGGCATCAGCTCCACGCGCCAGCAGCACCTTGACGATGTTTGGATTCCGGCCCAGTGCAGCCTCGTGCAAAGGAGTACCGCCAATATCCCCCCGAGCACCAATTGATGCACCCGCGCTGATCATTGCCAAGACGGCTTCTTCGTCACCGCGATAGCAAGCGACATGAAGAGGCGTTTGTTCATCGAGACCTTTCTCATCGCCTCTAGCGAGTTCTATATGGGTGAACTGAGGAAGTTCTTGGTAGCGTCGAAGGACATCGCCAAGCACGCCTTTTCCATGGGAACGGTGGTGGGTCATCATGCCTTCCTGCCGCGCCGACTCAATCCCGTAGTGAGTAGCGAACGGGACGTTGTCATATCCCATATTCCAGCGATGCGGACCCGCCGATTCCGTTCCGCCTCCGACGGCGTGATCAATCGCTAAACCTTCGGCTTGTCCCGCATCCCACCGGTCACCATCACGTACTCGAACAGCCGGCAGTCCAGCGCGCCGTTGAAGAGCGGCGTGCGGCGGCTGGCCTTGAGGCGCATCGCCTTCGGCAGGTTCATGTCGCCGGACAGGATGTAGCAGCGCCAGCCGGTCCAGCGGCGCTTCAGAGCGTCGGCGAGCTTGGGGTAGAACTCGGCCAGCGCTTCCGCTTCGCCGAGGCGTACGCCGTAGGGCGGGTTGGTCACCATCACGCCGCCGGCGGCCGGCGCTTCGAGGTCGAGGACGTCGCCGCGCGCAAGCGTGACGCATTCGTCCAGCCCCGCCGCGGCGAGGTTCTGGCGGCTGCGCTCGATCTGGTCGGCGACGATGTCGGAACCGAATATCGGCAACTTCGCCGGCGGCCGGCGCCGCGCCTGGGCCTCGCGCACGAGACGGCCCCAGTCGCCGCGGTCGAAGTTGCGCAATCGCTCGAAGGCGAAGCGGCGGCCGAGGCCGGGGGCGATGTCCAGCGCGATCTGGGCGGCTTCGAGCAGGAAGGTGCCGCTGCCGCACATCGGGTCGGCCAGCGCCTCGCCCGGCTGCCAGCCGGCCAGGCCGAGGATGCCGGCGGCGAGGTTCTCCTTCAGCGGCGCCTCGACCCGGGCACGCTTGAAGCCGCGCTTGTAGAGCGGCTCGCCGCTGGTGTCGAGATACAGGCTGACGCCGTCGCGGGTCAGGAAGGCATGCACGCGAACGTCCGGCCGGGCGGTGTCGATGCTGGGCCGCTGGCCGGCGACGGTGCGGAAATGGTCGCAGATCGCATCCTTGATCCGCAGCGTGACGAAATCCAGGCTCTTCAGCGGCGATTTCTGCGCGGTCACGTTCACCCGCAAGGTCTCGTCGCTGGTGAACCACTTGGCCCAGGTCGCGCCGTAGGCGAGCCGGTAGATGTCTTCCTCGCCGCGATAGCGGCCCTGCGCCACCTGCCACAGCACCCGGGTGGCGATGCGGCTCTCGAGGTTGACCCGCTGCGCGAGCCGCCAGTCGCCCTGCCAGGCGACCCCGCCCTGCCCGGCATCCACCGACGATGCGCCGAGACCGACGAGTTCGTCGGCCAGCAGCGACTCCAGGCCCCGCGGGCACGGACAGAAGAATCGTTCGCTCACCGGCGGTACCTAGTGGTCTGCTTCGCAAATACCGCAACGCAAAAGCGCGCCTCGCGCCCCGTGGCGGCGTTGCTCATCCTCGCGATAGGCCCCGCTATCGCTGCGGTTCGCGCCTTGCCACGGCGCACGATGCATCACTTTTGCCATGTTCCTTGATTTACCAAGCAGACCACTAGAAGGGTTTGAGCACGACCAGGAAGATCACGGCGAACATGATCAGCACCGGCACCTCGTTGAAGAAGCGGTACCAGACATGCCGGCGCTGGTTGGCATCCCGGCGGAACTGCGCGAGCAGGCGGCCGCAATAAACGTGGTAGGCGATCAGCACGACCACCAGCAGGGTCTTGACGTGCAGCCAGCCGCCGCCGAAGCCGTAGCCGAACCACAGCCACAGGCCGAACACGACGGCCAGCACGCCGAGCGGCGTCATGAAGCGAAACAGCTTGCCGGCCATCAGCAGCAGACGCTGGCGTTCGGCATCGGAATCCGCCGGCACCATGGCCAGATTGACATAGATGCGGGGCAGGTAGAACAGACCGGCGAACCAAGCCACGACAAAGCCGATGTGCAGCGCCTTAAGCACCAGCATGGGCAGAACTCTCCTGTGAATCCGGTGATCGGCGTCGAAGCTCGCGTCGTGCCGCGGCGAGCCCGTCCGCGACATCGGGGTAGCGCAGGCGCACCTTCAGTTCCCGCTTCAGGCGGCGATTGTCGAGCCGGCGCGACTCCGACATGAACGACAGGGTCATCGGCGAGAGCCGGCCCGCGGCATCGGCGCGCGCCAGGCGCGGCGGTCGCGAAAGTCCGAACTCGTCGGCCATCAGGTCGAAGTAGTCCCCCATCATCATCCAGCTGTCGTCGGAGGCGTTGTAGGCGCGGTTTGCACGTCCGCGATAGAGCGCGGCACAGCACAGCCGGGCGAGATCGTCGGCATGGATGTGGTTGGTGAACACGTCGTCCTCCGGCCGCAGCACCGGGTCGCAGCGTTCGAGCCGCGCCAGCGACAGCCGGCTGGCGGCGTAGATGCCAGGTGCCCGCAGGATCGATACCCGGCAGCCGCTGCGGCCGAAGCGTCGCAGCTGGCGCTCGGCGGCGAGCCGCCGCCGAGCACGGGCATTCGCGGGACGCAGCGGGCGGCTCTCGCCGACGATGTCCCCGCGGCAATCGCCATAGACCCCTGTCGTGCCGATATACACCAGGGCCCGTGCTAAACTTCGCCGCCGCAGGGCGGCCAGGAGGTGCCGCGTGCGCGGATCGTCGTCGCCGCTGGCCGGTGGCGGCGCACAATGCAGCACGCGGTCGGCCAGACCGGCGATGCGCCTCAGGCTTTCCGGCCGGTCGAGATCGCCGACGATCGGAATGGCCCCCAGCGCGCGCAGTGCGGCCTTCTGGTCGGGCGACCGTACCAGCGCGTAGACGCGCGCGCGGCGCGCCAGCCACGGGATGGCCCGCCGCGCCACATCGCCACTGCCGACCACCAGTATCCGATCCATCGTCCGATTATCTCACGCCGGAAATTTCGATGTCCCACACAGTCAAGATCCAGCCTGCCGGTCTCCAGTTCTCGCTTGCGGACGACGTCACAATCCTGCAGGGCGCGCTCGATGCCGGCTACGTCCTGCCCTACGGCTGCCGCGACGGCGCCTGCGGCTCGTGCAAGGGGCGGGTGCTCGCAGGCGAGATCGACCACGGCAAGGCGTCGGCGACGGCATTGCCCGACGACGAGCGCGCTGCCGGCATGGCGCTTTTCTGCTGCGCGCACGCGCATACCGATCTGGTCATCGAATGCCACCAGGTCGGCTCCGCCGACGACTTCCCGGTCAAGAAGCTGCCCTGCCGCGTGCAACGCCTGGAACGCGCCGCCGACGACGTCATGATCGTCGAGGTCAAGTTGCCGGCGACCGAGACCTTCGGCTTCCGCGCCGGCCAATACATCGACTTTCTGCTGCCGGGCAATCGCCGCCGCAGCTTCTCGATCGCCAATGCGCCGCAGGACGCGCAACACCTCGAACTGCACATCCGGCTGGTCCCGGACGGCCAGTTCACCCGCCACGTCTTCGACGGCATGAAGATCAAGGACATCCTGCGCTTCGAGGGGCCGCTCGGGAGTTTCTACCTGCGGGAGGATTCGTCCCGCCCGATCCTGCTGCTGGCCGGCGGCACCGGTTTCGCGCCGATCAAGGGGCTGGTCGAATACGCGCTCAAGATCGGACTCGACCGACCGATGAAGCTTTACTGGGGTTCCCGCGACAAGGCTGGCCTGTACATGGATCGACTCGCACGCGGCTGGCAGTCCGAACTGCCCGACTTCGACTACGTTCCGGTCGTCTCTGACCAGGGCCCGGCCGACGGTTGGGACGGGCGTACCGGTCTGGTCCATCAGGCGGTGATGCAGGACCTGCCGGATCTGTCGGGCTGGCAGGTCTACGCCTGTGGCGCCCCGGCGATGATCGACGCCGCCCGCCGCGACTTCGTCGGCCAATGCGGTCTGTCCCAGGACCACTTCTTCGCGGATTCGTTCACCTACGCCGCGGACCCCGCACCGTGAGATCGAAATGAGCCAAGCCAGTCCCGTGCGCTTCACGCGCGAACCGGTTTTGAACAAGAACCAGGCGATCACCGCCAACCGCCTGATCGTGCACGCGCCGGCGATCGCACCGGCGGTCGAGGCGCTCACCCGCGTCGCCGAACATTGGCCCGACCGCTACACGGTGTTTCTGTCGCTCGGCCGGCTGGTCCCGACGCCCGACCTGCTCGAATGGCAGATTCCCGACAACGTCATGGTCGAGATCCCCGCCCAGACACTGGGCCATCCGCTGACCCAGCAACTGGTCGCGCACCTGGCCGAAGGCGGTACGAACATGTGCCTGGCCTGGTGCGAGCCCGGTTCGCCGGCCTGCAACAGCCAGGACTGGCGCTTCCTGCTGTCGGACGCCCGCAAGTTCACCCACGCGGAATCCGCCAACGGGCTCTCGCTGGCCTGGGGTCTGGCCGACTCGAAGGGTTTCGACAACGCCATCAGCCATGGTTACGACGGCGCCTCCGGCTGGTTCTTCCTGCGCGGCGAGCCGGTCGCCCGGCAACTCGCGCCGGCCCACGCCCAGATCGTGCGCCTGCTGAACCTGGTGCGCATGAACAAGGACATCGCCGAGATCGAGGCGGTGCTGAAGCAGGACGTGGCGCTTTCCTACAAGCTCCTGAAGTACATCAACTCCGCCGGTTTCGGGCTGATGTGTGAAATCCAGTCGTTCCGTCACGCGGTCACGATCCTCGGCTACGACAAGCTCCACAAATGGCTGTCGCTGCTGCTGGTCTCGGCCAGTCACGATCCGTCGGCCGCCGCCCTGATGCAGACCGCAATTGCCCGCGGCCGGTTCATGGAGCGCATCGGCGCAAAATTCTTCGACAAGGGCGAGTCCGACAACCTGTTCATCACCGGCGCATTCTCGCTGCTCGACGTGCTGCTCGGCACCGGCATGCGGACGGTTCTCGAAGAGATGCATTTGCCGGACCAGGTTGCCGAGTCGCTGATCGGTGACGACGGCGTCTATTCGCCGTTCCTGAAGCTTGCCCGGGCAACCGAGTCGTTCGACGTGTCGGCGCTCGGCGAGCAGGTCGATGCACTGCAACTCGACTGTCGCGACGTCAATGAGGCCATGCTCTCCGGCCTCGCCTTCGCCGACCGCCTCGATCTGTCCTGATTCGTTCGCCAACGTGGCGGTGCCGGCTGCCGGCGCCGCCAATCATCGCCGCTCGCCACGAGTGGCGATATAAGGGCACAATCGTGCTGTTTTGGACGTGCCCTGCCCCGATGAACGCGCCTGCCGCCCTCCAGGCCTGCACCGCCGGTCCCCGACTGCGGCAAGACTGCTGCAGGGCGCTGCTGCGCCTGCTGAGCGAGCAGCCACCGCAATGGAGTGAGATCGCCGAGGCCGTGAGTCGCGATCCGCTGCTGGCCTGGTCGATCCTCAACGCACTGCCGCTGGCCGGCGATCGCGGCGATCAGCAGCTGGTCGCGCTGATCGAGAATCGGCTGAACCGGCTCGGCGCCGATCTGCTGCGGGCCTGGGCCCTGCACGCGAGCCTCGAGGCAAGCGACAGCCCGATCCTCGAGCGGCGTTCCGCGCACGCCCTGCTGGTGGCCGAACTGGCAGCCCACCTGGCGCGCCAGTCCAGCCACCTCAACCCACAGGATGCCTATCTGGCGGGTCTGTGGCACGACCTCAGCGCACTGTTCGGCGACGGCGATCCGCAAGGACTGGAGGACGGAAACGTCAGACGACGGGCCGAACACAGCATGCGCCTGGCGGAACGCGCGCGGCCCGGCCTGCCGATTCTCGACGCGATCCGACTGATTCCCGAGTCGGAAGACTGCGTCGCCGACAGCCACGCGCTGTCGCGCATCGTGTGGGTGGCCCGTTCGCTCGCCGACAGCGAACCGGCAGTAACCCTGGCGTCGCTGTCGCGGATCGCCGGCCTGCCCACCCACATGCTGATCGATCTGCGCGAGGAGTACACCTATCTGGCCGGGTCGGGCGGCGTGCCGACAGCATCGAATGCGCTGCAGCCGCAGCCGACCAGCCCACCAGCCATCGATCCGACCACGGCGCCCGACGCATCGCTTTGGATCGACGCTGCGTCCCGCGGCCTGATGCAGGGCGCTTTCGTCGATCTCGACGAGCAGATCCTGAGCGACCGCCTGTACGCGAGTTGCGCGTTGCTGACCGGACGACCCGGCCCCCAGCTGGTATTCGAGGCCCAGGGCGACAAACTGCGGCCGGTGCTCTCTCGCGGAATCGATCCGACCTGGCTCGCCGGCATGGCGCTGTCCACCGATAACGCCCACTCGACGCTGGCCCTGGCGCTGCACCGATCGACACCGATGCGATATTCGCTCGCCGACAACGGGCCCGGGCGCAATACCGCCGACTGGCAGATCGGCCGCTGGCTCGGCGCCGACGGTTTCACCGCGTGGCCATGGCAGGTGGATGGTCGCCAGGGGGTCGCCGTCTTCGCCGATGCCGAGCCCCGCGTCGACGATGCGGTCGGCTCGCGCCGGCGGCACCTGCTCGACAGCGCCTTGGGTGAACTGCTGCGGATGCGGCGGCGACAGGCCGAACGCGAGGCCCGCGAAGAGCTCGCGCTGCGTGGATTCCGTGATCGCATCCGTCGCATGCAGCACGAGACCAGCAATCCGCTGAGCTTGATCCGCAGCTACCTCGATCTGATCCGCGAGCGCCACGGCGCAGACCGCAAGACCTGCGAGGATCTCGCCATCCTGGGCAGCGAGATCGATCGCATCGGTCAGATGCTGCGACGCATGGGCGACGCCAGGGCGCAAGACGCCGAAGCGCGCTTCTGCCTGCCCAACGAGGTTCTGCGAGACCTTGCGACGCTGTGTGGCGATACCTTGTTCGCGCGTCGCGGCGTGCGTCTCGAACTGCGTCTGGTGCCGACCGTGCCGGCAGCGCAGATGCCTCGTTCGATCCTGCGCCAGGTGCTGCTCAACCTGCTGCGCAATGCCGCCGAGGCGGTGCCGGCGGGCGGGCGGGTCACGCTGGCGTCGAGTGGACCGGTCGCCGTGGACGGACGGCTGTGCGTCGAGATCCGGGTGGTCGACAACGGTCCGGGCATCCCGCGCGAACGTTTCGAGAACTTGTACGCGTCCGACAACAAGGCCGATGAAAGGGAAAATCGGGGCTCCGGGCTGGCCATCGTGCGTGAACTGTTGCACGAGTACAACGCTGCGATGATCTGTCGCAGCCAAGAGCGGGCCGGCACGGGGATGCAGATCTTTATTCCCGCGCGCGCTTGATGCATGATGATTTTCGAGCGACAGCAACACGAGGCGCGTGAATCGCAATGGATGCCGACGGCGAGCCGTCCCTGCTTGCCGAACTGACAGGCGCAGCCGAGCACCCGGGCTCCCGGATCAACCACATTCTGGTGGTGGATGACGATGCCCCGTTGCGCCGCTCGCTGCCCCATCTGCTGGCAGCCCCGGGCAGGCACTTCGACCTCGCTGCATCGCTGGCCGAGGCGATCGAATCGCTGTCCCGACGTCACTATGACCTGATTCTGCTCGACCACTGCCTGCCCGACGGCAGCGGCCTCGGCCTGCTCGACTGGCGTGCCGAGCACCAGCGCAGCGACGCCGTCGTGATGCTCTCCGGAGACGACGGCATCGACATCGCGATCGGTGCGCTGCGCCGCGGCGCCGACGACTTCCTGCGCAAGCCCTATCACCTCGCCCAGCTCCAGCATACGGTCGACAAGGCCTTGCACAAGGCCGGGCTGGAACGCACCAACCGGCGCATCGGCCTGCGCCTGAAGGAATCCGAGCGCCTCTACCGCTATCTGGTTGAGAGTTCGCCGGACATCATCTTCATGCTCGACCCCCACGGGCGCTTCCGCTATCTCAATCCACGCGCCCAGTCGCTGCTCGGCTACGACCACCAGCAACTGCTCGGCCGCGAGATCGCCGAAATCGCCGACGAAGAGGACCGTCCGCGCCTGGAAGCCCTCTACGGCAATCCGGAACAGCCATCGCGCCAGGCCCGCCGACTGGAACTGAAGCTGCAGCGCAACCCGGCCGGCCCCGCCGGCAAGGCTGACGTGCTGACCTTCTCGCTGAGCACCGAGCCGGTATTCGGGCGCGACACCCGGGACGGCAGCCGGCGCCTGATCGGCACCTACGGCGTCGCCCGCGACATCTCCGACCGCAAGCGCGCCGAGGACGTGATCATCTACCAGGCCTACCACGACCAGCTCACACGCCTGCCCAACCGGCTGCTGTTCCACGACCGGCTCGAACTGGCGCTGGCCCATGCGCAACGACGCAACTCGGCGCTGGCGGTGCTGTTCATCGACCTCGACCGTTTCAAGCTGGTCAATGACACCTACGGCCACAGCGAAGGCGACCACCTGCTGCGCGGCGTCGCCAGCCGCCTGCGGCAAAGCCTGCGCAAGGGCGATACGCTGGCACGGGTCGGCGGGGACGAGTTCGTCGCGCTGCTGCCCGATCTGGCGAGCCCCGACGACGCCGAGGGCATCGCGATCAAGATCCTGCAGACCCTGCACGAGCCGTTCCGCCTCAAGCACGGCGATTTCCGGGTGACCGTCAGCGTTGGCATTGCGGTCTATCCGAAGGACGGCGAAGTCGCCGATCTGCTGATCCAGCACGCCGACATCGCCATGTATCAGGTCAAGCGCAGCGGCAAGAACGGCTATTGCTTCTTCGGCCCCGAACTCAATGCCAATTACCGGCAGCGCGTCTGCCTCGAGAACGATCTGCGCCGGGCACTGGAGCGCGACGAATTCCGCCTGTGCTTCCAGCCGCAGATCGACATCCGGCGCCGCCGCGTGGTCGGTGCGGAGGCGCTGCTGCGCTGGCGTCATCCGGACCACGGACTGCTCAACCCGGTCGAATTCGTCGATGTCGCCGAGGAGATCGGGCTGATCGGCGGCATCAGCAACTGGGTGCTGGACCGCGCCTGTGCCCAGCTCGCCCGATGGCGGCGGATGGGGCATGCCGACGTGCGCATGTCGGTCAATCTGTCGCCACGCGACTTCGAGCACGGTGATGTCGTCGGTGAAGTCTCGCGCCGGCTCGCCAACTACCGCCTGCCGGCGCACGCGCTCGATCTCGAGATCACCGAGCATCTGATGATGCGCGAAGGCCATGCCGGTGCAGAAAAGATCGCGCAACTGCGTCAGATCGGTGTCGGCATCGCGATCGACGATTTCGGCACCGGCTATTCGGCCCTCGGCTATCTGCAGCGCTTCCCGATCAGCAGCCTCAAGATCGACCGCAGCTTCGTCAGCGAGATGAAGCCCGACGGCAATCCGATCGTAAGCGCGATCACCGGCATCGCCCGCGGCTTCGGCCTCGGCGTCGTCGCCGAAGGGGTCGAGACGCCCGAGCAGCTCGACCAGTTGGCAGCCCTCGGCTGCAATGCGATGCAGGGTTTCTATTTCAGCCCCCCGGCCAGTGCCGAGGAGGTCGAGGCATTGTTCCGCGAGGTACCCAGCGACTGGTTCCCGGACCAGGTGGTGCAATGAGGCTCATGGCGCCGCCGGGGCGGCACGCCGCGCGCACAAAAAAAAAGCCCGCCTGTCGGCGGGCTTTTTCTGTAACCGGTGGGTAAACCGGATTACAGGCTGAGAATCCAGTCGGCCAGCTTCTTGGCTTCGTCGGCATTGACCTGCGGGTTGGGCGGCATCGGGATCTGGCCCCAGGTGCCGGAACCACCCTTTTGGATCTTTTCGGCGAGCATCGCGGCAGCACCGCCGTCGCCCTTGTACTTGGCAGCCACGTCCTTGTAGGCCGGACCGACCAGTTTCTTGTCCACGGAGTGACAGGCCAGGCAGTTCTTGGCCTTGGCCAGGGCTTCGTCGGCAAAGGCGGGAGCGGCGCTCAGGAGGCCTGCGGCAACGGCAGCGGCAACGAATACTTTCATTGTTGATTCCCCTCTTGTAGGTGGCAAAAAACCGGCGCAATACTAACTGATCCCCGGGGCGTTGACCATCTCGGAAAGTATCCGGATGAAATCATCGGCCCGGTTCGCCGGGGGCAGACATTCAACGCCCCAGCACACCCATCCGTTGACACGATGTTCGCCGCGACGCCGCAACCACTCCGGCGCCCGGGCTTCCTCGGGTACGCAGACGCTGACGGCATGCGGCAGATAGAGCCCGGCCAGCGCCTCCTGCCAGCTGCCGATCGAGGCCTCCGGCCCATACACGACGGCACTGACCGGGGGCAGCAGCATTTCTTCCGCAGCCACCATCAGGCTCGCGAACCCCTGCGGCGACGCGCCGGCGGCGGCCGACCACGCTTCGACCGCACGCTCGCCGGCGCGGGAGAAACGGCTGTCGCCCGACAGGTGGCCGAGACGCATCAGGCAGCGTGCCGCGACCGAGTTGCCGGCCGCCATCGCCCCGTCGCGACCCTCCCGCGGTCGCGTCAGCAATGCTTCGTGGTCGTGCGCGGTGAACAGGAAGCCGCCATGTTCGCGATCCTCGAAGCGTTCGATCAGCCCGTCGGCGAGCGACAGCGCGAAATCCATGTCCTCGCAGCGGTACTCGGCCTCGAGCAGCGCCAGCGCGCCGTCGAGCATGAAGGCGTAGTCGTCGAGGCAGCCGCCGAAGCGCGCCCGGCCGTCCTTCCAGCAGGCCAGCAGGCGACCGTCCCGCCATAACTGCTGCCGTGCGAAATCGATCGCCCGCTGCGCCGAGTCGACCCATTCCGGGCGCCGCATCACCTGCCCGGCCCGGGCCATGCCGCGCACCATCATGCCGTTCCACGCGGCCAGCACCTTTTCGTCGCGGCCCGGCGGCGTACGCGTCGCGGCGCGCACCTCGAACAGCCGCTGACGCGCCGCATCGACCCGCGTGCGGGCCGCATCCAGCCCCAGGCCGATGCTGCGCGCGATCTCGTCGACCGGCGTCTGCACCCGCAGATGCCACGCCCGCTGTTCGAAGTTGGGTCGTGCCTCGAGGCCGTAATGGGCGTCCGCCATGGCCACCTGCTCGGGCGGCAGTGCGGCCCGCAGCAGATCGACGTCCCAGACGTAGAAGGCCCCTTCCTCGCCATCGGAGTCCGCATCCAGCGCCGCGAAGTAGCCCCCTTCGCCAGCCTGCATCTCGCGCATCACCCAGCGCGCAGTGCGTTCGACCACGTCGGCGTACAACGGCCGCGGGTCGAGCAGCCAGGCATCGGCGTACAGCGCCAGCAGCGGGCCATTGTCGTAGAGCATCTTCTCGAAATGCGGGATCTCCCAGCGCTCGTCGGTGCTGTAGCGGAAGAAGCCACCGCCGAGCTGGTCGAAGATGCCGCCACGGGCCATGTGGTCCAGGGTCTGGAGCACCGCGTTGCGCGCGAACTCGTCCTTGTACGAGACCCCGCGCCGGAGCAGGAAGTCGAGATCGGCGACGTGCGGGAACTTCGGCGCCCCGCCGAAGCCACCCCAGCGCTCGTCGTGCGCTTCGAGCAGTTGCTTGCGCAGCGCCTGCGGGATCCTGGCGGTCGGCTTCTCGGGCTCGTCGGGCGCGTTGTGGCGCACGAGCGCCTCGCGCAACTCGCGGTTCTGGCCTTCCAGCGCTTCGCGCTGATCGCGCCAGGCAGCGGCGATCCGGCCGAGCAGATCGGCGAACGCCGGCAGGCCGTGGCGCGCCTCGTTCGGAAAATAGGTACCGCTGAAGAACGGCGTGCCGTCGGGTGCCAGGAACACCGTCAATGGCCAGCCGCCGGGCCGACCGTTCAGCATCTGGTGGGCCAACTGGTAGATGTGGTCGAGATCGGGCCGCTCCTCGCGATCGACCTTGATGTTCACGAAATCGTCGTTCATCAGATCGGCGGTGGCGCGGTCCTCGAAGGACTCGTGGGCCATGACGTGGCACCAGTGGCAGGCCGAATAGCCGATCGAAAGGAGGATCGGGCGGTCTTCGCGACGGGCGGTGTCGAGCGCCTCGTCGCACCACGGCCACCAGTCCACCGGGTTGTTTGCATGTTGCTGCAGGTACGGCGATGTTTCGTTGTCGAGTCGATTGGGCATCCAAACCTCCGGGCTGCTACCGCTTAAAGACTAGCAGGTAGCACCACCGTTCAATCGACTTCCGAGTTCGTTCCGAGAATTCTCTCGCAGGCATCCGCCACGCCATTCGAGATGCATGTCACGGTTCGCGCCGACACATCGCCGACGGCGCGCGCCGGCCCTTCATCCAGCCAGCAGGGCGGCCCCCGAAAAGGCCACGACGCCGCCCAGCACGCGTTTCGACCGCTGTCCGGCGCGACTGTCGGGAAGCCAGCGCGACAGCAACAGACCGGCGGCCTGGATCACCACCGCAGCAACGCCGAACCCGGCGGCGTAGGCGGCGGCCGACTGGTGGCCCATCTCGAGATAGTGGGCATGGCCGTGGAGCACCGCGACGACGCCGACCAGCAGCGTGATGGCGGCGACGTGCACGCGGGCGGCACTGGCCAGCAGCAGACCAAGGACGATCATCGATGCCGCGATGCCCTGCTCGAGCCACGGCAGCCCGATGCCCGACGCGGCCATCGCCGCGCCGCCGAGCATCGCCAGAACGAACACGAAGGGCAGCGCAAGGCGCGCGCGACCCGGCCCCTGGGCCGCATAGACGCCGACCGCCAGCATGCTGAGCAGATGGTCGACGCCGAGCAGCGGGTGGGCGAAGCCTGCCAGCAGGCTGTCGCCGGAATGGCCGGGATGGGCGATGGCGGTGCCGCAGACCGCGATCAGTGCGATTCCCACGGCGAGTTGTCGATCGTTCATGGATTCCTCCGTAGCGGACTGGTCGGGCCGGGCATTCGGGCCCAGGCGTTTCAATTTCCGTGCCACGGGCCGAATGCCCGAGCGGTGCGGATGGTCGCCGGCGCAGGCGGTCGGGCAGTTTGCATTCCGGTGCCCACGGCGGTCACGCGCTGACCGCCTGGGTCGCCGGCGTACCGAGCAGCCCCTGGCGTTCGATGAATCGGATGATCTCGTCGAGCCCCTCGCCGCTCTTCTGGTTGCTGAACACGAACGGCCGCTCGCCACGCATCCGGCGCGCATCGGTGTCCATGACTTCGAGACTGGCGCCGACCAGCGGCGCCAGATCGATCTTGTTGATCACCAGCAGGTCGGACTTGCAGATGCCGGGCCCCCCCTTGCGCGGGATCTTGTCTCCGGCCGAGACGTCGATGACGTAGATCGTCAGATCCGACAGCTCGGGCGAGAAAGTCGCGGCGAGGTTGTCGCCGCCGGACTCGACGAAGACGATGTCGAGGCCGGGGAAGCGCCGGTTCAGGCGGTCCACCGCTTCCAGATTGATCGACGCATCCTCACGGATCGCCGTGTGGGGGCAGCCGCCGGTCTCGACGCCGATGATGCGTTCCGGCTCGAGGGCCTCGTGACGCACCAGGAACTGGGCGTCTTCCGCGGTGTAGATATCGTTGGTCACCACGGCGATGTTGTAGCGGCTCCGCAGCGCGCGGCACAGCGCCAGGGTCAGTGCCGTCTTGCCGGAACCCACCGGGCCGCCGATGCCGACGCGCAGGGTCTGTTTGCTGCTCATCGCGATGCCTCCTTGCCGGTCATGACCGGAACAATCTCGTGTATTGGGTTTCGTGGCGGCTGCTGGCGATCGCCAGCCCCGGCGCAAAGTTGCTCCAGCCGCTCTCGGCCAGCTCCAGCGCC
>JACKMA010000002.1 GCA_024235635.1 Zoogloeaceae bacterium
GGGACTACGACTGCCACAGGGGCTTTGCCGAGGCCTCCAGTAGATGCCGAAGGGCTCGGGAAAGCCCTCCCCGAGGGGAGGGCGGGTTGCGATTGCATCAGGGGCGATAACTTCCATCCCCTTCGTTCAGGGCCTGGCACAGGGGGTCGGGACCATCGTCCCGCCCACCGTTCAGATAGTGACAACGCCGGGCCGCCTTATCGGCGTCGGCATGGTCGCTCTCGGGCTCGAAACGGCCGTCCGGTGCGTAGTGGCCGACCGTGAAGCATCCCGAGGTCTTGCGCAGATCGAGGTAGACGAACATGGGCTTCTCCTGGGTGATCCGACCTAGATCAGACCGCGCTCGGCAAACGAAAAGGTCGCATTGCCGGCGACGATGATGTGGTCCAGCACGCGGACGTCGATCAAGGCCAGTGTCTCCTTCAGCCGGAAGGTGAGCACCTTGTCGGCCTCGCTCGGTTCGGCGTGACCAGATGGGTGGTTATGCACGAGGATCACGGCGGCGGCGCCGTGCTCCAGCGTCAGGCGCACCACTTCGCGCGGATACACCGCGGTCTGGGTGAGCGTGCCGCGGAACATCTCGACCGGTGCGATCAGATGTTGCCGCGGATCCATCATCAGGCAGTAGAAGACCTCGAAGCCGATGTGGCCGAGCTGCAGCTTCAGGTACTCGCGCACCAGGTCCGGCGCTGTCAGCAGACTGCGTTGCGTGGCCTCCTCCAGATAGGCGCGCTTCACCAGCTCGACCGCAGCCCCCAGCGAGGACGGCGGCAGTTGGCTGCGCGGATCGTAGGGACGGGAGGCCTCGCGCAACACCAGCGAGATCGAGCCCTTGGCTTGCGAGAGCAGGCGATCGGCCTGCTCGCGGCCCACCAGCGCCGACAGCAATGCGCGGTCGGGCAGTGATTCATAGGGATTCAACGGGGACATGACGACTCTCCATGAAAATGGGGATGCCGGGCCCCGCGCGGGGATCTGAGCATCCCCACGGGGTGGTTGCAGCGATTGAGTCCCGCGCCCGAAGGCGAGCCGGTTGCAGGGACGTGCCGGCGTCAAGGGTCGATCGCTATCCGGCGATCGGGCGGTAAGACATCGGTGGCCGCATCAAGGCCTTCGTGGCTTGTCTGAGGCCTCCAGCGTGCTGGAGGGCTCAAAGAAGCCCCCCGCGAGCGGGGGGAAGGAGGAGACGCCACGGCTTCGTGGCATCAGGGTTTGTAGCCTCTGGGGCTGGGCAACAGCTCAACCAGCCGCTTCAGCCGATGGTGCATCGGTGCTGCGCTTTCCAGCTCCCGGCGAACCAGCTCGGCCAGCAGCGGTTCGGTCGTCGCCAGGGATTGCTGCAACCCCTCGACCAGCAGATAGGCCGTGTGCGCGGTCGCGATCAGGCGCTTGCGGTCGGCCGCACTGACCCGGCGTCTGGGCTCGTCGGCATCGCTTCTCATCGCCACACCTCAGCGATCGCCTTGGCCGTACCACGGGCAAGGCAGCAGTCGATGGCCGAATCGGCGGCCAGCAGCAGGTCCAGCGACGCATTGGCGGACAGACTGGAGACCTCAAGCTCCGGGTAGCCTTGGGCGACCACGCCCCAGAACGCCTCCAGGGCGGCCTCGCGGATGCGGGTGCGATCCGCGTTTCGCTTGGCCTCCTGGGCGCCACGGCGACCGCGGATGCCGGCGCGGATGACCATCAGGTTGCCGCCGCGCGCAGCCACGATGTCGAGCCCACTGCATTCCAGGCCGCAGCCCTTGTAGGCATACAGGACAGCCAGGGCTTGCTCCTCGGTCAGGAAACCCGCCCAGCGGACGGCCCTCAGAAGACGCGGCCAGCGCCGCTGGATGGTCGGCAGGGTGAGCGTTTCGATCACGTTCATCGTCAGCCCCCCTCGCCATTGGATGGACTCGGGGTGTCCACAGTGTCCGCACCCACGCTTGGCGGCGGTAGGCCACCCAGTTGCCCGAGCAACTCCCGCTGGAGCACCCGGTCGCGCAGGGCAATCTGCCGAGGCGTCAGCGTCTCGCCCAGCTCGAGCAAGGCTTGCGCGGCCGCCATGGCCTTGGCGAGCTCGCCACGCAGCTTGCCGACCGCCTCCAACTCGCCGGACTCGGCGAGGCGGGCGTACAGCCGGCCGAACTCACTCCAGCTCGGGGTCAGATCAATCATCGTTCGTGCAGTCATCGTGATGCTCCTCGGTGAGTCAAGAAACGGAGGGGCATCGCCCCCTGGTCCGGGGTGGATGCCCCGGGGGGTGGTGGATGAAGCCTCGCGCGCTTGGCGCGCGGCACGGTTGCAGAGGCCTTCCGTGCTCAAAGGGTCCGGGAATGCGCTTCCCGTGGGGCGGGTCCGTGAAGGACCGTGGAACACCGGGGCATTCGTCAGCACACACAGGCGCACTGGCGAATGGCCCGGGGGCCATTCAGGATGAGATGAGGAGGAGGAATTTGCGTCTTCGTCCGGGGTGGAAGCCCCGGCGCGCCCGCTCGCGAAGACCTGGGCGCAAACAAAGGGAACGGTTCTGGATGACCGATAACCAGGATCGTGTGCTGCGGCCCGTGACGGGCTCACCGCTGACCACGGCGTCGTTGTGCAGGAGGCAGAGGTGAGCCCGTCAGACGGGCAGTTGGGACAAGGGGCTAGTTCGACGGATCCCGGATCCAGTGCTGCGATGCAGCCACGAAGCGGAAGCCTTGCGCCTTCAGCGCGTCCCGCTGTTGGCGGAACACGGCGCGGTCGATGCCGGCTGGATCGAGTTTGACGGGACCGCCTTGCTCGATCAGGGAGAGCAACTCGGCGTCGAACAGCGCGACGTCGGAGGGCTCAGGTGTCACGGGATTGGGCGCCACAGTGGGTGCGGGGGCCGGATCGGCGGGCGGAAGCACTGCATCGCGCTCGTCGATCGGATCGGGCTCGGAGTCGTGCTCGGGTTCGCTGTGAGGCGCCTCCGTCACTTCGTCGAGCATGAAGCGCTCAAGTCTTGCGCGAACTTCCACGAAGACCTTGCCACGCCAGGTGTAGCTGGTCGGGTAGATCGCTCCGACCACGAACCGGCCCTTGTACTGGCCGGGCTCGAATTCGTCGAGGATCGCGTCCTTGACGCGGAATCCGCCGACTTCGGTGGTGAGATCGCCGACGGCGAAGCTGCCTTTGGCGCCGTTGATGGCCTTGACGGTGAGGGTGCCCTCGATGCAGATACTCATGGGGATGCTCCTTGTGCTGGGACATGAAGAACCCGGGCGGAGCATCTCCCCAGGGGAGATGAACCCCTCGGGACGGTGTTGCGGATGGATGCTACTCGTCGATCGCACGAATGCGATCGACGGGTAACAGGCTTCATGAGTGTGCGCAGGCTGTTCAGGCCTTACGCGAAGACGGCTGGGACTATCGAGGTGTGCGCCGTGGTAATCGCATGCCGTTGTGATTGAGCCCCACCTTTGCGGTGCATCCTTACAGGGGCCTTGAATGCTCAAAGGGTGTGGATTTTTCGCTCGAAATCCACAAAACGAGGAACAACCGGTAGCGCGGGTGGCTTATTCCAGGGCCGGCCTCGACCCTCGAATAAGACCCCCGCAGGGGTCAAGTTTAGGGCATCCACCCTCAGTCCGAAAGACCTGGATCGGACTCGTCGTCCGGGATCCCGGCCTCCGCCCAGTCGACCTGGATGCCGTCGATGGTGGTGTAGTTCAACTGCAGCAGTCGGCCCTTGATCGCGACACCTGGCTGACCCTTCTTGTCCCCACTCTCGTAGGTGAAGAGATCGGCGTAGATGTCACCGAGCTTGAAGGCCACGATGACCTTCTGTTTGCGATCGACCGCGTCGCACAGCGACAACACGCGCTTCAGGGCCTTGCCGCCCCGAATGATGAGATCGAAGCGGGTGTAGTCCGGTGCGTTGCCATCGCCACGCAGGGCGTTGATGCTGCAGGCATGGAAGGGTTCGCCCTTCCGGGGTGTGACCTCCCGGACGCGGTTGAGGTAACCGATGCCGGACACATGCAGGTCGAAATGAGTCTTTTGCGAAGGGGCGTTCATGGTGGTCTCCAAAAGAAACGGGGAGACCATCGCCACCGCAAGCGGGGAGAATGGTCTCCCCGCGGGGTGCGAGCCGAGGCTCGATACGAAGCCGGAATGAACCGGCGTAATGATGACGAAGCCCAGCGTCCGAAGACGCGGCACGGTTGCATGGGCTTACCGTGCTCAAAGAGACTGGCATACGCTGCCAGGGGCGGCCAAGAAGGCGAGTGGTGCACCCCCAATTCGAGCAACAAAATCCCGGCAAGTCAAGATATCGTTGTCATGACGATCGATTGGCACCTAAGCTGTGATGCGGTCACATGGCGAGGGAGAGAGCGATGAACTGGCGCAGCGTGCTCGACCGGATGTGCTTCTGGCGATCCAACCGAATCCAGCTCGATGTCGCCTTCCCGAGCGAGTCGGAACTGAAGAGCGAGCTCGCCAATGCCTTGCTGAAGGATCTGATCACCGAGCGGGTATCGAATCGCCGCTGGACCCTCGCCAAGCGCAGTGCGATCGCGCTGACCTTCGTCGGCGGATTCGTCGGCTATGCCTACTACTATGCCAAGTTCGCCGGCTGGTCGATGTTGCCCTCGCGGCCGGTGCTGGGCGTCGTGCGCCTCGCCGGCGAGATCAGCGACAGCTCGATCGCCCGGGCGGACATGGTCATTCCTGCGCTCACCAAGGCGTATCAGGCGGACAACGTCAAGGCGGTTGCCATCCTGGTCGACTCACCCGGCGGCGCGCCGGTGGAAGCCGAGCGCATCATCAATGCGATCACGCACCTGAAGACCAAGCACCCGAAGCCGACTTACGCGGTCATCGGCAACCTCGGGGCGAGTGCCGGCTACATGGTGGCGATGCATGCGGATGCCATCTATGCGGGCCGGTACAGTCTGGTGGGCTCGATCGGCGCAGTGATGGCGAGCTGGGACGTGCACAAGGCACTCGCGCGATTCGAGATCTACCAGCGAGTCTTCGCGTCGGGCGAACTCAAGGCCATGTTGAACCCCTTCACCGAGCCGACCCCGGAAGGGGTCAGGAAAGCGGAAGTCCTGGTAAGTACGCTCGGCGAGCGGTTCCAGGGGGATCTTGTTGCCATCCGTGGCGAGCGGCTGATGCACGGAGAGGACTACGGCAGCGGTGAGGTGTGGGACGGTGAGCGCGCGAGGGCGCTGGGCCTGGTCGACGAATTGGGTACGCTGGAGACGCTCCAGGCGCGCCTGGAGAGTGACATCGGCGAACTGAAGATTCACGACTTCGGGCCGGGTGCCCCGGCTCAATTACCGTTCGCGGCGTCGGCCGGAGCCTGGCTCGAGGGCGCCGTCAGCCGGACACTGCGTTCGATGGTAGCGACACCTGAGATCCGATGATTCTGGATCGCCAGACAGCGCCGCCGAGTGGCGACGCAGTCTGGACAAGCAGCCCCGCGCTCAGAAGAGGCCTGCAAGCGATCGAGTGAGCCCCTGCCGTAATGCAGGCGCCGCTTCGTCGAACTCCAGGTTCATCTTGTTGGCGACCGAAACGATGCGCGTCTGGTAGGTCTTCCAGTCGGTCTGCTCGGTGTAGGTGACCTGGGTTCCGCCAGAAGTACCTTGCTGGAGATTGTGTTCGGTCGCTGCCATGGACTGGAGCCCAGAGCCGGCGCGCTCCTTGATCTGGATGTCGGTCGTAATCGTGTAGTAGACGTCCTTCACGAGTGCGCCGGACACGGTGTCCGAAATTCCGCCCAGCAGGCCCGCTGCAATGATGCCTCGTCCTCCGCCGCCACCGGCGAAGCCCGCCAGTGCGCCGGCTGCCGCGCCGCCGTACCCGCTCTGCAACGTGAGTGCGTTGGCGGTCGGATCGCTCTTGCCGACATAGAGGACGTTCGCCTGCAGGATGTAATGCGCCTGGTCGGGATCGTCGACGACCTGGTAACCCTTGCCGGCCACGCCCTCGGCAATGTCCGGGTTGAGATCCATCGTCTGCTGGTCGGACGTGTTGCGGACCTGAACGTAGACCGTTCGCTGATCCGGCTTGACCGGGTCCAGGAAGATGGTGGCCGACATCTTCGTTTGGACGTCGAGATCGCGCTTGCTGATCGCGACTTGGGTCGCAGCGCAGCCACTCAGTGCCAGAGCCGTTGCGATCAACAGACCGATCGGACGAGTTGCAGGTAGGGGAGTGCGCATCGTGTCACCTTCTGATGAATCGGAAACCCAGGTAGCATTATG
This sequence comes from Zoogloeaceae bacterium, assembly GCA_024235635.1. GTDB lineage: Bacteria > Pseudomonadota > Gammaproteobacteria > Burkholderiales > Rhodocyclaceae > Cognatazoarcus. The sequence goes on from JACKMA010000002.1 coordinate 6,225, forward strand.
CTACATGAGTTGCGCAGTTGTAGATTGCGTTGCCGCTCTCCGATACGCGCTTCGCGCAGGGCAACACCCGCAGCAACGGACGCAATTCTGGGACGGCAGGCTGGCGTGCAGCGCTTTGCGCTCGACAGCCCAAGCGATTGTCGGCGTCTCCGCCTCACTGGTTGCCCGGAAGACGGGTTGATCCGCCGTTCAAGCGAAAGCGGCTCTGACATGCCGTTCGAGCACCCGCCTCCGGACATTGCGCGGATTTCGAGTAGCCTCCACAGGCAATCAGTGGCCAAGCAGAAGTACTCCCGGAACCACCCAAAATGTGCCCCACGACCGATGAAGATGACGACCGCTTCACCCCGATCGCGCCAATACACAGCAAGTTCCACCTGGGCATGCGGCAAGGATTCAACCGGATCGTGCCTGGCTCCCTTGCGAAGATCGGTGCGCCCGAGTGGTTGCCGGTGCTCGAGGCGTGGTGGCGGCTCTACGACGGACTCGAAGTCTATGTCGGACCGCTGATTGATCACCGTGTGATGGGATCGCAGAAACTGCGGGATCTGATCGCCGAGGGTGGGCAAGTCACTGCCGAGCGACTGGCTGCCGAGTTCGCCGGGATGCGGCACACGCACTACACGGCGCGGCGGTTTCATGACCTGCAGTTCAGCTGGAATCCGCTGAGCGAGACCTTTGAATGCTTTGCCGAGGGCGAGCGAGACGATGCTAGGCTGGCGATCGTCGGCGCTCAACTCGTCGAGGTGAAGGAACTGTTGCACCCCAATCCGGCGAGGGACGCATTGGAGTCGTGGTTGCTGTCTCGGTTGAGAAGCACGCAATCAACTCAGTTGTAGGGAGAGGTCGGTTGCTGGCCTGGGAGGCCGGTTTACGGCGACGAACTCGGAGATCTCGCTTTCGGGACCCGGCCATCAGCCGCCGGTCATGGTTACACTTCGATTTCAGGAGACGGGACCGGCTCCGATCCGCTTGAGCGGCCGGTTTACGGAGGCGAATCTGGGCGTCGCGTTGGAAGGACCCGGCCAATTGCTGCCTGTCACAACGCGATCCAGATAGCTGCCGCCCGATAGAAACGGTATGCTTTCCGCCTATAGGGGCGCCGCGGGTGACGGTCGCTGCGCAGTGTTGCCCGATTGCTGCATTTTCTGTCGGATTATTTTACATGGCATCTAATTGCGTCAACAGAACAATAGCTTACGGCAGATGTTATACAGATGTACCGGTGTTATCCCGCAAAGCTGTCTGGATAAAACAAAGTTCCCGGCTCACAGAGTGCTGGGCCCAAGCTGTGGAGTTCCTAGCACAGCAATGCCGTATTCATACAGCCCAAAAAAGCTGCTAGTTTGCGAAGCGAACGCAGCGCGCACGCATAACACCGCAGGTGTTCATGCGGACGTGCCGAGTACGCTTCGGAAACAAGGGCACGATTTCGGTCCATTCGACCGGTGTTCTGGGTAGCGAATCGCGATGATGTGCGCCGCACTCTGCGTCCGAGAACTGCTCATTCGAGCACACACCGCTCGCTTCGCTCCCGGCTTCGCCCCCTTCGGGGGTGGTGCTCAACTCGGAAGTTAGCTTCCACATATGAAGCCCGAGAGCGTTGCCTCGCTAGTATCCATCCTCGGCGTCGTGCTGACTACAGCGAGCGTCATTGCCAGCGTCGCGCAGTATAGGGCGGCCGATCTGCAAGCGCAGGCTGCCGTTGTGGCGCTTATGCCGCAAGTCGAAGTCCGAGTAACTCTCGAAAAGAGGGATGGCGACCGGTATACGGACCGGCGAATTGATATTTCAGCTGATGGCGGTCCGATATATAACTTTGAAATTGACACGCTAACTTGGTTTGAAGTCTATTCCGGCAAGACAACGGTACATCGACAGCCGCTGGCTGGTTACTATTTCTTTGGCGAACGGACTGGACGCACAAGGGGCGAACTCTACACCTTGGCGGGCAACAATAATCATTCTCTCTTCTTGGCGTTTGGTCGATGGTTTAATGGTGAGTTTGGGACGCAGGTGTTGTTGTCTGAACCAAACACGCTGCTCCGCCTAAGCTATCGCGATGCCTTGAAGCGGGAAAATACTGAATACATTCGGGTATCAGGGGGGCGGCAGGTTTATCTGGATATCGTCGGTGGACAGAAGCTGTGGGCAGAATTGAGTGCGACAGACCAAGTGGTCCGTGAAGTAGAGTTGGAAAAGCTTGCTTCGGCTGAATCCGCGAAAGAGTGGGTCAAGACCTGGTCCACCAAATTGACCCAGCTGGGCAAGTGAAAGCTAACCAGTTCGTCAACCGGAACCGCTACAGTCGGCTTCGCCGTCTTTCGCGGTCCGGTTACGGCCAACGTTGGGCCTAGCAGAAGCGAGGGGAGCAACACATGAATATCGGGTTAGTTGTTTCGGTCGTATGCGGTGCAATCTCAGCCGTCTTGATCCTCGGTCTAGTGTTCAGTAGTCGGTTCCGTAGTGATGTGCTAGGGGGGCAAGGTGAGGCGACGGTGCTAGGCTTAGTGACTGCTAAGGGGACTGCAATAATTGTGCTTTGCGCACTATTCATTGGCGGCATGCTTTTTCCACTATTCCAAACTAGTCCAGCATGCGAAGAGGCTGTCGGCCGCTTGAGCGCTCAACTCGAAGAAAAATTTGAATCTCAGATTCGTTTCGCCGCAGCGCAACCGAACCTGGAGGCTCTAAGTGGGATCGTTCAGAGGCTACAGAACACGGCGGGCCGGATCAAAGCGTCGTGCCACTAAGGCCCAACAAGCCAATGCAGCCCACCGCTTGCGCGGCGGCTGATTGCAGGCGTTGGGCGCCATGACATACGACAAGAATGTTGCCCCCCATGGCTGGTACATAGCGTCATATTTACTGAGATTCATTGAGGTTGCTGAGGAAGGGAACGATGACCCAGAGAAGCGATTTGTCACTTGGGAAAACACCATCCTGGTAAAGGCCCGCAGCATGAACGAAGCCTACGAGAAGGCCTTGAGGGTGGCCATGAAGGAAACACAGCCCTACAAGGGTGGGCCAGACGGTGTAGATGTTCAGTGGGTATTTGAAGGCATCACAGATCTCCTTCCTATCTACGAAGAGCTCGCAGACGGCGCAGAGATCATGTGGGCGAAACATGCTCCTCGAAAGCTCAGAAATATTCGGAGGCGAGCGAGGACTAAAGATGAACTTCACCAGTAGCAGGCGCCTGCTGCCCGACCCGGCAGTCAGCCGGACCTGCGCGAAAAGCCGCGCAGTCCGGTTACTTCTACGTTCGGCGCCACAGATGAGCCGGTTCAACTACCAGTAAGGGGAATGCCGTGGCTACGCCAAGTCGCTCCAAAGACAATCCGTGGAAACTGAGGACGCCACCAGGCACTTCCGCGTACACGATGCATATTGACGAGAAGGACGGGAAGAAGATCCTCGTCTGCACAGTCGGCAGTACAGTGCTGAATTACGACGCGAGGTGCATTGAAGACCTGCACGCGATGCTCAAGAAGGCAGGCGACTGGGTGGAACTTGGCGGAGCCGATGAGCAGAAGCCAGCCAACGAAGGAACGGTAGAGGCCTGGGGGCGTTCTGAGGCGAATCCAGTCGGTGGCTGGTATGGTCTGAAGAAGGGCCTGCGCGGCCGCTTCGGGGTCTACGTGCCTCCGCTCATGGAGGAACTTGGGCTGTGTGAGCTTGAGCACAATGCCAAGAACAACAGAATGCGCGCAAAGTGAGCGAAGTGGCGCCGAACCAGTGGCTCGAGCGGACAGCCGGCCAGCGGCGCTGGCCGGTTCCCTCCGCGCTTCGCGCTCCGGCTGCCACTCAGCCACACCGTTGAGCGTCTGGTTTTCGGATTTCTGACCGGCCCCATTGGGTCGAAACGACTCATTGACGACGGGCAGCTATCGGGAAGCGAACCTTTGACGTCGGCTTTCGGGCGACCAACCGGACGAGTCGTCGGCCGGCACCCGACCCAAACCGGCCCGACACGTTTCTACAAAGCGGCCGAACGGAGAAACACACCTTTCCTCGCTTCGCCTTACTGCCAGAGAAGGGATTTGATCTCACTGAATGTAGTTGGTGTCGAGAATCTTTACAGCGGTTGCCTCGGGAATCCCGAAGCAGACTCTAACGCACTGACAGATCGAGAATTCCAAATATGGCAAGAACATTGCTTAATCGACCGGAGTTGTCCTTGGCATGCCGCACTTATTAGAAGATCGCGGGTCGTCCGCAATCTCTGCGAGGCGCTGTACCCGCTGAGGGACGCAAGCAAGGAGGGGTGCGGCGGCGCTTGGATTGCAGCGAGCAGTAAGTGCAATTGACGGCTTGTGCTCGAGCTTGGTCAAACGTCCACTGTATGTCAGATCAACCCGCCTGTGTGGCGCTTACGCTTGCAATGCGCACCAAGTGATAGTCGAATCTTAGTGCATCTCAAACTCTATTCAACGCTTAGATGTCCTCAAGATACTGGAGGTTCGAAGTGATAGCTCGCGTCAGAAAAATGCTGCTAACGTTGTTGGTTTCTATCCTCGCCGCCAGTGCTTTTGCTGGCATTGAAGATGGGCTAATCGCATATTATCCATTTAATGGAAATGCCAACGACGACAGTGGGAACGGGTATCACGGCACAGTGAGCGGAGCGACACTCACAACCGATCGATTTGGAGATGCTGACGCCGCATATCATTTCAACGGAAGTTCTGACTTTGTAGAATTGCCTGCAGCCGTCTCGAGTCGTGTTGTTTCGGGAAACTTGACGATATCTTCGTGGATATCCTTCGATTCCTATGCTTCCGGAGGTCAACTTGGCAACGCCATAGTCTGGACAAACGGCGGGCCGAGAATTGTACTTCTATATCAATTTTCAGCGTTGCGGGCCCTGTTTCGTCGAGATATTAGAACGGGAGATCTAGCAGAATACGCCTTCGTTCCAATCATTGGGCAGACCTATCACATTGTGGCGGTGAGCGATGACGCCGCAAAAACAATAATGGTTTACATTGACGGAGAGCCAGTCGCTAGATCAGAGTTTGATTCGCAGTCTACAATGGTGCTCCCCAAGGATCCTTGGTATGTAGGTTCGAGCGATAGATTCGGCAGCACGTTGCCTCACTACTTTCATGGCGTTATTGATGACGTGCGCATCTATGACCGAGCGCTGTCCGGCGCGGAAGTCAAGGAAATTTTTGCGGGCCAGAGGTCGCGCTCGCAATGGCCAGTTCCCTCGACCCAGGTTGACGCGATATCTCAAAATTTTGCCCGATTCAATGGTTACCGCTATGCGCCAAACCATTATCACACGGGTATAGACATCGGAACCGGCGGACAAGCACTTGAGGTACGACCGATTTTGGCCGGCCGCGTTATTTTCATCCAGGAGAATGGCGGCAAGATTCTCAGTGATTACACGTGCGATGGAAGCAAGAAGGGATTAAAGAGGGATGTCGGTTCGAATTGCGCTGATCATGGACTTGGCAACACTGTCATTGTCGAACACGTACTAGAAGATAAAACTACGGCCTATAGTCAGTACTCACACCTTGCAGAAATTGATTCTGAATTGCTCGATCGGTGCGGCAGTAGAGACCCTACCACCTTTCGCAGGGTGTGCAGCGGTGAGGAATCGGCAATTGGTCTGGATCAGACGTTGGGCACGACCGGTGGTTCGGGCTATGGAGAAGCGGATTATGGGGATGTGCACCTTCATTTTGAACTCAAAAGGGCCCCTTATCTGGGCTCTCACGGTTTGACACATGATGAGGGCGAGTGGGGTTACACCGATCTTGATCCGCAAATCAGCGAGTATTTGGATCCACTCGAAGCCATACATTCGGCGGAGGAGCTTCGGGGTAGTTTTCCAGCAATTTTCAATGCGAGTTCAGGAATTCTTGAGGGACCCGGCGCGCTGGGTGGAACTGAATATGATTTGATCAACTCAACAGACTCATACCAGGCTCTGCAGCTGATAGCTGTCGCTCGCGCCAACCCTACGGATAGCTGTCCTCAATCTTGGTATAAGGTAAAACCTGCGGCTCAGGAATTTCCTACGAAATGTGGCGAAAAAAAGACGAAAGATGCGTGCTTTTCGCCGTCAATAAAATCGGCTAAATGGGAGACTCCCCATGGGTGGGTATGCGGTTCTTCGCTAATAATTGGTGGCCAACCCTAACGAGCCGTTGCTCACTGCATGAACATTGTGACCTGTCCGCAGGGGCATGGCATTTTCAAGGCCCCTCGAATGTTTTTGGCGATTGGTTGGCTGGTTAGAGATTGAACCACCAGCCGCGTGACCAGACATACAGCACTCGGCTGGGCGGGGGTCAATTTGGCCTCCGTAAGCCAGCCCCTAAAGCGCATTGGGGCCGGTCCTGGCTCTCGAAGTCCAAATGTTACTACGACCGACCGCTCGTGGCCGAAGGCGCTGGTTCGCGAACGGCAGCTTCGTGGCAGCAAACCTCGGCGACACCAAGCATGCCCGAACGGCGGCTTCGGGGAAAGCTGGATGGCTGCAGTGGGTCGAAACGACTCATTGGCGACAGGCAGCTATCGGGAAGCGAACCTCCAACGTCAGCTTTCGGGCGACGAACCCGAGGCTTCGTCGGTCGCCACCCGACCCAATCCGGCCAGATGGCCTTCCCCCGAAGCTGCCGTTTGGGCATCCTGGGCGTCCGAGGGTTTCGCTGCCACGAAGCAGCCATTCGTGGACTGGTCATCGAGGCGACAACTATTCTGACGCAGGGGGTCCGGGCTGAGGACCGGGATTGTGTAATGAGGCCGGACTCGACATCGGAACCCAAGGCTAAATTTTAGACGAACAGCGTCACCGAGAAGTCAATTCAGCAGTTCACTCAGTCGGCGCATCCCAGGCTTCTTGAACGCCATTCGAATGGCCTGCTCCAGTATATGGGTGTTGTCTATATCAATGTAAGACATCGCGCAGCTGAGATCTTTGTCGTCTTTAGCTCCAACACAAAAGGAGCCATCTGCACTCCAAATATGGATACGATCCCACGAACAGCGAACCTTTTCACGGGCGCGAAGAAACTTTCGCCGCTCTAACGCCATTCCTTCATCGTACAGAATTGCATTGCCAAAACGCAGCGCGCCGCCCGACTTAAGCGAGACCAACATCTCACCTAAGATCTTTACCCCGACCGCCTTCCAAAGCCTTTCAATAAACGCGCTAAATACTCCCTCCTTCATTAACTCCACTATCACTCCACTGCTGTTGTCCCCAAACGCAATCGTGTAAGTTGATCCGCTAGTTGAGTGACGAATGCCACCCCAGCGGACCCGAGTAACGGATTCCAGCGGAAAGCTCTGGCCTTTCCACGCGACACCACTAGGTGAAATGCTTAGTACGTCTTTGAACACCAAGCCAATCTCTGCGCGGTATGTAATCTCGCGCTCCCACTCATCACGAAGCTGGTCAGCTTTTCCTCGACCGCGGAAAATGTCTTCGAGGGTGTCTGCATCCTGCTCAACCCTCTCGGACACATCTGGTACCTCCGCGAAGAGATCCTGAAGCAATCCCGTAAGCCTTTGCGACAGCGTTAGCATGTCATGCTGGTTGAAGAGTTCGATTGCCAAATCCCGCACTTCATAGGCGAGATCCCTGCTCGCCTCGTGGTTTACTCCGCGAGCCTTCGCACTAAGTTGAATGGGCTGGGCAATCGCATCCCAATTTCGAGTCACGATCTCAAGCTTGTCCACAAACGGTTTGACGGCAGCTTCACCACGGCTGGCGGCATCTCTTGCTGCTTTGATGAGATTCAGAACGTTTTCCGCTTCTTTCTGAAGGAAATCCTGGGTTTCCACCTCATAGCTATCAACAAGGTCATCAATGAGTCCTGGCGCATGAACTTCACCTCCCGAGGTCACCCCATCTACGGTGTCCGTCATAACCTGAACGAGAGTTCTCGCCGGCAACTTGTCTAGCGCGTCCTTCATTACATTCCGAAAGTGCCGTTTTCGTTCTGCCAACTCGCTTTCAATTTGGTCAACCGCGCGAACTTCCGGGAATCCGGATACAGCGCGATCTTCATTGATATCACGTAGCACTTCGTCGGGGTCTAGCGCATCTGCGAGATAGGCCAGTTCCTGTATAAATTTGGAGAGATCTTCCGCGTCGACCTCATGTTCGGCAGATTCGAACACAGCCGCGAGCAAATTCAAATGAGCAAGGGTTGGTAGCCCAGACTCTGCCCTTACCACTATCGGGCTATCGCGAAGGCAAACGAGCAACTGGGCGGCCCTGCGCGGAGACACTCCAGGGAGCCAACCGATCTCTGCTGCCAGCCGGGTACGGGGATTAGTGAGATCAGAACGGGCCCGTTGGCATACGTCATGATCTAGCTCAAGCGACTTTTCTTCCGCCAGTTCAACAATTCGCCTGCGGTCGTCCCTAGTCGTCGCATCCAAAATGAAGAACGGGGACTGATGAAGCTCTGGTGTAGTCACTCGAGGATTCCACTAGTATTTAGTTGCACTGCATGCTCAGGCACTTCGCGCTCCGCCGACGGTTGGCGAGTCCCAGTCCCGATCTTGGACTTGCGCATACATCGTACAGTGAGTCCTAATTGGCAGAGGAAGTCTTAAGCCAATTAAGCAACTCTTCGCTAGCAATTCCATCTCCTCGGAGCCCCGCATCACGCTGAAACTCAAGGATAGCGGCACGCGTCATTCTTCCCATCAGGCCGTCTGCCGGCCCAGCATCGTATCCAAGCGCATTGAGTCTGCTCTGGATCGCTTGCACTGTCTGTTTCGAAGGGATCCGTGAGGATGCTTTCGACGATGTCGCACCAACAGGGGCGCTGGGCAGGAATCTGCTTGCACCTTCTGCCAGAAGCTGGTCGCGGTGCGGTTCAACGTCGCGCCGTGCACTCTCGAGTGCACCACTCCTATATCGGAAGCTTCCACAGCGGCTGTTGTAATCGCTGACCATCGCATTAAATCTGCTAATGTCGGCATTGCTATTGGCGGCAGACCTTGCTCCGTCGATACGTAGGCCCTCTGCAAGACAATACCGCAACTCCGAATGCGTATGGACCAGATTCTGCCCGACTGCCGGTTTTACTTCCGTTGGGCGCGTTGACCTCTGGGCTTGTACCTGAGGTGTCGAATAATTTGTTGTAGTCTGCGCCGTTGGTGAATAGCTCGTCGGCCTAGATCTAGTTTTGTCAGCCGAATTTCCAATGATCCAAAGAAGCCCTAGGAAGACAACTATTGCAATGAACCACTTTCCGCCTGACGAATCGGAAGTTTGACGCGGGCGCGTCGCGGATTCTTGCTCGGTCGCAGGCCGTTGAGTTGCCTTCTGTGACCTTTGGGCCACATTGAATGAGTGTGCTGTATCCCCAGATGACTTCGCTTCTGGGGCAGCCTCTTTCGGCATCTCCACATCTGACACAAGCGAAGAGATCCCTGAAAACCCTCTTCCTTCGTTCCGGTTGTTCTCCCTCTGAACTCCCATCGCCACAGCCCTATATGAAGCCGACGCGCCGCGAGTTTTCGCAGCTGCGCGGCGCACGATCAGGTGTCGTCCCTAACGCAGTCAGTAGGCTTTCCTGATCCAGGCGATCCTTGCCTGCGCGTGCGGCAAGTCTCGCACCTTCTCGCACCACGAAGGTGACATCGGACAATGGTCTTCCCGTTAGGGAACGCGCAAGCAGATTGGCATCCACATCCCGATCCTTCGGTATGGAAGCGAGCAGGTTCTCCAGCAGGTCCCTCACCTCCATCTCGCTTGCAAACCCGACTTCGATGACATGGTCAAACCTTCCCCTGCGCATGATTGCCGAATCAATCATGTCAATCCGATTCGTCATTGCGATGATGAGTACTTCGTTCTTGACTGCCTCGGGAATTCGGCGCAAGAACTCCGCCACCTCCTCAACGCGATGATGTCCGGATCCCATTTCACGGTCAGCAAGAAAGGCTTCCATCTCATCAATTACGAGGACCGATGGTGCGTTTTCTATAGCCTGCTCAAAAACCTGCGCAACCTTCTTGCTGGTTTCGTGGATGTACGGGCTCGCAACGCTTGACGCGTCAATCTGAAAACTTGGCCACCCGAGGAAATCAACGAGTCGCTCGACTGCGAATGTCTTTCCTGTGCCCGGGGGTCCATGAAGAATAACCGCCGAAGGAAAATCGATTCCCAGCGCCTTGTAGCGGTCCCTGTTCAGTACGATATCAATGATGTGTTCGTTGAAGAAGTCGGTTAGTTGCGGCCGACCCGCTAATTCGAAGACTGCATTCTTTGCGGTCAAAGGGACTGCAGATTCATCAAATGGATTTTCGGGTTCTAGTTTTCTTGGATTCTCGCTGGAGGGCTGGACGAACGGTGCTCGCGGGACGACTTCATCAACCTGGAGGCCTGCTGCGAGCACGACATCTCTCAAGTGATGGGGGGCCAACCAACCCATCGCCTGCCTTAGTCGCCGAAAAGACGTCGCCGGTATGCTGGCGCCCCCCGTCAGCCAATAGCCAAGGACCACATCATCCCCAGTTCTCGAGCTGATGGTGTAAGTCGGCAGTAGCCTCGTAATCTTCTCAACGTAGAGCGCATCTTGCAGTGCCGAGGCCCCGTCGATTTCACGCGTTGCCTTTAGCGCAAGGGAGAATGCCAGCGCCTCGACCTTGTCGTCAGGCGATTTGGCCTCGCTCACGGGGCAAATGGTCTGACTCGGTCCGCTTGAGATGGATTGAAGTCCAAGATTGCCGAACCTGAAGCGAGAGAAGGTTCCCTCTTGCACAAGGTCGGACGCGATCCAATGTTGTACCAACTCGTCTTGAACAACGAGCGCCCTACCCCCACCCAATGTCTCAAGAATCTGCCAGTGAGCCCCTTCGAACAGAGCGATACGAGTCTCTGCGCCGTCGGGCAACTTGAATCCGATGGGAAGCCAGGCATCAAGTGCCATTGCTTAGCTCCGAACGATGTTGGCAGCTGCGAGCATTTCGTCCTCACCTGCTGAGCCAATGCGGATAGAGTCCAGATGAGCGGCCACGGCCCTCAGTTTGTCGATGTCATTGGCGCTAAGCGCCTCTGCACCAGCGGAAACGAGCTGGCCATGTTCATCAGCGTCGGGGAAGAGGTGAATGTCCTCCGCCAACCATTTGAAGCGTTCGATTACGAACCAGTCCTGACGCCACAAGATCATGAAGTTCCGCCCCCGGAGATCTTCCAGATGCGATTCAAAGTCGGGGCTGTTGCTGTCAATTGCTCGTTGAGCCGTCTTGACCAAGTTATCGAGCGAAGTCGATTCCGTGGGTCGGGCATGCTGCCGCACAAACTTCTCAAAGAATTCGACTGCCTTGTCGAGCTCTAGCTGCCTGATAACTTTCAGATGCTCCTTTCGGGTAAGTGCCAGTAGGCGTTTGGCTTCTTGGACCTGATCCATTGCTTGCTTGGCCGTTTCGGGGTCAGCTTCGCCTGGCCTGATGTTGCCGGCCTGCTCAAGGTTCTGGCGCGCCTTCTCGAGGCGCGGATCGTCGACTTTGGACGCCATCTCGTCAAGACGGTGCAACGTGTGCTCGGACTGTTCGTGTATGTTCTTCGCCTGGTTCGTGTAGTCGACCTTGCCTTCTTGGCTGGAATAGAAGTTGCGTCCGCTTTGAAACGAGCCACTGATTGACGGAACGGAAACCTCCAGGACGATATTTCCCGAGTCGCGCACTTCGTACTCGCAAATCAATTCGGCACCTGCCGCAATAACGCCGTCTTCGAAGTCGCCCCCTTTGATCTCGAACATTCCTATAAACCGATTGTCGTTGATCGGATCGGAGATATCGCCCTCCCAGAGTTTGAATTTCAGCGACCCCGAACTGCCGGCTCTGAGCGACTCGCCTGCCTTAAACGACCTTGTACCCTTCTTAGGCAACTGATCGCCTTCCTTGACGAGATAGTCGAGGAGCAAGCGGCCACCTACTTTGTCTCGGGCCTCCACACCAATCGAATGTGATGCGGGAATCGCGTCAATGCTTGCGGCTGTTCGCGCGATCACGATCTTGTCCTCGCGTAGCGCCACTGGAGCGCCGTTCGAGTCGAAAACGAACACCTTGAATGTGTTGTCTCCCGGCTTGGACAGATTGATCTCGACGTTCGCACCGTCCTTAAGCGAAATTCGACCTGATGACCACCCTGTGTCCAAGCTGTCGACCTGGAACTCGACGCCGGCTGGCACAGAACTGCCCAACCTGGCTACGATCTTGGCCCTCGAATCTGGCGTGCGTGCAATGTAGTTAAACGAAAGATCAAGTGCGCCGCCGGCATTGAGTGCTCCACGCGCGCTTTTGCGTCCCCTGCTGTCTGATGCCCAGTCGATGGATTCTGCAAAAACTGCAGCACCTTCGGCAACGGCGGTCATTGGATTCACATCGGTCGATGGCGCGATGCCAAGCTCAAAGGCAACCTTGTCACGCAAGGGCTTGTAGTGGGTCGGCCCTCCCACGAAGACTACTCGCTCGACATCGTGCGGACTCAGTCCCGCCTTCTCAAGAGTTTCTCGGGCCGACTGAATGGAATCGTTCACTTTAGGGGCGATCAAATCGTCGTACTGCTTACGACCAATCGTAATGTCGATGTAGACCTCTTCGCCTGCCTGATCCCGAACGCCCAACTCGGTTTCAGGCAGGCTAATTACGGCCTCTTCCTTCTGTGACAGCTCAATTTTTGCCTTCTCCGTCGCCCACGTCGCCATACGCAACAACGACTTGAACTGCGGATTGGTCGTCAGGTCCTCTGGAAGATCAAAATTCTCCATCAGCCAAGGCTTGACGATGTTGTCGAACATGATTCGGTCGAAGTCGCGCCCGCCGCACATGGCGATGCCACCATGTGCCAGAAGCGTGACGCGGCCGGCAATGCTCTCCGCAATGGCGATGTCGAGCGTGCCACCGCCAAGGTCGTAGACAACGAACACGCCATCGTTCTTCCTCTGCCGCATTACGCTCATCACGGCAGCGACTGGCTCTTGCATCAGAGCTACGCGTCCAAGACCTGCTGCGTCGGCAGCGGCCATGGTCGAGTCCTTTTGCATCTGGTTGAAGGCCGCCGGAACGGTGATGACGGTGCCGGTATCGCCATCGTTCCGGATCTCTTCAGGCAAGTACCCGAACAGGGCGCGGAGTACCTCGGCCGAGCACTCTTCCGGCGTCATTGTGAGGTTGACGGATGGCAACTTGACCGGTGTGCTCGTGCCCATGAGGCGCTTGAACAACACCGCGGCATTCTCAGGGTTGCGAGCGGCATTATTGTAGGCGCGAGAGCCGACGTACTTGTTACCTCGCCTGTCGATGAAGATGGCAGATGGGGTCACGTCATGCTGGTCTGGGCTCTTGAATAGCCGAATCGACTCGCCGTCGAAGGAACAGATCGCACTGTTGGTCGTGCCCAGGTCGATGCCTACGAATTTCATGCTTTTGCCTTCTTGAGCATAACGGTCCCCGGCTTACGGAGGCCGTCTGGCCCCATGATGATTGGCTCCAGCATCTGGTCGACGAGCAACTCGTCGTCAGGGCCGAAATCTCCCAGATTGAGTGCCGAAGCAGCCATGCCCGCGTCGAACGGCTGGCCTTCCATGTTCACAATCTTTAGGCCATTCGCGTCGAGGCTCTCCTCTAGCTTCTTCTGGAAGTAGCGGAGTTGATTGAGGTAGCGGTTGGCTTCGCCAGCATCGAGCTTGCCGACCACTTTCCCAAACAAGCGAGAGAACCGCCAACTCTCGACGGCAATGTCAATTAGCGACTGCTCCAGTCGCTCTTCGCCAGCTACCTCTGCAGCCATATTGCGTCCTCACTTGTCAGACTTACGACTCGCACAGCCTACGTAGGGCCAGCTTGCGGCCGAAAGTAGGTCCTCGGGCGCGCATTCTGGGTCAAGAATAGCGACCTGTCATTGACATTTGTCACCTTGGCGACATCAAATTTGACGTTCTTCGGCTGCCGCGTCTGGCACGCCTCGCGCTGGGCGCACGCAAAGACCGTGAAGCCGCCACCTCGGAGCATAACGCAAACCGTCTGGGCAACGACCAGATAGCTCGGGCACCCGCGAGCATCAAGCCATCGACCGGAGCCCTTTGTGATGTGGTGTCCTTGGGGCGCTTAATGCCTAGCAAGGTGTCCAAATCGCTCGCTATGCTTGCTCGATTGGACGTCCCGCACTCCGTGCCCTAACACGGGGTGCGTCAGCTTTCCGAGAGGCTGAAAGTCCGCTTCGGGTGTCCGTTTCATGTGGTCAAGAACCTGTTTCGTCACCGCAAGGTGCGCTACCGGGGACTGGCGAAAAACGAGGCGCAACTTTTCTCGCTCTTCGATTTCGCCAACCTCGTTTTTGCGCGCAAGCGTTTGTTCGCGCTCGACGGCGTAGCTGCGCCCTGAGGATGGGAAATCGGACCAAATGGGCACGAAATCGCTCATGGCACGCGGAATTTCAACCCGCGACTTTCAGAATGCGGAATGTTCCGCGCGCGTGGCAAGGCTGAAATGCCGGCACTCAAGATCAACATGAACTCTTCAGCGCTTCCCTAAGAATATATTCGATTTTGGCGCGCCCCATAAATTTAGAAATCTCTTGTAGGCCTTCGAATTCCGGAAATGCAGTCTGGAAAAATCGCCTCCCGATCGAGCCCAAGTATTCAGTATCGATTTTCTTGATTTTGCCAGTAAACTTTGAAAACGGTATATTGTCGTTTTTCATTAAGGCTGCTCGAGAAAATTCACAAGGATCGCGCGTGGTCAAGCTTAGAGCGGTTGAATGGTGTGCAACACATGAACCACAATATTCTCCCAGGGTTCCACCATTCATGGCGTTGATACTCACAGACTGCGATTGTGGAAGTGATTCCAAAATCCATCCACCAGATTCGAATTCGAGCGGGAGTTAGGTTACTAATTAATGAACTCGCGAATCGGAATACCTTGGCCGAATCTAGCAAAGATTGCGTCCCGTTCGGTTTCAGAAAATCGGGCATCCGAGAGGATCGAGTCGGCATGATTCTGATTGGTACTCGAACGCCAGGTGCTGGCCGGCCAAGCCAACGCGAGGCTCAAGTTCGTCGCCAGAAACCGGCCGTTGGAGTGGATTGGTGGCGGTCCCGAGTCTTGAGATCGAAATGTAACCACGACCGACGGCTCCTGGCCGGTTGTGTCGGTTCACGAACGGCAGCTTCGGAGCAGCGAAACCTCGATTGTCGTTGTAAGCCCGAACTGAGCGGAAGTTGGACATCAACGGGGTCGCTCGAAGAGCTTCAACTGCAACTTCATTCCAGCAACCGGCGAGCTGCGCCTACGCTGACACTGCCGGTCAATGGCCGATCGGTGTGGCCAGTCCGAGGCGTTCGGCGGCGGCGCTCAATCGTTTGTCCCGAGTCCAGAGGGTCGAGCCGGGAACGAGCCGGACCGAAGCCAACAGATGTGCATCGACATAGCCAATCCCCAGACCACTCAATGCATTCCGCTTGATGAATAGGAGCACTTCATCTTCGGTGGCAACGGCGGCCTGGGGCAGCGATTGCAGCGCATCGAGTATTTCCTCGCGATTTCGGAGATTGCCCAGAGCCAACTCGCCGGTCACAAACGGGTGCCCGAGCGCGCGGCAGGCATTGAGGACTTCGACGAGATCGTGATCGACCTGCCGGAAGTGATCAATCCAGACCGACGTATCGACGAGGATCATGCCGGCTCGAAGCGACGCCGGGGAGGGGCGTCGAGTTCCGGCTCCGTGCCGCCCAGAAGCGCCAGACGTTTCGCGCTCTCGCGCTCGATTAACGCACGCAGGGCCTCCCGAACCAACGCGGCCTTCTCCGAGACGCCGGTCAGCGCCTGGGCTTTCGACAGCAGGTCATCGTCCAAAGCGAGGGTCGTTCGCATCGCACTCTCCGATCTTAGGTGGCACTGATATTAGCACCAATTGGTGCGCAATTATGTGCATGCGGCGGACGCCGAATGGAGATCGGAATGGAATCAATGACTTGAGGTGCTACAGGTGACGGAGTGGCAAACGGAGTGGTTTTGTTCTGTAAGCTATTGAATATAAACAACTGACAACGGCCTGCAAAGCCGTGTACCCCGGTTCGATTCCGAGTCGCGCCTCCAAAATCAAAGACTTAAGCTCACTTCGGTGGGCTTTTTTCTTTGCTGAGTGCCCTGGAACTCAGTCTTGCCATTCCTCCATTGTCATAAACCACTCGTTAGCATGACGTTTTGCCGTTGACGCGAGCCACTCTGCCACTCCATGTGGTTGAGCATGCTGTGAAGCGCGAGAGTTGCCTGTTCCATCCCAATGAGGGAAGCAGCGCCACGTTTTAATGCGAGGCCAGAACTTCGCCTTGGTGGAAGTCGCGGCATGATGCCGACGGTACGCCAGCGCATCGAAGAGAGAGCCCATCGCCAGGAGACGGCGCGGCACGGTTGCATGGGCTTGCCGTGCTCGAATGCACTCGCGTCCGCTGCTAGGGTCGGCCAAAACAACGAGTGCTCTATGAGCAATGGAAGCATTCGTCCATGCGAATGTCAAGAGCTGATTGTCATATCCGTGACGGTCAGCCCTGTTTGGCTGTGCCCGCTGAACTGCGATCCAGGCTTCGGCAGGGATGTGAGCGCACCGATCATCAGTCACGTGCTGGGCGATGTCAGTGATCGAGTGGGGAGGGGAAGAGGCGCAGCGCCTGGGTCTCGTGGATCAGCTCGGGACGCTTGAGACGCTTGAGGCACGGCTTGAAGAGGATTTCGGGGAATTGCTCGTTCACGACTTTGGGCCGCGAGAAGCTGCGCAGCTGCCACTTGCAGCCTCAGTTTCGGCCACATTGCGCGAAGCACTGGTTGGTTTGATCCGCGAGCTCGGGCGAGGTCCAGTGCTCCACTGAGGTATCGGCTGCACGCCGCGGGTGTGAACCGACGACAAGCTTGTAAAAGCTCGTCGGGCACGGTGTCGTGGTGGTGTATATCGACATTTCGTCACTGTCATACGCCCGTCTAGTGGCAGGTGATTCGACCACGTAGTCGGTCCTCATGCCATCGAGGTGTGGCCCCGAGGACTTAGGTCGATGTTCACCGCTTGGCGTAGAGCCCGTATGACCACCCCCGGGTGGGCAACTGTCAGGTGAATACCGTATCAGTACGCTCTCTACTGGTCGCGATTTCCCGAGCGCTGCAGTGCGAACAGCGCCAGCAGGCGGTTGCCGCCGGCCTGCCGGCGGTGCAATGGAACATCCTGCATTGCCTCTCCATGGCCAACCGCTACAGCAACACACCCCAGGCGCTCACCGAATACCTGGAGCTGACCAAGGGGACGGTGTCGCAAAGCCTGAAGCGCCTCGAGGCGCGAGGCAGCTCGATGACACCGTCGAAGCCGAGTGGCACGCCGCCGCCACCGTGCTTTGGGCGGCACAACGCGACGCCGCTGAAGCGGCGCTGCGTCATTTGCTCACCAGCCGGCAGAAATCACGAAAGGGGCTCAGTTTCGGCGTCTGCCGCGGCTGCAAGCACTTTCGCTCGGGGTCGGACGAGCACCGCTGCGGGCTGACCGGCGAACCGCTGTCGGACGACAACAGCACGCGCATCTGCCGCGAGCACAACTACCCCAGCCTGCTGTAGCGCCGTCGGCGACTTCCAATGCCGCACCCCGGCGTGCAACCGGCTTATCAGCGCGACTTGGGACGCTCGATCGCCAATTGGTTGCGTGCATAAAGCCGCAGTGCAAACTAAGCTCACGCCAAGTCGTGGTGTGAGGGAGATCGGATGGAACAGTGGTTTGCAGCCAATCTGGGCGATGCCATGCTGGCCGGCGAGGCGCTCGAACAGGTCCGCACCCTGTTCGAGCAAAGCGCCGCGAATGGCGGGCATTCGGCGGTGCTCATGCGTCATGAGAGCGAAGGTGGCCTGCACTGCGAACTGAAGCTGTATTTTCCGCCCGAGCTCGCGGAGCTTGCCGCGTCCGTCGGGGCTACACGCTGCGGCCGGCCGGCCTTGGCTGGGCTGGGCGTTCTGGTGGGCTCGCGCGAGCGCCTCGCGTGCCTTGGTGATGCGCATGACAGTTGAGCGCCGCGCCCCCCAAGCGAACCGCGCCTTAGCGCCAGACAGTCGCGATTTCGGTGGTCACGCGGGTCATCAGCTTGTGCACCGGGCAGCGTGAGGCGACCGCCAGCAAGGCCTCGCGTTGATCCTCGCTGAGTTCGCCACCAAGCGAGACCAGAGCGCGGAGCCGATAGACGCCTTCGCGCTCGGCCGCGGCGTCCCGCTTGATAGTGACCTCGACATCTTGCAGAGGGAAGCCCTTGCGCTGGGCATACCAGGTCATGGTCAGCGCCTTGCACGCGCCCAGCGCTGCGTCATACAGATCGTGGGGCGTGGGTCCGCTGTCCTCGCCGCCGTGCTCAGGCGGCTCGTCGGCCACCAGAGCGTGCTTACCGATCGCGATTGCATGACGCATCTTGCCACCCAGGTCCCGCTTGATCGTGATGCTCATTGCGCACTTTCCTATATTCAGCGACAGAGCTTCCCATGCCGCCGCACGGTCGACCCTCCACCCCTCACAGCGACTTGAGATATTCGACGAGATCGGCGATCTCTGCATCGCCAAGCTGCAAACCGAGCCGGGTGTCGTAGAGCCGAACCGCGTCCTCGAGCGTCGCTGCGGCGCCGTTGTGGAAATACGGCGGATGTTGCCAGGCGCCGCGCAGCGGTGTGCTGCGGTACTCCCGGGTTGCCGAGCGGGCGGCATAGCTCGGGGTCTCGGGCTCGGCGACCGAGTCCGCGGGCGGGTGCAGGCGCTCGTTGGCATCGGTCAGCAGCGGGCCGGAATGACAACTCGCGCAGCCTGCGCGGCCGTCGAAGAGGGACTTGCCACGGGCCGCTGCGGCCGCATCGAAGCTGCCCGCGGGCGGCGCGGGTGGCGCCAGCGACAGCTGGTAGGCTTGGAGCGCGGAGAGCTTGGCCGAGACCAGATCCTCGCTGCCGTTACGGATGTCGAGATTGAGCCGCGGCTCGACGAAGGATCCCTGGCCGCCCATTTCGACCACCGCCACATAGCGGTTCCAGTAGGCGAGGTCCTCGCCGTCGCCGGTGTAGGTGATGCGATGGATGCCCTCCAGCCCGTAGGCGGGCGGGATCAACACTGGCTGGCTCAGGCCATCGACGTTGAAGCGCGGATCGAATCGCCCCTTACCCCAACTCGAATACACCGCCTTGGTGGCGGCGTCGAGGGCCGGCGACAGCGCGATGATCGCGCCGGGGTCGAGGTCGCGATTGGGCCAGCCATCCAGGCGCCGGCCAATGCCCGGGGCGAAGCTGTCATCGACCGTGGAGTGGCACAGCGCGCAGGTGATGCCGACGCGGCTCAGCTGGTCGCTTCCGTTCACGGTGTCGACGCTGCCCTTGATCCCGACCACCGCGTCGAGCTTGATCAGCGCCACGGTGGTCGCCGGGCTGCCGAGGTCGATCGACCCGTCGCCGATCGCCGTGCGGACCGCGGCCGGGAGCGCATCGAGGTCGACCTTGAGGCCGACCGACAAGGCGGTGACCGGATCCACCGCGCCAGCGATCACCTCGTGCATTCTCAGGGTGTCGGTCCACAGGGCCTCGTCGCCGAAGGTATCGAAACGGAAGGTCTGCTGTCCCTGCGCGAGCGCGGCGCGGCGATCGTCTTCGCTGGAGTTGGACGAGCCACCGCAGGCGCTGAGCGCGAAGGTGACGAACACGGCGGCCAGCAGCGCGCCTGGCGCTGGTGACCTGGCCTGGGCATTGGGCGTAGTGGTAACTGCGGGATGCAACGGGCGGCACGGTCGGACTTTCATGGCGGATCTCCAGACGAGCTTGGATGGGGGGTCGCGGCGGCGCGAAGCACGCGTCGCCGCGACCGACCCCGAATTGGGCTTCAGGACACGAAGGCGAGCGGCACCGGAACTTCGCCCAGTGCGCCGCGCAGCACGGCCCAGTGCATGGCCTCGTCGCCCAGGATGCTGGCTGCGGCCCCGGCCAACTCACGGTTGCCGAACTTCGGTACCGCGGCGAGATAGGCGCTCACCGCATCGCGTTCAAGGCCCGCGGCGAAGCGCAGTACGTCCGCTTCGCTACCGAGCTCGTCGGTCGGGAAGGCGTACGACGCCGGCGCGGACGGCGCTGAACCGCCGAGCTGGGCCACGGTTGTCGTGAGCAACTCGGCATGCGCCCGGTGGTGGCCCTGAAACTGCTGCGCGAGCGCCAGCGCCGGGGCCCGCAGGAGGCCGCTGTCGGCGCCGAGCTGATAGGCCGCGATCGCGCGATGCTCGGCCGCCAGCGCAGCCTCGAGGATCAGGATGTCGGCGCCGGCATTCGACGACATGGCGTCGGAGCGCGCGGCAAGCGCGTGCCGGCCTCCCAGCAGCGCCACGGCGGCGGCCGAGAGCTGCAGGCCACGGCTGAGGAAGATGCGGCGTCCGCTCGCTGCTGCGAGCAGGCCGGGGTGGATTGCGGATTTCATGGACTTCTCCTTTCTTTGGTTCGAGTGAGCCCGCGATGCATCGCTCGGTGCGCCGTCGGGAAAACCGGGGGGGTGGGGGCCGGCTGGCCCCGTGTTCAGCCGGGTGGCGGCTCTGGCAGGAGCAGGCCCAGGCGGCGATGGACCGCCGTTACCAGGCGGTCGCAGCGCGCGCCATCGAAGGCGAAGAAGTCGTCGATGCCGGCGCCGATCTCGCGTCCGATCGAGGCCCGC
The DNA here is from genome assembly GCA_024235635.1 of Zoogloeaceae bacterium. Lineage (GTDB taxonomy): Bacteria > Pseudomonadota > Gammaproteobacteria > Burkholderiales > Rhodocyclaceae > Cognatazoarcus. Next base: position 26,905 of record JACKMA010000002.1, read on the forward strand.
AGGTGAGCGCGGGCGCGGGACAGCGCGGTCTTCACGGAGCCCTCCGACTGGTCCAGTGAAATCGCCGTCTCAGCAACGCTGAGGCCCTCGACGGCGCGCAGCATGAAGACCGCGCGGCAGCTCTCGGGCAGGCGGTCGATCGACGACTCGATGAGACGCCTCAGGTCCTTGCGGATAGCCATCGCCTCGGGCGTATCGGCCAGAGGCGCAGGCCGCTCTTCGTCTTCGCGCTGAGCCTCGCCGCTCGAACGCTGATTGCCGCGCAGCCGCGCCAGGGCCTTGTTCACCACGATGCGGGTGAGCCAGGTCGACAGGCTCGATTGGCCGCGGAACTGCGCCAGCGCGCGGTATGCGCTGACATAGCCGTCCTGCACCGCGTCCTCGGCCTCGGCGTCATTGCGCAGGATGCTGCGCGCGGTGCGGAACAGGCGCCGGTTGTTGGCGCGCATGAGCTGCTCGAGCGCCGACGATTCGCCGGCGAGCACGCGTGCCACGATCTGGTGGTCGGCTTCGAGCGAGGTCGCGGTGTCGGTAATCAGGGCGCTCATGGGAGCCTCCTTTCTGCCTGCTTTGCCCATTGGATGCGGCGCGCCCGCAAAAGGTTACCGATGGGCTGCGATCACCACCTACCTACTGGCGACCCCACGATTACGCCGACGCGCCCACCTCAACGATCTTCAACACGTCGCGCAGGCGTGTTTTCTGCACCACCAGATCGGCCAGCGTGACGCCGTCCAGCGAGGCAAGGAAGGCTTGCAGCGCGTTGCCGAAGGCCCCCTTGAGGCGACACCCCGTCGAGAGCAGGCAACTCGACTCGGAGCGAAAGCAGTCCACCAGGTCGAAGCCCGGCTCCATGCGGCGCACCACGTCGCCCACCACGATCTGCTGCGCGGGGCGCTTCAGGCGCAGCCCGCCGCCCTTGCCGCGAAGGCCCTCGATGAATTCTTCGCCAACCAGCTGACTGACGATTTTCATCACGTGGCTGCGCGAGATCTCGAAACGCTCGGCAATCTCTTTCACCGTCACCAGGCGTTCGGGGCAGGCAGCCATGTAGATCAGCACCCGCAGTGCGTAGTCGGTGTGCTGGGTGATGTGCATCGCATTCTCCTGGCGTGGCCGGGGTAGGGTGCCGACAGCTGCATCCATGCCAACCCTAGCAGCAAAAGATGCAGGTTTGTTGACTCTTTAAAAGGTGCACGTACAATGCATCTTAAACAAACCCTGCCCGCAGACTCCCATGCGCCGCGATTCCCGCCTCATCCCGCTGTCCCGCGAACATCACGCGCCGCTGCGCCTGGGCCGAAGGCTGATCGCCGGCGGCGCGCAGGACGAGCTGCGCGCAATGCTTCCCGCGCTGCAGGCACATTTCGCCGAGGAAGAGCGGACCCTGCTGCCGCGCTTGCGCGCCGGCGGCGAGCGCGCCCTCGCGCAGCGGCTGCTCGACGAACACCGCGCGCTGAGCGCGCTGTTCGCGCGGGCGCTGCAGGGCGAATGCGAAGCCGAAACCGGCAAGGCCCTGATCGACCACGTGCGCTTCGAGGAGCGCGAGCTGTTCCCGGTCGTCGAGGCCCTGTTCGAAACGGAGGACGTGTCATGACCTATGTAGTGACGGAGGCCTGCATCCGCTGCAAGCACACCGACTGCGTCGACGTGTGCCCGGTGGATGCATTCCGCGAGGGCCCGAACTTTCTCGTCATCGATCCCGACGAATGCATCGACTGCACGCTATGCATCCCCGAGTGCCCGGTCGACGCTATCGTCGCCGAGGAGGATCTGACCCCAGAGCAGCAAGAATACCTGGAGCTCAACGCCCGCCTCGCCCGGGCCTGGCCCACGATTATCGAGAGTAAGGCGAGCCCGCCGGACGCCGAGCAGTGGGCCGAGGTCAAGGCCAAGCGCCATCTGCTCGAAGAATCATCTCCCAAAGCTGCCGCGGAGTAAGTATGGCCACCCTGATCCTCGACGAGCCCCGCTCACGCCTGCCTGCCGACCAACTCGGCTGGCGCGCCTTCATGGCGATGGCCTTTCGCCCCCTGTATCTGGGCGCGGCCCTGTTTGGCGCGCTGGCGATCCTCGCCTGGGTATTCGGTTACTCGGGTGGCGTGGCCTTGCCCGGTGCCTTGTGGCATGGCCACGAGATGATCTGGGGCTATGCCGGGGCGGTGATCGTCGGCTTCCTGCTCACCGCGGTCGCCACCTGGACCGGTCAGCCGGCATTCTCGGGCTGGCCACTGGCGGCGTTGGTGGCACTTTGGCTGGCTGCCCGCGTCGCGGCGTTTTCAGAGACCGGCGCGCCGCTGCTGACCGGGCTACTCTCTGTAGGCTTCTTCGTCGCCAGCGCGGTGGCGCTGGCGGTGCCGATCTGGCGCTCACGCAATCGCCGCAATGCCCCGATTCCACTGCTGCTGCTGGCCTTCGCCGCAGCCGACGCGGTGTTCCTGCTCGCGCTCGCCGGCCTCGTGGACGTCGAGCCGCGCAGACTGCTGCTGGCCGGCCTGCTGCTGGTGGCCGGCTTCATCTCGGTGATCGGTCTGCGCGTGATCCCGTTCTTCACCCACCGCGCCTTGAAGCGCCCGCAAGTCGCGCATCCGCGCTGGGCCGGAGCGGCCGCCATGCTCGCGCCAGTCGTCCTCGCCGCGCTGGTCGCCAGCGACTCGCCTTCACTGTTGGCGCTGCTCGTGGGCCTCGCAGGCATGCTCCTGAACCTGGTCCTGCTGGCGCGCAATGTCCATCGCGAGCTGACGCGCCATCCGCTGCTGTGGGTGCTCTTCGCCGGCTATGGTTTTGCCGCGCTGGGGCTGGGACTGGCCGGCGTGGCCCTTTCGGTTGCGCCCGCACTACTGTCGGCCGCGGTGCACTGCATCGCCGTGGGCGGGGTGGGGCTGCTCACACTGGGAATGATGACGCGCACCTCGCTGGGCCACACCGGCCGCTCGCTCGAGCTGCCGCGACCGATGGTGCCGGCCTACCTGTTGATGATGCTCGCCGGGCTGCTGCGCATCGCCGCCGCATGGCCCCCAAGCGCCGCGGCCGGCCCGCTTCTGCATGCCTCAGGCGCGTGCTTTGTCGCCGCGCTCGCGCTCTTCGTCTTTCTCTATGGCCGCTGGCTGATGAGTTCGCGCGCGGACGGTTTGCCCGGCTAGACTGCGGGGTCGCCTCAGGAGGGGGGCCGGTGCCAACGCCAAATTGCTGGATCGCTCGACACGCGCAAGATTGGTGTCAATATGGTTCTTGCGGCAGCGTGGCGAATAGTGAATTGCTGGACCTGGCGCGTTCTTCGGTGACCCGGCAACTAAGTCAAAGGACGCATTCCATGAAGCTTCACGTTCTTTCCGACCTCCATTTGAGCGTCGCCGCACTTGAGGCACCAAAGACGGACGCGGATGTGGTGATTCTCGCGGGGGACATCGCCCGGCCGAAAGAGGCGATCGCCTGGGCGAGCGCGTTCGCTAAGCCCGTTCTGTTCGTGCCAGGCAATCACGAGTTCTACGGAGGCAGTATTTCCTCGACGGTCCGCGAGTTGAAGCAGTTATGCAGCGGGAGTGAAGTCTACGTCCTCGACAATGACGCCGTGGTGATCGGTGGTGTACGTTTTCTTGGAACAACGTTGTGGACCGATTTCCGGGTATTTGGCGAGGGAGAAAAGCAAGATCTGGCGATCGGCGAAGCACTGAGCTTCATGCGTGATTTCAGCAGGATTCGAATGGACGAAGAGTCGGAAACGATGTTTACGCCTGCCGCGTCTGCGCTGCAGTTCACCCGCCACTCCAACTGGCTTGAAAAGAGCTTGGCCGAACCTTTCCGAGGCCAGACCGTTGTCATCACGCACCATGCCCCCTCGCCGAAAAGTATTCATCCGAGATTCGCGGAATCGCCCTTGAACGCCTGCTTCGTCTCCGATGCCGAACGGCTGATCGACGGGGTACGTGCCGCGTTGTGGATACACGGCCATACGCACGACAGCTTCGACTATGTCGTGAATGGCACACGCGTCGTCTGCAATCCCCGCGGCTACGCCAAGAACGGTGTCGGTGAGAATCCGCAATTCGATCCGAGTCTTGTCCTCGAAGTCGGGTAAATGAATACGCCTCCATGCGCCGCTGCAGGACTGTGTCATCGTCTGCTGGCGTCGGCTACTTCCGCCAGAAGCGCGTTGCAGAGGACGTTGGGTTTCGGGCGAGCGAGGCATATGAGCCGATATTTGCTTAGCCCCATCGAGAACACAAAATAGAAAAACGGATCGTTGGCGTGGGCGGGAGCAGCATGCCTTGAATGGTTTTCGGCACGCTCCCGACAAGCGTTTGAACGGCATTTCAGGACCGGACGAGGAGACGATGGCCCAAGAGAGCAGCGATTCGCCTTCACCCGAAGCCAGCCCGAATCAGCAGTCTCTTGCCACCAGGGCGCGCGCCCTGGTCCGCTCCGGGATGCGGGATCTCCTCGGGGGGCTGGCAGGCACCGGCGTCGCCCTGCCACAGTCCATGGCGCTGGGGGTAGCGCTGTTCGTCGGCATGGGATTCGATGCCTCGAGCGGCGCCCTTGCGGGGCTGATCGGTGCCGCCGCGCTGTCGCTGGCCTCGGGCATTGCCGGTGCCACCGTTGGCATGATCAGCGCACCCAACGGACCGGTCTCGATGTTGCTCGTCACCACCCTGGCCTCGGTGGCGGCCAGCGGAATCACTGGCGACGGACTGATCCTGGCGCTGTTCGCGAGTCTGGTGCTGATGGGGCTGTTCCAGTTCCTGCTGGCGGTTTCAGGTGGCGGACAGCTGATCAAGTTCATTCCCTATCCGGCCGTCGCTGGACTCGTCACGGGCATCGGCGTGCTGATGATCCTGTCCCAGGTCGAAGCCTTGTTCGGCAATGATGCCGAGACGCTGGGTTTCGCCTGGGGGGCGTTTCCAGCGGTATCCGCCCTGGTTACCTTCGCCGGCATCACGCTTGCCCCCCGAGTTCTCCCGGGCGTCCCGGGGATCATCAGCGGCATCTTGATCGGCATCGCCGTATTTCACCTTGTCCTGCTCGCAGCGCCCGGACCCGTGCCGGAATCCTGGGTCGTGGGTACGATACCCAGTCTCACCCTCGCTGCGTTCCACATCGATTTCTCCTCGCTAGGCAGCCTGCCCTGGCAGATCATCCTGACCTCGGCGCTGACTCTGGCGGTTCTCGGTTCGGTGGATTGCCTGCTGACAGCGGTTGTTGCCGATGAAGCGACCGGAGAGCGACACGATGCGCGTCGCGAGCTGGCGGCCCAGGGTATCGGTCAGGTACTCGCCGGGATACTCGGAGGGGTGGGTGGCGGAGGCACCAAGGGGTCTTCGCTGGTGGCAATCAGGGCCGGGGGGCGCCGCTGGACCGCATTCGTGTCCGGAGCCACCTTTCTCATGCTGATCCTGTTTCTCGGGCCAGTGGGCCAGTTCCTGCCCATCAGCGTGCTGGCCGGCGTAATCGTTTTCGTGGGTGTCGGAATGGTCGAGTGGAACATTGTCCACTGGGTGCGCCGGCCTCAAACCCGCATGGACGGTAGTGCGGCGCTGCTCGTTGTCGCCACCACGCTTGTCTTCGGCCTGATGGTCGGCGTCGCCGTGGGGGTGCTTGGCTCGATCTTCCTGTTCCTGCATCGGCTGGTGGGCGCCCCCGTCATCCACGAGCGGGCCACCGGAAAGGAGTTGCATTCGCTGCAATTTCGGACAGCGGAAGAGCGCAGCCTGCTGGACACGCACGGCGATCGTATCGTCTATGTCGAGTTGCGTGGAAACCTGTTCTTCGGCACCGCCGACCGCCTGTTCACAGAACTCTTACCGGACCTCGATCGGCCGGTGTGGATGATCGTCAACATGCGGCGTGTTCAATATGTGGATATCTCGGGGCTGCACCTGTTCCGGCAGATGATCAAACGGCTGCACGCCCACGGCGGTCGGATGATATACAGCAACGTGCGCAAGAGCGCCGTGACCAAGCGCAAGATGCACAAGCTGCTGCTTTGGTTGGGCCCCGAGCCCGACCTGCCGAAAGTCAGGACGTTCAAGAGCACCGACGCTGCGCTGGAGCACGCGGAGAACCTGCTGCTGACCGCCCTGGGGCACCCTCCGTCAACCGCCAGTCAGCGCGTGGAGGCGGATGACAACGAGATCTTCCGGCACATGCAGCCCGAATCGCGTGAGGCCATCAAGAGCGTCATGCGTTCTTTGTCCTTCAAGCGCAAGCAGGCCGTGTTTAACTATGGCGAACCCGGCGATGCCCTCTACCTTATTCTCAAGGGCGAGGTAGAGATGCGCCTTCCGACCCGCAAGTATCACTACAAGCGACTCGGCAAGCATCGTCCGGGCTCCTACTTTGGCGCGTTGAGTCTGCTGGCCCCTGGACTCCGCTCCGCGACAGCCTTCGTTACCGAGGACATCGAGCTGCTCATGCTCGACCGCGAGGCCCTGGACACTCTGGCCAGGAACCATCGATACGAAGAGGGCCTGAGCGTGCTCTACGAGCTGGGCGGCTTGTCCCTTGCCCAGGAGCTGCGCCAGTCGCGGGCGGAGTTACGGCGACTCGAGCGCTGGTGATACCAATCCTTCGCCGTGCACCGCGCCAGCGGCAGGTCCGCTCGAGTCGGATTCTGCGTCGGCGACATAGGTGCCGATTTCGCATGCCGCACGGTCAATGAACGCGCCGATGCGACCGATGTCTCAATCCGCTTTGCAACAGGAAGAACCAACGTGCTTCATAGAATAGTCGTGCTCGCCGCGCTCCTCTTGCTGCCGCTGGCAGGCGCCGCCAAAGAGCCGAAACACGGCGCCGACCGAGAACTCGAGGTCATCGAGAGCCACCACTTCAACATTCCGGAGATCAGCGGCATGTGCTGGCGGCGAGACCCGCACAGCAAACAGCGCCAGCTGGTCATCGTCGGCGACAAGACGCACTCGCTGTATGTCGTGAATTGGGACGACAGGCAGAACGGGAAAATCGAGGAGTTCCCGTTGGCGGAGCTGGTTCCGGACTTCCGCAAAGCTGGGAGCCAGTGGGAATCCGTGGTCGCTGACGAATCGGGCCGGGTGTTCATCCTGCAGGAGAATCCGGCGCGGGTGTTCGTCACTTCGCCGGATCTGAAGTCCATCGAACGCGTGATCAGGCTGGAAATCCCGAAGAAGGGCTTCGAAAGAGTCGCCTGGAACAAGGACCTCAATTCTCGGGGAGAAGGGCTGATCCTGCTGAAGAACGGCAATATTCTGGTGGTCAAGGAAAAGAAACCGCTGAAGGTCCTGGAATTTTCCGCCGACGGGGCGAGCGCCGAAGGCTACCGCCCGGAGCTGGCGATGGAGTGGGCCGGCGTATTTCCGCTACCGGGCGAAGAAACCTCGACCTATACCGCCAGAGCATTCTGGGCTCTGAGCTCACGCATGGTGGACTCCAGCGGCATCAACCTGGACCCCAGGGGACGCCCCTATCTGCTTGGCGACAAGGAGTCCGTCATCCGCAGGATCTCCGGCGCCTTCACGCCGGAGGTACGAGAGATCGATCTGGGGGTCAGCTGGAAGCTGCCTGCGGTTGCCGTCAAACCAGAGGGGATGGTGATCGACGAACAGATGCGCCCGGTGATCGGGCTCGATCAGAAGAAGCCATCCGGCATGAATCTCTTCGTGCTCTCGCCGTTGATCCACTGACCAGGGCCGAGAGCAGTCGAGTGGGGTGGCTGTCGTCGGCAGGGCGCGATGGCCGAAGCGCATTGCGCGCGACGGCTCGCCGCCCGAATGCAATCGGTAGTGGAACCGCGCGCCAGAACAGATTTGTGGGAACAGTAGGCAGGATTGGCGATATCTTGGATGAGCAAGTATCCGCAGACGGCAACGTCGGGATAATCTGCTTCCGATACAGGAGTCTGTTATGGCTGGCGGCTGGTCACGTGACGGGGCGGTGCAGGATCAAATTGATGCAAGCGTGGAAGACGCGCTCGACCGGGCAAGGAGTCGGCTGCCCGCCGGCGAGGGCCTGAGTCAGTGTGAGGCGTGCGACGCGCAGATTCCCGAGGCGCGGCGCAAGGCGGTTCCCGGTGTGCGCATGTGCGTCAAGTGCCAAGCCGAGGCCGACAAGCGGCATGAGGCATCTTCCGGCTTCAATCGGCGGGCGAGCAAGGACAGCCAGCTGAAATAGGCTCGGAAAGGCCTCCCGGCTCAGCCGCCGGCTTGGAGTAGAACCTTTATTGTGCGCCGTGCTCCGGAAGCACTGCAGTAGGCTCGCGTCGCGACTCCGCGGCCATCAGAATGCCCAGCGTTGCGACCAATCGATGTCGTCCGTGGCGACCGCGCGCAGCGTGGCGACTGCGTTGTCCATGAAAACGGAGCGGTTGTCGCGCGAATACACGAGGTACACCGGGTAGGAGAACTCCGGCGCTTGCTCCACCCGGAGCAACTGGCCGGACTCCAGATACTTTTGCGCCACCCGGGTTCGGAAGTAGCCGCGGCCACCGCAGTGCAACAGATACTGCAGGGCCATCGGGCCGAGATTGAAATCCAGCGCCGCACGCGACAGCCCGGGCAATGCGGCGTCGTGCTGACGGCTAAACTCAGGGCCCCAATCGACATACACGTAGGGCTCGGGATTGCTCGCCGAGCAGACCTGGATCAGCTTTTCTTCGAGCACTTGCTCGACCTGTGTGCCCGACCAGTATTCGGGCTTGTAGACCAGCGCCGCATCGAGCGCGCCGAGCTCGAGTTGCTGCTGCAAGCCGGCGCCGTCGCCGGCCACGACCCTGAGCGCCTGCTCAGGCCAGGCTTCGCGCAGGCGCCGCGCCCAGTTGAAGAGGATCGGGTTGCACAGGCTGACCTCGGCCCCCAACGCGAAGCGCGCGCCGTGTCCATCGGGAAGCGGCAGATCGCGCCGCGCAGCCTCCCAGGTTTGCACCAGCTTGTTCGCGTGATCGAGAAACTTCTGCCCGTTGTCGGTCATGCGTGCGCCGCTGCGACTTCGCGCGAACAGGCGGCACCCAAGCAACGACTCCAGCCCCTGGATGCGGGCGGTCACGGTGGTCTGGGTGACGTGCAGGCGCTCGGCCGCGGCAACGAAGCTGCCGCTGCGAACGATCTCGAGAAACGTCTTGGCGAGATTGATGTCCATGCGTTCTCATGCACTCAAGTTGCCGACACATCGAACATTTTGATGGAAAGGCTCGAATAGATTCATTTTACGGAGCGTAGTCACGGAATCACAATGCGACCTCCCGTGACGCGAGCCCATGCCGCGAGCCCATTCGGAGTGATTGCGGTAGCGCCGGTATAAGCCATCAGGCGCCTCGAAGTGAAGCCCGCCAATGTCATCGGGGAATTCGATGCCGCGCTAGGCGCCGGGCGCCCGTGAGCCCCGTCAAGATCGCAGGCGTGACTTCGGCGAGAGCCCGATTCGGGCCAGTCACCTTACTCGGGCAATGTGGGTTTATTGAAGTGAATTCGCAGTTCAACTTCCTTGCGCTTCGAAGCGCCGCAAGCCTGCGCGCGGTCCGCGCGCGCGCCTGGTTGTCTGGTTTCAAGCCCGCGCGTACGGCGGTCAACACGCGCGAGCGCACACGCGCGGCGCTGGGTGCGGCAGCGGGCATCTTGCTGGCCGCATTGGTTGGCCATGAGCTGGTCCAGATCCATGCGCTCGAGCTATGGCTGATGGCGCCGCTCGGCGCCAGCGCGGTGCTGGTCTTTGCAGTGCCCGGGAGTCCGCTCGCCCAGCCCTGGCCGGTGCTCGGCGGCAACACCTTGTCGGCGCTGGTCGGCGTGGCCTGCGTCAGCCTCATCGACGACCCCAGAGCTGCGGCAGCGCTGGCGGTGGGACTCGCGGTGACGGTGATGTTCGCGGCACGCTGCCTGCATCCGCCGGGAGGCGCGACGGCCCTGCTGGTGGTGCTCAACCAGGTCGGAAACCCTGATTTCGCGATTTATCCGGTGGCCCTCGATTCACTCCTTCTGGTGATCGCCGGGATCGTCTACAACAGCCTCACGGGGCGGCCTTACCCCCACCGCCAAAGCACACCGCAGCCCGAGGAGCCGCGCTCACTGCGCTTCTCCAGCGCGGACCTGGATGCTGCCCTGGCGCATTACAACCAGGTCCTCGATGTCAGCCGGGACGATCTCGAAGAACTTTTCCATGACGTCGAACTGGCCGCCTATCGCCGCAATCTGGGGAGCCTGAGTTGCGCCGACGTGATGTCCGCATCGCCGCATTCGGTAGGCAGGCAGACCCCGCTGAGCGAGGCGCACACGCTCATGCACGCCAACAAGATCAAGTCCCTGCCGGTCACCGACAAGCGCGGGCGGGTGATCGGCATCGTCACCGCGTGGGACATCCTCGAGCGCATGGTGAGCGCACAAGCAGCCCGCGCTCCGCTGATCAGGCGTATCGGCTGCAACAGCGCGGCCCGCGGAGTCATCGCCGAGGTCATGAGCAAGAGCGTGTCCACCGCCGGCGAGGACCAGCCGGTGGTCGACCTGGTGCGCCTGTTCTCGCAAGGCGGACATCATCACATCCCGATTGTCGACAGCGCGCGGCGCCTGGTCGGGATCATCACCCAGTCGGATCTCATTCGCGCGCTCTACCGGGCCGTCCGTGTGTAGATCCACCCCTCTGGCCGGGCGTCCTTGCCTGGTCCGATCCCCAGCGCACAGGCGCGCACTTCGCAGGTACGTCACATGTCAGACCAGAAGAAGCCCGCACGCACGATCAGCATCAAGCCCCTCTTCGAGCGCCACCAGAAGGTCTATCCACGCTCCGTCATGGGCCTCTTCCAGCGATGGCGCTGGGTCTTCGCGTGGCTGACACAGATCGTCTTCTATGGCCTCTGCTGGCTGCCGTGGAACGGTCGCCAGGCGGTGCTCTTCGACCTCGACGCGCGGCGCTTCTACGTCTTCGATCTGGTGCTGTGGCCGCAGGACGTGATCTACCTCGCGGTGATCCTGGTGCTGTCGGCGCTGGGACTCTTCTTGTTCACCACCGTCGCCGGGCGCGTGTGGTGCGGCTACACCTGCCCGCAGACCGTCTACACCGAGCTGTTCCTGTGGATCGAGGCACGCCTCGAAGGCGACCGGCCGAAACGCATGAAGCTCGACGCGGCCGGCTGGAGCGCGCGCAAATTGCGCCTCAAGACTGCCAAGCACATCGCCTGGATCGTCTTGTCGCTGTGGACCGGGTTCACCTTCGTGGGCTACTTCACACCGATCCACGAGCTCGCCGCCGGGGTGATGAGCCTCTCGCTGAGCGGCTGGGAGAGCTTCTGGATCGTCTTCTATTCCGCCTTGACCTACGGCAACGCGGGCTTCTTCCGCGAACAGATGTGCAAGTACGTGTGCCCCTACGCGCAGTTCCAGTTCGTGATGTTCGATCCGGATACGCTGATCGTCGCCTACGACGAAACCCGCGGCGAGGCGCGCGGCGCGCGATCGAAAAAGGCGGTGCCGAGCGAAGAAGGCCTGGGTGACTGCGTCGATTGCGGAATCTGCGTCCAGGTCTGCCCGACCGGGATCGACATCCGCGATGGCCTGCAACTCGAATGCATTGGCTGCGCGGCGTGTATCGACGCCTGCGACCAGGTGATGGACAAGATGGACTATCCGCGCGGCCTGATCCGATACTCCACCGAGAACGCGCTCAGGGATCGCAGTACCACCGCCGAGGTGAATCGACGCGTGCTGCGCCCGCGGGTGCTGGTCTATGCGGCGGTCTTTTTCACGCTGATGGCGGCCACCGGGTGGTCACTCGGGACCCGGGTTCCGCTCAAGGTCGACCTCCACCGTGACCGCGCGATGCTGGGACGCGAGATCGAGGATGGGCTGATCGAGAACAGCTTTCGCATGCACCTCATCAATGCCAGCGAGCACACATCCACCTTTTCTCTGGAGGCACGAGGCCTGCCCGGTATCCATGTCACACCAGCGGATGAGATCTCCGTGCCAGGAGCGTCCAGCCAGACGGTCATCTTCAACGTCCGCCTCCCGCCAGGCACGGCTGAGCCCGGCGCACACCCGATCCGATTCATCATTACGGACACCGCCGATCCTGCTGTAACCCTCACCGAAAAGGCCAAGTTCTGGGTGCCCTGACACATCACCACCAGCTTGCTCATTTCTCCATCCTCTCAAGGATTGGAGTCTCCGGGAAACCCGGGGCGATTCACACCGTCAGAGCAACGGATGAGGCGGCAACAAGACCTTTGCGGCGACACCGCTAAACGACGAGTGCCGCATCCTGGGCTTCTACAACCTCAGGCCAGCATCGAACGAGTACGCGCGCGTCGACCATTCAGCTCAGGCCCGGGCTTGACCGACGACAGCATCGCCGAGGAGAAGCGCTTCATGGTTGTGTAAGTCCCAATGTGGGACTATGCTATGGCCGATGCGTGTAATAGCGGTTGCAGCCCTTCGAGCCTTTTGGGAATCGCATCCCGATGCGGAGCAGCCGCTGAAAGCTTGGTACCGTGAGGCGACGAACGCGTCCTGGACGCAACCCTCGGACATCAAGTCCCAGTACCGCAGCGCCAGTGTGCTGAAGAACCGTCGAGTGGTGTTCAACATCAAGGGCAATGACTACCGGCTTGTCGTGGCGATCGCCTACAAGTTGCAGATCGTTTACGTGAAGTTCGTTGGCACGCACAAGGAATACGACGCTGTCGACGCCGAGACCATCGATGGGCCCTGACCGGCCACGGAAGAGAACATGGATATCCGCCCCATCCACACCAAAGCAGACTACGAGGCAACCCTGAAGGAGGTCTCTGCCTTGGTGGATCGCGACCCGGATCCGGGAACGCCGGAGGGCGATCGCCTTGATATATTGGCCACCTTGGTCGAGGCCTACGAGGCCAAGCACGTTCCCATCGGCAGCCCTGACCCGGTGGAGGCGATAAGATTCCGGATGGAGCAGAGAGGGCTGTCCGTAAAGGATCTTGAGCCGATCATCGGCAAAAGCAACCGGGTCTACGAAATCCTGAATCGCAAGCGCCCGTTGACCCTGGCCATGATCCGCAGACTACACAGGAACCTGGGCATTCCGGCGGACGTCCTGATCGCGGAAACGTCGCCCGGCAGCTGCAGGATGCAGGGTGGCCACGGAGCCGCCTAGCTTATGATGCTCAACCGAGTCGTCGAGGAGTGTAGAGACGTTTCGTTGGGAGTGGTCGTCGAAATCCGGCGTAATCCAGCACAAACCCGGAACGTTTCGGAAGGTGAAATGGCCCGGAGTGGCAAACGGAGTGGTTCTGTTCCGTAAGCTATTGATTACAAACAACTGACAGCGGCCTGCAAAGCCGTGTACCCCGGTTCTATTCCGAGTCGCGCCTTCAAGAACTATCCCTTGGCGCGAAACTCGATCACCTGTTTGCGTCGAAGCTTGACCAGCGCCAGATTGCCATCTTTGAATGATTGGCTGTAGATAAGTTTGGCGAAGGGAGGTTCGAGCGGAAAGCGGCGAATGGTGTAGACCGACGCCGCTTCCCCGCGCGCTGCGCCGATCGCACGACGGCGACATCAAAAGGCGGAATCCTCGCGGGAGCTCAGCGGGCGGCCTGCGCGACGACCCGTGCGCTCTCGTTGCGCATGAATTCGAGCAGGGCCGCCACGTCCACGCGGCTCAATCGCAGGTTGGGCATCATCACATTGCGATACTCGGCCAGCAAAGCGGTGGCGATCGGGTCCTTCTCGGCGATCATCCGGTCCGGCTCCGACAGCCAGCGGACCAGCCAGGTCTGCTCGCGCCGGTCGGTCACGCCCTTCAGGTCCGGTCCGATGCGCCGTAGCGACGCGACCGACTCCGCCGCGGCACCGAAGGTGTGGCAGGCGGCGCAGCGGGTGCGAAACAACTCCTCGCCTCGGGTGAGCTTGCGCAGTTCGGGTGCCTTGGCATAGTCGTTCCTGCCGCTCTTGCGATCCTTCCAGTTGTGCAGCCAGCTGCCCAGCTGGGTGGCGAGGATGTGGGGGTTCTCGAAGGGGGAGCTCTTCATCCAGCGGCCGGTACTCTGATTGCCGATGATGAGGCTGAGGTTGTGATCGGTGGAATCCTTGGCAATGTCCTCGAGGTACAGCCCGAGGCGCTTGCGCAGCAGAATGATCTCGTCCTTGTCGCCGGTCAGGAAGCGCCACCCGGGGCCGGTGTCGTATTTCTCGGCGTAGGCCTTGAGGACCTCGGGCGTGTCGGTCTCGGGGTCGATCGAGATCGAATAGAAGAACACGTCCTTGCCGACCCGGTCGCCCAGGATCTGGCGTACCTCACGCAGTCGGGCGGTCTCCAGCGGGCAGGAGTCGGTGCAGCTGGTGAAGATGAAGTTGATGGCAACGACCTTGTCCTTGATGACGTCGTCGAAGAAGTTGAGGTGATTGCCGTCCTGGTCGACCAGCGGAATGTTGGGGAAATAGTCGCCATTCCAGCGCGATTTCGCGGCCGCGGCCTTGGCTTCGGCGGCAGCCTGCATGGCCGCCATGTGGGCGGCATGGTCATGAGGCGCCGCGACGTCGTCGCTGGCCTGGGCGGCGAAGGCGGCACCGGCCAACAGAAAGGCGGTGATGCCCCGCGTGGCGAGGCGGAGATCGAGTGTCATGGATCTGCTCCGTTGTGGGGGGAGGAGCCCCGGACCGCGACCATCGGGCCGCAGTCTGGGCGTGAGACGCAATGTTTCGGTCAGTTGATCGGGCCGAAGCCGTCACCCGTGCGGAAGGTCGGCAGCGCGGCCGAATCCACGTACTCGACACCATCCCAGGTCGGGAGCGGGGTGGGCATCAGCTGGACCTGTCCCGGATGCTCGATGTCCCAACGCAACAGCATGGAGTGGTCCTCGTGCTGGGTATTGTGGCAGTGCTCCATGTAGGTTCCGGCGAACTCCCGGAAGTGGATGGCCATCTCGACGTTGTCGGTGCTGTCTTCCTCGCCGCCGATCCGGTACACATCCTTGCGCGCCCACTTCTCCCATTCCGGCGGCGGCATGCCGCCGCGGGTCAGGATGATGCCCTCTTCGAAGTGGACATGGATCGGGTGGCTCCAGCCCTGGCCGCCGTTCTGGATGTTCCAGATCTCGAGCGTGCCGTCGCCGGAGAATCCGGGCTCGGTCGGGCCGGTGGCGAGGCTCGGTGCCGCCGAGATGCGCCGCGGGTCCATCGACAGTCCGGCGCCGCCATCGGTCTTGATGGTCCAGGGGGCCTCGTCGGTCCCGCTGGAGCGTCCGAACACGAAGTCCCGGCGCCTTGCCTGGGCCAGCACGGCCTGGTCGATCGGATTGTCGCGGTCGATGGTGAGCGGGATCATCTTCTTCCTGCCGGGCACGTACTGGCGCGGGTTCAGGCTGACATCGGTGCCCTCGTAGGCCTGGACGCGCAGCTCCAGGAATTTGCCCACTGCGGGGTCGCCATCCACCCAGTGCGGGCCGTCGGCAGTCTGCTCCACGTTTGCCTTGTAGGCCTCGGACAGCACGTCGGCCAGCGGCACCTTGCGCTTCGTGCCCTTGCCGGTGTCATGCTCCATCAGGTTGACGAAGTAGATCTTGTCGCCCGGGCTGATGCCGGCGCGCGCGAAGTCGACGATGATGTCGTAGCGTTCGGCGATCGCCTGGGTCGGCAATTGCCCATTGTGATCCTGCAGATCGCCGTCGCCATCGAGGTCCATGGAGCCGTCGAAGGGCACCGCATGCTCCATGATGTTGCCGTCGTTGGCGATCATGTGGAACGGCACGCGCCGGTAGGACACGCCCGAACCGGCCGGCCCGGGAAACTCGCCACCATTGCCCTGGATCTCGCGCACCATCGCCAGGGTCAGATAGCGCGATACCGATCCGTTCAGGATCCGGAAGCGATAGCGGCGTGCGCGGACGTCGAAGTAGGGCTTGTAGAGCCAGTTGGTGAGGAGCTGGTCGCCGATGAAGCCGTCCAGGTTGAAGGGGTTGAACCACAGCTGCCCTTGTTCGTCCCAGGCCTTGTCGGCAATCACCAGGTTCACATCGTAGTCGCGGTTGCCCCACGACCGCGCGTCGCCGCTCGGGAAGCGCAGGTTGACGTTGTCGGCGATGACTTCGTTGCCCCGGTCGAGTGCGCTGTAGTAGTTCATCATCACCGCATTGCCCTTGTAGACGTTCTGGGCGGTGAAATCGAGCATGTGGTCGTGGAACCAGTGGGTGCTCATGGTCTCGCGGTAATCGCCGCGGATCTTGATGCGCCCGTTGGCCGGGCAGGGGTGGATGCCGCCCGCATTGAGGCGCCGTCCGTCATTGACGAAGAGCGTCTCGCCCGGCTCGCACGGGAACGCCGCCTTCGGGTCGTCGGCCGTGGTGTTGATGGTGTCGTAGCCCGCCAGCTGGATCGGCCAGCGGTAGTCGTAGAACTGTCCCGGGAAGAAGAAGGCATTGGTATAGCCGTCGCTTTCCGCCGGTGAGTGGCCGTTGTGCTCGTGGGTGCTGATGGTGTGCAGCCCGAAGCCGCTGTTGGCCGCCGGATCGATCGGCAATGCGTTGTAGTGCCGCATCAGGATCGATTCGCCATAGCGCGCCATCAGCAGCTTGGGCGGCAGCGTGCCGTCGAAGGTCCATAGGGATCGGTGGTCCTGGATCGGCATGTTGGGATGGAAGCGGATTGCGATGCCTGCGGTGGTGCCTTCGGTGGCCTGGATGCCGGCCGTGTTGTGGTACAGCCCGCCGGGGCCGAACTCGCCCAACTCGTAGTGGTGGAGCTGGCGTGCATCCCGGAAGCCGCCGTTCACGCGGGCACCGGCCTGGGCGGTCTTGAAGAACACCTGGGGCTGGAACTCGTTCCAACGTTGGTGCGCCCAGCCCTGTCCGGGCGGGCGCCCTTCGGCCGGCGGGGCTTCGAGCGCGCGCCCGAGGAAGTCTTCGATGTCGGTCTGCCACGGGTTCTGGTCGACGGTGTTGGAGAACTGGGTCGGGTACGGCGCGATCCCGTCCTGGGCCAGGAATGCCTCGAGCTCGGCCCCGTTGGGGGCACTCGCGGCGACGCTCGACGGATCCTGCTCCGGGGCCAGACCGGTCGCCGGACGCGGGAATTCCACGGCCGGTGCGGGGCCGCCCGGATCGAGCGGTTCGGTTCCGAATTCCTCGAAACGGAGCATCTGCTGGGTATATGGCTGCGCGCCGAAAAGCGGGCTGGCCAAGCCATTGGTCGGGATGTTGAACGACGTCTGCAGTTCCGGCGGCAGCACGTTGGTGCTCGTCGCGTCCTCGTGCGTGCCGGTGACGCCGCCTTCGAACGAGCCTTCATTGGCCGGCGGCAGAATGGCCAGCGCATCGATGGCTTCCTCTTCGCCAATCAATGGGCCGGTAAAGGCCGACGGGTCGCCTGCCGGCGGCGGACCGAATTCATCCAGCGGCGCGGCTGTCGCCAACGAAATGCCCAGCGCGCCGATCGATGCGGCGAGGAGATTCAAACGGAAGACCGACCATGGCAGCCGGCCGTGTCTCTCTGGTGAGGTATTGATTCGCTTCATGGTACCGCCCCCTTGTTTGCCAACGCTTTGCCACACGAATATCCGCGCGTGCGAGGTCGGGCCTGGACGTCCGCGAATCGCTCCCCACGGGCCGATTTGGTGCCCGCGCGGGTCCCCCGATTCATTCGTGGTACGGACGTCCCTGTCACTCGACCGGGCCGGAGCAGAACCCCCGACCCTGCTTCCCTGGTTTGCAGGGCATTTAGCGCATCAGGCGTGCCATTCAGGGAAAATGCGGTACATGCTCCGATGTGCAGTTCATGAGCCGAAAAATCCGAAAATCATATTTCGCGAGGCAATTCGGCGCGGGGATTACCTGATAGCAGGCATATTGCCATTCAATGATATTTGCCAACAGAGAACGCAATCGAGCTTGAATGGTGCTATTCACGATCATGTCAATATCTGTTTGGGATGGCATTTCGTGTGCCCAGGCTTGGGGAGAAATCCCCAGGCCCCAGCACAATTGGGGGCCCAATTCCCCGGTTTACCCAATTTAAATGCGGGGGCGAGAGTCGACCCTGGTGATTCACGCATCGAATTATTTCCCGGGCGGACATTTATAGGACGATCACCATGAACATGCTGGGCGGGATTCGCCTCATGCGGTGGCGCGGGGGGCTGTCGATCTGCGGGATTCGACGTCACAAGATCGGCCCGGTACGCATCGAACTGCGGGCGGAAGCGCGCGAAGGGCTCGGCGCCGACGGACCGCAGCAAACCGCGGCTGACGGTGCTGGCGACGTTCGAGGCGCGTCTTGGGCATTCGGCCAAAGCAGACGCCGGCCGCTCTCGGCCGACTCGACGCACTGGACCAGCCTTTCACGCGGTACCGTAGGCTGCGGGTTTCGCCGGGCGCCGTGCGCGGGGTGCCGAATTGGACCGGCGCTGGCCGGCCGAGCGCGGCAAGCCGGTCAGGAGCGTGTTCGCAGCGCTCGCCTTCGAATCCGGCGAGGGCTCGCAGTTCGGTTGGCGCGAACAGTCAAGGGCGATCGGTGGCTTCCGCCGCAAGGTCAGGCTCGCCTGCCAACATTCTGGTGTCGCGCCCCGGCTTACCCGCGAGCCGGAAAATCGTTCTCGCGTCGAGATTTCAATACGTACGAATGAGGCGCCTGAACTGCCCCTTACCATCTTCCAGGGACGTCACCCGAAAGCGTGGCGGATGGGTAGCGTTAGCCTCAGTGGGGAAGCGCCGTTGCGCCGCGCCGTCTGCGCGAAAAGCGCTCGACGCACAGGACAACGGGCATGTCCGGGCTCAATAGATGCCCATCACCAGTCCGGCGGCAAGGGCTGCGCCGAGTGCTTCGCATTCGGCGAGGTCTGCGACGGCGATCTGCTTGGGTGCAAGGATCTCCTCCGGGGTCTGGGCATGGGTGCAGACGATGATCGGCGCTGCGGCCGCCTTCAGCCGCCAGCCGGTGGCGATGCGCTCGATCTGGCGAACGGCATTGCTGCCGTCGCTGCCGGCGCAGACCAGGGCGGCGTAGGGACGTCCGTTGATCCGGTCGAGTGCCGCGTAGTAGCAGCGATCGAAGAAGTCCTTCATCCGGCCCGAGATGGCGGCGAGGTTTTCGGGGGTGGCGAAGACATAGCCGTCCGCATTCAGCACGTCGTCGGGACCGGCATCGGCGGCGTGCAGCAAGCGCACCGTGGCATTGCGTTCGGTGCGCGCACCGGCGGCGGCGGCTTCGGCCAGTTGCCGCGTGCCTCCGGTCATCGAGTGGTAGACGATCAGTAGCGTGGTCATCCGCTGGCAACCCCTATCGAGTGCATGACGGTCTCGGATGGGCGGCTGCGCATCGCCGGCGTCGGCGGGCGGACAGCCTCCGTTCCATGTTAGTGCTTCCGGCAACCGATGGTGCCCGAGAAGGCGGTATGGTGCTGCGATGGCGGGTCCCGGCGCGCCGACGGATTGCGAGCGTCGGGTGCATCGGCGCACGTGCCTGCCGCGTTCGCGTGCCCGGGGTGCAGTGGCGCCGGAATCGAGACCGGCGCACGTTGCCGATCGCCTATCGGGAAGCCCATTTGCGCGCCGTCAGCGCTCGCCGTCGACCGTTGTCGATCAGGGTCGTCGCAGGCAAAAAAAATCCAGGCGCGGGGTCACGCCTGGTGAAGCTCGGCCGGAGGGAGGTGTGTCAAGTTGCCGTACCGAGTCGGAGATACTCCGTGTGACGCGCCCCGACTACGCTCGAACGAATCCGAGGATTTTGCGAGTCCTCGGCGCGAAGGCTGTTCGTGCGGCCTGGCACCGGTGTGAGGGGGGGACACCGGGCATCGGCCAGTTGCGCAGCCGGGCGGCCGTGTTCACGTACCTTGCTTGGGTGCTGCTGCAGGCATCGTCATCGTCTTCAGGACTTCGTCGAGTTCCTTGAGGGCTTGCTGGTCGTCTTCGGTCATCGCAGGCATGGCACAGCGCGGATCGGACTTCTGTACTGCAGCCAGCATCCGGCGCGTGATCGGAATCGGATCGCAGCCGTGTTCCAATTCGCACACCATGTCGAACTCGGGGCGGGCCTTGACGTGGCACGCGAAGCAGTTGCCGCCGAAACGATTGACGACGTCCACGAAGCCCCGCTTGCGGATCGTCGAGCCTTCCTTGGCGACGTCCAGTTCGAAGAATTCCCAGTCGCGGGTGGCCGCATTGAAGCCCTTGGGCTGCTTGACCATGGCTTCGCCCGGGATCAGCTGCACCACCGAACCGACCGGATAGTCGCCGGACCCTTTCTCGGCGACGGCGATGGTCGCCTTGGTGTCGCCATTCAGGTTGTCCACGAAGAAATGTCGCACCTTGGTCATCTCGCCGAGGCACTTGAAGGTGCTGTCGGTGACCGGGATTGCGGTGGGCTCCGCTGCAATTGCCGAGCCCGCCATCAGCGCGAGCAGGGACGCGGCGCCGAAGGCCACGAGGCCGTTCCAGGCCGGGTTGCGGCGCGTCTGGCGCTGGTTCGTCGGGGTCAGTTCAGATCTCATTGAAGCTTCCATGTCAGTTCCTTTCTTCGTTATGAAGGATCGGGTCGATTCCGTCCCGGCAGCAGGCGCCGCCGGCGATGGGACCGTTCTGCCTGCTTGGCGCTAACACCTTTCCTTGAGCCAGTTTGCGATCGCAGGGGCGAGGATCTTCTGTGCCTTGCCACCGACGAAGGTGCCGATATGCCCGCCCGGCACCGCCAGTTCGGAGTAGTCGGATGTCCCGAACCTGCCGTCCAGGCCGCGGCTGCATGCGGTCGGGATGATCACGTCGCCTTCGGCATAGACGTTGAGCACCGGCATGTCGATGCGGTCGAGGTCGACGCGCCGGCCATCCAGTTCCAGTTCGCTGTTGATCAGCTTGTTGCCTTGGTACAGATCCTTGAACCACTGGCGCAATACCTCGCCGGGATGGCCCGGGCGGTCGGCGATCCACCGCTCCATGCGCAGGAAGTTAAGCAGCTTCGCCTCGTCGTTGAGGATGTGGACCAGGTCGGTGGTGTACTTGGTCATGTTGGATACCGGATTCATCATCAGGAAGGCGAAGCCGACCATCGCCCCCGGCGCCATGCCCAGCGTGTCCACCAGCAGGTCCACATCCTCGGGGTCGAGCGAGCGTGCCCACAGGTTCATGTAGCCGGCACCCGCTTCCGGGACGCCCCGGTCGCCATGGAAGTCGAGCGGGCTGACGGTGAGCACCAGGTTCTGGACCTTCTGCGGGAACAGCGCGGCGTAGCAGGTGGTAAATACGCCACCCTGGCAGATGCCCAGCAGATTGACCTTGTCCACGCCGTGGCGCTCGCGAATGGTGTCGATGCAGTCGTCGAGGTAGCCCGAGACGTAGTCGTCGATCGTCAGCCAGCGCTGGGCGCGCGTCGGATGGCCCCAGTCCACCATGTAGAGATCCAGCCCCTCGCCGAGCAACTTGCGGACGAAGGAGCGTTCTTCCTCGAGATCGATCATCTGGTAGCGTCCCACCAGCGCATAGACGATCAGCACCGGCACCCGCGCCGGGCGCTCGACTGCCGGCTGGTAGTGATACAGCCGCACCATGTCCTGCTGCCAGACTTGCTCCTTGGCGGCGGTGGCGATCGCGAGGTCGTCCTCGGTGTACTCGGTCAGGCGCTTGACGCCCTGCGCGATCTTCTGACGGACCTCTTCGAATTCCCGGACGACGCCCTCGGGCGTGATGCGGATCGGCAGCGTGCCGGCCGCCTCGGTCCCTTGCTTGCTGTTTTGGGCCTTGCTCATTTTCTGCCGTCCTTGCCTCGCGTTGCGGCGGGCTTGCCGATGGCCGGCGCCGCCATGGATTTCCTCAGGCGCCGCAGTTCCCGCTTCAGCCCCTGGATCTCGCGGTAGGCTTCATCGACCTCGGCGCGGGTCGGGACATTCATCGCCTCGCTCGAGATCGCCACCACCCGATGTGCCGCCTGCCGGTACCGGGTCGCGGCTCGGATCATCTTGGCCGAGGCCTGAAGCCCTTCCTCGGACTGCATGGCATCGTGGGCGGCGGCGTCGGTGATCCGTGCCCACAGGCGGATCAGATCCTGCACCGTGTCCACGCTCTCGCCACGTGCGCCCATTTCAGACAGGCGCGCCATCAGGCCTTCGACCCCCTTGGCCCAGATCCTGGCGACGACACCGAGGTATTCGACCTGTGCCTGCTGCTTGGCGAGTGCCGCCGACTCCATCGTCCGCCAGGCGTCGCGCAGTTCGCGTGAGGGCGCCAGCCCCAGCGCATCCGCCAGTGCGCCGAAGGTGCGCTCGGCGCCGGTCATCAGCGAACCGAGTGCCTGGCCGTCCCGTGACAGCAGGTTGCTCCAGGCGTCGAAGGCGCCACCGGGAATCTTCAGCGGCACGGCCATCGCCTGCCCGAAGCTCGAAAGCATGTCGACGAACTGTCGGGTGGGCGAGGCGCCGCCCACCGGCAGCGCCCCCATCCAGGCAGACGACGCGAATGGCGAACCCAGTGCCTGGGCGTAGGCCTGGTAGAGCGGCGCCAGGGTTTCCTGGGTGCGTTGCAGCGATTGCACGATCTGCTCGATTGGAAACGGTGGCGACGCCTGCTCGTCGGCCGCGGGCGACTTGCCGGCGCGCCCGGTGTCGGCCGCGGCCGCCGGCGTCGCCGGCGACAGCCCTGCGAACAGGGTGGGGATGGCGTCGAGCCACCAGCCGTAGAGGGATGCGGCGGACTGCTCCGCCGCGGAGCGATTGTCAGTGGTCATGGCGATTGGCGATCATCTATAGGCTGCTGGTCAGGTGGCCGCCGTCGACCACCAGCACGGAACCGGTCATGTAGCTCGACGCATCCGACGCGAGCAGCAGCAGGGGCCCCTCGAGTTCTTCGGGGCGGCCGACCCGACGTTGCGGAATGCGCCTGATCAGCGCCTGTCCGGCCTCGCTCTGGAAGAATTCCCGGTTGATGCCGGTCTCGACGTAGCCGGGCGCCAGTGCATTGACCCGGATCCTGAAGCGCGCCAGCTCGAGGGCCATGGCCCGCGTCAGGTGATTGAGGGCGGCTTTCGATGCGACGTAGGACGGCACCTGACCGGCGACACGCAGGCCGACGATGGACGTAACGTTGATGATGCTGCCGGCAATGTTGTGCGCGAGCATCTGTTTCGCCGCCGCCTGGGCCATGAACCAGGCGCCATTCAGGTTCACGTCGATCACCTTGTGCCAATCCTGCGCGTCATGCTCGAGCAGCGGTTTGGTCACCGCGAGGCCCGCGTTGTTGACCAGAATTCCGACCGGTCCCAGCGTTGCGGCGACCTCGTCGAAGGCGGCGCGAACGCTGGCCGGATCGGTCACGTCGAGGCGCACCGTGACCGCTTCGCCGCCCTCGCTGCGGATCGCCTCGGCCAGTGGATTGGGCTCCTCGAGTCGAAGATCCGCGAGCGCCAGCTTGGCGCCGGCGCGGGCCAAGGTGCGGGCGAAATGCTGGCCCAGGCCACCCGACGCTCCGGTGACCAGCGCACATTTTCCTGTCAGTGATCGTTCCATCGAATGTCTCCTTCGTCCCTTTGGGATCTCGCTTTGTTCAGTCGCTGCCGCCTGTGGCAGACGACGCTCGGCCGTCGCCGGCGGGTCCGTCGATCTCGCCACCGCTCTGGCTGCGCGGCCAGGGCCATTCCCTTGCCGGCCGCGCGCTCAATCCCAGGTCCAAAGCCGTGACCTCCGGTTCAGGAAGTGGCGTGCGAGGATCATCTTGTGAAGCTCGGAGGCGCCATCGACGAGCCGAGCCTGGCGGGCATAGCGATAGATCCACTCGAGCGGTGTGTCCTTCGAATAGCCCTTGGCGCCACACAACTGAATCGCGGTGTCGACCGCCGTCTGCAGGACGTCGGCCACCGCGATCTTGGCCATCGATACTTCCTTGCGGGCGTCGTCACCCTGGTCCAGCTTCCATGCAGCGTGCATCGTCAGCAGGCGCCCGACCTGGATCTGCATCGCGGCTTCGCCGAGCATCCACTGCACCCCTTCGCGCGCGGCGAGCTTGTGCCGTCCGTCATCGCAGGCGCCGACATGCTCGGTGGCGATCTCGAGGCTGCGCCTGGCCAGGCCGAGCCAGCGCATGCAGTGGGTCAGGCGCGCGGTACCGAGGCGAATCTCCGTCAACTTGAGGCCCTCGCCCACTTCCATCAGCCGGTTCTCGTCCGGAATCTCGAGACCGTCGAACACCAGCTCGCAGTGTCCGCCGTGCTCTTCCGGTCCCATGATCGGAATCCTTCTCTCGATCTGCCAGCCGGGCTGGTCGCGGTCGAACAGGAAGGCCGTCAGTCCCTTGCGCCGATCCTCCGAGGTCCGCGCGATCAGGATGAAATGCCTTGCCTCGTCCGCGCCGGTGATGAACCATTTGCGGCCACATACCACCCAGTGCTGTCCTCGGCGGGTGGCCGTGGTGTGCATCATCGACGGATCCGAACCGACACCGGGCACCGGCTCCGTCATGACGAATGCCGAACGCACCTTGCCGTCGATGATTGGCTGCAGCCAGCGCTCCTTCTGTGCTTCGGTCGCAGTCCGGTTCAGCACGATCATGTTGCCGTCATCGGGTGCGGCGCAATTGAACACCGCCGGGCCGAAGATCGAACGGTTCATTTCCTCGTAGCAACTGGCCAGACCGACCGTCGGCAGGCCCATGCCGCCGCGCGCCTGCGGCATCTGCGGTGCCCACAGGCCAGCCGCCCTGGCCTTATCGCGCAGCGCGTCGAGTCGTTCGATGCGCAGGTTCTCGTGTTCGTCGTAGGCCTGCGGATCGACTTCCAGCGGCAGCACATGCTCGCGCACGAAACAGCGGACACGCTGCTGAACGTCGCGGATCTCCGGACTGAGCGCAAAATCCATCTTCTGCTCCCAAGCCTCCCGTAGCCTTCCCGGCCGACCTGCCATCGCGGCAGCCCCGGTACCGCGCTCGCCCGCACGCCGGCATCGCCGGTGGGCGACATGCAGATGGCCGACTCCGTCGCGCCCAGTCGCCGGCGTCTCGCCGGCGAAGACGTGCTGCCTCATGACGCGACACCGATCCTTGCCGACACTTATTTTCGAGGTCCTGCCGTCACCTCGAGCGACGCCTGATCGAGGGTGTTCAACCAGATGTAGAACGACACCAGCGCAGCCGTCGCGTCGCTCGGGACGTCCAGCTTGTCGGTCTTCAGCGCGAATACCGTGTACACGTAGTGGTGCTTTCTGCCGACCGGCGGACAGGGCCCGAAATAACCGGGTTTGCCCAAATCGGTATTGCCCTCCCGGGTGCCGGGTGGCAGTTTCGCCTGGGTCAGGTCGCCGATCTCGAAGCCGGTCACGTTCGCCGGAATGTCGTAGGCGAGGTAGTGCCAGAAGCCCGACTGCGTCGGCGCGCTCTTGTCGAAGAAGGTGATCGCGAAGCTCTTGGTCCCTGCCGGCGGCTCCTTCCAGACGAGTTGAGGCGACGTGCTCTGGCCGGTGCAGCCGAAGTTGCTCTGGTAATAGTCGGCAGGGACCGCCTGGCCGGCTTCCAGATTGCTGTGCAGTTCGAATGCGTGGCTGGCAGAGGCGGTGCAAAGCGCGCTGGCCGCCAATAGCGTGATGCCGCATTGCTTGATGTCCATGACTAGGCTCTCCTTCGTTCGCTTCGCGTCGCACCCGGGCGATGCCCGGTGACTCGCACAGTCGTGAATCCAATCGATCACGCTGCGCAGCCGATCGGCGAGACGCCGTCAAGAGGCACGCCAGTTGCGCTCGGCATCGTCCCAGGTGGCCAGCGCCTGCAGATCCGGCACCCAGGCCAGTCCCGACTTGGCGTCGCCCGACACCGCCTCCGGTGTCACCAGCACATCGAGCAGGGCCGGACGGTTGGCGAGTGCGCGCTCGAGCGCCTGCGGCAGGTCCTCGGCCCGTTCGACCCGTTCGCCGTGCAGACCGAAGGCGCGTGCCATCGCGGCATAGTCGGCGTACTGCAGACGCGTGCCGACCACCTTGCCGAACGACTCCTGCTGGTCGCGCACCTCGATTGCCCACGAGCCGTTGTTGGCGACCACGATCAACACCGGCGCCTGGTGTCGCGCGGCAGTGTCGATCTCCATCGCGTTGAAGCCGAACGAGCCGTCGCCGGTGGCGACCACGACCGTTCGATCCGGACAGGCCAGGCTGGCGCCGATGCCGAACGGCGTGCCGACGCCGATGCATCCCAGCGAACCGGGGTCGAGGTAGGTGGTTGCCGGCAGGGCGACGCGCGCGAAGCTCAGGAAATCGCCGCCGTCGGCGACGATCACCGCATCTCGGGGCAGGGCGTCGCGCAACGCGGCGAGCAGGCGATTCGGATGCATCAGGCCATCGGCGCCGGGCGCCGCCGCGCGCAGGGAACTTGCCAGCTTGTCGGCCCGCTCGGTGTGCTTGGCGCGAACCTTGGCGGCCCATTCGCGGTCCGTTGCCGGTGCACGGTCGCCGGCCCGTTCGAGCATTGCTTCGAGGGTGGCGTCGGGCGTGGCGAAGATTTCGACCGCACCGCGCCGGTTGTCGCGCAACTCGGCGCCGCAGTCGGCGATGCGCAGGAAGCGGGCGTCGCCGAACACCGAGGGCGAACCGTAGGCCAGCTGGAAGTCGAGGCGCCGTCCGACGGTCACCACGAGGTCGGCGTCGCCCATCACCGAGCCGCGCATGGCGCCGACCACCGACGGGTGCTCGTCGGGCACCAGGCCACGGCTCTCGCCAGTATCGAGATAGAGGGCGCCGACGCGGTCGAGCAGGCGAACGAGGGCGGGGCCCGCGCCACGGGCGCCGCGGCCTGAAATCACCAGCGGGCGTCTGGCCGACCACAGCAGATCGACGGCCTTATCGACCGCCGTGGTGTCGGGCAGGATTCGCGACTTCTCCTTGGGCGCGAAATGTTCGGCCAGCTGCAGGGCCCGGGGCACTTCCCCGCGCAGCGTGTCGACCGGAAAGTCCACATACACGGGCCCGGGTTCGCCGCCTTGTCCGAAAGCGCGCGACACCGCCTCGTCGAGTTCCTGCAGCACCAGGGAGGGCTCCCGCACCGTACGGGCATAGCGGGTCAATGGCCGCACGAAGTCGGTATGCGACATGTCCTGCAGGGCACCGCGGTTCTCCTGCGGCCGGGGCGGCGTTCCGGAGATCACCATCACCGGGGCACGGGCGACATGGGCGTTGGCGATTCCGGTCATGGCGTTGGTCACGCCGGGGCCGGCGGTGATCAGGGCCACGCCCAGCTTGCCGGTCAGTTCCGCATGGGCGTGCGCCATGTAGACCGCGGCACGCTCGTCGCGGACGTCGATGATGCGGATACCCTCTGCATCGACCCGCATCCAGATCGGCATGATGTGTCCGCCGCACAACGCGAACACCCGGTCGACTCCGCGGGCCTTGAGGAAACGGGCGATCATCGCCGCTGCGCAGTTTTCGGTCACCTTGGGTGTATTCATCGCAATCTCTCCCCGCTGCCCGCGAGGCCCTGGCAGGTGCCTCGCACTGCATCGTCATCAGTTCGGGTCCACCCGATGGGCAGACCCTCGGTGTCACCCGATGCCCGGCCTCGGCATGTCGGGAAACGCAAGCCGTTGCCGGGCGCGGGGGCCGGCTGGCGGCCGGCCCCCGGCCGGGGCTCAGAAGACGTACGCGAATCGCACGTTGATGTTGTTCGACACCGGCATGTTCTCGCCCTCGATGCCCTTCTGGTAATGGACCGCGAGGTGATAGGTCGGTGCCAGGTGGAACATCGCGCCGATCGTGCCGACCCACTCGTGGGCGCTCGGGGCGTCGTCCTTGCTGTTCTGCCAGGCGTAGTCGATACCGACGTAAGGCTCGACCAGCTCCGAGACGCGATAGCCGAAGCGGTTGGTGAAGGCGTAGGGGTTGGCCGGATCGGGGGCGCCGTCGTCCTCGGTGGGGCCGAGGAAGGTCGCCGCGACGTTACCGGTCCAGTTGAACTTGTCGTACTGGGCGTCCCAGAACACCGAGGCGACGAAGTTCCAGCGCGTTCCTCTCAAGTCGCGGTCGCCGATCGGCACCTGCAGGAAGCCGAGGTCGGTACCCAGCGTCCAGTTCGCGTTGGGCCGGATCCAGAATGCAGGCCCCACCAGCGCGTCGCCGATGCCGCTGACGCCGCCGCCGTTTTCCCGGTCATTGACGCTGACCTTCGGCACGATCAGTTCCATCGCGATGCCGACGTCGGGTGCGATCTCCCAGAAATGCACGAACTTCGACAGGCTGACCAGGGTCTCGACGTCGCCGGCGTCGGTGCGGTCGCCGCTGCCGTTCCATACCTTCTTGGTCTTCTGGAACGTCGAGTACTCGACGAACACGTTCCACGGCTTCATCCCCGCCGGATCCGGCAGCGCGTACTCGTGCGCGCCGATGAATCCACGCTGGACCTGGGCGTGGGCGGCGCCGCCCAGCATGGCGAAACTGAGCAGCCCCGCCACCGCCACCTTGCGTCCGGTCGATTTGCGCTGTTGTGTCAAGTTCATGGTTTGTCTCCCTCTTCCCTGTTCGAAAAATTCGTTGTTGCGGCGGGCCGGCAGGCGCGCCGCAGGGTTTGTCCTCAGGCGGTCTGCATGTAGACGACGTGGGTCTCGGTGTACTCGTAGAGGCCGTGCTTGCCGTCGGCGCCGCCGATGCCCGACTTGCGGCGGCCGGCATGGAAGCCCTGCATGGCCTCGAAGTGCTCGCGGTTGATGTAGGTTTCGCCGAAACTGAGTTCGCGAACCGCCTTCATCGCGGCGTTGAGGTCGCGCGTGAAGATCGACGACGTCAGGCCGTACTCGGAGTCGTTGGCCAGTGCGATGGCCTCGTCGAGGCTGTCGACCACCTGGATCGGCAGCACCGGTCCGAACAGCTCCTTGGTCATCACGTCCATGGTCGCCGTGGCGCCGAGCAGCACGGTCGGTTCGTAGTGGTAGCCGGGCAGGTCGGCCACCTTGCCGCCGGTCAGCACCTGTGCGCCCTGGGACTTGGCGCTGTCGACCATTGCCGCGATCTTGTCGCGGCCGACCTTGGTCACCAGCGGGCCCATGTGCAAACCCGTCTCGATGCTCGGGTCACCGTACTTGGTCGATGCCATCAGCTTGGTGACCTTGTCGGCCAGCGGCTCGGCAACCTTGCGCTCGACATAGACCCGCTCTGCTGCGTTGCAGGCCTGGCCGGTATTGAGCACGCGGGAGTTGAACAGCGCGTTGGCCGTCAGCTCGAGGTCGCAGTCGGCCAGCACGATCGCCGGCGCCTTGCCGCCGAGCTCCAGGTTCACCCGCGTCAGGTTCGGTGCGCAGGCCTGCATGATGCGGGCACCGGTCTCGACGCTGCCGGTGAAGCTGACCATGCCCACGTCCTTGTGGCTGGTCAGCGTCGCGCCGGTTTCACGCCCGCCGCAGACGACGTTGAAGATGCCGGGCGGCAGTCCGACTTCGGCCACCATTTCGGCGAAGTCGAACGCGTTGATCGGCGTCTCCTCGCTCGGTTTGATGACAATCGTGTTGCCGGTGACCAGCGCCGGACCCAGCTTGCGGGCGATCAGAAAGAACGGAAAGTTCCACGGCAGGATGCCGGCAATGACACCGATCGGCTTGCGGAACACGAAGATCTGCTCGCCGGGGCGATCGCTCGACACGATCTCGCCTTCGATGCGGCGGGCCCACTCGGCCATGTAGTCGAGATAGCTCGCCGTAAACTCCACCTCGACCGCCGCCAGTTCGGGTACCTTGCCCTGTTCGAGCACGATGGTCTTCGCCAGTCGCCCGGCGTTGGCACGGATCTTCGCGGCAATGTCCCAGATGTACTTCGCACGCTGGATCGCCGGCAGCCTTTCCCACGCCGGTTGGGCGCGCTTGGCGGCGGCGACCGCCCGTTCGACATCGGCAGCACCGCCATCCGGTACGGCGGCGATCGGCTTGTCGGTGGCCGGGTTGAGGACCTCGATGGTACGACCGGATCCCTCGACCCACTGTCCGTCGATATAGTTTCGATAAGTCTTTGTCATGTTACCTACCTCGCTGCAGACGATGACTGGTCTGTGGACACGGCTTACTTGGCGAGCTTGTAGACCATCACCGTGCCGCCCTGGGGCACGCTGGTCTGCTCGCCGAGCAGCAGATCGATGCCGCCTTGCATCCGCTGGGAATCGACCCCCCAGCCCGACTGCACGGCGATGTATTGCTCACCGTCCACTTCGAACGAGGTCGGAACTCCGGTGACGCCCGACGGGGTCGCGCCCTCCCACAGCAGGTCGCCGGTGGTCGCGTTGAACGCACGGAACTTGCGGTCGTTGGTGCCGCCGGCGAAGACCAGATTGCCGCCTGTGGTCAGCAGCGGCCCCCAGTTGAAGGTCGGGAACTTGTGCGCCCACACCTGCTTGCCGGTCTTCACGTCCCAGGCCTGGATTTCGCCGATCGTCTTCGGCGCGCCATCGACGCCGTCCGGGAAGCGCAGGCCGGTCAGGATCGCCTCGATCGGGAAGCCGATATAGAGATCGCCGGACTTGTACTTGATCGGTTCCGGCTCCGGCAGCTCGGCGCACAGGTTGTTGTTGGCCGGGATGTAGAACAGGCCGGTCTTCGGGTTGTAGGCCTCCGGCGGCCAGTCCTTGCCGCCCCACAGCGACGGGCAGAACTTGACGTCGCCCTTGCCCACGCCCGGGCGGCGCGCGTCGTCGAACTGCGGCCGGCCGGTCTTCGGATCGATCGACTTGATGGTGTTGTTGTTGGCGTAGGAGTGGGCATCGACGAACTCGAGCTTGTCTCCGCTGCGGTTGAGCACCCACAGGTAGCCGCTGCGCGAGGCATGGACGGCGGCCTTCACCTTCTTGCCCTTGACCTCGGTGTCGAACAGCACCGGCGCGGAGACCTCGTCCCAGTCCCAGGAATCGTGCGGGTTGTACTGGAAATAACCCTTGATCGCGCCCGAATCGACGTCGAGCACGACGGTCGAGCCGGTGTAGAGGTTGTCGCCCGCGCGGTTCTCGGTGGGCCACGGGGCCGGGTTGCCGGTGCCCCAGTAGGCGAGGTTGGTATCCGGATCGTAGCTGCCGGTGATCCAGATGCTGCCGCCGCCGTTCTTGTACATGCCCTCCGGCCAGCTGTCGCCGCCCGGCTCGCCCGGCGCCGGCGTCATGTAAGTGCGCCAGGCCTCTTCTCCGCTCTGGGCATCGAAGGCGGCGACGAAACCACGGACGCCGGTTTCGCCACCGGAGGACCCGACCATGATCTTCCCCTTGGCGGCGAGGGGCGCCAGCGTGATGTACTGCAGCGCCTTCCAGTCGCCGACCTGCTTGGTCCAGATCTCCTTGCCGGTCTTGGCATCGAGCGCGACCAGGTGGGCATCGACGGTGGCCACATAGACGCGGTCGCCGTACAGTGCCACCCCCCGGTTGGTCGGATGCAACTGCAGCAATTCGCCGGGCAGTTGCTTCTTGTAGCGCCACAGCTCCTTGCCGGTCTTGGCGTCGATCGCGATGACCTGGGCGCCTGGGGTGGTGACGAACATGTAGCCGTTGTTGACGATCGGCGGCGACTGGTGGCCCTCGACCTGGCCGGTCGTGAAAGCCCAGGCCAGCTGCAGCTTGCCGACGTTCTTGTCGGTGATCTGCGACAGCGGGCTGTAGCCCCAGGACGCGTAATTGCCGCGGTATTGCAGCCAGTTCTGCGGCTCCGGGTTGGCCAGCCGGGCATCGGTGACCGGCGAATACGCCATGTCCGAGGCACCGGCGAGCGAGGCGAAGGCGGACAGGACGAGAGCGGGAAGAAGCCGGACGCGTGTGGTCATTTGATGTGTCTCCTTTGGTTGTGATGCGAACGGCGCAGCGGATCGTGCCGGGTCGGCCTCGAAGGCCGCATTTCTGGTCGCGGCGCTAGACTGCGGTCATGCCTGCGGCGCGCCGCCGGGCGCCGCATTGAACTCGCCGGCGATGACGAGCTTGTCGCCGTCGAGCTTGACCGGGATCATCGGCAGCGGCCGCGGGGCCGGTCCGCCGGTGACTTCACCGTGGCGAAGCGGCGAGTACTTCGAGAAATGACAGACGCACAGGAACTCCTTCTCCTTGGGCAGCCAGCCATTGACATCGCAGTTCTGGTGAACGCAGACCGCCGAAAAGGCGATGATTCCGTCCGCCGCAAGCGGGGCGGTCTTGTCGTCCATCTGCGTCGGGTCGAGCTTGATGACGATGATCCGGTTGAGGCGGCTGCCGTCGCGGACCGTCATGCTCTTCGGGTCGAGCGGATAGACGATCAGCTGTTTCTTCTCCAGCTTGACGTCGGCGCTGGTCAGCGGCGTCTTCGACTCGTCACCATCGCGGACCAGCAGATCCCCCACCTGGGGGCCGTCGCCGTCGGCGAATGAAGGCCGGATGCCTGCCGTGGCGGCCAGTGCGGCGCATGCCATCAGCTTGAACGTCTTGCGCCGCTGCGGGCTGGGGCAGTCATCGGGCGCGCGCGTGATGGCGCCGGCCGGTGCCTGTTCGTTCGATTTGTTTTTCATGACCTTGTCTCCTTTCCTTCCAGGGCAACTTCGGCAACGCGCGCTGGCAACGGGCCGTCACCGGACCTTGCCGCTGGTGGCCAACTGGTCACGTAGCGTGCGATGCAGAATCTTTCCGGTCGCGGTGCGCGGCATGTCGGCATCGGCCATGAAGACGATCGAGCGCGGGCGCTTGTAGCCCGCCATGCGGTCCTTGCACCAATCGAGGACTTCGCTTTCGCTCGATTGCTGGCCCTCGTGCAGCACCACCACCGCGAGCACGGTTTCACCCCATTTCTCGTGGGGAATGCCAATGACAGCGACATCCTTGATCTTGGGAAAGGCGCCGAGGACGCCCTCGACCTCGGACGGATAGATGTTTTCGCCGCCGCTGATGATCATGTTGCTCTTGCGGTCGACGAGGTGGATGTAGCCGTCCTCGTCGCGGCGGGCCATGTCGCCGACCGTGCACCAGTCGCCGCGAAAGGCTTCGGCGGATTTCTCGGGGTTCTTCCAGTAGCCGTCGAAGACATACGAGGTGCGGGAATACAGTTCGCCGACCTGTCCGTCCGGCACCTCGTTGCCGTCCGGGTCGAGAATCTTGATGGCACCGGATCCGACCCACTCTCGGCCCACGGAGCCGAGCTTCTCGATCTGTTCCTCGGGCCGCAGGATCGTGACCCAGCCGTGTTCGGTCGACCCGTACAACTCGAACAGGCGCGAATTCTTGAAGTGGTCGAGGACCGCGAGCTTGGTTTCCTTGCGCGCGGGTGCGGACGAGACCAGCAGCTTGTCGACCGCACTGACGTCGTACTTCGACTTCACCCCCTCGGGCAGGCCGAGCATCATGATGTAGTGGGTCGGCACCAGCGACGTGAAGGTCACTTTTTCGCGGGCCAGGGTCGCCAGCAGTGCCTCCGGGTCGAAGCTCTGCCGATCCTCGACGACGACGGTGGCGCCGACGTAGATGAAGGTCATCGCGAAGTAGAGCGAGTTCGCATGGCACATCGGCATGACGAGCAGGCCGACGTCGTTGCGCGAGAATCCGAACTCGACCGCCGTCGCCAGCGCCAGCAGGGCGTTGCCTTCATGCAGGCGGACCGCGCCCTTGGGCCGGCCGGTCGTGCCCGAGGTGTACATCAGCGCCGACATGTCTTCGGGTTTGACCGAAACCGCGGGCGGACTCGGTGGCGCCGAGTCGATCAGTCCCTCGTAGGACGTCCAGCCCTCGGCCGACGGGCCGTCGAAGTGGATGAAGCATTCCGGTGCCAGCGCGACGTCCGCGCGGATCGGATCGACCCGGTCGCGCAGCGAGTCCTGCGCGATGATCGCCTTTGCTTCGCTGTGCGTCAGGATGTACGCGATCTCGGGGCCGAGCAGTCGGAAGTTCAGTGGCACTGCGACCAGGCCGGCACGGGCCAGTCCAACATACAGTTCCATCCACTCGACGCAGTTGTAGGCCAGCAGTGCGACTCGATCACCTTTCTCCAGTCCGAGCCCCAGCAGGCCGTTGGCGAGCCGGCTCGCGCGGCTGTCCCATTGGGCAAAGGTCAGCGCACGCTTCGAATCGCGGGTCGCAATACGCCGGGGTTCGACCCGGGCGTGGGCTGCGATGGCATCGGAGGCGGTGAGCAGTCGACTCATGGGCATCTCCTTGTTCCTGACCGTCACGGCGAATGTCCTCGAGGCCTGTGGCTGCCGAGGTACACCCGGAGCGAGATGGAGCCGCCGTCGACCCGGAAGACTGGACCCGGCGACCGGCCGGCGACGGCCCATCTCGTGGCGGCGCATCTGCATGGGTCGTGCCAGAGGGTCCGTGATGGCTTCAGGTCAAGGCGGTCGGTCAGTTCAAGGTATTGCTACTAAAGGACTAATTCGAGCGTACGAATAAATCCGGCAACGATCCGGCCGATTGGGCGAGGGCCGGTTTCGTTTCAGGCGTGCACTCTGCAAAGGTCAGAACTGAACGATTCGGGGGGCTCGCGAGTGCCGGAATTCGGGCTCGGGCGGGCAGGACGGCGACGCTCCGACGGACGGCGTCCACACTTTCAATTGGACCCTATTGACACATTCCGTATACTGAATACACTCGGCGCACGCGGAGGGCATTTGCCCATATTTCACCGTACGAGTCATGTGTGTCCAAGTTCACTTCGCCTGATCGCAGCATCGAACCCGCCGACATCGGGAGCCAATCCGACCATCGACCCCGAATCGTGGTGTTGCTGAGTCACCTGCGCCTGACGCAGGTGCCGAGCCGCTTGGCACGCACGATGCATGAAGTCCTGCCGGAATTCGGCGGGGAGGCCGATGTGCGAGTGATCGATCGGGCGTTTGACCATGCGCTGGAACTCGGCCATGAGCTCGAGCGCACGCGCTCGGCCGACATTCTCGTGTGTGCCGGTGCAACCGGCGCCTTCCTGCGCAAGCACCTGCAACTCCCGGTCGTCCTGATGCGGGCACACGGTGTCGGCGTGGCGCCGGCACTGGCCCAGGCCAGTCGTGTCTCGCAGCGGGTAGGGGTACTGACCTATCGCGAAATCAACCAGGAACTGGAACTGCTCCGCGGCGTGTTCAAGTTCGATTGTCCGTTGGCGCCGAAACTTGACCACCTGTTTGCGTTGAATTTTGACCAGGGGCCGATAGCCGCGTGTCATTGAGCGGCTGTGGATAAGTTTAGCGAAGGAGGTGCGCGCGGGGAAGCGGCGAAGGGCGTAGCCCGAAGCCGCTTCCCCGCGCGCGGCGCCGATCAGAAGGGTGCGGCTTCTGTGGTCGTGGGTGCGGTCGCCGAGGCCCCAGATTTTCTACTTTGCTCCCTCGCCTTCACCCTTGCCTTCGCCGTCTGGCTGCTCTGCCGGTAACGGAACGACTCGTTGCCTGTCTCGACGATGTGGCAGTGGTGCGTGAGCCGGTCGAGCAGCGCCGTGGTCATCTTGGCGTCGCCGAACACGGCGGGCCATTCGGCGAAGCTGAGATTCGTCGTAATGGCCACGCTGGTGCGCTCGTAGAGCTTCGAGAGCAGGTGGAAGAGCAAGCCCCCGCCGGCCTGGCTGAACGGCAGATAGCCCAGTTCGTCGAGCACGACCAGGTCGACGTGCATCAGCCGCTCGGCGATCCGTCCATGCTTGCCGGCCGCCTTCTCGAGTTCGAGTGGTTTGACCAGATCGACGGTCGAATGGAAGCGAACCCGCTTGCCGTGGCGGGTGATGGCGTCGACGCCCAAGGCGGTCGCGAGGTGCGTTTTCCCCGATCCAGTGCCGCCGACGAAGACGACGTTGGCCGCCGCGTCGATGAACTGGGCGCTGGCAAGTTCGCGGATGAGCTTCTCATCGACCCGTGATTGGCCGAAGTCGAAGCCGCCGAGATCCCGGTGAACCGGGAAGCGGGCGGCGCTCATCTGGTAGCGGATCGAACGCACGTGCCGGTCGGTGACTTCCGA
Source organism: Zoogloeaceae bacterium (assembly GCA_024235635.1). Classification (GTDB taxonomy): domain Bacteria; phylum Pseudomonadota; class Gammaproteobacteria; order Burkholderiales; family Rhodocyclaceae; genus Cognatazoarcus. Next base: position 62,693 of record JACKMA010000002.1, read on the forward strand.
TTCGAGCAGGCACTCGATCACCCGGGCCGCGCTCTGCAGACCGACGCCACCTTGGGCCATCAGTTCCTCGTAGCGCTGCGCCATGCCGTGCAGGCGCAGCGATTTCAGTTGGGAGACGATCTCAGTCATGCTCGGTCTCCGCGTTCAGCCGGTCGTAGCGGGCCGTGTCGGCCAGGGGTTCCTCGTCGAGGGCGAGCTTCGTTTCGACCCTGGACGGCGAAGCCGCCTCGCCCAGCCGGGAGAGCACGTTGCGCACGTGCTCGGCACTGACACGGCCGGCATCGAGGATCAGTTCGACGGCGACCAGCACCGCTTCGAGGCCGTGGCGTGGCACGCAGGCGAGTACGTCGGCCATCAGCCGGTCGCCGCCCGGGCGGCGCACCAGCAAGCTGCGCAGGCGCTGCAGCGCCTCGGGCATGTCGGCGAACGGCGCACCGTTTCGCAAGGCGCCGGGTTTGCGCTCGACCAGGTCGATGTAGTGGCGCCAGTCGTAGCAGACTTCGCCGCGCTCGAAACTGCGCTCGTGCCTGGCCACCAGTCCTTCGTCGTCGTGGGCCTCGATCCGGTCGGGATAGATGTGGATGCTCAGCTTGCCGTTGGCGAAGCGGCTCGGCACCGAGTACTTGTTGCGCTCGACGCCGACCAGGCAGGTGCTCGACACCGGCGTGATCGCCTCGACGTAGCCGTCGAAGGCCGGCAGCATCGGTAACAAGGCGTCGCGCTCGATGGTCAGGGCGTCGGCCACCGTCAGGTGCTCCGCGCCCGGATAGCGCAGCTCGGACCACAGCGTCCGGCAGCGCTGGTCGAGCCAGACGTTCAACTCCGCGAAGCTGCCGATGCGCTGTTGGGGGCGTCCTGCCAGACACGGCGACGGCTGTCCTGAACGTTCTTCTCGACGATCCCTTCTCCCAGCCCGACGCGACGTTGCAGAACTCCGGGTCGAACAGATAATGGGCCGCCATCGCGGCGAAGCGGGTGTTCACGATCCGACGCTTGCCGACGCCGACCTTGTCGACGGCGGTGCGCATGTTGTCGTAGATGCCGCGCCGGGCGATGCCGCCGAAGGCCCGGAAGGCGCGCGTATGGGCATCGAACAACATCTCGTGGCTCTGCGTCGGGTAGGCGGACAGGTGGAACGCGCGGCTCGCACACAGCTTGGTGTGGGCGAGCATGACCTGCGGTGGAAGCCGCCGATTACCAGCGTCTCCTCGCTCCAGTCGAACTGGAAGGCTTCGCCGAACTCGAAGGCGAGCGGCACGAACGCGCTCTTTGCCGGCTTGCCGCCCTCGGCTCGCCAGCGTCGGACGAACTCGGCGACCCGGGTGTAGCTGCCGTTGAAACCCAGCGTCTTCAACTCAGCGTGCAACGCCAGGGCGGTACGTCGCTCCCGCCGGGGACGGCGGGCATCGGCTTCGAGCCATTGACGAAGCCGCGCTTCGAACGGCGCCAGCACCGTCGGCTGTGGCTTCCTGCGGTACTTCGGCTCCGTGCCCTCCGCGCTGTTCAGCCAACGCCTGACGGTGTTCCTGGCCAATCCAGTGCGACGGCAGATCTCGCAGATCGACAGCCCGTCGCGAAGCTTCAGGCGCCGAATCTTGCCCAGCATGTTCATGGTGATCATCCTCGATATGCCTGCTCAAAAGATGAGCAGACGAGTGAATCACCCTGGTCAATTTTCAGCGCAAATCACCACCCAAAACTGGTCAATTTTCGGCGCCTAGCAACAGTTCCACGGTCTGGCGGCGACTCAGGGCAGGCCGATGACGGCGAATCGTGCAACGGTCTCGCTGCCTTCCGGATCGGCGCCAGCCATCGCCGAGGGCGCCGGAGCCATGCGCGCTCAGCCCGCTCACAGGCAGGTGACGGGCGTCCGCCGAGGACTTTCGGCACCGGTATCGCGGTCGAATCACTGGGCCGCAGTGCGAGCTGCGGCCCGCCGATGCGTTCGCGGACGATCCCATCGCAGTCGGCAGGGGATCGGGCTTGACTTTTATTGAATACTGAATACAATAAGTCGTACGAGATGAATACTGAATACTAAAAAGAGGGGTCGGAAGGCTCGAAGCAGGGCGGCTTTGCATGCCGACGCCGCCGGGCACCGCAGGCCAGTTCGCGCCAACGGCATTCCGAAACCGTAGAACCGAAAGGAGCAACAATGGATTTTTCACTCAGCCCGAAGCTGCAGGAACTGCAGGCCAAAGTCAGGCGGTTCATCGCCGATGCGGTGATCCCGCTGGAAAGGGATACGCGCCAGACGCCCCATGGACCGAGCGAACCCTTGCGTCGTGAATTGGTCGGACTGGCGCGGGCGGCAGGTCTGCTGACGCCGCATGCGTCGCGCGAGATGGGTGGCCTGGGCTTGTCGCACGTCGAGAAGGCGGTCGTCTTCGAGGAAGCCGGCTATTCGACCCTTGGCCCCACCGCGCTGAACATCCACGCGCCCGACGAAGGCAACATCCACCTGATGGAGGTGGTCGCGTCGGAGCAGCAGAAAGAGCGCTGGCTGAAGCCGCTGGTTCAGGGCCACACCCGCTCGTGCTTCGCGATGACCGAGCCGCCGCCGGGGGCCGGTGCCGATCCGTCGCTGCTGGCGACCACCGCGGTCCGTGACGGCGACGACTACGTCATCAATGGCAGCAAGTGGTTCATCACCGGTGCCGAAGGCGCGTCATTCGCAATCATCATGGCCAAGATGGAGGACGGCTCGGCGACGATGTTCCTGTCCGACATGGATCGCCCGGGCATCGAGCTGGTCCGCACGATGGATGCCCTCGACACCTGCTTCACCGGTGGCCACGGCGTGCTGCGCTTCGACAACCTCCGGGTGCCGGCCAGCGACGTGCTGGGCGAGCTCGGCAAAGGGTTCCGTTATGCCCAGGTCCGGCTGGCACCGGCGCGCCTGACGCACTGCATGCGCTGGCTCGGCCAGGCACGGCGCGCCCACGACACCGCGCTCGAATATTCGCGCCGCCGTCAGGCCTTCGGCCGCATCCTCGGCGAACACGAGGGTGTCAGCTTCATGCTGGCCGACAACGAGATGGACCTGCACACCGCGCGTCTGCACATCTGGCATACCGCGTGGCTGCTGGATCAGGGGCAGCGCTGCAACTTCGAGTCGAGCCGCGCCAAGGTGGTGTGCTCGGAGGCGGAGTGGCGGGTGGTCGATCGCAGCGTGCAGATCCTCGGGGGCCAGGGCGTCACCCACGAGACCATCCTGCCGCGGATCTTCGCCGACATGCGCGCCTTCAGGATCTACGACGGCCCGAGCGAAGTGCACCGCTACAGCCTCGGCAAGAAGCTCGTCGCGGGGCGGGGCGCGCGGCCTGAAAGCCAGGGAGCAAACAGCAAATGAGTATGCAATCGATCGGCGAGTTGTTCTCGCTCGAGGGCCGGATCGCACTGGTGACCGGCGGCGCCGGCGGGCTCGGCCGGCACTTCGCCGGGCTGCTCGCCCGGGCCGGCGCCGAAGTCATCGTCAGTTCCCGTGGCGGCGACGATTTCGATGCCGTGGTCGGCGAGATCCGTGCCGCCGGCGGTCGGGCGCACGGAGTCGCGATGGACGTCAGCGATGCAGCCGGCGTCGTTGCCGCGTTCGATCAGGCCTGCGCGCTCGCCGGCGCGCCCGACATCATCGTCAACAATGCCGGACGGACCGTGACCAAGCCGCTGCTGGAACAGACCGAAAGCGATTGGGACGGCGTCATCGATCCCAACCTGAAGGGCTGCTGGCTGGTGGCGACCGAGGCCGCACGGCGCATGGTGGCCGCCGGCAAGGGCGGCAGCATCATCAACCTGGCGTCGATCCTCGGCGAGCGCGTCGGAGGCGGTGTCGCCCCCTATGCGATTTCGAAGGCCGGCGTACTGCAGCTGACGAAGACCATGGCGCTCGAACTCGCGCGCCACGATATTCGCGTCAATGCCTTGCTGCCGGGCTACGTCATCACCGACCTGAACCGGGATTTCCTGACCAGCGAGGCCGGTGACAAGCTGCGCATGCGCATCCCGAGCCGCCGCTTCTGCGAAGTCAACGATCTCGACGGGCCGTTGCTGCTGCTGGCATCGGCAGCCGGTGGCGCGATGTCGGGGGCCTGTGTCGCGGTCGATCGCGCGCACCTGGTCAGCGGACTGTGAGCACGGCCATGGACGACAACACACGTCAAGCGGTCGAAGCCTTCGTCGCCGACGCGACCGGTGCGGCTTCGGTCGTGATTTCGGACGTGCGCCAACTGTCCGGTGGCGCCGTGCAGGAGAACTGGCTGGTCGACCTGGCCGTGGACGGCGGGGCCCTGGCCGGGCGCTACGAGTGCGTGCTGCGCTGCGACTCGCCGACCGCCGGTGTTGCGATCAGTCACGGCAGGGCGCAGGAGTTCGCCCTGCTGAAGACCGTGTTCGAGGCCGGCGTGACCGTGCCGGAGCCGCTGTGGCTGTGCGACGACCCCGCGGTCATCGGCCGTCCCTTCTTCCTGATGCGCCGCATCGGCGGCACCGCCGCCGGCCACCTGCTGGTCAAGGACGGCCGCTATGGCGGCGATCGGGTGCAACTGGCCGAACGGCTCGGGCGCGAACTCGCGCGTATCCATTCGGTGCGCCCGCCGCAGCCGTCGCTCGACTTCCTGACCCGCTACGACGAGTCGCCGGCGCAGCACTGGATTGCCCACCACCGTGCGTTCCTCGACGCCCACCATACCGCCTACCCGGCGATTGAATGGGGCCTGCGCTGGCTCGAGCGCCATGCGCCGCCGCGAGGCCTGGTGACACTGGCGCACCGCGATTTCCGTACCGGCAACTACATGGTCGACGAGCAAGGACTGACGGGCATTCTCGACTGGGAGTTCGCCGGCTGGAGCGATCCGCTCGAGGACATCGGCTGGTTCTGCGCCAAGTGCTGGCGCTTCGGCAAGCTCGAGGCCGAGGCTGGCGGCATCGGTGCGCGCGAGGATTTCTACCGCGGCTACGAGCAGGAGTCGGGCCGCGCGCTGGACCGCAGCTCGGTGCGCTACTGGGAGGTGATGGCCCACGTGAACTGGGCGGTGATCGCGGTCCAGCAGGCCGAGCGCTTCTGCTCGGGCGAGGAGGATTCGCTGTTGCTGGCGCTGACCGGCCACATCGTGCCCGAGCTCGAATGGGAGATCCTGAACATGACGGAGGACGACTGATGCGCGAACACCCCAAGGGCGACGCCCTGCTGGCCTGCGCGCGCCGTCTGTTGCGCGACCAGGTGTTGCCGGCGCTGCCGGCCGAGCGCAAACACGCGCTGTTGATGACACTGAACGCAATGTCGATCGCCGAGCGCCAGTTGGCCAATGGCGACGAGCCGGAGCGTGTCGAGCTGGGCGAGCTGCAGGCATTGCTCGACGACGACCAGGTGACGCTGGCTGATGCCAATCGGCGACTGGCGGGGCTGATTCGGGCCGGGTACGGCGATCCGGGTCAGGCTCGGCGCAGCGCGCTCGTCGAGCAGTTGCGCGAGCAGGGGCTCCGACGGCTCGCCGAGAGCAATCCCAAGGTGCTGCCGAAAGCGGCGCGATGAGCCTGCTGACGCTGGTCCGCCACGGCCAGGCCTCGTTCGCGCACGATCGCTACGACCAGTTGTCGGAGCGCGGCTTTGCCCAGGCGCGGGCGCTGGGTGACTGGGCCAGCGCGACGTCGATGAAATGGGGCGCGGTGCGCCACGGACCGCGTCGGCGGCAGGCCGACACCGCAGCCGGGTTTGCGCTCAATGGTGCCCGCACAGCCGGTCTTCGACTCGACGACGGACTCGACGAGTTTGCCGAAGGCGAGGAAATTCTCGACGCGGCCGCGGTCCTGTTCGGCCGGCCGATGCGGGGTCCCGAGGCGCCGCCCAGGGCCGAGCAGCTGCGTTGCTACGAAGCCGCCTACCAGGCTTGGGCGCGCGGCGAGGCCGAGATCACCGGTCGCGAGTCGTACCGGGCGTTCCGGTCGCGCGTCAGCCAATGGCTCGACGAGTTGACGGCCGAGGGCGATGCGACGGGCGGGCAGCGGATCGTCGCGGTGACTTCGGCAGGCGTCATCAGCGCGCTCGTTTGCGACGTACTGGGACTGCCCGACGCGCAGTGGACCGCAATGGTCCGGGTCATCAGCAACGCATCCCTGACCGAAGTGCTGTATTCGACCGGGCGCTGCGGGCTACGCAGCTTCAATGGCACCGGGCATCTACCGCGTGGCCTGGATTCCGCAATATGAACCCTCGCGACGAGCGGCGCGGACATGCGCCACCCGAGCACCCACCGGGATTGCAGGTCAGGAGGTGATCGACCATGACGATGCCTGCCGCAGCGGCGAAGGGCTCTTGAGTGAAAGCGACAGCCTCCGGGCGCCCACGCGGCCCAGGGCGACATCCATTCTCCTCCGCGCATTGGCTCAAAGAATGCGCATTGGCCCCGGCCCGGTCAGGGCCGGGGCATCTTCTTTTCAACAGTCTGACGACCGGGACCGCCCTTGCACCGCGGCGCGCCGCAGTCGGCATCGGATGCATCCGGGGCCGATGGTCATACGGTTCGGTTTCGCTCGTCTGTGGTGGCGTCCAGCTGCCGCAGCAACTGCTCGAACACCTCGGGCGGGTGTCCGCCCTGGATCAAATGCCGGCCGTCGACCAGCAGCGACGGCACCGCCTGGATGCCGAGCCGCTGCCAGCGTCGCTCGCTATGCCTGACGTCGTCGGCATGAGCTCCCGAGTCGATCACCTCGCCCGTATGCCGGGGGTCGAGGGAGACCTCCTGCGCCAGCGCGATCAGCACCGCGCGCGAGGCGATGTTCTCGCCACGGGTGTGGTAGGCGCGCAGCAGCGCATGCTTCATTTCGCGCTGCCGCCCGAAGAGACCGGCCCAATGGATCAGCCGATGCGCGTCAAAGGTGTTCCAGATCCGTCTGCGGTCGCCGAACTCGAAGCCGACGGCCGCGCCCCGCTCGCGCAGGGCCGCCTGGCTGCGTTCGAGCTGCTGCGGCGCGAGGCCATACTTGCGCACCAGGTGCTCGCGCAGATCCTCGCCCTCGCGCGCCATGTCCGGATTCAACTCGAAGGCGCGGAAATGCAGGTCGACGGCCACACCGTCGCCGATTCTCGCAAGCGCCCGCTCCAGCGCATGGAGGCCGATCGCGCACCAGGGGCACACCACATCCGATATGAACTCGATTTTCATCGCCGCCCCGCCCGAAGGGACGCCATCGCCCTCTCCGGCGCCGATCAAAGGACATCCTCGTTCATTGATAATGCACGGGTCGGCGATCCGCAACGTTTGCGGGTTGCCTGGGCCTCCGGCCATGGCGCCGACGGGGGTGGCATCGGCGCGGGCACGATCGTCGGCTCGCGGCGCCGGCCGTGGTGCGACAGCTGCCCATCGACGGGCGTGTTGCGCCGGGCGACGTGTCTCCCGAGTATCCTGCGCTGCGTCCTCGCAGACCGGATCCTGCGGTCGGTATCGGCGATGGGCCGCGCCTTCACCAGCCGCATCGCGAAGTCCTGCCGGGCGTGCGTAGGGGCGGGTGCCGCATGCCGGGGCAGTGATGACGTTTCGCCCATACCGACAAGATGGACAGCGCTCTCATGGGGCAGAGATGGTCACGCCACTGATCAACATCAACGATGTTCCCCAGGCCATCCAACTGGCCCTGGGCCCGGTCTTCCTGCTCACCGGTATCGCCGGAACGCTCAATGTCATGGCAGGTCGGCTGGCACGCATCATCGACCGCGCGCGCCTGCTCACGGAGCAGGATCTCTCGTCGTTCCGGCTCGATCGCAAGACGGTGCAGCAGGAACTTGCGTGCCTCGAGATCCGGCGCAAATGGGCCAGTGCCGCGATCACGTCGTGCACCTTTGCCGCGCTCCTCGGCTGCACGGTGATCGTCGTCCTGTTTCTCGAGGCTATGCTCGGCGTGCCGCTCAAGTGGCTGGCGGGCATGCTGTTTGCCGGCTCGACGATCGCGCTCGTCGTGGGCCTGTCGTATTTTCTGCGCGAGGTACTGCGGGCATCGCAGTCGATACGTATCCAGGTGCTGGCCGAGGAGGCATCGGAGAAGGATCGGGCGGCCTGAGATTTCGCGGCAAGCAGTGGCCGCTGGCGCCGATCGAAGTTCGTCCGGCGGCGCTGTGCGTCTCCTTTGCACCGTTACCTTCACGGCCGGGCCTTTTCGCCCTGCCGCATGCGCAATCCATCGATTCGCCGCGGCTGCAGCCGATGACCTGGTGTTCGCCACTGCGCCGATGCGGTCGCGACACCCTGGCATCTACCGGCATCGCAAAGCCGTTGCCGTCTTCCAGACGCAATCAGCGTTGCGTTCTAAACGTAGGGTGAGGATCAGATCATGACGATATCGAAACAGCGGACAGTGGCGGAACTCGTCGTCGAATTTCTTTTGGCTCGCGGCATAGACCGGGTTTTCGGACTGCAGGGTGGGCACATCCAGCCGATCTGGGATCAGCTTGCACAGCGGGGCGTGCGCATCGTCGACGTGCGGGACGAAGGGGCCGCAGTCCATATGGCCCACGCCCATGCGGTGCTGACCGGCACCCTCGGCATCGCCATGGTGACGGCCGGTCCCGGTGTCACCAACTGCGTGACGGCGATCGCCAACGCCCAGCTCGAGCGGGTGCCGGTCCTGCTGTTCGGCGGCTGTGCACCGGTCGCCCAGGACGATCTCGGACCCCTGCAGGGTGTGCCGCATGTGGATATCCTGCGTCCGGTGACCCGCAGCGCGCGGACCCTGCGCTTTGCCGATCACGTGCTGCGGGATCTGGACAAGGCAGCCAGCCTGGCGCTCGGCGACGGTGGCACGCCCGGGCCGGTGTACATCGAGATCCCGACCGATGTCCTGCGCGAGGGCGTCGCGCCGGCGCTGGTGCTCGACGAATACCTGCGTGGCAAACCGCCGCGGCGTCTTCCGCCGGACCCGGCCGAGATCGAACGAGCGGCCAAGGCCATTGCCGCTGCCGATCGATTGCTGGTCGTCAGCGGACGCGGTGCCGGCGGCGCTGCACAGGCCCTGCAGGGCTTCCTCGACCGCAGCGGGGCCGCCTACCTCGATACCCAGGAGAGCCGGGGGCTGGTGCCGGCCGGGCATCCAGCCGTGGTCGGCGCATTGCGGGCGAGGGCGATGCAGGAGGCCGAGCTGGTGGTGGTGGTCGGGCGCAAGCTCGACTACCAGCTCGGCTATGGATCGCCCGCGGTCTTTCCGCAGGCCCGCTTCCTGCGAATCGCCGACTGCGCCGAAGAACTCTGGGACAACCGCCGGGGCGAGGTGGAGATGCTGGCGGATCCTGCGCTGACCCTGGCGGCGCTGACGCAGGCCTTGCCCGATGTAACACGTGAACCGACACTCGAATGGCGCGATGCCCTGCATCAGGCCCACGTCGAGCGCTCGGCCCGCTACCTCGCTTCGCTGGGCGAGTCGCCGGCGGGCAAGGACGGCCGCATGCACCCGAACCGGATCTTCGCGGCACTGCACGAAGTGCTGGCGCCGGACGCGATCACCGTCGCCGACGGCGGCGACATCCTGAGCTTCGCCCGCATGGGGCTGCCGCCGCGCACCTACCTCGATGCCGGCGCGTTCGGCTGCCTCGGTGTCGGGGTGCCCTATGGCGTCGCCGCGGCGCTGCTCGACCCGGGCCGGCAGGTGGTGGTGATCAGCGGAGATGGCGCGTTCGGCATCAACGCGATGGAGATCGACAGCGCCAAGCGACACGAGGCCAAGGTGGTGTTCGTCATCGCCAACAACGCTGCCTGGAACATCGAGCGCCTCGACCAGGAGATGAACTACGGCGGAAGGGTCGTCGGCACGACCCTGCAATATGCCGATTACGCAGCCATGGCCCGGGCATTCGGTGTGCACGGCGAGCGGGTCGAGGATCCGTCCGAACTGGTGCCGGCGCTGCGCCGGGCGCTGGCCAACGCACCGGCCCTGGTGGACGTGGTGCTGACCCAGCATGCGCTGTCGTCCGATGCCGGCAAGGGGCTGGGCTACGTGCACCGCTATCAGGCGCTGACCGCCTGGGACGAAGCCGAACGGCGCCGGCGCGACGCGTAGCACGCCGCTCCGGTGACACTGCCGCAGGTGAGGCGCAGCGGCGCGGCCGAGGGCGTGCCGTCAGCGGCTCACCATCTGCTGGAAGGCTTCGGAATAGCGCCCACCGACCACGTCGATCCTGGCTGCTGCGGCGCCGATGTCGGCGACCTCGGACGTGGTCAGCACGATCTCGGCTGCGGCGAGGTTTTCGTCCAGCCGGGCGAGCTTGGTCGTTCCGGGGATCGGCACGATCCAGGGCCGCTGCGCAAGCAACCACGCCAGTGCGATCTGGGCGGGGGTGGTGCCCTTGCCCGCGGCGGTCGACTGCAGCAGGTCCACCAGCGCCTTGTTCGCTTCACGCGCCTGCGCCGTGAAGCGCGGCAGCGTGGCGCGGAAGTCGTTCGACTGCAACGGCGTCGATTCGTCGATCCGGCCCGTCAGGTAGCCGCGACCGAGCGGGCTGAACGGCACCAGGCCGATGCCGAGTTCTTCGAGCGTGTCCAGCACCTCGCCCTCGACGTCGCGCGTCCACAGTGAATACTCGCTCTGCAGCGCAGCCACCGGTTGCACCGCGTGGGCGCGCCGGATCGACTCCGCGCTCGCTTCGGACAGCCCGAAGTACCTGACCTTGCCTTCGCCGATGAGATCCCTGACCGTTCCGGCGACCTCTTCGATCGGCACGTCGGGATCGGGCCGATGCTGGTAGAAGAGGTCGATGACATCGGTGCGCAGGCGCTTCAGCGAGGCGTCACAGACGCTGCGGATGCGCGCCGGGCGGCTGTCGACGCCGGGCATCGCCTCGACCTTGAAGCCGAATTTGGTGGCGATGACGACCCGTTCGCGAACCGGCGCGAGCGCCTCGCCAAGCAGTTCCTCGTTGGTGTGGGGACCGTAGATCTCGGCCGTGTCGAACAGGGTCACGCCGCGATCGACCGCTGCCCGCAGCAAGCCGATCATCTGTTTGCGGTCGGGCAGCGGGAAATAGGCATGGCTCATTCCCATGCATCCCAGCCCGATGGCCGAGACTTCAAGCCCGCTGCGACCCAGCGCTCTCGTTTGCATCGTTCGCTCCTGTCAGAACCTGCCCTGCACCGGCGGCATCGCCCGGGCGGCGGACCGAACGTGGACAGCCGGGAATTTCTGGGTGGACATGCCCGGCGCGGGTGGGTTCTCGAAATCGGTTTCCCGTCCGGGTCGTTGCCGTTCGCCGCTGGCGGTGCCGCTTGCCGGCATGCCGCGTCGGCATCCCGATCGCGGCGTCAATGTCGATTCGCCTTGTCGCCGGCCGCTCGCAGGCGACCGCCGGCACTTGCCGAATTGTCGCTGCAGCCGGGAGCTCGGTCGCTTGCCCCGGGCAAACGCGCGATCCGAGGGCAGGCAGCGGCTTACGGCGACGTGCCTGCCTTGCGCCGGCCGGCGAGATGCTTGCGCATCGATTCCGGCGCGACTTCCGAGTTGTCCAGTTGGCGCAGACGTTCGATCATGAAATCGGCCGCACGGGAAATGTGGGCACGCCCCAGGGCCTCCGCTTCGGCGCCATTGCCCGAGGCGATCGCGTCGAGTATTTCCTCGTGCTGCTTCCAGACATTGCGCGGCTGGTCGTCGCGCAGCAGCACTTCGCCCATGATGCGCTGGGTGTTGGTCCACTGGCTCTCGAGGATGGGCTCGACCAGGGGATTGTCCGACAGTTCGTAGATCATCCGGTGGAAGTCCCGGTCGGCGGCGATCATGCCCCTGACCGATCCGTTCTGCACCTCCTTGCGGCCGGCGCGGATCAGGGCCGGGCCCTTCGCCTTGGCGGCTGCGGCGTTGACTTCGGCTGCCCGGCGGCATGCCAGACCTTCGATCACGGCGCGCATGTCGTACATGTTGCGCACGTAGTCGAGGTCCAGCGGCGCCACCTGCAGGCCGCGCCCGGGCGCGTCCTGCAGGACCCCTTGATTGCGCAGCAACAGCAACGCCTGCTGCACCGGTTGGCGCGACACGCCCAGTTCCCGGGCGAGCTGTTCCTGGATGACGCGCGCGCCCGGACGCATGCGGCCGGATGTGATCTCTTCGAGAATGGCCTCATAGACCTGCTCGACCAGCTTGGGTTGCGTCTCGAGAAGCTTCATCTCGGCCTTCTGTATTTTGAATGCAATTTGGCTAGTCTAGCATGTCATTTGTCCGTGACACCATCGCGCCAGCGACGCTCGGCGTCGTCCCACGCGGCCAGCGGCTGCAGGTCGGGGACCCAGGCAAGCCCACTCTTGGCGTCGGACGACACGGCTTCGGGCGTCACCAGGACATCCAGCAGGGCAGGTCGATTGGCCATCGCGCGTGCGATCGCGGCCGGCAGGTCTTCGGCCTTTTTCACCCGTTCGGCATGCATGCCGAGGGCGCGCGCCATGCCCGCGTAGTCGGAGAAGCGCAGGCGGGTTCCGACCACCTTGCCGTGGGTCTCCTGCTGGTCGCGAACCTCGATCGCCCACGAGCCGTTGTTGGCGACCACCACCAGCACCGGGGCCTGGTGGCGCACGGCCGAATCCAGTTCCATCGCGTTGAAGCCGAAGGCGCCGTCACCGGTGGCCACGACCACCGTGCGGTCTGGGCAGGCGAGGCTGGCGGCGACGCCGAACGGCGTGCCGACGCCGATGCAGCCCAGCGAACCGGGGTCGAGATAGGTCGAGGCCGGCAGGCCGACCCGGGCGAAGCTCAGGAAGTCGCCACCATCGGCGACGACGACGGCATCGTCGGGCAGGGCATCGCGCAATGCCGCCAGCACGCGGTTCGGATGCATCAGGCCGTCGCTGCCGGCCGGCGCGTTGGCCATCGAGGCCGCCAGCTTGTCGGAGCGCTCGCAGTGCATGGCGCGCAGCGTTTGCGACCAGTCGACGTCGGTCGCCGGCTGGCGCTCGCCGGCGGCGGCGAGGATCGCCTCGAGGGCAAGTGCCGGGGTGGCCATCAGTTCGACCGTGCCGCGCCGGTTGTCGCGCAACTCGCCGGTGCAGTCGGCGATGCGCAGGAAGCGGGCGTTGCCGAACACGGCCGGCGAGCCGTAGGCGAGCTGGAAGTCGAGGCGGCGGCCGACGGTGACCACCAGGTCCGCCTGGCCCATCACCGAACCACGCATCGCAGCCACCACCGAAGGATGATCGTCGGGCACCAGCCCGCGGCTCTCACCGGTATCGAGGTAGGGGGCGCGCAGCCGGGTGAGCAAGGCGGCGAGGGCCTGGCCGGAACCCTGTGCGCCGCGGCCCGAGATGAACAACGGCCGCCTGGCCGACCACAGCAGGTCGACGGCCGCCTGCACGGCACTGGCCTCGGGCGGGATCACGGAGGCACGCTTCGGCGCGAAGTGTTCCGGCAACTGAACCGCCAACGGCACCTCGGCGCGCAGCGTATCCACCGGGAAGTCGAGGTACACCGGGCCGGGCTCGCCGCCGTCGCCGAGCGCCCGGGACACCGCTTCGTCCAGTTCCTGCAACACCAGCTCGGGCTGCCGTACGGTGCGGGCGTAGCGGGTGAGCGAGCGCACCAGATCGGTATGAACCATGTCCTGCAGCGCGCCGCGGTTCTCCTGGGCGCGCGGCGGCGTGCCCGACAGCACCAGCACCGGCGCGCGCGCGACATCGGCGTTGGCGATGCCGGTCATGGCATTGGTCACGCCTGGGCCGGCAGTGACCAGCGCGACGCCGAAGCCGCCGGTGAGTTGCGCTTCGGCGTGGGCCATATAGACCGCCGCGCGCTCGTCGCGCACGTCGACGATGCGGATACCTTCGGCGTCGAGGCGCATCCACAACGGCATGATGTGGCCGCCGCACAAGGCGTAGACGCGCTCGACGCCGCGTTGCTTCAGGAAGCGCGCGACGATGGCGGCGGCGGATTGTTCCGAGATGGTCTGCAGGGTGTTCATGTTGTCTCCTCTGGGGTGGGGCGTCCGGGCGTGCAGCCGTCGAGCGGGCCGGGCGTCCGGCGGGTTCGGTCGAGTTCGTCGAAAAGGCGTTGACTTGCGAATCATCATAGCGCATTCTGAATACAGAAAACAAACAGATTTTTCGATCGACCACGAACGCAAGCTGATCAGGGGCCCCCTGAGGAGACAAACGATGAACCATCTGCTGACCATTTCCGACGCCGTGTCGGCCCAGGCCCGCCTCAACCCGAACAAGCTCGGAACCCGGGACTCGAAACGTTCGCTGACCTATGCCCAGTGGGATCGCCGGGCCGGCATGCTGGCCGACTCGCTGCTCGCACTTGGGCTCAAGCGGGGGGACCGGGTCGGCGTGCTCGCCTACAACTGTGTCGAATGGATGGAGATCTATGTCGGCCTGGCCCGCGCCGGGCTGGTGGCCGTGCCGCTCAATTTCCGCCTGAGCGCGCCCGAGATCGCCTACATCCTCGGCAACTGCGAGGCTGCGGCGCTGATCGCAGGCCCCGAGTTCGTCGATATCGTGACGCCGGTCCGCGCCGAGTTGGCGATTGCGCGGAACCGCTACATCGTGCTCGACGACCAACCCGCGAGTGGTTGGCAGGGCTACGAGGCGCTGGTCGAAGGCGCCGAGGGCCGCAGCGTGTTGCCGCAGGTCTGCCCCGACGAGACCTGTGCGCTGATGTACACCTCGGGCACCACCGGGCGGCCGAAGGGTGCCATCCGCAGCCATGCCGGCAGCACGCTGATCGCGCTCGCGACGGCGCTGGAGATGGGGTTCTCGGCGGACGACACCGGCTTGCTGGTGATGCCGATGTGCCATGCCAACTCCCTCTACTTCGGCACTACCTTCGTGCATCTGGGCGCGACCGTCATCGTCGATGACCACCGCAGCTTCGATCCGGAGGCCTTGCTGGCGACACTGGCCCGCGAGCGGGTCACCTTCACGTCGCTGGTGCCGACGCACTACATCATGATCCTGGCCTTGCCGGAGGAAGTGAAGGCCAGGTACGACATGTCGAGTGTCGGCAAGCTGATGATCTCGTCGGCGCCGGCCCGCAAGGCCACCAAGGTCGCGATCCTCGAATACTTCACCAACGGCCGGCTCTACGAACTCTACGGCTCGACCGAAGCCGGCTGGGTCACGCTGCTGCGCCCGCACGAGCAACTGCAGAAACTCGGCTCGGTGGGGCGGGAATGGGCCGGCAGCGGCGCCATCCGCCTGCTCGATGTAGACGGTCGCGAGGTGCCGGACGGCGAGGTCGGGGAACTGTTCTCCCGCACCGCCTACGTGTTCGACGGCTACTGGCGCAATCCGGAAAAGACGGCCGAGGCCTTTCGCGGCCAGTGGTGCTCGGTCGGCGACATGGCGCGCAGGGACGAGGACGGCTACATCTGGCTGGTCGATCGCAAGAGCAACATGATCATCAGTGGCGGCGAGAACATCTATCCGTCCGAAGTCGAGGGAGTACTCGGCAGTCATCCCAAGGTCAAGGACGTGGCGGTCATCGGCATCCCGCATGACAAGTGGGGCGAGACCGTGCAGGCGGTGATCGTGCTGCATGACGGGCAGCAGGCCGATGCGTCGGAGATCCAGGACTGGAGCCGCGAGCGCCTGGCTGCCTTCAAGTGCCCGCGCGCGATTGCATTCATCGACGACGCCGACATGCCGCGCACCGCCACCGGCAAGATCCTTCACCGGGTTCTGCGGCAGCGCTACACCGACAGCGTGTCCTTGGTCTGATGACGAGGCGGGCGCCGCGATCGCGGCGCCCGCCTTCAGGCAACTGCCCCGGGGTGCCGGGGGGCACAACCCAGAGGTCGAAGTGCAACAGATCCTGCTCGTTACCTTTCCGTTTTTCGCACTGGTGTTGTGCGGCTATCTCGCCGCGCGCAGCCGGGCGCTGCCGCTCGAGGCCATACCGGGTCTGAACGGCTTCGTATTGTTCTTCGCGCTGCCGTGCATGCTGTACCGCTTCGCCGCCGGCACGCCGATCGGGAAACTGCTCGACGTCGGTGCCTTCGCCGTCTATCTGCTGTGTGCGTTGGCGATGGTGGCGCTTACCGTCAAGACCACCCGCAAGGGTCCGATCGGCTGGAACGATTCCGCCTTCGGCGCGCTCGTCGCGGCCTTCCCGAACTCGGGCTTCATGGGCATGCCGCTGCTGCTGTCGCTGCTCGGCGCCGTGGCCGCCGGGCCGGTGATCGTCGCGCTGGCGATCGACATGGTCATTACGTCGTCGCTGTGCATCGCGCTGTCGAGGCTCGATTCGGCGGGCTCGGAAGGGGCCAGGCAGGCCGCCCGGAAGGCGCTCAGAGGGATCGTCGTCAATCCGCTGCCGTGGGCGATTCTGCTCGGTGGAATCGCGTCGTATACCGGTTTCGTGCCGTATGAACCGCTGATGCGCGTGGTCGACATGCTGGCCGAATCCGGCTCGCCGACAGCCCTGTTCACGATCGGCGCAGTGCTGGCGCGAACGCGGATGACGGTCGCCGCCAGCACCGGCGCACGGCCTCGCGGTGACGTGGTCACGCTGATGGCGTACAAGCTGCTGTTGCATCCGCTGCTGGTGTACGGCGTCGGCAGCCTGGCCATCCGTGCCGGGCTGGCGCTCGATCCGTTCGCGCTGACGGTGCTGGTACTGGTCGCGGCGTTGCCGAGCGCGAGCAACGTGCCGATGCTGGCCGAGCGCTATGGCGCGGATACCGGGCGTGTCGCGCAGGTCGTGCTGCTGACCACGGCGCTGGCTTTCTTCACGTTCTCCGGCGCGGTTGCGCTGCTCGTCTGACGGTTTCCCGGCTGACGGATTTCCCTTGTCGAAAGTACTTGAACTCTGAATTCAATAAGTGTAGAGTTCGCGGCAGATAAAGAATTCTGAATTCGATGTAACGAGAGCGGGTCAGTCAGAGACCGCCAACCCTAGGAGACAAGATCGATGAACAAGACCAAGACCTGCATGACCGCCGTCGACAGCGAACTCGGCAGCCCGTCGCGCCGCAGGATCTTCAAGATCGCCGCCGCGGGATTTGCTGCGGGCGTTGGCTTCAATGGCCGCCTTGCGCAGGCCAACAGCGAAAGCGCGCAGGGGCCGCGAGTCGTCACCGGCGACCGCCTGGTCGAGGAGGATGCCGAAGGCGAAGTGGTGCCGCTGAAAGCGTCCGACCTGACAGTCGGCCGGCCGATGCTGGCGTTTCCCTACGATGCCGCGGCCAAACACGCCCGCACCGATTCCCGCCTCAACAAGGTGGTGCTGCTTCGGCTGCCGGAAGAGGAACTGGATGCCGACAGCAAGGCCCTGGCGGCAGGCGGCGTGCTGGCCTTCTCGGCGATCTGCACGCACCAGGGCTGTGACCTGAAGACCTGGATGAAGGGCGAGCGCGTGCTCGCATGCTTCTGCCACTCGTCGAAGTTCGACCCGCTGAAGGCAGGCAAGGTCGTCGGCGGGCCGGCGCCCCGAGCGCTGCCGGTATTGCCCCTTCGACTCGAGGGCGACGAGATCGTGGTCGCCGGCGAATTCACCGCCGCGCCGGGCGCCGCACTGCAGTAGCGAACGCTGGTTCGCGGAAGTTTCAAGAACGACGGTCGGGAAATGCCCGTCGATCAAACCACCAAAGGAGACAAGTAATGAAGCGTTTGCTCAAGCGCATCGTGGTCAGTGTCGCAGCGGCCGTGCCGGCAGCGACGGTATTTGCAGCGGCCGCAGATTATGTACTGTCCGTTGGCGCCGAAACTTGACCACCTGTTTGCGTTGAATTTTGACCAGGGGCCGATAGCCGCGTGTCATTGAGCGGCTGTGGATAAGTTTAGCGAAGGAGGTGCGCGCGGGGAAGCGGCGAAGGGCGTAGCCCGAAGCCGCTTCCCCGCGCGCGGCGCCGATCAGAAGGGTGCGGCTTCTGTGGTCGTGGGTGCGGTCGCCGAGGCCCCAGATTTTCTACTTTGCTCCCTCGCCTTCACCCTTGCCTTCGCCGTCTGGCTGCTCTGCCGGTAACGGAACGACTCGTTGCCTGTCTCGACGATGTGGCAGTGGTGCGTGAGCCGGTCGAGCAGCGCCGTGGTCATCTTGGCGTCGCCGAACACGGCGGGCCATTCGGCGAAGCTGAGATTCGTCGTAATGGCCACGCTGGTGCGCTCGTAGAGCTTCGAGAGCAGGTGGAAGAGCAAGGCCCCGCCGGCCTGGCTGAACGGCAGATAGCCCAGTTCGTCGAGCACGACCAGGTCGACGTGCATCAGCCGCTCGGCGATCCGTCCATGCTTGCCGGCCGCCTTCTCGAGTTCGAGTGGTTGACCAGATCGACGGTCGAATGGAAGCGAACCCGCTTGCCGTGGCGGGTGATGGCGTCGACGCCCAAGGCGGTCGCGAGGTGCGTTTTCCCCGATCCAGTGCCGCCGACGAAGACGACGTTGGCCGCCGCGTCGATGAACTGGGCGCTGGCAAGTTCGCGGATGAGCTTCTCATCGACCCGTGATTGGCCGAAGTCGAAGCCGCCGAGATCCCGGTGAACCGGGAAGCGGGCGGCGCTCATCTGGTAGCGGATCGAACGCACGTGCCGGTCGGTGACTTCCGATTCGAGCAGGCACTCGATCACCCGGGCCGCGCTCTGCAGACCGACGCCACCTTGGGCCATCAGTTCCTCGTAGCGCTGCGCCATGCCGTGCAGGCGCAGCGATTTCAGTTGGGAGACGATCTCAGTCATGCTCGGTCTCCGCGTTCAGCCGGTCGTAGCGGGCCGTGTCGGCCAGGGGTTCCTCGTCGAGGGCGAGCTTCGTTTCGACCCTGGACGGCGAAGCCGCCTCGCCCAGCCGGGAGAGCACGTTGCGCACGTGCTCGGCACTGACACGGCCGGCATCGAGGATCAGTTCGACGGCGACCAGCACCGCTTCGAGGCCGTGGCGTGGCACGCAGGCGAGTACGTCGGCCATCAGCCGGTCGCCGCCCGGGCGGCGCACCAGCAGCAAACTGCGCAGGCGCTGCAGCGCCTCGGGCATGTCGGCGAACGGCGCACCGTTTCGCAAGGCGCCGGGTTTGCGCTCGACCAGGTCGATGTAGTGGCGCCAGTCGTAGCAGACTTCGCCGCGCTCGAAACTGCGCTCGTGCCTGGCCACCAGTCCTTCGTCGTCGTGGGCCTCGATCCGGTCGGGATAGATGTGGATGCTCAGCTTGCCGTTGGCGAAGCGGCTCGGCACCGAGTACTTGTTGCGCTCGACGCCGACCAGGCAGGTGCTCGACACCGGCGTGATCGCCTCGACGTAGCCGTCGAAGGCCGGCAGCATCGGTAACAAGGCGTCGCGCTCGATGGTCAGGGCGTCGGCCACCGTCAGGTGCTCCGCGCCCGGATAGCGCAGCTCGGACCACAGCGTCCGGCAGCGCTGGTCGAGCCAGACGTTCAACTCCGCGAAGCTGCCGATGCGCTGTTGGGGGCGTCCTGCCAGACACGGCGACGGCTGTCCTGAACGTTCTTCTCGACGATCCCTTCTCCCAGCCCGACGCGACGTTGCAGAACTCCGGGTCGAACAGATAATGGGCCGCCATCGCGGCGAAGCGGGTGTTCTGATCCGACGCTTGCCGACGCCGACCTTGTCGACGGCGGTGCGCATGTTGTCGTAGATGCCGCGCCGGGCGATGCCGCCGAAGGCCCGGAAGGCGCGCGTATGGGCATCGAACAACATCTCGTGGCTCTGCGTCGGGTAGGCGGACAGGTGGAACGCGCGGCTCGCACACAGCTTGGTGTGGGCGAGCATGACCTGCGCAGTGGAAGCCGCCGATTACCAGCGTCTCCTCGCTCCAGTCGAACTGGAAGGCTTCGCCGAACTCGAAGGCGAGCGGCACGAACGCGCTCTTTGCCGGCTTGCCGCCCTCGGCTCGCCAGCGTCGGACGAACTCGGCGACCCGGGTGTAGCTGCCGTTGAAACCCAGCGTCTTCAACTCAGCGTGCAACGCCAGGGCGGTACGTCGCTCCCGCCGGGGACGGCGGGCATCGGCTTCGAGCCATTGACGAAGCCGCGCTTCGAACGGCGCCAGCACCGTCGGCTGTGGCTTCCTGCGGTACTTCGGCTCCGTGCCCTCCGCGCTGTTCAGCCAACGCCTGACGGTGTTCCTGGCCAATCCAGTGCGACGGCAGATCTCGCAGATCGACAGCCCGTCGCGAAGCTTCAGGCGCCGAATCTTGCCCAGCATGTTCATGGTGATCATCCTCGATATGCCTGCTCAAAAGATGAGCAGACGAGTGAATCACCCTGGTCAATTTTCAGCGCAAATCACCACCCAAAACTGGTCAATTTTCGGCGCCTAGCAACAATTATGTACCCGTGACCGATGCCCGCCTGGCCAATCCGGAGCCGGCGAACTGGCTGCAGTATCGCGGCAATTACTCGGGCTGGGGTTACAGTCCGCTGTCGCAGATCACCGACGGCAATGTCGGCAAGCTGCAACTGGCCTGGGCGTTCTCGACCGGGCAGACCGAGGGTCACCAGTCGCCGCCGATCGTCAACAACGGCTACATGTTCGTCACTACGCCCGGTGCCCAGGTGATCGCCCTCGAGGCCAAGACCGGCAAGGAACTGTGGCGCTACAAGAAGCAGCTGCCTGGGGAAATGCTGCAGCTCCACCCGACCAATCGCGGTGTCGCGCTGTACGGCGACCGGGTCTATGTGGCCACCGTCGATGCCCATCTGGTCGCGCTCGATGCCAGGACCGGCAAGGAGCTCTGGGTCAAGCAGGTCGGCGACTGGAAGGCGCTGCAGTACATCACGCTGGCGCCGCTGGCGGCGAAGGGCAAGATCATGGTCGGATCCTCGGGCGGCGAGACCGGCGTGCGCGGCTTCGTCGCTGCCTTCGATGCCGAGACCGGCGAGGAGGCCTGGCGCACCTACACCACCGCCGCGCCGGGGGAGCCCGGTGGCGACACCTGGCCGGAAGGCGCCTACAAGAATGGCGGCGGCAGCATCTGGATTACCGGCAGCTACGATCCGGAGACCAACCTGGCCTACTGGGGCACCGGCAATCCGGCGCCGTGGCCGACCGAGGGACGCAAGGGTGACAACCTCTACACCGGCTCGACGATCGTGCTCGATGTCGACACCGGCGCATTGAAGGGCTACTTCCAGTACAACCCGAACGACGCCTGGGACTGGGACGAGGTCTCGGCGCCGCTCTTGATCGACACCGAGATCAAGGGCCGCAAGGTCAAGACCGCCGTCCATGCCGGTCGCAATGGCTACCTGTGGGTGCTCGAGCGGACGGGCGACAAGCTCCAGTTCGTCGACGCCAAGCCCTTCGTCAACAACAACACGATCAAGTCGATCGACCCGAAGACCGGGCGCCCGACCTATTTCGACGACCGCCGCCCCGGCATGAACAAGGGCGACGTGCATTTCTGCCCGTCGCTGTGGGGTGGCAAGGACTGGACGCCGGAAGCCTACAATCCGAAGACCGGCCTGTTCTACGTGCCGGCCAACAACAACCTGTGCGCCGAACTGCCGGAGCCGGAGCCGACCAAGTACAAGAAGGGCGACCTCTACATCGGCTATCCGATCGAGGCGATCCTGACCGGTCTGCGCTGGGGCAAGGATGCGGCCGATGCACCGAAGACGATCGGCGAGATCCAGGCCTGGGACATCAAGACCGGCAAGCAGGTGTGGGCGCACAAGTTCCCGACCTTCAACTGGGGGCCGTTGCTGACCACCGGCGGCAATCTGGTGTTTGCCGGCGGCACCAACGACCGCAAGTTCCGTGCGTTCAACGCGACGACCGGCGACCTGCTGTGGGAAGCCGCGACCCCGTCGGGCGTGACGGGCGTGCCGACCTCGTTCGAGATCGACGGTGAGCAGTACATCGCCGTGCAGTCGGGCTGGGGCGTCGATGCGCAGCGCATGCAGGGGGGCATCGACCGCCTGCTCGGCTATGCCACCAACGTGCCCCAAGGCGGCACGGTGATGGTCTATAAGCTCGCCCACTGAAATCGACGATCGCGCCGACCATCACTTTGAACCCGCCCGCAAATTTTTTTGCGCGGGCGATATGAATACAGAGTTCTGAATGGTGGCGGCGCGGCCGGCAAGGAAATTGAGGACATGACCATGGACAAGACGTACAAGAATTTCATCGACAACCGCTTCGTGAATTCCGAGGGCGGCAGCCCGATCGAGGTGCGCAACCCCGCCACCAACGAACTGCTGGGCGTAGTCGCAGCGTCCACCCGGGCCGATGTGGACAGCGCCGTTGCCGCTGCCAAGCGCGCGCAGCCGGCCTGGGAGCGTCTGCCGGCCATCGAGCGTCTGCCGGCCATCGAGCGTGCCGGCCACCTGCGGCGCATCGCCAACAAGATCCGCGATCACAAGGAACGCCTGGCCCGCACCATCACCCTGGAGCAGGGCAAGATCCTGGACCTGGCACGGGTCGAGGTCGATTTCACGGCCAACTATATCGACTACATGGCCGAGTGGGCGCGCCGTATCGAAGGCGAGATCATCCAGAGCGATCGGCCCGGCGAGACCATCTTCCTGCACCGCAAGCCGATCGGCGTCACCGCCGGCGTGCTGCCGTGGAATTTCCCGTTCTTCCTGATCGCCCGCAAGATGGCGCCGGCGCTGGTCACCGGCAACACCATCGTCATCAAGTCGAGCGAGGAGACCCCGCTCAATGCGGTCGAGTTCGCCGAACTGGTCGCCGAGTGCGAGTTGCCCGCCGGCGTGTTCAACCTGGTCAGCGGCGCCGGCAGTACCGGCGCGGCCTTGTGTGCCCACAAGGATGTTGGCCTGGTCAGCTTCACCGGCAGTGTCGACACCGGCGTCCGCATCATGGAAACCGCGTCGCGCAACCTGACGCGGGTCAATCTGGAGCTGGGTGGCAAGGCGCCGGCGATCGTGCTCGCCGATGCCGATCTCGATCTGACCGCCCGTGCCCTGCATGCCTCCCGCGTGCTCAACACCGGCCAGGTCTGCAACGCCGCCGAGCGCGTGTATGTGCAGCGCGGCGTGGCCGAGGCACTGGCCGAGAAGGTCGGTGCGCTGATGGCCGAGACCCGCTACGGCGATCCGATCGCCGAGCAGGGCCTGCACATGGGCCCGCTGGTGAACAAGGTCGGTCTGGACAAGGTCGCGGCGCTGGTCGACAGCGCCCGTCGCCAGGGCGCACAGGTCCTCACGGGCGGCAAGGTTTCCGAGCGCTCGGGTTTCCACTACGAGCCGACCGTGCTGCTGGGCTGCCGCGCCGAGATGGACGTGATGACCCAGGAGATCTTCGGACCGGTGCTGCCGCTGCAGATCGTCGACGACCTCGACGAGGCGCTGGCGCTCGCCAACGACTCCGATTACGGCCTGACCTCGTCGGTATTCACCCGTGACCTCAACGCCGCGATCAAGGCCACCCGCGAGCTGCGCTTCGGCGAGACCTATGTCAATCGCGAGCACTTCGAGGCGATGCAGGGCTTCCACGCCGGGCGTCGCAAATCGGGCATCGGTGGTGCCGACGGCAAGCACGGCCTCTACGAGTACATGGAAACGCACGTGGTCTATCTGCAGACCACCTGATCGCAACGACGCAAACCACACTGATTTCAAAAAAGCCGGTCGCAAGACCTCACACATCGAAAGGAAGAGTTGAAATGAATGCAATCAGCACCAAAGGAAACAACTTCGGCAAGTTCGCCGCCAAGGCACTGATGGTCGGCTGCGCGCTGGGTGCGACGGCCGCCCACGCCCAGGTCCAGCGTGGATTCATCGGCGCGCACGAATACGCGCTGCCGGATCCGGCGGGGATGAAGCCGTGGAACGTGTTCGTCGAGTACTCGACGTTCCAGAAGACCAAGAAGGTATGGAACGGCAGCGGCGACCGCACCGACGCCGGCGACGTCGAGACCCTGGTCAGCCTGTCGAAGTTCGTGCATTTCTGGGAGATCGCACCGGACGTCGGCATCGCGATGGAACTGATCGTGCCGAAGGTCAGCGTCAATGACCGGGAAAACGGCGGCGGCGTCAGCGGCATCGGCGACGCGCTGGTGGGCCCGGCATTCTGGATCCGCCCCAACGCGAACTGGACGCTGGGTACCGACTTCGGCTTCCTGCAGGTGCCGATCGGCGATCGCGACCTGCGTGCCACGCGCTGGAACTTCGTCGCCTCGGTGTTCTGGGACGCCCAGTACGACAAGTTCAACTGGACCGGCAACGTCGCGGCGACCTTCCTCGGCCCGACCGAGGACGACGGCGCCCCCGATCCGGCCAACCCCTACGCCTTCACCAACCGCTTCGGCTATCGCGTCTCGGAGCTGGTCGAGCCGTACGTCGGTATCGACTACGCCTGGCAGAACAGCAAGGACGACGCCCCCAGCGCCCACGAGTGGGTCGGCACGATCGGCGCAATGTTCCATCTGGCACCGACCTATCACCTGTCCGTCCATTACCAGGGCGGCATCGAGGGCGAGAACATGCCGGTGTCGAGAAACCTCAACCTGCGCTTCGCATACGTCTTCTAACGGTCCGCGCGGTCCGGCGCATGGCGCCGGACCCGGACAAGCCTGCCGGCAGCCGGTGGTGTCGCGTTTGGCACCCCCCGGCTGCCCGTTTTCGATTTTGCGAGCCCGGCAGTGGGCCAAGGACGTCCCCATGAAGCGATCGAGCATCGAACGCGTCGTTCGCGTGCATGCCCCTGGTGGGGCGGAAATGCTGCGACTCGACCGGGTCAGGGTCCGATCTCCCGGACCCGGCGAAGTGCGCATCCGCCACCATGCCTGCGGCCTGAACTTCATCGACGTCTATTTCCGTAGCGGTCTCTATCCGCTGGACTTGCCGGCCGGGCTGGGCATGGAAGCGGCTGGCGTGGTCGAGGCGGTCGGCGAGGGCGTCGCCCACCTGCAGCTCGGTGATCGCGTCGCCTATGCCTGCCAGCCTCCCGGCGCCTACAGCAGCGCCCGCGTGATGCCGGCGAAGAACGTGGTGTGCCTGCCCGACGGGATCGACTTCGACACCGGCGCGGCGATGATGCTGAAGGGCCTGACTGCGCAATACCTGTTGCGCCGGACCCAGCCCCAGGGCGGTCTCGCACCTGGCGACTTCGTGCTGTTCCATGCTGCTGCCGGCGGCGTCGGCCTGATCGCCTGCCAATGGGCGCGGGCGATGGGCCTGCAGCTGATCGGCACCGCCGGATCGTGGGAGAAGTGCGAGCTCGCACTCGAGCATGGCGCAGCCCACGCGATCAACTATCGTGACGACGACTTCGTCGAACGGGTCAAGGAGATCACCGGCGGCCGCGGCGTGAAGGTGGTCTACGACTCGGTCGGCAAGGATACCTTCGCCGGCTCCCTGGCCTGTCTGCGCCCGTTCGGACTCCTTGCCGTGTTCGGGTCGGCATCGGGTCCGGTGCCGGCGTTCAGCCTGCAATCGCTCGCCGCCAAGTCGCTGTACGTGACCCGGCCGACCTTGTTCACGCACCTCGACAGCACCGAATCGACCCAGCAGATGGCCAATGCGCTGTTCGAGATGGTCGCCTCCGGCAAGGTCGTGATCCCGGTCGAACGGCGCTATGCCCTGGCCGATGCGGCGGCCGCCCATCGCGACCTCGAGGCAAGGGTGACGACCGGCTGTAGCGTGCTGATTCCATGAGCGGGGAGCGGCCGGGTCGCCGATGAGGATGACCATGTGTGCATGACAGCTTCGGTCCGGGCGTACCCGCCGGGTGTGGCGCTTGCCGATTCCGGCGTGGCTCCGCCGCGATGGCGACGGGCAGTGCTTGCATTTAATGAGACGATCGGTCTAATATGCACACCATGACGAACGAACAGACCACGCCCCGTCGTCGGGGCCGGCCGCCCAAGCGCCCCGAGCAGTCGCTGCAAACGCGGGAACTGCTGTTGCGCGCGGGTCTGGCGGTGCTGACGGAGAAAGGTTTCTCGGCGACCGGGATCGACGAGATCCTGAAGCGCGTCGGCGTGCCCAAGGGTTCCTTCTACCACTACTTCGACAGCAAGGAAGCCTTCGGCGCTGAACTGATCGAGCGCTATGCCAGTTATTTCGCATTCAAGCTGGAGAGCCACTTCGCGGACGTGACGACGGCGCCGATGGCTCGGCTCAAGGCATTCGTCGAGGACGCCCGCAACGGCATGGCTCGTCACGAATTTCGCCGCGGCTGCCTGATTGGCAACCTGGGGCAGGAGATGGGCGCGCTGCCGGAGTCGTTCCGGACACAGCTCACCGCTGTGTTTCGTGATTGGCAGCAGCGTCTTGCGGCCTGCCTAAGGGACGCGCAACGGTCGGGTGAAATCTCGTCCGCGGTGGACTGCGATGTCGCCGCCGCCTATTTCTGGATCGGCTGGGAAGGCGCGGTGCTGAGGGCGAAGCTGGAGCGCAGCGCGGAGCCGCTCGACATCTTTGCGCAGGGATTTTTTGCCGGGCTGGATTCGGCCTGAATTTTTTTGACCTTTATTAGACGATCGGTCTAAATTAACCGGGAGGCAATGATGTTCAAGGGCATTCTGATCGAGAAGGACGAAGCGGGCTATCGCGCCGGCATCCGGGAAATCGACGACGGGCAGCTGCCCGACGGCGATGTGACGGTGCGGGTCGGACATTCGACACTGAATTACAAGGACGGACTGGCGATCACCGGCAAGGGTCCGGTCGTGCGCCGCTTTCCGATGGTGCCCGGCATCGATCTGGTCGGTACCGTGGAACGCAGCGACAACCCCGAATTCGCGGTTGGCGACGCCGTGCTGTTGAACGGCTGGGGTGTCGGCGAAGTGCATTGGGGCGGTCTGGCGCAGAAGGCCCGCTTGAAGGGCGATTGGCTGGTGCCGCTCCCCGAGCGCTTTTCGCCGCAACAGGCGATGGCGATCGGTACAGCCGGCTACACCGCGATGCTGTGCGTGCTGGCGCTCGAGCGCCAGGGCGTCAAACCCGGCGACGGCGAGATCCTGGTCACTGGCGCGGCCGGTGGCGTCGGCAGCGTCGCCATCGCGGTGCTGGCGAAGCTGGGCTACACCGTCGTCGCGGTCAGCGGTCGCGCCGCCGAGGTCGATTACATCAGGCGCCTGGGGGCAAGCGAAGTCCTCGACCGGGCCGAGTTCGCCGCGCCCGGCAAGCCGCTCGGCAAGGAGCGTTGGGCCGGCGCGGTCGACGTGGTCGGCAGCCACACCCTGGCCAACGTCTGTGCCAGCACCCGGTACCGCGGCGTCGTCACGGCCTGCGGCCTGGCCGGTGGCATGGACTTCCCGGCGACGGTCGCGCCCTTCATCCTGCGCGGTGTCACGCTGGTGGGCATCGACAGCGTGATGTGCCCGCGCGTCGATCGCCTCGAGGCATGGCGCCGCCTCGGCATCGATCTCGACGTGTCCAAGCTCGAACTGATCAGTCACGAGATCGGCCTTGCCGAAGCGATCCCGACGGCGTCGAAGCTGATTGCCGGCGAGATTCGTGGCCGCGTCATCGTCGATGTCAATCGCTAGCCGAGCGTCGGCGGACGGCCTGCCGCGAAGACGGCTGCCGTCCGCCTAAGCCTTGGCCAATAGAGACAAACCACGTCCGCCAGTGTGATCGCTGCGCGGCTCGCCTGTCGCGCGATTTCCCTTTCGAATGTCCAAGCTGCCGACTTCGTCCAACAGTACCTCCATGGGTCGGCGACGCCGGGCGGGCGCTGCCTTGACGCGGCCAAAGCGGCGATCCAGACCTTCGATGCCGTGACCGGCACCAGCCAGGGCCGCTGCTTGGTTCGACATCGCGATCGCGAACCGCCGGCCAGATGGCGGCGGGCGATCGTCACCGAGCCCGCCAGGGCCAGGACCTGCATTGATCCGCAAAAGGACCACGTTGCATCGACCGGAACCAGTCGATGGTGATGCACCGGGATAGCCAAGCATTCGATCACCAGCGACGTGACGACGTCTGGACGGCGGACATCGATGGCGCCGGCGGCCTGGCCGCGGTGAACCGCACAGGACAAGCGGCAATCGACGCGGTGGTGCAAGTCGCCGCAGGGTAGCAGCCTGATGCATCCGGACGACGCCGCGCAGCTAATCGTTTCAGCCCGAATCGCGATGACGGTCACGCGGCGGATGCCGCCGCCGGGCATGAACGCCGGAATTGATGTCTAATTGGCGCTGCTTCACGGCGTCGCCGCGGATCGTGCTCCCGGCGCGCCGATTGCCCTTGTCCATTGCCGATGCCGTTCGACGAGTAGATCAGCCGCAAGTGACGCCATCGATATCCGATTCCAGCGCTCGCGCGCCCGCTCGTTCCAGCCCGGCCTCGCAGGCTGTGCGCAGCCGCTTCTGGCGCCTCTACCTGCCGATTGTCGCGCTCGTCTCCGTCTGCGCCCTGGTGGTCGGACTGCTTGCGGACCACAACGTCGAGACTGACCTCGAGCGGCCCGCGGTCCGCGTCGCGGCCCAGTTGCAGACACAGCTCGACAACGTGCTGGCGCCGTACGCCGCCGCGCTGCACAGCATGGTGCAGCGCGAACCGCGGCTGCTCCGCGAATTCGACGCGGCGCAACCCGATCTTGGCGTGGTCGCCGACGAATTCTTCACGATGCTCGCGCGCAACGACGAGCATTTCCAGATCCGCTGGATCGACGAGCACGGTGTCGAAACTGTTCGCCTGGATCAGGAGGCGGACGGCGAGATCCGCCGGATTACCGGACCGGAACTGCAGGACAAGTCCGCACGTCCCTATGTCGCGGCAGGCCTGGCGCTGGCTCCCGGCGACCTCTACGTGTCCGCCCTCGATCTCAATGTCGAGCACGACGTCGTCGCCGAGCCGCAGGTGCCGACCATCCGGCTGGTGGCCCGGGTCTTCACCCGATCGGGCACGCCTCGCGGCGTGATCGTGCTCAACGTCCATGCGTCGGGCTTTCTCGATCGATTTCGTGCCATTTCCCAGGCGAACGAAACCTTCCTGCTGAATGCCGACGGATTCTGGTTGAGCAGCGTGCGAGCCGACGAGCAATGGGGGTTCATGCTCGGCAATGACGAGACCTTCGGGCTGCGGCACCCGCCTGTCTGGTCGGCGATGCAGGCCCGCGGCGAGGGCTCGCTGCTGGACGAATCCGGCTTCTGGACCTGGACCTCGCCGGCGCTGCTGCCGGCGTCGGCGCGCGGTGACGATTCGCTGCGCTGGAAGGTCGTGGCGCATATCGCGCCATCCGAGATCTGGCAGCGACGGTTGTCGATTTGGGGCATCGTGCTGGCCGGCGCGCTGTCGATCCTCGTCGTCGCCGCGTGGCTGATGTGGCGCCTGTCGAAGGCGATCGAGGGACGGCTGATGGCGCAGCAGGCCTATCGCCGCGAAGCCGAACTGCTGGCCGACGCCAATCAGTCCCTGGCGCGGGCGGTCGCCGAGCAGCAACGCACGCAACAGGGTTTGAGCGCCGCGGTCGACAAGCTCTCGGCGTCCCGCGCCGAGACCGAAGCCGCGCGACAGGAGGCCGAGCAGGCCAGCCGGGCCAAGTCGGCATTCCTCGCCAATACCAGCCATGAGATTCGCACGCCGCTCAACGCCGTCATCGGTTCGGCCTATCTGCTGGGCCTGACCCGGCTCGACGGCGAACAGCGCAAGCATGTCGAAACCATCGACGTCGCCAGCCGGTCGCTGCTCGACCTGATCGACGACGTGCTGGACCTGTCGAAGATCGAAGCCGGCGAAATGCAGCTCGACCCGATCCCGTTCGCGCCGGCGGCCCTGCTCGGCGAACTGCGTACGATGTTCGACGCCGTCGCCCGGCACAAGGGGCTGAGCCTGAATATCCTGCCGCTGCCGCCGGAGATTCCGTCCACCGTGATCGGCGATGTGCGGCGGTTGCGGCAGATTCTCGCCAACCTGCTCAGCAATGCGATCAAGTTTACCGACCAGGGAAGCGTCACCCTCGGTCTCGGTGCGGTCGATGCCGCCGCCGAGGACGGCGAAGTCGGTCTGCGCTGCGAAGTCACCGACACCGGTATCGGCGTGCCCGTGGGACTGCAGGACCGCCTGTTCTCACCCTTCGTCCAGGCCGATGTATCGACGTCGCGTAAATTCGGCGGTACCGGTCTCGGACTGTCGATCGTTCGCCATCTGTCGCAGATGTTGGGTGGCCGCGCCGGGGTCGCGAGCGAGGAGGGCAAGGGCAGCACGTTCTGGGTCGAGGTGCGCGTCACGCGTGCGCCGGCTGGCATTACGGGCGAAGGCGTGGTGTCGCCGGAGGGGCCATTGCGGGTGCTGGTGGCCCAGGCAGACGCCGCCGACCGACAGGTGGTCGCCGAGATCGGCAGGCGCTTCGACTGGTCGGTCGAGGTCGTCGATGGCGGTCGCGCCCTGGTCGATCGCGTCTTGCAGGCGCACGAAACCGGTGAGCGCCTGGACGCCGTGGTGAGCGATTGGCAGATGCCCGGGCTTGACGGCCTCGAGGCCGTCAAGCAGATCCGCACGCGCCACTGGGATGCCCCGACGGCGTGCGTCGTCATGGTGCCGGCAGTCGACGAGGCGACGTTCCGACGCCAGGACGGCGCCATGCTGGCCGACGGCATCATCATCCGGCCGGTGGTCCCGTCGAGCCTGTTCAATGCGATCAACGGCGCGGCGCGCTCGCGTGGCCGCGGGCTCGAGTATGTCGTCCGTCGAAGCCGGATCGAAGGCGACGATTGTCAGTGGCTGTACGGCGTTCGCGTGCTGGTGGTCGACGACAGCCCGATGAATCTCGACGTCTGCCAACGAATACTCGCGCACGAGGGCGCCCGCGTGACGATCTGCCGGTCTGGTGACGAGGTGCTGGGCCGTCTTGCAGACGTCGGAGAGCGCTACGACGTCGTGCTGATGGACATCCAGATGCCGGGCATGGATGGTTGCGAGGCGACGCGCCGATTGCGCCAGCAGGCAGGATGGCGTTCGGTGCCGGTGATCGCATTGACCGCCAGTGCCATTGCCAGCGAGCGCGAACGCGCGTTCGCGGCCGGCATGAACGACTTCCTGGCCAAACCGATCGACCCGCAGTCCCTCGTCCGCGTGCTGCGAATCCACGTCGAACGGCTGCGCGACGAGCCCTTGCCGGTGGTGCCGCGACAGGCGGAATCGAACGACGACGGCGCCGCGTTTCCGGAGATCGACGGCATCGACCGAAGCTTCGCGGTGCGGCAACTGGCGGGCGATCGGGTGTTGTTCCTGAGCCTGCTCAGGAGCTTCGCGAAGGAACATGCACACGCCGTCGAGCGTATCGACGGCCTGATCGAGGGCGGCGATGTCGATTCGGCGGTCGCCTATCTCCACCGCCTCCAGGGCCAGGCCGGCTACCTGGCGGCCAGTGCGTTGTTCGATCAGGCGCAAAGCCTGGGCGTCGCGCTGATCGATGGCGCCAAGGATCTGACCGCGGTCAAATCCGAGTTCGAACGATCCCTCGGCAACTTCCTGCTGGCGATCGAGCCTTGGACACGGCCGCGGGCCGATCGCCAGGCCGAGATCGACGCAATGGTTCCGATCGGCGAAGTCCTGAGCCTGGTCGGCGAATTGCGCGGCTTGCTGAAGGGCTTTGCGCTGTCAGCCGAGCACTGCGCGCGCAGGATTGCCGAGATCCTGCACGAATCGACCTGGCAGGTGCATTTCGAACCGATCGTCGATCTGGTCGAAGGTCTGCGCTACGACGAGGCGCTGACGGCGCTGTCAACGTTCGAGACTGAACTGCGGGGCGGCAAGGCCGTTGCCGGCCATCGCTTTCGCCAGCGCGAGCACGAGTAGGCCGTCGGCGCCACGGTGGTCTCGCGCAGGTGCCGGTTTTGCCGGCGCCCGACCACCTGATCGCAGCGACGATTCGACGACCGACCGATCGACCCGAATCGATCAGCGACGTGATTGTTTTGGTTTCCGGGATAATCCATCGCGATGAACTGCGTTTATCACGGCATCCACCCCCGATAAAGTCGAGTCGTCACCGATTCCGACCGGCGGGCGCCGAAATGCGTGAGCAACGGCTTGCCGTCAGCGCCCGGCGTCGGTCCACGTCCGACACCACCATACCGGGAGACGTTGTCATGAAGGTTCTGGGAATCAGCGGAAGCCTGCGCAAGGCGTCCTACAACACGCGGCTGCTGGCGGCCGCCGGCGCGATGCTCGGCGACGATGTCCGGCTCGAGATCCACGACCTCGCCGACGTGCCGTTCTACGATGCCGATCTCGACGGCAGCGACAAGCCGGCGGGCGTGCGGGCGCTGCTCGACGCCATCGGCGGCGCCGACGCCGTGCTGTTCGCGACGCCCGAATTCAACTACAGCATCCCGGGCGTGCTCAAGAATGCGATCGACTGGGCGTCGCGCCCGGCCTTCGAGTCGGTGCTGCGCGGCCGGCCCACGGCGATCCTCAGTGCCTCGCCGAGCACCCTCGGCGGCGTCCGTGCGCAGGTCCATCTGCGCGACGTCCTGAGCGCCACCCTGACGCCGGTGTATCCGTCGCCCGATTTTCTGCTGGCGTCCGCCCACAAGGCGTTCGACGAAGCCGGGGGGCTGGCCGATGAGGCCACTGCGCAGTTTCTGCAGCGCTATCTGTCGGGGTTCATCGATTGGGCGCGGAAAATGGCAGCCGCCGATCGGACCTGACGCCCGGCAGTGTTCGACCGGCAGTCGCCTGCGGCCCGGCGAAGGTGGGACAATCAGCGGTCACGCGCAAGGATGGAAGCCCATCGACAATGAGCGAGCATGAAACCCTCGTCGTCGCCGACGGCGCGCCGATCAAGATGTGGACGCGCGGTGTGCCGGTCGAGGATGCCGCTCGCGAGCAACTGATGGCCACCGCCCGATTGCCGATCGTGTTCCGGCATCTGGCGGTGATGCCGGACGTGCACCTCGGCAAGGGCTCGACGATCGGCAGCGTGATCCCCACTCGCAAGGCGATCATCCCGGCGGCGGTCGGTGTCGACATCGGCTGCGGCATGATGGCGGCGCGCACCTCGCTGACGGCATCCGACCTGCCCGATTCGCTGTTCCGGCTGCGCGCGGCGATCGAGGTGGCCGTGCCTCACGGCAGAACACCCGGCACGCGCGACCGCGGCGCCTGGGATCGGCCGCCGGCGCTGGTCGACGCCGCCTGGCAGGCATTGCACGTCGGCTTCGCGCGCATCCGCGGCAAGTACCCCAAGCTCGAACGCACCAACAACCACCGGCATCTGGGCACGCTGGGCACCGGCAATCACTTCATCGAGGTCTGCCTCGACGAGTCGGACCAGGTGTGGTTGATGCTGCATTCGGGCTCACGCGGGGTCGGCAATGCCATCGGCAGCCTGTTCATCGAACTGGCGCGGGCGGACATGCGCCGGCACATCGCCGACCTGCCGCATCGCGATCTGGCCTACTTCGAGGAAGGCAGCGCGCACTTCGACGACTACCTGGAGGCCGTGGGTTGGGCGCAGGACTTCGCGCGCCGCAATCGCGAAGTGATGATGCGTCATGTCGTCGCCGCCGCTCGCGGCGTCATTGCCAAGCCGTTCTCGGCCGACGTCGAGGCGGTCAATTGCCACCACAACTACGTGCAGCGGGAAACCCATTTCGGCGAACGGGTGCTGGTCACGCGCAAGGGTGCGGTGTCGGCACAGAAGGGCGAACTCGGAATCATCCCGGGCTCGATGGGCGCACGCAGCTTCATCGTGCGCGGTCTCGGCAACGCCGAAGCGTTCTGTTCGTGCAGCCACGGCGCCGGTCGCGTCATGAGCCGCACCCAGGCGCGGCGGCAATTCACCGTCGACGACCAGGTTCGCGCCACTGCCCACGTCGAGTGCCGCAAGGATGCCGAGGTGATCGACGAGATCCCGATGGCCTACAAGGATATCGATGCCGTGATGAAGGCGCAGGCGTCGTTGGTCGAGGTCGTGCATACGCTGCGCCAGCTGGTCTGCGTCAAGGGCTGACGGCAGGCCGCCGCTGGCCGCCCAGGGATCCGCTGGCGGCCGAGTGCCCGCTCAGGCTGAGCGTGCCGTCGATGCCGAGTTCGTATAGGTCGAGGTCGCGCGCGAGGTGGAGCGCACCCGGATAGAGCTCTGCCGCCTCCCGTGCGATGTCGGCCACCACCGGACCGCGCCCGTGATCCCGGTAGCGTGGGCTGAAATGGGTCAGCACCAGGTTCGGCAGGCCGGCTTCGGCTGCGAATCGTGCCACCCGTGCGGCGTCGCTGTGCATCGGCGCTGGGCCGACGCGGGCCGCGACGTCGTGGGTATAGGTCGCTTCGTGAATCAGCACATGGGCGTCGCGGCAGGCATCGGCCAGCAGTGCGGGGGTGTCGTTGTCGCCGCCGACGACAAGGACACGAGGTGGCGCAGCGGGCGCGAAATGATCGGCACGCAACACGGGCCCGTCTTCGAGCAGCACGTCCTCGCCCCGCTGCAGGCGGCCCCAGGCGGGTCCCGGCGGCACGCATGCCGTCGACAGGCGCTGTCGATCGAGCCGGCGTGGCGGCGAGCGCTCGCGCAGCACGAAGGCGAAGGAGGGCACCCGGTGCGACAGCGGCACCGCCGTCGCCGCCAGGCCGTCGATTGCGATCGGCGCCTGCAGCCGGGCGACATCGACGAAATTCAGGTCGAATCCGAGGTGCGAGTCGGTCAGCGCCAGCGCGATTTCGACCAGGCGATGAACTTCGTTCGGCGCAACGATGGTCAGCGCTTCGCTGCGGCCGTTCATCGACGCATGCGCGAGCAGTCCGGGCAGGCCGAGGCAGTGGTCGCCATGGCGGTGGGTGATCAGGATGGTGCCGAGCGTGGCGGGCGAGAATCCGGTCTCTAGCAGCCGGTGCTGAGTGCCCTCGCCACAGTCGATCAAGGCCCACCGGCGCTGTCCCGGCGCCTGGACCGCCAATGCGGTATGACTGCGGGACCGGGTCGGGACGCCCGACGAAGTGCCGAGGAACTGGAATTTCATCGCGCGAGCTTAGCAAAGGCCCGGCCTCGCCGGGTATCGCCGAGCTTGCCGGGGAATGCGTTGTCGGCCGCGGCGGCGAGGCCTTGAGCCGCTTGCCGACACAGATTGTGACGGATGACACGATGATGTCCGGAAGCTTGCGATGGCGAGCGGATGGTGGACCTACAATCTGAATGTCCTATGGGCGACCATAGCCTGCGTCGCGTGAGCAACGCGTTGCCGGGCAGTTGCCGAAGGATGCCCGGGATCGGCAATCCGGCCGATTCCGGCGCCGCGCTCAGGCGCCGTCGCGCGCCGGCACGGCTCGCCCTGGTTGGATGGAGACGATGGCGACGGATCTCGAACGGGTCGACCTGTTTGCCGGCCTGCCCAGCGAAAAGCTCGAGCTGCTCGAACGAAGCGCACAACTGCGCAGCTACCCTCGGGGCGCCGTGGTGGTCAGCCAGGGCGACGAGGCCCACGGCATGTTCGTCGTCCGCAGCGGCAGTCTCAAGGCCTTCCTGATGCACGAGAACGGTCGCGAGCTGACGCTCTCCCATCACCTGCCCGGCGACTACTTCGGTGAACTCGCCTTGCTCGACGATGCGCCGCGTTCGGCCTCGGTGATGACCCTCGAAGCCTGCGAGCTGCTCTATATCGGCCGTGGCGATTTCCTGTCGATGGTCAAGGCGAGCCCCGATTCGATGGGGGCCCTGCTGCGCAATCTGGTTTCCCGCATCCGCGCGCTGACCCACAACGTCCATGCCTTCGCGCTCGAGGACGTATTCGCCCGCATTCATCGCCTGCTCGACAACGTCGCCACGCCGGAAGGCGAGCACTGGGTGGTCGAGCCGCGCCTGACCCAGCAGGAGATCGCCAACCTGGTGGGCGCCTCGCGCGAGATGGTCAACCGCATCGTCCGTGACCTCGTGGCCGGCGGCTACATCGCCAACGAGCGCAATCGCATCGTCATCCGTCGCAAGCTGCCGGCACGCTGGTAGCGCGTTTCGCGACGGCGCCCGTCGCGGCACGTCCGTCCTTCGCATCGAAACCCCCTTCCGCAATCTCGCGCCGACTCGCGGCTCGGCAACGCGCCGATCCATGCGTCGCCGCGATCGCGCCTCGGTGCCGTCAAGTGAAGCCGTTCACAACGTGCAGGTGGCCCAGGTCATACGCCGCGCACGCACTTTCGCCCATCCTGAAAGCCATCCGAGCACGGACCGGGCATTCCGGACCGGCGCACTTAGACCCGAATTGCGGAGGCGAAATCATGATCACTTCGAAGCGCGGACTTGCCGTCATGTCGATCTGCAGTGCCATTGCGTCGATGGCCCATGCGGTGCCGGTCAGTCTGACCAAGCTCACCGGCGTCACCGGCGGCGCGCCGGCCGCGACGGCGGTCTACCGTGCCGATTTGAGTACCGTGGGCATCATGGACATTCTGTCGTTGTCGATCACCGACAGCAGCGGCGGCTTCGGCGGTGCCGCCGGCCAGTTCAGCGGCTTCGATCTCGATGCCGTGATCCTGTCGAACAGCTTCTGCGCGACCGCCGCCTGTGCGGCCGGCCTGGGCGGTCTGGCGGTATTCGACTATTCGCCGGCCGGCACGATATTCAATGAGGGTACGCAGCGGGCGCCGGTCGATCTCAAGCTGTTCGGCAGCGACGCCTCGGGCAGCGACGTGGATGACAGCGTCGCCACGCTCGGTGCCTTCGACGGCAACTCGACGACTGCGATTCCCGGCGCCGATGGCTTCGTCAGCATGGGTGACCTGGGCCAGCTGATCTTCAATCTCACGGCGTCGGTGTCGACCGCCGGTCTGTTTCTGTACATCGGCGAGGTCGGCGACAACGGCGAGGTGGCGGGCTCGTCGATCGAGGTTTCGGATCGCCCGGTGACCGTGCCGGAGCCACCCGCGCATGCCCTGCTGCTGGCGGCGCTGGCCGGCCTGTCATGGCTGCGGCCCGGTCCGCGTCGCCGGTCCGTTCCGGTCCGCAGCGGGTCCGGCACTCGGCGCGCCGGATCGCGCTAGACAGCGGTTGCGCGCCGGGTCGAACCCGCGCGCGACGCAATGCGCGGTCGGATCTCGCGCCGAGTTTTTCACCTGCCCGGTGAAACGGCCGGGCGACAACCGAGGAGTAGATCCATGGCTCAATTCAAAGTGAAAAACCTGATGGTCGACATCGCGTCCGCCAAGCTCGACGAGATCGGCGGCGCAATGTGTCATTTCCCGACCAATCTGTGCAACAACTTCACGTTGCTGTGCAAGAACAACACCTACCTGTGTCCGGACCACAGCGTGCTCTGTCGCGAGCCGACCCTGCACGGATGCATCAAGGGCACCTGCTTCGGCACTGCCTGCGGCATCAACTACTCGACCTGCATGGACACCCGGCTTTGGGTGATCGACTTCGAGCGGCTCGTCATCAATCCGGACGACATCAAGGTCGTGCAGGGACAGTTGGCCGAAGCAATGAAGGCGCTCGCGGTGCGCAGCGAGGAGATCTCGCACGACATGCGGCCGAAGACCGTCGAGCAGGCCGAGATGCTCGAGGCAGGACTGAAGGCGGCCCTGGAAGACGTTCAGACGGCCAGGAAGGAACTCGGCAAGTGAAGCGGACGGCGGCCGCATCGTCGCATGTCGGCGCGGCCGCCGCCAACAGCGAGAGGTGAGGACATGATCGACGCATCGGCGTTGAGGACGATCACCGGCGCGACCTTCAGGGCCAATCCGGACTACGAGATCGTGCTGCTCGACCGCTTGCCGGAGGGTTACCGCAAGGCGTTCGCGGCCGAGGCGGAAAAGGACCCGGAACTGCATGGCATTCTGTGGCCGACATCGAACAAGGGATTGACGCCGAAGACGCTGTGCCACCAGACGGCCCTGATGCTGTACGCCTTGCGGCAGCCGGGGGGCCTGCCTGCCTTCGTCAGCAACCGGCTCGGGCCCGACTGCAACCGGATCGTCGCCGAACTGGTGCTGGACGGCATCCTCGAAGTGGCCGCCGTGGCCGACGCGCCGTTTGTCTCGGGCGCGGCCGCCCAGCCGCTGCTCTACCAGGACGAAGCGCTCGAACTCGGCCGCGGGCGAATTGCCGATCTGTCGCGCGAGGCGCTGCGCTACGGGCAGTTGCTGCGGGCGGACGGCAGCGGTGAGCTCTCGTCCCGGCTCTACGCCTACAACACCATACCGATCACTGCCGCCTGGCGCGAGAGGCTGGCGACGCCGGCCACCATCGAAACCTTCCTCGGCATGCAGGCCGGCAGCCCGCTCGCCCGCAGGCTGGCATCCAACTGGGCGCGGCTGGGCGAGCGTGACGGCAGCGAGGGCTGGATCATGTGGCGGCTGCGTGATTCGCAACCGGTAGGCGCCATGGCCGCAGCCGTTCGCCAGTACAAGCTCTACGTCAGCCCGCGACCCGAAGCGCTGCCGCAGGCCTGGCCGGACATCGTCGATGTCTTCGCGCAGTGCCGGGTGCCGGCGTTCAAGATCGGACGCGATGTGGCGGGCCTGCTGCGGCCGGACAAGATCGTGGCCTACCTGGATTCGTACGAGGCGCTGGCCGTCGTCGCCGCCCGATTGCAGCCGCGTCTGACGGATTGTCCGGCGCAGGGAACGCCATTCACCGCCGGCATCGGCGAAGCCGGGTTGCTCTCGTGGGGCATGGATCCACCCGCCAAGGATCGAATCCCCGGGTGGACGCTGGCCGAGAGCTGGCGGCTGTGGGTGACCAACCGACTGGCCGTGGCGCTCAGGATCGCGACGGCCTCCGCAGTCGACATCGAACCCTGGCAGTTCGCCCTGCGCCGGCTCGGCATCGAGGGCGTCGATGTCGGCACCTGGGCACCCGTTCAACAGGTCTGGAGCGATAGAAGGAGTGCGTAAGTGGCGAGCATAGCGGATCCCCTGGTCGTGCCCGGCGATGTCGAGTTCCTGCCGGTCAGCGAATTGAGCGAAGCGCTTCGCGGCCGCCTTGGCTGCGAGGCGGACGATGTGGCGATCACGCGGCACCGGTCGCGCACGCCGTCGAAGGTCATCAATCCGGCTGCGGCCGGCCTGCTGCAGCAGTTTCGATCACCGACGACCATCGGCGAGGGCGTGCTGCGCTACAGCATGGCGATCGATCGCGATCCACAGCAAACCCTCGAAGAGGCCTTTCCGCTGATCCAGGATCTGGTCAATTCGCAGCTGCTGGTGCCGGGCGACGCGCCACAGGCCGACGAGATCGGGACCAGCCTGCGCCCGGGCGCCGAGGTGGACGGCTACACCATCGTCCGTTGCGTGCAGTCGCTGGAGGACACCGAGCTGTACCAGGCGCGGGGGCCGGGACAGGCGATGGTCGCGCTCAAGCTGGTGCGTTCGAAGAGTGCCGTGTCCGCCCGACGGATGATCGATCATGAATCGCGCGTGCTGCGGCTGCTGTCGGGCACGGCATCGCCGACGATGGTTGCACGCGGCGAATGGGCGGGGCGCGCCTACCTTGCGCAGACCTGGCTGGGTGGCGTCGCTGCCGACGTCGCCGCCGGGGAATGCCGTCACGGCGGGCTCGCGGCGCAGCAGTGCGGGTTGCTGGCGCTGTGCCTCGCGATTCTCGATGCCTACGCCGGCCTTCACGCACGCGGCATCATCCACGGCGACATCCATCCACGCAACATCCTGGTCGATGGCGACGGCTCGGTCCGCCTGATCGATTTCGGCCTGGCACGGATCGCCGCGGAAACCGAGACCTACCCGCAGACACCACGGGGCGGCGTCGGCTTCTTCTTCGAGCCGGAGTACGCAGTGGCGAGGCTGGCCCGGCAGACCCTGCCGCCCGCCACGGCGGAAGGTGAGCAGTTCGCCCTCGCCGCCCTGGCCTACCTGCTGCTTGCCGGGGATCACTACGTCGATTTCTCCCTGGCCCAGGACGACATGTTGCGCGAGATCGCCAGCGAGGCGCCGCTGCCGTTCGCGAAGCGCGGGGGCCGGCCGTGGCCTGCGGTGGAGGCCGTGCTGAAGCGCGCATTGAGCAAGGATCCCGCCAGGCGGTTCGCCGATGTCGCCAGCTTCGCGACGGCATTGAAGACCGCCGGCGAGCTGCCGTCCGCCAGCGCATGCGACGGCGCCGAGATTGCCGGGCCGGCGGCGCTGATGGAACGTCTCGGCGCGGGTGTGCTGGCACGCGTACGGCAGCGGCTTGCCTGGGATGGTCCGCTGATGCGCGATGGCTGGACCACGGCGCCTACGGCATCGATCAACTACGGCGCTGCCGGCGCCGCCTACTTCCTGTACCGCATGGCCATGCGTAGTGGCGATGCCGACGTGCTGGCCCTCGCCGACGTATGGGGCACGCGGGCCGCGGCGATGGTGGCCGACGAAGCTGCATTCTACAACCCGGCGATCGAGATCACGGCCGAGACCGTGGGGCGGGCCTCGCCCTACCATTCGCCGACCGGCGTGTTCGCGGTGCAGGCGCTGATCGCGCTGGCGCGCGGCGACGACGCGGCGCTGCAGGTCGCATTGGAGGCATTCCGCGTCGCAGCCGCGGCCCCCTGCGACAACCTCGACCTGACGCTCGGCCAGAGCGGCGTGCTGTTGGCGAGCACCTTGCTCGTCGAGGCACAGGGGGCGCGGGCGCCGGTGGAGCTGATGGCCGTGGGCGAATCGTGTGCACGACGCATCGCCGGCGTCCTGGCCGCGTCGCCGTCGATTGCGCACGACGATGGCATGTCCACGCTGGGCATCGCCCATGGCTGGGCCGGCCTGATCTACGCGCTGTTGCGCTGGTGCGATGCGACCGGGCAGTCGGCGCCGGCTTCACTGGCGGAGCGGCTCGATCAGTTGGCCGGCTACGCCGAACCGATCGGCCGCGGTGCGCGCTGGCCATGGCAGATCGGCAGCGTCGATCCGACCTATATGCCGGGTTGGTGCAACGGCAGCGCCGGGATGGTCCATCTATGGAGTCTGGCGCATCGCATGCTCGGTGATCCGCGACACGCCGAACTGGCCGAGATGGCCGCCTGGCACGCCTGGGAAGAACCCGGCCGCGCAGCGAATCTTTGTTGCGGATGGGCGGGGCGAGGATACGCCCTGCTGCACTGGTACAAGCGTAGCGGCGATCCGGCCTGGCTGACGCGGGCGCGGATCGCGGCCGAACGGGCGGCCGAATGGATCGCACAGCCGGCGTCCGGCGACGCCGACGGTTTCGACAACAGTCTCTACAAGGGGGAACTGGGCGTGGCGGCGCTGGTGAGCGATCTCACCGACCCGGGCGCTGCGGCCATGCCCCTGTTCGAATCGGAGATCGCGTGGTCGCGAGCGGGCCGACGCGAGCGTGACTGAGCCGGTCGGCGAACGGGGGCCGACAGCCTGTCGTCGCGGTTGCCGAATGCCGGGCACTGCCTTTGCCGTGTCGCCTCGCCACCAGCCGATGGCCCGAACGGATCGGCACACGTCGGTAGAGGCGCCACCGGCATTGCCGATGGCGTTCGCCCTGCGGGGATCGACGTGGCCGATGTCTAGCGACAGATCTGGTCGTATTCGAGCCGGCCGGCGTTCCAGAACGGTCCGATCAGGAAACACTGGGAGCCGCGGTGACGCATGATCGCGATCGATTCGACCGAGATCACGCCGACACTGCCATCGTCGCCGAACTTGTCGCAGGCATTGGCGGGTCGCGGCTGGCCCTTGTTCGGGATCACGCAGCGACTTCTGGTCGGGTTTCCGTCCTTGTCGACGCCGTAGAGTTGCAGGCCGTGTTCCGTCGCCTTGATCGCGATCGATGCCTGGCTGTCGGGCGC
The DNA here is from genome assembly GCA_024235635.1 of Zoogloeaceae bacterium. Taxonomy (GTDB): domain Bacteria; phylum Pseudomonadota; class Gammaproteobacteria; order Burkholderiales; family Rhodocyclaceae; genus Cognatazoarcus. Next base: position 104,232 of record JACKMA010000002.1, read on the forward strand.
GGTGCGGATCGGATCCCGCGCCTTTTCGTCACCGAGCATGGTCTTGCAACCCGCCGCCGAGATCGTGATCGCCAGGCAGAGGGCCAGGGCCGCCGGGCTTGAAAAGCTGCTGCGAAGTTCGCGCATGATGAAGTACTCCCTTGAATTTTGATGGATCTCGATGGCGCCGTCCGGTGGGCCTAGAAGCGCACACTGGCCTGCAAAAGAACCGTGCGTTCGCGATGGAAGCGCGGTACCTGGGGGTTCCCGTTCAAGTCGTTGTCCTGGAAATCGAATCGACGGTCGAAGGCGTTGAAGATGGCCAGCGACGTGACCACGTCGCGACCGCGCCTCGCATACGAGAGCTTGGCGTTGGCCAGCCAGCCGTCCTGGCGCCGGGTGCCGTCCGATGCCGGGATCGCGGCGATCGACGCCTTCTGTCGCACCTGCAGCGCCTCGAGCCGTGCCGACAGTGATGGGGCGACGCGTACCCATGCGCCGACGGGGATCAGGGTGGTGCGTACCCGATAGGGCAGGGTGAGGACCTGGAATGGGTCGCCGTCGAGCGACAAGCTCTCGAAGTTCAGCGACGCGAAGAGCGCCCAGCGTTCGTCGAATGGCACTTCGACGAAGGCTTCGTGCGCCAGTTCGTTCCAGTCGCCTCGGCAATCCGGACCGCAGCCCAGCCCCGGGACCTCGAGCTTGCGCCGCGACACCATGGCACCGAGGGTGCCGCCTCCGTTCAGGCGATGCTCGAGCGCGATCGCCAGGCGACGCCAGCGCGTGCCGTCGAAGTCGTCGAATACCCGGTTGAAGCCGGCGAACTGGCTCGGCTCGAGTGACTGGTCGTTGTACTTCGGCCCCTTCACGCCGTTGAAGGCGGCGACGCGCAGCGAGGTGCCGCTTCCTGAGCGAAGGCGGATGCCCGCCCCTGCGCTGGGGCGCTTGGCCGAGGCCAGTGGCGTGTCGTCGAGGATGTCGTAGCGGGCGCCCAGTTCGAGTTGCAGCCACGGCGTCGCGTCGACGGTCGCTCGGGCAAAGACCTGATTGTGCTCCTGCGTGGACGGCAGCAGCAGCGGTGTGTCCGGCAGGAACGAGCTGCCACTGCGGGTCTCCTGCCGGTAATGGGCGGCGCCGACCAGCATGCTGTAACCCGTGCCGCCGACCTGCAACCGTGTTCCGACTTCCCTGGCATGCAGCTTCGCCGTCGACTTGCGCTCGAGCAGGAAGGGCAGGAACAGCAAGCGGAAGATGCTGCTCTCCTCGATGTCCTGCAGCGCCGCGGTGACGATGCCTTCGCTGCGGTCGGATAGGCGACGCACGAGCGAAATCCTCGCCGTATCGCGACTGACCGGGTGGTCGACGAGAAGAATCGGCTGAAGGCCGACGCCGGCCAGCAGAGGCTCGAGTTCGGAACCGCCATTGCGGTCCTCGGTCGACGCCTCCGCGAGCAGCATCAGCCCCACCGATGGTGCGTGGCGAAATTCGATGCGGCTCGCCCTGAGGTCGATGTCGGCAAGATCCGGTGCCGCGTCACGCGCGTAGTTGAAATGACCGAGGGTGACCTCGCTGCGCTCGGTGGAGTGGGCCGCGACGAGGCCGAGCCCGCGTGTCGACTGGCTGCCTGCAGTCGCGGAGAGCGACAGGTGGGCCGGCCCGCGCTCGAACAGATCGGCTCCCTCGTCCGGCGTCAATGCCCGCGAGCCACCGACGATCGGCAATTGCGAGAGCATCTGCTGGGGGGCCATCGGCTGCTGCCCGATCGGCTTGCGCAGGCGTGCGAGCAGGGATTCGGACAGTCTGGCCGATTCGAAACGCGGCACGCCGGCATAGGATTCGGCCAGCAGGCGGTGGCCGGCGCTTCCGCCCGGATCGTCGACCAGAGAATCGTTGGCCGCGATTCGCTGCGAGCGACTGAAGCCGATCTCGGAATAGGCTGCGCCGAGGTTGGCATGGCGGGCCGCCCGGTCGATGTCGAGCAGGCCCGGCGGGCGCAGGACCGCGCGATTGTCGTTCAGTGCGATGGCCCGTCTGCCGTCGGACAGGGCGCCGATCGGGTCGTTGTCCCGCAGTTTACGAAGCGCGTCGAATTGCCAGGGCGTCGGCGACGCCGGATCGAGCCGGCGAGCCAGATCGAGTTCCTTGCCGGCCAGGACGCTGCGGTCTTCCTCGACATAGACACGGGCGAGATAGGCTCGCAATTCCGCATTGCCGGGATCGAGCAATACCGCGCGTTCGGTGTCACTGCGCCCCTGCTCGACGTTGCCGCTTCGAACCGCGGCCAGACCGCGACCGAAGTAGGCCAACCAGTCGGCATCGTCTGCGGCGAGGGCGTCATCGAAGGAGGCCTGCGCGGCCGCCGTCTGGCCTTCGATCAGCTGCGCGAAGCCAAGCAGCGTCCGCGCCCGCGGCAATTGCGGCGCATGACGGTTCAATTCCGCCAGCGAACGGCGGGCCGCCGCGCTGCGGGCGAGCGACAGTTCGAGCTCGGCCCGCCGTGCCCATGCGAACGGATTCGTCGGCACCAGGCGGCTCGCTTCTCGGGCGGCGGCAAGCGCCATGTCGAGTTCGCCGCGGGCTTGTCGAGCGTAGCTGAGCGCCAGCCGGGCGGCTGCCGAATGTTCGTTCCTGGTGCTTGCGGCCCGGGCTGTTTCGATGGCCTGAGGCTGGTTGCGGGCGACCTCGATGACGGCACGCAGCGCGTCGGCCTCGGCATCGGTTCCGGCGGGCGATTGCCCCAGCCGCGACAGGGCGTCGTCGACCCGGCCGAGCGCCAGCAGCAGCGAGATGCGGGTGCTGGACAGGGCGGGTACGTCCTGTGCGTCGGGCCCGAGCCGGGCAAGGGCCTCGGCAAAGTGTGCTGCCGCCATGCTTTCCTGTGCCTGCCGCAGTGCTTCGGCCTGCCGCGGCGACAACCCCGCCAGCGTGTCGTCGGCGTGCCAGACGATCTGCGGATAGTGGATGGCCCAGCGCAGTGCGTCGAGCGGGCGCACTTCGATTCGGCTGGGCGCCTGTTCGATGCCGGCCGCGATCGCCGCGCCGGCGGGCAGCAGCACGCTGCCATGGCGATTGCGCGTGCGCACGCGGCCCGACTCGACGACGACCTGCGCGCCGCGAGCGTCGCTGGCAACGCTGAATTCGGTGCCCTCGACCAGCGCATTGACGAATGGCGTCGTGACCGTGAAGTGCTTGCGCATGCGCGTGATGACGTGCAGCAATCCTTCCAGCAGCCCGAGCTCGGTCGGTGTTTCGCGCCCGACGGCCAGCAGATGCAGCGTGCTGTTTTCATCGAGCCGCAGCAGCGAACCGTCCTTCAATTGCACGGCCGCCCGGCCGGGAGGGCGGACGGCGACCATGTCGCCTGCGCACAGCGCAGCCGGTGGTTCGATGCGAAGCCACGGGGCATCTGTTGCGCCACGGCGTTCGACGACCCCTTCGGCGGAGAGCAGGCGACCGGCCGGATCGTCGCAATCGGCGATGGCGGATGCGGTCGTGAAGCACCAGACGGCGGCGGCCAGACCTCCCACGAAGCGCCGCGCAACCCAAGGCCGCGTTGGCCAGCAGTGCATGTTCTGTTCCTCGTCGGAAGTCATTACGTTCTGTTGCACGCTGCATATGACACTCTAGTCAGCACGCATGTCGATCACAAGACAGGGTGCCTTTTGTCATGATGGCATGAGGAAATATGTCACGGACCGGTCCCCAGGCCGCCGCCCGCCGCCGCCAAGGGGCGCGAGCCGCGCTTTCGTGTTGCGGCATTTGCAGGGCAGGCCACTAGAATGGGCAGCGTCGGCCCTGGAGACTCACGCGATGCGCCAGACCGCAATGCCGTTCCACGCAAATCCGGCACACCGTGCGATGGTGCCGGCCGGAACCCGATGAGCATCGGATGGCCGTGATTCCGGCACGGAATGCCGGACGCCGCCTGCGTCTGCTGCTGGGGCTGCCGGCGCTGTCGGGGCTGCTCGCTTTCGCCCTGTGGCTGACGCCGCTGTCGCGGCTCGAATGGGCGCTCGGCCTCGACCTGCTGTATGCGATGCGCGGGCACCGGCCGGCACCGGACGATATCGTCGTGGTCGCGATGAACGGGGCGTCGGCGCGGGCTCTCGGGCTGCCGCTCAGGGCCGACCGCTGGCCGCGGCGCCTGCACGCGGAGCTGATCGACGGTCTTCGTTCGGCCGGCGCCCGCGTGATCGGCTTCGACCTGTTGTTCGCACGGCCGCGCGATGCCGCCGACGATGCCGCACTGGCGCTCGCGATCGGACGGGCGGGAAACGTCGTGCTGGCCGAGACCGTCGAGCGCAATTTCGTCCGCGACGGCGCCAGGCTCGTCGCCGCGACCGAGATCAGCCGACCGCCGCTGGGGCGGTTTGCCGACGCCGCGTGGGCGACCGCTCCGTTCGTGCTGCCCAAGACGCCGTACGGCGTGTTCGAGTTCTGGGTGCGGGTGCCGACGTTGGGCGATCGCCCGTCCTTGCCGGCCCGGCTTGCCGAATATCTCGGCGTGACCGCGGCCTCGATGCCCGACGGCGCCGTCGCGATGAACCTGTACGGCCCGATCGGCTCCTTCGACACCATCGACTATCCGCGCGCGCTCGAGATGCTGGCCGATCCGGCGCGTGCGTCCTACTTCGCCGGCAAGGCGGTGCTGGTGGGCTACTCCGAGACCAACCAATCGTTGCAGGTGGATGCCTACCAGACGCCATTTACGCGGGACGACGGTGTCGATGTCAGCGGCGTCGAGCTGTGCGCGACGGCCCTTGCCAATCTGGTCGATCGAAGCTGGCTGCGGCGCCCGGCCGAATGGGTGGCGTCGACTGCGCTCGCGTTGCACGCGGCACTGCTGGTGGTGCCGTGGCTATTCCTGGGGGCCCGGCGTGCGATCGTCGCGATGGTCGTCGTGCAAGGACTGCTTGCGGTCGTCGTCGTGGCCGCCTTCTCGCAAGGCCTGCTGTGGCTGCCCCTGGTCGTGCCGTTGATGGCATCGCCACTGATTGCGGCGGCCCTCGGCGCTGCCCACACACACATGCGCAACCTCAACCGTCACCGCGAACTCGAGCACGCGATCGAACTGGGGCTGTCGCCGGAGGCCCTGGCGCGCCTGTCGGCGATGATCGGCGACCTGCGGCAGGGCCGGACCCTGTTCGCGATCTGCCTGTGCAGCGACATCGTGTCGTTTACGCGATTGAGCGAGGGCCGATCGCCACAGGCGGTACGGGACATGCTCAATGCCTACCTCGAACGCTTCGCCGGCGCAGTCGAGGCGAACGGCGGACACATCGCCGACATGGTCGCCGACTCGGTGCTGTCGCTGTGGTTTGCCGACGAGGGCTCGGCCACCGCAGTGGCGGCCGCCTGTGCCGCCGCGTTGCGACTCGATCGCGAGATGAATGGCCCGAGCCCGGCCGCCGGCGCCCTGCCGACCCGGCTCGGCCTGCACTGTGGGCCGATCTTCTATGGCGCGATCGGAAGCGGCGGGCGGCGCGAGCTGCATGCGGTCGGCGACATCGTCAATACCACGAGCCGGATCGAGAGCGCCAACAAGTACATCGGTACCCGGGTGCTGATCTCGCACGACCTCGCCGCGCAGGCCGGAGACTCGTGCTCGCTGCGTGGGCTCGGGCGCTTTGCGCTGTCGGGCAAGGAGCAGGTTCTCGAACTGTTCGAGCTGCGCGAGCGTCCGCCGTCGCAGACGATGGCGGCACGCTTCGACGAGGCCTTGACGGCGTTTCGTCAGGGCCGCCTCGACCAGGCCCGCGGCATCTTTGCCGAGCTCGCCGGTAGCGGCGACGGTGCGCCCGCGGCGTTCTATGTGCGGGCTTGCGAAGCCGCGATCGCGCGGGGCGCAGCCGCCGACTGGCCGGGGGTCGCCGTGCTGCCCGGCAAGTGAGCGTGGCGTTGCGCGCCAGCCGGCCGATGGCGGTGCCCGGTCTCGTGCGCCGTCGGCGGCGCGGACTGCCCGCGCCCGGCCGCATCGCCCGGTTTGGGCCCGAATCCCGGCCGTCCGGTGGGCTGCCGGCAACGCGCGCGCACCGGCTTGCACGAACGCCGGAAAAGCGGCATCATTCGCGCCTCGTCGCCGGCCGAGCGGTCGATCGGGGCGGTTCCGGGGCTGTGGTGTGGCCCGGAAAAATGCGGGAATAGCTCAGTTGGTAGAGCGCAACCTTGCCAAGGTTGAGGTCGCGAGTTCGAGACTCGTTTCCCGCTCCAGTTCAAGTGGGGAGGACATCGAGCGGATGGTCCTCCCCATTTTCGTTTACGCTGCGATCCGAGATGATCGACATCGCCAATCCCCGTCCGGAGTGGATGCCACCGGCCTACGGCGGCGGCAGCATCCTGGACCTCGTGCATTGGATCCGGGCACGGCTGCAACTCCGGCCTGCCGACGCCGAGGTGCCGCTGGTAGGCGGCTTGCCGACGGCGGGCAGCCAGCGGCTGGTGCTGGCATTGTTCGACGGCCTCGGCGATCTCTACCTGCGCAGGCAAGGCGCGCCGTCGGCGATGTTGGCGTCGCGTCGCGCCGGGCTCAGTTCGGTCTTCCCGTCGACCACCGCGTCGGCGGTGACGACCTTGATGACGGGTCTGTCGCCGGCATCGCACGGCCTCAACGGGTGGGTCTGCAGAGGACACGGGTCGGTCGGGCTGTTCGAGCCCTTGCCGATGATCTACCACGACACGCGCAAGCCCCTGCGCCACTTCCTGCGGCGCCGGCGACTGTTTCCGTATCGATCGCTGTACCAGGAACTCGGCTGCATATCGTTCGTGATCAGCCCGGCGTGGCTGATCGACTCCGATTTCAGCCGGCTGCACAGCCGCGGCGCCGCGGTCGCGGGCTATCGCGCCCTCGACGAGGTGCCGGAACTACTGGCGTTCGCGCTCGAGCGGCTTGGACCGCGCGGGCTGGTCCACCTCTACGTTCCCCATTTCGATGCGACTGCGCACGATCACGGCATGACCTCGCCGGAACTGGCCGCGATGTTTGCCCGGCTCGATGACTGCTTTGCGCGCCTCGCCGTGAATTGCGACGCCGCCGACGCGACCCTGCTGGCAACCGCGGATCACGGCATGATCGACGCGCCCGAGGATCAGATGATCTGCCTCGGTGCCGATGCTGCGATCGCGTCGATGCTTGCCGCGCCGCTGTGGGGTGAGCGCCGGGCGGCATTCTGTGCGCTGCGGCCGGGGTGCGAACAGGCCTTTCGCGAAGCCATCGCAGCGCGCTGGCCGGAACGCATCGACGTGCTCGGAGCACGCCAGGTGCTCGACGCCGGACTGCTCGGACCGGGTCGTCCACACCGGGATCTGGCCGTGCGCATCGGTGACCTGCTGCTATTGCCGCGCGGGGCCGGCACCATCGTCGATGCCGCCCAGCCACAGGACGTGCACCGTCTGGTGGCGGTGCACGGCGGGCTGTCGCCGGAGGAGATGAGCGTGCCGCTGCTGGTGGCCGGCAGCGCCTGAGTTCAGTGGAGATCGTCCTTGGCGGGGGGCACCGGCAGGATCGGGATGCCCTCGTCGATCAGGGCCTCGACTTCGTCGCGGCTGGCTCGGCCGCGAATGCTGCGATGCTCGGATTCGCCGGCGTGAACCTTGCGCGCCTCCTGCGGGAAGTGCTCGCCGACGTCGTGGGCCGCGGCTGCCATCGCGCGCAGGCTGGCCGCGAGCTGCGCGGCCAGCATTTCTGCGGAAGGCCGGCTGCCGGCGGCGTCGGCCGTCCCCGGGCGCGAGGCCCGCAGGTAGGCGGCCGACGGTCGCCGGGCGACGTGATCGCTGCCACAGGTCGGGCAACTCACCAGGCCGCTGCCGCGCTGGCGCTCGAACTCGCCGGCCGACGCGAACCAGCCTTCGAAACGGTGCCCGTGCTCGCACTGGACGTCGATCACGATCATGCGGGTGCGCCCGCGGCGGGGCCACCGTGCGTCCGCACGGTCGGCGACGGTGGCTGGAAGAAGGAGGCCGCGGCAGCGTGGGGCATCCGCGTCAATGTACATCAATCGACGCCCGGCACGGCGTGATCCACGACGCCGGCCAACGGACGCTTGGCAGCGCCCCGATCACCTCGTGAGCGGCGCGGCGATGCAGGCTAAACTTCGAACGAGCGGGCATCGTGACGTGCCCGACCCGCATCGAAAGGATCCGCCATGACCGACCGCTACGCCGTCTTCGGCAACCCCATTGCCCACAGCCAGTCGCCACGGCTGCACACCGAATTCGCACGCCAGTGCGGCCAGGACATCGCCTACGAGGCCATCCTGGCGCCGCTCGACGGCTTTGCCGAGGCGGTGGCGGCATTCCGGCGGTCCGGCGGCAAGGGCATCAACGTGACCGTGCCGTTCAAGGTCGAGGCGCTCGAGATCGCCGACCGGCTGAGCGAGCGGGCGCAGATGGCGCGTGCCGTCAATACGCTCCGCTTCGACGACGACGGCATCTTCGGCGACAACACCGATGGGGTTGGGCTGGTCGCCGACATCCGCGATCGCCTCGGCGTCGACATCGACGGTCGGCGGGTACTGTTGCTGGGGGCCGGCGGTGCGGCGCGCGGCGTCATCCTGCCCTTGCTCGAGGCCGGGGCGGCTGCGCTGATGATCGCCAATCGCACGCCGGAGCGCGCCGTCGAACTGATCGCGCCCTACGGCGTGCGCGCCGGCCTGCACGCCGGCGGCTTCGGCATGCTCGCCAAGCACGAGTTCGATCTCGTCATCAACGCCACGTCGGCGAGTCTTTCCGATCAGAGCCTGCCACTGCCACAGGGCGTGTTTGCCGCCGGCTCACTGGCCTACGACATGGTCTATGGCAAGGGCACGACCCGGTTTCTGGCCGATGCGCGCGAGCAGGGCGCTGCCCTGCTGTCGGACGGGCTCGGCATGCTGGTGGCCCAGGCCGCCGAATCCTTCCGGCTGTGGCGTGGCGTGATGCCGGATATCGCGCCGGTAATGGCGATGCTGCGCGGCGACTAGCCGACCAGAGCGCGGGGTCGGGCCCGCGTTGGGTTCGGCGGGACCGCTTACGGTCGCGGCTTGCGGCGTCGCCCATTCCTGGCGCCATAGGCGACGATGACGACAACCAGGACCAGGGCATCGACCGCCAGCAGGATCGGCAGTGGGTCGGACCACTTGTCCAGATTGACCGTGCGTCCGAAGTAGGGCGGCCCGCTGCCGTAGGCCTCGGTGATCAGCTCGGCGTTCGGGTAGACCGCCGCGACCACCAGTGCGGCGATCGCCGCCGACACGATCCACGCCCTCGGTTTCACGGATGATCGACCGTCAGGTGGATCTGGCAGGCACGTCGCGGATTCTCCGGGCGGAGATTGCTGACGGACGTGGCCATGTGGGCGGTCAGATCGATGCAGCCGGCGCTCGCCCCGCCGTGGGTGAAGAATCCACCTGCCCGAGGGTGTCGGTGACCGTGAATGGATGGGTCGTCGCCCGATAATCGCCCCAGGCCTCTCGCGCCGACGATGCCGTGACAACCGCGCGTCTCGTGCCGTGGATCATGACCAGGCGCGGATCGCGTGAGTGCTCGTTGCGACGGATTGTCCCGGTCGGACGAGGTCGCGTCCCTCGGCCGGGAGCAAGGTTCGCATTGCAGGCCGGCACACCTGCCGAGCGTGATCACGGGCATTTCCTGAACGGGCAACTGCCGCCGTCGTGACGACGGCTGGCGCCGCGACGCCATGCCTTTGCGTGCGGCCGCTCCGTGCCGCGAACGCACCTGCCTCGAACGAAAAATCTGCAGGCGACTAGTGACTACCCGGTCAAAGATTTGGTAAGCTACTTTTCAAGCGTCTTCGTTCGGGCCGGCTTCGAGCGCCGGATCCCGAGAAGCCGCTCATCCGGCCGCCGTCGCGGCCGGCCAATCATCACCTTCAACGGAGGGAGGCAGGGGAGTCATGAAGAAGAGCATTTGCGTGCTGGCGATCGCCGGCGCATTCGGAAACGCTGCGGTGGCCGGCGACAATGTCACGCTCTACGGCATCGTCGACATCGCCGTGGCCTACGGCAAGGCGGACGGCGCCAAGTTCACCGGCGTCATGCGCGACGGCGGCCTGGCGGGCAACCGCTTCGGCCTGAAAGGATCCGAAGACCTCGGCAACGGCCTGAGCGTCGTCTTTGCGCTCGAGCAGGGCTACCTGCCGGGCAGCGGTGGCGAGCACCGGGCAGGACGCGCATTCAGCCGCCAGAGCTGGGCGGGCCTGAAGGGAGGCTTCGGCACGGTCAGTCTCGGCTACCAATATGCGCCGGGCTATCTGATCCCGTACAACTACCAGGTGATGGGTGGCTCGGCCGGCTTTGCGCCGCGCTCGACGCTGGCATTCGCCGGTGGCTACACGATCTCGCCGGGCAGCGGCGCGCGCTTCGACAATGCGATCCGTTACGCCTCGCCCAAGTTCGGCGGTTTCGACGTGCAGGGCATCTACGCCTTCCACGCGGTGCAGAGCGACGACGGCAGCGACCCCGACCGTTCCGACGACGACCGCTACGGCATCGGTGCGACCTACGAGGGCGGCCCGGTAAAGGCCGGTCTGGTCTATCACAGCATCGGCACCGGTACCGGCGCCGACGATACCCAGGAACTGTTCGTCGGCGTGTCCTACGATCTCGGCGCCGTCAAGCTGGTCGGGAGCTGGTCCCGCAAGGATGCGGACGGCGATACCGCGGCCGACAACACGCTGTTCTCCGTGGGTGCGGTGATGCCGGTCGGACAGTCCGGCAGCGCCCACCTCGGTTTCGCCAAGCTCAATCCGCGTGGCGACGACAACAACGGCAAGTCGATCACCGCCGGCTACATCCAGGGGCTGTCGAAGCGCACCAAGATGTATGCGGCGATCAACCGCCTGACCTACGACGACGGTGTCACCTATGCCGGCAACCCGGGGGCTGCGGTCAGCGTCGCAGTCGCGGGCGAGAGCGCCAATACGGTGCTCGCCGGCATCTTCCACAGCTTCTGAGCGCGCCCCGGGCACGGGTGCGTGTTTCTCCTCCCGTCCGGTTGCGTTCCCGGACGGTTGCAAGGGCCGACCTGGCGACGGGTCGGCCCTTTTTTGTGCCTCGCAGCCGATCGTCGATTGCTTCGCATAAATGTTTTGGTCAAGCGTTTGACAGGGTAGTTAAAGCATGGAACAATGCAATTCATCGAGGCGAGCAGGCAAGCAAAGACCTGTGCCCGGCATTCATCCGGCGGCACGCCGGTGAGCAAAAAAACCCTGAGGGAGACAAACTCATGAAGCCTTCTGCAGTTCCTTCGATCGTCATGGCCCGGTGCGCCTTGCGGCATCGGCCCTGCGATTGCTGACCGGCCGGGAGACGAGGATGGATTTCCAGATCGCCTTGTTCCTGGCCCAGGACGGCATCACCGGCGGCGCGATCTACGCGTTGCTGGCGCTGGCCCTGGTGCTGGTGTTCTCGGTCACGCGTGTCATCTTTATTCCGCAGGGCGAGTTCGTCGCGTTCGGTGCGCTGACGATGGCCACACTGCAGGCGGGGCAGACCCCGGCGACGGTGTGGCTGCTGCTCGGCGCCAGCGCGGTGGCCGCGGTCATCGAGCTGTGGCGGCAGGGGCGCCGCGGTTCACTGGCGACGACAGGCTGGCGCGACGCGGCGAAGCTGCTGCTTTACCCCGCGGCAGTGGTCGCGCTGACGCTGGCGTTGCCGCTCGCCGACCTGCCCAACATCGTTCGCGTCGCGCTGACGCTCGCCATCGTCGTGCCGCTGGCGCCGCTGATGTACCGCCTCGCCTTCCAGCCGATCGCAGAGGCGCCGGTGCTGGTGCTGCTGATCGTCGCAGTCGCCGTGCATGTGGCGCTGGTCGGCATGGGGCTGGTGTTCTTCGGCGCCGAGGGCACCCGTACCGAAGCCTTCTCGGATGCGTCGATCGCGATCGGTCCGCTCGACATCAGCGGGCAGCAGATCTGGGTGGTGGCCGCGTCGGCCGCCCTGATCCTCGCGCTGTGGCGCTTCTTCTCGGCCACGCTGTATGGCAAGGCGCTGCGCGCGACCGCGGTCAATCGCAACGGCGCCCGGCTGATGGGGTTCTCGCCGGTATTCGCCGGCAAGCTGACCTTCCTGCTGGCTGGCCTGATCGGCACGCTGTCGGGCGTGCTGATCGCGCCGATCACCACGATCTACTACGACACCGGCTTCCTGATCGGCCTCAAGGGCTTCGTCGCCGCGATCATCGGCGGCCTCGGCAGCTTTCCGCTGGCCGCGGCCGGGGCGCTGCTGGTCGGCCTGCTGGAATCCTTCGCGTCGTTCTGGGCCAGCGCCTACAAGGAGGTGATCGTGTTCACTCTGATCATCCCGGTCCTGCTCTGGCGTTCGCTGACCAGCCACCACGTCGAGGAGGAATGAGGCCATGGCACTCCGATTCACGCCACTGCAGGTCCTGGTCGCGTTTCTTGCGGCGACCGCCCTGGCACCGCTGGTGCTGCCCGAGTTCTACGTTACGCTGCTGAACTACATCGGCCTGTACGCAATGGTGGCGCTGGGCCTGGTCCTGCTGACCGGCATCGGTGGCCTGACCAGCTTCGGCCAGGCTGCCTTCGTCGGCATCGGCGCCTACACCACCGCGGTGCTGACCACGGCCGAGGCCCTGCCGGCCTGGCTCGCATGGGCCGGGGGCTCTCCGTGGCTGGCGCTGGCCGTCGGGCTGGTGATCACTGCACTGGTGGCGCTGCTGGTGGGCTCGCTGACGCTGCGCCTGTCCGGGCACTACCTGCCGCTCGGCACCATCGCGTGGGGCATCAGCCTGTACTTCCTGTTCGGCACGATGGAGACCCTGGGGGGCCATACCGGCCTCACCGGCATTCCGCCGATCGCGATCTTCGGCTGGGAGCTCGACGAAGGGCGCGAGATCTACTACCTGATCTGGGCATTCCTGCTGTGCGCGATGTTCACCACGCGCAATCTGCTCGATTCCCGCGAGGGCAGGGCGATCCGCGCGCTCAACGGCGGCATGGTGATGGGCGAGGCGATGGGCATCAACACCTCGCGCTCGCGGATGGTGATCTTCGTCATCGCCGCGCTGCACGCTGCCGCCTCGGGCTGGCTGTACGCCCACATGCAGCGCTTCGTCAATCCGACGCCGTTCGGGCTGCACATCGGCATCGAGTACCTGTTCATGGCGGTGGTCGGCGGTGCCGGCCAGGTCTGGGGCGCATTGGTCGGTGCCGGCGTCATCACCGTGATGAAGCAATGGCTGCAGGACTGGCTGCCGCGCTTCTTCGGGGCCGCCGGCAACTTCGAGGTGATCGTGTTCGGCGTGATGATGGTGCTGATCCTGCACCGGGCGCGCGAAGGCCTGTGGGCGCTGGTGGCGCGGCTGGTGCCGCTGCGCCGGGCCGAACGCCAGGTGCCGGTGGCGGACGCGCTCGAGCGCAAGGCGATGCCCGATCGCGGCGAGGTGATCCTCGAGGCGCGAGACGTGACCCGACGATTCGGCGGTCTGGTTGCCAACGACGGCATGAACCTCGAGGTTCGTGCCGGCGAGATCCTCGCCCTGATCGGCCCCAACGGTGCCGGCAAGAGCACGATGTTCAACCAGCTCTCGGGCGTCGATACGCCGACGTCCGGCGAGATCCTGTTCCGCGGCCGCAAGGTCACCGGCATGGCGTCGCGGGAAATCGCCCGCCTCGGCATGAGCCGCAGCTTCCAGCACGTCAAGCTGCTGCCGGCGATGACGGTGCTCGAGAACGTCGCCATCGGCGCCCACCTGCGGGGCGGGAAGGGCGTGTTGCCGAGCGCCTGGCGGCTCGAGCGCGACGAGGAAAACCGGCTGCTGGCCGAGGCGGCGCGCCAGATCGAGCGCGTCGGTCTGGCCGCGCACACGTTCGACGAAGCCGGATCGCTGGCCCTCGGCCAGCAGCGGATTCTCGAAATCGCCCGTGGCCTGGCCTCCGATCCGTGCCTGCTGCTGCTCGACGAGCCGGCGGCCGGGCTGCGGCTGAAGGAGAAGCAGGCGCTCGGCGACCTGTTGAAGAAGCTGCGCGGCGAAGGCATGGCGATCCTGCTGGTCGAGCACGACATGGACTTCGTCATGGGTCTCGTCGATCGGGTCGTGGTGATGGAGTTCGGACGCAAGATCGCCGAAGGCTTGCCGGACGAGGTCCAGCGCAATCCGGCGGTGCTCGAAGCCTATCTCGGAGGTGCGGAATGAACCAGGTCGAGCGGCCGATCCTGAAGGTGGGCGGGCTGACCGTCAGCTACGGCAAGGTGGAGGCCCTGTGCGACGCGTCGCTGACTGTCGGCGAAGGCCAGATCGTGACGGTGATCGGACCCAACGGGGCCGGCAAGACGACGATGCTCTCGGCCATCGCCGGCCTGCTGGGTTCGCGCGGCGAGATCCATTTTGCCGATCGCCTCGAAGTGTCGCCCGACGTCGAGCGAATGGTGGCCGGCGGCATGAGCCTGGTGCCCGAGAAGCGGGAGCTGTTCGGCGAGATGAGCGTCGAGGACAACCTCGAACTGGGCGCCTTTCACCGCTACCGCAGCGGCGAGCGCGGCTGGCGCGAAACCATGGAAGAGGTCTACGGCATCTTCCCGCGGCTGAAGGAGCGGCGTCGCCAGCAGGCCGGCACCCTGTCCGGCGGCGAGCGCCAGATGCTGGCAGTGGGGCGTGCGCTGATGGCCAAGCCGAAGCTCCTGATGCTCGACGAACCGAGCCTGGGCCTGGCGCCGCTGATCACCCGCGAAATCTTTCGAATCATCGCCGATCTGCGTCGCCGGGGCGTGTCGATCCTGCTGGTCGAGCAGAACGCCCGGGTCGCGCTGGCGGTCGCCGATTACGCCTACGTGCTCGAGACCGGCCAGGTGGCGATGGAAGGGCCCGCCGCCGAACTGCGGGACGACCCGCGGGTGATCGAGACCTACCTCGGCCTCGGCGGCAAGCACCAGGACATGCTCGCGACATGAGCGCGAACGCCGCCGGACCCCATTCGAATTCCCACGACCGGCCCGAGGCTAGAGGGCCGGGAATGGAAGCCAAGGCAGCAATGCAGCAATGACGGCGCTCGCGTTGTGCGCGGCGCGTCGATCCCACCCCTGAGGAGACAAGGAAATGACCATCAAGAAGTGCAAGATCGCAATGATTCTGTCCGCCGCCCTGTTCACGGCCACCCAGCCGGCCTGGGCGGACATCACCGTCGGGGTGTCGCTGTCCTCGACCGGTCCGGGCGCCGCCCTCGGCATTCCGGAGAAGAACGCGGTCGCGCTGATGCCCGGCGAGATCGGGGGCGAGAAGGTCAACTACATCGTGCTCGACGACGGCACCGATCCGTCCGCGGCCACCAAGAACGCCCGCAAGCTGGTGACCGAGGATCACGTCGATGTGCTGATCGGCTCATCGGTGACGCCGTCTTCGCTGGCGATCGCCGAAGTCGCGGTCGAGAGCGCGACGCCGCAGATCGCGGTGGCGCCGATCAACCTGCCGCCGGAGAAGAACAAGTGGGTGTTCCGCACGCCGCAGCACAACGACGTCATGGCCGGCGCGCTGGTCGCCCACATGAAGCAGGCCGGGGTCAAGAAGCTGGGCTTCATCGGTTATTCGGACGCCTACGGCGAGGACTGGCTGACCTCGGTCAAGCCGCTGCTGGATGAGGCCGGCATCACGCTGACCACGACAGAGCGCTTCAACCGGACCGACACCTCGGTCAGCGGGCAGGTGCTGAAGATCGTCGCCTCCCGTCCCGACGCGGTGCTGGTGGTGGCTTCGGGCAGTCCGGCCGCGCTACCGCAGACCGCGCTCAAGGAACGTGGCTTCAAGGGCCAGATCTACCAGACCCATGCCGCCGCCAATCCGGCCTTCCTGAAGGTCGCCGGCGCCAAGGCCGAGGGCACGATCATGCCGATCGGGCCGGTGGTGGTGGTCGACCAGATCCCGGACAGCCATCCGTCGAAGAAGGTTGCCGGCGAATTCGTCGCCGCCTACGAGGCCAAGTACGGCGCCGGCAGCTTCTCGTCCTTCGCCGGCCATGCCTACGACGCCTACCATCTGCTGGCCGCCGCCGTGCCGGCTGCGCTCGAAAAGGCCAAGCCCGGTACTGCCGAATTCCGCCAGGCGCTGCGTGACGCCCTCGAGTCGAGCAAGGACGTGGTCGGCGTGCACGGCGTCTTCAACATGACGCCCGACAACCATTTCGGCATGGACGAGCGCGGCCGCGTGCTGATCCGCGTCGAGCAGGGCGGCTACAAGCTGCTGCCGATGTAAGGAGGTCGCGATGAACACGTTCGCAGCAGGCCGCGGGCCTGCATCGAATCCCGGTTCGTCGATGTTCGCCGAGCCGCTGGTGATGATCGAGGCGCGCTCGGACGGCACGCGCGTCCTGCGCTCGGGCATCTCCCTGCCCGAGCACTACGGGCGTTGCGTCGGCGAGTGGCTCGAACACTGGGCCGCGCAGGCACCCGAGCGGCTGTTCCTGGCCGAGCGCGGCGCCGACGGCGAGTGGATCAAGCTCAACTATGGCGACGCGCGGCAGCGGGTGGTGGCGATCGCCACCTGGCTCCTCGGGCAGAACCTGTCGCCCGAACGGCCGGTGGTGATCCTCTCCGACAACGGCATCGAGCATGCGCTGCTGATGTTGGCGGCGATGCACATCGGCGTGCCGTCGTGCGCGATCTCGACCGGCAACTCGCTGATGTCGAAGGACTTCGGCAAGCTCAAGGCCAACATTGAACTGCTGCGGCCGGGCGTCGTCTTCGCCGACCATATCGAGCGCTTCCGGCCGGCCATCGACGCGGTCGCGCATCTGCACAACGGGGTCGTGGTGGCCGGCGGCAACAGCGCCGACGTCGGCGGCGCGACGCCGTTCGCGGCGATCGAGCGCTCGTCGGACGAGCCGCGGGTGATGTCCGCATTCAACCGGATCACGCTGGACACCATCGGCAAGTTTCTGTTCACGTCCGGCTCGGTCGGCACGCCCAAGGCCGTGGTCAACACCCAGCGCATGATGGTGTCGAACCAGGTCGCCAACGCACTGATGTGGCCCTTCCTGGAATCGACGCCACCGGTGCTGGTGGAGTGGCTGCCGTGGAGCCACACCTTCGGCAGCAACCACGACTTCAACATGGTGCTGCGCTGGGGCGGCAGCCTCTACATCGACGACGGCAAGCCGGTACCGGCGCTGCTGCCGAAGACCGTGCGCAATCTCAAGGAGATCTCGCCCACCGTCTATTTCAACGTGCCGCGGGCCTACGACATGATGGTGCCGCTGCTGCGCGAGGATGCCGAGCTGCGGGAGAGCTTCTTCCGCAACCTCAAGTTCCTGTTCTACGCCGGCGCGGCCCTGCCTCACCACCTATGGACCGCACTCGAGGAGCTGTCCCAGCAGGCCACCGGCGAGAAGGTGCTGATGGTGTCGTCATGGGGTTCGACCGAGACCGCGCCGATGGCCTCGGACTGCCATTTCCGCGCCAGCCGCGCCGGCGTGATCGGCGTGCCGGTGCCCGGTACCGCGCTGAAGCTGGTGCCCAGCGCCGACAAGATGGAAGTTCGGGTGAAGGGGCCCAACGTCTTCCCCGGCTATTGGAAGCAGCCCGAGGTCACGGCCAAGTCCTTCGACGAAGAGGGCTATTACATCACCGGCGATGCCGTCGAGTTCGTCGATCCGTCGCGCCCGACCCTCGGCCTGATGTTCGACGGCCGGGTCGGCGAGGACTTCAAGCTGCTGACCGGCACCTGGGTGCATGTCGGCTCGCTGCGGGTCGCCGCGATCGACTGCATGAAGCCGGTGGCGCAGGACATCGTCGTCACCGGCCACGACCGTGACGAGATCGGCTTCCTGATCTTCCCGAACATCGCCGAGTGCCGGACCTTGTGTCCGGGCCTGCCGCCGGACGCCCCGGTGGATCAGGTGCTCGGCAATCCGTCGGTGGTCAACCAGGTGCGCGCCGGGCTGCAGGCCTTGAAGCAGCGTGGCGGCGGTTCTTCGACCTATGCCAGCCGTGCGTTGCTGATGGCCGAGCCGCCTTCGGTCGAGGACGGGGAAATCACCGACAAGGGCTACATCAACCAGCGCATCGTGCTGACCCGCCGCGCCGATCTGGTCGAGTTCCTGTACGGCGAGATGCCGGACACGACCGTGATCACGGTGCATAGCGCGAGCTGACTCAACCACCAGGAAATCAAACGATGAGCGAACAACTCGTACGGACCGAGTTCGACGGTGGCATCTACACGGTCACGCTGAACCGCCCGGCCAAGCGCAATGCGGTCAGCGACCGACTGCTGGTCGCCCTCGACGAGGCCATTTCCGCGACGCCCGAAGGCACCCGCGTGATCGTGCTGACCGGTGAGGGCCAGCACTTCTGTGCCGGCCTCGATCTGGCCGAGCACCAGCATCGCGAGCCCTTCGGCGTGATGCAGCACTCGCAGAGCTGGCACCGGATCTTCCACCGCATTCAACACGGGGGCATCCCGGTGATCGCCGCGCTGCACGGCGCGGTGATCGGCGGCGGCCTCGAACTGGCGGCCGCCACCCACATCCGGGTGGCGGAGCCGAGCACGATCTACCAGTTGCCCGAGGGCCGCCACGGCATCTTCGTCGGCGGTGGCGCCTCGGTGCGGGTGGCCAAGCTGATCGGGCCGGGACGCATGTGCGAAATGATGCTGACCGGCCGCATCCTCGATGCCGACGAAGGACAGCGGCTGGGCCTGTCGCACTACCGGGTCGAGGCCGGCGCTGCAAGCGCCAAGGCGCGCGAGCTCGCCCAGCGTGTCGCCGAGAACGCGCCGATGGCCAACTGGGCGATGTGCTCCGCGATTGCCCGCATCGACAACATGGCGAGCGACGACGGCCTCTTCGTCGAGTCGCTGACCGCTGCACTGACCCAGACCAGCCCGGAAGTGGCTGAACGGATCGGCGAATTCCTCAAGAGAAAAGGGCAGGGACCCAGAACATGAACACAGCCAACGCATTCGCCGCCAGCGAGGCGGCCGCACTGTCGACCCGGTTCGACGACATCTGGCTGGTCGCCGGCCAGCGCATCCCGTTCGCCGACTACAACGGCGCGTTGCGCGACGCCTCGGCCACCGACCTCGGCATCTGCGCCGCCCGCGCGCTGTTCGACAAGAGCGGCATTCCGGCCACCGAGGTCGGCGCCATCATCGCCGGCAACATGGCCCAGTCGAGCTTCGACGCCTACTTCCTGCCGCGCCACATCGGCCTCTATTCGGGCGTCGACGCCAATGTGCCGGCGCTGCTGGTGCAACGGCTGTGCTGCACCGGCTTCGAAACGATCCTCGGGGCGGCCGAGCAGATCACCCTCGGCAAGGCCCGGGTGGTGCTCGCGGTCGGTGCCGAGTCGATGTCGCGCAACCCGGTGGCGGCCTACACCCATCGCGCCGGCTTTCGCATGGGGCAGGTCGATTTTCGCGACTTCCTGTGGGAGGCGACCAAGGACACCGCGCCCGGCATCGGCATGGGGGACACCGCCGAGAACCTGGCCAAGCGCTACGGCATCAGCCGCGAGGAAACCGATCGCTTCGCCGCGCAAAGCTTCGAGCGCGGCTGTGCGGCGTGGGAATCCGGCTGGTTCGACGACGAAGTCAGCACGGTCGAGAACGCCCGCTGGGAACTCGACGGCTACCAGCCGCGCGCGATCCGTCTCGCCGACCGGCTCGCCTCGTTCGGCCGCGACAGCCATGTGCGCCCGACCAGCCTCGAAACCCTGCAGAAGCTCAAGCCGGCCTTCGGCGGCGTGCAGACCGGCGGCAACAGCTCGGCGATCGTCGACGGCGCCGCCGCGGTGATCGTCGCCCATGGCGACTGGGTGCGGGCGAACGGCCTGACCCCGCTGGCGCGCATCGTCGCCGGCGCCGCGGTCGCGGTGCCGCCGGAGATCATGGGCATCGGACCGGCGCCGGCGATCCGCGCGGTGGCCGCCCGAGCCGGCATCGGTCTCGACGACATCGGGCGCATCGAGATCAACGAAGCCTTCGGTGCCCAGTACCTGGCCTGCCAGCGCGAACTCGGCTTCGATCCGGAACGCGCCAACAGCCGCGGCGGCGCGATCGCGATCGGCCATCCGCTGGGTGCCTCGGGCGTGCGCCTGACCCACACCGTGGCCCGGCAGCTGAAGGCCGACGGCGTGCGCTTCGGTGTCTCCTCGGCCTGCGCCGGCGGCGGCCAGGGTGTGGCCGTACTGCTCGAAAACCTTTGAACGGAGCACGCAAATGAAGACGCAGGAGATGAGCTTCATCGTCACCGGCGGCGCCTCGGGTCTGGGCGAAGCCACCGTGCGCGCACTGCACGCCGGCGGCGCCCGCGTGGTGATCGCCGATCTCAACCGCGAGCAGGGCGAGGCGCTGGCCGCCGAACTCGGCGAGCGCGCGGCCTTTGCCCGCACCAACGTCGCCGACGAAGGCGACGCCGTGGCCACGGTGGAACTGGCCAGGTCGCGTTTCGGCGGCCTGCAGGGCCTGATCAACTGCGCCGGCATCGGCAGCGCGGCGCGGGTGCTGGGCAAGGAAGGTCCGATGCCGCTGGAGGCCTTCAGCCGTTCGGTCCAGGTCAACCTGGTCGGCAGCTTCAACATGATCCGCGTCGCGGCTGCGGCCATGGCGGAGGGATCGCCGCAGGGCGACGGCGAGCGTGGCGTGATCGTCAATACCGCCTCGGTGGCGGCCTATGACGGGCAGGTCGGACAGGCGGCCTATGCCGCTTCGAAGGGCGGCATCGTGTCGATGACGCTGCCGCTGGCGCGTGAGCTGTCGCGCTTCGGCATCCGCGTCGTGACCATCGCGCCGGGCCTGTTCCTGACGCCGATGATGCATACGCTGCCGGCCGAGGTGCAGAAGTCGCTGGGCGAAGCGGTGCCCTTCCCGCCGCGGCTCGGGCGGCCCGAGGAATTCGCGCGCATGGTGCTGTCGGTGGTCGACAACGTCATGCTGAACGGCGAGACGATCCGCCTCGACGGCGCGATCCGGCTCGCCCCGCGTTGAGGACGGAATCGCCATGGCACAACTGATCGACGCGGCCGACGTCGCGCGCCTGATTCCGAACGGGGCTACGCTGTACTGCACCGGCATGGGCCTCGCCGGCTTCGCCGAGGAAGTCGCGAAGGCGGTGTCCGCCGCCTTCGAGAGCACCGGTCACCCGCGCGACCTGACCCTGTACCACGCCACCGGCGTCGGCAACGGCCGCGACCGGGGCGTGCATCATTTTGCCCACGAGGGCCTGTTGAAACGCATCGTCGGCGGTCATTTCGGCGTCGGCGGACCACGGCTGATGAAGCTCGTCATGGACGGGCGCATCGAGGCCTACAACCTGCCGCAGGGTGCCCTCGCCAGGCTGCCTCGCGAAATCGCCGGCCGCCGTCCTGGCTTCATCTCGAAGGTCGGGCTCGGCACCTTCGTCGATCCACGGGTGGAAGGCGGCAAGGTCAATGCCGCGGCCGAGGAGGATCTGGTCGAGGTGCTGGAACTGGCCGGCGAGGAGTGGCTGTTCTTCCGCGCGCCGAAGGTCGATGTCGCGCTGATTCGCGGCTCGGTCGCGGACGAGCGCGGCAACCTGTCGATGAAGCGCGAAGGCGTGCTGCTCGAGAGCCTGTCGGTGGCACAGGCCGCTCGCGCCTGCGGCGGCATCGTCATCGCCCAGGTCGAGCACGTGGTCAGCGCCGGCAGCCTCAACGCGCGCGAGGTGGCGGTGCCGGGCATCCTGGTCGATTATCTGGTCAAGGCGAAGCCCGAGAACCACCTGCAGACCATGAACACCTACTACAACCCGGCCTACTCGGGCGAGATCCGGGTGGTGCGCGGCGCCTTGCCGGCGATGCCGCTGGACCCGCGCAAGATCATCGCCCGGCGGGCGGCGATGGCGCTGTCGGCCGGCGCCGTGGTGAACCTCGGCATCGGCATGCCGGAGGGCGTCGCGGCGGTCGCCGCCGAAGAGCACGTGGACCATCTGATGTCGCTGACGCTGGAGACCGGCCCGATCGGCGGCGTTCCGGCCGGTGGCTACGATTTCGGACACGCCGCCAATGCCGATGCGGTGGTCGAACAACCGGCCCAGTTCGACTTCTACGACGGCGGCGGCATCGATGTCGCCTTTCTCGGGCTGGCCCAGTGCGACGCCCGCGGCAACGTCAACGTCAGCAAGTTCAGCGGCCGCCCGGTCGGTTGCGGCGGCTTCATCAACATCACGCAGAACGCCAAGCGCGTGGTCTTCTGCGGCACCTTCACCGCCGGCGATGCCGACATCGCGATCGAAGACGGACAGTTGTCGATCCGTCGCGACGGCGGTCACAGCAAGTTCCTCGAGCAGGTCGAGCAGATCACCTTCAGCGGCGCCTATGCGGTGCGCATCGGGCAGCCGGTGCTCTACGTGACCGAGCGCGCGGTGTTCCGCCTCGACGCCGACGGGCTGGAGCTGGTCGAGATCGCGCCGGGGGTCGATCTCGAACGCGACATCCTCGCCCACATGCGTTTCCGGCCGCGCATCCGCGACCTGACGCTGATGGATGCGGAACTGTTCCAGCCGGTCTGGGGCAAGCTCGGTGCCCGCATGAGCGTCCGCTGAACCAGCCGGCGCGACGAGGAAATCACAACCATGGCCCGCAGTCACATCTACCGCATGCGCATCGCCTTCTCCGATTGCGATCCCGCGCAGATCGTCTTCTTCGCCAACTACTTCAAGTGGTTCGACACCGCCAGCCGCGAATTCTTCACCGCCTGCGGCGTGCCGAGCTGGCGCCAGACCATGGCCGAGCGGGGAATCATCGGCGCGCCACTGGTCGATGCCGGCGCGCGCTTCCTGAGCTCGGCCACCTATGGCGAGGACATCGAAATCGAGTCGAGTGTCGAGGAGTGGCGCAACAAGACCTTCGTCATGCGCCACGTCGCCCGGCGGGGCGACACGGTACTGAGCGAGGGACGCGAAGTGCGGGTGTTCGCGATCATGGATCCGGACGACCCACTGCGCATCAAGGCGGTGCCGATCCCCGCCGACATCCGCGCCGCCTGCGAATAGCGCGACCCAACGAGGACAATCCAATGAGCGAGTACAGAGCCCCGCTGCGGGACATGAACTTCATCCTGAGCGAGATTGCCGGACTCGGCGCAATCGCCGAACTGCCGGGTTGCGAAGACGCGTCGGCCGACCTGGTGTCGGCCATCCTCGACGAAGCCGGCAAGTTCGCCGCCGGCGTGCTGGCGCCGCTCAATCGCGACGGCGACGTCCAGGGCTGCCGTCTCGCCGACGACGGCACCGTGCACACGCCGGACGGCTGGGCCGAGGCCTATGCCCAGTTCCGCGACGCGGGCTGGATCGGGCTGTCGCTGCCGACCGAGTTCGGCGGCCAGGAGTTGCCGAAGGCGGTATCGACACCGGTCTGGGAAATGTGGTTCTCGACCAACATGGCGTTCGCGATGCTGCCGCAACTGAACGTCGGCCAGGCCGAGGCGCTGCTGATCGCAGCCACCGACGAGCAGAAGCAGCGCTGGCTGCACAAGGTCGTCGGTGGCGAGTGGGGCAGCACCATGAACCTCACCGAACCGCAGGCCGGATCCGACCTGGCGGCCACCCGCTGCCGTGCCGAGGCCCAGGCCGACGGCAGCTACAAACTCTTCGGGCAGAAGATCTTCATCTCCTACGGCGAGCACGAGCTGACGCCCAACATCGTCCATCTGGTGCTGGCGCGCATGCCCGACGCGCCGCCCGGGGTGCGGGGCCTGTCGCTGTTCCTGGTGCCGAAGTACCTTCCGGGCGAAGTCGGCGAACCGGGGGCGCGCAACGACGTGCGCTGCATCTCGATCGAACACAAGATGGGCATCCACGGCAGCCCGACCTGCACACTGTCGTTCGGCGACGCCGGCGGTGCGGTCGGCTGGCTGGTGGGCGCAGCGAACCGGGGCCTCGAGACCATGTTCGTCATGATGAACGATGCCCGCTTCGGCGTCGGCGTGCAGGGCCTGGGGCTCGGCGAGCGCGCCTACCAGTACGCCCTCGGCTACGCCCGCGAACGGGTGCAGGGCCGCGATGCGGTGACCGGCGAGAGCGGCCGGCCGATCATTCATCATCCGGACGTCAAGCGCATGCTGCTGTCGATGCGCGCGCGGGTGATGGCGATGCGCGCGCTGCTCTACACCGCCGCCGGCTGGTTCGACGTCGCTCGCCGCCATCCGGACGCGGCCGTCGCCGGCAAGCATCGCCGCTATGTGGACCTGATGATGCCGGTGGCCAAGGGCTGGTGCACCGAGATCGGCAACGACGTCTGCGACGATGCCATCCAGGTCTTCGGCGGCATGGGCTTCGTCGAGGAGACCGGCATCGCCCAGTTCTACCGCGATGCCCGGATCATCACGATCTACGAAGGCACCACCGGCATCCAGGCCAACGACCTGGTCGGTCGCAAGATCCTGCGCGAAAACGGCGAGACCCTGCAGGAGATGATTGCCGACATGCGCGGCACCGCCGATGAAGTGCGCGCCGACGACAGCCTCGGTCAGATCGCCGATACCCTCTCGGACGCGATCGATGCGCTCGAATCGGCGACCGAGTGGCTGCTGGCCAATGGTGAGGAGCGCCTCGCCGAAGTGCTGGCCGGCGCGGTGCCCTACCTCTATCTGCTGGGGACCGTGTCCGGCGGCTGGCAGCTCGCGCGGCTGGCGCTCGCAGCCCGTCGCGAACTGGGCGCCGGGCACGGCGACGTCGCCTACCTGACGAGTCTGATCGACCTCGTGCGCTTCTACATGGCGACCATCGGCCCGCAGGCGATGGCATATGCCGAGACGGTGCGCGAGGCTGGCGCCGCGCTCAATCACTTCGACGAAGCGAGTTTCTGATGCCCGCGTCCGGGGCCATGCCACTCGACGGCATGGCCGGCCGGGTCGGCGACGAGTTCGCCATCGGCTCGTGGACGCCGCTCACTCAGGCTCGAATCGCGGGCTTCGCCGACGCCACCGGCGACCGCCAGTGGATCCATGTCGATAGCGCGCGGGCCGCGTCCGAGCTGCCGGGCGGGCAGACCATCGCCCACGGCTTCCTGGTGCTGGCCACCGCGTCGGTGGTGGTGCAGCAGATTCCGCTGGCTGGGGTCGCCGCTTCGCTGATCTACGGCATCGACCGCGTCCGCTTCCTGGCACCGGTCACCGCCGGCACCGCGATACGCGCCCGCGTCACGCTGGCCGAATGGCAGGTGCGCGACGACGGCGCCCAGGCACGCTGGCGGGTGACCGTGGAAGGCGAGGCGCTGGCGCGCCCGGCCGCGGTGTTCGAACTGATCGTGCGCTATCGCGCGGGTTGATTCGTCGCTGCCCGCGGCCGCGCGTCAGTCCTTGCCGTCGACGCCACGGCGCAGCATGTCGACCATGTTGTCCGCGATCTGCTGCGCCGAATACCGGCCCTCGCGGTACCAGATCGCCACCCAGTTCATCGCCCCGAGCAGGGTCAGGCGGAGCAGGCTGCGGTTGGTGCCGGCGGCGATCGGCAGGGCATCGATCAACTCGCGGAAGACCTTCTCGTAGGCATCGCGATCGCCACGGATCTTGTCGAACACCTCGTGGTCGTCGATCAGCGCGAGGCTGTGGCCGGTGAGCCGTTCGACGTGCGCACCCTCGACCAGCCCGGAGACGTGCACCTCGCAGGCGCGGCGCAGGCGGTCCCAGGGGTCGCGCCCTGCGTTCGCCGCTTCGCGCACGCGGCCCATGATGCGGCGGAAACCCTCGCGATAGACGCCGAGGTAGATGTCTTCTTTCGACGGAAAGTGGTGATAGACCGAACCCGGCAGCAGGCCGACCTTGGCGGCGATGTCGCGGATCGAGGTGCGGTCGTAGCCCTGTGACGCGAACAGTTCGGCGGCGGCATGCAGGATCAGTTGCTGACGCGTCAGCGGCTCGCCGCCGCCGGCTTCGTCGTCCTCGCCGCGCAGCGAGAGCTTGGCGGCGATCTGGCCGCGCTCCAGCAGCCGGCGCTCCTCGTCGCTCAGCACGTCGACATTGCCCTGGGCCAGCGCCTGCAGCCGCTTGACGACGGTCTCGAGGCCGTGCTTGACCCAGATGTAGCGCACGCCCGATGGCGAGATCTGCATGCCTCGGGCCCGCATCCGGCCCGCCACCGCCGATTGCCCCAGGCGCGGCTCGTCGCGCGCGTAGCGCAGGACTTCGTCTTCGACGCTGATCGTTTCCACTGCTTCAACCACGTTGCCAGGACCCCGCTCGGGACTGATTGTCGATGGACCGATTCTAACGCTGCCGTCGCGACCGTGCCCGAAGCGTTACCCGATGGTCATCGCGGCCGTCGCGAGCTCGCTCGCGGGGCGGGTCTCGCGGCGATCGAGCGGCACGTCGCCCCCGTTCTGGCGCACTCCACAGCCCACGCCTGGAATTGCGATTGAGGTGGGGATGGGCCGGCGTCGTGATGCGTTTCGGAGGGGGCTGGCCCCGGTCGCCACGCCCGCGCTTCGTCGTGATACCGTCGCGGCGGATGCGGCCGACGGAGGTGCACGCAATGACGATCCATCTCGATCACCTGATCGTGCCGTCGCGGGACCGGGTCGCGGCGGCGCGACTGCTCGGGACCTTGCTCGACGTGCCGTGGGCCGGCCAGGCCGCCGTCGGGCCCTTTTCGCCGGTCTTCGTCAACGACGGCCTGACCATCGACTTCGACCAGTGGCCGGTGCCGTTGCCGCGACAGCATTACTGCTTCCGCGTTGACGACACGCGGTTCGACGCGATCCTCGGACGCATCCGCGCCGCTGGCATCGCCTACCGCAGCCACCCCCACGGCCCCGACGATGGGCAGGTCAATGCGGCATTTGGCGGACGGCTGGTGTACTGGGGTGAGCCGGACGGCCACGTCTGGGAACTGCTGACCGTCAGCTATGCACGATCGCCACTGCCGGCGGCATCGACGGCGGCATCGACGGCGGGCGCATGAGCCTGCACCGTCGGGGACGAGCGCCGCCACCGCGACGGCGGCTGGCGTGCGCATGGGTTCGGTCGATGGGCCCGGGATATGCGCTGGTCGGTGCCGGACCCCGACCGAAGGCTGGTTCGTCGCTGGCAGCGGCGGGCCGCGCGGGCTTGCGTTGTCGATGCCAGGAGCACGCAAACCGGAAGCCTCCGGCTATGCTGAAAGTGCTTCAGGCCGGACCCGGAAACGGACCGCGCACCCTGCCATGTGTCGAGGAGATGGGCATGCACTTTGTCGGCAACAATCATGTCGCGTTCGATACCCAGTCGCTGGGCTTTCCGAGCATCCAGAGCTGTCAGGCGGTCTGTTTCCAGGTCGCAGGCGGCATCTTCGGCTTCCACGACTACAAGGGTGCCGGCGGTGTCGGCGTCGACAGCGAAAAGGCCAAGGCCTTCGCCGACTGGGCCTCGAAGAACGGCACTGGCGACCCCACCCACGGCGTCGCCCTCTACGGCGTGATCAACCAGACGCACCAATACACGCGCGACCACCTGGGCGTGCAGGACTGGCAGTCGATGCTGCTCGGGGTGGCCCAGGAACTGTCGTTCGGCGGCCCGGTTTACGGCGCGCGCATCACCTCCCATGTCGGCAAGTCGGATTCGCTCTACGTGCGCTTCGACCTCATCGGCAACGACGTGAGGATTTCCTACAAGCGCTGGAGCAAGATGGAAAAGAACACGGCGGCAGCCCCGCTCAACCCGAGCGACCAGGCGCTGCTGCGTCCGGCCAAGTCGAGCGAGATCGATCCATCCATGATCCGGGCCGACACCCGGCCCTATGTCGCCGAGCCGATGAAGGACTACGAATACGAAGACGTCTTCCCGGTCCGTCGCAAGGACCCCGGCAAGGGTGAGAACCTGCACATCGTGTCCGCCAAGGCGATCGTGCAGTTCCGCTGACGTCCCGGGCGGGTCAAGCGGCAACGGCTGGTGCGGACGCGATCGCACGCTTCGAGTAGGGTCGAAACCCATTGTCCGGGGTCCCTGCGGCGATGGTCGGGCACAGGCAAAGTACCCGGCTGTTCAGACTCGTCGGTGGGTCATGTCGGGAAGGGCCTGTCGGCCTGAGCCGACAGTCAGTCTGACGATAGTGAATGCCGGCAATGCGCCCGCCACCCGCCGCACAATGCGTAAGGCCGGTGAGCCAATCATGCATCATGTGATGAACCGGGCAAAAGCATCGTAGCCACGTGATCGGGCGAGGCCTGACCCCATCCATTGTTTGTGACCCCATCCATTGTGTGCGTGTCGCGTCGATGTCGGCGACCGTCAGACGCAGCCCCTCGCCCAGGCGAAGGCCGAGACTGTAGAGGGTGAAGAAGAACACCCGGTAGCTCGCGACCCGGGTGGCGGCAAAGATCCGGCGGGCCTCATCGACCGTGACGATGTCGGGCAAGCGCTGGGCGCGCGGCGGCTTGATCAGATCGGGCGCCACCCACGGCTTCTTCAGCACGTGCTGGTAGAAGAACTTCAGCCCGTACAGATCGAGCTTGACGGCGCTCCACGAGTGGGTCTCGGACAGATCGGTGAAGTAGTCGAGCAACTGCGTCTCGGTGAGGGCATCGATCCGCAGATCGAAATACGCCCCGGCGCGGCGGATTGCCCGCGCGTAGGCCTCGATCGTCTTGGGCTGCAGACCCTTGAGCTTGAGGTGTTTCAGATGCTGGTGGTAGTGCCGCTCGAAGCGGGCGGCGGGGGTCTCGTTCATCTTGCGTCAGCCTCATGTTTGTCATACAACGGAACCCTCCGAAGAGGGGCGAGGCTGCATTGTGAATTCCATGACGCGATGGCGGTACCGGTTCCTCCGCGTAGCGGCTTCGTTCAACCCATCATTCCACCGGACCTGCGCAAAAAGCCGCGCAGGTCCGGTGAGCTCAAACGTTATGACTAAAGGAGGGCATGTTGAGCGAGTATTTCGAAATCGCATATGCAGCCGCAACAAATAGATTGTGCCTGTTTACTGGTACTGGATTTTCTAAAGCTGTTTCTGATAATCAAGCACCAAGTTGGCAGGGCTTATTGGAAGAGCTATGTGACCTATTGCCGAATCCAGAAGAAATCAAGGATTCTCTATTCCCTGAAGATAAAACAGCGCAACTTAGTTTAGAGGAGGCCGCTCAGGTCATCTCAATCAAGCTTTCTGCTATTGGTAAAAATATCCATGAAGAGATAGCCAAAATAATAGGGGAAGTAGGCCTTGATGATGAAATTGAAGAAATTGAAGAGTTTTTCTCTAATAGGTCTTTTAGGGTCATCACTACTAATTACGACAAGCTGGCTGAAAAGCTGACAGGTGAGAATAGCTGTCAATCGATTACACCTGGAAGGCCTATACCTAGGTCCTCTGCTAATGTAAAGGTCTACCATGTGCATGGTTCAGTAGACTCCCCTGAGAACATGGTGGTTACATCTGAAGATTATTTTAGGTTTATAAACAGCGATTCTTATTTTTCAAGAAAGTTGAGTACGGTACTGCATGAAAATACGGTAGTAATTTTGGGCTATTCACTTGGCGATACTAACTTAAAGGCAATAATCAGCGATTATAAAGGTTTCTCTAAGAGCCATGTAATTGGTTCCAATATTTTTTTAGTTTCTAGGTCTGTTGTAGATCAACACGTAAAAGATTACTATTCACACTGCTATGGTATTCGGGTTATTGATGAAATTAATGCAGAGAGTTTTTTTCGAAATTTAAATAATAAGATACCGAAGGTAGCTGGAATCACAGAGCGTTCACTGAGGAGCATAAGGAAAGTTGTACATGACGGCTTTCACTTTAAAGAAGCCTTTTTGAAGTTAGATGACTCATTCTACAGAATCATTTCTTCGCTATCAGCTGAGGGGTTGAGTCTTAATGATGCAAGAGTTGTCGAAATGCTGGGTGAAGTTATTGAGTCAAAGAGAAAGCTAACTTTAGAACATAACGCTTGGGAACAATACGAGCACCTTGCAGGTTGGTTAGTGTACCTTGCATCAATAATGGAGATTCAAGGGACTTCAATTGAAGACCGGTTTTTGGAAGCAACTCTTCGGTCAATGACTACGATGAGAAAAGAGTACTACATTGGATATTCCTGGCATGCTTACAAGGCTTGGAGAAAGCGTTGGCCATCAGTTGTAGCATCCAATCGCGTATTGATAAAAAGGCACATAGAAGATAATACCAGTTGGTCGGATGCTCTAGCTCTTGTAAACAGCCTTGAGGCATAACAAGCGCTCAAAGCATGGGGTCAGGTCTCTTCTGGCGCCTCATCCGCGACCATTCTGTCTTGCCCCCACATGATGCATGATTTACCGGTCACGAGTCCGCTTTGTACGGCCGGAGTCGGCCGTATCGCCGGCATTGAATTTCGTCAAAGTGTCCGTCCGCTCTGGCCGAGAATTTCCCGATTGGCCCGCGCCGTAGAGCGCTCTCCTTCGACGCTCGCATTATGCGCAACGCGCGAATGCTTCAGGGAAGCGGCATGCCCCCTCGGCGGTCCGGGACCGGCGATCGCCGATTTGGCGCCCGCTCGATCCGACGAGCGCTCCCAGATCCTCGCCGTCCGCTACTTCCGGCCCAACTTCTCGGCCAGCCCGGCGAATGGATTGTGCGTGGCGGGTGCGTGTTGCCGGTCCGCATGGACGCGGCCCTGCAGATCCCGCTGGCGGGCATGTTCGGCATCGTGGCAGTACACGCAGAGCAACTCCCAGTTGCTGCCGTCGGGCGAGTTGTTGTCGTGGTTGTGGTCCTTGTGATGGACCGTCAACTCGCGCAGGCGCGCCCCTGCGAACTCGCGTCCGCAGTGGCCACAGATGTGCGGATACAGCTTCAGCGCAAGCGCTCGGTAGGTGCTCTCGTCGGTCGATTGGCTCATGGATCCAAGGCTCCGAACCAGTGTGCAAGGCCATAGTCTAGCGCCAGGCGCGGCGGGCGGATGCGGCAGCGCGGGCGCTCACACCGCCGAGCCGCGCCACTCGAATCGGGCTTGCCGTTGCAGTCGTGCGCGGAGCCGACCCGGCCCCGCATCAGGCGGGTGCCCGCACCTCGTGCAGCAGATCGTAGATCAGCCCGCGCAGCCACTGGTTGGCCGGATCGTGGTGGTTGCGTTCGTGCCAGTGCTGCTTGACGAAGTAGTCGGGCAGTTCGAACGGCACCGGGTGGGCGCGGCACTGTCCGCGGGCGACCATCAGTTCGCCGAGGCGGACCGGCACCGTGACCACCAGGTCGGTGGCCTCGACCACCGATACCGCACCGAGAAAGTTGGGCACCCGTAGCGCGACGCGACGGCGGATGCGCTGGCGGGCGATCTCGGCGTCGACGATCAGGTGGCCGGTGCCGGAAGTCGTGACCACCGCGTGCTCCTCGGATTCGAAGTCGCTGCGGTCGAAGCGCACGCCGATGCGCGGGTGGTGGCTGCCGACCAGACAAACGTAGTTCTGCCGGAACAGCGCCTGCTGGTAGAAGCCGGCCTCCAGTTGCGGCATGAAGCCCAGCGCCAGGTCGCTGTCGCCGGTCTCGAGCTTGCGGGCGGTCTCGGCCGACAGGGTGTCGACCTCGACGACGATGCCCGGGCCGAGGCGGCGCAGTCGTTCGAGCAGTGCCGGCAGCAGCACCAACTGACTGATGTCGGTCATCGCGATCGAGAAGCTGCGCCGCGCCGTGGCCGGATCGAAGCGCGCCTGGTGGCCGAGGGCGAGTTCCATCGCAATGATCGCGTCGCGGATGCGTTCGGCCACCTGGGCGCCGACTGCCGACGGCTCCATGCCGTTCGACGTGCGGACGAACAGCGGGTCGTTGTAGTGGCGCCGCAGCTTGCCGAGGGCGACGCTGACGGCCGGTTGGCCGAGGCCGAGGTTGATCGCCGCGCGGGTGACGCTTCGGGTCTTGTGGATCTCTTCGAAGATCTTCAGCAGGCGCAGATCACAGGATTCCATCGTCGCAAACATTCGAAATTTCGAATGAGTGTAATTCAAGTTCATGGGTAGTTGGAATGAACCCTGTTTCGTACATTGGCCACACCGAAACCTTGATGCAGATCAACACCGAGCCGGCCCGTTTGTGGCGGCGCGAAGGAGGAGATTCGATGGAGACCCTGGGTACCCTGGAAGACTTGCCGCTGGACTATCGCGAGGCGCTGACCGCCCGCAACCTGGTGCCGCTGTGGCCCAGCCTGCGCGCGGTGCTGCCGCCCGGTCGGCCCGCGTCGAAGACGCGACCGACGCAATGGACGTATGCCGAACTCAAGCCGCTGCTGCTGCAGGCCGGCGAACTGACCCCGATCGAGAAGGCGGAGCGGCGCGTGCTGGTGCTGGCCAACCCCGGCCACGGCCTCGAGAAGATGCAGGCCAGCGCCAGCATCTACCTCGGCATGCAGCTGCTGTTACCCGGCGAGTGGGCGCCGGCCCACCGCCACACGCCCAACGCGGTGCGCATGATCGTCGAGGGCGAGGGCGCCTACACCACGGTCGATGGCGAGAAGTGCCCGATGAGCCGCGGCGACCTGATCCTGACGCCGACCGGCCTGTGGCACGAGCATGGCCACGACGGCACCGCGCCGGTGGTCTGGCTCGACGTGCTCGACCTGCCCCTGGTCTACTACATGGAGGCGTCCTACGTCACCGAAGGCGAGGCCCAGACCGTCACCGCCGAAGCCTCCGAGCGCGCCTATGCCCGTGGCGGCGTGCTGCCGACGCCGATGTTCAACCGCAGCGGCCGGCGCTACCCGATGCTGCGCTACCCGTGGCAGGAAGTGCGCGCTGCGCTCGAGGCCCAGGCCGCGGACGCGCCGGCCGGGCGGCCGGTCCAGGTCAGCTACGTCAATCCCGAGACCGGCGACGACTGCCAGAACATCCTCGGCTATTCGGCGCTGATGCTGCGCCCGGGCGAGACCCTGCGCTTGCCGGTGCGCTCGCCGGCGATGGTGTTCCACCTGATCGAAGGTGCCGCCGGCGTCGATGTCGAGGGCACCGCCTTCGAACTGGCCGAGGCCGACACCTGCTGCGCGCCGGGCTACGCGCCGGTGACGCTGATCAACCGTGCCGACGGCCCTTCCTTCGTCTTCATCGCAGACGAGGCGCCGCTACAGAAGAAGCTCGGCGTCTATGAGTGCCGCGGTTGAGCGCGGCCACCAACCCCGAACGATCCCTGGAGAGACAACCCATGACCGAAAAATACCTGTTCCAACCTGCGGCCGTGCCGTCGCTGGCGGTGGTCGGCAGCGACGCGCGCTAT
The DNA here is from genome assembly GCA_024235635.1 of Zoogloeaceae bacterium. Lineage (GTDB taxonomy): Bacteria > Pseudomonadota > Gammaproteobacteria > Burkholderiales > Rhodocyclaceae > Cognatazoarcus. The sequence goes on from JACKMA010000002.1 coordinate 137,326, forward strand.
CCGGTCGGCCGCATCTTCTGCGTCGGCCGCAACTACCACGCCCACGCCATCGAGATGGCGCGGCCGGTCGACAAGGCAACGATGCGCCCGTTCTATTTCACCAAGACGCCGTCGACCCTGGTTGCCTCCGGCGAGACCGTGCCGTATCCGACCGGCACCGAGAACTATCACTACGAGATGGAACTGGTGGTGGCGATCGGCAAGGCCGGCTTCCGGGTCGCCGAGGCCGATGCCGCGGACCTGATCTATGGCTACGCCGCCGGCCTCGACATGACCCGCCGCGACCTGCAGCTGGTGGCCCGCGAGCAGGGACGGCCGTGGGACCTGGGGAAGGATTTCGAACGCAGCGCGGTGTGCTCGGCGATCGTCCCGGCCAATGGCCGTGCGGTGGTCGACCGCGGCGAGATCGTGCTCGAGGTCAATGGCGAGACCCGGCAGTCGTCGGACGTCTCGAAGCTGATCTGGGACATCCCCGAACTGCTGGCCGACCTGTCGCAGTTCTATCACCTGCAGCCGGGCGACCTGATCTACACGGGCACCCCCGAAGGCGTCGGGCCGGTGGTCAGCGGCGACCGCCTGGTGGGCCGCGTGGCCGGCGTCGCCGAGGTCCATCTGACCATCGGCGAGCGCGAATGAGGCGGGCGCCCGGCTCCTGATGACAACCCGACACACAGAGACTGGAGAGAGACGATGAGCGAGAAACTTCCCGTGGTGATTGCCGGTGGCGGCATCGGTGGACTGGCGGCGGCGCTGGCCCTGGTGCGACGTGGCTTTGCCGTGACGGTGCTGGAGCAGGCACCGGAGATCGGCGAGATCGGTGCCGGCATCCAGCTCGGCCCCAATGCCTTCCACGCCTTCGACGCCCTCGGCATCGGCGACAAGGCCCGCAGCCGGGCGGTATTCACCGACTACATGGTGATGCACGACGCGATCGACGAATACCAGGTCGGCCGCATCCCGACCGACGAGAACTTCCGCCGTCGATTCGGCAACCCGTACGCGGTGATCCATCGGGTCGACGTCCATATGTCCTTGCTCGAGGGCGCCCAGGAGACCGGCAGCGTCGAGTTCCACACCTCGACCCGGGTCGAGCGCATCGAGCAGGATGCCGACGGCGTCACCGTCTATGACCAGAACGGCAAGGCCTTCCGCGGCTGTGCGCTGATCGGCGCCGACGGCGTCAAGTCGGTGGTGCGCGAGCAGTTCGTCGGCGATCCGGCGCGGGTCACCGGCCACGTGGTGTATCGCGCAGTGGTGGACAAGGCCGACTTCCCCGAGGAGCTGCAGTGGAACGCGGCCAGCATCTGGGTCGGACCCAACTGCCACCTGGTGCACTACCCGCTGCGCGGCGGCGAGCAGTACAACGTGGTGGTGACCTTCCATAGCCGCGAGCAGGAAGAGTGGGGCGTGCGGGATGGCAGCAAGGAGGAGGTTCAGAGCTACTTCCAGGGCATCTGTCCGAAGGCCCATCAGTTGATCGACCTGCCGAAGAGCTGGAAGCGCTGGGCCACCGCCGACCGCGAGCCGATCGACCGCTGGACCTTCGGCCGGGTCACGCTGCTGGGCGACGCCGCCCATCCGACCACCCAGTACATGGCGCAGGGCGCGTGCATGGCGCTCGAGGACGCGGTGACCCTGGGCGAGGCGCTGCGGGTCAGGGACAACGATTTCGAAGCGGCCTTCGACCTCTACCAGCGCTCGCGCATCGCCCGTACCGCCCGCATCGTGCTGTCGTCGCGGGAGATGGGCCGCATTTACCACGCCAAGGGGGTCGAGCGCCTGGTGCGCAACGACCTGTGGCGCGGTCGCAGCCCGGAGCGCTTCTACGATGCGATGGAGTGGCTGTACGGCTGGAACGTCGGCAACTGCCTGGCACAGCACTGAAGGCCGGCGGTGATGTTCAAGCTCTACAACTTCTTCCGTTCCGGCACCTCGCACCGCTTGCGCATCGCGCTCGAGCTGAAGGGCCTGGCCTACGAGTACGTCGCCGTCGACCTGCGCCGGGAGGCGCATCTCGGCGACGAATTCCGCGCGTTGAACCCGCAGGGCCTGGTGCCGGTGCTGGTCGATGGCGACCTGCCGCTGACCCAGTCGCCGGCGATCATCGAGTGGCTCGAAGAACGCCATCCCAACCCACCGCTGCTGCCGGACGACCCGGACGAGCGGGCGCGGGTGCGGGCGATGGCCGCCATCGTCGGTTGCGACATCCACCCGATCAACAACCGCCGCATCCTCGAGTACCTGCGCCATTCCCTCGGTGCCGACGAAGCCGCGATCAACGCCTGGTGCGGCACCTGGATCGCGGCCGGTTTCGATGCGCTGGAGGCGATGCTGGCCGATGACGGGCGCCGGGGCGATTTCTGCTTCGGTGGCCGGCCCGGCCTGGCCGACGTCTATCTGGTGCCGCAGGTCGAGAGCGCGCGGCGCTTCCAGGTGGATCTCTCGCGCTGGCCGCGCATCGCCGCGGTCGACGCCGCCTGCGGCGCGCTCGACGCCTTCCAGCGCGCCGCACCCGCACAGCAGCCGGACGCCGGCTGACGACCACGCAGAAACGACAAGGCCGGCACCGGGCCGGCCGAAGCGAACGACAACAGGAGACCCAAATGAACGCACTCACCCGCAGTCTGAAGCTCGTCGGCGCGCTGGCGCTGGCCACCGGCGCCACCATCGCCGCGGCCGCACCGCTCAAGTTCGCCCACATCACGCCGCCGACCCACGTCTGGCACAAGGTCGCCGAGAAGATCGCGACCGATCTCGACCAGGCCACCGGTGGCAAGATGACGATCGCCGTCAGCCCGCTGAGGAAGCTCGGCAAGGAAGACCAGGTGATCAACCTGATGCGTCCGGGCGCCGTGCAGTTCTCGATCTTCACCGCCGGCGGGCTCGCCAACCGCGAGGAGTCGCTGCTCGGCTGGTCGCTGCCCTACGTCTTCAAGGACGTCGCCCACGCCGCCCGTGCCGCCGCCACCCCGGCCGCGCGCGAGATGCTGGCCCGCCTCGACGCCAGCGGACTGGTCGGTCTCGGCTACGTTTTCGCCGGCATGCGCCACGTGCTGTCGCTGGCGCCGGTGAGCTCGCCTGCCGACCTCGCCGGCAAGAAGATCCGTGCCTTTCCGAGCCCGATCTACAACGACTGGTGGCTGGCGATCGGCGCCGCACCGACGGCGATGCCGCTGTCGGAGATCGCGCCGTCGCTGACCACCAAGCTGCTCGATGCGGTCGACATCGATCTCGACGCCCTGGTCGGCCTCAAGTTCTACCAGCAGGCCGAGAACCTGACGCTGACCAATCACATGGCCTTCCCGGGCGTCATCGCGGTGTCGAAGGCCTGGTGGTCGAAGCTCTCGGACGCCGAGCGCGAGACCGTGCGCAAGGTGGTTGCCGAGGCCGAGCAGTGGGGCGTCCAGGCTGCGATCGACGCCGAGACCGCCAATCTCGACAAGGCCCGCGCCGATGGCACCAAGATCATCGACTTCGACGCCGAGGCGTTCCGCGCCGTGGCCCAGGGCGTGCGCGACGCCTACACCGCGCGCAATCCGCTGATCGGCACCTTCTACCAGCAGGCGAAAGACCTGTAAGCCGACCCCAGTCCGGGCCCGGACCGACCACGGATCGGTCCGCGGCCACCCACCCCCTACGGAGGAGGACCTCGGGATGGGCATCCTGTCGATTGTCCAGCGCGCCGACGACGGTCTGGCGGCGCTCGAGCGCGTGCTCGTGATCGCGCTCACGGCGGCCATCGCCTGCATCATGATGGCCCAGGTGGTGCTGCGCTATTTCTTCAGTTCGCCGATCTTCTGGGCAGAGGAGATCTCGGTGCAGCTCTTGGTATTCACCAGCCTGTTCGGGCTCTCGTTGCTGACCCGCGCCAACGAGCTGGTCAGCATCGACTTCCTGCCGCGGGCGCTGCCCGAGCGCCAGCGGCACGCCTTGTTCGCCGCGCTCGGGTTGGTGATGTTCGCAATCCTGGTGTTCGTCGCCTGGCTTTCCTGGAACTGGATCGCGCAGCCGGACGTGCGCATCGAACTCTCCGCCACCACCCAGCTGCCGCGCTGGTACAGCTACGCGGTGCTGCCGGCGGCGGCGACGACGATGGCCTGCCACCAGGGGGCGGCGCTGCTGCGCCATCTGGCGGCCTTCGCCGGAGCGCGCTCATGACCGCGCTGCTGACCTTCTTCCTGCTGCTGTTCGCGGGGCTGCCGATCTTTGGCGTGATCCTCGCCGGCGCCATCGTGTTTCTGCAGACCAACGATCTGGCGGTACTGTACGACTCGATCCCGATCCAGTTCTTCGGTTCGCTCGAGATCAACGGCCTGCTGGCGATCCCGCTGTTCCTGCTGGTCGGCGAGATCATGAACAAGGCCGGCCTGACCTCGCGGCTGGTGGCGGTGGCCGAGGTGCTGGTGGGTCGCATGACCGGCGGCCTCGCCTACGCCAACCTGGTCACCAACGCGATGGCGGCGTCGATCCTCGGGTCGGCAGTGGCCCAGATCGGCGTGATGAGCAAGGTGATGATTCCCGAAATGGAGCGCAAGGGCTACGACCGCGCGTTCTCCGGCGCGGTCACGGTGTCGGCCGGATTGCTGGGGCCGATCATCCCGCCGTCGATGCTGATGATCATCTACGGTGTCGTCGCGGTGCAGCCGATCGCACCGCTGTTCATCGCCGGTGTGTTGCCGGGCGTGCTGATCATCGGCGCCCTCGGCATCGTGATCCTGCTGACCAGCCTGCTGGGCAAGGGCCTGCCGTCCGGCGTCGGCCACGACCTCGGGCCGCGCAGCCGGATTCTGTTCGAAGGTCTGGCGCCGGCGCTGATTCCGCTGGTGGTGATCGTCGGCATCATGGCCGGCGTCATGACGCCGACCGAATCGGGCGCGGTGGCCTCGATCATCGCGTTGGTGCTGGGCTTTGCCTACCGCGAGTTGAGGCTCGCGGATCTCGGACCGATCCTGCTGACCGTGGCCCTCGGCACCGCCACCATCACCGGCCTGATCGCGGCGGCGTCGGTGCTGAGCTGGGCGCTGGCTTTCCAGGGCGTGCCCGACGAACTGGTGGCCTTGATGTCCGGCCTGACCGATTCGCCCTTCGTCTTCCTGTTGCTGGTGATCTTCGCGCTGATGGTGCTCGGCATGTTCCTCGAGAGCATCAGCGTGCTGATCGTCGTCGTGCCGCTGTTGATGCCGGTGGTGACGTCGCTCGGCATCGATCCGATCCACTTCGGCGTGGTGTGCACGGTGGCCACGGTGATGGGACTGGTGACGCCGCCGGTCGGTCCCGGCCTCTACATCGCGATGGTGGCCGCGGACATCCGGATGGGGCCGCTGTTTCGCGCCACCGTGCCGTTCCTGGTGGCGGTGCTGCTGTGCATCGTCCTGATCGCGGCCGTGCCGGCCCTTTCCACCTGGCTGCCGGGCCTGACCCTCGGCTGAGCCCCGGACCCCTGGAGATCAATATGGAACAGAAACCGGACTATCCGGCGGGGGCGCAGGACAACGCGCCGCTCGACCGGTTCTCGGATTGCCACGCCGGCATCGTCGGCCAGTTGCATGCCCTCGACCGCCTGCCTGCGCTGGTCGAGGCTGCGGCCGAGGCGCGGCGCATCGCCGGCGAGCTGCAACGCTTCTTCGACCACGTCATCGTCGAGCATCACGCGCAGGAGGAGAAATCGCTGTTTCCGGCGGTGCTGGCGGCGGCGGTGGCCGGCGAGGAGCGCGAGCAGGTGCGCCGGATCGTCGAGCGCCTGACCGCCGAGCATCGCGAGGTCGAGGCGGCCTGGCGGCGGCTGGTGCCGGCGCTGAAGGCGATTGCCAAGGGCCGCGACGCCACGCTGCCGGCCGATGGCGTGCATGCGCTGGTGTCCCGCTACGAGGGCCATGCCCGTTTCGAGGAACGGGAGTTTCTGCCGCTGTCCGAGCAGATCCTCGGCCGCGACGGACACCAGATGGCGGCCCTGGGCTTGTCGCTGCACATGCGCGATGCCTTGCCGGAGGCCCTTGCGCGATTCCGTCGGCGCATCTGATATCGGCATGCCACCCCATTTTCCAACCGCCGCAAGGCGCCCGGCCGGCACGTGCCGGCGGCCGCCGCCTTGCGCCCGAGTGCACAAACCACCGAGGAGATTGCAAACCATGAAGCGAACGCACCTGACCTGCTGCCTGTCACTGGCCGCCACCTTCGCCGCGCCTGCGCTGGCACAGACCCAAGTCACGATCTACGGCGTGGCCGACGCGGCGCTCGCCTACGGCAAGTCCGACGACGCCACCTACACCGGCTTCATCCGCGACGGCGGCCTCGCCGGCAACCGCTTCGGGCTGCGCGGCAGCGAGGATCTCGGCAACGGCCTGTCGGTGGTGTTCGCCCTCGAGCAGGGCTTCCTGATCGGCGACGGTGGTCCGCACCGCGCCGGCCGCGCCTTCAGCCGCCAGTCCTGGGTTGGCCTCAAGGGCGGCTTCGGCACCGCCAGCGCCGGCTACCAGTACGCACCGGGCTACCTGATCCCCTACAAGTACCAGATCATGCAGGGCGCACCATTCCTGGCCCCGCGCTCGACGCTGGCCTTTGGCGGCGGCTACACCATCTCGCCGGGCAGCGGTGCGCGCTGGGACAACGCGCTGCGCTATGCCGGCAGCTTCGGCGGTCTCGGCGTGCAGGGCATCTACGCCTTCCACGCCCAGCAGAGCGACGATGGCACCACCGACCGCGCCGACGACGATCGCTGGGGGCTGGGCCTGACCTACGATGCGGGGCCGCTCGCCGTGGGTGTCGTGTACCACAGCGTCGGTTCCGGCTCGGACGCCGACGACACCCAGGAAGTGCTGGTCGGCGCCGCCTACGATCTCGGCGTGGTCAAGCTGGTCGGTACCTGGTCGAAGAAGGATGCGGATGGCTCGACTGCCGCCGACAACACGCTGTTCTCGGCCGGTGTGATCGCACCGGTGGGCGCGGCCGGCCAGGTGCATCTGGGTGCGGCCAAGCTCAATCCGCGCGGCGACGACAACAACGCCCGCGCGATCACCCTCGGCTACCTCCATGCCCTGTCGAAGCGCACCAAGGTCTATGGCGTGCTCAACCGGCTCACCTTCGACGACGGCGTCACCTACACCGGCAACCCGGGCGCGCTGTCGACGGTCGGATCTCCGGGCGAGAGCACCAATGCCGTGATCGCCGGCATCTCACATACGTTCTGAATACCGCGATCGTGTCACGTTACCGCCCTCGGTCTGCATGCCGAGCGGCGCTTGGCGAGCCGGCTCCGGGCAGGAGCCGGCCCTTTTTCGTAGAGTGTGCGCCGATGCCAGACCTGACGACCCCCCTCGCACAGAAGCCGCCGTTCGCGGCCACGCCGGCCAGCGGACAACGATCGTGAGCGACGCCCGTGTCGTCATCGTGCTGTCGCTGCTGCTCGGCATCCAGCCGGTCAGTACCGACCTGTATCTTCCGACGCTGCCGGCGATCTCGGCCAGCCTCGGCAGTTCGGCCGCTCAGACCCAGCTCACGCTGTCGGCCTTGTTGCTTGCCTTCGGTGGCTCCCAGCTGGTTTGGGGACCGTTGTCCGACCGCTTCGGAAGGCGGCCGATCCTGCTGCTCGGGCTCTCCGGCTACGTCCTGTTCTCGTTCGCCAGCACGCTGGTGCCGAGCATCGAGTGGCTGGTGGCAGCGAGAGTGGGGCAGGGTCTGGCGCTCGGCGCGCCCGTCATGTGCGGGCGGGCGATCGTGCGCGACCTGTACCCGCCGGTGGCGGGCGCCCGCGTCATGAGCCGGGCGCTGACCGGGCTCGGCGTGCTTGCCTGCGTCAGCGCGCCACTCGGTGCGCTGGTGGCGGAGCTGTTTGGCTGGCGCGCGGCGCTGGCTGCCACCGGCGTCTTCGGCTTCGGCCTGCTGCTGCTGGTGTGGCGGCAGTTCGAGGAAAGCCTGGCTTGTCCCGATCACGCGGCGCTGGCGTTGCCACGCCTGCTGCCCGGCTGGGGCCGCATCGTGGGCCATCCGGTGTTCCGTGCGTACGCCTTGCTCGCCGCGGCCAGTTATTGCGGCCTGTTCGTCATCCTTGCGGTCTCGTCTTTTGTCTTCATCGGCGAGTTCGGCCTGGGGCGCCAGCAATACGGCCTGGTGCTGCTGTCCAATGCGCTCGCCTACATCAGCGGAACGTTGCTGTGCCGGCGCCTGCTGCACCGCTTCGCGGTGGCACGCACGGTGGCGGTCGGCGGCGTGCTGGCGCTGGTCGGTGGCCTCGGCCTGCTCGCGGTGGTGACCAGCGGCGCGCACTCTCCGCTTCCGCTGATGCCGCCGATCTGGGTGTACATGATGGCGCACGGCGTCTGCCAGCCCTGCGGCCAGACTGGCGCGCTGTCACCGTTCCCGCGCGCTGCCGGCACCGCGTCCGCGCTCAGCGGCTGCCTGATGATGGCGCTCGCCTTCGGTGTCGGTGGCTGGGTCGGATCGAGCTTTGGCGACCCGATCCAGGCGCTGTCCTGGGGCGTGTCCGGCTGCAGCGTCTGGGTCGCGTTGGTGGCTTGGCTGCTGGTGCCACGGGCGGTGGTTCAGGATACGTCCTGAGCGCTGCCAACCAGGCTTGCGTCAGTCCGCTCGGCGCCCCCGCGTGCGCCTGCGACATCCGATCAGGGCGCCGAGACCGGCAAGCCACAAGGCTTCAGTGCCGGGCTCCGGAACTGTCAGTGCCGCGTACTCGGTTCCCGATGCGACTTCCAGGCTGCCGCCGTCGCGCGCCGTGATGCCGAAATGTGCGGAGTGGGCAAAATCCATCGTCTGGTCGCTGTCGGCACCGAGCGACAGAACGCTCGCGATGAAGATGCTGTCGCCGGCCAATACTTCGATCGAGCTGTCGAAGGCGAGACGGTAGCTGCCCGGGGCATCGAGGGCGGCATGACCGACGAGGACGGCTTCGTCGCCGAAGAACGAGGTCACGACACCGGGATCCGCATTGTCCGGTAGTTCGATCCAGGCCAAGAGATCATCGATCGATCGCACCGAACGATAGATCACGAGATCGTATTCGCCGCCCCCGCAATCGCCGCCGCATTCCGCGTCCGCTCCCGGACCCTTGGCATTGCTGCCGGTCAACAGTGCACTCAGGGCGAAGGTGGCGGTGGTGCTGCCACTGTTGGTGAATCGATCGTACCAAACCGAATTGGCGCCGACCACACCAGCGCCGTCCGCCCTGGCGTAGGCGCGATTTACACCGAAGTCTGTCTGGGCGAAGCCGGTGACCGAGCCCTCGGCGAAGGTGACTTCGGAGTTGTCGCCGGCCGACGCGAACGGCGCCGAAGTGGCGCCGGTTTCTGAATGAAGCGCGAAATTCGGAACGGGCTCGGCCTTCGCGCCAGCGGCCGTGACCGTCAGGACGGATACCAGCGAGACCTGCAGAAGACGCGACCCGAAACGATCACCCATGGCGGCACTCTCCTAATGTGGGTTGGCGATGGCGAAGCGCCCTCTCGCGCTGGCGCTCGAAAATGCAAACCGCATGCCAACGAGCGCTCGTGGCCGCAAGTCACTGATTGGAAACACCTGGTGCCCGTCGTCAACGCGTCAAGGCAGCGTTCCCGGATGGCGCCGTAAGAACTGTCGTCTCCTTCAAATGGAGGAAGCGAGGTCGTCGCTGGCTGCGACGTGTGGCGAGAGTCAGGTTCAGGACAGACCGGCCGGACTGCGCAACACTTTCCGAACAAGCTCGGATTGTCTGTTCGCGCCGGTCTTGGCGAACAGAGCGCTCAGGTGCGAGCGCACGGTGACGATGCCGACCCCGAGGTCGGCGGCCACCTCGTCCGGACTTCTGCCCGCGGTGATTCTCGCCAGGACCCGACCTTCGGTGGCCGTCAGTCCGAACAGCCGCTGCAGGACCTGCGGGTTGGTCTCGATCCGGTCGTCGGGGTTGCAGAGAATCACGGTGAGCCGAGGCTGCGACTGAAATCTGTGCGTCGCGAGCATGCCTTCCGGTTCGCCGAGGCGCGTGATCAGGAGTTGGAAGTCCGTGCCCCCGGATGGCCTTTCGAGGCGCATGGCCTGGTGTCCACCGTCGCATCCGACCCGCCGCAGCGCGACTGAGATGCCATCGGCGTCCCGCCGTCGACGGCCGGCCAGCCTGTCACCGACGACGCCGATGCCGTCGTTTAGCGCAAAGATCGTGTTGGCTGCCGCATTCGCGAATTCGACTCGGCCGCAGGGGTGCACGATGACGATCCCGATCGGCAGCGCATCGAGGACCTGCAAGCCGCCCTGGGCCTGCCGTTCGAGGAGATCGAGGCGCTGCCGCATGGCCGTTGCGCGTCGCAGATGGGGCACCAGTGCACCCAGCGCCGCCACGTCTGCGTCGTTGAACTGCGCCTGGGCGGGACCCCGCAGCAAGGCGAGGCCGGCGAAGACTTCCGGCACATCGGAATACTGGACCATCAGACTGTGCTCGATTCCCGAAGGCTGGAGGAATTCTCGATATACGCGCGTCGCGTGGAATTTCTCGACAGGCATCACGTCGGCGCAGCGAAACGGCATGTTCGGGAACTTCAAGCTGTAGGCGATTCGCGGGTCCTCGCCCGGCAACGGGACCTGCTGCTGCCGGTATCGCTGCTGAACATCAGCGCTGACCGGATCGAAGCCGGTGAGCAGAGACGCCGACAAGGCCGGGTGGGCCGAATCCAGGTGGAGCAGGTTCGCGCCCTGCGCGCCGAAGTAGTGGGTCGCGGCGTCCAGAAAGCATCGCCAGCTTTCGGGGTTCGACGCGGTCTCGTACAGGATCCCGATGAGTTCCCTCAAGCTCGCGGACATTTCCGGGGTGATCATTGGCACATGTGCTCGATTCGAGGCATTGGCAATGCCAAATTTCCGGCATCTGTGCCGGCCGTGCGCGTCGGTCGTACTCGAAAACCGCGGATGATCATGGCTCGACCCTCCCGCCCATCCCCCACGGGCGGCGTCCGCAGACACCGATCCTGATGATCTGCATTGCGATTACGATGGCATGCTATCCGGACGAATGCCGGCTCGCAATCGACGGCCGTCGTTTTCGATGATCGCGCAGATGGGCTATCGCGACTGTGCGCGCGATGCTGCTATCCCCGTGTCTGACGCAGTCAAACCGGGAGACCGCCGTGCGTCGGTCGGCGGACGGCCTTCGGCCGGGTGCGCCATTCCTGACTGCCGCCTGCGCGCCGCGATGCGACAATGCGAGCCCGATTGGCAGCATGCGAGGTGTTGCGCGTGAGCGATGTGTTCCTGAGCTATGCCAGGGAAGACCAGGCGATGGCCGAATCCCTTGCTCACGCGCTGGAGGCGCAAGGGCTTTCGGTCTGGTGGGATCGGCACATCGTCGCCGGGCATACCTTCGACGACGTCATCGAGCGCGAGCTGGACGGCGCCGGCAGCGTGATCGTGCTGTGGTCGGCGGCGTCGGTCGGTTCGGAATGGGTCCGCAACGAGGCGTCGACAGCGGCCGAGCGGGGCGTCCTGATCCCGGTCTCGATCGATGGCCAGCGGCCACCATTGGCGTTCCGGCGCAAGCAGACGGTGTCGCTGGCGGACTGGAACGGCGCCGCCGATCATCCGGGCCTGACGCAGTTGCTGCAGGCGATTCGGCAACGCGCAGCAAAGGCTCCGGCGCCAGAGGCACCGCCGTCGCAAGCGACCAGGCCCACAAAATGGCGGTGGCCGGTGATGATCGCGCTGCCGGTCGCGTTCGCCGCGCTCGCCTACGGCTTGTTCATGCGCCAGGCGGCCGGGCCGGACACGCCGGGGCAGGGGGCGACACCGCCCGCTCCCCAGTCACCGGTGCCACCGCCACGCCATAGCTATCGCTGGCAATTGGTCGCGTCGAACATCGACGACGATGTCCACGTCGAGGTCAATGCCATCGAGCGGTTCAGCAAGGCCGGCGGGCAGGCCACCTTCGATCTGACACCCTACCTGACCGGCGGCGACGACCGGGTGAACGTGCGCCTCGGCAACGGCAACTGCTTCGGCAGTTCGCTCAACGTGCAATTGCTGCGCGACGGCAAGCCCTACGGCGGGACCGCGCGCCACAGCATCGCCATATCCCATTGCGGCTGGCAGTTCGACTGGGAGTGGGTCGTCAGCCGGACCAGCGGCGAGATGCGGCGGATCAAGTGAGCGCGACGGGCCGGTCGCGGCCGCCGACCACGATCGATAACAGCGTCACGTCCGGGCACCGGTGCGGGCATCAAGTTTCGGGCGTTTGCGCCGCTGTCTTCAGTTCGGAGCCGGTGTGGTGGCGATGGACCGCGCGGATGATCGTCGATCGAGCTCATTGAGGATCGATACCCACAGGTAACGAGTACGCAGGACGATTCCGGGTGCGCCGAATTTGGCGCCCGGTCGCGGACCGGTGCCATTTCGCTCGTCCTGAACACGGATTCGAATGGCCCGCCGGTGCCGACCGGTCGGCGCTCGCCCGGCAGTGCGCGGTGTGGCGGGTGTCGGCCCGCGCCGACCGGGCGCGGGGGCGGCAGGATTCCAGGCGCCCGTGGTCGACGCCATTCAACCGACAGGAGAAGCGCATGATTCGTCGTGTCGTCGCACTGGTGCTGGCCACTCTGGCCATCGGCCTCGCCCATGCACAGCAAACGATCACCATCAGCAGCAACAACACGCCGATCGATCGACAGGTGCTCGAGGCGATCACCCGAGAGGCGCTGCAGCGGCTCGGGTTCGGCTTACGGCTGGTCAATCAGCCGTCGGAGCGCTCCCTGCAGTCTGCAAACCTGGGCCAAGTCGATGGCGAGGGCCTGCGCGTCGAGGGCCTGGACAAGCAGTATCCGAACCTGATTCGCGTACCGGAACCCTACCTGCGCATCGCCTTCGTCGCCTTCGCCAGGGATTCGTCGATCCGGCTCGACCAAGGCTGGACGAGTCTCGAGCCGTACCGGGTCGGTTTCATCACCGGATGGAAGCTCTTCGAAAAAAAGGTATCCGGCGTCAGGGCCCTGACCAAGGTCGATCAACCGGAACAACTGTTCAGGATGCTGGAGGCAGGACGGATCGACCTGGCACTGTACACGCGGGGAGATGGCGTCTCGCTTGCCCGCAGCATGCAGATGCCCGGGATCGCACCGCTCGCTCCCGCGCTGAAGGAAGTGGATCTGTACCTCTACCTGAATGCACGGCATTCGGCGCTGGTGCCCGAACTCGCCGCAAGCATCCGCGCCATGAAGGCGGACGGCAGTCACGCCAGGATCATGGCCGAGATCACCGGTGACTAGCCTCGGGGACCTGCCGGTCGCGACCGGGTCCGGGCGTGACCGCGCACGCATCGGACTGCGCAGCCGCACTGCACGTCGGCTCTTGCTGTGGCCAATGCTGCTGGGTGTCGGCATGGCGCTGCTGTCCGCGCTGATTCTGGCCTGGGCCGAGTACGACGATATGGTGGATGCGCTATCGACCCAGCTCGACGCGATCGGACGGTCGACCGCGCCGCCGCTGGCGGAAAGCGTATGGGCCTTCGACGAGGTCCGCATCAACACCCAGTTGCAGGCGCTGGCCAGTCTGCGCGACGTCGATCGCGTGGTGCTGCAGGAGCCCGGGCGGCCCGAACGCAGGCTCGGTACGGACGCGATGCCCGGCGACAGCCTGGAACGTCGCTTTTCGCTGCACGTGCAGAGCGATGGCCGGCAGCACGACCTCGGGGTGCTGGTGCTCGGCTCCGACCTCGGTCGCTATCGCTCGCAGGTCGCCCATCGGGCCTTCTCGAGCGTCGCGATCGGCGCCTTGCTGATCATTCTTGTGGCCTCGGCCACGGCCCTTGCCTACCATCGCGTGGTCCGGCGCCGCCTGCTGCTGGTTGCCCATGAATTGCAGGAAATCGGACCTGAGGAATTGCAGCAGCTGCCGCCTGCCGCCGCCCGGCCGGACAGTCCGCCAGCGGACGAGTTCGAACGCCTGGCGGCCGCGGTGATCGGTCTGAAGCACACCGCAGGCGAGGCGATTCGACAGGCCGGGTTCCGCGAATCGCAACTGCAGACGCTCAGCGACACGCTGACCGAATCGCACAAGTTCCTGCTGACGATCATCGATTCGGCGCCGGTGCGGATCTTCTGGAAAGACCGGGACCTCCGATATCTCGGCTGCAATGTGGCCTTTGCCCGAGATGCGGGCTTCGAATCACCGAAATCGCTGCTCGGCAAGTCCGATTTCGACATGCCCTGGTCCGGCATGGCCGCCCGCTACCGCGCCGACGACGCGGCGGTGATTGCCTCCGGCGCGGCACGCCTGAACTTCGAAGAGCCCTTTCCAGCCAGCGACGGCGGAGTGATCTGGCTGCGTACGTCGAAGGTACCGTTGCGCGACCGGCATGGCGAGATCGTCGGCGTGCTGGGCATATTCGAGGACGTCACGGCGTCAAAGCGCGCGCTCGAAGAACTGCACGAGTATCGCCAGACGCTCGAGCAACGGGTTCGGGCGCGGACGCTCGAACTGTCGCGCGCCAAGGAACAGGCCGAGGAGGCCAATCGGGCCAAGAGCGCCTTCCTGGCCAACATGAGCCACGAAATCCGGACCCCGCTCAATGCCATGTTCGGCATGGCCCACATGCTCAAGCGGGAGGGCTTGTCCGAGTCGCAGCACCAGCATCTGCGACAGCTCACGGACGCCGGCTCCCACCTGCTGGGGGTCATCAATGCAGTTCTCGACCTGTCCAAGATCGAGGCCGGGAAGCTGGTGCTCGAGCAGGGCCCGGTCGACATCGGACGGATTGTCGACGAGGTCGCGGCGCTGATCGGCGAAGCGGCCAAGTCCAAGGGGCTCGAGATCCGGACGGAGGTGCTCGGCGATGCCACCTTGCTGCGGGGCGATGCGACGCGCCTGCGCCAGGCGCTGACCAATTTCGCCACCAATGCGGTCAAATTCACCGAGCGTGGGCGGATCTCGATCCGCGCCAGACTGGAAGCGGAGGCGTCGCAGCGGGTCAAGGTCCGCTTCGAGGTCGAGGACTCCGGAATCGGTATCCGGGAGGCGTCGGTCGAGCGCCTCTTCCATGCCTTCGAACAGGCCGACAACTCCACCACCCGCCGCTATGGCGGCACCGGGCTCGGACTGGCCATCACCCGCCAGCTGGCTCAGCTGATGGGGGGCGAAGTCGGCGCCGAGCCGGTCTCCGGCGGCGGCTCGCGCTTCTGGTTCACGGTCGTCCTGGCGCCGATGACGGAGGCAGTCGTCGATGCAGGGCAGCCGGCCGACGAGTCGATCGCCGACCTCGATCAGATCCAGGACGTCTTCCGCGGACAGCCCGTGCTGCTGGTCGACGACGATCCGGTCAACCGGGAGGTGGGCCGATTCATCCTCGAAGACGCCCACATGATCGTGACCGAGGCCGAAGACGGCATCGAAGCGGTCGCATGCTGCCGCGCGGAAACCTTTGCGCTGGTTCTGATGGACATGCAGATGCCGCGCCTCGATGGGCTGGATGCCACACGCGCGATCCGGCGGCTGCCGGATTGCCGCACGGTGCCGATCATCGCGATGACGGCCAACGCCTTTGCCGAGGATCGGCAGCGTTGCCTCGACGCCGGCATGAACGATTTCATCGCCAAGCCGGTCGTGCCCGACGACCTCTACCGCATCGCCAGGCGATGGTTGCGCCAAGACGGCCGGGCCGCCTGATACCGGTTTGCCGCGGTGCGCGAGGCCGCGGATTCGAACCGCGCATGGGCTCCGAGCCCGGCCTCGAACCGGATCGCGGCGCCGCCGCCATCGACCGCTGCACAACCATGCGACAGCCGAGCTCCGGCATGCGTGCCATCGCGGGGCGGGTCTCGACGCCGTGTTCGTTGCCCCTCGGCGCGACGGGCCGTTCGATCAGCGTGGCACGCGCTGCCGGAGCCGCCCGGTCACGTTGTTGCGGGGAGGCGCACGCGAGAGCCGATGCGAGCAGGACCTGGCGATTCTCCGCAGTCGATTGCCGTATGATCCCCGCCACGAGCAACCGCCAGGGAACGGCGATGACTCCTGGTGATCGTGTCCAGCCATCGTGCCGGCGCAGCGATATCGGGTCACGTGCTGCGCCGTCGATCGGACGAGTGACCTGCGGCTGTGCGCACTGCCAATGGGGATGACGTTCTGGATTCTTTCGACATGACCTTCAAGCGGATTGCCGCGGTTGTCTTGTCGCTTGCCGCCGCTGCTGCCTCGACGGTGGTCTCGGCAGCCATGCCGCTGACGCCCAAGGTCCTGATTCTCTGGTCCTTCGAAGACCGATTGCCCTGGCAGCAGCGCGTGCATGAGGGGTTGAATCAACGTTTGGCTGCCCGAAGGGACGAGGTCTTGCCCACGCTATTCGAGGAACGGCTCGACGCGATGCGCGCCCGCGGAAATGGCGATGACGCCTGGCGCGTCGATTATCTGCGCAACAAGTACGGCAATTTTCCGTTCGACCTGATCGTCACCGAGGCCGGCCCGGCTGCCAGTTTCCTTTCGCGCTACCCCGATCTCTTCCCCGGTGCCAGGCGTCTGCTCGTCCATGCCGGCGCGATCGAGGGCAAGCGGAGCGAAACAGCGCTGGCGGTCAAGGAGGATTTCGAGCAACAGATACGTGTTGCCCTCGACCTGCAACCCCAGGCGAGTCGGCTCCTGGTGATCGGCAATCTGTTGCCGAGTCGACTGGCGCGCGCCCGTGCTGCCTGGGAGGCGCATTTCAAGGATCGGGTGAGCTACGAGGCCTGGAGCGAGGATTTCAGCTTCCCGGAACTCTATGCACGGGTGGCCGAACTCTCGACAGACACCGTGATCCTTTATCAGGTCGTCAATCACGACCGTGCCGGAACACGCGCCGCACCCTACGAAGTCCTGCAGAAACTCGCAGCGGCGGCTTCGGTACCGGTCTTCGCGACGCACGATTCCCTGCTCGGCGCGGGGACGATCGGGGGTTATGTGATTTCCGGCGAACGCGTCGGTTGGATGATCGCGGATCTCATCGCGGGTGCCAGCCCCGATTCATTTCCGGATACATTCGCCTCGGTCAATCAGTTCGACGATCGCGCGCTGAAGCGCTGGAACATTCCCCGCTCGAACCTGCCGGCAGACAGCGAGATCCTGTATCGCGAACTTTCCGTGTGGGAGAAGCACGGCCAATGGATCGCATTTGCCTCGTTGGAGACGCTGCTCCTGATCGTGCTCGGCTGGTCATTGCTCAGCCGTCGTCGTGCCTATGCCGAATTGTCGCTGGTCAATGCCCGACAGGAAGACCTGATCGAGGAAAGAACCCACGAACTGGCGGCCGCCAAGGAAAAGGCCGAAGCCGCGAGTCTCGCCAAGAGTGCGTTTCTGGCAAACATGAGCCACGAACTGCGCACCCCGATGAACCATATCATGGGCATGACGTCGCTCGCCCTGGGTCGTGCCACGGACCAGAACCAGAAGGATTATCTGAATAAGGTCGATGTCGCCTCCCATCACCTGCTGGGGCTGATCAACGATATTCTCGATCTGTCGAAGATCGAGGCGGCGCATATGCCCCTCGAGCAAATCCCCTTCACCTTGAGCGAGGTGATCGGCAATCTGAAGAACATCCTCGGCCAGCGGGCGGCAGACGAAGGGCTGGCATTCCCTATGGATATTCCCGATGTGCTGGCCCAGCAGCCGCTGCTGGGAGATCCGCTGCGACTCGGTCAGATCCTCATCAATCTTGCCGGCAATGCCGTCAAGTTTACCAACTGTGGCCATGTCGCCGTCCGTGTTCGACTCGTCGAAGAGACATTGACGGAAATGTTGCTGCGCTTCGAAGTGACAGATACCGGCATCGGCATCAGTGAGGCGGATCAGAAGCGCCTGTTCCTGGTATTCGAGCAGGCGGACGCATCGACGACCCGAAAATACGGCGGAACCGGGCTTGGACTCGCCCTCAGCAAACGCTTGGTGCAGTTGATGGGCGGTGAAATCGGCGTGGAAAGCGATCTCGGCAAGGGCAGTACCTTCTGGTTCACGGTGCACGTCGGAAAGGGCAGCCGCAATGCACCGGAGCCGCTGTCCGCAATGGTGGAACCTTCGGCCAAGGAGCACCTCCAGGCCCGCCATCGAAACGCACGCATCCTGATCGTCGAGGACGAACCGGTCAATCTGATCATTGCCCAGGAACTGCTCATCCAGGCGGGTCTGCGCCCTGATAGCGCCGTCGATGGCTACGAGGCGGTCGATTTGGCCCAGGCGCGTGCCTATGACCTGATCCTGATGGACATGCAGATGCCGGTTCTCAATGGCGTCGATGCGACCCGAATCATTCGCCTCGAGTCGCTGAGCACGGCGGCGCCGATCGTGGCGATGACCGCCAATGCC
The DNA here is from genome assembly GCA_024235635.1 of Zoogloeaceae bacterium. Classification (GTDB taxonomy): domain Bacteria; phylum Pseudomonadota; class Gammaproteobacteria; order Burkholderiales; family Rhodocyclaceae; genus Cognatazoarcus. Next base: position 155,614 of record JACKMA010000002.1, read on the forward strand.
TTTGACGGCGACAGGCGTGCCTGCTTCGACGTCGGCATGAGTGACTTCGTGAGCAAGCCGGTCACGCCTGAGCGCTTGTACGAGGCGGTGCTGAACGGACTGGAAGCATCGGCCGGCGCCGGGGAGGAGCGGCCGACGCCGCGATGCTCCGGTGATTCCGGCAGCATCTCGAATTTCGACAATGACATTGCCGCCCACATCGGATTGAAGTTTCGCTTGAGCCGGTTCGTCGACGGTGGCAGCACGGAGCACCTGCAAAGCGCCATCGTTTGCAGGGATGACTTGTGTGAACTGGGCCAGTGGCTGCGTCGTGAGGCCGGCCGGTACCAGTCGCTTGCCAGCTATCGGCATCTGGTTGGCAGGCATGGGGACTTCCACCGGTGCGCAGGGGAAGTGGTGAACCGGGTCGAGCGCAATGACAGGGCCGGCGCCAGGTCGGCCCTCGGCGACGAATTCACGGATGTCTCGAAGGCCCTCGTGGGCGCGATCATGGACTTCAGAAAGGCCATTGCCAAGGCTTGAAGGCGCGCGCCGAGGGCGCCGATCCGAGGTCGATCCGACGGCAGCGACCTTAACGTCGGGCGTAGCCGATCGGCGACGGCGCGAGCGCGAGGATCCGTTGATAGAGGCGCTCTGCGTCGTCCTTCGGTTTCAGCCCGTAAAGCGGGTTGTCGTTCTCGCGGAAGGCCTCGTAGATGCGCTGCCAGTCGTCGGTGGTCAAGGCGCGCTCGGCGAGCGGCATCAACTCGTCTTCCTCGCGGCGCATGTGATCCCACTCGCTTTGCGCATAGGCGTCGGCCGCTTCGTAAAACGGCGCGGCCTTGCCTGAACGCTCGAAATCGTCGAGGCGGTTCGTCAGGTCTTCGATCCGCGGGTGGCCGTCGCGATGCTCCCGCTCGAGCCGGGCGATGATGGCGTCGGCGTCGTGCGTGCGTTCCTTGATCGCGGCAAACAGGTAGTCGTTCTCCTTCGGGTGATGCCAGCGATCCGGATAGGAGACGACGTAGTCGAGGATGGCGTGTAGCAACGGGAAATTCGGCGCCTCGCCGTGGTCGCGCATCTGCCGCACCAGGTAGCGCAGGCAGTACATCACGGCGGCGATCGCCAGGTGTTCGTCCTTGATGATCTGGATCGCTTCCGGTTTCATCGGAGGGCTCCTTCAGACACGCTCGACCGCCAGCGCGATGCCCTGGCCGACGCCGATGCACATGGTCGCCAGCCCGAGGTGGCCACCGCTCTTCTCGAGCTGGTTGATCGCGGTCAGCACCAGCCGGGCGCCCGAGGCGCCGAGCGGGTGTCCGATCGCGATCGCGCCGCCGTTGGGATTGACCCGAGGGTCGTCATCGGCGAGGCCGAGGCGACGGGTCACCGCCAGCGCCTGGGCGGCGAAGGCTTCGTTCAGCTCGATCACGTCGAAGCGTTCGATCGACAGGCCCAGGCGGGCGAGCAGCTTCTCGCTTGCCGGCGCCGGGCCGATGCCCATGATGCGTGGCGGCACCCCGGCCGCAGCGGCGCCAAGCACACGTGCGCGCGGCCTCAGGCCGAATCGCTCGACCGCTGCCGCCGATGCCAGCAACAGCGCGCAGGCGCCGTCATTGACGCCGGAGGCATTGCCTGCGGTCACGGTGCCGTCGGCTCGCACCACGCCTTTCAGTCGCGCGAGGCCGTCGGCACTGGTTTCCGGGCGCGGATGTTCGTCGGCGGCCAGCACCAGGGGTTCGCCCTTGCGCCGCGGAACGCTTACCGGGAAGATCTCGCCGGCGAAGAAACCGGCCTCCGCCGCCGCGGACCAGCGTCGCTGGCTGCGCAGCGCGAAGGCGTCCTGGTCGGCGCGCGCGATGCCGAATTCGGCGGCCACGTTCTCGGCCGTCTCCGGCATCGAGTCGATGCCGTGGAGGGCCTTCATGCGGGGATTGACGAAGCGCCACCCGATCGTGGTGTCCTCGATCCTCGCGCTGCGCGAGAAGGCCGATTCGGCCTTGCCGATGACGAAGGGGGCGCGGCTCATGCTCTCGACGCCGCCGGCGATCATGAGCCCGGCTTCGCCGCTGCTGATCGCGCGGGCCGCGCTCGCCACCGCATCCAGGCTCGATCCGCATAGGCGGTTGATGGTGGTGCCCGGTACTTCGACCGGCAATCCGGCCAGCAGCGCCGCCATGCGGGCGACGTTGCGGTTGTCTTCGCCGGCCTGGTTGGCGCAGCCGAAGATGACGTCGTCGACGGCGCCCCAATCGACGCCGGGATTGCGGGCCATCAGTTCGGCCACCGGCAAAGCCGCCAGGTCGTCGGCGCGCAGCGGGGACAAGCTGCCGCCGTAGCGGCCGAACGGGGTCCTGACCCCGTCGCAGATATACACAGCGTCTTTCATCGTATTTGCCTGCTCGGTGTTGTCGGCGGCGCTGCCGCCGGGTCCGCGCGCCCGCCCGGCATGCCGTGGCGGGCGCAGCGACGGGGGTCAGTAGGTCTCGACGTGGAAACGGGCCTTGCCGAGCAGTTGCGGGCGCAGGGTGTCCCAGTCGGTGCCCTGGGCACGGCAGATGTCGCGGAAGGCCTCGAGCACGCCGGACTCCATGCCCTTGAGGCCGCAGATGTAGATGTAGCAGTTGTCGTCGGTGAGCATCTCGAAGACCTTGTCGGCGCGCTCGCGGATCAGATCCTGGACGTACTGCTTGGGCTGGCCCGGCACCCGCGAGAAGGCGAGATTCATGTCGATGAATGCCTTCGGCAGTTTCTGCAGCGGGCCGAAGTACGGCAGTTCCTCGGGCGAGCGCGCGCCGAAGAACAGCACCAGTTCGCCCCCTTCGTTGCGGTCTCGCCGCCGCCGCCTGCGCTCCGTCATCGCGCGCATCGGCGCCGATCCGGTGCCGGTGCAGATCATCAGCAGCGACGATCCCGGATGGTTGGGCATCAGGAAGCTCGACCCGTAGGGACCGGTGACCTGGACCTTGTCGCCCTTCTTGAGATCGCACACGTAGTTCGACGCGACGCCTCGGGCCGGCTTGCCGTCATGGTCCTCGGTGACCCGCTTCACGGTCAGTGCGAGGTTGTTGTAGTGGGGTCGCTCGCCTTCGCGGGGGCTGGCGATCGAGTACATGCGCAGCAGGTGAGGCTTGCCGTTGGCATCGGCTCCGGGCGGAATGATGCCGAGCGACTGGCCTTCGAGCACCGGAAACGGCGTCGCGCCGAAATCCAGCACGATGTGGTGGATGTCGCTCGAGGCGTCTTCGGCGGTCAGCCGGAAGTTGCCGGTCACGGTCGCCTCGACCGGGTTCTTCGCCGCGTACAGATTGACGTAGGGGTGAGCCGCCGACCACGGTGCCAGCGCTGGTCCGCCCTGGCCCGCGGTGGCGATCTCGGTGATCTCGCGCACCTCGTCGGGCAGGCTGTCCCCGCCGCCCACCTCGAGCGAATCGAGGTCGGTCTGCTCCGGCAGCACCTCCCAGCCGAACTGCTCCTCGACGGAGTAGGGCTTGTCCCGCGCGACGTTGCGGATGCTGTCGATCGCGCCGGTGGGGCATGGGCCGATGCAGGCATTGCACCAGTTGCAGACGTCGAACCTGACCACGTAGTTGAGCGAATCGTGGGTGATCGCGTCGATCGGGCACATCTCTTCGCAGGTATTGCAGCGGATGCAGATCTCGGGGTCGATCAGGTGCTGGCGGGCAATGTCGGCGTGCTCTGTGGGCGCGTTCATGGTGTCTTCCTCTCGGTGGCGGTCGCCCGGGTCATCGCCGGTTTCGTCCTGCCCGGTGGCCCGAAGGCCACCATGCAACGGCTCGATCGACGGCGCCCGGGCGCGCGGGCGGGCTCAGTTGAATCGCACGTACTCGAAGTTGGCCGGCTGGTTGTTGATGCCGCGCGAGGGCGGAGCGATCCAGTTGGCGAACTTGCCCGGCTCGATGCAGCGGCCCATCAGCGAATGGACGAACAGGCGATCCTCTTCGGTCGGCAGCCAGTGCTTGTGCTGATGGGTCCATTCGGCCTCGGACACCATGCGGCCGTCGGGGCTGACATGGACGTCCGCAAACATGCCGATCTTGCGATTGAAGCCCTTGTGCGGGAGCACGATCTTGAAGTCGATGCCGTACTTGCCTGGAATTCGGTTCCAGCGGTCCACCCCGGCCTGGACGTCGGTCACCCAGTCGTCGCGCAGGCGCTCGTTGAGGGCGGTCAGTGCGGCGACGTGACGGGTCAGGATCCTGTCGCCGGCGACATCCATCACCTCGTACTCGGCGTTGCCGAGCTTGTGGTCGTCGTCGATCTTGGTTTCCTCGAAGCGCCCCTTCAATCCGGTGGTGTAGTAGGTGGCCGCGTTCGACGAGATCTCGGCGCCATACAGGTCGCTGGTGACGCTGAAGTGGAAATTCACGTATCGCTGCAGCGTCGGCAGATCGATCACGCCGGCGGCACGCAGCTTGGCCGGGTCGTCGGTCTTCAGTTCCTTCATCACCTCGCAGGTACGCTGGATCGCGCGGCCGACGCCGGATTCGCCGACGAACAGGTGATGGGCTTCCTCGGTGAGCATGAACTTGCAGGTGCGCGACAGCGGATCGAATGCCGACTCGGCCAGCGACGCGAGCTGGTACTTGCCGTCGCGGTCGGTGAAGAAGGTGAACATGAAGAAGGACAGCCAGTCCGGCGTCTTCTCGTTGAACGCGGTCAGGATGCGCGGGTTGTCCTCGTCGCCGGAGCGGCGCTCGAGCAACGCCTCGCCTTCCTCGCGGCCGTCACGGCCGAAGTGGGCGTGCAGCAGATAGACCATCGCCCACAGGTGACGACCCTCCTCGACATTCACCTGGAACAGGTTGCGCAGGTCGTACAGCGAGGGGCAGGTCAGGCCGAGGTGGCGCTGCTGCTCGACCGAAGCGGGCTCGGTATCGCCCTGGGTGACGATGATGCGGCGAAGGGTCGAACGGTACTCGCCCGGAACCTCCTGCCAGGCGTTCTCGCCCTTGTGGTCGCCGAAGTTCACCTTGCGGTCCTGCTCGGGCGGCGTCAGGAAGATGCCCCAGCGGTAATCGGGCATCTTGACGTGTTCGAAATGGGCCCAGCCGGCCGGATCGACGCTGACCGCCGTGCGCAGATAGACGTCGTAGTCGGTGGAGCCGTCCGGCCCCATCTCGCCCCACCAGTCGAGGAAGGCCGGCTGCCAGTTCTCGAGTGCGCGCTGCAGCGTGCGATTGGTCGAAAGATCGACGTTGTTCGGAATGCGTTCGCTGTAGTTGATCGCCATTGTCCTGTCTCCAGATGTCGTTTCGGAACGCCGTGACGCATCGCGCCATCGGCCGCTCCTGCTTGCCAAGGGCCTCCTGAACCGGGTGGTCGCGCCGACTGCTTCGGCAGAGGGTCGGCCAGGCACCGGTTGAACGAGGGAATCGGTCGGGCCCGCCGCCGCGGCGGGCCCGCTGCACTCAGACGCGGTTCCAGTCGAACTGCGGTTTCCTGCCCGAGCCGAAGAGCTTCAGGGCGCCGCTTTCACCGACCGCGTTGGGGCGGATGAAGATCCAGTTCTGCCAGGCCGACAGGCGGCCGAAGATGCGCGTGTTCATGGTCTCGAAAATGCCGAAGCGCAGGTTGGCCTCGAGGCCGGTGAGGGCGTCGGGCGACAGCGCGGCGCGTTCTTCCTGTGCGATGCGCACCTCGTCAGCCCAGTCGAGTTCGTCGGGAATCTCGGTCACCAGACCGAGTGCCATCGCCTGCTCAGGCGACAGCGGCTCGCCGACGGCGGCATAGGCGGCCTGGGTCGGCGCCGGATCGTCGTAGAAGCGCGAGGCGATGCGCGACAGGCCATTGACCATCGGCAGCATGCCGGTATTCATCGCCGACAGGGCGATGCGATTGGACCCGTTCTCGTCGTCAAGCATGTAGCTGCGATCGCCGGCCAGGGCCAGTTCGAGCAGGGTGCCGGCAAAGCAGCTGCCCGGCTCGATCAGCGCATACAGGCTGCGCGAGGAGACGTCGATGCGGGACAGCGTGCGGCGCAACATGCCGATCGTCTCGCGCACGAACCAGTGATCCTGGTGCGCGACCAGCGTGGCGTCGCTGTCGAGCACGACCCGGGCATCGCCCTCGGTGCGTAGCAGCCACAGCCCGATGTCGAGGTGGTTGGTGCGCAGATTGAGGATGGCATCGTCGAGTTCGCGGGCCATCTGCAGCGGCCACCAGTTGGCGCCCTGGGCGAGCATCTCGTCGGGCGTTGTCGCGCTGACCGCGGCCGGCGACTTGACGGTCAGCGTCACGGTGCGCTTGTCGGCGTCGATCGTGGCGTCGACATAGGTGTAGTGGTAGCCGGCCTCGTCGGTGCTGCGCTGGAGCGGGGTCAGGGCGACACCCCGGGCGCCGGCAGGTCGATCGCTGCCGGCCGCCAGTGCGGCTGCGCGGTCACGGATGTGCTCGTCGAACTTCTGGGCGCGTACGACGTCGTCCACCAGCTTCCATTCGACCGCGCGCTTGCCGCGCACGCCCTCGGAAATGGTGCAGAAGATGTCCGCGTGGTCGCGGCGTACCTTGCGCTTGTCGGTGACCCGGGTGAGGCCGCCGGTGCCCGGCAGCACGCCCAGCAGCGGGACCTCGGGCAGGCTGACCGACGAGTTACGGTCGTCCACCAGCACGATCTCGTCGCAGGCCAGGGCCAGCTCGTAGCCGCCGCCGGCGGTGGTGCCGTTGCAGGCGGCGATGAATTTCAGCCCGGAGTTCTGGCTGGCGTCCTCGATGCCGTTGCGGGTCTCGTTGGTGAACTTGCAGAAGTTGACCTTCCAGGCATGGCTCGAAAGCCCCAGCATGTAGATGTTGGCGCCCGAGCAGAAGATCTTCGGCTTGCCGCTGGTGAATACCACGCTGCGCACTTCCGGGTGCTCGAAGCGGATGCGCTGCAAGGCGTCGTGAAGTTCGATATCGACACCGAGGTCGTAGGAGTTCAGCTTCAGCTTGTAGCCGGGGCGGATGCCGCCGTCCTCGTCGATATCGAGGGTCAGCGTGGCCACTTCGCCGTCAAAGGCCAGGCGCCAGTGCTTGTAGTGCGAGGGATCGGTCCGGTAGTCGACCCGATCGTCGGCCACCCGGGCCTCTGTGCTTGCGGCTGCTTCCACTGTTGTCTCCTCCGTAGGGTCTAGTTCGTTACCATTTGCCGGAGCCGGGAAAAGCTGATGTCGACTTCCTCGCCAGAGGTGTCGATGGTTTCGTCGGCACGGCTGTAAAGGGGTTCCCGGGCTTCCAGGATCCGTTTCAGGTCGTCCATGGCTTCGTCGTTGCCGGCCATGGGGCGCAGGTCGCCCTGTGCGATCACGCGGGCCATGTGCTCTTCCGGCTGCGCCTTGATCCACACCGTGAAGCAGCACGACAGCAGGTAGTCGTAGGCATCCTGACGAGCGACGATGCCGCCGCCGACCGAGATCACGCCTTCGGCGTTGTCCTGCAGCACACGCTCCAGGGTCTGTTTCTCGATGCGGCGATAGCCGGACTGGCCATACAGCGCGAAGATTTCGCTGATCGGCATGCCGGTGCTGCGCTCGATTTCCTTGTCCAGTTCGACGAACGGGACATTCATCTCTTTGGCGAGGCGGTTGCCGAGCGTGGTCTTGCCAGCGCCGCGCAATCCGATCAGTGCCACGCGCTTGCGACGCACGGCCTCTTCATGGCCGAAGTCGCGCATCAGCCGGAACACCACCTCTTCCAGGCGGTGCTGGGGCAGGCGCTCGAGGAAGCGCCGGATCAGTCGCCGCTCGACCGTGTCCTCGACCTCGCTGGTCAGCAGTTCGACCAGCGAGACGCCCACCGCGGCTGCGATGTGCCGCAGCAGAACGATCGAAACATTTCCTTCGCCGCTCTCCAGGTGCGCCAGGTGCCGTTCGGATACCTGCGCTTCGGCGGCCACCAGCTTGCGCGTCATGCCACGACGGTCGCGCACCTCGCGCACGCGTCGTCCGAGATCGCGCAGGAAGGCCTGGTCGGGCGTGACCGGTTTCGGCAGGTCCTGCCGAAGCTCGGTCGATGCGTCGGAAGTGGCGTTGGCGTGCTTAGACATGAAGTAAAGTTCCGTAGTCGTGTGAACAATAATGCAGCTTTCGTTGGGTGTCAATGGAAATGTGCGGTTTATTGCTATATTGAGGGGCGACGTTCTTGGTAATGTTGCTATAGAGTGCAATTTCTACCGTGACTTCTCGGATTTCAGGCGCATAAGATGCAGTAAAGTGCTTGACAGTGTTGGTGTGGCATGTATTCTATAGCCGGTGGGTCGCGAGAAATCTACCGCGGTCAGTCAGAACAAGAACTCACTTCCATTCACCGGCGGGTGGATGGCATTCGCCGACAGGAGACGGGAGCGTTGATACATCTGCCCAACTACGTGTGTGATCGCTGGATCGAAGGTGAAGGTGAGGGCACGGCGCTGGTCGATCCGGTCTCCGGTGACGCGCTGGTGCGCGTCGGCTCCGATGGCTTGGACTGTGCCCGGGCGCTTGCGCACGCACGCCAGACCGGTGGCGAATCGCTGCGCGCCACGAGCCATGCCGACCGGGCGTCGATGCTGGCCGCGGTCGCCGAGGTGCTCGCTCACAACCGCGCCGACTACTTCGACATCTCGCGCAGGAACGCCGGCGCCACCGAGGCCGATGCCGGATTCGATGTCGATGGCGCGATCTTTACGCTCAAGACCTACGCACGATCGGGCAAGGCGCTCGGCCAGACCCGGGGACTGGTCGAAGGTGGCGTGGTGCCACTGTCGAAGGAAGGCAACTTCGTCGGTCGGCACTTCCTGGTGCCGCAGAAGGGCGTCGCGATCTTCATCAATGCCTTCAACTTTCCGGCCTGGGGCCTGTGGGAGAAGGCAGCGCCCGCGCTGCTGGCCGGCATGCCGGTGCTGGTGAAGCCGGCGACGCCGACCGCCTGGCTCACCCAGCGCATGGTGGCCGACGTGATTTCGGCCGGTATCCTGCCGCCCGGCGCGTTGTCGATCGTTTGCGGTGCCGCCCGCGACCTGCTGACGCACGTGCGCGAAGGCGATGTCGTCTCGTTCACCGGCTCGGCCGATACGGCCCGCCGGATCCGCACCCATCCCAAGGTCGTCGAGCATGCGGTCCGCGTCAACATCGAAGCCGACAGCGTCAACGCCGCTGTGCTTGGTCCCGATGCGCTGCCCGACAGCGCCGAATTCGATCTTGCGGTGAAGGAGATCGTGCGCGAGATGACGATCAAGAGCGGGCAGAAGTGCACGGCGATTCGTCGCGTCTTCGTGTCGGCGGCCCACGCTCGCGCGCTCACCGGTGCGGTGGCGGCCCGGCTGGCGCGCGTCGTCGTCGGCGATCCGGCCGCGGAAGGCGTGCGCATGGGCCCGCTGGTCAGCCGCGCGCAGCAGCAGGCGGCGATCGCAGGCATCGCGGAACTGCGCAGCGAATGCGAGCTCGCCTTCGGCGGCGGCGAAGGTTTCACGCCGGTCGGGGTCGATGCCTCGGTGTCGGCCTTCGTCCAGCCGACCTTGTTGTTCTGTAGCGATGGCGAGCGCGCCGAGACCGTGCACCGCGTCGAGGTCTTCGGACCGGTGGCGACGGTGATCCCGTACGCCGACGACGATGCACTGACGCGCATGATGCGCCGCGGCCAGGGTTCGCTGGTCGCGTCGGTCTATTCGTCGGATGGCGTGTTCACCGACCGGCTGGTGTCGGCGGTGGGCGATCTGCATGGCCGCCTGATGCTGGTCGACGCCACCGTCGGCAATGCCCACACCGGCCACGGCAACGTCATGCCGGGTTGCCTGCATGGTGGTCCCGGGCGGGCCGGGGGCGGCGAGGAACTGGGCGGGCTCAGGGCACTGGGCCTGTATCTGCGGCGCCATGTCGTGCAGGGCTCGCCGGAGCGGATCGCGTCGCTGGCGGCGGGCTGCGCCGACGCCGCGCTGATGTGGGCATGAATTCGAGGAGAACGGAGATGAGCGTTGAGGATTTCGTCGCCCTGGTCTCGCAAGTGACCGGCGCAATCGATGGCATGGCCGTGGACAAGCAACTGCAGGACGAACTCAATCGGCGCTTCCCGGCCGACGGCGCGGTATTCCAGCGTATCGCCGCGGCTTGTCGCGAAGGCGTCGCCGAAGGCTGGCTGTGCCGGCACGAACAGGGTGGCATCCGCTTCGGCCGCGTCGCCAAGCCGGCACCCGCACTGCACGGCTATTCGATCGACGTCGTCGAGATGGACGACGTCGTCGGTCCCCATCACGAACATCCCCGCGGTGAAGTCGACATGGTGATGCCGCTTGACGCGGATGCCCGCTTCGACGGTGCCGGCGCCGGCTGGTTCGTCTATGGACCCGGCAGCGCCCACCGGCCCACGGTGGCCGGCGGCAAGGCCCATGTGCTCTACCTGCTGCCGGGTGGCGAAATCCGCTTCACCGGACAGTAGGCTGGGTCGCCGCCGGCGGGCGGAAAACATAACGACATCAGGAGACAACCATGCCGGAGCTGAGCCGGGTGGACCACAGCAGCAGTCCGCCGAGCATCGACATCCCACGTTGCTACAACGCCGCGGCCGACCTCATCGGTCGCAATCTGGCGGCAGGGCGCGGCGACAAGACGGCCTTCATCGACGACCGCGGTCATTGCACCTACGCCGAACTCGATCGGCGTACCGCCGCCTGTGCCAACGCGCTGGTCGCACTGGGACTGCAGCGGGAACAGCGGCTGATGATGTGCGTGCACGACGGCATCGACTTCCAGACCGTGTTCCTCGGTGCGATCAAGGCCGGCATCGTGCCGGTCGCGGTCAATACCCTGCTGACCCAGGGTGACTACGAATACATGGTGCGCGACAGCCGCGCCCGCGTGGTGGTCGTTTCCGCCGCGCTGCTGCCGCTGTTCCAGCCCCTGCTCGATCGCGTGCCGACGCTGCAGCGCATCGTCGTCTCCGGCGGTGCCGGCCCCGATTCGCTGGCAGCCTTGCTGGACGGACAGCCGGTGGAGTGCGAGATCGCCGACACCACCCGCGACGACATCTGCTTCTGGCTTTATTCGTCCGGCTCGACCGGCTCGCCGAAGGGCACGACCCATATCCATTCCAGCCTGGTCTACACCGCCGAACTCTATGGCCGGCCGATCCTCGGCATTCGCGAGGACGACGTGGTGTTTTCGGCCGCCAAGCTGTTCTTTGCCTATGGCCTCGGCAACAGCCTGACCTTTCCGATGTCGGTCGGTGCCACTGCGGTGCTGATGGCCGAGCGCCCGACACCGGTGGCGGTGGGCAAGCGCCTGCGCGAATATCGTCCGACCATCTTCTACGGCGTGCCGACGCTGTTTGCCGCGATGCTGGCCAGTGCCGACCTGCCGGCACGCGAGCATGTTTCGTTGCGGCTCTGCGCGTCGGCCGGTGAAGCGCTGCCGGAAGAGATCGGTCGCCGCTGGCGCGCGCATTTCGGCGTCGACATCCTCGACGGCATCGGTTCGACCGAGATGCTGCACATCTTCCTGTCGAACCGTGCCGGCGACGTCCGCTACGGCACCACTGGTACGCCCGTACCCGGCTACGAGGTGCGCCTGACCGACGACGACGGCCAGGAGGTCGGCGTCGGAGAAGTGGGCGAACTGCAGGTGCGGGGGCCGTCGAGCTCCGCCGGCTACTGGAACAATCGCAGCAAGACCTGCCAGACCTTCCTCGGCGAATGGACCCGCAGCGGCGACAAGTACAGCATCAACGCCGACGGCTACTACGTCTATTCGGGGCGCACCGACGACATGCTCAAGGTCAGCGGTATTTATGTTTCGCCGATCGAGGTCGAGTCGGTGCTGGTCACCCACGAGGCAGTGCTCGAAGCTGCCGTCGTCGGCCAGGCGGACGACGACGAACTGGTCAAGCCCAAGGCCTATGTCGTGCTCAAGCCCGGTATCCGCGCCGGCGACGAGCTGGCGGCCGAGCTCAAGGCCCACGTCAAGAGCCTGCTCGCGCCCTACAAGTACCCGCGCTGGTTCGAGTTCGTCGATGAGCTGCCGAAGACCGCCACCGGCAAGATCCAGCGCTTCAAGCTGCGCGCCCTGTCTCGCCGCTGAGCATGGCCCGGAGAACCCGATGACCAAGGCGATCGACATCATCAAGGACGAGCACCGCTCGATGGGGGCGGTGATCAAGGGGCTGCAGCAGCAACTGGCTGCCGCCCGCAATGCCGGCGGCGAGCCGGATTTCCACCTCTTCGGTGCGATGCTGGACTACATTGAGGCCTTCCCGGACCGGCGCCACCACCCCAAGGAGGACGAGTACCTGTTTCGCTTCCTGCGGATGCGCTCGGCCGAGGCGGTGCCGGTGCTCGACCAGCTCGAGGCCGAGCATGCGCGCTGCGCGGACCTGCTCGCCGATCTGCGCGCGAAGCTGGAGGCAGCACGCGAAGGCACCGGCCTGGAGGGATTTTCCGGTGCGCTCGATGCCTATGCCGAGTTCATGTGGCGCCACATGGCCACCGAGGAAGAGGTCGTGCTGCCGCTGGCCGAGGCGCAGCTGACCGGCGAGGACTGGGCGGCCATCGACCTCGCCTTTGCCGCCAATCGCGGCAGCCATTGGGAGTGACGCGAGGCGGGCGCCACCGCAGCAAGGAGTTCCCAGGCCGGCAGCCGTGCCGGTCGGGCCAATGAGGCAATGGAGGAGACGACAATGAAAAGAGCGAGCAAGCGACTGTCCGGGCTGATCGTCGGCATGGCGCTGGCAGGGGTCATGACGCCGGCCGCGCATGCGGCCGAAGAAGTGAAGGTTGGTCTGATGCTGCCGGCGACGGGGACGTACGCGCGGCTGGGCACGGCGATCACCAATGGTTTCAAGCTCTACGTCGATGAGAACGGGGGCATGCTGGGCGGGGCGTCGGTGTCGTACGCGACGGTGGACGACGAATCCGACCCGGCCAAGGCCACCGAGAACGCCAACAAGCTGGTCAAGCGCGACGGCGTCGACGTGCTGGTCGGCACCGTGCATTCGGGCGTGGCGATGGCCATGGCCAAGGTCGCGCGCGGCAGCAAGACACTGATGATCGTGCCCAACGCCGGCGCCGACGAACTGACCGGCCCGCTGTGCGCGCCGAACATCTTCCGCACCTCCTTCACCAACTGGCAACCCTCCTACGCGATGGGCCCGGTGCTGCTGAAGAAGGGCATCAAGCGCGTGGTGACGCTGACCTGGAAGTACTCGGCCGGCCTGCAGGCGATCGAAGGCTTCAAGGAATCCTTCACCGCCGGCGGCGGCGAGATCGTGCAGGAACTGACGCTGCCCTTCCCCAACACCGAATTCCAGCCCTATCTCACCGAGATCGCCACGCTCAAGCCCGACGCCGTGTTCGTCTTCTTCGCTGGCGGCGGCGCCGTCAAGCTCGCCAAGGACTACGCCGCGGCCGGCCTCAAGGACTCGATCCCGCTCTACGGCTCGGGCTTTCTCACCGACGGCACGCTCGCCGCGATGGGCGGCGCCGGCGAAGGCCTGCTCACCACGCTGCACTACGCCGACGGCCTCGACAACCCCAAGGACAAGGCCTTTCGCGCGAGCTACGAGAAGGCCTACGGCGCCGCACCGGACGTCTATGCGGTGCAAGGCTACGACGCCGCCCAGCTGCTCGCCGCCGGGCTCGCGGCAGTGAAGGGCAAGGTCGAGGACCGGGAAGGCATGATCAAGGCGATGGCCGCGGCCAGGATCGACAGCCCGCGGGGCAGCTTCGCCATGTCGCCGGCCCACAACCCGGTGCAGGACATCTACCTGCGCGAAGCCAGGGGCGACATCAACCCGGTGGTCGCCGTCGCCGCCGCCGCGCTGGCCGATCCGGCCCGCGGCTGCCGCATGAAGTAAGTCCCGGGCGACACCCGAGTCGAAGTTCGAATCCCGGCGCACCCGCGGGTGCGCCGGGCAGGGAAGACGCATGGATATCTTTTCGTTCCTGGTGCAGACGCTCAACGCCGTGCAGTACGGACTGCTGCTGTTCCTGGTGGCCAGCGGCCTGACCCTGGTGTTCGGCATCATGGGCATCATCAACCTCGCCCACGGCAGCTTCTACATGGCCGGCGCCTACCTCGCCTTCGGCCTCACCAGCGCCACCGGCAGCCTGCTGTGGGCGATCGTGCTCGGCATACCGCTGGCGATGCTCTTCGGCGCCGCGCTCGAAGCGCTGCTGTTCGTGCATCTGTACAAGCGCGAGCACCTCGACCAGGTGCTGCTCACCTACGGCCTGATCCTGATCTTCGAAGAGATGCGCAGCATCCTCGTCGGCGACGACGTCCATGGCGTGCCGATGCCCGCCTTCCTCGAGGGCTCGATCCCGCTCGACGACACGCTGAGCTACCCGATCTACCGGCTCGCCATCTCGGCGGTCTGCATCGTGCTCGCGATCGGCCTGTACCTGCTGATCCAGCGCACCCGGCTCGGCATGATGATCCGCGCCGGCAGCCACGACCGCGACATGGTCCAGGCGCTGGGCATCAACATCAAGCTCATCTACCGCGTCGTCTTCGCCCTCGGCGTCGCCATGGCGGCACTCGCCGGCATGCTCGCCGCGCCGATCTCCTCGGTCGCGCCGAACATGGGCGGCCAGGTGCTGATCCTGTCCTTCGTCGTCGTCGTGGTCGGCGGCATCGGCTCGGTCTGGGGCGCGCTGATCGGCGCCCTGCTGATCGGCTTCGCCGACACCTTCGGCAAGGTCATCCTGCCCGAGTTTGCCGGCGTCATGGTCTATCTGGTGATGGCCGCGGTGCTGCTGTGGCGGCCCGCGGGCCTGCTCGGGAAGGGCTGAGCGATGCGCACCGCGCCCCGCACCGGACTGATCGCCAGGCTCGTCGCGCTGGCCGCGCTGGCCGCCTATCCGCTGGTCGGCTCCGAGTTCTACGTCGAACTGCTGGCCAAGGTCCTGATCCTCGGGATCTTCGCCATGAGCCTGGACCTGCTGGTCGGCTTCACCGGCCTGGTGAGCCTCGGCCACGCCGCCTTCTTCGGCATCGCCGCCTACGCCGTCGCGCTGATCTCGCCCGAGTACGACCCGGCCAACCTGTGGCTGGTGATGCCGGCCGCGATCCTCGCCTCGGCGCTGGCCGCGCTCGTGATCGGGCTGCTGGTGCTGCGCACCAAGGGCATCTATTTCATCATGGTGACGCTCGCCTTCAGCCAGATGGGCTTCTATCTCTTCCACGACACCGCGCTCGGCGGCGGCTCGGACGGCCTCTACCTGAATTTCCGGCCGGAACCGCGGCTGGGCGAGTGGCTGCCGTTCGATCTGGCCGAAGGGCACCAGTTCTTCTACTTCGTGCTGATCGTGCTGGTGCTGGTCTATGGGCTGCTGGTCCGGGTGCTGCGCTCGCCCTTCGGCCGGGTGCTGGTGGGCATCAAGGAGAACGAGCACCGGATGCGCTCGCTCGGCTACGCCACCTTCCGCTACAAGCTCGGCGCCTTCGTGCTGGCCGGCGCGCTGGCCGGCACGGCGGGCTTCCTCTATGCGCTGCTGTTCGGCTTCGTGACACCGGAGCTCCTGTCCTGGCACGAGTCCGGGCACGTGCTGATGATGGTGATCCTGGGCGGCATGGGCTCACCGGTCGGGGCGATGATCGGCGCCGGCACGATGGTGGCGCTCGAAGAAGGCTTCTCGATGCTGACCAAGCACTGGCAACTGTTGATGGGGCTGGTGATCGTGGCGGTGGTGCTGTTCCTGCCGGGCGGACTGCGGGCGTTGCCGGGGCGCCTGCGCACGCTCTTGCTCAAGGGAGGGGGCGATGACTGAGGCGCTGCTGGTGGCCGAGCGGCTGAGCCGTCGCTTCGGCGGGCTCAGTGCCAACGAGGACGTCTCGATCACGCTCGAGCGCGGCCGGCTGCACGCGCTGCTGGGGCCGAACGGGGCGGGCAAGTCGACCTGCATCAACCTGCTCTCGGGCGATCTCGCGCCCAGTTCGGGCCGGATCACGTACAAGGGCCGGGACATCACGCACCTGTCGGCGCCGCAGCGCTCGCGGGTGGGCATCGGTCGCAGCTACCAGCGCACCAACATCTTCGGCGGCTTCACGGTGCTGGAGAACTGCCGGCTGGCGGCGCAGTCGCGGCGGCAGCGGGCGTGGCGGCTGTTCACCGACGCCTGCGCGCTCGTCGACACGCTGGACAAGGCGCGCGAAGTGATCGCCGAGGCGGGCCTCGAGGGTCGGGAGGATCGCATCGCGGGCACGCTGTCGCACGGCGAGCAGCGCCAGCTCGAGATCGCGATGGTGCTGGCGACCGACGCCGACGTGCTGCTGCTCGACGAGCCGCTGGCGGGGATGGGCTCGGAGGAGGCGACGAGGATGGTCGCGTTGCTCGACCGGCTGCGGCGCACGCGGGCGATCCTGCTGGTCGAGCACGACATGGACGCGGTCTTTGCGGTGGCCGACACCATCACGGTGCTGGTCAATGGCCAGTTGCTGGCCTCCGGCCCCCCCGCCCAGATCCGCGCCAACGTCGAGGTCCAGCAGGCTTATCTCGGCGACGAGGCCTTCCATGTCTGACGTTGCCGCACGCGAGCAACTGCTCGCCGCCAGAGGCCTGCATACCTACTATGGCGCCAGTCACGTCCTGCATGGCGTCGATTTCAGCGTGCACGAGGGCGAGGCGCTGGGGCTGATGGGGCGCAACGGCATGGGCAAGACCACGCTGATCCGCAGCATGATGGGGCTGGTACGACCGGCCAGGGGGTCGGTGGTGGTGCGAGGACACGAGATGTCCCGCGCGACGACCTACGCCATCGCCCGACGCGGCATTGCCTACGTGCCGGAAGGGCGCGGCATCTTTCCCGACCTGTCGGTGAAGGAAAACCTGCAGATGGCTGCCCGCGCCGGCGTGGACGGTCGGCGCAACTGGACCTTTGACCGGGTTATGGACACCTTTCCGCGCCTGTCCGAGCGCCTCACCAACGGCGGTGGCCAGCTCTCCGGCGGCGAGCAGCAGATGCTGACGATCGGTCGCGCGCTGATGACCAACCCGGATCTGCTGATTCTCGACGAAGCCACCGAGGGCCTGGCGCCGTTGATCGCCCGCGAGATCTGGCGCATCGTCCGCGAGATCCGCCACTCCGGCATCGCCACCGTGGTGGTCGACAAGAACCATGCGGCGGTCAGCGCGATCACCGACCGCACGATGATCCTGGTCAAGGGGCGGGTCGTGTTCGACGGCGCCAGTGAAGCCTTTCGCGCCGCCCCGGACCTGATCACACAACATCTGGGAGTCTGAATGAAGTTCGTAAACATCGGCGGTTGCAAGCTCGAAGTCGTGCGCCTGCCGTCCGCCCACCCGCGCGACGACGCGCGCACACTGGTGTTCCTGCACGAGGGGCTGGGCTCGGTGCGCATGTGGCGCGATTTTCCGCAGCGTGTCGCCGACGCCACCGGCTGCGAGGCGCTGGTCTATTCGCGCGCCGGCTACGGCTGGTCGGATCCGGCAGATCTGCCGCGCAAGCCCGACTACATGCATCGCGAAGGCCTCGCGGTGCTGCCGGCTCTGATTGCTGCGCTCGATCTCGACAAACCCTTTCTGGTCGGCCACAGCGACGGTGGCTCGATCTCGCTGATCTGCGCCGGCGGTACCGCGACAGCGCTGTCCGGACTGATCCTGATGGCCCCGCACGTGCGGGTCGAGGACCTATCCATCCGCAACATCGAGGCGGCCGAGGTGGCCTGGCAGACGACCGATCTGCGCGAGCGGCTGGGCAAGCACCACCGTGACGTGGCGGCGGTGTTCCGGGGCTGGAACGACATCTGGCTGCATCCGGATTTCCGCGCCTGGAACATCGAGGAATTCCTGCCTTCGATCCCCTGCCCGGTGATGGCACTGCAGGGCGAGGACGACGAGTACGGCACCATGGATCAGATCGAGCGCATCGCCGCCCGGGCATCGGACGTCGAACTGGTCAGGCTCGCCGATTGCCGCCACTCGCCGCACAAGGATCAGCCCGATGCGGTAATCGAGGCGATCGCAAACTTCGTCGAGCGCGTCCTGGACGACGTGCCGGCCATGCATATGGAAGGTACGCCATGAAATTCGAGACCGACAAGCTGATCCGATTCCACCAGTGCGATCCGGCCGGCATCGTCTTCTACCCACAGTATCTGGTGCTGTGCAACGAAACCGTCGAGGACTGGTTCGCCCAGGCCCACGGCGTGGATTTCTATGACCTGCACGCCGAATTGCACCGGGGCGTGCCGATGCGCCACCTCGAGGCCGACTTCCTCGCGCCCAGCGTGCACGGGGAGTCGCTGCGTTTCTCGCTGGTGGTCGAAAAGATGGGCGAGCGTTCGCTGACCATCCGCATCGAGGCCAGGCACGTCGAGCAGTTGCGCTTCATCGCCCGCCAGACCCTGGTCTGGGCCGATGTCTCGGGGCCGCGCGCGATTCCGATCGAGCCCGAGTGGCGCGCGCGCTTCGCGCGCTTCCTCGAGAACGCGGACGGAGGCGCCTGAACATGGACTACAGCCACTACCGCAGCCTTCGCCTCGAGCACACCGCGCCGGGCATTGCCGAACTGATCATGGGCGAGGACGGGCGCCTGCCGTCCGCCGACGCCCGCGGACACGGCGAGCTGGCCGCGATCTGGCGCGACATCGATCGCGATCCCGACATCTCGGTGGTGATCGTCCGCGGCCAGGACAAGGGCTTTTCTGCTGGCGGCACGCTGGAACTGGTCGGCGCGATGGCCGATCGCTTCGAGGATCGTGCCCGGGTCTGGCGCGAAGCCCGCGAACTGGTGATGAACATGGTGGACTGCTCGAAGATCGTGATCTCGGCGATCAGCGGCCCCGCGGTCGGCGGTGGCCTCGCGGTCGCCCTGATGGCCGACATCCCGGTTGCAGCACGGAACGCGCGCCTGATCGACGGCCATACCCGCCTCGGCGTCGCCGCCGGCGACCATGCCGCGATCATCTGGCCGCTGCTGTGCGGCATGGCCAAGGCCAAGCTCCACCTGCTGTTGTCCGACGAGATCTCGGGCGAGGAGGCCGAGCGCATCGGTCTGGTGGCAAAGGTGGTCGAGCCCGACGCGCTGCTGCCGACCTGTCGCGAACTCGCGGCACGGCTGGCCGCCGGGCCGCAGACGGCGCTGCGTTGGACCAAGCACAGCCTCAACCACTGGCTGCGGATGGCGGGGCCGGCCTTCGACAGTTCGCTGGCGCTCGAGATGCTCGGCTTCGGAAGTCCCGAAATGCGTGAGGGCCTGGCCGCGGTGAAGGAACGCCGCCCGCCCGATTTCCCGCCGTCGCCGCTGCAGGCGCCGGTGTCCGGAGTGACGCGATGAAGGCCTTCGTCTGCCACGAGCTGGGACCCGTCGAAAGCCACGCCCCGGGCGAGATGCCGGTACCGGAGATCGCAGCCGGCGAATTGCGGGTGCGGGTCGCCGCGGCCGGGGTGAACTTCTTCGATACCCTGATCGTGCAGGGCAAGTACCAGATCCGCCCGCCGCTGCCCTTCGCACCGGGCGGCGAGATCGCCGGCACGGTCGAGGCGGTCGGCGACGGCGTCGACGACTTCCGCCCGGGCGATCGGGTGCTGGCCTTCACCAGCTTCGGTGGCTACGCCGAGTACACGCGGGCGAAGGCATCGATGTGCTGGCATCTGCCCGATCCGGTTCGCTTCGAAACCGCCGCGGCCGGCCTGACGACCTACGGCACGGCATGGTTCGCGCTGCACGACCTGGCCCGCCTGCAGCCGGGCGAGCGCGTGCTGGTGCTGGGTGCGGCCGGCGGCGTCGGGCTGGCCGCGATACAGATCGCCAAGCTGGCCGGGGCGCGGGTGATCGCCGCCGCTGGCAGCGAGGAACGGCTTGAATTCTGCCGCGAGGCGGGGGCCGACATCACCATCGATTACGTCGCCAACGACCTCAAGGATGCGGCCAAGGCGGCTACCGACGGCAAGGGTGCGGACGTCGTGGTCGATGTCGTCGGTGGCGAGTTCACCGAGAAGGCGATACGCGCCATCGCCTGGCGCGGCCGGCTGCTGGTGATCGGTTTTGCCGCCGGGGCGATCCCGCGGCTGGCGACCAATCTGACGCTGCTCAAAGGCTGCCACGTGATCGGCGTGTTCTGGGACGAGATGCTGCGGCGCGAACCTGGAACCTCCCGCCCGCAGATCGACGCCCTGACTGCCGCCTGGGCCGATGGCCGACTGCGGCCACCGGTGACCCGAACCTACCCGCTGGCGCGCGCCGGCGAGGCCCTGCAACAACTGGCCGGGCGTCGAACCCCGGGCAAGCTGCTGGTCGTGCCCTAGGCCCCGGGGCCGGTGGCGCGATCCGATCGAACCTTCAGACGACATCGAGAGACGAAAAAAATGGCCAAGTACCAATGCGGTGCCTGCTTCTTTCCCTACGACGAGGCCGAGGGCCTGCCGGACGAGGGCATTGCGCCCGGCACGAAATGGGAAGACATCCCGGACGACTGGGTCTGCCCTGAGTGCGGTACGCCCAAGTCCGGCTTCATCGCCTACAACCCGGAGTAGCGGCTCATGAACGGCGGGTTCGAGACCGTGCGCCTCGAAGTGAGCGAGGCGGTCGCGACGATCACCCTGTGCCGCCCGGAGCGCCTCAACGCCTTCACCCGGCAGATGCACGCCGAGTTGCGTGAGGCGCTGGCGCAGGTGCGGGCCGGGCGGGCAGACGGCAGCGTGCGCGTGCTGGTGCTGACCGGCGCCGGGCGCGGCTTTTGCGCCGGCCAGGATCTGGCCGACCGCAAGCCCGCGGCAGACGGTTCGCCGCCGGATCTCGGCGCCTCGATCGAAGACAACTACAAGCCGCTGGTGCTGGCCCTGCGCACCCTCGAGATGCCGGTGATCGCCGCGGTCAATGGGGTTGCCGCCGGCGCGGGCGCCAGCCTCGCGCTGGCCTGCGATGTGGTCTTTGCGGCACGCTCGGCGAGCTTCATCCAGGCCTTCTCGAAGCTTGGCCTGGTGCCGGACACCGGCGGCAGCTGGATTCTGCCGCGACTGGTGGGTTCGGCCCGGGCGATGGGGCTTGCGCTGTTCGGCGAGCGTCTCGGTGCCGAGCAGGCCGCCGACTGGGGCCTGATCTGGCAGTGCGTCGACGACGACGCGCTGATGCCGACCGTCAGTGAGGTGGCGCAGCGCCTCGCTGCCGGCCCGACCCGCGGTTACGCGCGCACCAAGCAGGCGCTGTGGGCCAGCATCAGCAACGACTTCGAGACCCAGCTCGATCTGGAGCGCGACTACATGCGCGAACTGGGTCGCTCCGAGGATTACCGGGAAGGGGTGGCGGCCTTCAGCGAAAAGCGCGCGCCTCGATTCACCGGGCAATGACATGGATGGACTGATTCGATGACTTCCCTGATTCGCTCCGAGATCGTCGCCGTGATCGGCGCCGGTGCCATGGGCAGTGGCATCGCCCACGTCGCGGCGCGGGCCGGCCACCCCGTGTTGCTGTTCGACATGAATGCCGAGGCGATCGAGCGCGGCATCGGCAGCATCGGCCGCGACCTCGACTTCCTGGTCTCGAAGGGCAAGCTCGACGCCGGCGAGCGCGATGCGGTGCTCGCGCGAATCGTGCCGGCCACTGCGCTCGAAGGCCTGGCGGACTCGGCGCTGATCATCGAGGCCATCGTCGAGAATCTCGATGTCAAGCAAACGCTTTTCGCCCAGCTCGAACGCATCGCGCCCGATGCCATTCTCGCGAGCAACACCTCGTCGCTGTCGATCACCGCGATCGGTGCCGCGCTCGATGCGCCCGAACGGCTCGCGGGCCTGCATTTCTTCAATCCGGCGCCGCGGATGCGGCTGGTCGAGATCGTCTCCGGCCTGGCGACGTCGAGGTCGGTCGCCGAGACCCTCTACGACACCGCCGCCGCCTGGGGCAAGGATCCCGTCCATGCACGCTCGACCCCTGGCTTCATCGTCAATCGGGTCGCGCGCCCGTTCTATGCCGAGGGCCTCAAGGTGCTCGGCGAAGGCGCCGCCAGTCCTGCCAGCCTCGATGCAGTGATGCGTGACGGTGCCGGCTTTCCGATGGGGCCGTTCGAGCTCACCGACCTGATCGGCCATGACGTCAATTACGCCGTGACCCGCTCGGTGTTCGATGCCTACCATGCCGACGATCGCTTCATCCCGTCGCTGATCCAGCAGGAACTGGTGCTGGCGGGTCGGCTGGGCCGCAAGAGCGGCCAGGGTTTCTACTGCTATGGCGAGGGCGCCGAGCGGCCGCTGCCCGACTACGCGCCCGCAGCGCCGGCGCCGAGGTCGGTGACGGTGTGTGGCGCGCCCGGGCTGTTCGCACCACTGGTGGCCCGGCTGGAGGCGGCCGGCGTGTCGGTCAGTGCCGGCGAAGACGACCCGTGCTGTCCACCCTGCCTGCAGGTCGGGTCGGCCCGCCTGGCGCTGACGGACGGCCGCAGCGCGACCCGCCGCAGCGTCGACGAGGGTCATGATGATCTCGTGCTGTTTGATCTGGTCAAGGATTTCGCCACCGCCGAGACCATCGCCGCGGCACGCAGCGACCGCGCCTCCGAGGCCGCCTGGCAGGCTGCGCTCGGGACCCTGCAGGCGGCTGGCCTCAGGGTCGTGCCCCTCGACGACGTCGCCGGCCTGCTGGCGATGCGCACCGTCGCGATGCTGGCCAACGAGGGCGCGGACGCGGTGTTGTACGACGTCGCCACGCCGCGTGATGTGGACCTGGCGATGCAGCGCGGCACGAACTATCCGAAGGGGCCGCTGGCCTGGGCCGACGAGATCGGCCTCGAGTGTGTGGCCGCGGTGCTGGAGAACCTCTACGCCCATTACGGCGAAACCCGCTATCGCACGTCGCCCTGGCTGCAGCGCCGGCGCCTCGCCGGCCAGCCGCTGGTGGCCTGATCCGTGCGTCGCATTGCCTGGAGTCTGAAGCCGATGTACGAAACGATCGAAATCGAGCGACGGGGCCCGGTGGCCCATGTCTGGATGAATCGCCCGCAGGTGCACAACGCGTTCAATGCGACCCTGATCCGGGAGCTGGAACAGGCCTGGGACGAACTGGCCGGCGACGATTCGGTGCGCGTCGTCGTGCTCGCCGGGCGCGGCAAGAGCTTCTCGGCCGGGGCCGATCTCAACTGGATGAAGGAGGCCGCCGGCTACACCGAGGCCGAGAATCTGGCGGATGCGCGCCGGTTGGCCGGCATGTTGTTGAAGCTCGCCCAACTGCCGCACCCGACCATTGCGCGCGTCCAGGGCGCGGCGCTGGGCGGCGGCACCGGTCTCGCCGCCGCCTGCGACATCTGCATCGCGGCCGAGCGGGCGGTGTTCGCCACGTCCGAGGTCAGGTTCGGCATCATCCCGTCGGCGATCAGCCCCTACGTCATCCGAGCGATCGGCCCGCGACAGGCCGGACGCTATTTCCAGAGCGCCGAGCGGATCTCCTCCGTGCGCGCGGCAGCGCTCGGGCTGGTCCACGAAGTGGCGGGCGACGAGGCCGACCTGGACGCACGCATCGACGGTATCGTCGCCGCGCTGCTGGAAGGCGGGCCGAAGGCCCAGGCCGCCGCCAAGTCACTGATCGCCGCGGTGACGCCGGAGCCGATCGGACCTGCCGTCGTCGAGGACACGGCGCGGCGCATTGCGGGGCTGCGGGCCACGCCGGAGGCGCGGGAAGGCCTCGGCGCATTTCTCGAAAAGCGTGCGCCCGGTTGGCTGGCCGGTGACTAGTCGCGCGTCGGGACCAGATGGGGCCGGGCGCGGAAGACGGTAGGGCGCCCGACCTGGCACCGCCGGAGCGGGGACACGTCTGGCCGGTGGACGTGCCTGGCCCGATCATGCCGGGGCTGAGCGCTCCCGGGGCACGGCGGCTGGGCCACAGCGTTCCGACTTCGTCGCGCATCCGCTGACGCTGGTCGGACCGTCTTCGATCAAGGGTGGCGGTGTTGCCGGCACGAGGCGATTGCGCCTGCCCGGCGCGAGCCGATTGTGCCGGCAACCGGGGGGCAGCAGCCTGGGCAGGCCATCCGCCTGTCCGCGAGCCCTGTCGCCAACCGCCGCATCTGCGGACCCGCCGATCCGTTAGGCGTATGCAGGGTCCGCTGTTCAGCCGGGCTGGTGTTGGTCGCCGTCGCGCCATTCGTCGCGCTGGTCGTTGAAGAGTTCCGAGACGACGCCGCGCATCCAGGCGATCTTCGGGTCGTGGTGAAACTTTCGGTGCCAGTGCTGGCGCAGGTCGAAGCGCGGCGTGTCGAAGTCGGGTGTGACGATACGCACCTGTGACAGGGTCTGGCCGAGGTGAATGCCGAGCGCATGCGGTACCGTCGCCACCAGATCGGAGCGTGCGACGATCATCGGAATGCTCATGAAATGGGGCGTCCTGAGCATGATGCGGCGATGAATGCCCGCCTTTTCGAGGTGGCGTTCGAACAGTTCCTGGCTGCGACCCTCGGAATGGACCACGGCGTGGCCCAGCGATATGAACTGTTCGAGACTCAGGCGCTCGCCGGAAGCGGGATGGTCTGCCCGCAACAGGCAGACAAAGTGGTGGGTGAACAGGCGCTGCTGGTAGAAGTTGTTCTTCTGCAGATCGGGAAAGTAGCCGATCGCCAGGTCGATGGCGCCGCTTTCGAGCGCCTGCTCGACGCGCTCGGCGGTGCCGGTGACCGAGCACACGCTGGCGTTCGGCGCGTGTTTGCGGAAGTGGTCGAGGATCGGTGGCAGGAACACCATCTCGCCGATGTCCGACAGCGCCAGCGTGAAGGTCTCGCGGGTTGCGGTCGGATCGAACTCGGTGGGGGCGAGGATTTCCTGATTCACCCGCGCCAGCACCTCGCGTGCCGAGGCCACCAGCGCCTGGGCGCGTGGCGTGCCGTCCATCCCCTTGGCGGTCTTGATGAACAGCGGATCGCCCAGCGCCTTGCGCAGTCTTGCCAGCGCCGCGCTGGCCGCTGGCTGGCTGACGCCGAGGCGCTGTGCGGCGCGGCTGACGCTGCCTTCCTCGTCGATCGCGATCGCGACCCGAAGCAGGTTCAGATCGAATGCCATCGTGATTATTTGGTGTGCTGATAATCGATATTCCTGAAATTCTATAGCCTTATGAAGTTATTGGGGGCACCATGCGGCGAAAAATTGCACCACTCGGCAGGAAGTGAGGAGGAGACGCCTCGCACGATGCGACCCGGCATGTCGCCGCCATGTCTCACTTCGCGCTGTCGATGGACAGGAAACCACCACCGGATTCAAAGACGGCGGGGAATTCCAGACAGGCCACGCCCTCGGGTGTGACAACAAGGAGGAGACATGACAATGACGACACGGAAGTGGTTGGTGGGGATGGCGTGTGCAATCGGCATCGGCCTGGCACCCGCGGCGCTGGCCGAGACGCTGACACTCAAGGTGCACCATTTCTTGCCGCCGGGGTCCACCGCCCATGCGAAGTTCATCGTGCCGTGGTGCGAGAAGGTCCAGCGCGAGTCCGGCGATCGCATCAAGTGTCAGGTATTCCCGGCGATGCAACTGGGCGGCAGGCCGCCGCAGCTGTTCGATCAGGCGCGCGACGGCATTGCCGACATCGTGTGGACGCTGCTGGGCTACTCGGCAGGCCGATTCCCGGCGATCGAGGCCTTCGAGCTGCCGTTCATGACCCACTCGGCCGAGGGTGGCAGCCGGGCGCTGTGGGAGTACGTCCAGGTCAATCGTCTCGGCGACAGCGAGTTCAAGGACGTCCATCCGATTCTGTTCCACGTGCACGATGAAGGCCAGCTGCATCTGGTCAAGGGGCCGATCGAGACGCTTTCCGACTTCCGCGGCCTGAAGCTGCGCGCGCCGACCCGCCAGACCAACAAGTTCCTCGCCGCGCTGGGTGCGACGCCGGTCGGCATGCCGGTGCCGCAGGTGGCCGAGGCGCTGTCGAAAGGCGTGATCGACGGCGCCATGCTGCCGTGGGAGGTCGTGCCGGCGATCAAGGTGGATGAACTCGTCAAGTTCCATAGCGAGACGGACGCGGCCTCGCCCGCGCTCTACACCGCGGTCTTCGCCTTCGTGATGAACCGGGCCAGGTACGAGGCGCTGCCAGCGGATCTGCGCAAGGTCATCGACGACAACGGCGGTGCCGACGCGTCGGCCTGGGCCGGCAGGATCTGGGACGAGTCCGCGGTCGCCGCCCGCAACAAGGCGATCGCGCGTGGCAACCAGTTCAATACCGTGCCCGAGTCGGAACTTCGGAACTGGCGCGATGCGGCGGACCGGGTGGCCAGGTCGTGGGTCGACGAGGTGTCGGGCAAGGGCCATGACGGCACCGCGCTGCTCCGGAGCGCCCGCGATCTTCTCAGGATCCACGACGGCAACTGAACCCGCCGCCGCCGGCGCCTGATCGCGGCGCAGGCGGCAATCCAGTCAATGCAAGGACGTAGTCACCGGCCGCCGCCGGCGGCAGGGACGCGTACGTCCGATGCGCCAGGGAGGAAGACTCGGTGGCGGATTCCGTACTCATGCAGGTGATCGCACCCAGGGATCGATTTGGCCGCGTGCTGTTCCGGCTGTGCCGAGGCGTGGCACTGACGGGCGGCCTGACGCTGCTGGCGGTCGCGGCGATGACCGTGGCCAGCGTTGCCAGCCGGGCGCTGGCCGGCCACGCCCTGCTGGGTGACTTCGAACTGGTCCAGCTCGGTTGTGCGGTGGCGGTGGCGAGCTTCCTGCCGTACGGCCAGATGCGCCGTACGCATGTACTGGTGGACTTCTTCACCAGCGGCATGAGCCCGCGCTCGAAACGTCGGCTCGACGCCGTCGGTGCCCTGCTGCTGGCGACCTGCGCGGCCGCGATCGCATGGCAGATGACGATCGGCATGCTCGAGATCAGGGCCGCCGGCGAGACGTCGATGCTGCTCGGCGTGCCGGTGTGGGCGGTATATCTGATGATGGTGCCGTCCTTTGCGCTGCTCTCGCTCACCGGTCTGCATTCGGCCTGGACCTTTCTCGGCGGAGGTGAGTCGTGAACGGCGCGGCGGTCGGCGCATCCTATTTCGCCGTGCTGATGGCGTTGCTGGCGGTCCGGGTGCCGATCGGCATCGCCATGCTGCTGACCGGCGCCGCCGGCTACGTGACCCTGGCCGGCTGGGCGCCGCTGATGAGCTACCTCAAGAGCATCGCCTACGGACGCTACTCGGTCTACGACCTGTCTGTGGTGCCCCTGTTTCTGCTGATGGGCAACTTTGCCACCCGCGGTGGCCTGTCCAAGGCCCTGTTCAAGGCAGCGGAATCCTTCATCGGTCATTTCCGCGGCGGCGTGGCGATGGCGGCCGTCTGCGCCTGTGCGGGCTTCGGCGCGATCTGCGGATCCTCGCTGGCAACTGCAGCGACGATGGGGCAGGTGGCACTGCCGGAGCTGCGCCGACTGAACTATTCGCCGGCGCTCGCCACCGCGACGCTGGCGGCGGGCGGCACCCTCGGCATCCTGATCCCGCCGTCGATCGTGCTGGTGATCTACGCAGTGCTCACCGAACAGAACATCGCCAAGCTGTTTACTGCGGCCTTCCTGCCCGGGATCCTCGCCGCCCTCGGCTACGCGCTCGCGATCGCCGTCACGGTGCGACTGCAGCCGGGTTCGGGGCCGGCGGCCGCGCGTCTCGGGTGGTCGAGCCGGTGGGCGGCCCTGGTCAGCGTCTGGCCGGTACTGACGATCTTCGTGGTGGTGATCGGCGGCATCTACGGCGGCATCTTCACGCCGACCGAAGCCGCAGCGATCGGCGCGCTCGGCACCGGCGTCATCGCGGCCTTGAAGGGCATGCGGCTGCCCGGACTGATCGAGTGCCTGTACGGCACCGCCGAAGGCAGCGCGATGATCTTTCTGATCCTGCTCGGCGCCGATCTGCTCAATGTATTTCTCGCGCTGTCGCAGCTGCCGGTCGAGCTCGCCCACTGGGTCGGCGGCTCCGGACTGTCGCCGCTGCTGGTGCTGCTGTCGATGCTGCTGGTCTACGTCGTGCTCGGCTGCGTGATGGACAGCCTGTCGATGATCCTGCTGACCGTGCCGATCTTCTTCCCGATCGTCATGGGTCTCGACTATTGGGGCCTCGGCGCGACCGACAAGGCGATCTGGTTCGGCGTGCTGGCGCTGATGGTCGTGGAGATCGGCCTGATCACGCCGCCCGTGGGGATGAACGTCTACATCATCAACAGCCTGGCCAGGGACGTTCCGATGGGGGTCACCTTTCGCGGCATCGTCCCGTTCCTGCTGGCCGACTGCGCGCGCGTCCTGCTGCTGGTCTTCGTTCCCACCCTGAGTCTGTTGCTCGTGAACTGGATGGAGTGAACCATGATCATGAATGCCGCCGCGCTGCTCTTGAGCAGCGGTCGGGACGAGGCCGTCGCCATCGAGTGCGGCGACCGGAAGATCTGCTACCGCGAATTGCGCGAGGGCGTCGCGAAGGCCGCCGGCGCGTGGCGTGAGCTGGGCGTACGGGAGGGCGAGCGGGTGATCGTGTTCGCCCCCGACAGCATCGACTGGGTCGTCGCCTATCTGGGCGCGATCCATGCCGGCGGCGTGGCAATCGGTGTGAACTGTCGTCTGCCGGTGGCCGAGCTGATGCCGATCCTGGCCGAAAGCGAGGCTGCCGCGCTGTGGTGCGAGTCGCATCTGGCGGGCGCCATCGAGGGGGTCCTGCCGCAACTTGCGCAGCCGCCGCGGCTCGTTGTCGCTTCGCCCGGCAGTCACGAAGGATGGCACCGGCACGTCGCCCGTGCGACGGCCGTGCCAGCCGCGGAGCGGGGCGCCGACGAGCCCGCCTTGTGGATCGGCACCTCGGGGACCACCGGCGTGCCCAAGGGCGTGGTTCATGCGCACCGCTGCGTGAACCACGCCGATTCGTTCGCCCGCGGCATTCTCGGCCTCGGCCCGCAGGATCGGCTGTATGCCACCTCCAAGCTGTTTTTTGCCTATGCCCTCGGAAACAGCCTGTTCGCCGGCCTGCGCGCGGGTGCGACGGTGATTCTGGACCACGAGTGGCCGACTCCCGAGCGCGTCGCCGAAGTGGTGCGCCGGCACCGCCCGACGCTGCTGTTCAGCGTGCCGACGCTCTACCACAAGATGTTGCAGGGCGGTGTCGCTGTCGAACTGGCGGCATCGGGAATTCGCCACTTCGTGTCGGCCGGCGAGGCCCTGCCGGCGGCCGTGCGCGAGGCCTGGCAATCGGCCACCGGCAGCGCGCCGATCAGCGGCTACGGGACTTCGGAAACCCTCTGCCTGATGCTATATGCGGATCAGGCCGACGGGGCGCTGTCGGCGACGCCGATGACCGAGGTGCGCGTGCGGGACAGCGCCGCGGACCCCGACTCGCCGCGCCGGCTGCAGCTGCGGCACAGCACCGTCGCCCTCGGTTACTGGCGTCGCCCGGCAGCCCAGGCAGATGGCTTCGAGGCCGGCTGGTTCAGTCCCGGCGACCTGTTTCTGATGCGGCCGGACGGACGCTACCTGTTCGCCGGACGCAGCGACGACATGCTCAAGATCGCCGGCCAGTGGGTCAGCACGCAATGGGTCGAACAGGCCCTCGCCGAAGCCTGCGGCGATGCGCTGCAGCAGGTCGCGACGGTCGGCATCGAGGCTGCCGACGGCCTGACCGCACTGGCGGTACTCGCCGTATCCGCGCCGGGTGCCCGCACCGAAGCACTGAAGCGGATGGACGAGGCGATCGCCGGCCTGCCGAGCCACCGTCGCCCGCGCTCGGTGCATTGGCTCGACAGCCTGCCATTGACCGCCACCGGAAAGCTGCAGCGCGGCCAGTTGCGCCGGCTCCACGATGCCGCACTGCGGAGTCGATGAGCGGCGCGGGTACCCAGTGAATTTGCTGTGCCACCCCGGAGGTCGCGCCAGGTAGCCCGACCCCGACACCTTTCCAAAGGAGGAAGTCGATGAAGACCAAAATGATCACCGCTGCGCTTGCGGGATGTATCGCCCTGCCGGCCTGGGCCCAATCCAATGTCACGATCTTCGGCATCGCGGACATCGTGTTCGGCTACGGCAAGGCCGGCGACCAGACCTTCACCGGGGCGCTCGGTGACGGCGGACTGGCCGGCAACCGGATCGGCTTCAAGGGCAGCGAGGATCTCGGCAACGGCCTCAAGGCGGTGTTCCTGCTCGAGCAGGGTTTCGGCCTCGGGACCGGCAATTTCCACCGCCCCGGACGCACCTTCAGCCGCCAGAGCTGGGCCGGCCTGCAGGGCGGATTCGGCACCGTCAGCCTGGGTTACCAGTATGCTCCCGGCTATGCCATCCCCGGTGCCTTCCAGGTCATGGGCGGATCGGCTGCCTTCGCGCCGCGTTCGATGCTGTCCTTCGCCGGCGGCTACACGATCGCCCCGGGCAGCGGTGCTCGCTGGGACAACGCGGTGCGCTATGCACCGCCGGCGATGGGTGGTCTCGAGGCCCAGTTCATCTATGCTTTCCATGCCAGCCAGAGCGACGACGGCAACGATCCGCGCCGTGGCGACGATGATCGCTGGGGCGTCGGTCTGACCTACTCGGCCGGACCGGTCAAGGCCGGACTGGCCTATCACAATGTCGGCCCCGGCAGCGCTGCGGACGACACCAAGGAGCTGTTCGTCGGCGGCAGCTACGATCTCGGTGTGGTCAAGATCGTGGCCAGCTGGTCGAAGAAGGACGCCGACGGTTCGACCGCTGCCGACAATACGCTGGTATCCGCCGGCCTGGTTGCGCCGGTCGGCGCGTCGGGATCGGTACACCTGGGATTCGCCCGCCTCAACCCCGAGGGTGACGACAACAACGGCAAGGCGGCGACGTTCGGCTACATCCACAATTTGTCGAAGCGCACCAACGTGTATGCCGCCTTCAATCGAGTGGAGTACGACGCCAATGCACCGGTGGCCGTGGCGGCGACCGTGGCGGCGGCTGACGAGGGTGCGAACTCGATCCTCGCAGGCATGTTCCACCGCTTCTGAGCGGTGAGGGTGGAGCGCCGAGGCCGATCGATCCTGGTCGGGACGCCTCGGCGCCGTCGCGCAGGATCCGTCGCAGACGGCGCGTATGGATCGAGGGCCCGTTCCGGTCGTCGCGCCGGAACGAGCCCTTTTCGTGTCGGTCAGCCGCCAGCGATGATCGGCACCACCGTGACCTGATCGCCATGGTGCAGCGCCGTGCCGCGTTCGCCGGAGAGCAGCAAGCTGCCATTGACCGCGATGTTCCACGAGCTGTCCGAGAGGGCCGAGCGGGCTTCGGGGTAGCGCCGCAGCAGTTCGGCGCGCAGTTCGGCGACGGTCGCCACCGGGCGATCGACGATCACCTGCTTGTCCGGGATGCCGGGCAGCGGGCCGGGCAACTCGACATGCACCGCGAAGCCCGTGACCACCTCGGCGAGTCGGGCATGCCAGTCGGCGTCCGGCACACCTTCCCGGTTCAGGCCGGTGAGTCGGTAAAAGCGCTGCTTGGCCGCCTCGAGTTCATCGCGATCGATCTTCTCGCCCTTGAACGGACCGACCGTGATCGGCTCGTCGAACCAGCGGCGCGGCAGCGTATCGTCCGCCGCGCGCAGGCCGAAGCGATGGTTCAGCAATCGCTCGAGGCCGGTGATGTTGCGCCCGATCTCGTACAGTGCCGCCTCGTCGAAGGCGATCCCGGTGCGGGTCCCGAGCTGTACGGCGAAGTCGCTGCAGTCCGGCAGGGTCGGTGAATTGAACAGCTTGGTGTTGAAGCGGCACATGCCCACCGAATCACCGACGGCGTAGGTGTTCTCGCAGCGTCGAACGGCGATCTCCTTGCCGTCGTAGCGGTTGGGTTCGGCCGCCACGTGGCCGCCATAGAGGGCGGCCTTGAAGTCGGGATCGTCGTTGATGCGGGCGTTGATCTCGAGCGTGACCCGGTTGCGCAGGTGATCCATGCCGCGCGTGGCCACCGACAGGCCCAAGGCGAAGGCCTTGAGGATCCGCGCGTCGTGGGGGTCGGACTGGAACAGGCCCTTGACCGCCATGCAGTAGTCGAGCGCTTCCGGCGGGTACTTGCCATGTTCGACCGCGCGCGTCGAGTCGGCGATGGTGTCACCGAAGCCCTGCCGCTGTGCGGTCATGAATAGCAGCTTCTCGACACTGTCGTAGTTGCCCCACGAGAGGTCCAGGCCGCCGGTCGTGTCGGCGTCGATCAGGCCGCGTTGCCACAGCTCCATGGCCCAGGCGATGGCGCTGCCGGTCGAGGCCGAGTCCAGGCCCAGGTCGTTCAGGATGTTGTTCAGACGCAGGACGTGCTCGGGTGCGGTGAGGCCGATCATCGGGCCGAACTTGCCGACCGTGACGTACTCGGGTCCGTCGCCCTTGTCGTATTTGTCGTAGGCGCCGTCGTCGCGGATGCCGCGGTAGGTCTTCTGCCGTCCGTGGTCGATCTCGGCCTGGGGGCGGTCGTAGCTGGCATTGCCCTTCAGGCCGTGCAGCGCCTGGGCGCCCCAGCCTCCCTTGCCTTCCGGCGTCATGTCGTTCTGGTTGCGGCAATGCACCGGACACTTGAAGCAGCCGTCCATGCCGGGGCGGTACGGATCGAAGTTGTCGGCGTCTAGGCTCTCGTGCCAGGCAGTCTGCTGATTGTTCATCGTGCCCAGCGCGCCGAGCACCCGCGAGGGCTTGTAGAGAAAGGGGGTGCCGACCTTCTTCAGCGCGTTCCTGATGACGCTGGTGCCGGTGATCTTCTTGCCGATGACCTTGTTGTACGCCTTCAATTCGGCATGGCCGGGGGCATCGTCGGGCCTGCCCAGGACCATGATGCCCTTGAGCTTCAGGCTGCCCATCTTCGCGCCGCCGCCGCCGCGCGCCCAGATGGCCTTGATGCCACCCATGATGCCGGCAGTCAGCACGAGGTTTTCGCCTGCCGTCGTGATTCGCGCGAGTGCCATGTCCTTGCGCTCGGTGCATTCGAAGTCGCGCTCGATGGCCGCGGCCGTGTCCAGGTTGTCGAGTCCGACGTAAGGCGTCGCGTCGACGAACTCGACCTCGTCGTGGCAGATCTTCAGCAGCGTCCATTGTCTTGCGCGTCCGTAGAGCACGATGTGATCGTAGCCGTGGCGCTTGACGAACGCGGGAAAGTAGTCACCGGCACTGGCATCGAGGATCGCGCGACTCTCCGGTGAACGGCTGGTGAAGTTGCCCCGCGTCGCCGACGGCATCTCCCCGGTCAATGTGCCGGCGCCGAAGATCAGCGGCACCTCGGGGTCGAGCGCATCGTGCGCCTCGTCCAGCAGGTTGTAGAGCAGGGCCATGTTGGCGCCGCGGCCGCCCAGGAAGTTGCGCAGTACTTCGGCAGGAAGATAGGCGCGGCTGGTCGCTTGATGTTCCAGATCGACGAACAGCACGGCACCCTGCCCCGGGTACTGGGCACGGTCATGCAGGCGTGCGCGCAGTTGCTCGACGTTGTCCCGAATGCCCATGGCAATCTCCCTTCTTGAAAGTTGGACATACTTAGTATTGCAGTCCAATTGTTGGACGTCAAACAAAAACAGCGGATATTAGGCGGCGAGCGAGGGGCGGTCGGCGATGACGACGGTGCGCGTGCTGCGCGGCCGGATCGGCATGGGCCGTCGCCGCCGCCGAAGGCTGCGATTCGCGGCAAGTGCGAAGGGATGGTCCTGGATCGTGGCGATCCGGCCGGGTGCCACCGGACCGGGCAGAACTTCCGCCGGTGTGGGGTGGCCGTCGCGTGGGTGGCTCAGCGGCTCCCGGAAAGGATCTTGCCGAGCAGGCGCACCAGCGTGTCGCGCTCTTCACCCGTCATGCCGGCGACCAGTCGCTTCTCGTGCGCGGCGACCAGACGTTTGAGCTTGCGCAGCAACACCGTACCGTCCTCGGTGAGCCACAGGCTGTTGGAACGTCGGTCATTCAATGCGGGACGACGTTGCACGAGGTTTCGGCGTTCGAGGTTGTCGATCACCGAAACGACCGTGGAGCGGTCCAGGTGAGTCGCGCGGGCAAGATCGTTCTGCTTCAAGCCGGGGTTGGCCTCGATGATCACCAGTACGCCGAACAGGCCGGGAGTGATCGCGTGCTTGCCGAGCGAATCCGAGAAGTCCTCGAACAGTGCAATCTGAGCGAGGCGCAATTGGTAACCGAGGAGACCTGGCAGGAGGCCGAGCCGGATCTCGTCGTTGCTGGTGTCTTTGCTTTTGGTCGCCATGGGCTCTCTGTACTGGCTGCGGCGGACCGCGGTCGCTGGTCGGGCCACATGCCGGCACCATCATACAGGATCGTGTCCGATAGTTTGGAATCGAACGAATCCGCACAAGTCGCGCAACGTGAAACGTTTGAGAAAACAATAGTTGGACATCAAACAAAAAAATTGCTAGATTGGAATCACGGTGGGCGGAGGAAGGATGCCGCTCGACAGCTGCGGTTTGGCCGAAAGGGGCCTTGGTGCCCGAGGGGGTCCGAATGCTTGAGCGGTTCGTTTCACTGGCTGTGGCAGGCAGCGGTGGCGCGGGGGTAGTGACCACCGGCAATCTGTTGCTCGACGCCGCTGCCCGCGTGGGCTGGTATGCCTACATGACGCGCTCGGCGGGTCCGCAGATCCGGGGGGGCGAGGCGGCAGCGATGATCCGGCTGGGAAGCGCACCGGCGGATGCGCACGACGACCACTACGACCTGTTGGTCGCGGCGGACTGGGAGAGCGCCGGACGCTTCGCTGCGGAATTGCCGCTGGGTGCCACCAGCATCGTGCTCGGGGATCCCCGGGCCGGCGAACGGCCACCCTTCCTGGTGGACGCCCCGGCCCGCATGCTCGACTTGCCGATGACGGCGCTGGCCGACGAGATCCCCGGCGGACGGGCGAACATGGTCGCACTGGGGGCCATCGCGGAATTGATCGGCCTGCCCGACGAGCCGTTGCTGGCGGCCATTCGACACGCCATCGGTGCCAAGGGGGAGGCGGCCGTCGAAGCGAGCGTCGCATCGCTGCGCGCCGGGCGGAGCGCGGTACCGGATATTCCCGACTTTCCGCGTCTCGAACCGCGACCTGCGGCGCCCGGCATGCGCTGGAATATCTCCGGCAACGAAGCCACCGGCCTTGGTGCGCTGCGCGGTGGGGTGCGCTTCGTCGCGGCCTACCCGATCACGCCGGCCACCGAGGTGCTGGAATGGATGGCCCATGGCTTGCCGCGCGTCGGCGGGGCACTGGTCCAGGCCGAGGACGAACTCGCGTCGATCAACCAGATCGTTGGTGCTTCTTACGGCGGCGTCCCGTCGCTGACGGCTACCTCCGGTCCCGGTCTCGCACTGATGACCGAATCCCTCGGCCTCGCGGTGGCCGCCGAAGTGCCGGTCGTGGTGGTCAACGTGATGCGTGGCGGTCCCTCGACCGGCATTCCCACCAAGTCCGAGCAGGCCGACCTGAACATTGCCTGCTACGGCCTGCATGGCGACGCGCCGCATCTGGTGCTTGCGCCGCACTCGGTGGCCGATTGCCTGATGACCACACAGTGGGCGGTGCATCTTGCCGAAAGCCTGCAGACTGCAGCGATCGTGCTGACCGATCAGGCGACCGGGCAGGCTCGCGCAGTGATCGAGCGTCCGGCGGAACTTGCATTCATCGGCCAGCGCGTGGTGCCCGAATCCGTGGCTGGCTACGAGCGCTACGCGTTGACCGTCAACGGGGTCTCGCCGATGGCGATTCCCGGGATGGCCGGCGGCGAGTACACCGCCGACGGCCTCGAGCACAGCCCGAGTGGCACGCCTTCGTCCCAGGCGGCCGACCACCAGGCCCAACTCGACAAGCGCCTACGAAAAATCGCCGGATACAACTACGGCGAGCATTGGGCCGAGATCGACGGCGACGCCGACCCCGACGTGGCGCTCCTGACCTGGGGGTCATGCACCGGGCCCTGTCGCGAGGCAATGGCGCGATTGCGCGCCCAGGGCTGGCGGGTGCGCCTGGTGGCGCCTCGCCTGATCGCGCCGGCCCTGCCTGGACCGATGGCCGAGGCGCTCGCCGGGGCACCGCGCCTGCTGGTGGTCGAGCAGAGCCATGGCGCCCAGTTTCTGCGCTACCTGCGCGCCCACTACGACTTGCCCGGGGAGGTGCGCTCGCTGCACCAGCCGGGGCCGCTGCCGGTACGCCCCGGCACCATCGTCGCGCGCGTCACCAATTGGAGCTGAACATGGAACACCTGCAGGCGATGCGGGGCCTCGCCCCCAAAGATTTCAAGTCCGACACCAAGCCCGTCTGGTGCCCCGGCTGCGGCCACTTCAGTGTTCTCGCCGCAATCACCAAGGCGCTCGCGGAACTGTCCCTGCCGCGCGAGCAGGTCGCGGTGGTGTCGGGGATCGGGTGTTCGTCGCGGATTCCGGCCTACACCTCGGTATACGGCTTCCACGGCGTGCACGGTCGTGCGCTGCCCACCGCGACCGGCCTCAAGCTGGCCCGTCCGGACATGACGGTGCTGGTCACCGGCGGCGACGGCGACGGCTTCTCGATCGGCGGCAACCACTTCCTGCACGCCTGTCGTCGCAACGTGGACATGACCTACATCGTCATGGACAACCAGGTCTACGGCATGACCAAAGGCCAGGCCTCGCCAACCACCGACGCCGAATGGGACGGCAGCAAGCTGACGCCGGACGGTCCCTGCATCGAGCCCTTCCCGCCCCTGAAGATCGCCCTCGCTGCGGGCGCAAACTTCATTGCCCGTGGTTCCAGCTCGGACCCCAACGACCTTGCCCGGCTCATTGTCGACGGGGTGCGCCACCCCGGCTTCTCGGTGATCCAGGTGCTCAGCCCCTGCGTGACCTTCCGGCCGGAGCAGAAGGAATGGAAGAAGAAGGTTCGCACCGCTTGCGTCGACTACACCGATGACCCGGCCCGTGCCGCCCGCAGGCTCATGACCGACGACGGATTCAACTTCGGAAAGGTGTTGTTCAAGGGCACGCGACCGGCCTTCGTGCCGGAGTGCTCAGACGTACCGTGCGCCATCCCGGAACTCGAAAGCGGCTTCGCGGTATAGCTGCGCGACGCGACCGCCGTCGATACCGGCCTTTCGACAGCTCAGGAGGAGGAATACGACATGGCCCTGATGATTACCGAGGACTGCATCAATTGCGACGTCTGTACCCCGGAATGCCCCAACGAAGCGATTGCCGCCGGCGAAGAGATCTACACCATCGACCCGGCGCGCTGCACCGAATGCGTGGGGCATTTCGACACCTCCCAGTGTGTCGAGGTCTGCCCGGTCGACGCAATACTTCCGGATCCGGCATGGACGGAGTCGCGCGAGCGGCTGCTGGCGAAGTGTGCAGCCTTGGCGGGATAGTCGGCGACCTGGAGGCGGCACCGGGTCTGTTCGCGGTTGCGATGCCCGCACCTGTCCTCGGCGCGTGTGACGGCGCGACCGCGGCCATTCGCGCCGGGTCGGCCGGGGCCGGCGTGCGGCAGCTGGCCGCCGATCCTGCGCAGTGGGTTGCGGGCGGCGCACAGCGCAGCGTGCATCGCGCGCGGGTTGTTCCGTCGACTCGGATCCGGTGCGGTGGTCCGTCGCTTCGGTGCGGCCATCGGCCGTCGACACGGGTGTCGACGGCCCGGGCGGCGCCAGTCAGTTGGCGAACGCGGCAATGCCGGTGATGGCGCGGCCGAGGATCAGGGCGTGGATGTCGTGGGTGCCCTCGTAGGTATTGACGACTTCCAGATTGACCATGTGGCGTGCGACCCCGAATTCGTCGGAGATACCGTTGCCGCCGAGCATGTCACGGGCCTGGCGGGCGATGTCGAGCGCCTTGCCGCTGGAGTTGCGCTTGACGATCGAGGTCAGCTCGACCGGCGCGTTGCCGTCGTCCTTCAGCCGACCCAGCCGCAGGCAGGTCTGCAGTCCGAGGCTGATCTCGGTCAGCATGTCGGCCAGCTTCTTCTGGACCAGCTGGTTGGCGGCCAGGGGACGGCCGAACTGGCGGCGGTCGAGCACGTACTGGCGCGCAGTGCGGTAGCAGGATTCGGCGGCGCCGAGGGCGCCCCAGGCGATGCCGAAACGGGCCGAGTTGAGGCAGGTGAAGGGGCCCTTCAGGCCGCGCACGCCGGGCATCAGCTGTTCTGCCGGCACGAAGACCTCATCCATCACGATCTCGCCGGTGATCGATGCACGCAGGCCGACCTTGCCGTGGATCGCCGGCGCGCTGAGGCCCTTGGCCCCCTTCTCGAGTATGAATCCGCGGATCTGATCGTCATCGGTCTTGGCCCAGACGACGAAGACGTCGGCGATCGGCGAATTGGTGATCCACATCTTCGAGCCGCTGAGCAGGTAGCCGCCGTCCACCGAACGGGCACGGGTTGCCATCGCGCCGGGGTCGGAGCCGTGATTGGGCTCGGTCAGGCCGAAGCATCCGACCCACTCGCCGGTCGCGAGCCGCGGCAGGTACTTGCGCTTCTGCTCCTCGGAGCCGAATTCGTTGATCGGCACCATCACCAGCGAGGACTGGACGCTCATCATCGAGCGATAGCCGGAATCCACCGCCTCGATCTCGCGCGCGATCAGGCCATAGCTGACGTAGTTGAGGCCGGCGCCACCGTACTGTTCGGGAATGGTCGGGCCGAGCAGGCCGAGTTCGCCCATCTCGTTGAAGATGTCGCGATCGGTATGCTCGTTGCGAAATGCGTTCTGGACCCGTGGCTGAAGGCGCTCGGTGGCGTAGGCGAGGGCGGTCTCCCGCACCATCCGTTCCTCTTCGCTCAGCTGCTGCGTCAGATAGAAGGGGTCGTCCCCATCGAAGATGCCGGCGGCGGTGTGTGTCACGTCTTCCTCCTTGTTCGTGCGCGATCGCATCGTGTGATGAATGCCGAGTCGGGAGCGATCTTAGGGGCGACGAGACGGCGGCACAATCGATGAATTCGAACTAATATGTGCGTAAATTGCACATCTCATCGATCCAATGGAAACTGGGAGCTCGTCATGACCCGTCGCCGGATCCCGAACACCGGTGCGCTGGTCGCCTTCGATGCGGCCGCTCGCCACGAGAACTTCTCCCGTGCCGCCGTCGAGCTTTCCCTGACCCACAGCGCCGTCTGTCGCAAGGTCGCCGGGCTGGAGGAATTTCTCGGTGTGCGGCTGTTCCGGCGCACGAGGCACGGTGCCCGCCTGACCGAGGCGGGTCTCGCCTACGCACGGGAAGTCGCCCAGCGGCTCGAAGAGATGGAGCGTGACGTGATGCGCGTGGCGGGCCGGCAGGGGCGTGGCGGTGATGTGAATCTGGCCGTGGTGCCGACCTTCGCGACCCGGTGGCTGTTGCCTCGGCTCAATCGCTTCTACGGCGGCTGGCCGGACGCGGACGTGAATCTCAGCGTCCGCACCCGGCCGTTCCTGTTCTCCGAAACCGAGTTCGATGCCGCCATCTATTGTGGCGATGGCAACTGGCCCGGCACCCGGGCCCGCTTCCTGATGGACGAGGCGGTCGCGCCGGTATGCGGAACGGGTCTGCTGGGACGCGGTTCGCGGCCGAGCGCCGAAGATCTCGGTAAGATGCCCTTGTTGCAGCAATCGACCCGGCCCTACGCATGGCGTCAGTGGTTCGCGGCGGTCGGTGCCGACGTGCAGGCGGATCTGGCAGGCCCGCGCTTCGAGCTCTTCAGCATGCTGGCGGAGGCGGCGATGCAGAACATGGGGGTCGCCTTGATACCGCCGCTGCTGATCGAGGGCGAATTGCAGTCGGGTTCGCTGGTCCAGCTGGCACCGGCTCGACCGATCGGTGCGCGCGCATACTATTTCGTCGTTCCCGAACGACGGCGGGAGACCGAGATCCTCGATGCCTTTGGCGGCTGGCTGGTTGAAGAGGCGCGGCGGGGAGGGCCGGAAGACGGCTCGGGCTGCAATGCAAGTAGTGCACTATAGTGCACGTTATTGGCTGCGGATGGATCGGATGACAGAGAAGCATGGCGGAGATCGGGAGTCCGGAGAAAGTTCCGACGGGATGTTTCTGTCGGCGCTGGGCGAGCGCGTGCGGGAACTGCGTCTGCGACGGGGCATGGCTCGCGCGACGTTGGCGCGCGACTCCGGCGTCTCGCTCCGCTACCTGGCGCAGCTCGAGGCTGGCGACGGCAACATCTCGGTGGTGCGGCTGCGTCGGGTGGCGCATGCGCTCGCGCTGCCGCTCGACGAAGTGCTGCGGGTCGGCCCCGGGCCGTCGCCCGAGCTGGCCCGCCTGACGCAGTTCCTGTCACGGTTGTCGTCCGCCGACCTGGGGCTGGCCGCATCCCAGGTCTATGGCGCCTTCGAAAAGCAGGGTCGCCGCGACAGGATCGCCCTGATCGGCTTGCGGGGGGCCGGCAAGAGCGCGGTCGGGCGCCTGCTCGCGCAACACCTCGGCGTACCGTTCTTCGAGATGGGGGAGATCATCGAGCATTCGGCCGGGATGACCTTGCCCGAGATATTTTCGCTTTACGGACAAGGGGCTTATCGACGATACGAGCGGCGTACGCTGGACTGGATCGTCGAGAACAACGAACGCTTCGTGCTGGCCACCGGCGGCAGCATCGTGACCGAGGCGGCGACCTTCGACGAACTGCTCGGCGCCTGTTTCGCGGTCTGGCTGAAGGCCAGCCCGGGCGAGCACATGAAGCGGGTCATTGCCCAGGGCGACCGGCGGCCGATGATGGGCGACGACCAGGAGGCGCTGAAGGATCTCGAGCGCATCCTGGTCAGCCGCGAGCCGATGCACAGCCGGGCCGATCTCACCGTCGACACCACCGGCCTCAGCGTGCCCGAGACCTTCGCGGAACTGCGCAGGCGACTCGAAGCCTGAGTGCTCGCGGGTCCGGATCTGGCTGCAGCGGGCGCGACCGCCGTTGCCATCCCGCCTTTCTCCCTCCCCCCCTTGGCCGACGTTGGTGTCGGATGCGGCGCTGACGTCCGCTTGAATCGTTTTCCCTGAAATCCCGTCGGCTTTTGACATAGATCAAAAGCTTCTCGTGATTCGCCCCTACTATGCGACATAGTGCACAGCGAGCAATATGATGCATAGGTCGGGCGGGATCCTCGAATGCCCGCCGCCCTTAAACCAAGGAGGGGTTTCCCGATGAGCGATGGGTTGTTCGATCAGTTCAAGAACTGGTACGAGAAGCGTCACGACTATGCGCGGGCGTGGAAGGCGCGGACCGGTGGCCAGGTCGTGGCCACGATGTGTACCTACACGCCGGAAGAGTTGCTGATTGCAGCGGGCATGCTGCCGGTGCGCGTGCTGGGGGCGCACGAGCCTCAAAATGTGACGGAACCGCACATCTTCGGCATGTTCTGCCCCTTCTGCCGGGATTCGCTGGCGCAGGGCCTGCAGGGGCGTTTCGATTACGCAGACGGCGTCACGCTGACCCAGTCGTGTATCCAGTATCGCCAGGCCTTCGGTTCGTGGCGGATGCACGTGCCGACGGTGCAGTGGGACTACTTCGTGCCGATGCCCAACGAGGTGCAATCGCCCCACGCCCGCAAGGCTCACTACGCCGAGGTGCAGAGCTTCCGCGAGTTCCTGCAGGCGCTGACCGGCAAGCCGCTGACCGACGAGATGCTGCGCGAGGCGCTGGACGTGGTGGATGAGAACCGCCGCCTGCTGCGCGAGCTGTTCGAGTACCGCAAGGCCGCCGACCCCCAGGTGACCGGGGTCGAGGCCCTGCTGGCCGGACTCACTGCGCAGTTCATCGACAAGCGCGAGCACAACGAGGAACTGCGCAAGGTGCTGGCGGCGTTGCCGAAGCGCAATCTGAACCGGCCCGAGGGCGTGCGCTTCATGACCATCGGTTCCGAGAACGACGACGTCGCCTTCATGGCGATGATCGAGTCGGTCGGCGGCACCATCGTGATCGACGACCAGTGTTCCGGCACCCGCTATTTCTGGAATCAGTCAAACAAGGACGCCGATCCCATCAAGGCGATCGCCGACCGCTACTGCGACCGACCGGCCTGTCCGACCAAGGATTATCCGGATCACACCCGCTATGCGCACGTCCTCGGTCTGGCGAAGGAATACAACGCTCGCGCGGCGATCTTCCTGCAGCAGAAGTTCTGCGATCCGCACGAAGGGGACTACCCGGACCTGAAGCGTCACCTCGAGGCCAATGGCGTGCC
This sequence comes from Zoogloeaceae bacterium, assembly GCA_024235635.1. Taxonomy (GTDB): domain Bacteria; phylum Pseudomonadota; class Gammaproteobacteria; order Burkholderiales; family Rhodocyclaceae; genus Cognatazoarcus. The sequence goes on from JACKMA010000002.1 coordinate 197,577, forward strand.
GACCCTGTTCCTCGAATTCGACATCACCAATCCCATCGGGCCGTTCCGGATTCGGGTCGAGGCGTTCCTCGAGACGCTCACCGAAGAAGACCTGTTCTGACCGGACCCTGGAGGAAGAATCGACATGAATGCTGCGACCCAATATCCCACCGAGCCGCTCAAGCTGTGGAAGAAGGCCAAGGAGCTGCGCGAGCGCTACTACATGGACTACGCGAAGGCGAAGGAGCGCGGCGGCCTGCGCTGGTCCGGTTCGGCCTGGGCACTCGACGCGCTGCCGGCCGGGCTCGGCAAGGACGTCCATTCGCTGACCGGCGAGCCCTATGCCGCGGCGGTCGCCCATGACCGCAAGTTCGCCAAGGAATGCATGGACGCCGCCGAGGCCTACGGTTTCGCCCGCGACCTGTGCTCCTACATGCGCATCTACTGGGGCGGGATGCACAACAACAAGTTCCTCTTCGGCGGCGAGTTCCCGAAGCCGGACTTCATCTTCCAGACCCAGATCTGCTGCTCCCACTCGAAGTGGTACCAGCACGTCGCCCAGGTCGAGAAGGTGCCCCAGTTCTATCTCGACGTAGGGGTCGGTCCGTACAAGGACATGACCGACGCGCGGCTCGACTACGTCGTCGGGCAACTGAACGAAGGCATCGAGTTCCTCGAGAAGAGCTCCGGTCGCAGGTTCGATGACGAGCTGTTCATCGAGGCCGTCAGGAACGAGATGCGCTCGACCAGCCGCTGGGCCGACATCTGCGCGCTGAACAAGGTCAGGCCGGCGCCGCTGGACGAGAAGACGATGTATTCGCTGTATGTGCTGGCGACCTTGTCGAAGTCGTCGCAGTGGTGCGCCGACTTCTATGACGAGCTCTATGACGAGGTCAAGGACCGGGTCGACCGCGGCATCGCGGCGGTGCCCAACGAGACCTGCCGGCTGATGACCGATACCCAGCCGCCCTGGTCATTCCTGAAGATCTTCCGCTATCTCGAGACCTACGGCGCGGTGTCGATCGGCTCGCTCTACACCTTCGCCCTGGAAGGCATCTGGGAAGTGAAGGAAGACGGCACCTGGGGCGGACGCACGCTGCCCTGGGACCAGGGCATCGAGATCAACGACCGTCAGACGGCGCTGCGTCTGTATGCCGACTGGAACCTCTCGAAGCCCCAGTGGCAGCACTTCTACAACCCGCAGCTGAAGACCGAAATGATGCTGCGCATCGTCAAGGAGTGGCAGGTCGACGGCGTGATGCTGCACCTCAACCGGGGTTGCGAGGGGCTCTCGCTCGGAATCATGGAAAACCGCCTGGGCATCGCCAAGGCGGGGGTTCCGATCATGACCTTCGAAGGAAACATGGGCGACGAGCGCGAGTTCGACGAGGTCCGCACCCAGGCCCGCGTGGACGCCTTCATGGAACAACTCGGCATGCGGCGCCAGGCCGCCTGACCGGTATTCACGGCATAGGAGACGAATTCGATGATTACCGCCGGAATCGATATGGGCTCGCGCAGCATCAAGGTGGTGCTGCTCGAGAAGATCAGCGTGGAGAACGCGCCGCAACTGGAATTCGCGGTCAGGAAGGCGCATCTGATGATGCCGGGCGAACTCGACGCGGATGAAGCGGCCGACAAGGCCTTCGACGACGCGCTGGCCGACGCCGGGCTCAGCCGGGCAGACGTCGGATCGGTGTTCGCGACCGGTGCCGGCCGCGCCCAGGTCAAGTTCGCCACCGAAGGCGTGACCGAGATGACCGCCGGCGCCAAGGGCGCCAACTACATGTTTCCAGCGGCAGGCACCGTGGTCGATGTCGGTGCCGAGGAGGGGCGCGGCATCAAGACCGACAAGGATGGCCGCGCCACCGATTTCGCCGGCAACGAGAAATGCGCGGCCGGCGCCGGGTCCTTCGCCGAGGCGATGAGTCGCGCGCTGCAGCTTTCCCTTTCGGAGTTCGGCGCGGCGGCGCTGCGCTCGGACAAGTCGATCCCGATGAACGCCCAGTGCACGGTCTTCGCCGAATCCGAAGTGGTGTCGCTGATCCACTCCTCGACGCCGAAGGAAGACATCGCCAGGGCGGTGCTCGACGCCGTCGCCAGCCGGGTCTGCGCGATGGTGCGCCGGGTCGGCATCGAGGGCGAAGTGGTGCTGATCGGCGGCATGGTCCACAACCCGGGCTTCGTCCAGTCGCTGAAGAACGCGATGGCGGTCGAAACGATTTCCCTGCCCGAGTTGCCCGAGTACGTCAGCGCGCTGGGTTGCGCACTGATCGCGGCGGAACGGCTGCACTGAACCAGACAAGGAGACCAACCATGAGCAATCAAGCCGCAGCCCCGACCTCGCCCGAGAAGAAGGAGTTCTGGCGCTGGCAGGAGAACACCTGGGTCGATGAATCCCGCGACTGGCGCGACGCCAAGATCCTGACCTGTGGCATCGACGTCGGGTCGGTATCGTCGCAGGCGGTGCTGGTCGCCGACGGCGAACTGTACGGCTACAACAGCATGCGCACCGGCAACAACTCGCCGGATTCCGCGCGCAACGCGCTGCAGGGTGTGATGGACAAGTGCGGCATGGCGCTTGAGGACATCCACTTCGTCGTCGGTACCGGCTACGGGCGGGTCAACGTGCCCTTCGCCCACAAGGCGATCACCGAAATCGCCTGCCATGCCCGCGGCGCCAACTACATGGGCGGCAACCAGGTGCGCACCATCCTCGACATGGGCGGCCAGGACTGCAAGGCGATCCATTGCGACGAGCGCGGCAAGGTCACCAACTTCCTGATGAACGACAAGTGCGCGGCCGGCACCGGCCGTGGCATGGAGGTCATCTCGGACTTGATGCAGATCCCGATCGGCGAGCTGGGTCCGCGCTCCTTCGACGTCCGCGAGGAGCCCGAGGCGGTGTCGTCGATCTGCGTGGTGTTCGCCAAGTCGGAGGCGCTGGCGCTGCTCAAGGCCGGCTACACCAAGAACATGGTGATCGCCGCCTACTGCCAGGCGATGGCCGAGCGGGTGGTGTCGCTGCTCGAGCGCATCGGGGTCGAGGAGGGTTTCTTCATCACCGGCGGCATCGCCAAGAACCCGGGGGTCGTCAAGCGCATCGAGAAGCTGCTCGGCATCCAGGCGCTCGATACGCAGATCGACAGCCAGATCGCCGGTGCCCTCGGCGCCGCCCTGTTCGGCCACACGCTGATGATGAAGCAGGGCGCCGCCAAGGCCGCCTGAGCGTCGACCGCGGGGCGGCGAGCCCCGCCCACTCACTGGGGGAAGCAGCGAATGATTGCCAACTACGGATACAAGGACGGCTCGGGCGAGTACTACATCAGCATCGATACCGACCAGTGCATCGATTGCGCGGCCGGCCGTGCCTGCCTCGGCGCCTGCCCCAAGCAGATGTTCGAGATCATCACCGACGACTACGACGACGAGGTGGCCTGTATCAAGGAGGCCAACCGCCGCACCCTGGCCTTCGATTGCGCCGACTGCAAGCCGGCCGCCGGCCATGACTCGCTGCCCTGCACCGACGCCTGTACGCCGGGCGCGGTCCGGCACTCCTGGTGAGGTGCGCCGCGATGAGCCAGGAACGCAAGTTCATCCCCATCGTCGGTGCGGGCGGCAGCAGCGGCGGCTGCGGCTCGGCTTCCTCCTGTTCGTCCGGCAGTTCCTGCGGCAGCGGTTGCGGCAATGCCGACGAGCAGGCCGCGCAACGCCAGGCGGAGGGCTGGGTTCTGCGCACCACGATCGGCGAGCCGCGGCTCTCCGAGGTGGTCGAGAACTACCGGGCAATGGGCTACGAAGTGCAGGTCGAGTACTTCGAAGTGCCGGCCAAGGAAGGCGCCGACGGTGGCGATGCGTCTTGCACGACTTGCTTCGACGAAGCCGACCGCAGCGACGCAAACCGGGCCTGGGGCGCGGTCTATGTGCGGCGGCAGAGCGAACAGCGTTCGCTCGACGAGGACTTGTTCTGAACGATTGACATGCGATCGACCCCGCGCGGGGTCGGATGCGAGGAGGAATCTCAAATGGCAAACAAAGAACGCGTGATGCGTTTCCTGCGTAAGGAAGATGTCGACGCGGTGGTGGCGATCGACGAGGCCGCAACCGGGCAGAACCGGCGCGAATACTACGAGCGCAAGATCAACAGCATCGTGCACCGCAGGGACGACATCAATTGCTCGCTGGTCTGCGAGATCGACGGGCGGGTGGTCGGCTTCGTCATGGGCTATGTGTTCTTCGGCGAGTTCGGCATCGCCGACGGCACCGCGACGATCGACGCGCTGGGGGTGGCGCCGGAGTTGCGCAGCCGAGGGGTCGCCAGCGAGATGCTCGACCAGTTCATGATGAACATGAAGGCCGCCGGCGTGAAGAAGATCTACACGCTGGTCAGCTGGGACGATTTCGCGCTGGAGAAATTCTTTTCGCGACAGAAGTTCGTGCCGTCGAAGCGGATCAACCTCGAATACCAGTTGGCCTGAGCGGGGGCCGCGCCGGTGATGTGGATCGATACCCATTGTCATACGCACCATTCCCATGACAACTGGCTCGATCCGCGCGATCTGGTGCGGCGGGCCCGGGATCTCGGGATCGATGCCGTGTGCATCACCGAGCACTACTCCTACGAGGCCTCGGCGCCGGTCGAGGCGATCGGGCGCGACGAAGGCGTGCTGGTACTGCGCGGGGTGGAGATCTCGACCGATCGCGGCCACCTGCTGGCCTATGGCGTCGAGGACGACGGCTGGAACGTCTGGGGACGCGACAACTACCTGCCGCTGCAGGCGGTGATCGACCGCATCAACGAGCTCGGAGGCATCTGCGTGCCGGCCCATCCATTCCGGGAAATCGGTCTGTCGAGCCTGCTCGAAGGCCTGCTCGACCTGCAGGGCATCGCCGCTGTCGAGACCCACAACGGCGGCAACCAGGCCCATGACAACGTGCTGGCGATCGCCGCCGCGGGGGAGATGCGCCTGCCGGGCCTGGGGGGCAGCGACTGCCACAAGGTGGCCGCGGTGGGGCGATGCGCGACCCGCTTCGTCGACCGGATCGAATCGATGGCGGATTTCGTCCGGGCGGTCCGGGCCGGGCGTTGCGAAGGCGCGTACTTCCACGGCCATCCGGACAACCAGGCGGGCGAGCCCGACAGCCGCTGACGGCGACGCAGCGCGAGAGGAGCGATGAGGATGGAACAGACAGCAACTGAAAAGATCATCTGGTGGCCGGCCAGCCGGCCCGCGCAGATGGCCGAGTTTGGCCCGAGCGTCGAGCTCTGCATCGACGGTCGGACCGTCAGCGCGCCACTGGGGGCTTCCGTCCTGAACGCCGCGACGGCCGCCGGCACCTATATTCCGTCGCTGTGCGCGCATCCCGACCTGCCACCCGCCGAGCAGCGCGCCTGCGCGGACGGCGGCACCGGTGGCTGCAACCTGTGCCTGGTCGAGGTGGACGGTTCCGACGGCTTGCTCAAGGCCTGTTCGCTGCCGGTCGCCGAGGGCATGCAGGTACGGACCTCCTCCGAAGTGATCCAGAAGGCGCGCCAGTCCAACCTGGCGAAGATCCTCGGCACCCACCCGCACGTCTGCCTGACCTGTCCCCAACGCGACGGCTGCTCGCGCAGCCAGTGCTCCTACGGCAATCCGCCGGAGACCCGCTGCTGCTCGATCTTCTCGAGCTGCGAGCTGCGCAAGGTGTCGGACTTCATCGGCATTGCCAACAGCACGCCGACCTACAAGCCGGCGCAGCTGCCGGTGGTCACGGACGAGCCCTTCTTCGACCGCGACTACAACCTGTGCATCGACTGCCGGCGCTGCCTGGTGGCCTGCAACGACGTGCGCGGCGTCGGCTGCCTCGAAGTCAAGGAGGTCGAGACTGCGCAGGGCGTCCGGCACTATGTCGGCACCATCGCCGACACCTTGCTCGACTCCGGCTGCAAGTTCTGCCAGGCCTGCGTCACCGTGTGCCCGACCGGGGCACTGACTGACCGCACGCTGGACCCGGCACGCCGCGAAGAATCGATGGTGCCCTGCCACGCCGCCTGTCCGGCCGGGATCGACGTGCCGCGCTACGTGCAGATGGCAGCGGAGGGGCGCTACGACGAGGCGATTGCGGTGGTGCGCGAGAAGCTGCCGTTCCCGGGCATCGTCGGGCGGGCCTGCTTCGCGATGTGCGAATCCGCCTGCCGCCGCGGCCAGCTCGACGATCCGCTGTCGATCCGCACGCTGAAGCGCGTCGCCGCCGACCACGACACCGGGCTGTGGCGCCAGTATTCGAAGCAGCTGCCGGCCACCGGCCGCAAGGCGGCAGTGATCGGCGCCGGACCGGCCGGCCTGACGGTCGCCTACTACCTCGCCAAGAAGGGCCACGCGGTGACCGTCTTCGACGCCCAGCCGGCCGCTGGCGGCATGGCCCGCTACGGCATTCCGTCCTACCGCGTGCCGACCTCGGTGATCGACCAGGAAGTGGCCGAAGTGGCCAGACTGGGGGTCGAGTTCCGTTATGAAACCCGTGTCGAGGACATCGGCGAACTGATGGCCGACGGTTTCGAGGCGGTGTTCATCGGCATCGGCTGCCAGGGCGGCGACAAGCTCGGCATTCCCGGCGACGACCTCGACGGCGTCGTCGACAGCCCGACCTATCTGCGCGCCGCGACGATGGGGCTGGTCAATACCGCGCACGGCATCCACACCGGCCGCAAGGTGGCGGTGATCGGCGGTGGCAACGTCGCCACCGACAACGCACGCTCGTCGAAGCGCCTGGGCGCCGAGGTTGACATGGTCTACCGCCGCACCCGCGACGAAATGCCGGCCCGCGACGAGGAATTCGACGGCTGCGTGGAGGAGGGGGTGAACATCCGCTACCTGCTCGCGCCGAAGCAGGTGGCGCCCGGCACCAACGGAAATCGCCTCGACATCACCTACGCCAGAATGAGCCTCGGCGAGGCCGACGCCTCGGGCCGCCGGCGCCCGATCGAGACCGGCGAGGAGTGGGTGGAAGGCGTCGATCTGGTGATCGCCGCGGTCGGCCAGCACCCCCGGCGCTTCGAGGGCTTCGGCGTCACCACCGATGCCCGGGGGCGGATCGTCGTACGCGAGGACTCGATGCTGTCGAGCCGGCCGGGGGTCTATGCCGGCGGCGACTGCGTGCTCGGACCCTCGACCCTGATCGAATCGATCGCCCACGGCCGCGTCGCGGCGGCGGCGATGGACCGGCAACTGGGCGGCGATGGCGACATCGAGGAGACGCTGCTGCCGCCGGGCTGGGAGACCTCACCCCATCTGGGACGCGACGAGGACTTCAACCGGCGCCGGAGGATCCACCCGATCATGCTCGCGCCTGCGGCCCGGACCGGCTGGGACGAGGTCGAGCAAGGCTTCGACGACGCCGGTGCGCGCGCCGAGGCCGGCCGCTGCCTGAAGTGCAACCTGGCGCCGCAGATCGCCGACGCCGTGCTGCCGCCGGAATCCTGGCTCGAATTCGGTGCCGACGCGATTGCCGCGGTGAGCACCGAGGCCGGCGTGTTCCAGCTGCTCGACGCCGACAAGGCAGTGCTCGCCATCAAGGGCGTCGACAACCTTCGGGCCGGGCTCGAGGCCCAGCTCGAGGGCGGCTCCGAGGCCCGCTTCTTCGTCTATGAGGAGGCCGCGCTCTACACCTCGCGTGAGAGCCAGATGATCCAGGCCTACCTGCAGCAGTACGGAAAGATGCCCGGCGGCGGCTCCGACGAACTGGACGACCTGTTCTGAGGCGCTCGCACGATGGGACAAGTGATCGATTTCCGGACCGCACGGGTGGTGCCCACGCCGCCGCCACCGGCGCCGCTGTGCCGCTGTCCGGTGTGCGGCGCGGACCTGTGGCACGTGACCGGCGTCGGCGAAGTGTGTTGCGCCGATTGCGACGCACCGTGCCCGCATCGGCTGCTGCAGAAGGACGGAAGCTGAACAGATCGACCGGGCAGGGCCATTTCCCGCCCGGCATGCCACCAGGAGGATTCATGGCGGACTACCAGTTCATTCAATACGGCGTCGCGGACGGCCTCGCCAGGCTCGCGATCGACCGGCCACCGCTCAACGTGCTCGACATTCCGACGATGGCAGAGCTCAACGATGCGCTCGACCGCTGCCTTGCCGACGACACGGTCAAGCTCTTGATGCTCACCGGCGTGGGCGACAAGGCTTTCTCGGCCGGCGTCGAGGTGGCGGACCACACGCCCGACAAGGTGGAGCGGATGATCGAGGTCTTCCACGGCATTTTCCGTCGCCTGCAGCGGATGCCGGTGCCGACGCTGGCGGCCGTCAACGGCGCCGCGCTGGGTGGCGGCATGGAACTCGCAATCGGCTGCGACATGCTGGTCGCCGCCGCCGGCGTCAAGTTCGGCCAGCCCGAGATCAAGCTGGCGGTGTTCCCGCCGGTGGCGGCGGTACTGCTGCCGCGCCTGGTGGCGCCGGCACGGGCGATGGAAATCCTGTGCGGCGGCGAGAACCTGAAGGCCGAAGAGGCCTTGCACATCGGTCTGGTGAATCGGGTGTTCCCGCGCGAACGCTTCGCCGACGACGCCGCCGCCTTCGCGGCGCCGTTCCTGGCGCTGTCGCGGGCCGCGCTGGCGTCCACCCGCAAGGCGATCCGCGAGGCCGCCGGCAAGCCCTTCGGCGCGGCGCTGGATGCCGCCGAATCGATCTACCTGAAGGAACTGATGGCCACCGACGACGCCACGGAAGGCCTTGCCGCCTTCCTCGAGAAGCGCACGCCGGTGTGGCGCGACCGCTGACCCCAACCACCCCCGAAACCGAGGACGGAGACAACACGTGATTCCCGAATTCATCGATACCTGGCAGATGGCCGAGCCCGGCCGCCTGGCCCGCACCCGCATCCCGATGCCGGCGCTGCAGCCGGGCGAAGTGGTGGTCGAGATCGCCGGCTGCGGCGTCTGCCACACCGACCTTTCGTACTTCTACATGGGCGTGCCCACGGTGCAGAAGCCGCCGCTGTCGCTCGGCCACGAGATCAGCGGTCGCGTCGTCGGCGGCGAGGCCGAGTGGATCGGCAAGGAGGTGATCATCCCGGCGGTGATCCCCTGCGGCGAGTGCGAGCTGTGCCGGTCCGGCCGTGGCAACCGTTGCCTCGCGCAGAAGATGCCCGGCAACTCGATGGGCATCTACGGCGGCTATTCCAGCCACATCGTGGCCCCGGCCGAATTCCTGTGCGTGGTCGACGCGCGCAATGGCACGCCACTCGAACATCTGGCGGTGATCGCCGATGCCGTGACCACGCCGTACCAGGCGGCGGTGCGCGCGCGCCTGACCGAGGGTGATCGGGTGGTGGTGGTCGGTGCGGCCGGTGGCGTCGGCAGCTTCATGGTGCAGGTGGCCAAGGGCATGGGTGCCGAGGTGGTGATCGGGATCGACATCAACCAGGAAAAGCTCGAACGGATGAAGACCTACGGCGCCGACTTCACGCTGAACCCGAAAGGGCTCGACGCAAAGGGCATCAAGGATGCCTTCAAGGGTTTCTGCAAGGAGGCCGGGGTGCCGGCCAGCACCGGCTGGAAGATCTTCGAATGCACCGGCAGCAAGGCCGGGCAGGAGACCGCGCTCGGCCTGCTGTCCTTCGTCGGCACGCTGGTGGTGGTCGGCTACGGCACCGGCGAGACCAGCTACATGCTCTCGAAACTGATGGCCTTCGACGCCGAGATCATCGGCACCTGGGGCTGCACGCCGGAGAAGTATCCCGCGGTGCTGGACATGTGCCTCGACGGGCGCATCCAGCTCGACCCCTTCGTCGAGACCCGGCCGATGAGCCAGATCGCCGAAGTGTTCGAACAGGCCCACCACGGACAACTCGATCGGCGCGTCGTGCTGACGCCCGACTTCCAATGAACGCATTCAACGGATCGAACGGAGACAACATCATGGCATTGGAATGGCTGCGCCGCGACAACGCACTCAAGGACCACGCGCTTCTGGGCGAGGAGCACTTCGGCGCCGACGCGCCCTCGGTGATCTATGAAAGGCGACCGATCAAGGACCCCGAGGGCAACCAGGTTCCGGGCCTGTACTCGGCCTGGATCGTGCTCAACAACCCGGCCCAATACAACTCCTACACCACCGAGATGGTCAAGGCGGTGATCGCCGGCTTCCAGCGCGCATCGGGCGACCGGGCGGTGGTCGCCGTGGTGTTCACCGCGGTCGGCGACAAGGCCTTCTGCACTGGCGGCAACACCGCCGAGTACTCCGCCTACTACTCCCGGCGGCCCAACGAGTATGGCGAATACATGGACCTGTTCAACGCCATGGTCGACGGCATCCTCAATTGCAAGAAGCCGACCATCTGCCGCGTGAATGGCATGCGGGTGGCCGGCGGCCAGGAAATCGGTATGGCCACCGACCTCACCGTGACCTCCGATCTGGCGATCTTCGGCCAAGCTGGCCCGAAGCACGGCAGCGCCCCGGACGGCGGATCGACCGACTTTCTGCCGTGGATGCTGAACATGGAGGACGCGATGTACAACTGCGTCTCCTGCGAGACCTGGAGCGCCTACAAGATGCGCGCCAAGAACCTCGTCACCAAGGTCGTACCGGTGCTGAAGAAGGATGGCGAGTGGGTGAGGAACCCGCTGGTGCGCACCGATGCCTACGTCGACGACGGCGAGCTGGTCTATGGCGAGCCGGTGGCGGCCGACAAGATCAAGGCCGCCAGGGAACTGATGGCCCAGTGCAGCACGGATTTCTCGCGCCTCGACGCGGCGGTGGACGAGCTGGTGTGGAAGTTCACCAACCTGTTCCCCCATTGCCTGATGAAGTCGATCGACGGCATCCGCGCCAAGAAGAAGTTCTTCTGGGACCAGTTCAAGCTGGCCAACCGCCACTGGCTGGCCGCCAACATGAACCACGAAGCCTGGCTCGGATTCAACGCCTTCGACGCCAAGAAGACCACCGGCAGGGACGTCATCGATTTTGTGCGCTATCGCCAGCTGGTGGCCGAAGGCGCGCTGTTCGACGACGCCTTCGCCGAGCAGGTGCTGGCCAAGCCGCGCTGACCGTCCTCTCCCTTTCGGGGGCGCCTTGGCGCGACCATCGCACCCCCGTTTTTTACCGCGTTTGCGAGGCAGGAGCATGCAGCTCAAGGACAGAATCGCGCTCGTCACCGGCGGCGCCCAGGGCATCGGCGAAAGCGTAGCCCGCGCCTTTGTGCGCGAAGGCGCCCAAGTCGCGATCGTCGACCGCGACGGTGACGCCGCCGAACGGGCAGCGGCAACGATCGTCGCCAGTGGTGGCGCTGCGATCGGCATCGGCTGCGATGTCGCCGATCGTGAGCAGGTGCAGGCCGCCGTGGCGCGCATCGGCGCGCACTGGGGGGGCATCGACATCCTGGTCAACAACGCCGGCATCACCCGCACTGCGATGCTCGACCGGATGACGCCGGACGCGTGGCAGCAGGTGCTGGCGGTGCACCTGACCGGCAGTTTCAACTGCCTGCAGGCAGTGGCCGAGGGCATGATCGCGCGTCGCTACGGGCGGATCATCTTCGTCACCTCGGCGGCCGGCGTGCTCGGCACCATCGGCCAGATCAACTACAGCGCCGCCAAGGCCGGTGTGCTCGGCATGGCCAAGAGCGCGGCCCGGGAGCTGGCCCGCCACAACATCACCGCCAATGCGATCGCGCCGGGTGCGGCGACGCAGATGACCGAGACCATCCGCACCGACGAGCGCTTCAAGGACAAGTACCTCGACCGCATCCCGCTCGGTCGCTGGGCCGACGCGGACGAGATCGCGCCGGTCTTCGTGTTCTTCGCATCCGATGCTTCCGCCTACGTCACCGGCCAGGTGCTGGCCGCCGACGGCGGCATGACGATCTATTGAGGGCCCCATGGCACAGATCTATTCCTACGACGGCGTCATTCCGGCGATCGATCCGAGCGCGTTCGTGCATCCCAGCGCGGTGGTCATCGGCGACGTCATCATCGGTCCCGGTGTGTATGTCGCGCCGTGCGCCTCGCTGCGCGGGGATCTCGGACGGATCATCGTCGGTGCCGGCGCCAACATCCAGGACACGGTGGTGGTGCACGGCTTTCCGCGCACCGACACCGTGATCGGCGAACTCGGCCACATCGGCCACGGCGCCATCGTCCATGCCTGCACGCTGCACCGCAACGTGATGGTCGGCATGAATGCCGTGGTGATGGACAAGGCCGTCATCGGCGAGTCGTCGATCGTCGCCGCCTCGGCCTTCGTGCCCGCCCAGACCGAGGTGCCCGCCCGCAGCCTGGTGGTCGGTGTTCCGGCCAAGGTGGTGCGCACGCTCAGCGACGAGGAAATCGCCTGGAAGGGCGAGGCCACGGCGACCTACCAGCAGCTTTGCGTGGCCTCGCGCCGCTCGATGGTGCCGTGCGTGCCCCTGACCGCGCCGGAAGCCGACCGGCGACGATGTCGCGAGCCGGAGGTGCTGCCCCTGTCCGAATTCAAGCGGCGCATCGGCGCCGAATAAGCGCCCAGCGCAGTGGAGGAGATCATGGTTCATCTGAGCAAGGTGCGGCGGGATGCGTCGCCGCCCGATCTGGTCATTCCGCGGGAATACAATGCCGCCCACGACCTGATCCAGCGCAATCTGGAGGCCGGCCGGGGAGCGAAACTCGCCTATATCGACGACGCCGGCCGCTATACTTACGACGATCTGGCGGCACGGGTCAATCGCTTCGCCAACGCCCTCGACGGGCTCGGAAACCATCGCGAGGAGCGGGTGCTGCTGTGCCTGCTCGACACCATCGATTTTCCGACCTGCTTCCTCGGCGCGATCAAGGCCGGCGTCGTGCCGGTACCGGTCAATACCCTGCTGACCGCGGCCGACTACCAGTACATGCTGACCGACAGCGGCGCCACCACGCTGGTGGTGTCGAAGCTGCTGTGGCCGCATTTCGCGGAAATCATTGGCGACGTCCCCAGCCTCAAGCATGTCGTGGTTTCCGGTGGCACGGTCGACGGTCATCTGGGCCTCGATGCGATCATGGCGGCCGCGTCGGACAAGAAGCTGCCGGCCGACACGGTCGCCGACGAGCCCTGTTTCTGGCTCTATTCGTCGGGCTCGACCGGCAAGCCGAAAGGTACCGTCCATGTGCACTCGAGCCTGATCAATACCGCCGAGCTGTATGCCATTCCGACACTCGAACTGAGCGAGGACGATGTCGTCTTCTCGGCGGCGAAGCTGTTCTTCGCCTATGGCCTGGGCAACGGCCTGACCTTTCCGCTGGCGATCGGTGCGACCACGGTGCTGATGGCCGAACGGCCGACAGCCGAGGCAGTGTTCCGGCGGCTGCGCGAACATCGACCCGCGGTGTTCTATGGCGTGCCGACCCTGTACGGGATGATGCTGGCCCATCCCGACTGCCCGCGTCGCGACGAGCTTCGCCTGCGCTGCTGCACGTCGGCCGGCGAGGCATTGCCCGACGAACTCGGCCGGCAATGGTCCGAGCGCTTCGGCGTGGACATCCTCGACGGCATCGGCTCGACCGAGATGCTCCACATCTTCATGAGCAATCGCGCCGGCCAGGTGCGCTACGGCTCGACCGGAACGCCGGTCCCCGGCTATCGGGTCCGGATCGTCGATGAGGACGGCCTGCCGGTGGCCACCGGCGAGATCGGCACGCTCGAAGTCTCCGGGCCCAGTTCGGCGATCGCCTACTGGAACAACCGGGCCAAGAGCCGGGACACCTTCCGCGGCGAATGGACCCACACCGGCGACAAGTTCACCGAATCCGAGGACGGCTACTTCGTCTATGCCGGACGCGGCGACGACATGCTGAAGGTGGGCGGCATCTACGTCTCGCCGACCGAGGTCGAAGCGGCGCTGATGACCCATGACGACGTCCTCGAGGCCGCGGTCGTCGGCCGGGCGGACGACAGCGGCCTGATCAAGCCGGCCGCCTACGTCGTGCTGAAGGACGGGCGCAAGCCGAACGAGGAGCGGGCGGAGGCGCTCAAGCGCCACGTCAAGGCCCGCCTGGCGCCCTACAAGTATCCGCGCTGGGTCGAATTCATGCCGAGCCTGCCGCGCACGGCGACCGGCAAGCTGCAGCGCTTCAAGTTGCGCTGACGCGCGCATCGATGGCACCACCGACACACAAGAAAAGGGAAGGAGACGATGATGAACAAATTCAGCTGGACGATTGCCGTGGGGCTTCTCGGCGCGGCCGTGGCCGCGCATGCGGCCGAAGAAGTGAAGGTTGGTCTGATGCTGCCGGCGACGGGGACGTACGCGCGGCTGGGCACGGCGATCACCAATGGTTTCAAGCTCTACGTCGATGAGAACGGGGGCATGCTGGGCGGGGCGTCGGTGTCGTACGCGACGGTGGACGACGAATCCGACCCGGCCAAGGCCACCGAGAACGCCAACAAGCTGGTCAAGCGCGACGGCGTCGACGTGCTGGTCGGCACCGTGCATTCGGGCGTGGCGATGGCCATGGCCAAGGTCGCGCGCGGCAGCAAGACACTGATGATCGTGCCCAACGCCGGCGCCGACGAACTGACCGGCCCGCTGTGCGCGCCGAACATCTTCCGCACCTCCTTCACCAACTGGCAACCCTCCTACGCGATGGGCCCGGTGCTGCTGAAGAAGGGCATCAAGCGCGTGGTGACGCTGACCTGGAAGTACTCGGCCGGCCTGCAGGCGATCGAAGGCTTCAAGGAATCCTTCACCGCCGGCGGCGGCGAGATCGTGCAGGAACTGACGCTGCCCTTCCCCAACACCGAATTCCAGCCCTATCTCACCGAGATCGCCACGCTCAAGCCCGACGCCGTGTTCGTCTTCTTCGCTGGCGGCGGCGCCGTCAAGCTCGCCAAGGACTACGCCGCGGCCGGCCTCAAGGACTCGATCCCGCTCTACGGCTCGGGCTTTCTCACCGACGGCACGCTCGCCGCGATGGGCGGCGCCGGCGAAGGCCTGCTCACCACGCTGCACTACGCCGACGGCCTCGACAACCCCAAGGACAAGGCCTTTCGCGCGAGCTACGAGAAGGCCTACGGCGCCGCACCGGACGTCTATGCGGTGCAAGGCTACGACGCCGCCCAGCTGCTCGCCGCCGGGCTCGCGGCAGTGAAGGGCAAGGTCGAGGACCGGGAAGGCATGATCAAGGCGATGGCCGCGGCCAGGATCGACAGCCCGCGGGGCAGCTTCGCCATGTCGCCGGCCCACAACCCGGTGCAGGACATCTACCTGCGCGAAGCCAGGGGCGACATCAACCCGGTGGTCGCCGTCGCCGCCGCCGCGCTGGCCGATCCGGCCCGCGGCTGCCGCATGAAGTAAGTCCCGGGCGACACCCGAGTCGAAGTTCGAATCCCGGCGCACCCGCGGGTGCGCCGGGCAGGGAAGACGCATGGATATCTTTTCGTTCCTGGTGCAGACGCTCAACGCCGTGCAGTACGGACTGCTGCTGTTCCTGGTGGCCAGCGGCCTGACCCTGGTGTTCGGCATCATGGGCATCATCAACCTCGCCCACGGCAGCTTCTACATGGCCGGCGCCTACCTCGCCTTCGGCCTCACCAGCGCCACCGGCAGCCTGCTGTGGGCGATCGTGCTCGGCATACCGCTGGCGATGCTCTTCGGCGCCGCGCTCGAAGCGCTGCTGTTCGTGCATCTGTACAAGCGCGAGCACCTCGACCAGGTGCTGCTCACCTACGGCCTGATCCTGATCTTCGAAGAGATGCGCAGCATCCTCGTCGGCGACGACGTCCATGGCGTGCCGATGCCCGCCTTCCTCGAGGGCTCGATCCCGCTCGACGACACGCTGAGCTACCCGATCTACCGGCTCGCCATCTCGGCGGTCTGCATCGTGCTCGCGATCGGCCTGTACCTGCTGATCCAGCGCACCCGGCTCGGCATGATGATCCGCGCCGGCAGCCACGACCGCGACATGGTCCAGGCGCTGGGCATCAACATCAAGCTCATCTACCGCGTCGTCTTCGCCCTCGGCGTCGCCATGGCGGCACTCGCCGGCATGCTCGCCGCGCCGATCTCCTCGGTCGCGCCGAACATGGGCGGCCAGGTGCTGATCCTGTCCTTCGTCGTCGTCGTGGTCGGCGGCATCGGCTCGGTCTGGGGCGCGCTGATCGGCGCCCTGCTGATCGGCTTCGCCGACACCTTCGGCAAGGTCATCCTGCCCGAGTTTGCCGGCGTCATGGTCTATCTGGTGATGGCCGCGGTGCTGCTGTGGCGGCCCGCGGGCCTGCTCGGGAAGGGCTGAGCGATGCGCACCGCGCCCCGCACCGGACTGATCGCCAGGCTCGTCGCGCTGGCCGCGCTGGCCGCCTATCCGCTGGTCGGCTCCGAGTTCTACGTCGAACTGCTGGCCAAGGTCCTGATCCTCGGGATCTTCGCCATGAGCCTGGACCTGCTGGTCGGCTTCACCGGCCTGGTGAGCCTCGGCCACGCCGCCTTCTTCGGCATCGCCGCCTACGCCGTCGCGCTGATCTCGCCCGAGTACGACCCGGCCAACCTGTGGCTGGTGATGCCGGCCGCGATCCTCGCCTCGGCGCTGGCCGCGCTCGTGATCGGGCTGCTGGTGCTGCGCACCAAGGGCATCTATTTCATCATGGTGACGCTCGCCTTCAGCCAGATGGGCTTCTATCTCTTCCACGACACCGCGCTCGGCGGCGGCTCGGACGGCCTCTACCTGAATTTCCGGCCGGAACCGCGGCTGGGCGAGTGGCTGCCGTTCGATCTGGCCGAAGGGCACCAGTTCTTCTACTTCGTGCTGATCGTGCTGGTGCTGGTCTATGGGCTGCTGGTCCGGGTGCTGCGCTCGCCCTTCGGCCGGGTGCTGGTGGGCATCAAGGAGAACGAGCACCGGATGCGCTCGCTCGGCTACGCCACCTTCCGCTACAAGCTCGGCGCCTTCGTGCTGGCCGGCGCGCTGGCCGGCACGGCGGGCTTCCTCTATGCGCTGCTGTTCGGCTTCGTGACACCGGAGCTCCTGTCCTGGCACGAGTCCGGGCACGTGCTGATGATGGTGATCCTGGGCGGCATGGGCTCACCGGTCGGGGCGATGATCGGCGCCGGCACGATGGTGGCGCTCGAAGAAGGCTTCTCGATGCTGACCAAGCACTGGCAACTGTTGATGGGGCTGGTGATCGTGGCGGTGGTGCTGTTCCTGCCGGGCGGACTGCGGGCGTTGCCGGGGCGCCTGCGCACGCTCTTGCTCAAGGGAGGGGGCGATGACTGAGGCGCTGCTGGTGGCCGAGCGGCTGAGCCGTCGCTTCGGCGGGCTCAGTGCCAACGAGGACGTCTCGATCACGCTCGAGCGCGGCCGGCTGCACGCGCTGCTGGGGCCGAACGGGGCGGGCAAGTCGACCTGCATCAACCTGCTCTCGGGCGATCTCGCGCCCAGTTCGGGCCGGATCACGTACAAGGGCCGGGACATCACGCACCTGTCGGCGCCGCAGCGCTCGCGGGTGGGCATCGGTCGCAGCTACCAGCGCACCAACATCTTCGGCGGCTTCACGGTGCTGGAGAACTGCCGGCTGGCGGCGCAGTCGCGGCGGCAGCGGGCGTGGCGGCTGTTCACCGACGCCTGCGCGCTCGTCGACACGCTGGACAAGGCGCGCGAAGTGATCGCCGAGGCGGGCCTCGAGGGTCGGGAGGATCGCATCGCGGGCACGCTGTCGCACGGCGAGCAGCGCCAGCTCGAGATCGCGATGGTGCTGGCGACCGACGCCGACGTGCTGCTGCTCGACGAGCCGCTGGCGGGGATGGGCTCGGAGGAGGCGACGAGGATGGTCGCGTTGCTCGACCGGCTGCGGCGCACGCGGGCGATCCTGCTGGTCGAGCACGACATGGACGCGGTCTTTGCGGTGGCCGACACCATCACGGTGCTGGTCAATGGCCAGTTGCTGGCCTCCGGCCCCCCCGCCCAGATCCGCGCCAATGTCGAGGTCCAGCAGGCTTATCTCGGCGACGAGGCCTGCGCCGGCGCTGCGGGCGCGTCCATTGTGCCGGTGACGACCGCCGCGAGCGGGCACCAGTCGGCGGCGGCGCTGGAGACGGACCCTTGACCGGCGGCGCCCGACGACATGCGCCCGGGTCCTGTACCGGTCCCGGCCGGTCGTGCGGACGTCGAAGCAGCGCACGCCAACCTGAGAGGAGGTGACACGGCATGGCCGATACCCTGTTCGAGGCGAAGGAACTGCATACCTATTACGGCAGCAGCCACATCCTGCACGGCGTGGATTTCCATGTCGGCGCCGGCGAGTCGGTTGCCCTGATGGGGCGCAACGGCATGGGCAAGACCACGCTGATCCGCAGCATGATGGGCATCGTGCCGCCCCGCCACGGCCGCATCCTGGTGCGTGGCGACGACATGTCGCGCCAACCGACCTACCGCATCGCCCAGCGCGGCATCGCCTACGTGCCGGAAGGGCGCGGCATCTTTCCCAACCTGACGGTTCGCGAAAACCTCATGATGGCCGCACGCCCCGGGGTCGACGGCAACTGCGAGTGGACCTTCGACCGCGTCATGGCGACCTTCCCGCGCTTGTCCGAGCGCCTCGCCAACGGCGGCGGCCAGCTCTCCGGCGGCGAGCAGCAGATGCTGACGATCGGTCGCGCGCTGATGACCAACCCGAGCCTGCTGATCCTCGACGAGGCCACCGAGGGCCTGGCACCGCTGGTCGCGCTGGAGATCTGGATGATCGTGCGCGACATCTGCGCCTCGAACATCGCCACGGTCATCGTCGACAAGAACTACGCGGCGCTGACCGAGGTTGCCGACCGCGCCGTCGTGCTGGTCAAGGGCCGGGTCGCCTACCACGGCAGTTCAGCCGAGCTGCGCGGACGCCCCGAAACCATCCGGCAGTACCTCGGACTGTAGCCATGCCGATTGCCTCGCCGCCGCCGTGCGACCGTCGTCGTCGCGCCGTCCGACTCGACCTTTATGGAGCGCTCTTCGCATGAACACGATCAAGCCCGTCATGGAACGTCACCACGAACACTGCGATATGCTGTTCGCGGACGCCGAGCATGCCGCCGACGAGGGGGACTGGCAGGCCTGCGGGGCCCAACTCGCGCGTTTCATCGACGCCATGGAAACGCATTTTCGAGCGGAGGAGGAACTGCTGTTTCCGGCATTCGAGCAAAGCACCGGCATGAGCGGCGGGCCGACCGAGGTCATGCGGACCGAACATCGGCAGATGCGCGATCTGTTTGCCAGCCTGACGGCGGCGGTGGCGACGATGTCCGGCGACGATTATTTCGGCGCGAGCGACACATTGGCGATCCTGATGGAGCAGCACAACCGCAAGGAGGAGGGCGTCCTCTACCCGATGTGCGACGATCGCATCGACGATCGCGAGCGCCTGGCCGAGCAACTGCGCCAGCAAGTGGGGGCGGCGGCATGACTCGCCAGCACCTGCTGGACGTGCGCTGGCAGTCGCCGCCGCTGCCCTTCGAGATGGCGCTCGACGCCCTCGACGCGCTGCCGCAAGCCGACGAGCTGGTGCTGCTGATCCATCGCGAACCGGGCCCGCTCTACGCCTATCTGGTGCAGAACGGCTTCGCCTACCGGACGGAAGCGGTCGACGACGGCACCTTCCGCATCCTGATACGACACGAGACATCGTGAAAGAGCTGCTCACCTTCGAGCAGGCGCCGCCCTTCAGCGTGCCCCTGCGCTTCCTGCTGACCGCCGTCCCGTTCGGCATGGCCGCCGGTCTGCTCATCGCCTTCTCGGGCGACGCGCTGGCGACGCGATGGTCCCGCGAGAGCCTGGCGATCACCCACCTGATGACGGTCGGCTTCATGTTGCAGGCGATGTGCGGTGCGCTGATGCAACTGACGCCGGTGGCGATCGGCGCCAATCTGCCCCACCCAGGCCTGCTCGCCTGGCTCGTCCATCCGCCGATGACGCTCGGCGGCGTCTGCCTGGTGGTCGGACTGCTGCTGCAAGATCCGACCCTGCTGACCGCGGGCGGACTCGCCGTCGCACTGTCGGCGCTGCTGCTGGCGATCGCTGCGCTGACGGCGCTGACGCGGGCGCCGGCCCGCAATCATTCGCGACAGGCGATGCGCATCGCCCTGGCAGGCCTCGCGCTGACGGTGCTGCTCGGGCTTGCCCTGGCACTGGCGCGTGCCGGCTACGGCCTGCCGGCGCAGTGGCTGTCGGTCGGCGCCCATCTGCGCGCCGGCTGGCTGATCTGGGGCCTCACCCTGCTGTGTGCCGCCAGCTTCATGGTGGTGCCGATGTTCCAGATGACCCCGTCCTACCCGGCGCCGTTCCAGAAGTGGTTCCCGCCGCTGCTCGCGGTATCCGCCCTGGCGTCCGCCAGCGGCGTCGCCGGGCAGGCGGGCGACCTCCTTCTATGCATGCTTGCCGCCGGTTTCGCCGGACTGACGCTGCGGCTGCAGCAGCGACGCCGGCGTCCGCGCACCGACGCCAGCTTTGCCTTCTGGCGCATCGCGCTGGCGAGCACGATCCTGGCCTCGCTGCTGGCCCCGGCGCTGGCCTGGCTTCCCGATCCGACCCGCACCGAGGTATTGCTGGGCGCGCTGGTGCTGATCGGCGGCTTCGATTCGGTGATCTGCGCGATGATCTACAAGATCGTCCCGTTCCTGGTCTGGCTGCACCTGAATCGGGCAGGCGGCGAACAATTGCTGATGCATCAGGTCATTCCGGAATCGATCATGCGTCTTCACCTTCGCGTACACGCGACTGCCTTGGCATCCGCCTTGCTTACGCCGTGGTGGCCGACCTGCGCGGTGGCGGCCGGCCTGATGCTGTTTGCAGGCCATCTGCTCCAGGCCATTGCCCTGGCCAATGGGCTGCGCCGGTATCGGCAGTGCCGCCGGACGGTGCAAGTGCCGGCGTGAGCGTGGGCTGCGGGCCCTCGCAGGCAGGGGTGAAGCGGACGCCATCCTTCCGAAGCGTTCAGCCCGGCCTCACGGACGGGTGGAGAAACCGCCCCGACGGCAGGATTCGGCCGCCGCGTGATCGTGTCGCGACATGGGACTGCCCGATCGCGCAGACGAGGCGGTACCGGCGACGGGCCGAGGGTCACGCCATTCGGCCGGAAGCCTGGCGCTTGCGGGCCGCGATTGCGATACTGTACGGCCTGCCGTGGGCTTGTTCTATCCGATCGATTTGCGAGGCTGTCGGTGCCTGCGCGATCGAGGTTGGGCGCCCCCCGGGCAGGGCGAACCGTTTGGAGGGTCATCGTGCATGGGTACCCTGATTTCCCCCGCTGAGTTGCCCACCTGGGTACCCGGGCGGGTGGTGTCGGCGAGCGACGGCCTGGGCTGGAAGGACGTCGCCCATCGATCCTATGCCTATGTCGGGCTGGATGTGCCTATCCCGCCGATGGATCACTTCATGATCGTCCGCTACCGCAGCGGCGACACGCCGATGGATCGCTGTGTCGATGGCCAGTGGAGCAGAAAGACCTGTGTGCCGGGTGATTTCTCTCTGCTGACGCGCTCGGAGCACTCGCACTGGCAATGGACGCGTGACATCGAGGTTGCGCACGTGTATCTGTCAGAAGCCCTGATGTCACGCGTAGCCAGCGATGTGCTGGAGCGCTCGGTCTCGGAGGTCAGGCTTCACGACGTGCTGCAGGCACAGGATCCGGTTGTCACCGATATTGCCGATGCAATCACCGCCGAGGCTCGGCAGCAAGGGATCGGTGGCGCCCTGTACGCAGAGGCGCTGTCGATCCAACTGGTGGTTCATCTGATCCGCAAGTATGCCGAGGTGAGCTTTCGCGACCAGAAACCCGCTGGACCGATCTGCCGAAATCACCTGCGCCGACTGGACGAATACATCGAGACCCACATCGAGGATGGCGTCACGATCGAGGGGATGGCGGGGATCCTGGGGCTCGGCGTATGGACCTTCACCCGTCATTTCCGCGCCAGTGCCGGCTGTACGCCTTATGAGTATGTCATGCGTCGTCGTGTCGAACGGGCGAGCCAGATGCTGTCCGCCGGACATCGCGCGATCAAGGACGTTGCGGCCAGTTGCGGCTTCGCCGACCAGGCCCATCTGACCCGGGTGCTCAGGATGCGGCTCGGCACGACCCCGTTGCGACTCAGGCAAGGCCGCGCCACGAAGCCCGGGGCCACGAACGGCAACGCGTGACAACCGTCGGGCGTGCACCGGCAGCCTCGTGGCGAGTGCGTTCCCAAAAAAAGTGGCGCATCCGGCCTTGCCGAATGCGCCCAAGGCGATCCGCCCCAGTGCCATCAGGATGGAAGGATCGCCGCTCCTGGAGATCCTGGTGGATCAGGCACGCGCTGGCAGCGCCAGCAAGTCCCTCAGATTGCGGTCGAGTTCGGCGATCATTTCCGGGTCAGTGCCAAACAGGGCCAAGTGACCGTCGATACTGCTCAAGGGCCGTAGCTCGCTACCCGGAATCAGCGCTTGCTCGACGGCGCAATCGGCCGGCGGGAAGAACATGTCGTGGCTGATTGGCATGACGAAGCAGCGTGCCCGGATGCGACCGAGCGCCGCCGCCAGATCGCCACCGGTGTGGCGGCTGACATCGCCGCGCTGCCATTTCCACGCCATGGCGAGCAAGTTGTTCGGGTCCATCGGCGCGAAGTAGGCGTTCATGAAGCGACTGACGAAATCATCCATCGATTCGAATCCGAGCGTCCGGTGGCGGTCGGCCCGGAAGAAGTCCGTGCTCCATCCCATCACGGTCCACAATCGGGCATGGCGCGCGAGCCCTTCCGCGACAGCGCCGGCCGACCCGTAGTGACCGTCGCGAAAGGCCGGATCGCTGACGACGGCTTCCACCAGTGACTCGGCGTACTGGAAATCGTGCTCGGTATTGCGCGCCGTCCCTGCGATCGGGGCCGCCCGTTCGACCATCTCCGGATAGCGGACGGACCACTCGAAAGTCTGCTGCGCGCCCATTGATCCACCGACGACCAGGGCCAGTCGATCGATGCCGAAGTGTTCGGTGAGCAGCCGATGCTGGGCGCGCACGTCGTCGCCGATGCGAACCCGCGGAAAATCCGGCCCTGCCAGCGGGGCTGGCGCATTGCTCGGCGACAGCGACAAGCCGTTGCCGATCTGGTTGACCACCACGATGAAGTAGCGCTCGGGGTCGAGGGCGTGCCCCGGACCGATATAGACCTGTTCCATGATCTTGCTGGTCCCCGAATACCAGGTGGGAACCAGGATGGCGTTGTCGCGTGCCGGGTTGAGGCGGCCGTGGGTGGCAACGGCCAAGGTGCAGCGCGGCAGTCGGCCGCCGTCCTCGAGATCGAGGGCGCCGACGTCGATGATCTCGAACGGTCCGTGGCCTTCCTGGGAGTAATAATCGTTCATTGGTGTCTCCGTGGTCGGCCGCCCGGCCTGGAATCCGGGCGGCCTTGTCGTGTCAGTGGGTCTCGCAACGCTTGTCGATGAGCAGATCGGTGCTGTCGATACGGCGCGATTCGACCGAGGCAGGACGGCCCACTTCCGGTGCGATGCCATCCGGCCGGCTGGGGTTGCAGGCCGTATGCCGGGCGCCGGATCCGGGCGCCTTGTCTGCCAAGGTCTCGACTCACCCCTTCAGCGCATTGCGAAGCCGGGGTAGCCCTGGCCCGCCAGTTCGTCGCACTTGCGGTGATAGTTGCCGACGCCGCCGATGTACGAGAGCAGTCGGCGAGGTTTTCCATCGACGTTCGAGCCCATGTACCAGGAGTCGGTCTTGACCACCAGTGTGGCGGCCGCGGTTTCATCATGATGCTCGACCCAGGCGTCCTCCAACGCCTTCGTCGCCTCGACCACGGACTTGCCCTGTTCCCTCGCGTAAGCGATGCAGCCGGTGATCCAGTCGACCTGTTGCTGCAGGCATGTCGTCATGTTGCAAAGCGCAGCAGAAGGTGCAAGCGGGGCGCCGGTGGTGAATAGGTTCGGGTAGCCGTGAACCTGCAGGCCCATCGCGGTCCGGATCTCCTGGCGCCACTGTTCCTTCAGCGAGCGGCCCTCACGCCCACGGATGTCGATGCGCGTGAGCGCACCCGAGCCGGCGTCGAATCCTACTGCCAGAATGATCACGTCGACCTCGTGCACGGTGCCGTCTGCGGTCTGGATGCCATTGGGAACGACCCGCTCAATCGGAGTCTGACGGCAATCCACAGCTTCGACGTTGGGCTGCAGATAGACCTCGAGGTACTTGTTCTCCAGCGGTACGCGGTGGGTCCCGAAGCCGTAATCCGTCGGGATCAGCAAGTTGCACAACGCCGGGTCGTGCTGCAGCCGATCGCGCATCTTGGCGCGCACGAACTCGGATACCTCCTGGCTGACCGCCTCGTCGTAGAACATTTCCGGGAACGAGGCCAGCCACAGCGACAACGATCCATCCTGCCACAGGCGCTCGAGCACTTCGATGCGTTCCTCCGGCGTCTTCTCGTCCCACGGGCCGGCGTCGAAGTCGTAGTCGAAGCCGGCAAAGGTCTGGCGCACGCGCTGCTTGAGCTCATGAAAGCGTTCTCCCCAGCGCGCCCAGTCTTCAGCGCTGTATTTCGGGTTCTGCATCGGGATGATGTACTGGGGCGTGCGCACGAAGACCTTCAGGGACCCGACTTCGGGGGCGATGGTCTGGATCACCTGGATGCCCGTGGCGCCGGTGCCGACCACCGCCACCCGCTTGCCCTTCAGATCAACCGCGTCCTTCGGCCACAGGCCGGTGTGGTAGATCGGACCCGTGAAACTGGCTTGTCCCTCGAAACGATTCGCCAGCGGCGCTGACAGCATGCCGCAGCACGCCACCAGGAACCGGGCGGTCACGATCTCGCCGTCGGCGGTCTCGATGCGCCAGAAATTTGCATCCTCATCGTAGTGGGCAGCCGCAATTCGGGTGTCGAAGCGAAAGTCCTTCTTCAGGTCGAGCCGGTCTGCGACCCAGTTCAGCCATCGCTCGGTCTCGGGCTGTGCCGGAAAGCGCTCGGACGGTTGCCACGATTTGTACAGTTCTTCTGAAAACCAGTACTGGTAGATCTCGGCCTGGGAATCGAAGCGAGCGCCCGGGTAGCGATTCCAGTACCAGGTGCCGCCAACGCCGGAGCCGGCTTCAAAACCGACTACCGACATGCCCATCTCGCGCAGGCGGTGAAGCTGGTAGAGGCCGGCCACGCCGGCGCCGATCACCACGGCGTCGAAATGTGTCGCATCGCCTCCGGCACTCGATGTCGGATTGCTCTGTTGGAGTTCGTTGGTATTCATGTCATCTCCTTGTACTTCCAGTCTCGGTGGATACCCCGCAGCCATGGGTGCTGCCGGGGGCGTCACGAAACCGGCCACAGGGGCCTGGGCTTCGAAGTCGCCGAGATCAATCTAGGAGAGGTCGTGGTCCCGAATCTTGTCGATTCCTGGCAATGCCTTGAACGATCCTGAGAAGCGCGGCCTTGCACCAGGGCCAAAGGGCCGAGCCCCATCCGATGACGAAGGCGATCGATCCGCCAGATATCGCTCGAGTGACGGGCCGTGCTCGCTGCAGCCCTTGCGCTGTGTCGTCGGGCACGGTCCTTGAGCGCCGTAGCCGACACGCGCCAAAGGGCCCTGTGAACCACCCGATGGCTTCAAGCGGGGATGAGGGAGGCAGCCACCGGCTGTTCATCAGGAGGCGGAAGCGCGGCGGCGTCGCCGAGGGGATTGGCGAGCAGGTGGCGATACAACTCGTCGAGATCGTTCGCGTCGGGCGAGCGCTTGGCAGCGACTGCGAAGCTGCGAATGCCGGCGAGCAGCTGGCCAGCCTGGGCTGCGTCGAGTTCGATACCGATTTCGCGGAAGGCGCGTCGCATGTCGGCCGTGCCGGAGTGCTTGCCAGCGGGCTCAATCGATTTCGGCAGTGTCGCCGGATGGCCTCGCAACTGGCGTGAGCCCGATGCTGCGTCGGTGAACGCGGGTTGGCGGTGCTGCCCGTAAGCTGGCGACGAAGCGAAGCGAATCGCAAATCATGTACAGTGGCCGCTGGCGCTATGACATACTAAAAATGCCGATTGGCTATTTGGATGGAGCCGACGAATCCGCCCGGCCAATCTGCTCGCCAGCCGAATGGAGCAACCAGAATGTACAGGAACGCAGGATTCTTCGGTCTGCTTGCAGTCATATCCCTCTACCCCGCATATGCAATTGCGGCCGGCACGGCGTCTCGTGGCCCGAGTACGCCCGCTGCAGACGAACTCGAACTCGGCAGCGCAGAGAGTGGCGTGGTCGAGCTCAATCCGTCCCGGGCAACTGTGACAACTGATTATGGGATCGATTCGATTTCAAGTGTCCGTGTCGACACCGATCAAGGGGTCATTGGCGCCTATGCTGAAACAAAATTGGCCAATGGTGTAACCATTCCTCTAGCTGCGTTCCCGACAACGGTCGGCGGAAACCTTGCTACTCCGCTACGGTTTGCATCGCGAGGCAGCGAGCCAATACCCGTCGAGGCGGAATTGACGATGCATGGTTCGTTCGCGGCTTTGGCAGGAAATCCCGGCTTTACTTTATCTGCGTCGATTCTGGCACTGGTCGGCGCGCCGGTGGATGGATCTGCCGGCGTTTATTTCTCGGAGTTGGTCCTGGGTGGTACCGCGTCAGGCATTGATGCCGGGACAATCGGGACAGCGCTTTATCGCGACGGTTTGAACTTTACAACGGTGGACTACGCGGGAGCGACGCAGAATGTCTTATCGGCAGACCCGTCATCTTTTTCCGCTGTCGTTAGGCTTGCGTTCGACGTACTTCCCAGCGATAACAATGTCCTACAGGTGTCACTCGGCGGTTTCGTGATTCCGGAAGCCGTCGGCGCGCAATCGCCGGACGGGACGGAATTTGCGCCGTCGCACGGCGTGCTCGATTTTTCGCACACCGCCGAGTTGTCTCTGTATGTGCCGCCCGGAGTGAGCGTTGGTGGGGACAGTTTCGTGGCCAACATCCTACAGGTCTCTGCGGTTCCCGAGCCTAGGTCATACATGATGCTGCTGGCAGGCCTTGCGATTCTTACACCCGTGCTGCGAGCCAAGCGCGAGCGTGAACGGGCAAACGCCTGACGATTGTGAACGATTGCGTTACTTGAGGTTGCAGCCGGGAACGTTCGGCGCCCTTACTCGACGGAAGCCGGCTTCGATTGGGGGCGGCAGGCCCCGAGTCGCCGCGCGCAAGTTGCACGACACACAGGATCGTGCGTTCGGAGTCATCCGGCGCGGAATCGAGACATTCGTCCGGCGGGCATGGTGCCGGCCGGGGCTAAGTCTGGATCGGCGGTGCGGCCGGTGCTTGGATTCGAACAAGCCATTGACCGCTGCAGGAGCGCATTATGGTGCCCGGAGCGGGAGTCGAACCCGCACGCCTTGCGGCTCCGGATTTTAAGTCCGGTGTGTCTACCGATTTCACCATCCGGGCGGGGGGCGGCCGCCGACTTCAATGACCGTGATCGCGCTCCTGCTCCGGCAGCACGATGTTGACTTCGAGCACCTCGTAGTTGTCCTGCTTCTCGAGCTGGACCTTGATGTCGTCCGGATTGACCTTGACGTATTTCGAGATGACCTGGATCAGGTCGCGCTGCAGGTCCGGCAGGAAGTCGGGACCGTCGCCGCCGCCGACGTGCTCGCGGGCGATGATCAGCTGCAGGCGCTCCTTGGCGATCGACGCGGTACGCTTCTTCTCGCCGAACAGGTAGGAGAGCAGTGACATGACTTACTTCCCTCCGAAGAGGCGCTTGAGGATGCCCGGCTTGTCGTAGTCCACGAAGCGCAGCGGGCGCTCTTCCTGGAGGAAGCGGGCGACCACGTCCTGGTAGGCCTCGGAGACGTCGGTGCCCTTGAGGTGGATCGCCGGCGTGCCCTGGTTGGAGGCATGGAGCACGTTCTCGGACTCCGGGATCACGCCGATCAGCGGCACCCGCAGCAGTTCCTGGATGTCCTTGTACGACAGCATCTCGCCGTCATCGACCCGCTTCGGCGAATAGCGGGTGACCAGCAGGTGTTCCTTGACCGGGTCGCGGCCTTCCTGGGCGCGACGCGATTTCGACTGCAGGATGCCGAGGATGCGGTCCGAGTCGCGCACCGAGGAGACCTCCGGGTTGGAGACCACCAGGGCCTCGTCGGCGAAGGTCAGGGCCAGCACGGCGCCGCGCTCGATGCCGGCCGGGGAGTCGCAGACGACGAAGTCGAAGGCCATGTGTTCGAGTTCCTGCAGCACCTTCTCGACCCCTTCTTCG
Organism: Zoogloeaceae bacterium; assembly: GCA_024235635.1. Taxonomy (GTDB): domain Bacteria; phylum Pseudomonadota; class Gammaproteobacteria; order Burkholderiales; family Rhodocyclaceae; genus Cognatazoarcus. The sequence goes on from JACKMA010000002.1 coordinate 225,728, forward strand.
GTCAGCGCGTCCTTGTCGCGGGTCTGGGAGGCGGGCAGGATGAACAGGTTCTCGGTGTTCTTGTCCTTGATCAGCGCCTGGGTCAGCTTGGCTTCGCCGTTGATCACGTTGACCAGGTCGTAGACCACGCGGCGCTCGCAGCCCATGATCAGGTCGAGGTTGCGCAGGCCGACGTCGAAGTCGATGACCGCGGTCTTGAAGCCGCGCAGCGCGAGGCCCGATGAGAATGCAGCACTCGTGGTGGTCTTGCCGACCCCACCTTTGCCCGAAGTTACGACGATTACGCGCACGATGACCTCTTGTCCTTGTGTTCCGGTGGGGCTGGTCTAGTCCAGCGATAGTGGCTCTACGTTCAGTTCCTGCCGGTCTCCGCTTTCGCGCAGCCGGACCTGGGTGGCCCGGCCGGCGACGGCGGGCGGTATCCCGCGTTCGAAGGTGCGATAGACGCCGGCGATCGAGACCAGCTCGGGACCGAAGTTCGAGCTGAACACGCGGGCGCGGACATCGCCGTGGGCGCCGGCCAGCGCGCGCCCGCGCAGCGGGCCGTAGCAGTGGATGCTGCCGTCGGCGATGACCTCGGCGCCGGGGCTGACGCCGCCGAGCAGCACCAGATCGGCGTTGCGGGCGTAGATCTGCTGGCCCGATCGCAGGGGCCGGTCGATGAACATCGTCGGCGCCACGGTCGGCGTAGGCGGCGCGGCCGTCGTGGGTGCAGGCGACGGTGCCGGCTGCGGTTCGGGGGTGGCGACCGGGCGGGCCTCGGCAGAGGCCGGCGAGGCGCGGGCATGTTCCGGCGCCAGGATCGCGATGCCGGCGTGGCGGGCGCTGGCGACGAGCGCGTCGGGCAGGTTGCAGACCGCGATCGGCTGCGTGCGATAGCGCCGCAGCAGGCTCATCAGTCCGGTCCAGTCGACCCCGGCGGGCACCTGCGTCAAGCCGGCGAAGTCGAGCACCAGGGGTTCGCCGGTGAAGAAATCGGGCATGCCGCCGAGCATCACGTGCAGGGCATCGGCCAGCTTCGCCGGCTCGGTCTCGCGCAGCAGCGCGACCATGACGCCGAGGTTGCTGTCGCAGAATTCGACGGGCTTGGGTGCTGATGCGTCGGTCATTGGCGTCGGGACTGCCGGCTAAATCGGTGAAGTCTACTTTTCGCTGCTGTCGCGAGCAAGTTGGCACGCCCCGCGGCGGCGCTCACTGCAGGGTCGGGGGGTCGTCGATCAGGGCGCGGAGCTCGTCTGCGTCGAAGACGTACTCGTGGTTCGACAGTTCGTCCTGGATCCGTGCCTCGCCCTGTTCGTCGATGATGCGTTCGATCTCCTCGCGACCGAGGCTGCGCAGCACGTCGGCGATGCGCTCGCGGTCGCGGGGCCAGTCGTGGCGCAGCGGGCGGCTGGCGAACAGGCGCACGGTCTCTTCGTGGAACAGTCGTCGCAGCAGATCCTCGCAGTCGAGCTGCAGCAGTTCGTCGTCGGTGACGGTGGCGGCGAGCTGGCGCACCCGCGCCCAGCCGTCGGCGTCGTGTTCGTCGGCGCCCGGCAGCTTTTGCACGAACAGGCAGCTCGCGCCGTCGCCGTCGGCGGCGAGCCACAGGCCGGTATGCTGCTGTTCCGAGCGCTCGAGGTAGTGGGCGAACATCGCCGCCACCGACTCGCCCTCGATCGGCACGAAGCTCTGGTAGGGGCGGTCGAGGCCGGCGACGTCGAGGGTCAGCATCAGGCGACCGTCGGCGAACAGCCGGGCCGGGGGCAGGGCGGGATCGAAGTCCTGCGCGCGGGCATGGCCGCGAATGTTCAGGCTGGCGTCGCAATCGACCACCAGCAGTTCGATCGGGCCATGGCCCTGCAACTGGAAAGTCAGGCGGCCCGGCTGCTTCAGGTTGCCGGCGATCACAGCGGTCACCGCGGCCACCTGACCGAGCACGGCGGCCAGTGCCGGCGGATAGGCCCGCCCGTGCTGCATCCGCCGCCAGACGTCGCCGAGGCGGGCGACGGCGCCACGGATCTCGAGTTCCTCGAACAGGAAGCGGCGGACATAGCTGTCGCCGGCCGGCTCAGTCATCGCGCCGCCCCAGAAAGCTCGAGAAGGTGGCCGGTGCGAATCCGACCAGCAGGTGGCCGTCTTCGGTCTCGACCACCGGGCGCCGGATCAGGCTCGGATTGTCCTGCATCAGCTGCACCGCGGCCGACTGGGTGTCGACCTCGCGCTGCTCCGGCGACAGCCGGCGCCAGGTCGTGCCCCGGGTATTGACCAGCGTGCGCCAGCCCAGCACCTTGCACCAGTCGTGCAGGCGTTTCGAATCGATGCCGGCCTTGCGGTAGTCGTGGAAGTCGTAGGCGACGTCGTGCGCCTTCAGCCAGGCGAAGGCCTTCTTCATCGTGTCGCAGTTGCGGATGCCGTAGATCGTCGTCATGCCGGGTCGGGACAAAGCCATCAAAGGGCGGATTCTATCGCTTCAGCGCCCGCGTCAGCGCGTCGGCCATCGCGCCGCCGGATGCCGACCGGCCTTCCGCGCGCGGCGCGCGCTTCGGCGCGTGCCTGCGTTCGGTCGGTGTCTCCGCTGCCGGGCGCGTGGCCGGCGCCGCCTCCTTCAAGCGCATCGTCAGCGCGATGCGCTTGCGCACGGTGTCGACCTCGACCACCTTGACGCGAACGATGTCGCCGGCCTTGACCAGTTCGCGCGGGTCGCGCACGAAGCGTTCGGACATCGCCGAGATGTGCACCAGGCCGTCCTGATGGACGCCGATGTCGACGAAGGCCCCGAAGTTGGTGACGTTGGTGACCACGCCTTCGAGCTGCATGCCGGGGCTGAGGTCGGCCGGCTTCTCGACGCCTTCGCGGAAGCGAGCGGCGCGAAATTCCGGGCGCGGATCGCGGCCGGGCTTGTCGAGTTCGGCGAGGATGTCGCGCACGGTCGGCAGGCCGAAGCGTTCGTCGGTGAAGGATTGCGGGTCGAGGGCGGCCAGCGCGCGGCTGTCGCCGATCAGTTCGCGTGCACCGCGCCCGAGGCGCGCGAGAATGCGTTCGACCACCGGGTAGGATTCCGGATGGACCGCGGAGGCGTCGAGCGGATCGTCGCCGTCCATGATGCGCAGGAAGCCGGCAGCCTGCTCGAAGGTGCGCTCGCCCAGGCGCGGCACCTCGCGCAGCGCGCGGCGCGCGCGGAACGGGCCGTGGCTGTCGCGATGGGCGACGATGTTGGCGGCGAGCGAGGCGTTGAGGCCCGAGACCCGCCCGAGCAGCGCGGCCGATGCGGTGTTTACGTCGACGCCGACCGCATTGACGCAGTCCTCGACCACGGCATCGAGGCGCCGCGCCAGCGCCGGCTGGCTGAGGTCGTGCTGGTACTGGCCGACGCCGATCGACTTGGGATCGATCTTCACCAGTTCGGCCAGCGGATCCTGCAGCCGCCGTGCGATCGACACCGCGCCGCGCAGGCTGACGTCGAGTTCCGGGAATTCACGGGCGGCCAGCTCGGACGCGGAATACACAGACGCGCCGGCCTCCGACACCACCACCTTGGTCAAGCCCAGCGTCGGCTGCAGGCGGATCAGTTCGGCCACCAGGCGATCGGTCTCGCGCGACGCGGTACCGTTGCCGATCGCCACCAGGTCGACGCCGTGGCGGCCGGCCAGCGCGGCCAGCGTCGCGATCGCGCCGTCCCAGTCGCGGCGCGGCTCGTGGGGGTGGATCGTCGCGGTGTCGACGAGTTTGCCGGTGCCGTCGACGATCGCCACCTTGACGCCGGTACGCAGGCCCGGGTCGAGGCCCATCGTCGCGCGCGGTCCGGCCGGTGCCGCCAGCAGCAGATCCTTCAGGTTGTCGCCGAAGACGCGGATCGCCTCCTGTTCGGCGCGTTCGCGCAGGGCCGAGAGCAACTCCAGTTCGAGATGCAGCGAGAGCTTGACCCGCCAGGCCCAGCGCACCGTTTCGCGCAGCCAGCGATCGGCCGGGCGGCCGTCGTCGCGAATGCCGAAACGGCCCGCGATGCGCGCTTCGCACGGGTTCGTTGTCGTCGCTGCGCTGCCATCGGGCGGGTCGCTGTCGAGGCCCAGCGCGAGCCGCAGGATGCCTTCGTTGCGTCCGCGCAGCATCGCCAGCGCCCGATGCGACGGCACCCGCGACCAGGCTTCGCGAAAGTCGAACCAGTCGCGGAACTTGGCGCCTTCGTGCTCCTTGCCGTCGATCACAGTCGAAACCAGCACGCCGTGCTCGGTCAGATAGCTGCGCAAGCCGGCGAGCAGGGCAGCGTCTTCGGCGAAGCGCTCCATCAGGATCTGGCGGGCGCCGTCGAGCACGGCCTTGACGTCGTCGAAGCCGGCCTCGGCATTGACGAAGGCGGCCGCTTCGCGTTCCGGGTCGAGATCGGGGTCGGCCAGCAGGCGGTCGGCCAGCGGTTCGATGCCGGCCTCGCGGGCGATCATCGCCTTGGTGCGCCGCTTCTTGCGATACGGCAGGTAAAGGTCCTCGAGCGCCTGCTTGGTGTCGGCTGCGCGCAGCGCCTGCTCGAGGGCGGCGTCGAGCTTGCCCTGCTCGCGCACCGACTCGATCACCGCAATGCGGCGGTCCTCGAGTTCGCGTAGATAGCCCAGGCGCTCCTCGAGCAGACGAAGCTGGTTGTCGTCGAGGCCGCCGGTGGCCTCCTTGCGGTAGCGGGCGATGAAAGGCACGGTGGCGCCTTCGTCGAGCAGGCGCACGGCGGCGACAATCTGGCCGGTGGCGGCATTCAGTTCGGCAGCGAGCCGGTTTTCGATCGGTGCGAGCATGATCCGTTCGGAGTTCGACAGGGGCGCGGATCTTGCCGAAATTCAGGGCGGGTGCGCAAGTCGCCGGATCAGCGGTTGATCGCCTGGGCGAGCCGCGCACGGTAGGTGCGCAGCGCCGGGTGGCGAGGTGGCATCAGGTTGAAGACGTCGAGCATCGTGCGCCGGCCGGCGTCGTCCTCGAAGCCGCGATCCCGCCGCACGACCTCGAGCAGGGCCTCGAGCGCATCTTCCCAGTGCTCGTCGGCGGCCAGCCGTCGGCCCAGCGCAAGCCGCGCCGCGAGGTCCTCCGGATCGGCCGCAACCCGTGCCTCGAGTTCGTTCCGATCGTCGTCGGCGCCGGCGGCGAGCGACAGGCGGGCGTTGAGCGCCTTGACGCGATCCTCGTCGCGCGCCCGGTACTGCAGCGGACGCAGCCATTCGCCGGCTTCGTCGGTGCGACCGGCCGCGATCAGCAGATCGACCAGTTCCAGTTGGGCGCTCTCCAGTTCCGGTTCGGCGACGAGCGCTTCGCGCAGCAGCGTTTCTGCGCCGGCGTCGTCGGCGGCGGCGCGCAGGGCGGTGGCGCGGGTCACCAACGCCTCGTTGGGCGAGGGCAGCCAGCGCCCGATGAATTCCCGCAGGGCACCCTCCGGCAGGGCACCGGAGAATTCGTCCACCATCCGACCGTCGACGAAGGCCTTGACGTTCGGGATGCTGCGCACCGCGTAGTGGGCCGACAGTTCCTGCTCGACGTCGGCATTGACCTTGGCCAGCCGCACGCGCCCATCGAAACTGTCCACCACCTTTTCCAGCACCGGCGTCAGGCTGCGGCAGGGGCCGCACCATTCGGCCCAGAAATCCACCAGCACGAGCGCTCCCCGTGAGGCTTCGACGACTTCCCGGTGGAAGTCCGCGGTGGAAACGTCTGTGCTGTAACGGCTCATCGATGGCTCCTTGCTTGGTTGCTACGGTGCGTCATCCGGTACACCTGGGGCCGGCGGCGGTCAGATCAAGCCCGCGCCACGCGACAGATCCAACAGGGTCTGGCGGCCGAGCCAGCGTTCGCCGGCGGCCAGTTCGTGGGCACGGCCGGCAAGCGCGGCCTCGACACACAGCATCCGGCGAAACTCGCCGGCGGCCATGTCCGGCATATGCTCCGCGGCCTGCTGCCACGGGTTCCAGACCACCACGTCGGGGAAGCCCTCCGACTGGATGGCCAGGCTGCGGTTGCCGTCGCGCAGCAACAAGGGCCCTTCGACGTCGGTGTAGATGCGGTCGGTCAATGCCTCGATGGCAATGTGGTCGCCACTGTCGACGTGCCGCTCGCCGCCGTGGGCACTGTCGCGGTAGCTCTGGCGTGCAAGGCCTTCGAGGCGCGCCCGCTCGACCTCGGCGACACGCAGGTAGGTGTGCAATGTAGACGTGAATGCGAAGGCGCCGTGCCCGGTATTGACCGCCTCGAGCTCGATCGACAGGCGTCCGCCCTCGATCAGCACCGTCAGTTCGAGCTCGAAGGCGAACGGCCAGTGGGCGAGTGTGCTTTCGTCGTCGTGGATGCGCAGCGTCGCGAGGGCATAGTCGCCGGTGCTGCGGACCTCGACCGGCGTCCACGGGCGGGTGCGGACGAGCCCGTGGCGGGGCAGCCGGCCCTGGGCCGCGAACTGGGGCCAGCAGACCGGCACGCCGCCACGAATTGCGGCGCTGCCGTCGAAGCGGGCGCGCTCGGAGAGGAACAGCCATTCGCTGCCGCCTGCCGGGCACCACGACACCAGCTGGCCGCCGAACAGCGTGATCACCGCGCGGGCGCCGCCGGCATCCAGTGCCAGCGCCGGTTGGCCGTGGAAGTCGATGATGTGCCTGGGATCCATGTCGGTTCCTCGATGTGCGGACTCGCGTGGGCGGGTCATGCGCTGCCGGCCAGTTCGGCATGCCGAAAACAGCTCAGCAGGTGATCATTGACCATGCCCGTGGCCTGCATGTGGGCGTAGCAGATGGTGCTGCCGACGAAGCGAAAGCCGGCGGCCTTCAGTGCCTTGCTCATGGCGTCGGAGGCCGGTGTCGTCGCCGGCACCTCGGCCAGCGTGCGCCAGCGATTGACGCGCGGACGACCATCGACGAAATCCCACACGAAGCGGTCGAAGCTGCCATTCCGGGCCTGCAGCTCGAGAAAGGCCTGGGCATTGCCGATGGTGGCGCGGATCTTGGCGCGGTTGCGGACGATGCCGGCGTCCTGCAGCAGGGCGTCGACGTCGGTTTCGGTGAAATCCGCCACGGCGGCCGGGTCGAAGTCGGCGAAGGCGCGGCGGTAGCCGTCGCGCTTGCGCAGGATGGTGATCCAAGACAGTCCGGCCTGGGCGCCTTCGAGCACGATGAACTCGAACAGCTTGCGCTCGTCATGCACCGGCACGCCCCATTCATCGTCGTGGTAGCGCACGTAGAGCGGATCGTCGCCGCACCAGCCACAGCGTCCGGGTTGCGCCGCAGGCGACTCGACGCGCTCGCGCCGCAGGCCGTCCACCATCAGCACCAGCGCGCTGCGCTCGTCGGCGGAAAGATCCCGCCAGTGCCGCCCGTCGAGGCCGGCAGAAATCGCGTAGGCCAGGTTCAGCGAAGGCTTGCGACCGGCCGCCAGCAGGCGGCGGAAGGTTTCGGCGACGCCGACCCGGCGCAGGGTGTCGATGTCGTCGATGCCGATTTCGGACAGCCAGGCGGCGGAACGCGGCCCGAGGTTGGGCAGATTCGCGAGCGGGGCACGGGTCATGGCGCGATTCCGTCGTTAAAGCGGAAATTCTGCCGATCCCCCGGCCGAAATACAAAACGCCGCCCGCGGGCGGCGTTCTCCGGCGGCTGATCCACTCAGAATTGCTGCAACGACAGCACGCCGAGCTTGACGGTGTTGTCTTCCGGATCGTTCGACAGCACGAAGCCGAGGTTCTGGACGAAACGCAGCATGCGTTCGTTCTCGGACAGGAAGACGCCGTTCATGTACTTCAGGCCACGGTCGCGGGCGGTCTCGATCAGGATGCCCATCAGCCGGCGGGCGAGGCCACGGTGCTGCCATTCGTCAGCGACCACCACCGCGAATTCGCAGGACTCGGCGTCGGGATTGACCGCATAGCGGCAGACGCCGACCTGCACTTCGCCGTCCGCACCGCCTTCGCCTTCCTCGGCCGGCACCGTCGCGATGAAGGCCATCTCGCGGAAATAGTCGATCTGAGTCATGCGCACGACCATCGCCGGCGGCAGTTCGCGCACGGTGTTCATGAAGCGGAAATACTTGGTCTGCGGCGAGAGCTTGCGCACGAATTCGATCTCGTTCTCGGCATCCTCCGGCTTGATCGGCCGGATCGTGACCTCGGTGCCCTCGGACTGCCAGGTGCTGATCAGGTGCGACGGATACGGGTGGATCGCCATGTGCGAATAGCGGTCGGCGCCCGGCGCGACGTTGTCGACGACGATGCGCGCGTCGACCGCGACCGCGCCGTGCTCGTCGACGATCAGCGGATTGATCGTCAGTTCGCGGATCCACGGCAATTCGCAGATCATCTCCGAGGCCCGCAGCAGCACGAACTCGAGCGATTCCATGTCGGCCGCCGGCATCGTCCGGAACTCGCCGAGCATCGGCGCGATGCGCGCCGACTTGATCAGGTCGCGCACGAGGTAGGGGTTCAGCGGCGGCAGCGCGACCGAACGGTCGCGGTGCACATCGACGCGGTTGCCGCCCTCGCCGAAGGTCACGACCGGGCCGAAGACCGCGTCGCGGGTGCTGCCGACCATCAGCTCGCGGCCGTTCGGCTTCGACACCATCGGCTCGATGGCGACACCATTGACGGTGGCCTCGGGGTGGTTCTTGCGGATGCTGTCGAGAATTTCCTGATAGGCCGAGCGCACCGCCGCGAGATTGTTGAGGTTCAGGCGGACGCCGCCGGAATCGGTCTTGTGGGTGATGTTCGGCGAATCGATCTTCATCACCACCGGTAGGCCGATCTCCTCGGCCAGCACCATCGCCTCGGTCGCCGAGCGGGCGATCACGGTCTGCGCGATCGGGATGCGGAAGGCGGCGAGCAGCGCCTTGGATTCCATCTCGTTGAGCACCTTGCGGCGCTCGGACAGGGCGGTCTCGATCACCAGCCGCGCACTTTCGATCGACGGCGCGCGCAGATGCGACAGCGACGCCGGTGTCTGCACCAGCAGCTTCTGGTTCTTGTAGTAGGCGGAGATCTGGCTGAACAGCTCGACCGCAGGCTCCGGCGTGCGCTGCGACGGCAGCTTGGCCTCGAGGAACAGGTGGCGCGATTCGAGCATCATCTCGCGCCCGATCCAGCAGGCGAGGATCGGCTTGTCGGCCTTCTTGTCGATCTCGATGACCGTGCGTGCGACGTCGGTCGGCGAGGTCAGCGCCTGGGGCGACATGATCACCAGCACGCCATCGACGTTGGCGTCCTCGAGCACGATGCTCAGGGTCTTGCCGTAGCGCTCGGCATCGGCATCGCCGAGGATGTCGATCGGATTGCCGCGCGACCAGGCCTTGGGCAGGAATTCATTGAGCTTGGCGACCGTCGCCTCGGACAACTGGGCGAGCGGAATGCCGAGATCGGCGGCGCGGTCCGCCGCCATCACCGCCGGCCCGCCGCCGTTGGTGATCATCAGCAGGCGGTCGCCGCGGGGGTGGAAGTTGGTGAACAGCGCATTGGCTGCGGCGAACATCTGGCCGATGCTGTAGAGGCGCACCGCGCCGGAGCGGCGCAGGGCGGCGTCGAACACCGCGTCCTCGCCGACCATCGCACCGGTGTGCATCAGCGCCGCGGCCGATCCGGCAGCGTTGCGCCCGACCTTGATCACCAGCACCGGCTTGACCCGGGAGGCGCCACGCAAGGCGCTCATGAAGCGGCGTGCGTCGCGCACGCCCTCGACGTAGAGGAAGATGCTCTCGGTGCGCGAGTCCGACATCAGGTACTCGACCACCTCGCCGAAATCGATGTCGCTCGATGCGCCCAGCGAAATCACGTTCGAGAAGCCCACGTTGTTGGGCTTGGCCCAGTCGAGGATCGCCGTGCAGAGCGCGCCGGACTGCGACACCAGCGCGATCGAGCCCTTGTGGGCATTGCCCTGGGCGAAGGAGGCGTTGAGACCGATGTCGGGCCGGATCATGCCGAGGCAGTTCGGCCCGAGGATGCGGATGCGGTGCCGGCGAGCGTTTTCGAGCACGGCACGCTCCAGCGCGGCGCCGCGCGGTCCGCTCTCGGCGAAGCCGGCCGACAGGATCACCAGCGACTTGGTGCCGGCGTGGCCGCAGGCGTCGACGATCGCCGGGACGGTGGCCGCGGGGGTGGCGATGACCGCCAGGTCGAGCCGGTGCGGCACATCGTCCACCGACTTGTAGCAGGGCTGGTCGAAGACTTTTTCGCGGTTCGGATTGATCGCGAACAGTCGTCCCTTGAAGCCGGCGTCCAGCATGTTGCGAAAGACGATCGAGCCGATCGAGCCTTCGCGGTCGCTCGCTCCGATGATGCCGACCGAGCGTGGCTCGAACAGCGGTGTCAGGTAGTGTCTTTCCTTCATCTGGGAGCCTTGGTGTGGGGCGTGCCGGGGGGCACGGGCGGCGGTGCGGGAACACCGGCCCGTGGGTCGCGGCCCGCCGACTGCGATTTTCCGCCGCGCAACATGCGTGCGGCATCAAGACGATATCGTCCATTGTCGTCGGCGCTTGAGCCTCGTGCGACGCATATTGCAACGCACAAGCCGAATTCTTGCACATCTGCGCGGGCCTGGGCCAATCCGTGGCACCCAGGCGACAACCTGCGGACAATACCGGTTGCGCATCGCCGCCGTTTGTGCTGGCCGGGCGTCACGTTTCCGCTCATCCGAGCGTGAAATAGAAGCGCGCACCTTCGCCGGGCGCGGATTCCGCCCACACCCTCCCGCCATGGCGCTGGATGATGCGCTGAACCGTGGCCAGACCGATGCCCGAGCCTTCGTACTGGCTGTGGCGGTGCAGGCGCTGAAACGGCTGGAACAGCTTGCCGGCATGGTTCATGTCGAAGCCGGTGCCATTGTCGGCGACGCAATAGGCAAGCTGGTCGTCACGGCGCTCGGCCAAAAAACGCAGCTTGGCGACCTCGCGCTCGGCGCTGAACTTCCAGGCATTGCGCAGCAGGTTCTCCATCACTACCCGGATCAGCACGCGGTCGGCCTGGACCACGAGACCGGCGGTCACTTCCAGGTCGGTGCGCCGCTCGGGGGCCTCGGCACGAAGCTCGTCGACGATCTGGATCGCCATCTCGGACAGGTCCACCGATTCCTTGCGCAAGGTCTGGCGGGTCAGGCGCGCGAGTTCGAGCAGGTCGTCGATCAGGTTGGCCATGCGGTGGCTGGCCGCGCGGATGCGCTGCAGGTATTGCATCGCGAGGGTGTCGAGGCGCTCCCGGTAGTCCTCCTCGAGGACATGGGCGAAACCGTCGATGGCACGCAACGGGGCGCGCAGATCGTGGGAGACCGAGTACGAGAAGGCCTCCAGTTCGCGGTTCGATGCCTCGAGTTCGGCAGTGCGCAGCTGCACCCTGTTCTCGAGCTCGTGGTTGATGTTCTTCAGCGTCAGTTCGGCGATCTTCCGGGTCGAGATGTCGTCGAGGGAGCCGTTGATGCCGACCACGCTGCCGTCGGGCGACGGCACCGGACGGGTCGTCGCCTCGATCCAGCGGATCTCGCCGCCGGCGGTGCGCAGCCGCAGTTCGGCCTCGAAATGGCTGCCCGGCGTGCTCAGCATGTGGGCGACGCGACGCTGGAACTTGGTGCGATCGTCCGGGTGCAGGAATTCCTCTAGCGGCGCGCCGAGGCTCTCGGCGATGCCGAAGCCCGAGATCTTCGGCCAGGCGCTGTTGAGGAAGGTCAGGCGGCCGTCGGTGTCGGTCTGGAAGATCACCTCGTTCACCGATTCCACCACGTCGCGGTAGCGCGCCTCGCTCTCGCGCAGGGCGCGCTGGGCGGCGAGCCGCTCGCCGATATTGCGCAGCACGCACAGCACCACCGGTTCCTCGTCCAGCTCCACCGGCACGGCGGTCGCCTCGACGTCGAGCGCCTCGCCGTCGATGCGGCGAAACTGGAACTGTTCGGCGACCGCTGCGCGCTGGCTGTTGGCGCTCATCAGGCCGCTGATGCGGTGGTGGGCGTCGATCTGGTGCTCGGGATCGATCAGGTCGAGCATCTGCCGCCCGAGCAGTTCGTGTTCGTCGACAGCGCCGAACAGCTTGACGCAGGCCGGATTGGCCAGGCGGATGACGCCGTCGCGGTGCACGAAGATGGCGTCGGGCGAGAGGTTCACCAGGCTGCGGTAGCGCGCCTCGCTGGCATGCAGCGCGCGCAGCGCGGCGATGCGCTCGTCGATGTCCTCGAACACTGCGATGTACTGGCGGGCGTCGCCGCTCTGGTCGCGCAGCAGGCTCAGGTTCATGCGTACCCAGATCTCGCGCCCGTCCTTGCGGGTGAAGCGCTTCTCGCGAGTGTTGGTGAGCCAGCTGCCGTCGAGGATGCGCTGCAGGGCCTCGCGGTCCGCCGGCCGGTCGTCGGGGTGGGTGACCAGCAGCGCCGAGCGGCCCACCAGTTCCTCGCGGCCGAAGCCGAGCATCTGGCACAGGGTGTCGTTGGCCTCGACCCACTTGCCGTCGAGCCCCAGGCTGCCGATGCCGACCGGCGCCTGCTGGAACGTCGTGCGGTAGCGTGCTTCGCTGTCGGCCAGGGCCTGCTGCGCCAGGCGTTCGGCGGTGATGTCGCGGATCACGCCGCGATAGCCGGTGAAGCGACCCTCGGCATCCCGCAGCGGGCGGCCCGAGATCGCGTACCAGCCGGCGTCGGGCCTGCCTTCGTCGATGCGGAAGACGAAGTCCGAAAAGGCCTTGCCGGCCTGCTGCGCCGTCGCCAGCTCCGGCCAGTGTCCGCCGCTGCCGCGCTCCTCGGCGATCTGCTGCAGGGTGTGTCCGAGCCAGCGTTCACGGATCCACGGTGCGAGCGAACCGCCGGCGGTGGCGATGTCCGAGAAGCGCAGGTTGTCGTCCTGCTCCCAGTACCAGTCCGACGACAGCGCGACCAGGTCGCGGAAGCGCTCCTCGCTGGCGCGGCGCTCGCGGGCCGCCTCGATCCTGCCGGTGAGGTCGCGGCCGACGCCGCGGTAGCCGGTGAAGTGACCGTTGCGCTCGAGCATCGGCCGACCGATGAACTCGAGGTGGCGCAGCCGCCCGTCGCTGTCGCGGCGCGACGTCACCACGCGAAGTTCCTCGCGACGCGCGATGCAGGTGCGATAGTCGTCCCAGAAGCCTTCCGACAAGTCCTCGAAATCGAGCTCCCACGGTCGCATGCCGATGAAGCTGCTGGGATCCATGTTGGCGGTGCTGCGAATGCCATTGCTGACCAGCGTGAATCGGTGCTGGCCGTCCACTTCCCATAGCCAGTCCGCCGACAGTTCGATGAAGTCGAGCAGGCGCCGCTGGTTCGATTCGGCGATCTCGGACACCGTCTGGCTGAATGCGACTGCGAATTCGTAGCGGTTCTGCAGGCGCTTGAGCACCTCGTAGGCGAGCAGCGCCGCCAGTGCGATCAGCGCGCCGCTGGCAAACGGCAGGTAGCGCTGCCAGCCGACCAGGCTCGACCCGCGGAAGTGCGCGGTGACCGCCCAGGGATCGAATCCGCCGGCCAGCGGGACGCCGGCGAGGCCGGGCTCGGGCGCGCGACGACGCCCCAGTTCCAGCGAAATGCGCGGCGCGCCGGCGCCGGCCTCGTCGAGCAGTCGCGCCATCGAGTAGGTCTGCGACCAGCCGTCGGGCAGGCGCAGCATCAGCCGCACGGTCCGGCTCGGAACGTGCTCGCTGAGCTCGACCACCTCGGACTCGCCTTCGAGCAAGGTGTTGTCGAGCGGGGGACCGAGGCGTTCGGTGAGCTGTTCGCGCAGGCGGTCGGCATCGGCCAGCGGGCCCTGGCTGGCGAGCAGCAGCTCCAGCGCTTCGAGGAAGGCGCTGACGTAGGTGGCGGCGCTTCGTGCCGCCGTGGCGAGGCGATGCTGGGCGTTTTCCTGTAGCGCGCGATGGACCGTGTAGCTGGCGCCGACCGCCAGCGCGAGCCCGACCGCGAGCACCACGCGCGCGACGAATTTGCGCTGCACGAGGCGTTGCAGGCGGGTATTGCTCACCACCGGCGGCACGCTCCCGTGCGCCAGGGCTCGTCCCGGATCGATTTCCGGGCGTCGAAGTCGCTGCTGCCAAGTACCGGATGCACGCCGATTGGCCCGTTACGCGGATGCCCGATGATACGGCCTGAGGGCGGTCGGCGCATCATCGCTCCGAGCCGGCAGAGTGCAAGTGGCGGACGGGGGAGATAGAATTCGTGCTCGCCAGGATACGCCCGTGCGGGGGCGTGCAGGAACATGCTCGAACTGAAGGATTCCAGCCTGCTTCGGCAGCAGTGCCTGATCGGCAACCGGTGGCTCGACGCCGCCGACGGTGAATGCATCGATGTGGACGACCCGGCCAGCGGGCGGCTGCTCGGCCGCGTGCCGAAGCTCGGTGCCGCCGAGGTCGGCGACGCGATCGCCGCGGCCGACCGCGCGTGGAAGCCGTGGCGCCGGCTGCTGGCGCGCGAACGTGCCCAGGTGATGCTGCGCTGGCATCGGCTGATGCTCGAGCACGCGGAAGACCTGGCCCGCCTGATGACCGCCGAACAGGGCAAGCCGCTGGCCGAAGCGCGCGGCGAAGTGGCCTACGCGGCGTCCTTCGTCGAATGGTTCGCGGAGGAGGGCAAGCGCGTCTATGGCGACACCATCCCGACCAATGGCCACGACCGGCGCCTGATGGTGATCCGCCAGCCGATCGGCGTCTGTGCTGCCATCACGCCGTGGAATTTTCCGGCGGCGATGATCACGCGCAAGGTCGGGCCGGCGCTGGCGGCCGGCTGCACGGTCGTGGTCAAGCCCGCCGAACAGACGCCATTCACCGCGCTCGCGCTGGCTGAACTGGCGGTCCGCGCCGGATTCCCGGCCGGCGTGATCAACGTCGTCACCGGCGACCCGGTCGTCGTCGGACGTGAGCTGACGGCCAGCGAAACCGTACGCAAGCTCTCATTTACCGGCTCCACCGAAGTCGGCCGTCTGCTGATGGCGCAGTGCGCGCCGACGGTCAAGAAGTTGTCGCTGGAATTGGGCGGAAATGCGCCGTTCATCGTTTTCGACGACGCCGACGTCGATGCCGCGGTCGAAGGCGCGGTCGCGTCGAAGTTCAGGAACAACGGCCAGACCTGTGTCTGCGCCAACCGGATCCTGGTGCAGGCGGGCATCTACGAGCGCTTTGCCGCCGCGCTGGCACGAGCGGTCGAGGGCCTGGCGGTCGGTGACGGACGCGAGCCCGCCACCCAGCTCGGTCCGTTGATCGATGTCGACGCCGTGGCCAAGGTCCAGGCCCACATCGATGACGCGCGCGCGCTCGGCGCGCGACTGCTCGCCGGCGGTCGTCCGCACGCCCGCGGCGGCCGCTTCTTCGAACCGACCGTACTGGTCGACGTCACCGCCGGCATGCGGGTCGCGCGCGAAGAGACGTTCGGACCGGTGGCCCCGCTGTTCCGCTTCGAGACCGAGGACGAAGCGATCGACATGGCCAACGCGACCGAGTACGGGCTCGCCGCCTATTTCTTCTCGCGCGACGTCGGCCGCATCTTCCGCGTCGGCGAAGAACTGGAGTTCGGCATGATCGGCATCAACACCGGTGTCATGTCGAACGAACTGGCGCCGTTCGGCGGGGTCAAGCAGTCCGGCATCGGACGCGAGGGTTCGCGCTACGGCATCGACGAATACCTTGAAATGAAATACCTGTGCCTGGGCGGGATCGACCGTTGATGGCCGGCGCCAGCCACCCGCCACTGGCCGCCCCGTCGCCGTGGGTGGCGCGCTTCGCCCCGCTGGTTGCAACCGCTGGTACCGTGCTCGACTACGCCTGCGGCAGCGGCCGCCATGCCCGCTGGTTCGCGGGCCGTGGGCATCCGGTCGTCGCCGTGGACCGCGACGCCGCGGCGCTGGCCGCACTGCAGGCGGTGGCCGGTGTGCGTGCTGTGCAGGCCGATCTCGAGGACGGCCCTTGGCCGTTCGAGCAAGGTCGCTACGCTGCCGTGGTGATGACCAACTACCTGTTCCGTCCCCGCTTCGAGCAGATGTGCGATCTCGTCGCGGACGGAGGCGTGCTGATTGCCGAGACCTTCATGGTCGGCAACGAGCGTCTCGGCAAGCCGAGCAATCCGGCCTTTCTGCTGAAGCCCGGCGAGTTGCTCGAACGGACCGCTGGAGATTTTTTGGTGGTCGCTTTCGAGCAGGGCGAGATCACATTGCCAAAGCCCGCCGTCGTGCAGCGTATCTGCGCGATCCGCGGCCATGCCGCTGCCGGGCTGCCGCCGCTACCCCGCGACCTGACCTGACCCGGCACACCCGGTCCGCAGCCTGTGACGGCAATCGGGGTTCCCGCGCCGGATCTGTCGGCGCATCGCGTTCGGACGGCCCGGCCGCGCCGCGATCCCCAGCATTGATCGCCGTCATGCTTTCGGTTTATCTCGCTTGCATGAAATGCTGCGCCGCAGCAAGATGTGTTTCAATTCATTGCACATCAAGAAGGAGACTCCGATGCCCAAAGCCACTGCCCTGATGATCTCGCTTTCGCTGGCGATCAGCGCTTCAGCCCGCGCGGATGAAGGGGCCCATTGGGCCTACGACGGCCACGGCGGGCCGGAGCACTGGGCCGAGTTGTCGAAGGATTTCTCGATGTGCGGCCTCGGGCGCAATCAGTCGCCCGTGAATCTGGCCGGGGCGGTGCCGTCCTCGCTCGCCGCGATCCGTTTCGACTATCCACTGGAAACCAGCGAGATCGTCAACAACGGTCACACCGTCCAGATCAATATTGCGCCCGGCAGCGCGATCGACGCCGACGGCCACCATTACCTATTGAAGCAGGTGCATTTCCACACCCCGAGCGAGAACCAGATCGACGGCAAGAGCTTTGCCGCGGAGGCCCATTTCGTGCACGCCGACGCGGATGGCAACCTGGCGGTGGTCGCGGTCCTTTTCGACGACGGCGCCGCCAGCCCGGGCCTCGCCGCGCTCGACCCGGCCATGCCCGACCGCACCGGCCAGCACCGGCCGGTACAGGCCAGGAATGCGATCGCCGCGTTGCTGCCGCCGTCGCGCGACTATTTCGAATACAGCGGCTCGCTGACCACGCCGCCCTGTTCGGAAGGCGTGCGCTGGCTGGTGATGAAACAGCCGATGACGATTTCGCCGGTGCAGCGCGAGGCCCTCGCGCGGATCATGCACGGGCCGAACAATCGGCCGGTGCAACCGTTGAATGCGCGACTGGTGCTGGACTGAGGCGCGCGATCGATTCAGGTGCTCGGCGCGCTCGCGGCGACGCCCGTCTCGGCGAGGATGCGACCGGCCAGCAGCGACAGCCCGGCCGGTCGCAGGTCGTCGCAGGGGTAGCGGTGGGCGTCGGTGAAGCGCCGGTAGTTGCGGTTCTGGCTGCGATGGTAGAGCGGGTCGTAGTGCAGGTCGATCAACTCGGCGAACAGGATCGACAGATCGCGACGCATGGCCAGTTCGTGCCAGCGCGCGAGGGTCTCGTTGCTCTGTAGGCTCTTCAGGCAGGACAGGCGGAAGGCGAGATCGTCCGGATCGTCGCCGAGGTAGGCGTAGTCGCGCAGGAGGAATTCGAGCCGTGCCGCGCGCGTGGCGTCGATCGCGATGCAGTCGCTGCCGCGCATCGCCTCGATCAGTGCGTCCGGTACATGGACGCGGCCGATCTTCTTGCTTTCCGCCTCGACGAAGACCGGGCGATCGGGGTCGAGCGCGACGAGCTGCGACCAGATGCCCGACTCGAAACGCTTCTGCGAAGGCTGTGGCCGGCCGGGCAGCGCGCCGAGGACGGAGCCCTTGTGGCAGGCCAGACCCTCGAGATCGAGGATCTGGGCGCCTTCGGTGGCGAGCGCTTCGAGCAGCCGGGTCTTGCCGCTGCCGGTGGCACCGCACACCACGCGCCACGAGATCCGCTGCGCGAGGGTATCGATCTGCTGCACCGCGTGGCGGCGCCAGGCCTTGTAGCCACCGTCCAGCTGGCAGGCGTCCCAGCCGATCATCCGCATCCAGGTGACCATCGAACCGCTGCGCTGGCCGCCTCGCCAGCAGTAGATCAGCGGACGCCAGCTGCGCGGGCGATCGAGAAAGCGGGCCTCGAGGTGCTTCGCGATGTTCCGCGCCACCAGGGCGCCGCCGACGCGCCTGGCGTCGAATGGCGACACCTGCTTGTACAGCGTGCCGACGCGTGCCCGCTCGTCGTCGTCGAGCACCGGGCAGTTGATCGCGCCGGGGATCGCGTCCTCGGCGAATTCGGACGGCGAGCGCACGTCGATGATCTCGTCAAACCGGTCCACCTGTGCTACGGTCGCGACGCCTTTGCTCATGCCTTTCCTGCCCGTCCGGGCGAGTGTTTCAGGACCGCCGGCGACGGCGGCATCTTCGATGGAATCGATCAAACTCACGCAATTTTCCCACGGCGGCGGATGTGGCTGCAAAATCGCGCCGTCGGTGCTGGCCGAACTGCTCGCCCGCGCGCCGGCCGGCATCGTGCCGCCGCAGCTGCTGGTCGGCGCCGAAAAGGCCGACGACGCGGCGGTCTACCAGCTGAACGATCAGCAGGCGATCGTCGCTACCACCGACTTCTTCACGCCGATCGTCGACGATCCGTTCGATTTCGGCCGGATCGCCGCGACCAACGCCATCTCCGATGTCTACGCCATGGGCGCGACCCCGATCATGGCGCTGGCCGTCGTCGGCATGCCACTCGACAAGCTGCCGGGCGAAGTCATCGGCCGGATTCTCGAAGGCGGCGCCTCGGTGTGCCGCGAGGCCGGCATCCCGATCGCCGGTGGACATTCGATCGACGTGCTCGAGCCGATCTACGGACTGGTGGCGCTCGGTGTCGTCGATCCCGCACGGGTCCGGCGCAACGATGCCGCGCTGGCCGGCGACCGGCTGGTGCTGGGCAAGCCGCTGGGCGTCGGCGTGCTCAGCGCGGCGCTCAAGAAGGGCCTGCTCGATGACGGCGGCTATCGCGACATGTTGCGCCACACCACGCGACTGAATACGCCGGGGCCACGGCTGGCACAGATTGGCGGCGTTCACGCGATGACCGACGTCACCGGCTTCGGCCTGGCCGGGCATCTGCTCGAAGTCTGCCGCGGGTCCGGCCTGTCGGCTGAACTCGACTCGGGCGCGCTGCCGCTGATCCCGGCGGCCGAACGGTTTGCCCGCGACGGCATCGCGACCGGCGCGTCGGCCCGAAACTGGGCGGGCTATGGCGCGGAGGTCGAGATCGCGGGGAGCCTGCCGGCCCATCTGCGCACGCTGCTGACCGATCCGCAGACCAGTGGCGGCCTGCTGGTCAGCTGTGCAGCGGAGGCCGTCGCCGAGGTATGCGAAGTGTTCCACGACGAAGGCTTCGACGACGTTGCCGAGATCGGTCGACTGGTCGAGGGCGCGCCGTCGATCGTGGTGCGCTGAATCGCGCGATGCCTCAACTCCTGTGGTCGAGCAGCGGACGAAGGGCCTGCCAGACGTGGTCGAGGATAGCCGGCTGCGCCGCTGCGGTCGGGTGGAGCCCATCGTCGAGGAAGGCCGCGGGATCGAGCGCGATCGGCTCGAGCAGGAAGGGCAGCAGCGGGACCTCGCGGTCGTCGGCCACCTGATTGAAGCTGTTCTGGAACTTGGCGGCGTAGGCCGGGCCATAGTTCGGTGGCAGCCGCATGCCGACCAGCAGCACGCGGGTGCCGGCAGCGTGGGCGGTGTCGATCATCTGCAGCAGGTTGCGCCGCATCAGCGGTGGCGGCAGGCCCCGCAGGCCGTCGTTGGCGCCGAGGGCGAGGATCAGGATGTCGGGCCGGTGGCGCTCTAGGGCCTGGGGCAGGCGCGAGCGTCCGCCGGCGGTGGTCTCGCCGCTGACGCTGCCATTGACCACATGCGCCGCGAAGCCCTCGGCATCGAGGCGGCCCTGCAACAGGCTCGGCCAGGACTGATCCGCCCGCAGACGATAGCCGGCAGATAGACTGTCGCCCCAGACCAGAATGTCGGTGGCATGGGCGCCGGCAGCGACCAGCACGAGGAACGACAACACGATGGATCGCAACAACGACATCAATCTCTCCCAGGCGGTGATCGAGGCGCGGAGCCTCGGCAGGCAGGTGGAACTGAGCGGCAATGCACAGCCACTGACCATTCTCGAGGGCGTCAGTTTCGCGGTGGGTGCCGGAGAGTCGGTCGCGATCGTCGGCGCGTCCGGTTCGGGCAAGTCTACCCTGCTGGGTCTGCTGGCAGGACTCGATGTGCCGAGCAGCGGCGAAGTGCTGATCGACGGCCGGTCGCTATTTGCGCTCGACGAGGACGGGCGCGCGGCCTTGCGCGGCGAGCGCATCGGCTTCGTCTTCCAGTCCTTTCAGCTGTTGCCGGCGCTGACGGCCCTGGAGAACGTGATGTTGCCGCTCGAACTGGCCGGCGCATCCTCCGCCGAACAGCAGGCGCGGCAGTGGCTCGGGCGGGTCGGTCTCGCCGGCAGGACCGGCCACTACCCGCGACAACTCTCCGGTGGTGAACAGCAGCGGGTCGCGCTGGCGCGGGCCTTCGCGCCGCATCCCTCACTGTTGCTCGCCGACGAGCCGACCGGCAACCTCGACGCAGCCACCGGCGCATCGATCATCGACCTGTTGTTCGCGCTCAATCGGGAGCACGGCACGACCTTGTTGCTGGTGACACACGACGAGGCGCTCGCAGCCCGCTGCGGCCGCCAGCTGCGGATGCACGCCGGCCGGCTGGGCGAGGCGGTCGCCGCGTGACCGGTCCAAATCCGACGTTGAGCGCGATCAAGCTTCCTGGCCGCCGATGTATCGCAAATTTTCGCGCCGTGCTGGAATGAGACTGTATGCTGCTCGGGGCCGCCACCCGCTCCGGCCCGCGTGGTGGCTGTTTCCGCCCGATCGTGTTCGTACGAGGTTCTCCCCATGCCGCTGATTGAATGGAACGCTTCGATGGCCACCGGCCACATGGAGATCGATGCCCAACACACCGTGCTGGTGGCGATCCTCAACCGCCTCCATGAATCGATCCAGGCCGGCGAGGGCGAGGCCACCACCGCGCTGGTGCTGAGGGAACTGATCGAATACACGCGCTATCACTTTCGCAGCGAAGAAGCGCTGATGGTGCACGTTCCGTCCGAGGTCGCGCAGGCACACAAGGGCAACCACGCACGGCTGATCCAGCAGGTGCGCGAGTTCGAGGCGCAGTGCGAGCGTGGCGAGATCTCTCCGCAGGAATTGCTCGACTTCCTGAAGGACTGGCTGCTGCTGCACATCACCGGCACCGACAAGCAACTCGCCAGTTCGCTCAGCAGGGAGCGGCAGCCGGCCTGATCGAGACTCGCGGCCACGCCGGCGGCGCGTCAGTCGAGCGTTGCGAGAACCCCGCGCGCTGCGGCGAGTCCGCTGCGCACGGCGCCTTCGAGTGTCGCCGGATAGGGCCCATGGGTGTAGTCTCCGGCCAGCCACAGCCCGGGCATCGGCGTCTGGTTGCCCGGGCGCGCGAGATCGGGTGTGCACGAGAAGGTCGCTCGGCGCTCGGCGATGGTGCGGATCCAGGCGGGCGGCGGAAGCCGACCGTACGCCTGTTCGAGCTGTCGCTGAACGGCCAGTTCGAGCGCCTCGTGGGGCTGGTCGTCAAACGGGCTGCGGGCGCTGACGACCGCTGCCAGCAGTCCCGGCGGGCCGCCGAGGCGGCCGCGATCGAACAGCCACTGGGCGGGCCCGCCGGTGAGACCGGTCATCGGCGCGCCGGTCATCGGCGATTTCTCGTAATGCAGGTAGATGGTCGTGATCGGCTGGTGGTCGAGCCCATCGATCGACTTGCAGACGCCGGCCAGTGCCGGGAAGGGCGCCAGCAGCGGGGCCGCGTGATAGGGCGCAGTCGCCACCACCACCTGGTTGTAGCCGGCCCAGGTCGGCCCTCCGTCGAGCCAGAACACGTCGTCCTCGACCCGAATCGCGCGGATCGGGTCGGAAGTGCGGACGCCGTGACCGCGACGTCCGAGCCAGCGGGTAGCCGGCACCGGGAACAGCTCGGACAGGTCGATCCTTGGAATCAGCAATTCGCTCGACGCGCTGCCGGCGGCGAGGCTGTCGCGCAGGACGTTGGCGAAGACCTGAGCCGAGGCTTCGATCGCCGGCGTATTCAACGCAGCCACGCAGAGCGGCTCCCACAGGCGGTCGCGCAGCGTCGTGGTCTGGCCGAGTTCGGCCAGCAGGCGAGCGACCGGCCGGTCGGGCGACACCTGCCAGCCGCGACGGCGCAGGCCGTGGATGAGCTTGGCGGCGGCGACGCGATCGCGCCAGCCGAGGCCGCGTGCCCGCGCCAGCCCGACAGCCAGATGAAATGGCGCGGGCAACCGGGCGGCGCGCAGTTCGAATCCGTCCGGGTAGGCGATGGTGAGCGGCAGGCTTTCGAGCACCCTGGGCGGTACACCGACCTGGCGCATCATCTGCAGGAGTTGGGTGTAGGCGCCGATCAGCAGGTGCTGGCCGTTGTCGATCGGCGGATCCTGCCGGGCGACGACCCGCGCGCGACCGCCGAGCACGCGGCCCGATTCGAAGACCGTGACCCGGACCCGTTCCGAGCGTGCCAGCGCGACCGCGCAGGCAAGCCCGGCGTAGCCGCCGCCGATGATCGCGATCTCGGGCTTCATGCCCGAATCCAGGTGGTGCCGGCGAGCCAGATCTTGCGAAGCGGGGTCAGGGAGGTGCGTCGATCGAGTACCTTGAAGCCGTCACTGCGTATCTCTTCGAGCAGCGTGCGGTAGATCGCCGCCATCACCAGACCCGGCCGCTGGCGCCTGCGGTCGGTCGCCGGCAGCTGTTCGAACGCCTTGCGGTAGAAGGACTGCGCGCGCTGGTACTGGAATTCCATCAATGCGTCGAAGGCCGGCCCGTAGCGCGCTTCGAACAGGTCCTCGGCGGGTACGCCGAAGCGCTGGAGTTCCTCGATCGGCAGGTAGATCCGACCGCGCTGCACGTCCTCGCCGACATCGCGGATGATGTTGGTGAGCTGGAAGGCCATGCCGAGGTCGTGGGCGTATTTCAGGGTCTGGCGATCCTGGTAGCCGAAGATGCCGGCCGACAGCAGACCGACTACGCTCGCCACGCGATAGCAGTAGAGCTGCAGACTGCGGAAATCGGGGTAGCGCGGGTGCTGCAGGTCCATCTGCATGCCGTCGATGATTTCCAGCAGCTGTTCGGCCGGTAGGTCGAAATCCTGCGCGACCTCGGCCAGTGCCTGCCCGACCGGATGGCTCGGCTTTCCGCCGGAGATCTCGGCCACCTCGGAACGCCACCAGTCGAGCTTGTTCTGGGCGATGGTCGGGTCGTGACATTCGTCCACAACGTCGTCGACCTCGCGACAGAAGGCATACAGCGCGGTGATCGCGCGGCGCCTCTCCGGTGGCAGGAAGAGAAAGCTGTAGTAGAAGCTCGAGCCGCTGGCGGCTGCCTTGTCCTGGCAGTACTGGTGTGGATCCATGTCGGGTTCAGCGAGTTGTCGCGCGCCAGAGCAGGCGGGCCCAGTCGGCCCTGCCCAGGCTGGGTCGGTGGCGGAACACATCGTAGCCGACGGCCTCGATCCGTTCCAGAATGCGCAGCCCGCCCTCGACCACCAGTCGCAGTTCCAAGCCGATGCGCCCCGGCAGCCGGCGGGCGAGCGGCGCGCCGTCGAGCATCATCTTCCGCGCCCGCCCGACCTCGAAGGCCATCAGCGCCGACCACGCCGGATCGCTGCGGGCATTCGCAACGTGATCTTCGCCGACGCCGAAGCGGGCCATGCTGTCGGATGGCAGGTAGATGCGGGACTTCTGCCAGTCCACCGCCACGTCCTGCCAGAAATTGATCAATTGCAGCGCGCTGCAGATCGCGTCCGAAGCGTGCAGGTTGTGCTTGGTCTCGGCCCGGTACAGGCATAGCAGCAAGCGGCCGATCGGGTTGGCGGAACGCCGGCAATAGTCGAGCAGTTCGTCGAAATCGCGATAGCGGGTCTTGACCACGTCCTGCGAAAACGCGTCGAGCAGGTCGCGGAAGAGCGGCAGCGGCAGCTGCCATTCGCGGATCGAGCGGGCCAGCCGCTGGAACATCGGGTCGTCGGGTTCGCCGCCGGCGGCAATGGCGTCGAGCTGGCCGCGGTAGGCGTCGAGCGCCGCCAGCCGGGTGGCGGCATCGGCGTCGCCCTCGTCGGCGATGTCGTCGGCGGAGCGGGCGAACGCGTAGATGGCCTCGACCGGCTCGCGCAGCCGCGCAGGCAGCAGCAGTGACGCGACCGGAAAGTTCTCGTAGTGATCGACGGGCATGACGGGCGCTGCGGAGTATATCGGATCCGCTGCCCGTCGCCGCCGCTTGCAGGGGGTCGCCGGCCTCGTGCCGATTCGGAGGAGTCCGTCACCGGATGACGGCTCATGGACGCGGGCGTCGAGGCGTTGCGAACGCCGGGCCTGCGCTGAATCCGGGCAATGGATTCAGGCCAGCGACACTTCGAGCAGTTCGCCGTCCTTGACGAAGGTCAGCGGCCGATGATCGTCCAGCAAGCGACCGAATACGGCCACCGGTCCCGCGGCGCGCGGCCGATCGCCCTCGCTGTCGGGCGTTGGACCGAAGAAGATGCAAAAGGCGTGACCGGGTGGCCAGTAGGCGAGATCGCCGACCTCGACGTCGGCCTGGGCGTTCGGTGGCAACTCGACCTGCAGCGACGTGCCGAAATAGATTTCCTGGCCCCACACCCGGGCATGGGTGTGGAACGGCAGGGCCGCGACGATCCGGCGGCCGATCTCGCTGTCATCGATGCGTGCGCGCAGCGAGAAGTCCTGATTGTGGATTCGTATATCGACCATAACCGGCCCTCCGTTGCCGTTGCGATGCCGTCGTGGCTTGTGACGCCATCGTTCCAGTCTAGACCGCAATTTTCCGGCTTGAACGGTCGGGATCGATCCTGCCCGCACGGTCGGCGCGCCGGCACCCGGCCCCGTCAGGCGCTGGCGCCGCTGGCCCGGCTCGCGCCCTCGACGACACTCATGCCGACACGTAAGCCCAACGCCGCCGCAGCGTCATTGACCGCACTGATCAAGCCATGGCCGAAGCCGTCGCGACCGTCGCCGATGCGGGCGCTGTCGTGGGCGTAGCAGGCGGCGGCCAGCCCGGCCTGCTGCAGTGCGGCGAGGGCCGCGGTACCGGCATCGGCCTTGCCGCCGCCGGCATCGTTGAAGAAGCACAGGCGGGCGCCGGCACGCAGGGCGTAGCGTGCGGCACTGGCGCCACCATGGCTGCCGGTGACCACCACCCGGCCGCGATGGCCGCCGTGCATCGACGCGGCGCAGTCGAGCACGACGATCGCGTCCGTGGCCTGTTGGTGCCATGCCGGCAGCTGCAGATGGACGGCGCCTGCGACCGCATCGCCGCCTTCGGCGTGGGGCAGGATGCCGAGCCGGGCGCAGCCGAGCCTTTCGTCGAGGGCGGCGATGTTCTGTTCGCGACGACGCATCAGCGGATCGACGCAATTGGCGATCCAGCCCGCCAGCTCGAGCCCGCGGGCGCGGATGGCGTCGGCGGTGAGCAGGGCGTGATTGATGCAGCCGAGGCGCAGGCCGACCACCAGGATCACTGGCGCCGCCAGGTCGGCCGCGAGATCGGCGGTATCGTAGCCGGCATGCAGCGGCACGCGGAAGCCGCCGACGCCCTCGATCAGCAGCAGGTCGCACTGTTGCGACAGTGCGTCGCGCGCCGACAGGATCGCCTCGATGTCGATCCGGCGCCCCTCGTCGGCGGCCGCGATGTGCGGCGCCACCGCTTCGGCAAGACAGATCGGATTGACCTGTGCGTAGTCGGCTGCCGTGGTGCCGGCCGCAATCAGCGCCAGTGCGTCGTCGTTGCACAGCCGACCGTCGATCGGCGCTGCACCGGCCGCGACCGGCTTCATGCCGAGGGCACGTAGGCCGATCTTGCGGGCGTGGTGGAGCAACGCGCAGGTGGCGTAGGTCTTGCCGATCTCGGTGTCGGTGCCGGCGATGAAATAGCTGCGGGTCGCAGTCACGGACGCTTCCGGAGAATCAGGTAGAGGGCATCGTAGCCGACTTCGAGCAGGCCATCGGCGCGTCGAAATGCCTCGTAGCGATGCTCGACCGTGCGCCATGCCTGGCGGCCGAGCAGGCTGCGCCGACGATTGTCGCCGACATCCTGGGCGCCGACCGCCTTGATCGCGCGCAACAGGCCGGCGAGGTCCGGCGCGCAGGCGACATGGCGTTGGCGTCGTTGGGCGAGGACGTTGAAGCCGGCGCTCGCGGCCGCAGCTTCGAGGCGGTCGACGCCGACGAAATCGAGCACGTGGCTTGCATCGTCGATGCCGGCGAAGGCCTCGCGCAACTCGGCGAAGGTCTCCGGTCCCAGGGTGGACAGCCACAGCGTGCCGTCGCTTTGCAGCGTGCGCGAGAATTCGGCCAGCACCGGTTCGGGCCGGCACCATTGCAGGCACAGGCTCGACCAGATGCCCGCAACGCTGCCGGTGGCCAGCGGCAGTGCATGAACATCGGCGGCGACGCAGGGCTGGCCGGGTTCGCGGTGGCGCAACTGGGCGAGCATCGGTGGCGCCAGGTCGGCAGCGATCAGCAGCCGCTCGCCGAAGCCCACGCTCAAGGTCGGCAGCCAGTGACCGGTGCCGCAGCCGGCATCGACGATGGCGCCGGGCGGTGGTGGGTGATCCTGCGCCAGCCGCCACAGGTGTTCGCAGATCTGCCGCTGGACGGTCGCCGCGTCGTCATAGCCAG
This sequence comes from Zoogloeaceae bacterium, assembly GCA_024235635.1. GTDB lineage: Bacteria > Pseudomonadota > Gammaproteobacteria > Burkholderiales > Rhodocyclaceae > Cognatazoarcus. The sequence continues at coordinate 252,378 of JACKMA010000002.1, forward strand.
CGGCCGCGCGTCCGAAGCGGCGAGCGATCCGCCGGCTGGCGGCGAGGGTCGCGGTGACCGTCGGCTCGGTCCGGTCGGTTGCCTCGTGCGAATTGGCCGGTCGCCCACCGCGCCTCATCGATCGTGCTCCGCGAGGAAGCCTTCCATCAATGCCGCGCAGTCGTCGGGACGCGACAGGTGGGGCGCGTGACCGCAGTCGTCGAGCAGTGTCAGGCGGCCCTGCGGCAGGGCGTCGCTCATCGCGACCGCCGCACTGGCCGGGATCAGCGCGTCGTCGGCGCCGTGCAGCAGGCGGATCGGAAGGTCCAGCGACGGCAGGGCCGCACGCAGATCGGTATCGTCGAGCAGTTGCAGGCCGGCCGCCAGGCCACCACGCCCAGCCGGCACGACCGCACAGTGTGCAAGCTCGGCGGCGACCGCGCGACGGCGGCTGTCTCCGAGCGACTGCAGGGCATGGAAGCGCGCCATCACGCGATCGGCGTCGTCGGCGAATTCGGAGCGGAAGCGCGCCACCACCGCGGCGTCGAGTCCGTTCGTCCAGTCGTCGCGCGCGCTGAAGCACGGGCTTGCGCCGATCAGCACCAGCCGGCGGACCCGCCGTGGCGCCATTCGCGCGATACCGAGCGCCAGCAGGCCGCCCAGCGACCAGCCGCACAGGTCGAAGCGGGGCGGACAGTCGTCCAGCATCGCCAGCGCCCAATCGTCCAGGCACGTCGCGAGACCCACGATACCGCCCGGGTGGCCGGGCAGGATCAACGGTCTGGCGTCGTGGGCGCCCATCCTTCGCGTTGTCGCCTGCCACACCGCAGGCGACGACGCCCAGCCGTGCAGCATCACCAGCGGTGGCCTCATGGGGCCGCCTCCAGGCCACGTAGGAGTTCGAGCAGGCGATCGACGTCGGCGTACGAGTGGGCGGCGGACAGCGAAATGCGCAGCCGGGCGGTGCCTTCGGGCACCGTCGGCGGTCGGATCGCCGGCACCCACACGCCGGCCTCGTCGAGCGCCGCGGAAAGCGCCAGGGCTTCCCGGTTGCCGCCGACGATCAGCGGCTGGATCGGCGTCGCCGAGTCGGCCAGCCGCCAGCGCCTCGCCGACAGTCCGCCGCGCAGTCGGTCGATCAGCTGTCGCAGCCGCGCGCGCGCCTCGTCGGCGCCGCGGATCAGCAGCAGCGAAGTCAGCAGCGCGTGGGCGAGAGCGGGCGGCGCGGCGGTGGTGAAGATGTAGCTGCGTGCCCGTTGCACGAGCCATTCGATGACCCGGCCGTCGCCGGCGATGAATGCACCCGCCAGGCCGGCGGCCTTGCCCAGCGTGCCGATCAGCACCACGCGCGGCGAGCACAGATCGAAGTGGGCGAGACTGCCTCGACCCTCGGGTCCGAGCACACCGAGGCCGTGGGCGTCGTCGAGGATCAGCAGGGCGTCGTGACGCTCGGCCAGATCGAGCAGTCCCGGCAATGGCGCGAGATCGCCGTCCATGCTGAACACGGTGTCGCTGACGATCACCCGCCGGCGCGCCGGCGTCGTTTCCAACAGCCGGGCCAACTGCGAGAGGTCGGTGTGCGGATAGCGGCACAGGCGTGCCCGGCTGAGCAGGGCACCGTCGACCAGCGAGGCATGGTTGAGACGATCGGCGAAGATCGCGTCGCCGCGTCCGGCGAGGGTCGCCACCGCGGCGAGATTGGCCATGTAGCCGGTCGAAAACGAGATTGCACGCTCACAGCCGCAGAAGGCCGCGAGGGCGCTCTCCAGCACGTCGTGCGCGGCGTAGTGTCCGCTGACCAGGTGCGATGCGCCTGCACCGGCGCCCCACTGCTGCGCGCCGTCGGCGATCGCAGCGCGTAACGCCGGGTCGGCCGCCAGACCGAGGTAGTCGTTGCTGCAGAAGGACAGGTATTCGCGCCCGTCGCGCTGCACGCGCGGGCCGCAGGGCGAACCCAGTGCGCGTCGTCGGCGTGTCAGGCCGAGGCGGTCGATCTCGTCCAGATCGGCGCGAAGATCGTCGATGAACATCGGCTTCCGCGAAGTGGGAAACCGGTATTTTACTGCGTGGTCAGGGGTAGGCGCAGGACCCGGGGCGCCTCGCACGCCCCGGTTCGGGCAAGGTTCGGGTCAGGACTGACCGAGACGGCGTTTCGCGGCAAAGCCGATCATGCCGATGCCTGCCAGGAACAGCGCGTAGGCTTGCGGTTCCGGCACGGCGGTGACGTGGGATTCGAAGCTGTACGACGCAAACTGCGGTCCGCTGGGCGCAAACACCGGTGCGTAGTAGTAGTCGCCGGCGGCAAGCGAGACGCTGGTGAAGCTGTTCTCGTAGGTCGTCGGCGAGAAGATCGCGCCCGAGACCAGCGCATCGGTGTCGTCGAACAGTCCGAAGGCCAGCATCGGCAGGGTCGTGCCGCCGGAAAAGGTCAGCATCGAGTCACTGCTGAGCGAGAACTCGAAGATGCCTTCGAACGCGCCGGCAGAGAACAGGATCTCGGATCCGCTCTCCACTGCGTGGTGTTCGCCGTCGAAGGATGAGAAAACCGCCGCCTGGGCTGAAACAGCCGCCACAGCCGCGGGTACCAGTACCGCAATCAATCGCTTCTTCATGCCGGACTCCTGGGTCGTTAAGGGCTCTGGATATGGTGCGACGCAGCGCCCTGTGGTCTGGGAGTAGCAGGCAACGTGCCCACGAAAAGACTGTTACAAGTGCACCCGGTCAGGAGTTGAATGCATATAAAAAAGTTTAAATATCAATTTAATGAGATTAATACTTAAAGTCGATTGGCGATGCTTGACAAATATTGTCGATATTTTCGCCGTGTCCGTGCCTCGCGCTGGTGCACTGCAGGCGGGAATGCGCACTGCGATGGGGCTCGATGTCGTGAGCATCAGTGTGCGGCGAGTACCGCGTCGAGCGCCTTCGTCGCCCGCAACACCAGTTCGTGGGTCAGTGATTGGTCGAGCACGTAGGGCGGCATCAGGTAGACGGTGCGACCGATCGGGCGCAGCAGGGCGCCATGGTCGACGGCGGCCGCGAAGTAGCGGGCCGCAAAATCCTCGCCGCCGCCCGTGACATCGAACGCGAGGATCATGCCGCGCTGGCGCAGATGGGTGACCGGACGTTCCGCCAGCAACTCCGTGGCCGCGTCCCCGAGCCAGCGCGCCCGTTGCCGATTGGTCGCGACCACGTCGTCCTCGTCGAAGATGTCGAGGACCGCCAGCGCGGCTCTGCAGGCCAGGGCGTTGCCGGTATAGCTGTGGGAGTGGAGGAAGGCGCGGGTGACCGAATCATCATAGAAGGCTCGGTAGATGTCGTCCGTGCACAGTACCGCCGACAGTGGCAGGTAGCCGCCGCTGATGCCTTTCGACAGGCACAGCAGGTCGGGTTGGATGGCGGCCTGTTCGAAAGCGAAGAAGCTGCCGCTGCGGCCGAATCCGACGGCGATCTCGTCGGCGATCAGGTGTACCCGATAGCGATCGCACAAGCGACGCGCCAGCCGCAGGTACTCCGGGTCGTACATGACCATACCGGCGGCGCCCTGGACGAGTGGTTCGACGATCAGCGCGGCGATCCGTTCGTGGTCCTGTTCGAGGGTCTGCTCGAGCGCCGCCGCCGCGCGCTGGGCGACATCGGCTGCGCTCTCGCCGGAGCGCGCCAGCCGGGCATCCGGCGTCGGAACCACCGTTGCCGGCCGCAGCAACGGCGCATAGGCCTCGCGGAAGATCGCGACATCGGTGACCGCGAGGGCGCCGACGGTCTCGCCGTGGTAGCTGCCTTCGAGGCACAGGAAGCGATTCTTGGCGGGCTGTCCGACGTTGCGCCAGTAGTGCTGGCTCATCTTCAGCGCGATTTCGGTGGCAGACGCGCCGTCCGAGGCATAGAAGACATGGCCGAGGTGCCCCTCGGTCAGCGCCGACAGACGCTCCGACAGCGCGACCACCGGCTCATGGGTGAAGCCGGCCAGCATCGCGTGTTCGAGGCGACCGAGCTGATCCTTCAGAGCGGCGTTGATGCGCGGATTGCAGTGGCCGAAAAGATTGGTCCACCACGAACTGACGCCGTCGATCAGGCGTCGGCCGGTGGCGTCCTCGAGCCATGGACCATCGCCGCGCACGATCGCCAGCAGGGGCAGTCGTTCGTGGTGCTTCATCTGGGTACACGGGTGCCATACCGCGGCCAGCGAGCGGGCAAGCAGGTCACGTTCGGGCATCGTCTGCTCCTCCATGTGGTTTGCCGAATGCTCGGACCGGCGTCGACCGCTGTCAAACGGGGTGCTGCAGCAATCTTGCGGATCGGGGCCATCGCCGCGCTATCATCGGCTTGCGGTACGACCGCCTGAGGAGGGGACGGGGATGGCATCAGGAACGTTCGAAGTGCAGTTCGGTGAGTTCCTCGCCGAGGAACTTCCCTACGCGGAGGCACTGGCCCATCTCCGGCGCAGCATCGCGGCGATCGTCCGCGAAGATCGCGGGGTGACGGCGTACTACATCGGCAAGGGCAGCGGTACCAACCCGGTCCAGGCGATCGAGAAGCGCTACGACCTGAAGAAGCGCATGGCCGAGTTCACCGAGGACTGGGCGCTGTATGCGTCGCCGTGCGCGCGCACGATAAAGGGCCTCGAAGCGGAACTGAACGACTATTTCATGAAGCGGGACCCGAAACGGTGCACCAACGCGGGCAGGGGCTCCGCCGGTGCGCCGAGTGCCCAGCCGAAGCACTACATCTATCTCGCCCTGCGGCGGCACTGAGCGGCAGCCGACGGCGGCGCTTTTGCTACCATCCGGGCCGAGCGCTGCAAGTCGCCGTCCCACTGGAGCCGTTTCATCGATGTTGATCGTTCTGTCGCCCGCCAAGGCCCTTGATTTCGAGACCCCGGCTCATGTCGATCGCCGCAGCCAGCCGGCGCTGCTCGACGAGGCGGAAACGCTGGTCGGCGTGATGCGCGACCAGAGTCCGCAGCAAATCGCCGGTCTGATGAAGCTGTCGGATCAGCTCGCCAGCCTCAATGCGGCCCGCTACCAGACCTGGAAAAGGCCATTCACGCGTCGCAATGCCAAGCAGGCGGTGCTGGCCTTCGATGGCGACGTCTATGGCGGTCTCGACGCACGCACGCTCGACGACGACGACCTGGCCTGGGCGCAGCAGCACCTGCGCATCCTGTCGGGTCTGTACGGCGTGTTGCGACCGCTCGACCTGATGCAGCCCTACCGACTCGAAATGGGCACGCGGCTGGAGAATCCGCGCGGTGCCAATCTGTACCGCTTCTGGGGGCGCACGATCGCCGACGAGCTCGGCAAGGCGCTGAAGCGCCAGCGCGGCGAACGGGTGCTGGTCAATCTGGCATCCGAGGAATACTTCAAGTCGGTCGATCGTCGCGTCCTCGGCACGCGCATCGTGACGCCGGTGTTCGAGGACTGGAAGTCCGGTGGTTATCGGGTGATCAGCTTTTTCGCCAAGCGGGCGCGCGGTCTGATGAGTCGCTATGCCATCGAGCATCGGCTCGACGACGTCGAGGCCCTCACGCAATTCACCGGCGAAGGCTATGGCTTTGCCGCCGAGGCGTCGGACGGGGATCGCTGGGTCTTCCGTCGCCGCCTCGGCTGAACACAGCAACCGCGCGGAGGAGACATGCGCATCAGCTCGAATTTCGATTCCGGTTCGGTCGAGGTGGTGGATGCCTCCGACCCGACCGACATCCGCCTGCGGCTGCGGCACGACAATGCCGCGGATTTCTGCCAGTGGTTCCATTTCCGCGTGCTCGGGGTTGCCGGCACGCCACTGACGATGACCTTCGACAATGCCGCCGATGCGGTGTTTGCCGACGGTTGGCCCGACTACCGGGCGCTGGCGAGCTACGACCATCGCAACTGGTTCCGCGTCGCGACCACCGCCTACGAGGACGGGTGCCTGGTGATCCGCCATACGCCCGAGCGCGACAATGTCTACTACGCCTATTTCGAACCCTATTCGTTCGAGCGGCACATGGAGCTGCTGGGCATGGCGGAAGCTTCGCCCTGGGCACAGGTCGTCAATCTCGGTGCCAGCGTCGAGGACCGCGACATCGATCTGGTCGTGGTCGGACGGCCGAGGCCGGATCGCAAGCCGGTATGGATCACGGCGCGGCAGCACCCCGGCGAGACCATGTCGGAATGGTTCGTCGAAGGCCTGCTCGAGCGCCTGCTGGATGCTGCCGATCCGGTCGCCCGGCGGGTGCGCGAACTGGCGTGTCTGTACATCGTGCCCAACATGAACCCGGACGGGGCGGTGCGCGGCAACCTGCGCAGCAATGCCCTCGGTGTCAATCTCAATCGCGAATGGCGCGAACCCAGTCTCGAGCGCAGCCCCGAGGTGTTGCTGGTGCGCGACCGGATGGAACGCACCGGCGTGTCCCTGTATCTCGACATCCACGGCGACGAATCTCTGAACTACGTGTTCTTCTCGACCGCCGACGAGGTGCCGGGATTCACCGCCGAACTGGCCGCGCAGCAGGCCCGGTTTTCTGCCGCTTTTCGCGCCGCGAGCCCCGATTTCCAGACCGAGCACGGCTACGTCAGCGGACGTTTCGGTGACGAGTTGCTGACGCTGGCATCGAAGTGGGTGGCATGGCACCACAAGTGCCTGTCGCTGACCCTGGAAATGCCGTTCAAGGACAACGCCAACCTGCCGGACGGGCTGACCGGCTGGAGCGCCGCGCGCAGCAAGCGACTGGGTGCGGCGATGCTGTTGCCGCTGCTCGACTTCCTCCTGCAGTGAGGCGCTGCTGTCGTGCACCATGTGTCATCCGGCACGGTGCCGGGGGTGGGTGCGGCAGTAGGATTTGCGGGCACTGGGCTGTCGGGTTCGATGTGATGCCGACGGCCATCCGCGGGGTGCGATGCCGGCCGGCCGCCCTTCGGGTCAGATGGTCGACGGTCCGCACACGACCCGCCCCGGTTGCACCAGCGTCCGCCAGCCCTTGCACTGCGCGGGCGATTGGGTGAGGCTCGAGGCATTGACCGGACCCCGCCCGATGATCATGCCGAAGCTCGAATCCCGCTGTGAACGGCTGCCGCTACGCGGCCTCGCGTACAACGTCCGCCACTGGGGGCCCGCCGATGCGCCGGTGGTGTTCCTGCTGCATGGCTGGATGGACACGTCGGCGACTTTCCAGTTCGTGGTCGATGCACTGAGCACGCGATGGCATCTGATCGCCCCGGACTGGCGGGGCTATGGCGACAGCGACTGGCTCGGCCAGGCCTACTGGTTTCCGGATTTCTACGCCGATCTCGATGCGCTGCTGCACCACTATTCGCCGCATCGACCGGTCCAGATCGTTGGTCACAGCATGGGGGCAAGCATTGCCGGCAGCTTCGCCGGCGTTCGCCCGGCGCGGGTGTCGCGTCTGGTGATGATGGATTTTCTCGGTCTGGCGCCGAGCGAGGCCGACGAAGCGCCCGACCGGCTCGGCCAGTGGCTGCAGGATCTTGGCGGTCGACCGATGCTCAGGCGCTACCCCGACCACGCCGCACTCGCGCGCCGGCTGTGCCAGGCCAATGCGCGGCTGTCGGCCGAGCGCGCCGAATTCCTGTCACGGGCGGTATCGCGCACGCTGGCCGACGGCAGCGTGACGATGGCTTGCGATCCGTGGCACCGGGTGCCGGCACCGATGCGCTACCACACCGAGGACGTCCTGGCCTGCTGGCGCCGCATCGTGTCGCCGGTGCTGCACCTGATCGCCGATCACGGCTATGTCATGGCGCGCTTCGGTGGCGAGCCCGCGGAGTTGTCGCGCCGGCTGGCCTGCTTCTCCGATCACCGCAGCGTGACGGTGAGCGACAGCGGGCACAACCTGCAGCACGATCAGCCGGAGCAGGTGGCTGCGGCGATCGAATCGTTTCTGTTGAGGCAATGACCCGGAGGCGGATCAGCGCTTGGCGGAAGCATCCGTGCGCCGGGTTCGTGCGTCGTCGCTGACCGGTTCCACCCGGGCGGATGGCGACGGCGACGGTGTCAGCGGCAGACAGCCGGTGCAGTCGAGCCGCACCCGCGCCGACACGCCGCCGACCAGCAGCCATTCGGCGACGTAGGCGGCAGTGCCGTCGGAGAACTCGCCGCGGATCCGCACACCGTTGTCGTCATTGGAGATCAGCGAGAACTGCAGCGCTTCGCGATCGATCGGCGACCAGGGATTGAACATGCCCCGGTGATCGAGCGCGACCACGATATTGTCGATTACGGCGACCAGCTGCTTGAAACCCACCTTCGGCATCGTGCCCGACGTGCCGAATACCGGATAGCCGTCCACCAGGCACAGTCGCTCCTCGGTGCAGTAGTACAGCGCATGTTCGCTGGCATTGAAGTCGTGCAGTTCGGCGACGACCCGGATGCGCTCGCCGAGGGCAATGGCCTGACGCGGGTCGAGCGCATGGGCGGGCGGACCCAGGAGCAACAGAGCGACGGCGCTTGCCAGCAGCTTCAATCGCGATCCTCAGGCGGGCATGTCCTGTCCATTGTGGCACAGAAGGCACGCCCTGCCCGAAGTTACTCCAGCGCGAGCAGCGTGCGCGCCGCGCTGAAGCGCTTGGCGAAGTAGCGGTTGTCCATGCGTTCGACGCGCACCCGGCCGCGGCGGCTCGGGGCGTGGATGAAGCGCTCGTCGCCGACATAGATGCCCATGTGCGAGAACGGCTTGCCGGTGGTGTTGAAGAACACCAGATCGCCGGCCTCGAGCGCGCGGCGCGGAATCGGTCGGGTGATCGAGGCGATGCGCGCGGCGTTGTGGGGCAGTTGCTGCCCGCTGATGACCTCGACCAGGTAGCTCACCATGCCGCTGCAATCGACGCCGGCATCCGGATTGCGTCCGCCGAAACGGTAGCCGGTGCCAAGCAGGTTGTAGGCCGAGATCACCAGTTGCTCGCGGTCGGTCGGGCGGTTCAGCGAAAAGTAGGCGCGGCCGTCGCGGATGTCTGGCTGGCGCGGGATCGTCCGTTGCGGCCCGTCGGCCGGTGGCTGCGGCGGTGTGCCGGCGCAGGCGGCGAGGGTGGCAACTGCCGTGGCGACGAACAGGCGTTTGACGATCACTGGACGACCCTCCTGGCGATGGCCGGCATGCGGCTGCATGGCCGGGCGTGGGGCGGTGTGCGACTCGCCACCGCGGCTTGATCGGCCCGTGTCGGGCGCGGTGGGGAGATCATGTTCATGCCTCGAGCCGGAACGTGACCGGTCCGTGATTGGTCAGCGTGACGAACATCTCGGCGCCGAATCGGCCGCAGGCCACCGGTGCGTGCTCGTTCTCGGCGAGGCCCGCCAGGACTGAAAACAGGGCTTCGGCACGGGCCGGCTCGGCGGCACTCGAAAAGCCTGGGCGGGTGCCTTTTCGCGTGTCCGCGGCCAGCGTGAACTGGGGCACCAGCAGCAGGCCGCCGGCGACGTCGCGCAACGAGCGGTTCATGCGCCCGGCGTCGTCGGCGAAGACGCGATAGCCCAGCAGCCGTTCGATCATCCGTCGTGCATTGGCGTCGTCGTCGTCGCGCTCGATGCCGATCAGCGCCAGCAAACCGGCGCCGATTGCACCGACGACGTCGTCGTCGACGACCACGCGGGCTTCGGTGACGCGCTGGATCAATGCGATCATCGGGCGGGGCGGTGGTGCCGGATCATGGCGGCCAAGCTTATTCGAGCCGCATCAATCGATCAATTCCACGCTGCCGCTGACGGTCACGGTGACGATGCCTTCGCCGGCCTGCAGCGGCGTCGGCGCGGCTTCGGCGCTCGCCATCGCCGCCCGGACCATCGGCATCGGCGGGCGCTGGCTGCCGGTATTCACGTGCAATTCGCGCAGGCGGTAGTTGCGCCCCAGGGTCGATGCCGCCAGCTTTGCCCGCGCTTCGAAGTTCTTCAACGCCTCGACCAGCGCGCGGTCTTCGGCATCGCGGCGGGTCGTCGGCGACGGCGACAGGCCGATGTCGGCCACCGCCATGGTCTTCTGCAACTGGCCGATCAGGGCGGACAGGGCGGCGAGATCGGTGGATTCGAGTTCCAGGGTCGCCCGCATCCGCCAGCCTTCGATCTCGGCGCGGCCAGATCCCAGCCGACCACTGCCGTAGATCGGATTGGTCTGATGGCCGGCGCTGCGCACCTCGACCGCCGGGTAGCGTTTCGCGCCTTCGAGCGCGTCGGCGATGGTTCGGTTGATTTCGGTCGCGAGCGCCGCCGGCGACGGACCGCTGGCTTCGACGTAGGCGTGCGCGACGGCCATATCGTTGGCTGCGCCGGCGCTGGCTTCGGCCGCAAGCGCGACGGTCGGTGGCCCGGACGGCATCGGCTCGGCCTGGAGCGGTCCGGCGGCAAGGCTGAGGGCCAGCGTGAGCGCGCTCACGGTCGATCTGCGTATCATTCTTCGCTCCTGTGCGAGGTTCGCTGGCCGAAGGGTAACGCTTCCCGCACAGGCGTGGCGGCGAATGCCGCCCGGTCGACTGCAATCGGAATCGAAATGGATCGAGAGCGCCTGCGCGCCGCCCTGTACGTCGCAGTCTCGGCCAGCGCCTTCGGCGCCATGGCGATCTTCGCCCGCTTCGCCGCTGCCGACGGCGCCAGCATCCTCGTCGTGCTGTTTCTGCGCTTCGCGCTGGCCGGTGCGCTGATGGCCGGGGTGATGGCGATCGCCGGCCAGCGCTGGCCTCGCGGCCGCGCGCTGGCGGTGCTGTCCGCGATGGGCGGGCTCGGCTATGTCGGCCAGTCGCTGTGCTTCTTCAGCGCGCTCGGCTACGCGTCGGCCGGCATGGTGGCACTGCTGCTGTACCTGCACCCGTTCATCGTGACCGTCCTTGCGGCCCTGCTCCTCGGACACCGCCTGGGACGGCTGCGCATCGCCTGCGTGCTGGCCGCCAGTGCCGGCACTGCGCTGACGATTGGCGGCGACCTGCGCAGCCAGCCGTTGGGACTGTTGCTCGGCGCCGGCGCCGCGCTGATCTATTCCGGCTACATCCTGGTCGGGGCGCGGGTGCTCGAATCGCAGCCGCCGCTGGCCGCCGCCACCGTCGTCATGGTGAGCGCCGCGACGGTACTCGGCGTGCTGGTCGCCTTGATCCGGCCGGCCTGGCCGGCAAGCGCCGCCGGTTGGCTGTGGATCGGACTGATCGCACTGATATCGACGGTGTTCGCGATGGTGCTGCTGTTTGCCGGCATGCGGCGGCTGGGTCCCGCGGATGCCGTGACCCTGTCGACGCTGGAGCCGGTGGTGACCTTCGTGCTGGCCGCGATCGTGCTCGACGAGCGGGTGAGTCCGCTGCAGGCCGTGGGTGGCACGATCGTCATCAGCGCGATCGTCTGGCTCGCCCGTTACGGCGGATCCGGCGCGCCTCAGCCGTCGATGCGTTCGAGTTCGCGCTCGAAACGGTGAGCGTTGGCGACGTAGCCGCTGGCGTTCTCCATCAGACGCTGCAGATCCTCGTCGGACAACTGGCGAATGATGCGCCCAGGCGAGCCCACCACCAGCGAGCGGTCGGGCACGACCTTGCCTTCCGGAATCAGCGTGTTGGCGCCGACGATGCAGTGCTTGCCGATCACCGCCTTGTTGAGCACCACCGCGTTGATGCCGATCAGCGTGCCTTCGCCGATGGTGCAGCCGTGCAGCATCACCATATGCCCGATCGTGACGTTGTCGCCGACGGTGATCGGCACGCCTTCGTCGGTGTGCAGCACCGACCCGTCCTGGATGTTGGTGTTGGCGCCGATGGTGATCGGATCGTTGTCGCCGCGCAGCACCGCACTGAACCAGACGTTGGCATTGTCGCCCAGCACCACCGATCCGACCACGGACGCACTCTCGGCGATCCAGCAACCCTTGCCGATCACGGGCGTGCGATCACCGAGCCTGTAGATCGCCATGACACATCCTCACGTTGGAAATCCGGTCCCGTCTTGGCGCGGGGTCGGCAATGATAACAGTGCACTCCGGCAGTGAAAACAGGTTTTCGAGGGCAATCGCCTGATTCCAAGGTGCTTTCCGGATCAGGGCAGCGGGCCCGGCCGGGGCCGGCTCAGAACACCTTGCCGGGGTTCAGGATGCCGTTCGGATCGAGAGCGGCCTTGAGGCCGCGCATCGTCGCGATCTCGGCCGGCGAGCGCGAATAGCTCAGGAAGGGTTTCTTTATGGTTCCGATGCCGTGCTCGGCCGAGACCGAGCCGTGGTAGTCGCGCACGACCTCATAGACCGCTTCCTCGACCGCCAGCTCGGTGGCCGCGGTGTCGTCGGGCAAGGCGAAGATGAAATGCAGGTTGCTGTCGCCGACATGGCCGAAGAACATCGCCACGCGGCCCGGCCACAGGCGGCTCATACGTTCGCGCAGGATCTCGACGACGGTGCCGATGTCGCCGATCGGCACCGAAACGTCGAAGGTCGCGCACGGCGTGAAGGCGGCGAGGATCGCGGCCACCTCGTCACGCAGTGCCCAGAATCCGGTCACTTCCTTCTCCGAGCGGGCGATCGCCGCGTCCAGCACCCACCCGGCGTCCATGGCTTCTTCGAGCATGCGTTCGAAGCGCGCGCCATCGCCTTCCGGGTCGGCGGCCAGCATGTCGGTGAGCACATACAGCGGATAGCCGTCCGGCAGCGGCGCGCGCGCATTGCCGACTTCGTGAGCGATGCCGTAGTAGTCCGCCCACATCAGCTCGAAGGCCCCGACTGCGCCCATCAGGCGGCGCTGCGCGTGGCGCAACAGGGCGATCGCCGAGCGGTAGTCGGGCAGCGCGCACAGCGCCGTGCACGCCGTCGCGGGCAGCGGATGCAGCCGGAACACCGCCCGCGTGATCACGCCGAGCGTGCCCTCGGAGCCGATGAACAGCTGCTTGAGGTCGTAGGCGGCATTGTTCTTCTGCATCTTGTTCATCATCGACAGCACGGTGCCATCGGCCAGCACCGCCTCGAGGCCGAGCACGTGCTCGCGGGCCATGCCGTAGCGGATCACGCGGTTGCCGCCGGCGTTGGTGGCGAGACCGCCGCCCACCGTGGCGGTGCCGCGCGCGCCCCAATCGAGCGCGAACAGGAAATCGCGTTCGCGGGCCGCTTCCTGCAGCGCCTGGATCGGAGTGCCGGCGGCCGCGGTGATCGTCGCGGCGGCCTCGTCGATCTCTTCGACGCCGCGCATGCGCTCGAGGCTCATCGCGATCTGGTCCTCGGCGGCGATCGCCGCGCCGGCGATGCCGGTCATGCCGCCCTGCGCGACGACGCCGACGCCGGCCTGGTTGCACAGCGACAGGATGGTCGACACTTCCGCCGTCGAGCGCGGTCGCACCAGGGCCATCGGGGTGTGCGGCGGTGCGCTGCTCCAGTCGCGCAGATAGCGTTCCTCGATGTCGTCTGCATCGATCACCTGGTCGTCGCCCAGGGCATCCCGCAGCTGTTCGACGATGTCGTCCATGGCCGCTCCGAAACCATATACAGCGGGCATCATAGCGGGATCGCGGTTGGCGGGGAATCGTACCTGGGCCGGGGCGCGAAGGTGTTAGCATCCACGCCCGGCCATCCACGGGGCGAGACCCATGCTCAGTTACCGCCATGCCTTCCATGCCGGCAATCACGCCGACGTGCTCAAGCACTGCGTGTTGCTGGCGCTGCTCGATCACCTGGTGCGCAAGGACAAGCCGCTGACCCTGGTGGACACCCATGCCGCTGCCGGTCGCTATGCCCTTGGCAGCGCTCATGCCGACAAGACCGGCGAGTGGCGCGACGGGGTCGCGCGCGTGTTTGCCCGCGACAGCGACAAGCTGCCGCCGCTGCTCGCGCGCTATCGCCACGCGGTGTCGACGTTCAATCGCGGCGGCGACCTGCGCTTCTACCCGGGCTCGCCGGCGCTGTTGCACGGCGCATTGCGCGCCGACGACCGGCTGCGCCTGTTCGAGCTTCACCCGACCGATTTCGGCTTTCTCGAAAAGGCCTTTGCCGGCGCCGACAGGCGGGTCGTGCTGGCCCGCGAAGACGGCTTGCGCGGACTGCGGGCGCTGTTGCCGCCACCGAGCCGGCGGGCACTGGTGATGATCGATCCGGCCTACGAGCGTCGCGACGAATACGCGGCGGTGGTGGATGCGCTGCGTGACGGCCTGCGGCGTTTCGCCGGCGGCTGCTTCATGGTCTGGTATCCCCGCCTGCAAAAGCCGGAATCCAAGCTGATTGCCGGCCAGTTGCTGGCCTTGGCGCCGACATCGTGGCTGCATGTGTGGCTGGACGTGGCCCGCCCCGCCCCTGACGGCTTCGGCATGCACGGCAGCGGCCTGGTGGTGTTCAACCCGCCATGGACGCTGCCGAAGGACCTGGCGGAGACGATGCCGGTGCTGGTCGACTGCCTCGGCCAGGACGGCCACGCGCGCCATGGCCTCGACAGTCACATCCCGTAACCACGGCAGCGCAGTTTCAGCCCAGCAAGTAGGGGAACAGGCGCGCCCGTTCGGCCGGCGACAGCGCGCGCACGCGGCGGATGTTGGCGGCCGGAATCGCGTCGGGGTCGGGATGACGCGCCAGCACGCGGCTGAGGCTGGCTTCGCGGATCAGGTGCAGGATCGGGCACGGCGAGCGGTTGGTCAGGTTGGCCGGATCGTCTGCAGCGGTATCGGCGAAGACGTAGGCCGGGTGGAAGCTCGCGATCTGGAATTCGCCCTCCCAGCCATACTGGTGCAGCAGCAGTTCGGCAAAGTCGACGTAGCGCAGGTAGTCGTCGAAGTCGGCCAGCAGGCCGTCGATCGCCAGCAGCGTGGTCTCCATTTCGGCCGCATCGGTGGCGGCCAGCCGCTCGAGTTCGGCCAGCAGCGCGTCGGTCAGCCGGTCTTCGTCGGGCGGCTGGCAGAGGGCGATCCGCACCTGGCCGCGCCGGTGCGGTGCGGCGGCGAACGGGCACAGGTCGAGGCCGATCACGACCTCGTCGAGCCACTGCTGGATTGCGGTTTCGAGCTCGCTCATGGGGCGTCGGTGGCAGCTGCAAGTTGGCGGATGCGGGCGGCCGCAGCCGCCGGCTCGTCCACTTCGAGCAATACCTGCTGGATTCGCGCCGGGCTCAGCCGTCCGGGCGGGCAGCTCGCCACCAACTGCTCGGCCAGCACCTGCTCGGACGGATGGAAGCGTAGGAACAGCGTGCGCAGCTGATCGCTGCCGGCATTGCCGATCTCCAGCGCCAGGTCGATGCGCCCGGGGCGGATCAGGGCCGGATCCAGCCGTTCGATGTGGTTGGTGGTCAGGATCACGATTCGCCCCTCCTGCGCGGCCACCCCGTCGAGCGCGTTGAGCAGGCCGCTGAAGCTCACCTCGATGCGCTGGTCCTGCTTGTCGCGGGCGGCGAAGAAGGCGTCGATGTCCTCGATCAGGATCATCGCGCGCGGTGGCGTCTTCTGCAGCAATTCGGCAATGGTCTGGTCGTTGAGCTTGGGATTGGTCAGCGACAGCGCGCACAGCTTGAGGTGCAGCTCGCCGGCCAGGGCATAGGCGAGGCTGGTCTTGCCGGTTCCCGGCGGTCCGTGGAGCAGGTAGCCGCGCCGCCACGGGATGCCGAGTTCGGCGTACCACTGGCGGCGGGCGAAGAACTCGTCGATGTCGGCCAGCAGGCGCTCGCGCAGATCGCCGTCGAGCACCACCGAGTCGATCCGGCGCCGTGGCCTCGAGTCGGCAAGGTTCCAGGCTTCGCCCCACTTGTCGGCGGTGTAGAGCCGGGTATGGTCGGCGACATGGGCGTGGGCCTTGCGGATGATCTCTTCGAGGATGCCCTCGAGCAGCCGGCGGCGTGCGAACAGGGCGCTGATGCGGAGCGTCTCGATGACTTGCAGGTTCACGGTGATGTCGCGCTGGATCCACATCGGCCGCCGATCGTGCCAGAACAGGTGGAAGCCCGGCGCCGGGCTGTAGAGCAGGCGTGGCAGTCCTTCCGGGTCGTCGTCGGCGTCGCTGTCGCGGTGATCCTGGATGACGGTGAAGTAGCGGCTGTGGCGACCGTAGGGGAGGTCGTTGAGCCAGCCGACGCAGGCGTGGAAGAGGTCGCTGCGGCTGTCGATCACCGCCGTGACGACGAAGACACGCTTGAGGTGGCTCCACAGCGCGCCCGGCAGCTTGCGCAGCGAGGCAATCAGCACACCGGCGAGGCCGAGCACCAGGCCGCCGCTGACGATCTGGCTTTGCAGCTGGGTCTCGATGGTCTGCCGCAGGGCGTCCCAGGTGCTCATGCGCGACGGCTCGAATCAGTGTGGCGAAATTTCATGGGTGATGGCGGCCGATGCACGGCGGCTGGCCGCAGTGTAGACGATGGCGGCGAGCGTCGTCGCGGCCGCCGCGATTCAGCCGATGAAGACCGGATCCGAGAACACCAGCGTGCCGTCGGCGCGCATCATCAGGTTGTCGGCGTTGAGGATGTCCGGCAGCACCTGATAGGCCTCGACGAAATCGGACAGTGCGGCAAGCGCCCGGTGGATGCTCTCGGATGCGATCGTCGGTCCCTGGACGAGGTGATAGAGTGCGATGCGACCCATGTCGCGGCCGAGCTGGGCCCACTGGCGGCAGCCGTCCCAATAGCGCTCCATTAACTCGCAGGCCTGGGCCGCGGCCACGCTGCCGGGCGCCAGCGGCAGCAGGCGCTCGACTTCGAGCAGGTGGAAGGGGTAGCCGGACAGCGCCCTGCCGACCTCGCCGTGATCGGCGAACACGGTCAGGAAGTGGGGGCCCTGCGGGCGATCGTCGGCGGTATAGAGGAAGTAGTCGGCCGGCGAGCTCACCACCTTCATGACGCGCGCCGGCTGCGTCGCGTCGAGCACGATGCTGTATTCGCCGCGGGCGATCTCGTGGCGGCCGTCGAGCAGCGGGTGCGGCGGCACCGGATCGGGCAGAACGATGTCGGCCCGGCCCAGCGCCGTGCGGGCTGCGGCGATGTCGATCACCGGGCGTGCCGCGTCAGCCGATGATGTTGTAGCCGGCGTCGACGAAATGCACGCCGCCGGTGATGTAGCGCCCGGCGTCGGAAACCAGGAAGGCGGTCAGTGCGCCGATGTCTTCCGGCGTCACCAGCTTGTGCATCGGCGCCCGCTCGACGGCGGAGGCCATCAGCCCGTCGAATCCGGCGATGCCGGAGGCGGCGCGGGTCATCAGCGGTCCCGGCGAAACCGCATTGACGCGGATGTTCTTCTGGCCGAGCTCGAAGGCCATGTAGCGGGTTGCGGCTTCGAGGGCCGCCTTGCACAGTCCCATCACGCCGTAGTTGGCAATGACTTTTTCCGAACCGAGGTAGGTCATCGTCACCAGGGCGCCGCCACCGGCCTTTTCGAGCAGGGGTTCGGCGGCCTTGGCGAGACGTACGAAGGAATGGGTGGAGACGTCCATTGCCTGCGCGAAGCCGTCCGCCGAAGTGTCGACCACGCGGCCGTGCAGATCGTCGCGCTTGGCGAAGGCCATCGAATGGATCGCGAAGTCGAGGCGACCGAAGGCGTCGTCGATGGCTGCGAAGGTCGCTTCGACCGTCTCCGGCCGCGTCGCGTCGAGCAGGTGCACGTGCTTGACTCCGAGGCGCTGCACCACCGGCTCGATGAAGGCCCGGGTCTTTTCGTTCTGATAGCTGATCACCAGCTTGGCACCGGCGTCGACGCAGGCTTCGGCCACGCCGGTCGAGATGGATTTTTCGTTGGCGATACCGGTGATCAGGCCGATCTTGCCTTGGAGATCTACGAGAGAGGGCATGGCTGGCTCCATGGACAGGTGTCAGGGATAGTGCGACGCAACAATGATGGGCGCAATTCATTACGACTGCGAGCAGGCGCATCTTGAGGACGGTTGTTGGTTTCACGCGACCGGCGTGACAAACGGCCTTTCCTTTGTTGGTGCACTGCAATATCATGCTCCCGATGTCAATCAATCCCGATCCGATGGATCCCGCACCCATCTTCGTCTTTCTCGACTTTGACGGCGTCACCCACCCGTGGGGTGAGGTCGAGGATTTCCGCTGCCTGCCGCGGGTCGAGGATGTCCTGCGGCGCTTCGACGAGGTTCGGGTCGTGATCACGTCGGACTGGCGCACGTTGTTCTCCGAGCGCAAGCTGGCGGCCCGTTTTTCCGAAGACCTGAGATCCAGGGTCGTCGGCGTGACCCCTCACATCGTGCCGCGCAAGGGTGGCGACCTGCACGGACTGCGCGAACGCGAGGCACGGCAGTGGCTCACCGAAGCGGGCCACGAGGGCGGGCGCTGGCTCGCCGTCGACGATGCGCCCGGCAATTGGCTGACCCGTTCGCGACTGGTGCTGACCGACTTCAAGCGCGGATTCACGCAGGAGGACGCGGTGGTGATGGCGCGGCTGATCGGGCGGCTGCGCGAAGGTACCGACGGCCTCGAAGAGCATCCGTTGCGCACCGTGCTCTGGGCCTGAGTCGCTGCGGCTTGCGGCCGGCACCCCGCTGCAGGCACACTCGAACGACGATGCAACATCCTTGCGCACTGGGGGCGCCGCGTTCGTGCCGGGTACCGAGATTCTCGTTCTGCTGGCGATTGGGCTCGGCGTGTGGTTCTGGGTCGACACCCTGAACGCGCGCGAGGCCGGCATGGCCGCGGCGCGCGAGGCCTGCCGTGCCGCCAGTCTGCAACTGCTCGACGACACCGTCGCCACTGCTTCGGTCCGTCTCGGCCGCAATGATCGCGGTCACGTGGTGATCCGTCGCGTCTACCAGTTCGAGTACAGCGACACCGGCGACAATCGTCGCAACGGTAGCGTCACCCTGCTCGGCAGCCGCGTCGTGATGATGTCGATCAGCCCGGAGCTGGTGGAACTGGTATGAGTGGACCCGCGCGCGTACGGGCGGATTTCGCCAGGCGCGAGGTGGTCGATTGCGACCGGCTACCGTGGCAGGCATCGCCGCTGCCGGGTGTCGAGCGGCGGCTGCTCGACCGCATCGGCGACGAGGTCGCGCGTGCCACCAGCATCGTGCGCTACGCGGCCGGCGCCGTGTTTGCCCCCCACGAACATCCGCTCGGCGAAGAGTTCCTGGTCCTCGAGGGTTGCTTCGAGGACGAGCACGGTCGCTATCCGGCCGGCCACTACGTTCGTAATCCACCCGGCTCGCGCCACGCGCCGGGTTCGCGCGAAGGCTGCACGATCTTCGTCAAGCTGCGACAGTTCGCGCCGACCGACCGGCAGCGTCGGGTCGTCGATACCCGCCGGGGCGACTGGCATCCGGGCCCCGCCGACGGCATCTCGGTGCTGGCCCTGCACGACTTCGGCGCGGAGCGGGTGGTGCTCCAGCGCTGGCGCCCCGATGCACGTCTCGGCAGCCATCGGCATGCCGGTGGTGCCGAGGTGCTGGTGCTGGACGGGGCCTGGGAGGATGAGTTCGGGCGCTATCCGGCCGGGACGTGGCTGCGCCTGCCGGCGGCCGGCGCCCACGCGCCGCAGACCGCTGACGGCTGCCTGCTGTGGCTCAAGACTGGGCACCTGGGGGCAACGGCCGGATGAATTTCCTGGCCCACGCCTGGCTGGCCGGCGAGCATTCCGCCCGCCGGGTCGGCGGGCTCGCCGGCGATTTCGTCAAGGGGCCGTTGCCGGCCGGCTTGCCGCCGGATCTGGCCGCCGGCGTCGGGCTGCATCGGGCGATCGACAGCTTTTCCGAACGGCATCCGGCCTTCGTTGCCAGCCGCGCGCGGGTCGGTGCCTCGCGCCGCCGTTACGCCGGCGTCCTGGTGGACATGTTCTACGATCACCTGCTGGCCATCCACTGGGCGCGCTTCTCCGGGCAGACGCTGGTGGCGTTCAGCGCCGACACCTACCGCATGACCGAGGCCCGCCTGCCGGACCTGCCAGCCGGTTTCGGCGAGGTCTTCGAGCGGATGCGCTCGGGCGATTGGCTGTCGGCGTATCGTGAGCCGCAGGCGCTGGCCGATGCGCTGGCGCGGATGTCCCGCCATCGCATCCGGCGCGCCAATCCGCTGGCCGACGGCTTCGATGAGTTCCAAGCGGCCAGTGCCGGCTTCGAAACCGATTTTCTTCAATTCATGCCGGATGCACTGGCTTTCGCCAGACAATGGCAGCCCCCCGGAGGACGACGCGCGTGACCCGATCCCTGCGCAGTGCACTGGAGCGCCTCGCCGGCGGCCACATCTCGGCGCATCAGTGCGTTGCCGTGTGGCGCGCCGACGCGCCGCCGGCGCTGGCCGAACTGCCGCCGCGCTTCGGCGAGGTGCTCGACCAACTGCTGATGCGGCTCGAGTCCTCGGCCGGGTTCGCCGGCGAGAGCTGCTCGTTCGACCAGCACGCGCTGATCGCCGAACTCTCGCTGTGGCTCGACAAGGCCGAGACCCGGCTGGCGCGTCCGCCGGCAAACGAGACACGCTGACGTCGCCGCTGTCAGGCGCGCTTGCGGCAGTTGTCGAAACGCCAGCGTACCCGCTTGGCAAACCACTCGGTGGTCAGCTTGCGGGTGATCTTCGGACTCTTCAACTCGATGCGGGGAATCGTCGCCCGCGGCAGGGTCTTGCCCTGTCGGGCGTCGGCCAGACGAAACACCCGACGATAGAGTTCGGTCCCGGCGAAGTCCGGTGTCTTTTCGAGGCGCAACGCGTGATCGACCTCGCGCGGTGACAGGTCGAGACGCGCGACGATCCGCTCGATCGCCCGGCGGGTCTGGCTCGGCGTGTCATCGGGGCGCCCGTCGCGATAGCGCAGCAGGTCGCCGTCGGGCACCAGGCGGGCGCCGCTGACCGCCGCCAGGGCTTGCTGGAAGGCGGCGTTGCGGCTGGCGTAGCGGCCGGCGTTGAAATCGGCGAAGCGGAATACCGGGTCGTCGTAGGGCGCCGGATAGTCCATCAGGATCGCGATGCCGAAATACATGCCGCCGCGGCGGGTGAATACCTCGTTGCGGATCGATTGATCGACGCGATAGGGATAGCCATGGCTGCGGGCATGGCGCTCGGCGAAAGTGATGCTGACCTGCATCGGGCCGCCGGTGCGTACCGGGTTGCGATCGGCCAGCAACAGCGGACCGAAAGGCAGTTCGCCGATCATCTCCTGATAGAGCTGGTTCATTTCGCGCTCGGTGCGCAATGCGTCGATGCGCTGGCGGTAGCTGCGACCGTCCGGCGAGCGCGTCGCGAGGGCGCCGTCGAGTACCAGCCGGGGCACGCCGTAGCGCACGCGGCGCGATTCGATTTCCTGCCAGACGATCTTCGACAGGCCCGGCACCGGCGGGTCGGCGACGAACAGCGATTCCTGCTCGGTGATCGCGACGACGCTGCAGATGTTCTCTTCGGTGGCGGCAATGCCGAGATCGTGAAAGGCGACCGCGATGTCCTTCGCCCAGCCGTCGCTGTCCTTGGCGCGGGACGGAATGTAGCGCCCGATGCGGCCGGCGGTCAGCGCAGGCGGCTGCGGAAGCGGCGTCACCGTCGCCGGCCCGGGCGGATGTTCGCGCACCGGCGGCAAGGGCGTGCTGACCGGACGCTTGGGCGGCGCAGTCGGCCCGCCTGGCGTCGTCGGCAAGTCCGGCGACTGCCGTACCTCGGTCGGCGTCGCGCAGGCTGCGATCAGTGCGCATAGGCCCAGCGCCGCGACCGAACGCCGGATTCGACGGGTCGGCACGGATCAGCGCTGGGGCGCGATGCAGCGCAGGAACTCGTTCCTCGCCTGCTCGCTGCATTCGAACTCGCCGGCCCAGGCCTGGGTCACGACCCGTTCGTCGCCACGCCGGTCTTCGCCGAGCAGCAGGCAAAGCTGTTCGGCCTCGATCATGCACGCGGCACCGCGGGCCTCGCCATGGTGTACCAGCGCGTCGGCGACGTCGCGGGTCATCCACTCCTGGTAGGTGAAGCGGTGCCCGATGGCGTCGACCATGCGGGCGATGCGGCCGAAGCCGTGCAGGCGTCCGCCGGGCAGGTAGGCGACATGGGCGACGCCGCGGAACGGCACCAGATGGTGGGGGCAGACCCCGTGCACCGCAATGCCGCGGATCACCACCATGTCGTGTCGCGGATCGGCAAAGCCGTCACCGAGTGCCTCGGCCGGGTCGAGGTCGTAACCGCCGAGCAGGCGCTTCTGCCACAGCTCGCGCACCCGGCGCGCGGTGCGGCCGGTATGCACCGAGTCGTGCGGCACACCGCAGGCCGACAGCAGCGCGACTACCGCCGCCTCGAAGGCTTCGGCGTCAAATGGGCCACTGCGGCCGATCCCGATGCCGCCGCTGGGCGGATACGGGGGCTCGTGGCTGTCGGACATGGGCGCCTCCTTGGGGTCGAAGGCTCGATGATACCGCGCGTCGTGGGCACTCGCCGGGCGCGCTCAGTGACCGGCGGCGTCGCCCCAGATCTGCTTCAGTCGCTGATCGCGTCCACAACTGAAGCGGTAGTACTTGTAGCGCAGCGGATTCTTCATGTAGTAGTCCTGATGGTAGTCCTCGGCCGCGTAGAAGCGACCGGCGGCGACGATCTCGGTGGCCAGCGACTTGCCGAAAACGGCCTGTTCGAGTGCCTGCTTCGACTCTTCGGCCAGCGCCTTCTGGCGTTCGTCGTGATAGAAGATCGCGCTGCGATACTGGCTGCCGGCATCGCAGAACTGGCGGTTCTTCACGGTCGGGTCGATGTTGTGCCAGAAGGTCGTCAGCAACTGCTCGTAGCTGACCTTGTCCGGGTCGTAGACGATCTGGACGGCTTCGGCGTGGCCGGTGGTGCCGCTCGACACCTCGGGGTAGGTCGGGTCGGCGGTATGGCCGCCGATGTAGCCGGAGGTGGTCGAGATCACGCCGTCCATCACGTCGAACGGTCCCTCCATGCACCAGAAGCAGCCACCGGCGAAAGTGGCGGTAGCGGTCGCCGCGTGGACAGGCGCGGCGAGGGCGCCGGCGATCAGCAGCGAAATCAGGATGCGCGACATGGGTGAGTTCTCCTGTAATGGTCGGTGGACGTCGGTGGCTGCCGGCAGTTCCGGCCGTATGCACCAATCCGATGCTGCGGTGCAGCATACTGGTGCAGATCGACCGGTGGCCGCGTTGGCCCTGGCACGGTTGACAGGCGCGTGGCGTGCATCCTTTCAGCAATCCATCGAGTTTCGCGGCAACCGGGCGGCGCCCGTGCGATATGGCACGGGCTTCGCTTGGCAGTTCGGGAAAGCATTGAACGTGTGCCATCGATTGATCGACATCAAAGATGTAAGCTAGACATCGCCGACCCCACGGAGGCTGACATGGAAACTGCCGACATTCGCATTCCGCTCGCCGATTCGCGCGAGATCTACCGGATCGAGGACGTCGACCGCGCCCTCGAGGACAGCGCCGCCCAGCGCAATGAATCCCTGGCCAGCTTTTACGATCGCATGAAGAAGCTCGGGGGCACCCGCTTCGTGGTCAAGCCGAGCCGGGCCGATGCGCTCGATTCGCTGTACGAGCGCTGCCCGAACTTCGGCGACGTCATCGATGATCTCAAGAAGTCGATGGCGCTGGCAGTTTCCGGCAACGAGCCGGTGAGCTTCGCGCCGATGCTGCTGCTCGGCGAGCCCGGCATCGGCAAGACCCACTTCGCGAAGTCGCTGGCCGAACAGCTCGGCACCGGCTACCAGTTCGTGTCGATGAGTTCGCTGACAGCCGGATGGATCCTGTCGGGCGCGTCGTCGCAATGGAACCACGCCAAGGCCGGCAAGGTTGCCAACACCCTGGTCGGCAGCGAGGTGGCGAACCCGGTGATCGTGCTCGACGAGGTGGACAAGGCTGGCGGCGACTCGCGCTACGACCCGATGGGCGCGCTGTACGAATTGTTCGAACTGGACACTGCGCGCCGCTTCCGGGACGAGTTCGTCGATGTCGAGATGGATGCCAGCCATATCCTGTGGGTGACGACGGCCAACGACGAGCGCGGAATTCCGGAGCCGATCCTGAACCGGATGAACGTCTATTCGGTGCCGCGGCCCGATGCCGACGAATCCTTCCAGATCGCCTGCCGGCTGTATCGCGAGATCGTCGCCGCCCATGACTGGGGATTCCCGGCAGAACCGTCCGCCGACGTGATGGAGCGGCTTGCCCAGTATCCGCCGCGCGAACAGCGTCGTGCGCTGATGGCAGCCTTCGGCAATGCCAAGCTCGCCAGCCGTGACACGCTCGAAGTCGAGGATCTCGACGCCTTTCGCGCCGGGGGCAAGCGCAAGATCGGCTTCTGACGGAAGCGCCCGGGATCGGGCGCCCGCCTCGGGCGGTCGTCGTCGTCGCTACAGCGGATCGCAGGTCTGGCGCCGTCGCTCCACGTCTGCGCGGAATTCGTTGCAGCGGTCGATGTACTCGCGGGTGCTCTTGGGCATCGGCACGCGCGCGCGGGTAACGTAGCTGATCAGGTCGATGCCCTTTTCGATCAGCCCGCGCGCGGCCGAGGCCTCGCGCACATCGACCTCGGTGACACCCGCGTGCAGCTTCGGCAGGTAGTCCTTGACCTTCTCGGCGGCGACGGCAAAGCGGCTCCAGACGTCGAAGATCGCAGGGTCGGTGCGCAGGGTCTCGCTCTTGATCTTTGCCGCGTCGGCGTAGTCGCGGAGGATCGGTTCGATCTCGTCGCCGAAGATGTCGAGGCCCGAGAACACGCTGATCATCGCCTCCGTCACGCGGTCGATGTCGCGCATGGTCATCGCGATCTTGACGTAGCGACTCTCGTAGAAGGCGTCGATCGGCATCGTGAATGCCTTGAACGGTTCGCCCCACAGCTCGTCGATGCCTTCGTCACCGCTGCGATGACGAACCAGCTTGCCGAGCGTCAGTGCTTCCTGAAGACACTGTCCGCATTCCCGCATCAGTTCGTTGTCGGTCTGGATCTCGATGCCCATCGCCTGCAGTTCGACGAGCTTGGTGAAGATGTCGGTGGCACGGTTGAACAGGGCGCCGGCGAGCATCGCGCCCTTGACCCGCTTGAGCTGCGGATCGGTGGCGACGTCGTAGGCGGTGCGGGCCTCGTTGAGGCGGCGACCCGGAATGTTGAGACCGTGCTCGACGTGATTGAACAATCGCCGGGTGAGGCCCTCGATCAGTCGCTTCTTCGCCTCGAGCGTGTTGGCGGGTGGCGAGTAGGCCTTGATCCAGTAGCCGTAGTAATAGACCCGGTCGGCGCCGTCGATCGTGCGGCGCGTGCCGAGCGGAATCGATTCGTTCATGGGGCGAAGTATCGGTGCCTATAGGAGATGCAGCTGCGTCGGGCGTCACAAGTTTAGGCCAATGCAAGCTGCGCCGCAGCATCCGGCGCCACAATCGGCCCCATTCCGTTGTATCGCCACGACGCCCTGTTGACTTTCTGCCCGACGCCGGCTCGGTCGGGTGCCGTCTGGCCGGAAAGCCGCGCCAATGCTAAAGGTCGGCCACGGCGCGTCGATATCAGGAGCATCCCGAAAATCGCGGAAACACTTTCCCGGCATCCTACCCACCCCGGTTCCCAGCGAAAGACAGCCTTGAGCATCCCTGTTCCCCGTGATGATCTGATCGACTTCCTGGACGATCTCGACGAAGACGGTCGCGACGACGGCCGCGGCGGCCAGTTGGTGTGGACCGTGCTGATCGTCGATGACGACGACGAGGTGCACCACGCGACGATGTTCGCGCTGCAGAACGCCTCGGTGCTGGACAGGCCCTTGCGGCTGCTGCACGCCCGCAGCGCCGGCGAGGCGCGGTCGATCCTCGAGGCCCAGGGTCCGGAGATCGCGGTCGTGCTGCTGGACGTGGTGATGGAGACGCCGGAGGCCGGCCTCGATCTGGTCGCGGTCATTCGCCGCGAACTCCATCTCACCGAACTGCGCATCATCCTGCGCACCGGTCAGCCGGGCTACGCGCCCGAACTCAGCGTGGTGCGGGACTACGACATCAACGACTACAAGACCAAGGCGGAGCTCACCCACGTGCGGCTGGTGACGGCGCTGACCGCGGCGATCCGCAGCTTCGAACAGATCCGCACGATCAGCGCCAGTCGGCGCGGCCTCGACATGATCGTCAAGTCGGCTTCGGAACTGTTCGGCCGGCGCGCGCTGGCGAGCTTCGCCGAAGGCGTGCTGACCCAGATCGCGGCACTGCTCAAGCTCGAGCCCGAGGGTCTGATCTGCGTGCGCAACAGCGTGAGCTTCGTGCGCGACATCGACTCGTCGCTGACCATCGCCGGCGCGGCCGGGCGTTTCCGCGCCCACGTGGACCGCCCGCTGTCGGATCTGGCGGAACGCGACATCATCACCACCATCAGCCGCTGCGTCGAGTCGCGCCAGAGTCTCTACGACGACCACGCCACGGTGCTGTACCTGAGCGGCGAAGCCGGCCGCGCAGCCATCGTCTATCTGGCGACGGAAAGCCCCCTCGATCCGGTGGACCGACGGCTGCTGGAGGTCTTCGCGGTCAATATCGGGGTCGGCTTCGAAAACGTCGGACTGTTCGAGCGCCTCAACTTCTTCGCCTACTTCGATCCGCTGACGCGGCTGCCCAACCGCGTGCGCTTCATCGAAGAAGTCGACCAGTTCCTCAATTCCCCGGTGGTCGCCAGCGACTACGGCGTGGCTTTGCTCGACATCGCCGGATTCTCCGAGGTCAACAACGCGCTCGGGCAACGCACCGGCGATGCATTGCTGATGGCGGTTGCGCGGCGACTGAAAGGGGCCTTTCCAGAAGGGGTCCGGTTGGCACGGCTGGTCGGCGACAGCTTCGTGTTGTTCGGTCCGCTGACCATTCTCCAGCCACAGGCACTGCTCAAGGTGTTCGACGCGCCGTTCCACGCCCGCGGCCACGGTGTGCCGCTGCGCATCCGGGCGGGCTTCGCGCCGGTGATCAGCAATGCGGAAGGCATGCTGCCGCGCACCTCCGACCTGCTGCGCGATGCCGCGGTCGCGCTGGGGCAGGCCAAGCTCGATCCGGCGGTGCGCTATTGCGCCTATTCGGCGCAGATGGCCGGGCAGGCGCGCAAGCGCGTGGCGATGCTCAACGAGTTGCGCGCGGCGATCGATTTCCAGCGCGGGCTGACCGTGCACTACCAGCCGCAGGTCGACGCGGTCAGCCACGAACTGCGCGGTGTCGAGGCATTGATCCGTTGGCGCAACGAGCGCGGCGAGATGGTGTCGCCGCAGGACTTCATTCCGCTCGCCGAATACACCGGACTGATCGGCGAGATCGGCGCCTGGGTGTTCCGCCAGGCCTGCAATCAGCTGGTGCGCTGGCGCCAGGCCGGCGAGGACAGCCTGATCGTCGCCGTCAACGTGTCCGCCCTGCAGTTTCGCCAGGAAGGCTTCGTCGACATGATCCGCAGCACCCTGGCCGCGAGTGGGGCGCCGGCCGACCGAATCGAGCTGGAGATCACTGAATCGGTGGCGATGGAAGAGGTGGACAAGGTCGCCGCCCAGCTGCGCGCGCTCAAGTCGCTCGGCATTCGCATCGCGCTCGACGACTTCGGCTGCGGCTTCTCGTCACTGAGCAGCCTGTCGCGCCTGCCGATCGACCGCGTCAAGGTGGATCGCTGTTTCGTCGCCGAACTCGACCCGGACAACGCCGGCAGCGGCATCGTCCATACCATCCTGAAGCTGGCGGAAGGCTCGGGCATGTCGGTGGTGGCAGAAGGGGTCGAGACCATAGAGCAGGCAGATCTGCTGCAGCAGCTCGGATGTCGCGAGATGCAGGGCTTCCTCTACGGTCGGCCGATGGCTGCCGACGAGTTCGACATCTGGCTGGGCCACTTCCACGAGGAGCCCATGGTCTGATCCCGGCCCGGGGACGCGGCCGCCCGCGCCACGGCCCCGGGCCTGCCGCATTCAGACCTTGGCCAGCGCCTGTTCGAGGTCGGCGATGATGTCGTCCACGTGCTCGATGCCGATCGACAGCCGCACCATGTCTTCGGTGACGCCGGCCTTGGCCAGTTCCGCGGGCGAGAGCTGGCGATGAGTGGTCGAGGCGGGATGGCAGGCCAGCGACTTGGCGTCGCCGATGTTGACCAGCCGGGTGATCAGCTCGAGCGCATCCTGGAAGCGCGCACCGCCGTCGTGGCCGCCTTCGACACCGAAGGTCAGGATGCCGGAGGCGCGTCCGCCCATGTACTTCCTGACCAGCGGATGGTCGGCGTGGCCCTCGAGGCCGGCGTAGTTCACCCACTTCACCTTGTCGTGACCCTTCAGGTAGCTGGCCACGGCGGTGGCGTTGTCGCAGATGCGGTCCATGCGCAGCGCCACGGTCTCGATGCCCTGCAGGATCAGGAAGCTGTTGAACGGGCTGATCGCCGCGCCCATGTTGCGCAGCGGCACCACCCGCGCCCGTCCGATATAGGCCGCCGGTCCGAGGGCTTCGGTGTAGACCACGCCGTGGTACGAGACGTCGGGCTCGTTGAGGCGACGGAACTTCTGCTTGTGGTCGGCCCACGCGAACTTGCCGGAATCGACGATCACGCCGCCGATCGAATTGCCATGGCCGCCGAGATACTTGGTCAGCGAATGGACGACGATGTCGGCGCCGTGCTCGAACGGCCGGCACAGGTAGGGCGTGGGCACGGTGTTGTCGACGATCAGCGGCACGCCGTGGCGGTGGGCGATCTCGGCGAGCCGCTCGAAGTCGGTGACGTTGCCGAGCGGGTTGCCGACCGATTCGCAGAACACCGCCTTGGTGCGCTCGTCGATCAGCGGCTCGAAACTCGCGGGGTCGCGGTGGTCGGCGAAGCGCACTTCGATGCCATACTGGGGCAGGGTGTGGGCGAACAGGTTGTAGGTGCCGCCGTACAGCGTCGCCGCCGACACGATGTTGTCGCCGGCTTCGGCAATGGTCTGGATCGAGTAGGTGATCGCCGCCTGGCCCGAGGCCAGCGCCAGCGCCGCGATGCCGCCCTCCATCGCGGCGATGCGCTGCTCGAGGACGTCCTGGGTCGGATTCATGATCCGCGTGTAGATGTTGCCCTGCACCTTGAGGTCGAACAGATCGGCGCCGTGCTGCGTGTCGTCGAACGCATAGGAGGTGGTCTGGTAGATCGGCACCGCGACCGCGCGCGTCGTCGGGTCTGCCTTGAATCCGGCATGTACGGCCAGCGTTTCCAGCTTCATCTGGGGTCTCCTGATCGGTGTGGGCGAGTTGGCGAGTATAGCCAAGCGCCTGTTCGATCGGGCCTTGGCCACGAGCACGAAAAGGACGGGCAGGAGGACCGGGATTGAGCTGGATCAATTGTGCACTTGCAGATTGCATTAATGCTGTCAACCGGGATAATCGATTTTTGACACATAACAAGCACGCGCCGTGGGTCAGAGCGGACGCGGGCAATAAATCGAGTCGAGGGCCTCCAGGCCCCGCGGGGAAGCAATCACCGAACCGGCACCTGTTCGGCCGCTTTACCCGGCTCGTCATCACTTAGGAGGAGACATTGATGGCTAGTCACAAGAAGCCAGCCACCTGGCTTGATCTCGCGGCCGGACCGCGTTGGGATCGCGACCATTTCGATCTCAAGCTGCACCCGGTATCCGCCGACTGCGGCGAATGTTTCGTGCTGTCGCTGTCGGGGCGGATGGTCTATTCCGGCGATGGCCGCCTGACCGTGTTCCGGACGCGAGACGCCGTTGCGCGCTTCCTGCGCCTGCTCGAAATCGAGGTGCCACCGACCGCCGAGCATTGCGGTTCGCTGGAGTCCCAGCCGGGACGGCAGCAATGCCTGCGCCTGTGCGGCGAGGGCCTGTGTCCATGCAGTCTCGAGCGCGATCCCGAATACTCGCCGGCCGCCGCCGACGGCGCCCGCTACGCCCGTTCCCGCCGCAATTCGCGGCTCAGCCGGTCCGCCATCGCCTGATCGAATGCCGTGAGCACGATGCGCCCCGGGGGCGCATCGTCGCTCGCGAACGATCGACAGGTCGCCACCGCAACCGCACACGCCAGATCCGCCGGATAGCCATAGACGCCGCAACTGATCGCGGGGAATGCGATCGACGCGAAGCCCTGTTCGCGTGCGATCGCGAGCGCATTGCGGTAGCAGCTCGCGAGCAGGGCGGGTTCGCCGCGTTCGCCGCCCGACCAGACCGGCCCGACGGTGTGGATGATCCAGCCGGCGGCGAGGTCGAAACCGGGCGTCAGCTTCGCTTCGCCGGTGGCGCAGCCGCCGAGTCCGCGGCAGTGCGCGAGCAGGCGTGGGCCGGCTGCGCGATGGATGGCGCCGTCGACGCCGCCGCCGCCGAGCAGCGAATTGTTCGCGGCATTGACGATGACCTCGACGTCGAGTCGGGTGATGTCGGCCGTCAGCACTTCGATCCGGGCCATGTTACGGTCGCCTCCGTCCCGCCTCGCCTTTCGACTTGAAAGGCGCGAGGCCTGCATTTAAGTTAATACGAACATTCCGACAACGACACGGCGAACCCGCACACCAGATGGCGTCACGAATCGTAGCGGTTGTATCCCAGAAGGGTGGCGCCGGCAAGACGACGGTGCTGATGCAGATCGCCGGTGGGCTGGCCGAAGTCGGCCGGGAATTCGCCATCGCCGATCTCGATCCGCAGGAAAGCGCGCTGCGCTGGTCGGAACTGGCGGCCGATGCCGGCTCCGGCATTCCGGTGGCGACCGCGGTCGGTGGCGACGATGCCGCCGCCGCCTTGCGCAGGCTCGGCCGCCAGCGCCGGTTGCTGCTGGTGGACTGCCCGCCGTCGATCGAACACGCCCACACCCTGGCGGCGCTCGACGTCGCCGATCTGGTGCTGGTACCGGTGGTTCCGGGCCCGACCGATCTGTGGTCCACGCGGGCGGTCGAATCGCTGATCCTGCAGAAGCAACGCCGCCGCAAGGCCTTGCTGGCCTTTCTGCTGCCGAACCGGGTGCCGCGTACCCGACTGGCGGGCGAGATCGTCGACTTCATGAACGAGTTCGCGTTGCCGTTGCTGCCGCACGCCCTGGCGCAGCGCAATGCCTATGCCGAAAGCGCGCTTGCCGGTGGCTCGGTGTTCCAGCTCGGACGACCGGCCGAGAGTGCTCGGGAGGAAGTCCGCGGACTGGTCCGCGCCCTGTTGAAGGAACTGGAGAAGAACGAGCAATGACCGCCACCACCAAGACGCGCAACGCCCTGCGCGCGAGCCTGAAGTCCGAGGATGCCTCGATCGAGAAACGCCTGCCCGCGGCCGACGACGCGGCTGCGCCGTCAAGCGCGGCGGGCGCCGGTGCGGCGAGCGAGGCAGCCGCGCCGACGGGGCGTGCAACGAAGGCGCCCGCCAGCACGCGCAGCCGCGTCGCCAGGCCCGCAGCGGCCAAGACGGCCAAGGCCACCGTCACCCGTCGCAGCGCAGGCGTGGCGCCGAAGCGGGCGACGGCAAAGCCGGCGGCCGGCGAGAGCAGGACGGCTGCCGCGGCGGCCACCGGCACGCCGGCGAAGGCCGCCGCCGGCGGAACCGCGACTGTCCGGACGGCCCCGGCCACCGGTGCGGGCAGCAAGCCCGCCGCCGCATCGCGATCGGCCGCCGCGAAGCCGGCAGCCGCAAAGAAGACCGCCGCGGCTGCGACCAAGGCCAAGGCCGCAGCGGCAGGCGCCGCCGCCCGCCCGAAGCCGACCGCCAAGGCGGCGGTGGATGTGCCGCGTCCGGTCGCGGCTCAGGCGGTGAGCCGCGCGCCGGCCGCGCCGCCGGCGCAGCGGCCGTCCGAACTGTTTGCGGCCGGTGCCAAGGCCGGGGGCAAGGGCAAGAAGACCAAAGCCAAGGGCAAGGACAACAAAGGCGTCAAGGGGGTCGAGGAATCGATCGCGATGGCGGGAGCCGAACTCGTCGAGCTGAAGGCGCTGCGCGCGGATCTCGGCAAGAAGGGGCACAAGTGCAGCAAGTCGGAACTGATGCGCGTCGGCCTCGGCCTGCTGCTCGCGCAGAAACCCGCACAGATCGCCAAGCGGCTCGGCGCCCTGCCGGTGCTGGCCAAGGCCAAGAAGAAGTAGCCAGGCGCCACTGCGGCCGGGCGACGGGTCTCACGGTCGCCGGCCGCGCCGGCCACCATCTATTTTTCCGGCGGCAGCAGGCCGTGCAGGCGCATCTCGCCGCCGAGCTTGTCGATCAGTTCCTCGACCACCTGCACCGACGATTCCGGATCGACCGTCTCGGTCAGCGCCGACCACACCGGCTTGCCCTCGGGCAGCCGGTAGAGCACGGTATCGACGATCACCCGTCGGGTGGTCGCGGTGTAGCCCGGCGTGGTGTAGGTGTAGGCGACGGGATAGTAGGCGTAGAACGAACGGTGATACGGTCGCAGGCCGACGAACAGCGGATCGGGCATGAACTGGGTCTGTGGCGGAATGTACTGCTCGGTGGTGTCGTCGGAGACCAGCCGGGCCACCAGCGCGGCGTCGAAGCCCATCGGTGCCAGCTTGTCGCGCAGCGCCTTCTCTTCGAGCTTGGTGTCGAGGTCGAGCGAATACGACGGCACCGCACCGACCTCCGCCGGCAGTGAGCGCACGGTGAGATCCTCGGCGACGCGGCGCACCTCGTCGTCGGTGACCGCGACGAATACCGCCAGCTTCTTCGGCGGGCCGCCGTGATCGGTGCCGTCGATCCAGCTGTTGCGGATCGTGGTCGAGGCGCAGGCCGACAGCAATGCGGTGGCCATGGCCAGCAGCAGGAGTCTGGCGATCGTCATCTTCGGGTCTCCTCTCGCCCGCAACCCGGGCTGCATGGATGGTGTCGGGCCGGCCTCACGCGCGAAAGTGCATGTCGCCGGCATCGTCGAATTCGAACATCGGCCCCCAGGCCAGTTCCCAATGATAGCCTTCCGGATCCTCGAAGTAGCCGGAATAGCCGCCCCAGAAGGTATCCGCAGCCGGCTTGACGATGCGCCCGCCGGCGGCCTCGACGTGGGCCATGCGCCGGTCCACGTCGTCGCGGCTGGCGGCATTGCAGGCCAGCGTGACGCCGGCGAAGCCGGACCGGCTGCGCGGCACGGCCGGGCCGATGTCCTCGGCCAGCTTGTCCACCGGATACAGCCCGAGCCAGACGCCGGGCAGGCAGAAGAACGAGACGCCATCGAAATCGCCGGTGGTGTCGATGCCGAACACACGGCGGTAGAAGGCGGTGCTGCGGGCCAGATCGGTGACGCCGAGCGTGACCATGTGCATGCGGGGCAGGGGGAGGGTGTCGGTGCGGGTCATCGTGGACTCCTGGTGTGAGTGAAGCATAGCCGGGCCGGTG
Source organism: Zoogloeaceae bacterium (assembly GCA_024235635.1). GTDB lineage: Bacteria > Pseudomonadota > Gammaproteobacteria > Burkholderiales > Rhodocyclaceae > Cognatazoarcus. Next base: position 285,447 of record JACKMA010000002.1, read on the forward strand.
GTGGCGGCCCGACTTGTCAATGAAAGTTTCTGGCTGCGGTCATCAGCCTGCCGAGCAGGGCGGAGTGATCCACCACCCGGCTCGCCACCAGATGCACGACCCGCCCTTCGCGACGGATCTGGCCGAACACGCCGAGCAGCCGTGCGCCCAGCAGTTCGCGCCGCTGCCGGCCCACCAGGGCCTCGTGCACGACCACGTTCACGAGGCCGGTTTCGTCTTCCAGCGTGACGAACATCGTGCCCTTGGCCGTGCTCGGGCGCTGGCGGCAGGTGACGATGCCGGCGCCGCGGACGAGCTTGCGGTCCGGATAGGCGTTGAGTTCGCCGGCCGGCACGAAGCGCAGGCGGGCCAGCCGCTCGCGCAGCAGGGCCAGCGGATGGCGCCCCAGCGTGAAGCCCAGCGCCGCGTAGTCGGCCACCAGTTCCTCGCCTTCGGCCGCGGCCGGCAGCGCCAGCACGGGCTCGTGCACCGGTGCCTCGGCCAGCACGCCGTCGCGCGGGCGCTCGCCGGCGGCCTGCCACAGGGCCTGGCGGCGGTGGCCGGCGAGGGTCGCCAGCGCGCCGGCGGCGGCCAGCAGGCGCCGCTCGCGGGCATCGAGCCGGGCGCGGGCGGCGACATCGTCCACCCCGGCGAAGGGGGCCTGCGCGCGCGCCAGCACGATGCGCTCGGCTGCCGCCAGCGACAGCCCCCGGACCATGCGCAGGCCGAGCCGGGCAGCCGGCCGGGCATCGAGCCGGTAGCCGGCCAGCATGTCGCCGCCGGTTCCCGCCTCACCGGGCTGCGCCGCCTCCAGCGCGCAGTCCCAGCCGCTGACGGTGACGTCCGCCGGGCGTACCTCGACGCCGTGGCGGCGGGCGTCCTGGATCAGCTGCGACGGCGCGTAGAAGCCCATCGGCTGGCTGTTCAGCAGTGCGCACAGGAAGGCCGCCGGCTCGAAGCGCTTGAGCCAGGCCGAGAAATACACCAGCAGCGCGAAGCTGGCGGCATGGGATTCGGGGAAGCCGTAGCTGCCGAAGCCCTGGATCTGGCGGCAGATCTGCTCGGCGAAGGCAGGCGCGTAGCCGCGCGCCAGCATGCCGTCGATCAGCCGCTGCTGGTAGCGCTCGAGCTCGCCCTGGCGGCGCCAGGCGCCCATCGAGCGGCGCAGCTGGTCGGCCTCGCCGGGCGAGAAGCCGGCGGCGACGATCGCCAGCTGCATCACCTGCTCCTGGAAGATCGGCACCCCGAGGGTGCGTTCCAGCACCGAGCGGATGTTGCCGCCGGCGGGTTCGGTGGCGCGGGCCGGGTCCGGCGCCGGGTACTCGATGGCCTCGCCGCGGGCCAGCCGCTCGCGCGCCTTCAGGTAGGGATGCACCATGCCGCCCTGGATCGGCCCGGGGCGCACGATCGCCACCTCCACCACCAGGTCGTAGAAGCCGGTGGGCTTCAGCCGCGGCAGCATCGTCATCTGCGCCCGCGACTCCACCTGGAAGACGCCCACCGAGTCGGCCTCGGACAGCATTTGGTAGACGCCCGGCACCTCCTTCGGGATCTCCGCCAGCCGGAACTCGCGGCCGCGCCAGCGCGACACCATCGCCAGGCAGCGCGACAGCGCCGACAGCATGCCCAGCGCCAGCACGTCGATCTTCAACAGGCCCAGCGCGTCGAGATCGTCCTTGTCCCACTGGATGATGCTGCGCCCCTCCATCGCCGCGTTCTCGACCGGCACCAGCTCGTCGAGGCGGCCGCGGGCGATGACGAAGCCGCCGACGTGCTGCGACAGGTGGCGCGGAAAGCCGAGCAGGGTGGTGGTCAGCGCCACCAGCCGCCGCACCACCGGGCTGGCCGGGTCGAGCCCGGCCTCGACCAGACGCTCGGGCGCCAGCGTGCCCTTGTCCCACCAGCCATAGCCACGCGACAGGCGGTCGAGGGTGCCGGGATCGAGCCCCAGCGCGCGGCCGATGTCGCGCAGCGCGCTCTTCGGCCGATAGCTGATCACCGTGGCCGCCAGCGCCGCCCGCTCACGGCCGTACTTGGTATACAGGTACTGGATCACCTCCTCGCGCCGCTCGTGCTCGAAGTCCACGTCGATGTCGGGCGGCTCGTTGCGCTCCTTCGAGATGAAGCGCTCGATTAGCATGATGCCCAGTTCCGGATGCACCTCGGTGATGCCCAGCGCCCAGCACACCACCGAGTTGGCCGCCGAGCCGCGCCCCTGGCACAGGATGCCGCGGCCCCGCGCGAAGGCGACGATGTCGAACACGGTGAGGAAATAGGGCTCGTAGCCGAGCTCGCCGATCAGCGTCAGCTCGTGCTCCACCAGCGCCCGCACCCGCGCCGGCACCGGATCGTCGGCCGCCGCCGGACGGGCGACGGCGCCCGGCTCGGGGTGGCTGGCGTAGTGGTCGGCGCCGGAGTAGCGCCACGCCAGCCCGCCCTCGGTGAGCCGGCGCAGCCAGCCGGCCGGTGTCTCGCCCGGCGGCACCAGCTCGGCCGGGTATTCGTAGCGCAGCTCGTCGAGGCTGAAGTGGCACAGCGCCGCCACCCGCAGCGTCTCGGCCAGCAGCGCCGGCGGGTAGCGCCGCGCCAGCGCCGCCCGGCTGTGCAGTCGCCGCTCGCCGTTGGGCGCCAGCCGCAGCCCGGCTTCGGCCACCGTGCATCTGAGCCGCAGCGCCGCCAGCGCATCGGCCAGCGGCCGGCGCGCGGCCTCGTGCATCAGCGCGCCGCTGGCCGCCAGCAGCGGCAGCGCGGCGGCCTCGCCGACCGCCTGCAGCCGCGCCAGCCGCGCGCCATCGCCGGCCGCCAGCGCGCGCGCCACCGCCAGCCACGCCCGCTCGCCGAACAGCCCCTTCAGCCAACGCCCGGCCGCCACCAGCGGCTCGGCCGCCGGCAGGCCGTCGCGCGGCGTCAGCATGAGCGCCAGGCAACCCGGCAGGCCGTCGGCCAGATCCGCCATCGCCAGCCGGTAATCCCCCTTGTCCGCCCGCCGCCGGCCGAGCGTGATCAGCCGCGAGAGCCGCCCGTAGCCGCCCCGGTCCGCAGCCAGCAACACCAGTCGCGGCCCCTCCGCCAGCCGGATCTCGGTGCCGACGATCAGTTCGAGCTTCAGCGCCTGCTTGCGGATTGCCAGATGGGCGCGGACCACGCCGGCCAGCGAGCACTCGTCGGTGATCGCCAGCGCCCGATAGCCCAGCGCCGCGGCCCGCTCGACCAGTTCCTCCGGGTGGGAGGCGCCGGTCAGGAAGGTGAAGTTGGACAGGCAGTGCAGCTCGGCGTAGGCGGGCATGGTGGGACATGCTCAGGCGAGGCGGTCGAGCGGACTGACGACGCCGGCGGCGCCGCGGTTGAGGACGTGGGTGTAGATCATCGTGGTCGACACGTCCGAATGGCCAGGGGCCTGCCGGCCCTGTCGGCGTGGGGCACGTTGTGTCCACACGGTGCCTCGACAAGGCGCGCGACGCAGCCAAGAGTGGACCTCTTGGCAAGGAGCGCAACGCCGTCGAGGTGCCGTGTGGGCGCAACCCGCCGGGCTCGCCGAGCCGGGCGCAGATGGCGCTGAGCGCCAGACCATTCCTGCCCGGGGCTGACGACCTGAAACCGGGTGGCGAGCGTGCCGTGCGCAGACAGGGCTGGCAGGCCCCCCTCCTGCACCGTGCGGATGTCGCTGCCGGATTCGAGCAGATGGGTGGCGAAGGAATGCCTCAGCGTGTGAACGCTCACCGGCCGACAGATGCCGGCGGCCAGGCTCGCCCGCTTGATCGCTCGCTGCAGGCTTTTCTCGTGCACATGATGCCTGCGCGTTACGCCGCTGACCGGATCCGTCGATAGATCCGGTGCAGGAAACAACCAGAACCAGGCCCAGCTGACCGGTGCATTCGGATACTTGCGGGCCAATGCATAGGGCAACTGCACGCCGGGCCGATCCAGCCGGCGATCCTGCTCGAACAGGGCGCGGGCATCGGCAATCTGCTGCGCGAGCCCGCCGCGGAGCGAAGCCGGCAGCACCGTGACCCGGTCCTTGCCGCCCTTGCCGTCACGAACGCGGATCTCGCCCCGTTGAAGATCGATGTCCTTGATGCGCAGGCGCAAGGCTTCCATCAGCCGCATGCCCGAGCCGTAGATCAGGCGTGCCATCAGCGCATGCCGGCCCGACAGGGCGGCGAGCAGCGCTTGTACGTCGGCGAGATTCAGAACGGTCGGCAGGCGAGCGGGTTTCTTCGGCCGCTCGAGTTCGTCCAGCCACGGCAACTCGATCTCCAGCACATGGCGGTACAGAAACAGCAGGGCAGACAAGGCCTGCTGATGGGTCGCCGCGGCGACATTCCTTTCGGCGACCAGCCATTTCAGGAAGCTGCGGATCTCATTGGCGCCCATCTCCTTCGGGTGCCGCATGCCGTGGTGGCGAACGAAAGCGCGAACCCAATAGACATAGGCCTTCTCGGTCCTTAAGCTGTAGTGACGGTAACGAATGGCCTGGCGCACCTGGTCAAGCAAGCGCGGGGGGCGGGACGAAGGGGAGGCGGGGGTGTCCGGTTTCATGGCTGACATATACTGTACTTGTATACAGGTATATGCCAGTAATCCGCGCAACGCAAGAGGTTTCGGCTGTCCTCTATGCCAGCTTATCGGACACGACCCAGCTTATCGGACGCCCGTGTCGTCTACTTCTAGTCGGGCGTCACTCAAGGGAGTCTTTCATGCATAGACGTTCGTTCCTTTTCGAACTTCTGCTATCGCCTCTCATTGCGCGCGCGCAGGGTGGCGCAGCGTCAAGAATTGCAATCCTTACCGACCTCGTGAATGCGATCGGTGCCGCAGGAGACGCCATATCAAAGCTGACAGCAGGCTTCAGGGATTTGGTGGTCGCAGGAAAAGACTCATACAAATTTGTTGCCGCCGCTCGAGAGCGTGATCGCTTGATAGACCTGAGCCGCAGAACCACCAATCTCATCGCTACTCAGAACATCCGAGTGGTGGAAAACCTCGATCAATATCTTGCGGAGCGCAACCCCACTCAAGATGATTGGGCAAAAGTGGTTCGCAATATTGAAGCCACGCTTGGTTCTGTTCAGGCATTGTTGGCCGACGTACAGGCAGAAGATGGCTCTTTTGTTTTGGAGCCAGCCTTTCTAACCTTAAACCAGACCTTGTCATCACGGGCCTCGCTATTGACGCAACTTGCCGCAATGCCAGCGCCCACATCTAAGGAAGAATTGGCTCTCCTCCGTCAGGCGAGTGCGAAATACAAGCTGCTCATTGCAAATGCGAGGGAGGCTGTCACTCAGCTAAATGCTTACGTCAAGAGTACGAAATGACGCCCAACCCTACGCTCCAGCGGACCGCCAAAAAGCTGCGTTTTTTGTCGTCCGCTGAGCTTGCACGTTAGAGTTTGAAGAAAAGACATGGGGCATCTTTCATGACAGATAATGATTCATTAGATCTGGAGCCAGAGGATACGGAGGGCACAGCACCGTTAAGTCACGGAAAGGGGCGACGTGCTTTTTCAAATATCCGAAGGGAACTGTCCGATGAAGAATTATCTTCTCCCGCCGTACAGCGAATGCTGATTGATGACAACGAACGTTTAGAAAAAGAGAAATTCGATCTCAGTGAATATCAGAGAAAGTTCCATGATGTTGATAAGAAATCGGCCATACTTGAAGAAAAGCTGAAATCTAGCGTATCGCAAGAAGTGATCTTTAGTGTTTGCCTTACCGTTGGTGCGGCCGCGCTCGGCTATGCTCCTTCCGTGTGGGCATCGCAGCCCTCAGGCTATATCTCAATCGCCTTTGGTGTGGTGCTAATAATAGGTGGAATCGCTTCTAAGGTGGTGAAGCGATGAAAATTGACATTCAGTCTGTTGCTGATAAAGGCAACTTTGATAAAGAACGTCTGGTGTTAAAGGTCAAGGCTGACACTGATACGGGAGATTATTTGGTAATTGAAACTGGGTTTCACGATGGAGAAGTGACTACTGGCACTTACAACACGTATTGGTTTCCGTATAAATCAGTATCCGCTGGAGATCTGGTTGTTGTTTATACCAAAACTGGGAAAGAAAACGTGAAAGACCTTAAAAACGGTCGCAAAGCGCACTTCTTCTACTGGGGATTAGCTGCTGCCTTGTGGAATAGAGGTGATCGTGCACCTGTGCTACTTCACGCCCCTGAATGGGTAAGTAAAGCACCAGATGAACTCTAACAATGCCATAAACTCGGACCCAAAAAGCTTCGCTGCGCTTCGCTTTTTGGGTCCGGTTATGGCTGGCGCTAGAAGGCTTTTCGTGCTCTCCGACCGCATAGTTATCCTTGGTTTTGTTCTCGCTACGTGCGGGCTTGGCCTATTGCGAATTTTTAAGGAGAAGAACCGTATCTCCGACTGTTGCACACTCGCAGTCGAGTTCATGGAGCACTTGAAGGCTTATGTCCGTAGCCGAGGAAGCGATCTCGAATCCTACGGCTGGCTAATGCACCGCTCCAACAAGATGCAGTCGCAGCTTGGACTCAGTGGGATATATGCATCCTACCGACCGCCTTACGCAAATTTCCAATATTCAAACTACCCGATTGTTCTCAATATGCTACCGGACTTACGGCATGCACTTGATGATTCAATTCTTTCAAATAGCCCTATAGTACATCAGTATTCAATGGCGCTTCAAGACACTCTTGTCCGTCACCTAGGATCACTTCACGACCAAGATGAAAGAAACAATAGAGCCCTTCGCAATCCTGTCGTCTGGCTCCGGGAGGGGGTTCGCGTGGTCGTAGCGCTACCGCTGACAATGCTTGGGTGGCTCGGTGCCATAGGCGAGTCCACCGTTTCGCGCCTTCTATCTAGTCGTATCTTCAAGGCCGTTTCTGCATTCGTAGCCGTTGTCGGATTTATCAGTGCGGTCATGGGCATCACGCTTGGCTGGGACCAATTTATTCAAATGGTGTTGGCATGGTTTCACAAAGCCTTCTAACCTTTCATCCACCGGACCTACGCGAAAAGTCGCGAAGGCCGGTGAATTCAAACGTTGGGCGCCAAATAGGTCTGTGTGCCAGCATAGGCGCCGGGACTTACTAAGAAGTGCGTTGGTTACCGTACATTCTATTCGGCTGCGTAGCGTGTGCTCGGATGCCTGAAGAACGCACGGACGATGGCGGGAGTCTTCTGCAGGGAGCGCATGAAGCGCATCGCCAGCCTTTTCATTTGGTCGGGTCCCTTGATCACGCTGCGGCCCAACTTGTGACTCTTCAGGTGCGCCCAGACGTGTTCGTCAGGATTCAGATCGGGCGAATAGGCGGGCAGCCGGAAAAGGCGCAGTCTCCCGTCGAGTCCCTCGATGAATTTCCGAACCTTGGCACTGCGATGTACCGGATGGCCATCGACGACGAGGAAGATGGGCCGGGTAGTGCCCTGAAGCAGGCGCTTCAGAAATTCGATGAAGACATCGGCGGTGACGTTGCCGTTGGAGCACATGAATCGCAGCTGTCCCTTCGGGCTGATGGCCGAGATCAGATTGAGCTTGAAGCGGGCGCCGGTCGTATTCACTGTCGGCGTCAGACCCACCGGAGCCCAGGTGGTGCCACTGTGATGGTCCGAGCGCACCGCGGCCTCGTCGCCGAAGAAGATCTCCGCCCCGACCGCCTTGGCTTCTGCGCGGATGCGAGGAAATTCGTTCTCGAGCCAGTCGTTCACCAGCGCCGGATCGCGCTGGTAGGCACGCGCCAAAGGTCGCTGCGGCGACAAGCCCAGTTTGCGAAGCAGGCGTCCAACACTCACCTCAGACATCGCCACCTTGAACTGCGTGCGGATCAGCTCGCGCACCATCGCTCGTGTCCAAAGCGCGAACTCGAACTTGAACTGTTGCGGGTTCGACATCGCAATCGTCCGGTACAGCCAATCGAGCGCCTTACCGTCGAGTTTCGGTTTGGCGCCCGGGACGGGCTTCGCACGAAGGGCTTCAAGCCCGCCTTCACGGTACAGCGCCAACCATTCGTAGATGCGCGGACGGGAAAATCCCAACGCCTTGACCACAACTTCGGGCGATTCGCCCGCTTCAACACGCTGGACGGCCCGGATTCGAATCTCTTCGAGCGTGGCATGCGACAGGGAACGACCGTCTCTCTTTTCCATGCCGAATTATCGCACGCCGCAGACCTTCGATGTCCGGTAACCAACTTACGGCTTAGTAACAGGTTAAGACTCAAGTTAGCGAATTCCTCCACGTCAAATTCGAGCTTCAGCATCAAAGTCTTGAGGGTATATCATGTCAAATACAAATAAATTATCAGATAAGATAAGTGACACAGGAAAAGCATTTTGCGAAATTCTGGCGGACGCCTTCGATGTGGATGTCAGTCCAGATGATAGAGATCGCTTTTTTCTTCAGGTGGCAAAGTACATTCGCATGTCGCCAGGCGGGCGGGCTGAGGAATATTTAGATCACTTCCTGTCCGGAGACGGAACCCCGAAGCACTTTGAAACAAGCTTGCTGCTTGCCGAAGACACTGGGGTTTCTTATCGCCTCAGAAGCGAAGTGGTCAGGCGAGCGCTCGGCATTCGGACGCTCAGAGAAAAGTATCAAGACTCAATTATGTCACTGTCCGGTGTTGCTCTAGACGATCGAAAGAGCATCACAATATTTCAACATAACTACGCTTCTTCAGATTGGCATCTCGCTTTAGGGACATTTTCCTTCAATTGGGAGCCAATTCTTTGCACGGAAGACCGAAGGTTTATGACCGTTAGAGTGTACGGAAGTAATACCTACAAATGGCATCCAAAATCACCGCGCATAACGAAGTTTCTGCATGAAGCTGGATTTCGGCTTTCGGAAAAAGGGTTGGCGAGAAATTTTGAAATAATTGCAAAGCCCATTTTTATGAAAGTTGACATTGTGCAGCGGGAAACGCTTGAACTTTTCGCAATGACGCAGGCCAATCCCCGCATGAGAGGACTCCTAAGTGATGAAAGGAGTGAAACTGCAAATGAAGTCTCGCGAGTGCTTGAGGGGGTCAAGAATTCTGCGGATGAGGTTATTGAAAAGGTAAATTCGGCTTATGAAAGATTATCTCGCTAGGGGCGCCATTTAGAGGCGTCGGGTGCCAAATAGCGACCATGTATTGAACTTATCATTTTGAACATGGGACTCGTTGCGATATGACGCCCCAACAAGCCGCTGCAGCCCGACACCCTTGAGCATGCTTCGCATGTTCAAGGGTTCCCTCGCTTCGCTCGGCGCGGCTGTGCGGAGGCGTTAGACCGCCTTCCCATGAAGTGCCCGCACTGCACCAAGAGCGTCAGCCTCTTCTCGAAGGAGCTCAATCGGTTCGGCAAATCAAAGGTCTGTCCGCACTGTGCCGGCAGCATCCGCATCCACGTCGATCTCAAGAGTGCTGCGCTATGGTTCATTCCCGCAGTTCTCTTGGCGCTTCTCGTCAGGCCACTGGTTGGTTCATGGGGCACCGGCCTGGGAGTGACTCTGCTGCTGCTCCTGTCATTCCGCTTGAAGCCCGCATAGGATGGAGCGACACCCGGGTCGCCGAGTTCGTCCGGCGCTGGCGAGCCGAGGGCGGCAAGCCGGCAAAGAGCGCCTTCGTGCCGCTCGCGTTCGAGTTCGGTGACGCCTTTCAGTTCGACTGGAGCGAAGAGACGCTGGTGATCGGCGGCTTCCACCGAAAGGTCATGCGAGACAAGCAAAAGCCCATACTCCGATGCCTTCCATCGGGTTGATGGTCTACAGTTCTACACATCGGCAATCGAAGGTCAGTTGCCGTGAGGTCGCCATCGAATGGGCGTGCCTCGGCGCCGGCATGACATGACGGTCGAGAGGGCCGGCTGGCAATCTGCGCTTGCATGTCCCCTCCGAGCTTCATGCTCCGATGGCTACTCTCCCATACCATGGGCGGCAGAGAAGAAATGCACTTCAAGTCATCAACGTCGCTACTCGGCCTTCCGCTTGTTCACGTAGCAATCGGTCCGCGCGCTGATTCAAGTGCGGTACGGGGCGTCGCGAAAGGGTGGATCGCCATCGGGGATATCGCCTTCGGTATCGTCTTCGCGGCGGGCGGGTTATCCGTAGGCGGCGTCAGTTTTGGCGGGTTGTCCGTCGGGGTCGTCGCGCTGGCCGGCTTGTCGATTGGGGTTTGGTCGGTTGGGGGTCTGGCTATCGGCGTATTTGCCGTTGGTGGCGGCGCCATCGCCGCCTGGGCAGCGCACGGCGGGTTGGCGCTTGCGACCGAATATGCTGTCGGTGGCTTGGCGATCGGCACGCAAGCCAATACGGCCGCGGCACAGCGTTACTTTGAATCGAGCACATTCTTTGTTCTCGCCACTCAGGCCGTTCGGTATTCGCGATGGTTGCTGCTGTTCGCTGTGATCGTCCCGGTCCTTGCTGTCGTCAGGCGCCGGCGAAGTCGCCCTGGCGCCTGACTTGCTTGTCGAGCGTCAGCTTTTCAAGACACTGACGGGCCGGTTCGGGTCGGAGGACCGATAGTCAAATTGGCGGCTTTTGGGGCGGCGAACATTCACTGCCGGCAATTCCACGAGGGGTACGTGCAGGGATGGAAAACCTGGTTGCCGTCGTGTCGTGCGTGCTCGACCTGCTGCAAGGCATGAATCCGTTTCGCCTCGCGCACCGTGATTATCGCGAACGATTTTGGTCCGAATGGCGAGAGGTGGGAGCAGTCGCCTGGCTTGGCTTCGTGTTGGGCGTGTTCGGCGTATTGGTGCCGATCGCAGTGCTTACGCTCGCAGTCTGGGCGCCGTTTGCCGGCTGATTCGTTTTCGGCGTCGCGGTGCTTCAGGCGCCGCGATTTCCGGGCTGGCGATGTGATTCGCGGTGGCGGCAGATCTACGGATGTGCTGATGCGGGCCAATCGATTTCGCCGCTTCTGGATTCCTGGTTTGCCGTGGTGCAGCAAAACGGATTAATGATCTCTGCTAGGATCAGTACCTCGACCACAACCGAGTCAACGAGGACAACGCAGGCCATGTACGAACAACTCCTGAAGACGTGGCAGGCCCCGCAGCAGACGGGACTGTGGAGCAACCCCTGGCAGGCCTTGGGCGCTGCGATGCAGCAGTCGATGGCATTGCAACGCCAGTGGGCCGAGCAATTCACCGGGCTCTTTTGCACCAACGATGCCTCGCGACAGATGACGCTCGCGATGCTGGAGAACACCAGCAAGTTCTATCTGGCCGCCGTCGAAAGTCAGATCGGTTGGTGGCGCTCGCTGACGCCTGGCTGGACCCCGGTCGATGTCCTCGCGCAGGCGCCGGCCTGGATGGGGTCGGCCGCCGCCCGCAGGGCCGCCGGGCCGGCTGATCCGGCCGAGATCAAGCTGGAAGTGGTCGGCAGTGCGCCGGCGGCGGCGGTGACGGTCGCTACCGCCGCTCCCCGCAGCCCGGCGGCCAAGGACGACCTCAAGCAGATCGCGGGCATCGGTCCCGGGCTGGAGAAGAAACTGAACGCGGAAGGGATCGTCACGTTCCGGCAGATCGCCGAATTCACCGACGGCGACATCGCCCGCCTCGAGCAGACGGTGATCAAGTTTCCCGGTCGGATCGAACGCGACGGGTGGGTCGCGCAGGCCCGGAAGCTGGCGGACGTGCAGTAGCCTGAGGCTGGCGGGCGTGCCGTTTCGGCGAGCGGCGAGGCGCGCCAGAAGCGGTGTGCCTTGGTCCGCGAGCTCGGGCTGAGGTTCGTGCCGGCGCCGGTACGTGTTCGATCGTCGATGTTCTGCAGTGAGGCCGTGAGCGGAGTTGCCGTGGAACGCCGGCCGGGCAATCCGATGATCGCCGTCGAAGCGGCGGCTTGGCGTATAGTCGGCGGCGCATGAACACACCCGACCGTAGCCACCGCCTGGAGCTCCTCGCGCCCGCCAAGACCGCCGAGATCGGCCGCGAGGCGATCCTGCATGGCGCCGACGCGGTCTATATCGGCGGCCCGTCGTTCGGTGCCCGCCACAATGCGGGTAATTCGATCGCCGACATCGCGGCGCTGGTCGAATTCGCGCACCGCTTTCACGCGCGCATCTTCGTCACCCTCAACACGATCCTGCACGACGCAGAGCTGGACGCGGCCCGGGCGCTGATCCGGCAGTGCTGGGATGCCGGCGTCGATGCCTTGATCGTGCAGGATCTCGGCCTGCTCGAACTCGACCTGCCGCCGATCGAGCTGCACGCCTCGACCCAGTGCGACATCCGCACGCCGGCCAAGGCCCGCTTCCTGGCCGACGTCGGCTTCTCGCAGATCGTGCTGGCCCGCGAGCTGACGATCGCGCAGATCGCCGCGGTACGGGCCGTGCTCGGGCCGGAGACGATCGTCGAGCATTTCATCCACGGTGCGCTGTGCGTCGCCTATTCGGGCCAGTGCTACATCAGCCACGCCCATACCGGGCGCAGCGCCAACCGTGGCGACTGCTCGCAGGCCTGCCGTCTGCCGTACACGCTGCACGACGGGGAGGGGCGGGTCGTCGCCTTCGACAAGCACCTGCTGTCGATGAAGGACAACAACCAGAGCGCCAACCTCGAGGCCTTGATCGACGCCGGCGTGCGCAGTTTCAAGATCGAGGGTCGATACAAGGAGATGGGCTACGTCAAGAACATTACCGGTCATTACCGGCAGCTTCTCGACGGCATTCTCGAGCGCCGCCCCGAATTGGCGGCCGCCGCCAGCGGTCGCACCCGGCTCGGCTTTGCCCCGGACCCGGACAAGAGCTTCCACCGCGGCGCGACCGACTACTTCGCCCACGGCCGCGGCGCCGATGTCGGCGCCTTCGATTCGCCGACCTTCGTCGGCACGCCGCTCGGCACGGTGACCCGGATCGGGGCGGACTGGTTCGAGCTGTCGGCGACCGAGCCGCTCGCCAATGGCGATGGGCTCAACTACGCGCACAAGCGTGCAGTGGTCGGCCTGCAGGCCAATCGGGTCGAGCCGATCGGCGCTCGGGCACAGCCACATTGGCGGGTGTGGCCCAACGAGCGCATCAAGCAGCTGGCCGGACTGCGGCCCGGCGTGGAGATCCGGCGCAACCGCGATCATGCGTGGGAGCAGGCGCTGGCGGGTCGCTCGGCCGAGCGGCGGATCCGGGTGTGGGCAGAACTCGTCGACGACACCGGCGGGCTGACGCTGAGCCTGCAGGACGAAGACGGGATTCGCGCCGGCGCCCGGGTGGCGCTCGAGCACCAGCCACCGCGCGACGAGACCGCAGCCCGCGGCGCGCTGCGCGACTGCCTGAGTCGCTTCGGCACGACGGATTACGATCTGCAGGACCTGTCGCTGAAATGCCGGCGTGCCTGGTTCGTGCCGGCCTCGGTGGCCAACCGTCTTCGCCGCGACGCCGCGACGGCCCTGATCGACGCCCGTCGGGCAGCCTTTGCGCGAGGGCTGCGCCGTCGGCCGATCGAACCGCCAGCCGTCTACCCGGACGATACCCTCTCCTATCTCGCCAATGTCTACAACCGGGCGGCCCGTGCCTTCTACGCCCGGCACGGGGTCCGGCTGGTCGAGGCCGCCTATGAGGCCCACGAGGAAGCCGGCGAAGTCTCGCTGATGATCACCAAGCATTGCCTGCGCTATTCGTTCAGCTTGTGCCCGAAGCAGGCGAAGGGGGTCACCGGCGTGCAAGGTCAGGTGCGGGCCGAGCCGATGACCCTGGTCGGTGGCAGCGAGCGCCTAACCCTGCGCTTCGATTGCAGGGCCTGCGAAATGCACGTGGTCGGGCGGATCAAGAAGCATGTGCTGGCGAGTCCGCCGCCGTCCGCGGTGCCGGCCGTGGCCGTCGCGTTCCATCCGCCGCGGTCGCGCAGCTAACGCCTCGACCTGTCGCTTCGGCGCCGGGCCGGTTGCCATCCCGTCGCACCAAAAAGAAAAGAGGCTCCGAAGAGCCTCTTTCGATTACCTGCGATGGGCAGGGCGGCTGGCAGCCGCCTTGCGACGACGCTTACGCAGCGGCTTTCAGCGCGGAAGCGGCGGCGGCCGTGGTCTTGGTCAGGTTGGCGACGGCAACGTCGGTGGCGTTGTCGAGCTGGGCCTGGGCCTGGGCGACAGCAGCCTTCAGCTTCTGGGTCGCGTCTTCGTAGGCGGCGCTGGCCTGGGCGATGGCGCCCTTGGCCGCGGACACGGCCGCTTCGGAGCCGGCCGGCGCGCTCTTGAACAGGGTCTCGAGGGCGCTGTTGGCCTGACCAACGAGGTTCGCGACCTCGGCTTCGTACTGGGCCGTCAGTTCCGACTTGGCCTTCGCACCGATTTCGGCAACGGCGCGGCCGTAGGCAATGCTCTTCTCGACGGAGGGCATCAGCAGGCCGGCTTGCAGGGCGAGCAATTGCTTCGGATCCTTGGCAGCGGCGACGGCCTTGAGGTAGGCGACGCCATCGTCGAAGGACGCGCGGGCGGTGTTGAGGTTGAGGGCGGACAGGCTCTCGACGGCGGCGAACACGGTGTTCGCGGCGGCGACGGACGACTTGAGGCCGGCTTCGGCGTTGGACTTGGCGGCGGCGACGACTTGCTCGGGGGTCATGGACATGATCGATTCCTTTAGGTAGAGATCTGGCGAAAGCGGTGGTTGGTCATAAGTGATTCGGTATGGCTGAATTGTGCACTGCAGCAAACCAGATTGCAAGCTTTTTTTCACGCGATTCGAAGTTTTTTTTGGGGTCAGCGCAGACAGCATGGCCGGCGCTGTCGTTGCGCCGTCGAATGCGGCGTGACGGTAGGCAGTGGGGCCGTGCGTCAGCCGCCGCCGGCCCTGGCCAGCCAGCCGGTCGGCCTGCCCGGCTGGTGGTGTTGCGCTGCAACCCGGCGGGGGCGGCTGCACAGGTGTGCCGTCCGCACCTGTGCGCGACGTACCGTGAGCGCCCGCTGTGGCGCGGATTCCTCGATGCGGGTGCCAGCGCCATCGCCGGTGGCCGACGCCGGCCGGCTCACGGCGACGCCACGCAGTGCATGTCGCCGGCGCCGTGGCCCCAGCGTACCGTCGCCTCGCCCTGATGCGCCCAGAACGATTCGTTGCGGCCCTGGTAGCGGGCGCCGCTGCCACTCGGCTGGCGGTACATCAGCGATACCGAATCGCCTCGTTCGGCGACCAGTGTCGGCGGATCGGTGTCGAAGTAGCTGACCACGATCTCGCTGTGGGGTGCGTCGTCGCAGTGGTAGAAGACCGGACCGGTCATTGGCGCCAGACGGTAGCGCGCCTGCAGTGCGGCGATGCGTTCGATGTAGTGATCGGCGATGCAGCGATCGAGGTCGTCGGCCTTCCAGCAATCGTTGCGCCCCTTGATCCAGCCGCGCTGGCTTGCCGCGAGCGTGGGCGGGCGTTCGTCGGTGGCCTTGGCCTGTGCGGCGTGGTAGGTCGCGTCGAGCCGGCGGTCGAGGGCCGCGAGTCCGGCATCGCCGCAGATTCTCTGCTCGACGCGGCCTTCGGCGCGGCGGCAGTCGAATGCCGGCGCACCGGTGGTGGCCGGCTGGCGGGCCGTCTCGAGCCGCCGTTCGAGCCATGTGCACCAGGCTTCGCCGTCGCGCGCCGGGACAGCGGGGTCGCCACGCACACCGAGACGGAATTCGACCGCCGCGCGCCACTCGATCGAGCCCGGGTCCGGTCCATGCCCCTGGCCGTCGTCGGTCGGCCATCGGGACTCGGCCGCGCGGAACAGTTCGGCGGTGCAGGCCGTCCCCGGCGTGGCGAGCGCCGACGCGCTGGCCAGCAGCGGCAACAGCAGGAACAGGGCTGGGCGCATGGTCGCCTCCTGGGGTCGCCCGAGGGGCGAGGGCATGGTCATCGGTCGATCGTCGCTCAGGTCACGGCCAGGGCCTTGCGCAGTGCGCCGAAGCGCTTGCGATACTGGGCCGGGGTCAGGCCGACTTTGCGCCGGAACAGGCGCCCGAAGAAACCGGCATCCTCGTAGCCGACGGCCAGCGCGATGCCCTCGATCGCTTCGTCGCCGGCTTCCAGCATCTGCTTGGCTTCTTCCAGGCGCAAGGTCAGCACGTACGCCATCGGCGACATGCCGGTGGCCGCCTGAAAGCGGCGATTGAACGAGCGCTCGGTGAGTCCCGAGCGCGCGGCCATTGCCGCCACCGGCGACGGCCGGGCGTAGTGGTTGGCAATCCACACCTGGCAGTCGGCGATCAGCGCGTCCTCGCTTTGCCTCGTGCGGGCCAGCCGGGCGAAGGGCTGCTGGCCGATCGCGTGCCAGTCGATCAGGTTCATCCGCGCCACCTGCATCGCTTCGTCGATGCCGACCGTGCGCGCGATCAGGTACAGCGCGAGGTCGAGCCAGGTGGTGCCGCCGCCGGCCATCACCAGTCGCTGGCCTTCGCCGGACACCACCAGCGCCCGCTGCGGGTGGACGCGCACACCGGGGTAGCGCCGGGCGAGGATCTCGCAGTATGCCCAATGGGTGGTCGCATCCTGGCCGGCCAACAGGCCGGCCTCGCCCAGCAGCAGGGCGCCGGAGCAGGCGGTGGCGATGATCGCGCCCTGGCGGTGGCGCTCAGAGAGGAATTGCACGGCAGCGTCGAAGCGCCCCTCGATCGGCTCGCCGGGCGGTACCGCCAGCTCCGGCACGCAGACCAGATCGACCGGTGGGCAGTCGGCGAAGGCGTGGTCCGGCACGATGCGCACATCGTTGCCGACCACCATCGGCTCGCTGCGGTCGGACACCACCACCGGCGCCATCAGGCTGCGCGCCGCACCTTCGCCGGTGATCAGCGACCAGTCGCGTCCGGCGCACATGAACATGTCGAACATGCCATAGACCACCGACGCGGTGGTTTCGGGGATGGCGACGATCGCGACCGGCACCGGCAGTGGATCTGCCCGGTGATCGTCAGTGTCCGGGTTGGCCGAATTGTCCACTTTGCTTCCGATATGGCTTTAGTCGATTGCGGCGGTCGGGCCTACCTTTGCAGTCGCCGCACCACCACCCGAAAAGGAGAACCCGTCATGCCGAATCCGATTGAAATACTAGTCGACCCGATCAACCTCGGCCTGTTTGCGGCCATCGCCGCGCTGATCGCTGCGCCGACCGGCTTCCGGCATGGCGCCTCGACCCGCCTGGCCGACATGCTGCGGGCGCGCGACGTCGCCCGCGACCCGATCGGCGGGGCCGCCGGCGCGATCGTGCCGCTGGGCTACGCTGACCAGTAAGTCCCGACAACCACCATGGAGAGAGACATGCCACGCCATCGCCGACAACTACCGCAACTCAGCGGCCGTGCCTTCCTCACCGACGGCGGCCTCGAGACCGACCTGATCTTCCACCACGGCGTCGATCTGCCGTATTTTGCCGCCTTCACGCTGGCCGGCCACGACGCGGGGCGCGAGACGCTGCGCGGCTACTATCGCCGCTACCTCGAACTGGCCGCCGCCACCGGTCGCGGCATCGTGCTCGAGGCGCCCACCTGGCGCGCCAGCCGCGACTGGGGCGCGCTGCTCGGCCACTCGGCCGAGACCCTGCGCGAGGCCAATCGCGAGGCCCTGGCGCTGATGGTCGAGCTTCGCGACCGGGCCGGCGGCAGCGCGCCGCATGCGGTGATCAGCGGCAACCTCGGCCCGCGTGGCGACGGCTACCGCGCCGACAGCCGCATGAGCGCCGCCGAGGCTGCCGACTATCACGGCGAGCAGATCGCCACTTTCGCCGCCACCGAGGCCGACCTGATCTCGGCGTTCACGCTGAACTATGTCGACGAGGCGATCGGCATCGTCCGCGCGGCGCAGGCGGCTGGCATGCCGGTGGTGATCTCGTTCACGCTGGAGACCGACGGTCACCTGCCGTCCGGCCAGCGCCTGGCCGATGCGATCCGCGAGACCGATGCCGCCACCGGCGGCGCGCCGGCCTACTACATGATCAACTGCGCCCATCCCAGCCACTTCCGCGAGCGGCTCGCCGAGGGCGGCGACTGGTGCGGCCGCATCCGTGGCCTGCGGGCCAACGCCTCGCGCCTGAGCCATGCCGAGCTGGACGAGGCCTCCGACCTGGACGAGGGCAACCCGGACGAACTTGGCGCGGACTACCGCGACCTGCGTCGGCTGCTGCCCGAACTGGCGGTGTTCGGCGGCTGCTGCGGCACCGATTACCGCCATGTCGAGGCGATCGCCCGTGCCTTCGATCGCTGAGGCCGCCAATGCCCGATGCGCCCGGCCATGGACCGCCCGTGGCCGGGCGCATCGACGGCCGGGGCGTTCCGGACGCGTCGCCGCCGGCGGCGCCTTCGGTCAGTACGCGGCCGCCAGCACCCAATCGCCGGCCAGCCACGACACCGTGTATTTGTTGCTCTTGACCTCCTTGCCATCCGCAATCAGCGTCGATTCGACCTTGTAGCGCTTGCCCTTGGCCTCGGCCGGCAGCGTGAACGAGGACGTGGTCTGGTAGCGGCCGGCGCCGTCGGCGTCGATCGATTCGGTCTTGGTTTCGACCACCTGGTTCTTCTCGTCGAAGATCGCGTAGCGCTGCTGCAACGTCGGCGTGCGGTCGCCATAGCCGACCAGGTCGGTATTCGACGTGACTTCGACGTTGCGCTCGCCCTGCGGGCTGGTGCCGGTGTTGCGCACCTTGGTCTCGAACGAGACCGGCTCGATCGAATCCTTCGAGACCTGGCCGCGGGCGGCATATTCGCGGTTGACCTGTTCGCCGCTGGCGACGCGCTTGGACTCGAAGTGCCAGCCGATCAAGAGGCCGGCGAGGGCACCGGCGGCGGCGCCCTTGGCGCAGTCCTTCGAACTGCCGATCAGCGAGGCCACGCCGCAGCCGGCGGCGGCGCCGAGCAGGGCGCCGGCGGCACGGTTGTCGAGGCGCATGGTGCCGTCCGGGTTGGTCGCACACGCGCTCAGCAGTGCGGCACCGACGGCGAGGGCGAGGGTGGAGTGCTTGATGGCGTGCATGAGGCGATTCGTCCTTATCGTCGTGGGGGGCGGATGATCGCGATCGGTTCGTCGAACACCGCACCGACCATCTTGGGCGTCTGTTGGCCGGCCGTCATCGAGCGTACCCGGCCACTGACGTATGTGTGAAGCAGGGGCGGCGTGATGAGTCCGCTGCCGGCGTAGTCGGCCTTGCCCTTGAGGCCTTCGACGATGGCCTTGGTGAAGGCGCCGTTGTTCCATTCGTCGGCTTCGGCTGCGGTCTGGCGACCGGCCGAACCGGTCAGGATCACCACCGCACGTTCGTCGCCCATGTCGTTGAGCGCGCCGGTGAGGTCGGTCTTGATCTTGAGCTCCGACAACGCGAAGCCAGAGTGGCAGGTATCGAGGAAAAACGCGCCGCGGCCGCGCAGGTTGGCCAGCGTCTCCTGGATCGCCGAGCCGGGCACGGCCGTCCGGATACCGTTCGCCTCGCTGGCGAGATCGAGATCGCTGCCGGCGAAGTAGTAGCGGTTCTGCATCATGAAACCATGGCCCGCCAGGAACACCACGCCGATGTCGCTGGGGCCCACGCTGTCGCGGATCCAGGCCAGGGCGTCGAGGATGTCGCGGCGGCTGGCGCGCGCGTCGGTCAGCACGCGGGTGACGACCTGATCCGCGAGGCCGGCCGACTGGGCCTTGATGGCGTCGACGAAGTCGGTGGCATCCTTGGCAGGGAACTTGAGCTGCAGATCCTCGGACAACCGCGGATAGGCCGACACCCCGGCGGCGAAGACATACATGTGGCGGTAGCGCGCGCCGGAACCGGTGCCGCTGCGATGCTGCCTGACGCGAAACGCCGCCGGTTCGGACGTGCCGTTGCGGTTGCGCGCAATGATGGCGACGGTCGATGCTTCGGCCGGAGGCAGGCTGAGCGGCACCTGCAGTTCGATCCCGCCGGCATTGTGCGCGCTGGGAATGTCGGCGCCCCGCAGGCTGCGGGCGAGACGGCCGTCGACGCGTAGCTTGATCTCCTCGACCGGCGCGTCGGTCGGGCTGAAGACCGCAAAACGGGCGCGCACCTGGGCGTCGTCGGCAAGCACGTCGGACCCGCTCAGCAGCTCGACCCGTGGCGGCAGCACCCGGGCCACCGGCGGCGCGGCCTTGTCGCCATCCCTGTCCTTGCGCTCGGTGCCGCGCAAGGCGACCGCGAAATCGCCGGTCTCGAACACCGCCCGGATCAGTTCCGGCCGGTAGTAGTACTTGCGGAAGCGTCCGACCGGATAGAACTGGGCGTCCCGGTCGTAGGACGCATTGAGATGCCAGCCGATCAGATCTTCCCCGGCCACCGAGGTGTCGTAGTGGCCGCTCGGTGCCCACAACACCCAGCGCTCGCGGTCCGGGTGGGCGAACAGGGCCATCTGTGGGGCGCCGTCCGTCAGCCGGAACCAGCGGATGGTGCCGTCGCCGAGCGCGGCCAGGGCCCAGCGGCCGTCACCGCTGACATTGACGGCCCAGGCCGCGGCCGGCAGGCGCTGCTGCCAAAGTGGCCGGGCATCGGCGTCGAAGGCGCGCAGATACCACTCGCTGCCGAGAACGATTCGTCGTCCGTCGGCCGCAATGGCGACGCTGCGTGACACTTCTCCCGGTAGCAGGGTGAGCGCATGGCCATTGATGGTCGGACGCATGCCGTTGTGCCAGTCCTGGATGTCGAGTCCGCGGGTCGAGGTCAGTGGCGCTGCGAGCCTGCCGTCGCCGGTGCCGCTGCCGACCTCGCCGCGCAACACGTCGAAGCCGGCCACCGCCGATCCACCGGCAGAAAACGGGAAGGATACTGCCCGTCCGTCGTTCGAGACCCGGAAGCCGTCGCCGGCGTCGCGGAAATCCGCTGCGTAGCGATGGCGCCCGACCCGCTCGCGGCCGTCGGCGTCGAGGATCGACCAGGACGGCTCCGCGCTGCCGACCGCGAGGCCGCCATCCGGCATCGCGGCGAGCGAGACCACGATGTTGTCGAAACTGGCGATCTCGCGGCCTGCGCCGCCTTGCCCGGCATCGAAACGCAGCACCGGAAAGCGTCCGTCGCGCGCAGCCGTGCCGGCCGCGAACAGATAGCGTCCGTCCGCCGACCAGGCGACGCGGCCGAGGTTTCCGACGAGTGTGGCGCCGAACTGCGAGGTCGGTTCGAGGGTCTGCGCATCGAGCAGATCGACGCGCGCAGCCTGGGCGGAGCCGACCGCCAGGGATGCGCCGTCCGGCGAGAAGGCCACGGCGTAGGCCGGTGCTCCCAGCCCCTTGCGGGCGATCCGTCGCACGCCGTCCGCCGTGATCGCGTAGAGGCGGACGAAGCCGTCGAGGCTCGCGACCGCCATCCGGCGTCCGTCGGGCGTGAAGTCGATGCCATAGATCGCATCGTTGTATTCCTCGTCACCGCCCGCGAAGCCCAGGTCGTGGCCGAATACGCGAACGCCTTGCTGGCTCAGGCCGACCGCGATCCGCTGGCCGTCCGGCGACCAGGCGATCTGTTGCACCTGGGCCTCGAGGCCGCTCAACGTATTGCCGGCGCGCAGCGCACCGCTGGCCCGATCGAACAGGTAGAGGGCATGGCCGTGGCCATCGAAGGCCGAATTGCCACCGGCGGCGACGGTCGAGCCGTCCGGCGACAGCGCGGCACCGTAGATCGCGCCGAGACTGCCGTCGCCGACCGGCGGGCGCAGCACCGTCAGTGCCTCACCGGTGGCCGCCCGCCAGATGCGCAGGGTCTTGTCCTCGGACGCGGTGAGCAGGTAGCGGCCGGCGCGGTCGATATCGACGCGGGTGATCAACGACAGGTGATTGCCTGTCTCGAGGCGCAGAATCGGCGTCGTCGACACGGCGGGTGGCACGCCGGCGACAGCGGCGGTGAAGAAAGCGGCGACGAATGCGACGAAGGCGCAGCGCATGTCCAGTTCCACCTCGGCATCGAGCACGGGTCGCCGGCGTGGTGCCCCGGTCTGAGAAGCAACTCGCATCGAGCGTGCCGCGATCGGATTTCGACTCGTGGCGATGTCGGCCCGTCCCCGGCGCGCCCGTGCGCGACAGACGACGGCCGCGACCGAAGCGGGCAGATTAGCAGAGAGCGCGCAGGCGACGAAGGGCGCGTGTCACGATGGCGGCGTCGGCACGATACAAAGCGCGACGCCGGGCTTGAGAATTCCAGGCCATGGCAAAGGCCGATTCCAGCAGGCGCCGTCGTTCGACGTGCGACCTATCCGCGGCGGCGCCGCTGCCACTGCTCGTGCCAGGCGGGCAGATCCTCGGCCGGCAGCGGATGCGAGATGAAGTAGCCCTGGGCGATGTCGCAGCCGGTCGCGATCAGGAAATCCCAGTCCCGCTCGTCCTCGACGCCTTCGGCGACGACTTCCATCCGGAGCTGCTTGGCCATTTCGTGGCTGCCCTCGAAGATCGCTCGCAGCCGCGCATCCTGGCCGGCATTGTGGGTAAAGCTGTGGTCGATCTTGAGTTCGTCGAAGGGCAGGTCGCGCAGTTGGGCCAGCGACGAATTGCCGGTACCGAAATCGTCGATCGACAGGCGGAAACGTTTCAGTCGCAGACGGGAAAGTATGTGCAGGGCCGTTGCGAAGTCCTGCATCAGCCGCCCCTCCGTGATCTCGAGAATGATGGAACGGGGCGGAACGTCGTGCAGGTCCACCTGGTCGGCTGCGAAATCCGAGAAAGCGACGTCGGACAGATCTTCCATCGAGACATTGACGGAGACGTTCAGTGCCAGACCGCGGTCCCGCCATTGCCGGGCCTGGCGGACCGCGTCCTCGAGCACCACGCGGGTCAGGTCGCTGATCAGCCCCTCGGCCTCGGCGACCGGGATGAACTGGTCCGGAAACACCAGGCCATCGTGCGGATGTCGCCAGCGGACCAGGGTTTCGACCCCGACCCATTCGCCACCGGGCAGCGCCACCTTGGGTTGGTAGTAGTTGACGAATTCCCGGTTGGCGATGGCTTCGCGCAAGGCGCCGGCGTCGTAGGTCTTGCGTGGATGCATGTCGCGCGCAGGTGCCGCCGGGCTGTCGCGCCGCGTGCATTGCCTGAGCAGGCCTGCCAGACGTTCGGCCAGTGGTGGCTTCTTCATCGAACCCGGCACCAGCAGGCCGTTCTCCCGCGCGAGCTTCTCGGTGGCGCGCAGCATCAGTTCGTCCTCGCCGCTGACCAGGATCAGGTAGCCCGGGTAGTGACGCTTCGCCAGTTGCCCGACCACTTCGATGCCGTCCATGCCGGGCATATTGATGTCCAGCAGGATGACGTCCGGGCTGTCGCGGGCGACATCGAGCGCGGTCAGCGCCGCGTCGCCGGTTTCGTGGCACGACACGTCGGACAGGCCCAGCTGTTCCAGCATGCAGCTCATCAGGTCGTGCATGAACGGTTCGTCGTCGACGACCATGATCGACAGGCGCGGCATGTCGGCCGCCTTCGGCGCGGGCAGATGGCGCTCGATCGCCGCGTTCAGGTCGGACAGCGGTACCGGCTTGGTCAGGTAGCCGTCCATGCCTGCGGCGTGGCAGCGCTCGGCCTCGCCCTTGAGGGCATTGGCTGTCAACGCCAGGATCGGTGTCCGCGCGCCGCGCTGCTTGGCCTCCTCGTTGCGGATCGCCTCGGCGAGCTGGTAGCCGTCCATGTAGGGCATGTGGATGTCGGACAGCACCAGCCCATAGCTGCCGCCCAACCACTGGCTGAAGGCCTGGCGCCCGTCCGCCGCGATGTCACAGCGGTAGCCCAGCATCGCAAGCTGCTGCCGGATCACTTCCTGGTTGGTCTCGTTGTCTTCGACCACCAGGATCAGGCGCCCCTGGTGGATGGCCTCGTCGCGGCCGGGCGCGGTCCCCGGCAACAGCTCTTCCGCGTCGCTGTCGGACGCCAGGCGCGTGGCGTCGGCACGCGCGAACGGAAGATGGGCCGTGAAGGTACTGCCGGCGCCGAGCCTGCTCTGGACCCGCAACTCGCCGCCCATGGCTTCCGCCAGGCTGGTGCAGATGACCAGGCCGAGCCCGGTGCCGCCGTACTTGCGTGTGGTCGAGATGTCGGCCTGGGTGAACGGTTGGAAGATCCGCGCCTGGGTCTGCGCGTCGATGCCGATGCCGTTGTCGCTCACCGACAGATCGACCCAGATCCGGTCGCCCTGTTCGCCGGCCAGACGGGCCGCCAGCACCACCACACCGGGATGCGCCAGTCCACTCGAAAACTTGATGGCGTTGGTGGTGAAATTGGTCATGATCTGGCGAACCCGCAACGCGTCGCCTGCCAGCACTGCTGGAATCCTCGGATCGACTTCATGTTGCAGCGTGACCGATGCCTTGCCGGCGTGCTCGGCGAGGCTGTCGCAGATCTTCCCGATCACCTCGGCGAGGGCGAAAGGTTCGATCGAAAGATCCATCTTGCCGGCCTCGATCTTCGAGAAGTCGAGGATGTCGTTGAGAATGCCGAGCTGAGCCTGCGCCGAGTCGCGAATGGTGCGCGCCATGCGACGTTGCTCGCCACTGAGGGTCGTCTTCAGCAGCACTTCGGTCATGCCGATCACGCCACTCATCGGCGTGCGGATCTCATGGCTCATGTTCGCCAGGAAATGACTCTTGGCCTGGCTTGCCACGACGGCCGCATTCCGGGTTCTCACCAACTCGTCCTGTAGCGCGCGCAGTTCCGCTTCGGCCTTGGTTCGGCGACCGATCTCGCGGGTCAGCTCGACCGTACGATTGGCCAGCGTGTCGTACATGCTCATCACGGTGTTGATCAGGACGCGGGTGGCACCGGCCATCTCTTCATTGGCCTGTTCCTTGGCGCGCTCGAGTGACATGCCGGAGGGCAGGGCGAGCACCACCTTGGCCATTCGCTTGTCGGACTCGATGATGTGCAGGGCGAGCCAGTGGGTGAGGAAGGTCACCAGTTCCGCGATGACGTCATCCATCGGGAGTTCTGCTTCCCGCTGCTTGATTTCGAGCACCCGGGCGATGAAATCGCCGTGGGCGTCCTTGTGCCAGCCCGCCCAGGGGTCGTCCTTGAAATGATCGTGCCAGATGCGTTCCTCGGTCGAGAAATGCACGACCGTATAGCGCTTCAGTTCGTCGAAGACCCTGTTGAGCGCGGGCGCCTCGGCGTTGAACGCCAGATGGCTTACCAGCAGATTGAGCAGATGGATGAGCTGCTTGTGCTGCGCGTCGATTTCCTCGATCCCGGTGGCGAAATTTTCGTTCCACGGGAAGATTTCGAGCGGTGGCGCAGTCATTGGGGAACCTGTCGTTTCATTCATCCGGGTGCAAGCCCCCGAGGGCATGGTTGGCCGATTCGAATGCGGCCTCGAAGGTGGCAAGTCGCGCTTCGAGTGCGCCGAGATCGCCCGTCTTGCCCACGTGTTCCAGCGCTTCGCACAGGTCGCCGAGCTGCATCGCGCCGACCGCACGGGCGTTGGACTTGAGACCGTGCGCGATATGACCGGCTGCACGGGCGTCACCGGCGGTGATCGCGGCGCGCAGGCGCGCTGCCTGCAACTGTGCATTGGCCAGGAATCTTTCGCGCAGTCGCCGGTGGATCGCCGGATTGTCACCGACCAGCTGCGTCAGCATGTCGGGATCGAAGACTGCCGACGCCCCGCCGGCGCGCTCCGCTGGGGACGGTGCCGGCGAAGCGGCAGCCGCAGCCGCGGGTGTGGCGACGGGCAGGCAGCGGGCGAGTTGTTCCACGAGTTGCGACAAGGCCACCGGTTTGCCCAGGTAGCCGTCCATGCCGGCGGCCTGGCAGCGTTCGGCCTCGCCCTTGAGCGCGTTGGCGGTCAGCGCCAGGATCGGGGTGCGGGCGCGTCCCTGCTTGGCCTCTTCCTGGCGGATCGCTTCGGCGAGCTGGTAGCCGTCCATGTACGGCATGTGAATGTCGGACAGCACCAGACCGTAGCTGCCGCCCAGCCACTGGCTGAAGGCCTGTCGCCCGTCCGCGGCCACGTCGCAGCAATAGCCCAGCATGTCGAGCTGATGCCGGATCACTTCCTGGTTGGTCTCGTTGTCCTCGACCACCAGGATCAGGCGCCCCTGGCGGATGGCCACGTCGCGGCCGGGCGCACCACCGGGCATCGGCGGCTGGCCGAGGTCGCGGTCGGGCGCGACGCGGCAATCGCCCGCCCGGGCGAAGGGCAGGTGGGCCGTGAACGTGCTGCCGTCCCCGGGGCGGCTTCGCACCCGCAGCACGCCGCCCATGGCCTCCGCCAGTCGGGCACAGATGACCAGACCCAGCCCGGTGCCGCCGTACTTGCGCGTGGTCGATGCGTCGGCCTGGGTGAACGGGTGAAAGATCCGCGCCTGCGTCGCCTCGTCCATGCCGATGCCGTTGTCGCTGACCGACAGATCGACCCAGATCCGGTCGTCATCCTCGCCGGCCAGACGGGCTGCCACCGCCACCACGCCGGGATGCGCCAGACCGCTGGAGAACTTGATGGCGTTGGAGGCGAAATTGATCATGATCTGGCGCACCCGCAGCGCATCGCCTTCGAGTACCGCGGGAATCTTCGGATCCACCTGGCTGCTGAGCGATACCGAATCCTTGTGGGCGTGCTCGGCGAGGGTGTCGCAGATCTTCCCGATTACTTCGGCGAGGGCGAAGGGTTCGTTGGACAGGTCCATCTTGCCCGCCTCGATCTTCGAGAAGTCGAGGATGTCGTTGAGGATGCCGAGCTGGGCCTGGGCGGAATCGCGGATGACTGCGGCCATC
This sequence comes from Zoogloeaceae bacterium, assembly GCA_024235635.1. Taxonomy (GTDB): domain Bacteria; phylum Pseudomonadota; class Gammaproteobacteria; order Burkholderiales; family Rhodocyclaceae; genus Cognatazoarcus. The sequence continues at coordinate 311,999 of JACKMA010000002.1, forward strand.
CGGCGCTGATCATCGCTCAGCGGCGTGTGCAGCAATACGTCGCACATGCCCATCACGCCATTCATCGGCGTGCGGATCTCGTGCGACATGTTGGCCAGGAATATGCTCTTGGCGATGCTGGCGTCCTCCGCAGCCAGTTTGGCCTGGATCAGGGCTTCCTCGGCCTGCTTTCGATCGGAGATGTCGGTGACGAAGGTGATCACGCGTGCCGACTGTTCTTCGCCGCCCTCCTGCAAATAGGCGATGACCTCGACCGGAATCTCGACTCCGGACCTCGTGCGTCGATGTTCCTCGAATTGTAGTCGTCCATCCCGTCGCAACTGTCGGCGTCGCTCGGCGTGCTCTTCCGGCGTGTCGTCGCAGCCGAAATCGGTGGCGTGCATCCCGAGCATTTCCTCGGACGTGTAGCCGAGCATCTCCGCCATGCACTGGTTGACGTAGAGAATTCGGTCGCTGGCAAAGTCTTCGGCCTGGATCCCGATCCCCGCCCGGTTCATCGCGAACTGGGTTTCGTTCAGCACCCGGTTCAGCCTGACCAGGTCGGCCGTGCGTTCGTCCACCATCTTCTCGACTCGGGCAGTGGTGCCGGTCGTCAGCAGCATCAGCGCACCCAGCAGGCCGGTGCCCAGCGTGCCGACCACGAGCATCGCCCAGCTCTGCAGGCTGTGGTGGGCGTCGAGGTATTGCGCGGTGGGCGTGATCCGCAACTGGTATTCCCTGCCGCCGAACTGCATGTCCTGCGTGAACTCGGTGACCGCCTGCTGCTCCCCGGCTTCGCCATAGAGGGTTTCGCCCAGTTGCCGATCGACGAGGGTCACGTCCATGCCCGCGCCCGCGGGCACGAACTTCGAGATGAAGTCGCCCATGCGCAGAACGGTCAGCACCAATCCGGGCGCACGTTGCGAGTCGACCTTCTGCAGCAGCAACAGTCCCGTCTGCTCGCCGTTTTCCTGGACCAGCGTGATCGACTCGGTCGCTACCGGGCGCCCGGTACGCTCGGTTTGCAGGACTGCGGCCGCGCGCGCCGGGTCGGAAGCGAGATCGAAGCCGACTGCGTGCTCGTTGCCGCGAACGGGTTCGAGATAGGTGACGGGATAATAGGTGCTCCGTTGGTTGGCTGGCACCAGGCTTCCTGACGCGTCGCGCTGGCGGATCTGGAACCGGGGAAATGCCCCCTGCTGCCCGAGTTCGAATGCCTGGCGCTCGTCATGGGCCACCCGGGGCACCCATTCGATGGCCTGCAGCGACGGGAATCGCCGCAAGGCTGGCTGCACGAAGGCACGAAACTCGTCGCGCGTGACATCACTGCTCGCCTTCGAGAAGAAAGTTTCCAGTTGATCCAGCAGGTAGGCCTGATCGTCGAACTGGTCCTGCAGTTGCACCCCGATGCGGCCCGCTTCGAACTGGAACGTCTGCGTGATCTTGCCCATCTCGATCTGGCTCGACTTGACGTAGGCCAGCACCACCAGCGCAAACGAGACGGTGACTGTCGTGACGACAATGGGACGTCGTTTCCGCCAGTCGGCGGCGGGCCTGCCGAAGAAGGCCTGCATCACGGAGAAGAATGCGACAACGCCGAGGGTGTCGCCGATCCACCAGGTCGACCATGCTTCCAGCAGCTTGTCCGCAGCCACCAGCCCGAGCGCATGAAGGCATGTCATCGAGAGGGTGGCGCTGACCAGACAGATCAAGGGGGCGGCGAGGAGATAGCGCCCGATTTGCGCGCCCTTGTCGAGCGATGCGTCCGGGCCGATGGCGCGGCGGAGCAATACGCCGCCGGCCCAAGCCTGCACCGTGGAGGCCAGCGCGATGGCCGCCGCGGCGGCAATGGCCAGGGTGTCCAGGGCAAAGTGGCCGACCCACAGATTGAGCATGAAAGAGCCCAGGAATATCCATGGATAGGTCCGCCGGCCCCACAGATAGGCAGCTGCGACCGACATGCCGGCGGCCGGAAAGACGCCGGAGGCGTACCCGGGCGGCAGTGCCAGCATCAGCCCGAGCTTTCCGGTCGCGACATAGGCGAGCGCGAGCATCGGCCCGTGGAGGCGTTTGGCGATCGATTTCACGCGGCTCGCCATTGCTGCGGACGTCGCACGGCCGCGGCGCGGTAGGGCATGGCCGGATCGGTATTCGGTTCGGGTCGATGTTGTCGCATCCCGTTGCCGCCTACTCGCCGAGCCGATCGCGGATGGCCGTCGTGGCGGCCTCGCAGGCTTCGTCGAACCGCGATGCAAGGTGTCGCGACGCGTCCGCGTCGCCCCGTCCGGCCGCCCGTTCCAGTCGCTCGCACAAGTCGCCGAGCTGCATCGCGCCGACAGCACGCGCGGCGGACTTGAGCGCGTGGGCGATGCGGCTCGTGGCCACGAGATCCTGTTCCGCCCGGGCTGCCTGCAGCACGGACTGCTGACCCAGCAGATTGGTCAGAAAGGTTCGCAGCAGGCGCTCGTGGAAGGCGGGATTGATGCCGACTGTCTTTGCCATCACGTCCACGTCGAATACCGGGAGTTCGGCGGGCTCGGTCGCCGGCAACTTCACGGTCGCCGGCGGCCCGGCGGGCCCGCCGGGCGTCGGCACCGAATGCCATCGATCGAGCACCGCCTTCAGCCGGTCGAGTTCGATGGGTTTGGACAGATAGGCGTTCATGCCCTGATCCAGGCAGCGCTCCTCTTCGCCCTTCATCGCGTTGGCGGTCAGCGCGATGATCGGCAGCGGCCGCCGCGCGCGCCGGCCTTCGGTTTCGCGGATCAGCGCGGCCAGTTCATAGCCGTCCTTGTTGGGCATGTGCAGGTCGGTCAGCAAGAGGTCGTAGTCTCCCTTCTCCCACTTGTCGAAGGCCGTCTGGCCGTCTTCCGCCAGTTCGACGCTGTGGCCGAGCAGTTCGAGCTGGCGCCGGATGACCTCACGGTTGACCTCGTTGTCTTCGGCCACCAGGATCCTGCAGGTCGCCTGGTCGTCGGCTTCGATGCAGTCGCCGTCGTCCGACGCCTGTGGCGCTGCGACGCGTCCGAGGGCGACGGCGGCCGCCTCGAGAAAGCGATGGCGAGTCAGCGCCTCCCGGTCGATCTGCACGACGCAATCGGACAGGCGGCGCACCCTGCGCCGCTTGCCGCGCTCGATGCCCCGGCAACCGATCTCGACGAACCGCAGATTCGCCCGGGATCGCGTCGCCGGCAGGCCTTCGGCGATTTGCGCCGCAGGGCGACTTCCCGGCTGCTGGACGACGATCATGCAGATCGGCCTCGTCGCGGTCAGGCCAATGACGAAATTTCCGGCGGCCTCGGCCTCGGTGAACGCGTGCGTTCGGGCGCCGGCATGCACGAGATAGCGTGTGTAGTCCTCCGCGCAGCGTAGTTCGCTGGCCACGACGATGGCCTCCAGCCCGCTCAGGTCGTACGGCGAGGTCGTGTCCGGGCACTCGCTCGCCAGCTTGAACGGCAATCTGACGGTGAAGCTTGACCCCTGCCCGGGCTCGCTGTGGACGGAAATCTCGCCACCCATCATCGACGCCAGGTTTCGCGAAATCGACAACCCGAGCCCGGTACCGCCGAATTTCCGCGTCGTGCTGTTGTCGGCCTGTTCGAACGGCAGGAACAGGCCGGAGACGGTCTCGGCATCCATCCCGATGCCGTTGTCGACGATACGGAATGCGACCCAGACCCGGGTGTCGTCGCATCGTTCCCGTTCGGCTCGCAGATGAACGCGACCGACGTGCGCCATGCCCGCCGAAAATTTCACGGCGTTTCCGGCCAGATTGGTCAGGATCTGCCTCACCCGGAGCCCATCGCCGACGACGCGCCGCGGCAGCGTTGGATCGAAGTACATGGTCAGGTCGACCTGCTTGTCCATCGCGATCCCGTCGAGCAGGCCGACCACCGCATCCAGTTCGGACTCCAGCGACGTCTCCTGTTCCGCCAGGCTGAGCTTGCCAGCCTCGATTTTCGAGAAGTCGAGGATGTCGTCGATGATTCCGAGCAGCGAGCGCGCCGAATGGCGCGTCGTTTCCACCATCTTGCGCTTTTCGTCGGGAAGTGGGCTGCGCGACAGGATCTCGAGCATGCCGATCACGCCGTTCATCGGCGTCCGGATCTCGTGGCTCATGTTGGCGAGAAAGGCACTCTTGGCGCGGTTGGCCGCCTCGGCCGTGAGCTTGGCCTCCAGCAATTCCATCTCGAAGCGCTTGCGTCGCGTGATGTCCGTCAGCACGCCGTCCACCGAGACGATGTCGCCGGCCGCGTTTCTTGCGGCCCGGCCGGTCTGATAGATGGTGCGGAGCTGGCCGTCCGGGTGTATGAAGCGCGCCTCGAAGCGGATGCAGTCGGCCTCGTCGCGAAGCAGGTCGCGGACGGCCTGGCTGGCGACCGTTCGGTCCTCCGGGAGCCATTGGATCGCGTCGATCCAGGACTGGCCCAGGATCTTCTCCCTGGGGAAGCCGAAGATGGCCTCGAAACCGTTGCTGACGTAGGTGGCCGTCCCTTGGGGGGTCAGGCTGAAGACCAGGAACTCGTCGCCGATGTCGTCCACCAGTCGCTGGTACTTGACCTGGACCTCGGAGAGCTGCGCCGATCGCTCGGCCACGATCTGTTCGAGGTGGTCGCGGTAGCGGGCAAGTTCGTCGTCCCTCTCCCGGGTCTCGGTGACGTCCTCGTACAGCCCCAACACCCCGATGATCTCCTCTCGCTGGTTGCGAAGCGGCACCTTCGACGTCCGCAGCCAGATCGTGCGGCCGTCCGGCGTGGTCTGTGGCTCCTCGTAGTTGAGCCGCGGCATGCCGGATTCGACCACCTGCTGGTCGTCGGCACGATAGAGCTCGGCATGGCTTGCCCAGGCCATCTGGTAGTCGTCCTTGCCGACCAGATCATCGGGCCTGGCCAGGCCGGCGTCCCGGGCGAACGGGGGATTGCAGCCGAGGTAGTGCAACGACCGATCCTTCCAGAAGATGCGCATCGGTACGTGATCGATCACGGCCTGCAACAGATTGCGGGCATCGTCGAGCGCGATCTCGGCCTGAACCTGCTCGGTCACGTCCTGCACCGTTCCGACCGACCGCAGCGCTGTTCCCGCTTCGTCGAAGTCGGTTCGACATTCCTCGCGCACGTGCTTGATGCGGCCGTCAGTCATGCGCAGGCGGTGTCGGATGCTGTAGGGCCGCCGCGTACGTAGCGAATCGACATAGGCCGTGTTGACGGTCTCACGATCATCCGGATGAATGGCGTCGAGGAAGGCGTCATAGCTCGCCCCGAACCGGTCGGGGTCCAGCTCGAAGATTCGGTAGATCTCGTCCGACCACGCCAGGCGACCGTTCGGGATGTCCAGTTCCCAGCTCCCGACCCGGGCGATGCGCTGCGCCTCCTTCAGGTCGTGTTCGCTCTTGCGCAGGCGTTCTTCGATCCGCTTGCGTGCGGAAATGTCGGTCGAGATGCCGCACAGGGCGTAGATGCGCCCGTCCTCGCCGCGAAGCGGCAGCTTGACCGACCAGTAGGTGAAGGTCAGTCCGGTCGCCGTCACGGTGTTGGTCTCTTCGGCGCGCAGGGTTTGGCCGTCCACCAGCACCTGACGGTCGTTGCGCCGGATGTTGGCCGCCGTTTCCGCGTCGAAGAATCTTTCGTCGCCGGAGCCGATGATGTCTTCCATCTCGGCCTGCCAGAGCCTTCGGACGGCAGCATTGGCAAAGAGGTAGTTGCCGTCCGTATCCTTCAGGTAGATGTAGGCCTCGACGCCGTCGAGAATCGTCCGCAGTTCTTCCTTGCTCTGGCGCAGCGCATTCTCTGCACGCTTGCGCTCGCTGACGTCGCGGACCACGGCATGGAGTACGGGTCGTCCCTGCAGGACGATTTCGGACAAGGTCACCTCGGCATCGAACTCACTGCCATCCCGGCGGCGATGTACCCATTCGAAGCGCAGCAGGCCTTTATCCTGCGCGACGCTCATCATGCGCTCGGCCTTGGCGAACGATGTCTCGCCATCGGGCTGATATTCCGGCGAAATATCGGCCGGGTGGACGTCGTTGAATGCACGCTTGTCGGGAAAGCCCAGCATCTCCACCGCAGCCTGATTGCACTCCGAAAAGCGGTGCTCTTCCATGATCCAGACCGGGTCCGGCGACGAGTCGAACAGGGTGTGGAAGCGTGCCTCCGAGTCGACCAGGCGCGCCTCTTGATCTTCGATCCGGTGAAAGAGTCGCTTCATCGCCCAGGCAAACAGCAGCAGCGTGGATGCCGCGACGAGCAGCGTCGTCAGCGCCAGGACGGCAGCCCGGCGGCCGATCGCATGGACGCTGTCGGTGACATCGCGCACGACAACCAGTTCGCCCAGGTCCGTGCCGCCGACCATGCCGAGCGGAGCGGCCTGAAGATCCCAGATTCGCCCATCGACTTCGGCCGTGCCGTGGGCGGGATCGGATCCGAACCGCGCCAGGATGTCGGCGAGTGCCGCCACCGTCAGCTTCGGGTCGTGGTATTCGACGACGTGCCGGGGCAGGTCGTCCCAGGTGGCATCGCGCGCCATCGCCTGCATCGCCCGTTCCCAGCGTGGCCGATCGATGTGTTCCTTTTGCAGCAGAATGGCATAGAGGTAGCCATGTTCGGTGGATCGGCGGGGTGTCGCCAGCAACGGGTGGAGATCCTTGCCCAGCTCGACGTAGCCGAGCAGGTGGCCATTGTCGAATACCGGCTGGACGGCACGGAGCGAGAGTGTCCCGCTGCTGTCCGCTTCCACGCCCCAGGCGCCGTCGCCGCTGCGTTCGGCATCGAGCACGGCATGGCGATCGACGCGGTCGCCACCCGGCGCCGGCATGTGCAGGCGCAGCATGCTTTCCCGGCCGGGACCGATGAAGCTGAAGTGTGTGACGCCGTCCTTGATCCGCAACTGGTCGAACACTGTCATCCAGTCGGATCGCAGTCTGTCCGTCGCCTGTTGTGCCAGCGCCTGCTTGAGTTGTGGTTGCGCGCCGATGACCCGCAGGGTCTGTGCGAGCGCCTGGGCTTCGTAGGTCACCGCTTCGTCGAGGTCGACGCGCAGTTCCCTGGCCCAGATGTCCGCCTGATGATCGAGCGCATCGTGCTCCGCCTGCCAGTTGTGATGGATCACCAGACCCGAAGCGAACAGGGCGATTGCCCCGATCGCCAGCGGCAGACGATTCAGGAAGCGTCGTGTGGGATCGAGTGCGGCAGCCAGCATCATCAGTCTTCGTGGTTGTCGACCACTGGGCGTGATCCGATCGTCGCGGAGCCGAGGTGGCCGACGAACACGATCGGCCGTGCGGCACTCTCTGTCGAGCCGACCGGGCGGCCTGGGCGGGCGTTTCGAGCGCAGGCCCGCCACCGATCGTCCGGCCAACGCATTCGACGAAAGGGAGGGCGATCGCTGCGATGGCGGACGACTCGCACGGGCACGTGCGACCGGGTGGCCGGAATCGCGGCGGTAGTCTCGGCAGTGGGCGCGGGTCGGTGGTCGCGATGTTCGTATGCGATTCGTATCCGCAGCTTACGGTGCCGGCTGCGCGGACTCGTCCGGCATCGCTGCGCAGCAGTCGCGTGGCACACCATCGATTCGCCCGCCCTTGTCGAGTTCAAGTCATCCATGCATGGCCGGCCAGGGGATGCCGTGCCCGCGCTCGCGCCCCCGGCCCTCCCTTCGTCCCGGATCCTGCGATCGATGCCCATCTGGATACCGAGCCAGAGGTGCAGGCCACGCACAACGAAGCTTCCATCGGTCGGAGGTCGGTTGTCGATCATTGTGCAGCCGTTGTCAATCGCCGGGCGGACGTCCGACGGTTGATCGCGGATGCGTGGCAGGCGCCGATCCCGCCTCCCGCTGGATCGGGCGTCCCGGCGATCGCTGTCATGACATTCAATTGGCGTCGCGCCCGCTGTGGCACGGCCGGTGCGCCGAGTCGCCGGGCCGGATTCGGATGGCGAGCCGCGGTCGACGTCGGCTTCGACGGGCGATGCCGGAATCCGACGTCGGACGCATCGGCGGTTGCGCGCCGCCGGGCAGGGCGTGGCCGGCATGCCACACGGCTAGGTTTCGTCGCGGAGGGCGGCGAGCGTGCCGCTCAGCGCCGCATGGACTGTGCGCGCCCGCACCAGCTCTGCGGCTGCCTGGGCGGCAGCCTCGATGTATTCGTGCCGGCCATGGATGAGGACCAGCAGCTGGCAGCCCTCGATCAGCACCATCAACTGGCGCGCCAGCGCCGCGGGTGCTTCGAGCCCGGCGTCGTGCAGGACACGGCGAAGTTCGTCCTCGACGGCGAGCTTGTGTCGATGGGCTGCCCTGCGCGCGGGATGGCCCGGCGAGTCGCTGAACTCGATTGCCGCGCGGGTGAAGCCCGAGCCGCGCCAGCCAGGCTTCGTCGCCCACTGCTGCAATCCGCCGAACAGGGCGCCGACGACCTCGCGCAGGTTGCCGCCAGCGCCGTCGGACCAGGCCCGGATGCGGGCGAGCATGAGTTCGTGCTGCGCGTCCATGACCGCCGCGATCAGCGCATCCTTGCTGTCGAAATGCTGGTAGAGGGTGCGCTTGGTGATGCCCGCCGCTTCGGCGATGGCATCGACGCCGACGCGGGCAAAGCCGCCCTGATAGAAGCGTTGGTAAGCGGCATCGACGATGCGGCGCCTCGTTTCGTCCCGCCTGGTGCGCATTTCGTGCTCCGGTCGAAGTATACCGACCAGTGAGTGTACTTCGATTGACGACGAATCTATCGTTGGCTGGAGGTGAAGTTGACATCGCCGCAGGAGTACCCCCATGGCACGAACTTCCGAGAACGTGCGTGCGCTGCACGTGCGCGCGGTCAAGGTTCCGATGACCGAGCCACATCGGACGGCCAGCGGCGTCATCCACGAATCGCCGCTGGTGCTGGTCGATGTCGTCAGCGACGAAGGCGTGACTGGGCATGGCTACGTGTTTTGCTACAGCGCGATGGCGCTGAAGCCGACCGCGATGCTGATCGCGTCGCTCGCGCCGCTGATCGTCGGCCAGCCGCTGGCACCGTTGCAGATCCAGCAGGTTCTGGCGAGGCGCTTTCGGCTGCTGGGGCCGCAGGGACTTGCCGGCATCGCAATGGCTGCCATCGACATGGCAGCCTGGGACGCACTGGCGCGTAGCCGGGGCCTCCCCCTGCTGCGGTTGCTGGGGGCCGTGCCGCGCCCGATTCCGGCCTACGGCGCGGTCGGCTTCGATGGTGTCGAGGGCTCGGCCCGGGTCGCGGCAGGCTGGGCCAAACGCGGCTTCGGCGGCGTCAAGGCCAAGATCGGTTACCCGAGCGTGGATGAGGACGTCGCCGTGGTCGAGGCGATGCGGGCGGCGGTCGGAGATGGGGTCGCATTGATGGTGGATTACAACCAGTCGCTGACGGTCGCCGAGGCCATCGAGCGCGGCCGCCGCCTCGACCCGCTCGGACTTGCCTGGATCGAAGAACCGACGCTGGCTCACGACCATTCCGGCCATGCACGCATTGCCCGGGCACTCGACACGCCCGTGCAGTGTGGCGAGAACTGGTGGGGGCCGCTCGACATGCGCCAGGCGATCGAGGCCGGTGCGAGCGACCTGATGATGCCCGACGTCATGAAGATCGGTGGCGTCAGTGGCTGGATGCAGGCGGCGGCCCTCGGCGCGGCCCACGGCATTCGGCTGTCGAACCATCTCTTCGTCGAGGTCAGCACCCACTTGTTGTGTGCCACGCCGACTGCCCACTGGCTGGAATACGCGGAGTGGTTCAATCCGATCATCGCCGAGCCGCTGCGCATCGTCGACGGGTGCGCGGTGCCGGCCGAACGGCCGGGCTCTGGCATCGAGTGGGACGAGCAGGCGGTGGCGCGCTTTCTGGTGCACTGATCGGCAGCCGCTTCGACATTGCCGGCACGGCTCGCAGCTCGCTCGCCTTTGCGCCGACTGCCGTGGCACGATTGTCCGATGCGCATCACCGGGAGTGGTCGATGAGGCCTTCGCTGTCGGCCCAGGTCATCCTGCTCTGGGCCCTATGCCTGCCGGCCCGGGCGGAGCAGATCGTCGATGCGGCCTATGCCGACCCGGTCGAGCGTTACGGCCATTTCGCCCTCGGCAGGCCGCACGAGTACGGGCGGCTGGTGGCGACGACCGATCGCGAGCGGTCGCTGGGCTTGGCATTGCCGGACGATCAGGTGTTCGAGGACCGTGTGCCGAGGCTGGTGCGCCTGGCGGTCGGCGGCGAGCCGTTGCTGCTGGTCGTCATCAGTGCCCGCGATCGCGGTGCCCGACTGGCGCTGGTCGGACTGCAGGACGCAGGTCTCGCGATCGTCGCCGAATCGGCCGCGATCGGCCGGCCCGACCGCTGGCTCAATCCGGTCGGCGTCGCCGACCTCGACGGTGACGGCAGCGGCGAGATCGCCGCGGTCACGACGCCGCATATCGGGGGCGTGCTGCGGGTCTATCGACGAGCCGGCGAGCGATTGGTCGAGATCGCGTCGCTCGCTGGATTTTCCAACCACGTCTATGGTTCGGCCGAACAGGACCTGTCGCGTCCGGTTCGCATCGGCGGCGAGACGTGGCTGCTGGTGCCCGATGCCACACGCGTAGCGATGCGCGCGCTGGCGCTGCGCCCATCCGGTCTGGTCGAGATGGCCCGCTGTCGGCCCACCGCGCTGGTCACCGGTCCGCTCGCAGTGAACGAATGCGAGGCGAAACTGCATCAGGAGTCCTTACCGCCCGTGCGATGACCGTGCGCCGCGTGCGCTTGTGCCAGGGCCTCGAGGAAGGCGACGGGCATCAGATTTGATGTCGGTCAATCCTGCGTATGCGGCGGAATCCATAATGACTGGTGTCCAGGCAGCGGGCGAGTGGCCGGATTGCGCCTGCAACGACGGACCGATCGCGGCTCGACGGTTCGTCGATCCCTGAATCCGGCGAGAACAGGAGGGATCGAACGGCGGTGGCCGTCGGGTCGCCCGGCACCTTCCCGGCCGCGGTGCGGCGGCGATCGGAAGAAGTCCCGGTGCCACTGTCGAACATCGATGACACGCGCGGCTGCCATGCCTTCGTCGGCCCCGAGCCCGATCTTCGAGATTCGCGGCCTGTCCAAGACCTACCAGATGGGCGAGGTCCTGGTCGAGGCGCTGCGCGGCGTCGATCTCGACCTCTGGGAGGGCGAGCTCGTGGTCCTGCTCGGGCCGTCGGGCAGCGGCAAATCGACGCTGCTCAACATTCTCGGTGGGCTCGACTGTCCGACCAGCGGGCAGGTCCACTACCGGGATCACGATCTGGCGCTGTTCGACGACACCGCGATGACGCGCTATCGCCGCGAGCACGTCGGTTTCGTGTTCCAGTTCTACAACCTGATTCCGAGCCTGACGGCGCGCGAGAACGTGGCACTGGTCACCGAGATCGCCAGTGATCCGATGACGCCGGAAGCGTCGCTGGCGATGGTCGGACTGTCCGCGCGGCTCGATCACTTTCCGACCCAGCTCTCGGGCGGCGAACAGCAGCGCGTGGCGATCGCGCGCGCTGTGTCGAAGCGTCCGCAGGTGTTGCTGTGCGACGAACCGACCGGCGCGCTCGATGCATCGACCGGCGTGCTGGTGCTGGACGTGATCGCGCGCGTCAACCGGGAGCTGGGCACCACCACCATCGTCATCACCCACAATGCGGCGATCGCCGCAATGGCCGACCGGGTCGTGCATTTCGGCGACGGTCGCGTGGTCAGCGTCGATACCAACGCCGTCAAGAAGACGGCGGCGGAACTGAGCTGGTAGCCGCGATGAAGGCGATCGATCACAAGCTCTGGCGCGACCTGTGGCGGATGAAGGGGCAGGCGCTGGCGATCGCGCTGGTGGTGATGTGCGGCATCGGCAATTACATCATGTTCCTGTCCACACTGGAGTCGCTGAGCTCGACGCAGGCCGCCTACTACCGCGACTACCGTTTCGCCGAAGTCTTCGCGTCGCTGAAGCGCGCGCCGGAGAGCCTGCGCCGGCGCATCGCCGACATTCCCGGCGTCGATCGGGTTCAGACCCGGGTCGCGGTGCAGGTGCGGGTGGACATGCCGGATTTTCCCGAGCCGGTGTCGGCCGCGGTGGTGTCGCTGCCGGAGCGCGGCGTGCCGGTGCTGAACGGCCTGCATCTGCGGGCGGGGCGGCTGCCGGCTGCCGGTCGCGCCGACGAGGTGGTTGCCAGCCATAGCTTTGCGACTGCGCACCGGCTGCGGCCGGGCAGCCGCTTCGATGTCATCCTGAACGGCCGTCGCCAGACCCTGACCTTGGTCGGTACCGCGCTGTCGCCGGAATTCATCCAACAGATGCGACCCGGCTCGGTGTTTCCCGACAGCAAGCGCTACGGCATCCTGTGGATGGGGCGGCGCTCGCTGGGGCAGGCCTACAACCTGCACGATGCCTTCAATGACCTCGCGCTGAGCCTCGATCGCGGCGCCAGTGTCGACGATGTCATCGCGCGCGTCGACGCCTTGATCCGGCCGTACGGCGGGCTCGGTGCCTATGGCCGCGAGCACCAGATCTCGCATCGCTTCCTGAGTCAGGAACTGGCGCAACTGGCGACCCTTGGCCGATTGTTTCCGGCGATGTTCATGGCCGTCGCGGCCTTCCTGCTGAACGTCGTGATCGGGCGCCAGGTGGCGATGCAGCGGGAACAGATCGCCACCCTCAAGGCATTCGGCTACGGCAACCTGCAGGTGCTCGTGCACTACCTCAAGTCGGTCGCGGTGATCAACGGTATCGGCATCGTCGGCGGAATCGTGCTCGGCAACTGGCTGGGTCGGGAGCTCGCCGCGATATTCACCGAGTTCTATCACTTTCCTTACCTCAGCTTCGGTGTGTCGCCGGGCGTGGCGTTGGAGGCCATCCTCGCCAGCCTGCTGGCGGCGGGCCTGGGAACCTTTTTCGCGGTCTGGCGCGCCGCAAACCTGCGCCCGGCGGTGGCGATGCGCCCGGAGACGCCGCCCGCCTACCGCGAAACCTGGATCGAGCGCATCGGGACGAAGCGCTGGCTGTCGCAGCCGGCGCGCATGATCCTCCGCCACATCCAGCGGCGGGCACTCAAGTCGGTGCTCACGGTGCTCGGCATCGCGCTCGCCTGCGGCCTGATCCTGACCGGCCTGTTCCAGCGCGATACCGTCGGTTACATGGTCTATGTGCAGTTCGGCCTGATGCAGCGGGAGGATCTGTCGGTGACCTTCACCGACCCCACCGCCTATCGCGCCCGCTTCGACCTGGTCGGACTTCCCGGTGTCCGCCACGTCGAGCCTTATCGAGCGGTGCCGGTGCGCTTTCGCCACGGCCACCTCGAATACCGCGGTGGCATTCGCGGATTCGAGCCGGGGGGCGACATCCAGCGTCTGCTCGACGCGGATCTGCGACCGGTGGCGCTGCCGGGCGACGGCATCCTGCTCACCGACTTCCTCGGCGGGATGCTCGATGTCCGGGTCGGCGAGCGCATCGTCGTCGAAGTGCTCGAGGGCAACCGTCCGACCCGCGAAGTCGTCGTCGCCGGATTGGTGAACGAGTTCGTCGGCGTTTCCGGCTACATGGAACTCGCCGCGCTGAATCGATTCCTGCGCGAGGGACCGACGATCTCGGGCGCCTACCTCGGCATCGCCGACGGTTCGCTGCCCGAGTTGCTGTCGCGCCTGCGCGAGACGCCGCGGGTAGCGGGTGTCGCCGAGCGTCGCCAGGAGATCCGCAACTTCAACCGCACGATGGACGAATCGATGCTGTTCTTCACCTACGTGGCGACGGTGTTCTCGGTCGTCATCGCGTTCGGCGTGATCTACAACAACGCGCAGATCTCGCTGGCCGAGAGCGGGCGGGAACTGGCGAGCCTGCGCGTGCTCGGTTTCACGCGCGGCGAGATCGCCTACATCCTGCTCGGCGAGCTGGGGCTGCTGACGCTGCTTGCGATTCCGCTCGGCCTCGGGCTTGGCGAGTGGATGTGCTACGACATTGCGCGCACGATGCAAAGCGACCTGTACCGGGTGCCGGTCGTGCTGGAACCGCAGACCTATGCCTTCGCCGCGGCGGTGGTGCTGGTCTCTGCAGTGCTCTCGGGGCTGGCGGTGCGCCGGCGGCTCGATCGGCTGGACCTGGTGGCCGTGCTGAAGGCGGCGGAGTGAGGCGATGAAACACGAAGTGGCTTGGCGCCGGGGCGTTGCCGCCGGTGTGCTTTCGATCCTGCTGGGTTGGGGTCTCTATTCGGGGTTCCGGCCGCAGCCGGTCGATGTGGACCTGGGCGTGGTCGGCCGCGGGCCGCTGCGCGTCACGATCGAGCAGGAAGGGCGCACGCGCGTGGTCGATCGCTACGTCATCACCGCGCCGGTGGCCGGCTACGCCCGCCGCATCACCCTCGATGTCGGAGATCCGGTCGCCAGCGGCGCGACGGTCGTGCTGCTTGAACCCTTGCGTGCCGAGGCACTCGACGTGCGTAGTCGCACCGAGGCCGAACAACGCGTGGCCGCGCTGCAGGACAGCCTCAGCGCCGTCGCCGAGCGCGAAAAGGCGGCGCTGGCCGGCGCCGAACTGGCGCACAAGAACCTGCAGCGGATGCGCGAGCTGCGCGGCGCCGGCCATGTCACCCAGGATGCCGTCGATCGCGCGCGTGCCGATGCCGACCGGGCTGATGCGGACTTGCGTTCGGCGCAGTTTTCGGTACGGACGACACGGCACGAACTGGAAGCGGCCAAGGCGGCGCTGCGCTTTGCCGGTGCCGGTGCCGCCTCGGAAACGATCGAGGTACGCTCGCCGGTCGCCGGGCGCGTGCTGAAGATTCCACGCAAGAGCGAAGGGCCGGTCGCCAGCGGTCAGGCCTTGCTCGAAATCGGCAATCCGGGCGAACTGGAAGTCGAGGTGGACGTGCTGTCGGCGGATGCGGTGCGGATCAGCCCCGGCACCGCCGTCGTGTTCGAGCGCTGGGGACGGGAGGAGGCGCTGACCGGGGTCGTCCGCCGCGTCGAGCCGGTGGCCTTCACCAAGGTTTCCGCGCTCGGCGTCGAGGAACAACGGGTGTGGGTGATCGTCGAGTTCACGTCGTCGAGCGCGCTCTGGCAGCGCCTCGGCGATCGCTACCGGGTCGAGGCCAGTTTCATCCTGTGGCAGGAGCAGGATGTGCTGCAGCTACCCGCCAGCAGCCTGTTTCGGGATCAACGGCAAGACGGCTGGGCGGTATTCGTCGTCGAGGACGGCATTGCCTCCCGGCGATCTGTCGATATCGGCCGCAGCAACGGCCTGGCGGCACAGGTGCTCGGCGGTGTCGGCGAGGGCACACAGGTCGTGGTGCATCCCGACGACCGCCTGTATGACGGCGTGCGCGTGGTGACCCGCTGAAACGCCAACTCGCGGCGCCGTCCGTCGGGTCGCGCCTCGAGTGGCGTTGCCGCTACTCGCTGCCGAGCGCGATCGGCCGAATCCGGAACTCGACCCGCCGGAAATGCGACATGCCGCGTTCGTGTTCGATCGCGTGTTGCTCCGGTGCCGGATAGATCGCCTCGATCGAGACGTCGAGGCCGCGGCCACGCAGCACCTCGGCGACGTTGTCGGCCCGCGCCTGCGCCAGCGGCAGATTGCCGCCGCCCTCGGTGCTGGCATAGCCGGTGACGGCAACGCCGCCGGCGCCCCAGGCGCGCACCGCCCAGACGATGTCGTCGAGGCGAGCCGCGGCGTCGCGATCGATGTCGGCCGAGGTGTGGGCGAAATGCACCGGCGGCATCGCCACCAGCGGTGGCCGCACGCGCACGTTCCAGCCCGGATAGGCGCTGGCCGCCTCCGCTTCGGCCTGCCGATAGGTGGCCAGTGGCAGGCGCACGCCGGCGCGAGGGACCATCAGCGCGGTGCGACGGGCATGGTCGATGGCGGCTTGTTCGAGCGGCAACGGAAAGCCATCGAGCGGTGAGCCCTCCGCCACCAGCGCAACCTGGGCCGGCGCCGCGACCGGATTGGCGACGGCCGAGCGCTCCGCCAGCAGGGCGGCCGGGTCGGCCACCTGCAATTGGGCGATGCGCACCGACCAGCGCCGACCGGAATCCGCCTGCAGGGCCTCGGTGACCCGTTGTTCGAGGGATTCGACCGGTTCGCTGAGCAGTACCACGGCCTCGACGCGGACGCTGTCCGAATCGGGAAAGCTCAGCGACAGGCGCTCGATGCGCCCATCGTCGCCGATGCGTGCGCGAATGACGTCGCTGGAGCGCTGGGCGAAGAAGGTCTCGGCCACGATCGACTGCAGCGACGTCGTCAGCGGATAGGCCAGCGGGGTCAGCAGCGCGCCCCACAGCACGGTCTGCCAGACCAGCTTGGAACGGGTCTCGCGGCGCGCGAAGCCGTAGCAGCTCAGCACCAGCGCGATTGCCAGTGCGATCGCCACCATGTTGGTCAGGAACAACAGGCCGGCACCACTGGCGAGCTGCCACTGGCGCGAGACGATGCCGAAGGCGACGACCGCCAGCGGTGGCATCAGCGCGGTGGCGATGGCGACACCGACCACGGCACCGCCGCGGCCGCGCACGGTGGCGTAGCCGCCGGCCAGCCCGGACAGGACTGCAACCACCAGGTCGAAGAGATTGGGGCGGGTACGGGCGAGGATCTCCGGCGTGTTCTCGTGCAGTGGCGAAAACAGCACGATCAGGCCGGCGAGGGCCAGGGCGGCGACGGCGCCGGCCGCCAGCGCGGTCAGGCCGGCCCGCAGGTGCGGCGCAGACAGGGTCGCGACGGCGGCACCGGTCAGCGCGATCGGGCCCATCAGCGGCGAGATCAGCATCGCGCCGATGATCACCGCCGGCGAATTGAGCAGCAGCCCGATGGTCGCGATGCCGGCGGCGATCGCGACCATGAACAGGTAACGCGCCGTCAGCTGGCCGTCGGCCCGCAGCAGGCGAAGGATGTCTGCCTGGTCGATGTCCTCGACCATCGCGTGCCAGCGGCTGCGCAGCCGCTGGATCAGATTGGGGCCTTGCATCGCGGCCTCTTGGGCATCGGGCATTTCGGGTGTGGTCCTTGTTGCGATCGATGTCGACAGGGTAACGGCATTCGCTGCCGGCCGGTCCGATGCAGGCGTGATCAGCCGCCGAGCCTGGCGATGAAGTAGCCGGCGACGACCGCAGTGCCGATGACGCCGGCCACGTTCGGACCCATCGCATGCATCAGCAGAAAGTTCCCCGGGTCCGCCTTCTGGCCCTCGACCTGACTGACCCGAGCCGCCATCGGCACCGCGGAGACCCCAGCCGAGCCGATCAACGGGTTGATCTTCTCCTTCGACATCAGATTCATCAGCTTGGCCATCAGCAGGCCGGACGCGGTCGAGATCGAGAATGCGACGATGCCCAGCGCAAGGATCTTCAGGGTCTCAAACTGCAGGAAACGCTCGCCGGTCATGGAGATGCCGACCGAGGTCCCGAGCAGGATCGTGACGACATTGATGATCTCGTTCTGCGCGGCCTTGCTGAGGCGCTCGGTGACGCCGCATTCACGCAGGAAATTGCCCAGCATCAGCATGCCGATCAGCGCCGAGGCGGCCGGCACCAACAGGATCACGACGACGGTCACCACCAGCGCGAACACCAGCTTTTCGGTCTTCGACACCGGGCGCAGCGAGCGCATCCGGATCGCGCGTTCCGCCGGCGTCGTCAGTGCGCGCATGATCGGCGGCTGGATCAGCGGCACCAGCGCCATGTAGGAATAGGCGGCGACCGCGATCGGCGCCAGCAACTCGGGGGCGAGCTTGTTGGCGAGAAAGATCGAGGTCGGGCCGTCGGCGCCACCGATGATGCCGATGGCGGCTGCCTGCTCGGTGGTGAAACCGATCAGGGCGGCACCGATGAAGGTTGCAAAGACGCCGAACTGGGCGGCGGCGCCGAGCAGGAAGGTGCGGGGATTGGCGATCACCGGGCCGAAGTCGGTCAGCGCACCGACGCCGAGGAAGATGATCGGCGGAAACAGTTCGAGCAGGATGCCGAGCGAGATGTAGTGGAACAGGCCGCCCGGCGTATCGCCGACCGGCAGGTTGACCAGGCCCTCGGTGGGCAGGTTCGCCAGCAGCGCGCCGAAGGCGATCGGCACCAGCAACAGGGGCTCGAAGTTGCGGTGCACGGCGAGGTAGAGCAGCACGCCGACCACCGCCCACATGACGACCATCTCCGGTGTCACGCGGTTCAGCGCTGTCAGTTCGATCAGTGCGGCGAGGGATTCGGTCATGACCGCTCGCGGGCGGGCTGTGGCCGCAGTCGCGCCATGGTCATGCCAGCGTCAGCAAGGGCTGGCCCTCGGCGACGACGTCGCCGGCGGCGACATGGATCGCGCTGACGGTGCCTTCGCGCGGGGCATGGACGAAGTTGTTCATCTTCATCGCCTCGAGCACCGCCAGTTCCTGCCCGGCGGCGACCTGCTGGCCCACCGTCACTTCGACCTTGACGACGGTGGCGGCCAGCGGGCTGGCGACGTCACCGGCCGCTGTCGCGGGCTTGCCCGGTGGCGGCACGCCGGCGCCGGCGGCGGCCGGGCGGTTGGCGGTGGCCTGCTCGACCCGCGGCCGCGGCGTCGCATCCGGTGCCGGCGTCCCGGCGTCGAGTTCCTCGACGCAGACTTCGTAGGCCGTACCGTCGACCGTGATTCTGAATTTCCTCATGAGCCCCCCTTGCGATCGCCGGACGCCGCCGGGGACGGCCGTGCGGCGGTCGGATGATCCGTGCGACGCGTCGTCGCCGCCTCCCAGTGCCAGCGCAGGCGATGGCTGGCGAGTTGGTCGGCACGGCCCTCGCTGGCCCAGGCGCTGGCGAGATGGGCCGGTGCCCGCACCGAGACGACGCGGCCGCGTCCGTCGGTGATCGCGGCCACTGCGGCGGCGATCGCAGCCAGATGCGACGGTGGGATGCCGGCGTTCGGTGTCTGCTCGGCGGCCACCGGCGCCGTTGCGGCTTCGGCGGCGCCGGTGGCTGCGAACAGTCGCCCAATCGCGGCACTGATCAGCCACAGCAGGGCGAGCGCGCCGAGCGTGACGCCGAAGCCGGTGGCGATCATCAGCAGGGCGTCGGCGATGTCCATGATCAGAGCGGGATGTTCCCGTGCTTCTTCGGCGGGCGCGCCTCGCGCTTCGACAACAGCGTGCGCAACGCCAGCGAAATTGCGCCACGGGTGCGCCGAGGCAGTATCACGTCGTGGATGAAGTTGCGCGCGGCGGATTGGTAGGGCGAGGCGAACTCGGCCCGGTAGGCATTGATCAGTTCGCTGCGCCGGGTCGCCTTGTCGTCGGCCGCCTCCAGTTCCCTGCGGTAGAGCACATTGACCGCGCCTTCCGCGCCCATCACGGCGATCTCGGCGGTGGGCCAGGCCAGCACCAGATCGGCACCCATGTCGCGCGAGCACATCGCCAGGTAGGCGCCGCCGTAGGCCTTGCGCATGATCACGGTGATCTTGGGCACCGTCGCCGCACCGTAGGCGAACAGCATCTTGGCGCCGTGGCGGATGATGCCGCCCTTCTCCTGCGCGATGCCGGGCATGAAGCCGGGAACGTCGACCAGGGTCACCAGGGGAATGTTGAAGGCGTTGCACAGCCGGATGAAGCGGCTGCCCTTGTCCGAGGCATCGATGTCGAGGGTACCGGCCATGACCGTCGGCTGGTTGGCGACGACGCCGACGACGATGCCGTCGATTCGTGCAAAGGCCACCACCATGTTCGGTGCGAAATCCTGCTGAACCTCCAGGAAATCGCCGTTATCGGCGATGCGCGCGATGACCTGCTTCACGTCGAAGGCCACCTTGGCATCGTCGGGAATCAGCGCTTCCATGGCGAGGTCGTCGCTGAGCGAGATGGTTTCCGTGGGCCGGTGCGGCGGGTCCATCATGTTGTTCGACGGCAGGTAGCCAAGCAGGCGGCCGACCAGTTCGATCGCGTGTCGGTCGTCTTCGGCGATGAAGTGGATGTTGCCCGAGTCGCGCGCGTGGGCCTCGGCCGACCCGATCTCGGCCATCGTGGTCTGCTGCCCGGTCACGGCGCGGATCACTTCCGGTCCGCAGATGAACATGTGGGCCGATGCGCGGGTCATGATCAGGAAGTCCATCAGCGCGGGCGAGTACGCCGCACCGCCGGCACACGGCCCGCAGATCACCGCGATCTGCGGCACCACGCCGGACATCATGACGTTGCGGTTGAAGACCTGGCCATAGCCGGACAGGCTTTCGACGCCTTCCTGGATGCGGGCGCCCCCCGAGTCATTGAATCCCACCACCGGCATGCCGGCGCGACCGGCGTAGTCGAGCAGATCACAGATCTTGCGGGCATGGATGCGGCCGAGCGATCCGCCGGCGATCATGAAATCCTGGCTGAAACCGGCCACCGGGCGCCCATCGACGAAACCGATGCCGGTGACGACGCCGTCGGTCGGCAGGGATTTCTGCTCCATGCCGAAACCGCGGGTCTCGTGCTGGGCGTGCAGACCGAATTCCTGGAAAGTGTCGCGGGCGTACAACTCCTGAAGTCGCTCGCGCGCGGTCAGGCGGCCTTCGGCGTGACGCTGGACGATGCGATCGGCACCGACCGGCATCTCGGCCGCCTGCCGCCGCCGCTCGAGGTCATCGATGAGTTTGCGGTCGATCGCCATGTGTCCCCTTGCCATTGGCCTTTCCGGCTCTGCTGGTGTGACGCCATCCGCGTGCCCGCCCGCGTGCGCGGACGACGGGCTGCACCGATGGCAGGTGGGGATCGTGCGGCACGCGGGCCCGGATGACAAGTCCCGGGCACGATCGCCGCGGCTGCCGGGCGCGCGGCGAAGCGCGCGGGCGTCGCCCGACGGTTCTGCGCTAGGCGGCCGTGTAGTAGGTCCAGCGGCGCTCGCCGTGCTTGTCGAGGCGGCCGTCTCGGTGGAGCTTCTTGAGCAGGTACGAGGCGCGCCCGTGATCCACAGCGAGAGCGGCCTGGACGCCGGCATTGTCGACCCGCCCGTCGCGCTTCACCAGCGCCAGCAGGCGCTGCTCATCGTGGCCGGCCCAGCCGCCGCCCGCGCCTGCGCTGCCTTCCGGCCGTGGTCGCGCCGGCTCATGGCCGACCGCGATCGACGGCGCGACCGCATGGCCGAGGAAGTGCAGGTGGTCGATGTCGATGCGGGCGCCGCGGGCGGCGATCAGCGCGTATTCGATCAGGTTGCGCAATTCGCGCACGTTGCCCGGGAAGTCGTAGTCGCACAGCGAGGCGAGGGCCTCCGGCGAGATCGCCGGGGTGTCGCGTCCCATCTGGCCACTCAGGTGCTGCAGGTAGTGGCTGACCAGCAGCGGGACGTCGTCGCGGCGCTCGCGCAGCGCGGGTACCGTGACGACATAGCCGGCGAGACGGAAGTAGAGATCGCGCCGGAAGCGGCCGTCGGCGACGCGGGCGGCGAGGTCGGCATTGGTCGCCGCGACCACACGCACGTCCACCTGACGCGACGCGCACGCCCCGAGCGGCGTGACGATGCCATCCTCGAGTACCCGAAGAAGCTTGGCCTGCAGCCTTGGCTCGAGATCGCCGATTTCGTCGAGAAACAGCGTGCCGCCGTCGGCCTGGCTGAAGTAGCCGTGCCGCGGACCGGTGGCGCCGGTATAGGCGCCGCGGCTGTGGCCGAAGAATTCGGCGTCTGCCAGTTCTGCCGGGATCGCCGAGCAATTCACCGCAATGAACGGGCCATTGCCGCGCGGGCCGCCGACATGGATCGCCCGCGACACCAGTTCCTTGCCGGTACCGCTCTCGCCGAGCACCAGCACGTGGGTGCGCTCGGCGCCCTGCAGGCTGCGGACCTCGTCCATCAGCCGACATGCGGCCGGACTGGAACCGACGAAGCCGTCGATGCTCCAGCGTTCGACCTCGTGCCGGGTGATGGCGTGGAGTCGCTGGTCGGTCAGCGAAAGCTGGTCCTCGAGCTTCTGTCGGCGCTCGATCTGCTCCTGCAGTTCCCGATTCAACGACAGCAGCCGGTGGTTTCGCGCCTCCAGCTCGCGTCGTTGCCGGACGATCGTCAGGTGCACGTGGATGCGGGCGAGCAACTCCTCGCGATGCAGCGGCTTCGACAGGAAGTCGATGGCACCCGATTCGAAACCGCGCAGCTTGCTGGCGGTGTCGGTCAGCGCGCTCATGAAGATCACGGGCACGTCGGCGGTGCGCGGGTCGGCCTTCATGCGGCGGCACACTTCGTAGCCGTCGATGCCCGGCATCATCACGTCGAGCAGTACCACATCGGGCGTGCGCGTGCGCGCCAGGGCAAGGGCTTCGCCACCGTCGGTGGCGACCGCGAGATCGAGTCCACTGTCGGCCAGATGGGCGACCAGGATGTCGAGGTTGTCCGGTTGATCGTCGACGATCATCACCAGCGGTTGGTCGGTCACGGGAGACTCCATCGGCGATCTGCACTGTACGACAGTATAAGCGGCTATCGAAAACATGTAAGGCGCATAAGCGCTATAAGATGTCGATATGCCGATCGAGGCCTGCATCGCCCTTCATTCCTGCTCGATCGGCATGGCACGCTTCCTGCGGCATTGGGTGATATCGCGCGATGGTGCCGATGAGCGGCGCCTGAAATCATGGTGGCTGACCCGATGACGATGAACTTCGCAGGCCCACGACAGGCACCGCTGGTGCTGGCGGTGGACGACGTGCCTTCAAACCTGGACGTCCTCGTCGAGCACCTGCAGCGGGAACAGATCGAACTGACCGTCGCCCTCTCCGGCGAGGAAGGGCTGGCGCTGGCGCAGGAACTGCGACCGGACCTGATCCTGCTCGACGTGATGATGCCGGGCATGGACGGCTTCGAGGTGTGCCGGCGACTGAAGGCCGAGCCCGATCTGGCGGACATACCGGTGCTGTTCCTGACCGCCGCACAGGACGACGTCGAAATCGAGCGCGGCCTCGCCCTGGGCGCGGTTGACTACGTCAGCAAGCCGTTTTCACTGCCGATCCTGAAGGCACGGATGCACAATCATCTGGCGCTCAAGCGCAAGAGCGACGAACTCGCCCAGCTTGCCTCGACCGACGGACTGACCCGTGTCGCCAATCGGCGGCAATTCGACATCAGCTTCGACAGCGAGTGGTCACGCGCCCAGCGACACGCCCGCGCACTGTCGCTGATCGTCGTCGATGTCGATCATTTCAAGCGCTTCAACGACCGTTACGGGCATGCCGAAGGGGACCATTGCCTGCAGCGCGTGGCCGAGGCCTTGTCGTCGTGCACTCGCCGACCCGGCGATCTCGTCGCCCGCTACGGCGGCGAGGAATTCGTCGCGCTGCTGCCCGACACCGATGCCGCGGCGGCGCGGGCGATCGGCGACAAGATGCGCGAGGCGGTGTCGGCCCTGGCGATCGCGCACGCGGACAATTCGGCCTGCCGCAACGTCAGTGTCAGCCTGGGCCTCGCCACCGCGGTCCCCGACCCAAGTGCGACGGCGGCCGGGCTGCTTGCCGCGGCCGACCGGCGTCTTTACCGAGCCAAGGAAACGGGTCGCAATCGCATCGTCGGCGATGACGACGCCGGCGACCCGGACGGACGCGCGCAGGAGGTGATCCGATGAGCGCGCGATCGGCCCGGCGCAGACCTGGTAAAGCGCGGCGGTTCGCCGGTGGCACCGCCTGGATGGTCGCCATGGCCGTCTATTGCGGCCACGCCGCTGCCGACAGCGATCCGGAGCTGGTCGCGCTGCTCGACCTGCTGCACGAACAGACCACGATCGCGACCCAGACGCGCATGAATGCCGACTACGTGCCCGGCATGGTGACCGTGCTCCATGGCGAGGACATGCGGGTGAGGGGTCTTGCCACCGTGGGCGATGCGCTCGGCCAGGTGGCGGGCTTTCACGTCACGGTGAACAACGTCGGCGACGCGCGGGCGGTGGTGCGAGGTGTCGGCGCGACCCTGAACGCGACCAACTTCAAGATCCTGCTCGACGGCATCGCGGTCAACCGGCCCATCGACGGCTCGGCCGACTGGCTGCTGCGCCTGCCGCTGTCGCAGGTCGATCGCATCGAAGTGATCCGTGGCCCGGGCTCGGCGATCTATGGCGGATTTGCCTTTTCCGGCGTGATCAACGTGCTGACGCGCGGCGGCGACGCGGTCGCGGGCGGCGTCGGCAGCCACGGCCTGCGCCGTGGTGTCGCGCGTCTGGCGCTCGGTGAGGGAGGCGATGCCAGCCTGAAGCTTGGGGCCGGTGCCTGGCGTCAGGGCGACAGCGGCTTGACCACCAATCCGGACAATTTCGCGCAAGCGGGTCTCGGCTATTCGCCGGCGCCGGTATTCGACGGCGAACACGGCCGTTACCTGCTGGCGAGCCTGGAAGCCAGGGGGTATCGATTGCAGTTGCGCCATGCGGCGCTGTCACGGGGTGGCGGCTACGGCCGCGTCGCGGCGCTGCCGGACGGGCTCGAACCACGGCTGGAACGGGTGCTCGGTCTGAATCTCGAAAAAGACTGGACGCTCGGCGATGACCTCAGGCTGTCGGCATCGCTCGGCCTGCTCGAAACCGATCTGGAGCAGGCGACGCTGATGCCCCTGCCGGCCGGCGCAGGACGCCCGGGCCAGCCCGGGTCGAGGACGGACGAGGTGTACCGCCGCACCGGAAGCGCCGATCGCGCCTGGAACGCTCAGATTGCGATGCACTGGACGCCGGGCCAACGCCACCAGATATTTCTCGGTGTGGAGCGGGTCTACAGCAAGGTGACCGATTCGTTCGCGTCGCTGACCGAACGGGGTGGCGTTGCCCGGATGTTGCCACCCGACCAGACGGCGGTGCTGGCGGGATCGAGCCGCACGCTGACCAGCCTGACGCTCCAGGACCAGATCCGGCTCGGAGAGCGGGTCGAGGTGACTGCCGGGCTGCGCCACGATCACTACGACGACTGGGGCGGGCGGACCTCGCCGCGACTGGCGGCGGTCTGGCGCCCGGCCGAGCACCACATCGTCAAAATGCAGTATGCGGAGGCATTCCGACCGCCGAACCTGGAGGAGTTCTACCCGGGTCCCAACACCTTTCCCGGAACGACGCTCACCGGTGACCTCGATGACGAGCGGATCCGGTCGCTTGAGGCGGCCTACATCTTTCGCCGGGCCGACCTGCGCCTGCGCATGACCGTCTATCGAACCCAGCTGCGCGACCTGATCGAGTTCTTCATCAACCCGGGCGACCCGCCGGCATGGCGCAATCGTGGCGACATCGAGACGCATGGCGTCGAACTGGAATGGGTCCAGCGCCTGGGCCGAAAGCTGCAGTGGTGGGCCAATCTGGCCTACGTCGACGCCGAAGATCACCTCGACGGCGACGAGCGCCTGCTCGGTGCGGTGGATTGGCTGGCGACGCTCGGCGCCAGCTGGCGCCAGAACGGCATTTTGACCCATGCCCTGAGCCTGAAGTACGTGGGCGCGCAGGAGGGCTGGGAACTCGCCACCCGGGCCGCGCAGCGCGACCGCTTCGACGCCTACGCCACCGTCGACTACGCACTGACGATCGTCGAGCCCTATGGCCTGGCCGGGCTCGAGGTTGGTGCCGGCATTCGCAACATCACCGACCAGCACTTCGACAGCGTCGCCACGCCCGCGCAATTTCCGACGGGCTTGCCCCAGGGGCAACGCGAGTTCTGGCTGAGCGCCGAGTATCAATTCTGATGGCCGCAATCCAAAACGCGCGAGACGAGACCGAACAGACATGGCTCGGGTGACGATGCGGACCTCGACCACGCGGCGGCTGCTGTCCTTGCAGTTGATGCTGATCGTGTTGCTGTTCTCGCTGCCGAGCGAGAGCCTGGTGGCTCAGTCGTTCGGCGAGCGCCGCGTGCACGTCGGTCTCAAGCTTTTCCGGACCCTGGTGGCGGCCGATACCGCGAGCGCCGCCAAGCTCGACGCCAACGGAAGGCTGCCGGTCCATCTGGTCTACGCGGACAACGCTCGCGATGCTCGCGAATATGCCCTGGAACTGGCGGCCGACATGGACTCGGTGCGTGGCGCCGAGGTTCGCATCGAGGTCGTGTCGCTGGCGGATCTGCTATCCGGCGGGGGCATCCGGCCGGCCGCGATCTTCGTCACCCAGCCACTTGACGACAGGGAGCTCGCGCGTCTGGTCGGCTACGCCATTCGCCAGCATGCGATCCTGTTTTCGCCATTCGAGGGCGATGTCGAAAAGGGTGTGCTCGGCGGTATCTCGGTCGAGGCGACGATTCGGCCGCTGATCAACATGCGTACGCTGCGGGCCAGTGAATTGGCGATCAAGAGTTTCTATCTGAGGGTGGCCAAGCGTTACGGTGATGGCGAAAACTGACGCATCCGAAGAGAGAGCCGACGGCTCGTCGATGGGCCGCCGGTCGCGGGTACTGGCGTTGCTCGGCCACCCGCGGATGCGCAGCCATCTGCTGATCACGGCGGTGTTCGTGCTGCTGTTCGCCTCCTTTGTCTTTTCGCTGGCACGCTACTGGACCGGATCGCTCGAGCCGCGCCTGTACCTGACCGCCGAGACCCAGGCCCGCATCCTCGCGCAGTCGCAGGCAGCCGCCCTGCTCGAGACGATCGAGCACGGTGCGCCGGGCCTGCTGCGGGACAAGTTGTTCGATCTGATGCAGGAGATCCTGCTGGTCGAAGATCCGGCCACCGGCGGGCGCATCGTGCTCGGGCTCGATCTCCAGATCGACTATGAGGCGGTGCCGGTGACGCCGGGCTCACTCGAGTTGCAGGACGGTGCGCGCGCCTGCGAGCGCTGCTTTCACGCATCGATTCCGCTGATCGGGCAGGGCGGTCGCCTCCTCGGCGTCGCGGAGTTCCTGCTGAGTCCTCGCTATTTCGACACCTTGTCCGGCGAGATGCGCTCCAAACTGATCGCCGAGTCGAGTCTGGCAATGGGGCTGATGGCGCTGGTGTGGATCACCATGCTGGTGATGTTCCATCGCCTCTACAAGGCCAAGCTGGCGATCGAGGCTTCGGATCGCGCGAAGACCCGCTTCATGGCGAACGTGACCCACGAACTGCGCACGCCGCTCAACGCGATCCTCGGCTACACCCAGCTCTACAAGCAGGATGCGCCGCTGATGGCCGGTCACGGCGAGGGCATATCGTCGATCGACCGCAGTGCGGAACACCTGCTGATGATGATCAACGACATCCTCGATTTTTCGCGGATGGGCGCCGACAAGCTCGCACTGCACCCTGCGGAAGTGGCCCTGCCAAGCCTGCTCGAGACGCTGGTCGAGATGATGGAGGTGCGGGCCCGGCTGAAGGGCATCCGGCTCGAGCGCCAGTTCCAGCCGGGTCTGCCGGCTGTGGTGCTGGTGGACGAAAAGCGCCTGCGGCAGGTGCTGCTGAACCTGCTCGGCAACGCGGTCAAGTTCACCGAGCGCGGCGGCGTGCTGTTTTCGGTCGAGCGGGTCGGCCATGGCGGTGACGGCAAGGCCCGACTGCGTTTCGGCGTGCTCGACAGCGGCATCGGCATCGGTCCTTCCGAACTCGACTCGATCTTCATTGCGTTTCGCCAGATCGACAATCCGATCACCCGGGCCGAGGGCTCCGGTCTCGGCTTGACGATCAGCCAGCAACTGGTGGGCCTGATGGGCTCCGAGCTGAGGGTCGAGAGCGAACCGGGCGTCGGCAGTCACTTCTGGTTCGACATCGACGTCGCCGTGCTGACCGAAGGTTGCGTCGCGGACGGCGAGCCGACGCAGCCCGCCGATGCGCCGGTGTCGGCACGTACCGGCACCGGGATCACGATGCCTGACGACGACTACCTCGACGAATTCGTCGAGCATGTGCGCCGCCACAACGTGCTGGGGCTGCGCCGGCTGCTCGAACGGCTCGGTGGTCAGCCCGCCTATCGCGACTTCATCGAGTATGTTCAGCCCTATGTGCGCAGCTACCGCTTCCGGCCCCTGCTCGACTGGCTGACGCGCGAACGCGAGAACTGAGCCGGTGCAGCGGCGCTCAGCCGGGCGGGGCGAGCCAGCGCAGCAGCGTCGAATAGAGTTGGCCGGGCGAGGTCGGCTTGGGCAGAAAGTCGTTCATGCCGGCCGCCAGGCAGCGGGCCCTGTCCTCGGCGAAGGCGTTTGCAGTCATCGCGATGATCGGCGTCCGGCCGTGCGCGTCGATGTCACGGATGCGTCGGGTCGCGTCGAGGCCGTCCATCTTCGGCATCTGCATGTCCATCAGGATCAGGTCGTAGGCGGCAGCGCCGGCGCGGTCCGTCGCCATCAGCCCGTTGTCGGCGGTATCGACCACCAGCCCGATGTCTTCGAGCATCGACTGTGTGATCTCACGGTTCAGCGGCTCGTCTTCGGCCAATAGCACCCGGCGCCCGCTGTATTCGCGCTTCAGTATCGCGTCGGGTTGAGTGACCTCACCCGTCTGTGAGGCGTCTTCCGACTGCGAGCCGCGCCGTAGCCGCGCCGTGAACCAGAAGGTGCTGCCCTTGCCCGGCGTGCCGGTGGCGCCGCTCTCGCCGCCCATCAGCCGGGCAATGCGGCGGGTGATGGCGAGCCCGAGACCGGTGCCGCCGTATTCCCGGGTAGTCGAGCTGTCGGCCTGTTCGAAGGCCCGAAAAAGACGCGGCACGCTGGCAGGGTCGATGCCGGTGCCAGTGTCCTCGACCTCGAAGCGCAGCGTGACGTGACTGGCGTCCTCCCGTTGCCGCAGAACGCGCACGGTGATTGCACCGGCTTCGGTGAACTTGACGGCATTGCCGACGTAGTTCAGCAATGCCTGGCGAATCCGTGTCGGATCGCCCTGCAGGCGGTCGGGCAGTGCATCGCTCTCGACGACCAGCCGCAGGCCCTTGGCGCTGACCTTGTCGTGGATCATCTCGCGAATCCCTGCCAGCAGGCGACCGACGTCCACGGCCTCCTCGATCAGGTCGAACTTGCCGGCTTCGATCTTCGACAGATCGAGGATCGCATTGATGATCTGTACCAGATGCTCGCTGGCATGCTGCAGCTTGTCGAGCTGGGCGGCCTGCACATCGCTCAGGCCCAGCCTGCGGATCAGATGCGCCATGCCGGTGATCGCATTCAGGGGCGTCCGGATCTCGTGACTCATGTTCGCCAGGAACGCGCTCTTGGCGATATTGGCCGCCTCCGCCGCATTCTTCGCGGCGGCCAGTTCCTCGGTACGCTCCGCGACCCGGCGCTCCAGCTGTTCCCGGTAGAGCGCCAGTTCGTTTTCGGCGTTCTTGCGGCTGCTGATGTCGGCAATGCTGCCGACCACCCGCAGCGGTTGCCCGGCGTCGTCGCGGTCGACCACTCGCCCGCGATCCTGCACCCACATCATCGTGCCGTCCCGACGACGCAGCCGGTGCTCCGAGTAGTAGTCCTCGCGCTCGCCCTGCAGTGCCGACTGCAGTCGCACCCACACCCGCGCATGGTCGTCCGGATGGATCAATGCGGCGAAGGCTTCGACCGTCGGCGGGATGCCGCCGGGTTCATGGCCGAGCAGGCGATACCAGCGGTCGTTGTGGATCACGCGACCACTCGCGATGTCCCAGTCCCAGATGCCTTCGCGGGTCGCCTTCAGCACCTCCTGCAGCCGCTTTTCGCTTTCCTCGACCAGGCGGCGTGCCTCGATCATGTCGGTGATGTCGTGCGCCAGCACCAGGATGCGATCCCGCCCGCCGGCATCCTTGAACGGCTTCTTGATCGAGCGATAGTGGCGGATCTCGCCGCTGACAGCGTCGCGGCTGTCCTCGAGGACCACCTCGGTGCGGCCGCTGGCCATGATCTGGCAGACGTTCCGGCGAAAGAATTCGGCCATTTCGGCGGGAACGCCGAAATCTCCGTCCTGCTTGCCGGGCAGTTCCTCCGGCGCCGTGCCGTACAGGCTGGCGACTGCCTGATTGCCGAGCAGAAACAGGCCTTGTTCGTCCTTGACGACGACCGGATCGGGGATGACGTCGATCACCAGCCTGAGCAATGCTTCGCTCTCGCGCAGGCGCTCGCCGGCATTGCGGCGTTCGGTGACCTCGCGCGAGACCACGACGTACATGCAGTCGGCAACGTCGCCTTCGCGCTCGGCCATGCACGATACCGAGAGCTCGAACCAGTGGTCGCCGTCCGGCAGTTTCAGCTGGATTTCGTGACCGGCGCTATGCCCGTGGCGACCGGCCGCCGCCAGTGCCCGGTGGCAGACCTCGGCGGCCTCGGCCGGCAGGACCTCGACCAGGTTGCGGCCGAGCACCGATTCCGGCGCCACGTACAGATGCTTGTCGCGACTCGAATGAAACTCCCGGAACGTGCCGTCGCCGTCGAGCACGAAGACCAGATCGGGCATGGCGTCGAGTGTCGCCTGCAGGTGGCGCCGCAGTCGGTCCGAACCTCGTTCGCGATGCTTGAGATCCGAGATCTCGAGCAGTATTCCGGTCAGTCCGATCACTTCGCCGCGTGGGCCGCGCAATGGCGACACCCGACGCTCGAAGACCCGCCCGTAGGCATCGGGCGGCGTTTCGCTGCGCATGCTGTCGCCCCGGGCGGCCGCCGCCAGTTCCGCCAACGGCAGGGAACCACCGAAGGATTCGTCGGTGTGACCGACCAGGGTCCCCGAATCGACGCCGACGAGCGTGCAGAAGGCCCGGCTGGCGACCGTGTAGCGGCCGTGCAGGTCCATCGCGAAGAGCAGTGCATCGCACTGGTCGAGTACCGACTCCGCGATCGACGAAGGGATCTGGAAGCCGGCAGGTCTCGGCGTCTGCAGTGGGATCGGATTGCTCATGGAAATCGAAGCGGCTCCGGCGGACCATCGATTGGGATGGTCTACGAACTGAGTTCGCGCGACCTTTAGCGCAATCGTGTATGCCGGGCGATCGCGGCCGGGGGCGATCTTTCGGCGATGGTTTCGATGGGCCTCAATTCACCTTCGCATCCGCCGTAAAACCAGGGGTAGTGGCCATTCGTTCCCGGTCCGGTACGCATTCGCGTGAATTCCCGGACCGACGGTAGACGAATCGCCGCAGCCATTCGAAGGAGCTCTCGCGCTTGACGTTCTTGTACCAGTCGGCAAACAAGCGCTTTGCGTTGGTCGCGTCGGTGTACGCGATTCTCGGCGGGATCGGGTTGGCACTGGCGATTCCCCCCGGCTACGCCAGCCCTGTGTTCCCGGCATCGGGTTTTGCGCTCGCCGTGCTATTGCGCTTCGGCGTCCGCAGCGCGTCGGCGGTGTGGCTCGGATCGATGCTGCTGAACTCGGTGCTGGCAGTGACGCAGGGCCAGTTCGGCGTCACCAGCGTGATCATCGCCGCCGGCATCGGCATCGGTGCCGCGCTTCAGGCGGCGGCCGGTTGGGCGCTGCTGCACAAGTCGTGGGACGCCGGTGGCGACACGCTCGAATCGGAACGCGAGGTCATTCGCTTCCTGTTGCTGGGTGGACCTGTCGCCTGCGTCGTCTCCGCCAGCTGCGGGGTCAGCTCCTTGTTGGCGTTTGGCATCATCGCCGCGCCCGAGTATGCCTTCGCATGGTGGAACTGGTATGTCGGCGATACCCTCGGCGTGCTGCTGTTCGCACCGCTGACGGTCGCCCTGTTCGGACGGCGCGAGATGGCCTGGGCCGATCGCACCCGCGTGCTGTCGGTCGTGATGCCGGCGGTGTTGATGGTGGCCGCCGCAGCGTTTTACATCAGTTCACGCTGGGAGGCCCGGCAGCAGCAGACCGAGCTTGCGTCGCGCGGCGACGCGTTCGGTGACCTGCTCAACGCGACCCTGGTCGGTCACCGCGAGGCGCTCGCGTCAATGGCACGATTCGTCGAGGTCGCGAGAGACGTCGAAGAGGAAAGGTTCGGCCACTTCGCCACCGGGATCCTCGACGAACACCCGGAAATCTTCGCCCTGAGCTTCAATCCGCTGGTCACCGATGCGCGTCGCAATGCCTTCGAAGCCGAGATGTCGGCCGGCGGCGCACCGTTCAGGATTACCGAGCGGGGCTCCGACGGAACGCTGGTCCCAGCCGCGCGGCGCCCCGAATACGTCACCGTCGCACAAATCGCACCGCTCGAAACGAACCGTCGCGCGCTCGGGTTCGACATCGCTTCCGAGCCGTCGCGTTTGGACGCGATCCGGCGTGCCCGCGAATCCCGCGCGCCGGCAGCGACCGCGCCGCTGGTGTTGGTCCAGGACAGCCGCAATCATTCAGGACTGCTGGCGCTGTCGCCGGCATGGCGGCGCGACGTGCACGGCGAAGTGCGGCAGGGTGAGGACGCACTGATCGGTTTTGCCGTCGCCGTCATCAAGGTCGACGAAATGGTCGTGAGAGCGCTGGCCGGAAGCCTGACGTCGGATCTCGTGCTGCGCGTGAGCGACCCCGAGGCCGGTGATGAGGTGCTTTTCGAATCGGCGCCTGCGGAAAATGCTGCGTCGGCTGCGAACGCCCTGCATTGGCAGACCGAACTGATGATGATGGACCGGGTCTGGCGGCTCGATGTCGTTCCGACACCGCGCTATCTCGCTGCCCACCGGCCCTGGGTCGCATGGGGTGTCGGCGTCATCAGCGTGCTGCTGGCGACGTTGGTGCAACTGCTGATCCTCGGCATGCTCGGTCGAACGGCGACAATCCGTCGCAAGGTGGACGAGCAGACCGTCGAACTGCTGAGCAAGAGCCGTGCGCTGCAACAGAGCGAAGCGCGCTATCGATCGGTCGTGACCAGCGTCAAGGAGGTGATCTTCCAGGTCGACGCCGACGGCAGGCTGAGCTATCTCAATCCGGCATGGGGCGAATTGAGCGGACTGCGGCCCGACACCTGCATCGGCAGGGATCTGCAAGACTTCCTGCCGGCCGCGGATCGGGCCCGGGTGGGCGCGGCACTGACGCAGTTGTTCTCGGGCGAGCGCCACACCTTGCACCTGCGTGCCCGGCTCCAGCATACCAACGGCTCGCATCGCTGGATCGAACTGGACCTGCAGCGGACCCTGTCGGACGCGGTCGATGATCGCGGGGCCTCGGGCCTGATCAGCGATGTCACCGAGCGGGTGATCGCCGACAACCGGCTGAAGGCTTCCGAGGAGCGCCTGCGGATGACGCTCGAGAACACGCCGAACGTCGCCGTCCAATGGATCGATTCCGAAGACGGTCGCATCGTCTACTGGAACTCTGCCGCCGAACGTCTGTATGGCTGGTCTGCCGGCGACGCGATCGGCAAGACGCCCGGCGAGATGTTCGCAGGCACCGACATCGACGCCCAGATGGCAGAACAGGTCGATGCAGGCGGTTACGACGGCAGTGGCTGCGTGCCCCTCGAGTGCGAGCTGCCAACGCGCAAGGGTCGTCGCATCTGGGTGGTGTCGACGCTGTTCTCGATCTCCGGCAACGACGGTGGCGCGCCGATCGTGGTGCGTATGGATGTGGATATCACCGAGCGTAAGGCGGGCGAAGCTCGTCTCGCAGCCTACCAGCGCGAGCTAGAGGCACTGGTCGAGTCCCGTACCGCGGAACTGGTCCGCACCGAGGCGCGTGCGTCGGCGATCCTGAACTCGAGCGCCGACGGCGTGTTCGGCCTCGACCGAGAAGGCCGGATCGTGTTCGTCAATGAAGCCGCATGCACGATGCTGGGCTATTCCCAGCAGCAATTGCTCGGAGAGGATGCCCATGCCCGCCTCCAGCACAGTCAACATGACGGATCGCGTTATCCGCGGGACGCGTCGCCGATCGTGTCGGCATTGACCGATGGCGAAAGCGCGCGCGTCGACGGCGAGGTCTTCTGGCGCGCCGACGGCCGATCCATTCCGATCATGTACGCGGTGCATCCATTGCGCTCGGCACAGGACGCGGAGGGCGTCGTCGTCAGCTTCGTCGACATGAGCGCGCAGCGGGCGATCTCCCAGGCCAAGGAGCGGGCCCTGCTCGAGGCGGAAACCCTGGCCCGCATGCGCAGCGAGTTCCTGGCCAACATGAGCCACGAGATCCGCACACCGCTGCACGGCGTGCTCGGCTTTGCAGGGATCGGCCTGCGCCGCATCGACAACAAGGACAAGGTGCGCGAGGCATTCGTCAAGATTCGAACCGCTGGCGAGCACCTGCTCGGCGTGATCAACGACATTCTCGACTTCGCCAGCCTCGATGCCGGCAAGCTGAAGATCGCATCGGTGCCGACTTCGCCCGGGCAGGAGGTGGACGCCGCGGTCGAGGTGCTGGCCGCCCATGCGGGCGACAAGGGCATCTATCTGCGGTCCACCAAGAGCCGGGCATTGCCGCACAGTTGCCTGTCCGATCCGCTGCGGATCAAGCAGATCCTGATCAACCTGATTTCGAACGCCGTCAAGTTCACGCTCCACGGCGGGGTCGATGTCTGGGCCGATGCCGACGGCGACGAGCTGGTGTTCCGGGTCGACGACACCGGCATCGGCATCGCCGCCGATCGCATCGAATCGATCTTCTCGCCGTTCGAGCAGGTGGACGGATCGTCCACCCGGATCGCGGGCGGCACCGGCCTCGGCCTGACCATCACCCGGCGATTGATCGAGCACATGGGCGGCCGCCTGTCGGTGACCAGCGAGCCGGGGAAGGGCAGCCGTTTCGAGGTTCGGCTGCCGTTGCGGGCCGATCCGGACCAGCCCATGCTCGCAAATTCGCGCGGTTGCCCCGAGTCGTCGAACCAGCGGCCGCTGCAGGGACTGCGCCTGCTGGTGGCCGAAGACAACGAACTCAACCGTGCCATCCTCGCCGAGGACCTGGAATTCCTCGGCGCGGAGGTGATCATGGTCGGCGACGGCCAGGCGGCGGTAGATGCGGTTCGCGACCACGGCGCGCAATACTTCGACGCTGTGCTGATGGACATCCAGATGCCGGTCATGGACGGTTTCGCCGCAACCGCAGCGATCCACCAGGTAGTCCCCGGCCTGCCGGTGGTCGCGCAGACCGCCCACGCATTCGAGCAGGAGCGGGCGCATTGCCTCGAGGCCGGCATGGTGGCGCACGTCAGCAAGCCGATCGACTGTGCCGAGCTTGCGAAGACCATTTCGGAGTGCGTAGCCCGGGTCTGACGCGGGCGGGCAGACCTCGGGCACAATCACGGGGTTCCACCCATCGCGCAGCCGGGGGCGCCGCTGTGAACGACACCATCGATTTCGACCGGGACATGCTCGACGGCTTGGGCATCGCGGCTTTCATGCCGGCTTCACTGGCGCAATGGACGCCACTGGTCGAGGACGGGCTCAGCCACTTTCTCGGCGGGCTCGCCAATGAGCGCAAGATGGCCGTCGTGCTCGGGCAGATCTCCCTGCCGGCGGATGCTTCGGCGGCCCGGCGGCTCGCCACGCTGCTCGGTGAATGTCCGACGCTGCACAAGCTCGGGCAGGTCGTGGCGCGCCACCGGGAGCTGCCGGTCGAGTTGCGGCTCGAACTGCAGGCCCTCGAATCCATGCCGCCGGTGTTGGACCCGCAGGCCATCCGTGCCGCAATCGTCGACCAGCTGACCGACGATTGCACGGCGCGCTACCGGCCGTCCGGTCGCGACTGGACGATCCTGGCAGAAGGCAGCGTCGCCGCGGTCGTGCCGTTCGAGTATCTCGAAGGCGGCGAGCGTCGCCACGGCGTGTTCAAGGTGCTCAAACCCGGTGTTGACGAGAAGCTGGCCGAGGAACTCGGCATGCTCGGTCCGTTGGCGGCGTTGCTGTCGTCGCGTAGCGCCGCACTCGGACTGGGCGGGGTCGATTTCGCCGGAATCTTCGAGCACGTCGGCCGCCTGCTGACACAGGAACTGCGACTGGATCTGGAGCAGGCCAACATGATCGCGGCCGCGGCCTGTCACGCTGGCGACCCGGATGTCCTGGTGCCGCGCCTGCTGCCCGGCTGCGGGCCCCGCCTGACGGTGATGGAGCGGGTCTTCGGCTGCAAGCTGCCGAATGCACCGCTGCCGCCCTGGCAACGCCGCCGACTCGCGCGCAAGGCGATTGCCGCCCTGGTGGCGAAGCCCTTCTGGAGTGCAGGCGAGGCAGCCTTGTTCCATGGCGATCCGCACGCAGGCAATCTGCTGGCCACCGACGACGGCCGGCTCGCTGTGATCGACTGGAGCCTGGTCGCGAATCTATCGAAATCGCAGCGCGAGGCCATCGTCGATGCGGTACTCGGCGGGTTGTTGCTCGATCCGGTGCGGCTGGAGGATGCCGTCGGGCGGCTGACCGGTCTGCCGGCGGACGACCTCCAGCTCGGCAACGCGGTCGGTGCCGCGCTGGCCGAACTGCGCGGCGCACGCCTTGTCGGCGCCGAATGGCTGTTGCGGCTGCTCGACGGACTGGCGACTGCGGCGGGCGTGACCCCGGCGGCGGACCTGTTGTTGTTCCGCAAGTCCTGGCTGACGCTGTCCGGTGTCGCCGCCGACCTCGGCGTCGAACACGCGGGGGATCCGGTGCTGATCGCCGAGGGCCTTGGGCACTGGCTCGGCGAGTGGCCGCTGCGGCTGACGGCACGGTATGACTCGCGCGGGTTCTCGACGCATCTGTCGAACGCCGATCTGATGCGCGGATGGGCCGAGTGCTGGCTGTGGCCGTTGCGAGTCGTCGCGGGACCATTCGTGGCGACATCGGCCGGCCGCTGATTCCGCGCGCGAGCCGCTGCGGATCACGCCGATCGCGTGTTCGCCGCGGTACGATGTGCCCGAGCGGCTCGATCGAGGCCGCGTGCAGGCGCCATGCCCGCGCAAGCGCTGAGCAGCCGAGTCAGGCACCCTGGTCGATCTTCGGCGCCTGGCAACACCGCCAGTCGGTGTATTTCGGCTGGGACAAGCAGCTGATGTTCTGCGTGCCGGTGCTGAAGTTGCTGCCGCCGACCATGCGCTTCAGCGAAGTCGTCGACGCGGTGCTGCGCGAAAGCTACGTGCGCCGGGCCTCGACGGTCTCGGGGGCATCGGTTTCCGACGCGATCGCGATGCCTGCCGCCGCTGCGGCAGGCGCCCGCACGCAAGCCTCAAACCGCGGCCAGTGCCGTGTCGGTGACGCTCGCGTGACACCGCCCGGGGTGGCGGCAGCGCCACCGTCGACCGTCCGCGAGTGACTGCGATCACTCGCCGGCGCGTGCCTCGCGTCGCGCCAGGTAGCCCTCCACGGCGTTCAGATTACGCTGCACCTGCGGGTTCTCCGGCATCAGTCTCGCCGCGGTGCGCAGCTCCGCCGCCGCCGTCTGCCAATCGGCCTGCTGGCCCCCGAGCAGGCCGAGCGCCAGGTGCAGCGGCCCGGGCGCCGCCGACTGCGACAGGCCGTCGCGCAGCAGCGCGGCGGCTTCGTCGATGCGCCCGCTGGCGGCCAGCAGTGCAGCCAGACGCAGCCGACCCGGCTGCAGTGCGGGTTCGCGATCGAGGGCACGCCGGTAGTGACGTTCGGCCCTCGGCAGATCCCGTTGGGCCTGAGCGATCGCCGCCAGATTCAGTTGCGTCGCAGGCATGTCCGCCATCGCCTGTTGTGCCGCCAGCAGTTCCGACATCGCCGTCTTGCGCGCCTCGATCCAGGCCGGATCGAGGCGACTGTCCGGCAAATCGACCAGTCCCCGCGCAGCGGTGATTCGCACACCCCGCAGGGGATCGGCGAGCAGCGCAGGCAGCCGCGCCAGACGTTCCTCGGCCGGGCGAGCGGCGAGGGCGACCGCAGCGGCGATGCGCACGACCGGGTCCGGGTCGGTCAGGGCGGCGGCCGGCGCCGGCCCCGGGCTTTGCCGTGCCCAGATATCCAGCGCGCTCGCGCGCACGATGGCGGGCAGGTCGGTGTCGTCGATCAGGGCTGCGAGCGGGGGCATCGCGCCGGCTTCGCCGCGTCGCGCGGCCGCCAGCACTTCGCCGTAATGCGGTGGCCGTTTGCGTTCACCATGGTGGCGTGTGATCGCCGCCGCCGCCCAGGCCGCCGGGCGATCCGCGTGGCAGGTGGCGCAGGCATTGGGTGTGCCGATGCGTTCGCTCAGGTCCGGCCGTGGAATCCGGATGGCATGGTCCCGCCGCGCGTGCACCACCATGTAGTCGCGGCTCGGCATGTGGCAGTCGACGCACCGGCTGCCCGGCGTATCCGGCGCATGAAAGTGATGCTGGGCCGAATCGTAGGCCGTCGGCTGCAGGCCGGGAAAGCGGGTGCTGTCCGGCGTCGGGTTGTGGCATCCCACGCAAAGCGCGTTGCCGGCGGCGCGAAGTCGGCCCCGGTGCGGTTCGTGGCAGTCGGTGCAGGCGACGCCCGCCTGGTACATGCGGCTCTGTCGATAGGAGCCGTATTCGAACACCTCCGCCAGTTGCTGGCCGTCGGCATGGTAGTCGCCCGCCTGCAGATTGTCCGGAATGAATTCGTCAAGCAGCGCGTTGCCGGGTGTGCTCTGTTCGACCAGGCGGGTGCGCCGGGCATGGCACACGGCACATTGGTCGACCTGGGCGGGACCGCCGGCCGCGGCCGCGTACAGCGAGCGATTGGGTGTGGCCAGCGGCTTCGCTGCCGGCGCGTTGCCGATGGCGCCGGCAGCGAGGGCGCGGGCACTGTCCACATGGGCACGTCCGCCGCCGTGGCAGGCCTGGCAGCCGACTCGCGGTTCGCCCCAGGTCGTGCGGTAGCTGTCGCTGTCGTCGTCATAGCCCTTGCGGTAGGCCGTAGTGTGGCACTCGCCGCACATCAGGTTCCAGTTCTGGTAGCGGCCGCGCCAGAGCAGGGCGTCGCCGGGCGCGACCGCGCCTTCGGGGTGCAGGCTGAACCAGCGGCGACGTTCGGTATCCCAGGCCACCGTGAACGCCTGGAGGCGTCCACCCGGCAGGGGCAGCAACAACTGCTGGAGCGGACGCACGCCGAATGTGTATTCGGCCGGGAATTCCGTCCGTGTGCCGTCGGCATCGCCGGTGACGACGGCGAAACGATCGCCGCGGCGTACGAAACGGGTCTGTTCGCCCGGCCGGGTGAAGCGGGCGTCGTCGAAATCGCCGAGGACCGTGGCGGCATCGGCCGGCGCCATTGCCTTGGCATGCTTGGAGTCTGCCCATCGCACGGCCTGCCGTTCGTGGCAGACCAGGCACTCGTGGTCGGAGGCATAGTCCGGTCGCGGGGCGGCCTGGGGCGCCGCGGCGCAGGCCGCCGCGCTGATGGCGGCGGCCACGATCGCGGCGAGGGCGACGGGCAGATGCATGCGTCTCATCTTGCCGTGCGCGGCTCGAGCTCGGCCTCGACCTTCAGGTCCTCGTAGTAGCGTGCGGCGTTGCTGTAGCCCGGACGCTCGGCCAGGTGGGGGATCTCCAGCGTGCCGGTTTCCTGCACGTACTGCGCCCACGCCGCAAGCATCTCGCGCAGCTTGTCCGGGTTCGCCGCGGCGAGGTCGTGCTGTTCGGCGCGATCCTCGGCCAGATTGAAGAGCTCCCACTGGTCCGTGCCCCAGGGCTTGTTGGCGAACACGATCTTCCAGTCACCCTTTCGCAATGCCTTGCGTCCGCCCAGTTCCCAGCCGATGACATCGTTCTCGCCACGCAGCGCGTCGCCGTTGCCCCCGAGGTAGCCGAGCATCGACTTGCCGCGTACCGGCAGGACGTCCTTGCCCTGATAGCGGGTGCCCGGGTGATGCGTGCCAGCCACTTCGTAGAGCGTCGGCGCAATGTCCGTGACGTGGGCGAACGCACTCCTGACGGTGCCGGCCGGGATGCCCGGACCCCAGGCAATGGCCGGCACCGAGATGCCGCCTTCGTACATGAAGGACTTGTACAGGCGGAACGGGGTCGAACCGACCTGGGCCCAACCGGGGCCGTACTCGGCGAACGAGCCCGGCTTGCCGATGTGTTCGATGCTGTTGTCCATGTCCTTGTGGATCCATTCGCGCGTCCGGGCGACGTCGTAGACCGAGTTGCCGTCGGCGCCGTTGTCGGAAAGGAAGAAGATGAACGTATTCTCCAGCTGCCCGCTGTCTCGGAGGTAGTCCAGCACCCGCCCGATGTTGCGGTCCATGCTGTCCACCATGGCGGCATACACCGCCATCCGTTTCGCTTCGGAAGCCTTCTCTGCCGGGCTCAGAGTGTCCCACTTGGGCCACAAAGCTTGCCCCTCGAAGACCTCGGTGCCGGCGGGAACAATGCCGAGCCTGTCCAGTCTTGCCAGCCGCTCCTTGCGCAGGGCATCGTAGCCGGCCTCGTAACGCCCTTCGTACTTCTTGATGTCCTCGTCGTGGGCTTGCAGCGGCCAATGGGGCGCGGTAAAGGCGAGGTAGCCGAAGAACGGTTTTCCGGAGTCTTTCCCGGCCTTCAAGTACTCGATCAGCTTGCCGGCGAAGAAATCGGACGAATAGAAGTCCTCGGGCACGGAGACCGATTTGCCATCCTCGCGATAGAGCGCCTTCGGCGGCTTGTCAGGATCGAGCGCCACGATGCCGCTCTGGTCGCCCCAGTGGCTCGAACCGCCTTGGACCAGGGCATAGG
Organism: Zoogloeaceae bacterium; assembly: GCA_024235635.1. Classification (GTDB taxonomy): domain Bacteria; phylum Pseudomonadota; class Gammaproteobacteria; order Burkholderiales; family Rhodocyclaceae; genus Cognatazoarcus. The sequence goes on from JACKMA010000002.1 coordinate 352,273, forward strand.
AATGATCGAAGCCGAATGATGCCGGGCTGTGCTCCTCCTTGACGCCGAGGTGCCACTTGCCGGTCATGGCGGTGCGATAGCCGGCATCCTTCAGCACCTGGGCCATCGGCACCACGCGATCGTTGAGATGGCCTTCGTAGCCGGGCTTGCCGCGCTGCGCGTCAGTCATCAATTCGGCCATGTCGCCGAAACCGACCAGGTGATTGTCCGAGCCGGACATCAGCATCGCGCGGGTCGGGGAACAGAACGGCGACGCATGAAAGTGCGTCATCGTTGCGCCCTCGTGGGCGAGGCGGTCGAGGTTTGGCGTGGCGATCTCGCTGCCGAACCGGCCGATGTCGGTGTAGCCCAGATCGTCCGCCATGATGAGCAGGATGTTCGGTCGTTGCTGGGGGGTCGCAGCGCCTGCCTGAGGGGCCTGCCAGGCGCCCACCAGCGCGACCAGTCCGATACACAGGGTCCTGGCCGGGCAAGGGCGGGTGAAGGGGGTGGAATGGGTTTTCAAGGTCGTCTCCTCGTCATCGACTATGCCCGCCAAGGGGTCGGGCGCTCACATCGGTGGGCGGGCGGCCGGGGCCTCCCGGTTGCGTGGTGCTCGAAGCAGTGCTGGTACAGGCAGGTGCGCGCACCAGGCTTGATCTCGCGGGAAACCGGCATCACGCCGTTGTCGTCGACATAGGGCCGCAAGGCGGCGAACACGGCTCTCACCCGTTGCGGCGGCTGCGCCGCGAGATCGGTGGATTCGGCGGGATCGTCGGCCAGATTGCAGAACGTCCAGTCGCCCTTGCCGTCGCGCAGCGTCGGCCGTCCGGCGCGCCTGGCCGGATCCTTGTGAAAGTGCTTGTCCGCCAGCCAACGGGCGGGAGCCTGCGGCAGCGGGCGGATTCCGGCGAAGGGATTGTTTGCCTGGGCCTGGGCGCCTGCAGGAAGAACGGCGCCGGCGGGTACGATCGCCCCCGTGGCCAGGGCGATTGACGGCTCGAACATCATGGTCTCCGTTTGCGTGTTCTGCTTTTGGTCATTCGGCCGTAGCGCTCGATCCGCGGCCCGGCAAAGGCGGGCGGTAGTGGTTCAAACGCTGGCGGCGGCGACTCTACGCAACCGGTGTGCCACTGATATTCCGCCCATGACATTAGAATCAACAGAGACGGCGGTAGGGCGTTAAACGTGCGAAATCTCGAGAAAAATCGAAAACCACGAGAAGCCCTCGTGGCGGAGGGGTGGGGACGGCGGCCGAGGCCGAGTGGACGATTCTTGACCGGCTAGAATCGCCCGGTGGGCAATTATCGATCGCCTGGAATCTGATCCGCGAGCTTGCTGCGCAAGGTCGCCCGCGTCATGCCGAGCAGGGAGGCTGCCTGCGTCTTGTTGCCGCCGCACAGATAGAGCACGTGGCCGATGTATTCGGCCTCGACCTCGCCCAGGGGGCGGATCGCAGCCGGATCGGTCGGCCACGCAGTAGTGACCGGGAGCGCTTCCTCGTGTAGTTCCTGCGGCAGGTGGCGGACCTCGATGATGCCCCCGCCCGACAGGATCGCCGCCCGTTCCATCACGTTGCGCAGTTCGCGAATGTTGCCCGGCCAGCGATAGGCCAGCAGCAGCGGCGGTACCGCGCGCGCCATGCGGGGTACGTCGATACCGATTTCCGGCGCCACCTTCTCGAGGAAATGTCTGGCCAGCGTCAGGATGTCCTGCTGGCGCTCGCGCAGCGGCGGAATGTCGATGGCGGCGACATTGAGGCGAAAGTAGAGGTCCTCGCGGAAGCTTCCGTCCTGGGTCATCGCACGCAGGTCGCGATGCGTGGCCGCGACGAAGCGTACGTCGACCGAGATCTCGTTCTGGCCACCGAGTCGACGGAAATTTTGGGTCTCGAGCACGCGCAGCAGCTTGGGCTGCAGCGACGGGGCAAGGTCGCCGATCTCGTCGAGGAACAGGGTGCCGCCGTCGGCCAGTTCCAGCAGGCCGCGCTTGCTGTGCTTGGCATCGGTGAATGCCCCCCGCTCGTGGCCGAACAGTTCGGATTCGAGCAGGCCTTCGGGCAGCGATGCGCAGTTGAGCGTGACCCACGGGCCCGCTGCCCGTGTCGAGCGCTGATGCACGGTGTGGGCGATCTTTTCCTTGCCGACGCCGGATTCACCTCGGATCAACACCGGAATCTTGCCTGCGGCGGCGACCTTGTAGGTGGTCTCCAGCATGTCCAGGAAGGCTGCAGTGGCGCCGCGAAGCTGGTCGGCGCCGGCCGATTTCGACTGGGCGCGTCGCCACGCCACCTCGCGTCGCAACAGGTGGGTTTCGACGGCTCGACGGATCAACTCGCGGAGATCCTCGAGATCGAACGGCTTGTTGATGTAGTCGTAGGCGCCGGCCTTGAGGCTGGCGACCGCGGTGCGGACTTCGGGGTAGGCGGTCATCACCACGAACAGCGGTGCGGTGGCGGCGTCGCCGGCCTCGTCCATCGCCACGGCGATGGACGAGGCCGGTGATGTCCGGCAGGTGAAGGTCGAGCAGGGTGACCGCGAAGCGGCGCGACCGCAACTGCTCAAGCGCGCTGCCGCCGTCGGACGCGGTCACGACTTCGAAACCCTGGCGCGTCAGAAACTTGGCGACGGTGCCGCGCAGGGTGTCATCGTCTTCAACGAGCAGGATCGTCTGGGTCATGGTCTCGGGTTGCGATCGGCCAAGTCAGGGTAACCCGGGTGCCGCCGCCCTGCGCGCTCGCGACCGCGATAAGACCGCCGTGATCCTGGACGATCTTGCGCACGATCGGCAGCCCGAGCCCGCTGCCGCCAGGCCGGGTCGTGAAGAAGGGTTCGAAGATGCGTGCCTGCACGTCCTGGGGGATGCCGGGCCCGGAATCCGCCACCGTAAGCGTCAGCTGACGACCGGTGCACGTCGCCTCGATCGTGACCACGCCGCCGTCGGGCTGGACCTGGATCGCATTCAGCACGAGATTGAGCAGGACCTGCTTGAGCTGGTGACGGTCGGCCCACAGCGGTGGCAGGGCGTCGAGGTCGCCGAGCTCGACTCGCACCTTTCGGCTATTGGCGTCGCGTCGTGTCCAAAGCACCACGTCGTCGAGAATCTGCCGGAGCATGCAGGCTTCCGGCGCCGGTGCTTGCTCGGCTGCGTAGCCGTGAAATCCGCGAAGAAAGGCCGACAGGCGGTCGATCTCCGATTCGAGCCGGACCAGGTCGCCGCGCATGTCGTCGGAAATCGCGGCTTCGAACTGAAGGGATTGGACGACGGCCTTCATGCCGCCTAGCGGATTGCCGATTTCGTGCGCCAGCCCCATGGTCAGCTCGCCCATCGTCGACAGCTTTTCCATCTGGAACATCTGGCGGTCGAATTCGCGACGTTCCTCCTGCAGGGCCCGGCGCTCGAACACCGTCGCCAGCCGTTGGGCGACGACGTCGACCAGCGCCTGCAAGTCGTCGAGCGCCCGGCCGCCACCGTCTTGTCGCGTCGAGCGATGCCCGACGGTGAGTTTGCCGCGTACTTGCCCGTCGAGCCGCAGCGGCGCGCTCAGTCGGACGTCGGCATTGCCGAGTTTGCTCGACAGGTAGTGCTGTCCATCCCATTCGATTTCGACCCCTGTCGTCTGTGGCCGCGCGGCGCCAGCACGGACCGCGCCGGCCACGTCAGCCAGCATGCTCGGCACCGGCGCATCGAGATCCTCGCTGGCCTTGAACACGGCATGCAGGCAGGTCTGCTGGCGGACGCGTTCGGCCAGTGCGCTGCGGGCGGCGAGCAGGTCCGTAGTCCGGTGCTTGACCGCCCGCCGCAGGGTCCAGAGCCACACCAGCAGGACCGCGAGGGCCAGCAGGGCAGCAATCAGCACCTTGCTCAGGTGGCGCAGGTAGGGCGACGTTTGCTGTAGCGCCGATCCAAGCCAGCGTTCGGTGGTGGCTTTGCGCTCTGCCAGCGGGATCTTCGCGAAGCCGGTGGCGATCAGCCGGCGGGTGTCGTCGTCGCGCTGGCGCACGGCCCAGTGCAGCGAAATCGAGCGCAAGGGCGGTGAACGGCGGAACTCGTCGGCCCGTCCGGAGCGATTGAGCAGATAGCTGGCCTGCTGATCCGGCAGGCAGAAGACCCGGATGCCGCCGTCCAGCGCCGCAGCGACCAGGGCCTCGAAGCTGGGGAAGGTGACGAGATTCTGCGAACCGCCCGCGGTCAGCTCCGGGATGCAGGCGCCGCCGTCCCGCACCCCGATCAGGAATCCGCGAGCGCTGTTTGCGTCGACGATGCCACTGATGCTCTGGTGGAAATACAGTGTCAGGTCGGAGGGCATGTAGGGCAGGGACAGCAACAGCCGGTCGCCTTCCTCTTCCGCGCTCGACACGATATCGACCGCGTCGGCCTCGCCGCTCAGGACCAGCGCCTTGGCGGTGCTCCAGTCCACCGGGCGCAGGTGCACCCGGATGCCGGTGCTCGCTTCCCACAGCGACCACATGTCGACCCGCAGGCCCTGCAACTGCCCGTTCTCGTCATTGAACAGCAATGGGGGGCTGTTCTTCGGGACCGCCACCGTGATCTCGTCGGGGGGCAACCCGCGACCCGGTATCGCCGGGGGCGCCGGCAGCAGAAGGCCGAGCAGCAACGCTGCCGCCCATTGGTGGCGACGCCTGCAGCAGGCCAGGCACGGACGGGCTTGTTTCATGCCGGCGGCCATGCAGCGCATTGAAGACGATTCATCTGCGGCGATTCGTGCGCTGGGTCACATGAACCCGCGCTGCCTTTTTGTACGGGTGACTGGCCGGACAGCATGCGCCCAGTCGCCACCGGAATTCAACATATAAAGAAGGTATCGCCATGTAATTTCTTTGGTATTGGACGGTATGTCTAGCGGCTCCTAGACTGCGCTTCATCGCAATCGATCGTCGGGGTGGCAGTCGGGGACTCCGGCTTCGCCCGGTTCGCTGCAAAGCAGGAGGACGGAATGCGTCAGATCGAACATTTCATCGGTGGTGAATTCACCGCCGGCAGCAGCGGGCGTCGATTCGAGAAGCGCTCTCCGCTGGACAACCGCGTCATCACCAGCATCGCAGAAGGCGGCAAGGCCGAGGTGGACGCTGCGGTGGCAGCTGCCCGCGCCGCTCTCGACGGTGATTGGGGGCGCCTCACGACCGATGCACGGGTGACGATGCTGCACGCCGTGGCCGACGAGATCAGCCGCCGCTTCGACGACTTCGTCGACGCCGAGATGGCAGACACCGGACAGCCGGCCCACGTCATGGAGCACGTGTTCATCCCGCGCGGCGCGGCCAACTTCAAGATCTTCGCCGACGTCGTCAAGAATGTTCCGAACGAGTCTTTCCGCATGGACACGTCGGACGGCCGCGGCGCGCTCAACTACGGCATTCGGGTACCGAAGGGCGTGATCGGCGTGATCAGCCCGTGGAACGCGCCCTTTCTGCTGATGACCTGGAAGGTCGGACCGGCCCTGGCCTGTGGCAACACGGTGGTCGTCAAGCCGTCCGAGGAGACGCCCAACACCGCCGCCCTGCTCGGGGAGGTGATGGACGCAGTAGGCGTACCGGCCGGGGTCTACAACGTCGTCAATGGCTTTGGACCCGACTCTGCCGGCGCGTTCATCACCAGCCACCCAGGGGTCGACGCCATCACCTTCACCGGCGAGACCCGCACCGGAACCGCGATCATGAAAGCTGCGGCCGAGGGCACCCGCGACGTCTCCTTCGAGATGGGCGGCAAGAACGCCGGCATCGTGTTCGCCGACTGTGATTTCGATGCGGCGGTCGCCGGCATCTTTCGCTCGGCCTTCCTCAATACCGGCCAGGTCTGCCTCGGCACCGAGCGGGTGTATGTGGAGCGGCCGATCTTCGAGCGCTTCGTCGAGGCGCTCAGGAACAAGGCAGAGGGCGTGCGCTTCGGGCCGCCTCGCGATCAGGGGGCCGACTACGGGCCGCTGATCAGCCGCGAACACCAGCAGAAGGTCCTCGCCTATTACGCCAAGGCCGTGGCCGAAGGGGCCACGGTCGTCACCGGCGGCGGCGTGCCCGACATGCCGGCCGGGCTGGCCGACGGCAACTGGGTGCAGCCGACGATCTGGACCGGCCTGCCGGAGACCGCCACCGTGGTCCGCGAGGAGATCTTCGGCCCGTGTTGCCACGTCCGTCCGTTCGACAGCGAGGACGAAGTGGTCCGGCTCGCAAACGACACCGACTACGGCCTCGCGACGACGGTGTGGACCAGCAACCTGCAGCGCGCGCACCGCATGGCCGAGCGCATCGACGTGGGCATCACCTGGATCAACAGTTGGTTCCTGCGCGATCTGCGCACGGCCTTCGGCGGGGCGAAGCAGTCCGGCATCGGACGAGAAGGTGGCGTCCATTCCCTCGAGTTCTACACGGAACTGAGAAACGTCTGCGTCAAGCTGTGAGGCCGACATGAACGAAGAAACCATCCGGAAATTCGGCGACGAACTCTACGCCGCCTGGCTCGAGCGCAAGACCGTGGCACCGCTGACCGAGCGTGATCCCAGGATCACGCTCGAGACCGCCTACCGGATCGCGCTGCGCACCATCGACCGGCGCGTGCAGGCGGGCGAAACCATCGTCGGCAAGAAGATCGGCGTCACCTCGAAGCCGGTGCAGGACTTTCTCGGCGTGTTTCAGCCCGACTTCGGCCAGCTGACCTCCGGCATGGTCCATGAAGACGGCGCCACCATCGATCTGGGTACGCTGATTCAGGCCAAGGCCGAGGCCGAACTGGCCTTCGTGCTCAAGGAGGATCTGGCCGGCCCGGGCATCACGGCGATGGACGTCATCCGCGCCACCGACTACGTGGCGCCGTGCTTCGAGATCGTCGATTCCCGCATCACCGACTGGAAGATCAGGATCCAGGACACCGTGGCGGACAACGCCTCCTGCGGCGTGTATGTGCTCGGCAGGACCAAGGGCGATCCGCGCAAGCTGGACATCACGCTGGCCGGCATGGTGCTGGAGAAGAACGGCGAGCTGTTCTCCACCGGCGTCGGCGCCGCCGTGCAGGGCTCGCCGGCCAACGCCGTGGCATGGCTGGCCAACACCCTGGGCGAGCTGGGCATTCCGTTCAAGGCCGGCGAGGTGATCCTGTCCGGCTCGCAGTCGGCGCTGGTACCGGTCACCGGGGGCGACGAACTGGTCTGCCACGTGGGCGGACTGGGTTGCTGCAGCATCAAATTCTCGGGAAGGAGCGCCGCATGAGCATGGAAACCACCCAGAAGCGCACCCTCACGCGAGAGGACATCGTCCGCCTGAGCGAACGCATCGAAGGCGCCCAGACCCGCGCTTACGCGATTCCGAAGCTGACCGACGAATTCCCCGACATGACCCATGGTGACGGCTATGCCGTGCAGACCGAACTGCGCAAGCGCTTCATCGCCCAGGGTCATCGCCATGTCGGCTGGAAAGCCGGGCTCACGTCGAAGGCCAAGATGCAGCAGATGGGCGTGAACGTGCCCTCCATCGGCTTCCTCACCGACCGCATGGCCCGCCCGGAAAACGCCGCCATCACCACCGGCGATCTGGTTCATCCGCGCGTCGAGTGCGAGGTGGCCTTCGTGACCAAGGCGGACCTGGCGGGCCCGAATTGCACGAAAGAAGACGTGCTGGACGCCACCGACTACGTGCTGCCGGCGGTCGAGATCATCGATTCGCGTTTCTCCGGTTTCGAGTTCGACCTCCCGAGCGTGATCGCCGACAACGGATCGTCCGCCCGCTACGTCGGCGGCGGTCGCGCCCGAGATCCGCGAGAGCTGGACCTGCGAACCCTCGGCGTGGTGATGGAAAAGAACGGCGAGATGGTGGCGATGGGGGCCTCGGCCGCCGTGCTGGGTCACCCGGCCGAAGCCGTTGCGATGCTGGTGAATATCCTCGCCGAGCTGGGTGAAACCCTGCCCGCCGGCAGTTTCGTCATGAGTGGCGGCATCACCGAGGCCGTTGCAGTCAAGCCGGGCGACAACGTGATCGCCCGTTTCCAGGAACTCGGCAGCGTCTCGATGCGCTTCGTCGAATAGAGATCGCGGGGAGAACGCCATGCCGATCATCGAAATGCACCTGATGGAAGGGCGCACCGAACAACAGAAGCAGGACGTGGCCGTGGCCATGACCGAGGCCATCACACGCACGCTGGGCGTCAAGCCCGAACAGGTCCGTATCCTGGTGACCGAACATCGTCCGGACGGCTTCTACGTGGGCGGCCAGACCATGACCCAGCGGGCCGCGGCACAAGCCCTGCAGGCGGAGGTCAAGGCATGAAGAAGATCCGTTGCGCACTGATCGGCTCCGGCAATATCGGCACCGACCTGATCTACAAGATCCAGCGCAGTCCGGTGCTCGAGCCGGTGTGGATGGTCGGCATCGACCCCGAATCCGAGGGCCTCAAGCGCGCCCGCGAGATGGGCCTCAAGACCACCGCCGACGGCGTCGACGGCCTGTTGCCCCATGTGGTCGAAGACGACATCCAGATCGCCTTCGATGCCACCTCGGCCTACGTGCACGCGGAAAACTCGCGTCGGCTCAACGAATTGGGCGTGATGATGATCGACCTGACCCCGGCCGCCATCGGTCCCTTGTGCGTCCCGCCGGTCAACCTGCGGGAGCACGCCGACAAGGTCGAGATGAACGTCAACATGATTTCCTGTGCCGGCCAGGCGACGATCCCCATCGTCAATGCAGTGGCTCGGGTTCAAAGCGTCGACTATGCCGAGATCATCGCCTCGCTGTCGTCGAAGTCGGTCGGTCCGGGCACCCGGGCCAACCTCGACGAGTTCACCTACACCACTTCAAACGCCCTCGAAAAGGTCGGCGGCGCGAAGAAGGGCAAGGCGCTGGCGATCATCAACCCGGCCGAGCCGCCGATGATCATGCGCAATACCGTCTATTGCCTGACCGAAGAGGCACCGGACCAGCCCGCGATCATCGAGTCGGTGTCGGCCATGATCGGCGAGGTGCAGAAATACGTGCCGGGCTACCGGCTGGTCAACGGCCCGGTCTTCGACGAGGTGCCGCAGGGCCATCGGGTGGCGGTGTACATGGAAGTGGCCGGCCTCGGGGACTACCTACCGACCTATGCCGGCAACCTCGACATCATGACCGCCGCCGCCTGCCGCACCGCCGAGATGTTCGCCGAGGAGATTCTCGCCGGGAAGATCCAGTTGAAAGCCGTGGAGGCCGCGTGATGGGTGACTCGAACCTCAAGGGCCGCAAGGTCGTTCTGCATGACATGTGCCTGCGCGACGGCATGCACGCCAAGCGCGAGCAGATCAGCGTCGCGCAGATGGTCAAGGTGGCGACGGCACTGGACGAGGCCGGCGTGCCCTACATCCAGGTGACCCATGGTGCCGGCATGGGCGGCAACTCGCTGCAGCACGGGTTTGCCCCGCACAGCAACGAGGAATACATCAGCGCGGTCGCCGCTGCGGTCAAGCAGACGAGGATCTCCGTGCTGCTGCTGCCGGGCCTGGGCACCATGCGCGAGCTCAAGTCCGCCTTCGACTGCGGCGCCCGCAGCGTGCACGTCGCCACCCACTGCACCGAGGCGGACACCGCGCCCCAGCACATCGCCTTCGCCCGCGAACTGGGCATGGATACCACCGGCTTCCTGATGATGGCCCATCTCAACGACGCCAGGGGCATCGCCGAGCAGGGCAAGCTGATGGAACGCTATGGCGCGCAAACCGTGTATGTCACCGACTCGGCCGGCTACATGCTGCCGCAGGACGTCACGGAGCGGATCAGCGCCTTGCGTGACGTGCTGGAGCCCGAGACCGAAATCGGCTTCCACGGCCATCACAACATGGGCATGGGCATCGCCAACTCGATCGCCGCGGTCGAGGCCGGCGCCAGCCGCATCGATGCGTCGGTCGCTGGTCTGGGGGCCGGCGCCGGCAACACGCCGCTCGAGGTCTTCGCCGCGGTATGCGACCGCATGGGCATCGAGACCGGTGTCGATCTGTTCAAGCTGATGGACATGGCCGAGGACGTGATCGTGCCGATGATGGACCACATGGTGCGCATCGACCGCGATTCACTGACGCTGGGCTTCGCCGGCGTCTATTCGACCTTCCTGCTGCATGCCAAGCGGGCGGCCGAACGCTTCGGCGTGCCCGCGCGAGACGTGCTGGTCGAACTCGGTCGCAAGAAGATGATCGGCGGCCAGGAGGACATGATCATCGACACTGCGATGACGATGGCCAAGCAGCGCGGATTGCTCGAAGACGCGGCCTGAGACCGGATCCGCACCCGTACAAAGGACGGCCCGCCCAAGCAGGCGAGCTGCGCACCGACCCCTGACAAGGAGACAAGACAATGGCAATGAGAGGCATTCTGCGCCTGGGCGAAGTCCAGATCCGTGTTCTCGATCTGGCCGAAGCCAGGGCACACTACGGCAAGTACATGGGCTTGCACGAAATGATGAGCGACGCCGCGGGCCGGGTCTATTTCAAGGCCTGGGACGAAAAGGACCACCATAGCGTGGTCCTGCGCGAGGCCGACCGCGCCGGGCTCGACCACTTCGCCTACAAGGTCTACGACGACGCCACCCTGACCGAGCTGCAGGGCCGGCTCGAGGCCTTCGGCATCGCGGTCGAGACAGTCGCAGCCGGCGTCTATCCGAAAAGCGGCCGGCGCCTCAGGTTCCGCATCCCGACCGGGCAGGAGATGCACTTGTATTCCGACAAGGACCAGGTCGGCAACACCCTCGGCGATCTCAATCCGGGCACGGTGCCGGACGAGGGGGTGATCCGCGGCATGCGCGTCTATGGACTGGATCACCTGTTCGTTCTCGGTCCGCAGATGGAAGAGAACGTACGCCTGTTCACCGAAGTGTTCGACTTCGATCTGGCCGAGGAGCTGGTCGATCGGCCCGGTGGAAACCAGATCCTGACCTTCTTCAGCTGCTCGTCCCGCGCGCACGACATCGCCTTCGGCGTCCATCCCGAACCGGACCGCCTGCATCACGTCTCCTTCCGCCTCAACTCCACCGAAGACCATGTCTGGGCCGGCGATCTGATGGGCAAGTACGGCATCAGTGTCGAGCACAACGACCGTCACGGCATCACGGCGGTGAAGACCATCTACTTCTTCGATCCGTCGGGCAATCGCAATGAGGTGTTCGTCGGCGGGCACACCCGCTATCCGGACAGCCCCAAGCTGACCTGGACGATGGATCACCTCGGCCTGGCGGCTTTTTCGCAGTCGCTGCACGTCCCCGAAAGCTTCCTCGGCGTGACCACGTGAGCGGTCCGCGGACATGGAGAACAGCGTGAGCGACTTCGCGAACGACGATGATCGCAAGGAACTGGCCGTCGTGGTCGGCGCGACCGGGGCCTTCGGCCGCGAGATCGTCGATCGCCTGGTGGGGCGGGGCCTCAAGGTCATCGCCGTGGCCCGCAGCGCCGATTCGCTGGCTGTATTGCAGGCCCGCCAGCCGAGCATCGGTATCTGCGCCGCCGACATCGCGGCCGATTCGGCGATCGACACGATCCGTAAGGTCCTCGACCGTCCGGTTCGCGCGGTGGTGCATGGTCCCGGGGTCGGCGTCGCCGGCGGCATCCTGACGGCCGCGACGCCGACCCTGGTCGACGCCGTCAATATCAAGGTCGGTGGCCTGCTGCGCCTGGCGCGGGCAAGCGACCAGCGCCTGGTGGCCGGTAGCCGCATCATCGCGATCGGCGGTCACTACGGACTCGAGCCGACCGCCTACGCGGCTGCGGCCGGGGTCGCCAACGCCGCCCTGGTGAACGTCGTGCGCCAGCTCAGCCTGGCCTACGGCGAACGCGGGGTGACGGCCCATGTCATCGCGCCGGGGCCGGCGGATACCGAGCGCCTGCGCCGGGTCGCCGCCGATCGTGCAGGCATGCGTGGCGTCGGGGTCGACGCGGTACTCGACGAAATGCTGGCCGAGTCGTCGATTCGCCGCTTCACGACGCCGGCGCAAGTGGCCTGGGCGGTCACCATGCTGCTCGATCCGTGTGCCGACGCGATGACCGGATCGACTTTGATGCTCGACTCGGGCCGGCGCCGCGGCCTCCCCTGAAGCGACATCGGCGCCTGCGGGCCGAGGCCGAAAACCAAAAGTGAGGAGACAGCCATGCCGGTGGTCCATTTCCATCTGATCGACACGCCCGCTAACCGCGATGGCGTCGGTCGCCTGCTCGAAGATGCCTGCGCGCTCTATGCCGAGGTGCTCGATGCGCCGGTCGAGCGCATCCGCGCCTTGGCCAGCTTCCACCAGCCCGGCCACTTCCTGGCGGCCGGCCAACTGTGCAGCGTGAACGGGCAGAATGCGCCGTTCTTCGAATTCATCGTGCTCGAAGGTCGATCACTGGAACAGCGCCAGCGGCTGCTGGCCGGCTTCACCGACTTGCTGGTCGAGCGCCTGGCGGTTGCGCGTGGCGCGATACGCGGCTGCTGTCGGCGGGTGCCGCCGGAGGACTGGGCGATCGGTGGTGTGCCGGCGAGCGACAAGCGGAAGGCCGAGATCGAGGCCCGGGCCAGGAACGCGAGCGACTGACGGCAGTGCGGCTAGAATGATTCGGCGCGGTCCGCTCCGCCGCGCCAGTCATCCGGCGGCGGTTTCGCCAGTGAGGCGGCGGGCCGGACGATCCGAGCCGCCGCATCGAGCGGCAAGCCAAACGAGAGACCTCACATGAAAACCCCGACCAACGCGTTCAAGCAGCGCCTGCTGACAGGCGACAGACAGTACGGCCTGTGGCTCGGCCTGGCGCAGACCATCAGCACCGAGATCTGTGCCGGTGCCGGCTTCGACTGGCTGCTGATCGATGCCGAGCATGGCCCCAACGACCTGCGATCGATCCTGGCCCAGTTGCAGGTCATCGCCGCCTATTCCTCCCATCCGGTGGTGCGGCCGCCCCATGGCGATCATGTCCTGATCAAGCAATTGCTTGAAACCGGGGTGCAGACGCTGATGATCCCGATGGTCGAGACGGCAGCGCAGGCCGAGCAACTGGTGCGGGCGATGCGCTACCCGCCGCAAGGCATTCGTGGCGTCGGCAGCGCGCTCGCGCGCGCCTCGCGATGGGGACGGATCGGTCACTACATGCACGAGGCCAACGACCAGATGTGTCTGATCGTCCAGGTCGAGACCAAGGCAGGGCTCGAGAACCTGGACGCCATCCAGCAGGTCGATGGCGTGGACGGGATTTTTTTCGGCGCGGCCGATCTCGCCGCGTCACTGGGCTTTCTCGGCGCGGCCGATCACCCGGACGTGGTGCGACTGATCGAGGACGGCCTGCGCCGCGTCAGCAAAGCCGGCACCTGGGGCGGCGTGCTGTGTGGCGACAAGGCCCTGATCCGACGCTACGAGGATGCCGGCGCCCGCTTCGTCGCGGTCGGCGTCGATTCGATGATCCTGTCGGGCGCGACATCGGCCCTTTGCGCCGAGTTCGTCCCGCGGTCCGGCGGAGACGTCGCCAGCAGCTACTGAGGGGCGGTGAAACCGTGGTCTCGCGCGCGGCATCGGACATCGCCGCTTGCCGCATCGGACCAGCGATGGAAGACTCCCGACTTCGCAGTCCACCTGCAACCAGTCCGTATCGAAGCCATGGCACGTCGCAACAAGAGCTCGCTCGCGAGCGCATTCTTTCGTCTCGGTCGCAGTGCCAGCCGCGCGGTCGGCAAATCCGCGGGCCATGCCAGTCGGATTGCCAGCGACGTATTTGCGGCCCAGGCCGGTCACGCGGCCAAGGCCACCCGTGATGCGCTTGCCGCCGTCGCCACGCCGGCGCCAGCGCCGACCGCGCGCAAGGGCGGTGGGCGCTGGCGAGAGGGACATTGGGGCCTCGGTCCGTTCGCGATGCGCCGCTATCGCCTCTACCTGCCGCCGGGCGCCGGCGTACGCCGCCGCGTGCCGTTGCTGCTGCTGCTCCATGGCTGCCAGCAGGACAGTGCCAGCTTCGCCGCCTGTACCCGGGTTGGCCGCTTTGCGCGGGAGAAGGGGGTGGCGGTGCTGATGCCCGAGCAGGTCCAGGAGGCCAATCCGCAGCGATGCTGGAACTGGTTCGGCGTCGAGCACCTGGTGGCGCTCGAGTCGGCGATCCTGATGAGCATCGTCGACCACGTCTGCGGCACCGAGCCGGTACGCGCTGATGCACTGTTCGCCCTCGGCATGTCGGCCGGGGGGGCGATGTCGACGACACTGGCGCTGCGTTATCCGCAGCGCTTCGTCGCGGTCGGCAGTCATTCCGGAGCGGCCGCCGACAGCGCCGGCAGCCTGCGTCAGGCGGGGCAGGTGTTGCGCGGCAGGCGCGAGCCCGACGTCGACGCCGTTCATCGCCGGGTCGCCGGCCATGCCCTGCCGCCGTTGCTGGTGATCCAGGGCGAGCACGATCTGGTGGTGGCACCCGCCAACGCCCAGGCGGCGACGCAGCTGTGGCTGGGCCTGTGCGACACCGCCGACAAGATCCGTGCGGTCCGGCCTACCGAAGTCAGCCGCGGTGCCCGCCGTACCTACTTGCGCAGCGACTGGCAGCGGAACGGCGAACCCTACGTACGGATGATCTCGGTCCGTGGCCTCGGCCACGCCTGGAGTGGCGGCGCGGCCGGCCAGGCCTATGCCGACGCCTCCGGGCCGGACGCGCTGCGCCTGGCCTGGGCCTGGTTCGCGCCGCTGCTGGATCGTCGCGGGCGTACTCGATGAGGACTGCCGGCCAAGGTGCGCGAGCCCCTTGCCCTGCCGGACCATGAGCGAGGTACGCCTGCGAGATGCCACGACCGGCGACCGTTCTCGTTACTGACTGTTGCCAACCTGATCCGCGCGGCGGGTCGCCCGAGCCAGGTCTGCGGCATTCGACGAAGCCAGGCCGCTCACCTTGCAGCGGAATCGACGGGCTCGCGCTACACTCGGCCACCGGCGGGGCGACCACGCGGAATTCGCGCCAGCGGCTCGGCAGACTCGAGTGTCCGTGGCGACGTACCCGCTGCCTTCCGGTGCCGCGCCTGCCGCCGAGAGAGATCGCTCGCCATCGATGAATCTGCGCCAACTCCGATATTTCGTCGTGATCGCCGAAGAAGGCAACATCGCGCGCGCCGCGGCGAAACTCCATATCTCGCAGCCGCCGCTGACCCGCCAGATACAGCTTCTCGAGGCCGACATCGGCACCGGCCTGTTCATCCGATCGGCGCGCGGCATGCAGCTCACGGCGGCCGGGGAATTGCTTCTCGAGGAAGCGCGCCACATCCTGGCCTTGATCGTGCGGGCGACAGAGCGCACACAACGGGCCGGGCAGGGGCGACTCGGCCGGCTCGACGTGGCGATATTCGGCTCCAGCATCCTGGACGTCATTCCGAAGCTTTTGCTCGCCTTCGGCAACCGCTACCCCGACGTCAAGGTGGTCCTGCATACGATGGCCAAGGCAGAGCAGATCGAATCGCTGCGCCAGAAGCGGATCAATGTCGGCTTCAACCGCATGCTCGGGCCGCTCGAAGACATTGCGACGCGGCTGGTGGTCACCGAACGACTGTTGCTCGCGGTACCGGCGGGCCACTCACTCGCGCAGCGGGAGACCGTGCCCTTCGCCGAGCTCAGGCATCATCCGATCGTGTTGTTCCCGACCGGGAGCAAGCCCAGCTTCATGGACAAGGTGGTCGCATTGTGCGCCAAGGCGGGTTTCGAACCCGACATTTCGCAGGAGGTCGGGGACGCGGTGACCGGGGTGGCACTGGTGGCATCCGGCTACGGCGTATGCCTGATTCCGGCTTCTGCGACCACGCTGCGGATTCCGGGCGTGGTCTACCGCGAGATCAGCGACCCACCCGACGGGGCGCAGGTCGACCTGACCTGCATTTACCGCGCCGACGATACCTCGCCGATCCTGCATGGCCTGCTCGACATCATCGACGAGTTTCGTCAGGGGCTGTCGGCGCCGAAGGATTGAGCGGTCCCGCGCCCGCGGCCAAGCCGTCGACGGCTGGCCCGATGCTCTCGACTGCCGGTGGATTCGGCTTGCGGCGCTACCTTTGCCCAGCTCACGGCACGCTGACGAGAAAGCTGTCGACAATCGACAGCACCGCCTCCATGCGGTCCCGGTGTGGCACATGCCGGGTGTCGGGCATGACCTCGACCCGGGTTGTGCCGCTGGCCAACTCGCCGATCAGGGCGGGATGGCGGGGCGAGCCGAATTCGTCGTCGGCACCGTGGATCACCAGCAGCGGGCAGCGCACCCGCGGCAGCACCGATGCCAGCGTCCAGCCTGCGAATTCAGGTGCCAGCCAGCTCTTGATCCAGGCGTCGAGCACCCATTGCGCCTTGGCGCCGTGACGCTTGGCGAGACGGGCGATCTGGTCCGGGGCGGCGAAACGCTTGCGGGCATCCTCGATGCCGGCGATGGTGCGATCCTCGACGAAGGCCTGGGCGGCTTCAGTGATCAGGGCGACGCAGCCCTCGGCGTGGCGGGCGGCGCAGTTCACCGCCATGCCGCCGCCGACGCTGTGGCCGAACAGCACGAAGCGGTCGATATCGAGCGCGCGTCTGACTGCGGCGAAGGCGTCGTCGGCCTCGGCGGCGATGAAGTCGAGTGCCAGCCTGTCCGGATGCGGGTCGGAATGACCGAAGCCTAGGCGGTCGTAGGCAATCACGCGTCTGCCGGTACGCTCGCTCAGGCACGCCGGGAAATCGCGCCACAGTTCGACGCTGCCGAGCGAATCGTGGAACAGCACGATCGGCGCCAACGCATGCTCGGTCGATGGCTGCCAGCTGCGGGCGAACAGACTGCCGCGGCGCGTGGCGATGCGGTGGTCGTCGATGGCGAAGGCTCGGGTGCGGGTATCCATGGGGCAGCGATTATCCCCGAAACGGCCGGATGGCGGGCCGGGGCGACGGATCGGCCGGCATGGCGGACGAATCTGCCCCGTTGCCCGTTGGTAGCAGCAATTGCCGCCTGGCGTCGCGCCGCGTCGCCCGACGGTGACCGGCGTCGGTGCTGCACGCTGGGCCTCATGCCCGATCGCGCTGGTTGTCGTCGGCGAGATGCTTCTTGAGTCGATAGGACAACTGTGCGCGGGTCATGCCGAGGGTGCGGGCGGCGCCGGCGAGGTTGCCGTCGGCCTGTCGCACGGCGAAGCGGATCAGCATCTCCTCGACCTCGTCGAGCGACAGACCGGCGCTGAGCACCTGCTCGCACAAGCTGTCGTCCGGGGGCTCGAGGGGACTGCCGAGATTGCCTTCGGCACCGATGCCCTCGCCGGCGTTCTCGCTCGGCAGGCGGCCGACGAACAGCTGCTCGGCCTCGATGCGCCCGTGCTGGGAGGCGAGGATCACGCCGCGCTCGATCAGGTTTTCGAGTTCGCGCACATTGCCGGGCCAGTCGTAGCGGCGCAGCTCCTGCATCGCGCGGTCGGTGACCCCGAGCAGGCGCTTGCCGTGCATCGCGCAGAAGCGCTCGAGCATCGCCTCGACCAGTTGCGGGATGTCGCACAGCCGCTCGCGCAGCGGCGGGATCAGCACCGGATAGACGTTGAGGCGGTAGTACAGATCGGCGCGGAAGCGCCCCTCGCGGACCGCAGTCTGCAGATCGGCGTTGGTCGCGGCGACCAGGCGCACATCGACCTTGCGCACGCGCTCGTCGCCGAGCCGTTCGAGTTCGCCCTCCTGCAGCACGCGCAGCAGCTTGGCCTGGGCCGCCAGCGGCAGCTCGCCGATCTCGTCGAGGAACAGGGTGCCGCCGTCGGCCCGCTCGAACTTGCCCATGCGCGACACCGAGGCGCCGGTATAGGCACCGCGTTCGACGCCGAAGAGTTCCGACTCGACCAGATCGTGCGGCAACGCCGCGCAATTGACCGCGACGAAGGCGCGCTCGCTGCGGTTCGAGAGCTGGTGCAGGGCGCGGGCGAAGCGCTCCTTGCCGACACCGGTCTCACCCAGCAGCAGCACCGTGACGTGGGTGCCGGCGGCGCGCGAGACCAGGCTGAAGGCATGGCGGAAGCCGGGCGAATTGCCGAGCAGGTTGCTCACCGTGTTCTGCGCCTCGATGGTCGAGCGCAGCGCATCGACCTGATCGCGCAGTTCGAGCATGCGACCGACGATCGAATCGGCCTCGTAATAAGGCGTGTGCTCGTGGGCATCGGGCCACTGTTCGACCGGCTTGCCGACGATGCGGCAATGATCGGACTTGCCGGTGGCCGAACACTCGACCTCCTTGAACAGGATAAAGCGCCCCATGAAGCCCGAGGTATAGCCCGAGGCATAGCCGATCTGCATCCAGCACACCGGCTCCTGGGCCGGACCGAACTCCTTCAGGTGGGCATCGGCCTCGACCGAGTTGAGCCACAGGAATTCGCCGTCGAGCTGGCCCTTGGCGACATCCATCTCGAGGCGCACCGGCTTGACCACGACGGTGCCTTCGAGCATGTGCAGCTGCGGTCCGGCGACGAAGGCATCGACATCGCTGCAGTTGCCGCGCACCTGCTTGGCGAGCTCGGCGTCGCGCAGCCCGGCGGCGTAGCCCATGCGCGTCAGGATGCGCCGGGTCTGGGCGGGGCCGATCGAGGCGATCAGCTCCTTGCGCAGCGAGGCGAGGGCGGCCGCATGGAGCAGGACCATGCGGTTCTCGGCCAGCCAGATGGTGCCGTCCTGCTGGGAGAAGCGGATCAGCCTGAGCAGGTCCGAATCCTCCGGATACTCGATCCCCGACACGTCTCCTCCTGTGGGGTTGCGCCTATCTCTTGCTGCTCTTCCGTGCTGGCGCTTGGTTGATCACTTATAGCACGCGGTCGGGCGCCGTCCTCCGCCCGGGTCGTCACGAAGGACGGTATCGGCCGCCCCCGCCGGTCGCAGGCGACGGTCGGACCCACCGTGCAGCGGCATCATGTACGCCCCGGTCAAGATCCGGTCAGGACCGGCTCGTAGGGCAACGAATGCCACCCGCGCGGTGGTCGGCGCGCGGACCAATCAGGAGTCGGCCGACGCCTGCAGCGGGGTATCGGACGTGCCGGCGGACCGGTAGATCAAATGGTCTAAAAATGTTGCGACTGCAAATCGATCGTGTGAAGCATTTCATGGATTTGTGCCCTTCATCCGGTGACCGGGTCGAATCGCACATGTTTTCGTAAGTGCCGGTATTTGCGTGAAATTGACTACGACCTTCGCCATATTCACGATTTGGCATGGCCGTTGCTTTATAGCGTCGCAGATAGAAAAACATAACCAAATCCCGGACCGTGCCGCGTGCTTCCATCCGGAAGTGAAAAGGCGCCGACGATTTGGAGGAGGCGATTCCATGTGTCAGCGATCGACGTTGCGTAGCCCGCCTTGATGCGGGTGCGGGTGCGCATTTGTTGCGCCTCCGCATTTGAATCCGTTTCGAATCAGATTCGCGCGCCTGCATTTCAGCAGATGCGGTGTATTCGCTCGTTTTAAATAATGCTTCGGCAAGAACCAGTTGATTGATCAATTGAAGGAGATATTCATGTCACAGCTCCAATCGGCCATTCGGACGACTGTCGCCAAGTTGGAGGCGACGTTGCAGGACGATCCGCAGGCGAAGCAGTTTCGCCTGGACCGCAGCGTGTTTACCGATGAGGAATTGTTCGAGCTGGAGATGAAATACATCTTCGAGGGCAACTGGATCTATCTCGCCCACGAAACCCAGATTCCGAACGTCAATGACTATCTCACGCTGCACATCGGGCGGCAGCCGGTCGTCATCACTCGCAGCAAGGATGGCGAACTCAATGCGTTGATGAACACATGTACCCACCGCGGGGCGACGCTTTGCCGTCACAAGCAGGGCAACAAGTCGACGTTCACGTGTCCCTTCCACGGCTGGACCTTCAACAACAAGGGCAAGCTGCTGAAAGTCAAGGATCAGGTCGACGACGCTGGATATCCGGAGACCTTCAACTGCGACGGCAGTCACAACCTGGTCAAGATCGGGGCCTTCGAGAATTATCGCGGCTTCCTGTTCGGCAGCATCAATCCTGATGTCATTCCGCTGACCGAATATCTCGGTGAGACCACCAAGATCATCGACATGATCGTCGACCAGGCACCCGAGGGGCTGGAGGTGCTGCGGGGGGCATCCACCTACTAACTACGACGGCAACTGGAAAGTGCAGGCGGAGAACGGCGCCGACGGCTATCACGTGACCGCCACCCACTGGAATTATGCCGCGACGATCCATCACCGCAAATCCGGCGGCAAGGACAGCATCAAGGCGATGGATGCCGGTGCCTGGGCCAAAAAGGGGGGCGGCTCGTATGGATTCGAGCATGGCCATCTGCTGTTGTGGACCAACTGGGACAACCCGGAAGATCGACCCAACTGGGACAAGCGCGACGAGTGGGCGAAGCAGTTCGGCGACGAGACCGCCGACTGGATGGTCAAGCGCTCGCGAAATCTTTGCCTGTATCCGAACGTGTATCTGATGGACCAGTTCAGTTCGCAGATCCGGGTATTTCGCCCGATTTCGGTGAATCGGACCGAGGTCACCATCTACTGCATCGCGCCGGTCGGCGAATCCGCCCAGGCGCGCGCCCATCGGCTGCGCCAGTACGAAGATTTCTTCAATGCAACGGGCATGGCGACGCCGGACGATCTCGAGGAATTCCGTGCCTGCCAGGAAGGCTTTGCGGCCCGTGCCGTGAAATGGAACGAGATGAACCGGGGTGCGACCCACTGGATCGATGGACCCGATGACACGGCCAACCTGATCGGACTCAAGCCCAAGCTCAGCGGCATCAAGACCGAGGACGAAGGGCTCTACGTCGTCCAGCACGAGGCATGGCTGGAACGGATGAAGCAGGCGATCGAGGCCGAAAAAGCAAACGGAGGTGCGTGATGCTGAACTACGAGGGGATTCAGGACTTTCTGTTCAAGGAGGCGCGTGCCCAGTCCGAGCGGCGCTGGGAGGATTGGCTCGCGTTCTATTCGGAAGACGTCGAGTACCACATGCCGTCGTGGGCCGACGACGACACGCCGACGACCGATCCGCTGCGGGAAGTGTCGTTGATCTACTACCCGAACCGGCAGGGGCTGGAGGATCGCGTGTTCCGGATCGAGACCGACCGATCGAGCGCGACTATTCCCGATACGCGTTACAACCGCACGATCTCCAACGTCGAGATCCTGTCCCGGACCGACGCGTCGGTCGAGGTGTGCTTCAACTGGACGACGCATACCTATCGCTACCACACGACGGACGTCTATTTCGGGGTGTCGCGCTACACCCTGGACACCAGCGGTGAAAAGCCGCTGATTACCAAGAAGCACGTGCTGCTGAAGAACGATTACATCCATCACGTGCTCGACGTCTACCAGGTCTAGGGGTGCAGCGAGATGTCCTATAACGTTGCACTGCAGTTCGAGGACGGCGTCACGCGCATCATTTCGTGCTCGGACAACGAACTCGTCTCCGACGCGGCCTATCGGGCGAAGATCAATATTCCGCTCGATTGCAGGGACGGCGCCTGCGGCACGTGCAAGTGTTTCTGCGAAAGCGGCAGCTACGAGCAGGGGTTCTATATCGAGGACGCGCTGACCGACGAAGAGGCCGACAAGGGTTTCGTGCTGTCGTGTCAGATGAAGCCCAAATCGGACTGCGTCGTTCGCGTGCCGGCATCGTCCCACGCCTGCAAGACCCAGGTGGCCTCCTACGAAGCGACGCTGACCAAGCTCTCGCGCGATTCGTCGACCACCGTGGTGTTTTCCATGCACGCCAAGGAACCGATGAATTTTCTGCCGGGCCAGTACGTCAATATCAAGGTGCCGGGAACCGAGCAATCGCGCTCGTATTCATTCAGTTCGGCGCCCGGGCACACGGATCTGGATTTTCTGATCCGCGACGTTCCGAACGGCCTGATGAGTGCCTACATGCGCGAAAAGGCCGAGGTCGGCGAATCGTTCAGCTTCGAGGGGCCGTACGGAACCTTCTACCTCCGCCCGACCATCCGCCCGATCCTGATGTTGGCGGGCGGGACGGGACTGGCCCCGTTCCTGTCGATGCTGCGGTGGATTCAGGACAACCGCACGGACCAGCCGATCCTGCTCGCCTACGGCGTGAATACGACCGAGGACCTGGTCGAACTGGAACTCCTCGAGACCTTGAAGAAGGGCATTTCGGAATTCGACTATTTCACGGTGGTCGTCGATCCGGAGAGCGGGCACCCCAGGACCGGATACGTCACGGATCATCTGTCGGCCGAGCACCTGCACGACGGCGAGGTCGATGTCTATCTGTGCGGTCCTCCTGCAATGGTTGAGGCGGTTCGCGGCTGGTTCAAGAACCTCGGATCGGAGCCTCGCAACTTCCTGTTCGAGAAATTCACTTCAACCAACGAGGCGACGCCGGAATGAGCGCACGCAATCGCTTCGCAAAGAAGGTGGTGATCATCACCGGCGCAGCGCAGGGCATCGGGCGTGGCGTCGCTCTGGCGGTGGCCGCCGAGGGCGGCAAGGTCCTTGCCGTCGATCGCTCGCCGCTGGTGCACGAGGTGGTGAGCGAAATCGTTGCCGCCGGGCAGACAGCGGTCGCATTCGAAGCCGACCTGGAGCAGTTCGACGGCGCCGAGGCCGCGGTGGCGGAGGCTCTCAAGTGCTTCAAGCGGGTCGACGTGCTGATCAACAACGTTGGCGGGACGATCTGGACCAAGCCCTTCGAGCAGTACGGCATCGATGAGATCGAGAAGGAGATTCGTCGCTCGCTGTTCCCGACCCTGTGGTGTTGCCGGGCGGTCCTGCCGGCGATGGTCAAGCGCAAGCAGGGCACCATCGTCAATGTCTCGTCAATCGCCACCCGCAGCATCCATCGGGTGCCGTATGCGGCGGCCAAGGGCGGCGTCAATGCGCTGACTGTCCGTTGGCGCCGAAACTTGACCACCTGTTTGCGTTGAATTTTGACCAGGGGCCGATAGCCGCGTGTCATTGAGCGGCTGTGGATAAGTTTAGCGAAGGAGGTGCGCGCGGGGAAGCGGCGAAGGGGCGTAGCCCGAAGCCGCTTCCCGCGCGCGGCGCCGATCAGAAGGGTGCGGCTTCTGTGGTCGTGGGTGCGGTCGCCGAGGCCCCAGATTTTCTACTTTGCTCCCTCGCCTTCACCCTTGCCTTCGCCGTCTGGCTGCTCTGCCGGTAACGGAACGACTCGTTGCCTGTCTCGACGATGTGGCAGTGGTGCGTGAGCCGGTCGAGCAGCGCCGTGGTCATCTTGGCGTCGCCGAACACGGCGGGCCATTCGGCGAAGCTGAGATTCGTCGTAATGGCCACGCTGGTGCGCTCGTAGAGCTTCGAGAGCAGGTGGAAGAGCAAGGCCCCGCCGGCCTGGCTGAACGGCAGATAGCCCAGTTCGTCGAGCACGACCAGGTCGACGTGCATCAGCCGCTCGGCGATCCGTCCATGCTTGCCGGCCGCCTTCTCGAGTTCGAGCTGGTTGACCAGATCGACGGTCGAATGGAAGCGAACCCGCTTGCCGTGGCGGGTGATGGCGTCGACGCCCAAGGCGGTCGCGAGGTGCGTTTTCCCCGATCCAGTGCCGCCGACGAAGACGACGTTGGCCGCCGCGTCGATGAACTGGGCGCTGGCAAGTTCGCGGATGAGCTTCTCATCGACCCGTGATTGGCCGAAGTCGAAGCCGCCGAGATCCCGAGGAACCGGGAAGCGGGCGGCGCTCATCTGGTAGCGGATCGAACGCACGTGCCGGTCGGTGACTTCCGATTCGAGCAGGCACTCGATCACCCGGGCCGCGCTCTGCAGACCGACGCCACCTTGGGCCATCAGTTCCTCGTAGCGCTGCGCCATGCCGTGCAGGCGCAGCGATTTCAGTTGGGAGACGATCTCAGTCATGCTCGGTCTCCGCGTTCAGCCGGTCGTAGCGGGCCGTGTCGGCCAGGGGTTCCTCGTCGAGGGCGAGCTTCGTTTCGACCCTGGACGGCGAAGCCGCCTCGCCCAGCCGGGAGAGCACGTTGCGCACGTGCTCGGCACTGACACGGGCCGGCATCGAGGATCAGTTCGACGGCGACCAGCACCGCTTCGAGGCCGTGGCGTGGCACGCAGGCGAGTACGTCGGCCATCAGCCGGTCGCCGCCCGGGCGGCGCACCAGCAAGCTGCGCAGGCGCTGCAGCGCCTCGGGCATGTCGGCGAACGGCGCACCGTTTCGCAAGGCGCCGGGTTTGCGCTCGACCAGGTCGATGTAGTGGCGCCAGTCGTAGCAGACTTCGCCGCGCTCGAAACTGCGCTCGTGCCTGGCCACCAGTCCTTCGTCGTCGTGGGCCTCGATCCGGTCGGGATAGATGTGGATGCTCAGCTTGCCGTTGGCGAAGCGGCTCGGCACCGAGTACTTGTTGCGCTCGACGCCGACCAGGCAGGTGCTCGACACCGGCGTGATCGCCTCGACGTAGCCGTCGAAGGCCGGCAGCATCGGTAACAAGGCGTCGCGCTCGATGGTCAGGGCGTCGGCCACCGTCAGGTGCTCCGCGCCCGGATAGCGCAGCTCGGACCACAGCGTCCGGCAGCGCTGGTCGAGCCAGACGTTCAACTCCGCGAAGCTGCCGATGCGCTGTTGGGGGCGTCCTGCCAGACACGGCGACGGCTGTCCTGAACGTTCTTCTCGACGATCCCTTCTCCCAGCCCGACGCGACGTTGCAGAACTCCGGGTCGAACAGATAATGGGCCGCCATCGCGGCGAAGCGGGTGTTCACGATCCGACGCTTGCCGACGCCGACCTTGTCGACGGCGGTGCGCATGTTGTCGTAGATGCCGCGCCGGGCGATGCCGCCGAAGGCCCGGAAGGCGCGCGCGTATGGGCATCGAACAACATCTCGTGGCTCTGCGTCGGGTAGGCGGACAGGTGGAACGCGCGGCTCGCACACAGCTTGGTGTGGGCGAGCATGACCTTGCGGTGGAAGCCGCCGATTACCAGCGTCTCCTCGCTCCAGTCGAACTGGAAGGCTTCGCCGAACTCGAAGGCGAGCGGCACGAACGCGCTCTTTGCCGGCTTGCCGCCCTCGGCTCGCCAGCGTCGGACGAACTCGGCGACCCGGGTGTAGCTGCCGTTGAAACCCAGCGTCTTCAACTCAGCGTGCAACGCCAGGGCGGTACGTCGCTCCCGCCGGGGACGGCGGGCATCGGCTTCGAGCCATTGACGAAGCCGCGCTTCGAACGGCGCCAGCACCGTCGGCTGTGGCTTCCTGCGGTACTTCGGCTCCGTGCCCTCCGCGCTGTTCAGCCAACGCCTGACGGTGTTCCTGGCCAATCCAGTGCGACGGCAGATCTCGCAGATCGACAGCCCGTCGCGAAGCTTCAGGCGCCGAATCTTGCCCAGCATGTTCATGGTGATCATCCTCGATATGCCTGCTCAAAAGATGAGCAGACGAGTGAATCACCCTGGTCAATTTTCAGCGCAAATCACCACCCAAAACTGGTCAATTTTCGGCGCCTAGCAACAGCTGGGCTTCTACACCACCGAGCGCGTGCTGATGGAAGACGGCAACAGCAGCCTGGCGATCTTCATGTCGTGCTCCAACAAGGCGCACGATATCGCCTTCGTGATGCATCCGGAACCGGGCAAGCTGCACCACGTGTCCTTCCTGCTGGAGAGCTGGGAGCAGGTGCTGAAGGCGGCCGACATCATGTCGATGAACCGGGTCTCGATCGACATCGGGCCGACGCGCCACGGCATCACGCGGGGCACCACGATCTACGCCTTCGATCCGAGCGGAAACCGCTTCGAAACCTTTGCCGGCGGATATCAGACCTATCCGGACAACCACCCGATCACCTGGACCTTCGATCAGGTGGGACCGGCGATCTTCTATCACGACCGCACGCTCAACGAGCGTTTCCTCTCGGTCGTGAGCTGACGGTCGGCCGCGCCCCGTCGCGCGGCCCGGGCTTTCGTTCCCGACAGAGAGACGAGGTGCCGGACGCGGATGGTCCGCGGATGGCACCCAGGCACCCGACACACGGCGGTCGCCCCGGCCGACCGCAGACAATGACAGAGGGTGGTCACCGCCGCCGGGCGGAATGGATACTGGGAAGGAGACCAACATGGCAGTCACAGGCGTTCTGCGCCCCGGCCACTTTCAGATGCGGGTGCTAGACCTGCAGCAGGCCGTCGATTTCTACACCAACGTGATCGGGCTCAAGGAGACCGGCCGCGATAAGCAGGGTCGGGTCTATTTCAAGACCCAGGACGAACGCGATCACAACAGCTTCGTGATCCGCGAGGCGGACCGGGCCGGCATCGATTTCTTCGGCTTCAAGGTCCGGGACGCGGCCACTCTCGATCGCCTCGAGGCCGACCTCAAGGCCTACGGCCTGCAAACCGAGCGCATTGCCGCCGGTGACATGCTGGAGACCGGCGAGCGGGTGCGCTTCAGGTTGCCGACCGGCCACGACATCGAGCTTTACGCAGTAAAGACCGATGTCGGCAACGGCATGCCCTACGTCAATCCGGAAGTCTTCGTGCCCGATGCCAAGGGCATCAACCCGGTGCGGATGGACCACTGCCTGCTGTACGGTCCGAACATCGAAGAGGCGCAAAAGATCTTCGAGCAGGTGCTCGGCTTCTACCTCGTCGAGCGCGTGCTGATGGACGACGGCGAGACCGATCTGGCGATCTGGCTGTCGTGCTCGAACAAAGCGCACGACATCGCCTTCGTCCGCCATCCGGAGCCGGGCAAGCTGCACCACGTGTCCTTCCTGCTGGAGAGCTGGGAGCAGGTGCTGAAGGCGGCCGACATCATGTCGATGAACCGGGTGTCGATCGATATCGGGCCGACCCGTCACGGCGTCACGCGCGGCACCACGATCTATGCCTTCGACCCGTCCGGCAACCGCTTCGAGACCTTCTGCGGCGGCTATCAGACCTACCCGGACCAACAGCCGATCACCTGGACCTTCGATCAGGTCGGGCCGGCCGTCTTCTACCACGATCGCAAGTTGAACGAGCGCTTCCTCAGCGTCGTCAGCTGAGGACCGCACCCCGGCGGCGTCAGTCGCGCCGGCCGGGGTGCAGGAAAGGTTTCATCAGCCGCACCAGGCGCGGCATCACGACGTAGGTCATGGTCAGCACGATCAGTGCCGTCAGGATGGCCGTGCGCAACAGGAAGGGCAGGGGTGAGAGCAGCGGCGCGATCAGCCACAGGAACAGCGCTACGGTCGGAAAGATTCCGAGCCAGGTCACCAGCGCCATTCTCGCTCGCGACGGCGGGTGCGCCGTCGGCACCGGCGGCGGCACGAACCAGGCTTCCAGGCCGGACAGCATGTGGAACTCCAGCGGCCCCTCGGCCAACGGCTCGAGCGCTTCGAGCCAGCGCGCCCGCTCGTCCGACTCGTTCCAGCGATCGAGGTCGGCGGTGCTGGCGAACTTTATCGTCACCCGGTGCTCGTCGCCGGGGGTCAGCGGCGGGGTCAGCTCGGCGCCGAGGAAGCCCGGAAATGCACGGGCGGCATCGAACATCGCCCGTACCACCGCCTCGTAGGCCTCGGCACAGCCTGCGCGAGCCCGCCGATGGGCGACCCGGACGACCGGATGGCTCATTCGGTCTCGAGCACTCGCGCGCGGGCACGAGCGACCTTCGTGAGCTTGGCCGGATCGCCTTCGATCAGCGATGGCGGCAGGCTGCGGATGGCGTCGAGCGTGCGAATGATGTGCTCGGTCAGCACCGCGCAAGCGCGGTCGGCATCGCGAGCCACCGAAGCCTCGCACAGCTTCACGTGTTCGGCATGGACATCACGCGGGATCGGACTGGTGTGCATCGAAATGCGGCGGTAGCGTTCGGACTGGCGATACAGAAGCTGTTGGAAATGGCGAATCCAGCGCGACGGACACGCGCTGATCAGCACCTCGTGGAAGGTCTTGTTGCGCGCCTCCCATTCCTCGCGGGACGAGCCGACCTTCCAGTCCAGCCGCTCCTCGGCGCGCGACAGACGGTGGAAGGCCGCCATCACCGTACCCTCCCATTCGTCGGTGCCGCGCGCGATGGACTGCCGAAGGGCTTCGCATTCGATCAGCACGCGGGTGCGCGTGATGTCCTCGAAATCGGAGAGCGAGATCGGTGCGACGTTGAAGCCGCGCTGGCCCTGGGCCACCACCAGCGCGTCGGTCATCAGCAATTGCAGGGCTTCCCGCAGGGTGCCCGCACCGACGTCGTAGTGGTTCTTCAGGTGCTCGACACGCAACTTCTGTCCGGGCTTGAGGTTGCCCTCGATGATGTCCTTGCGCAGGCGGTGGTAGGCCGCCTCCACCAGAGTCTTGGGCTCGACGGCAGCTTCGCCATCGTGGCCGTCCTTGCGCAGTGCGGTTTCGCTCATGGCGATCCTCGGGATTCGCGGCATCGATATGCACACGGGTCTTTGGATTCTAGTGAAAGCGATCACGCGAGGCAAACGATAAATCTCGAGAAAAAGGATTGACGTCGAGAAACATGAAATTTATTGTATTTCGCAAGGAGACATCGAGGCGAACGCCCATGAATAACAACCAGGCGAACTCGGTTGCGCAGGCCGTCATCGGCTGCGACGCCGCGGCCCGCGCCACTGCCGCCGCAGTCGCGGCGGCACGGGAGATGGGGGTGCGCATCAACGTTGCGGTGTGCGACAGCGCCGGCCACCTGGCCGCCTTCCTGCGCATGCCCGGCGCCTTCGTCCAGTCCATCGACATCGCCATCGACAAGGCCTACACGGCCGCGGGATTCGGCTTCCCGACGGCGGACTGGATGAAGCTGTTCGACGGCAACGAAGGCCTCAAGCTCGGTATCTCCGCGCGCCCCCGGATAGTGGTTTTCGGCGGCGGTTTGCCCATTCGGATCGACGGTCAGCTGGTCGGTGGTGTCGGGGTCTCCGGCGCCAGCGAAAGCCAGGACGAAGCCTGCGCGCGTGCCGCGCTGGCTGCGCTGGTCCCCGCTGACGACCACGTGCAGGAGCAGAGCTAGGCCATGAGAGACATTCTGAACTTCATTAACGGCGAATTCGTCGCCACCGGGCGGCAGTTCGACGACCGCTCGCCCCTCGACAACTCGGTGATCGGACGCGTCCACGAAGCCGGCAAGGCCGAGGTCGATGCCGCGGTCGCGGCTGCGCGGGCCGCCCTGAAGGGGCCGTGGGGTGCGATGACCGTCGCCGAGCGGGTGGACGTCCTGTATCGCGTCGCCGACGGCATCAACGCGCGCTTCGACGAATTTCTCGCGGCCGAATGTGCCGACACCGGCAAGCCGAT
The DNA here is from genome assembly GCA_024235635.1 of Zoogloeaceae bacterium. Lineage (GTDB taxonomy): Bacteria > Pseudomonadota > Gammaproteobacteria > Burkholderiales > Rhodocyclaceae > Cognatazoarcus. Next base: position 381,436 of record JACKMA010000002.1, read on the forward strand.
GAGCCTCGCGCGGCACATCGATATTCCGCGCGGCGCCGCCAATTTCAAGATCTTCGCCGACGTCGTCAAGAACGTGCCGAGCGAGTTCTTCGAGATGGCCACACCCGATGGCCGCGGCGCGCTGAACTACGCCATCCGCCGTCCGGTGGGCGTGGTCGGCGTGATCTGCCCGTGGAATCTGCCGTTGCTGTTGATGACCTGGAAGGTCGGACCGGCACTGGCCTGCGGCAACACGGTCGTCGTCAAGCCGTCCGAAGAGACGCCCCAGACCGCAGCCCTACTCGGCGAGGTGATGAACGCGGCCGGTGTGCCGAAAGGTGTGTACAACGTGGTGCACGGATTCGGCCCCGGTTCCGCCGGTGAGTTCGTCACCTCCCACCCGGACGTCAATGCCATCACCTTCACCGGCGAGACCCGCACCGGCGAGGCGATCATGAAGGCGGCATCGAGCGGCGCACGGCCGGTGTCGTTGGAGATGGGCGGCAAGAACCCGGCGATCGTGTTCGCCGACTGCGATTTCGACGCCGCGATCGAAGGCACGATGCGCTCGGTGTTCGCCAACTGCGGCCAGGTATGCCTGGGCACCGAGCGGGTGTATGTCGAGCGGCCGTTGTTCGACCGTTTCGTCGCGGCGCTGAAGCAGGGCGCCGAGTCGCTCAAGCTCGGCCGCCCGGAAGCCGAGGACACCAATCTCGGCCCGTTGATCTCGCTCGAGCACCGCGACAAGGTGCTGGGCTACTACGAGAAGGCCCGCGCCCTCGGCGCCACCGTGGTCACCGGCGGCGGTGCGCCGGCGATGCCGGCCGAACTGGCCGACGGCGCCTGGGTGCAGCCGACGATCTGGACCGGCCTCGACGACAGCTCGCCGATCGCCCGCGAGGAGGTCTTCGGTCCGTGCACGCTGATCCAGCCCTTCGATGCCGAGGACGAGGTCGTCGCCCGCGCCAACGATACCGACTACGGCCTGGCGGCCTCGGTTTGGACCCGCGATCTGGCCCGTGCCCATCGCGTATCCGCCCAGCTCGAGGTCGGCCTGGTGTGGATCAACAGCTGGTTCCTGCGCGATCTGCGCACGCCGTTCGGCGGGGCCAAGCAGTCCGGCATCGGCCGCGAGGGCGGGGTCCATTCGCTCGAGTTCTACACCGAGCTCAAGAACATCTGCGTCAAGTTGTGAGCACGACGATGAATGCGCCCAGCCCCGAGATCGGCCAGCGCATCGACGCTGCAGGCATCGAGACCAACTATCACGATGTCGGCGACGGCCACCCCTTGCTGATGATCCACGGTTCCGGTCCCGGTGTTTCGGCCTGGGCCAACTGGCGACTGGTGATGCCGGCGCTGGCACGGCAGGCGCGGGTGATCGCACCCGACATGGCCGGCTTCGGTTTCTCGGCTCGGCCCGACGGCTACACCTATTCGATGGACAACTGGGTGGCGCAGGCGGTCGGCCTGCTCGACGCCCTCGACATCGAGCGCGCGGATCTGGTCGGCAACTCCTTCGGCGGCGCGCTGGCGCTGGCGCTGGCGATTCGCCACCCCGACCGCGTGCGCCGGCTGGTGCTGATGGGCAGTGTCGGCGTGCCGTTCGAGATCACCGAGGGCCTCGACCAGGTATGGGGCTACACCCCGAGCTTCGAGAACATGCGGCGGATCATGGATTACTTCGCCTGGGACCGCTCGCTGGTCAACGACGAGCTGGCGCGCCTGCGCTATGAGGCCAGCATCCGCCCGGGCTTCCAGGAGAGCTTCGCAGCGATGTTCCCGGCGCCGCGCCAGCGCTGGGTCGACGCGATGTCCAGTGCCGAGGCTGACATCCGCGCGATCGGGCACGAGACGCTGATCATCCACGGTCGCGACGACCAGGTGATCCCGATGGCGAACTCGCTCGCGCTGCACGAGATGATCTCGCGATCGCAACTGCACGTTTTTGGCCGATGTGGCCACTGGACCCAGATCGAGCACGCTGCCCGATTCGCGCAACTGGTTGGAAATTTCGTCGCCGAAGCCAAGGCCGCGGCCTGAGGGAAGGACATGAAACAGACACAGATCGATCAACTGGGTGACGAGCTCTACCAAGCGCTGGTCAAGCGTGAGGTGCTCGAGCCACTCACCAACCGCGTCGACGACATTACCATCGAGGACGCCTACCAGATCCAGCAGCGCATGCTGTCGCGCCGGATCGAGGCCGGCGAGACGGTGATCGGCAAGAAGATCGGCGTCACCTCGAAGGCCGTGCAGAACATGCTCGGCGTGCATCAGCCCGACTTCGGCTGGCTGACCGACGGCATGGTGTACAACGAAGGGGAGTCGATCCCGATCGACACCCTGATCCAGCCCAAGGCCGAAGGCGAGATCGCCTTCGTGCTGAAGCACGACATCCAGGGGCCCGGTGTCACCGCCGCCGACGTGCTGCGGGCGACCGAAGGCGTCATGGCCTGCTTCGAGATCGTCGATTCGCGCATCCGCGACTGGAAGATCAAGATCCAGGACACCGTCGCCGACAACGCCTCTTGCGGCGTCTTCGTGCTCGGTTCGGCGCTGGTCGATCCGCGCGAGGTGGACCTGGTCACCTGCGGCATGGTGCTCGAGAAGAACGGCGAGGTGGCCGTCACCGGCGCCGGTGCCGCCACCCTCAGTTCGCCGGTCAATGCCGTGGTGTGGCTGATCAACATGCTGGGCAGCCTCGGCATCGGCCTCAAGGCCGGCGAGGTCGTGCTCTCCGGCGCCCTCGGCGCGATGGTGCCGGTGGCGGCCGGCGACAGCCTGCGCGTCACGATCGGCGGCGTCGGCGGCTGCTCGGTGCGCTTCGTATGACGATTTTCCGCTGCGCGCCTGCCCCCTCCGGACCCCTCTCCGCAATGCGCGCGCGGCTTTCTTATTTGCCTTCGACGAGGACCGCCTGATGAACAAGATCAAGTGTGCGCTGATCGGGCCCGGCAACATCGGCACCGATCTGCTCTACAAGTTGCAGCGCAGCCCGGTGCTCGAGCCGGTGTGGATGGTCGGTATCGACCCCCAGTCGGAAGGGCTGACGCGGGCTGCCGAGATGGGCATCAAGGTCACCGCCGATGGTGTCGACGGCCTGCTGCCGCATGTCGAGGCCGATGGTGTGCAGATCGCCTTCGACGCCACCAGCGCCTACGTCCATGCCGCGAACTCGCGCAAGCTCAATGCCCTCGGTGTCATGATGATAGACCTGACCCCAGCGGCGATCGGGCCGTACTGCGTGCCGCCGGTCAATCTCAGGCAGCACGTCGGCAAGCGCGAGATGAACGTCAATATGGTCACCTGCGGTGGCCAGGCGACGATTCCGATGGTCGCCGCGGTGTCCCGCGTACAGCCGGTGAAATACGGCGAGATCGTCGCCACCGTCGGCTCGAAGTCGGTGGGCCCCGGCACCCGCAAGAACATCGACGAATTCACCCGTACCACCGCCGGCGCGGTCGAGAAGGTCGGCGGTGCGAAGCAGGGCAAGGCCATCATCATCATCAACCCGGCCGAGCCGCCGCTGATCATGCGCGACACCGTGCATTGCCTGACCGAGACCGAGCCGGACCAGCAAAAGATCACCGAATCGATCCACGCGATGATTGCCGAGGTGCAGAAGTACGTGCCCGGCTATCGCCTGGTCAATGGCCCGGTGTTCGACGGCAACCGTGTCTCGGTGTTCATGGAGGTCGAGGGTCTGGGCGACTTCCTGCCCAGGTACGCCGGCAACCTCGACATCATGACCGCCGCCGCCGCGCGCACCGCCGAGATGTTCGCGGAAGAAATCCTCAAGGGCGAGCTGACGCTCGCGCCTGTCACTGCCTAAGGAGCGAGCCATGGATCTGAAAGGCAAACAAATCACCGTTCACGACATGACGCTGCGCGACGGCATGCACCCGAAGCGTCACCTGATGACGCTCGAGCAGATGAAGACCATCGCCACCGGGCTCGATGAGGCCGGCGTGCCGCTGATCGAAGTCACCCACGGCGACGGCCTCGGCGGCAGTTCGGTGAACTACGGCTTCCCGGCCCACAGCGACGAGGAGTATCTGTCGACGGTCGTGCCACTGATGAAGCAGGCCAAGGTCTCGGCCCTGCTGCTACCCGGCATCGGCACCGTCGATCACCTCAAGATGGCCCATGAACTGGGCGTGTCGACGATCCGCGTCGCCACCCACTGCACCGAGGCGGACGTGTCCGAGCAGCACATCGGCATGGCAGCCGGGCTCGGCATGGACACCGTCGGCTTCCTGATGATGGCGCACATGAACAGCCCCGAAGGGCTGGTGAGCCAGGCCAAGCTGATGGAGAGCTACGGCGCCAACTGCATCTACGTCACCGATTCGGCCGGCCATCTGCTGCCGGACACGGTGAAGGCGCGGGTCGGCGCGGTGCGCGACGCGCTCAAGCCCGAGACCGAACTGGGCTTCCACGGTCACCACAACCTGGCGATGGGTGTCGCCAACTCGATCGCCGCCCTCGAGGCCGGCGCGGTGCGCATCGATGCCGCCGCTGCGGGCCTGGGCGCGGGCGCTGGCAACACCCCGATGGAGGTCTTCGTCGCGGTGTGCGACATGATGGGCATCGAGACCGGGGTCGACGTCTTTCGCATCCAGGACGTGGCCGAGGATTTGGTGGTGCCGATCATGGATTTCCCGATCCGCATCGACCGCGACGCCCTGACCCTGGGCTATGCCGGCGTCTACGGTTCCTTCCTTCTGTTCGCCAAGCGCGCCGAGAAGAAGTACGGCGTGCCGGCCCGCGAGATCCTGGTCGAGATGGGCCGCCGGGGCATGGTCGGCGGTCAGGAGGACATGATCGAGGACACCGCGATGACGCTCGCCAAGCGCCGCGCGCAGGAGGCTGCATGAACCTCTCAAAAGCCACCATCGAGAAGCTCGCCGAGTACCTCGAGAACTGTGAGTTGAATGCCGAGGACACGCCGAAGATCACCGACGAGCATCCGGACATGGATTTCGAGGACGCCTACGCGATCCAGGACGCCATCCGCGCCCGCAAGATCGCTCGCGGGCACCGCATCGTCGGATTGAAGGCCGGCCTCACCTCCCACGCGAAGATGAAGCAGATGGGCGTGACCGAGCCGGTGTTCGGCTTCATGGCCGACTACTACTCGGTGCCCGAGGGTGGCGAGGTCAAGGTGTCGGAACTGATCCATCCGAAGGTCGAGCCGGAGATCGCGTTCGTCACCAAGGCGCCGCTGAAAGGGCCGGGTTGCCACATCGGCGCCGTGCTGGCCGCCACCGACTTCCTGATGCCGGGCATCGAGGTCATCGACAGCCGCTACCGCGACTTCAAGTTCGATCTGAAGAGCGTGGTCGCCGACAACACCTCGGCCGCCCGCTTCGTCATCGGCGGCAAGCCGGCACGGCCGGCCGACGTCGACCTGCGCACGGTCGGCGTCGTGCTCGAGAAGAACGGCGAGCCGGTGGCGCTGGGTGCCGGTGCTGCCGTGCTCGGGCATCCGGCCGCAGCGATCGCGATGCTGGCCAACATGCTCGGCCGACGCGGCCAGGAGATCCCGGCGGGCACCTTGATCCTGTCGGGCGGCGTCACCGAGGCGGTCGCGGTCGCGGCTGGCGACGAGGTCACGTTGCGGGTCCAGGGCATGGGCTCGACCGCGCTGCGGTTCGTCTGACGAGAGGAGACATCAGCATGCCATTCGCACAGATCTACCTGCTGGAAGGGCGCACCGAGGAGCAGAAGCGGGCGGTCATCCAGAAAGTCACGGCGGCATTGGTCGAAGCGCTGGGCGCCCCGCAACAGAACGTCCGGGTGTGGATTCACGACATGCCCAAGGAAAACTGGGGGATTGCCGGCGAAACGGCAAAGGACCTCGGGCGCTAGCCGAAACGGTCCGGTCACGATCCGACCGGACTGAATGAACTGGAAGACAGCGACGTGCCGCATGGCCCGGCCATGCGGCAGGGACGACTGTCGCCCGAAATAAGGAGGAGACGTGGGACATCCGAGCAACAAGACCTGGCGCCCGGCGCTGGGGGCACTGTGCCTGACCGGGCTCGCTGCCTGCAGCGGGCAGGCCGATCTGTCGGCGGTACGCAGCGAGGAACAGAAGGCGGTCAAGCGCTACGACGTGGTGCAGTCGCTCGCCTCGAACGACAAAGTCATTGTCGCCGGCCTGCAGAACGGGGCGGTGCTGGTGTCGGCGGACGGCGGCCAGAACTGGCGGCGCGAGGCCGTCGGCAATGCGGCGATGGTCGGCCTGACGAGCTGCCCGGACGGCACCGTACTCGGCATCGATTTCTACAGCCGGGTATGGCATGCGGACACCGACGGCGGGCAATGGACGCCGGTCACGATCGAAAAGCCCAAGACGCCGCTGGCGCTGCATTGCGACGTCGCCGGCCGCTGGTGGGTCGCCGGTACCCGTGCGCGCATCGCGGTCAGCGACGACCAGGGTGCCCACTGGCAGCTGACCGACCTCGGCGAGGATGCCCAGATCACCGCGATCCAGTTCGTCGACCGTGACTTCGGCATTGCCACCGCCGAATTCGGCATGGTCTTCGTCACCGAGGACGGCGGCGCCAACTGGCGCCGGGGCAGCGACATGCCGGACGAGTTCTATCCGTACGACGCGCTCTATCTGTCGCGTGAAGAAGGTTACGTCAGCGGCCTCGCGGGTCGGATGCTGCACACCACCGACGGCGGCCAGAGCTGGACGGCGCAGACCAACGCCACCGGCGCGCCGCTGTATCGGCTGTTCCTGCTCGGCGGCGTGCCTCATGGCGTCGGCGCCAAGGGCATCGTCGCGCGCCTCGAGGGCGACAACTGGCGGGCGGTGCCGTATCCGGATCCGTTGCCCGTGTTCTTCGCCGCCGGTGCGCCGGCGGCGGACCGCTCGGCGGTGGTGGCCGGCGGGCCCGGCGGCCTGATCCGGGTCATCAGCAGTTCCGAGCGCGCGGTGGCTGCGGCCGAGCGCGTCGTGGCCAGCGCCGAATAGCGGGAGATCGAACATGGTCAGCGCACTCAAGCATTCGATCACCCACAAGCTGCATCGCGCCGAGGAGTGGATCTTCGCCAACCCCAAGCTGGTGCTGGCGATGGTGCTGGCGATGACGCTGGTATTCGCCGGCGCCTTGCCCAAGCTCCGGGTCTATTCGGACTTTGCCGATCTGCTGCCGCAGAACCACCCGTACATCCAGGTCTACAACCGCCTCAAGGAGAATTTCGGCGGTGCCAACATGATCGTCATGGCGATCGAGGTCGAGCGCGGCACGATCTTCAACAACGAAACCCTCGCACTGATCCACGAGGCGACCCAGGGTGTGGACAGTCTGCCGAGCGTCAACCACAACCTGGTCGGCAGCCTGACCCACCGCACCTCACGCAAGATCTTCGTCGACGAGTACGGCGGCTTCCAGTCCGAGTCCTACTACGATCCACTCAACGGCACGCTCAGCGTGGCCCAGCTCGAGCAGATCAAGCAGGACGTCATCGCCAACCCGACAATGTACGGCCTGCTGGTGTCGCCCGACCTCAAGGCGGCGCTGATCAAGGCGCAGTTGAACGAGAGCGACCTCGACTACAAGGCCACCTTCGATGCGCTGCAGCGCGTGCGCCATGAACTCGAGAAGCCGGGCCATCGCATCTACGTTACCGGCAATCCGGTGCTGACCGGCTGGGTCTACACCTACATCAACCAGATCGTCGAGATCCTGGCGTGGACGATGGCGTTGCTGGCGACCCTGCTGATCGTCTATTTCCGTCGCTTCTACGGCATCGCATTGCCGTTGCTCGGCATTGCGCTGTCGTCGATCTGGGGCCTCGGCTTCATGGCGATGATGGGCATCAATCTCGAGCCCCTGTCGCTGCCGATCCCGTTCCTGATTGCGGCACGGGCGACCTCCCACGGCGTACAGCTCGTCGCGCGCTATTACGAGGAACTGGCGATCGTCAAGAACGGGCAGAAGGCCGCCCGCAATGCGCTCGACGCCCTGTTCCGACCGGGCTCGCTGGCGATCATCGTCGACGCCATCGGCATCGCGGTGCTGGTGCTGGGGGCTGCGCCGTTCAACCACAAGCTCGGTATCGCGGCCGGCTTCTGGGGTTTCTCGGTGATCTTCACGGTGCACTTCATGGTGCCGCTGGCGCTGTCGGTGCTGCCCCAGCCGGCCACCACCGAGAACGCCAACCAGGGCGTGCGCGATTTCCTCGGCCAGGTCATGGCCAAGACCGGTGGCACCGACGGCGGTGCCCGCTCGATCCTGCTGCTGACGGTGATCGGCGCGATCGGCGCGCTGCATTTTCGTCTCCAAGGTACAGCTCGGCGAGTCCGAGCCGGGCTCGCCGCTGTTGCACCGCACTCACGACTACAACGTGTCGACGACGGCGATCAACGAGCGCTTCCCCGGCTCCGAGGAACTGCACGTGTCGGTGCGCACCGCGGAGAAGGGCGGCATCAAGCGCCCGGAGGTGATGGCGGCGATCGAGCGCTTCCAGGCGCACATGCTGAACGACCCGACCCTCGGCGGCACCAAGGCGATCCCGGGCGTGGTGCGGGTGGTGAACAAGCTGACCCACAACGACGACCCGCGCTGGATGCAGATTCCCGATACCCAGCGTGAAGTCGGCGGGCTGATGTTCGCCTACATGGCCTCGAGCCCGGTCCCCGGCGCATTGAAGGAATTCGTCACCCCCGACGAGCGCGAAGCCAACATCGTCTTCTACTACAAGGACCACCAGGCCGACACCATCAACCGCATCGTGGCGCTCGCCGACGAGGGCATCGCCGAGCTGCGGCGCGAGCTGCCCGACGTCGAGTTCTCGCTCGGCGGCGGCATCATCGGCGTCACCGCGGCGGCCAACCAGTCGCTGCACACCGACCACATGATCATCATCCCGGCGGTGATGGCGCTGGCCTTCCTGCTGGTGACGATCTATTACAGCTCGCTCCACGCCGGCTGGCTGATGGTGCTGCCGATGCTGTTCGCGACGGTGATGACCTACGCCTACATGGGCGCGGCCGGCATCGGCATCAACGTGAACACCGTGCCGGTGATCGCGGTCGGGGTCGGTGTCGGCATCGACTACGCGGTCTATTTCATGGACCGCATCCGCGAGGAATTCGCCGAACTGCACGACATCAAGCAGGCGGTGATCAAGGCCGTCGCCACCACCGGCTACGCGGTGTCCTTCACCGCGATCACGCTGATCGCCGGGGTCGTGCTGTGGATCTTCATGTCGGATCTGCGCTTTCAGTCCGACGCCGCCGTCCTGCTCTCTTTCATGCTGATCGTCAATGCCATCGCCGCGGTGCTGATCGTGCCGAGCTGGTGTGTGGTGTTCAAGCCGCGTTTCGTCACCGCGGCCCACTACGACGAAGACGGCGTGCTCGAGGCGGACTGAGCGGTCGGCTTGCCCGCGTCGGCCTGCGCAGGCGGGCCGGCGCAAAACAACGGAGGAGACATCCTATGAAGTGGTATCAGCACCAGCGGCCGGCCTGCGGGCTCATCGCCGCATCGATCGCCGCCGCCTTCGCGCTGCCGGCGGTGGCCGGCGGCCTTCCCGACATGGGCGCCTCGGCCAAGCCGTGGGAGGTGGACGTGCTCTACGACAACCACCTCGCCTACCGCGGCGAGGACGCGACGGGGCATACGGTGGGCCTGTCGAAGTTCCGCAACACGCTGACCGTCGAGGCCGACAAGCCCGTCGCTGATGGCTGGAAGTTCCGCGGGGTGCTGCGCGGCAGCTTCGACGCCGTCTATCGCCTGAACGACGACGAATACGGCGACAAGGCGGGCGGGCCGGTCACGCTCGGCAACGTCTCCGGCGCCGGCGGTGTGTTCGAGGTGCCCCATGGCGGCGGCATCATCAACAACCAGAGCGCCGCGGCGATGGGCCTCACCACCAACGCCTTCGGCTTCGACACCACGGCCAACCCCAACGACGGCATGCGCGTGCTCGGTGACCGCTGGCATGGCGTGACGCCGGGCGACGTCGCCTTCGGCGTGCCGGTCCGTCCCTGCGACGAAGACAGCCGCGGCTGTCGCGACTTCGGCGGCTACGGCGACCTCGACCGCACCGAGCTGGAGTTGCCGGAGTTCAATGACCGCCTCGACTTCATCCGCGAAGCCCACGTCCGCAAGACCACCTACCTCGACGACGGCCGCGCGCTGTACCTGAAGATCGGCAAGCAGCAGGTGATCTGGGGCCGCACCGACCTGTTCCGGGTGCTCGACGTGATCAACCCGGTCGACTACTCACGCAACAACATCTACGACGAGCTCGAGGACATCCGCATTCCGATGTGGATCGCCCAGGCCGAGTACCGCATGGGCCCGTCGGAGACGATGCAGGACCGCAACATCTCGCTGGTCTGGAACTTCGACAAGTTCCGCCCGAACAACCTGGGCCAGTGCGGCTCGCCCAACGTGATCCTCGACGCCGCCTGCTTCTTCCGCGGCATGGCCAACCTGTGGGACAACGGCGGCACCGTTGCGAACTTCGCCGACGGCGCCGTCGCCACCGACTTCGGCCCGCACCAGATCGGTATCCGCGACGTGCATCTGCCGGACTGGTCGATCGAGAACACCCAGCTCGGCGTCAAGTTCGAGGGCGTGACCGAAGGCGGCGTGTCGTTCTCGCTGAACGCGCTGACCTACCGCTCGCAGCTGCCCTCGCTACGCGGCCTGGTCACCGGCCCGACCAACCCCTTCACCGGCGCGCCGAAGACCGCCGACGAGACCAACCTGATCGCCTTCGACGTGTATTACCCGCGTCTGAACATGATCGGTGGCTCGGCGGATTTCGAAGCCGAGGCCCTCGGCGCCGCCATCCGCCTGGAAGGCGCGCTGACGGTGGGCGAGGAGTTCCCCAACAGCGCCCGCGAGCGGCTGTTTTCGCGCAACAAGGTGTGGCGCAGTGTGATCGGAATCGACCGGCCCACCTTCATCCCGTGGATCAACCCGCGCCGCACCACGCTGATCTCGGCCCAGTTGTTCTGGCAGCACATTTTCGACCACGAGTACTACGAGACCGGCACTCGGGTGGCCCCGAGCGGCGCCACCAATGCGCTCGGTCCGGTCGGCATGGCGGACTGGAAGGACAACTTCATCGGCACGCTGCTGGTCAAGGCCTTCCTGATGAACGACCGCCTGAGCCCCGAGCTGATCATTGCCCGCGACTTCCGCTCCCGCACCCACGCCATCGCACCGAAGGTGGAATGGAGCGTGTCCGACCAGCTCAAGGTGACCTTCGGCGCCAACTTCAAGGGCGGTTCCAACTCCGGCAACCGCTTCGACGACTGCCGCAGCTGCAACCCCTACGGCCCCTTCACCGGACCGGTCGACGACATCGGCTACTCGCTCGGCCTGGGCAGCTACGAGCCGCTCGGCCGCTTCCGCGCCGGCCCGATCGGCACCGCCATCAACGAAGACGAAGTGTTCGTGACGCTTCGCTACAAGTTCTGAGAGGAGACCCGCAATGCTGAAGAAACTGAGCCTCGCGCTCGTCGTGGCCGGATTCATCGGTGGCGCCCATGCCGCCACCGAGGCCGACGTCGAGAAATCGTTCCATCCCTACAAGGGCGGTTTTCCGACCTTTCCCGGCCTGAAGGCCGGCACGACCATCAGCAAGGACAACGTCGAGCAGTTCAAGGACGCGCTCGCCGACGGCACCTACCTGATGATCAAGAACGGCTACACCACCGTCACCGTCGGCGAGACCACCGACTTCAAACTGCCGCAGGAGTACATCCAGGCCACGCTCGACAATCTCAACAAGAGCCAGCTGGGTGCTGCCGTCGGCGACAATATCGTCGGCTTCGCCGCCGGCCGGCCGTTCCCGGAAGAGCCGGACATCAAAGACCCCCGCGCCGGCGAAAAGCTCGCCTGGAACTACAAGTACGGCCTCAACTGGGGCGACAACGCCATCATCAATCCGCTGATCTTCAAGTATCGCAACATGGAAAGCGGCGAGGTCGAGCGGACGCTGCGCAACAAGTTCCACTTCCTGAACTTCAAGCACCGCATCCGCGACGAGCCGGTGCCGGAGGTGACGCCGAACCCGTCCGACCTGTTCCGCGCCATCTACCTGGAGGTGGAGGGGCCGGAGGACCTGAAGGGCACGAAGCTGCTGATCCAGCGCTACGACGACGACGCCAAGCTCGACGACGCCTACCTCTACCTCGGCTTCCAGCGCCGCGTGCGCCGTCTCGCCACCGGTCAGGTCACCGACGCCTTCCTGGGCTCCGACCTGATGATCGAGGACTTCGAGGGCTACAACGGCCGCGTCGCCGACATGAAGTGGACCTACAAGGGCACCCGCAACGTGCTGCTGCCGATGTGGAACCACAACGAGGCGCCACTCTCGGACGAGATCGACCCGGATGCCGACGGCTACAAGTACATCGCCTTCGGCGGCAAGGGCGGCTGCTTCCTGCAGGCGCCGTGGCAGTTGCGCAAGACCTACGTGCTGGAAGCCGCGCCGGTCAACCCGAACCACCCGATCGGCAAGCGCGTGTTCTACATGGACGCCCAGCTCCAGAACCTGAACGGTGCGATCGAGATCTACGACCGCAAGGGCGAACTGTGGAAAGTGTGGTCGGTCGGCAAGAGCCATCCGGACCACCACCTGCCGATCAACAAGGGCACCGGCGTCGGCATCGACGACGGCTTCCAGATGGTCGACATCCAGTCCAACCACTGCACCACCGGCCACTTCCGTGGCGAGATCGCGCCGAAGGAAACCCCGCCGCAGAAATTCCAGGTGCAGTACATGCGTGGCGGCGACTGATCGCATCGGCGCCCCTGCGAAGCCCCGCCCCGGCGGGGCCTTTTGTTTTTCCCGCGTCGGTCGAAGCCGGCCGGCCGCCCCCCGCTGATCCGGTCCGCAAGCGACCCTGACCAGCAAAGGAGAAAAGCCCATGTCGCAGCAACCAGGTGTGGCACCCCTCGTCGATCTCGGCGGCGGCGTGACGATGCCCCAACTCGGCCTCGGCACCTGGCCGATGACCGACGACGAGGCGACACGCGTCGTGCCGCAGGCCATCGACCTCGGCTATCGGCTGATCGACACCGCCGAGAACTACGAGAACGAGCAGGGCGTCGGCGCCGGCATCCGCGCCGCCGGCGTCGATCGCTCGGAGATCTTCATCACCACCAAGTTCAACCGACGCTGGCACAGCATCGACGGTGCGCGCACCGCCTGCGAGAACAGCCTGCGCCGCCTCGGCGTCGACTACATCGACCTCCTGCTGGTGCACTGGCCCAACCCGGACCAGGGTCGCTACGTCGAAGCCTTCGAAGGCCTGGTCGAGCTGCGCGAGGCGGGGCTGGTGCGGGCCATCGGCACCTCGAACTTCAAGCCCGCCCATCTGCAGCGCCTGTTCGACCGCGGCCTCTGCCCCCAGCTCAACCAGATCCAGCTGGACCCGTACCACCGCCGCGACGATCTGGTCGCGATCCATCGCGCCCGCGGCATCGTCACCGAATCCTGGCGCCCCCTCGGCATGGGCCGGCAGATGCTCGAAGATCCGTCTGTCGTGCGCATCGCCCAGGCCCAACAGCGCACGCCGGCCCAGGTCCTGCTGCGCTGGCAGGTCCAGCAGGGCTTCGTCACCTGCCCGAAGTCGTCGAACCCGCTGCGTCAGGCGCAGAACCTGGCGATCTTCGATTTCGCGTTGGACGACGACGAGATGCGGGCGCTGGATGCGCTGGATCGCCCCGACCCCGAGATGTTCGACGCGGACGAATTTGGGCACTGAGTGGAACGGGGCAGTCGCGGGCGGAAGGGGTGACGCTTGTGTCGAACAGGGGCATCAAAATGGCATTACCGCCCGTGGCGCCGGGCAGGGCCCCTCAGTCGCTCGGGAACGCGTGCCGAACGGTGAGTCAAATCGCGTTCCAGGGGCGGGAAGCCAGTGCCGTCGGTCGCCCGATCGGAATGCTGGTCTTCTACGCGGCGCTGTGCATCACATTGCATGCCACAGCGACACCGTGCCGTATGCATGAACGAGGCCGATGAGCCCGCAGAGGCCAGAGGAAACCAGCCAAAAGGTGTTCGAGTTTCCCGGGAAGTTCGGCTTGATCAGCGGAAAACAGACTGCGCGGCCAATGTATGCAACGCTGATTGCGACCAAGGCGGATCTGGTCAATGGCAGCGTACCGACAACCCCGGCGCCGGAGAGCGCAAAGACTGCCCACGCGAGCAGGATTCCGGCGATTGCCAGCGTAATCAGGGCGGGGGCACGCTTCCCGGCCTCGACCGCCTGAACCATCCGATCGCCCGCGCCCATGAATCGGTACGCCGGTGCGCCAATGACAATGCATGCCAGGTGGGCCATGGCAGCGGTCGCACTGAAGGTTGCGCCAAGAACCAAGGCGAGTGCTCCAGTGCCGATCACAGGCATTTTTTCCCGCCTCCCTGCGCGATTGCCTGTGCTTGACGGTAACCAACTGGGGGGCGGTTAGGCGCCGGGAGCATCACTTCGCTGTGTTGCGTTCTGATCATGCCTTCGCCTGCACCGAGAGGGTGCCTTCGCCGACAAAAACGGCATGGCCACCGATACGTGCGCCGAGCGGTGCGGCGAGCGCTTCTTCGCCAGATGGACTGGGACGCATATATATCTCACTCGGGCGCCCGAGCTTGACACCTTGGCGATTCAGAAACGGACCCGAGGCTGTCACGGCATTGGGGTAGTACGTTCGAACGTAAGCAAACAGCGGGCCGCTCGCCCCACCGGTTGCCGGATCCTCTTCGATACCGAACACGGGCGCAAACATTCGGCTATAAGTCAGCGCTCCGTCGTCCGCCGGTTCAAGACTGAATACATATACGGGACACTCTTCGACACCCATCCTTTCCAGGCACTGCGTCAGCGCCGCTCGGTTCAGTGCCACCCGGTCGACGTCTGCCCGGGACGTCAGGCATACGAACAGTAATGGCACGCCGGAGGAAAGGATCTGTGCGGGCGCAGCGAGATTCGCAATGCGCGAAGAATCGAGCCCGAGTGTCCGGCCCAATGATTCCGCATCCTGGCATACCGGGCCGAACTCCGGCGCGTTTTGCGCCATCCATGCCGACTCCAACCGGTCTTTCCGCCACACAAGATCGACACTTGTCGGGCCAATTCCCAGCTCAACCGAAATCGCCGTGGCGCCCGGCTGAATTCTCTTGAGCCGTGCAAGCGCGAATGTGGACCCGATCGTCGGGTGACCGGCCATGGGCAACTCGCGCTGTGGCGTGAAAATCCGAAATCGGCAGTTCGAATCCCGGCTGGTCGCGGATAGCAAGAAACTGGTTTCCGGCAAGGAAAATTCGTTCGCAATTCGCTGCATCAATTGCGGCGGAATCCGATCGCCTTCCGGGATGACGGCGAGTTGATTGCCAGTCAGGGGTGCGTCCGTGAATACATCCCAAAGTTGGTATCGAATCGAAATCACGACGAGGCGCTCGAGCAAGCTCTCGCCGCGTGCGATCCTGCTGAATGGTACGGGCATATCGAGGAATATGTTGCGTAGATTGCTGTTTTCATGGCGATATCTTGTACATGTGGCATATCCTGGCAGCAAGCGCCGCCGTCGGGCATCCTCGATGCGGTTCGCATGGATATCCACGCATGTCCGAAGGGAAAGCATAGCGACTTTGGTGGATGGCAGCCATCCACCAGATCCCCCGGATCGTTGCGTTTCACCCGATGTTCCACCTGGCTCGGCTTCCGCGTCAGCGTCTGTGCCGTCGCAGACACATTCCCACCACTGCGCGCCAGCGCGAGTGCCAGTACCAGCGATTCGATCCGCTCCCAGCTGACACCTACGTCGAGCAACTGGTCCACCCGCGCCTCGTGGGTATCGGCCGGGGCAGCGTCGGCATGTTTCATGGACGAGGACAGGCCGATCCTCGACGCGCTGCAGACCGTGATGGGCGACGCAGATTTCTTGGCGCCGTGCCTGGTGACCGGTCAGTGCACCGATGGGTCGCCGTCGCGCCGCGCCAGCACCCGCAACAACGCAGACGCGATCAGGCCGACGACGAAGGCGGCGCCGACGTTCCAGCTGGCGACGGCGGCGGTCGCCAGCGCCACGACGAGCTCAGCACCGCGACGCTCGACGACGCGCGAGGCGAGTACCAGTTGGCCACCGGTGATCGCCAGGATCACGCCCAGGATCGCCGCGGGAAAGAGGCGGAACAGGGCTTCTACCGAGCCACCGAACAGCACCGCGAGCACGGTCAGGATGGTGCCGACGATCACCAATGCGCCGCCGCTGCGGGCGCCGAAGGCAACGTGGCCGGCCATGCCGCCGGCGCCGTGGCACATCGGGATGCCGCCGATGGTGGCGCCGGCGAGGTTGATCAGGCCGGTCGAGATCGCGACGCCCCGTTCGCTGACCGGTCGGTCCGGAAACAGCCGGTTGTTTTCGTCGCGGATCGCGATCACGGCATTGCCGAGGGTCAGCGGCAGTTGCGGCAGGGCGAGGAACAGCGTGCCGACCACCAGATCGTTCCAGCCGATCGCGGCCAGTGCGAAGCGGGGCGCTTCGGCTTCGATCGCGCCGGACAGCAGCGCCTGCATCGCGGCGGGGTCGAGCACCGCACCGCAGATTGCGCCGAACATCAGCAGCACGAACATTGCCGGCAGGCGCCGGCTGCGCAGCAGCGCCAGCGTGAGGCCGAGGCCGACTGCGGCGATCGGCCAGTGGCTGGCCATCATGCCGAGGCCATCGACGACGAAACCCAGGCCGAGTCCGAGCACGATGCCCGACGTCACCGCTTTCGGCACGCAACCGGCGAGGCGGCCGGCTGCGCCGGTCAGACCGAGCAGCAGCCAGATGACGCCGGTTGCCAGCGCCGCGCCGACCACGACCGACGGCGTGATGACCGCGGTCTGGGCCGATTGCGTGATCGCGATCGCCGCGATCGCCTTCATCGGCTGCACCGGAAACGGCGTTCGGTAGTAGACGCCGCAGGCGACCATCGCCAGGCCGAGGGGCAGCAGTACGGCGCCCGGGTCCATCCCGAGCACGCCGATGTAGCCGACCACGAACGGAATCAGCGTACCCAGATCGCCGAAGGCGCCGGCCCACTCCATGCGGTCGTAGCGGTTGCCGGTGGCGGGGGAACCGAGCGGGTGCCCAGCCGGGGCATGGTCGGTGCGCTGCGCTTGCCCGTCGTCGGTCATCGTGGCGGGTGGCTCCTTGCGGGTCGCGATGTACGGGCCGCGGTTCGGACGGTCGACCCACGGCCGGGCGCGCCCACGATCGGACGCTTGCCACGGGTCGCGACGCGACAGGGTAGCAGGGCAGCCAGCGAGCCGGGAAATGTCAGCTGATCGTGTCTCGTCCGGCGCTGTGCCGGCCCTTGGGTGAAGGCGCCGCCAGCGACCGGGTCACGCGCTGCAGGCCGTCTTCGAACACCGCCGGGCGACGCTGCCAGCCGCGGAAGTCGGCGGCCACCCGGTTGCGGATGTCGGCGCTGCGACTGTCCTGCCAGCCGTCGAACAGGTAGCCGTCCAGATCGAGCGGCAGAATGCACGCCGCCCTGCGTCTTTCGGTCTGCCACAGGCGCTGCTCCTTGGCCAGCGCCCGTTCGATCTCCCTATCCACCCAATAGCTCTCGAGCGAATGACGGGAGCAGCACAGCAGCACCCGATCATTGATGTCGATGCCGCTGTCGATCTCGTCGCGGATGTCGGCGCCGATCGCCATCTCGTGGTCGTCGAGCCAGCAGCGGATACCCTGTGTTCGCAGACCCTCGAACAGCTTGCGGGCGAACCGCCGGTCGCGATGGTTGTAGCTGATGAAGGCGGAGAAATAGGTCTGCGCGGATGGCCGCCGCGTCGCCTCGACGAAGCCTTCGCTGACGCCGCAGCCGATCAGAAAGTCGTCGGGCAGCGGCCGGGCCGACGGTTCGAGGACGTCGGTCGCGAGCGCGCTCGGTCGCAGATGCACCAGGCGGCGCAGGTTCTTCGCGCGGGACAGGTCGCAGCCGCTGATCGTGGTGCCGCCGAGGCGCGCCCCACGCAGGTCGGTTCCTGCCAGTGTGCAGCGCGACAGCGTCGCGAACTGCAGGTCGGCGTGCTGCAGGCAGGCGCCGTCGAGGGTCGCGCGATGGAGATGGCACTGGGTCAGGACGGCTTCGCTGAGGTCGGCCCGGTAAAGCACGGTCTTGCGCAGATTGGCGCCGTGCAGCAACGCGCGGCGCAGGCTCGCCGAACCCAGCCGCGCCGCCACCAGGTCGCAATGCTGCAGCCGGGCATCGTCGAGCACGGCTGCGCCCAGGTTGGCGCCGTGCAGATTGCAGCGCGACAGGTCGAAGCCGCTGAGGTCGAGTCGCTGCAGATCGGCGCCGCGCAGGTCGGGCAGGCCGGCGTGCTCCGTGCGCCAGCGCGTCCAGACGCGGCTGCCGGCGCGCAAGGCGTCTTCGGGAGTCATTGAAGCCTTTCGCGCAGGTGCCGGCTCGATCGCCGGCGCGCGATGGCGGCATCGCTCGATGCCGACGGCAGTGCGGCGACGAGACGAACCGAGACGGCACGCAGCCCTGCGGCATCGATGTGGTCGGTGCGTTCGACGAATGCGATCCGGTCCGCCTGCATCTGCATCCTCCAGCCGACGCCGACGCCGACGGCAACAGGCGCGAGCGCGACGGTTCTCGGGACGACGTGTTTCCCCGAGGACTGAGACGCCGCGCGCACCCGATCCCGCTGGCCACCGGCCATCTGGTTCAAGCTAGACCGGCATCTGTCGCGCGGTCAAGCGCCCGCGCCCGGTGCCGCCGGTGACGGCACCGGGCGCAGGGCCGTGCGCTCAGGCCGGGACGGTGACCGAAGTCGCCTTCATGTCGCGGCCGGTCGCCAGCGACCAGTGGGTGATCAGGTCCTGTACGTCGTAGGTGATCGGGTCGGACTCGTCGTAGAGCAGGTGGGCGTCGGCCGAATCGTCGAATTCACCGGCTTCGATGCGCAGCAGCAGCCGCGAGGCCGGTTGCGACAGCTCGAAGAAATGCTCCGACTTGCTGTGGGCCGGCAGGCCGACCTTTTCGCCGAGCAGGCGCAGCCGTTCGTGCGCGCTCGAACTGGCGGCATTGGCCGAGACCACGATCGGCGAGTTGAAATCGACCGTCAGGTGGAACCACGACAGCATCGCCACCGCGAAGAACTCCTCGCGCGCGAGGTTGTTGCCCTGGCGCCGTGCCGCCATCATCTGGCGCAGCTTGGTGCACAGGAAGGCGATCGCCGAATCGTCGGTGGGATTGGTGCCGGTGGCATTGGCCCGGTTGCGATAGCCGGTCCACACTTCCTGCAGCAGCCGCTCGAAGCTCTGCACGAAGGCATCGTTGTGTTCCTGGCTCTTGACATAGGCCTCGTCCGGCGCCGGCGCATGGTTGAGGTCGATGCCGAACATCCGGTAGTAGGCGTTGCGGCGGATCGCCCCCATGTTGGGGCGGATGTGGTTGTCGAGCGACCACGGCGTCAGCGGCGGCGTGTCCTTGTAGAACAGATCGGTGGTGGTCTGCAGCCACTGCTGGGCCTCCTCGGACGGGGAGCCGAGCTTCTCGCCGTGCAGGAACTCCGCGATCACCCGGCGGAAGACCTCATAGACGCGCGCGTTTTCGACCGCATAGGCGTAGATCAGGTGAGGCCAGACGTAATCCTGCGGCGGGTCGTTCCACAGGGCATTGAGGCCGACCGCAAGTTGATCGGGCCGCAGCACGATCAAGGCGTTGCGGGCGACGTCGGGGTCGCCGCCGCCGTCTTCCCAGAGTCGTACGAAATCCATGAACATGATGATTCTCCTGCCGGGATGATGGGACGCCTGCTCAATCGAGCGCGGCGCAGGGTGATCGGTCGCTCACTTGCTCGGAGCTGGCTTGCGCGGTGGATACTGCTCGGCAATCGCCATGCGGAAGGCATGGAACACCGAGGCCGGTGGCGCACTGTCGCCGTCCTTCTGTCGCAGGTGCCGGGTGCGCACCAATCGGTGCCATGCGGCGACCCTGGCGGTGGTCTGGAAGCGTTCGTTGCGACTGGCTTTGCGGGGTGTGGCCATGATCGTTCTCCTGGGGGTTGGTGCGTCAAGCAGCGGCCGGCAGCGGTTCGAGCCGCTGCAGCCATTGCTGCTGGGTTTCGGCGATGGCGGTGGCGCGAGCCGGCTGGGTGACCATCTGCAGGCCGGCGAGCGCCAGGATGCGAAGCGGTTCGGCGGCGGACCAGTACGGCGAGCGGGAAATCGCGCCGCCGCCGGCCCGGGCGAGCCGCTGCAGCACCGGCGGTGCGACCTCGCCGGGATCGATCCAGTGCGACAGCGGGCGTGCGCCGAGGGCGGGGAGCGGCGCGTGGAGGCACAGCCGGGCGAGCCGCGGCAGCATCGGCAGCGAGGCCCGTATCAGCGCGGCCACTTCCGGGTCGGCGCCGTCGAGCGGATAGCGCATCATCCAGGCCCGGGCGAGGCCCTGCCACGGACCGTCACTGAAGACTGCGTTGCACATCTCGACGCCGAGCAGCACACGGATGTAGGAGACCGGATGCGGGTCACCGGGGACGAAGCGAAGCACGTAATCGATATCGCCGGCAAGCACGTCGTGGAGGTTGGCCACCGCGGCGTAGCCGGTGTGGGCAAACGCATAGCTGTCGGCGGCGATCTCCGAGGCCCAACTCGCCCATACCCCCGCAAGTTCGACCGACTCACCGGACAGCGCATCTTCGAGCGCGTCGGCCAGCGCCTCGTTCCAACCGAGGATGTGGGCGACCTGATGACCGGTTTCGTGGATCAGCGCGGTCGGTCGCATCAGGTTGTGGCGGGCGATCTTGATCGTCGCCGCCGGGCTCAGCACGGTCGGGTCCCACAGCCGCAGGCCGGCCTTCAGGATCGCCGCACCGAGGCCGCGGTCGACGTAGCACAGCACCGGCGGCACCGGATGGCCGAGCGGGGTCAGCAGCCGTTGCATCGACAGCCCCGCGAGGCGGTCGAGGCCGGCCAGGGTGCGCTGCATCACCGGGTTGCTTCGGCTGTTGATGGCATCGCCGTAGAAGTCGACCGTGGTCTCGAGCAGGCTGTAGCCCTGGCGCAGAGCCACCAGGCGCGCCTCGATGGCCGCATCGTCTCCGCCGCCGGCACTGGTTGCGCGCCGCTCGAGGCTCGAGAGCTCGGCCATCTGGCGGCCGGCGGCACGGCTGAAGCTGTCGCGGATCGTGCCCACCAGGGCCGGCTCGAGACTCGCCCAGGCATCCGGCGCGGCGATCTCGTCGAATCGCAGCAGCGCTTCCAGCGCGCGCCGCCAGTGTCCGAGTTGGCGCCGCAGCGCGTCGCGGCGTGGGCTGGCGTCATTCACGATGGAACCCCGCTTCGATGCTCGGCCGCGGCATGTTGCCGATCATGTTGGTGAACAAGTCCTTCAGCGCCTTCAAGACGTCGGCCGGCCGGATCGACTTGCTGTTCAGCAGTCGGCACAGCAGTTCCATGCCGGCCGGGTTGGACCACACCAGCCGGATCGTCACGCCGTCGGCCGGGTCGTCCGCGATGCGCGTGAATTGCTGGGCGATCAGCTTGTCGAACAGCGCCTCCGCGGCCCACTTCATCAGCATCCCGAGCAGGCTCATCAGTGCCTTGCGCAGCAAGGGCACCAGCACCGCCGCCGGTGCCAGGTTGTCGAATTCGATGGCTTCCTTGCGGATGTCGACGCTGCGGCCGAGATCGTTGCCGATCGCCGTCCGGCCGACGTTGTAGAGCAGGGTCGCCAGCGCCTTGCCGGCGGCTGCCGGATCCTGCTTGCGCAACGATGCGGCCACCGCCTGGGCATCGGCCTCGCTCAGGAACAGCGTCATCGTCACCGTTTTCTGCGGGCAATCGAAGATGTAGTAGAAGGCACTGTCCTGTGCCGTCACCGGTCCGTCGCGGGGCACCAGGCCGGGCACCTCGATATAGAAGAAGCGCTGGCCGACGTCGATCGTGTGCGGCGAGCGCAGGAACCTGGGATCGAGCTTGCCGTCGTTGGCCATGCCCGCATCCTTGATCAGCAGCGCGGCGTTGGCCGAGGTCAGCGGATGGATCGAGCGCCACTTCACCTCGTCGACGCCGCCGAGGCCGCTGACGTCGGTCTCGTCGCGACTGATCTTGCTCAGCCAGGTACCGGAAACCGCCTCGTAGAGCCGCACCTGGGCGTTTCGGCCGACCAGGCTGGCAAGGCTGTGGCCGAGCACGGTGGCCGCACCACCGCCGAAGGTGGTCAGGCCGTTGGCCATCTGCTGGCTGATCGTGATCGCCTTCGGCGGCTCGAAGCGCTTGTACTGGTTGCGCGGCAGCCACGAGCCGGGCAATTCGCGGCTCAGCAGATCGGGACGGCGGGGCATCGGCGGCATGTTGCCGGCCAGCGCGCGCTCGAAGGCGTGTTCGACCATCGCCTCGAGCAGGATCTCGTCCTCGAACACTTCGGCGGGCAGTTCGACCAGCTCGCGTACGGTGTCCTCGACCACCGCCGCGGTGGCGCCGGCGGCGGCTGCAGCCTTGCCGTCCTCGGTGAGTTCGAGGCCGACCAGCTTGAGGCCGGTGCCGACGATCGCATTGGCCAGCGGGGTCGACATCTTGGGTCCGATGAAGGGGCGCAGCAGGCCGCCGATGAGGCCGGCGATGGTCGACACCACGCGCTTGCGGCCGATCAGCTTGAGCCCCAGCTTCAACACCGGCAGCAGGGCGGGGATGAACTGCTCGACCACCGGCGTCGCGTCGTCGTCGTCGCCGAGCTTGCCCAGGTCCTTGGCGAGCTTGCGCCGCGCACAGTGCAGGCGGCGGCGGCGACCCGGGCCCATGCGCCGCGCGCGCCGTTCGTATTCGGCGATCGCCAGGTCCTGAGTGGTCTCGTCGTCCGCCATCACCAGGTTGGCGATCTGCAGGTCGAATTCGCCCTGCAGCAAGGCGATCTCCTCATCGGCGCCGGCATCGCCGGTGGACACGGCGGCGCCGTCGCCGTCCACGAGTTCGAACGCCAGTTCATTCTTCGGCGCCACCTTGGCGCGCTCGCCGAAGAGCTTGGCGGCGGCCTGGCGGGCCGCGTCCTGGAGCGGTTCCGGCAGCTTGTCGATGGCCGACTTCAGCACCTTGGAGAGCAGCGGACGGACCAGCGACTTGAGCTTCTTGAGTACGATGGCGATCGGCGCCGAAGCCACCTTGGCGACCGTCTTGACCACCTTCTTGACGCCTTTCTTGACCGCCCCGGCGACCTTCTTGACCGCCGTCTTGGCCTTCTTGAAGAGCTTCTTCAAAAAGCCTTCGAAGCTCGGCGAAAGGCCGCTGTCGACCGGCTCGAAACGGTCGAGCAGGCGATCGATCTCGGGCTCGGAGAGGGCGCCGATGTCGTGGCGCTCCATCTCCTCGGCCATCTGGTCGAGCATGGCATCGGTTTCCCGCGCCAGCGGCGCAAAGTGCCGCTCGAAGAACTGCTCCATCTCGAGCTCGCCGGGCTCGTCCTCGCCTTCGATCCGCGGCGCCAGCAGGTCGTAGGCCTCGCTCTGCAGCTGGTAGACCACGTCGTCGAATTCGCGGTCGCGCAGCTCGGCCAGGGTCGCATAGAGTTCGGCGCTCTGCGGGCTGGTCGCGCCATCGAGGTCGGCAGCGTCGTATTCGGTCAGGAACGGGCTCTCGGCGGCCATCGCCGGGCCGCCGTGCGGCGGGTGTCGCGGGCTGGCGCGGGTGTCGTCGTGGGGGTCGAGTCGATCGACGAACGGGGAGGTCGGCTTCCAGTCGGCGCCTGCGCCGGCTGTGGCCTCGTCGGCCGCCGGGCGGCGGGTCGTGGCGGTATCGGACATGTCAGATCTCCTTGCTTGCAGGTGGCCGGGACGGCGACGTCCGGAGCCGTGGGCCTGTGCCAACGGCATCGTTCGAACGGCTCACCGACCCAGTCTAGAAAGCGCCGGGCTTCGCTTCCGGGCTATCTCGCGACAGTCGTTAAGGCTCTGGCGGCGAAGCAAAAACTCTGTTCGAAAAGTGAACCGGTTCATTGACAGGTGGGTACGGGAGTCGTCCGGCCGCCCGGCATCGCGAGCGACTCGTCGAGCCTTCGCATCCCGTTCGGTTTGCGTGGAGGAAGGCTTGGGAGCACCACCGGGCGATGCCATGGTCAATTGTTCGGTGCGCCGGCTGACCGCCCTGAATCCGGTCGCGGTCGTTTGCGTCGCGGTACTCGCTTGTCCAACAATGACGTTCGTCGGGCAGCGCCGGATGGTGCGACAACAGGGCCTGGTGCGAATGGAGCGAAGATGTTGGAGGACACCGATTTCATGCAGGCGGCGCTGGAGCAGGCGCGCAAAGCCGGCAGCCTCGACGAGGTGCCGGTAGGCGCGGTGGTGGTGCTCAACGGCGTCGTCGTCGGTCGCGGCTTCAACCGGCCGATCGGCGGCCACGACCCCACCGCCCATGCCGAGGTGCAGGCGCTGCGCGACGCCGCGCGCAAGCTCGGCAACTATCGCCTGCCCGGCTGCGATCTGTTCGTGACCCTCGAGCCCTGCGTGATGTGTTGCGGCGCGATCATGCACGCCCGTATCCGCCGCGTCGTCTTCGGCGCGTGCGATCCCAAGACCGGCGCTGCCGGCAGCGTCATCGACCTCTTTGCCGAAGCGCGCCTCAACCACCACGCCAGCGTCGTCGGCGGCGTGCTCGCCGACGACTGCGGCCGGCTGCTGTCCTCGTTCTTCGCGTCGCGCCGCGGCGGCACCCAACTCGCCTGAGCCGGCTGGGCCGATGCACATCGCCGTCGACCTCGCGCAACAGACGCTGACCCTGGTCGACGCAGCCGGTGCCCCGATTGGTCGCTACCCGGTGTCTACCGCCCTGGCCGGCGCCGGCGAACTGCAGGATTCCAGTTGCACGCCCCGTGGCCTGCACGTCGTGCGTGCCCGCATCGGCGGCGGTCTCGATCCCTACACCGTGTTCCGCGGACGTCGCCCGACCGGCGAACTGTGGACACCGGCGCTCGCCGCCGCCCACCCGCAGCGCGACTGGATTCTCGGCCGCATCCTGTGGCTATCGGGCCGCGAGCCCGGTTTCAACCGGCTCGGCAACTGCGACTCCATGCGCCGCTTCATCTACATTCACGGCACCGGCGACGACCAGCCGATGGGCGTGCCGCGATCGCACGGCTGCGTGCGGATGCGGGTGGCCGATGTGGTAGAACTGTTCGACCGGGTGCCGGTGGGAACATCGGTGGCGATCGGCTGAGGCGGACACGGATGGATCGTGTTCGATCGCGCGCCGTCAGTGCCGCCGATCGTCGACCTGAGCTTGCTTTCCGGCACCGGGTTCGGTGCGTGCGCCGACCGTTGCAGCGCGGAGCGGAACGGCGGCGGCTGGCGCGCTGCCTTGTCGGCCGAACCGTTCGAGCCTATCGACGAGTGCATCGGCCTTGATGGCGAGGGGACTGGGTTTCGATGGTCCCGTCTGTCCTTCCGCATACTTGCCGAGCGCGGAGATCTCCTGCAGCAGCGTGGCGGCCTCGGCAAGGTAGCGCGCCTGTCCGTCATCCTGCTTTTCGTTCTTTTTGCCGTGGGGTCCCGCCATCGCCCTTTCCAGAAGTTCGAGACAACCGATCAGCGGCAGGTGGCTCGCCACGCGATCGGCAGCAACCCTCGTCCATTCCATGCGCAACCAGCCGACCGTCGCTTCGAGCGACGGCCTCTGCCTGCGGGCGTTTTGCGAAAGATAAAAGGCGATCCGGTCCAGATCCCATCGGCTCTTCGCTGCATCCGCGTTGATCTTGTCCGGCATTCGCCAGGTCCGGCCGATCCGGTTCGTGCGGTTCCCGAGCTGGCGCTCGAATTGGCGCACCAGGCTCTCCCGCTCGACGGGATCTTCCAGTGCCTGAAAGCGCGGCGCACTGTCCACGACCGGCACCTGGGTCGGGTCCGCGAGCGTGCTGATCAGATGCTTGACCCGTCGGCGTCGATTCTCGCAGGCCGCCAGCAAGCCGGGCGGGATGCGGCGCTTGCCGTCGTCCACGAGGTCGAAATGCATTGGCGAGAGCAATAGCTCGAGCGCCATGGCGTAAGAGTCGGCGGCCTCGCGCAATTGCCCCAGGAGTTCGCCCACGTAAGGCCGGCACTGCGACGCATACACGTCCAGCGCGGCTTTCACCTGCTGGTGCGTATCCTGCGCACCGCGCAGGCGGGCGAACCACGACTGGTTGACGCAATCGTCGAGGGGTTCGTCGAAGGTCTTGCGTCGGAACAGCGGTTCGATGTCGGGAAGAATCTCGGTGAGTGGTCGATGTTCGGCCTCGCGCAGGTCGTCGGCAAGGCGGTCCCACCACATCTGGCGCGTCTTCTCCTTCCAGGTCTTCCACTGGGCGTCGGTCATGAGCGAATGGAGCAGCCGGAAGGTATCTGCGCGCGTGGCGTGGGTCGTCTGGAACTGGGCAAGCGGACCCTCCAGATCGATACCCTTCATCCGGAACAGGTAGGGAAACACGCGCGGTCCGGACCTGCCCCTGATCTTCGCGACGATCGCGCCAGCCTCGAAATGCATCCACGGGTTGTTCACGTTCTCTGGCGTCAGGCAGACGATGGCGGCGTCGGCGTGCCCGAGATCTTCGAGGATCTGTCCAAACCACAGGCTGCCCTTGGCGATCTCGGGGGAGCGCTTCGCGCGCCATCCCAATTCGTCGAGACCGGCGATCGCGCGCTGCAGCGCCTTTGCCACGCGCTTGCTCCGGGTGCCCGACCAGCATAGGAATATCGTCTTCTTGCGTGCCATGTGCGCCGATGAACATTGCGGAACTTCAAGCGATTGCGAATTGCCGCCCCCCCGCAGGGCTATCGCACCTTCATGTCATAATCCCGAGGAGCTCAGCGCGAAACTGATCCGAGGTGGCAGCCAACATGCGCTTGGTCTTGATGCTGCCCTTGCGTGACTTGTTCAGGCGCAGGAGGTTGATCACGATGTGTCGGACGATGGCGAGGTTGTTGGCGGCGTAGCCCGTACGCACGGTGGACTGGTCTTCGTTGAACTGGACGTCGAGGCACCAGTGCAGTCGGTTCTCCACTTCCCAGTGGCTGCGCACCGCATGAGCAATGCGCTTGGCGTCCGCCGGCAGGGAACTGATGTAGTAGCGCCGCTCGCAGCTGGTCTTAGTGCCGACGGTTCGTTCTCGCTCGACGATGGCGAAGCTCTTCAGGTCTTCCCACTGCTCGGCCTTGTAGAGCCGATCCACGGCGTCGAAAGCCCAGCAGCGGCGTACTTCGCACCGCCCATGGCCGTCGTCGGTGGTCTCACTCGTGGAATTTGGCGTGAGCTTGCCGCCGACACCTGCCTGAGCGAGCAGGAAGGATTCGACCAACTTGGGGTGGTTGTCTTTCACGCACAGCACGTAGTCGGCGCCGCCTTTGCGGATCTGCCGGGCAATGCTGGTCTGGGCGCCCATCGCGTCGATGGTGACAACGCAACCCTCCAGCGCCAGCGTTGCAAGCAACTCGGGGATCGCCGTGATTTCATTCGACTTCTCGGCCGTCGCCGTCTGACCCAGCACAAGCCCGATGTCGGCCGCGAAGGCGCTGACCATGTGAAGCGGATTCGCATCGGCCTTGGTGGTGCTGCGCCGGCTGGTCTTACCGTCGATAGCCACGACCGTATCGGCGCCGAGCGTCGGAACCAGTTGCCCAACCCAACGCCGAAACGCACCTTCGAACTCCCGCGGATCGAGTGCCGCGAACACTCGTCCGAACGTGTCGTGCGACGGGATGCCGTGCTCAAGCACCAGAAATCCCCGAAGCCACTCGATACGCTCCTTGGCCCAGGCCTCGATGTCGGAGAACTCGTCTGCGCTGCACAGCACTGCACACACCGCAACCGTGAGCAGTTCGGACAGGTCGTGCCTCACCTGGCGCGCGCTGCGCGGGTCGGAAATCGACACGAACACCTGCGTAAGCGGCATCACTTCCCTCGTCGTCATGGGAGCCCCAAAAGACGAGGAAACTACACAATTTCAGGGGCTGTGAACAGCCGCCTCGTAAG
Source organism: Zoogloeaceae bacterium (assembly GCA_024235635.1). Taxonomy (GTDB): domain Bacteria; phylum Pseudomonadota; class Gammaproteobacteria; order Burkholderiales; family Rhodocyclaceae; genus Cognatazoarcus. The sequence continues at coordinate 409,392 of JACKMA010000002.1, forward strand.
CGCATGACTGTGAACGGAAATTCTGATTGGGCTATGTCAGGTAGGTGCGATAGCCCTGCCGCCCCCCCGCCCTTCGGGTTAGACGCACGCGGCCTGGAATGCAAGCGGTATGGCCATGCCGCCACCCGGTGGCGCCACCCCGCGCGTGTGGGCGGGCGAAGTGTCGCTGGCCACGCGCGGCGCTGGAGTTCTCCCCATGCCCGAGTCGGGCTCAATCGCCCTGTGGCTTCATTGTCCCCGGTTTTGGCCGCCGCAGGCCGAGCCAGCCGAACAGCACGCCGACGGCGGCGAACATCAGCGAAAAGACGATCGTCGTCACCGTGACGTCGCGAGTGACGACGACCCAGCCCGGGTCGTCGGGGTCGTAGAAGCAGTCGGTCGTCGTGCCCGCCTTGAAGCGGGCGAGCAGGGCCATGTCGCCGGTGGAGGACGACTGGTTGCGAAACCCGGTCGACACGATCGATCGTTCCGGCGTCTGGAAGCGGAGCGTCAACAGTGGGATTTCGAAGCGCGAGGTGGTGGTGCTTCGGTTGCCTTGAGAGCGCGAACCATCGGAACCCGAGCTCGACTCATGGGTGCTGACGGCGTAGCGAACGTCGAGCACTTCGCAGGTCGTGGCCTGCCACTCGAACCAGGGCTCGAGGGCGTTGCGCAGGCCGGTGACGGCGAAGAACAGCAGCAGCAGGGATCCGACCAGCGACAGCGCCTTGAGCATTCCCCCGCGCTTGCGACGGGTGTAGCGGAACAACGCGATCTGCAGCGCCACGAACAGCAGGAAGAAGACCAGCAGGGCACCGTATTGCCCAAGGAAACCGCGATCGCCGTCCGGCAGTTGCGGCGTCTGCCGCAGGTGGGCGACGGCGAGCGGCAGTGCCTCGCCGACGGCGTCCGCGTCGACCTGCAGGTAGGCATCGCCGGTGACGTCCCAGGACACGAGGAAACGAAAGCCGACCTCGGCGGTTTCGTCCGCCGGCAGGTCGATCAGTGGCCATGCGAGCTGGCGCTCCTGCTCCGGCGCATCCGGGTGTATGAAGCGGACACCCTGCGCACCGCTAACGAACTGGACCACCTCGCCGAGCAGCGCAGTGATCCTGACCTGCCGGGCGTGCGCCGATCCGTTCGATATGCGAATGGTGGCGTCGTGCACGGTGCCATAGACCAGCGGACGCGGCGAGACGTCGAGTGTCAGCCGAAGGCCGTTGTCCGGCTGCACCGTCGATTGTGCGAGCACGTCCTTGCCGGCGTCGCCGCCGGTCTGCGCGAGGCACGGCAGGACCATGGCGAAAGTCAGCAGCATGGCCCGTGCGACGACGATGGCGTGACGGGCCAGCCCCGGATGTCGGATCTTCATCGGTCTCCTCCGATCGGGCGGCGCTGGCGTCCGGAATGTGGCTGTGCGGCGATCCGCGCGGCGCCCCGCGACAGACGTCGGCCGGTCGATGGCCGTTCGCTAGGCCTGTTCCTGCCGGATCGCGGCAAGTGTGGTCTGCGCGCGTCCCGCGAGCCGACCGGCTGCGTCCCAGCTGCGTTCCTCGAATCGCACGCCGCCGTCCCGGTCGAACACCAGCGTCGTCGTACACCGTGTACCGTAGCCCGGCGCGCGGATGAACAGGCTGGAAAGTGCACGCTCCCATTCGCGCGGCACCCCGGTGGCGGGGAGCGCTGCGTCGGCTGCGGGGCGATCGTCGTGCAGCAGGCGGAACAGGGCATCGGTCGCGGGCAGGCTGGCGAGGGCCCGCGTCATGCCCGCGCTGGCGCGTCGCTGCTTGGGCCAGGGGGCTTCGAGGTCGGCGTTGGACAATGCATAGACGCCCGGCGCAAGGACGCGCCCGCGCGCGTTCGGGCTCTCATAGACGCCCAGGTTGGCGCCGTCGAACAGCAGCAGGTTGAAGCCGTTGTAACGCCCGGAACTGCCGGCGAGCGCTTCCAGCGCGTCGGCAACGCCGGCCTCGCCGGCGATGAAGTCCGGCACCAGACCTCCGCGGGACGGAGCGTCGGAGAGCATGGCGGACGGATTGCGCACATTGGTCAGCGCGGCAAAGCGGCCGTTGGCGCCGACGCCGAGCCAGGTGCCGCCGGCCTTGAGGTCGCGGCCGGCAAAGAGTTCCTGCCGTCGATGCCGCCACCACCGGGCGGCCAGTGCCGGCCGGTCGAAGAATTCGTCGCGGTTGGCGGCGATCACCAGCGGAAAGTCCGGATGGCTTCGCCAGGCGAAGGCGATCAGACACATTCGAATCGCTCCACGTGGCGACGTGAATCGGCTGCGAGGTGGCCGGCGAAATCGATGCGGTCGAGCCTCGCGTCGAGATCGTCGAGCAGGGCGGTCGGGTCGGCGAGGCCGCTGTAGATCTCCATCACGGTGTCGTCGTCGTGCTTGCGCCGCAGCGCCGCCCGGCATCCGTGGTCGGCGGCCAGCGCGGCCTGGATCATCCGCAGCGCCGGCAGCAGTGCCTGCAGCGCACCGGGCTGCAGGCGGTAGTAGATGTAGAGTTCGGATCCGTTCCCGGGCATCAGCCGAGGGAGTAGGGCAAGGGCAGCACCTGCACCAGCGGGCCGTCCGGGGTGCCGAAGTGCACGCCACCGTGCTCGGCGCTGGCGGTCTGCAACACCGCCAGGCATTCCCAGCCGCCTTCGGGCAGCGGCGCGGCGAGCACGATCTTGCCGATCGACTGCTCGCCGAACTCGTCGGCGAACAGGTCGTCGCCGGCACCGGCTTCGCCGGCAACATCGACGCGGATGCGGTACATGCGCTTCTTCAGCTTGCCGAGGTACTGGGTGCGGGCAACGATCTCCTGGCCGGGATAGCAGCCCTTGTTGAAGCTGACCCCGCCGATCAGTTCGAAATTGACCATCTGCGCAACGAATTCCTCCTGCACCGGCTGGGAGATCCGGGGCAGGCCGGCGCGAATCTGCGACAAGTCCCAGGCGGCGGTGCCGGCGGCACGGGCGCCGCTGGCCAGCAAGCGCTGCCAGCAGGCCGATGCATCGGCGGCCGGGGCCAGCACGATGAACATGTCGGGCGTGATCTCGAGGGTCGACGGCGCCAGCGACGGCGCGCCGCTCATCGGCGCGGCGGGCCGATCGAGACCGGCCCGCGCCAGCACGTCGTCGGCGCCGTTGCCGGCCACGCCGATCACCGAGAATGCCTCGCTGGCATCCTCGACCCGGACTTTGCTGCGCAACACGTACATGCCGAGCTTCTTCAGCACCTGGCCATGGACGTCGGCCGACAGCGCCAGCATGGTCGCGTCGTCGTGCTGCCACAGCAGCATGTTCGCGATCATCCGGCCCTTCGGGCTGTTGAGGCTGTTCCACTGCAGCGCACCGAGTGCCAGCTTCTTGACGTCGTTGGACATCAGGTTGTGGAGAAACTCCTTGCGCTCTTCGCCGCTGACCCGGATCAGCTTCACGTGGATCAGCGGTACGGCGACCACACCGTCGGACAGCAGGCTGGTCGAGTCGGTTGCGGTGGTGAATTCGAAACCGCTGCGCGGTTCGCTGCTGTCGTCGATCTCTAGGAACGGATAGGGATTCATCATGTGTTTCGAATGGGTATTGACTGGGGACGGAGCAGAACCCTGCTCGACGGGTTGCGGCTTCCGGGCACTGGGCGCTGCGTTGCGATCGTCCCGGATCGCCGATGTCATGCCCTCTTCGGCGACATCCGGCAGCATACCTGCTGCGGGCACGGATGGGGAGCACTGCCCGAACAGTCGCCGATCACCGGCGATGCGCGGGAACCCGATGTGCCTCGAGTATTATCCTAGAATTCACGCTTGTCCGCTCGAATTCGTCGATAACACCATGAATGCACACGGATTGCGGCTTCGATGCGGGTGCGCCCGCGGGGTCGCGCGGCGCCGCCCGGCGGCACCCCGTGCAAGCGTCTCGCGGCGGTCGCGGCGCAACCGGCTGCGCGGCCGCATGCCAGCGAGAGGCGACCGGCGTCGCGCCCGGAATGCGTCCTGCGCCGGTTTCCAGGATCATATGGGGGCCGGCGGCGGGGCGACGTCCCGCCGGCGCCGGTGCGGCGCCGCTCGCCGGAGGCGGGCGCTTCCCAAATTTCTGCCTGACCCTCGATGATTCGAACGATCTTCAAGCTCCTGCTGGTCGCCGTGCTGGGCTGTGCGATCGCCGCCGGCGGTGCCTACTGGCTCGCCCACAAGCCGCTCGCGATGACGGACGGACCGGTGGATTTCACGATCGAGCGTGGCAGCGGCGCACGGGCCGCTGCCAACGCGATCCGCGCGGCCGGCATCGACCTCGACCCGCGGCTGTTCTCGTGGATCGCACGCCTGAGCGGCAAGGCCCGGCAGCTCAAGGCCGGCAGCTACGAGATCGCCGAGCCGCTGAGCACCATGCAACTGCTGGCCAAGCTCACTGCCGGCGACGTTTCGCTGCGCGAACTGCGCCTGATCGAGGGCTGGACCTTCGTCCAGGTGCGCGCCGCGATCGATGCCCATCCCGATCTCGCGCACGATTCCCGGGACATGAGTGGCGCCGAGATCCTGGCGGCGATCGGCGCCGCCGAAGCCCATCCCGAAGGCTTGTTCTTCCCCGACACTTATCTCTTCGACCTGCGCTCGAGCGATCTCGACCTGTACCGGCGCGCCTACCGTGAGATGCAGCAGCGGCTGGCGGTGGCCTGGCAACAGCGGGCGGAGGGCCTGCCGCTCGAAACGCCCTACCAGGCATTGATCCTGGCGTCGATCGTCGAGAAGGAGACCGGTCGCGCCGAGGAGCGTGAGATGATCGCGGCGGTGTTCGTCAATCGCCTCAAACGCGGCATGCGCCTGCAGACCGATCCGACCGTGATCTACGGCCTCGGCGATGCCTTCGACGGCAACCTGCGGCGCCGTGACCTGGAGCGCGACACGCCGTACAACAGTTACACCCGGGCGGGATTGCCGCCGACGCCGATCGCGATGCCGGGGGCGGCTTCGCTGGCGGCGGCACTGAGACCCGCCGACACCCGCCACCTGTACTTCGTCGCCCGCGGCGACGGCAGCAGCGAGTTTTCGCATACCCTGCGGGAGCACAATCGGGCCGTGACCCGCTATCAACTGGGCAGGAGAAACTAGTGAGCGGACGGGGCCGCTTCATCACCTTCGAAGGCATCGACGGCGCCGGCAAGAGCAGCCAGATCGAGGCGGCGGTGGGCCATCTGCGGCGTCGAGGCCATCAGGTGCTGCAGACCCGGGAGCCGGGCGGCACGCCGATCGGCGAGCGCCTGCGCGAACTGCTGCTGAACCAGCCGATGCATCTCGAGACCGAGGCCATGCTGATGTTCGCGGCGCGCCGCGAACATCTCGAGAAGCTGGTACTGCCGGCATTGGCGCGTGGCGAATGGGTGGTCTGCGATCGCTTCACCGATGCCACTTATGCCTATCAGGTCGGCGGTCGCGGACTCGACCGTGGCCGATTCGAGGTTCTCGAGCGCTGGGTCCATGCCGGTTTCGAGCCCAATCTGACCCTGCTGTTCGATCTCGATCCGGCGATCGCCGCGCAGCGGGTCGCCGCCACCGGTCATGCGCCGGATCGCTTCGAGCGCGAGCAGCTCGATTTCTTCGAGCGCGTGCGCAACGCTTATCTCGCGCGTGCCGCGGCGGCGGCGGGTCGCTTTCGCATCATCGACGCCAGTGCGCCGATCGACGCCATCCGCGAGCGGGTGCTCGACGCGGTGGAGCGGCTGTGAGCGGCCGCTGGAGGAGCGCATGAGCGACGTCGTCTTGCCCGGGTGGATGCAGGCGCCGTGGTCGCGCCTGTGCCGTGGCATCGAGCGCCTGCCCCACGCGATGCTGTTCTCGGGCCCGCCCGGTGTCGGCAAGCGGCTGCTCGCCGACACATTGGCCGCCCGCCTGTTGTGTGCCCGCGCGCGTCGGGACGAGCCCGCCTGCGGTGCATGCGACGCCTGCCGGCTGCGACGGGCGGGCAATCACCCGGACCTGTTTGCGCTCGAGCCGGAAGCCGCCCGCGACGACGGCGCAGCCGGCGAGCGCAAGAAGGCGTCGACCCAGATCGTGATCGACGATCTGAGGGCCGTCCAGGCCGCGCTCGAAGTCACCGCGCACCAGGGCGGACGGCGGGTCGTGATCGTCGATCCGGCCGAGGCGATGAACCCGTTTACCGCCAATGCCCTGCTGAAGCTGCTCGAGGAGCCGCCGCGAGACGCCCACCTGATCCTTTTGTCCGCCGATCCGCGACGTCTGCTGCCGACCCTGGTCAGCCGCTGCCAGCAGCTGGTCGTCGCCAATCCGGCGCAGGCGCAGGCGTCGGCGTGGCTGGCGCAGCAGGGCGTGGTCGATGCCGAAGGGCTGCTCGCGCTGCTGGCCGGCTCCCCGCTCGCGGTGGCGAGCCTGGTGGCGCAGGGTGCCAATCAGGCGCTTGCGCGCTTCGTCGCCGATCTTTCTGCGATTTCCTCCGATTGCGACGCGATCGGGCTCGCCGGCCGGTGGGAGGCCTGGAACCGCAGCCGCGAGGGCCAGCAGCTCGGGGTCGACATGACCCTGCTGTCGGACTGGCTGCTGCGCTGGTGCTGGGACCTGGTTGCCTCAAAGTCCGGCCTGTCGAACCGTTATTTCCCGGCACAGGCGGGCCTGATGGCCGGCCTCGTCGCGCCGCTGCCCTTGTCGCAACTGCTCGACTGTTACAATGAAGTCGGTCAGGCGAGGCGCAGCGCGCAGCACCCGCTGAACCTCAGGCTGGCCCTCGAGGACATGCTGCTGAGCTATCAGCGCGCCGTATCCACCGGGAAACGATCATGAACAAGCCTGCCAGAGCCCCGGGCGCACGCCCGGCCGTGGTATCGCTCAACATCAACTCGAAATCCGCGTTGTATGCGGCCTACATGCCCTTCCTGAAGAACGGGGGCATCTTCGTGCCGACCTCCAAGAAGTACCAGCTCGGCGACGAGATCTTCATGCTGCTGCAACTGATGGACGACCCGGCCAAGCATCCGGTGGCCGGCACCGTGGTCTGGATCACGCCGCAGGATGCCCAGGCCAACCGCACGGTCGGCGTCGGCGTGCATTTCAACGACGACGACACCGGCAAGGTGGTTCGCGGCAACATCGAAAAGATCCTTGCCGGGCACCTCGGTTCGAATCGTCCGACCCACACCCTCTGATGTTCGTCGATTCGCACTGCCACCTGGACTTTCCGGGCCTGCTCGAACGCGAGGACGAAATCCTGGCCGCGATGGCCGCGGCCGATGTCGGCAGGGCGATGTGCATCGGCGTCAAGCTGGAGGACATCGACCGGGTGATCGGTCTCGCCGAGCGTCACGACAACCTGTTCGCGACGGTCGGCGTGCACCCGGACAACGCCGACGTCGAGGAGCCGGACGAAGCCCGCCTGCTGGCGCTGGCCGACCACCCGAAGGTGCTCGGCATCGGCGAGACCGGGCTCGACTACTATTGGCACAAGGACGCGCCGGAATGGCAGCGCGCGCGCTTTCGCACCCACATCCGCGCGGCCCGGGCCTGCGCCAAGCCGCTGGTGATCCATACCCGCAACGCGGCGGAGGACACCCTGCGGCTGATGCGCGAAGAGGGCGCCGGCGAAGCCGGTGGCGTCATGCATTGCTTCACCGAGACCCGCGAAGTGGCCGAGGCAGCACTCGAGCTGGGCTTCTACATCTCGTTTTCCGGCATCGTCACCTTTCGCAATGCCAAGGCCCTGAAGGAAGTGGCGTGCGCAGTGCCGCTCGAACGCATGCTGATCGAGACCGACTCACCGTATCTGGCGCCCGTACCCTACCGCGGCAAGACCAACCAGCCGGCCTACGTGGTGCATGTCGCCGAGGAGATCGCGCGGCTCAAGGACCTGGCCCTCGATCAGGTCGCCGCTGCGACCACCCGCAATTTCAATCGCTTGTTCTTGAAGGAAGACTGACGTGGGCTGGATCAAGACCCTGGTCGCAACGATGGTGGTGGTCATCGCCGGCGTGGCGCTGGCCGGCAGCTACGAGGACGCGCTCGACGCTGCCAGCAACGGCCGCAGCTCGGCGCTGGCCGGCTTGTTGTCCCGCGGCATCGATCCCGACACCACCGACACCAACGGCAACAACCTGCTGATGCTGGCTGCCCGCGACGGCCATGCCGATACCGTTGCGCTGCTGCTGAAATTCCGGGCGAGCCCGCTGCAGCGCAACCTGATGGGCGATTCGGCGCCGATGCTGGCCGCGCTGCGGGGGCATCGCGAGGTCGTGCGCGCGTTCATCGCATCCGGCCGGCCGCTGGAAGCCGACGGCTGGACGCCGCTGATGTACGCGGCCTTCGAGGGCCACGACGGCATCGTTGCCGACCTGCTGGCAGCCGGCGCGACGATCGACGCGCGCGCACCCAACCAGGCGACGCCGCTGATGCTGGCGGCGCGCAACGGCCACGCCAAGGCCGTCGAGCTGTTGCTGGCGGCCGGTGCCGATCCGGCGCTGACCAACGACCGCGGCCAGTCCGCCGCCGAATGGGCGCTCGAGAACGGCAACGACCAGATCGCCACGCGGATCCGGTCGGCCGCCGGCAAGCGCTGATCGGCGCCTTCAGCGGTTGGCCAGCAGCACCAGCACGGTGACGCCGAGGATCAGGCTCAGCACCTGCCAGAATGCCTGCGGATGGCGCTCGATCAGCGGCTGGCGGCGCAATCGCATGTAGTCGGCGCCGGGCCGGCTGAGGTCTGCGACAAATTCGGACAGCTCCTGCTGGCGCTTCAGCGGCGATGGATCCAACGCCTTGCGCAGTGCTTCGTCGACCCAGCCCGGGATTTCGCGGGCGTCGTCCAGTACCGGCCGGTAGCGCAGCTTGCGCTGGGCCGCCCGGGTGCTGGTGCGCGCCACTTCGGCGCCGTAGGGCAGGGCACCGCCGGAGAGCATTTGGTAGGTGATCACCGCCAGCGAGAACAGGTCCGACAGGCGCGTCGCCGGTTCGCCGAGAAAGCACTCGGGCGCGGTGTATTGGTGGGTGCCCATGATCCTGACCGCTTCGTCGCCGTCGTCGACGCCATGCACGCCAGCCACCAGGGTGGAACCGAAGTCGATGATCTTGACGGTCCCGGAAGCGTCGATCAGGACGTTTTCCGGGCGCAGGTCGCGGTGCAGCATCTCGCGCCGGTGGAAGGCCTGCAGGCCCCGGGCGATCTGCGCGACGATGTTGCGCACGGCAGTCAGCGACGGGCGCGGATGGTCGGTCATCCACTGGGTGAGCGACTCCCCTTCGAGGTATTCCATCGCGACGTAGAGGTAGCGCTGGGGGCGGCTGCGGGCGTGAGGCTTGAGCACGTGGGCGCTGTCGACACGCCGTGCGATCCACTCCTCGAGCAGGAAGCGCTCGAGATAGTCGGCGTCTTCGCGCAGGTCGAACGACGGGGTCTTCAGCGCCACCAGGTTGCCGCTCGCCTGGTCCCGTGCGAGATGAATGTGGCTGCGGCTGCTGCCGTGGATCGCGCGCAGGATCTCGAAGCCGTCGAACACCATCCGCGGCTGCAGCATCGGCGGCAGCGGCAGCTCGGCGGCGTGACGATGGATCTCGACCGCCTGGGGATCCGGCAGCGCGTCGATGCGCACCAGTTGCAGGGTCAGGTTGTCGTCGCTGCCGGCCTCGAAGGCGGCGTCGACGATGGACGTGGCCAGTCGGTTCAGATCCGGTTCGTCGCGGCGCAACAGCTCGGCGAACTGCTGTGGTTCGAAGGCTTCGTGGACCCCGTCGGTGGCCAGCACGAACAGGTCATTCACCTTGACCGGCAGCACGTGGTAGTCGAGATCCAGGTGACGATCGATGCCGAGGGCTCGCGACAGGTAGGTCTGTTCGCCGGCCATCACGATGCGATGGTCGTCGGTAAGCAGTTCGAACTGCTCACCACGCAGGCGGTAGATGCGCCCGTCGCCGACGTGGAAGAGGTGGGCCGATGTGGACTTCAGCACCAGCGCACTGAAGGTGCAGACGTAGCCGCGGTCGCGCTCGTACTGGTAGGGGCTGCGGCGGGTCTGGGCGTGTAGCCAGGAATTGACCGCGGTCAGCACCCGCTGGGCGGAAGTCTTGACCGACCAGGCTTCCGAGGTGCAGTAGTAGTCCAGCAGAAAGCTCTTGACCGCGGATTCGCTGGCGACATGGCCGACCGCGCTGGAACTGATGCCGTCTGCCAGGGCGACGCAGATGCCCTTGGTGCCGAGCAAGGGCTCGTCGGGCACGAAGGCGCCGTGGAAATCCTGGTTTTCGGTCTTGCGTCCGGCGCTCGAGCACTGGCCGAGGGTGACTTCGAGACGTCCTCGCATGGCTCTCCTCCGTCGGATGAAGGCCCCGCCCCGCAGGGCGGGGACGGGGCCTCGAGGGGGCCGGGCGACGACCGGACTACCCTCCGGTCACCGCGCGACCCGGTCGCAGCGGCAGCCCGGCCATTGCCTTCGGCCTGGCGGCCGTCGTGCTCAGGCGACGACCCGCTTGGGGGCGGTGCGAGCGTGGGTCGAGTACAGGGTCAGGCCGACGAAGGTCAGGCCACCGACCAGGTTGCCGACGACGGTCGGGATCTCGTTCCACACCAGGTAATCGTAGATCGAGAAGTTGCCGCCCAGCATCAGTCCCGACGGAAACAGGAACATGTTCACGATCGAATGCTCGAAGCCCATGTAGAAGAAAAGCATGATCGGCATCCACATGCCGATCACCTTGCCCGATACGCTGGTGGACATCATCGCGGCGACGACGCCGGTGGACACCATCCAGTTGCACAGCACGCCGCGGATGAACAACGTCAGCATGCCCGCTGCACCGTGGGCGGCATAGCCGACCGTCCGGCCTTCACCGATGTGGCCGATCTTGACGCCGACCGCGTTGGGTTCGGTGGTGAAGCCAAAGGTGAAGATGATCGCCATGAAGAGGGCCACGGTCAGGGCGCCGGCGAAGTTACCGAAGAACACCAAGGTCCAGTTGCGCAGCACGCCACCGACGGTGACGCCCGGACGTTTGTCGATCAGTGCCAGCGGTGCCAGCGTGAACACGCCGGTCAAAAGGTCGAAGCCCATCAGGTAGAGCAGGCAGAAACCGACCGGGAACAGCACCGCCCCGAGCAGGGGTTGGCCGGTCTGGACGGTGATGGTGATGGCGAAGGCTGCGGCCAGTGCCAGGATGGCACCGGCCATGTAGGCGCGAATCAGCGTATCGCGGGTGGACATGAAGACTTTGGATTCACCGGCATCGATCATCTTGGTGACGAATTCGGTCGGCATTACGTAGGCCATGGCGTTACCTCGAGAAGTGCAAAAAAACAAAAGGCGCCCATGCCGCAGCTGCCACGTACAGATGCGGAATGGACGCCGTTGTCCTTGGAGCTCAGCGCTTGGGCGCTGCCCGATACTCCGTTCCAGGCCGCCGTTGGCCATGGATTCGAAGATGCTCAAGCAATCTGCGTGCCAAGGTGCCATGCTGCCTTGCAGCAAGTATTTCGCGGTATTCCGTGATCGATTTGAGGTTATCGGCTTCCAAGAATCGCCCCATTCGCGTGCATTCTGCACACTTGTGGAGCGCCGACGGAGCCGGGTCGGGTGCGCTCGATGGCGCGAAGTGGGCTGGCGAGGCGGAGCAGGTGGGTGTCAGTCGGCACCCGACGGGGCCGGCGCGATCGCGGCCAGCACCGACATCGTGGCCTCGGCGACATCGGCAATGCGACGATTCTGTTCCATCGAAGTCCGGCGCAGCGTCTTGTAGGCCTCTTCCTCGGACATGCCGAAACGCGCCATCAGCATGCCCTTGGCGCGCTCGATGGTCTTGCGCTCCTGCAACGCGCGGCGCGCGGCGCCGAGTTCGCGCTCGGTGCTGGCGAGCCGCTCGCTCTGGGCGCGTAGTACCTGGACCAGCGCGCTCTCGCTGCTGCCGGTGTGAGTCGTCGGCACGCCGGCCGGATCGAGCGTGCTGTCGCCACCGAGGAAGCGGTCGACCAACTCCGCACTTTCCGGCGGAAAGCGGCTGACGCCGTCGAGCAGGCCGGTAGAGTCGGCGAGATCACGTTCGGCGTCGGCGATCAGTTCGCCACAGCGTTGCTGCAGCGCTGCCATCAACTGGTCCTGCAGCCTGCCCATGTCGGTCAGCCGCTCCGAGCAGCAGCCGAACCACTCGTCGCTGGCATCGGCATCCAGTGCCGCGCCCGCACCGGCCGAGCACACCACTCGCCGCAGGCGCTCGAGGCGCGCCATGCAGGGGGCGGTCTGCAGCGCCTGCCAGCGCTCGACCACGGCCGAGCCGGCAAATTCGGCAAAGACCTGCATGTTGCGCTCCTGGCCTTCGATCAGGTGCAGGATCCGCTGCTGGTGCTGCCGTGTGGCCCGCCCGGACGCGAACAGGGCGGCGCCGACGGCCCGCTCCTGGCCGGCCAGTTCCTTGCCCTGCACGAGGTTGAAGAGTGCCACCAGCAGCCGCGAGATGCTCGGATCGACCGCGGAATCGGCGACGTCGAAGATCAGCGACACCAGGCCGGCGATCAGTCGGCTGAAGCTGATCATGGCCTCGTCCGCCGTCATCTCGCGGGCGGCGATGCGCTGGCGCATGGCGGGCAGGGCGTCCATGCCGAGCACCACCCAGGCCATCAGCGAACACAGCGTGGCGCTGCCGAATCCGGGCTCGTCGAGCTGGACCCGGAAGCACTCCCGCAAGTGAATTTCGGCCGCTTCGCTGTCGGCGATCATCTGTCCGCGCTGCGCTTCGAAGCGGCTGCCGCCCGAAGCCAGATACAGGCTCGAGGCGCCACGTTCCGCCTGAAGTGCATGAACGAACGCGCCGATCGCGCCCACCAGTTCGGCGCGGGACGCGAGGTGGCGTAACTCCTCGATCTGCCGGTGCTTCGCGGTCAAGACGATGTTGGAGACTGAGAGCTCCATCAGCATGGTTCCGTGCGATCCAGTCGAAAGAATGAAACAGCAAGAAGCATGCTACCCCAGGAATGCTGCATTGCACCACCAATCCCTCATGCGGAGACCCGCGCTCCGATCCAACAAATGCCAAGGAACCGGCGACCGTCGGCGGGTTACAAGGGCTGGCGCCAGGGAGTCGGCCTGCTACTGCTTTTGGCGTAGAGATGGATCGGCAGTGTCGCAATGCACCAACATAAGGCGGGTGGCAAGGTGTTTCCCCGGGAACAGGGGCGATTGCAGTGCGAAATCGCGCACCAAGGCCGGACAACCCAGGTGCCGGGACCATCGGCCAGAGAGTCCGCCCGGCGCAGGCACACGCGGGCAACACGGGCAAGGGCTGCGCGCCCTCGGGCCGGTGGATCCACGTCGCAGCCCCAAGTCGGGCAACAACCCCGGACATCTCTGCCTGCCAACGGTCGAGCGCCGTGGTCGCCCGAAAACCGGTCCGGCGCAATGTCGTCGCCGGCAAGCGGACGCATCGATGGACCACGGTCCGGTTGACCGAGGAAGCACCGGACGCGGCAGCGATTGGCTGCAGGCAACGCCGAGGTTTGTGTCGCGACGGGATGTCGGCTCGGGTTCGCGCGATGTCGGCGACCGTTTCGGACACGGAATGATCTCGCAAGATCTGGCCTGACGACCGGCATGCGGGTCGCAGCGTGACTGAAGCCGGGCGGGCGGCGCGCATGGCGACCGCTCGCATGCCGGGCCAGGCGTGCTGTTGGCGAGAGCTCATGGCGACGGGACAATGGACGAGCAGCGTTCATCGCCAGTATTACACTACGTATAATGTGTATTATGTCAACTGGAGTTTACCTGTTCCTGGTCGATCTGCCGCAATGTCCGCCTTTCCCCGCCGCAGTCGGCCGATCGATGCACTGAGGGCTGCATCGGCGGAACGCAGGATCCGCCCGCTGGGAAGCCGCCAGCGGCCGAGCCAGTCATGCTCGGGACGGCTTTGGCCGCAGCTGGCGCGCCCGTGGCGACGACCGTTTCCACGAACGGCGCCAAAGACTGTTGCCGGACCGCGGCATCCAATCGTCGTGGTCCGTGGACGACGCACATGTGTTGGATGGCGACGTGCGTTGGATCCCGGTTGGGCAGCCGTCCGGGGGCGAGCGGCTACCGACAAGCCAAGACAAGGACGCTTGGTGGCGGAAAGCAACGACACCCGCGCCCTTGGCCCGGCACCCCGCCTTTCCAGACGATCCGGCACGAACGAGCGGGCACGCCCAAAAGGCTGTCGTAGCCCGTTTGGCCGAGGAAGCTGGACGCTTGGCCGCAGTGAGCACGAATGTCGGGGGCTTGCCCCCCCGCGGGGCACCATTCGTCCGGCATCGACCCCACCCTCGCGTCATTCGTGACATATGCCGCACGGGCTCGGTTGAAATGGCGGGGTCGCCATCTATAGTCCCAGCATGGCATGCGATTCGGTTCGGCCATGATGCGCTGGATTGCCGCATTTCGCAGGGGTCGAAGGCGTGCCCGGAGGTCTGCAACCGAGGGGGTGGCGCGACGCCCGGCGAAGGCGCAGGGCCGGTCCCTCATGGACGAGGAAGGATCACCATGCCTGCAGCATTGAGCTATCCCGGCGTCTACATCGAGGAAATCCCCAGCGGCGTCAGAACCATCACCGGCGTCGCGACATCCATCACCGCCTTCGTCGGCCGCGCCCTGCGCGGGCCGGTGGACCAGCCGGTCAGGGTCCAGAGCTTTGCCGATTTCACGCGGCTTTTTGGCGGGTTGTGGCAGCCGGCGACGCTCGGCTATGCCGTCAACCAGTTCTTCCAGCACGGCGGCAGCGATGCGCTGATCGTGCGGGTGTTCAATGGCGCGGCGACTGACACCGCGACGCTGACCCTGCCGACTGCCAGCGGCAGCCTCGTGCTGGAGGCCGCTAGCCCCGGCGAATGGGGCAGCACGCTGCGCGTGGTCGTCGATCACGCGACCCGCGACACCACCGACACCCTGCTCTTCAACCTGCGCATCGAGGAACTCGACCGACCGGGCGGCAGCAGGGTGATCGCGTCCGAACAGCATCGCAACGTCTCGGTCGATCCGGCCAGCCAGCGCTTCGTCGATACCGTGCTGAACGAGCAGTCGGCGCTGGTCAACGTGCGCAGCTCGGCACCGGTCGACGAGAGCCCGAGCGACGGTACCGTGGCGATCGCCGCCGGCGATGGCTCGGCGATTGCGCCGAATACCCTCGGCGGCAACGGCAGCGCCATCACCAACACCCAGGTCGACGGCGACCGGGCGGCACGCACCGGCATCTACGCACTCGAGCACGCGGACCTGTTCAATCTGTTGTGCGTTCCGCCGCTCGAGCGCGAGGTCGATGTCGCCGACGCCAGCTGGGCGATCGCTGCCGCTTACTGCCAGGAACGGCGTGCCCTGCTGATCGTCGATCCGCCGGCGACCTGGACGGCCAGCGCCAGCACCGCGATCCCGACCGCAGAGGCGGGCGTCAACAGCCTGCGCGGCACGATCGGCAACGACGACGCGATCAACGTCGCCGCCTACTTCCCGCGCCTGCGCATGGCCGACCCGCTGTCGGAGAACCGATTGGCCGAGTTCGCACCCTGCGGCGCCGTCGCCGGCATCTTCGCCCGCACCGACGTCCAGCGCGGGGTGTGGAAGGCGCCCGCGGGCCTGGCGGCATCGTTCTCCGGCGTGCAGGGGCTCACCTACACGATGACCGATGCCCAGAACGGCGTGCTCAACCCGGTCGGGCTCAACTGCCTGCGCAGCTTCCCGGTGGCCGGCCATCTGGTGTGGGGCGCGCGTACGCTGGCCGGCGCCGACCTGCTGGCGTCTGAATGGAAATACGTGCCGGTGCGCCGCTTTGCGCTGTTTCTCGAGGAAAGCCTCTACCGCGGCACCCAGTGGGTGGTGTTCGAGCCCAACGACGAGCCGCTGTGGGCGCAGATCCGGCTCAACATCGGCGCCTTCCTGCAGACCCTGTTCCGCCAGGGCGCGTTCCAGGGCGCCAGTCCGCGCGAGGCCTACTTCGTCAAGTGCGACCGCGAGACCACGACCCAGAACGACATCGATCGCGGCGTCGTGAACATCGTCGTCGGCTTCGCGCCGCTCAAGCCGGCCGAATTCGTCGTCATCAAGATCCAGCAGATGGCCGGTCAGGTCGAGCTCTGATCAAGGGGGAGCAAATGGCACAGTTCAGCGTCAATGCCCAGCGCTTCGATCCGTACAAGAACTTCAAATTCCGGGTCAAGTGGGACGGTCGTTACGTCGCCGGCGTGAGCAAGGTCGGCGCCCTCAAGCGCAGCACCGAACTGGTCGAGCACCGCGAGGGCGGCGACCCGTCCACCTCGCGCAAGTCGCCCGGTCGCACCAAGTTCGAGGCGATCACGCTCGAGCGCGGCGTCACCCACGACATCGAATTCGAACAGTGGGCCAACAAGGTCTGGAACTTCGGCTCCGGCCTCGGTGCCGAGGTCTCGCTGCAGGATTTCCGCAAGGACATCATCGTCGAGGTCTACAACGAGGCGGGTCAGTTGGCCCTGGCCTTCAAGGTCTATCGCTGCTGGGTGTCGGAGTATCAGGCGATCGCCGATCTGGACGCCAACGCCAATGCGGTGCTGATCCAGACGATCAAGCTCGAGAACGAGGGCTGGGAGCGGGACTACGACGTCACCGAGCCCACCGAGCCGAGCTTCACCGAACCGGCCTGAGACCATGGAGACGCCCTCTCCCGACCGCTGGCTGGCGGTGTGGGAGGCGGGCGCACGGCGGCATCCGCTCGATCGTGCCTTGCTGCTGTTCGCGCTCGCTTCACCCGAGACGCCGGTCGATCGTCTGGCCGACGCGCCGCTCGGCGAACGCAATGCCGCCTTGATGGCCTTGCGCAGCGCCAGCTTCGGCGCGCGCCTGGCGGGCTGGTGCGACTGCCCGGCCTGCGGCGAGCGCATGTCGGTGGCGCTCGGTGCCGACGACCTGCCGCCGGCGGGCAACTGCGGCAGCGTCGTCGTCGACGGCTTCGAATTCTGTCGGCCGACCAGCCGTCATCTGTCGATGCTGACTGCCTTCGACGATGCCGACGATGCGGCCGACGCGCTGCTCGCGGCCTGCGCCGTCGTCCCCGGTGCGTTGCCGGCCGATCGCAGCGCGCTGCGCGCAAGGGTCGCAGCCGCTCTCGACGAGGCCGACCCGTGGGCGGATCTGTCGCTGACCATGGACTGCCCGGCCTGTGGCTACCGTCATGCCGTCAGCCTCGACATCGCTGCCCTGCTGTGGGAAGAGCTCGACGCCTACGCCGGCCGCCTGCTCGACGATGTCCATGCGCTGGCCTGCGCCTACGGCTGGTCCGAACGCGAGATCCTGGCCCTCAGCGAAACGCGCCGCGCGGCCTACCTGTCGCGCGCGCATGGCGACGGAGGATTCGCGTCGTGAGCGATCTGTTCCAGCGACTGGCGCGGCAGGTCGCCGGCAGCGCGGCACCGCGGGTTCGCGCCGACGCCGCCCTGCCCTTCGCGCCGCCGCCGCGGCCGGACGCTTCGGACGCCGCGGCGCCCCCGACGGCTGCTCAGGTTCCAGCAGCGGCGCCCGTGCTGCCGCCTGTCGTGGCAGATGCCGCAGAGTTGCGCGGGCCGCGGCTGAGCGCGCCGCGGACGCGAGTCGGTCACGACACGGCACCTGCCGCCGCAGCGTTGCGCCACGCGCCGCCTGCGGCCGAGCAACGCGCTCGGGCCGGGTCGGCGCCATCGTCGTCGCCGTCGTCGCTGCCACGGCGAAATCCGCCGCCGCTGATGCCCGGCCCCGCTGCGCCGCAGGCGATCGATCATGCCGTCGCAATGCCATCGCCGACACCGGCAATCCGCGTGGCGCCGGCCGCGGACGCCAGCGTCGGGGAATCGGCGGCACGACGTCCCGCTGCAACGGCCGAGCCGTTCCAGGCCGGCGACGCTGCACCGGTCGCGGCCGCCACACCCGATCACGTCCCGCCCCACCGCCCGGGCGCCCTGCCCGCGCCGCTGCTCGCGCCGACCGAAACGCCGCATGCCGCCGAGGCGCAGCCTCGCGTGCCGGCGCGGGGGCCGATGCCGAGGGTGGCGCAGCCGGACCTGCGAGCCGGGACGCCCGCGGCCGAGGCCGCCGGCAACGAAGTCCACGTCCACATCGGCCGCATCGAGGTGACCGCGGTGCGCGAAGCGCCGGCCGCCCGCATGCGCGCGGCCAAGGGACGTTCGCCGATGTCCCTCGACGAATACCTCGCGCGGCGGCGGGAGGGAACATGAGCACCGCGCTCGCCATCGCCGGCGTCACCGCCGTGCTGCGCGACCGCCTCAACGACGGCCTGGTGAACCACAACGTCGCCGGCATCACCGGCAGCACCGTCAATGTCACGGTACTGGCGCCGGACCGGGTGGTGCCGCCGGACGGCACCGAATCGTCCGGGCTCAACCTGTTCCTGTACCAGGTGACGGCAAACCCGGGCTGGCGCAACGAAGGGCTGCCATCCCACGAGCCGGGCGGTCGCCACCGGCTTTCCAATCCGCCGCTGGCGCTCGACCTGCACTACCTGATCTCGGCCTACAGCGAAGGCGATCTGCATGCCGAGATCCTGCTCGGCTACGCCATGCAACTGATGCACGAATTCCCGGTGATCAGCCGCGAGACGATCCGGCGCGCGCTCAATCCGTCGCCGGACGTCGGCATCGTGCTGCCGTCGGCGCTGCGGGCGCTGGCCGACTGCGGCCTCGCCGACCAGATCGAACTGCTGCGGATCACCCCGGTGGCGCTCGACACCGAAGCCTCGTCGCGACTGTGGACCGCGACCCAGGCCAGCCTGCGTCCGAGTGCCGCCTACCTGGTGTCGGTGGTGCTGATCGAGGCACAGGCGCCGACCCGGCCGACGCTGCCGGTGTTGACCCGCGGCGAAGTCGATCCGCTCTCCGGCCGCGATCGCGGCGTCGTCGTCAATGCCGACCTGCTGCCGCCGCTGCCGACCCTGAGCGCCGTGGTGCCGGCCGGCGGCCAGCCCGCGATGCGACTCGGCGAAGTCGTCGTGCTCGGTGGCCATCGCCTGAACGGCAGCGGGCGCGAAGTGCGGCTGGCCAACGACCGTTTCGACATCGAGACCACGGTCGCGGCCGGCGGCGACAGCGCGCCGGCGCGCATCGAGCTGACGATCCCGGCCAGTCGCGCCGCCGACTTTGCGGTCGGCGTGTACGAGGTCTCGGCCCGCCTGGTACCGGACGGCGAGAGCCGGGCGCGTGAGACCAACCGCCTCGGCGCGGTGCTGGCCCCGAACATCACCAACCTGCCGCAGAGCATCGCGCGCGTCGCTGGCGCCGCCCAGCTCACGCTGCAGTTCACGCCCGAATTGCGGGCCGGACAGCGCGCCAGCCTGCTGCTCGGCAGCCGCGAGATCACGCCGCAGCCGTTCGCCGCGCCGACCGGCAGCCTCGACTTCGTGATCGACGACGCCGAGGCCGGCGACTTCCCGACGCGCTTGCGCATCGACGGCATCGACAGCCCGATCGTCGACCGCGCCGCGACGCCGCCGCGCTTCCTCGACTTCACGGTGTCGATCACATGAACGCGCCCTGCGACCTCGACTGGAGCACCGCCAACCAGCGCCTGCTGGTGGCCGAGTTCGCCCGGCTGCGCAGGCTGCTCGGCGATGCCGACGCCACGCCCGACGCCGCCGCCATCGAGTCGGCCCGCGGGCGAATGCCGGGCGCGGCCGCGATCGACTCGCTGGCGTCGCTGTTCGCGCTGTCGAATTTCGAGCGCGACGTCCTGTTGCTCGCTGCCGGGGTCGAGATGGATGCACGCCTGGCCGCCCTGTGCGCAGCGCACGGTCCCGCCGGCAGCGTTGCCGGCGCGAGCTTCGGACTGGCGCTGGCGGTGCTGCCCGATGCCCACTGGAGCGCGCTGACGCCGGTCGCGCCGCTGCGCCGGCAACGGCTGGTGGGCATCGACGAACAGGACGGACTGACCGGCTCGCGGCTGCGCATCGACGAGCGCGTGCTGCATTACATCGGCGGCCTCAACTACCTCGATCACCGTCTGCAGGCGATGCTGCACCCGGTCGCGACCCCGACCCTGCTGGCTGAGGTCCATCGCCGGGGCGCGGACGCGATCGTCGCGCGGATGCGCGACGGCAGCGCAGCGCCGCGCCCCGTCCTGCTCCATGGCGATGACGCCGACGGTCAGCGCGATCTCGCTGCGACCGTGGCTGCCGAACTCGGCCTCGCCCTGTATCGCCTGCGCGGCGCCGACTTGCCGGGCACGGCCCACGAGCAGGACGCCCTTGCGACCCTGTGGCGGCGCGAAGCCGCCCTGCTCGGCGCCGGCCTGCTGATCGAGATGGCCGACGACGATGGCTCGGCCGTGCTGGCGGCGATGCTCGCGCGCATCGACGGGCCGGTGTTGGTCAGCTGCCGGCAGTTGCCGGCGATCGCGCTGGCATCCGAAGCACTCGCGGTCGACCGTCCGCAGGCGCCGGAACAGCGCGCCCTGTGGCGAACCGCGTTGGGCGAACGGGCGGCGGCGATGGCGCCGACGATCGACACCCTGGCGGGCCAGTATCGGCTCAGCGCCCGGCGCGTTGCCGAACTGGCTGCAGGCGTCGGCGCCGATCCGACGACGGGCGAGCATGGACGCCTGCTCGGCGCCTGCCGCCATGCCGAGGCGCGCATCGGCGACCTCGCCCGCGCGGTCGAATCGCGCGCCGGCTGGAACGATCTGGTGCTGCCGGATGCCCAGCGCGACATGCTGCGGCAGATGGCCGTCCATGTGCGCCAGCGCCTGACGGTCCTGTACGACTGGGGGTTCGCCGATCGTGGCAGCCGTGGGCTCGGTCTGGCGTCGCTGTTCTGGGGCGACTCGGGTACCGGCAAGACCCTCGCCGCCGAGGTGCTGGCGACCGAGCTCGATCTGGCGCTCTTCCGCATCGACCTGTCGTCGGTGGTCAGCAAGTACATCGGCGAGACCGAAAAGAACCTGCGCCGGGTGTTCGACGACGCCGAGGCGCTCGGCGCGATCCTGCTGTTCGACGAGGCCGACGCGCTGTTCGGCAAGCGCAGCGAGGTCAAGGACAGCCACGACCGCTATGCCAACATCGAGGTCAGCTACCTGCTGCAGCGCATGGAGAGCTACCAGGGCCTGGCGATCCTGACCACCAATCACCGTCAGGCGCTCGACAACGCCTTTTCCCGCCGACTGCGCTTCGTCGTGCATTTTCCGTTTCCTGACGCGCGCCAGCGCGAAGCGATCTGGCGGACGGTGTTCCCCGCCGACACGCCGTTGGCGGGCATCGACTTCGCGCGCCTCGGGAACCTCGCCGTGGCCGGCGGCACGATCCGCAACATCGCCCTGTCCGCGGCCTTCCTGGCGGCCGACGCCGGTACTGCCGTGAGCATGCCCCTGCTGCGGCGCGCCGCCCACCTCGAGGCGGCAAAGCGCGACAAGCCCTTCTCCGATGCCGAGACCCGGGGGTGGACATGACGCGGATCGTGCTGCATATCGACCGTCTGCTGCTGCGTGGGATCGACCGCAACGACGCGGCCGCCGTCGCTGCCGGCGTCGAGGCCGAGTTGCGGCGTCTGCTGTCCACCTCCGTCACCGACCTTTCGCAACAGCCGGACCGCCGGCGCATCGACGCCGGTCGGGTCGACACCGGTGGCGACCGGGGCGAGCGGTTCGGGGCCGGGCTGGCCGGGGCTATCGTGCGGAGCATCGGGCAATGAAGGCCGAGGCCATCGCCCGCGCGCCCGCGGCGGAGAATCGCCGCCCGACCCCGCTGCAGGCCCGTTGTGCCTGCGGCAAGGGGGCGCGCACCCTGAGCGGGCGATGCGAGGCCTGCCAGCGGGCCGATGCCCTGGGCCTGCAACGCAAGACCCTGGTCGGTGCCGCCGACGATCCGTTCGAACGCGAAGCCGATCGTGCGGCCGAGGCGGCCCTCGGAGCGACGCGCGGCGGCCGGCGCACGGCACCCGCATTCGGTGCGCCACGGCTGCGTCGGCGGGCGTTCGCCGGCGCTTCGGTCGGCCACGCCCCGGCGAGCGTCGACCGCACGCTGTCGGCGACTGGCGAACCACTCGCCGAAGAATTGCGCAGCGACTTCGGCGCGCGCTTCGGTCACGATTTCGGCCACGTGCGCGTGCATCGGGACACGGCCGCCGCCCAGTCCGCGCGCGAGGTCGGCGCCAAAGCTTATACCGCCGGCCGGCACGTGGTTTTCGGCAGCGGCCAGTACGCACCGCAGTCGCTCGATGGTCGTCGGCTGATCGCCCATGAACTGGCCCACGTCGTCCAGCAGGCCGGCAGCGCGCGGCCGGCGCTGCGGCGCGAGCCCGAGGAGGCCGTCGCCGAATCCGGCTGGATCGCGGTCGAGGTCAGCACCGACCCCGAATACGAGGGTCACAACCGGTTCCTGGCGCCGGCGCAAGCCGGCGAGCAGGTGGACCTAGGGACCGCCTACCGTGGCGACGTTCTGCTGATCCGGCGCTTCGATGGGTCGATGGAGGTGATTTCGGAGGCGGTCGAGTGGACGCTGCCGGCCGAACTCGAGGTGGTCGACGAATCGCCTTCTGGCCTGCAGGTGCGCGTTGCCGACAGCGCGGCCTCCGGCGAACTGGCGCTGTCCTTCAGCGACGGCAGCGGTGCCCAGACCCGGCTTGCGTTGACCATCGGAGATCTGCCGGCACGACCGCAGGCGGTCAATCCGGAATTCGAACGCCTGCGCGGCGAGCGTGACCGCCTGCGCGAGGAGCGCGTCAAGGCCCGACGCGACGCCCGCGGCGCGCGGCGCACGCAGCGCCGCGAGCAGCGGGAGGCGCGGCGGTCATTGCGCCGGGCTCGGCGCGAACAGCGCAAGGCGCTGCGCGCGCAGGCCCGCGAACTGCGGCAGGCGGCGCGCGCGTTGCGCCGCGCGGAGTCCTGCGACGAGAGTACCGAACTGCACATCCAGGCGGCACTGGAGCGGGCGATCGATGTCGCCGGCCGGGCCGTGGCCCGGCTGCAGGCCGGCGACGCCTTGGCGGATGGCCGGGTGGCCGCGGCGATGACGCGATACATGCGCTGGACGCCTTCGGAACCGGCTTCCGCGTCGAGTCGCCGCCATCTCGCACGTATCGTCGATACGCTGGTGGTCGCCCGCAACAGCATGACGCTGGCGCTGCATGGCGATTTCCAGTGCACCCAGGCCTGCAAGCCGACCACCGGCGCCTACGTGCGCGACGGCAGCCGCAAGCAAGGTGAGGTCGACAGCGGCGTCTGGGTGTGTCCGGCATGGATCAACGGCCAGGGCCTGCGCTTTCCGGTGGTGCAGGATACCGACGGCGCCCGGTCGTATGCACTGCTGCACGAGTTCGTGCACAAGTCGGGGCCGACGGCCGAAGAAAACCCGGACGAGGACACGCATTTCTACGTCGGCCGGCCGGCCTGGAACAGCCTCGATGCGACGGCCGCGCTCGGCTATGCGGACGGCTATGCCGCGCTGGCCTGGACGCTCGCGGCCGAAGGCGGAGGCGACGGCCCATGAGCGAGACCTTCGCGCTGCGTGCCCTTGCGAACGCGAGGCAGGCGTCGTCGCCACCGGTGCTTCAGCGCAAGTGCGCGTGCGGCAACCAGGCGTCCGGCGTCGATGGCGAATGCGACCAGTGCCGCCGCGACAAGCTGCGCGGCATGCAGCGCAAGGCGAGACACGGCGACGGCGCTTCGCCGTTCGCGCCGCGATCGGGCGAGGCGGCCGCCGCCGGCGTCGGCGAGGTCCTCGGTGGCAGCGGCCGGCCGCTGGCAGCGGCCTCGCGGCAGTTCTTCGAGCGGCGCTTCGGCCATGATTTCGGCCACGTCCGGATCCACGCCGACGCGCGTGCCGCCGAGTCGGCGCAAGCCCTCGATGCCCACGCCTATACCAGTGGCCACGACATCGTCTTTGCCCGGGGACGCTACGATCCGCTGTCCGACCCGGGCCGGCGGCTGCTGGCCCACGAACTGACCCACGTCGTGCAGCAGCGCGCCGGGCTGTCGGCGGCCACCGGGCCGATTCAAGACAGCGCCGCCGAGCGCGAGGCCGAGCGCAACGCGGCGCTGCTGGACAGCGGCATGCCGCTCATCGCCGTCGAGCGGGCGCCCGCGCTCGCCCGGCGCAGTGCCGGACGCACCCAGGTCACCGTGACCGCGCCGACCGGGCCGCCGGGATGCGGCCTCGACAAGCACCGCAAGATCGCGCCGGCCGTCCACGAGGCCCAGCGCAGCCTGAAGAAGGCGGTGGACAAGCTCGACGCCTTCATCGCCAAGCCGGCCGACAAGGCCACCCAGGCAACGCGGGCAGCGCTTGATCGCCATTTCCACAGCACCCGACCGGCGGTGGCGCAGATGGTGCGCGACCGGGTCGAGCAGATCCGCGTGGACATGGTCTCGCGCGACCCGTTCACGGTCGAGTGCCACGACGACACCGACACCTCCTGCGGCAATTCCGGTGCCTATGTTCATGGCGAGAGCCTGCTGGTGTTCTGCGAGAAGTTCTTCACCGGCAGTGACCGCTACCGGGTGTTCGCGCTGGTGCACGAGATGGCGCATGCCCTGATCGGGCTCGACATCGACGACCGCGCCTACGGCAATGACCGCCTGCTGCCGCGCCTGACCACCGCCGAGGCCCTCGACAACGCCGAATCCTACGAGATGCTGGTCAAGGAACTGGCCACCGGGCGCGCCGTCGAGGGATCGCCACCGAAGGACAAGGTCGAAGACTGCAATGCCAAGACCCAGCCGCTGATCGCCGAGTCGATTGCCCGCGCACAGCGCTGGAATCGGGATGCCGAGGTCGTGGCCAACGACCAGAAGCCGGCCATGCTGGCATACAACGCGAGCCTGTTCACGACGCATCTCGGCGATGCCAAGGCCGGTACGCGCAACACCGCGCGCAAGGTGTACGGCGACATGGTCAAGCGTCTCAAGGAACCGATCGACGTGCGCTGCGACGACACCGCCGGCGCCGGCTGCGGCGCCGGCCGCCATGCCTACAAGGGCAGCGCCAACAACATCGGGCGCGGGCTGGCGCTCGGTGCGGGGATCGGTGGCGGCATCGGCGCAGCGTTCGGCCTGGGCGCCGGCATCGGCGCGATCGCCAGCGGTGCCAGCCTGTTGACCGGCTTCGGCCTGTTCGGCTTGATCGGCCTCGGCGGACTGGCGCTGGGTACCCTGATCGGCCTGATCGCCGGCGCCGCCACTCGCCATGCAGAAGTCCGGGTGTGCCCGTCGTGGGCGTCGCTGCCCACCGCGGACGATCGCACCGAGGCCCTGCTCGCGGCGATCTACGAAAGCTACGCCGGGCGCAACGCCACCGACAGCGCGCGCCACGCGGCACTGGCGCGGGCAATCCACAACCACTGGTGGCCGCCGCCACCGGCGGCGCCGCCCTGAGGCATGCGGATGATGACGCCATCGCTCCGACATCGCATGCAGCGCATCGCGCACGGCGCCGAGGCGGCGCCATGCGCACCGTGACCACCGAAGACACAGGAGGTCTGCCATGACCTACACCTATCGCGGAGGCAAGAAGCTCACCCTCGAGAAGCGACCCGACCAGTTCGTCGCCCGGGCCCTGCCGGACCAGTTGCGTGCGCGAGGCGTCGCGCCGGACGCCGAGCAGGTGTCGTCGGCCTCGTCGCGGGTGGTCGCGTCGCCGTCTCAACTCGACGAGATGATGGCCCGTGCCCGCGCCGTCGCGCCGACCCACCACGCCTACACGGTGGCCGACTCGGGTCAGGACTTTCTGATCACCGACCGCATCTTCGTCACCTTCCACGACGCTCTGGCGCCCGAGGCGGTGGCCGAGTTCGCCGGCCGCTACGGCCTGATCGAGCGCGAGCGCTACTCGCCGCGGGAGTATCTGTTCCAGCTCACCAACCACACCGGCCTCAACCCGGTGAAGCTGGTGGTGCGCTTGAGCGAGGACGAGCCGCTGGTGGCGATGGCCGAGAACGATCTCAACTACGTCGTCGCCAAGCAGGTCTTCGTGCCCCCGAGCGACCCCGACTACCGCCGCCAGTGGCACCTCAACGGTCAGGGCGGCCACCCGGACATCGACCCCAGGTCCCACGTGCGCTGCGAGTCGGCCTGGCGCCTGCTGGACGGCTTCGGCGACGCCGGGGTCGTCATCGGCGTCACCGACGACGGCTGCAAGCTCGACCACAGCGATTTCGACTCGCCCGGCAAGTTCGCCGGCTGGGGCTACTTCCGCGGTACACGCCTGTTGGTCAACAGCGATGCCGACGCCGAGCCCGGCGGCATGTACCAGACCGGTGCCAACCATGGCACCTCGTGTGCCGGCGTGATCGCCGGCGAGACCGATGCCCGGCTGACGGTCGGGGCGGCGCCGGGCTGCCGGCTGTTGCCGGTCAAGTGGGAGTCGCAGGGCCCGTCGCTGCTGATCAACGACTCGAAGATGCTGTCCGCGCTCGGCTACGTCGCCGACAAGGTCGACATCCTGTCCAACTCCTGGGGCACGGTGCCGGTGTTCCTGTTCGCCGGCCCGGTGATCAACCGCATCCGGCAACTGGCGATCGACGGCGGGCGACGAGGCCGCGGCATCCTGTTCCTGTGGGCGGCCGGCAACGACAACTGCCCGATCCTGCACGAGGCGGCGCTGGACGTGCCCTACACCCACGGCTGGCAGGAGGTCGCCGGCAGCTGGCAGTGGGCCGGGCCGCGCACTGCCCGGCACTTCGAGAACAACATGGTGAACATCCCCGGCGTGATGCACGTCGCGGCGCTCGCCAGCACCGCACGGCGCAGCCACTACTCGAACTACGGCACCGGCATCGACCTGTGCGCGCCGACATCGAACAGCCACGCCTATTTCCGCATGAGCGTCGCTGGCCTCGGCGTCACCACCACCACCGGCGCCTCGGGCGGCCTCACCAACGACTTCGGCGGCACCTCCAGCGCGACGCCGCTGGTGGCCGGCATCGCCGCGCTGGTGCTGTCGGCCAACCCGACGCTGTCGGCCTTCGAACTGGCATCGGTCCTGCGACGCACGGCGTCGAAGAACCTCGACACGACGCCCTACCCGCGCACGCCACCGGCCGACTACGACCGCGACACCGCCTGGGACGTCTCGCCGATCGCGCCGTTCGACAACGGCGGCTTCCAGGACCTCGGTCTTGCCGACGGCAGCTGGAGCCCGTGGTTCGGCCATGGACGGGTCGATGCAGAGCAGGCGGTCGCCTTCGCGAGGGGGCAACTGGCGCCGCCGGTCGAGCTCGGCGATCTGTTCGTGTCGAGCCCGGGGAGCCGGATTCCGGACAATCGCGACGGCGGCGTGCGCGATCGCATCGTCGTCGCGCGCAGCGGACGGCTTGATTTCGTGCAGGTCTCGGTGGACATTCGCCACAGCTATGTCGGCGACCTGGTGGTGACGCTGATCGCGCCGTCCGGTCGCCAGGCGGTGCTGCATCAGCGCGCCGGCGGTGGACGCGACGACCTCGACCAGACCTGGGACAGCAGCACGCTGGCCGCGCTGCGAGCCTTCGACGGCGAGCGTGCCGAAGGCGAGTGGACGCTGTGGGTGCAGGATCTGGCGGCCGCGGACGTCGGCCGCCTCGAATCCTGGTCGCTGCGCCTCGGCATCGCCGCGCTGCCGCCCGAAGTCAGTGCCGAAGAGGCGCCGGGCGTGACGATTCCGGACAACCAGCCGGGCGGCATCGAACGGGTGCTGCACTTCAGCGAGGCCGGCACCGTCGCCGCGATCGCCGTCGAGGTGGACATCAGTCACAGCTACATCGGCGACCTCAGGGTGAGCCTCGACTCGCCGGCCGGCACCGAAGTCGTGCTGCATGGGCGCACCGGCGGCGGCACCGACAACCTGCTGATCGACTGGCAATCCGACACCGTCGCCGCGATCACGGCCTTCCACGGCGAAGCGGTCGCCGGCGACTGGCACCTGCGGGTCCAGGATCTCGCCGCCCGCGACGTCGGCAAGCTCAACCGCTGGAAACTGACCTGCCGGCTGCAGCCGGTGGCGGTGCTCGCCACCCAGGCGCGCAAGGCACCGAAGCGCAAGGCAGCCGCCGGCAAGGCCAAGGCGGCGAAGTCCGCGAGCCCTGAAAAGGCGGCCGGCAAGGCGGCCGCGAGCGGGAACAAGGCCAAGCCGAAAGCCAAGCGCGCCGGCAAGGCGGCCACCAAGCTTCCTCGCAAGGCCGCGGCCAAGGGCGGGGCCGGCCGGTCGGCGGCGCGATGAGCAGCTTCCCGAACTCGCCCCGCTTGATCAAGGCCGGCCTGGTGCTGATCGACCCCCGGTCGGCCCAGGTGCGCCGGGTGATCGCGCTGCAATACAACCCGGACAGCCTCAGCCGCAGCCTGCAGGTCCAGGGCGCCGGCGACGGCGCCGAGCGCTCCGAGGCGCTACGCCTGAAGGGGCCGGCGGTCGAGTCGATCAAGCTCGAGGCCGAGATCGACGCCGCCGACCAGCTCGAATTCCCGGATCGACACCGGGCCGCGGTCGAGGTCGGCGTGGCGCCGCAGCTCGCCGTGCTCGAGGCGCTGGTCAACCCCGCCGCCGCCGACCTGCTGGCCGGCAAGGCATTGGCCGCCGCCGGCACGCTGGAGATTGCGCCGATGGAGTCGGCGCTGCCGCTGCTGGTATGGGGCGCGCAGCGCATCGCGCCGGTCCGCGTCACCGAGTTCTCGATCACCGAAGAGGCCTTCGACCCGGCGCTGAACCCGATTCGCGCCAAGGTCAGTCTCGGCCTGCGGGTGCTGTCGGTGGACGATCTCGGCTTCGATCACAAGGGCGGCGCCCTGTTCATGGCCTATCTGCAATCCCGCGAGAAGCTCGCTGCGCGCGCCGCGACGGTGGGCTTCGACGCGCTGGGCATCGGAGGCATCCCGTGACCGATCCGCTGAAAGCTTTCCTGCAATCGACCGCGCTGGAGACCCCGGCGTTCGCCGCCGACAGTCGCTACCACGGCCTGGAGATCGCCCAGTGGGCACGCGCCGACGGCCAGGTGGTGCCTTATGTGCGCCGGCGCTTCGTGCCGCCGCCGGCGCGCTTCGCGACGGTTGCCGAACACTTGGTGGCCAGCGGCGACCGCCTCGACAACCTGGCGGCCCGGTATCTCGGCGATCCCCAGCAGTACTGGCGCATCTGCGACGCCAACGGGGCGATCCGCCCGGACGATCTGGTGGCGACGCCGGGCCGGCGGCTTTCCATCGGCGTGCCCGACGGTACGCCGGGAGGCGGCGATGGCTAGCGGCCCGTTGCATCTGACGGTGCTGATGGGGCCGGTGGCGCCTGTTCCGGCGCCGGCGATGCTGATCGACGCCCTCGACGAGGCCACGGTGACCCACGCCGCCGGCTCGGTCAGCGGTTTCCAGCTGCGCTTCCGGGTTACAGCCAAGTCCGAGCTCAACACCTTGTTCCTGATCACCGTCGGCCAGAACACCACGGTCGGCACGCCGCCGCTGCGGGTGGTGCTGATCGTCACCCTGGGCGGGCGGCCGCAGCCGCTGTTCGACGGCGTCGTCACCCATGTCGAGGTGCAGGCCGGCCAGAACGGCCAGCCGGGCAGCATCACCGTCACCGGCGAGGACCTGACCCGGGTGATGGACCTGATCGACTTCTCCGGCACCCCCTACCCGGCGATGCCGATCGAGGCGCGGGTGGCACTGATCTGCGCCAAGTACGCCGCCTTCGGTGTCATTCCGCTGCCGGTGCCGGCGCTGTTCCCGGACGTGCCGATACCGGTCGAACGCATTCCCGCCCAGCAGGGCACCGATCTCGCCTACCTGCGCCAGCTCGCCGACGAGGTCGGCCACGTCTTCTACATCGAGCCCGGCGAGGCGCCGCTCACCAACATCGCCTACTTCGGCCCGGAGTTGAAGGTCGGGCCGCCGCAGCCGGCGCTCAACATCGACATGGACGCCCATACCAACGTCGAGTCGCTGAACTTCAGCTTCGACCCGGGCAAGGGGGTGCTGCCGGTGGTGTTCATCCAGAACCCGCTGACCCGGGCGCCGATCCCGATCCCGATCCCCGACCTCAATCCGCTGCAGCCGCCGCTGGGCGTGCTGCCGGCGCCGATCGCACGGCTCAAGATGCTGAAGGACACCGCCAAGATGAACCCGATGCAGGCGATCTCGAAGGGTCTGGCCGAGGCCGGCAAGTCGCAGGACGCGGTCAGCGCCAGCGGCAGCCTCGACGTGCTGCGCTATGGCCGCATGCTGAAGGCGCGCCGGCTGGTCGGTGTGCGCGGTGCCGGCATCGCCTACGACGGCCTCTACTACGTCGCCAGCGTCACCAGCACGATCCGCCGCGGCGAGTTCCGGCAGAGCTTCGGCCTGACCCGCAACGGGCTGATCTCGATCACGCCGACGGTGCCGGCATGAGGAGGCGGCAAGCATGAGCGAGAAGTACTTCGGCAAGTATCGCGGCGTCGTGCTGAACAACGTGGACCCGATGCAGCAGGGCCGGCTGCAGGTGCAGGTGCCCGACGTCGCCGGTCTGGTGCCGGCGAGCTGGGCGATGCCCTGTGTGCCGCTGGCGGGCCTGCAGAACGGCATGGTGGCCTTGCCGGTGATCGGTTCCGGGGTATGGATCGAGTTCGAGCAGGGCAATCCGGATCATCCGATCTGGGTCGGCTGCTTCTGGGGCAGCGCCGCCGAGATCCCGGCACTGGCCCGCGCGACGCCGCCGGGCATGGCCGCGATCACGCTGCAGACGCCGCTGCAGAACGGCCTGACGATCTCGGATCTGCCGGGCCCGTCGGGCGGGATCATGCTGAAGAGCGCCGGCGGCGCGACGCTGATCGTCAACGACACCGGCATCTACATCCAGAACGGTCGCGGCGCGGCGATCACCCTGGTCGGACCGACGGTGGACATCAACGCCGGCGGCCTGACCGTGGTCTAGGCGAGGAGGAACGATCATGCCCGGTCCCCTGCTCCATCTCGGCGCCACCGTACTGTGCAGCCACGGCGGCAGCGCGACGCCGACCGCGCCCAATCCGCGGGTGCTGGTCAGCGGCCAGCCGACCGCGGTGATCAGCGGGCCATGGGTGGTGGCCGGCTGCCCGTTCAACGTTTCCGGCAGCCCGGTGCCCTGCGTCAGCGGGCAGTGGGTCTCCGCGGCCCTGCGGGTCAGCTCCGGCGGGCAGCCGCTGGTGCTGATGGACAGCCAGTCGGTGTGCACGCCCAACGGCACGCCGATGCTGCCGGTGCAGGCGCAGACACGGGCGATCGGGAGCTGAGCATGAACACACGCGTGCACTTCCCCTTCCAGTTCGACGGCCGCGGCCGCAGTCGCGACGACGACGAGGAGGCGTGGATTCGCGGCCTGATCGAGCAGGTGCTGTTCACGGCGCCCGGCGAGCGCGTGATGCGGCCTGATTTCGGCAGCGGTCTGCGCGAATTGGTATTTGCACCAAACAGCCCGGAGCTGGCCGCCACCACCCAGTTCCTGGTCCAGGGCGCGCTGCAGCAGTGGCTCGCCGAGCTGATCACGGTCGAGGCGGTCGAGGTCTCGGCCGAGGACTCGCGGCTGGCGGTCAGCGTGCAGTACGTCGTGCGCCGCACCGATACGCGCCGGGTCGAGCGTTTCGTGCGGGGAGGTGGCACATGAGCTATCGCTGCTGCGACGCGCATCGCCGGGCTCGGGTGGACGCTCACCCGCAACTCACCGGCATCGACTGGCTCGAGGTGCTCGATGCCGACGCGCCCCTCGGCAGCCCGCGCCAGCGGACCCTGCTGCTGCGACTGCTGAAGCCGGTGCCGCCGGCGCTCGCCATCGACAACCTGCGGATCGACGGCGGCGAACGCATCCGCGGCATCGGCATCGAGTGGATCGGCGCGGCCGATGCGCCGCCGCCGCAGGCCAGCGCCGCCGAGGCCGCACTGTTCTCGGCGCTGCCCGAGGCCGACCACGTGCTGGTGGTGCGCACCGATCGCGCCGGCGACCACTCGACCTACACCCTGCGCCTGACCGCCGTCGGCAGCGACACCCGGCCACCCGACGATTTCGATCCGCGACTGTCGGCGGTCGATTTCTCGTTCAAGGTCGAGTGCCCGAGCGACTTCGACTGCGCGCCACGAGGCGATTGTGCGGCGGAACCGCTTCCCCAGCCTGACCTCAACTATCTCGCGCGGGACTACGAGAGCCTGCGCCGGCTGGTGATCGACCGGCTGTCGTCGCAGATGCCGGCCTGGACCGACCGCAACCCGGCCGATCTGGCGACGACGCTGGCCGAATGGATCGCCTACGTCGGCGACCTGCAGCACTACCAGCTCGACGCCGTCGCCACCGAGGCCTACCTCGGCACCGCCCGACGCCGCAGCAGCCTGCGCCGCCACGGACTGCTGGTGGATTACTTCCTGCACGAGGGCAGCAACGCCCGCACCTGGCTGCAGCTCACGGCTAGTGGCGGGCCGGTGGCGTTGCCGGCCGGCATCCGCTTCCTGACCCGGGTGCCCGGCGTGCCGCCGCGCGTCGTGCCGGACTCACCGGCCGAAGCCACCGCGCTGGCCGCGGCGCCGCTGGTGTTCGAGCCGCTGCATGGCGCCACCCTGCGCGAGGCCCACAACCGCTTCGACTTCCATGCCTGGGGCGACGAGCGCTGCTGCCTGCCGGCCGGCACCACCCGGGCGACGCTGGCCGGCGCGCACACGAATCTGGCCGCCGGCGACGTGCTGATCCTCGAGGAGGTGTTCGGCCCGCTGACCGGCATCGCTGGCGATGCCGACCCCGACCATCGACACGCCGTGCGCCTGACCGAGGTGGTGCCCGGCACCGACCCGCTCGACGGCGCCGAAATCACCGACATTGCCTGGCACGACGACGACGCCCTGCCCTTCCCGCTGTGCATCTCCAGCGTCACCGACGAGGCCCATGGCAGCCAGCCGGTCGCCGGCGTCAGCGTCGCCCGGGGCAACGTCGTGCTGGTGGATCACGGCCATAGCGTCGAACAGGACCTCGGCGTGGTGCCGGCACCGCGCCTGGCCTGGCCGGCGGCCGGCGCCGACCGCTGCACGCCGACCGCCCCCGAGCCCCTGCCGCCGCGCTTCCGGCCGCTGCTCGCGGACGGCCCGCTGACCCACCAGGGCACCGTGATGCGGCGGCAGATCGCGCATGGCGTGGCGGTGAGCGAGCGCGTGCCGTTCGACTCATCCGCGTCCGCCTCGGCCGCGCTGGCGTGGCGCAGTGCCGATGCCCTGCCCGCGATCTCGCTCGAGAGCCGCGACGGCACGCTGACGGAGCATTGGTCGGCGCGACGCGACCTGCTCGACAGCCGCGGCGGCGACACCCATTTCGTCGTCGAGAGCGAGGACGACGGCAGCGCCCGGTTGCGCTTCGGCGACGACAGCCACGGCCGCCGCCCGGACAGCGGCACCGAATTCACGGCCCGCTACCGGATCGGCAACGGACCCGACGGCAATGTCGGCGCCGGCGCCATCGCCCACGCCGTCACCAAGGAGGCGGCGATCGTGGCGGTATCGAACCCCTTGCCCGCGAGCGGCGGCGTCGCGCCGGAATCGGCCGCCCAACTGCGCAGGCGCGCGCCGCAGGCCTTCCGCACCCAGCAGCGGGCGGTGACGCCGGCCGACTACGCCGAGGTCACCGAGCGCATCGACGGCGTGCAGCGCGCGGCCGCCGGGCTGCGCTGGACCGGCAGCTGGCACACCGTGTTCGTCACCGTCGATCGCGAAGGCGGCCGGCCGGTGGATGCGGCGTTCGCCGCCGATACGGTGGCCACGCTGGACCGCTATCGCATGGCGGGCCACGACATCGCCCTGCGCGAGCCGGTCCATGTCTCGCTCGAGATCGACCTGCTGGTCTGCGTCGATGACGGTCATTTCCGCAGCGACGTGCGGCGCGCGCTGCTCGACGCGCTGTCGAACGGCGTGCGCGCCGACGGCACCCTCGGACTGTTTCATCCCGACAACTTCAGCTTCGGCCAGACCGTGCATCTGAGTCCGCTGTATGCCGCGGCGAGGCGCGTGCCCGGCGTCGTCTCGGTGCAGGTGACCCGCTTCGGCCGCCAGGGCGACGACGATCCCAAGCCGCTGGCCGACGGCTCGCTCGGCCTCGGCGCGCTGGAGATCGCGCGGCTCGACAACGACCCGAACTTCCCCGAGCACGGCGTGCTGCGTCTCGATCTCCACGGAGGCAAGTGATGGCCCACCACACGACATCCGATTGCGGCTGCTGCGCCGGCGTCGATGCGGTGACGCCCCGCCGCACCGACAACCCGCCGGACCAGCCGGCGATCGGCTATCGCGCCGGCCGCCACGGCGACTTCCTCGAATCGATCCGCGCGCGCCTGTCGTCTTCGACGTATCCGGCCCTGGCCCGGCTCACCACGCGCGAAGCCGGCGACTTCACGCTGGCCCTGTCCGACGCGCTGGCGGCCAGCCTCGACGTGCTCGCCTTCTACACCGAGCGCTTCGCCAACGAGCACTACCTCGGCACCGCCGTCGAGCGGTTGTCGGTGATCGAGCTGGCACGGCTGATCGGCTACCGCGCGGCCCCCGGGGTCGCCGCCTCGACCCATCTCGCATTCACGCTGCAGGCGCTGCCGGGGGTGCTGTCGAAGCCGATCACGATTCCGGTGGGCACCCGCGTGCAGAGCGTGCCCGGCCAGGACGAGCAGGCCCAGACCTTCGAGACCGTCGAGGCGGTGCCGGCGCACGCCGACTGGAACGCCCTGGCGGCCCAACAATCGCAGCCGCGGCGTCCGGGGCCGGGGGCGACCGGGTTATGGCTCGCCGGCATCGACAACAGGCTCGAGCCCGGCGATCGCATCGCGATCATCGGTGCCAGCCAGGAGGCCGATCCGGCCGGAACCCACTGGGCGGTGCGCGTGCTCGACAGCGTGACGCGCGATGCGCCGCGCGCACTGACT
This sequence comes from Zoogloeaceae bacterium, assembly GCA_024235635.1. Taxonomy (GTDB): domain Bacteria; phylum Pseudomonadota; class Gammaproteobacteria; order Burkholderiales; family Rhodocyclaceae; genus Cognatazoarcus. The sequence goes on from JACKMA010000002.1 coordinate 444,153, forward strand.
CGGCTCGGCTGGCGAGCCCCGCTGGGCAGCACCGAGCCCTTCGACGTCGCCGCCGACGAGCCCACGCGGGTGGTTGCGCTCGCCACGCGCGCGGCGGTGTTCGGCGCCATCGCGCCCGACTGGCGCGCGCTGTCGGCGCAGATCAAGGCCGACTATATCGGACTGGCCTCCCCCGACGACCTGAAGCGCCCCGGCGACACCGAGGAGTGGCCCGACTTCATGGTGCTGGCGCCGGCCTACCCGGAACGCCGGCAGTCGGCCGCCGCAACCGTCACCGAGCATCTGCCGGCCACCGTGCAGGAGATCGCCGGCGCTGCCAGCAGCGCTGCCCAGGCAGCCGGCGCCAATGCACTGTCGAAGGCCGCCAGCGCCAGCGCCGGCGTCATTGCCGCCGGCGGCCGCATCACCGAGGATGCGGTCGGCCTCGCCCGACAGAGCGCCGAGGGCCTGTCCGAGGTTGCGCGCCTGGCCACCGACGAGGTGCTGCAGCAGGTGCGCAGCCTGATCCACGGCCAGGGCGTGGCGCTGCAGGCGCTGCAGCTCGGCGCCGGCCAGCTGGTCAGCCACGGTGCCTTGGATTCGGCCCGCCAGGCGATCGGCGACCGCATCGCCTCGCTGCCGGGGCGAGTCGCGCTATTGGCCGAGACTGGCCTCACCGATCCGCTGGCAGTCGCCGTCGCGGTGCTCGACGAACTCGAACAGGGCTGGAGCCAGGGCGTGCCCGAGGCCTTGCTGCCGAACCTGCAGCCGGTCTGGGACGAGGCGGTGGCGACGGTCACCGCCGCCATCGGCGCGGTGCGACTCGAGGCGGAAGATTCGCACAACAACCCGGCGGGCTGGTTCAGCGCGCAAATGAGCAATGTCGACGCCGCCGGTCAGGCGCTGACCCAGGTATCGACCCGGCTCGACAGCGCGATCGAAGCGTCGCAGGCCGACAGCGAGGCGCCGGCCGCGATCGTGCGGGAGGTGGTCGACAAGCTGCAGTCGGCGATCGGCACCGAGCTTGCCGGCGACCAGTTCACCGATCTGCTGAACCTCTCCGGTGCGGTCGGCACGGTGCAGCAATGGACCGGCTCGCTGTTCTCGGCCGGCGGCGAGTTCGGCACCTCGCTGGTGCGCCTGCAGCAGAACCTGATGGGCTCGGCCAGCAACGTCTTCGCCCGCCTCGGCGCGGATGTCGCCCGCATCGCCGAGCAGACCCGCTCGAGTGTGGTCGACAGCGCCGCGGTGCTCAATCCCCAGGCCGCCATGCAGGCGCTGGCCGACGGCGCCGACGCGATGCGCACGCATACCGTCGCGGCCGGCGCGGCGGCGATGCAGGCCGCCGCCAGCGGCGACGTCGCCGCGCTGGTGAGCGCCGGCGTCACCATCGCCGGCGCCTTGCCGCCGCCGCTGGCCCCATCGACGCCGGAACAGATGGCCGAGGTCGTCCGCTTCTGCGCCGCCTACGGCGTTGCCCGGGCCGGCGGCACGCCGGTCGGCGAGCCGCCGGCAGGCTCCCTGCTGGCCCAGGTCGCGGCGGCGCTGCCGGCCGCGCTGAGTGCGCCGCCGGTGCCCGACGCGGGCCTGCTGGCGATCGCCGGGGACGCCGCGGCGCTGGCCGATGCGCCGCTCGTCGGCGCCCAGGGCGCCTACCAGCACATCGTCGCCGAGGTGGACCGGGCGCTGGCCGGCCGCATCGTCACCGGCACCGGCCGGCGGGCGCCGCTGGTGCGCGACCCCGACCGCATCGACCTGAGCCCGGCGGACGACGCGGTCACCGCCGGCGCCTGGGCCCTGCTGTCGGTGCCAGGGGCGCAGACCCTGTACCGCATTGCCGACGCCTATGGCGCCAGCCGCGCCGAGTACCTGCTGTCCGGGCAGACCACCCGGTTGCGGCTCGACGGGCGCCTGCCCGGGGGGCGCCTGCCGGGTGAATTCGAGCACGCGGTGCGCACGCTGGCGGTGCATCTGGGTGACGACGAACTGCCGCTGGCCGAGGTGCCGCTCGATCATCCGGTGTATGGCGAAGCGATCGCGCTCGACACCCACGTCGCCGCCCTGTCGCCGGGCCAGGCGATCGCGCTGCGCGGGCCGCGGGCGCATGTTCTCGTCGCCCGCGGTGCCGGCGGACTGCGCTTCGATGGCGCCGACGGGTCTGCCCGCACGCTGGCCGAAGGTGACCGGCTGGCGCTCTCGGCTGCACCGGAGCGGCTCGCGCGTGGTCGCGCAATCTACCTGCCGCCGGCGGCGTTCGGCGACGCCATCGGCGTGCGCGGCATCCGGCTGCGGCTGGCGGTCGAGGACCGGGACGGCACCGCCGGCACGCTCGAATGCCGCGGCGACCAGATCGCCCTGGCCGCCGCCGAGGACGACGATGCCCGGGTCGCCGAGATCGCGTTCCTGGCCGACGCGGACGCGGTGACCGACGATCGCGACCGCAGCCATCTCACGCTCGCCGACGCGACCCGCCACGTCTATGACCGGCGGTCGCTGGCGATCAATGCCAACGTCGCCGCGGCGACCCACGGCGAAACCGTCGAGCAGATCCTCGGCGACGGCGATGGCCGCCGCACCGACCAGCGCTTCGCGCTCAGCCAGTCGCCGCTGACCTATGTCAGCGCGCCGACGCCGAGCGGGCGCGCGTCGACGCTGGAGGTCCGGATCGGCGACGTGCGCTGGCAGGAGCACGACAGCCTGTACGGTGCCGCCGCCGACGGCCGGGTGTTCGAAACCCGGCAGAGCGACACCGCGGCGACGACGATCCGCTTCGGCGACGGCATCGAGGGCGCCCGCCTGCCGAGCGGCAGCACCAATGTGCGGGCACGCTATCGCAAGGGCCTCGGCGTGGCCGGCAACGTCGGCGCCGACACGCTGACGACGCTGCTGGCGCGGCCGCTGGGCGTGGCCGAGGTCGCCAACCCGGAAGCCGCCAGCGGCGGCGAGGACGCCGAATCCCTCGACCGGGCCCGCGACAATGCGCCGCTGACGGTGCTGACCCTCGATCGTGCGGTGTCGATCCGCGACTACGCCGACTTCGCCCGTGCCTTCGCCGGCATCGACAAGGCCCACGCGTTGTGGATTCCGGCCGGACCGGCACGGGGCGTGTTCGTCACCATTGCCGGCGTCGATGGCGCAGCGGTACCGGAGGGCAGCGACACCTGGGCCAACCTGCTCGATGCCCTGACGCGCTACGGCGACCCGCTGATGCCGATCCGGCTCGCGAACCACGGCGACGCGCGCTTCCGCTGCCGGCTGGCGGTCAAGGTGTTGGCCGACTTCGACGAAGCCGCCGTGCTTGCCGACGTGGAGCAGGCGCTGCGGGCCGACTTCGCCTTTGCCGCCCGCAGCTTCGGCCAAGCGGTGTCGGCGGACGAAGTCGCGGCGATTGCCCAGGGCCGGGCCGGGGTCGAGGCCGTGCATGTCGGCCGGCTGTACCGCGACGGTGCGGCGCCGCTCCGGCGTCCGCGGCTGTTCGCGACGCTGCCGGTGGCCTCGCTGACCGCGTCTCCGTCGCCGGCCGAACTGCTGACCCTGGCCGACGACGGGCTCGAACTGGAGGTGATGGCATGAGCATCGATGCGCAAGCCCTGTTCGAGCTGCTGCCGGCGATCCACCGTGTGCGCGACGCCGAGCTGGCTGCCGAGCAGGGGCTCGAACGGGGTCCGCTGGAGGAGCTGATCGCGGTCTTCGCCGAGCAGATCGCGGTGATGGACGAGAGCCTGGAACAACTCCATGACGACCTCTTCATCGAGACCTGCGCCGACTGGGTGGTGCCCTACATCGGCCGCCTGATCGGCTTCGAGACGCTGCACGGCGTGGTGCCGAAGGTGGCCAGCCCGCGCGCGCTGGTGGCCCATACCATCGCCCTGCGGCGGCGCAAGGGCACGGCGCTGGTGCTCGAACAGCTCGCCCGCGACGTCACCGGCTGGGACGCCCGCGCGGTCGAGTATTTCCAGCGCCTGGGCACGACGCAATACATGAATCATCTGCGTCCGGACAACCTGCAGGTGCCGTCGCTGCGCGACGGCGAGGCCCTCGAATGGCTCGGCACCGCGTTCGACAGCAGCAACCGCACGGCCGACCTGCGTCGCATCGAGAGTGGCCGTGGCCGCCACAACATTCCCAATGTCGGCCTGCACCTGTGGCGCATCGGCGCCCATCCGCGACGTGAAGTGCCGGCGCTGCGGGCAGGCGAGCGGCGCTACCGGGTGAGCCCGCTCGGCCACGACCTGCCGCTCTACAACCGGCCCCATGCCGAGGACGACATCAGCCACCTCGCCGAAGCGGACAACGTGCCGTGGCCATTGTCCCGGCGCCGGCTGGCGTCCAGCCTCGCCCGCCACTACGGCGACGATCTGGCCGAACCGTCGCTCTCGCTGGCGATCGACGGCGTGCCGGTGGCGCGCAACGCGATCCGCATCTGCAACCTTTCGGACGACGGCGCCGGCTGGGCCCACAGCCCGCCGCCGGACGGCCTCGTCGCCATCGATCCGCAGCTCGGCCGCATCAGCCTGGCGGCCGACCTGCCCGATCCGGCGGAACTGCGTGTGCGCTGGCACGAAGGCTTTCCGGCCGAGATCGGCGGTGGCGAATATGAGCGCGGCGACAGCCTGCCAACGCCGGCCGGGACGGTGCTGCAGGTGCCCGACCAGCAGCCGACGATCAGTGCGGCGCTGGCCGCGCTGGCCGGCGACGGCGTGGTCGAGATCACCGACAGCGGCCGCTACGAGGAGAACCTGGTGATCGACGTCGCGGCCGACGCGACGATCGAGATCCGTGCCGCCAACGGCCGGCGGCCGGCGCTGGTGCTGAGCGGGCTGACCGTGGCCGGTGGCGACAATGCGACCTGTCGCTTGAACGGCCTGCTGGTCGCGGGTGCGCCGCTCGAGGTGCCGGCCGCCGGCGACAACCGCCTGGCGCGGCTCGAAATCGTGCATTGCACGCTGGTGCCGGGCATCGCGCTGGCGCCGGACGGCACGCCCCAGCTCCCCGCCGCGGCCAGCCTGTTGCTCGGGCCGGCGACGCTGGCGACCGACATCGAGCGCAGCATCGTCGGTGCCATCCGCGGCCACGAGCGTGCCGTCGTCAGCGCCCGCGACAGCTTCATCGACGCCACCGCCCGCAGTGGCGTGGCCCTGGCTGCCGCCGACGACGCGTCACCTGGGCCAATCTTGTCGCTCACGGCATGCACGGTGATCGGCCAGATCCATTGCAGCGAGATCGGGCTGGTGTCGAACAGCATCCTGTTCGCCGCGGGCACGGCCGCCGCCGGCGCGCCGGTGCGGGCCGCGCGGCGGCAGGTCGGTTGCGTGCGCTTCAGCTGGCTGCCGTGGGCGTCGGTGGTGCCGGCACGCCACCGCTGCCAGCCCGCCGCGGCGGCCGATGCCGACCGCATCGCGCCGCAATTCACGTCGCGCCGCTACGGCACGCCCGCCTATGGCCAGCTCGGTAGCGCCACCGCGGACGAGATTCTGCGCGGCGCCGATGACGACGGCGAGATGGGTGGCTACCACCTGCTCCACGCCGCAGCGCGCGAAGCCAATCTGAGGATCCGGCTGGCCGAGTACCTGCGGGTCGGCCTGGCGGCCGGCATCTTCCACGAATCGTGAACGAAACCTGAGGGGGAGCCCGCCATGAGTTTCGATCTGAGCCGCATCCGCTTCGATCACCGCAAGGATTTTCTCGGGGTGATCATGCAGCAGGGTCGCGTCCAGCTGGACGCCGACTGGAACGAATGGGTCGCGCAGATCGCCCGCCGCATCCAGGCCGGCGCCCTCGACGGCTTCGGCGGTAGTGCCGTGCCGCGGGTGACGCCGGACGGCTTCCGCATCGAGGCGGCCGGCGGCGGCCTGACGATCGGCCCGGGCCGCATCTACGTGGACGGCCTGCTCGCCGAGAACCACGGCGGCACGCCCGATGCCTGGGATGCGCGGCTGGCAAACCTGGCCGGCACCACGCCGCTCGACTACGCCGCACAACCCTACTATCCGGATCCACAGCCGTTGCCGGCGGGTGGCCCGCACCTGGTGTATGTCGACGTCTGGCAGCGCGACGTGACCGCAATCGAGGATCCGCAGGCCCTGCTCGAGCCGGCCCTCGGCGTCGACACCACCGGCCGCCGCCAGACCGTATGGCAGGTGCGGGTGCTGGCCGACGTCGGCGCCATCGATTGTTCGACGCCGGACGACGAGATTCCGAACTGGCTGCGCACGATCGCGCCGTCGGCCGGGCGACTGTCCACCGACACCGGGGTGCCGGACTTCGAACCCGACCCCTGCCAACTGCCGCCGGCGGCCGGCTATCGCGGCCTCGAGAACCAGCTCTACCGGGTCGAGGTCCATACCGGCGGGCCCGTCGGCACCGCCACCTTCAAGTGGTCGCGCGACAACGCGACGGTGGCGTCGAGGGTCAGCCACATCGACGCCGCCGGCACCCGCATCACGGTCGAGTCGGTCGGGCGCGACGACGTGCTCGCCTTCCACGACGGCGACTGGGTCGAGATCACCGACGACTGGCGCGAGTTCGCCGGCCTGCCGGGCGAGCTGCGGCGCATCCGGCCGGCCGGCGGCGTGGACCGCAACGCCCGCACGCTGGCCTTCGACGACGCGTTGCCCGGTGCCGACTTCCCGACCGACGCCCAGCAGGCGACCGAGCCGGCGCGCAACACCCGCGTGCGCCGCTGGGACCAGGCCGGCCCGATCCGCGACGAGGACGGCACCGAGATCGGCAATGTCGATACCGGCGGCACCGGCGAGATCGGCATCCCGCCGGCCGGCACCCGCTTGTTCCTCGAGCACGGCATCCTGGTCGAATTCGATCTCGCCAGCACCGGCGGCGAGTTCCACAGCGGCGATTACTGGGTGTTCGCGGCGCGCAGTGCCACCGCCGACATCGAGCGGCTCGCACTGGCGCCACCGCTCGGCGTGCATCACCACTACGCACGGCTGGCGGTCGTCGATTTTCCCGACGACGAGACCGACTGCCGCCGGCTGTGGCCGCCGGAGGTCCAGGGCGCCGGCTGCGCCTGCACGGTCTGCGTCGACGCCGACGCCCACAACGCCGGCAGCGCAACGATCCAACACGCGATCGACGCGATCAAGGACATCGGCGGCACGATCTGCCTCGGGGTCGGCAGCTTCCGCCTCGACCGGCCGTTGACTATCCAGGGCGCGCGCTCGCTGACCCTACGCGGCCAGGGCCGGGCCAGCGTGCTCGAAGCGCCCCAGGGCGCGGCGATCGTCATCGACGGCGGCAGCGGCGTCGCGCTGGAACGCTTCAGCGCCGTCGGCATCGTCACCGAGGCGACCGCGGTCGCGGTGATCGACGCGTCCGACGTGACCGACCTGAAGATTGCCCGCGTCGATGTCGTCGGCGGGCCGCCCGGCAATGCCGTCGTCACTGCGATCGGACTGTCGGGCGTGCTGATGCGTGCCGACATCACCGAGTGTGGCCTCGCCGCCGATCGCGGCGTTGCGCTGCAGCCCGACAAGGCGCACAACTGGCTCTTGAGCGCCGAGTTGCGGATTGCCCGCAACATCGTCCTCGGCCTGCGCAATGGGGTCGACCTGGGCGGCAACTGCCTGCACTACGGCAACACCCGCATCGCCGACAACCTGATCCTGGCCGGCGCTGGCGCCGCCGTGGTGGCGACCGGTGCCACCCTGCCGGCGACCGCCGTCGCGATCGCCGACAACACCATCCACTGCCGCGGCGACGGCATCCACTGCGGGGTCGACCGTGCCACGGTCTCGGGCAACCGCGTCGCCGGCCTGGTCGGCAACGGCGCCGACGCCATCGTGCTCACCGATGGCCTGCTGCCGGAAGGCGAAGGCAAGGTCGACATCTGCGACAACGCCCTCGGCCCGATTGAGGGCAACGGCATCCGCATCGCCCGGGCGCTGGACGTAGCCACGGTGCGTGACAACCGGATCGAGGCGATCGGCCTGGCGGCACTGGTGATGGAGAAGAACGGCTCGGCCAATGCGCTGCAGGTACGCGCCAACCACTGCCGGCAGCTCGGCCTGGCGCTGGCCAACAGCGAAGCCGCCTACGCCGCGCTGCAGCTGGTGCGCGTCGAGCGCGGCGAAGTCTGCGGCAACCACATCGTCGAGATCGCCCGCGGCGCCGTCGCGACGCCGGCGATCGCGGCATTGCGTGGCATCGCGCTCGGCAAGCTGATGATCGACGGCAACACGTTCGACGACGTCGGCCCCGACCGCAGCAGCGGCGAGACCGCCGCGATCCGCCTGCCGACGCCGTTCGATCAGGTGCAGGTGGACGACAACCGCATCGAACGCATCCGGGCGGCCACCCAGACCCTGTCGCTGGCGATCTGGCGGGCGATCGACATCGGACCGGAACCGCGGCGCTTCGTCGCCGGCCTCGCGCCGGTGGCCCTGGTCGCCGCCGGCGAACTGGCCTTCGTGCTGACCGAGACGCTGGCGATCCGCCTGCCGGCGCGCCGCGCCGCCGCCAGCCTGCGCGGCAACCAGCTGCGCGCGCTCTTGTCGGATGTCGAACTGGTGCGAAGCGCCGGCACCGACCACTGCCTGTTCGCCGACAACCACTGCGAGGCCCAGGGCGAGGCCGGGCGCGACCCGCGCATCGCCGATCTCGCCTCGCGCACCGTGACCGCCAGCGGCAACCGGATGATCGCCGCCGGCGACCGCCAGACCCTGGTGCTGCGGCCGGGCCAGAAGCTGGCGATCGTCACCGCCAACACCAGCACCGGCGGCATCGACGTACAGGGCGGCTCGCCGCTGCCCAACGACATCCTGTTCTCGAACCTGATCGGCAGCTGACGGAGGCGCACCATGGCCACATTCCAATACCAGGGCGAGCGCGACGTCGGCGAGATCGCCGATCGGGTATACGGCCGCCTGACCACACGCCAGCGCGACCAGGCGATCGCCGCCCTGCTCAAGGCCAACCCCGAACTGCGCGACCTGCGGCGGCTGCGTCCTGGCACCGAGCTCGAGGCCCCCGCCCTGCCCGGCCTCGGCGACCGTCCGACGCCGATCGAGCCACCGGTCCGACCGGACCCGATCGACCGGCCCGAACCGGCCGACCAGCCGCAGGCGGCCCGACCCAGCCCCGACGACACGGACGCCGGCCTCGCCGGCGAACTACTCGACGCGCTCGGCGCCTTGCAGAAGACCAGCGAAGCCCGATTCGACAATGAGCTGCGGCGCCTGAAGGACCAGCAGGCGACGCTCGGCAGCGCCGAGTTGGCGCGGCTGGTAGCGGCCGACCCGGCCTTGGCGCAACTCGCCGAGCGGGTGGCCAAGGACACCGAGGCTCGGGCGAGTTCGGTCGATCGCCGGCGCGAGGCGCTGACCGACATCATCCGGCAGGCCGCGGTGGTGCTGGAGAAGGGACGGCAGCGCTGAGCGCTGCTGGCCTGATCGCCATCAGCCGGCGAGCGCGTGCGACCGGGCGGATCCAATCCGGACTCGCACAGGATCGGTTATGGACAGCGTTGACGGTCGTATAAGCGCGACGTGTCGCGGTTCGGGATTCGGAGCGCCGTTGCGTGCGTGGGACAGTTTGCGAACGGCAGCTTCGTTACGCACCGTCGGGCAAGATTCGACCCGAAGGCGACATCCAGCTTTCCCCGAAGCTGCCGTTGGGGCATGCTTGGTGTCGCCGAGGTTCGATGCCACGAAGCTGCCGTTGGTGAACCAGCGCCTTCGGCCATGTCCTGCCGACCAGGAACCGGAGGAAACTGTCACTGGAGCGGCTTCTCTACTCCGGAAGCTGCCGGACAGCCTGCGGAAGCGAATCGGCCTTAGCGCACGTCCAGAAGTCCGGCCTTTTCCGACTGGAGTAGATCGGGAAGCCGTCGTTCGCTGAAGCGGTGCCCCGCAACTTCTCTAGACCTAGCCCCGGAGCCTTTCTTCCTGCTCCATGTAGTTGATCTGACACCACGAGACGCTTGGTCGTAGGGCAGGATAGCCATCGGCCATTGCGTCGAATGCAACTGGACGGCACTATGGCGGACGATAAGGGCAATGCCATGCCGCTATTGGTCCCTACGCGAGCTGACCGCCGCCCACAGTTCCTTTGGGATAGGCCGGAGTGTGACTTCTTGACAAGGGGGATTGTGATGGCTATTCACCATTATCCGGTAGAGGTTCAATCCGACCATCTGGAAAAGATAACGCGCGCCAATCCGATACAAGCCCTATCGGAGTTGATCTGGAATGGCCTTGATGCGGACGCCACACGTGTTTGCGTGACTTTCGAGTCCAACGATCTAGGCGCTCTTGATCGCGTAACAGTAAGTGACAATGGAGACGGCCTTTCTTACGCAGATGCTCCGGATCGATTTCGTCGCCTTGGTGGCTCGTGGAAGCGACCTGGCGCAACGACGGTTAACGGGCGCTTCTTACACGGACAGGAAGGAAGGGGGAGATTCAAAGCTTTCGCCATCGGTAGTTTCGCAGAATGGTCAGTCACCTATAGACGCGAAAATAAGTGCTGGTCTTATACGATAACGATGTCTGGAAGCGATATCCGTCGTGTTTCTATCTCCGATGAGGTAGAAGTCAAGGCTAGCGCTGAAACGGGAATCACGCTCACAGTCACTGAACCCATTAAGGATTTTCGATTCTTCGATGGGGGATCCGCGTTGGCTGAGCTAACACAAATCTTCGCATTGTATCTTGCCGACTACGGCAACGTGACCATTCTCGTGGGGGGGCAGCGAATTGATCCAGCCACGGTTATTGCGGGCCGAAAGGCAATCAATCTTGCTGACATTGAAGTTTTGGGTAAGGCGCACCCTGTGCGCGTAGAAATAGTCGAATGGAATGGTGTTTCCAATCGCGCACTATTCCTTTGCAATGAAAAGCGATTTCCGTTAGCCAAAGTAGATCGACGCTTCCATATTGGGAACTTCCAATTCTCCGCGTATCTGCAAACTAGCTATCTCAGCGTTGCGCAACACGAAGGAACCGTAGAGCTGGCTGAGATGCAGCCGCCGATCGTGGCGGCAATTGACGACGCAATCCAAGCCATCAAAGACTACTTTCGGAATCGCGCAGCGGAAGAGGCACGTAGTTTTGTTCAGGAGTGGAAAGCCGAATCTATCTACCCCTACGAGGGTGAAGCGATTAGCCATGTAGAGCAGGTTGAGCGTCAAGTCTTCGACATTGTGGCCCTCAACGTCGCCCGGCATCTTCCTGACTTTGCTGATTCGCCTCCAAAAAATAGGGCTTTTCAATTACGTATGCTACGCCAGGCAATTGAAAGGAGCCCAGATGATCTTCAGCTGATTCTGACAGAGGTGCTCAACCTTCCGAAGCGTAAGCGGGATGAGCTTTCCGAATTGCTGCGAGACGTTTCTCTGTCTTCAATAATCAGCGCAGCAAAAGTAGTAGCCGATAGACTGAAATTCATCGCTGGGCTTGATGCTTTGCTTTTTGATCCGGAACCTAAGAAGCGCCTGAAGGAACGCTCCCAGCTCCATAGAATTGTCGCTGAAAATTGCTGGCTATTTGGGGAAGAGTACGCACTTTCTGTCGATGATCAATCCTTGACAGAAGTGCTTCGATCGCACAAGAGACTCCTGGGGGAGGAAGTGGTCATTGATACGCCTGTCAAGCACATCTCGAAGACTCGCGGGATTGTGGATTTAGTGCTTTCAAAGGCGATACGCCAGCATCGGGCTAACGCCCTAACTCACTTGGTTGTTGAGCTTAAGGCGCCGAAAGTTCCGATCAACACCGATGAGATTTCACAGATTGAGGGGTATGCCGCCTCGATTACGAACGACGTGCGATTTCGGAATGTCGGAGTGAACTGGGCGTTTTGGGTCATTAGTGACGAACTGGGGCCGCACGCCAAGTTCCGCATTGGAGACGAGCCAACGGGGTTGATCCATAAGGCTGGAAATGTCTCGATCTTTATTAAAACCTGGGGTCAAGTTCTCGATGAGAATCGGTCTCGCTTACAGTTCTTCCAGGAACGCTTGGAGTACAAGGCGGACAAAGGAGAATCCCTAAAGCACCTGCAAGAGCGGCACGCTCGGTATCTCGAGGGTGTTTTCGATGATGAACGGGAGCATGCATCAACCGACGACGAGGTCACTGAAGCTGTGTCTGAATGACAAATCGGTGTTTTAGGCCAGTGCTAGAAAAGTGGTGCAAGGACATCGAACCAATATTCCCTTCGCGGGCCCAGTCTGGGCAATCGTGCGCACGGGACCGACGGGCCGCATTGGTCGAAGGGCCATTGGTTGGCCCGGCCCTCAGGCGGCTGATTGGCCTGAGCTGTCGGTCGGCCTGACGAAATTGAATACCGGCGATACGCCCTACACCGGCCGCACGACGCAGGCGAGCGGGCGGTGCATAATGTAGGGAGCAAGGCACAATCGCCGCTGACGACGCGCCAGGAGTGACCTGACCACATTCATGTGAACTCATTTATGAGTGCACACGTGAAGTTTGCGGTGTCGAACGGAGGGCGAGCTATGCCGGCAGAGAATTACAGTCATCAGATATTTTTGAGTCATTGCAGTGAAGACAAGCATGCTGCAAGACAGTTGGCGCTTGAGTTATCGCACGCGGGGCTTCGCGTTTGGTTCGACGAGTGGGAAATAGGTCTTGGTGATAACATATACCTTAAGATAGAAGCTGGAATTGAAGGAAGTCAATCTTTGATCTTGCTTATGAGCAGGGCGTTCTTCGAGTCGGAATGGACCGCGATCGAACGAAGCGCGGCCGTATTTAGGGATCCCTCAAACCTTACTCGACCATTAATACCCATCCTGCTCAGCGAATGCGATATTCCGACGGTGCTTCATAGAATTAAGCATTATCAGCTTGAAGATTTTGCTCCAAAACACATAGAGCCGCTCATTAGAACAATTGCTTTTCGCCTTGGTCATACTATTCCTCAGCGTTTGACACCTCCGCAGCAGACTAGTAATGCGCTGCCGGTTCAACTGCCGAATAGCGCCGGAGATCTAGCTGAAGTTTACACTTTGATCTTGGAGCAGTCGTCGCACGCAAAGAAGAGCGCTGTCTTATTCTTTGACATTGACGGTTTTTCGTTTATTAATGCGAAGCACTCGGTCACAGTTGGGGAGAAGGTGATCGGCGCAGTTGGATCTCTTATCTCTGGTGCTCTCCCGGATGAGAGCATATCGGTGCGATGGAGGGCGGACGAGTTTGTTGTGTTGATTCGAGACGTGAATGAACGCACCGCGCTTCACTACGCGAAGGATATTTTGGAGCTCATTTCGAAGTACGAGTGGCATCATCTTTCGCCAAACCTATTTGTAAGTGCAAGCTGTGGGGTGGCAGCGCGAACACGACGAAGCAAGGAAGCCGATGTCGAGTGGTTCGAAAGAGCTATTCTAGGCTGCAGAGAAGGCAAAGGTCGTGGGGGAGGGATCGCCCGAGTTGGACAACGAATAAATTCAACGCAGGAAGAAAAGATACGGAAGTCTATCAAGCCCCTAGCGCATCTTGGTCAGTACAGCTCTGATGACTAAAGGACAGCGATCACACAGCATGGCTACGCTAGTCGGCCCCGGAATCTGAGACGATAACCTGCCTCTCATGAGCCGCAAAAACTTGGAGGTCTCTTCTGACATAATGCACGATTCGCTAAATGCATGAGGTCAGGCCTCTTTCGATGACCTATCAGCGATGATCCTTGGTGGCTTCTCGCAGGATGCATGATTCGGAAGCCGCTCGCCTTCGCCGAGCGACAGGTGCCGGCAGGATTGCAGGCATTCAATTTGACCACCCGAGTTCGACATCCGGAGCCCGAATTTCGGGGATGTTCGGGGGCGAATCGTCAGCAAATCAATCAGTTGGGGTTCTGGCCAGAATTTCGTTGTAGTGACACGAAGTTTTCTCTGACCCCTTGAAACAGATCCATTGCCGAGCTACGGTGACGACATGTTCGTCAAGATCACGTCATCAGGTGGGCGCCAGTACGTCAAGTTGGTCGAATCGTTCCGCGATGGCGGCGGCACGCCGCGTCAGCGTGTCATTGCCACCCTCGGCCGAATCGAGGCGGTGCGCTCCGGTGAGAACAACCCCCTGATCAACGGGCTGCTGAGGGCCGCCGGCCGACCGACGATGGACGAAGGCACCGGCGACGTCGCCTTTGCGCCTTCGCTTTCGGTCGGCGACACGTGGATGCTGACGGCGCTGTGGAAGGATCTTGGCTTCGCCGATGCCTTCCGGCGCATTCTTCGCCCGCGGCGCCAGTTCGACGCCGAACGCCTGCTCCGGGTGATGGTCTTCAATCGCCTGTGTGATCCGGAATCGAAGCTGGGGATCGGGCGTTGGTTGGAATACGCGCTGGTTCCGGAAGTGGCCGCGGAATCGGTAACTCACCAGCGCTTGCTGCGGACGATGGATACGGTGGTCGACTGTGCCGAGGCGCTCGAATCGAGCCTTGCCGCCTTGCTTCGCCCGCTCATCGACCAGGAATTGTCGATCGTCTTCTACGATCTGACGACGATTCGTACCGAAGGCGGGAGCGAAATTGCCGAAGAACTGCGCCGCTACGGCAAGTCGAAGGAAGGCGACATCGCCCGTCAGGTGATGCTCGGTGTGGTCCAGACTGCCGAGGGCTTGCCGATCCACCACGAGGTGTTCGCCGGCAATGTGGCCGAGACCCATACGTTGGCGCCAACCATCGAGAAGGTGCTCGCACGCTTTCCGATCCGCCGCGTGGTCCTGGTTGCCGATCGCGGCCTGCTGTCACTGGACAATCTCGAAGCGGTCCAGTCGATTCAGGTCCAGGGCAAGCCACTGGAGTTCATCCTGGCGGTCCCAGCACGTCGCTACGCGGACTTCGATGGATTGCTCCGAGCATTCCACCGCGATACGTGCCGCAAGGCGAACAAGGAAGTATTCGGCGAGGCCGCGTGGCAGGGACATCGTCTGATCGTGGCACACCGTCCTGACATCGCCCGAGAACTCGGGGATCGCCGCGACGAGCGGCTTGCAGAATTGGAGCACGAGGCTGGGCGACTTGCCGGAAAGCTCGATGCACAGGATGCCGGCGCGCGGCAGCGTGGCCGCAAACTCTCCGACAGTGGCGCCAAGGCGCGCTTTTACCAGGCGGTCTGTGAGGCGAAGCTTGCATCGATCCTCAAGGTCGATCTGAAATCGGACCTGTTTCGCTACGATCTGGACCGCAAGGCGCTCAACCGGGCGCGGATGATGGACGGCAAGCTGATCCTGGTGACCAATGTGCCGGACCTGAAGCCGGAGGAACTGATCGCCAGATACAAGGCGCTGGCCGACATCGAGCGCGGCTTCCGGGTGCTGAAATCCGAGATCGAAATCACCCCGGTGTTCCACCGCCTGCCGCAGCGCATCCGCGCGCATGCGCTGATCTGCTTTCTCGCCCTGGTGCTCTACCGCGTGATGCGCATGCGGTTGAAGGACCGGGGGAGTCCTTACTCACCAGAGCGGGCGCTCGAAATCGCCCGTCGCATCCAGCTTCATAAGGTGACGCTGCACCAGAAGCAGACTGCCACCGGACTCACCACGCCGAGCCCCGAACAGAAGGAGATCTTCGACACCGTTTCCCTGCCGTTGCCGGCTCAAAACGCCTTGTAGGGACAAAATCGCAACCACGCTTCTATGAAGATCAATGAGTTACGAAAGAAAGTGTCGAACTCGGGTGACCAAGCTGGCCGTCAGCTCAGGCCGAGGTGCTGGCATATTGAGGTCGCTCCGGGCGACCGGTCGACTCCGATACCGTCCTTTCAAGTCCTGCCGACCCGACAGGCAGTTCAGGGTCGAGTGGCGACCGACGGCTCCTCCGATTCGTCGCCGGAAAGCTGACGTTGAAGGTTCGCTTCCCGAAACCTGTCGCTCGCCGATGAGTCGTTTCGACCCAAAATTGCCGCTCGAGTCTCTCGGGCTCGATTGGCAGGTAAACGAGTTGAACAGCCGCCCGCGGGCATGGCTCACGGACAGAACCTCGGCCCTTTGCCGACGGCCAGCCAGCGCCAATTGAATGCTGACAGTCTTGCCGACTCCTGCTGTACGACACAGGCGCGCGGCGAGCGAATCACGCAACATGCGAGAAGCGAAGCAACATCATCGCTGACACACGGCGTACCCACCTTGACTGCTTGCGAATTCAGACTATCTTCTGATATGACGCTTCCCAATGACCTGCCCCCCTCCTGCCGTACCACGTGAAAGGTAGTGAAGTCCGTCAAACCATGGAGAATGACGGGCATGAGAAAGAGCAGATTCACCGAAGAGCAGATCATCGGCTTCCTGAAGCAGGCAGATGCCGGAGTGCCGATCAAGGAGCTATGCCGTAGCGGGGGCTTCAGCGACGCCACCTTCTACAAGTGGCGGGCGAAGTTCGGCGGGATGGACGTGCCGGACGCCCCCTGCGTCAGAATGGTTGTCGCCTCGATAGAATCGGAAATGCGGGGGCGATAGCGGAAGGACGAAGTGGCCAGGTACGGACAAGCATTCAAGGACAAAGCGGTAGCGAGGTTGTTGCCGCCCGAAAGCGCATCGGTGCAGACGGTTTCGCAGGAACTGAGCATTTCGGTTGCGACGTTAGAGCGGTGGCGCGCGGATGCGCTGTCCAGGCCCGCTCGCGAGCGGGCCTGGACAGCGCGGGCCCGATTCGAAGCGGTGCTGGCGACCGCTGCGATGGATGAGGCGAGCAAGAGCGCTTGGTGTCGCGAGCAAGGGGTGTATCCCCAGGAACTTGAACAGTGGCGTTCGGCGGCCACACAGGCGCTGGCAGACCCCGAGGATGCATCGCGCGAGAACCAGCGCGAGAAGAAGGCCGACCGGCGCCGCATCAAGGAACTGGAGCGCGACTTGCGCCGCAAGGAGAAGGCACTGGCTGAAGCGGCCGCGCTGCTGGTGCTGTCAAAAAAGCTCGAGGCGATCTTTCCGAAGGACAGGGACGAGGACGCATGATCGGCCTGGAAGATCGCCAAGAGTTGGTCCGTCACATCGAGGCCGCCCACGCTGGCGGCGCGCGTCTGCGCCCGGCCTGCGAAGTGGCCGGCATCACGGTGCGTACGCTGCAACGCTGGAGAGCGCACGGGGGCTTGGTCCTCGGCGACCGGCGCCCACAGGCCGAGCGCCCGAGGCCTGCTCATGCGCTGACCGACGAGGAGCGTGACCGCATTCTGGCTGTCGCCAACGAACCGCGTTTCGCGGCCTTGCCGCCGGCGCGGATCGTGCCGATGCTGGCCGACGAACAGGTGTATATCGCCAGCGAATCGAGTTTCCATCGGGTGCTGCGTGCCCATGGCCAGACTCGCCATCGCGGCCGCACCCGCGCGCCCCAACGCTCGCGGGCGCCCAGCACCCATGTGGCCGCCGGACCAAGCCACGTGTGGTGCTGGGATATGACCTACCTGCCCACGCAAGTCCAGGGGCAATGGCTTTACCTCTACCTGATCCAGGATCTGTACAGCCGCAAGATCGTCGGCTGGGAGATCCATGACCGTGATGACGCGGACCACGCCGTGCATCTGCTCAAGCGCACCGCCTTGGCCGAAGGCATTCACACGATGCCCAGCCGACCCGTGCTGCACGGTGACAACGGCAGCACACTGAAGGCCACCACGGTGCTGGCCATGCTGCACTGGCTGGGCGTCAAACCGTCGTATTCGCGGCCACGGGTGTCCGACGACAACGCCTTCGTCGAGTCGCTGTTCAAGACGGCCAAGTACCGGCCCGAATTCCCATCCCGAGGTTTCGCGAGCTTGGAGGACGCTCGCAACTGGGGCCGAGACTTCGCCCACTGGTACAACTTTGAGCATCGCCATGGCGGCATCCGATACGTCACGCCGGCTCAACGCCATGCTGGCGAGGACCGCGCGATCCTGCATGCACGTCACCAGACATACCTCCAGGCACGCGAACGCCATCCTGCTCGCTGGTCCGGTCCCACGCGCAACTGGGCGCCGATCGACGTCGTCACCCTGAATCCCGAGCGCGAAGCCACCATCCGCGACCAGTTGAATGATGAAAATAGAAACCGCATGATTGCATGAATCGGGCGACAACTATCTTGACGTGCTCCGGACGCGAAGCGGCTCAAGGAACTGGAAAGCGAGAACGCCAAGCTCAAGAAGCTGCTTGCCGAAGCGCACCTGGACATCCACGCGCTGAAGGGCGTTTTCGGGGTAAAGCGTTAGCCCCACGGGCGAAACGCGAAGCGATCGGCAAGATGATTGAACAGTTTGATCTATCCGAGCGCCGCGCCTGCCGCCTTGTGGGGCTCTCCCGAGACAGTTATCGCAACGCACCGCGGCCGAGCGCCGAGGCCGACGCACTCAGCCGCGCGATCGTCGACATCGCTCATCAGCGGCGCCGTTTCGGCTACCGACGAATCCACGATCTGTTGCGGCCCGATTTCCCTGGGGTAAATCACAAGCGCGTGTATCGCCTATACAAGGCTGCCAAGCTGGCCGTGAAGCGGCGACGCAAGGCAAAGCGCACGAGCAGTGAGCGCGTGCCGCTGCAGCTAGCGCAGTCAGTCAATGAAGTCTGGAGCATGGATTTTGCCAGCGACAGTCTGAGCAACGCCCGGCGCATCAAGTGCCTGACCGTTGCCGACGGCTTCAGTCACGAGTGTGTCGACATCACCGTCGATCACAGCATCTCGGGGCAGTACGTCACTCGAGTGCTAGATCAGGCGGCGAGGTTTGGTGGATATCCGCATGCGGTCAGAACCGACAACGGACCCGAGTTCACCAGCCGTGCGTTCATCGCATGGGCACAGGCTCATGGCGTGCGCCACCTTCTGATCGACCCAGGAAAGCCCATGCAGAACGGCTACATCGAGAGCTTCAATGGGAAGTTTCGCGACGAATGTCTGAATGAGCACTGGTTCGAGACCTTGGCCCAGGCCCGCGAGACGATCAGCGCCTGGCGCCAAGACTACAACGAGATCCGGCCTCACAGCAGCTGTGGGCGAATACCGCCGGCACAATACGCCGCGATGCATCGGCAGCATGCTGCCGATGCATCGCAAGCCAAACCCAATTCGACTATCCTCGCAACCGGGCTTCCTGCCGAATAGCTGGTACGGCTACAGGGGGCAGGTCACCAACTACAAATACAATCCTATTCTTACCTGCTGGCTATTGTGAGAATCACAATTCTGAGTTAAGAAATCAAGAACGTTGCCAAAATACTAATCTTTCGCCGAAATTGGTTGGCGTCCTTTTCTTTGTTAGCCCACGCTGAAATTCTCAATTCTACTTCATCAAAAAAGAAGGAGCCCAGAGAAATGTCAGACCAAGCCCGTAGCGACGGATTAATATTTTCTGATCATGATCAAAAACCACCAAGAAAAGACCCTTGGACAAGTCTGCCATTAAGTAATTCAATCGATAGCAATCTAGAACCCGGTGAATCAATCAAAGCGCTCTCGGCAATTGCCTTGGTGCCAGTCGCTCTGGCCACATTTTATGGGTTGCTTCCTGCGCGGGCTCAGCTGGGCTTCCATGACCTGACAAACCTTATTCTCGTAGCCGCAGCTTTTGGCGGAATCTTCTTCTTCCTGTGCTTAGGTGCTTATCGAATCTGGAGACAGCGGCAACAACTTCGACTTAACGCGGATTTTGCAAGCAGGGCTCCTGAGAATTTCGTCCTCTATTTGCGATCATTTCGCCGAACCGGTACTGTTTTTGTTGAAAACCATCTGCCCGGCTTGGCAGATCGTCGTCTATTGGGAAACTACTGGGATGTAGAGTTGGCTCTCACGACGTGTATCCGCGAAAAATTTTGCGTAGTTGCAGTTGGGGCAAAGTCAAGCAGCCTTGGTGCTGCAAAACTAACGAGCCGTGACGAATCTTGGAAAGATCTTGTAGAAACCCTTTCCATTTCAGCAAAAGCGATTTTCATTATTCCGGATGATCGCCCGGGAACTCTCTGGGAGCTCAAGCGAATACTGGGCGACCCTGCGCTGAGAAAAAAGACTATTCTCATGATGCCGCCCGAGCAATTCGGGTGGCGGCGACGACTTCGTCGATTGCCAACAATTCGTCGAAGCTGGGAGGCCGTGACGCAAACGCTCGCGTCATCTGGAATTGCTCTCCCAAATTACTCACAAACAGGAGCATTTCTGCAAATGGGAGAATTTGATGGGCAAGAAAGGCAATTAGAATTTAACCGATTTTCTCCGGAGCGGGTCCGCTACGTGGTAGCCACCTCAGTCATCGGAAATTGCGCGCAGATCGAAGACATTAGTTTACATAGAGCTTATGGGGGGACTGCAAAAGAAGGCTGGCAAGCTTATGTCGATGCAGTATGGCCTGTTGTCTTTATCTGCGCATCAATATCATTCATGGCAATTGGTGAATTGCATGACTTCAATGAATTCTTGACCGCCTTCTTCCTTGCGGTGATCGCTAGTTTGGTAGTTAATACGTACGCTTTTACTAAGCCGTAAGTTGGTTACCGGACATCGAAGGTCTGCGGCGTGCGATAATTCGGCATGGAAAAGAGAGACGGTCGTTCCCTGTCGCATGCCACGCTCGAAGAGATTCGAATCCGGGCCGTCCAGCGTGTTGAAGCGGGCGAATCGCCCGAAGTTGTGGTCAAGGCGTTGGGATTTTCCCGTCCGCGCATCTACGAATGGTTGGCGCTGTACCGTGAAGGCGGGCTTGAAGCCCTTCGTGCGAAGCCCGTCCCGGGCGCCAAACCGAAACTCGACGGTAAGGCGCTCGATTGGCTGTACCGGACGATTGCGATGTCGAACCCGCAACAGTTCAAGTTCGAGTTCGCGCTTTGGACACGAGCGATGGTGCGCGAGCTGATCCGCACGCAGTTCAAGGTGGCGATGTCTGAGGTGAGTGTTGGACGCCTGCTTCGCAAACTGGGCTTGTCGCCGCAGCGACCTTTGGCGCGTGCCTACCAGCGCGATCCGGCGCTGGTGAACGACTGGCTCGAGAACGAATTTCCTCGCATCCGCGCAGAAGCCAAGGCGGTCGGGGCGGAGATCTTCTTCGGCGACGAGGCCGCGGTGCGCTCGGACCATCACAGTGGCACCACCTGGGCTCCGGTGGGTCTGACGCCGACAGTGAATACGACCGGCGCCCGCTTCAAGCTCAATCTGATCTCGGCCATCAGCCCGAAGGGACAGCTGCGATTCATGTGCTCCAACGGCAACGTCACCGCCGATGTCTTCATCGAATTTCTGAAGCGCCTGCTTCAGGGCACTACCCGGCCCATCTTCCTCGTCGTCGATGGCCATCCGGTACATCGCAGTGCCAAGGTTCGGAAATTCATCGAGGGACTCGACGGGAGACTGCGCCTTTTCCGGCTGCCCGCCTATTCGCCCGATCTGAATCCTGACGAACACGTCTGGGCGCACCTGAAGAGTCACAAGTTGGGCCGCAGCGTGATCAAGGGACCCGACCAAATGAAAAGGCTGGCGATGCGCTTCATGCGCTCCCTGCAGAAGACTCCCGCCATCGTCCGTGCGTTCTTCAGGCATCCGAGCACACGCTACGCAGCCGAATAGAATGTACGGTAACCAACGCACTTCTTAGTACTTGCGAAATGGAAGATGATCGCGCGTACCGCGGGCGATTTCACAAATTGACCTCTAGGCTAGCTGCGCCTACGTGGTTTGGGTTAAGGGGCGCCCCAGGCTTTGTACGAGCTTCGGTAAGTTCGGCTTGCGTTATTGGTTTAGTATTTTTGATGCGTTGCTTCGTTGTCGAACCTTTTAGGGTTCCATCGGGCTCAATGATTCCCACCCTGCAAAAGGGTGACTTCATTCTGGCGAACAAATTCACGTACGGGATCCGCATCCCTGTTGGCAATCAGAAGATCATTGCAGTAAGCGAGCCCCGGATTGGTGATGTGATAGCTTTTCGCTACCCCGCCGATCCTTCCCTGGCCTACATCAAGCGGGTGGTGGGATTGCCGGGGGACAAGATTGAATATTTTGACAAAACGCTCAAGATCAACGGCAAGGAAGTACCTCTTAGAAGATCTGAAGATTATCGGCACCATGACCGGCTCCACTACTCACCACGTTTCATTGAAAATCTTGGGGCGGTAGAACACGCAGTTGTGCTGGATCTAGAGGCGCCGGCTTTTAATCCTGTCCGCGTCGATTTTTCCCAGCGAGAAAACTGCATTTATAATCGTACTGGTTTGGCTTGCATTGTTCCGCCTGGCAACTTTTTTGTGATGGGAGATAATCGCGATTCAAGCAGCGATAGCCGCGTGTGGGGATTTTTGCCGGAGGCCAATATAATTGGAAAAGTTATATGCATATGGTTGAATTTCAACGATTTCAAACGGATTGGAACTGTCAAATAGTTACTTCGCTTGGCTGCACTATTAACCGGGCCCACAGATACTAAGAAGTGCGTTGGTTACCGTACATTCTATTCGGCTGCGTAGCGTGTGCTCGGATGCCTGAAGAACGCACGGACGATGGCGGGAGTCTTCTGCAGGGAGCGCATGAAGCGCATCGCCAGCCTTTTCATTTGGTCGGGTCCCTTGATCACGCTGCGGCCCAACTTGTGACTCTTCAGGTGCGCCCAGACGTGTTCGTCAGGATTCAGATCGGGCGAATAGGCGGGCAGCCGGAAAAGGCGCAGTCTCCCGTCGAGTCCCTCGATGAATTTCCGAACCTTGGCACTGCGATGTACCGGATGGCCATCGACGACGAGGAAGATGGGCCGGGTAGTGCCCTGAAGCAGGCGCTTCAGAAATTCGATGAAGACATCGGCGGTGACGTTGCCGTTGGAGCACATGAATCGCAGCTGTCCCTTCGGGCTGATGGCCGAGATCAGATTGAGCTTGAAGCGGGCGCCGGTCGTATTCACTGTCGGCGTCAGACCCACCGGAGCCCAGGTGGTGCCACTGTGATGGTCCGAGCGCACCGCGGCCTCGTCGCCGAAGAAGATCTCCGCCCCGACCGCCTTGGCTTCTGCGCGGATGCGAGGAAATTCGTTCTCGAGCCAGTCGTTCACCAGCGCCGGATCGCGCTGGTAGGCACGCGCCAAAGGTCGCTGCGGCGACAAGCCCAGTTTGCGAAGCAGGCGTCCAACACTCACCTCAGACATCGCCACCTTGAACTGCGTGCGGATCAGCTCGCGCACCATCGCTCGTGTCCAAAGCGCGAACTCGAACTTGAACTGTTGCGGGTTCGACATCGCAATCGTCCGGTACAGCCAATCGAGCGCCTTACCGTCGAGTTTCGGTTTGGCGCCCGGGACGGGCTTCGCACGAAGGGCTTCAAGCCCGCCTTCACGGTACAGCGCCAACCATTCGTAGATGCGCGGACGGGAAAATCCCAACGCCTTGACCACAACTTCGGGCGATTCGCCCGCTTCAACACGCTGGACGGCCCGGATTCGAATCTCTTCGAGCGTGGCATGCGACAGGGAACGACCGTCTCTCTTTTCCATGCCGAATTATCGCACGCCGCAGACCTTCGATGTCCGGTAACCAACTTACGGCTTAGTAGCTGACATTTCGGTATTCTTCAGGCATGGAACAGATCGATGTCAGAAGGCTGGATGTGGGTGCTCGGGAGCAGTTGCGCCGGATGGTGGTGCGGATGCACAAGCAAGGCCGTACGATGACCAGCATTGCCACGGAGAGCTGCGCCGGTCCGGAATCGAGACGAACACCTGTGTGAGCGGCATCACTTCACTCGTCGTCATGGGCACACCAAAAGACGAGAAAGCTACACAATTCCGGGGTCTGGGAACAGAGAATTCATAAGTGCAGGACAGCGAACGGATATCCGTATTTGCCTATGGCGGGTGGGCACGATTGCCCGCTTAACGATTGCCCCGCTTAACTCTTCCAGGAAGAGGAAGGGAATTCATTTGCGTCTTGTGCAATCATGTCGGAGACGGATGGCTCGCGAATGATTCTTGAATGACGCAAAATCCATATTCCATTCACGGGGATTCGCCTCACCTTGGGATATCTTGATCCGTCTGGCACTAATGAGACTGTGACTTTGACAGACAATGAATCCAAAACTTTTTGTTCGCCATAGCCGAGCAGAAACCGTGTCGCCTGTTGCACTGCGGCTATCCCAATACAGAGCGTCACTGGCGCGATTATTAATACGATGAGCGCAACTCCAAATTTCAACTGAAGTTCGCTATTGATGGAAGGAAAAGGAAATAGTAGTGCTGTCAGCGTCATAAGCGCAACTAGACCCAAAAAGGCGCGCCATGGCAGGTCTGTTAAGGTTACCACGTTTGAGAGCCAGAAATATGCCTCATCGCGCTCTACGACAAACGCAATAGTTTTACCGTATAGCCCCTTTCCGCTGGACAGTCGATCCGCCGCTCTTCTGCCCGATTCTTCCAACCAATCATAAGGCTTCGAAACAAGCCATTTAAATAGCCATAACAAGTAATCGTCAAATTTCAGAGTAGATTGCTCGGTAGAGCGACTCTTGCAATGGGCGCGCCAGCCAATGAATAAGCATCCAGCCTGAATCAATATTGGCGCAATAATTGCTGTAGGCAGATCGACATTTCTGTTTAGAAAAAGCCAAATGGTTGCAGCTAGCCACATTGCAATCATAAAGATATATACCGCAAACGGCACTGTGGCTATTAATACCATGGATCTCCGCCTGGACTCAGGGCTATCGCACCTTCATGTCATAATCCCGAGGAGCTCAGCGCGAAACTGATCCGAGGTGGCAGCCAACATGCGCTTGGTCTTGATGCTGCCCTTGCGTGACTTGTTCAGGCGCAGGAGGTTGATCACGATGTGTCGGACGATGGCGAGGTTGTTGGCGGCGTAGCCCGTACGCACGGTGGACTGGTCTTCGTTGAACTGGACGTCGAGGCACCAGTGCAGTCGGTTCTCCACTTCCCAGTGGCTGCGCACCGCATGAGCAATGCGCTTGGCGTCCGCCGGCAGGGAACTGATGTAGTAGCGCCGCTCGCAGCTGGTCTTAGTGCCGACGGTTCGTTCTCGCTCGACGATGGCGAAGCTCTTCAGGTCTTCCCACTGCTCGGCCTTGTAGAGCCGATCCACGGCGTCGAAAGCCCAGCAGCGGCGTACTTCGCACCGCCCATGGCCGTCGTCGGTGGTCTCACTCGTGGAATTTGGCGTGAGCTTGCCGCCGACACCTGCCTGAGCGAGCAGGAAGGATTCGACCAACTTGGGGTGGTTGTCTTTCACGCACAGCACGTAGTCGGCGCCGCCTTTGCGGATCTGCCGGGCAATGCTGGTCTGGGCGCCCATCGCGTCGATGGTGACAACGCAACCCTCCAGCGCCAGCGTTGCAAGCAACTCGGGGATCGCCGTGATTTCATTCGACTTCTCGGCCGTCGCCGTCTGACCCAGCACAAGCCCGATGTCGGCCGCGAAGGCGCTGACCATGTGAAGCGGATTCGCATCGGCCTTGGTGGTGCTGCGCCGGCTGGTCTTACCGTCGATAGCCACGACCGTATCGGCGCCGAGCGTCGGAACCAGTTGCCCAACCCAACGCCGAAACGCACCTTCGAACTCCCGCGGATCGAGTGCCGCGAACACTCGTCCGAACGTGTCGTGCGACGGGATGCCGTGCTCAAGCACCAGAAATCCCCGAAGCCACTCGATACGCTCCTTGGCCCAGGCCTCGATGTCGGAGAACTCGTCTGCGCTGCACAGCACTGCACACACCGCAACCGTGAGCAGTTCGGACAGGTCGTGCCTCACCTGGCGCGCGCTGCGCGGGTCGGAAATCGACACGAACACCTGCGTAAGCGGCATCACTTCCCTCGTCGTCATGGGAGCCCCAAAAGACGAGGAAACTACACAATTTCAGGGGCT
Organism: Zoogloeaceae bacterium; assembly: GCA_024235635.1. Lineage (GTDB taxonomy): Bacteria > Pseudomonadota > Gammaproteobacteria > Burkholderiales > Rhodocyclaceae > Cognatazoarcus. The sequence continues at coordinate 469,919 of JACKMA010000002.1, forward strand.
GTGAACAGCCGCCTCGTAAGCGCATGACTGTGAACGGAAATTCTGATTGGGCTATGTCAGGTAGGTGCGATAGCCCTGCGCCTGGACTCTTCTTCTCCCCAGCGAGGCCTGGCACAAATAAATGGCGTCGCGAGTGTGTAGACACGAGCCACTCTCTTCGCCACGGCTGATTCCTTGAGCGCATATCCGGCAACGTTTCCGCCGTGGCTATGCGCTATTATGAAGTGCCTGGAAGATGGAAACTCGGACACTTGGTTTTCTAGTACCGCTACAAGATCCTTTGCAGCTCGCAATCTGCATTCGTGAGAATTGAAGCCATCCCACTCGAAGCGACGGAAGACGACTGAGCCCGTGATTCGTGCTTTCAGCGCCTCCGCAAGAAACGAGTCAGGAAAGGCAAACTCCGACCGGCATCCAAAGGTCCCATGAATCAGAAGAAATACAGCGTCTGGCTGTCCACTTACCATGAGCTCACCTGCTTTCTTCGGGACTATCGTTACCATACTGGATGGATGAGACGTGAGAGGAATAGTACCTCAGATGTCCTTTGTTTTGTATTGAACCGCCGAAGAATTCATGTCGAGTTCGAGTGCCAGCACGTCAGCCTTGGCACGCAAGGGGGAAATTCCGAATTTCGAAAATATCGCGCTGAATTCCCGTGTGCCAAGTTCGATTCCAAGGACATTTGGTTCGGTTTCCAATCCTCATGGCGCAACGACAGAGAAGGCGGCAATTGTTGAAATTGTGTATCCCCGTCATGCCATGTGGCCCTGCAGCAGCCCATGTTGTTTGATGGCCGTTCGGTTGCTTATAGCGGCGTCGCCGACGCTCAACCTACGGAGACTGGAGGGCCGCTCCGGCCGATCCCCTTGCGTTGGCCGTCTGGCAGGTTGCGGAGGGGAGGAGCCCTTCGCATTTCTGCATTCGCGCAAGGGTGATCGGCAGGTCATGGCCGGGTCCGTCCAACGCCAGGCCCAGGTTCGTCGCCGTAAACCGGCCGTTCAAGTGGCTTTGGGCCGGTCCCGTCTCCTAAAATCGAAATGTAACCATGACCGACGGCTGATGGCCGACTGTTCGCATTCACCGTTTCGCACCCGAAACCGGCCATTCACCCCAAGCGCATCACGAGCTTGGGGCGCAACCAAGCGTCTGGCCTCGAGCAACACGCTGCCGTGCGTCGCGGTGCGTACGACGCAAGGACACGCGCTTCGCCTCAATGCAGTACTCGAAACCGCTTCCGCACATCCTCCAGCTTTTCCCGCTTGTCCGTCAGCAGTTTCTGCAGGTCGACGCTCACGAATACGCCGGTGTCCCCGCCATGGCGCGTAACACCCAGCGAATAGACGTGCTTGTAGTGGAGCACGACGCCGTGGCCGGCGTCTCGGGTGCCGGCGCGGTCGGAGTAGGTGCTGACCAGGGAGACGCCGATCGGGTTTTCCATGCGGGGTGATTCGCCGCCGCGCCAGCGCCAGCGGTTGATGCCGATCCATTCGACCATCAGCGCCGGCTCGAAGCGGCTGCCGTCGTCGGCGTCGCTGACATACTCCATCGCCACCGTCGGGTGCAGTGCGATGATCTGCTGGGAAGGGGGGCGGACGAAGCCGTCGGTGGCCAGATCGTGCTTGAACCGCCAACTATTGAGGGCGAGTTCGATCGGCGTCTGCGAGCGCGCTTCGACCGCGTATTGGCGCCACATCTCCTGCAGACTGGCGATCCGTGTGGTGAAGGCGTTGAGCGCCGGAGCATGGGCGAGGTCGGCCAGCCGGTCCATCAATTTGGCGTGGCGCAACAGCGACTCGGCCACTTGGTATTCGGTCGGGTCGAGGCGGTCGTCGGCCGTGCAGTCCGGCCGGCTCAGGAGCGACGCGCACATGCTGTAGTCGCCGCCGACTCCATCGCCGACTTCGTGCGAGGACGGCAGGTAATCCCAGACATCGGCGTCGAGCATGTCCGAAGTGGCGCCGGCTTCGAGGTCCTGTCGGAGTGTGGCCATGCCTTCGGCGAACAGGGCCAGCGGATGCGGGCCGGTGGCATTCGGCAGGGGCGACTGGTCGGCGGCCGATTGCAGGGCGGCCTGTTGGTACAGGACGATGGCGCGCACGTACGCGAGTTTTTCCGCGTCGGAATCGGTCTCGTGTTCGGCCTGCCGCAAGGCCGTCGCCAGCACCGCGAAGGCGTCGCTGTGGTCGCGCTCGCCGCCCAGGCAGTCCCTTGCCCAGAGCGTGTCGAGGGTCTGCAGGATCGGGCCGCGGGCGCGGATGGCTTCGCATTCGGCTTGGGGCTGGGCGGCTGCCGGCTTGGCGGCGCACATCAGCACGATGGCGATCAGGGCTCCCGATGCCCGTTTCATGTTCCGGCCTCCCACAGTCTGGCCAGGGTCTGGAGATGTTCGGCGCTGGCGATCAGGCCCTCCACCCCCGGCTGTTGTTCGTCGTTGAGCTGGCCGAGCTGGTTGCGCAGCGCGGCCAGGCGGCCCTGCAGCGCCTTCTTTCGGTAGGCCTCGCGGGCGGCGTGTTCCGCTTCGTCGGAGATCACGTTGCGGCGGCGGAAGTGGGCGCGGATCAGCGGGATGTGGACGCCGGGGTTGGCCAGATAGTGGGCCAGGTCATGCACGTCGGGTTGCAGCACCTCGCTGATCACCAGTTCCTGATAGGCCGGAAAGGCCAGTCGTTGGGTCGGTTCGTCGAGCCAGTCGAAGGCCGGAGCGAAGGGTTTCGGCCGGGTGAAGGGGTCGAGGATATGGCGGGCGCTGAGGTAGCAGTTCAGGATGCCGTTGCGCCGCCGCTTCGACGGCCGCACCACCGACTGGTACACCGACAGCGACGGCCGTTCGAGCAGGCGGCTGACGTTGGCGACGAAAAGGCCGACCTCCGGCGCGAACTGCCGCGGCAGCGCCGCAATCTCGGCATTGCCCCCGGCAAACATCAGGTGCAGGGTGTCATGGGCGACGCTGGTGCCGAGGGAATGCGCCACCACCGACCATTTGCGCTCTGCAGCACTGCCGGCCGCGTTCAGGTGCGTGGCGATTTGTTCTGCAACGGCCACCTGCACCGGGTGGGCCACCACCGACAGGTAGCGGTACATCACCACGTCGAGCAGATAGGTCGTGAAGTAGTCGTCTTCGCCGAGGCGCTCCGCGATGCCGGCCATGCGGGCGATCAGTGCCGGCGCGGCATCGCTGATGCCCATCAGTCCGTTCAGCCCGGCCGCGTCCTCGCGCCAGCGCTCGCGGTACTGCTCGAAGATGTGGTCGTAGATGACTTCTTGGTAGTCGAAATGGTCTTCGAACGGAAAGTCCTTGAGGTCGTCGTAGCGCGTGTATGCGGTCTCGAAGGCTTCCCAGGCCTTCTGCGACCAGTGCTCGCCGTGCTGCCCCATGCCGTGAACGAAGAACAGCGTGAACTTGGCCATCGAGTCCCTCCCCTCGCTGCGTGGCGCGAGTCCCCGCCCCGACCGTCGACGGCGCGCACGCGCGTTTTACGGGCAGTGAACCCGGCCGGGATGCCGGTGTCAAGGGTCACGCCCTGCCGTGGCGGGGCCGGCGCATGCTCGTTCTCGACATGCCGCTGCGCTGGGCCATAATCCAAGAAGTCGCAGTGCTGAGCCATTTTGGGGGGCGGCAGAACCGCCGCATGGCCTGGCGTGCCGGCGGCAGCCAGCGATCGTGATCGCGAAAACATCGACAGGCCGGCAGCGGAACCAAGCCATCCCCGCATCATGACGATGCGCAGCGGCCGATCGCCGAATGCCTGCACCGAAGCATTGCCAATTGCGTACGGCGATGACGCACTTTCGGATCGGCGCACCATCGGGTGCCCGTGTTCGCAGGGTCGGTCCGTCGGCCATTGACCAGGAGCATCGAGCATGCCCAGAGAGTCCAAGCAAACGATCGTCTTTGTCGTCCCGGGCGACCGTCACGAAGCCGGCGCGACGCGGGGCGCTGGCGCCGTCGGCGAGTTCGCCGTGGCGGGCCTCGACGGGCAGGTCGTCGACGCGGTGCGGGTGGGGCAGCGGCGCGACGGCGGCGCCGGGCACCGGCTCGAGGCGGTCGTCGGCGAGGACGTGGTGGTGCTGCAGATCGAGGGCGGCCCGCAACTGATCCTGCATCCGGAAAACGCCCGCGCATTGCTGCTGGCCCAGTCCGAGCAGACGCGCGGGGGCGGCGGCGATGCCGCTGCCGGCGAGTTGCGCGTACCGGTCGAGTTGCGCTGGCGCGGGCTCGAGCAGGCCGCCACATCGGCTCGCGGCGCGAGCCGCGGCTTCCTCGGCAAGGTGGTGCTCAAGGTCTTCCAGATCTTCCGGCCCAAGGCCGCCAAGCTGGCTGGCCAGAAGCTGGTGCAGAAGATCGACGGCCAGGTCGAGGAAGGCGTGTACGCGCTCCAGCGAGACAAATTGACGCCATTCGGCGCCGAGCAGCGACGCGACAAGATCGAGACCACCGCAGAGCACCACCGGGCGCTGGTGCTGATCCACGGCACCTTTTCCAGTACCGCTGGCACCTTCGGCAAGCTGTGGACCCACCACCCGGGTCGGGTCGGCGCGCTGTTCGACCACTACCAGGACAAGGTCTATGCGCTCGACCATGCCACCGTCGGCAACAGCCCGATCGAAAACGCATTCACGCTCGCAAGCGCCTGCCCGCCAAACACCCGGCTGAGCCTGCTCACCCACTCCCGCGGCGGCCTGGTGGCCGAGGTACTGGTGCGCGCGGCGGGCATCAAGCGGCTCGAAGACGCCGACGAGGCCTTGTTCGAGCCCGACGCCCTGCCGCTGGTCGACCTGGAGGCGCTCGGCGCCAACGGCCGCAAGGCAATGGTGGCCGCGCTCGACGCACAGCGGAAGACGCTCGCCGAGCTGGTCGAGTTGCTCGACCGGAACAACATCGTGGTCGAGCGCGTCGTGCGCGTGGCCTGCCCGGCGCGCGGCACCCTGCTCGCCAGCAAACGCTTCGACGCCTACGTCTCGGTGCTGCGCTGGGCAATGGAGCTGGCACAGCTGCCGGTGGTCGAGGCCCTGACCGAGTTCCTCGGCGACATCGCGCGCCAGCGCACCGATCCGGCAACCATGCCCGGCCTGGCGGCGATGGTGCCGGACAGCCCGCTGGTGAAGTGGCTGCACGCGGCCGAAGCGCCCGCGGCGGGCCAATTATGGGTGATCGCCGGCGACATGGAGGGCGAGTCGGTCGGCAGCTGGCTGAAGACGCTGGTGGCCGATGCCTTCTTCTGGACCGATAACGACCTGGTGGTGCAGACCCGCTCGATGTATGGCGGCACGCCGCGCAGCGAGGGCGCCCGCTTCCGCCTCGACCAGCGCGGCAAGGTCAGCCACTTCCGCTACTTCACCAACAAGGAGACCGCCGAGCCGATCGTCGACGCGCTGACCATCGCGGCCGAGGCCGGCTGGCGGCCGATCGGGCCACTGTCGTATGCGGGCGAATCGTCGTCCGGCGAGCGGGCCGCCCGCGGCGATGCGGCCAGCGATGGCCGCAGCCAGCCCGAGCGGCCCGCGGTGTTCGTGCTGCCGGGCATCCTCGGCAGCCATATCGCGCGCGACGGCAAGCGCATCTGGCTCGGCTTCCGCCTGCTCGGTGGGCTCAAGAAGCTCGAATACTCGCCGGACGAGCCGCCCGGGCGCTTCACCGCCGACGGCGCGATCGGCCGCATCTACGACGATCTGATCAAGTTCCTCGCCCGCAGCCACGAGGTGGTCGAGTTCTCCTACGACTGGCGCAAGCCGATCGAGCGGGAGGCCGATCGCCTCGGTGCCGCGATCGATGCCGCCCTCGATGCACGCAGCGCCACCGGCCAGCCGGTGCGTATCGTCGCCCATTCGATGGGCGGGCTGGTCAGCCGCACGATGCAGCTGCAATGCCCGGCGGTGTGGGAGCGCATGATGTCTCAGGCCGGCGGACGCCTGCTGATGCTGGGCACGCCCAACGGCGGCTCGTGGGCGCCGATGCAGACCCTCTCCGGCGACGACCGCTTCGGCAATACGCTGGTGGCCTTCGGCGCGCCCTTCCAGGATCACGCGGCGCGGCAGTTGATGGCCCAGTTCCCGGGCTTCATCCAGCTGCAGACCGGGCTCAGCGACGGCGAGCACCCGCTCGGCGTCGAAGCCAGCTGGCAGGAACTCGCGAAGCGCGATCTGGCGGCGGTCGAGGACCACAACTTCTGGCACCAGGACGAGCGTCAGCTCAACCCGTACCGCTGGGGCGTGCCCGGGCAGGCGGTGCTGGACCAGGCCAAGGCGCTGCGCAAGCGCCTCGACGAGCAGCGGGACAAGGTCTTGCCGCGCTATGCCGGCCGCCTGCTGCTGGTGCTCGGCAAGGCGGAATTCACCCCGGACGGCTACGAGGTGGGCAGCGAGGGACTGGTCTACCTCAATGCACGGGAGGCCGGCGACGGCCGGGTCACCCGCGACAGCGCGATGCTGCCGGGCGTTCCGACCTGGCAGATCGACTGCGAGCACGGCTCCCTGCCCGATCACGGCGATTCCTTCCAGGGCTACCTCGAGCTGCTCGAGCACGGCACGACCCGAGAACTGCCCAGCGTCGCGCTGGTGTCGGCACTGGGCGAGCTTGCGGCGCCGGTCATCGAACGCAGCCGGCCGTCTCGCGAACGGCTGCCGGCCACGCCGCCGGTGCAGCCCTACCGCCTGCGCCTGCTCGATCTCGAAGGGCCGCCGCCCGATTACGCCGGCGCCGAGGCCAGGCTGACCATTCGCGTGGTGAACGGCGATCTCGCCTTCGTGCGCGCCCCGCTGCTGCTGGGCCACTATTCGTCCGCCAGCCTGAGTGGCGCCGAGTACGCCGTGGACTGCCTGATCGGCGGCACCATGGCCCGCTCCCTCAGCCTCGGCCAGTATCCCGATCAGCCCGGCACCCATCAGATCTTCGCCAACACCAGTGCCAATCGCGAGAATCCGCTGCAGGCGCCCCGTCCGGAACGGGCGGTGGTGGTCGGCCTCGGCGAGGAAAGCGTGCTGAGCGCGTCCGAGCTGATGTTGTCGGTGCGGCTGGCAGTGCTGGCGCTGGCCCAGCGCCTGATGGAGGAAGGCAGCGAGTCGCTGCGCTTCGAGGTGGCCGCCACGCTGCTCGGCAGCGGTGGCGCCAACGTCTCCGCCGGTCAGGCCGCCCAGTTCATCGCCCGCGGTGTGCGCTACGCCGACGAGGCCCTGGCGCGGATGAACGAGGATTTCGACGGCGAGCATCCCTGGCCGCGGGTCGGTGGCCTGCAACTGATCGAGCAGTACCTGAACCGGGCGACCGAGGCCTGGCAGGCGCTGGACGAACTGGCGGCCACGGCGCCGCGTCATTTCGAACTCGAACGCCAGATCCAGGACGGCAACCGTTCGCGCCGCCGCCCCCTCAACTTCGGCTACCGCGGCGCTTCGTACGACATCATCCGGGCCACACGCCGCGCCGGCCCGAGCGCCGCCGCGGTGATCGAATACTCGGTGCACACCCGTCGGGCGCGGGCCGAGGTGCGCGCCCAGACCACCCAGTCGGCGCTGGTCGGCGAACTGGTCAAGGCGGCGGCCAACAGTCGTTCGGTGGACGACCAGATCGGCCGCACCCTGTTCCAGTTGCTGATTCCGGTGGAGCTGGAACCGACCATGGGCGGCTCCAGCCAGATGCTGCTGGAGCTGGACAACGAGACCGCGGCGATTCCGTGGGAGCTGCTCGACACGCCTGCCGGCGACGGCGGCGGCGACAAGAGTCCTTGGGCGATCCGGACCCGGATGGTGCGCAAGCTGCGCATGGAAGATTTCCGGCCGAGCGTTCGCGACGCCCGTCGCGATGCCCACGTGCTGGTGATCGGCGAGCCCCGCTGCGATCGCGAGCGTTACCCGCGCCTGCCCGGTGCCCGCAAGGAAGCACGACGCGTCTTCGACCTGCTGACCAAGGGGCCCGGCGCGCTGGCCCTGGGTTCGGTGGTCGAACGCATCTGCAGCGAGGACGAGAACGACGAAGGCTTCGACGCCCACGACCTGATCAACACCCTGATGGATGCCGGCCGCAACTGGCGCATCGTGCATATCGCAGGCCATGGCGAACCGCCCGAAGCGGCCGACGACGCACGGGACCCGTGTCGGTGCGACCACAACTGGCAACCCAACCCGCGCGGCGTCGTGCTCTCCGGCGGCAGCTTTCTCGGACCCGCCGAGATTCGTGCGTTACGGGTGGTGCCGGAGCTGGTGTTCGTCAATTGCTGCCACCTCGCCAGTCTCGGCGGCGAACGCAAGCTCCAGCAGCAGCATGGCGCGCTGCCCAATCCGGCCGCCTTCGCCAGCGGCGTCGCGGCCGAACTGATCCGCATCGGCGTGCGCTGCGTCGTCGCTGCCGGCTGGGCGGTGGATGACGACGCCGCCGAGTGCTTCTCGGTGACCTTCTATCAGGCGCTGCTGCGCGGCAGCCGCTTCATGGACGCCGTCGCTGCGGCACGCGAAGCGGCCAAGGCCTATGCCGGCAATACCTGGGCCGCCTACCAGTGCTATGGCGATCCGGAATGGGTGTTCCGGCGGCCCGACGGCGGCGGCAGCCCGTCGCGCGTGGCGCCGCGCGATGAGTTCGGCGGCATCGGCTCGGCAGAGGATCTGGTGCTGGCGCTCGACGCGGTGGCGGTTGACTGCAGCGTGCCGGGCGCGGATCTGCGCGCACAAAAGGCCCGCATCCGCTATCTCGCCGAAAACCTCGCGAAGCTGCACGACGGTTCCGGCCAAGTGGCGGAAGCCTTCGGGCGCGCCTGGAGCGAAGCCGGCGACAGCGATCAGGCGATCGCCGCCTATCGCAAGGCCATCGCCGCCAACGACGGCGGCGCGACGCTGAAGGCCAACGAGCAACTGTGCAACCAGTTGGTCAGGCGGGCCTGGAAGCGCGTGCGCATGGCCGCGCGCGAACGGGACGCGGCGAGCGCCGCCGCCGGCGTGCGCAATGCCGAACAGACGGCTCCCGACCGAAGCCGCGACGCCGGCGAGCGGTTGCAGCAAGTCGTGGCGGAGGCCAACGCCGACATCGTCGACGCCATGTCCAAGCTCGCGAACCTGCTGGCGATCCAGAGCAACATGGAGCGGCTGAGCCTGATGGGCTCGGCCTTCAAGCGCCGCGCGATGATCCTGCGCGCGTCCGGCGGTCCGGCGAGTGAAATCGGCGAGGCGATCGAGAAGATGCGCAACTACTACGCCGAGGCGCAGAGCGCCGGCGCGGACGCCGCCGACGTCTTCTATCCGGCGCTCAATCGCATCGCTGCAGACCTGGCGATGACGGTCACCGGCGGCGATCGGCCGCCGGTCGATGGTGCGCGAATCGACGAGGTGCGCCAGTCCCTGGTCGGCAAGGAGCGCGACGATCCGGATTTCTGGAGCCTGGCTGGCCAGATCGAGCTGCGCTTCTACGAGGCGCTGGCCGAGGGCCGGCTGCAGCCGGCGCTGGCGTGCCTGCTGACCGAGTATGGCGATCTCTGGAACCGAGTCCCGACGCGCTCGTATTGGGATTCGGTGCGCGATCAGCTCGAATTCGTCCTCCACGACCTGTTGGCAAGCCGCGGCCATGCCGACGAGCGCAAGGCGGCCGAAGCGCTGGTGGAGGCGATCCGGGGCTATGCCGAGGAACGGGCCTGAGCCGTCGACGGCTGGTCGTGGCCGCGAAGCGCGCAAGCGGCGGCGTGCATTGCCTGCGCGAAGCAGTCGCCGAACCCGGCGCCCGCGCGTAGCATGGGCCGGCCGATGACACGTTAGCCGGTTCGAGGGAGCACATCATGACCCGCGATGCACCGACCCGCGTCACGCTTTACGACAGCGACGAACTCGACGCGGTGATTGCCACGATGGCCCGCCGCGCGTCGGCGCTGATCGCCGGCGTGGAACAGGTTGCGGTGATCGGCATCCGCCGACGCGGCGCGCCGCTGGCCGACCGGCTGTGCGCCCGCTTGAGCGCCGACCACCACCTGCCGCCGCCGTTGCGCATCGATCTCGACATCAAGCGCTATGCCGACGATCTCAGCTTGCTGTTCCCGCAGACCCGGCTCACCGAGGATCCCAAGCACGCCAGCGTGGATCTGCGCGGCCACACCGTGCTGCTGGTGGACGACGTGCTCTATTCGGGGCATTCGCTGTTCGCCGCCATCGCCCATCTGCTGCGCCGCGAGCCAGCGCGCATCCATGTCGCCGTGCTGGCCGATCGTGACGTCGCCCGGCTGCCGGTCCGGGCCGACATCGTCGGCGTGCGTCTGCAGGTGGCGCCCGACGACATCGTCGAATGCTTGGTGCCACCATTCGAGCCGGTGTTCGGCATCGACGTGCTGCGCAAGGGTTCGGCTGCGACGCCCGTGCCGTAGCGCGGCGTCGGTGCGCTCGCCCGGCGCGCGATGCGCACGCCGCAACCGGGCTCACGGCCGCCGGCGCGCCCGCCCGAGCTTGCGGTAGAGCGTGTTGCGGCTGACACCGAGGTGGCGGGCTGCAGCGGAGAGGTTGCCGCCGCATTCGGCCAGCAGTCGTTCGATCGCGCGGCGCTCGATCGCGGCCAGCGAGTCGTCGCCGTCGTTGGCGTCCGCGTTCTCGATGGCCGGCGCCAGCGCCGGTGCCGCGCTGCGCGACCGCACCGCCTCGCGCGTGGCTTCGACGGTGGCCTCGCGGACGGTCTCGAGGAAGTCCTCGGGCAGGTGATGGGCCGCGACCGACGGTTCGTCGTCGCCCTGCAACGCCAGCGCCACGCGAACGACGTTCTGCAGCTCGCGGATGTTGCCGGGCCAGGCGTGCCAGGCGAACAGGTCGAAGACCGCCTCCGACACGAGCACGTCGCCATCCGGCTCCCGTTCCGCCTCGACGATCGCCAGCACCAGATCCCGCAGGTCGGCGCGCTCGCGCAGCGGCGGCAGCGTGACCGTCAGGCCGTTGATGCGGAAGTACAGATCCTGGCGGAAGCGCCCGTGGCGCACGCCGTCGAGCAGGTCCCGATGCGTCGCGCAGACCAGCGAGATGTCGACTTCGACCGGTTCGGCGGCGCCCAGTGGCGTCACCATGCGCTCCTGCAGCACGCGCAACAGCCGGGCCTGCAGCCCCAACGGCATATCGCCGATCTCGTCGAGGAACAGCGTGCCGCCGCAGGCCTGCTGGATGCGTCCGCGACTGCCTTCCTTGCGGGCGCCGGTGAATGCGCCGCCGACGTAGCCGAACAGCTCGGATTCGATCAAGCCTTCCGGCATCGCCGCGCAGTTGAGCGCGACGAAGGCATTGTCCCGTCTCGGACTGCTGGCATGGAAGGCCTTGGCGAAATGCTCCTTGCCGACGCCAGACTCGCCAAGGATCAACAGCGGGATGTCCTTGCCGACGATGCGCTGCGCGCGCTCGGCAAGCGCCTGCAGGGCCGGATCGGCATCGGCATAGGCGGCCAGCGTCGGCGGCAGGTCGGTCGATTTGCGGCGACCGCCTGGCCGGCCTGCCGGGCGCGGCGGCGCGGCCGGCAGTGCGCTGGCAACGGCTTCGACGGCGCCGCGCGGCAGCGCCATGCGGGCAAAATGGCGCTGGCCGTGTCGGCCCGCCAGCGCCCGCACGGCCACCGGATCGCGCAGCGCGCGCTCGAGGCAGCGATCGAACGGCTCGTCGAACAGCAGATCGAAATCGAGGCGGCTGACCAAGTGGGCGTCGATCGCCAGCAGTTCGAGCGCCTTGCGGTTGGCCGCCAGCACGTGGCCGTCGTCGGTGAGTGCCAGCAGACCTTCCTGCAGGGTGCCGATGCAGGCCATCGTCGGATGGAAGGCGAGCAGGTAGCTGTCGACGTGGTCCGCCTCGAACAGTCGCTTCTCGATGAGTTGGGTGGCCATCGCGACCAGGGTCGGCGTGTGCTGCTGCCGGTTGTCCACGTCGCTGGCGATCGCCAGCAGGCCGACCACGCGGCTTTCGGCATCGCGGATCGGAGCGGCTGCGCAGGTCAGGAAGGTACAGCTGTCGAGGAAATGCTCGCGCCCGGTGATCTCGACCGCGAGTTGGGTGGCGGCCGCCGTGCCGATCGCATTGGTGCCGCGTACGCCCTCTGACCAGTCCGCCCCCGCCCGCAGCCCGATGCGTCTCGCGCGCATGCTGAATTCGGAGTCGCCGAAGCATTCGAGCAGCACGCCCGACGCATCGGCCAGGCCGACGACGCTGCCGGAGCCGCGGATCTGTTCGTACATGTTGTGAACGATGCCGCGGGCATGGGTCAGCAGATAGGCGTTGCGCTCGAGAAGCTGGGTCAGGACCTCCGGCGGGTAGGCATCGCCCGCCGCGTCGTCGACCTCGTGTTCGAGACCGTGTCGCCGGCTGCGATGCCACGACGCCTCGACCATCGGCGTCGCCCCGTCCCCCGCCGAGGCCGGCGCCTGGCCGGTCTCGGCTGCGGCAGGGCTCGAGCCGACACGGTCGTCGTCGGATTCGGCCAGAAGGTCTCGTTTGCTCATCGCCTCTCTGCGTGGTTTGTGCCCATGTCGGGTCGGTCGCGATCCGTGCGCCGCGGCCCGGCGGCCGAACCGCTGGCGAACCCGGGCGGATCGGTCGTCGGGCCGCAGAAAGAACTCCGTTGTGCTGCGCCGGACCATATGCCTTCAGCGCAAGAACGGGTCCCATGACAGACGCGGGCCGCCTCCGGTGCATGCGTTGCGGCCGGAAAAGCGGCTTGTTTGCTGGGGAATACTGCGATGCAACATGCGGAAGAGGTGGGCTGTGTTGGCAGTTTTCCGCGCCATTATTCGTAATTACGCATTTCTGCCGTCCGGGTTGCGCAATTTCTGCCAATCGGTTGCTGCATTGCGCCACAATGCTGGAGCAGCCAATGCTGCAAAACGGGACAGTCGCGCGGCCGATCCGGCCCCTGCTGCCATCGACCATGCGGACGACTTTCCTCAGCCCGATGCGCATTTGCGCGGGTTCAGGCCACCTTGAGCGGAACTTCGTCACGGACGCGACGCTCGGCATCCGTGCGCAAGGAACAAAGTCCCCCGGCGGACGGCCTCAGGGTGTACCGGCCAACGCCATCCGACTGTTGCTGGGCGCCGAGCCGGATCGAAGAAGGGGGACTGCGATGCTCGATCTGTCCGACAACCCGATGGGCCTGATGGGGTTCGAGTTCGTCGAATTCGCATCGCCGACGCCGGACGTGCTCGAACCGCTGTTCGAGCGCATGGGATTCTCTCGCGTCGCCGAACACCGCTCGAAGGACGTCACGCTGTATCGCCAGGGCGAGATCAATTTCGTGATCAACCGCGAGCCGAAGAGCGCGGCCTCGTACTTTGCCGCCGAGCATGGACCGTCGGCCTGCGGCATGGCCTTTCGCGTACGCGATTCGCACCAGGCCTACCGCCGCGCGCTGGCCCTCGGCGCCCAGCCGATCGATATCCCGACCGGGCCGATGGAACTGCGCTTGCCGGCGATCAAGGGCATCGGTGGCGCCCCGCTCTACCTGATCGACCGTTTCGGCGACGGCGACTCGATCTACGACATCGATTTCCGCTTCGTCGACGGCGCCGATCGTCATCCGGCGGGCCTCGGCCTGCGCTTGATCGACCACCTGACCCACAACGTCTATCGTGGCCGCATGGGCCATTGGGCGAGCTTCTACGAGCGCCTGTTCAATTTCCGCGAGATCCGCTATTTCGACATCAAGGGCGAATTCACCGGCCTCAGTTCGAAGGCCATGACCGCGCCCGACGACATGATCCGGATCCCGCTGAACGAGGAGGCGTCCCGATCCACCGGCCAGATCGAAGAATTCCTGATGAAGTTCGGCGGCGAGGGCATCCAGCACGTCGCGCTGCTGACCGACGACCTGATCGCCACCGTCGACCGGCTGCGCGACGGCGGCGTACCGCTGATGAGCCCGCCGCCGGCGACCTATTATGAGATGCTCGACGAACGCCTGCCGGGCCACGGCGAAGCGGTGGCCGAACTGCAGTCCCGCGGCATCCTGCTCGACGGCATCAGCGGCGAGGGCCGGCCACGCCTGCTGCTGCAGATCTTCTCCGAGTGCCTGCTCGGGCCGGTGTTCTTCGAGTTCATCCAGCGCAAGGGCGACCAGGGCTTCGGCGAGGGCAACTTCAAGGCCTTGTTCGAATCGCTGGAGCGCGATCAGATCCGGCGCGGCGTGCTCGATACGGAGGGCGCGATATGAAGATCGACGGCATCCACCACGTCGCCTACCGCTGCCGCGACGCCCGGGAGACGGTGCGCTGGTACCGCAAGATGCTGAATATGGAATTCGTGCTGGCGATCGCCGAGGACCGGGTGCCGTCGACCAAGGCACCCGACCCCTACATGCATGTCTTTCTCGACGCCGGCCGGGGCAACGTGCTGGCCTTCTTCGAACTGCCGACCCAGCCCGAGATGGGACGCGACCCGAACACCCCCGAATGGGTGCAGCACATCGCCTTCCGGGTGCAGGACCGGGACACGCTGCTGGCGTTCCGGGCCCATCTCGAAGCCAACGGCGTGGACGTGCTCGGCGTCACCGACCACGGCGCCTTCCACTCGATCTACTTTTTCGATCCCAATGGCCACCGCATCGAGCTGGCCTGCCCTGCCCCGGACGAGGCGGCGGTGATGCAGCGGCTTGATGCGGTCAAGTGGGAGATGCTCGACGAGTGGTCCCGCACCCGGCGCGCACCGAAGCATGCCGCCTTCCTGCACGAGAAGGAATTCGACAAGTGATGGTATCGCCTGCGCGCTGAGCGCCAATCGCCGTCCGGCCGGCATCGATGGGGCACGGCCGGCGCCTGGCACGGTCCAACGACCAGGCGCGGACTGGACCGCAGCGCAGGCCCACGACGGAGCCCGGCCATGAAAACCTCCGAACCCGTCTCCACCAAGCATGGTGCCGCCGCCGGCGACGCCGGGCGCCCTGCGCGCGCCGACTGGACGGTCGATCAGCGCTGGGCGGACTACACCGACGAACAGCACGGCATCTGGAAGACCCTGTTCGAGCGCCAGACCCGGCTGCTGCCGGGCCGGGCCTGCGATGCCTTCGTCGAGGGCATGCGTCGCTTGCCGATCGGGGCCGACCGGATCCCGGATTTTCGCCGCTTGTCCGACGTGATGATGCGCCACACCGGCTGGCGGATCGTCGCCGTGCCCGGCCTCGTGCCCGACGCGGTGTTCTTCGAGCACCTCGCCAACCGGCGCTTCCCGGCCGGCAACTTCATCCGCCACGCCGACGAACTCGACTACCTCGAAGAGCCGGACGTCTTTCACGACGTCTTCGGCCATGTGCCGATGCTGATGAATCCGGTGATCGCCGACTACATCCAGGCCTACGGCTGCGGCGGGCTGCGTGCCCAGTCCCTTGGCGTGCTGCCGAAGCTGGCGCGGGTGTACTGGTACACGGTGGAATTCGGGCTGGTCCGGCAGGCCGACGGCCTGCGCATCTACGGCGCCGGCATCGCCTCGTCCTATACCGAGACCCTGTTCAGCCTCGACGACCCGTCGCCGAACCATATCACCTTCGACCTCGAACGGGTCATGCGCACCGACTATCGTATCGACGATTTCCAGGAGAGCTACTTCGTGCTCGACGATTTCGAGCAACTGCTGGCGCTCGATCGCACGGACTTCGCCCCGCTCTACCAGCGCATCCGCCAGCGCCCCGACTTCGCGCCCGGCGACATCGCCGAGGGCGATTGGGTCCTGCAGCACGGCACCGGCGCCTACCATCGGGCCCGCCGGCCCCCGCAGGGCTGAGCCGGCGCGTTTTCGGCGATCACGGCCCGCCTGTGGCCGACCACGAAAAGATCGCCCGGCACCGGCGCAGCATGAGTGCCCGCCGGCGATGCCATGGGCATCGCCGGCGCGGCGCGCTACACTGCCGCCGGTATCCGTTCTTGCACGACTACGCGCGCCGTCGCCGGCGGTCGGACGCGCGGCCGGTCGGGCGAGCACGAAGGGACCGGCGCTCCGAAGCGCCGCCACATCGCACCAACCGGGAGTACGCCACAATGGTCGCGCGCAGCAGCACATCCCCGATCAAGATCGCCATCGCCTGCCAGGGTGGCGGCAGCCAGACCGCCTTCACCGCAGGCGCGCTGAAAGCCCTGGTGGCCGGCGAGGCGCCGGGCAATTACCGCATCGTCGGCCTCAGCGGCACCTCCGGCGGTGCCATCTGCGCGGCCCTGGTGTGGTGCGCACTGGCGCTGGAGCAGGACCGGGCAGCCGGTCGTCGTCGTGCCGCCCGCATGCTCGATGCGTTCTGGCACGACAATTCGGCAAAGCTGCCCTCGGAATGGCTGTGGAACCGGCTCACGGTAACGACCCGCCAGCTCCAGGACAGCGGCCTGCTGCCGTCGCTGTCCGCCAGCCCCTACCAACCGGCGGTCGAAGGCGCCGTGCACCTGGCCCGGCTGTTTGCGCCGAGACCCGAATTCCTCGACCTGCGACGACTGCTCGAAACCCACCTGCCGCTCGAACAGGTGGCGCAGCGGCGCACGGGCCTGCAGTTGCTGGTCGGCGCGGTCGGCGTGCGGTCCGGTGCGTTCAAGGCCTTCGACTCGCGCGCCGACGAGATCGACATCGACGCCCTCCTGGCCTCGGCCAGCCTGCCGTGGCTCGGCCGCGCCACGCCGATCGGCAACGAGATCTACTGGGACGGCCTGTTCTCGCAGAACCCGCCACTGCGCGAGTTCGTCGCCGACCTGCCGCCGGCGGACAAGCCGGACGAGATCTGGATCGTCCGCATCAATCCGCAGACCCGGGCGAGCGAACCGACGACCAGCGAAGACATCCACGACCGCCGCAACGAGCTGGCCGGCAACCTGTCGCTGAACCAGGAGATCCGCTTCATCGAGCAGGTGAACAAGTGGCTGGACGAGAAGAAGCTCGTGAACGAGGCCAAGAAGATCATCGACATCCACGAGATCACGATGGGCGACGACGTGGCCGGCGAACTCGACTATGCCTCGAAGCTCGACCGCGAACCGGCCTACATCGCGCGGCTGATGGCCCACGGTGAAGTGCGGGCAGCGGAGGTGCTGGCGCGGCGCGGCGGTTGATTTGAGGCGCGGCGGTTCTGTCGTGGCGACTAGGGAAATGCGGTGCATCTGGCTTAGGAATCGTCCGCATCCTGCCCGGTCACCTGCCTGACGTACCCCCGGATGGTGCGCTGATGTGCCACGAGCGCCGCCGGATCGCACTCGGCAAGCCATAAGAGGTCTTCTTGAAGGACTCGGCGAGCCGCCTCCGTTTCTCCCAATTCGTTTAGCGTCACAAACTGGCTCCATGCCAAGATCGACGTCTCAGGATGCTTCCCGCCCAGCAACAGCTTACGTCCCTCCAGCGCCGACTCCTGCAATTTCCGAGCACCAGCAATATTCCCCTGTGATCTTAGCGTGTCGGCAAGGGTGCACATTGAAGTTAGCGTCGCTGGATGTTCTCTGCCCAGGATCCGTTGGCGCGTAGTTAGCACTCGTTCCCCGTAGCGACGCGACTCGTCAAGATCGCCCTGTGCCCTGAGAGTGCCGACCAAACCGTTCATCGCATTCAGCGTCTCCGGATGGTCCGCACCCATCACCCTTTCTCGAGCGGCCACAACCTCCTCCTGCAACACCTGAGCCTTGTTCAGCATCCCAAGTGCATGCAGCGTGCCGGCCAAGTTGTTCATCGCGGTCGGGGTGTGCAGAGCTTCCCTTCCAAGAGTCCGCTTACATACTTCTAACACCTGCTCCTGCAGCGCCTTAGCCTCAAATAGGTAACCCTGCACCCGCAACGATTCCGCAAGATTATTCATCGAGCCAAGAGTTTCTAGGTGTTCCGCGCCCAGAATCTTCCGCCTTAGGTCCACCACCCGCTCCTGCAACTGGCGAGCTGTCGAAAGCTTCCCGAGCGCCCACAAAGTGGCCGCCAGATCGTGCATCGATGTGAGCGTCTTCGGATGCGCGTCGCCCAACATCCGGCGGTGCACTTTCAATAGCCTTTCTTGAAGCGTACTCGCCGCCCATAGATCCCCCCGTGCCCACATGTTGTGCGCCAAGTTCTTCATCAAGGCGAGCGTATCAGGATGCTCGTCTCCCAAGCTTTCCCGGCTCAACGCAAGTGCCCTCTCGAAGAGTTTTTCGGCCAGCTGATACAGAGCCGCACGCTGCTGCAAATAGATCGCGGTGCCGTTCAACAACTGAACCACCTTATTGGGGCTTAACTCGGCGCTCCCACCAAGCTCCGCCAGTTGCACAGCATGGGGCCACAGCGAAGCACAGCGCTTCCAGGTTGCCGGGTGCTGGACTTCCGCCGGAAGCGCACCATGCAGAACAGTGAGCAGAATCGGCATATCCTGCCCGGCATCGGCCAACCGCGCGCGCACCACTTGCTGGGTCAGGCGGTGCAGGATCAGCGCGTGCTCGGCCGCGTCTTCGTCGTCCTCCAACGCGGCAATCCCGGCCCGCTCGGTCAGCCCGTAGCGGCGCAACTCGCCGACTACACCATGCCAGGCCAGCGGGTTCGCCGCCGCGGCGGCCAGCGCCTCGGGCAACTCCCCGGTGGCCTCGACAAAGAAGCGCTCCGGTAGGGGTTCCGGGGCGGCAAAGGCAGCGAGCCTCAGGAGTTGTTGCGCGGCCGGCGACAGCCGAGCAAATGCCAGAGACAATGTCGCGGCGACGCTGCGCTCGTAGCCGGTGCTTGCACGGCCGACGTCGAGGACCAATGCACCGGTATCCACGTCAGCCAGCAGACGGCGGTATTCGGCGACCGCCATGCTGGTCTGCTCCAGATAGCCGGCCGCCTGCTCTAGGGCCAGCGGCAGGCCGCCCAGGTCCTTGCTGAGGGCGCGCAGCTCGTCGCGATCGCCGCTGCCGAGGCGGCCGCCGAAGAAGTCCGCGCCTTGGTCCTCGTCCCAGGTCTTCAGCCCCAGGGGCGCAGCAAGACCGCCCCAGGCCGGGTTGCGCGAGGTCAGCAGCACATGGTGCACGCCGCCCTCGGGCAGCACCGGCCGCAGTGCTGCCGTGTCCTCGGCGTTGTCATAGACCAGCAGCCAGCCCGCAGGCTGTGCGGCGAGCCAGCGTTTCAGCGCCGCGCTGGGCGCTTCATGCTCGCGCTGGGGCGCGCCGACCTCGGTGCAACAGGCCGCGGCGTCGGCTTCGAGCAGATCCGGGCGCTCGGCCCGGAACCACCACACGCCGGCGTAGCGGTCCCGGTTATCCCAGCTGTACTTCAGCGCGAGCTGGGTCTTGCCGAGCCCGCCCATGCCGTAGAGCGCAGCCCGCGCCACCAGCGCAACCCGCTGCGCCCCCTGCAGCAGTTCGCACAGCGCCTCGAGCTGCCCATCCGGGTCGCGGAAATGGGGGCTCAAGGCGTGGTCGATCAGCCGGAACGGCTGCTCGATGCCAGTGGGCAGGCGGTAACGCGGCGCCGGCACCCCGGGGGCTCGCTCGATCAGATCCAACAGCCGCCCGAACTGATCGTTCCAGTCGGCGTCCTGTCCGACGAAACGGTGGGCCTGGATACCGGCCAGCGGGCGCAGCGACTCGGGGAGCCGGCCGGCCTCGATCTGAGTCTCGCGGCCGAGCAGCAACGGGATCAGTATCAACTCGCCCGCAGCCTGGCGCGCGAGGCCGGTCTCGACCTCGTGCCGCACCCAGTCCCGTTCGGCCGACCGGGCCCGTTCTTCGATCAGATCCTCCCAGTCCGGCCCGATCACCACCAGCAGCACCGACGCACCGGCCAGCGCCTGCTCCAGCACCGCGGGAAAACGGTCGCCACTGTCGATGCTGCCCTGGTCGTAGAACAGCGCATCGGCGTCGAACCAGTGGGCGAACCGATCCCGCAGCCGGCCGGCGTGGCCGCCGGCGTCCTTGCGGCGGTAGCTGATGAAGATCGCTGCGGCCATGTCTCCCCCCGAATTGGCGGCCCGCCCGGACATTTGCCATCGCCATGCCGGTGGCGCAGGCTGCGCGCGGCGAACGGTCAGTGTAGCGGAGGCGGCGTCATGCCGCGGCGAGCACGCCGGCATATCCGCCGCGCCCGGAGCGCGCGCTCGGAACGGCGATCGATCCTGACCCCGGAGGCCGGCTTGCCACCGTTCAGCCCTGTTCGCCCGGCTTGCCCTCCGGCTTGCGTTCCCGCGGGCTCCTGCCGACCGAGCGGACCGCGGCGAGGTTCTTCAGCATTTCGAACCAGAACGGGGCACCGAGCGACAGTGCGGCGGCCGACAGCAGCAAGCCGAAGATCTTGGTGATCCAGGCTGCGGTGCCGTCCGGGGTGGTGGTACCCGACCAGCCGAACTCGAGGCCGCTGCTCGCCAGCTCGTCGATGTGCGCGCTGACCCGTTCGTCGAACAGCCGGCGTTCGCGCGACAGCACCGCAGCGGCCGCCTGCACCTCTTGATCCATCGCTTCGATGGCTGCCTTCAGTTCCTTCGGATCGCAAGCGCTGCCGTCGGCCAGGGTCGGCGCGCCCGAACCCCGGTCTTCGCACTGCTCGCTATCCGCAACTACCTCGTGCCGGGCGCGCTCGGCCGCTTCGAAACCGGCCCGCGCCCGCTCCATCGCTGCGGAATCGATGAACGCTGCTGCGTCCTCCGCTTTGGCCGCTTCCAGCGCCTGCGTGACGACCGCCTCGCGCAGGGAGGCGTCCTGGTACAGGCGGGTGGCGATGTCGATGGTGTCCACGTTCATCGCAAAGGCGACGAATGCGGAGATGCCGACGATGACGTACTGCGTCTTCTGCCGATACCAGGACGACATCTGCTTTTCGAGGCCCTTGAACCATTCCTCGAGCAGCGTCCGGAACACCGTCATGTCGTTGCCGGCGCGCGCGCACAGGTCCTCGAGCACCTTGCGATACGGCGACCTGGCCGGCAGCCCGGCGAGCATCATGCGGATGTTGGCGACCGAAACGAAACCGGCCTGCCGGCCCTCGTTGGCCGCGTCGAGGGCGCCCTGCAGCAACTGCCAGGCGGAAAGGTAGCTGACGCGGAAGGTGTTGCCGACACCGGGCGCGTCGAGATAGGCGATGAAGGGCGACGCGAGCACGTCGTCGACGCTGATCCGCTTCGGGGCCGCCTTGCCGTCTTCGCCGGTGGCAATTTCGGCGCTTGCCCGCTGCCGGCCTCGCCGGCTCAGCACCGTTCGCAGCTGCTGCCACGCCTGCTTCAGCGGCAGCAGCCAGTCGAACAGCGGCTCGCCATCGGCGGCGCCGGCGCGCGGGGTCGAGCGCTCGTCCGGCGGGGTCAGGAGGTTGGCAATGGCCCGTCGCAGCCAACGCGCCCGGCTGCTCCAGGCCGCGGCGATGAACTCGTTGATCGCGGTCACGGCCAGCGCAAAGACCAGGTAGATGAAGGTCAGTCCGAAGAATACGTCGAGCGAAGCGAGGAAATCCATGATGTCGCCTTCGAGATGAAGATGAGCGCGTCGATGGTCGGATTGTGCGCCGATCCACTCGCTGCCAGAAGGGAAAATGGCGCCCGATGGCGACGCGCAATCGCGGTCGCAAGCTGCCGGCCACGACCCGCGCGGCCGCGGATTACGCACGACCCGGCAAGTGGGATACGATCGGCGCATTGCGCGCCACACGGCGCAGGTGTCGCCGCGATCCGCGCCGCTGGAGGCGAACATGACACGTATCTACGCTTCGGCGCTGTTCTGTTCCGCCCGGGTTCGGATCGACGCAAGCCGGCTCCGGGAATCGATCGGCGACCGGTCCGATCCGGCCTGGCGGGCCCACGTCGAGCGCGCCTACCGTTGTGCGCTGGCGTTCTCGTTCAACGACTTCTATCGGCGCCCGGTCCGGCTTACCCACGTCCTGTCATCGACCTTCGCCGTCGAAGGACCGATCGGGGCGGTGTGGAGCGACTGGGTGTTGCTCGATGATCGGCGTCTGGGCACGCAGTCGTTACACGTCAATTTCTGCTTCCCGGAGCTGCGGCCCGAGTTGGGCGATCGCCATTGCCCGGCGGTCGAGGCGCTTGCCGACTTCCTGAAGAACATCTACCAGCTGAGCGAATCCGGGCAGGATCTGCCGGGTGGGCTCGCCCCGCTGTCGCGGCTGTTGAGCGCCGTCGCCCGCGGTCGTCGCAATGCCTTGGGCATCTCCCGCTACATCTATACCTCGGTGGTCAGCGACGACGCGCAGCTGCTGACCGCACCGAACGACGATGTGCGCGTCAACCTCTATCGATTGCTGTTCCAGCACGCGCGCGGCGCGGACGATGCGGTCGCCCGACAGATGCTGCCCGAGCCATGGGGCTCGGCGGCTTTCTTCCGGCTCTATTCCCAGCCGGGCGGCATCGTCTCGGTGGCCACGCCCTACCCGGCCGAAACCTGCCGGGCCCATGACGGCTGGTTCAATCCACGACCGCCGGCAATCGCACCGGCGCCGTTCGCCGCGGCACCCGGCGAGGGCGGGCCGGAGGCCTATCCGAGCTACGACCTGCTGTCCGAATACCCGCCGCTGCGTTATCTGGCACTGCCGGTGCTGCAATACGGCGCCGCCTACGAAGAGACCCTGCGCGAAGTGCATGAGGCCGCCTTCAGCCGCCCGCTGGAACGGCCGCTGCACCTGCCGTGGCAGGCAAAGCCCGGCGAACGACACCTGCTCGCCGCCAATCTCGAGGGCATCCGGCTGCCGATCCTGCGCGGCCTGCTCGAGCAGACCATCGAACTGCAACTGCAGGCGCGCACGACGCAGGCCTCGATGGAGATGCTGCGGCTGCGCGAGACCACGCGGAACATCGTGCTGGCCCTGGCCGGTCTGCTGCTCGCGCTGGCTTTCATCGAGCCGGACAAATTCGTTCTGCGCCCGTACCTTCCGGGGGGCGGGTCGGGCGGCGCGACGCCCGCTCAGGTGGCGCCGACCCAGCCGGCGCCGATCCAGCCGGGCACGAAGCCGCCGTGACGCCACACTGCCTGATCGTCACTTCCGAATACCCGCCGTACACGGTCGGTGGCATCGGGCGCTACGTCGCCGAACTGGCGACGCGCCTGCTCCGGCGGCAGCGGGTTTCGGTGCTGCTGGTGCCGACCTACGCCCGATTCGGCGGCCACGCTGCATCGCCCTCGGCAACGCTTTCGCCATGCACCGAGGCGGCGCCGGAAGTCGTGATGGCCGATGGTGCCTACCAGGCTGCGCTGGCCACTGCCGATGGGGCGACGGGTCTGCAGGCGGTCGAGGACGTCAGCCGTCGGCTCGCGCACGGCATTGTGGACAGAGACAGGTCCTCGGCGCCGACCCATCTGTACGTGCAGGACTATGCGCTGTCGCCGCTGGCCGCCGCGATGCAGGCCCTGCAACCCTCCCTGCGCGTCTTCGCGGCCTGCCACCTGCCCGTCTACGCCGGTTTCACCTATTTCGACAAGCCGGTCGGCGACGCCATCCACCAGGTGCTGGAGGCCAGGCTGCTTCATCTTGCGGAGCGCATCGTCGTACCGTCGACCTTCGCCGCGCACGTGCTGGGCATCACCCACAACGTGACGCCCGACCAGTTGGTCGTGCTGCCCCTCGGCGTCGCGCGATCGGCGCCGGTGGTGGCCCCGCCGGCCGGGCCGCTGCGCCTGCTGGCGATCGGTCGCGCCACCGAACAGAAAGGCTACCACTTTCTGTTCGAGGTCCTGCGCCGCTTGCTCCGCCGCGATGCAGGCGTGCGCCTGACCGTGCTGACCGGCACCGACGACGATGCGCGACTGGTCGCGCTCGCAGCCGCGCATGGCGTCGCCGCCCATGTCGATGTGGCGCCAGCGGTGGCGCCGGCGGCGATCTGGCCGCTGATCGATCGCCACCACCTGCTCGTGACCACGTCCTTGTACGAAACCTTCGGCCTGGCGGTGCTCGAAGCGATGGCGTCGGCAAGACCGGCAATCGGTTTTTCGGTGGGCGCCCTGCCGGAACTCTGGGGTGCCGAACTGGGCGCCGAGTTCGGCACGCCGGTTGCCGACGTCGACGCGCTGGCCGAGCGGATCCGCGGCCTCTCAGACGATCGCGATCGTGCCCAGCGACTTGGCCAGATGGCGCTACGGCGGGCTCAGGCATTCTCGTGGGAGCGCCATGTCGCAGCGTTGGCCCGCTGTCTCGACACACCCATGCCGGACTCGGGAGGCCCGCCTTGGCCTTGATGCTCGGTTGGTACTTCCACCTGCCCTCATGTGCGACGACGTTCGAAGTGACGACGCTGGTCGATGAAAGCCTGCGACTGCTGGTCGACGCCCATCGCCGCAGCGGGGCCCGGGTCAGCCTCGCGCTCACCGGCAGCCTGCTGGCGCAGGTCGAGGCGCACCGCCCGGGTGATCTCGCGCCAATCGCCGCCGCAATCGACGAGGGCATCGTCGAATTGCTGGCCACGAGCTATCACGAGGTCTGCCCCTTCCTGATTCCGTCGAGCTACCTGCGCCGGCAGATCGCGCTCGATGTCGACATCAAGGAGCGGCTGTTCGGCTGTCGGCCGACGGCCTTCTGGTCGGGCAATCTCGCCTGGACGCCGATGTTGCCCGGCATCCTGTCCCAACTGGGTATCTCGACGGCGATCATCGACGAGGCGCATCTGCGCGAGGCCCACCAGACGCAGCTGTGGCGCTGGCTGGGAGACGACGCCCTGCGGATGGGCTCGCTGCTGGTCGATACGCTGATGTCGGAAAAGGTGGCGGATCGCCGTTACCGCCTGCACCAGGCCGACGACGCCATCCTGGATCTGCGCATCCTGTCGAATGACTTGCGCCGCGCCTTGAGCTTCGGCACGTCGGGCGCGATCCACCACGCCTGGGACGACGCGCCGCTCGACGGCCTGATTGCCGATCTTCGCGCCGGCGAAGCCCTCTCCGAATCGGCGTGGACCTTCTGCGGCGACGACGGTGATCGCATCAATCCGGTTTCGATCGGTCAATACCGCCGCCTGCTCGACGCATTGGGCACGCAGATGGCCTGCATTTCGGCGCCCGGTCTCAAGGTCGCCGCAAAGACGCTGGCGTTTCTGCCGGCACACGCACCGGGTGGCATCGACTTCTGGCAGGATCCGGTCGCCAGGGCCTACTCGGCGGTCCTCGACGAACTTTATCGTGCGGTCGAGGCAGGGCGCGTCGATCGCGACGACGTGCTCCCGCTGCAGGATGTCTTCCCGATCTTCTGGAAGCGCATTGCCCGGGCCGGGTGGTATTACCGCAGGGCGCAGGCAATGCTCGGTGGCGATCAGCCCTGATCGTCGGGTCGGTCGCTCACTTCGTCCGGTTGCGGTCCCACTCGCGGTCGAGGGCGACCAGCGCCATTTGCAGGTACTCCGGGCGTGCGCCGCGATAGCGCGCCTCGATTTCCCGCTTTGCAATTGCGTAATCGAAACTGGCGTGGGCCAGCGCATAGCGCACGTCGCTCTCGATCAGCGGTCGGACGTCCAGCACCGCGCCGGCGAACTGGGCGTCCTTCAATTCGCGCTTCGCGGCCGCGATCTCCGACTTCAACTGCTTCAGTCGGTGCTCGTCAGTTTTCGCCGCCGTTGCCTTCGCCTTCGCCTTCCGTTCCGAGCCGGTGCCGGGCCCGATCCGCCGGCGCACCTCGTCCTGCAGGCGCGCGATGGCCGCAACGTCCAATTCGCGACCCTTGCCGGTGAGTTCGAGGTAGTTCGCTCGGGCGTACTGGTAGGGGAGCTTCGCATCGTCGATCTTCAGCGGGATCAACTTGCCGGCCTTCTGGGCATGAAAGGCCTCGTTCAGCACCTCGTCGGAGGCGACCGAGTCCTTTGACCAGACCACGAGGACGCACTTGGCGCGGTCCAGTGCCTCCTCGATCTCGCGGTCCCATTGCGGCCCGAGGTGCAGCATCGTGTCGCGAAACACGGAGAAGCCCGTATCGCCGAGCGCCGCCTCGAGGCGGTCGACGAGGGCGTGGTCCCGATGCGAGTAGCTGAGGAAGATGTCCGTCATGTCCTGTCCCCGGCGCGTGCACCGGAATCGGGCGAACCGAGGGTGTCCACGCGGATCACGCCACAGGCGTCGCCATCATGCTCGCGCCTACCAGTCATCATAGCCGGCCGGACGACTGGTCGGCTTGGCAGCTGCAATCCCTGCGGGCCCGGATAGCGGCCATTGCCGACGACGCGGCACCATCGTCGTGAGCGCATCGGGCGATCACCCGATGCAGATGGGGTCCCCGACTCTCACGCCGCGATGGCCTGTAGCAACGACGCAATGATATCGAGCCCCTCGTCGAGAACGGACTGCGAAATGGTCAGCGGCACCGTCAAGCGCAGCACGTTGCCGAAGATGCCACAGGTGAGCAGCAACTGGCCGCGGCGCGCGTCCTCGTCCGTCAGGACATTGGCAATCTCCGGCGCCGGCCCGGCCAGATCGCCGTCGTGGCAGAACTCGATCGCGGCCATCGCGCCGAGCCACCGGACTTCGGCAATGGACGGATGTGCGTCGCGCATGTGCCGGGGAATGCCGACGGGCGCACCTTTCATACCGCCGACGTTCGACTTGATTCTAATCACGAACCTGATTCATGCTGAATCCTGGGGAAATTCCGGGCAGCCGGTTCGGCGCAGCCATCGACGACGTCTTGTCCCGGGCATGATCCCCTGCCGTCCGGCGCTGTCGTCGTCGGCTGCGGACGCTTGCCGATTTGCCCGTTCGCCGGCAGCCGCGTGCCGGTAACCTCCGAACCTGCGGGAGACACCCGATGCGCCCATTCGCCATCGCCGGAATCCAGATGCCGGTATCCGCGCACCACGAGAACATCACGGCGATGGCACACCGTCTCGATAGCCTGATGGCGCGTTTTCCGTGGGTGCAGATGGTGCTGTTCAGCGAGCTTGCAGCCTTCGGGCCAGGGCGCCGCCACGCCCAGGCGAGCGGCGGCGATGCCGAGCAGCGCTTCGCCCGGATGGCGGCGCACCACGGCCTATGGCTGGTCCCCGGATCGCTGCTCGAGCGCGATGGCGACGACATCCTGAACGTGGCGCCGGTGTTCGACCCCGACGGCCACCTCGTGACCCGCTACTCTAAGATGTTCCCGTTTCGGCCCTACGAAACGGGCATTCGTCCGGGCACCGAATTCTGCGTCTTCGACGTACCCGAGGTCGGTCGCTTCGGCGTTTCGATCTGCTACGACATGTGGATTCCGGAGACGACGCGGACACTGGCCTCGATGGGCGCCGAGGTGATCCTCCACCCGACCATGACCGACACCATCGACCGCGATGTCGAACTGGCAATCGCCCGCGCCAGCGCGACGACCAATCAGTGCTACTTCTTCGACATCAACGGCCTCGGCGATGGCGGCACCGGCCGTTCGATCGTGATCGACCCATCGGGCTACGTGCTCCACGAAGCCGGCAGCGGCGAGGAGACGATTCCGGTCGAGATCGACCTGGCGCGGGTCCGCCGCGAACGCGAGCGGGGCGTGCGTGGCCTGGGTCAGCCCCTCAAAAGCTTCCGCGACCGGCCGGTGGAGTTCCCGGTCTACCAGCCGGGCGGCGGCAGCGACCGCTACCTGGACAGCCTCGGCCCCCTGACCAAGCCGACCCGGGGCGGGCACGGCGGCCAGTGACGCCTTCACCCGGCACCCGCCGGGCACCTGGCAGCGGCACGCGGCACGCGGGATGCGGGATGCGGGATGCGGGATGCGCGATGCGGCCACGATTTTCCTTCGCCGCCCCTGGTCCAACGCGGCCATTGTGAAAGCGCACCGAGCCCGCGCACAATGAGCCGGGCGTGCAATTCCCGATATCGGCCAGCGCGCATGCCGCCCGCCCCGACTCTGGCCGACCCCTTTTGAAAGGAAAGTTCCGCGTGCCAACAATCCGCTTGCTGACCGAAATCCCCGGCCCGGAGAGCCGCAAGCTCGTCGCGCGTCGCGAAGCGGCCGTCTCCCGCGGCGCGGCCTACCTCACGCAACTCGCCGTCGTCTCTGGTCGCGGCGCGACGGTGACCGACGCAGACGGCAATACCCTGCTCGATTTTGCCGGCGGCATCGGAACCCTGGCCATCGGTCATGCGCCCGCCGAGGTGGTCTCTGCGATCACCGAGCAAGCACAACAGTTGATCCACGTCTGTTCGATCGTCGCCACCTACGAACCCTACGTGGCGGTCTGCGAACTGCTGAATGCCGTGGCACCGGGCGACTTTCCGAAGAAGAGCATGCTGCTCAGCAGCGGCGCCGAGGCGGTCGAGGCGGCGGTCAAGCTCGCCCGCGCCTACACCGGGCGGCAGGCGCTGATCGTGTTCGAGGGCGCCTACCACGGGCGCACCAACCTCACCATGTCGATGACCAGCAAGTACGCGCTGTTCAAGAGCGGCTTCGGACCCTTCGCGCCAGAGGTCTACCGCCTGCCCTTTCCCAACGTCTATCGACGCCCGGCCGGCATGGAGTTGGACAGCTACATCGACCATTGCATTGCCACCTTCGACCACGCGCTGGTGGCGCAGGTCGCGCCGCATGCGGTCGCCGCGGTGGTCGTCGAGACGGTCCAGGGCGAGGGCGGCTTCATTCCGCTCCCGCCGCGATTTCTCGACCACCTGCGGGCCCGCTGCAGCGAGCACGGCATGCTGCTGGTGCTGGACGAGGTCCAGGCCGGAATGGGCCGCACCGGGCGCCTCTTCGCCGCCGAGCACTACGATGTCGTTCCCGACCTGCTGATCACCGGCAAGAGCATCGCCGGCGGCCTGCCGCTGTCCGCCGTGACCGGTCGCGCGGAAGTGGTCGACGCGCCGCATCCGGGCGGCATGGGCGGCACCTTCAGCGGCAATCCGGTGGCCTGCGCCGCCGCCCGGAACGTGATCACCAGCCTCGCTTCCCCCGCCTTCCGCGAGCGTGCCGAGGCGCTGGGGGTGCGCATGCGCGCCCATCTCGAGCAGCTTCAGAACGCGTTTCCGCAGGTCATCGGCGACGTCCGCGGACTCGGCCCGATGCTGGCCATCGAACTCGTCAAGGACCCGGTGTCGCGCGAACCGGACCCCGACCTGACCATCCGGATCACCCGGGCTACGCTCGAACGCGGACTGATCACCATCCGCGCCGGACTCTATTCCAACTGCATTCGCTTCCTGCCGCCGCTGACGCTGACCGACGCCGAACTCGACGAAGGCATGGCCGCCCTGCACGCGTCGTTCGCAGCCTGCGTCGGATCGGCGTCGTGATCCTCCCGGAATGCCTCGAACTGGCGGGAGCGCCCGTCGACATGGGCCGGGCCCATGGGCTCGCCTGCCGCGAGGCGATCCGCCGCTACACGGCCGAACGGGTAGAGCTGTGCACCGAGGCGGCGTGGGCCGGCCACACCCTGTCGCACGCCGCGATCCTCGATCTCGCCGGCCGCTGCCTGGCCGAGCACGAAGCCTATGCGCCCGACCTGCTGGCCGAGATGAGCGCGATCGCCGACGCCTGCGATCTCAGCCCGGCGGAATTGCTGATCACCAACGGTTTCACCGACTTCATCGACCTCCTGTACCGTCAGGGCGGCACGGCGGCGACCCGGGCCGAAGACGACTGCACCGCCTTCTTCGTGCCCGGCGGCGCCAGCGCGGACGGCCACGCCCTGCTCGGCCAGACCTGGGACATGCACGCCGGCGCCCTGCCCTATGTGCTGATGTTGCGCGCCCGCCCGGCCGACCAGCCGGCATTCCTGGCGTTCACCGTGGCGGGCTGCGTCGGCATGATCGGGATGAACGACGCGGGCATCTCGATCGCCATCAACAACCTGCTCGGCAGCGGTGGCCAGGTCGGCGTGACCTGGCCCTTCGTCGTCCGCAAGGTGCTGCAGCAGCGCGACATCGAATCGGCGCTGTCGTGCATCACGTCGGCGCGTCTCGCCGGCGCCCACAACTACCTGCTGCTCGATCGTGCCGGCGAGGGCGTCAACGTCGAGGCGATGCCGGGCTACTGCCACGTGGTCCGTAGCCGCCGCGAGACCCTGGTCCATAGCAATCACTGCCTGACAAGCGAAACGATTGCCCGCTGTCGCGAAAGATTGCCGGACTCCCAGCGCAGCAGCGAATCCCGCCTGGCGCGGGCGGCCCGCCTGCTCGATGGCGGCCGCACCAGCGTGGACGACCTGATGACGCTGACCGGCGACCCGGAGATCTGCGTCCGGCGCAAGCCGCCCCTGGAAATGGAGACCTGCGGCGCCGCGATCATGCAGCCGGTGAGCGGGCGGATGTGGGCCGTGAGGGGCATGCCCGGCCCGCACGCCTTCGTCGAATACCGGGTCTGATTGCGGCTGGCTCGCGCCTTAACAGGTCGCCGCGCGAGTGTGGGCGGCCGCCGGTGCCGCCGAGCCGCGCAAGCGGCAACGCTTCAGCCCTATCGGATCGCTGCGACGCGATCGCCGCCCCCTTCTCTGCGCCGAAAGGCATCTGAAAGCCGATTGTCCTGAAATGCGCCCCGACCGGGACGCATGCCGCTCCCCGGTGACATTCCGAAGAACCCGTCGAGGAGCATCCCATGCAAACGAGATTCGCCGTCGCGGCCGTCGCCGCCACCCTTACCGCCACGTCCGCGCTCGCCCAGAGCAACGTCACGATCTACGGTCTGATCGACCTGAACCTGGTCCGCGAGTGGTCCGACAGCAGCACCTTCCAGGGCGTCGGCCACTCCGAACTGAACGGCTCGCGCTGGGGCCTGAAGGGGGACGAAGATCTCGGCGGCGGCAACAAGGCCTTGTTCGTGCTCGAATCCGGCTACAGCCCGGCCGACGGTTCGCAGCAGCAAGGCGGGCGCCTGTTCGGTCGCCAGTCCTTCGTCGGCCTGCAAGGCGGCTGGGGCCGGGTGACGATCGGACGCCAGTATTCGCCGGCCTTCTCCGCGATCGATTCGTTCGATGCGACCGGGAGTTCGGCCCACGCCGTGGGCCTGCTGTCGCGCAAGGCCGGCGCGGTGCGCCCGGCCTACGAGACCCGCTTCGACAACATGGTCAAGTACCGCACACCGAACGTGTCGGGCTTCGAGGCCGATCTCGCCTACTGGTGGGGACAGCGCAACACGTCCAGCGATTCGGAGGTGCGCAAGGAAGGCGATGGCGGCGCGCTGGCGGTCTATTACAGGAACGGGCCGATCGCCGCTTCGGCCGTGACCCAGCACGTCTATCGCGACGCCACCGGCGGCAAGGTGCGGACCAGCGGCCTGGGCTTTTCGTACGACTTCGGACCGGCCAAGGCCTACCTCGCCTACACCCAGGACAAGGAAAGCGGTAGCCAGGGCGACGGCAAGGCCCGCACCTACGACATCAGCGCCGAGATCAAGGCTGGCGACGCCGGTACGGTGGCGGTGTCCTATGCCAACCGCAACGAGGACGACGGCGCCGCCGGCGAGGATGCCTACGGCTGGTCGCTGTACTACATGCACGCACTGTCGAAGCGCACCACCGCCTACGCCGGCTACTCGAAGCTCATCAACAAGGACGACGCCAACTACGGGCTCGAGTTCATGACCCCGCCGGCGGGCGAGGATCCGCAGGCGGTCATGCTCGGCATGCGCCACAAGTTCTGATCGATATCCCTCCTCTTGGCTCGCCGCTCGATGCGCGCCAGGTTCCGCCCCGGCCATCGGCCGGGGTTTTTTTTCGCAGTGCGGCGGCGCTGAAAGTCGATCGAAAGCCGGGCTGCGAAGAATGGCATCCAGACCTTTTCACCCCAGGAGACAGCACATGAACCTCACCGGAATGCTCCACGGCGCCCGCCTGCTCGATTTCGTCGGCTTTCCCGCCGCCGAAGTGCTCGGCCCGGGCGCCAGCGAAGACCAGATCCGCCAGATGATCGAGCGCCACGGCTCGGTCTTCGTCAAACCCGTCTTCAAGGGCGGCGTCGGCAAGAAGGGCAAGTCCGGCCTGATCGGACGGGCCTCCGACCTGAAGCACGCGCTCGCCGAAAAGGAGCGCCTGTACTTCGTCGAGCACCGCCACGGCAACCAGGTCGCGAAGGCCAACGGCGTGACCTTCGAGGCCGCGGTGCCGGCGGAACACGAGATCTACTTCTCGCTGTCGGTGTCCACCCACTTCCGCGCGCCGACCATGACGCTCACCCACAAGGGCGGCATGGACATCGAGGAAGTGGACGAAGCCCACATCGCCCGCATCCCGTTCGACGCACTGACCGGTCTCAAGGCCTTCGTCGTCGCCAACGCGCTGACCGACATCGGCGCACCACCGGAGATCATCTCGCCGCTGGTGCAGCAGCTGCCCAAGCTATGGGAGCTGTATCACGACTTCGGCATGACCGCGCTCGAACTCAATCCGATCCGCATGCGCCCGGACCGCCGCGGCAAGCTCACGCCGGTGGCCTGCGACTTCAAGTGCGGCTTCGACCGCGACGACGCCCGCTGGCACCGCCTGAATCTGCCCGACCACCTGTTCACCGCCGACACCTCGGACTTCGAGCAGGAGATCAACCAGCTGCGCACCCACCAGGGCCAGAGCGACGTCTATGTGATCAACGAGCGGGGCACCATCCTGGCGCCGACCTTCGGCGGCGGCGCCAACTCGCTGGTGACCGAGATGCTCGGCGACGACGCGATCATCTCCTCCGACTTCGGCGGCAACCCGCCCTACGAGAAGATGAAGTCGGTCGCCGCGATCTGCTTCAAGCACTGGCTGGCGCAGAGCAACGTGCTCTTCGTGATCGGCGGCAAGTCCAACAACACCGACATCTTCGAGACCTTTCGCGCCATGGCCGACGCGCTGCGTGAGCACTTCAGCAAGCATGGGCCGAGCCCGCTGTTCGTCGTGATCGGCCGCGGCGGCCCGAACCTGGTGCGCGGCATGGGTGTGTTCCGGGACACCTGCGAGGCCCTCGGCCTGCCCTACCGGATCTTCGGCTTCGACTCGGCGATGAGCGAGGTCATCGACTATGCACGCCGCATCAACGACTGGATGAAGGCCGGCGGCCGCGACGAGATCGCTGCCCGCCTCGGCGCGGCCCCGGCGCTCGCCGCCTGAAGCCGGAAACTCAACGGAGAACCAACATGCACAAGCAAGGCTACGGCGACTTCAAGTATTTCGTGGGCATCAGCTCGCTGGCCCAGATCGCGACGCGCGAGGACCGCGTCTGCGTCCTCAACATCCTCGGCGGCGAATCGTCCGAGGTCACTCCGGTCGGCCACGCCTGGTCGGGCGGCAACGTCGTGTTCGGCACTTCGCCGGGGCGCAGCGGCCAGACCCTCGATACCCCGGCCGGCCCGATCCCGGTCTATAACAGCGTGCGCGAGGGCCTCGACGACGGCCACCGCTTCAACTGCGGCGTGGTCTATCTGCCGCCCGGCGCCGCGCGCGACGGCGTGGCCGAGCTGATCCGGGTGAATCCCGAACTCACCAAGATCTTCATCATCACCGAGAAGATCTCGGTCCATGACGCCCGCGAGATCCGCGCGATGGCGCAGCAGGCCGGTGTCGACGTGTTCGGCGCCAACTGCCTCGGCGTGGCCGATTCGTGGAACCAGGTGCGAATCGGCGGTGCCCTCGGGGGCGACAACCCGGGCGACACGCTCAAGCGCGGTTCGATCGCAATCCTGTCGAACTCCGGCGGCTTCACCACGACCATCGCGCAGTACCTGCGCATGGCCGGCTGGGGCACGACCACGCTGGTCTCCAGCGGCAAGGATGTCTACATCCACTACGCCGCGCCCGAGTTCGCCTTTGCGCTCGCCAACGACTCCCGCAGCAAGGCGGCCGTGCTGTATGCCGAGCCGGGCGGCTACTACGAACTCGACGCCGACTTCACCAAGCCGGTGGTCGCCTGCGTGGTGGGCCGCTGGAAGGCCAAGCTCACCCGCGCGGTCGGCCACGCCGGCGCGATGGCGGGCGGCGACGACGATGCCGAGGCCAAGGAACGCTGGTTCATGGAGAAGTTCGGCGTCGAAGGGCTCTATACGCCCGACAACCCGGTGTTCTCGGCGCGGGGCGCGGTGGTCACCAACATCGCCCACATCCCGGCCGCGCTGACGGCGGTAATGCGCGCCAATGCGACGCTGCCGGACTTCGAGCCGGAAGGCTCGATGGACCTCAAGCCCTGGTTCGGCAGCAACATGGGCGTGGCGCTCCCTGAGGCGATCGACCTGCCGGTGGTCGACGCGATCGAGCCCTACCGCGGCCAGATCCGCGGACTCGACCGCCAGCTCGGCACGGTGTTTCCACGGCAGTCGCTGAAGGACGCCTCCGGCGCCTCGCAGATGGATCCGAAGACCCAGGTCTCGAGCCTGCACGGCGTCAGCATGCTGCAGGCGGCACAGAAGCCGCTCGAAGCGAACCTCGGGCTCGCCCTGCTGCGCGAGCCGGCCGGCGCGAACGACCAGGCGCTGATCGATGTCGCCATTGCCGCCCACGTGAACCTGCACGGCAGCGCGATGCTCGTCGCCGCCGAGGCCGCGCGCGAGGCCGGCAATGCGCCCAATGCGGTGCTTGCGGCCGCAGTCGGCATCGTCGGCCCGCGCCTGCTCGCGCCGGCGCAGCGCTTCGCAAACGGCCTGGTCGATGCGCTCGCCGCGGCCGGTGTCCGCGACGCGACCGACGAAGCATTTGCCGTCGAACGGATCGAGCTCGGCACGGACTTGACCACCGACATGCTGGGCGATGCGCCGGACCCGCTGGCGACCGCGATGATCCGGGGCGTCGAGGCGCGCCGGGCGCGTTCGCTTCCGTTGCGCTGGTTGCTCGCCCAAGGCGGCTATCCGCGGGCGGATGCGGTCCTTGCCGCCATCGCCACGACCATCGGCTGGGGACCCCTCGGGCGCAAGCGCATCTCCCGCCTGTCGATCCAGACGCTGCCGAGCTGGCTGCGACTCATGGCGACGATGCTCGGTGCCTCGGTCGCCGCCTCGGCACATGAGGCCGATACCTTCTGCGGCATCGGCCGCGACACGCTGATCGCCGAATGCACCCTGACCGAGATCGCCGCCACCGCCCTGCTCGGGCGCCGGGCCAGCGCGGACGACCTGTTCGCATTCCGCACCCTGACCGGCCTCCTGCTCACCAACGGCCCCGGTGCGATCTCGGCGCAGGGCGCGAAGGGCGCGGTCTCCGCGGACGGCCCCGAGACTCCCGCGCGGGTCCAGCTCAACAAGGCCCTGCTGGGTTTTCTCAGTCACACCGGCTTCGCCCATGGCGGCAATGGCTTCGAGGGCGTGGCGTTCCTGCTCGAGCAGTTCGCCGACGCCGAGCTGGCCGACCCGGCCGACCCGGCGCACGGCCTCGACCTGCCTGCCATGGCGCAGCGCTTCGCTACCGCATACCGCGCCGAGAAGCAGCGCAGCAAGGAAACCGGCGCACCACTGCGCAATATCCCCTGCGTGAACCATCCGGTATTCAAGGACAAGCCGGTGAACACCGATCCCCGTGAGCGCTTCGTGCGCGAGCAACTGGCCGCGCGCGGGCAGTACAACGTCTTCCACGACTTCTATCTTGCGTTGGTGCAGGCGTTGCACGACGAGGGCGTGACCCGCAACGTGTTCTGTGTGAACGTCGATGCGCTGATCGCCACATTGCTGCTGAAGCTCACCTGGAAGTCGCTGCGCGCGGGCGAAATCGGCACGGCCGAACTGGAGAACGCGGCCTTCACCGCCTTCCTCTACGGCCGCATGATCGGATGCGCCGCCGAGATCGACGACCACATGAATCGGGGTCGCAACATGGACACCCGCACGCCCCAGTCGCAGGTGCGCTTTGTCGCCTGAAGCGGTGTCGCCCGAAGGCGGGGCCACCGCGGTGGCCCCGCGTGGCGAGGCGGCGATCCGCACCATCGCCATGCCTGCCGACGCCAACCCGGCGGGGGACATCTTCGGCGGCTGGCTGATGGCGCAGATGGATCTGGCCGCCGGCAACGTGGCCGCGCGGCGGGCGCGCTGCCGCTGCGCCACGGTGTCGGTCGACCGGATCACCTTCCTCCGTCCGGTCCATGTCGGTGACGAGGTCAGCCTGTATGCCGACATCGTCAGCGTCGGGCGCACCTCGATGACGATCCAGGTCGACGCCTGGCGTCGCTCGCGCGATGGCGAGGAACAGGTCAAGGTCACCGACGCGACCTTCGTCTTCGTCGCCCTCGACCAGGGCGGGCGACCACGCCTGGTGCCGTCCGCCTGATCCTCGATCCCGGCGCGGGCAAAGGCCTTCGCCGACGCGCTTCGTCGTGCCCTGCGACGAGGGGCTTGCGGCCGCTGGTGACGGTCGTCCTCCTTGTCGACAACCGCCTCTGCACGTGCGGCGCGGATGGCCGGATGTCCGTCACCTAGCCGCCTCTTCGACTGAGTATGTCGGAGCCGGTCTCCCTCCCCCACACCTTTGCACACCACCACGTCCGTTGGTCTGTGCGGTTCTCTCTGTCAGGCCCACTTATCGCGTCATCGCACGATTTCGAACGGCCTCGATGTGTCCGGTGCGGTACGCCAGCCAGTAGCGCCGGGGGGTGCGAGGTCACGTTCGCCGAATCGGTGCGCGAGAGCTTCGGGTCGAAGGCGCGTAGGCCGCGAGTGGCTGATGCGGCGCTGGCGGTCTGCCCCGGTATCGAACGTAGCCGATCGATGACTGGCGCGCTGCGCCTGTCTCAGCGCGACGTTCCGGCTTCGCCGCGATTACGCGTGCTCAATCGATAGAGTGCGGGCGCGGTCACGGTCAGCACGATCACCCGCAGTGCGTGGCAAACCGTCACCAACGGCACGCCGAGCTGCAGCACCTTCGCCGTGATGCACATCTCCGCCACGCCGCCCGGCGCAGCGGCGAGCACCAGCGTCGCCAGTGGCGCCGGCGAAATTGAACTGGCCGCAAGCGCCAGCAAGGTACTGAGCACGACGCCAAGCAAGGCCGACGCCAAGGCGGCGACCAGGAAGCGCGGTGCGTCACGGAAGAAGGCCGGTGCGAAGCGGCAGCCCAGCGCGCTGCCGATCAGCATCTGCCCGCCATTGACCGCCCACTGCGGCAGCATCGACAACTCGACACCGAACGCGGTCACGGCACCGGCGCCGAGCAAGGGACCGAGCACCCAGGCATTGCCGATGCGTGCCGATGCAAGGACGGCGGTTCCGGCCAGGCTCACGGCGACGAGCAGCGGCAGCCCGAGGGGATCGACCCGCGTCGCGAGCGGCAGGTAGTGGTCGACGCCATGCGCGCCGACCAGCGTGAGTCCCACCGGCACCACCGCCACCACCAGCATTACGCGTATTGCGTGGGCGGCGGCAATGCGGTCGACCGCGCCGCCGAAGCGCTCGGCGAGCACTGCCATTTCCGAGGCGCCGCCGGGCAGCGAGGCGAAGAAGGCCGTCGGCCGGTCACAGCCGGCGATTCGTCCGGTGAGCCGGGCGCAACAGAGACCGACCAGCAGCGACCCGCCCGCCAGCGCCACCACCAGCAGCCACTGCTCGGAGATCAGTCGAAGCACATCGGGTGTGAAATACAGCCCCAGCGCGGTGCCGATCGCCCACTGCCCGGCCTGACGCCCACCCGGCAAGGGTGCCAGCGCCGCGCCGCGGACACGTAAGCCGGCGACCACGAACAACGGGCCGAGCATCCACGGCAGGGGCAGCCCGAGCCGGCTCGCCAGCCCGCCCGCCAGCAGTGCGACCGCAAGCGTCAGGCAAACCGGGGCCAGCGGGCGCCATTGGCGTCCGAATTTCGCAATCGGGAACATTTGGGATACCGGCTGGCGGTCTGCTTGGTGGATCGAGTGACAGGGCGAACGGCGCGCTTTCGCACTACAGCAGTGGCGATGCAGGCCGCTAGGGCATCGGCGCGATCGTCTCGTGCCACTGCCTGAGGAAATCACGGCGCTTGATCTGGTCGAGGTGGGTCAGCAAGCCGGTGCCGATCGGAATCGGGCGAAAGGCACCGCCCAGGCTGCGCCGCAGTTGCTCGGCCGCCTCGTTGCCGGCGACATCCTCGCGCACCGCGTAGAAGCCCGGATTGGCTGCCAGCAGTTGCTGCCCGCGGCGCGACAGCAGGTAGTCGAGCCACAGGCGCGCGGCATTGGGATGCTTCGCCTGGCGCGCGATGAAAGCCACCCGGCTCAGCACCAGCGTGTAGTCGCGCGGCAACACGACGGCCAGGCGCTCGTCCTGCATCGCCCGCACCTGGGCGTAGGAGCCGAGCAGGTTGTAGCCGATCAAGGCGTCGCCATCGGCAATGCGGTCGAGCATTTCCGACGTGCTGGCGTAGGCCCGCGTGCCGGCGCGCCCGAATGCCTCGGTGAGCCGCCAGAACACCACCGGGTTGGCGAGAACGTCCTGGGTGTGCAGCAGGAAGCCGAGGCCCGAGCGTGCCGGGTCGTAGGTCGCGATGCGACCACGCAGGTACTCGGGCGGATCGGCCATCAGCCGCAGCAGCGCGGCGTGGCTCTCGGGCACGTCGCCCGCGCGCAGCCGCGCCCGATTGACCACCAGCGCGACCGGCTCGAAGCTGGTGCCGAAGGCTTCGTTCTTCCAGCTTGCCCAGCCGGGAAGCGCGTCGGTCTCCTCCGAGCGGTGGGGCTGCGCATGGCCATCGTTCACCAGCTTCACCTGCAGGTCCATCGCCGAAGACCACACCACGTCGGCGACGCCGCCCGCTTTCGCCTCGTCGAGGAAGCGGCGATACAGCGCGCGCGAGCTGATTTCCTGGTAGTCGACCCGGATGCCCGGATGCAGCAATCGAAAATCGTCGAGCAGCGCGCGCGCAAGTTCGTAATCGGTCGCAGCATAGATCACCAGTTGCCCTTCCTTCACTGCCAGGGCGGCGCGATCGAGCCCCCCCTGCGCCTGCACCACCGACCCCGACAGCGCCGCCACGATCAGGGCGAATGCGAAGCGAAGTGGATGGAATCGGGGCACCTGAAGGTCTCTCCGTCGGTGATGTTTACGTGAGCGCTGGATCTGGGGCACGATTATCGCCGCCCCAAGCTTTCGATCCACTTTCAGCGCCATGAGACTACTGCTCGTCGAGGATCACGAAGAACTGGCCGACTGGGTGTCGAAGGCGCTGGCGCAGGCCGGCTACGCGGTCGATGTCATGCGTCGCGGCGACCATGCCGACCATGCGCTGATCTCTCAGCCCTACGACATCGTGATCCTGGATCTGTCGCTGCCCGGCCTCGATGGCCTGGAAGTGCTGCGCCGGATGCGCGCACGCGAATCGACCGCCCACACGCCGGTGCTGATCCTGACCGCGCGCGGCGCCACCGAGGACCGCGTGCGCGGCCTCAACCTGGGGGCCGACGACTACCTGCCCAAGCCCTTCGACCTGCCGGAACTGGAAGCGCGTATCAAGGCGCTGCTGCGCCGCGCAGGAAATCTCCGGCCGACGGTCGCGATCGGCCGGCTGGCGTTCGATACCAACTCCCGCCTCGCCAGCGTCGACGGCGAGCCTTTGGCGCTGACGCCGCGCGAGCTGGCCGTGCTCGAGGCGTTGATCTCGCGCCAGGGCAAGCCGATTGCGCGCGAGATCCTGTTCGAGAAGGTCTTCAGGTTCGATGAGGAGGCGCGCCCGGAGGCGATCGAGATCTACGTGCACCGCCTGCGCAAGAAGCTCGAGGGCTCGGGCGCGGTGGTGCGCACCCTGCGCGGACTCGGTTACATGATCGCCGAGGCGCCCGATGCCGCGGGCGCGGATGGCTAAAGTCGCGCCGGCCGGAGACGGCAGGCACCGCGGCAGCCTGCGCCGGCGCATTGCGGCCTGGATGCTGCCGCCGATCGCGCTGATGATCGCGATCAATGCCGCGCTGTCCTACTTTTCGTCGCTGGAGGCGGTCAATCGCGCCTACGATCGCTCGCTGGGTGCGTCGATCAAGTCGATCGCGGAGAGCACCTACTCGCTCGAAGGCGAGATCGTCGTCAACATCCCGACCTCGGCGTTCGACATCTTCGGCGGCGAGTCGCAGGAGCGGATCTTCTATGCCGTGATCGGCCCCGGCGGCGCGGTGATCACCGGCTACGACGACCTGCCGCTGCCCACCCGCACGGCGGCGGGCGAAGCCGGACTCGCGATCGAGAACGGCATCTACAACGGCAAGGCGGTGCGCATCGGCGCCATGCGCAAGCGCCTGTACGATCCATCGCTGGTCGGCGACGACAGCGCGACGATCGTCTTTGCGGAGACCACCGAGTCGCGCATCGCGCTGGCACACGAGCTGTTCGCGGACAGTCTGCGCCGCCAGGCGCTGCTCGTCGCGCTGGGCCTGCTGGTGCTGATGGTTGCGCTCAGCTCGGCACTTCGCCCGCTGGTTGACCTGCGCGACCGGGTGCTGCGGCGCGCACCGGAAGACCTCACCCCGGTGCCGGACGACAAGGTGCCCGCCGAGGTGACGCCGCTGATCGATGCGATCAATCGCCATACCGAGCGCCTCGCCCGCCTGTTCGCGGCGCGCCGTCGCTTCCTGGCGGACGCCGCGCACCAGATCCGCACCCCGCTGGCGGTGCTCACCACCCAGGCCGAGGTCGGAATGCGCCAGCGGGAAACCGCGGCGAATCAGGAAACCTTTGCGGCGATGCTGGCGACGATCAAATCGACGCGCCGGATGGCGGACCAGATGCTGGCGTTGTCACGTGCCGAAAATGCGGATGCGCTGCAAACGGAACACGCCGTGTTCGATCTCGCCGAACTCGCGCGCGATGCCACCGCCGAACTGGCGATGCTGGCGATGGGCCGACGCATCGAGCTGGCCTTCGAGCCCTCGGGCGCGGCCCCGATGCGCGGTGATCGCCCAATGCTGCGCGAACTGATCGCGAACCTGGTACACAACGCGCTCCAGTACAGCCCGCCGGATACCGAGGTCGTCGTCGCCACCGGGCGTTTCGGGGACACCGTGATGTTGTCGGTGAGCGACCAGGGGCCGGGTATTCCTGCTGCCGAGCGCGACAAGGTATTCCAGCGCTTCTACCGCGTACTCGGCCAGGGCGGCCCGGAGGGCAGCGGCCTGGGATTGGCGATCGTGCGCCAGATTGCCGAGCTGCACGGTGGCCGGGTGCGCCTGGACGACGGCCAGGACGGGCGCGGGCTGCATGTCGAGATCGAGTTCCCCGCCGCCGGGGCCGCGAACGAAAGATGAGGCGGGACGCGATCGCGTCCCGCCCCGGCGCGCGGCTACGACATCGCCGCGGCGGGCGCGGCGCCGGGGAAGTAAGCCCGACGCCGCCAGAGCCGTGGCATCAGACCGGCTGCGGCTCGCCGGCATGCCGGCTGCGAAGTGCGGCCGCCACCCGCG
The DNA here is from genome assembly GCA_024235635.1 of Zoogloeaceae bacterium. Taxonomy (GTDB): domain Bacteria; phylum Pseudomonadota; class Gammaproteobacteria; order Burkholderiales; family Rhodocyclaceae; genus Cognatazoarcus. The sequence goes on from JACKMA010000002.1 coordinate 510,979, forward strand.
GCCCGACCAGCATCGCCAGTGCGCCGATCCACAATCCGATCGAGACCGGGCTGGAGAACAGGATGTCGAGTTCGCCGTTGCTGATCGACAGCGCCCGGCGCAGGTTCTGCTCCATCATGTCGCCCAGCACGAAACCCAGTATGAACGGCGCCATCGGGAAGTTCATCACCCGCAGCAGGTAGCCGACGCCACCCAGCAGGGTGCCGAGGATCAGGTCGAAGGTGGTGCCATGCACCGCATACACCCCGACCAGGGAGATCGCCGCGACACCCGGCACCAGCAGCCAGTTCGGGATGGCGAGGAACTTCACGAACACCCGGATCAGCGGGATGTTCATCGCCAGCAACATGACGCTGGCGATCGCCAGCGAAGCGATCAGGCCCCACACCACCACCGGCTGGTCCTGGAACAGCGTCGGGCCGGGGGTGATGTTGTACAGCGTCAGCGCGCCGATCATCACCGCGGTGGTGCCGGAACCGGGCACGCCGAGGGTCAGCATCGGGATCAGCGAGCCGTAGGCCGAGGCGTTGTTCGCCGCCTCGGGTGCCGCCACGCCGCGCGGATCGCCTTCGCCGAAGCAGTGATCCTTGCCGGCCATGCGCCGCTCCGAGGCATAGCACATCGCCGAGGCGATCGAGGCGCCCGCGCCGGGCAGCACGCCGACGAAGAAGCCGGTCACCGAGCAGCGCAGCATGGTCCATTTGGCAAGCGCGAACTCCTGGGCGTTGAACATCAGCCGGCCCGAGAGCGACACCGGCGCCGCGCCGGAGTGCGCGTTCTCGAGCATCAGCATCAGCTCCGAGACCGCGAACAGGCCGATCACGACGACGATGAACGGAATGCCGTCCGCCAGATGCAGCAGGTCGAAGGTGTAGCGATAGACGCCGCTGTTCGAGTCGATGCCCACGGTGGACAGCATCAGTCCGAGCAGCACGCACACCATCGCCTTGACCAGCGAGTCGCCGACAAGGCCGCCGAGGCAGGACAGGGCCAGCACCATCAACGCAAAGTACTCGGCCGGGCCGAAGGCCAGCGCCCATTCGGCGAGGAGCGGCGCGAACAGCACGATGCCGACCACGGCCACCATCGAGCCGGAGAAGGAGGCGAAGGCGGACAGCGAAAGGGCCGGTCCGGCGAGGCCCTTCCTGGCCATCGGATAGCCGTCCATCGTCGTCATCACCGCACCGGCGTCACCGGGAACGTTGATCAGGATGGCGGAGATGCGCCCGCCGACCTCGCAGCCGGCATAGACCGCCGCGAGCAGGATCAGCGCCGACTCCGGCGGCAACTTCATCGCATAGGCGATCGGCAGCAGGATCGCGACGCCGTTGATCGGTCCGAGGCCCGGCAACAGGCCGATCACGGTGCCGAGGAAGGCGCCGATCGCGGCGATCGCAAGATTGGTCGGGGTGCCGGCAACGGCGAACCCCTCCATCAGGTGGGTGATCGTTTCCATGATTTACCCCAGGATCGGCTTGAGCCACTGGCCGGCGGGCAGCGCCACGTCCAGCACACGGTCGAAAAGGATGAAGAGCGCCACGCCCATGCACGCACCGGCGCCCAGCGCCTGCTTCCAGCTGGCGCCGAAGAGGCGCGCCAAGGGCAGGCACATCAGCGTGGTCGAGACGATGAAGCCGAGCTTGTCGAACAGTAGCGCGTACAGCAGCACGACGACGAACAGGCCACCGACGCGTCCGAGTACCGCAGGCGGCGCCCATCGGGTCGGCCCGCGCCTGAAAAAGACCAGCGCCAGCGCGCACGCGCCGATCAGCACGAACACCAGCAGCGGGAAAGCCCGGGGACCGACGGGTTCGTAGGAGACCGGGGCGCGCAGGTCCCAGCCGATGACGAGTCCGGCCGCGGAAAGCAGCAGCAGCAGAACCCCGAATACACGTTCGCTCATGATCGTTTCCTCCTTGGGCGAAACCGCGCAGCGGCGGGCGCCGTGGCGCCCGCCGTGTCGCGCTTACTGGGCGATCATTCCGAACTCGGCCGCCAGGCCGGCGTAGGACTTCACCCGCTCCTTGACGAAGGCATCGAGCTTGTCGCCGGTCAGCTTGAACGGGAACAGGCCTTGGGCTTCGCGGAGCTTCGCGAACTCGGGGGTATCGAGCATCTGGTCGAAGGTGCCGACCCACCACTGGTAATCCTCGGCGGAGACCTTCGGCCCCATGTAGTAGCCGCGGATGATCGCCCACGCCACCGGCAGCCCCTGCTCCTTCGCCGTCGGTACCGAGGCCAGCTCGCCCGGCAGGCGTTCGTCGGAGAGAATCGCCAGTGCGCGCACCTTGCCGCCCTTGAGGTGCGCGGCCACTTCGGAAGCGTCGCCCGAATAGGCCTGCACGTGACCGCCCAGCAGAGCGGTCATCGCCTCGCCGCCGCCTTCGAAGGCGACGTAGCGCATGTTGCGGTAATTGACGCCGGCTTCCTTCGCGACCAGCGCGGACTTCAGCCAGTCCTGGCTGCCGACCGAGCCGCCGGCGCCGAACACGACCTTGGTCGGATCGGCCTTCAGCGCGGCGACCAGTTCCTTCAGATCCTTGTAGGGCGAATCGGCGCGCACGATGATCGCGCCGTAATCCGCGCCCACCGCGGCCAGCCACTTGACGTCATCGACGCCGTACTTGCCGAACTTGCCGATCGACAGGTTGAGCAACGAACCGCCGGAAAAGGCGACGATGGTGCCCGACTCGTCCGGCCGGTTGGCGATCACCGTGTTGTAGGCCACCGCGCCGATACCGCCCGGCATGTAGGTGACGCGCATCGGCGCATCGATGAACTTGCCTTCGCTGAGCGCGCCCTGGGCGAGCTTGCAGGTGAGATCGAAACCGCCGCCCGGCTTGGCCGGCGCGATGCACTCCGGCTTCTCCGGCGCACCGGCCTGGGCAGCGCCGATGGCGAGGGTGGCAGCGACGGCAATGAACGATTGCTTGAACATCTGGGGTCTCCTCCGTTTGAGTCCGCTCGACTCGCCGGCAACCACTGCCGACGACATGGGGCGGACGATACGGAGGCGCGCTTTCGGTTTCCTTTCGATGCGGTGCGGGACTGTGAATGGCGCCGGCCGCGACGAGCTGCGCTGGCCGCGCGCAGTGCGGACCGGCGATGTGCTCAGCCCGAAGACGGACGTGCTCAAGATGCGGCCGTCGAAATTTCGACCAGCACGAGACATCACTAAGGCCTACCCATCCACCCATGATCAGGACGACCAGCTGTTACTAAGCCGTAAGTTGGTTACCGGACATCGAAGGTCTGCGGCGTGCGATAATTCGGCATGGAAAAGAGAGACGGTCGTTCCCTGTCGCATGCCACGCTCGAAGAGATTCGAATCCGGGCCGTCCAGCGTGTTGAAGCGGGCGAATCGCCCGAAGTTGTGGTCAAGGCGTTGGGATTTTCCCGTCCGCGCATCTACGAATGGTTGGCGCTGTACCGTGAAGGCGGGCTTGAAGCCCTTCGTGCGAAGCCCGTCCCGGGCGCCAAACCGAAACTCGACGGTAAGGCGCTCGATTGGCTGTACCGGACGATTGCGATGTCGAACCCGCAACAGTTCAAGTTCGAGTTCGCGCTTTGGACACGAGCGATGGTGCGCGAGCTGATCCGCACGCAGTTCAAGGTGGCGATGTCTGAGGTGAGTGTTGGACGCCTGCTTCGCAAACTGGGCTTGTCGCCGCAGCGACCTTTGGCGCGTGCCTACCAGCGCGATCCGGCGCTGGTGAACGACTGGCTCGAGAACGAATTTCCTCGCATCCGCGCAGAAGCCAAGGCGGTCGGGGCGGAGATCTTCTTCGGCGACGAGGCCGCGGTGCGCTCGGACCATCACAGTGGCACCACCTGGGCTCCGGTGGGTCTGACGCCGACAGTGAATACGACCGGCGCCCGCTTCAAGCTCAATCTGATCTCGGCCATCAGCCCGAAGGGACAGCTGCGATTCATGTGCTCCAACGGCAACGTCACCGCCGATGTCTTCATCGAATTTCTGAAGCGCCTGCTTCAGGGCACTACCCGGCCCATCTTCCTCGTCGTCGATGGCCATCCGGTACATCGCAGTGCCAAGGTTCGGAAATTCATCGAGGGACTCGACGGGAGACTGCGCCTTTTCCGGCTGCCCGCCTATTCGCCCGATCTGAATCCTGACGAACACGTCTGGGCGCACCTGAAGAGTCACAAGTTGGGCCGCAGCGTGATCAAGGGACCCGACCAAATGAAAAGGCTGGCGATGCGCTTCATGCGCTCCCTGCAGAAGACTCCCGCCATCGTCCGTGCGTTCTTCAGGCATCCGAGCACACGCTACGCAGCCGAATAGAATGTACGGTAACCAACGCACTTCTTAGTATGGTTCGCGTCTTTGCGAAGCGTCAGCGCGAAGCTGTGGGACTGCCGAATACCCATCGCGTAGCGACTTTCCTTGTGCCGATCGGAAAGGCCCGTGCCGTTTATCGAGATCAGCGTCAGCACGGCCGGCACCGTATTGCAGGTTGAGCTAATCGTCGTTTCTCCCGTCCGTCGTGGTCCGCGGGATTGCCACTCGAAGAACTGGTGGCATTCACAACTAGCCGAATAGACGACCTTTTGAAAATTCGGTTCAACATCACTACGTATATACTGGGCTCTCTGAATCTTGCTGCCGGAGCCGTCTCCGAGATACAAGAGATGCACTACTTCTTGCTGCCAGTCGGAAAGATTCTCGTACTTTTTCATTAGGCTTCTCCTTTGCCACATCATCAAATGGGCGACCGAACATTGAAATGCACATTGGAAATTCGATGTGAGCAAGACCACGTATTGCCATCGAGGTCCCGGTCACTTGCAAAGGACATATCCTCCGTTGCCGGCCCGTTCTATGCCTGTGGGGCACAAGATCGGGCCGGTTAGGACACTCCCTCACTGGCCCAGCACAGCAACACCAAATGAGCACGGTTCGGCGCTGCATTCGTGCATCTTCGCCACCAATCGGAAGCGAGCCGTCCGACGCGGTCGCACCTCGACTATCGGCATGGAATCAATGAGATCGTCCCGGTCGATCTCGTTGCCGTTCTCGTCGTAGAGCACCAAGTCAAGGTCAGAGCAATCGTTGTCACACGCGCCTACGATCTTGTAGGTCGTGCCGCTGCGAAGAGTTAGCCCGAAGCTGTGCGACTGGCCCTGGCCCATCGCGTAGAGGCTTTCGCTGTGCGTTTCGCGATAGCCCTCCCAAGAGGCCGAGGTACGCACCCTCAGCAGTTGATCGCGCACGTTATCGTCAAACCGGTCGGCATGGGCCAGGCCGATCATCAAGGTCGTCGCCAACACACCCAACGCCACATTGCGAATCGAGTTCATCGTCCCTACTCCCTTCAGTTTTGATCCGTTCATTACACGCTTCGATAGCTGATAGCCATCACAATCCGCCAGCCAAGTGCCTCTCTTGAAATGCAGCTCGAATTCACCGCACGTATTGGACTCGCCATGCTGCAGCGCCCTTTCGGGTACCTTTTCCCGATCAACGTTGTGCAGTGCTTGCTGCAGACAGCCGGATGCAGATTCATACATTTTCATTTCGAATCTCCTTTTCCTCATCATGTGAAAGGAGACTCAACCTTGTCATGCGTATCGCAAATGCGATGTGTGCAAAACCACAAATTGATCTTGATCTCACTGCCGATTTGCAAGAGAGCTCCTTCCGCCTGACGTGCCCCCTGACCTGCCCCCCTCCTGCCGTACCACGTGAAAGGTAGTGAAGTCCGTCAAACCATGGAGAATGATGGGCATGAGAAAGAGCAGATTCACCGAAGAGCAGATCATCGGCTTCCTGAAGCAGGCAGAGGCAGGGGTGCCGATCAAGGAGCTATGCCGTGGCGGGTGCTTCAGCGACGCCACCTTCTACAAGTGGCGGTCGAAGTTCGTCGGGATGGACGTGCCGGACGCGAAGCGGCTCAAGGCGACGCCCTCCGAGATATTTTTGTTTAAGGGCCGACAAGCCTACAGATGCATTCTTGTTGTGGGAAATGCCACATATCTATATTTCTCCTCGGATGACTATTTGCTCTCCTAATCACTAGCCATGAGAGAAAAATTTAGTGAATACTCCAATCCCGAAAGGCTGTGGAAGTGTCAGCATTGGGCAGGTCTCCATTCGAGTGGCTGACACCACTAGCTGATCTACCTTCAGTGGAACTCGATCTTTTGCGTCCGGCTTGATGTCTCCAACCTTTCATGCCGTCGAACTAGGGGTAGCGCTGATCAGCGCGTGTTGGAAAGAGGGGTGAGGAGCATATCGGGTCACTGCTCATGATTCTCTAGAGAGCCCGCTCGGGTAGCGCTCACGCAATCATTGATCAACCATCATCTATCGTAGCAACGCACTGCTTCGACAATTTTTGAGGAAGCACCTCATTACAAGGAGTAGCATCATGACTTTTGTTTCTCAGAAGGATAGCCACGCCGACGAAACTCGACATGAGGCCTCGCGCAATCGCCGGCATAATGCACATGAGATTGCCTTCAAGCGGACCCCGCTAACAACGATCCACAACAACGAGAAAGATTCTCTCGATGGTAGGCCGACGAGCTACCATAAGGGCATTCCACACGATGTCTTTGGCCTACCGGACCCCTTGGCATTCGAAGCATTCAAGGACCGCTTGAATGGGACTGATTATCACGGGGGTGTTCATGCAAGCTTCGACGTGCCGCTCGGCCCCTTGAACGCGGGCGGCGCCTGGAAAGGCACCGATCGCGATCCAAAATTTTCCGCCCTCACAGATTTCTTCTCGATTGTGAAAGTCGACGGAATGGAGAAGAAGCCCGCTGTCCGCAATTGGGAAAGCCCCTTGGGAGGCCACCAGTATGATCTTCAAGGTCCGGATGCCGGTGATCTCGCATTGTTTCGAGCACCGAAGCTAGGAGGCAGCGAGCTGACGGCAGAGATCGCCGAAGTCTACGCAATGGCGGTCCTCCGCGATACGACATTCGAGCAGATGAAATCAAAGGCGACAGTCGCCCGTGGCGGAGTCACCGTCGGGGAGGTAATCGACGAGTTGAAAGTTCTCTCTTGGTTCGATCCGCACGCGGAAGTGGTCTCCGAGGGCACCCCGCATGAACAAGGCCGTCGCGCCGCACGCCTGAAGCAGGGCGCAGCCTCACTTGATACCGACTCGTTGTTCCGCGGCTCAGTGCCCGGAGCCAAGGTCGGCCCGTACATTTCGCAGTTTCTCCTAATCGGGAGCCGCGCGCGCGGTCAAGTCCCTGCCAACCTCGAGGTCTCCATCTTCGCCCAGACTGACCGGAACCCAGGACTATCCAAGGAGGCGCGCGACATTGCTGCGAGCGTACAGCCCGGCGGCTCGCTGCGAACCGAGCCCGAGGATGGCTATATCGTATTCGGTGCACAAAGGATCGATCAGCGCGTGAATGCCCATGCACCAGATATTGACCATATGACCAATTGGCCGCTATGGCTCGACGTTCAGAATGGCGCGGACGTTAGTGGATTCAACACATACTACAAGGACGGCAAGCCCCGCTTCATCGGCACACCGCGAGATCTTGCAACCTTTGTCCACTTTGACCAACTTTACCAGGCCTACTTCAACGCTTGCCTACTGATGTTCGCCAACGGCGTACCGTTTGATTTTGGCTTTCCGTCGGGAGTGGCCCATGCGACGCGGGGTTCCTTCGCCACATTCGGTGGTCCACACGTCCTGTCACTGATGACCGAGGTGGCCAGCCGTGCGCTCAAGGCGGTTCGACGCCAGAAGTTCCAGCATCACTTGCGGGGCCGGCCCGAGCAACTTGCTGCCATGTTGACGCTTGTTGCCAACGATCATGGTGACGCCTTGGGCAACTCGAAGGTCAAGCTGAGCACAATGCTTACCGAGATGCAGTCAAAGATGCCAAAACTTCTGTCAGCCATTGCTGTCATCAACAAGGAACAGAATGACATCCGCAATGCATCGCCAGAAATCTATCCTCGTATCGGCGGTACGCTGCCGCCTGAAGCGAGAGAATTGCCTGCGATCGGTGAAGGCACGAACTTTCTTCTGCCCATGGCCTTTCCCGAGGGCTCTCCCATGCACGCCTCTTATGGCGCGGGACACGCTACCGTTGCCGGGGCCTGCGTCACAATTCTCAAGGCGTATTTCGAGATGTCGAAAATGCGCATTTCCGCTGAACAGAATGGAATTGGCCAACCTCTTCCTGTCGATATCGCCAAGACCGATCCAGCATGGTGGGAACCCGCGACCTTCGGCGTGGACGGGATGAACCAGAAAGCACTTTTCGTAGCTGACGATGATCGATTGGTACTGACACCGGTGAACGACCGCGTTGAAACCGTGACGATCGAGGGCGAGTTGAACAAGCTCGCTGCAAATATATCGATCGGACGCAATATGGCGGGCGTGCATTACTTCACGGATTACTACGATAGCCTCCGGATGGGAGAGCGAGTCGCCGCAGGCCTCTTGCAGGAACAAGCGGTGACCTATTGCGACCCGATGTGCATGCGATTCACGAGCTTCGATGGTGATCATGTGATCGTCTCGGGCGACGGTGACGGCAATGCGCGAATCGATGTGCGGAATGGCGGGACGGGTGACTTCACGGATGCTTACGACGAATGGTGGGGTCGTCACGCCTAAATCTACCGACGGGGGGCAGATCAATCGCATCTGATCTGCCCCCCGAGGTTCGTCCTGCAACCCCGCCGCTTCAGAATGCTTGTCGCCTCGAGAGATTCTGAATCGCAGAGGTGATCACGAAAATGCGACATGGCTGGATGCAAGCAAGCATTTTTTGCGAAAATGCGGTCGCAGGGTTGTTCCCGCCGAAGAACGCATCGGTGACTGATCCATCCGTCGTTCCAAGGACGATGACGCTCCGTCCCGCTTCTCACACCAAGCCCTGTGACACGCTCTCGCATTTGACCCGGAGTTCATCCTTACCGCACTGCGAAACGACGTCCGATGGCCCAAGTTCATCATGCGGCGTTGGCGAAACACGGCTGGCCGGGACGAGGACAAGCGCACATGCGTCTCTCCTCGGGATCGACCCTCCATAGCGGATAAGGGCCGGAGCACGGGCGCACCACCGAATCAGTACAGGCTGGCGACATGCGTGCCCTTTCTGCCATAGTCATACTCGAGGATTCTAGATCGCGACGACGGCGCAGCCGGAGGATCGAACGTGACGCTGCAACGGCCACCCACTCCCGATCGCAGACGCTACTGGCAGACATTGGCGCTCTCGATCGCGCTGGTCGCGCTCGCCGGCGTGCTGTTGTGGGCGAGTCCTTTCGGCAATGCCTTTGAGCGACAATTCGGCGTCAAACTGGCCTACCTCATCCGTGGCGAGCGCACTCCTCCCGACGAAGCCATCTACATTCCTCTCGACCAGCACTCGGCAGATCGGCTGTGCAGACACCCAGACGCCAATCTGGCGGGGGCATCACGTGATGCGTGCTCGATCAACGACTTGGCCAAGTGGGCCAGGCCGTCTCTCGCCAAGCTGATCAACCGCCTCTCAGAGTCCGGTGCCGCGGTCATCGCCCTCGACGTGAACTTCTTCGAACACGGCAATGCAGTGGAAGACGATCAACTGGCACGCGCAATCGAAAATGCAGGCAATGTCGTGCTGTTGAGCGATCTCGAACAAAGGGACGAGGACCATTCCGGCGGCATCGTCGTGAGCATCGACCGCTTGCACGAACCGGCGCCATCGTTTGCGCACGCGGCGGCCGCGACTGCGCCGATGGCATTGCGCCGGCAAGCGCGGCGCGACAGCTTCTTCACATTCGTCGACCTGGCAGGCAGACACTTGCCCACGATGCCGGTGGTCGCACTCTACATGCGCGAGCAGCTTATCGACGGCGCGCGTTGGAGCGAATGCGTGCCGTTGCAGCGAGTGGCGGCAAACCTTGCGCCGCACCTGGCGATCGAGCGTTTGCGCGCGATGGATCGCGACAAACTCACGATGTGGCGAGACGACACGCGCTGCACGGCCTTCATGGCAAGCGCCACGGCAAGGTTATTGTTTGCAGGACCCGAGCGATTGTTCAACCTATACCAAGGGGTCGGCGCCTTCAGGGGCCCGTCCGTGCACGAATTGCTGCACGGCGATTGGACTGTGCCGGTACCCGGCATGCGCGACAGGGTCGTATTCGTCGGCGTCGACGACCGCGCGAATCGCAATCCTGTCGATGGCCATGAAACGGCCATGGGTGACGAGAGCTTCAGCGGTGTGGAACTGGCTGCAACTGCATTCGCCAACCTCTTGCACGACCACGACATCAAGACCGCAACACCGCTCGGCGGCGCAATGGCGCTGACCGTTTTCGCATCCCTGATCGGCCTGCCGTTCCTGCTGTCATTGCGAGTCGCCTTGCTGTTCGCCGCCGCAGCAGCCGTCGGATTCGGCTTCTATACGGCCTACCGCTTCGATCGAGACGACCTGCTGCTTCCGCTGGCGATCCCCTTGTTCGTCCTGTTGCCAGCGACGATCGCCCTCGGATGGCGCTGGCAACTCGGAAAGCTCGAAAGACTGGTCGCCGCGCTCGAACAGTTTGTTCCGCAGCGGGTCAAGCTCTTCATCCACCGGTTTCTGCGTATTCCACAGGCAGAAACCTGCTTCGGCGTGTGCATGCACACCGATGTGGCCGGCTATACCACGCTCTGCGAAGCCCTGGCATCCGAGCCGATGCAACTGCGCGCCCTGGAGACTGAATACTGGGCACTGATCGACGCCGAGATCATGCGCGAACGCGGGCAGCGCTTCGCGATCGCCGGCGACGGCATGCTTTGCGTCTGGGCAACCGAGGCTCCGGATCGCGACGCCGCAACGCGTGCCTGCCGAGCCGCGCTCGCAATTCAACGGGCCGTCGACGGATTCAACCGGCGTCACTCCGACACCCCATTCAATACTCGCATCGGCATGCATGCAGGCAGCATCACGATCGGGCCGGTCGGTGGCGGCGACCGCTACACCCTGACCGTCGGCGGTGATATCCCCAACACCGCCGCACGTATCGAGAGTGACGTAAACAAGCAGTTGGGTACGCGATTATTGGTCAGCGAGGCGGTCGCCGAACTGGCCGCAGAAATCCCCGTGCGCTTGGTTGGCGAGTTCGATATCAGGGGAAAAACGAGCCGCGTTGTCGTGTACGCACTGCTGGATGCTGAGAACAGTCGGTAGACAAGCGCAGACGCGAATCTCGTATGGAGCATTTGAATAGTGATTTCCCCAACAACCGTCTTCTTGCTACTAAGAAGTGCGTTGGTTACCGTACATTCTATTCGGCTGCGTAGCGTGTGCTCGGATGCCTGAAGAACGCACGGACGATGGCGGGAGTCTTCTGCAGGGAGCGCATGAAGCGCATCGCCAGCCTTTTCATTTGGTCGGGTCCCTTGATCACGCTGCGGCCCAACTTGTGACTCTTCAGGTGCGCCCAGACGTGTTCGTCAGGATTCAGATCGGGCGAATAGGCGGGCAGCCGGAAAAGGCGCAGTCTCCCGTCGAGTCCCTCGATGAATTTCCGAACCTTGGCACTGCGATGTACCGGATGGCCATCGACGACGAGGAAGATGGGCCGGGTAGTGCCCTGAAGCAGGCGCTTCAGAAATTCGATGAAGACATCGGCGGTGACGTTGCCGTTGGAGCACATGAATCGCAGCTGTCCCTTCGGGCTGATGGCCGAGATCAGATTGAGCTTGAAGCGGGCGCCGGTCGTATTCACTGTCGGCGTCAGACCCACCGGAGCCCAGGTGGTGCCACTGTGATGGTCCGAGCGCACCGCGGCCTCGTCGCCGAAGAAGATCTCCGCCCCGACCGCCTTGGCTTCTGCGCGGATGCGAGGAAATTCGTTCTCGAGCCAGTCGTTCACCAGCGCCGGATCGCGCTGGTAGGCACGCGCCAAAGGTCGCTGCGGCGACAAGCCCAGTTTGCGAAGCAGGCGTCCAACACTCACCTCAGACATCGCCACCTTGAACTGCGTGCGGATCAGCTCGCGCACCATCGCTCGTGTCCAAAGTGCGAACTCGAACTTGAACTGTTGCGGGTTCGACATCGCAATCGTCCGGTACAGCCAATCGAGCGCCTTACCGTCGAGTTTCGGTTTGGCGCCCGGGACGGGCTTCGCACGAAGGGCTTCAAGCCCGCCTTCACGGTACAGCGCCAACCATTCGTAGATGCGCGGACGGGAGAATCCCAACGCCTTGACCACAACTTCGGGCGATTCGCCCGCTTCAACACGCTGGACGGCCCGGATTCGAATCTCTTCGAGCGTGGCATGCGACAGGGAACGACCGTCTCTCTTTTCCATGCCGAATTATCGCACGCCGCAGACCTTCGATGTCCGGTAACCAACTTACGGCTTAGTAAGTATCACGCCACGTAAGACGGACTTATCGTTCGTCGCATGCGAGTCGCTTCTGGTTCTGTATATCGCCACATTTCTTGCAGATCTCTACATCACCTTTCAGGACGCACCGCAGGCAGGAATTGTCAAAGGATGTGCCTGAATATTTCGAGTCTCCGGAATCAAGCCCCACATGGATTCCGATGATTTTCTTGGTTCCATCAATCTGAGCGATGATCGGACTCCCAGAACTGCCGTCCTCCGCGTCGGCATCATGCCTGACGCAGGTTTCCCTGGCCGGCGATTTCGCCGCCCCCCTCGCCGTTTGCTGCACATAGTTTTGGTTGAGCTTCGTATCCCTTCCAAAGCCTTCGACATCTACATCGCCATACTCTGCTTCGACTTCCGCATCGGATCTCGACATGGTCGCAAACACCGCTTTCACTATAGTATCCGCGAGCGGCCGGCCGACACAGAACACGCCCCAGTCGTCGCCGGCTTGCCCCGGGCATTGCCTGCTGCCATTGCCCGAATTCAGTTTCGGCACTGGATTGAACGCCATCGGGTACTGATTGCCAACCGTGGGATGCTGAATGGAACCGTCAGCTAGTGAATCCGGAACATTAAACTCAACCACTGGAGGTCTATCGAGCCCGGATTCGCCTATCGCCGCCAAGCAGTGGCCGGCTGAAACTAGCTTGAAATCACGCTCGTTAGCCCCCCTCGCCACCCAGGCGGTACATACCGGATTAAACCTATCTATCATAAACAGTCGACCGACTGTCTTAGAGCAGGAAATTCCACCAACTTCATTGCAGCGGCTTCGCGCGCTACGGCGTCCATTGCCCAAGACCGACAATGGTCTTGCTTTGGAGTCACTGAAGACCGACGACTGAAACAGATACTGTAATTCCATTCTTGGCGAACCCCCAAACAACCTGATACATTCCTTCGCCGTCTCTCCGATCGCAAATACTTCCACCTCGCTTCCATTGAAGTAGGCGGTGCTCTTTCCCCACTGAGAGAAACTAATCCTATCAAGCTCCTGCCTGTAGTCAGCATCATCAATATTCTTTGGTCTTACAATAAGCTTATCGCTATTCCTTAGATTGCAAAACCGTGGAAAGTGAATTCTGATCGAGCTACCGGCGGATTCGCAGCCTTCGATCCCATTACAGCATTCATTCGCGGTCTTGCCTTCACATCCATCGATCTTAAGATAGTCATCTTGGACCGACTTCAAGGTCCCTAGGTCCTCGCGCATTAAGATTCCAAATCCGAAACTACCGCCATTGACGCCAGCGTAAACCTGTTTTCCAATAGCCAAAGCGATGACAGAGACTGCTGCCGCCCAACAATAGAACTTGCGAATCTTCATCTCATCATCTCCTTTCGAAAAGTTTCATGTCGGCGCGGCGAGCTCGAAGCGCAGAGCACGACAGGCAACTCCTTCACGGAAAAACTATGCCTCTCCTACGCAGACGGTTGCTGCCACCATGAAGACCTGCTGGTTCTCCGCAGCTCATGTAAATCGATATTCCAAGATAGCTATTGCTACCGTCGCTCGGTCCGCCGTGCTGCATCGTGTGTCCCAGCCTCAGATCCAGAGCCGGCATGCAATTACGTTGGCGACTCCAATCGCGCGCAAAAAGGCTAATGCTGAATTCCGCAGAAGAAGCCCTGTCATCGGCCTGCGGCCTGAAGTTGCGATCGTCATGCGTGTAGTCAAAGTTGTGCACGTGCCCGAGCCGAAGATTTAATGCACTGATAAAGTTTTGCTTGTTGAGTTTGAAATATTTTCTTCCGAAAAGACTATCCACTACGACATACCAGCGCCGACGTTTGTAAGCGTCCTCGTCCGAATACAAGTAAGGTGTCAATCCGATTTCTCCAGATACGCTGACGCCATCGGAAACGCCCCCCCCCCTGCCTATGCCGCCCCAGCCGCAGGCTCCAGGAAGTTCAAAATTTTCCATACGGCAATCGAAGCGCAGGGAAACGGTCGCGTCAACTTCCCAGCGTTCATCGAAATCTTCCCCGCTCAATCGCTTGGCAAACATCGACAACTTGAATGCTTGTACGTCAGCGCTGTACGGATCATACATGCCAAAGTTGTTGTCCACATTGAATGGGAAATAGATGTTGACGCCGCCGAACAGGACACTCGGCCTGCTATCGTAGAATTCCGCTAGGCCACCACCCTCTACATCAAAAGCGAGCCGATTGTCGCATTTCTTCCTCGGAACATGAAATTCGACGGTCCTGTTGCAGCTTCTAAAATCGTCCTTGAAAAAGGAAAACACATCTGAGCGATGATAGACGAATAAGCGGGCGTTTTCCTCATCGTTTGATGCAGCGGAGTGCTCGAAGCTGATGCCGACTTCGCCCCGGTCGGTGTCCTGCAATCTGTGGTGGGTCTTACCGTCGGCTGCGTACGCATGCAGCCAACTTGCGATCAGTGCGCTGCCAAGAACGAGTGCAATAGCGCCTCTCATCAAAGTTCTCCCTAATTCAGAATGACAGCACCGCGCGAACGAATACTGCGCGCTCCGGAGTGAAGCGTGGTGCAAACGGATCGGTGTCTTGGTAATTGAAACGTCTGTCGAGCGCGTTTTGGATGTCGAGCGATATCAGCGCATTGGCGCTTTGAAACCTCGCGCTCACGGACGCATTCAGAATCACGAACTCGCCGTTGCCCGAATAGGAAGACGGAACTACAGTCACAAACTCGCCGCGCTGCCGAATCCATACCGGTTCGAGCGACAGCGAAACGCCCGACGCCATGAAATGCCGGATCATTGCGACCACGCGGTCGGTACGCGAGTCGATGATCCGCTCGCCACCGAAGGTGTTCGGGTTTCTGTCGAAGACCTCTCGCGTGTAGGTCACGCCAACCGCGGTCTTCGGAGAAGCCAGCCAGTTGATGTAAGCAGTTATCGTTCGTTCGGCGATGTCATCGGTTAGCAACTCCGGCACATAACGGTCTATTTCAAGGGTGTCGAGTTCTCGTCGTACGATGGCAATGCCGCTTGCCAGGCGGTGTTTCGGAAGGGCGAAGTCGACACCGGCTGCGGTCGTCTTGGCAAGCGTTCCTTCCGGGTCGTCGTAGAACTGGTTGAAGCCGGCAATGGTTGTCGGTTCCAGGGTTTCGTCCGCCAACAGCGCTCGCTTTACCGTATCGAAGCGCGCCAGTCGCAAGGTCGCGGCCGTGTCGGAGGACAATGGTAGCGTCCAAGTCAGGCCGAGTTTTGGCGATACGCGTTCGCGCTTCAGTTCCGAACTGCCGAAGAATTCGTTCGCATCGAATGCCGCGACGCGCGTACGCAAATGCTCGAATGCAGTACCGCCCGTGATGCTGATTTTTCCAGGCAGCGAAAGGGCGGGCGCTTCCGAACCGCCTGCGGTGGTGTAGTTAAACAGCGCGTAAGCGCTTTGTTGGCGGGTGTCCCAGTCCCAGGTTGCCAGGGGGATGTCTTCCCTGTCGAAGCGATCCCGCGTGAAATAGCTGCCGCCGAAGATGAGGTTGGCATTGCGGAAGCGACCGAGGAACTGCACTTCTGCCTGGTTCCCGGCTTCATCCGCAAACGATGAAAAGCTACCGTCGTCGGCGTCGATGTTCAGTGTGGCCGTTTCACGGCGGAAGAGTGCGATGGCGTCCCATGTCGGCGAAAAGACATGGTGACCGCCCAGGCGCCAGGACGACACCTGTTCTTTCTGGTCGTCGGTGGCGAAATAGTCGTCGGCGTCGAAACCCCAAAACGAATCGCCGTATTTTGACCTGAGGTTGCGATACTCGAGTTGCAGACTGGTGTCCGACGACAGGCGGTACTGGCCGAGCAGGTTCCAGTAGTCGTCATCCTGATAGTTCTTGGGGCGATAGCCATCGGTTTCACCATGCAGCTGGGTGATCGCGAACGAAGCGGGCCCATTGGCCCAGGATGCGCGTACCTCCTCCTTGAAGGTCGCCTTGCTCCCCGACAGCACCGATGCGGTCACCTTTCCGCCGTCGCGCTCGAACATACTGAAGTATTCGTTATGTCCTGGAGGCAATGCATGGGCCTTCCACTGGTCGTCCAGCCTGGAATCCGCGACTTGTGCACTCACGGGGTGCTCGATGCGGGGGGCGCGCATTCGCGCCTGCAACAGTTCGCTGACACGGGCGATGAAGTGGCGCGGTTCACGACTGTAGGAGTCGGTCAGCAGGCGATGGGCCGAGTAGTTTCCGGGGTCGCTACGAAGTGACGCTGCCGCCTCGAGACGGGCGAGTTGCTCGAAACCGAGCACCGCATAGGTACGACCGAAATCGGCCGAACGCACCGCCGCATCGGAATCCAGCAATAGCTGCGATCGATAGACGGCGCGGTTGCCATTGAGCCGCTTCGATCGTTCGGTTGCAGACAAGGCGGCAATCGGGTCGTTGCCGGCACCCGCGACGAAGGCATCGTAAAGCCAAGGCGTGGGATCTTCCTGGTCCAGGGCCTTGGCGGTGTCGAGTTCCTTCTTCGCCAGTTCCAAACGGCCCTGTTCGAAATAACCCTTGCCCAGATAGCTGCGGTACAGCGACACCCGGGGATCGAGGGCGACTGCGATCTCGAGCTGGCGCACGCCGAGTTCGAGACGGTTCTCACGTATGTTCGCGAGGCCGAGCCCGAGGTAGGCGAGCGGTGACAGGTCGTCCGCACGACGGGCATTGCGAAAGCTCTGCAATGCTTGTTCGCTATCGAGGTCGACAAGTTGCGCGAAACCCCGGACGGCATGCGCCCGCGACAAGATCCGGTTGCGCGACGGGGCGTCTGCAGGTGCCCGCTCGGCTTCGCTCACGGCCATGTCGGCGAGATGCAGCGCAGCGGCCACGTTCGATTGCGCGAGCTGCAGCTCCGCTTGACGCGCGAGCAGCAGCGCCTTCGCATCGGCACCGGCGATGCGCACGGCATCTGTGGCCGCTTCCGTCGCAGCTTCGAGATCGAACGCCGACTGCAACACATAGGACATCGCAATCGGGGCGTTCGCGGATTGCCGACCGGGCGGCAGGGCCTTGTTGGCCACGAGCGCTGCGTCGGCGTACCGACGGGCGCTCTCGCGATCGTTGCCTTTCAGTTCGGTGACGGCGAGCAATGCAAGCGCATTCGGTCCTCGTGCGCCTCGTAGCATCTCCCGGGCCGTTGCCGTCCGGCTTTCCGTGAGCAGCCGAATACCCGCCTGGGCGAGGCCGGCATCGGCAACGGCCGTGGGGTCTCTGCCGTACTGCGCTACGAGCGCATCGAATGTTGCCTGCGGCATGCAGCGGACATCATCGGGATCGCTGACAGCCCCGGATCGATGGGCCGAATCCGCGCAGCTTCCGCCTTGGTAGAGTACCAGTGGCGGATAGTAGATCACCCAGTCGACCGCATCTTGTGGAGAGATCCGTAGTTCGGCGAAACGCGGTGGCTCGCCGGCAACGGCGATCACCATGTCTTTGACTTCACCGGGGTCTTTGTCGATCTTCGAATCAGGGGCGGCTCCGCGCGCGATAATGGTCGACGCTTGAACTTCGCTGGGGTCTGACGCACCGCTTTCAGAATCGCGGGGCAGGCTTGCCCAGACATCGCCTTGCTGCACCCAGAGTGCGGAGCAGCCTCGCTTGCCGGTGTCGTAGTAGTCGCAAGCGGAGTCATCTGTATAAAGTGCGAATTCGGTTCCCCGGACACCCGCAGTGAGATATGGGGTATCGACTTCCAATTCGGCTTCGCGTCCGCTGAAAAACTGAAACCAACCGTCGATCAGTTTCAGCACCCAATCGGCACGCTCTCTGCGAACCTGCATCTTGAGTGAAGAATCCGGACCCAGGTTGATGACCGGGGCCGGCTGAACGTCCAACTGCTGCGCGGCCCGTGTCAACTCCAGCGCGACCCGGCCATCGATGCCTGTGACCAAGTGGCTGTCGACATACAGGCAGGCATCAGCGTTGGCGAGATGTCGGCCACCTGAGCCACTGACGAGGTAGGCATCTCGGCTCGAGATGATCCTGCCGATCGGCTGCGTCGCAGACTCTTGCGGCGATGGAGGCGTGCAGTACGGATTTTCGTCAGCGGCTTGGCTCCGGCTCGGCAGCAGCGGAAGACACGCCAGCACGGCCATTGCGACCCTGCCCGCCGGCCAGCAGCATTTTCGTGACTCCATGCGAAATCCTTTGTTGCCTATTCTTGTTGTTCCCGGACCAGCAATCAATCCGGCGCTGCCGCCCGGGCCCGCATGATCTCTGCTGCTCAACCGAGCCTCTTGCAAGACTCGGAATCCGAAGCGGTCGGAGTTACGCAGGTGCATGCAGCTGGCGTCAAGGTGCTGCGCCTTGTTTCGGCAATCGTCTCCGGCTACGTTGGCGGCGTGCTTGCCATTCCCGGTGCGAACGCCATTCCGCAGCGTCTACCTCACGACTCTTGCACGCGAACTTCCGGGTCACCGTCTCAGCTGCATCTGTTGACCTGCCGAAAGGGTCATGAAGCCGAAATTGACGAGCTCCATGATGTTCGCGCTGCCCTGCAAGATGATGTTTCGACCACCACTCAGGTGCCCGACCAGATCGCCACCCAGCTGTTGCTTGGTGAGGAGCGCCTCGGACGCTCGTTCGGGCAGACGCATTGGTGCAAATTCTTTGAAATCGTGCGAGAAGTTCGCCTCCGAGCGCCGCTTCTCGCCTAACGAGGTATCGCTCACGCTTCGCAGCGCGCGAACGATCGTCGGCCGTTCGATCAGTCCGGCGGTGCTCCGCAGCCCCGGTGCCGCCTCGCCCACGGAAGCAGCTACTAACCAAGACCGTGCGAGCGGCGGACGGCTCAAGCCCTGCCACGCCTTGAGCACGAGTGTCTCGACGCGCGCCCATATCAACGCGCAAATGACTCTCTCGAGCATCAGTGTCTTCACGACGATCTCGGTCCCAGATTTCGGGCTCAAGTCATGCTGGACCACATTCCAGCATTGCATCATCAGAGCGTGCCGGGTTGCGTTCATGCCGAATAATTTATTTTACTGGCGTGAGAATCGGCATCATGCCAGAAACCGCCGCCGGTGTGCTAGATCGCAGGCTTCCGCATAGCATAGGTACCGTTATTCCATACGATAGCTGACATCAAGCGATTCATCTAGGGCGCCTGCCGGACTCAGGGCGCATTGTTCCGAGAATGGTTGGATGACCTTGCCCACGAACGCATCTCAGTCATTCGCCCACACCACGCAGGCAACAGCTTTGGAACGCGCTTGCATGTTCATTCTGCGTAGCTACAGATCTGCGTCGAGTTGGGCCGCACGCTTCAGCCCTCTACCATCGACTTTGAGCGAATGTCGGGGTCGCTTCCGACCAACCAGTCACTGTCGCTTAGAACATTGACGTTTGGATCGACTCATGTCCT
This sequence comes from Zoogloeaceae bacterium, assembly GCA_024235635.1. Taxonomy (GTDB): domain Bacteria; phylum Pseudomonadota; class Gammaproteobacteria; order Burkholderiales; family Rhodocyclaceae; genus Cognatazoarcus. The sequence goes on from JACKMA010000002.1 coordinate 530,695, forward strand.
TGCGATGTCGCTCGACGAAGTGCAGTGCGCGCATGACATTGAAGTCGTTGCGTCCGACGCTGGCGTGGCCTGGTCCACACCCTGCGGACAGAGCGGGCGTCATCAACGTTCATCGGATCCAGCGACCGCTCGCCAGCGGGCTTCTGCGAGGTGTTTCGACCCGCTCGAACACTGCGAGCCTACCTCCGGTGGCGCGAAACACACCTCGCCCATCCAGCCGCACACGCTCAGCCCATGCAGAACGCCCCGATGTCATCTGCAGTGCGATATGGATTTTGCAGGGCTAACTGCCTAGACTAGTGGGGAATGCGACTGCCGAGCACCATCGCCCACCTCGTCGAAGCATGACGTATTTGCGGAACTATTTTTTGCGTCGTGCGCATTGATTCGAAACTCACTTGGAGACCACCGCCATACCTTGATGCGAACCATCGAATATTTGCCAATGGATATTTTTTGCAAACTTCCGAGGGAAGTATGAAAAGGGTCTCTGCCGAAACATTGAATGCCGTAGACGTGTTCAAGGATCTAGAGATTGACGAAAGGCGGGTCCTTGCTGAACAAGTTGTCGTGCGAACTTATGCCCGGAACAAACAGGTCGTTGCGCAGGACGACGATTCAAAAGATATCTATTTCGTGATCAGTGGCAAGGTCAGGGCAAGAGTATTCTCAGTCAGTGGTAAAGAAGTCGATTACCAGGATCTTGGGCCAGGGGAAATGTTCGGTGAACTGGCGGCGATAGACGGACAAGTGCGCTCGGCCTATGTCGATACGCTGGCGGAATCAACAATCGCATCAATGCCGTGCGAAGCGTTTTGGACGGCATTGATGGAGCACCCCAGTGTTGCCCGGCGGACGCTATTGCGGTTGTCCGGGCTGGTGCGGATGCATTGCGAGCGCATTTTCGAGTTCAGCACTTTCAGCGTGAATAACCGGATCCACGCTGAGCTGCTGCGCTTGGCGCGTGATGCGTCGACACGGCAATTCGACATAGAAGTCATCGACCCGCCTACTCATGCGGAGATCGCCAGCCGCGTTGCAACTCATCGCGAGGCTGTAACCCGCGAGCTCAAGCATCTGGAGGCTTTGGGCCTGATCGACTGGAGGCCACGGTGCCACGTCATCAGGGATGTCGGTGCGCTGCAAGCCTTGGTGGACGAGGTCAGAGGACATTGATCGACTCTGCGACGACAGAACCTGTCGTCGGATTCTGTTGCGCACGTCTTTGGGATGCTATCAGGTGTGGCTTTTTGCATGCGACGTTTATCTCGGCAATTGATTTCAGAATGATTTGCTGATTGCCGTTCATTCCATTCGCTTGGGTCGCACATACCCCGATTTCTGAAGAAGGCGCGCACGATGTCAGACGATGTCTTCAGAAATTGCATTAAGCACAGCACCCGCCTCTTCCTTTGCTCGGGTCGCTTGATCACAGCCCGGCCGAGTTCGTGACTTTCAAGGTACGCCCAGACGTGCTCTACCCGATTCGCATCAGCGGAACAGGCGAGATGATGCTCCGAACGCGTGCGACGGAGTTCTTTCCGCTCCGGAAATACTGCTTGTTCTTAGACGGATCAACCTGACAGCTGCCCGCATTGGGGGCGATCTTACGGTCACTGACTGAGTTGCTACTCGGGTACGCTTACTAGTCTTGTCTCAGGTGTGACCCGCATGACCAGAAAGTAGCAAGTAGAACGTCAGTCCGGCCCAAAACTCCCTTCGGCGCTTGTGCGTGGCTTCGCTATTGTTGGCCAAGCGCCCCACCCCGTTTCGGTCGGCTGATGTAGGGCGCTAATGTTTGTGGGATTTGCCACAGCCTTTGCTTCGCAATCGAAGCATTCTTCCATTGCCTTAAGCGGTTCAAAAATTCGGAGCTAGGAAATGTCGACAATTACCGAGTCAGATGTCAAAGCGATTGACGACACGCTTGGTCAAGAATTGCAGAGAGCGATCGAGAAGGCTGGTTTGGCCGGCAATCAAATTGAGAGGATTGAGCTTCAACCTAAGGCCGACAGGAACGTGATGGGTTTTTTCCCGGAATGCAAGCTGTTTTGCATGGTTGGCGGCTTCTCGCCAAAGGTAGGTCGTGTGGTTGGTTCTGCATAGCAACTAATGGGTGGATCAACTTGGCTCCGAGCAGCGCTGGTGGGAGGTTCGCTTGTGACCAGATCGGGTAGCCGTGAACCGCAAAGTAAACGGGGCATTGCGGCCAACGTCTAACTAACTCGCGCGATATTTAAATAGATCGAAACACTATCAAGGAGGTCAAGCCGTTCGCAAGCTCGCTCGGACGCTCAGCTCTCAGTACTTCCTTGAGCACTGCAGGCCATTGCTGCCCGAGCTTCCGCTTTATTCTGAGCACCGCTTACCTGGTCGCCGGGGCGACAACTGTATCAAAGGAGAAGACACAAATGAAGAATATTCGTCTATTTATCTGCGCTATTGTCCTGGTCGCCTCCAATAGCGTATCTGCAGAGCCATTAACCATCTTGGCTATAAAGGGAACTCTGGAGGGAGTAATAGAGTCATTCCGGCAGGCAATGCACGAAGGCACTGAAGATATTCAAAGCATAGGAAACTCCTTACAATCCAGTGCACAGAATGTGCTGGCAGACATCGACAGGTTGTTGGGCAAAAAACTGGAGTACACAGTAGATAAACTCGAGGGAGCCGAATTAAGGCTCGTGGAAGATGCGCAAGAGTTGACGCGATCTATTCAACTTGCAACTGAGCAGATCATTGCGAAGGGAGGCGAGGAAACCAGAACAACTATAGTTGAAGCGGACATATTGGCATACAACACAAGTTACTCTTTGCCTTGCAGAGACTCTAGGCCAAGAGTGGTTGCTTCGTTTCCTTCTGCATTGCAAGTAGGGCAGGACGTACCTAAGTTGACACTGAAAGGTAATTTTTTGCGGCAAGGTGACAACCTGAAGGTGCTCGTCAATGACGTGGAGGCACGAGTTATTGAGCGCCTGGACTCGGCTATTTCTGTTGAGATACCGAAAGCAGTATTGCAAACCGCAATTAGAGATGACGTTATTGTCAGCGTTAAAGTAGAAAACCTTGAAGAGATTGGTCGATCGTTGTGGCTTTGGGGGCTCCTTGGGTGCCATGAGAATACGCATAAAGTAAGCTCAAGCCCTATAGGGCTAACAGTTCTTGAGCCGCCTTTCCATTACGAGCTAGCAGGCTCTACTCATGTCGAATACACCGCATTTAGAGAGGCAGCGGAACCCGCCCAGTCTTTTGCAAATACAGGTAGTGATAGATGTGATGACAACTACCGAGTTGACCGTCAGTGGTGCATTAGCGGTGCAGGGAGTTTGGTTAGAGCTGATGTTTCAGTAACCAGTGCAAACTGCCACTCTGCTTTTGAAGGCACCGTCCCTAGTGGTAATCGATGTGTATTAGCGAGGGGTAAGGTGGGTGGTTGTGGTGCAGATCGAGGACCATTTAATACTTGGCTAGGCTGCAAAGGGAGGGGATGGCTAAAATACAATATAACTCTAGTAAGAAGAGAGCCTTACCAAACAAGTACCAGTCCGGTACAGGTATCAAGAAATGGCGTCCCTGGAGAACTCTCGTTTACATTTGACATGGCCACACCTCCTGGCCTGCATCAGCCCAAGGAACGGTACTCTGTTCAAATCAAGAAGATGAAAGGCAGCAAATTGGTTGAGTCTCTAGCAATTAGCCACGCAAATCCAAATGTTGGCCAAGTTGCATCACGAGTCAATGGTGGCGTCCTCGCGGTAGAAATAAGGCCCTAGCGGTGGGCGCCAAGTGTGTTCTGAGACGGCATTCACCTGACAGCTGCCCTCCTTGGGGGTGGGCATACGGCCACTCGCTGAGTTACTCAACGGGTACCCCTACGTGTCGAGATGATCTACCCCCTGTAGCCGTATCAGCTATTCGGCAGGAAGCCCGGTTGGGAGGATAGTCGAATTGGGTTTGGCTTGCGATGCATCGGCAGCATGCTGCCGATGCATCGCGGCGTATTGTGTCGGTGGTATTCGCCCGCAGCTGCTGTGAGGCCGGATCTCGTTGTAGTCTTGGCGCCTGGCGCTGATCGTCTCGCGGGCCTGGGCCAAGGTCTCGAACCAGTGCTCATTCAGGCATTCGTCGCGAAACTTCCCATTAAAGCTCTCGATGTAGCTGTTCTGCATGGGCTTTCCTGGGTCGATCAGAAGGTGGCGCACGCCATGAGCCTGTGCCCATGCGATGAATGCACGGTTGGTGAACTCGGGTCCGTTGTCGGTTCTGACCGCATGCGGATATCCACCAAACCTCGCCGCCTGATCTAGCACTCGAGTGACGTACTGCCCCGAGATGCTGTGATCGACGGTGATGTCGACACACTCGTGACTGAAGCCGTCGGCAACGGTCAGGCACTTGATGCGCCGGGCGTTGCTCAGACTGTCGCTGGCAAAATCCATGCTCCAGACTTCATTGACTGACTGCGCTAGGTGCATCGGCACGCGCTCACTGCTCATGCGCTTTGGCTCGCGTCGCCGCGTCACGGTAACCGTCCGGCCAACCCATCTTCCCTGAGGCTTCAGCAGCCGTGACCATCGCGTCCACCTACCTTATGATGGACACTTTGCCCGCGGTGGTACCCGGACGGCGCCGGCGCTGACGTCACAGCGACGAATTCATGACCCGCGTGGTCGCGCAGTGCCGTCAGCCCGGCGTTTCGATTGCCAGCGTAGCCCTGTCTGACACGAGCATCGACCCGAGGGCGGGACAACGCCGGGGCCACGTCGTGCAGAACGCTCGCTGGTCGGCGCCAGCCTCGATCCATCATTCGCCTGCCCCCGCGAATCCGCGCAGCCAGGGTTCCAAGTGGGCAATGTCGAAGGTGCCGGATTCGAACATCTGCAACATTTCTGCGTTGATCTGCATCGACGGGCGGTTCAGGTGCCAACCGTTGATGCGCAGGAACACGTCGGCCGCGGCGAATGCGATGCGTTTGTTGCCATCCACGAAGGGATGGTTGATGGCCAGGCTCTCGAGCAGTGCAGCCGCTTCGGCGACGACGTCTTCGTAGTAACCGGTCTGGGGCCTGAATAGCGCCGACTCCAGGGCGCCCGGGTCGCGCAGCCCCGGCGCGCCGCCGTAACGCTTCACCAGCACTGTGTGCATCCCGATGAGATCCGCCACGGTCAGGTAGTCGCGCGCCACACCCTACTTCGCCAGTTCGCGGTAGAGGCTGTCGAACTCCTCGAGACTGGTCGCGAAAGATGCCATCACGTGGCGGCGTGGGCGTTCGGTCTGCTGCCGATCGATGTAGTCGCGAAGCGCTTCATCAAGTACGGCCTGGAACTGGCGGCCCTGTGCTTCGGCAATCTCGCGCAGCGCCGCCAGCACCTCGGGTGCGGCTTGCGAGGAAAACTTCTCTTTGGCAACGGTACCCATCGGCTGTTCCGTCATGATCCATCTTGACCGTTCATGATAGACCATGACGCCAACGCCACCGTCGTTCGCTTGTCGCACCGCGACCGCCTTGTCACTGCAAACACCAATCCGCGTGGATCGAGATCTGCCCCCTTCACGGCCGCCCGCCAATAGGCTTGCAAGTGAGGTGCGGTCACGCTTCGACTGACACCAAATACGCTCTACGCCCCATTCCACGCTTTCCGCTACAGCAGACCTTCCACTCCCTACGCAGATCAAGCGGCGTCGCCCGACCCACCGCCTCCCTTCCCCGCGCACCAATGCGATAATCCGCCCTCCCCATCCGGCTCACCCCGCCCGCCAGCCCGAGACATGACCCCTGCCCCCGCGATCGACGCCCAGGCCCTCGAGAAGCACACGCCCATGATGCAGCAGTACCTGGGTCTGAAGGCGCAGTACCCGGAGTTGCTGCTGTTTTATCGGATGGGGGATTTCTACGAGCTGTTCTTCGAGGATGCCGAGCGCGCGGCACGGCTGCTCGACATCACGCTGACCACCCGCGGCAGTTCGGGCGGCGCGCCGATCAAGATGGCCGGGGTGCCGTTCCATGCGGTCGAGCAGTATCTGGCGCGGCTGGTGAAGATGGGAGAGTCGGTGGTGATCGCCGAGCAGGTCGGCGAGCCCGGCGCCACCAAGGGGCCGATGGAGCGGGCGGTGAGCCGTATCGTCACGCCCGGCACGGTCACCGACGCGGCGTTGCTGGACGAGCGTTCGGATTCACTGCTGCTGGCGCTGACCCTGGTGCGGGGCCGGCTCGGGCTGGCGTGGCTGAACCTCGCCAACGGCGATCTGCGCCTGGCCCAGACCGTGCCGGAGGCGCTGGCGAGCCAGCTCGAGCGGCTGCGGCCGGCCGAGGTGCTGGTGCCGGACGGCTTGCGGCTGCCCTTGCTCGAACAATTGGAACTCAGCCTGCGGCGGCTGGCCGACTGGCAGTTCGACGCCGACACGGCGCGCAAGCTGCTGACCGGGCATTTCGGCACCCAGGATCTCACCGCCTTCGGCGTCGAAGACGTCGAGGTGGCGCTGGCTGCGGCCGGTGCGCTCTACGACTATGCCCAGGCGACCCAGCGCCAGAGTCTGGCCCACGTCACCGGTCTGCGGGTCGAGCACGAGGACGAGTTTCTGCGTCTCGATGCCGCCACCCGACGCAACCTCGAGCTGACCGAGACGCTGCGGGGTGAGGCGGCGCCGACCCTGTTATCCCTGCTCGATGGCTGCCGCACGACGATGGGCTCGCGCTGGCTGCGCCACGCCATCCACCATCCACTGCGCGACCCACAGGCAGCGAGCCGGCGCCACGGCGCGGTGGCGGCGCTGATCGGCGAGGCCGGCGACGGGCCCTTCGATGCCTTGCGGGCCGGGCTGCGCGGTATCGCCGACGTCGAGCGCATCTGTGCACGGGTGGCCTTGCGCAGCGCCCGGCCGCGGGACCTCTCCGCGCTGCGCGACAGCCTCGGCGCACTGGGCGGGCTACGGGCAACATTGGCCGGTTGCGACGATGCGCTGCTGACCGAACTGGACGCCGACCTCGACGTGCCACCGCCGCTGGTTGCGCTGCTGGTAGCGGCGGTGGCGCCGGAGCCGGCCAACGCGGTGCGCGACGGCGGCGTGATCGCCGAGGGCTACGACGCGGAGTTGGACGAGCTGCGCGGCATCCAGCAGAACTGCGGGGCCTTCCTGATGGAGCTGGAGGCCCGCGAGCGCGAGCGCAGCGGCATTGCCAACCTGAAGGTCGAGTTCAACAAGGTGCACGGCTTCTACATCGAGGTTGGCCGGGTCCATGCCGACAAGGTGCCGGACGACTACCGGCGGCGCCAGACCCTGAAGAACTCGGAACGCTACATCACGCCGGAACTGAAGCGCTTCGAGGACAAGGCGCTGTCGGCCCAGGATCGGGCGCTGGCGCGCGAGAAGCTGCTCTACGAGCAACTGCTCGACACCCTGGCGGAAGACATCCCGACGCTGCAGCGCATCGCGCGCGCGCTGGCCCAGCTCGACGCGCTGGCGGCGCTGGCCGACGTGGCGCTGCGCCACGACTATTGCCGGCCACAGCTCGGCGACCAACCGGGGCTGGAGATCGTCGCCGGGCGCCACCCGGTGGTCGAACGGCAGGTCGAGAACTTCATCGCCAACGACTGCGTGCTGGCGCCGACCCGGCGCATGCTGATGATCACCGGCCCCAACATGGGCGGCAAATCGACCTTCATGCGCCAGGTCGCGCTGATCGTGCTGATGGCCCACGTCGGCAGCTTCGTGCCGGCGCGTGCGGCACGGATCGGGCCGGTGGATGCGATCTTCACCCGCATCGGCGCCTCCGACGACCTCGCCTCCGGGCGCTCGACCTTCATGGTCGAGATGACCGAGGCGGCGGCCATCCTGCACGGTGCGTCCGAACACAGCCTGGTGCTGATGGACGAGATCGGCCGCGGCACCTCGACCTTCGACGGTCTCGCGCTGGCCTTCGCGATCGCCCGCCGGCTGCTGGACAAGAACCGATGCATGAGCCTGTTCTCGACCCATTACTTCGAGCTGACGCGGGTGAACCTGGACTATCCGGAGTGCGCCAACGTGCATCTCGACGCGGTCGAGCACGGTCACCGCATCGTCTTCCTGCACGCGGTCGAGGATGGCCCGGCGAGCCAGAGCTACGGCATCGAGGTGGCGGCGCTAGCCGGCATTCCGGCGCCGGTGGTGCGCGAGGCCAAGCGGCGGCTGCGCGCGCTGGAGAACCGCGAGATCGGCGGCGGCCCTCAGCCCGACCTGTTCGCCAGCCTACCGGCCGACGAGCCCGAGCCGCCCTCCCACCCGGTGCTCGGCGCGCTGGCCGGGCTCGATCCGGATGCGCTCAGCCCGCGCGAGGCGCTGGAACAGCTCTACGCGCTGAAACGGCTGGCCACCGGCGAATGAGGCGCCTGCTGGCGGCGTTCGTCGCCTGGATGCTGGTGACGGGAGCGGCAGCATCGGAATTCGCCTTTGCGCTGATCGGCGACGTGCCCTACAACCGCTTCGAGCGGCGCTGGTTCGCCGACTATCTGGCCAGGATCGCTGACGATGGCGTCACCTTCGTGCTCCACGTCGGTGACATCAAATCCGGTGGCGAGCCATGCAGCGATGCCGTCTTCGACGACCGGCTGGCGCTGTTCGACGCCAGCCCGGTGCCCTTCGTGCTGGTGCCGGGCGACAACGACTGGAGCGACTGCAACCGGCTGGCAGCCGGTCGCTACGATCCACTGGAGCGGCTCGATGCGCTGCGCGCCCGCTTCTTCCCGGCCGGCAGCAGTCTCGGGCGGCAGCGCATGGCGGTGGCGAGCCAAGCCGATTCGATGGCGGCCAGCCCGTATCGCGAAAATCTGATGTGGCACCACGGCGCCGCCAGCTTCGTCACGCTGAACGTGCCGGGGCCGTCGAATCGCCGAGGCCGCGGCGGTCGCGCACCGGCCGAGTTCGTCGCCCGCAACCGGGCCAATCTGGCGTGGCTGGCCCGGGGCTTCGCGGAGGCCGCCGCCCGTGGCTCGCGGGTCATGGCCGTGGCGATGCAGGCGAACCCGTGGATCGAGGATTTCGTCGACGGCGATCCGCACCCCGGCTACGCCGAGCTGCTGACGGCCTTGCGGGCGCACACGGAAGCCTTCGCCGGCGAGGTGCTGTTGCTGCACGGCGACCAGCACCTGTTGATCATCGACCAGCCAATGACCGGCCGCGACGGCAGCCGGCTCGCCCGCTTCACCCGCGTGCAGTGCTTCGGCAGCCCGCTGATGGGCTGGGTGCGGATCGCCGTTGGCGACAGCGGGCCGACGGCGCTGGCGATCGACGCCCACGGCTACAGCCCGTCGCCGGCCGGCGCGCTTCAGCCGTGAGCCAGCCTTGCCCTTGCCGGTAGTAAGCTTCGGCCGATGAGCACTCCGATCGACATCTCCGAACACCGGGGCGTGCGCTACCTGCATTTCGGGTCCGAGTGGGTGCAGGGCGCGATGCGCATCCGTCGGCCCTACGATCTCGAACTGGCCTACACGCGGGAGATGATGGCGCCGCTGCTGTTGGCCCCGCCGTCGGACTGGCCGCGACGCATCCTCACCATCGGCGTCGGCGCCGGTTCGCTGTGCAAGTTCGTCCATCGCCATCTGCCGCAGGCGCGCCTGACCGCGGTCGAGATCGACGCCAAGGTGGTCGCGGTGGCCGAGCAGTTCTTCAAGCTGCCGGTCGAGGATGCGCGCTTCCGCGTAGTGATCGCCGACGGCGTCGATTTCCTGCTGGACACCGATGCCTGCTTCGACCTGATCCTGCTGGACGGCTTCGACCAGCATGCCCGCGCGGGGGCGCTGGCGACCCTGCCCTTCTACCAGACCTGTCGCGCCCGCCTGGCCGACGAGGGCCTGCTGGCAACCAATCTATTCGGCCGCAGCAAGGGTTTCGAGGCTGCGGTCGAGCATCTGCAGGCGGCCTTCGATGGTCGCGCGATGGCCTTTCCGTCCTGCGATTCCGGCAACGTCGTGGCGCTGGCCACCTGCGGCGAAGCGATCGCGGTCGAGGCCGAGGTCTTGCGCGGCCGCGCCTACGCGCTGAAGGAGCGCACCGGCCTCGACCTGCGGCCGACCGTGAGCCGACTCGAAGAGGCCGGTCGGCTGGCCGGCGGCCAGTTTACGTTGTGAGCGGTGAGCGGCTCGATAGCGTAGTGATCGGCGCCGGCGTGGTCGGACTGGCCTGCGCTCGGGCGCTCGCGCTCGCCGGCCGCGAAGTACTTATCCTGGAGGCCGAGAATACATTCGGCACCGGCATCAGCAGTCGCAACAGCGAAGTCATCCACGCCGGCCTCTACTACCCGCCGGGCAGCCTCAAGTCGCGGCTGTGCGTCGCCGGTCGCGATGCCTTGTACGCCTACTGTGTGGCCCGCGCGATCCCCCACCACCGCTGCGGCAAGTTGATCGTCGCCGCCGGCGACGGCCAGATCGGCCGGCTCGAGCAGATCCGCAGCAACGCCCTGGCCTGCGGCGCCGGCCAACTCGAACTGCTCGACGGCGACGCCATGCGCCAGCTGGAACCGGCACTCGCCGGCGTCGCCGCGCTCGCTTCGCCGGCCACCGGCATCGTCGACAGCCACGCGCTGATGCTGGCCCTGCTGGCCGACGCCGAACACGCCGGTGCTCAATTGGTAACCCATGCGCCGGTGGACGGGCTGGAGCTCGGCCCGGAGGCGATCACGGTGGCGGTCGGCGGTGCCGAGCCGATGCGCCTCGCTGCCCGCCAGGTGATCAATGCCGCCGGCCTCGGCGCAGCCCGGCTGGCCGCCGCGACTCGACGCCTCGACCCGGCTTTCGCACCGACGCTCGCCTACGCCAAGGGCAGCTACTTCATGCTGCAGGGGCGCGCGCCGTTCTCGCGGCTGATCTATCCGGTGCCGGAAGCGGCCGGGCTCGGCGTGCATCTGACGCTGGATCTGGCCGGCCAGGCCCGTTTCGGCCCGGACGTCGAATGGATCGAGTCGCCCGAGTATTCGGTGTCGGCGGATCGGGCCGCCGCCTTTGCCGAGGCGATCCGTCGCTACTGGCCGGCACTGCCGGACGGCGCGCTGCAACCCGGCTATGCCGGCGTTCGACCAAAGCTCGGCGGACCCGGCGACGCGGCCGCCGACTTTCGCATCGACGGTCCGGCCGAGCACGGGCATCCGGGGCTGGTGAACCTGCTCGGCATCGAGTCGCCGGGCCTCACCGCGAGCCTGGCGATCGCCGACGAGGTGCTGCAGCGGCTGGGCTGACTCAGCCTTCGCCGGCCGGCGCCTCCGGGCGCGGCAGCCACAGGGCGCCGTCGATCTTCTCGAGATAGGCTTGGTGGATCGCGATCTCGTCGGCGCTCGCCCGCAGCACCTTCACGGGCGGGCGCTGGCCACCCCAGCCGCCTCCGGGCTCGCCGAGGGCCGGGTCGTCCTCGAGCGCGATCATCAGGCTTTCCTGGCCACGGGTCATCGCCAGATACACGTCGGCCAGCAGTTCAGCGTCGAGCAAGGCGCCGTGCAAGGTGCGGTGGGCGTTGGCCACCTCGTAGCGCTCGCACAGGGCGTCGAGGGAGGCCTTCTTGCCCGGGTGCTGCTCCTTGGCCATCTTCAGCGTATCGATCACACCGGCGCACAGCTCGGCGAGCTTCGGCCGCCCGATGCGGTCGAGTTCGTGATCGAGGAAGCCGACGTCGAAGCTCGCGTTGTGGATCACCAGTTCGGCGTCGCGCACGAAGTTCTCGAAATCGATGGCGACGTCGGGGAAGCGCGGCTTGTCGGCGAGAAACTCGTTGGTGATGCCATGGACGGCGATGGCGCCGGCATCGACCTCGCGCTCCGGGTTGATATAGACGTGGTAGTGGCGGCCGGTGAGCTGGCGGTTGGCGAGTTCGACGCAGCCGATCTCGATCACCCGGTCACCGTTGCGCCATTCGAGGCCGGTGGTCTCGGTGTCGAGCACGATCTGGCGCATCAGCCGAGCTCCTCCACCGGGCGCCCGCTGGCCCGAGCGGCCTCGGCGCCGCGCCGGGCGAGCTCGTCGGCGCGCTCGTTCTCGGCGTGGCCGGCATGGCCCTTGACCCACAGCCACTCGACCTGGTGGCGCGCCGCGGTCTCGTCGAGGCGACGCCACAGGTCGGCGTTCTTGACCGGCGACTTGGAGGCGGTCTTCCAGCCGCGCGCCTTCCAGCCGTGGATCCACTCCGAGATGCCCTTCTGCACGTACTGGCTGTCGGTATGGACGCGGGCCTCGACCGGCCGCTTGAGCAGGTCGAGGGCGCGGATCACCGCCATCAGCTCCATGCGGTTGTTGGTGGTGGCAGGTTCGCCGCCCCAGATTTCCTTCTCGTGTCCGCCGGCACGCAGGATCGCGCCCCAGCCACCGGGGCCCGGGTTGCCGCTGCAGGCACCGTCGGTAAAGATGTCCACCGCATCAGGACTCACTGTTCGATTGCTTCCTTTCGTTGTTTCTGGACGGCCGGCGCCAGACGCTTGGCCGGCGCCTTGGTCGAGCGCCAGCGCGGCATGATCAGGCGCATGCCGCGTACCCGCTTGACGGCCTGCAGCAGATAGACCCCGCCGACGAACGGCCACCAGCGATCGCCCGCCTTGTCCATGAAGGACCAGCGCTGGATCCAGCGCGGATCGGTGACGGCCGGGCCGTAGCAGCCGAAGGCGCCGGCCTGGGTCTTGAGGCTCAACAGGGTCAGCCAGTCCTTCAGGCGGGGCACCGACAGGTACTGGCCCTGCCACGGGTAGTGGTGGCGGCGCGCCAGCCGCCGGCGCAGCCCCCACAGGCTGTAGGGGTTGAAGCCGGTGACGACGACGCTGCCCTCGGGCACCAGCACCCGTTCGACCTCACGCAGCACCTGGTGCGGCTGCGGCGAGAACTCGAGCACGTGCGGCAGCACGACGAGATCGATGCTGGCCGAATCGAACGGCAGTTCCCAGGCGCAGGCACGCACGGCGATGCCGGCCGCCGGGGGCTCGTCGCAGCGCACACGCCACGGCATGCGGTTGCTGCGCAGGAAATCGCAGCAGGGCAGGCCGATCTGGACCGCGTTGAAGCCGAAGATGTCGGCCACGACCTGATCCACGCGCGCCTGCTCCCAGGCAAAGACGTAGTTTCCCTGGGGGCTCTGGAGCCAGTCTTCGATCTCGGTGATTGACATCGCTGGAGAGTGCTACAAAATCGGCGGCATGGAGATTATCCCCCTTCCCGCTTTTTCCGATAACTATCTTTGGCTGATCCACGACGGCCGCCATGCGGTCGCCGTCGATCCTGGCGACGACGGCCCGGTGGCGCGCGCGCTGGACGAGCGCGGATTGACGCTCGCGGCGATCCTGATCACGCATCATCACGGCGACCACACCGGCGGCATCGCCGCCCTGGCCCGGCCCGGCATGCCGGTCTATGGTCCGGCCGCCGAAGCGATCGCGGGCGTCACCCATCCGCTGGCCGACGGTGATCGGGTGGTGATCGACGCGCCGGCCCTGTCGCTGCAGGTGATCGCGGTGCCGGGCCATACCCGCGGGCACATCGCCTATGTCGGCGAGGGCATGCTGTTTTGCGGCGATACGCTGTTCAATGGCGGCTGCGGCCGGCTGTTCGAAGGCACGCCGGCGCAGATGCACGCGTCGCTCGCGCGGCTGTCCGCCCTGCCGGGCGACACCCGGCTCTATTGCGCCCACGAATACACCCTCGCCAACCTCGAATTCGCACTGGCTGCGGAGCCGGACAATCCCGATCGCGATCGCTATCGCGAGCGCTGCCGCGCATTGCGCGACGAGGGGCGACCGACGCTGCCGACCGATATCGCCACCCAGCGCGCAATCAACCCGTTCCTGCGCTGCGATTCGCCGTCGCTGCGCGCGAAGCTGTCGATGACCGATGCGCCGGACGAACGGGTGTTCGCCGAATTGCGGGCCTGGAAGGATCGCTTCTGACCGCCGGCGCGGCGCTGCCCGTGTGCCGGTTCAGCGCTTGATACCGGGTCAGCCGTTGAGCGCGTCGGCGCGCGCCGGCAGCGGCGCGGCGGTGACCTCGCCGCTGTTGCACACGCGGTTTCGCCCCTGGCGCTTGGCGCCGTAGAGCGCGCGGTCGGCACCATCGACCAGGGCATCCGGGCCGTTGGCATCGCGCGCCGGCCTGGCGGACGCGACACCGATGCTGACGGTGACGACGTCGGCCGCCTGCGAATGCCCATGGGTGATGCCGAGTTGTTCGATGGCGTCACGCAGGCTCTCGCCGACCCGCTCGGCGCCAGCCTCGTCGGTCTGTGGCAGCAGCACCACGAACTCTTCGCCGCCGAAGCGGGCAACCATGTCGCCCGGGCGACGCAACTGGGCATCGAGGGTGCGGGCGACCGCCTTCAGGCATTCGTCGCCGAGCTGGTGACCGTAGTTGTCATTGAACTGCTTGAAGTAGTCCACATCGACCAGCAGCAATGCCATCGGCGCCTGGTTACGGGCGGCGCGACGCCATTCCTTGGCCAGCGCGTCGTCGAAGCTGCGCCGGTTGGCGATGCCGGTGAGTCCATCCACCGCCGACAGCCGCTTCAGCTCGCGATTGGCCTCGTCGAGCTTGCGCGTCAGCACCAGCAGCGAATAGCGCATCTGGGCGATACGCTGCATCGCACGGATCTTGGCGCCCAGCACCATCTCGGAGACCGGCTTGATCAGATAGTCGTCGCCGCCGGCCTCGATCCCCTTTTCGAGGTCGGTGTCGCTGGTGCGGGCACTCAGGAAGATGATCGGCGTCCACTCGGCGTTGCGCTCGAGTTGGCGGATGCGGCGGGCCACTTCGAAACCGTCGATGCCGGGCATGATGATGTCGAGCAGCACGAGATCGGGCTTGTCCTTGCGGAAAGCCTCGATGCCGGACTCACCGTCACGAGCATGCCGGGTCTCGAAACCCATCTTGCCCAGCTGCTGGCACACCACTATCGCACTGGTGACCGTGTCTTCGATGACTAATGCCTTCATCCATCCTCGGGACGCAAATCCCGACCGCACTCGAATTTCATTCAGCTTAGCGCAAGACCCGGCTGCCACCGGCCGAATCTGAGACGGTTTTTTACCGTATTCCAGTCTTTTGGCGGGTGTCGCGAACCCCCCTGCTGCCGGTACACTCATCGTGGCCCTGCCGCTGCCGACGGACGCCAGCAAGCGCGTCCCGGATGGATGCGCGGCGGCGGATGGATGGCTAGAATCGGGCAGGCCCGAACCGAACGACGAGGTTTGAATGAGGCGTCTTCGCCTGCTGTCGCTGTTGCTGTGCCTGCTACTGCCGCTGACGGCACGGGCCGGTGCCGGCATGGACGGCGAAGACGGCGAGGCCCCGGCAGCCGCACCGGAGGCCGGCCAGGCGGTCGCCTTGACCGCACCGGCCGACCACGCCGACAGCGACGGCGGCGCCGACATGCCGCCGGCGCTCGACGTGCCCGAATTGTTGCCGTGGGTACCGACGATCGATCTCACCAACGACGCAATCGACATCTGGGACCGGATTCGTCGCGGTTTCGGCATGCCCGATCTGGTCTCGGAAGAGGTCGATCGCCAGGAGATCGCCTACCTCAGCCATCCGGCCTACCTCGACCGCGCCTTTGCGCGCGCCCGCCCATTTCTCTACCACATCGTGGCCGAACTGGAAGCACGCGGCATGCCGACCGAGCTGGCCCTGCTGCCGATGGTCGAGAGCGCCTTCAACCCACGCGCGTACTCACGCTCGCGCGCCGCCGGCCTGTGGCAGTTCATCCCCAGCACCGGCCGCCTGTTCAAGCTCGAACAGAACGCCTGGGTGGACGAGCGGCGCGACGTCGTGGCGTCGACCGATGCGGCGCTCGACTATCTGCAGTACGTCTATGAGCGGCATGGCGACTGGCACCTGGCGCTGGCCTCCTACAACTGGGGCGAAGGCGCCGTCGCGCGGGCACTGCGCAAGAACCGCGATGCCGGCAAGCCGATGGAATACGCGCACCTGACGATGCCGAGCGAGACACGGCTGTACGTGCCGAAGCTGCAGGCCTTGAAGAACATCGTCGCTCAGCCCGAACTGTTCGGATTCGAACTGCCCTACGTCGCCAACAAGACCCATTTTGCGACGATCGGCAGTCCGCCCGGCATCGATCTGGCGACCGCCGCGGAATTCGCAGACATCACGATCGAGGAATTCGTCGAACTCAATCCCGCCTTCAAGCGCCCGGTGATTCCCGACGGCACCCAGCCCATCGTACTGCCGGCCGATCGCGTCGATACCTTCCGCGCCAATGTGGCCCTGTCGGGCGATGCCGCGACCCGGTGGCGCAGCTATTCGGTGCGAAAATCCGACACCCTGAGCGCACTCGCCAGCCGTTTCGGATCGACGCCGACGGTGCTGGCCGAAGTCAACGGCATCGGTGTTCGCAGCCGTCTCCGACCCGGGTCGACCTTGCTGGTTCCGGTCGGCGACGACGCCGAGTCCGCGTTGCGGGCTGCGCGGGTGCTGCCCGACGAGCCCAAGTTCAAGAAGCGCAAGCGCTACCGCCGCCGCAGCCGATGAGCTCGAACGCGGGCGTGCGGCTGGTCGAGCCCCGCAGAATGTAAAATAGCATGTCTGTGTGAAAATTTCCCATTGACGATCGTCGATGGGCCTCCCTACGATGTTGCACCGATGACACCGACGACGGACCCCACCCAGCGGCCGTGTCGCGGTAGCTGGGTCGCACGCCGTGCCCATGGGGTCGGCTTGCCTCCCGGGCCTAACGCCCGTTTGCCTGGTTACCTGGAGGAGTCATCATGCAGTCCCATCATCGCTTTGCGGTCGAGGCCTGTGCTCGGCCGTTTTCCCCGCGCAGTCGCGGCACACCGCGGCAGGGTGCGCCGTTCGCCCGAGTACGTTCGGCGGCCGCAGCGCTCAGCGTCGCGTTTGCCACGCTGGCGGCCGGCATCACGTCGGCCCACGCCCAAACCGCCTGTGACAGCCCACTGGCGGCCAGCGGCGCCGTCGCACGTTTCCTGACGCAAGCCACCTTCGGCCCGACCAAGGAAGACATCTGCGCGCTCGCGCGCATGGTCGAGCGCGAAGGCAGCGAAGCCAAGGCCTTCGAGGCCTGGATCGACCAGCAGCTGAACCTGTCGACGACGCCGCTGGCCGATCACTTCGATCCCGACAGCGGCAACTATCAGCACAGCCTGTCGCGTCGCCTGGCCTGGTTCGAAGCCGCCGTCGGCGCGCCCGATCAATTGCGCCAGCGTCTCGCGTTCGCGCTCAGCGAGTTGTTCGTGGTCTCGGAAAAGGACGGAACCCTGTCGCGGCGCGATGGCCAGGTCGGCCTGCAGCGCTACTACAACATGCTGCTGGCCAATGCCTTCGGCGACTATCGCGAGCTGATCGAGCGGGTCACCTTCGATCCGGTCATGGGGCACTACCTGACCGTCGTGCGCAGCCAGGCGGCCACCGGCCCCGATGGCGCCCAGCCGGACGAGAACTACGCCCGCGAGATCCTGCAGCTGATGTCGATCGGTCTCGACCTGCTCCGCCCCAACGGCCAGCCGCGGCTCGACCGCGCCGGCAACCGGATACCGACCTTCGATCAGGACACGATCCTCGCTTTCGCGCGCGCCTTCACCGGGCTCAACTACGACCTCGGCGAGGTCGGCGACAACCCCTGTCGCGGCTGGGCCGGTCGCGGCACCGACTTCACGCGGCCGATGGTGCTGTGCGAGCGCTTCCACGACCAGGGCGAGAAGCGCCTGCTGGCCGAATCGTCTGCGGCCGCGATCATCCCGGCAGGACAGGGCGCAGCGCGCGACATCCGCGACGCCCTCGACAACATCGCAGCGCATCCGAACGTGGCCCCGTTCATTGCCCGGCGCCTGATCGAACGCTTCGTCTCCAGCAATCCGAGCCCGGCCTACATCCGCCGCGTCGCCGACGCCTTCGACAACAGCGGCGGCAAGCTCGGCGCCACCGTCAAGGCGGTGCTGCTCGACGACGAGGCGCGCAGCGAGCGCATCGCCGATCGCGACTACGCGGGCAAGATGCGCGAACCGCTGCTGCTGGTCACCGGGCTATGGCGGGCCTTCGACGGCTCGCTCGAGGGGCTCGATCCGCGCATCGCCCGCATCGAGCCCTTCGGCCAGAGCCCGCAGGCCTCGCCATCGGTGTTCAACTTTTTCCAACCCGAGTACCAGCCCGCGATCGACACATCGACGGTGCGCCTGCCGGCCTACATAGCGGACAGCGGGCTGTACGCGCCGGAGCTGCAGGTGATGACCGAACTGGCGACGATCCAGACGCACAACGACCTGCGCGTGCTGATCCACGGCAACGCCAATCAGGTACCGCTGATGCTCGACGACGAGCTGGCGATGCTCAGGCGCACGCCGGAGGAACTGGTGACCCATCTCGACCAACTGCTGTTGGCCGGGACGATGTCCGAGGCATTGCGCGCGGCGATCGCGAAAGTGATCGAGTCGCCGGCGAGCAACAGCGACTGGCCGTTGCGCCAGCGCCTGTACGACATCCTCTACCTCATCGTCACTTCCCCCGAATTCGCGGTCCAGCGCTGAAGCGGCGCGTCGACCAGGAGAACACATCATGTCGAATGCCAATTTTTCGCGCCGGCAGTTCCTCAGCGGCTGCGCGGCGATGGGTGCGGCCGGGGCGAGTGCCACGCTGGCCAACCTCTTCCACGTCGGGCAGGCGGTCGCGGCAACATCCACCGCTTCCGACTACAAGGCGCTGGTCTGCGTCTTTCTGCTCGGCGGGAACGACTCGTTCAACATGCTCGTCCCGCTCGGGGCGGCTTACGGCGACTACGCGTCGGCACGGGGCGCGATCGCGGTACCGGAGGCTTCGGCGATCGCCATCGACAGCGCCGGCTATGCCGGTCGCAACGACGACCATCGCGCCTTCGGCCTGCACCCGGCGCTCGGCGCGGGTGCGGCCAACGGCGGTCTGTCGGCCCTGTACGAGGGCGGCAGCATGGCCCTGCTGGCGAACGTCGGCACCCTGCTCGAGCCGATCCGTGACGCCGACGAGTACAAGGCCGGCACATCCCGTCTGCCGTCCTACCTGTTCGCCCACAACCACCAGCAACTGCAGTGGCAGACTGCCGACGGCAGTGCCGGCGTCCAGGCTGCCGCCGGCTGGGGCGGCCGGCTCGCGGAGGAGATGATCCGTCACAACGCCAACGACGGCACGCTGTTGCCGGAGCTGTCGATGAACATCTCGCTGGCCGGACAGCACGCCTTCCTCGGCGCGGACAGCGTGATCCCGTATGCGATGAGTGCCAGTGGCGTCGAGCGCCTGGTGGTGCCCGGGGCCGACGGCGGCATCCGCCAGAGCAGTTTGAGGCGTACCCTGCTCGGGCTGCTCGGCGTGCCCAACCATCTGATGGCCGACCACCTGGCCGCCACCAAGCAGCGTGCCTACGATGTGGCCGAGATGCTCTCGGGCCTCTACGACGACACCGCGGTCGACACCACCCGATACCCTGCGGAGAGCAGCCTGGGCGCCCAGTTGCAGTCGGTCGCGCGGATGATCGACATCAGCCGCAACACCCTCGGCGTGCGTCGCCAGATCTACCTGTGCACCCTCGGCGGCTGGGACACCCACGCCGACCAGACTGTGCGCCAGGGGGCGCTGCTGGCGGAACTCGGGCAAGCGCTACATGGGTTCCACGCGACCACCCGCGCGATGGGCATCGGCCACGAAGTCACCACCTTCACCGGCTCGGATTTCGGTCGCACCTTCAACAGCAACGGCGACGGCAGCGACCACGGCTGGGGCGGTCACCAGATCATCGTCGGCGACGCCGTCGCCGGTGGCGACATCTATGGCCAGGTGCCCGAGCTGCGGCTCGGCTCGGCCCTCGATACCGGCCGCGGTCGCTTCATTCCGACCACTTCGGTGGATCAGTACGCCGCCACCCTGGCCCGCTGGTTCGGTGCCGCCGACATCGCCACGGTGATGCCGAACATCGCCAGCTTCGCAAGCGCCGACGTCGGCTTCATGCGCGGCTGAGCGTCGTCGCAGCGGAGCGCTTTTCGGGCACGCGTCTGCGACGGAGCACCGCTGGGCGCGGCGATGTCGCCGCGCCCGGCGGCCCGCTTGCGGCGCGTCGTCGCGATGGCCGCTCGCGCGACGCCGCGCCGGCACGCCCGCTATGTGCTCCCGCAGCGTCGTTCGAGTGGCCGGAGACCGCGTTCGGCCGGCTAGAATGAAAATGTGGGAGTGTTGCCGCAAGGCAAGACTCCGCAGCGTACTGCGACCCACCTGCGCGCTCGCCCCCGGCGCTCAATCCGGTCCCGCAGTGAGACCACTGTCGAGGGAGATGTCCATGGCCGAACCACTTGCCCTATGGCATGCAGATCACGTCGTCTTTGCGCGACTTCTGGACTTGTTCGAAACCCAGATCGTCGCTTTCCACGCCGGGGAGCGTCCGAATTACGAACTGATGACCGACATCGTCGATTACCTGCAGCAGTACGGCGACCGCTTCCATCACCCGCGTGAGGAAGCGGCCTTCAACTGCCTGGTCGAGCGGGATCCGGCGATGCGCCTGCCGGTCAATCGGCTGTTGCAGGAACACCGCGTCATCGCCCGCGCGGGCGAAGAGGTGCTGGGCCTGCTGAGGGAGATTGCCGACGACGTCATGACCGAGCGCGCCGCCGTCGAGGCGGCGGCCGATACCTATCTGGTCTACTACCGGCATCACCTGTCGACCGAGGAGGCCAAGGTGATGCCGCGGGCCAAGGAGCGGCTCACGGTCGAGGACTGGGCCGCTGCCGGCGAAGCCGTTCACGACATCCACGATCCGCTTGCCGGGGTGGACTTCGACGGGCGCTATCGTGAGCTGCGCAAGTTCATCGCGCTTCACCCGAGCCGGAAGCGCGAGGCGTAGGAGCGCCGCGGCGCGGCCGGGTGAGCCCGGGATCGGGACGTCCCGCTGCGTGGCCTCGCACGCGAAATCCGGCCAAGCCGCGAACGCGGGTCGCCGGCGCGACTGGCGCCGACGCGCCCGCGCGGGTCGCTTCAGCCCGGGGGAGCGCTGGCCAGTTCGTCGGCGAGGCAGCCCACCGGGGGGCCCAGGGTGCCGCTGTCGTCCTCGAAGCGCACCAGGAAGATCTCTTCACGGCTCTCGGCGAGATGGCCAGCGCGCACGACCACACCCTTGCAGCCGGGCTCTGCCAGCACGGCATCTTCGGCCAACTGGGGCAGGCTGCCGTCATTGACGATGCGCTCGCTGGCGAACACCAGTTCGCCGATTCGGTAACGGGCGTCTTCCATCGCTTCAGTCCCAGACGCCGGGCGCGGTGCGCAGCCGTTCGACCGGCTCGTTGGCGACGAGGTGGCGCTCGATCAGTTCGGGCACGTCGTCGGGCCCGACTCCGCTGTACATGATGCTGTCCGGATAGACCAGCACCGTCGGCCCGCTGCTACAGGGGCCGAGGCAGCCGGTATTGGTGAGCAGATGACTGGTCCACAGGTTGCGTGCCTGGAATTCGTCCATGAAGCGCTGATAGACCGCCGCGCAGCCCCGCTCGCCGCAGGAGCCACGCGGATGCCCCGGTGGTCGCGACTGGACGCAGACAAGAACGTGTTTCACGGGTTTCGGCATGATGCGGCCTCCGTTGATGGTCAGACAGGTTGCACTTCGCAGGATCCGGGTCCGAGCGCCTCGATTTCGAGTCGACGACTTGCCGATCGGTGACGCGCAGGCGTCGAGGCTCGCGGGACCATCGCCCCTGCTGCCGGTGCGGTCTTGCGTCGTCGGCCCCGGTGCCGGCCGCCCGGATGACGCTCCGCGCGCCGCGCAGCGTCCCGCGTGGCGCGCTGGTCAGGCGGCCGAGGCGCGCCCGGCCCTGCCCGCGCGGGCAGGGCCGCCCGGCGCCTGGCCGGCCGCAATGCGCATGCGTTCGCGCAACCACTCCCGCTGGCATTGGCGACGGCGCCGCGCTTCTATCGCGGCGCGCAGCCGCGGTGCGAGTTCCTGGTATGGCGGCACGCCGGCGGGCATGACGGCCTCGCAGCGAAGCAGGTGGAAGCCCAGCTCGCTTTGCACCACATCGGACAGTGCGCCCGGCGCCAGCGCGAACAGCGCCGCTTCGATCTCCGGAAAGAGCTGACCGCGCTGGTATTCGCCGAGGCGACCGCCGTTCATTGCGCTCGGGCACTCCGAGTGCTTCAGCGCCTGTTCGGCGAATCGCTCCGGCTTCTTCGACAAGCGTGCACGGATCTGGCTGATCCGGGCCAGGGCCCGCTCGTGAGTGTTCTCGGCGAAGTCCGGGTTGATCGTGATCAGGATCTGCGACAGGCCCCGGCGCTCCGGCAGCTGGTAGTGGTCGGCCTGCAACTGGTAGTGCAATTGCACGTCGAGTTCGCTGACCCGGACCATGCGCGACGACACCCGGTCGAGCACGGCGTCGACGTGCAGCTCGCGGGCGAGCGCCTCGGCCAGCGACGGGCGGTCGAAGCCGTAGGCTCGCATCGCGGCCTCGAAGCTGGCGGCATCGTCGTAGCGCTGCTCGAGTTGGCCCATTGCGTCGTCCAGGGTCGCCGCCGGCACCACTACCTCACCGGCTTCGGGCGACGCCAGCACGCAGGCCTCGATCGACGTCTGGCGCTCGACCGATGACGACAGCCGCTTCAATTCGGCGGCATCGAGTTCGCCCGGCGCACGGCCGAACATCGCATGCGACAGCTTGAAGGCGATATAGGCCCGCACGCCAGCTTCATGGTTCACGTTCATCAGTGTTCTCCGGATCGTCGCCGCTGATCTCGGTGGCCGAATCCTGCTGCGGTGCCAGCGCGGACTCGGGCACATCGAGCACCCAGCCGGGAAAGTGCACCCGGTAGCGGGGGCCGCCGGGTGCGTCGCGGAACACCTTCAGCACTTCGCCGTGGCATCCCCGTTCGGCCCGTAGCTCGCCGCCGGCGACCAGCGTCGTCGCTGCCTGCACCCGCTCCCGGGATTCGAAGCGGGTCGGCGTCCACGGCTCGTCGATGCCGATCAGTTCCTCCTCGCGGCAGCCGATCACCCGGCCGTCCTGGTCACCGGGCACACCGGTGTCGAGGAAAGCCACGGTGTAGATCAGCTGGTCCTGGAGGAAAGTGCCGACATCGCGCACGAAGCCGGTGGCGCCGCGGCGCACCAGCAACGCGCCGGTGGCGAGCCCCGGATAGGTGCCGTCGTTGCGCACGTTGCGGATGACACGAACGCCGGTCCCGTATTCGTATCGCGGCAACATCGCTTCGCCCCGGCGTTCAGCGGATGCGCAGGGACTCGACCGGAATGATCGCGATCTGCGGCTCGTGCATGTGGAAGACCTTGAAGACCTTCTCGTCGAGCGGGGTCGAATGGACGAAATCGGCATATGCCTGCGTCAGCGCCCTGCGGTGCACGGCACGCCGGGCTTCGTCGTCGCCGTCGTCACCCGGCGCCGCGGCGAGATAGTCGTGATAGCGCTGCAGGATGTGCAAGCGGCTGACCTGCACGATCGAAGGATCGAACGTGACGTCGAAGTAGGTCAGAAAATCCTCGGCGCTTTCGAGCTCATCGAGGGCATCGTCCAGGGTGCATTCGTCGATCATCGTGGTTCTCCTGGGTTGGGGGGTCAGGGTTTTGCGGCGGCGGCAACAGTGCTGGCGCAACCCACGACCGTCAGCAGCGCGCTGGCGCCGAGGCGGTCATGCTGGTCGAGGATCGCCAGCTTTTCGAGCATCTGCTGTCCGACGACCGTACGGCCTTCGCGCAGCGCCAGCACGGCACGGGCCTTCAGCGCCAGCAGCCAGAAGCGCAGCAGGCCCATCGAACGGCTGGCGGCGTCGGCCAGCGCGATCTGGTCCATCTCTTGCCAGTCGTCGGGCAGGCCCAGGCGCCGGCCGGAGACCACCATCGCCCGCCGGGCGACGAGGTCGGCCTCGGCCAGCCGGTGCTTGTAGAAGTAGTAGCGGTACAACCCGACCAGCACGACCAGTTGCTCCGGCGCATGCAGGTAGGCCTGCAGCAGCGGCAGCTCGCCCTCGCCTTCGATGCATGAGCGGGCGGCCAGGTCGAGCAGGCCCGCCACCTCCGGCGGACAGGCGTCGTCGAAGTACAGGCTGACCGAATCGAAGTCGTGCAGATCCATCATCGACCCCGCTGCGCCGTCGCGACGTGGACACCGACCACGTGCTCGCCCGGATGCTTGAGCACGCTGCCGCAGGAACAGCCCCCTTCGCAGACGCTTTCGCCCGGTTCGCCCAGCCCCGCCTGGTCGATGCGGGATTCGAGCTGCTCGACACGCTCGAGCAGGCACGCGAGCGCCTTGCCGACCGGGTCGGGCACCAGATGGTGGTCGAGATCGAAGCCGTCCGGGCTGCGACCGCCTTCGCTGCGCACGACGCGCCCGGGAATGCCGACCACCGTGCGGTTGGCGGGTACCGGCGTGACCACCACCGAATTGGCACCGATGCGCACGCCGTTGCCAACCTCGATCGGCCCCAGTACCTTGGCGCCGGCGCCGATCACGACGCCATTGCCCAGGGTCGGGTGACGCTTGCCCTTGCGCCACGACGTGCCGCCGAGGGTGACGCCGTGGTAGAGGGTGCAGTCGTCGCCGAGCACCGCGGTTTCACCGATCACGACGCCGGTGCCGTGGTCGATGAACAGGCGGCGACCGATGCGGGCGGCAGGATGGATGTCGATCTGGGTCAGCATCCGCGTCATGAACTGGATCAGCCGCGCCAGGTAGGGCAGGCGGTGCCGCCACATCACATTGGCGAGACGATGCCAGATCACCGCATGCACGCCGGGATACGTGGTCAGCACTTCGAAGCGGCCGCGGGCGGCCGGATCGCGCGCAAGGACCGAGTCGATGTCCTCGATCAGCAGGGTTCCGAGGCCGGGCTCGGGCGTATCGACGATGTCGGCGGCGGTCATGGGCGTGCTCCGCTCAGGCGTAGCTCGGGGCGAATGCCTTCTCGGGCTCGGCCAGCGGCTTGTCGCCGGCCCAGTACGGCGAGAGCTTGCGCAGACGGGCGACGATCGGCGGCACCGCCTGGATCACCCGTTCGATCTCGCAATCGCGCGTGTGGCGGGACAACGAGAAGCGCACGGTGCCGTGGGCGGCGGTATAGGGGATGCCCATCGCCCGCATCACGTGGGACGGCTCCAGCGAACCCGAGGTGCAGGCCGAACCACTCGACGCGGCGATGCCTTCCTTGTTGAGCAGCAGCAGGATCGCCTCGCCCTCGATGTATTCGAAGGCGATGTTGGCGGTGTTCGGCAGGCGGTTGTCGACGTCGCCGGTGGCAAAGGCGTTGGGCACCTGCGCCAGGATCCCGTCCTGCAACTGGTCGCGCATGCGCTTGACCGTGGTGTTTTCGAACGCCATGTGTTCGAGCGCCAGCTCGGCGGCCACGCCGAGTCCGACGATCGCCGGTACGTTCTCGGTGCCGGCGCGGCGGCCGCGCTCCTGGTGACCACCTCGAAGCAGCGGGCGGAAGCGGGTCGCGCGCTTCAGGTAGAGCACGCCGATGCCCTTCGGTGCATGCAGCTTGTGGCCCGACAGCGAGAGCATGTCGATGTGGGTGTTCCTGAGGTCGATCGGCAGCTTGCCGACCGCCTGCACCGCGTCGGTGTGGAACATCACGCCGGCCTCATGGGCCATCTCGGCCATCTGCTCGACCGGGAAGATCGTGCCGGTCTCGTTGTTGGCCCACATGAAGGAGGCGATCGCGACGTTCGGCGAGAGCTTGGCGCGGTACGCGTCGAGGTCGATGCGGCCCTGGCCGTCGACGCCGATGCGATGGACCGTGTAGCCCTCCTTCTCGAGGTGTTCGGCGAGGCTCAGCACCGCCGGGTGTTCGACCGTCGACGTGATGATCTCCTTGCGCTCGGGCTGGGCACGCAGCGCCGACAGGATCGCCGTCGAATCCGATTCGGTGCCGCAGGAAGTGAAGATCACCTCGGAGTCGTGTTCGGCGCCGATCAGCGTCTGCACCTGGGCGCGCGCCTTCTTGACCGCGAGCCCGACCTTGTTGCCGAAGCTGTGCATCGACGACGGATTGCCGAACTGCTCGATGAAGTACGGCATCATCGCGTCGATGACGCGCGGGTCGCACTGGGTGGTGGCGTTGTTGTCGAGATAGATCGGTCCCATGGTTCAGGCCTCCGTCGCACAGGCGCTGCCGTGGGCATGGGCGTGGGCGCCCACCGGCACCACCTTGACGAACTCGCCGAGCGCCTCGATCAGCTTCTGCTGGACGCCGCCGAGGGTGACCGCTTCCATCTGGCAGCCGCTGCAGGCGCCCTTCAGGCTGACCAGGATCCTGTTGCCATCGACGTCGATCAGGTCGATGTCGCCACCGTCGCGCTGCAGCGTCGGCCGCATCTGCTCGATGGTCTGTTCGATCTTGCGGATGCGGGCCAGGTTGCCCATCGCCGGTGCCGGCGTCGCCTTGGCGGTCGGGTCGAAGCGCTCGCCGCGTTCCGCCAGCACGCGACCGAGGATCTCCTCGATGCCTTCGTGGCAGGCCGCGCAGCCGCCGCCGGCCTTGGTGTAGTTGGTGACGTCCTCGACCGTGCCGAGATTGTTGGCGCGAATCGTGTCCTCGATCAGCACGGCGTCGATGGCGAAGCACTTGCACACCAGGGCGCCTTCCTCGTGGTCGTCGCTCCAGGTCTCGCCGCGGTAATTGGCAACGGCCGCCTGCAGGGCTTCACGTCCCATCACCGAACAGTGCATCTTCTCCGGCGGCAGGCCGTCGAGATAGTCCGCGATGTCCTGGTTCGACACCGCCAGCGCCTCGTCCAGCGTCATGCCCTTGATGATCTCGGTCAGCGCCGAACTCGACGCGATCGCCGAGCCGCAGCCGAAGGTCTGGAAGTGGGCGTCGGTGATGCGCTCGGAATCGGGATCGACCTTGAGCATCAGCCGCAGCGCGTCGCCACAGGAGATCGAGCCGACGTCACCGATGCCGTTGGCACCGTCGAGCGGACCGGCATTGCGCGGGTTGTAGAAGTGTTCCTTGACCTTTTCAGAGTAGTCCCACATGGCAGGCTCCCGTATTCGATTCGATTCGTTTGTCTTTCAGGCGTCGGCTTACGCCGTGAACGACTGGCCGCAGGCGCAGGACTTGTTGGCTTGCGGATTCTCGAACTTGAAGCCGCTACCCTCGAGCGACTCGACGAAATCGACCGTCGTGCCGGCGAGCAGCGGGGCCGAGAACGGGTCGATCAGCACCGACAGTCCGTCGAAGTCCAGCACGTGGTCGTCGGGCTCGCCCTGCCGTTCGAGCTTGAGCCCGTACTGCAGGCCCGCACAGCCGCCGCCGGCGACGGAGATGCGCAGGCCGGCGATCGGCTCATCGGTGGTATTGAGAAAGCGGCGGACGGCGTTGATGGCGGTTGGGGTCAGGCTGATCATGACGGGCCTCTCATTTCGTTATTGCTACACGACCCGTTCCGCAACCGTCGTGCCATGCCGGCATGTCGGCGCAAGTCACTGATTTTCCAATATGCGGCCTGGCAGATCGGCGGGTCGGCATGTCGCATTCCGACGGAATCGTCGGGCCCCGTGTGGCAAAGCCCACAAGCCGTGGGCGACCTTGTGTCACAGGGTTTAGCAATCGCCTGGGCGGCGAAGTGGCACAGTGCCGGGGCCGTCCGCCCTGCCCGGCGAGCGACGGTCGCAGACAACGAGCCAAAGAGGAATGCATGAACAAGAATGTCGTCTTGACCGCGCTGCTGATCGGCGCCTGCCTTCACGGTCCGGTCGCCGCACAGCAGCCGGCCGGCGCGAGCGCATCGGCCAGCGTTTCGAGCTTCAGCGAAGAAGGCGTGGCAGCCTGGTACGGACGCAAGTTCGCCGGCCGTCGCACGGCGTCCGGCAAGCGCTTCAATCCGGAAGCGATGACGGCGGCCCATCCGAGCCTGCCGTTCGGCTCGCGCGTGCGGGTCACCAATCTCGACAACGAGCGCACGGTGGAAGTGACGATCAACGACCGTGGACCGACCTCGCCCGGCCGCATCATCGATCTGTCGCTGGGCGCGGCGCGCAAGCTGGGCATGGTCCGCAAGGGACTGGCCGACGTGCGTATCGAAGGCCTCGACTGACGCCGGCGACGACGGCTCAACCGAGGATGCGGGTGTAGGCGGTGCCCAGCAGCGCGCGCTGGGCTTCGTCGAGCAGCCGCGCCTCGAGCAGCGAAACGAAGCGGCCGCCGG
Organism: Zoogloeaceae bacterium; assembly: GCA_024235635.1. Lineage (GTDB taxonomy): Bacteria > Pseudomonadota > Gammaproteobacteria > Burkholderiales > Rhodocyclaceae > Cognatazoarcus. The sequence continues at coordinate 558,835 of JACKMA010000002.1, forward strand.
CAACCGCGGCCGCAGCCACCGGGGGGTCGATGGTGGCGAGTTCGACCAGCCAGATCGGGGCAGCAGCGTCGCCAGCGGTGCGCAACGGCTCGGCGTCGACGCGCAGCGCCGACGGCGGCAGCGCGAGCAGGCCGGCCAGGCCCACCAGCCCCGACGCAGGATGAATCCCGATCCGGCCGTCGTGCGGATCGATGGCCGCCGCGTCGTCGGCCGCGGCCACCACCACGCTGTCGCCGATCTGGAGAAAGACGGTGCGGGCGCTGGTATGGTGCTTGTGATAGAGCACGCCGCGCCAGCCGCCCTCGGCGCCCGCCGGCAACCCCGCGATGACGGTATCGGCGTTCACCGACGTCCGACCCAGGCCGTCGCGCAATTTCGCCGATGCCGCCGCGGACTCCGTATCGTCGCGCTCACTTCAGGCGGTCACCGCAGCCGGGCCGTGGGTGTGGCACCCCTTCGGGCACACCCGCGCGCAGGACCCGCAGCCGATGCAGTCGAGGCCGTTGGCGATGGTCATGACCATCATGTTGTCGTCATCCAGGTCGTCGTCGAGATCGTCTTCCTCGCGCTCCACCAGATCGAACACGTCGCGCGGGCAGACCTTGTAGCAGCGGCCGCAACCGATGCATTTCGCGCCATCGAGTTCGAGCACGAACTGGGGCACCCATTCGACGCCACCGCGCGTCAGGCCAGTGATCGGATCCATCGTATTGCTCCTGCGGATGCGCCGGGCGCACCGCCTTCGGTTTCAAATCGGGGAGAGCCGACGCGTCGCATCAGGCCGCGACCTGTGCGTCGAGCCGATCGCGCGCTTCGGCCCAGGCCTTGCATGCATCGAAGGTCGCACCGGCGATCGTTGGAATTTCGTGATAGGCCGCAGGCAGTCGGTCCTCGACCAGATCGTGGAGTTCCGAGGCCCGTTCGGCGGCGATGCGCTTGAGCCTGCGCACTTCCTTTTCGAGTGATTTCAGCTCGTCGGGTGTCATGTCACAACTCCGCCACGTCCGGATGACGTTCGATCAGTTCGACCGCGGCCGCCAGCATCTTCTCCGCCTCGGCATGCATCTTGGCGAGCGACTCGAAGCCGAATCGATGCACGTCGCGAAGCCGGCGGTCGACGACGATCAGGCGGCCGACGGTGATCAGGGCACGGCCGAAACCTTCGTGCGAGATGTTGAGCAGCGATCCGGCCATTCGACCCCCACGCTGCTCGATCAATGCCGCGATCGCGTTGTAGTAGGCCTTCAGGCGGGCCAGCGTGATGTCGTCCGGGTCGCCGACCACGGGAATCTTCTTGCGCGCCTCGCGGCTCAGCACGAAGGGCTCGAGCAGGCGCTCGGAAGACCAGCCGTCGTAGTGTCCGTAGGTGTCGATGGCGCGGACCTGCTTGCACATCTCGCGGATGAAGTCGGACGCCATCAAATCTTCTTCGACCATTTCAGTCATCGTTCACTCCTGGTTTCGAGTAGCAACCGCGCCGGCGCCGGCGACCACGACCGGGCGCCAGCGCCGGAAATGTCGGCGCCCGATCAGCCGCGAGCAGCCAAGTCCCGCGGCCAGTCCGACCAGCGCCGTGAGCACCTGCAGCGGGGCGCCTGCCGTCGCCGACAGGGCGGCGCCGGCAATCAGGCCGACCAGGGCCGGCAGGTAGGCCAGCAGCGAGGCGAGCAACAGCGCGCCGTCCGGCAGGGCCAGTTCGATCACGTCGCCGACCTGGTGGCCATCGGAGGCGGGCAGTTCCAGCGCGTTGCGCTCGGCCGGCAGCAATTCCGCGAGGCGGGCCATGCCGCATCCACCGCTATGGCTGCAGCCGCCACAGGCGGCGGCCACCGGCACCAGCCGCATCCGGCCGGCCGCGATCGAGACGATGCGGGCCTGTTCGCGGACCATCGTCATTCCTCCCAGCCCTCGCCGGCCATCGCGTCGAAGCGGTCGGGGCTGCGCTTTTGGCGCAGCCCGACGGCCCTTGCCAGCCAGATCGGGGGGGTGCCGTCGAGTTCGCTGCGCAACTGGCTCAGCAGCGCATCGATCGGGCTGCCGTTGGCGACTTTCAGGGGCTGGACACCCTTGGCCAGAAGCCGCTGCACCGCCGACGAGCCGATTGCGCAGGCGTACACCGCTGCGCAGCCTTCGAGCAGCGCGATCTTGGCGTCGAGCTTGCCCTCGTGCCCGTCCATCGCGGTATCGATGAATTCGGCGACTTCGCGCAGCCGGCTGCCGTGGGCGCCGAGTTCGAAGATCGCGAATGCGGCCGCCGCACCGAAATGCTGGTCCACGGTTTCGCGGTCGCTGGAGGCAAAGGCGATCGACAGGTTCATGACGGCCTCGTCAGTGGGATCCGCCACCAGGCACAGATGGCGGGCACGTGCCCGCACCGGGTGCCGGGGCGCGGAGCACGGCGTGGTAGGGAGCGATGGCATCTTGGTGTCCATGGTGGGCCAGCAACAGGTTGGAAAGATCGAACAGGGCCTGACGACCGCCGCGATAACCGATCCACTGGCGGGCGTAGCCACCCACCAGGTCGTACTGGGGGAATCCTGCCCGCAGCAGTGGCACGCCGAGCCGTGCGGCGCTGTCGGCAGCATGGCTATTCGAGATGATCAGTTGGGCCCGCGCGGCGCGCGACAGCGTTTCGAGGGCTTCGAGGTCGCCGATCTGCACCGCCCCGGTCGGCACGTCCGTCAGCGACGCCGCACGATCGGGCGCGACCGCGGCCACCACTTCGGCACCGAATGCGGTCACGAACTCCGACATCGCGAGCAGCAGATCGGGGTCGGCGGCAATGCCGATGCGGGCGAAACCGAGCATGAAATGGCAGTCCACCATCGCGTCCTGCAACTGGGCCCGCCAGCGTTCGACACGCGGCGGCACCGGGCGTCCCGACAACTCCGCCAGCAGGCGCACGAGGCGATCGTTGGCGGCCAGACCCATCAGGTGGTCGAAGCGCGAGTCGGGCACGCCGCTGCGTTCGGCCAGCAGATCCGCGGCGGCGGCCAGCGAGCGGCCGACGACGATGGTGTGGGCGGCCTCGTTCAGGCTGGCGATCTCGGGCACCGGCGTGCCGCCGAAGGTAAGCGGCGTGAAGTCGTCGGCGATCAGATGGCCGTCGAGCGAGTCGCCGATGTCCGGCAACACCACGGGTCGCAAGCCGAACAGCTCGACGAGGTCGCGCAGATGTTCGAGATCGCCCGGCGTCAGCGACGCATTGACCAGCAGATTGACCTGTTTCGGTCGGCGACCGACGCGGCTGCGATCGTCTGGCACGAGGACGTCGACGATGCTCTTCACCGCCAGCGCGAAACCGCTTTCGAGACAACCGACGTAATCGGGCGTGTCCACCGGGACGACGGCGATGTGGTCGTGCTCCGGGTGACGGGCACGGAATTCCCGCACGTTGCGGCGGACATCGGCGCCCTGGGTCTCGGAAAGCCCGGTCGTCGGCAGGCCGATCATCGCCGGCCCTTGCTTGCGGCACAAGGTCTCGAGACCCTCGACGACATTGTCGTCGGCGCCGAGCACGGTGCTGGCCTGATCCATTGCCGTGGTCTGCAGCGGGATCGGTTCGCGAAAATGACGCACGAAGAAGACCTTGGCGAAGGCGGTGCAGCCCTGTGATCCGTGCAGCATCGGGATGGCGCGGTCGATGCCGAGGAAGGCCAGCGCGGCGCCGGTGGTCGAGCTGGTCTTCAGGGGATTGACCGACAGCGCCTTGGACCGCTTTCGAACTTCCGCCATTACGCCACCTCCGCGTCCATGATCGTCAGCGCGGGTGCGTCGTCGAGCGGCAGGATCAGGTCGTCCTCGTCGCGCGCCTGAGGCCTGCGGCTGGCGACCTCGGACGAGGCCCAGGGGGCCGGCGAGCGCACTTGTGCCCATACCGGCGATTCGATGGTCAGGGCCAGCTGGCGCGTCAGTTCAACCATGCCCTGATAGCCGGCGTAGCCGAATTCACGTTCCTGGTTGATGTCGAGGAAGGGCAATCTGGCTTTCAGCGCAGTGTAGAGGTTACGCCCGCCGGCGATCATGATGTCGGCGTCGAGTTCGGCCATCAGGTCCAGCAAGGCGCGGGCCGAGCCGTCGGTGATCATCTTTGCTTCAGGCCCCATCAGTTCGCGGATGCGCGCCTTGTCCTCTTCAGTGGATTTCTTGGTCGCGGTCGCCACCACGTCCATGCCGAGGTCCTGCAGCGCCGAGACCACCGACCAGCTCTTGACGCCACCGGTATTGAGCAACACGCGCTTGCCGGACAGGCGCTCACGCCACGGTGCCAGCAAGCCGCCGACGCGCGCCTCCTCGCGCGCGATCAGTGCCTCGGTGCGCTCGCCCAGCGACGGGTCATCGATGATCCGGGCAAATCCGCGCAATGCCGCCGACATGTCGCTGATGCCGTAGAAGCTGCCCTCGAACCAGGGCGTGCCATAGCTGTCCTCGAGCTTGCGGGCGACGTTGATCATCGCCTTCGAGCACACCATCATGTTCACTTCGGCGCGGTGCATGGTCTGCACCTCGTGATAGCGCGCGTCGCCGGACAGCGTGCACAGGATGCGCAGGCCGAGCTCGTCGAACAGTGGCGCCACGTGCCAGAATTCGCCGGCGATGTTGTATTCGCCGATCAGGTTCACGTCGTGGATGCGGATACCGCGCGCGGCATAGCCGGCCACCACCGCGTCCGGCAGCGGATCGGGCTCGCGGCCGCCGATCACGTGGCGCACCATCGCATCGGCGCCGATGCGGTTGCCGAGATTCTTGGTGCCGTAGAAGCCGGCGCAGTCGATCGGCACCACCGGCACGCCGAAATGCCGGGCTGCCGCCTTGCAGACGGCGTCGAGGTCGTCGCCGATCAGCGCCGGCACGCAGGTGTTATAGACGAAGACCGCGGGTGGATGCAGGCTGTCGATGGCCTGGCCGATGGCGTGGAACAGGCGCTTCTCCGAGCGGCCCATGACCACGTCCTGCTCGGTGAGATCGGTGGTCATGCCGATCTTGTACAGCGTCGGTCCGGTGGTTCGGGTGCCGCGGTTGTCCCAGGACGAACCGGCACAGGCGATCGGACCATGCACGACGTGGGCGACGTCGGCAATCGGCAGCATCGCGATCTGCGCACCGTCGAACGCACAGCCGCCGGCCGAAGCACCGGGCTTGGGCTTGGCGCAACCGGACTTCGATTTCCGGTTGTGGCTGCAGGCGGGCTCGTCGAGCAGCGCGGATACGTCGGAGGGCTTCATCTTCGCACCTTCAGTCGGGGCTCGCGAGTACGTGCGCAAGGCCCGTGCCAGATGTCAAATCATTGATTTTGTGAGAGACTCGACGACGCTGGTGGTGGCTCGTGAAGGGCTTCCTACGAAAATGTCGACGATGCGACACGGCGGCGGCGACGGCGCCGCAGGTGAACCGATACGGGCACCGTGATCTTTGTCCTGCCCGACAGTTGCATGACCCTCGAATGGTCGCGTGTTCGACCGTTGACCCTTGCCAGGGACCTTTTCAGGAGAACGAAGATGCTTCCGCTTAGCGTCGATAGTCCGCTGTTCATACCCGGCCTGTGCCTGCTGATGGCCGGTACCTTCGGCATGGTGGTGGCGTTTCAGGGCATGGCCGTCGTGCCGCTGCGGCGCTAGCCCGGACCGCCTTCCGGCCGCCTGGCGGGGCGCCCGGGCAGCGATCGATCCGGATTCCACCACTGTCGCCCGTCATCGGCTCGCGGCCTCGGGCCCGCGCCGGCCCAGTCCGCGCGCCGGCCGACCGGCCGAGGCCCCGCGAAGCCACCGAAGTCCGCGCGGGATCGCTGCAGACCGGGTTGACCGCGCTCGCCTCGGCTGCCGATCATCTCGTTTCGGAACTCCAACGGAGCAAGCATGAACGCGAACGAACTGCGCGAGATCCAGGCGCCGATCAAGGATCGCTATCGGGAAAGTCCCGCGGCCGCGATGATCACCCTCTCGGCCGAGGGAGAACTGGCCGACGGCGTGGCCTGCTCGGTGTCGACCGGCAAGGCGCTGGTCGCGGCCGGACTTCATCCCGCAAGCGGTGGTACCGGTACCCTCGCCTGCTCGGGCGACATGCTGCTGCAGGCGCTGGTCGCCTGTGCCGGCGTCACGATCTCGGCGGTGGCGACGGCGCTGGAAATCCACTTGCGCGGCGGACGGCTGACGGCGGAAGGTGACCTCGATTTCCGCGGTACGCTCGGTGTCGACAAGGCAGCGCCGGTCGGTTTCAAGGCGATTCGGCTGAAAGTCGAACTCGATACCGATGCCGGCGAAGATCGCATTGCCAAGCTGATGCAGTTGTCGGAACGTTATTGCGTGGTCTACCAGACGCTGGTCGGCGGCGTTCCGGTCGCGGTCGAGCACCGCCGGGCGGCGTAGCGCTGTCAGATCACTTCGAGCAACTGCGTTCGAAGTTCCTCGGCACGGCGGCGTCCCTGCCACGATTCGACGACGTGTCGGTACCAGTCCGGGAACAGCGCCCGGAGCTCGCCGTGATCCGCGGCCAGATTGATCGCGCTCATCAGGGTCATGTGGGTGTATTGGCCGCAGAAGGTGCGCAGCGTGTTGATCATGAAATGGCGCGCCTTCTCGAGATCGGCGGGGTTCGGTGCCGCCGGCAGGTCGCGGAAGGCGGTGATCGACGGCAATTCACCTTCGACCGGTGCCTGCACGCCGTCGCCCTTGCGGATGCCGACGGCTTCGATGTAGCCCGCTTCCTCGAGTTCGCCCAGCGTGTGGGTGAGGTCATCGGCGGCCACGAACTCGCGAAGCTCGTCGACTGTGCGCTTGCCGTCCACGATGATCAGGATGCGCCGCATCCGCGGATGAAGGCCGCCGGTGCGTTCAGTGATTTCCGTGCGACCCTTTTCGGTCTTTGTGAATACAACGCCCACTGCAGTGTCTCCGTCGCTGCACCGGCCCGTGTGCGCCGGGCCCTATGCATTCCGCTATAACGGCAGATTGTGTCGGACCGTTAATCGGATTTTCCGAGGAGTCTAGCAACTGCTTGGGCGAAAGTGTTCGATCGGCTTCAGACGACCGGCACCACGGCCTTGATCTGGGCATAGATGACCATGCCCGGCTCCAGTGCCAGCAGGTCCCGCGAGCGCCGGGTGATGCGCGCGAGCAGTTGTGCCCCCGACCCGGTGCGCAGGCGTACCAGACACTGGGTCGCGTCGTCGTCGCCGCCGATCGCCTCGATCACGGCGGGCACGATGTTGGTGATGCTCGAACCTTCCGGCCGGAACAAGGCCAGGCTGACATCGCGGGCATGGACCCTGAGGCGCAGCCGACGCCCGATCTCGTAGCCGACGCGCGCGCTCCACAGATCGATGCCGTCCACGTCGAGACGGGTCAGGCCGTAGGCCGAGTCGTGGCCCGAGACACGGGCGTCCAGCACCACCGAAGCCTGATCGCTCGCGGCCAGCGGCGAGTCTAGGCTGGCCATGACTTCGCCGACCGGGCCCGCCATGCCTACCCGACCCTGGTCCATCAGGACCAGGTGGTCGGCCAGCTGGGCGACCTCGTCGAGGGCGTGGGTCACGTATAGCACCGGGATCGACAACCGGCGGTGCAGGCGCTCGAGGTAGGGCAGGATCTCGCGCTTGCGGTCCGCGTCGAGGGCCGCGAGCGGTTCGTCCATCAGCAGCAATCGCGGCGACGCGCAGAGGGCCCGGGCGATGGCCACCCGCTGGCGCTCGCCGCCGGACAGCGCCGCCGGCATGCGATCCATCAGGCGGTCGATGCCCAGCAGTTCCATCAGCTTGCCGTCCGGACGGTCACCCTGCCCCCCACGCCGGCTGGCGAAGGCGAGGTTGCCGCGGACCGACAGATGGGGAAACAGGCTGGCCTCCTGGAACACATAGCCGAGCGGCCGGCGGTGCGTCGGCAGCCATCGCCGGGTTTCACTGTCCTGCCAGCAGTCCTCGCCGATCCGCATCAGGCCGTGGTCGGAGCGCGTCAACCCGGCCGCACAGCGGAGCACCGTGGTCTTGCCGCAGCCCGAGGGTCCGAACAGGACGCTGACCCCCGTGTCGGGCAATTCGAGCGTGACGTCGAGCGAAAAGCCCGGGCGCTCGAGCCTGAAGCGGGCCTCGACGCCGCTCAAGCGCCGCCCCTCAGCATGGCGGGCGTGGTGCTGACCGCGCGATTGATGAACTGGAGCGCCAGCAGCGCAATGAAGCTGAAGACCAGAAGGCACCCGGCGAGCAGGTGGGCGTGGGCGTACTCGAAGGCCTCGACGCGGTTGTAGATGGCGATCGATAGCACCTGGGTACGCCCCGGGATGTTGCCGCCGATCATCAGCACCACGCCGAATTCGCCCAGGGTGTGGGCAAATCCGAGCACCGCGGCGCTCAGCAGTCCGGGCCGGCTGAGGGGCAGAACGACGTGCCAGAAGGTGTCGAGGGGGCCGGCACGCAGGGTCGCCGCCACCTCGAGCATGCGCTCGCTGACGGCCGCGAAGCTCGCCTGCAGCGGCTGCACGACAAACGGCAGCGAGAACAGCGTCGATGCCACCACCAGCCCCGGAAAGGTGAACGGCAGCAAGCCGATGCCGAGCGACTCGGTGAGGCGGCCGACCGGCCCCTGGGGACCAAGCAGCACCAGCAGGTAGAAGCCGAGTACGGTCGGCGGCAGCACCAGCGGCACCGCGACCAGTGCCGACACCAGGCTACCCAGGCGCGAATGCGTGCGCGCAAGCCACCACGCCAGCGGCAGGCCGATGGCGAACAGGATCAGCAGAGTGACGGCTGCCAGCCTGGCGGTGAGCGCAATCGCCTGCCAGTCTTCGGTCGCGAGGGATAGGTCGGGCATCTACGGAGTCGGCGTCGAGGGCGCGCATCGAATGCCCGAAAGTGTGCCGCAAACGGGTTCGACGGTGAGTCGGCCAGCCGGCCACGCCGAGAAGTATTTCCTGCGACATCGCGCGCATCGACGGTGGACCGTGCCGGTCGTCACGGTGGCACCCGGTAGCCGTAGTCGTCGATCACGCGTCGTGCCTGCGGCGATCCCATGAACTTCACAAGGGCCGCCGCGGCTGCGCTGTCTGCGCCCGGGCGCAACAGCACGAGATCCTGGGTGAGCGGTGCATGCATGTAGGCGGGAACGTGCCATGCCGAGCCGGACAGCAGACGCCCGTCACGCATGATCTGGGATAGCGCGACAAAGCCTGCCGGGACGTTGCCGGAGGCGACGAACTGGAAGCTCTGCGAGATGCTCTCGGCCAGCACCAGGCGAGGCTTGAGGGTCTCCCACAAACCGAGTGCCTTGAGGGTCTGTTCGGCAGCACGACCGTAAGGCGCCAGCTTCGGATTGGCCAGTGCCAGCCGCTCGAGATCCGGATCGGCGAGGATTCGGCCACTCAGATCGACACGCGCCGGGTCCGGGCTCCACAGCGCCAGCCGCCCGATTGCGTAGGTCCGCCGGGAATCCGGGACCGCGAGGCCGAGCCGCTCGAGCATCTCGGGGGTGTCGGCGTCGGCCGCCAGCAGCACCGAGAACGGCGCACCATTGCGGATCTGCGCGTAGAGCTTGCCGGTCGAGCCGAAGGCCAGCCGTGCCCGATGTCCGGTGGCCTGTTCGAAGGACGCCGCGATTTCCTTCATCGGTGCCGTGAAGTTGGCGGCGACGGCAACCAGCACGTCGTCGGCACGGACGCTCGAGATCATCAGCAGCGCAGCCAGGCAGCAGAGAAATCTGCGCATGTCGGGGTTCCGTCGGTGACTCGGGTGACGAACAGCGACAATCGTGCCAATCGCCGGCGCCCGGGCCGAATTGCCGCCGGGCCGCGCCGTCGTGGTGCATGGTACCCGTGGCAAGATCCTGGCGTCATGTGACGTTTCGCCGCGACGCTGACCCGCGGCTGTCGCATATGCGACAGGCCGCGTCGCGATAGTCGCCGCGGCGGTCGTTCAGGCTGGCGGGGAAGCAGGGTGGCAAGGCAGGCCCGATGCAGATGCTATATTGATGCACGCCGCTGCGCTGAAGAACGGATGACGATGGCCCAAACGCACGTGCGACCCGTGTGCTTCATGGCGACGCCCCTCGGTACTGCGGCGTTGGCACCCAGACCGCAGGGCTCGGCCGAGACGATCGACGTCGACACGCTGTGGCACAAGGTCCTGGCGCCGATGGTCGATGAACCGGGCGACGAGCCGGTGCGCGCCGACCGGTCTGCCCTGGCCGCGCTTGTCGGCGCCATGCGAGGTCTGCTTGCGCCCCGGCCCTAGTCCGCTTCACAGCCGTTTCAACGGATTCTGTCTGGGCGCCTTTGTCGGCGGAGGCCGACAGGCACTGGCCGCACCCCGCTATGGCGCGATCCGGCGCCGGGTGCATGAATTCCTCGACGAGATCGGCATTGACCTCCGATTTCCTGCACGCCAGCCGACGTTCGCAGCGCGCTACCCGTCGCTGGTGGGCACGATGATGAGCGAATTGCGCAGTCGGGATGCCGAAATGCACGCGTGCTTCGGCATCGGCCAGATGGCGGCCCTGCTCGCCGGCGGCTATGCCGGCACCACGCCGCCCATGCGGGCCAAACTGCGCGATCGTTGGCAGCCGGAACTGCAGCGGCTCGGACTCGGCCCGGACGCCTTCGAGCGCTTTGTCGGCCGCTTGGACGAGACCGCTCGCGGCCGCGACGCGGTGGCGATGATCAGCCAGGTCTACCTGCTGCTGGCCGATCTGCTGCAGCCGCTGCCGGCCGAGCCCGATACCTGCTTCGTCGCGATGCCGTTCAAGCAACCGTATGCGGGCCAGTTCTGCCGCTGGTACCGGCCGGCGCTGGCGCGGGCCGGCTTTCGCGCGATCCGTGCCTGGGGCGGGCTCACCGACGAGGAATACTACCCGTTCATCGCGCCGCTGATCGCCCGCTGTGCCGCGGTGCTGGCCGACCTGTCGGCACGCAACCTCAATGTCGCCAACGAGGTCGGACTGGCGCACGGCGCCAACTGCCCGACCTTTCTGGTGATCCGCGCCGATGCCGGGCCACCGCCGTCGAATCTGGCCGATCTGTTGATCCTGCGCTACGACCGCAAGCTGCCCGGCTGGCCCGAGAACGACATCGACCGCCTGGCCGAATTCGTCGACCTGCACTGGCGCGCATACGTCTCTTCACTGACACACGAGGCACTGATCCACGAGGCTGCCCATCGGCTGCTGCAGATGCTGCTGGCGGCCGGCGAGCCGGTGCCTGATGGGCTATGGCAGCTGGCGCGCGTCGAACCTCGGGCCGGGGGACGCTCAGCTGGCAAGGGCGAGTAGGTCTCGGGGAGGCTGAGGGCCGGCAGCAAGCGCCCGGCATGGTCGCCTTGCAGTGACTGGCGGGCTTCGGGCTGCCCCGCTCGCAGCGTCCCACGCCGTCGCTGCACCACCCGCCTGTCGTGGCCGCAAGTTGCCGAAGCCACCGGCGCTGCCCGCAAACGATCGGGCCTTTGTCGTCGTGCGTCGTTTCTGGTACGGTTCTTCGCCCGTTTCTTCACGACGACTTTCAGCGAGGATCGACCAGTGTCCGAACGCCCTTCCGTCAAACCGCAGAATCCCAATTTTTCTTCCGGTCCCTGCAGCAAGCGGCCGGGCTACGACCTCGCCGGCCTCGACCAGTCGACCCTTGGCCGATCGCACCGATCGGCGCCCGGCAAGGCGGCGTTGAAGCGGGCCATCACCGAGACCAAAGCGCTGCTCGGGATCCCCGACGACTATCGGGTCGGCATCGTGCCGGCTTCGGATACCGGCGCGGTCGAAATGGCATTGTGGAGCCTGCTTGGGCCGCGCCCGGTGGATGTCTGCGTGTGGGAGTCGTTCGGCGCCGGCTGGCATACCGATATCGCCAAGCAGCTCAAGCTCGACCTCAATCTGCTGAAGGCGGACTACGGCCAGCTGCCCGATCTCGGCCAGACCCGGTCCGACCACGACATCGTGTTCACCTGGAACGGCACGACCTCCGGGGTGTGCGTTCCGAATGGCGACTGGATCAGCGACGAACGCGAGGGCCTGACCATCTGCGATGCGACCTCGGCCGTGTTCGCGATGGCGCTGCCGTGGCACAAGCTCGACGTGGTCACCTTCAGCTGGCAGAAGGTGCTCGGCGGCGAAGGCGCCCATGGCATGCTGATCCTCGGACCGCGCGCGGTCGAACGGCTCGAGAGCTACACGCCGAGCTGGCCGCTGCCGAAAATCTTCCGCATGACCAAGGGCGGCAAGCTGATCGAGGACATCTTCGAGGGCGCGACCATCAACACGCCGTCAATGCTGTGCGTGGCCGACTATCTCGATGCCCTCGGCTGGGTCGCGGCGCAGGGCGGCGTACGGCAGCTGATCGAGATCAGTCAGGCCAATCTGGCCACGATCGCGCGGTTCGTCGAGCGCCACGACTGGATCAGCTTCCTCGCCGAAGATGCTGCCTCGCGGTCGAACACCAGTATCTGCCTGTCGCTGGACTTGCCTGCCGACAAGGTCAAGGCACTGGTCAAGTTGCTCGGCGAGGAAGGGGTCGCCAACGACATCGGTTCCTACAAGGATGCGCCTGCCGGCCTGCGCATCTGGGGTGGTGCGACGGTCGCCACTGCCGACATCGAAGCGCTTCTGCCGTGGCTCGCCTGGGGCTACGAGCAGGTCAAGGCCTGAGCGGCCGCAACCGGCGGGCCGCAGCGCCCACCGTTCCCGATGGGTGGCCGTGCCAGCGGCCACGCCGCATCATCGTTCGAAGGACCCGACGGCATGTACAAGATTCGTACCTATAACGCGATCTCGGTCAAAGGCCTCGATCGCTTCCCGCGCCAGGGCTACGAGGTCGCGAGCGACCTGCCGAACCCGGACGCCTTCCTGATCCGCAGCCAGAAGCTGCACGAGATCGACTTCCCGCCGACACTCAGGGCGATCGGGCGCGCCGGCGCCGGCGTCAACAACGTGCCGCTGCCGCGCTGCAACGAACAAGGCATCGTCGTCTTCAATGCGCCCGGGGCCAATGCCAACGCCGTCAAGGAGCTGGTGCTCGCCGGCATGCTGCTGGCGGCACGCGACATCTACCAGGGCATGAGCTTCGTCGATGACATGGCGCCGCAGGAGGGTCTCGACGCGACTCTCGAGAAGGAAAAGAAACGCTTTGCCGGCACCGAGCTCTTCGGCCGTACGCTTGGGGTCGTCGGCCTCGGCAACATCGGCTCGCTGGTCGCCAACATGGGGCTCGCGCTCGGCATGAAGGTGGTCGGCTACGACCCGGCGATCAGCGTCGAGGCCGCATGGCGCCTGTCGAGCGAGGTCGAGAAGATGGACAACCTGAACAGCCTGTTCGGAAGGGCCGACTACATCAGCCTGCACCTGCCGGCACTCGAGGCGACGCGGGGCCTGGTGAACGACGCCCTGCTCGCCTGCGTCAAGCCGGGTACCGTGCTGTTGAACTTCGCGCGCGGCGAGATCGTCGATCGCGATGCGGTCAAGCGCGCACTCGACGGCGAGCGTCTGCATCGCTATGTCTCGGACTTTCCGGCCAACGACACCCTCGGCCACGCACGCATGCTGCAGATGCCGCATATCGGTGCCAGCACCACCGAGGCCGAGGAGAACTGCGCGGTGATGGTCGCCGATCAACTGATCGACTTCCTCGAGCACGGCAACATCCGCAATTCGGTGAACTTCCCGCAGATCTCGCTGCCGCGCTCGACGCCGGTGCGTATCACCATCACCAACCGCAACGTGCCCAGCGTGCTGAACAAGATCACGGCGGTGATCGCCGAACACAACATCAACATCGTCGACATCCTCAACAAGAGCCGCGAGGCGATCGCCTACAACATCATCGACCTCGACGCGCGCCCGGGCGACGACGCGTTGGCCGCGCTGCAGTCGATCGACGAAGTCGTCAACGTGCGGGTGATCGATACGACGCGCGGCTGAGGGCGTCGCCTAGGGCGCGCCGGCTTGGCCGCAGACTGCGGATTGTCAAAGTCGAAGATCCGGGGTCAGGCGCGCGGCGTCCAGTTTGAGATGGATCAGGAAGGGGCCGTCGCCACGTGCCGCCCGTGCCAGCGCACGCTCGAAGGCGAGCGCCGAGGCGACGGCCTCGGCGTGCACGCCATAGGCCTGCGCCAGCGCGACGAAATCCGGATTGACCAGGCGGGTGCCGGCGACCCGGCCCGGGAAGCGCCGTTCCTGATGCATGCGGATGGTGCCGTACTGGCCGTTATCGACGACGATGAAGACGATGCCCAGTCGCTCGGCGACCGCGGTCGCCAGTTCCTGACCATGCATCAGGAAACAGCCGTCGCCGGCCCAGCACGCCACCCGCCGGTCGGGATGCCGCAGCGCCGCGGCGATCGCCGCCGGCACGCCATAGCCCATGCTGCCGGAGGTCGGCGCAAGCTGGGTGCCGCGGCGGCGCCAGGAGTAGTGCCGGTGCAGCCAGATCGCATAATTGCCGGCACCATTGCAGACGATGCCCTTTTCCCCGAGCCACGCCGCCAGCGACTGGACGATGGCGGCCAGCGGCAGTTCGCCGGGCGCGTCCCGCGGCTGCAGGAAGCGCTGCCAGTCCCGGTGGGCCTCGCCGGCTGCCGTCCCCGCGATTCGGTCCGGCGGCGGTTCGAGACGAGCCAGCGCCTCGCTGCAGGCGGGCATCGCGGAGACGATCGCCAGATCCGCCTGATAGACGCGGCCGAGTTCGGCGGCGTCCGGGTGCACATGCACCAGGGTCTGTGCCGGCCGCGGGGCGTCGATCAGACGATAGCCGCCGGTCGTGATCTCGCCGAGACGGCTGCCCAGCACGAGCAGCAGGTCGGCGCCCCGGATGCGGCTCGCGAGCGCCGGGTCGATGCCGATGCCGACGTGGCCCGCGTAGCATCCATGGTGATTGTCGAACACGTCCTGGCGGCGGAACGAGACCCCGACCGGCAGCGCCCAGCGTTCGGCGAAGCGCTGCAGCGCCTCGCTTGCGGGCTGCGTCCAGCCCGGGCCACCGGCCAGCACGAAGGGCCGTTCGGCTGCGACCAGCAACTGCCCTAGTTCAGCCAACGAGGCCGCATCGGGTGTCGGTGACGGGATCGGCGGCGATGCGAGCGCCACTGCCTGGCAGCACTCGCGAAGCATGTCTTCGGGCAGGGTGACGACGACAGGTCCTGGACGTCCGCTGACGGCACAGAGCCAGGCGCGGGCCAGCAGTTCGGGCATGCGCCGGGCGTCGTCGATGCGGATGACCGCTTTCGCGACCTGGCCGTACATGGCCTCGAAATCGATCTCCTGGAAGGCCTCACGGCCCCGGTTGGGCCGCGGCACGTCGCCGACGAACAGCAGCATCGGCGTCGAGTCCTGCCGCGCGACATGGACGCCGGCGCTGGCATTGGTCGCACCCGGGCCGCGGGTGACGAAACAGACGCCGGGCCGTTGGGTGAGCTTGCCCCAGGCCTCGGCCATCATCGCCGCCCCACCCTCCTGGCGGCAGGCGACGAAGCGGATCGGTGCGTCGATCATCGCATCCAGCACGTCTAGGTAGCTCTCGCCCGGCACGCCGAAAACGGTGTCGACGCCGAACAGGCGAAGCTGATCGACCAGTACCGCGGCCGCAGTGCCGACGCTCGACCCGGTCATTGGAAGTCGATGCCCTGAGCCAACGGCAGCGTGGCGGAGTAATTGATCGTGTTGGTGGCCCGGCGCATGTACGACTTCCATGCGTCGGAGCCGGCCTCGCGACCGCCGCCGGTGTCCTTTTCACCGCCGAAGGCGCCGCCGATCTCGGCACCCGACGGACCGATGTTGACGTTGACGATGCCGCAATCGCTGCCACTGGCGGAAACGAAGGTCTCGGCCTCGGCGAGATCGCCGGTAAAGATCGACGACGCCAGGCCCTGCGGAACGCCATTGTTCAGCGCGATGGCGTCCTCGAGGCTGCGATAGCGCAGGACATACAGAATCGGCGCAAAGGTCTCGCGACACACCAGACGGTTCTGGGCGGCGGCTTCGACGATCGCCGGGCGAACGTAGTGGCCGCCCTCGCTGCCCGGCACCCGGACGCGGCTGCCGCCGACAACCCGCCAGCCGTCGTCGCGGGCGGCGGCCAGGGCTGTCTGCTGCATCGCGAAGGCGCGGGCATCGATCAATGGCCCGACCAAGACCCCGGGCTCGAGCGGGTCGCCCACCGACAGCGAGGCGTAGATCGCCTGCAGCCGCTCGAGCAGTGGATCGGCGACCGAGTCGTGCACGATCAGGCGGCGCAGGCTGGTGCAGCGCTGCCCCGCGGTGCCGACTGCAGAAAACACGATCGCGCGCTCGCACAATGCCAGGTCCGCGCTCGGTGCGACCACCATCGCATTGTTGCCGCCGAGCTCGAGCAGGCAGCGACCCAGCCTGTGCGCGACACGGACGGCGACGCTCCGCCCCATTTCGGTGGAGCCGGTGGCGGACAGCAGGGCCACGCGACGATCACGCGCGATGCCGTCGCCGAGCTCGGCACCACCCACGAGCACCGTGGCCAGTCCTTCCGGCACGTCGTCCATGTCGCTCGCCGAGGCAATCAGCAAGGCATGGCAGGCCAGTGCAGTCAGCGGAGTCTTCTCGGACGGCTTCCAGACCACTGCGTCGCCGCATACCAGCGCAATCGCCGCATTCCAGGCCCAGACCGCGACCGGAAAATTGAATGCGCTGATCACGCCGCAGACGCCGAGCGGATGCCAGGTCTCCATCATCCGGTGGCCGGGTCGCTCAGTCGCCATGGTCAGGCCATAGAGCTGGCGCGAGAGCCCGACCGCGAAATCGCAGATGTCGATCATCTCCTGGACTTCACCGAGTGCCTCCGACAGGATCTTGCCGTTCTCGATGCTGACGAGCCGCGCCAACGCGGGCTTCTCACGTCTCAGCCGATCGCCGAAACGGCGCACCAGTTCCGCCCGCCGAGGCGGCGGCACCGTGCGCCAGTGCAGAAACGCGCGACCGGCCCGCGTCAGCGTAGCCTCGAGTTCGGCCTCCCCGGCCGGCGCCAAGCGGGCGAGGAGGCCATCGTCGATCGGGCTGCGAACCATCAGCTCGCCGTCCTGCGCGGGAACACCCAGCGCGGCCAGATACGCCATGACTTCGTCACGGAATCTGCTTGCGTCTGCCATCGACATGCTCCTCCGCGTGATCGTCGCGGTGCGGCCGGCGTGCGCACTCGCCGGTCTCAGCATGGGCCGAGGGCGCGACAGGTGCAAGTCGGCGGCGCCGATGCCGAGCCGGGACCCAAAAAATGCACGTTGCCCGGAGATTCTTGCTTGCATTGCAACATGACAGCGGCGATAGTCTGGATCATCGTTTTCGAACAAACAGAATTTCGCCCAATGAGTGCCCTGCGTCTGTCCATGTCGTGTGTCGTCCTGGCCATCGGACTGTGTCTGCCGGCGTTGTCCCCGGCTGCCGTGTACAAGTGCTTCGAGAACGGGCGCCTGGTCTACTCCGACCGCAAGTGCGCAGCCGAATCGAAGCCGATGGACTCGGCGCCAGCGCTGGACAACCAGCGTCGCGGTGTCGAACGCAGATCCGGTTACGAGCGTTCGTCCGCCTCGGAGACGCGCAGCGGGCGCAGGCGTCCGGCAGGCACCACGGTGATCGACCAGGCAGATCCGGCGAAGAAGGCACTTTGCGAAGAGGTGCGTGGCCGCAAGGCGCGGGCCGAGCGCAATGGCGGCAACTATCGCGGGGCTTCGGTACAGGAACTCGAATCGCTCGAGTTCTCGCACTGCTACGGGCACGTCAACGGCGCCCCCTGAGCCGACGCTCGTTCAGCAGCGGTATGGCCGCTGGCAGTATTCGGCGACGCAGTTGGCATCGCGCTCGGGCAGGTAGCGATAGCCGGCGCGCCACTGATCGAAAACCGCGCGCGCCAGCCCTTCGGGCACGCCGAGGCCGGTGACCATGTCGAAGTACCAGGCCATCGGGTAGCCCGCCTGTCGGTCGTAGCGGCTGAGTTCGTTGGCCAGATCGACGCCGGTGACGCCCTGTGGCACCGGTGCTGGCGAGTAGGTCCGCGAACTGACCGGCTTGATGCCGACGCGCTCGACACCGTAGCCGTCGGTCCATCCCGAGATCTGCAGCAGCCAATAGGCCGACACCGCTGCCGAGGCCGCGCGCGAACGCTTCCAGTCGGCAAAGAAGCGCAAGGCGCCGGCCGGCTCACCATTTCCCTGCAGCGCCAGTCGTGCGATCAGCCGCGAGATGTCGTGGATTCGTCGCAGCCGGTAGATCGGCGTGCCCACCGGCCGGCCCTCGGCCGCATCGACCGGTGGTGCCACCAGATCCTCGACGCTATCCACAGCCCCCCCCACGCCAAGGCGATGGGAGGTCACCTCGCGCAGCTCTTCGACTTCGAGCTGCACGAACGATTCCGGCGCGCTGGCATAGCGGGACACGAAATAGTGCGTGATGCCGGAGTAGCGCGTGACGATCGGTTCTGCATGACGATCCGGCAAGCCGATCTCGCTGCGCAGGTGGGCCTCGGTCGCATCGCCCCGACAGGCTGCGAGCAGGCGTCCGCCGTCCTCGTCGGCCATGGCCCAGGCCGCTTCGGCCCAGCGCTGGATGTCGTCGGTGATCGGCTGCCCGGTCGGCGTGATCAGCCCGCCCGGGCGAAACCAGCCATTGCGGCGTGCGCAGGCCTCGAAGCGGTGTCCGGGTGTGGCCAGCGCCAGGCGGCGAAGCAGGTCACCATGTTGTGGGCGTGGCACCGAGGCACGGCAGGCTTCGTCGATGGCACGGATGGTTTCGGGATCGATCGTCTGTTCCATGGTCGATTCGGATGTTGATGGCTAGGCCGATGGGTTCGAATGCCGGATGCGCTCTCAGTCGCCGGCGTCCACTGCGAACACCAGTCCACAGGCATGCTGCGGATCGCCTGTCAGCGACAGGCAATGGGCGCTGGCATCGACCAAGTACACGCCGATGCCATTCGCCGACACCCACGGCGTGAGCCGCGGGGGGACGTCGTCTTCGCTGCAGCAGTAGAAGCGCAACGCCGGATACTCCGATCTGAACTCGTCCAGCCGGGCCTCGTCGGCATGGCCGTCGGCGAAGCGGCGGGCGAGCGCGCGCGCATCGTCGGCGGCGATCACGACTGGGTCTCCTCGGCGAATCGGGCAAGGCTCCTGGCCTCGACGCCCATCGCACGTGCCAGCCACGGCGGCGGAGCATGCATCGACGCCTGCAGGCGTTCGATCGCTTCCGCGGCCGAGGCGCCGCTGGGCCACTTGACCGGGTGCACGCCGGCCCGAACCAGCTTGGCCGCGGCCGGCCCACCGATGGACTGCAGGTAGGCCAGATCGCAATCCGCGAGCAGTGCGGCGCGCGCGGCGTTGCGGTCCTCGGCCCGGTCGGTGGCGGCCGTCGGCCGGACGTCGATCAGGCGACTCTGGTCGACACCGACCTGGTAGATCAGGAAGCGTCCGCAGGAGCCGAAATGACCGTCGAGCCGGTCGCCGCTGTTCGAGGCGATCGCCACGCGCAGGCTGCCGGTGATCTCACCGTCGGCATACGGCTCGGGCACCGGCGCGTCGGCGCAGGGGCGCTTTCCGTTCAGCACTTCGTACATCAGTTCGAGCATGCCGTCGTCGACAGCACCGGCGGGGATGCAGCCGGCAATCTGGTCCTTGGCGATCGTCGACAGCTTGGCAGTGTCCAAGGGCAGGCCCAGTTGCTCGGCCAGGCGGTGGACGAAACCCGGACGCTCGCTCTCCGGCAACAGGCGAACGGCCTCGGCCAGGCGCTGCACGGCGTCCTTGCCCGACGCCGGTTCTTGGGATTCGGTCATGGCGGATTCCTCGCTTGCCGTTCGCCGGAGCGGGCGGGACACCGGACTCCGGCGCCCCGCCCGCTCCCTTGCCGGCATGGGTCAAAGGTAGGCGATGGTGGTCTCGCCACCCGGACAGACCGACAGGCACTGGGGCTCGTCGAAGTCACCGTCGCATTCGGTGCAGGTGTGCGGGTTGATCTTGAAGATGCCACCCTTGTCGGTGATCGACTGGGTCGGGCATACGGGCTTGCAGTCTCCACAGGAGGTGCACTCGGCCTGGACGATGGTCAATGCCATGATGGGCTCCTTTCACGTGATTCATTCGGGGGCGTCGACGCGACGGGCGCGCAACGAAATCGGCAACCGCTCGGGCGCCGGCTGTGGGTCGATGTAGTAGCTGCCGCCGTTGGCGAGTCGCAACTCGCCACCCCACTTCTCCGGGCTGTCGAATTCGATGGAGGCGATGTTGTCCTCCAGATCGCGTTTCGGCAGGTAGAAGACCAGGCCGCCAGCGTCGTTCTTGCGGATCATGATGTTCGCCATGGGCGTACTCCTTGTCTCGGTCGCAGCACCGGGGCGCGCAGATGCGCGCCCCGGCCGGAATGCCGCGCCATCCGGGAGAACGTCCCTCGGCGCGGCAGTCGATCGGTTTCAGCGCACCAGGTCGAAGTTGTAGTCCGTGACGCCCATCTCCATGGTTTCCCGGTCGAGTTGCTCGAGCACGGCATTGACCAGAGTCGTCAGCATGCTCATCGCGCCCTCGTAACCCAGCGTCGTCGCCCGATGCAGGTGATGGCGATCGAAGATCGGGAATCCCAGGCGGATCAGCGGCACCTCGAACTCGGGACCCTTGTGGGCGGTGTCACGCTGGATGAACTTGCCGTAGCTGTTGCCGATCAGGAAGTCAGGCTTGTCGGTCATGCACAGGCTGCGCATGTGCCACAGGTCGCGACCGACATGCACTTCGGCGGCCGAACCGTAGGGCGATTCGTCGAGCACCTTCGTCATGGCCTTGCCCCAGCGCTTGTTGGCGTTGTGGCACAGCACGTGGGTCGGCTCGGCGCCGAGCTCGAGCAGGAACTTGACGACACCCATGACGAAGTCCGGATCACCGTAGATGGCGAACTTCTTGCCGTGCAGCCAGGTGTGGCTGTCCTGCATCATGTCGACCAGCCGCCCGCGTTCGACGGTCAGGCTTTCCGGGACCGGCTTGCCGGTGACCTCGGAGACCTTCTGCAGGAAGTCGTCGGTCCATTCCAGGCCCATCGGGATGCTGATCTTCGGGATCTCGTGCTTCCAGGTGTTCTCGACGAACTTTTTCGACTTCTCGAGCTGCCAGGGCTGCAGCATGAAGGTCGTGATCGCGTTCGGTGCGTCCTTGATCTCGTCCTGGCTGGTGCCGCCGGCATACATCCGGAAGGTACCGTCCGACGGCGTATCGAGGACTTCGGTCGGATCCGACAGCAGGCTCGCGTCGACGCCCATCTCGGACATCATGCGCTTGAGCACACGGTAGTTGCCGAGGTAGGTCTCGAATCCCGGGACCAGGTTGATCTTGCCGTTCTTGCCCGGCTCCTTGCCCTCCATCGCGTTCAGCGTGAAGTAGCGCGCAATGCCCTCGAACATGTTGTCCCAGCCGGTGGTATGGCTGCCGACGAAGCTCGGCGTATGGGCAAAGGGCGTCGGAAACTCGGTCGGCACGTGGCCCGCCTTCTTGGCGTTGCCGATGAAGGCATTGAGGTCGTCCCCGATCACTTCCGCCATGCAGGTGGTCGACACCGCGATCATCTCGGGCTTGTACAGCGCCTTGGCGTTCTCGAGGCCGTCGAACATGTTCTTCTGGCCGCCGAACACCGCTGCATCTTCGGTCATCGAGTCCGAGACGCAGGCGATCGGCTCCTTGAAGTGGCGATTGAAATAGGTCCGGAAATAGGCGACACAGCCCTGGGAACCATGGACGTAGGGCAAGGTCTTCTCGAAGCCGAGCGAGCACAGCACCGCGCCGAGCGGCTGGCAGGCCTTGGCCGGGTTGATGGTGAGCGCTTCGCGCTTGAAGTTGAGCGCCTGGTATTCCTTCGTCGTGGTCCACTCGAAGGCCTGGCGGATCTCGTCGTCGGCCGGCTTTTCTTCGAACTGCACCGCCTTGCGGTCGAGGACTTCCTTGTACTCGTCGTTGCGAAACAGCGGGTAGCAGGGCTTGATTTCATTGGCATCTTGCATCGTTCGCTCCTCGCCCGAGCCGCCAATCCGCGAACACGGGCACGAAGGTTGGGTAGGCACGGGCCGTGCGGCCCGCGCGTGATGCCGCCCGCGGCCGGGCCGGGGCGTGCATCGATCGTCGCTTGCCCGCTGGACGCGGGCGGGACCGTCAGGCGGCCTTGGCACCGGCCTCCGGGGCGTTCTTGCCGGCCCACGGCGCGACCTGTTTGCTCCACACCGGATTGTTGGTGGTCATGTCCATGTCGCGGGCGAAGATGGCAAAGCCGTCGTAGCCGTGGTACGGGCCTGAATAGTCCCAGCTGTGCATCTGGCGGAACGGAACGCCCATCTTCTGGAAGATGTACTTCTCCTTGATGCCCGAACCGATCAGGTCCGGCTTGACCCGCTTGACGAACTCCTCGAACTCGAAGCCGGTGACGTCGTCATAGAGCAGCGTGGCGTCGCCCATCTCCTTCATCGTTCGGTCGTAGTCGTCGTTGTGGGCAAACTCGTAGCCGGTGCCGACCACTTCCATGCCGAGATCCTCGTAGGCGCCGATGATGTGACGGGGGCGCAGGCCGCCGACATAGAGCATCACGCGCTTGCCTTCGAGCCGCGGGCGGTACTTGGCGATGACGGCGTCCATCATCGGCTGGTACTTGCTGATCACGCGCTCGGCGCCTTCCTTGATGGTGTCGTCGAAGTGGGCGGCGATGGCGCGCAGCGACTCGGCGATCTTGGTCGGTCCGAAGAAGTTGTACTCGAGCCAGGGGATGCCGTACTTCTCTTCCATGTGGCGGCTGATGTAGTTCATCGAGCGGTAGCAGTGCAGCAGGTTGAGCTTGGCCTTCGGCGTGTTCTCCATTTCGGCCAGGGTGCCGTCGCCGGACCATTGCGCGATCACCCGCAGACCCATCTCCTCGAGCAGGATGCGCGAGGACCAGGCGTCGCCGCCGATGTTGTAGTCGCCGATGATGGTGACGTCGTACGGCGTGCTTTCGAACGGCTTGCCGTCGCGGTTGCCGAGCACCCAGTCACGCACCGCGTCGTTGGCGATGTGGTGGCCGAGGGACTGCGAGACGCCGCGGAAACCTTCGCATCGCACCGGCACGACGGGCTTTTCCAGGGCAACCGCGGACTTCTTCGACACCGCTTCGATGTCATCGCCGATCAGACCGATCGGGCACTCCGACTGCACCGTGACACCCTTGCTCATTGGGAACAGCATCTCGATTTCCTCGATCAGCTTGGCGAGCTTCTTGTCGCCACCGAAGACGATGTCCTTCTCCTGGAAATCGGAGGTGAAGTTCATGTCACCGAAGGTATTCACGCCGGTGATGCCGACGTAGTAGTTGCGGCGTCCGGCACGGGAATACTGGCCACAGCCGACCGGTCCGTGCGAGATGTGGACCATGTCCTTGATCGGACCCCACACCACGCCTTTCGAGCCGGCGTAGGCGCAGCCGCGGATCGTCATCACGCCGGGCAGCGACTTGCGGTTGGAGGTGATGCACTTCTTCGACTGTTCGACGGCCGGGTCATTGACCGCGAGATGCTTCTTGCGGTCCTTTCTGGCCTTTTCCGGATAAACCTCGAGCACCTCGGTGATCAGGGCCTCGGTGTCTTCACGCGTGAGCGCAGCCATTTCAAACTCCTTTCACGTCGCCACCCATCCGTGGACGACATGTATCGATTGGCCAGCGGCCGGCACGTTGATGCCGGCCGCGCAAGGGCGGGCGCGGGCGCCGCTGCCGGATCAGGCGGTGGCGGCGAGTTCCTCGGCGGTCTTGCCGACGATCGACTCGTCCTCGACTTCCATGATCCCGAACTCCATCAGCAGATCCTCGAGATCGTCCATTTCGAGCGGCGTCGGGATCACCATCAGCTTGTTGTCGATGACCTTCTGGGCAAGCGCACGGTACTCGTCCGCCTGCTTCGCCCTGGGGTCGTACTCGATGACGGTCATGCGGCGGATCTCGGCGTGCTGCACGACGTTGTCGCGCGGCACGAAGTGGATCATCTGGGTGCCGAGGCGGGCGGCCAGGGCCTCGATCAGCTCGTCCTCGCGGTCGGTGTTGCGGCTGTTGCAGATCAGGCCGGCCAGACGCACGCCACCCGAGTTGGCGTACTTGACGATGCCCTTGGAGATGTTGTTGGCGGCATACATCGCCATCATCTCGCCGGAGCAGACGATGTAGATCTCCTGTGCCTTGTTTTCGCGGATCGGCATCGCGAAGCCGCCGCAGACCACGTCACCGAGCACGTCGTAGAAGACGAAATCGAGGTCTTCGTCATAGGCACCCTCTTCCTCGAGGAAGTTGATCGCCGTGATGACGCCGCGGCCGGCACAGCCGACACCAGGCTCGGGGCCGCCGGATTCGACGCATTTGACGCCACCGTAGCCAACCGACAGCACGTCTTCGAGTTCCAGGTCCTCGACCGAGCCGGCCTCGGCGGCCAGATGCATCACCGTGGTCTGGGCCTTGCTATGGAGGATCAGGCGGGTCGAATCCGCTTTCGGATCACAGCCGACGATCATCACTTTCTTGCCGGCCTCGGCCAGCGCGGCGACCAGGTTCTGGGTGGTCGTGGATTTGCCGATACCGCCCTTGCCGTAGATGGCACATTGACGAAGAGCCATGGTCATTTCTCCTTGAACATGCGTTTGATGGAGGGAAATCTGCTGTCCCGACCGTCGTTTCGCAATGCCTGTGCCATCCACCCAACAAGGATTCAAGCCATTGGTTTTAAAGTATGTTTCCGTTGCTCAAGATGGCATTTTCGGAGTTCGACATGCGACAATGGCAGGCGCCTTTGTCGACCTAGTGACAAAGGCCGCGGGCGTGGGCGGCCCGACGGAGCGGGATGCAGAGGAGAGGACGGCAGGTCGGCTGGCAGCGCATGCGATCGGCGGCGCCCGATACGAAAGTAGGCCTGACGTGTCGAGACGACCGCTCGAAAGGCGGCTGCCGTCAGCGCGCAGCGCGATTGCCAGCGACGGGCAGTGGCGGGTTAGATCGCTTCGGCTTCGACCCGGTTGCGACCGCCCTGCTTGGCACGATAAAGCGCCGAGTCCGCACGTCGCAACAGGTCGTCGGCGCTGCGGTCGCGCCGTGACGCCTGGGCGGCACCGATGCTGATGGTGAGCGCGATCGTGCCGGCGTCGGTCACTGCCGGGCGTGCCTCGACCTGGCGGCAGAAGCGCGCGGCGAACTCCATCGCGCCATCGAGGTCGCTGCCGGTCAGCAGGAATGCGAACTCCTCGCCGCCGAGCCGCGCAAACACGTCGGTCCGCCGCAATTGTTCGCCGGCCAGGGCACACAGGTGGACCAGGACCGCGTCGCCGATCGCGTGACCGTGCGTGTCGTTGATCCGCTTGAAGTGGTCGACGTCGATCATCAGCAGGCTGACCGGATGCTCGAAACGCTTGTGGCGAACCAGTTCCTGCTCGCAGCGGTCGATGAACTGGCGGCGGTTGGTGACACCGGTCAGCGGATCGGTGGTCGCCAGCCGTTCCAGTTCGCGCTCCATCGCGCGTCGCGCCGAGATGTCCTGGAACACCACCTCGACACCGATGCGACGCCGATCCTCGCGGATCTCGGTGACCGTCATGCGCACCGCGCGCCGCCTGCCATCGCGCTGCACCAGGGTGTCTTCGAGCTGACGGGTGACGCCGTCATTCAGTGTCAACAGGATCGGGCACTGGTCGGAATCGTAGCGGCGACCGTCGGCGTCCTGATGTTCGAAGAGCTCGGCCACGACGCAATCGATGGCTTCGTCCTCGGTCAGGCCCAGCAATTCGAGGGCCATCGGATTGATGAAGATGCAGCGGCCGTCGAGATCGACGCCGAAGATGCCTTCGCCGGCAGAATTGAGCAGCAGTGCGTTGCGCGCGGACAGGCGCTCGATCTGCACCTGCGCGCGGTGTGCACGCTCTTCGGCAAGCCTGCGTTCGGAGACGTCGAGCTGGATGCCGACCAGCCGCAGCGGCAGCCCGGCCTCGTCGCGCTTGACCACCTGGCCGAGCGCGTGGACCCAGACCCAGCAGCCGGAATCGCGATGGCGCAGCCGGTGTTCGCTGACGAAGCGTTCACTGTGGCCCTGCAGATGGGCGACCAGGCGCTCGCGCACGGCCGGCAGGTCATCGATGTGGATCAGCCGTTCCCAGGCGTCGAAATCCGGTGCCGGCTCACCGTCGCCGTAGCCGAGCATCGGCAGGCCCGGGCCCCCGAACTCGAGCGCGCCGCTGGCGATGTCCCAGTCCCACAGGCCGATGCCTGCGCCTTCGATCGCAAGGCGCAACTGCTCGCGGCTGCGCTCGAGTGCGCTCGCGATGCGGCGCGACTCGCCGACGTCCACCATGACGCCGCGCAACCATCGAATGCGGCCGGCTTCGCCGACCACCGTGACGATGTCCCGCAGCCATACGTGCTCACCGTCGCGGGACAGCATGCGGTATTCGACTTCGTGGGCTTCTCCGCCAGCCGCCATCGTCGAGCGGAAGTCGGTCGCCCCCTCGCGATCGTCGGGGTGCAGGTGCTCGGCCCAGAACCCGTTCGCGTACCAGTCCTCGATCGGGTAGCCGAGCAGCCGTTCGGCATGGCGGCTGACGAAGGTGAAGCGGCCCGATTCGGCCTCCGCTTCCCAGACGATGCCGTCGGTCGAATCCACCAGATCGCGATAGCGACGACGCTCCTGGATCAGGATCTGCTCGCTGCGCTTCAGTGTGGTCATGTCGAGGCAGACACCGGTCAGTCGCCGCACGCCGCCCTTGTCGTCGCACTCGACGCGCGCGCACACGCGCAGGTAATGGGTGTCGCCTCCGCGTCGTACCGAGCGGTAGTCGACGACCATGTCGTCGTCGCCACCACGCGCCTGCTCGAGCGCCATGGCGAGGCGTGCGCGATCGCCGGGTTCGATGCGTTCGAGCCACGCCGCCAGCGAGCCGTCGAAGCGATGGCTGTCGATGCCGTGCAGGTGGCGCATGGCCTCGTCCCAAGAGAAGCGTTGGCTTGCCAGATCGAAGTCCCACACCCCGATGCCGGCAGCGGCGGCAGCCACCCCGAAGCGCCGGTTGAGCGCCTCGATGTGATCAGCGTGTTCGCGCAGCGCGTACTCCGCTTCGCGCCGTGCCTTCAGGCTGACCAGGGCGATCACCACCCCCATGTCGTCGCCCGAGACCGGCACCGCACTCATCGCCAGGTCGTTGGCCTGGGCGCCCCGGACGACACGGCACTCGATTTCGCCCGAGGGCTCGCTGGCATTCAGCGCGATGCTGTCGGCGAGGGCGTCCGGCAGCAGCGGCTTGCCGGATTCACCGGTGAAGCGCAGACCGAGCTCGCCGATGCGCTTGCCGATCATCGACTGCGGTTCGCTGAGCAGCAATTCGGAAGCAGCCGCGTTGAACTCGCGCAGGCGCCCGGCAGCGTCGGTGACGGCGACGCCGACCGGCATCGCCGACAACATGGCCCGCGTCATCGCCTGCTGCCGGCGGATGCGGTCCTGGGCATCGACCCGGTCAGTGATGTCCTGCAAGGTGCCGAAAATGCGATGGTCACCGTCGCCGTCCGACCGGGCGATCTCGGCGCGCATCTCGACGTGACGCGTGCGCCCGCCGCCAAGCGGAATCCGCAACTGGAGCTGCAGCGGTGCAAACTTGCGCTGAGCTTCGCGATAGGTGCTGTGCACCCAGTCCCGGTCATCGGGATGGATCGCCCGCAGGAAGGAATCGTAGTGGGGCTCGACCCGCACCGGATCGAGTTCGAGCAATCGGTAGATTTCGTCCGACCAGTAGATTTCGCCGGTATCGAGATTTCGTTCCCAGCTGCCGATCGCGGCCACCCGCTGGGCCGCCGCCAGGCGCGCCTCGCTGGCGCGCAGCTCATCGGAGGTACGGTGCAGGTCGGTGACGTCGTTGGCCACGCACAGCACGCCGCAGTTCTCGCGATATCGCCCGAGCATCGGCGTGCAGACGATGCGGACGCAGCGGCGGCGACCATCGGCGGACAGGCCGAGCCAGCGTTCGCCACCCGATGCCCGACCGGTCGACTGGGCCTCGCGATCCTGCGCGCAGAGATCGCGCAAGCTGGCGCCGACCAGCACGTCGTCGGTCCGCCCGATCAGTTCCGCCGCCTGCATGCCCGCGAGCTGCTCGAAGGCCTGGTTGCAGGCCAGGAAGCGGCCATCGCAGTCCTTCATCCAGGCCAGGCCGGGAATGCTCCGGACCAGGATCCGGCACGTGTCGCGACTGTCCGCGAGCTTTCGCCGGCTATCCGCGAGCTGCGTCTGCAGACGTTCCGGCCTGCGCCGCAGGTAGTACAGCAGGAAGGCAACGACGGCACTGCCGAGCACGGCGAGCAACCGCGGCTGCCAGGTTTCCGCCGCCGATATCCAGCCTGCGGTCGGGCGAAGGCTCAACATCCACTGGTTGCCCGGGGGCCCGATGCCCAGCTCGACCGCTTGCTGCGGAATTTCGGCACCGCTCGATGCGATGACCGTACGAGCATCCGTGCCGGCACCTCTGCGCCACAGCGCATAGTCGAAACCGCGCTCCGGAATTCGATCGAAGCCGGTGCCGGCAAGCAGGTTATCGACCGGAAGCAATGCACAGGCGAAGCCCCAGAATCCTCCAGAATTCGGATCGGAGGCCATGAATACCGGCTGCAGGGCCAACAGAATCCGACCACCGGCCGAGTTGTCGACCGGTCCGGCCAGCACCAGATGACGGGTTTGCAGCGCCTGCATGGCCCAAGGACCGAGCACGTCGTCGTGCAGCAGATCGCGCCCGATGGCCACTTCTCCGACAGCAGGCGGCACGGTCCGGGCGACAATGCCGGCCGGCGCCAGCTGTAGTGCGGCCGCGGCTGGAAACTGCGCGAGCAGCGAGGCACCATAGCCGGCGAACTGGTCGAACGGACGCTCGCGTGCCTGCTGTACCAGGGCCGCGAGTGCCTGGGTCGCCGGGACACCGG
Source organism: Zoogloeaceae bacterium (assembly GCA_024235635.1). Classification (GTDB taxonomy): domain Bacteria; phylum Pseudomonadota; class Gammaproteobacteria; order Burkholderiales; family Rhodocyclaceae; genus Cognatazoarcus. The sequence goes on from JACKMA010000002.1 coordinate 587,736, forward strand.
CATCGAGTCGATCGCCGAGCAGATGCAGGTGGGCCTGTCCGAGTTCGGCCGCATCGGCGCGACGAATCGCAATCTCGCGACCTTCGAGATGGTCGACGCTGCCAAGGCTCAGCGCGGCGAGCAGAACAAATGCCGCGAGCGCAAGCAGGCCCGCGCCGATCGATTGCCGACGTGGCTCCTCGACGCCGCTGGACTGCCCGGGGTTCGACATCTCGGCTCTCACTCGATTGGCCGCTGAGTTCGCCCAGATTCTACGCTCTCACGCGCGTTCTACCGAAATCGACGGTCACTGCGACGGTCGCTTGCTGCCGCGAGGGTGGTCGGCGCCCTGCCCGGTTCCATGATTGAACTTCCGGGACAGCCGGGACACACTCTCATACGACAAGCCTGGAGCAGAATCATGAGTCCGTTCAGCTGGGATCCAGCACGCCACTCGGTCGGCGTCGAGCATATGGATGTCATCCATCAGGAGTTTCTCGAACTGGCGCGCAGGCTCGAGGACTGCCCGAGCAGCCTGTTCGCCGAGCGGCTGCAGGCGCTGGTGGTGCACACCGAAGGGCATTTCGCCGCCGAGGAACGGGAAATGCGGGAAACCGGCTGCCCGTCACTCGCCGAGCACGCCGCCGAGCACGCGCGACTGCTCGCGGACCTGAGGCGCTTCCAGCAGGCGGTCGCCAAGGGGCGCCCGGCGATGGCACGGGCCTTCGTCGAAGACGGGCTGGCAGAGTGGTTTGCCAATCATCTCGCGACGATGGATTCCGCGCTCGCCACACACTTGCGCGGCGGTTGACCGCTTCGACGTCGCACGCACTTCAGGCCGGCTGCCGGCTCATGCGCAGGATGCGGCCGATGCGCGAACCGGCTGCCTTCTCGACGAAGTGGTTGCGCCGGAAGAAGCGGATCGCGCGACGATTGCCGGCGGAAACCACGACGGACAGCGAGGCGTTCGCAGGACACAGTCGGACTGCTGCATCCATCAGCGCCTGGGCCAGTCCACCACCGACGTGTTCCGGTAGCACGACGATCCAGCGCAGGTCCGGTACCGGGTTGGCGTGGTCAACGATGGCGAAGCCACAGGCGCGGCCGTCCAGATCACCGATCAGGACCTTCTGGTGCCGGTCGCGCAGGGCCTGGGCGAAAGCCGCCTCGACACTGGCCACGATGCAGGCGCTGTCGTGACCGCTCAGCGGCTTGCAGCCCGGTTCGACGAGCGCCGGGCGAATCGCCTCGTCAAGATGTGCCCGAAGTGCCTTCAGATCCTCCGCCCTGCCCGTGCGGATCCGATAGCGATCCGGCGATGTCGACTTGCATTCCATGTCGTCGAGGATAGCGCCTGGCCATGCTCTGGCCATGCCGGTTTTCCCTGATGTCGAGCGCGCGTCGGCGCCCCGGGAGGTTCAGTCCTCCGGACCGAAGCAGTGATCGAACTCGCCACACAGGTCGCAACTTGGCGAGCGGCAGATCAGCAACCCTTCCTCTTCGCAGAGCAGGCGGTAGAGGAACTTCTTCCACTTCATGTCGCGGCTGTTGCGCATTGCAAGATCCGGAAAATTGCACCGCATCAGGTGCGACAGTTCCCGGCGCGAAGCCAGCCCCAGATCCTGCCAGAGATGATCCGACCCGAGGCAGCCATGCGCGACCACGGTCGCCATCGAGCGCGAGCCGGGCACCGAGGCATCGGCGTGACGCACCATCAGCGCAACCAGATCGTCGAGTTCGAGCGCGCGGGCGACCGCGTCCGACCGCGCGGTCGGCATGCCCTCGGGCAGCCGCCACGCGAGGTCGGGGAAATGAATTCTGAGCAGGTCCTCGAAACCGTCGCGACCCAGTCCGAAGTCGGCCGGCAGGCAACCCTTGCCGAGCGCCCATCCGGCGAGCAGCGATGCCAGGGTCTGGCTGTTCGGTCTGCCTTCGGCCCGTGCCAACAGGTGGGCAGTCATCGTCCGCCGTGGCACCCCGGCCTGCTGCCGCATGCGATCGGCTTCGCTGATGTCGGTCATTTCAATGGCCTCCGTAGCTTGCTCGGGTGGCGCCGCGGCGCCACCCGCACGATCACGAAAGTTCGCCGGTGCCGTACTCGACGAGGATGTCCTCGTCGCGAACGATGCATTGGCATGCCAGGCGGTAGTCAGGCGCGATGTCGGTGACGTCCATCTGGTCGAGATCCTGCTGCGTGACCTTCTTCAGTTCCTTCAGCACGGTCCGCTCCTTGGGCGTGAGATGGCCCGCGTGCTTCTTCTTGTGGGCATCGATCACCGTCACCTTGACGAGACAGGTGCCGCATTCGCCGTCCTCGCAGGAGAACTCGATCGGGACGCGATTGGCCTTGGCCACCTTCAGGATCGTGTCCTTGTGGCTGCCCGCCGGCGCATAGACGGTCTTGTCGCGGTGTTCCGGGCTGGTGAACGTGATGTTCGGCATGATGTGACTCCGTGCGTGTGATGAAAGCGTGTAGATGGGTCAACCTGGACGCACCACGATCTCGCCGCCCAGGACCTGGGCCTGGCAGGCCAGTCGGGCGGCGCGTGGCGCGAGATTGTCGGACAGCACCTGGTGCTCGAGCACCGAGGGTTGGGCGAGATTTTCGGAACCGGCGATGATCTTCATCATGCAGGTGCCGCACTCGCCTTCGCGGCAGCCGTAGGTGATGCCGGCGCCGACCTTCTCGGATACCTCGATCAGGCGTGTGCCCGCCGGCACGGTGACGGTGACGCCGATGTCTTCGAACGTGACACTCGCTTTGGGCATGATCGTTCTCCAGGGTCGATGTTCGCGTTCAGGCCAGTTCGGCGATGTCTACGACGCGCCGCTTGGCGGTACCGGTGAGGTGGGCACCGAGTTCGCGCCCGAGTGCGCGACAACGCTCGAGGTCGTCCTCGGTGGGATTGAGCTTGACCTTCAGGCCCTTGACCGGCACCCGCATCTTGAGTCCGCGCATGCGATCCTCGATCATGCCGACCGCCTCGCCGCTCCAGCCATAGGAGCCGAACGCCGCGCCGAACTTGCCCTTGACCGAGACCAGGGTCAGTGACGACAACAGGTCCCAGACCGGCTTGACCGCGTCGGCATTGAGTGTCGGCGAGCCGAAGGCCAGACCGTCTGCTTCTTCGATCAGGTCGACGAACTGACCGACGTCGCTCATCTGCAGGTCGTACAGCGACACCCGCAGACGACTGACCTGCTCGGCACCCTCGGCCACCGCCCGTGCCATGCGCGCGGTATTTCCATAGGCGGAAACGTAGAACACCAGCAGCGTGCGCTCGTCGCCGCCACTGCCGAGTTCCGGCGTCGCCAGGCGCCGGTAGCGGGCCATGTAGTCGCGCGGTCGCGAGCGCAGCAGCGGCCCGTGCGCCGGCAGGATGACGCGGGGTGCCAGCGTCTCCAGTTTGTCCAGGGCCTCCAGCACGAAACTGCGGAAGGGCCGCATGATGTGTTGGTAGTAGTAGTCGAACGAGAAGCGGAAGTCGCCCACCCTGTCGTTCCACAGCCGGTCGTCGCAGAAATGGCAGCCGAAGACGTCGCCCGAAAACAGCATGGCTTCGTCCTCGAGCCAGGTGCATTGGGTGTCGGGCCAGTGCAGGTAGGGCGTGTTCACGAAGGCCAGTCTGCGGCCCCCGAGATCGACGAAGTCGCCATCGCCGACCGGCGTGTAGTCGGGTTCGGTGCCGAGTTCGCGTACCAGCGCCTTCAGGATCGACGGCGCGCGCTGCGACAGCACCAGTTCGGCATTCGGCGCCCGCCGCATCAATTCGGGCAGCGCGCCGGAGTGGTCTGGTTCGAGGTGATTGAGCACAATCACCCGAATCTCGTCGTAGCGACAGACGCTTTCGAGGCGGGCGAAGAACTCGTCGGCGAATTCGATCTTGACGGTGTCGATGACCGCGACGCCGCGCTCGCCGCGCACCGCATAGGCGTTGTAACTGGTGCCGTTGGCGGTGTTCAGGATGATGTCGAAGCGGCGCATGGCCGGATCGAGCGCGCCGATCCAATGCACACCTTCGGCGAGTTCCACCGGCCTGCCGGGCGCCACGACCGAGGGATGGCTCACGGGACTACCCTCCTGTCGCGACACGAGATCGGCGGGTTGGCATTGCACGGCAAACCCGCGCGGCAGGCGCGAAGCCCCTGCCGCATCCCCAACGGCGGCTGCGCGCCGCCTTCATGCGCCCGGGCGCTGGCACTCATGTCGGTTCCTCCTGCGGCGGGCATGGGGTCGCCGAGGCGCAGCCTTCGCCGACTTCGACCGTGCCGTCGGCCATGCCGATCCATGCCGCGATCGCCGCCGGCTCGAAGCCGACCATGCAGTCGCCGTCGTCGCGCCGCATCAACGGGCGGCGGATCAGCAGCGGATCGGACAGCAGCAATTCGAGTGCCGCGTCCCGGTCGATTCGCTCGGGCCGGACCTCGCCGCACTTGACGCGGGGCGCCGCGCGGTTGAACCATTCGGCCACCGGCAGCGGACCGAGAAACGCGAGCAGGCCGTCAGCCGTCCACGGTTCGGCGATCAGGTCGCGCGGCTCGACCCGATGCCCGGCCCGCTCGAGCAGAGCACGTTGCCGCGCGTTGCCGGAGCAACCCGGCTTCTGCCAGAAGGTCACGGTGCGCACCGAGGCCCCCTCCCTGGCCGGCCGACCGCGCAAATGACGCGCGATCGCAGCGTGGTCGCGCCGATCGACGGCAGGCCTCGCCAAGCGCTGCCGAAAATCCGTTGCGCGCTCATGCGCCAGGTTCCACAGTGGCGGCCCCGGCGAGTCTGGCCTTCTCGAGCAGGGACAGCGCCATCGCCATCGGGATGCCGGTCAGCGAGCCGGGTGGATTCAGCGGTTCGCCGTAGTCGTCGACGATCGCGCCCTCGATCGGGCAGATGCTCGCGCACTGGGCATCGTCGTGGTCGCCGATGCATTCGGTGCAGCGCTCGGCGATGATCCGGAAATGCGGCCGTGCCTCGACGATCGCCTGGTTCGGGCAAAGCGGCTCGCAGGCCCAGCAATTCACACAGGATTCGACGATTTCGAATGACATCTCGGACTCCTTCCGATATGCGGGCCGTGGTTCAGGCGGCGCGGTCGTTCTTGCCACCGGCCACGGCCAGGACGCCGCTGGCCGCGAGTTCGTCATATACGGCGGCACAGGCCGCTTCGATCTGTTCCATCGCGTGCTCGCCGTTCGGCATGATGCCGGCCTCCTCGAGGCGGCCCCACGGCTCGAACCCGATTTTCGAGCACAGCACGACCTCGCAGTCCGACAATGCTGCGATGGTTCGGTCGAGAACCGATTCGCCGTCGCCACACGTGTCGTCGCCGGCGCAATAGAGGTCTGTCTTTCGTGGTGCAAGGAAGCGGACACCGGCGCTCGAGGCTTCGTACACCAGGAATTCGCGGGCGTGGCCGAAGTGCTGGTTCACCAATCCCTGGCCGCTGCTGGCGACGGCGATCCGGATCGGCCGCAGATCGGTCCGAAGGACGGGAGCCGCCGCCTGTTCGCGCTCGGCGCGCCTGGCGTTCAGCTCGGCGGTGATGCCGGCCCGGACCTCGGCGCGCACCTGCATCGCCTTGTCGTAGTCGATGTCCATCGCGGCGATCTTGTCGAGCGTGAACTCCTCGCCCCGGTCCTCGCCGAGCAGGCCGACGGCGTCGGCGCGGCACTGGCGACAGTGACGCATCATGTTCATGTCGCCGGCACAGGCGTCCTGCAGGTCCTGGAGTTCGTCGGCGGTGGGGCCGCGCTGGCCGGTCAGACCGTAGAAGGTACCGTGCTCGGCTTCGGCGATCAGCGGCATGACGTTGTGGAGGAAGGCGCCCTTGGCCTTGACCACCCGCGACACTTCCTTCAGGTGCTGATCGTTGATGCCCGGGATCATCACCGAATTGACCTTCACCAGGATGCCGCGCGCGGTCAGCATCTCGAGGCCCTTCTGCTGTTGCTCGATCAGAATGCGCGCAGCCTCGACGCCGAACACCCGCTTGTTCTGCCAGAAGATCCACGGATAGATCCTGGCGCCGATTTCCGGATCGAGACAGTTGATCGTGATGGTGACGTGGTCGATGTTGTGGCGGGCCAGTTCCTCGACCGACTCGGGCAGCGCCAGGCCATTGGTCGATACGCACAGCTTGATGTCCGGCGCCTCGGCCGACAGCCGGCGGAAGGTCTCGAAGGTCCGCTGCGGATTCGCCAGCGGATCACCCGGGCCGGCGATGCCGAGCACGCTCATCTGTGGAATCGCCGCGGCCACTGCCTTGGTCTTCAATACCGCCTGGTCCGGCGTCAGCAGCTCGGATACCACGCCCGGACGTGACTCGTTGGAGCAGTCGTACTTGCGATTGCAGTAGTGGCACTGGATGTTGCAGGCAGGCGCCACGGCCACGTGCATCCGCGCGAAGTAGTGATGCGCGTCCTCGGAATAACAGGGATGGTCCTGCACCTTGGCGCGGATCGCGTCGGGAAGGTGGGAGAGCTGCTCGCCGCTGGAGCCACAGGAGCTCGCGCTGCAGCCGCCGCCGGCAGATTCGGCCGGCATCTGTCCGATCACTGGTAGTTCCATGGAGGGCATCCTCGATTTGCCTGATGACTCGACAGCGCAAGTGCCGTGCCGAATGTCGTCCCTCCTTGAATATCAATCGCTTGCCACCTTTATCCGGCGCCGTGGGCAGCCACATGTCGGACATCCGACTGTCGTCTACGCGACAGACGAGGCGCGGCGATGCCTTACATCCGGAAACCATCCGGCATCGCGGGTTAAGCCCGGGTTAATGCGGCACGCGCAATCTCGGCCGTGCTGAAGCATCACTTTCAAACCTTCGAGAGGAACGACACATGAACACCAAGCAAACCATCCGCCGTCTGATCATCGCCGCCGCTGCGGTCGGCTCCACGGCGGCGATCGCCGGCCCGACCTGCACGCAGGAACCGCGCACGGCCTGGATGACGCCGGAGCAGATGCAGCAACGCATTTACGACGCCGGCTATGCCATCAAGAAGTTCAAGGTCACCGACGGCAACTGCTACGAGATCTACGGCCACGACAAGCGCGGCGGCCGGGTCGAGATCTACTACAACCCGGTGGACGGTAGCGAAGTGCGCCGCAAGACGAGTTGAGGACGTCGCCGATGATCGAGCCAGTGAGCGGTCGAATCCGGGTCTGGGATCTGCCGGTGCGGATCTTCCACTGGTCGCTGGTGGCCTGCTTCGCGACCGCCTGGCTCAGTTCGGACGACGCCGAGGCGCTGCACCAGTGGGCCGGCTACCTGGCACTCGGCCTGGTAGCCATCCGCACCCTCTGGGGATTCGTCGGAAGCCGCCACGCCCGGTTTTCCGACTTCGTGCCGTCACCGACGGATTTTTGCGAATATGCCGGTCAGGCGCTTCGCGGAAACGAGCCGCGCTATCTCGGACACAATCCGGCGGCCGCGGTGATGATCCTGTTCCTGCTGTCGATGATCATCTTCATCGGATTTTCCGGCTGGTTGATGACCACCGACATGGGCTGGGGCAACGACACGCTCGAGGAGATCCACGAACTCGCGGCGGAATTGGCGCTGACGGCGGTCGTCGTGCACGTCGCGGCGGCGATCTACGAGAGCGTGCATCAACGGGAGAATCTGGTCCGGGCGATGATCGACGGCTACAAGCGCGCGCGGTGATCCGCCGCCGGTTCAGAACTGCTTGACGCGGATGTTCAGGGTCTGGATGCGATAGGCGATCTGGCGCGGCGTCATGTTGAGCAGGCGCGCCGCCTTCGCCTGCACCCAGCCAGCCTGCTCGAGCGCCGCGATGACCCGTTCCCGTTCGTCCAGGTTGGGGTCGTCGAGGCGGACCGAGGATCGAATGACGCTGCTCGCCCGAGGTTCCGATATGCGCTCCTCGAGCCCCAGTTCGAGCACATCGTCGCGGCAGATCGTGGCGTCGGCACACATCACCGCAGCGCGCTCGAGGCAGTTTTCGAGCTCGCGCACATTGCCGGGCCAGTCGTAATGCGTGAGCACGCGCAGTGCCTCGTCGTCGATCTGCAGTTCCCGCCCCTGCTGGCGACCGATCTTGGTGACCAGGAAGCGCGCGATGTCCGGCAGATCCTCGATGCGATCGCGCAGCGGCGGCAGGTGGATCGGCATGACGTTGAGCCGATAGTAGAGGTCCTCGCGGAAATCGCCGAGTTCGACCGCCTTCTCGAGATCGCGGTGGGTGGCGGCGACCAGACGCACGTCGACCTGGATCGTTCGCATGCCGCCGACCCGTTCGAGTTCGCCTTCCTGCAGCACGCGCAGCAGTTTGGCCTGGAACGCGGCCGACACCTCGCCGATCTCGTCGAGGAATAGCGAGCCGCCGTTGGCTTGTTCGAAACGGCCCTTGCGCTGGCTGATGGCTCCGGTGAAGGCGCCTTTCTCGTGGCCGAAGAGTTCGGACTCGAGCAGGTTCTCGGGCAGCGCCGCGCAGTTCAGCTTGACGAACGGTCCATCGGCACGCGGCGAGTTGTAGTGGATGGCGTGGGCGATCAGTTCCTTGCCGGTGCCGGTTTCACCACGGATCAGAACCGTGGTGTTCCACTTGCCGACCTGCCGGACCTGCTCGAAGATGCGCTGCATGCGCGACGAGTGGCCGATGATGTTCTCGAATCCGTACTGGTTCCGCACGGCGCGCCGAAGGCCATCGCGCTCTTGTTCGAGGTCGGCCTTCTCGTCGCGAATCCGCCACGCCAGTTGCACGGCCTGGCCAAGCAACTGGGCAATCATCCGCACCAGGTGCGCCTTCTCTTCGAGTGCGCCGGGACCGCAGTCTTCCGGCTGGCAGGCAAGCACGCCGACGAGGCTTTCGGCGGTCCGTACCGGCTGTGCGATGAATGCGCCGCCCGGGTCGTAAAGGCCGGTGCGGTGGAGGAATTCCGCCTCGGCGTCGATCAACGGCAGCAGGACCTCCCTGCCGCTTTCAACGACGCGACCGAGCACGCCATCGCCGCTGCGATAGCGGATCGGGCGCCGGGCATCGAGCCCCATCGCAACTTCGACGACGATGTCCCCGGATTCGGCGTCGACCAGTCCGATCAGTCCGCCGTACAGACCGCCGAGTTCCATCGCCCGAAGCATGCCGCCCATGGTCTCGCGGAGATCGAGCGATCGCGACAGCACCCGCCCGACCTCGTACAGCGTATCGAGCGCACGCTGAAGCTCGTGCTCGTGTGTTCCGTGGGGGGCGAGCGCGGTGTGGCCGTGCATCACTCGAACTCCCGTGGCCCGCTCGGAAAGAACACCTCGAAGCGGCAACCATCACCATAGGCCGGATCGACCCGGATCAGCCCCGAATGCCTTGCCACCACTTCCTGCACCAGGGCGAGGCCCATGCCGGCATGGCGTCCGCCGGGACGGCCGATGCGGTAGAACGGTTCGAAGATCTTGTGCCGGAAGGCTTCTGCGATACCGGGCCCGGTATCCTCGATCAGCACGCGGACGCCATCGGGCACCACCTCGGTGATCACCCGCAGCTCCCGCTGCGGTGATCGCGCACTGACCATCGCGGCCAGCGCGTTGTCGACCAACTGCTTGAACATCGTGCGCAGCGCCGTCGCGCGACCCGGGATCGCCGGCAATACGGCCGCCGGCCGCCAAACCACTGACACGCCCGCGGCAAGCAGCGCCGAGGTCGATACCGACAACACGTCGCGCAGAATTTCGTTCAGGTTCAGCGGTGCGGTCGATTCCTGCGATTCCTGCGGAATATTTTCCTGCAGGCGTGCAATCGCCCGTTGTCCGGCCTGGAGTGCTTCGCGCAGCACGCCGGACAGCGCCACCGGGTCGTTGCTGCCCCGACGTTCGAGCAGCTTCAACGCGGCATCGACCAGATTGACGGGCTCCTGCAACTGGTAGATGGCGCCATTGATGGTCTCGCGCAGGCTCTGCTTGAGTTCCCCTTCCGCCAGCAGCATCCGCAGCGCGCCGATCCGCTGCTCCTCCTGTCGTCGCTTGTGTTCGGTGATCTCCTCCATCACCAAGAGCATGTAGCTGCGCCGGGCGGGCTCGAAAAAGTTGTCGGAATTGGGGTCGGCTTCGTCGAACCAGGTGCCCGAGCACGAAAACCAGCGGATCGGACCGCCGCTGCGTTCGACGACGAATTCCTGCGCGGCGAAGCCTCCGGCCGGCAGCTCGATGCGACTGCCACGCGGCGGAAACAGCGATCCCAGCACGGCCTTCGCCGGCTCCACCCCGCCGAACAGGCTGTGCAGCTTCTTGTATTCGTGATTGTCCAGCAGCACCTTGCAGTCGACGTCGACCACCACCGTGGCGACCGGCGTCAGGTCGATCACGGTCTCGATCAATGCCTTCTGCCCGGCGACCTGCTGCTGCAGGCGGTACATCGCGGTGACATCGCGGTGGATCCCGACGAAATAGGCGTTGGCACCGTTGCCATCGAGAATCGGCGAGATCGTCAGTTCGGCGAGATAGCGGCTGCCATCCTTGCGCCGATTGACGAGGCGCCCATGCCACGGTCGATGGTTCGACAGTTGCGACCACATGTCACGGTAGATCTCGACCGGGGTCGTGCGGTACGACAACAATGACTCGTTGCGACCGATGACCTCGGACGGCGCATAGCCGGTGACGTCCTGGAAGGCCCGGTTGGCGTAGAGGATGTTGGCCTTGGCATCGGTGATGGAGATCGCCACCGACGACTGATCGGTGGTTTCGACGAAGACCCGTGGCGGCAGGCCATGGCCGCTCGCCAGCAAGCCTTCGACGACGCCGACGACCTCCTCGGGCGCGCATCGCTCGAGGCGGGCAACCACTTCTTCCAGCGTCATGCATGACTGGGCTGGCACGAAACAGTCCGGTCTTTCCATGCTGCCTTCTCCTGCCGATGTCGGCTTCCGCGGCCCGCGGGTCGTTGCAGTGCACCATGCAAGAATCGGGCCGCCGCTAGAACGGGGCTCGACGGCGCTCCGTGAGTCACTTCGTGTCCATTAATAATATCTATTACTCATATGGTTAGCGATCCTATTTGAAGTCTTACAGCAGGATTGATCAGCCACCGCAGGGGCACCGCTGCGGTGCATCGCGCTGCCGCAACGGGTGCCGTGCCGACTGTCGCAAACGTGACAAGCCCGTCCGCGGCAGTGTCGTTTCACACATCACAAGGCACGCCATCCGGCCGCTGGCGGATTGCACGCTGCCTTTTTATTCAAAGGTCTGCGGGCGATATCGGGCGTTCCACAGGCCCCGCCTCGGGCCGTGGCACGCTTCGTGCGCCAGTGCAGTCGAGATCCCGGACTGCAGATGGAAGCGTCATGAGCGAATTTCTGGTCCTGCTATTGACGACGGCGCTGGTCAATAACGTCGTGCTGGTCAAGTTCCTCGGGCTTTGCCCCTTTCTCGGCGTGTCGAAGAAGCTCGACGCCGCGATCGGCATGGGCCTTGCGACGACCTTCGTGCTGACCCTGGCTTCGGCTGCGAGCTGGATGCTCGAGCAGTGGCTGCTGCAGCCGTTCGGCCTCGGCTACCTGCGCATCGTCAGCTTCATCCTGGTGATCGCGGCCGCAGTCCAGTTCGTCGAACTCGCCATGCGCAAGTTCAGCCCCGAGCTGCATCAGGTTCTGGGGATCTACCTGCCTCTGATCACGACCAATTGCGCGGTCCTCGGCGTCGCCTTGCTGAACGTCCAGGAGGGCAGTGATTTCCTGCATGCCCTGCTCTACGGCGTCGGCTCGGCGGCCGGCTTCACGCTGGTGATGGCGATGTTCGCCGGCGTGCGCGAACGCCTCGAACTGGCCACGGTGCCCGCCAGTTTCGCCGGCGCGCCGATCGCGCTGGTCACTGCGGGCCTGCTGTCGCTCGCGTTCATGGGATTTTCCGGCCTGCGGCTGGACTGACACGGAGCACGAGATGCTGATTGCCGTCACCAGCCTGACCCTGATTGCCGGCTGCCTGGGATTGATCCTCGGATTCGCGGCCCGGCGATTCCATGTCGAACCGCCCGAGACGGTGTCGGAGATCGAGGCGATGCTGCCGGGCAGTCAATGCGGTCAATGCGGCTTTCCTGGCTGCGGCGGCGCCGCGGCGGCACTCGCCGAAGGCAGTGCACCGGTCACCCTGTGCCCGCCCGGCGGCCCTGCCCTGGCCCGGGCGCTGGCCGAAAAGCTGGGGGTCGCAGCCGATCTCGGCGCGATGGCCGAGCACGAACCGACGATCGCGACCGTGCGCGAAGAGATCTGCATCGGCTGTACCAAGTGCTTCAAGGAGTGCCCGACCGACGCGATCCAGGGCGCCATGAAGCAGATCCATTCGGTGATGAAGGAAGCGTGCACGGGTTGCGGCAAGTGCGCGGACATCTGCCCGACCGAGGCGGTCTCGCTGGTTCCGCTGCCAACCACCCTGGGCAACTGGCGCTGGCGCGCCCCGGCCTGCGCGTGACGAGGAGTCGAAGCATGGGATTCAGGGATCTGATGGACGAAGTCAAGCTGCGCTGGGGCGTACACCCGGCGGGCCACAAGGCCCTCACCAGCGAGTGCGCGATCGAATGCATGCCCTTGCCGGAACGCTTGACGCTGCCACTGGCGCAGCACATCGGTGCGCCGGCAAGGCCGGTCGTCACGCCCGGCCAACGGGTATTGCGCGGACAACTGCTGGCCGAGGCCGTCGGTGCGGTATCGTCACCGGTCCATGCGCCGAGCAGCGGGCGTATCGTCGACATCGGTGACTATCCGGTGGCCCATCCTTCCGGCCTGACGGCGGCAGCGATCGTGCTGAAGCCGGACGGGCTGGACGAGGCGGTCGATTTCGCCGACTGCGACGATCCTCATGGCCTCGAACCCGCCGAGATCGCCCGGCGAGTCGCTGCCGGCGGCGTGGTCGGCCTCGGTGGTGCGACCTTCCCGGCGGCCGTCAAGCTTGGACTCGGCAGGCGCAATCCGGTGCAAACGCTGCTCCTGAACGGTGGCGAGTGCGAACCGTACCTGACCTGCGACGACCGTACGATGCGCGAACGGCCCGAAGCGGTGATCGACGGTGCGCGCCTGATGGCACGGGCGCTCGGCGCGGAAGCGATCGTGATCGGCATCGAGCGCAACAAGCCGGCGGCGATGGTGGCGATGCAGAGCGCCGCCGCTGCCCATCCGGAGATTTCGGTGCGCGGCCTGCCGGCCCGTTATCCGATGGGCTCGGAGAAACAGCTGGTGCACTTCCTGACCGCTGTCGAAGTGCCCGCCGGCGGCCTCTCGGCCGAGGTCGGTGTCGTCGTCCATAACGTCGGCACCGCCGCCGAGATCAGCCGGGTGCTGCGCACCGGCGAGCCATTGACCCACCGCGCCGTCACCGTCAGCGGCGCGGCGATCGCGCGCCCGACCAATCTGCGGGTCGCGATCGGTACCGCGGTGTCCGCCGTGATCGCCCACTGCGGTGGCGTCCGACGGGACGTCGCGCGCTACGTCATGGGTGGTCCGATGATGGGCATGCTGTTGCCGGGAACCGAGGTGCCGGTGGTCAAGGGCAGTTCGGGCGTCCTGGCGCTGGTTGCCGACGAGGCCGGCGGCGGTGAGGCGTCGCCCTGCATCCGCTGCACCCGCTGCGCCGGGGTCTGCCCGATCGGCCTGTTGCCTTTCGAAATGGCCGCACGCATCCGTGCCGGCAAGTCCGAGGCTGCGGTCGATATCGGCCTCAAGGACTGCATCGGTTGCGGCAGCTGCGCCTATACCTGTCCCGCGAAGATCCCGCTGTCGCACTACTTCAGCTTTGCCAAGGGATCGCTGGCGGCAGCAGAACGCGCCCGCCTGAAGAACGAGTCGATCGGCAAGCTGACGGCGGCCCGCAGTGCGCGGCTCGAACGCGAAGCACAGGAAAAGGCCGAGGCCGCCGCCCGTCGCAAGGCGGAACGTGAAGCCGCCAAGCGCGACGCGGCACGCGCGGTTGCAGCGGAAGCCGCCGCCGGGCGCCCGCAGGATTCGCAGGTGAGCGCATGACCGCCCCGCAGCACTCACCCCACGCCCACGACGGCGGCAGCGTCGGCCGGGTCATGGCGCAGGTCATGCTCGCGCTGACGCCGGTCACGCTGTGGGGCTTCTACCTTTTCGGTTGGCCGGCGATATGGATGTGGCTGATCACCGTCGGCAGCGCGATGTTGTTCGAACTGGCATGTCTGCGCCTCGGCGGCGGCGGCCGCGCGACCCTGGGCGATGGCTCGGCGGCGCTGGCCGGCTGGTTGCTGGCGCTGACGCTGCCGCCATGGTCGCCCTGGTGGATCGCGGTGATCGGCAGCTTTGTCGCGATCTGCATCGCCAAGCACGCCTACGGCGGACTCGGACAGAATCCGTTCAATCCAGCGATGGTGGCGCGGGTTGCGCTGTTGATCTCGTTTCCGCTGGAAATGACCCAGTGGGTGGCACCGGCGCCGATGTTCTCGGGCCTCGGCCCGGATCCGGTGGCCGCCCTCGAACGGCTGCTGTTCTCGACGCCGATTCCCGATGCGCTGACCAGCGCCACCCTTCTCGGCCAGGTCAAGGCCGAAGCGTCGCGCGGCGTCGATCTGCTGGCCAGCTTGCCGGCCTTGGGGGCGGGCGTGAGCGACGGGGTCGGCCACCATGCCGGCAGTCTGGGCGAGACCGGTAGCTGGTTGATCCTCGGCGGCGGACTGTTCCTGGTATATCGCGGCGTCATCGGCTGGCTGGTCCCTGTCGCCTTGGTCACCGGCCTGGCCGTGCCCGCAGCGATCGCCCATGCGATCGACCCAGCCCATCACCTCTCTGCCCTGCACCAAGTCTTCGCCGGTGCCGCGCTGCTCGGCGCCGTCTTCATCGCCACCGACCCGGTGAGCTCGCCGGCGAGCGCGGTGGGCAAGCTGATCTACGGACTGGCGATCGGCTTTCTGACCTGGGTGATACGAAGCTTCGCCGGCTTCCCCGAAGGCCTCGCCTTCGCCGTGCTGTTGATGAACGCCTGCGTGCCGATCATCGACCGCTTCACGCGACCGCGGATCTACGGACACGGCGCGACCGCCGGGAGAGGCGCATGATCGGCCATCAGACCCTCGAGCGGCTTCGCCCGACCATTCCTTTTCAGGCATCGATGCTGGCCCTGACGGTGATGCTGGCGAGTGCCGCGCTGAGCGTGGCCGACCGTGCCACGCGCCAGCCGATCGCCGATGCCGTGGCCCGCGATACGCGCGCATCGCTGGCCCAGGTCCTGCCGCCGGACAGCTTCGACAACGACCCCGCAGCCGACGTGCTCGACACCAGCGACGGTGGCATGCCGGTGACCGTGCACGTCGCGCGCAAGAGTGGCGTGCCGACCGCCGTTGTGCTCGCGACCAGTACCCGGGGCTATGCCGGCGAGATCGGTCTGGTGGTCGGTATCTCGCGAGAACAACGCGTGCTCGGCGTTCGCGTCACACGTCACTCGGAAACCCCTGGGCTCGGCGACAAGATCGAAATCGCAAAAAGCGACTGGGTCGCTTCGTTCGCCGGCCGCCATCTGTCCGATCCCGAAACTGCCAAGTGGGCGGTGCGCAAGGACGGTGGCGTATTCGACCAGTTCGCCGGCGCGACGATCACGCCACGCGCCGTGGTCGCCGCCGTCAAGCGCTGCCTGGTGCTTTACCGAAGCGAGCACGAGCAATGGTTCTCCGTACGCAAGCCCTGAGGAGGGAACCGCGATGAGCACTTACCGGAAGATCCTGCGAGAGGGCTTGTGGGACAACAACATGATCGCGAGCCAGTTGCTCGCGATGTGCCCGGCCATGGCGGTCACCGCAACCGCAACCAATGGTCTCGGCATGGGCCTCGCCACGACCGCCGTGCTGGTGGCCTCGAATACGCTGGTCTCGTCGATCCGGCACCTGGTGCCGTCAGCGGTGCGCATTCCGATCTTCATCGTGCTGATCGCGAGCCTGGTCACCCTGGTGGATCTGGCGCTGAATGCCTGGTTGCACGAACTCTACAAGGTGCTTGGACTGTTCATCGCGCTGATCGTCGTCAACTGCGGAATCCTCGGCCGCGCAGAGTCCTTCGCGTCCCGGTCATCGGTGCCGCGCGCGGCGCTCGACGGACTGGCCATGGGCTTAGGCTTCACGCTGGCAATGGTGGCGATCGGGGCCGTCCGCGAGGTCATCGGCAGCGGTTCGCTGTTCGCGCAGGCGCAGTTGCTGCTGGGGCCGGCTTTCGGCTTTCTCGAACTCCGCCTGTTCGACGGTGGCGCCCTGCTGATGGTGTTGCCGCCCGGCGGCTTCCTCGTGCTCGGCGGGCTGCTGGCCGCAAAGCGGGCGCTCGAGGGCGCTCGCCGGCGAAGGGGTGTCGTCGTCGCGCAATCGGCATAGGAGGATCCGTATGCAGGTCAGTGTGTGCTATTCCGAGCCGGGCCAGCAGGCGTGGCTGCGAATCGAAGTGGGCGACGATGCCACCGCGAGCACGGCAATCGCGAAGTCCGGCATTCTTGCGATGTTTCCGTCGATCGATCTGAGCACGCAGAAGATCGGCGTGTTCGGCAAGGTGGTCAAGCCGGATGCGCCGCTGCGAGCGGGCGATCGCGTCGAGATCTATCGGCCGATCGTGTGCGATCCGGCGACGGTTCCGCGGCGGGCAATGCCGGAAGACGAATGACGGCCGGACGGCCTGTCAGACTTCGGCCTCCAGTAACTGGCGAGCGAGTTCGACGTCCATCCGCTCGCGCGCGTCAACCGGCTGGCAGGCGGCGGCGCATTCGTACAACTCGTAAATCTCGCTGCTTCGTGCCTGACCGTACATGCGCTCGAGTGCACGTGCATGCTCGACCAGAACGACTGCCGAATCGGGCGCCAGACGCCGCGCCGTGGCGAAGTGTTCGAGGGCGCTGTCGCGGCGCGCGCCGAAGGTGAGCGCGGCACCGACGCTGCCCAGATTGGCGAGGACTTCGGACTCGAATACGCCGAGCGCAACGTGGGCGTCCACGTGCCCCGGCTCCAGTTCGATCACCCTTTGCAGGCTGGCCCGCACCTTGTTGCCGAGACCGGTGGCCAGGGCCTTGACGACCGATACCAGCTGACTGTAGCGGCCCAGGGCCAGGGCATGGACGTACCAGGCATTCGGCCAGTCGCCGGCTCTCGGCAGGAGCGCCTCGCAGTGCCGTATCGCGTCGCCGATGATCACCAGGCGCCGGGCCGGCTCGTTCTCGATATAGATCGCGTGAACCAGGGTCGCCCGCGCGGCCACGACACATCCGATCGGACCGAGGGCGATGCCGCCATGGACCGCCTGCGCAAAGTCGCCGGCATGAAACGCACGCCAGGCCGACTGCAGGCGCAGCGCGACCTTGCCCGGATCGCATTCGCCGTTCGCGAATCCGGGCTTGTTGTTCAGCCTGACCTCGATCGCCTGACACGAAGGATAGGCTTCCCTGTCGCTTCGATGCAGCCGCGGCCACGCATCGCGCAAAGCTTCGCCGCTATATCGATAGGCCCGATCCCCATAGGGAAAAGGCTTCCAGCTCGACATTGTGTTCTCCCCTCACCGTTGCGCACGGCTGGTCGTCTTACGCGACCCGATATTCTTCTGCCAGCTTTTCGTAGAGCGCCCGCGAACGCCCCCGCAGATACGGCGCCGCAACCGCCAGTACCTGAAATGCTCCCCTGCGCAATGCCGCCTCTCCGAGCGGTCGGCGCGGGGCGCGCGCATATTCGAACGACAGCCAATAACTGGCGACGACCACGAGATTGTCCGCAAGCGCTCGGCGCTCGCGTTCGTCCGCCACCATCTCGCCGGCTTCAGCGAGCCGCGCACACGCCCTCGCGGCTGATTCGACCGACAGGTCGAGGATACGACGGAAAAGGACCTCGACGCTGCGAATTCTGGTCACGATGTTGTTCAGGTCACGATACAGGAAGCGATAACGCCACACCACGTCGAAGGTGTCACGAATCTGGCACCACACTTCGTCCACATCTCCGGTGAGCGCCTCTGGGCGCAGCAGGGCCGATTCCATCGCGCGCTCGAAGTCGACGCACAAGGTCTCGACGATTTCGTCCTTGCTTCGGAAATGGTAATAGAGGTTGCCGGGGCTGATCGCCAGCTCGGCTGCGATCAGGCTGGTGGTGGTGTCCGGTTCGCCGAACTCGTTGAACAGCCGGAGCGATTCATCGACGATGCGCCCCCGTGTTCCCTTGGTCCGGCTCGCAGCCTTGATTGCCACTCCGCTCTCCGACCCAGCGCCTCATCGTGGCCGGGGCACCGGATCACCATGCAGCAGGCGCAAGCAGCCTATCACCCGTCGGCGTGCCCCCGCATCTGGCATCGCACAAGGATGCGCAATGGTGAACGCGACAGGGCCCGCCCCATCACGGGGCGGGCCCTGTCGGAAATTCGAGCCTGGCGGTCGCGCTTACTTGGCGACGGCGGCCTTCAGGGCGGCACCGGCGCTGAATTTCGGCACGCGGCTGGCGGCGATCTTGATGGACTCGCCGGTCTGCGGATTGCGGCCGGTCCGCGCTGCGCGCTCCGAGACCTCGAAGGATCCGAATCCGGTCAGAGCCACCTTGTTGCCGGCAACCAGTTCGCTTTCGATGATCTCGAGCACTGCACCCAGCGAACGTTCCGCCTGAGCGCGGGAAACGTCCAGGCGCTCGGCCAGGGCCTCTACGAATTCGCCTTTGTTCATTCCATGTTCCTCGTAGTGTGGTTGTTCGTTTGCGTTTAAAGCCGCGGATTCTAGCATTGCTGGCGGAAATCTCCCGTCGAAAATGACAAACAGCGTATCCGCCCGATGCACGGCATCGATGTGGTCGATCAGCCCGCCACAGCGCGTTCGCCGCCGAGCGCATCGACCAGATCAGGCAGCAACTGTCGCAGTTCCGACGCCATCAACGCAAACTGCGAATCGAACTCGGCCTCACGATCGCCCGAATCCTTGTCCAGCGTTTCGCGAACCACGTCGAGGAAGCCCAGTCTGCGCAGATGGCCGGATTCGGTCAGCACGAACGAGATTCGCTCGCGGTAGCACAGGGCCAGGCGCGTCGGGCGCTTGCCCGCCGCAAGATGCGCCGCCACCTCGTCGCCGGAGAGGTCGTGGCGCAGGTAGCGCACGGTCGCCTTTTCCTCGTCGCCCGCACGCAACTCGAGTTCGCGATCGATCTCGAAGGGGCCAGAGGGCGCGCCTTCGAGCAGCCACTCGCTCATCGCGGTCGAGGGCGCCCGCTCGGTATCGAGGCGCCGGACCGGCAGCTCGTCGACGGTGTCGCGCAACATTCCCAGCACCGCTTCCGCACGGTTGTCGGACGCCGCATCCACCACCAGCCAGCCCTGCTCCGGATCGATCCACAACCAGTCGCTGCGACGTCGCGCGAATGCCCGTGGCAACAATTCGTCGACGATGCGTTCCTTCAATTCACGCAATTGCCGGCGTCCGGGCTTGAAGCCCTGCTCCCGCTCCAGCTCCTCGGCACGATCGTCGGCAAACTGGCGGACGACCGCAGCCGGCAAGATCTTCTGTTCGGCACCGGCACGCAGCAACCATTGACCACCGACGCTGTGCAGGTGACCACGCCCCCGCTGCGGTTCGAGCCAGCCCAGCGACTCGCGATCGAGTGCACCGCAGCTCTGGAGCGCATGCCGCGACAGGGCCTCTTCCAACTGCGCCGGCGCGATCTGCCAGGGCTGTGGCAGGCGGAACACCACAAGATTTCGAAACCACATCGTCGGCCACTCCTGAAAAAAGCTTCGGAGTATAGCCGTCTGCCCGCCGATGACCGCCCGCCAGTTCCGAACCGCAACGGCATAAGTGCGCTGGCTAGCCGGAAGCTTGCTCGCCCATCGTCCATCGGAACGGCTGGCCTTCGGCATGAGGCAAGGCGCGGCCGCGCGCGATCGCGCCGCGCAGCCATGCCTTCAATTCGCTGGCCTGCAGCGCGCCAATCGGCTTGTCGTCATCCGTGTCGTCGACAGCACGGATCACCACGCCGGCGCCGACCCGGTCGATCGCGCAGCGGGTGTTGGCACAGGCTTGCGCCAGTTCAGCCTCCGCCAGCGCCGACGCCTCGCGGCATTTGCGCTGGCGCGTGCGGGCGCTTTCGATATGAGCGGAGAGCGCACGGCAATCCTTCAGCTGGGGGGCCAGTCGACGTCCGAGCGCCTCGAATGCGATCTTCTGATCCGGGTTCAGGGTGACGCCAGCGCTGCGAAGTTGGGTAGCGACCTTGAGATAGCGTGCCAGGTCCGGCTCTCCGGCGATCTCCTTGCGCCGCTCCTCGGCTCGGTCGATTTCGGTTCCAAGGCGATCGCCTTCATCGCGCAGCGCAGACAGCCGCTTGCGGATCGACAGCGTCCTAGGCAGTACGACATCCACCGTGGTCGGAGCCGAGCGGCGCGAGCCTGCCTGTCCGAGATGTACCGACGAGCCACCGACGACGCAGGCCTGGGCGTCGGCAATCTCGACTTCCTCGGCGTAGATGTCGCACGCGATCGCCTGCTCGATGACCACACGGCGCGCCGAGATCACGGCACCTTCCGCCCGCTTCAACCGGACGTCACCGCGCGGGGCGTGAACCCAGGCATTGACGACGAGACCGTCGATTTCGATCGGACCGTCGCGATTGACCGCCGAGCCGCCCGACAGATTCCGTTCGAGACGAACGACACCGCCGCTCGAGACGACGTGACCATACACGTCTGCGTGGACCGTGATGGATCGGCCTTCGATGGTCCTGCGTT
This sequence comes from Zoogloeaceae bacterium, assembly GCA_024235635.1. Lineage (GTDB taxonomy): Bacteria > Pseudomonadota > Gammaproteobacteria > Burkholderiales > Rhodocyclaceae > Cognatazoarcus. The sequence continues at coordinate 608,380 of JACKMA010000002.1, forward strand.
CCTGGACCTCACCGAACTCCTCGAAATGCTCCCCCATCAGTGCGAGGTCGCCGGTCGTGCGTACGCTGACCCCCTGCCGATGGACGATCGCTTCGGTGATCGCGACCTGGTTGGTCGCCGCGTCGATGTCGAGGAATCCGTCGATCGCCGCCGTCAGGTATTGTTCGCCGTCTTCGCGTTCGATACGCGTACCGGGCCCCGCAAGATCCGCCATCTCGAAGTCGGTGGGCAGCGATGCGGCCAACAGGTCGCCGCGCAGGTCGCGACCCGGCTTGCCGGGTACCGGCGCGAGCTTGCGAAGCAGTCGCACGCCGCCCTTGACCTGCGGAAAGCGGTTGCTGAACTGCGTCAGATCGGCCCGGCCGTCCGGCAGCACCCGCGGCCGGTCATCCCGACGCAGCCCTTTCCAGAGCTCGACGACGGTCGCGTCGGTACCGGGCTCCGGCATCACGGTGCGGGCGATCAGCGTCCGTCCGTAACGCTCGTGTTCGATACAGTCACGGATGGTGTCGAGGTCCAGGCCGGCCCGAAGGCCCTTCAGCCACATCTGGACGATGAATTCGTCGGGGTCGAGACGGGTCTGGACGGCCCCGCCGTCGTCTTCTGGCTCGAGGCAGAGCGGCTCGAACAGGTAGTAGGCGCAGCCGTCCTCGAATGTGACCTTGCGATACAGCGCGGCCCGCACCGGATCGAAACGTTCGAGTGCGCCCGCCCAGTACACCCGCGGGTCGCGCCCCTCCTGCCGGCAGCGTGCCACGGCTTCGGTCACTGCCGGTGGCGGATAGTCGAACATCAGGCTGGCGAAGGCCGGATAGTCGATGCCACGGAACAGATATCCCGCCGCCATCAAGCGCTCGATCAGTTGACGAAATTCCGACGAATCCCGGAACTGTTCGAGATCGACGTAGAGTCCGCTGTCGTTGCGCACGAGGAAGCGCGGCAGCATCAGTTCCATGCGCCCGTCGGCATCGCCTGGTGGCAATGCCGGTTCGGCGGCGTCACTGGTGACTTGTTCGGCTGCGGTCATGTGGATTCCCTCGATGCGATCCGCAGGCATGCGTGATCGTGCCCTCCCGGGCGCATGTACCGCCATCGGCATTCGCGTCGATCTTCTTGAATCGGAACGAATATGCTAAGGCGATCGGCATCGGGGACCAGCGAGTCGCGAGTCGTTTACGGCTTCGCTGCGCGGCCTGCGCCTCGGGCGGCCGACCGTGATACGCAGCACCAACGAATAGGCCCCGGCAGCATGCTGCCGGGGCCTGTGTCGTCTTGGGGCGAACGATGGGTTTCGAACCCACGACCCTCGGAGCCACAATCCGATGCTCTACCAACTGAGCTACGTCCGCCATTTTCGTGCCGCGCGGGACGCGACCCGAAGATACCGTTCACGATGGCCTGCCCGACAGGAATCGAACCTGTAACCCCCGGCTTAGAAGGCCGGTGCTCTATCCAGTTGAGCTACGGGCAGAGACCTGTGGGCAAACACACCGGGGGGAAGCCTGGTGGTCGGGGTGGAGGGATTCGAACCCCCGACATCTTGCTCCCAAAGCAAGCGCGCTACCGGACTGCGCTACACCCCGGAAGGCGCGAATCATACACATAGGCCGATACAGCGTCAAACCGACCGCAAGCCCGGCTCGAAGGGCCTCTCGGCCGGCTGTTACTTGCTGTCCGATTCGGTTTTCTGCTATTAAGGCGGATCTTCCTCGCATCGGATTTTCACTTATGGCTGATGAATCCCTTCACAAGCAATTTCCGCCTTACGTCCCGAAGAAGGGCGAGGAGTACATGAATGACAAGCAGCTCGAGCATTTCCGTACGATCCTCGACTCTCTCAAGCAGGAACTGATGGAGGATATCGAGCGCACCGTGCACACGATGCAGGACGAGGCCACGGTCTTCGCCGATCCCAATGACCGCGCCAGCCAGGAATCCGACATCGCGCTGGAACTGCGGAACCGGGATCGCGAGCGCAAGCTGATCAAGAAGATCGACGAAACGCTCGATCGGATTCGCGAGGGCGAGTACGGCTACTGCGACAGTTGCGGTGTCGAGATCGGACTCAAACGGCTGGAAGCGCGACCGACAGCCACCCTGTGCATCGACTGCAAGACACTGGAAGAGATGCGCGAGCGCCAGGTCGCGAAGTAGTCGGGATTCCCCGGGGCGGAGTTCTTCCTCTGTTTCCGGCAGGCATCAAAAAAGGGCGCTTCTGGCGCCCTTTCTCGTTGCTCCCGCCGAATCGGATCAGCCGGCGTTCTCGGACAGCAACGCCTTCATCGACAGCTTGATCCGTCCGCGCTCGTCGGTCTCGAGTACCTTGACCCTGACCACCTGCCCTTCCTTCAGGTAGTCGGAAACCTGATTGACGCGCTCGTTGGCGATCTGCGAGACGTGGAGCAGGCCGTCACGTCCCGGAAGCACGCTGACGATCGCCCCGAAATCGAGGATGCGCAGCACCGTGCCCTCGTAGACCTTGCCGACCTCGACATCGGCGGTGATCTCCTCGATACGCGCCTTGGCGGCCTGGGCGCCGTCGGAACTGACCGAAGAGATCGTGATCGATCCGTCGTCCTCGATCTCGATCACCGTACCGGTTTCTTCCTGCAGACCGCGGATCACCGCACCACCCTTGCCGATGACGTCGCGGATCTTGTCGGAATTGATCTTCATGGTGATCATCCGCGGCGCATAGGCGGACACCTCGGTACGGGCTCCTCCGAGGGCTTCGTTCATCAGCCCCAGGATGTGCATGCGGCCTTCCTTGGCCTGCTCGAGGGCGATCTTCATGACGCTCGGGCTGATGCTGTCGATCTTCAGGTCCATCTGCAGCGCGGTGACACCGTTCTCGGTGCCGGCGACCTTGAAGTCCATGTCGCCGAGGTGATCCTCGTCACCGAGAATGTCGGTCAGCACGGCAAAGCGATTGCCTTCCTTGATCAATCCCATCGCGATGCCGGCGACCGGAGACTTCAGCGGAACACCGGCGTCCATCATCGCCAGCGAGCCGCCGCAGACCGAGGCCATCGAACTCGAACCGTTCGACTCGGTGATCTCGGAAACCACGCGCACCGTGTAGGAGAACTCTTCCGCGCTCGGCAGAACCCCGGCGAGCGCTCGCTTGGCGAGCCGCCCGTGGCCGATCTCGCGACGCTTCGGCGATCCGAAGCGACCGGTCTCCCCGGTCGAGAAAGGCGGAAAGTTGTAGTGCAGCAGGAAGCGCTCGCGATACTCGCCCGCGAGCGCATCGATGATCTGCTCGTCGCGGCCGGTGCCCAGCGTCGACACCACGATCGCCTGGGTTTCCCCACGCGTGAACAGGGCCGAGCCGTGGGTGCGCGGCAGCACGCCGACGCGGATGTCGATCGGACGCACGGTGCGGGTATCGCGACCGTCGATACGCGGCTCGCCGTTGAGGATGCGCGAACGGACCACTTCGGCCTCGATCTCGTGCAGGATGTCCTTCAGCGTGTTGTCCGCGGGCGCCTCGTCCACACCTTCGCAGACGGCCTCACGCACCGATTTGCGGATTTCCGACAGGCGGGCGCTGCGCGCCTGCTTGCTGGTGATGTCGAAGGCTTCCGCGATCGGCGTCGCGGCCAGTTCGCGAATGCGCCCGATCAGGGCGTCATCGACGGGCGGCGGCGTCCAATCCCACTCGGGTTTGCCGGCTTCCTCGACCAGTTCGTTGATCGCCTTGATCGCCGCCTGCATCTGCTCGTGGCCGAAGACCACACCGCCGAGCATCACGTCCTCCGGCAACTGCAGGGCCTCGGACTCGACCATCAGCACACCGGCCTCGGTGCCTGCGACGACCAGATTCAACTGACTGGTCTGCAGTTCGGTCGCCGTCGGATTGAGCAGATAGCGGCCATCCGCATAGCCGACGCGGCAGGCGGCGATCGGGCCATTGAAGGGCACACCGGACATCGCCAGGGCTGCCGACGCACCGATCATCGCCGGGATGTCGGAATCCACTTCCGGATTCAGCGACAGCACCTGCACGATCACCTGGACTTCGTTGTAGAAGCCATCGGGAAACAATGGTCGGATCGGCCGATCGATCAGGCGCGAGGTCAGGATCTCCTTCTCCGAAGGCCGGCCTTCGCGCTTGAAAAAGCCACCGGGGATACGGCCGGCGGCGTAGAACTTCTCGACGTAATCGACGGTGAGCGGGAAGAAATCCTGTCCCGCACGGGCCTCCTTGGCGGCGACGACGGTCGCGAGCACCACGGTCTCGTCGATGCTGACGACGACTGCACCGTGTGCCTGCCGGGCGATCTCGCCGGTCTCCATGGTGACGGTCTGCTCGCCGTACGTGAATGTCTTCTTGATTGCGGTAGGCAAGGGATATCCTTTTCGTTACTGGTCGGTGGCGCGACGGCCGGTACCGACCGCGAGGTGGCGCATCTTTGGACGCCACCAAAAAAGCAAACCGGCGGGAGCCGTTCCAGGCTCACGCCGGCTGCACTAGGCCCAGCAGCAAGATTGTCGTGATCTGCAGCGCCGGGCAGGCATCGCTTTACTTGCGAAGACCGAGCCGCTCGATCAGGCCGCGATAGCTGTCGGCGTTGGTGCGCTTGAGGTAGTCGAGCAGCTTGCGCCGCTGGCTGACCATCTTGAGCAGGCCGCGGCGGGAGTGGTGATCCTTTGCGTGTGTCTTGAAATGGCCGGTCAGGCCATTGATGCGCGCGGTGAGAAGGGCCACCTGGACTTCAGGCGAGCCGGTGTCGCCCTGCGCGCGCTGGTAGTCCGAAACGATCTGCGCTTTCTGTGCGGTTTCGAGAGCCATTGCTTTGTTTACTCGTTCGTGATTTCAACCAATCTGAAGCCGGCGATTATACCCATGCCGAGGGAAATTTCTCAATCTTTGAGCCCAGATGCCTGTTCTACGTGCCTCGTCACAAGCCGTTTCGGCCACAGCCGTCCGGCGTCGTCGGAGCGGCCGAGGCCAATGAAGCCGTCCGGCGCTGTCAGCCGGAACAGCCCGCCCGGCGGAAGATCACGTGCGAGCGAGCCGCCGTGGCAAACCGCAGCGGCCTCGACGAAGTCGAGCCTGATCTCCGGCAATGTCCCGACCAGGCTGTCCATGCCGGCGAGCAGGGCGTCACGCTGTGCGACATCGGCCGATTCCAGTCGTGCCAGCGAGACCGCCCGATCGACCGTCAGTGGCCCGATCGCGGTACGTCGCAGTGCGGCCAGGTGGGCGCCGCAGCCCAGCAGCTCGCCAATATCCTCGGCCAGCGTGCGGATGTAGGTACCCTTGCTGCAGGTGACGTCCAGATCGAGGTACGGCAGATCGAACGATGCCAGCACCAATTGGTGGATCGTCACCCGCCGTGGCGGACGTTCTACCTGCACACCTTCTCGGGCGAGGGCGTAGAGCGGTCGTCCCTGGTGCTTGAGCGCCGAATACATCGGCGGTATCTGTTCGATGTCGCCGCAAAATCGCGACAGCGCCGATTCGATCGCCGCCCGGTCGACGACCACCGGGCGTCTCTGCAGCATCTCACCTTCGCTGTCTCCGGTGTCCGTGGTGATGCCGAGCTGCACACGCGCAAGGTAGCGCTTGTCGGCATCGAGCAATTGCTGGGAAAACTTGGTGGCCTCGCCGAAGGTCAGCGGCAGCAGGCCGCTGGCCAGCGGATCGAGGGTGCCGGTGTGACCGGCCTTGGCGGCGTCGTAGAGTCGGCGCGCCTGCTGGAGGGCCTGGTTCGAACTCAGCCCCGAAGGTTTGTCGAGCAGCAGCACGCCATCGACTGCGCGCCGCGTCCTGCGCCGTTGCGACACCGCTTCAGTCTTCCGAATCCCGGGCGTGACGGCGGTCGGCCGCCACGGTGTCGTCGATCAGCTTGGACAGGCGCGCGCCCTCCTCGACCGACTGGTCATAGACGAAGTGCAGCTGCGGCGTGGTGTGGATTCGCACGCGCCGGCCGAGCTCACGACGAAGAAAGCCACTGGCGCGCCTGAGCCCGACCATGATCTCTTCGAGGTCGTCGCGGCCGGTCATCGACGTGAAGAACACCTTCGCGTGCGCGTAGTCGGCGCTCAACTCGACGTCGGTGAGCGTGATGAAACCGACCCGAGGATCCTTCACCTCGAGCCGGATCAGATCGGCCAGTTCGCGGCGGATCTGCTCCGAGATCCGCTGCCCCCGGGAAAACTCCTTCGGCATCTAAAGTGTCCGCGCGACTTCCTGGATCTCGTAGACCTCGAGCTGGTCGCCTTCCTGGAGATCGTTGTAATTCCTCATGGTCAGGCCGCACTCGAAGCCGGTCTTGACTTCCTTGACGTCATCCTTGAATCGCTTCAGCGAATCCAGTTCGCCCGAATGCACAACCACGTTGTCGCGCAGCACCCGAACCAGGGAGCCGCGCTTGACGATGCCTTCGAGGACGTAGCAACCGGCCACCGTGCCGACTTTCGAGATCGTGAACACCTGGCGTACCTCGACCATGCCGATCACCTGCTCGCGCTTCTCCGGCGCCAGCATGCCGGACAGCGCCGCCTTCACGTCGTCGACCGCGTCGTAGATGATGTTGTAGTAGCGCAGATCGACGCCGAAGCTCTCGGCCAGGTTGCGGGCCTTGGCCTCGGCACGGGTGTTGAAGCCGATGATCACCGCGCCCGACGCCTGCGCCAGGTTGACGTCGGATTCGCTGATGGCGCCGACTGCTGCGTGGATCACATTGACCTTGACCTCCTCGGTCGACAGCTTCTGCAGCGACTGGGCCAGTGCCTCCTGCGAGCCCTGGACATCGGCCTTGAGGATCAGCGGCAGGGTCTTGACTTCGCCCTCCGTCATCTGCTCGAACATGTTCTCGAGCTTGGCCGCCTGCTGCTTGGCCAGCTTGACGTCCCGGAACTTGCCCTGGCGGAACAGCGCGATCTCGCGCGCCTTGCGCTCGTCGGCGAGGACGATCGCCTCCTCGCCGGCGGCCGGCACGTCGGACAGGCCGAGGATCTCGACCGGGATCGAAGGACCAGCTTCATCGACCGGTTTACCGTTCTCGTCGAGCATCGCCCGCACCCGGCCGTAGGTGCCGCCGACCAGCAGCACGTCGCCCTTTCGCAGCGTGCCCGACTGAACCAGCAGGGAGGCCACCGGGCCACGGCCCTTGTCGAGGCGCGCCTCGACGATCAGACCCTTGGCCGGTGCATCCACCGGTGCCGTCAGCTCCAGCACCTCGGCCTGCAGCAGCAGCCCTTCGAGCAGATCGTCGATGCCCTTGCCGGTCTTCGCTGACACCGGCACGAACATGACCTCGCCGCCGTATTCCTCCGGCACCACGTTCTCGGCGATCAGTTCCTGCTTGACCCGCTCCGGGTTGGCTTCGGGCTTGTCGATCTTGTTGATCGCCACCACCAGCGGTACGCCGGCGGCATGCGAGTGATGGATCGCCTCACGCGTCTGCGGCATGACACCGTCGTCGGCGGCGACCACCAGCACCACGATGTCGGTGGCCTTGGCACCACGGGCACGCATCGCCGTGAATGCCTCGTGGCCCGGCGTGTCGAGGAAGGTGACCATGCCCTTCTGCGTCTCGACGTGATAGGCGCCGATGTGCTGGGTGATGCCGCCCACTTCGCCGGCTGCAACCTTCGACGTACGGATGTAGTCGAGCAGCGAGGTCTTGCCGTGATCGACGTGACCCATCACGGTCACCACCGGTGCGCGCGACTCGAGTGGCGCATCGGAGGGCTCTTCGGCCGCTTCGAGGAAAGCGTCCGGATCGTCGAGCTTGGCCGCCATCGCCTTGTGGCCCATTTCCTCGACCACGATCATCGCGGTCTCCTGGTCGAGCACCTGGTTGATCGTGACCATGCTGCCCATCTTCATCATCGCCTTGATGACTTCGGTGGCCTTGACCGCCATCTTGTGGGCGAGGTCGGCGACCGAGATGGTCTCGGGCACGTGGACCTCGCGCACGATCGGCTCGGTCGGTGCCTGGAAGGCCTGTTGCTCGCGCTGGGCGCCACCACCGCGGCCACCGCGGCCGCCGCGCGGACCACCTTTCCAGGCGCCGCCGACATCCGAGCCACGGGTCTTCAGGCCGCCGCGACGGCGCGACGAATCGTCCTGCCAGCCACTACCGCGCTTGGCGTCCTTGCGCTCCTTCGCTGGCGGCTTGTCGGGCTTGTGCAGGGTACCCGTGGTGCCCTTGGTCTGGGCTTCGGCCGCCTGTTTGCGCGAGGCTTCCTCCTCGGCACGACGCGCTTCGGCTGCCGCCCGGGCGCGGGCCTCCCGTTCCTGCTTTTCCTTCAGATCGGCGGCCTGGCGTGCTGCCAGATCGGCCGCGCGTCGGCGCTCGCGTTCACGGGTGGCCAGTTCTTCCTCGCCGAGTACGTCGCGCATCGTCAGGGGTGCACTTTCGGCAGACTCCGCCTGAGGTTGCGCTTCGCTGGCGCCGGCGGCTTCCTGCGCGGGCTCGAGCGCGGCCACGGCGGCGTCCTCGACCGGTGTCGGTGCCGGTTCGGCAACCACCTCGGGCTCGGCCATCACCTCGATCTGCGGCTCCGGCGATGCGGCCGGCAGCTCGTCGCCTTCCGCAACCGCGACGGCCTGCTCGGCGCTTGCCTCGAGTTCGGCTTCGGCTTCGGCCTCCGCCTCGGCTTCCGCCAGCAGCTCGTCGCGCTTGACGAAGACGCGCTTCTTGCGGACCTCGACCTGCACGGTACGCGCGCGGCCGGTGGAATCGGTAGCCTTGATCTCGCTGGTCTGCTTGCGCGTCAGCGTGATCTTCGCCTTCGGCGCGGTTTCACCGTGGGATCGCCGCAGGTATTCGAGCAGGCGTGCCTTGTCCTGCTCGGAGAGCAGATCCTCTGCTCCCTGCTTCTCGACGCCCGCTTTCTGGAGTTGCTCGAGAAGGACGGCTGCCGGCATGCGCAATTCGCCGGCGAACTGGGTGACGCTCATTTGATTCATTCACTTTCCTCCGTCATTGCTCGAACCAGTGCGCCCGCGCAACCGTGATCAGTGCGCGCGCCCGGTCTTCGTCAATTCCCGCGATCTCGACGAGTTCGTCGACGGCCAGATCGGCCAGATCATCCCGGGTACGGATTTGCTGTTGTGCCAGACTGGCTGCCAGCGGCTTGTCCATGCCCTCGAGCGAAAGCATGTCTTCGGATACGTTCTCCAACTGCTCTTCTGTGACGATCGCTTCGGTCAGCAGCACGTTGCGGGCGCGGTTGCGCAATTCGTCAACCGTCGCTTCATCGAAGGCTTCGATCTCGAGCATCTCCGCCAGCGGCACATAGGCGACCTCCTCGATCGACGAAAAACCCTCGTCGATCAGGATGTCGGCGACCTCGTCGTCGACGTCGAGACGCTCCATGAACAGGCCGCGGATCTGGCCGCGCTCCTCCTCCAGCTTCTGCGCCGACTCTTCCTCGGTCATCAGGTTGATCTGCCAGCCGGTCAACTCGGAGGCCAGCTTGACGTTCTGGCCATTGCGGCCGATCGCGATCGCCAGGTTGTTCTCGTCGACCACGACGTCCATCGCGTGAGGTTCCTCATCGACGACGATCGACGAAACCTCGGCAGGCTGCAGAGCGGCAATGACGAACTGGGCCGCATCCGGCGCCCACAGCACGATGTCGATGTTCTCGCCGCCGATCTCGTTGCGCACCGCGGTGACACGGGATCCGCGCAGGCCGACACAGGTGCCGATCGGATCGACGCGGGGATCGTTCGATTTCACGGCGATCTTCGCCCGCAGACCGGGGTCGCGCGCACAGCCCTTGATCTCGAGCAGGCCATCCTCGATTTCCGGCACCTCGAGCTCGAACAGCTTGACCAGAAACTCCGGCGCGGTCCGCGAAAGGATCAGCTGGGGCCCGCGGGCGCCACGATCGATGCGCAGCAGGAAGGCCTTGACCCGGTCGCCGACGCGAAGGTTCTCGCGCGGGATCATCTGGTCGCGCGGGATCACGGCCTCCAGCCGACCGACCTCGATGATCGCGTTGCCGCGCTCCATGCGCTTGATGCTGCCGGAGACCAGATGCTCCTTGCGCTCGAGGAAGTCGTTCAGCACCTGTTCGCGCTCGGCGTCACGGATGCGCTGCAGGATCACCTGCTTGGCGGCCTGGGCGCCGATGCGGCCGAAATCGATCGGCTCGAGCGGCTCTTCGACGAACTCGCCGACATCGATGTCGCCGACCTCTTCACGCGCATCGATCAGGCCGATCTCGGCCTCGTCGTTGGTGACCTCCTCGTCCGGCAGGACTTTCCACCGGCGGAAGGATTCGTAGTCGCCGGTTTCCCGATCGATCGACACGCGCACGTCGGCGTCATCGTGGATGCGCTTCTTGGTCGCGGATGCGAGTGCCGATTCGAGCGACGCAAACACGATGTCCTTGGCAACGTTCTTCTCCCGCGCCAAAGCATCCACAAGCAGCAAGATCTCGCGGCTCATCGTTCAGTTCTCCACATCCGTACTCTCAAAACTGGGGGACCAGCCGCGCCTTCTCGACCTCGTCGAAGTCGAATGCAAGTTCGCCTCCTTCGGTTTCGAGACGCACCGTTCCGTCTGCCAGACCAATCAGCACACCCTTGAAATTTCGTTGATTTCCGATCGGCATGCGGGTCCGAAGCTGGATCGGGTGGCCGGCGAACCGCTCGAAGTCCGCTGCCTTCTTGAGCGGCCGATCGAGTCCCGGCGACGACACCTCGAGGCGGTCGTAATCGACGTTTTCGACCTCGAACACACGCGTCAGCTGATTGCTCACGGTGGCGCAGTCGTCAACGGTGATGCCGCGTTCCTGGTCGATGAACACACGCAGCAGTCGCGATTTCGGCGAGGTTTCGAACTCGACCAGCTCAAAGCCCATTCCGCTCACCACCTGCTCGACGATTGCGGCCACGTCCATTTGCGAACCCACAAATAAAAAATGGGCTTAACGCCCATTCCTGTTGTTTTCAACCGGAAAAACGTGCTTGGCGAAAAAGTCGTTCGCCAAAGCCCGCGGAGTATATCAGTGCCCCTATGCCCGCGCAAATGCCAATTGGTCTTTCGCGGCCTGCGGAAGCGCCCGTGGAAACGGTCTGTCAGGCGCGATTTCTTGCACTTTTCCGACGGCCTCTGACGGCGTCCTGCGGCACCGGCATGCCGGCCAGGCGGCAGACTTCGGCGACTTCCATTTCTTCCCAGTAGCCGCGTCTGAGCCGGGGCGACATCGTCACCGGACCATAGCGGACGCGCATCAGCCGGCTGACGGTCAGGCCGAGCGCCTCGAACATCCGCCGCACCTCGCGGTTGCGACCTTCGGAAATGGTCACCCGGTACCAGTGATTGACGCCTTCGCCGCCGCCGTCGTCGATGCTGTTGAAACGCGCCGGCCCGTCCTCGAGCTGGATCCCCTGCTTGAGCGACTCGATCTGTTCGTCGTCCAGCCGCCCGAGCAGCCGCGCTGCATATTCGCGCTCGATCTGATAGCGCGGATGCATCAGCCGGTTGGCCAGCGTACCGTCGTTGGTGAACAACAACAGGCCGGAGGTATTGATATCGAGGCGCCCGACCGCGATCCAGCGGCCGCGCCTGAGCTTGGGCAAGCGGTCGAACACGCAGGCCCGCCCGTCCGGATCGTCGCGCGACACGATCTCGCCCTCGGGCTTGTGGTAGATCAGGACCCGCGGCACGCGAATGCTGAACTGAAGGTTGACGAGCTTGCCATTGACGCGGACCTTGTCGGTCGGGCCGACCTTCTGGCCGATGCCGGCCGGCATGCCATTGACCGAGATGCGGCCGGCGACGATCATCTCCTCGACCTCGCGGCGAGAGGCGATGCCGGTCTGCGCCAGTATCTTGTGCAGGCGCTCGGACTCGGCAAACTCGGCAGGCAGCTTGCGGCCACCGCGGGCGCGGCGGCCGGCGCCGACAGTCGGGCCGTCAGTCCTGGTCGACGTTTTCTGCGGACCTTTCGGTCGGCGGGGTGTGCGGGAGGTCGACAAGGTCCATGATCCTTTCGATTTCGGTCAATGGCGGCAACTCGGTCAGCGAGCGCAGCCCCATTTCATCCAGAAAGCGACGCGTGGTCGCAAACAAGGCCGGGCGCCCCGGCACGTCGCGGTGGCCGACCACGTCGATCCAGCCGCGCGACTCCAGCGTCCGGATCACGCCCTGGGATACCGACACACCACGGATCTCCTCGATATCGCCGCGGGTGACCGGCTGGCGATAGGCAACGATGGCCAGTGTCTCCAGTACCGCACGCGAATACTTCGGCGCCCGTTCCTGTTTCAAACGATCGAGATAGATCTGGTACTCGGGCCGCGTCCGGAAGCGCCAGCCACCGGCGACCTGCAGCAGTTCGACGCCACGATCTTCCCAGTCGACGCGCAGCTCGTCGAGTAGCCGACGCACCGTCTCGGGTCCGGGGTCCTGGTCGAACAGCAGGCGCAGCGTGCTGACCGGCAGCGCAGCCTGTGCACCCAGCAATGCCGTTTCCAGCACCCGCTTCCAATCGTCAGGGCTCGTCGGCTGCATGACCGCTGAGCCTCAGGTAGATCGGCGCAAAGGCGGCGCTCTGGGTCACGTCCACCAGTCGCTCCTTGACCAGCTCGAGAATCGCAAGAAAGCTGACGACGAGGCCGGGCGCGCCCAGCGAGCGGTCGAACAGCGCATCGAAGACGACGAATCCGCCGCCGCCGAGGCGGCGCAGGATGCCGGTCATGTGCTCACGCACCGAAAGCTCCTCCCGCTGCACGGTATGATGACGATTCAGTCGCGCATTGCGCACGATCTTCAACCACGCCAGCTGCAGGTCGTGCAGGCTCACCTCGGGCAGCCGTTCGACCACCTTCTCGGCCACCAGCACGCCGATCCACTCGAAGTCGCGCCCCTCGCGCGGCTGGGCGTCGATCTTGGCGGCGGCAAGCTTCATCTGCTCGTATTCAAGCAGGCGCCGCACCAGTTCCGCCCGCGGGTCGGCGTCCTCGTCCTCGACCGCCCGCGGCGGTCGCGGCAACAGCATGCGGGACTTGATCTCGAGCAGCATCGCGGCCATCAACAGGTATTCGGCTGCCAGCTCGAGATTGCTCGCCCGCATCGCCTCGACGTATTCGAGATACTGCGCGGTCAACGGCGCCATCGGAATGTCCAGGATGTCGATGTTGGCCTTGCGGATCAGATACAGCAACAGGTCGAGCGGCCCTTCGAAGGCGTCGAGGATGATTTCCAGCGCATCCGGGGGAATGTAGAGATCCAGCGGCAACGAGAGCAACGGCTCGCCGTACAGGCGAGCCACCGCAGCCGCCTGTTCCGGCGTCTCGGACGGCGGCAGGTCGAGCGGCAGGTTCACCCGTAGTTGAGTCCCATCGCTTCGCGCACGTCCCGCATGGTGTCCTGGGCGAGCTTGCGCGCGCGCTCGCAGCCGTCCGCGATGATGTTGCGCAGCAAGCCGGGGTCCTCGACGTAAGGCTGGGCGCGCTCGCGCATCTGCTCCTGCTCGGCCACCACCGCATCGATCACCGGCTGCTTGCATTCGACGCAGCCGATGCCGGCGCTGCGACAACCTTCCTGCACCCACTCGCGGACCGAATCGTCCGAATAGATGCGATGGAACTGCCATACCGGGCATTTTTCGGGCTCGCCCGGGTCGGTGCGGCGCACGCGAGCCGGGTCGGTCTGCATCGTGCGGATCTTCCTGGTGATGCTGTCGGCTTCCTCGCGCAGGTAGATCGTGTTGTTGTAGGACTTCGACATCTTCTGTCCGTCGAGCCCCGGCATCTTCGACGCCACGGTCAGCAGCGCGTCCGGCTCGGCCAGGATCATCTTGCCGCCGCCCTCAAGATAGCCGTAAAGGCGCTCGCGATCGCCGAGGCTGAGATTCTGGGTCTCTTCCAGCAGCGCCTGGGCCTGCTCGAGGGCGGCCTCCTCGCCTTCTTGAAGGTAGCGCACGCGCAATTCCTCGTACATCCGCGCCCGTTTCGACCCGAGCTTGCGGATCGCGTCGCGCGCCTTGTCCTCGAACCCCGGCTCCTTGCCGTAGAGGTGGTTGAAGCGGCGGGCGACCTCGCGCGTGAGTTCGACGTGGGGTACCTGGTCCTCGCCGACCGGGACCTTGTCGGCGCGGTAGATCAGGATGTCCGCCGATTGCAGCAACGGATAGCCGAGAAATCCGTAGGTCGACAGATCCTTGTCGGTGAGCTTCTCCTGCTGGTCCTTGTAGGTCGGCACGCGTTCGAGCCACCCCAACGGGCACATCATCGACAGCAGCAGGTGCAGTTCCGCATGCTCCGGGACCCGAGACTGGATGAACAGGGTCGCCTGCGCCGGATCGACGCCGGCCGCGAGCCAGTCGATCAGCATGTCCCAGACACTCTCGCCGATCAGCCGCGGATCGTCGTAGTTGGTCGTCAGCGCGTGCCAGTCGGCCGCGAAGAACAGGCACGGATACTCCACCTGCAGCTTGACCCAGTTCTGCAACACACCGTGGTAATGGCCGAGATGGAGTCTTCCGGTCGGCCGCATGCCGGAGAGAACGCGTTCAGCGTACATTGATCGTCTTACAGTCCGAATACGAGGGCGAGAGCATACCGGAACAGGGCCACCAACGGACCGAGCACCGCACCGAGCACGCCGGTGAACAACAGCAGCAACAGAATCGGAAAGCCGAACCGTTCGAGCTGGGCGAAGCGTGAGGCGAGCGGCCCCGGCAGCAGGCTGACCGCGATGCGACCGCCGTCGAGCGGCGGAATCGGCAACAGGTTCAGGATCATCAGGATCGCATTGATGTGCATGCCGGCGTCTGCCATCTTCAGCATCGGCAGCCCGTAGTCGCTGCCGACCAGATGGCGACCGAGCAGGAAGACCAGGGCCCAGCCGACCGCCATCGCGAAATTCGCCAACGGCCCGGCCGCGGCCACCCACAGCATGTCGGCCTTGGGGTGGCGCAGGCGGCCGAAGCTCACCGGCACCGGCTTGGCCCAGCCGAACAGCATGCCACCGGCACTGAGTGCGAGGATTAGGCCCGGCACCAGCAGGGTCCCGACCGGATCGATGTGCTTGAGCGGGTTCAGGGTGATGCGGCCGGCCAACTCGGCTGTCGGATCGCCGAAGTGGCGCGCGACATAGCCGTGGGCGGCCTCGTGCAGCGTGATCGCGAGCAGCACCGGCAGTGCCCAGATCGCCAGCGTCGAAATCAACTCATCCATCTGCGCGCGGGTGCAAAGGATCCGATTCTAGCAAAGGGATCGCTCAACCCGCGTCGAGGCCGAAGGGATCGAGCGCGCCCCGGCCGGCCCGTACGAGCACCGGCGGGCCGTCGGTCAGATCGATCACCGTCGTCGCTTCGGCGCCGCAGTAGCCCGCCTCGATCACCAGATCGACCTGCCTGCCAAGGCGGTCGCGAATCTCCTCCGCGTCCGACAGTGGCAGATCCTCGCCGGGCAGCAGCAGGGTCGAGGTCAGCAGCGGACCGTCGATTTCTGCCAACAGCGCTTCGACCACCGGGTGCTCCGGCACTCGCAGGCCGAGCGTCTTGCGCTTCGGGTGCAGGACCCGGCGCGGCAATTCCCGGGTGCCTTCGAGGATGAAGGTGTAGGGGCCGGGCGTGGTCGCCTTGAGCAAGCGGTACTGGGCGTTGTCGACGCGCGCGAACTGGGCGATTTCGGACAGGTCACGGCACATCAGGGTGAAGTGATGGCGGTCGTCGACGCCGCGGATGCGCCGGATGCGATCGAGCAGCTGCGCCTCGCCGACCTGGCAGGCGAGCGCGTAGGCCGAATCGGTCGGCAGGGCCACCAGGCCGCGCTGCCGGACGATGTCCGCCGCCTGGCGGATCAGGCGTGGTTGCGGGTGCTCGGGGTGAAGCGAGAAATACTGGGCCATGCGCTCGGGCGGACGCCACTGCGGCCGCGAATCAGCAAAAACGCGACCATACCGGAATCAGATCCGGCGGCAAGGGGTTGCAGCGGCCGAGGTCGACCGGTCCTTCACCGATTCCGTGGAAATCCGAGGCGCGCGAGGCGAGCAGGCCGCGCTGCCGGGCGATGCCGGCGAAACGGTGCATTTCCTGTTCGGTGTGGGCGCCGCCGACCACTTCGATGGCTTCGCCGCCGGCGTTCTGGAAGCGCGCGAGCAGTGCCTGCAGTTCACGGCTGGAGAGCCGGTAGCGGGCGGGATGGGCCAGCACCGCGAGGCCGCCCGACGCCACGATCCAGCCGACGGCCTGTTCGACTTCCGCCCATTGATGGGGGACGAAGCCGGGCTTGCCGGTCGCCAGATAATGGTCGAACACGGTCTTGACGTCGGGCATCAGTCCGCAGGCTACGATGTGGCGGGCAAAGTGGGCGCGCCCGACCAGCTCGGGATTGCGCGCCAGCCGGCGTGCGCCGGCCAGGGCGTCCGGAATGCCGCAGCGCGCCAGCTCGGCGCCGATGCGTTCGGCCCGTTCCGCCCGCCCGGCGCGCAGTTCGGCGAGCGCCTGTTGCAGCGGGCGGTGCCGGTGATCGATGCCCAGGCCGACGATGTGGATGGTCTCGCCGGCAAAGCTGGTCGAAATCTCGACGCCGGGCAGCAACCGTAGCGCCGTGTCGCGGGCCGCGGCGAGCGCCTCGTCGATGCCGTCGAGTTCGTCGTGATCGGTCAGCGCCAGCAGGTCGACACCATTCGCCAGCGCCCGCGAAACCACTTCGGTCGGCGTCAGGTGACCGTCGGATCGGGTCGAGTGGCAGTGCAGGTCGGGGTTTTCGAACACCTTCACGGCCCGGCTCCGGCGTCGGCGTCGTACACGAATGCCTCGATCGCCGTCGCGACGGCGCCGGGTACGTCACGGTGCAGGTTGTGACCGGTGTCGGACAGACGGATCTCCCGGAAGTCGCTGAAACAGGCGCGCCCTGCGGCGCAGGCTTCGTCGTCGACCCCGAGACGCCGCCGGAGTTCGTCGTCCGCAGGCACCAGCGAGAGCACCGGCGCCCGCACCCGACGCCAGCAGGCCATCGCCTCCTGGCGTCGGTAAAGCACCGGATTGACGTCGCGATGTCGTGGGTCGCCGTGGCCGACGTAACCGCCCGCGGGATCTTCGACGAGCATCTCGATGGCCAGCCGCGTGGCCTGGCTGCGGTCGAGGCGCGGATCCTCCTGCAGCAGACGCTCGACCAGAGCGGCGGTCGAATCGTAGTGGCGTGGACGAGCCTCGCGAGCCAGTTGATCGAGCCACTTGCGGTAGCGTCCCGGCGCCTCCTCCGGCGGTCGGTCGGCGAGCCCGAAGGCGTCGAGCAGCACCAGGCGCGCTACCGACCTGGGCCTGATGCCGGCATACAGCGCCGCGACATTGCCGCCCATGCTGTGTCCGATCAGGTTGAGCGGACAAATCAGCCCGGCTTCCCGTACCAGCGCGTCGAGATCCGCCAGGTAGTCGGGAAACCAATAGCCCCCGGGCGCCCGGGCGCTGCGACCGAATCCGCGCCAGTCGGGTGCGACCACATGCCAGTCGCGACGAAGCTGCTCGACGACGAACTGGAAACTGGCCGAGACATCCATCCAGCCATGCAGCATCAGCAGTTGCGGTGCGCCGACCGTTCCCCATTCACGCACGTGGTAACGCAGGCCCCGGATGTCGATGTAGCGGCTACGGCTCGATGTCATGGCGTCCATCTTATCGCGGCCGGCACGCTTGCCCGACCCGGCCGGCCGGTGCTATCGTCCGCTCACACTGCGGGAGAGCGCTGTTGACAGCCGCCGAAGGCGTAACCCCCGGAACCGCTCAGGCAAACGGACCGCAGTTCGAAGCAAGAATCTGGAGAGTGGCGGCCGTCGATCCGCCCACCGAAGGGGCACGCGGCCGCGGCTGCAATCTCTCAGGTACAAGGGACAGATGGGGACGGGCCGGCACTCGGGCGCGTCCCCTTTTTTCATCATTGCCCGATTTTGCCGCGGCCACCGAGGATCACCGCCATGTCCAAGCAGACTCCGCTTCACCGCGCCCACGTCGATGCCGGTGCCCGCATGGTCGATTTCGCGGGCTGGGAAATGCCGGTCAATTACGGCTCGCAGATCGAGGAACACCACGCCGTTCGACGACGGGCCGGCATGTTCGACGTGTCGCACATGCTCGCGCTCGATCTCGATGGTGCCGATGCGCGCAAGTTCCTTCGCGCCGTGCTGGCCAACGACGTCGCCAAGCTGACCGTCGCCGGCAAGGCGCTCTATTCGTGCATGCTTACACCGTCCGGCGGCGTCATCGACGACCTGATCGTCTATCACTTCGCCGACGACCGGTATCGACTGGTGGTGAATGCCGGCACCGCCGACAAGGATCTCGGGTGGTTGCGCGAACGCATCGACCGTGATGCAGCGGCCGTCGATCTCACGCCCCGTCGGGACCTGGCGATGATCGCGGTGCAGGGGCCGGAAGCCCGGCGCCTGTGCTGGCAGGCGCTCCCCGGAAGTGAAGAGGCGAGCGGCACGCTGCCCCCGTTCCATGCCGCCGACTGCGACGGCGTGCTGATTGCCAGAACCGGCTATACCGGCGAAGACGGTTTCGAACTGAGCGTCCCGGCCGATCGGGCCGAGGATCTCTGGCGCAGTCTGCTGGATGCCGGCGTGGCGCCCTGCGGCCTCGGGGCGCGCGATACGCTGCGGCTCGAAGCCGGCATGAACCTCTACGGCCAGGACATGGACGAAGACACCTCGCCCCTGGACGCCGGACTCGCATGGACCATCGACTTCAAGGACGAGAATCGTCACTTCATCGGCCGGGAGCCGCTCGAGCAGGCCGGCGCGCGACGCCGCATGCTCGGACTGGTGCTCGAAGACAAGGGCGTACTGCGGACCCACATGAAGGTCGCGACCGAACATGGCGACGGCATCACCACCAGTGGCAGCTTCTCGCCGACACTGCAAAAGGCGATCGCGTTCGCCCGCCTGCCCTTGGCGGTTGCGCCGGACGAGCGCGTCACCGTAGACATCCGTGGGCGCATGGCCGAAGCCCGTACCGTCAAGCTGCCGTTCGTTCGCAATGGCCAATGTCTGATTTGAGCATCGTTCCTCGCGCGGGCGGACCTGCCCGCACCACCGACCGTTTCGGAGAGCAAGCATGAGCAAGGTCCCCGCCGACCTCAAATACACCAAGTCCCACGAATGGATCCGCAGCGATGCCGACGGCATACTGACCGTCGGCATCACCGATCACGCCCAGGCGGCATTGGGCGACATCGTCTTCCTGGAATTGCCGGAGGCCGGCCGCCAGGTCGCGGCCGGTGACGCCGTGGCAGTCATCGAATCGGTCAAGGCGGCCTCCGACATCTACGCACCGGTCGATGGCGAAATCGTCGACAGCAATGCCGATGCCGTCGATGCCCCCGAACAGGTCAATGCCGACGCCTACGGCAACTGGCTGTTCAAGCTCCGACCGGCCGAAGGGGCCGAGCTCGACGCGCTGCTCGACGCCGCCGGCTACGAGGCCGAGATCGCCGAATCCTGAACTGCGGTACCCATCGTTTCGAGTTCGAAGCCCATGCCCCACCCCATGCTGACCGCTCCGCTCGAGGAACTCGAGCAGATCGACGATTTCATCGACCGGCACATCGGCCCCGACGCGGGCGAGCGGGCCGACATGATTTCCGCAATCGGTGTCGCGGATCTCGACCAGCTGATCGCCGAGACCGTCCCCAAGAGCATCCGCTCGAGTGGCCCGTCCACGCTGCCCGGCCCCTGCCCGGAGCGCGTGGCGTTGGCTCGGCTCGAAGCCATCGCTGGACGCAATCGCGTGATGCGCAACATGATCGGCATGGGCTACCACGATACCGTCACGCCGCCGGTGATCCTGCGCAACGTATTCGAGAATCCGGGCTGGTATACCGCCTACACGCCCTATCAGGCAGAAATTTCCCAAGGGCGCCTGGAAGCCCTGCTGAATTTCCAGCAGATGGTCATCGATCTCACCGGGCTGGATCTCGCCAACGCCTCGCTGCTCGACGAGGCGACCGCCGCCGCCGAGGCGATGGCGATGGCACGTCGCATCTCCAAGAGCAAGTCGAACGCCTTCTTCGTCGACGCCGACGCGTTTCCGCAGACCATCGACGTGCTGCGCACCCGTGCCCACTATTTCGGTTTCGACCTCATCGTCGGCGACGCCGACGCCGCAGCCGAACAGCCGGTCTTCGGTGCCCTGCTGCAGTATCCCGATCAACAGGGAAGAATTCGCGATCTGTCGGCGGTGGTTACCGCCCTCAGAGGCCAGGGCGCGGTCAGCGCGGTGGCTGCCGACCTGATGGCGCTGGTGCTGCTCAAGTCCCCGGGCGAGTTCGGCGCGGACATCTGTCTCGGTTCGACCCAGCGCTTTGGCGTGCCGATGGGCTACGGCGGCCCCCATGCCGCCTATTTCGCCACCCGTCAGGCAAACGCCAGGTCGATGCCGGGCCGCATCATCGGTGTGTCGAAGGACGCCGCCGGCCAGGTGGCGCTGCGCATGGCCTTGCAGACCCGCGAGCAACACATCCGCCGTGAGAAGGCCAACTCGAACATCTGCACGTCCCAGGTGTTGCTTGCCAACATGGCCGGCCTATATGCGGTCTGGCACGGCCCGCGCGGCCTGGCGACCATCGCCGCGAGGATCCACCGCATGGCGGCGATCCTCGCGGAAGGGATGCGTGAAGCCGGTTTCGAACTCGTCCATGCCAGCTACTTCGACACCATCCACGTGCTCACCGGCAGCCGCACCGGCGAGTTGCTGGCAGCGGCCGAGGCAGCCGGCTTCAACCTGCGCCGGGTGGCTGACGACCGGCTCGGCCTGTCCTGCGACGAGACCACGTCTCGCGACGACGTGGCTGCCCTGCTGACGATCTTCGGCGCACGCTCGGACGTGGCCACCCTCGGCGGCCGAATCGTCGGCAACGGCCTGTTGCCGGACGGGCCGATTCCCGAAGGTCTGCGCAGGGCCTCGCCGATCCTCGGCCATCCGGTGTTCAACCGGCACCACACCGAACACGAGATGCTGCGCTACCTGAAGCGTTTGCAGAACAAGGATCTCGCCCTCGACCATTCGATGATCTCGCTCGGCTCGTGCACGATGAAACTCAATGCCACCAGCGAAATGATTCCCGTGAGCTGGCCTGCCTTTGCCCGCATGCACCCGTTCGCGCCGGTCGAGCAGGCGCGCGGCTACCTCGACATGATCGGGCAACTGGCCGGTTACCTGAGGGCGATCACCGGCTTCGACGCGATCTCGATGCAGCCCAACTCGGGGGCCCAGGGCGAGTATGCCGGCCTGGTCGCGATCCGCCGCTACCACGACAGCCGTGGCGAGGCACGGCGTGACGTCTGCCTGATCCCGCGATCGGCGCACGGCACCAATCCGGCGACGGCCCAGATGTGCGGCATGCGCGTCGTGGTGGTCGCCTGCGACGACCGTGGCAACGTCGATCTCGCAGACCTGACGACGCAGGCGGAGACCCACGCCGAGCGGCTGGCCTGCCTGATGATCACCTACCCGTCGACCCATGGCGTGTTCGAAGAGGAGATCCGTGAGATCTGCGACGTGGTGCATCGCCACGGCGGACAGGTCTATATGGACGGGGCCAACCTCAATGCCCAGGTGGGCCTGACCTCACCGGCCGAGATCGGCGCCGACGTCTCCCACATGAACCTGCACAAGACCTTCTGCATCCCCCACGGCGGCGGCGGTCCGGGCATGGGGCCGATCGGCCTGAAGGCGCATCTGGCGCCGTTCATGCCGGATCACGCGGTGTCGGCGGGCGACGACGCGCGCCGGCCGAACGCCGGCCAGGGCGCAGTCTCGGCGGCGGCTTTCGGTTCCGCCAGCATCCTCCCGATTTCGTGGATGTACATCACGATGATGGGTGGCAGCGGCTTGCGACGCGCCACCGAGGTGGCGATCCTCAATGCCAACTATCTGGCAAGCAGGCTGGCCGGACACTACCCGGTGCTCTATACCGGCCGCAATGGCCGGGTCGCGCACGAGTGCATCATCGACATTCGACCGATCAAGGCGGCCTGCGGAATCACCGAGGTCGACATCGCGAAGCGACTGATGGACTACGGATTCCATGCGCCGACGATGTCCTTTCCGGTGCCGGGGACGATGATGATCGAACCGACCGAGAGCGAGTCCAAGGACGAGCTGGACCGTTTCGTCGAAGCCATGGTCGCGATCCGCGACGAGGTGCGTCAGGTCGAGACGGGCGTCTGGCCGGCCGACGACAATCCCCTGCGCAATGCGCCGCACACGCAGGATGCGCTGATCGGCGACTGGCAACACCCGTACTCGCGGGAGCAGGCGGTGTTCCCGTCGCCGTGGGTACGCGCCAGCAAGTTCTGGCCATCCGTCGCGCGGATCGACGATGTCCATGGCGATCGCAACCTGTTCTGCGCCTGCGTGCCGATCGATGACTACGCATGACGCACCTTGCGCCGCAGCATGGTTTATCCGAATTGCATGGCCGAGCGCGCGTCGGGATCTTCGACTTGCGTCGCGCCGGCAAGCGTATACGCTAGAGGCCGAATCCCTGGCCGCGAAGGAACGCGCCACCGGACCCATCCGTTGGCCGAGAAGCAACGATGAAGCGCCCTGCACTGATTCTGACGATCTGCTGGATCTGTACCGGCCTCGTTTCAGCGTGGCTGATCACCGGTCTGCTGCAGGAGCGCGCGCGGCTGGACCAGGAAGCCACGGAACGTTTGATGGCCCTCGCGCGGCTGGTCGGCCGTCACGTCGGCAGCATGATGGATGCCACCGAGCTTATTCTCGCCACCAGCTCCGACGGACTCGGCGGGCAGGTGCCCGAGGCCAGTGACCGTCAGGCCGTCGCAGAAGCCCATGCGGCACTGAAGACTGCCGTCGCCCGCACCTCGGCGGTGGACGACCTGATGCTCGCGCGGCCGGACGGCAGTCTCGTCACCAGTTCCAGCGAAACCGCGGTACGCGGTTCGATGAAGGGCGAAGACTACTTCGAACTGCTGCGGCACGACAGCTCCGCCGGCACCATCGCAACCACCGTCCGCGGACGTCAGAGCGGACGCTGGGGACTCCTGCTGGCGCGGGCATTGCGGGACGGCAAGGGCCGCCTGCTCGGTGTCCTGGCCGCCCACGTCGGCCTCGAGAACACGTTCCTCAGCTTCTATCGATCGCTCGGGCTGCCCGCGGGTGCGTCGATCGCGGTCTGGAACCGGCAGGGCACGCTGCTGCTGCGCCACCCCTTCGTCGAGAGCATGATCGGCGTTCAGGTCGATGTGCCACAGCTGACGCCCCTGCTCGAAGGGCAGCTGCAGGAGGCCGCGCTGATCGAGCGATCGCCGATCGACGGCGAGAGTCGAAACGCGGCGGTCCGCTGGGTCGATCGTCATCCCTTGATCGTCAGTGTCACCGAGAACCGCAACGCCTACTTTGCCCCTTGGCGCGCCACCGCATGGCGTACCGCAGCGGCGATCGCATCGCTGTGCGCCGCCTGCATCGTGCTGCATCTGTTCCTTCGACAGCGGCAGCGCGCGGAGCAGCGATTCGGCCGATTGCTGGACGGCGCACCGATCGGCGTCGTCTGTTTCGATCGTGACCGCAATGGCCTGATCCGACCCTTTGCCATCAACCGGCATGCGCGTGACCTGCTGCCGGCAACCAGCGGCGACGGACAGGCACTCGCCGCACTGGCGCTGCCTGGCGTCGAACAGGCGCTTCACCAGATCGGGCAGACGCATCAGCCGTGGCGCCAGACCGAATTGCCGGTGGACGCGGCCAGTGGCCCGAAACGGCTCGATCTGCAGCTGTTTCAGGTCGGACCGGGCGAGGCCGGGCTGCTGATCACCGACGCCAGCGAGCGCCATCGTCGCCAGGATGCCCACGAGCGCGAGATCGCGCGCATGCGCGCGGCACTCGAAGATGCCGACTTCGGCGTCCGGGAGTGGGATGTGGCAGGCGGGCGCATGCACTACTCGCGCCAATGGCTGCAGCAGCTCGGCTACACTGCGGGCGAACTCGACGACAGCCTGCAATCCTGGGAGGCACTGGTCCATCCGTCCGATCTCGGCCGCTGCCGCCAGGAACTCGAGCGTCACGTCTCGGGCCTCAGTTCGACCTACCGCAGCGAGCATCGCATGCGCAGACGCAGCGGCGATTATGTCTGGGTGCGCGAGCGCGGACGCCTGGTCGCCCGCAGCGACGAGGGCCGACCGCTGCGCATGGTGCTCAGTCAGACCGACATCACCGCACTGAGAGGCCTCGAGGACAAGCTGGCGCTGTGGGGTCGGGTATTCAACGACGCGCCGGAGGGCGTGCTGGTCACCGATGCCGAAGCCAACATCATCGATGTCAACGATGCCTACTGTGCTGCCACCGGCTATTCGCGCAAGGAACTGATCGGCGCCAATCCGCGCAAGCTGTCGTCCGGGCTGCAGGATGCCGCGTTCTATCGCGAGATGTGGTCGCGCGTGCTGGAGGACGGCGTCTGGCAGGGGGAACTCAGCAACCAGCGCTCGGATGGCCGCCTGTTCGTGCAGCAGACCCGGATCGTGGCGATCCTCGACCGGGACGGCGAGACGGCGTACTACGTGGGTTTCACCCACGACATCTCGGAGTTGAGGGACAACCAGGAACGGCTGGCCCATCTGAGCCGTCACGATGCCCTGACGCGCCTGCCCAACCGCCTTCAGCTCACCGAACTGATGAGTCTGGCGATTGCCATGGCTCAGCGCAACAACCAGCTGCTGGCCGTGTGCATGCTCGACATCGACCACTTCAAGCCGATCAACGAACGCTTCGGCTCGGCCGAAGGGGACAAGCTGTTGATCGAAGTGGCCGAGCGACTCGAAGCCGGTCTGCAGCCGGGCGACACGCTGGCGCGCATGGGTGGCGACGAATTCGTGCTGCTGCTCGCAGGCATCGAATCGCCGGAACATTGCGACCACCGCGTCGGCGAGTTCCTGGCCCGTCTGCGCCTAGCGTTCGAGCGACCCGCTGGCGTCGTTCGCCTGACGGCATCGGTCGGTGCGACGCTGTACCCGTTCGATGGTGGCGATCCCGACACCTTGCTGCGTCATGCCGACCAGGCGCTGTACTCCGCCAAGCAGGGCGGCCGCGACGCCTGTCACCTGTTCGACACCGAGCAGGACCGCCGGCTCAGCATCCACCGCCGGGCCGTATGCGAAGTCAAGGCGGCACTGGAGAAGGAACAGCTGCGCCTCCACTACCAGCCCAAGGTACGCTTCTCGGACGGCAAGGTGATCGGCGTCGAGGCGCTGTTGCGCTGGCAGCACAGCGAGCGTGGGCTGCTGCTGCCGGCCGATTTCATCTCCCAGATCAACGACGACGACCTGCTGGTCTCGATCGGCGAATGGTGTCTCGAGACGGCGATGGCCCAGGCGGCGCAATGGCACGCGGCCGGCACCTCGATCCCGGTGTCGGTGAATGTGACGGCTGGCCAGATCCTCGGTGCCGAGTTCGCTTCCAAGCTCGAGGCGCTGCTCGAGCGCCACCCTGGCTTCCCGCCTCATCTGCTCGAGGTCGAGATTCTCGAATCCGCGGCACTGGCCGACCTGCCCCGCGTGGTCCAGCTGATGGAGCGCTGCGCGCGACGCGGCGTCAGCTTCGCCCTCGACGACTTCGGTACCGGCTATGCGTCGCTGACCTACCTCAAGCACCTTCCGGCAGCGACGCTCAAGATCGACCAGTCCTTCGTCCGCGACATCCTCGACGACCCCGAGCACCGTGCGATCGTCGAAGGCGTGCTCGGCCTGACCCGGGTGTTCGGCCGGACCGCGATCGCCGAGGGTGTCGAATCGATCGAGCATGGCGAAGCCCTGATCCTGCTCGGGGCGACCCACGGACAGGGCTATGCGATCTCCGGCGCGCTGCGCGCCGATGATCTGTCCGCATGGATCGCCGAGTGGCGCAATCCGCCGGAATGGACCCGCGCCTGCTGGCGCTACCGCAATCTGTCGTCGGAGTCGCGTGCCCGCGGCTGATTGCCGCCGGCCGACGGTTCGTCCGAGCCCGGGATCAGGTCACTGCGCGCGACGCCGGCGGTAAATCGTCGGCACAGGCCGAGAAAGGCGCGAGTCGCTTCGCTTTGATACTTGTCGCGATGCCAAACGAACTGGAAATGGCGCGACAGGTCGATATCGGACACTTCGATCGGCGCCAGCGTACCGCGCCGGAATGCGTCCCGCAGCGCAAGCCGCGAAATGCAGCCGATGCCGAGGCCGGACTCCACTGCGCGCTTGATCGCCTCGGTATGCTCCAGTTCGAGACGAACCGACAGCGGGCCATCGACGTGTCGCATCGCGTGGTCGAAAGTCTCGCGGGTGCCCGAGCCCCGTTCGCGAAGGATCCAGACTTCGCGAGACAAGGCCTCGACCGGGATCCCGGTGCGCCCTGCCAGCGGGTGCGAAGGCGCACAGAAGACCACCAGTTCGTCGGCGATCCAGCGCTCGACCGAGAGTTCGGGCGCGTGGCATTGCCCCTCGATCAGACCGAGGTCCAGCTCGAAGCGCTGTAGTTGCTCGACGATGCGGGCGGTGTTGTGCACCTCCAGGCGGGCCCTGCACTCGGGGTGGCTGCGTAAATAGGCGGCGACAATCAGTGTTGCCAGATAGTTGCCGATGGTCAGCGTGGCGCCAAGCCGGATGGCACCGAAGACGGTGCGGCCGCGCAGCAGGGACTCCAGCTCGCCGGCGCGGTCGAGCAACTCGACCGCCCGCGGCAGCAGCAGGCGGCCGCTTTCGTTCAGCAGCACCGACTTGCCCACCCGGTCGAACAGGGGGCGGTCGAACTGGCGTTCGAGTTCCGAGAGGGCCGAGCTGGCTGCCGATTGCGACATGGCCAGCGACTCCGCCGCGCGCGAAACGTTCTCGGCGCGAGCGATCGCGACGAAGACTTCGATCTGCCTGAGGCTGAACCTCATATCGAACATTCCGGTAATAGTTACTTGTATTATCCATTTTACCGTTAAAGTCGCGAACTCTAGAATGTGTCCAGACTCCATCAATCGAAGTGATCGAATGCCATGAGCAACCTGAGTACCGAACGCGTCCTGAACGTGCACCACTGGAACGAATCGCTGTTCAGCTTCCGCACCACCCGCGACCCTGGCCTGCGCTTCGAAAACGGCCAATTCGTGATGATCGGCCTCGAGGTGGACGGACGCCCGCTGACCCGGGCCTATTCGATCGCCAGCCCGAACTACGAGGATCATCTCGAGTTCTTCAGCATCAAGGTGCCCGACGGGCCGCTGACCTCCCGTCTTCAGCACCTGAAGGCAGGTGACGAGATCGTCGTCAGCAAGAAGCCGACGGGCACGCTGGTCTTGCACGACGTGCGCCCGGGAAGAAACCTCTATCTGCTGTCGACCGGCACCGGCCTGGCGCCCTTCATCAGCATCGTCCAGGATCCCGCGCTCTACGAACGTTTCGACAAGGTCGTTCTGGTGCATGGCGTGAGACAGATCTCGGAACTCGCCTACGCCGAGACCCTGACCCGCGATCTGCCTGCCAACGAGTACTTCGGCGACGATGTCGGCGCCAAGCTGATCTACTACCCGACCGTGACCCGGGAGCCGTTCCGCAATCGCGGCCGGCTGACCGACCTGATCCGCAGCGGCAGCCTGTTCGACGACATCGGTCTGCCAGCGATCGATCCGGCACTGGATCGGGCGATGATCTGCGGCAGTCCGGCGATGCTCGCGGAATGTTGCGAGCTGCTCGATGGGCGCGGTTTCGCGATGTCGCCACGCATCGGCACGCCCGGCGACTACGTCATCGAACGCGCCTTCGTCGAGCGCTGACCCGCCGCTTGCCGAATGCCGGGTGGGCGGACGACAATCGCCGTTCCGGCCCCGACAGCGCAGCTTCGTGAATATCGGCATCGACACCGGCCCCGAGGCCCGGCTCCGCATCGACAAGTGGCTCTGGGCGGCCCGCTTCTTCAAGACCCGCTCGCTGGCGAACCAGGCGGTCGACGCTGGCCACGTCCGCCTGAACGGCGACCCGGTCAAGCCCGCGCGCGAGGTTCGCCCAGGGGACCGGCTCGACATCACCGCCGGCGGCATCCGCTGGCGCGTCGACGTGGTGGGCGTCAATGACCATCGACGACCGGCTGTCGAGGCACGCCGGCTGTATCGCGAGACCCCCGAGAGCGAGGCCCGCCGTATCGCCGAACGCGAAACCCGACGGCTCGCGCCGGCACCGGGCAGCGACTTGCGCGGTCGTCCGACGAAGAAGGCGCGCCGCCAGATTCATCGATTCGGCGCTGTCGATCCGGACTGACGGCGAGCAACGGTCAAGGCCCGACGTCCTCGCATTCGATGGTTGCGGCGCGGCGGTTCTGGGCACGGCAGGGCTGCCCGAGCAGACGGCTCAGGGCCGGCTCGCAAGATAGGCCTGCCACCAATCGTCGAGGCGCGGGAAATGCGTCGCGCGCTCGCGCTGCAACTGCTCTTCGAGCTTGGCCAGGCTACGCCGTTGGGCCTCGTCGAGGTGCTCGGGCGGACACGGCTCGAGCGTCACGACGAGATCCCCGGCATCGTCGAGCGATCCGCCCCGGCCCGGGTAGCCCTTGCCGTTCAGGCGCAACTCGCAGCCTTCGACCTGGCCAGGCTCGAGTTCGATCAGGACCGGTCCGAGCGGCGCAGCGATGGACAGGCGGCCGCCCGCGATCAAGCGCAGCATGCTCACCGGCTGCCGCACGCGGATGTCCCGCCCGGCCAGTTCGAACAAGTCGTCAGCCGCGAGGCGAATGGTCAGGAACAACGTGCCGGCGCCACCGCCGGGCGACTCGTGGCCCAGACCCTTCAGGCGCAGCACTTCACCGGGCAACATGCCCGCGCCGACGTGAACGGTGACGGTTCGGTCCGCGACGATCTCGCCGCTGCCGGCGCATTGGTCGCACGCTGCCCGCTGGACGTAGCCGCGGCCGCCACAGATATGGCATTTTTCCAAGCTGTGGGTGGTTCGCACCTTGCCACTGCCGTGGCAGACCTCGCATAGCCGCGTGTGCGACAGCGCAACGCTGCCCTCGCCGTCACAGACGTCGCAGGGCCGTTGGCGCCGGATCACGAATGGTTTGTCGCAACCGAGCATGGCCTCGACCAGACTCAGCTCGATATCCGCGTGACGATCCGATGCGCCGGCCTCCGGCGGTGTTTCGCCTTCGTCGTCCCCGCCTTCGACATCGGCGTCGCCGGTCAGCCAGTCGAAGGCCGCGCGGATTTCCCGAAAGCGGGCAGTGGCATCGGGATCGGGGTTGCGATCCGGATGCCAGCGCATCGCCAGACGGCGGAAGGCGCGGCGGATCGTCGCGAGATCGGCATCCTCGGCGATCTCCAGAATGCCATGGGGATCGAACAGTCGTTCAGACACGGTGGCAGCGAATCAGGTTGTGAGCGAGCGCCGCATGATGCCACGGCTGACCGCACTCGTCCGCCCTATCAGCTCCCCGGCGGGCGGGCCAGCCGTTCGAGCATGGCCTGGATCGCGGCAATCTGGCGACCTTCGCGTTCGCCGTAGCGGTCATCGGTGTAGCCCCACCAATCCCAGCAACCGCGGGGATTGTAGAGCCAGTCGAAACCGCCGATGAAGCCGTCGGTCGGCCGGATCTGCGGGAACAGCAGCACCAGGCGGTTGCTCCATGCCCATTCCAGATAGCCCGCGTTATCGACGAACCGGGTGCCGATCTGTTCCGTGGTCTGGCGACAGCCGTGAAAGACCACGTGTACCCGGCAACCGCCGCCATCGCAGCCGGGTGGCACCAGCAGGTAGCCGACCTCGGCCATGCCGGAGGTCGACGGTTTCGGACCGAGGAACGGCTGCTGGTCGAATGCCCGCACCGAGCCCGGGGGCGGTTCCCTGGGCGGCGCCAAGGGCCCGATCAGGTAGTTCAGCAGTTCGCCGGCGGCATCGAGGGCGCCACAATGGTTCAGATAGGGCGGCTCGGAGGTTCCGCAGGGGTTGGCGTCGGGATCCTCGACCGTGATCATCGCGTGACCCGCGGACGCGAGCGTCACCAGTCGCACCGCGTTCGGCTGCAGCAGGCTTCGGTACAGGGCTACCAGGGCATCCACCACAGGTCGCTCGACGGTCTCGTCGCGGCCACCCGAGAACACCCAGGCACGGTCGTCGGCAAGCCCTTCGATACCGTCGATCCGCCCCGCTTCCGCCTTGCGCACGATGCGCTGGCGAAAGTGACCAACCACCGGCATCGGACTCCAGAACCGGGGCGCCATGCAGCGGGTCAGCGCGAACCAGATCGAGTCGCCGGCACAATCATAGGGACCAGCCGCCAGGACGCCGGCACCGGCGACGGTCGCGGAATGGGCGACGTGAAACTGCACCGCCATGTAGCCGCCGGAGGAAACCCCCGAGACGGTGACGTCGTCGGCAGAGGTCCCCAGCGCCGGCAATGGCCCGGCTGCGGCCGCGACACCCACGATCAGACTGCATGCCAGGACCGCACAGGATCGCTGTGCAGCGAGGACCAGTCTGCGGCGCAGGGATCTGCGGCCCAGACCGGCGGCGGATGCGATGGCAGATTTCGACACGCGACGACCCATGGGCAGGCAACGCGCGGAGTATAGCCCCTGCGCACCGGCATGCCGCGCCAGCGGCCGAGATGGACACGGCCATGTCCAATAAAAAAACGGGAATGGGCGGATCGACCGACCATTCCCGTCAACGGATCCGATGCTCGACGGACCCGGCACCTCACATCTGTGTCAAAAAAGGGTGCCGCACCGACATCGCCGGTGCGGCGCCAAGAGGCAATTCCGATCCAGGCTCGGTCGAAACATCCGTCGTTCCCTCGACTGTCCGCAGTCCGGACTCAACGGCTGTGATCGACCTGCAGCAGGTTGTCGACCCGGCGCACGCCTTCGATGTCCGAGGCGATGTCCAGCGCCCGCCGAACTTCACGCTCACCGATCACCGTACCAGCCAGGCTGACGATGCCATCCTGGGTGTCGATATCGATGCGCGCGCCCAGCAGGCCCGGGTCGGACATCAAGGCCGCCGCGACCTTGCCGTTGATCGCCGCGTCCATCGCGGTATCGCCGATCCCCTGCGCAGCGCCACTGTCCGCTGCGTGGGCACCGACGCTGATCGAAAAGGCGATTGCAGTGGTCTTCAGGATGTTCGCTATCACACTGCGTCTGGACACGATGCACTCCTTCCGGGACCGGATGCCCCGCTCGTTTGACCTGCTGCGGGTATAGCCAACTTCGTGCCAGGCGAAAAAGTCCATTATTTTCAGATAGCTGGCCGTGCACGCGGCAACAAATCGACGATCCACGGCAAAGGAATGTCGGGCTGCCACGACAGGGCGCCGCCATGGCACCGCAAGTCTATGATTTAAATCGGATTCTTACTGTCGCCCAGGTCCGACAGAATCGCCGGTGGTGCGGAACATGGCAGGCACGAGGTCGTAGCGCTGCAGCAGCCGATAGAACTCGGTCCGGTTCCGCTGCGCCAGCCGGGCAGCGTCGGAGACGTTTCCGTCAGTCAATTTCAGGAGCTGAATCAGGTAATTGCGTTCGAACCGCGCTTTCGCCTCGGCGTAGGAGAGTTCATCCATGCGGCGCACGCGCAGCGCGCGATCGACCAGCGTCCGCGGCACCAGCGGTGATGTCGCAAGTGCGCACACCTGTTCGACCACATTGTAGAGCTGACGGACGTTGCCGGGCCACGGCGCAGCCACTAGCGCATCGAGCGCCTCGGGGGCGAAGCCGTTGACGTCCTTGCCGTACTTGCGTGCGAGTTGCGTCAGGAAGTGGCCGGCCAGCAGCGGGATGTCCTCCCTCCGGGCGGACAGCGGAGGCAGATAGAGGCTGACGACATTGAGGCGGTAGTAGAGATCCTCGCGAAACTGCCCCTCGCCCATCGCCAGGTCGAGATCCCGGTGAGTCGCCGACAAGATGCGTACGTCGATCGCACGGGCCTGGGTGGCACCGACCGGACGCACCGCCCGCTCCTGCAGCACCCGCAGCAGCTTGACCTGCAGCGCCAGCGGCATGTCGCCGATCTCGTCGAGGAATAGCGTGCCCCCATGGGCTGCCAGAAACAAGCCGTCGCGATTGCTGGCGGCACCGGTGAACGCACCCTTGACGTGTCCGAACAGTTCGGACTCGAGCAATTGCTCCGGAATCGCCCCGCAGTTGATCGCGACGAAGGGATGGTCGGCGCGCGGGCTGGCACGATGGATCGCGCGCGCCAGCAGTTCCTTGCCGGTGCCGCTGTCACCCCGGATCAGCACGCTGGCATCCGACGCCGCCACCATGTGGGCTTCCGCCAGCAGCTCGCGCATCGCACTGCTGCGGCTGACGATTTCGGCACGCCAGCGCTCGTCGCCACTGTCACTGGTCTGCTGTTGCGGCGAAAGCGACAGGGCGTGCTCGATCTTCTCGCGCAGCAACTGGCTGTCGAACGGCTTGGTGAGATATGCGAACACGCCCTTGCCGATCGCCTCGACGGCGTCCGGAATGGTGCCATGTGCGGTCAGCAGGATCACCGGCAGCGACGGATGATGGCGCCGAATTTCAGCGAACAGGCTGAGACCGTCGCGATCCGGCAGGCGCACGTCGCTGACCACCACGTCCGGCCGCTGGCTGGCGAGTTGCGCCTCGGCCGCTGCCGCGCTGGCCGCGGTGCTGACCTCGTAGCCGGTTGCCGCGAGGCGCATCGTCAGCAGGCGCAGCAGGTCCGGGTCGTCATCGACGACCAGCACGCGCGCACCGGTGTGGATATTGCCTCCCGCGTTCATTGCGTCGCCCCCCCCATCGGCACCGGTGGCGCCGGCCGTCCCGGCAGGCTGCGCTCGATTTCCGCCAGCGCGTCGATCTTTTCCTGAAGGGCGCTCGCCTTCGCCCGCAGCGCTTCGACCTCGGCGCTCGCTTCGCTGGCGCGTAGCTCCGCGTCGCGTGCAGTGACGCCCAGCCTGTCGGCCTGGGTGTCGAGCTTGAGGCGTTCTGCATATTGATCGGACAGCAGACGCGCCAGTGGCTGCAGTGCGACCGCCTGCGGGCTGTCCGATTCGGCGATATCGTCCAGCAGGCCGAGCGCACGCACCAGATCGCTGCGCCGGTGTCCGAGCAGGATTGCGAGACGCAGCGCGTCGAGCGGATCGCTGACGCGCCCCTTCAATGCCTCCCGTTCGCGGGCCAGTTCCGCCGCCGACATGCCGCGAGAGTTGCGATAGAAGGCCAGGATCGCACGCAGATTGACGTCGCCTGCCACCAGCGGCGAGGCCTGCTCGACGATCACCGCCGGTGCGGCCGCCGGCAGTCCATCGGGACCCCGGATCGTGCTCCGTTCGAGCGAGCATGCGCCGAGGCCGCCGAGCATGGCGAGCATTGCGACCGCGTGACGCCGATCAGCGCTCATAGGGCAGCTCGATCCTGAAATGGCAACCCAGGCTGGCCGGCACCAGCACGACGCTGCCGCCATGGGCATGGGCGTACTCGCGAACGATGGACAGGCCGATGCCGGTCCCGTTCTCCCTCCCCTCCGGTTGCAGGCTGCCGCGAAAGAACGGGTCGAAGATGCGTTCGGCCTCCTCCGGCTCGACGCCCGGGCCCTCGTCGATGCAATCGAGTCGCAGGCGTTTGCCCTTGCGGTTGGCGATCAGGCGGATCAGCGACCCTTCAGGGCTGAATGCGATCGCATTGGCGAGCAGATTCGACAGCATCAGAGAGACCTTTTGAATATCCACCTCGATCGCATCAGCGTGACCTTCGACCGACACCTCGAGACGCCGCTGCTGAATCTGCAGGGCTTGCTCCTCGACCACCGAGCGCAGCAGCGCCACCGGTTCGATCCGGCCGTAGCTCAGGCGGCGGGCATCGAAAGCCGCGGCATTGACGCCGAGCAAGGCCTCGATCCGGGTCTGCAGGGTCGCGCAGTTGTGCTTCAGGATCGCAACCACTTCGCGCTGGGGCTCGACCAGCGGCCCGAGCACCCGATCGTCGAGCAAGGATACCCCTTCGCGCATCGCGGCAAGTGGCGTCTTGAGTTCGTGCGAGACGTGACGCAGGACGCGTACGCGGTCCGATTCGAGTTCGTTCAACCGCTCGCGCAACCATTCGAGCCGCTCCCCGACCTGTCGCAGGTCGCGGGGCCCGCCGACCTTCACGGGGCGATCGGAATAGCCGTCGCCGAGCGCGACGATCGCCCGTTCCAGCCGCGACAGCGAGCGCACCAGCCACGCGCCGAACGCGATCGCCAGCAGGACGCTCACCAGCACGGCGGCGGATACCTGGCTGGCCACCCGCGCGCGGTTCGCGTCGAGCGCGTCGAACAGACTCTGGTTGTGGGCCTCGATGGCCTCGCGGGCCGCGCCGGAGACGACGCCGCCGACCGCCGCCAGCCGGTTCAATTCCGCGAACAGCGCATCTTCGTCGCCGGCGCTCGACAGCAGCGCTTCGACGCGGCCCGCACTCTGGCGCCAGTCCTTCAGCGAAGGCAGGATCGGCGCCAGATCGATCGCCACCAAGGAACCGAGCCCATCGATCGCCTCGACCGCCTCCGCCCGGCTCGCGACGAAGCGCTCCAGCAGCGCCGGTTCGCCCAACAGCCGGTATTGCCGGGCGCTACGGGTCATGTCGACCGCGCGCTCGCCGAGCAGTTGGACAACCCGCGACAGCCGCAGTGCATCCCCGGCAGCACCGCGGCTGCGACTGGCGAAGTCCTCGAGAACGGCCAGACCCTGCATTGCCGCTGCCGTCAGCACGGCAGCGATCAGCAGAAAGGCGAGAAGGAGATACTGACGGAAGGATGGACTTGGCATCGACACCAAGCATTGGCGGTGGGATGGACCGGCACG
The DNA here is from genome assembly GCA_024235635.1 of Zoogloeaceae bacterium. Taxonomy (GTDB): domain Bacteria; phylum Pseudomonadota; class Gammaproteobacteria; order Burkholderiales; family Rhodocyclaceae; genus Cognatazoarcus. Next base: position 643,138 of record JACKMA010000002.1, read on the forward strand.
AGTGTAGGCAATGCCTCCGATCGCCGCAAAGTTACGAAATGCAACGAAATGGCATACGCGGGGTGTCGGGTCATAGCGACACCAGCCAAACCCGCGCCGCACAATGCTTTCGGTCCAAATTACGGTCCACGCTGTCGCCTGACGGCGACATTCCGGGCCGTGATGTCCGTCACGAAATCCCGCACCGACGCGACAAACGACTGATTCTGTGAAATATTCCCTTGCTGGCACGGCGCTTGCCATTGTCCCCGGCGGCGTCCGCGACCGCAAACATCTCACAGCAAGAGGAAGGCTCATGTTCAACAAGCAGAATCTTTTCGCGAAACCCAGTGGTCCGACCACCCCTGAGCGTCGTCCCAACTACCCGAACAACCTGGGTAGCCGCGGCAGTTCGGTGCTCTCCGGAACGACCGCAACCAGTACCACCAACAGCCTTTCCAGCGAAAACCAGGACGCCAACGACAGCAGCGAGAAGGAAACCATGACCGGCACCGACAACGCCAACACCACGCCCGAAACCGAATCCAGCGGCAGCCAGCTGATCGTTGGTCCCGACGTCAAGCTCAAGGGCGCCGAGATCCTCGACTGCGACACGCTGGTTGTCGAGGGTCGTGTCGAGGCGACGATGGACAGCCGTGTCATCAGGATCGCCGAGAAGGGCTCGTTCTCGGGCAAGGTCTGCATCGACGTGGCCGAGGTTCATGGCGACTTCGACGGCGAACTCACCGCGCGCAAGCAGCTGGTGATCCACGCGACCGGCAAGGTCAGCGGCGTGATCCGCTACGGCAAGATCCTGATCGAGGAAGGCGGCATCGTCAGCGGTGACGTGCAGTCGATGAACGCCGAGGAAGCGGCCAGAAGCGCCCGCGTCCAGCCTCTCGTCGCCAACAAGGCCTGACGCCACGAATCGCCCGGGGGCCACGATATGAATGCAACGATGATCGCGAGCCCCCTGGCTGGTTTCGAGGGAGGCGTATGGACCTGGCTGGGCGGCGGTGACTCCGAAGCAAAGGAGACACCCCGCGCCGACCCGATGGACGGCCTGCGTTTCGAGGTCAGCAGCGGCACGCTGCCGGCCGCTTCCGCACTGGCAAAGCGTCGCTACCAACAGCGCGGCCTCGGCACCACAGGCGTTGGCGGCACCGGCGATCGTCTGCCCAGCATCACGGTCCTGGCCCGCCAGGGCGCTCATCTGTGGGCGACCTTGCGACTCGGCCTGGATTCGATCGCCGGGCTGCAGGCAGATGCTCACTACCGTCGCGAGATCGATCGTCTGCGCGGCAGTTCCCGCCGTATCGCAGAGGTGACTCGGCTCGCGATCGACGCACCTTGCCCGCCCGGAACCATGCTGATGGCGCTGTTCCGACAGGCGCTGCGCCAACTCCGCCACCAGGCACCGATCACCGATCTGGTGATCGAGGTCAATCCGCGCCACGCTCGCTTCTATATCCAGCGCTTCGGCTTCACCCAGATCGGTGAGGAGCGCATCTGCAGTCGTGTCGGTGCGCCGGCCGTGCTGCTGCATCGGTCGATCTCGTCGGCCGAACTGCGCGAACAGCTGGCCGCCTGAGTTTCGCCGGCTCCGCACACCGGGCCCGGCTCGGGTATGCTTGCGCCCTGCCCGTAACCACGCAGACTGCAAGTTCATGGCCCAGTATGTGATGTCGATGCTCCGCGTGAGCAAGGTCGTGCCGCCCAAGCGGCAGATCATCAAAGATATTTCGCTGTCCTTTTTTCCCGGAGCGAAGATCGGCCTGCTCGGTCTGAACGGCGCCGGCAAGTCGACCGTGCTGAGGATCATGGCCCGCGCCGACACCGAATTCGACGGTGAAGTCCAGCACCTGGCCGGCATCTCGATCGGTTACCTGCCCCAGGAGCCACAGCTCGATCCTGCCAAGACGGTGCGCGAAGAGGTCGAGGCCGGTCTCGGCGAGATCGTCGAAGCCCGACAGAGGCTCGACGAAATCTACGCGGCCTATGCCGAACCGGATGCCGATTTCGACGCCTTGGCCGAGCAACAGGCGCGCTACGAGGCCGTCCTCGCTGCGGCCGGATCCGATCTCGACAACCAGATGGAGATCGCCGCCGACGCGCTTCGCCTGCCGCCGTGGGACGCCGGCATCGGCAATTTGTCGGGCGGTGAAAAGCGCCGTGTCGCCCTATGCAAGCTGCTGTTGTCGAAGCCCGACATGCTGTTGCTCGACGAACCGACCAACCATCTCGACGCCGAGTCCGTCGAATGGCTCGAACAGTTCCTGGTGCGCTTCCCCGGCACCGTCGTCGCGGTGACCCACGATCGCTATTTTCTCGACAATGCGGCCGAGTGGATTCTCGAACTGGATCGTGGCCACGGCATCCCGTGGAAGGGCAACTACTCGTCGTGGCTCGAACAGAAGGGCGAGCGCCTGGCCCAGGAGCAGAAGCAGGAGGCGGCCCACCTCAAGGCGATGAAACAGGAACTCGACTGGGTGCGCTCGAATCCAAAGGCACGTCAGGCCAAGAGCAAGGCCCGTCTCGCCCGTTACGAGGAGATGAGCAGCGTCGAGTACCAGCGCCGCAACGAGACTCAGGAAATCTTCATACCTCCCGGCGAGCGGCTTGGCGACAAGGTCATCGAGTTCGACCAGGTGACCAAGGCCTTCGGCGACAAGTTGCTGATGGACAAGGTCTCGTTCAGCGTGCCGCCGGGCGCCATCGTCGGCATCATCGGCCCCAACGGCGCCGGCAAGTCGACCCTGTTCAAGATGATCCAGGGGCGCGAGCAGCCCGATTCGGGTGCGATCGAGATCGGACCGACCGTGAAGATGGCAGCCGTTGACCAGTCGCGCGAAGGTCTGGCAGACGACAAGACGGTGTTCGAGGCGATCGCAGATGGCGCCGACGTGCTGACCGTGGGCCGGTTCGAGATGCCCAGCCGCGCGTACATCGGCCGCTTCAATTTCAAGGGTTCGGATCAGCAGAAGATCGTCGGCAAGCTTTCCGGCGGCGAACGTGGCCGCCTGCATCTGGCCAAGACCCTGATCTCGGGTGGCAACGTGCTGCTGCTCGACGAACCGTCGAACGATCTGGACGTCGAGACGTTGCGGGCGCTCGAGGATGCGCTGCTCGAATTCTCTGGTTGCGCCCTGATCGTCAGTCACGATCGCTGGTTCCTCGACCGCATCTGCACGCACATCCTCGCCGCCGAGGGAGAGTCCCAGTGGACCTTCTTCGCCGGCAACTATCAGGAATACGAAGACGACAAGAAGAAGCGCCTCGGCGAGGAGGCTGCGAGGCCGAAACGCATCCGCTATCGGCCGATCAGTCGATGACCGTCTGCAGGGGCGCGCCGCCGGCCACACCCCGCAGGAAACCGAGCAGGCGCGCGTCGGTGTGGTCAACGTGGCTGCGCAGGGCCGAGACAAGCCGCGTGACCGACGCCGCGAACGCGTCCGACGACCGATCCAACGCGAGCAGATGGTCCAGCTCGCAGCACAGTCGGCGATGCTCGGCACAATGCTGCGCTGCCCCCGGGTAGGCATAGCGCGCCATGGCGCGTTCCTCACCGTCGAAATGCTGCCGTGAATACTGCACCAGCGCCACCAGCAGTTCCGCCGTATCGCCGTGCTCGCCCAGCAGTGCCGCCAGTGCTCGAATCAATCGCGCCTGAATCCGGTGTTCCTCATCGATCTCGACGGCAGTTTCCCGACGCGTCGGACCCGTCGACGGCCGCGTCACGGCGCTGTCGGAGCTGGGATGATCGGCGGGATTCATGGTGATTCAGTCTCCGGTGAAGATATCCACCAGCAGCGTCTGCAATCGGTGCAGCAGGCCCTTCCGTGGCTGCGGCCGGACCTCCTCGGACACGGTCTCGAGATCACCGCCGGGTGCGTACCTAGCCGGCACTTGGCCGGATTCGGCCACGACCTCGCCCACCTCGTGCGGGATCGGACCTTCCACCAGCGTGACGTAGGCGGCCTCAGCCCCGGCCTGCAGTATGACGATGCGTTCCGGCGCGATTGCGCTGCGGTCTCCAGCCTCGTCCGGGTGCATCGACAACGGGTTGGGGTGGGTGACATAGGCGTGGGCACGGTCGATCAGTGCCGTTTCGTCGATCCTGGGCACGGCCAGGCTGGGCAAGCCAAGGTCCTGCATCAGCATCTCCAGACTGCGTAAGCGACGGCTCTTGGCCACTGCATCGATCGCTTCAAGTGTCGCAAACTGGTCCGGGTTCTGATTCGAGCCCGCCAGCAGATGGAAGGTCGGCATCTCGTGAAACAGGCCGAGGGTGCCGACCCTGCCCCGGTCCAGTTCAGGCGACGCCCGCGCCAGCTCTTCGGCGAACAGCGAGACCGAGATCGAGTGCAGCAGGAGGCTCTCTGCGACCATCCGCGCCGCGCGTCCACGGATGCCACGCACCAGTTGCAGCATCGCCACATGCGACGCAACTGCACGGACCTCGCCCATGCCGAGCATCATGATCGCCTGCGACACCGAGTCCGCCGGTTCGGCGCGTCGGTAGGCCGCGCTGTTGGCAAGGCGTAGCAGTGCCGCCGCGACCATCGGCTCGGACGCGACCATGCGCTCGATGACCGTTTCGGCGATGCGCGAATCCTCGGTTGCGTTGCGGATGGAAATCGCAGCGCGCACGCTCGAAGGAACGAAGAAGGCATCGTCGTGAATCGGGTCCATTCTCCGATTTACGGCGATGCCGGGATCAAGTTGAGCGAGCCCCCGCCGGTCGCAACGCGGCCGGCGTGGCGGCGGCGCCCGCCCCTCGCCGGCCGCTTGGCGTCCGAGGGGGCGGGCGTCGGAATCGATCAGTCGCCCCTAGGCCCGTCGTGGCAGTCGTAGCAGCCGACCTGCTGGCCGGGCTGGTAGCTCACCCGCCGGCCCTCGGCGCTGAAACTGCGGGCGACCTTGACTTCGGACAGCGGCCCGCCCCGGTAATCCGCGCCATGGCAGTAGGCACACTGCTGGTGGTTGTCTTCGGCGACGTTTTCGTGCCGTTCGACCCAGCGGCTGCCGACCGTGTGCATGCCATGGGGCCCGCCAGTTGCGGTGTCCGGCACGTTCTGGTGGCACGCGGTGCACTCGCCGATGCTGCCTTCGCGACCCTGCACGTCGAGCGCCAGCAGGTTGTCATTGACATGCGAGCTGGGATATTCGGCGTGGGTCGCGCCATGGCAGGCCTCGCACTGCAGATCGCCGTGGCCCTTGCTGAAACGATACAGGTCGAAACCAGCGGCCGGCACGTCCGCATTGGTCGCGTAGCGCTCGTCGGCCCACGTCTTGAGCAGCCCGTCGGCCGTCAGTGCGTCGGTCTCGCGCTGACCATCGTGGTGACAACTCTGGCAGTTCGGCTGCTCGAGCCAGCCGACCCGGCCTTCGCGACCGACATCGGCCATCTGACCATGGCAGTTCTGGCATTGCATCGCCAGCGTGCCATCGTCGTTCAGCGCATTGCCCATGACGCCGCGCAGGCATCGGGTCTCGGATCCTGGATGACACTGGTAACAGGCGCTGCGGTTGTCGCTGTCACCCAGCGCCTGTCCCGTCAGCGGATCGAGGGCGGTATCGTGCTGCGAGTGCATCGCCTCGGTCAGCGGACTGATGCCGGCGACGCCGCTGCCCGGCAGGGCGTTCGATCCGTGGCAGCTGGCGCACAGGATCGCGCGGCCACCGTCAGCAGTCGCCAACAGCCCCGCAGGCGAGTAGCCGAGAGTTGCAAGCGCCGACTGGTAGGCGGGTTTCGCCCCCTGCTCCTGGTCGTGCAGGTTGAGGATGTTGCGACGGTAATCGCGCTCCGGATCCGGATCGTTCAGCCAACCACTGTCCGGGCGTGCGTCGTCGCCACTGCCCGAGCCGTGGCAGCCGATGCAGGTCATCTCGTCCGAAACCGGGAGCACCACGCGCGCTTCGGCGAGAAGGTTGCCGTTGCCGTCGTGGGCCGCGACCCGCACCATCGGGTAGAAATTCTTCGCGAGCGTGTCGTCGTAGGGCGTGATCGGTATGCCGTCGGCGACGAACATGCCGGCCGCTGCGTCGAGGTTCATCACCTGCGGCGTCGTCTCGGCACTGCGGAAGCCGGCCAAGCCCTCGCCGGCCGGCGGAGTTACGCCGAAGAAATCGGCGACGTAGTCCCAGAAATTGGTCTTGCCGACCGAGAAGCTATTGATCGAGCCCTCGGGGTCGGTCATGGCCTCGAAGGTCACGGTAACACCGTCGCTGACCACGCCGTTACCGTTGCGGTCGATCAACTGGGCGCGTAGGTTGTTGAACGGCGGCAGGATCGAGAACACGGAATAATCGGCATCCATGCAGTGCATGCCGAGATCATTCCAGCCGAGCAGCGTGTAGCTGTCACCACCGCCACCGCCACCGCCACCGCCACCGCCCTCGTCGCTGCGCACCGCGACCGGAATCGAGATCGACGATTCGCCGTCGCGGACGCGAATCACCGCAGTGCCGATCTCGCCGGCCTCGACACGGATTTCGCTTCCCTCCAGCTTGGCCTGGATCACACTCTCGTCGGAGGCGCGAACGCGAAGACGCCCTTCGACACCGAACAATTGGATGGTGGCCTTCTGGTCGCGAGTGATATCCAGCGAATCTGGTACTGCCGACAACTCTGCAAACGCGGCACCCGGCAGCACCGCCAACGAAACGAGCAGCGGCAGATGCCGCCGCAAGAGTGGTTTTCTGATCATTCGATCCTCCCTGACAAGACGTGGGACATATGCGAAGGTGCTGAGACCATTCTTTAGTGATGGTTATTGGCATTCTTGCGGAAAACTTTCCCACGTCAATCGAGCACTGGACGAACGGCAGTATTCTCAAACATCGTGAAACACTAATAATCGAAGCTTAAGGTGGGCCCTCTTCCCACCAGTGCAGCGCTTGCCAGCCCCACCCGGCCATGCCACCATCACCGCTCTCGAACCGCGGGCACCGGGGCTCGATTTCGGATCGCCAGGGGCAGCCGTCACCGCGCCCCGAGGAGGGCTGCGCCCACCCCCGACCCCCTCGCCAATGAACGATCGCCCCCGCCGTCAATCAGCCACCATCACCCAGTGCGACAAGGGCAGACCATGAAACTCGCTGCGGCTCTCGCTGCCCTGATCATGGCTGCATTGGTTCTGCCGTTCGTTCTGCCCCGCGCAAAGGCACCGACAGACCAGCGCTATCTGCCATGGCAGGTCGAAGTGCTCGAAGACGGCCGCAGCCGGGTATTCGGTCTCACGCTGCCGACCAGTACGCTGGCCGATGCCAGGCGCCTGCATGGCGGCGACCTGACGCTGGGCCTGATGCGCGAAGCCGGTGGCGAACTGTCGCTCGAGGCCTACCAACCGAGCGCCCAACTCGGATTCGTGACCGGGAAGTTGATCCTGACGCTGGCTGTGTCGATCGACGATTTGACTGCGATGGCAAGTCGGGCGGCCGATTCCGAAGCGACGCGCAGCGGCGCCCGAAGGCTGAGTCTGGCGACGGCCGATGTGCGCTCGGCCGAGCATCTGCGCATCGCCGGCATCAGCTTCGTTCCGTCGGTGGACCTCGATCGGCAGATGATCGTGGATCGCTTCGGCGAGCCCGAGCAACGCATCGAGCAGCCGGGCGGGCTCGTTCATTACCTGTATCCGTCCCGCGGACTCGACCTTCTGATCGACGACGGCGGCCGCGAAGTACTTCAGTACGTCGCCCCGGCAGATTTCACCAGACTGACGACACCGCTGGCCGTCGGCAACGGCCGGGAACCATCCGCTCAATAGTGCGGTGGCACCTCGTCTGCGCCATCGCGCGGGTGGCCGTCGCTCGCGCCTGTCGATAATCGGCCAACGACTTCGGTCAGTTGGCGCTGCAGCCGGCTCAATTGTTCCTGTTGCCGGTAGACGGTCACATTCAGGGTATCGAGCAGGTCCTCGACATCCATCAATCTGGCTTCGAGCTGGTGGATGCGTTCCTGTTGATCCATTGCATGGGCTCCGCGCGGCAATCGGCGCATTATCCCGTAGGCGGGCTTCGCCCGGGCATCCATGCCGGAAATGGCATTGCCGTCGGGGCCCGGGCCGGCCTGCCCCGGCGGCAATGCGCATGGCGCAGCCCGGAATGTTAGGCTGCGACGGATCTCCCACACGCTCGAAGACGCCCATGCGATCCCTCCGTCGCCTCCATTTCCTCGCCCGTTTCGCCGTTATCGCCGTGCTGCTCGCGGCGGCGATGCCATTGCGCGCTGACGAACTCGCCAGCCTGCTGCAACGCATCGAGGCGACCTACGGTGCCGTCGACCACGCAATCGCGATCCGCCAGAGCGGTCGCACGGCCAGCAGATTGCGTGGCGAAGGCACGATGGAGCGTCTGTGGGCCGCCCCGGATCGCTTTCGCATCCGACTGGACTACCCGTCCGGTTCGGAGGTCCGCACGATGGCCGCGGGACGCGCCTGGCAAGGCTCGGTAGACAAGTCCGGCCCCTTCCTGCAGGCCATGCAACTGCAGGCGGCCCGTTCTCGATTGCCGTGGAATCTGCTGGCGACCGAGGGCGTCACCTTGCTCGGCAGTCGCGTCGCGGAAAACGGGGGCACGGTGCACACGCTGGTGCTCGCGCTCGAGTCGCCCCTCCGCCTGTTGGTGGAAGTCGACGACGTGACCGCTCATGTGCTGCGCTCGATCGGCACCGGCATCGGCGACATGCAGTTCATCACCGAGTACAGCGATTTCCGGCGCATCGGCGGGCATCTTGTCGCAACCCGCGAGGAGCACTACGCGATGGGTCGGCACATCGGTCATTCGATCATCGAACAGCTCGATTTCCCGGCCGAGCCGGGGGATGCTGCGTTCCTCCCGCCACGGTGACCGACGCCGGCAGACACCGGACGCGCCACTTGCGGCCACTGCGCAGCCCATCCATGATGACTCATCGGTCAAAGGAACGCACAGGTCTCATGAAAGGTACTGAATCGATCGTCTGTCTCGCATGGCTCGTCGCGGCCGGTGGCGTGATCGCCGCTCCACCGCCCGGCCACCCGGCCCCGGACGACGCACTTCGCATGATGCGACCGTCGGGCGATGCCCAGAATGCGTCGTTGAGTCGCAGCGGACGCGTGTTGCAGCACATGGATGCCAATCAATACACCTACATCGAAGTCGAGGAGAACGGGCTAAATACTTGGCTGGCGGCGCCTCGCACGCCCGTCATCGATGGCAGCCGCATCCGCTTTCCGGACGGTGTCGTCATGCGCGATTTCTACAGCAAACTATTGAAGCGCACGTTCGACGCCGTCACCTTCGTGCGTGCAGTCGAAGCCGGTGGCATCTAAGCGCGGCGACACGGCCCTTGCCGGCGCCGATCACAGGGCGGACGAAGTTCCGTCGGGCGACGCCGCCGGGCAGGCCACCTTGCCACCGGATGCGCGGCTGGCGATGCTTCGGCTGACCGAACAGGCACGCACGATTCGGCGGCGAATCGGCGAGCAGCGCGACGACCCCGGGCCGGTCGGGCGCACATGGCCATGGATTCGCGCAACACTCGCGGTCGAACTCGAAACCGCCTTCGTGCACTGCCTGAATGCACTGTCGGCCTTGCATGAGCTCGCCTTCGACGAGCGATCGGTGGCGCCGGTCAGCGAGATCCGGAAACGGGTCGCAGCGATGGCGGGCTGCGTCGAGCACGCCCTGAGCCTGCACCGCGACGTCGGCGCTGCACTAGCTGCCGGGGGACCGGATCGCAATGCCGTGCTCGAGATCATCGAGACGCCGCTGTTGCAGATCGCAGGCTTCTTCGATGCGATGCATCGCGCGCTGCTGGCACCGGTCGAACCGAAGCCGGGTCAGTCTGCGGAGATCGAAGTCGCGCTCTCGATCGCGCTCGATTTCGGCGCTCAGCTCTCGGCGGCGGAGTCCGGCGCCGCCATCCGGGCGCACTGAGCCCGTTCGAGCATGCGCTGCCGGCTGTCGGGCGATTCGAGGCTGATCCGGCCGAGTGCGCCGCTGCGATAGTCCTGCAGCAGGATGCGCGAGGCCTTCTCCAGATCCAGGCGACCGCCCCGCAGGCGGCAGCCGCGGCGCTCTCCGATCGCCGCCACCAGAGCAACGCCGTCCTCGGCGTCGTCCAATCCGTAGCGTGCCAGCAATGCGCTTCGGTAGCGGTCGAGCAGCACGTCGCCGAGCACCGTCGCGACCTCTTCGTCGATCACCGCGTTGCGGCCGATCGCGTGGCTTGCGGCGAGCATGAAACCATCGAGATCGTGATCGATCTTGGGCCACATCAGGCCCGGCGTGTCGGTCAGCCGGCGTCCCGCGCCAAGTTCGAGTGTCTGCTGCTGCCGGGTCACCGCGGGTTCGTCGCCAACCTTGCAGACCCGCCGGCGCGCCAGCGCATTGATCAATGTCGACTTGCCGACGTTCGGGATGCCCATCGCCATCATGCGCAATGGCTTGGTTCCATCGTTGCGGTGCGGCGCGAGTTGCTGGCACAGATCCGGCACCCGCATGGCATCGCCGGCGACGCGGCAGGACACCGCGTGGGCGACGACTCCGGGCTGGCGGTTGTAGAATGCGAGCCATGCGGCGGTGACGTCCGGATCGGCGAGATCGGCCTTGTTCAGCAACTTGAGACGTGGCCGGTTGCGTGCCTGGCACAATTGCGCGATCAATGGATTGCTGCTGGCTTCCGGCAGGCGCGCGTCAACGACTTCGATCACCGCATCGACGCGTGCGAGCGCTTCCGCTGCCTGGCGCCGGGCGGCATTCATGTGTCCGGGAAACCACTGGATGGTCATTGCAGTCTCAGAGCTGGTGGGTTCGGGCCAATTATCTCATTGCCGTCCGAGCCATTGCTTCACGCTGCCAGGAACAGCCATGAGATCGACCCTTCTATCCGTCTGCCTGTCGACAATCCTGCCCATGGCGGCGCTGGCGCAGACCGCGGTGCCCGATCTCGATCAGCAGGGCCGGCGCGGGGACATCGCCCGCAAGGTCCAGGAAAAGGCTGCCCGGCAGTTCGATCAGGCCGATCTCGACAAAGACGGCCGCCTCACCGAACAGGAGGTGGCCACGGTCTCGCCGTTCAAGGCACGTGCGTTTGCCGAGTTCGACAAGAATGGAGACGGCGTGCTCGACTGGCCGGAATTCGTCGGCCACGAGCGCTGGGGCAAGTGACATTGCCCTTCGACGCGTTTTTTCGACGATTCCTGCACACGCCGACACAAAAGCGTGTATCGTGACGCCGCGGTTGTATCGAGCAGCGTGTTCCAGGTGGTTTCCGCGGGGTGCGGCGCCCTTGTCGCCCCCGGTCTGATGTCTCCGGCTTAAGTTCTTGATCGATGCTGCCGAGCGGGCTCGGCCCGAATTGTCCGTTTTTATAGGAAAGCATGACACATGAGTACTCAAACCGGCATCGTTAAGTGGTTCAACGATTCCAAGGGCTTCGGCTTTATCACCCCGGACCAGGGCGGTGAGGATGTCTTCGCGCACTTCCGCGAGATCCAGATCACGGGTTTCAAGACGCTGGCAGAGAACCAGCGCGTCGAATTCGAGATTCGGCAGGGCCCTAAGGGGCTGCAGGCGGCAAACATCCGCCCGCTGTAAGTCTCGACGACTGCATGAAGAACGCGGCTTCGGCCGCGTTTTTTCGTTAACCGTGTGTGCCGTGGCCGTGAACGCCTTTTGCGGCGGCACTGACCGCAGCGCCATCCGGGCTAGAATGCTGGCAGACCCACGCCGGAGAGATCGCCATGTGCCCGGTTACCGACGTCAGAATTCCACGCTATCCGGAGTGCTGGGAAAGCTGTGGGTCCTGCGCCAGCGGGGAGATCTACGTTCAAAGCGTTCTGGTCTCGGTTGGCGAGCGGGTCGGACGCGACGACACCCTGATCGTGCTCGAAACCGGCAAGGTGGCGCTCGACATCCCCTGCCCGGCCGACGGCGAGATCGTCGAGGTCTGTGTCGAGGAGAACGATCCGGTCGACGAGGGCGATCTGATCTGCCGCGTGCACACCGACTGACGCGACGGGCTCACTGCAGTCGTCGCGGATGGATCTCCACCATCCGATCGTTGTTCGAAATCCATACCGAGCCGTCCTGGATGCTGACCTGCAGTTGCATGTTGCGCGACGCCAGTTCACTCAGCGCCGCCGACTCGGAAGTCGAGACGGTCAGGATTTCGAGCTTGTCGTGCCTCCTCAGCGCGGACGCGTTGGCCTGCCACCAGGGTTCGATCGACCGTCCGCCATAGGCCAACAGGATCACACGCGCTGCGCGTGCGCAGGCCTTGCGCAGGATCCGTTCGTCCGGCAGGCCGACTTCGATCCACAGTCTGATGGTGCCGTCGTAATCGTGCAGCCACAGCGCCGCCTCGTCGTCGGAGGACAATCCACGGCCGAAGCCGAGCCTGGGATCGGCATGGAGCGCGAAGGCGAGCAACCGGATCATCATCCGTTCGTCGGTCTCCGACGGGTGGCGGGCGATCGTCAGTGCGTGTTCTGCATAGTACTGGCGGTCCATGTCGGAGAGCTGCAGCGTGGCCTTGAAGACGGTCGATTTGAGGGCCATCGATCAGTCCGTCCCGCGCTCGCCGGTTCCGGACAGCAGGCGCGTGTATTTCTCCCGCGAACCGTGGGCCAGCGCCACCGGGTAGCGCCGTGCGTTCTTTGCCAGCTTGTCCCAGGTCGCAGCGGCGAGATCGATGCCGGCGCGCTCGGCGATCAGCAGCAGATAGAGCAGCACGTCGGCACATTCCTCGCCGAGCGCCTGCCGGTGCTCGACTGACGCGACGCTGCGCTCGATTTCGTCGTCGTCCAGCCACTGGGTGTGCTCGAGCAGTTCGGCCGCTTCGAGGTTGAGCGAGACGATCAGCTTGCGCAAAGTGTGAAACTGCGCCCAGTCGCGTTCATCGCGAAACGCCAGAACGGCTTCGCTGAGTTCCGTGAGTCGATCTCTGGCCATCGGGATCCGAGAATTGCTGTCCAGGCTCGCGACTATAGCGCCGGCGCCCGCCGAACGCAGCCCGTCCGCGCGCCGTCGCCGCTGCTGGCCGTGGGTGGACAGGGCCAAGTCGCAGGACGGCGATGCCGACGAGACCGCATTTACGGGCTAGAATCGCCGCATCACCCAGTCACTATCCTCGACGCCCGTGTCCCGAACCCTCGTGCTTACCATCATCGGCGACGACCGCCCCGGACTCGTCGGCGCGCTCGCGGCGGCCATCAGCGAACGCGACGGCAACTGGCTCGAATCGTCGTTGGCACATCTCGCCGGAAAGTTCGCAGGCGTCGTGCGCATCGACGTTCCGGAGGAAGAGGCCGACGGGCTGCTCGCTGCCCTCGCCTCGATGCCCGAACTGCGAGTCGTGGTCGAGGCGTCGGACCTGCCGCCGCAAGCGGCCGGCGCCCGACGCTTCGCACTTTCGCTGGTCGGCCACGACCGCATCGGCATCGTCTCCGAACTGAGTGCGGTGCTCGCCCGGCATTCGATCAATGTCGAGAAGCTGACCACCCGCACCGCCAGTGCGCCGATGTCGGCGGAAACCCTGTTCCATGCCGACGCCGAGCTGCAGGCCGGTGCCGGCTTCGACAGCGCCGTGCTGCAGTCCGATCTCGAGCGCATTTCGGCCGACCTGATGGTCGATATCACGCTGGTCGACAGCTGACCCGGCGACGCGACCAAGCTCAGCGTCGCCGGCTGGCCAGAAACTCGGCGACCGCCGCCTCGTGTTCGCTGGAGGTGTGGGTCAAGGCCTGGTAGGCAGCCGACAGTTCGAGCACGGTGTCGAGGCTCGCATGCTGGGCCTCGCGCATCAGACGCTTGGTCATGCGCAGCGCACCGCCCGGATTGGCGGCGATCCGGCCGGCCAGATGGCGAGCCTCCTCGAGCAGGCGTTCGGGCTTGGTGACATGGTTGACGAGGCCGATTTCGCGCGCCATGCGCGCGTCGATCATGTCGCCGGTGAAGGACAGCTCCGCCGCACGTGAAAAACCGAGAATCCTCTGCAGAAACCAGGCGCCGCCATCACCGGGAATCAGCCCCAGCTTGACGAAGCTTTCAGCGAAGCGTGCGTTCTCCGAGGCGATGCGGATGTCGGCCATGCATGCAAGGTCGCAGCCGGCACCGATGGCAGGGCCATTGACAGCCGCGATGGTCGGCACGTCGAGGCGCCAGAAGGCCATCGGGATGCGTTGAATGCCGCGGCGGTAGTTCTCCCGGATCTGGGCCGGCGTGCCGGCGGCCAGACCCTTCTTTTCGTGAAAATCCTTGACATTGCCGCCCGCGCAGAAAGCGCTGCCGGCCCCGGTCAGGATGACCACCTTCACCGAATCATCGCGCTGAGCACGGCGGCAGGCCTCTGCCAACTCGTCCCATTGTTCAGGATCCGTCAGCGCGTTGCGCTGATCCGGCCGGTTCAGGGTCAAGGTGACAATGGCATCCTGCTGGTCATACTGCACGAATTCCGACACGACAGTCTCCTTTGACGATCGAGCTTGATTGCTATCACATTTAGCGTTATCTGTGTTTGTTTCGGCCGTCTTCACGCGGCCTGAACTGTTGCTCGCAGCAGTCACCGGATTTGGCATTGATTGATCAACGGCAACCAGGGGAAAACCATGACGACCAACCGTTCGGGAAGGCAGCCGGTGCGCAAGCAGGCTTCGAGCAAGGCAGCCGAAGAGAGCCGCAGCGACGAGGCGCCGGAAGTCTACGACAAGAAGGCGACGCCCGCGCAAAAGGCCAAGGCCGCGGCCGAGATCCTGCAGATCAGCCACTCGCCGATGGCCTCCGCGGTGGCGGAGGCGCCGCATGGCAGTTGGGAAGACAGCGGTCGGGCACCACTGCCCGAGAGCTACCCGTATCGCGAGCGCATGCGCCGCAAGGAATACGAGGAACGCAAGGCCGAGCTGCAGATCGAGCTGCTGAAGGTGCAAAGCTGGGTCAAGCAGACCGGACAACGCCTGGTGCTGCTGTTCGAAGGTCGCGACGCGGCCGGCAAGGGCGGCACGATCAAGCGCTACATGGAGCATCTGAATCCTCGCGGAGCCCGGGTCGTCGCGCTCGAGAAGCCGTCCGACGTCGAGCGCGGGCAATGGTACTTCCAGCGCTACGTCGCGAATCTGCCGACCTCGGGCGAGATCGTCTTCTTCGACCGGTCCTGGTACAACCGTGCCGGCGTTGAGCGCGTGATGGGATTCTGTTCTCCGCACGAGTACCTCGAGTTCATGCGGCAGACGCCGCAACTCGAACGGATGCTGGTCAATAGCGGGGTCCGCCTGTTCAAGTTCTGGTTCTCGGTCAGTCGCGAGGAGCAGCTGCGACGTTTCATCTCGCGACGGGACGATCCGCTCAAGCACTGGAAGCTGTCGCCGATCGACATCCAGTCGCTCGATCGCTGGGACGACTACACCGAGGCCAAGAAGGCCATGTTCTTCCATACCGACACCGCCGATGCGCCCTGGACGGTGGTCAAATCGGACGACAAGAAGCGCGCGCGATTGAACTGCATGCGCCACTTCCTGTCGAAGCTTGACTATCCGGACAAGGACCCCGTCGTCGCGCGTGAGCCGGATCCGCTGCTGGTCGGCAACGCTGCCATGCTGATGGAGCGCGACGAAGTGGCAATTGACCGGTTCGATTAGGGCTGGCTGCCGGTGACCCCGCCCCCCCGGAGTCGCACGCCGGCATCCCGCTGGCCCGAGTCCTCCCCGTGCCCGTGCTGCAGGGCCCCTGGTGCAGCGCGGGCACGGGTCAGGGCGCGCCCCCGCACGCGCATGCACGAGCCCTGCTCCGCCGGCTGTGACCGCTTCGAAGCACGGGCAATAGGCCGCCTTCCCGCTTGCCACTGAATGCGGCGGCCGCGACGCCGCCCGTTTTCCTACAGGACTGGTGCCAGCAGGTTCGCGGCGCGGGTGGACAGTCGGTTCAGGAAACTGCGGCGGTTGACCATGTCGAGTGACACCTCCATGCCTTCGCGCATGTCTTCCGCCAGCATCGCCTCGACCGCAGCGACGAAATCCCGGTCGTCGGAGAAGGCCGTGATCTCGAAGTTGATCAGAATCGAGCGGTGGTCCAGATTGACCGAACCGACACTGGCGAGCAGATCGTCGATCAGAAAGGCCTTGGTGTGCAGCATGCTGCGACGATATCGGAACACCCGCGCGCCCGCCCGCACCATTTCCGCCTGGTAGAGTTGTGAAGCGACCCGTACGATCCGATGATCCGCCTTCAACGGAACGACGATGCGCACGTCCACGCCCCGCAGGACGGCGAGGCGCAAGGCCTGCAGGATCGGATCGGTCGGCACGAAATACGGATTGGCGATCCAGATGCGATGGCGCGCGGCGTTGAACGACGACAGCAGCGACACCGTGCATTGCGGCTGTTCATCGGCCGGACCGGTCGCCCACACCAGGGTGCGTGCCTTGCCGGCGGGCTGAGGCAATTCGAAGTCCATATCGGGCAAGGTGCGCCGCGCCCAGTACCAATCCTTGACGAAGGTGATCGCGGCACTCATTGCTGCCGGACCCTCGACGCGTACGTGCGCGTCTCGCCACGGCGCTCGCCGCCCACTTTCGTAGTAGTCGTCCGAGACATTGATGCCGCCAAGAAAGGCCGTACGGCCATCGACGACGACGATCTTACGGTGATTGCGAAAATTGATGCGAAAGCGGTTGCCGCGGCCGCGGGTGGTGTCAAACTGGCTGCAACTGATGCCTGCCGCCGCCATTCTGGCGAGAAACCTGCGCGGCAGGCTGGAGCCGATCGGGTCGTACATGAAGCTGACGTCGACGCCTGCCCGGGCACGCTCGATCAAGGCCTCGGCGACCCGCGCCCCGGTTCGGTCCGCGTTGAAGATGTAGTACTCGACGAGGATGTAGCGCCGCGCGCCCGCGATCGCCTCGAGAATCGCGTCGAAGGTCGGCTGGCCGCCGATCAGGAGGCCGATGCGATTGCCGCCGAGGAATCCCGTATCCGAGAGCTGACAGGCCAATTGATGCAGGCCGTGGAGCCCGGCCTGCGGCTTCTCCTCGAAATCCCGCAGCCGATCGAGCGGCTTGAATTCCTCCCGTGCACGGGCGGTGACGATCGCCCTGCGGCTGGTATAGCCCTCGAAGCGTGTACGCCCGAACACCCAGTACAACGGCAGAGTGACGATCGGCAAGGCCATCAACGCGATGACCCAGCCCATTGCGCCCTGTGCCGTGCGCGTCACCATGATCGCGCGCACCGCGCTCATCACCGCCAGCACGTACACCACGGCGGTCGCGATCAGCAGCCAGCCGTCGCCGGAACCCAGGAGCCGATCGAGCGCAGCCAGCATGCCGGCCCCTCCCTACGCGGCGCGTCGAACCCAGCGTTCGACGGCCTGCTGCAATTCGGTGAGAGAGAATGGCTTGGCCAGGAAATCGTCCATGCCCGCGTCACGGGCGGCCACCCGGTCGGCATCCATGGCGCCGGCAGTCATCGCGACGATCGGGATCCGGGCTGGCGTACCGGCCTCGCCGGCGCGGATCACGCGCGTCGCCGAACAACCGTCCATGCCCGGCATGTGGCAATCCATCAGAACCAGATCGAAACGTGATCGCGACAAGGCCTCGATCGCTTCGGCGCCGTCCGTAGCCAGTTCGAACGTACAGCCCAGCTTGTTCATCATCCTTCGGGCCAGCGCCTGGTTTACCGGATGATCCTCGACGATCAGCACATGGGCGCCGACCGGCACGATCGCGCCTTCCGGCGCCGCGTCAGCCGCTGGCGGCTCGCACGCCACGAGCGCAATCTCGAATCGGAACACACTGCCTTCGCCAGGAACGCTGTCCACTCGGATTTCGCCACCCATTGCGCCGACCAGTCTGCTCGAAATCGCGAGGCCAAGGCCGGTACCGCCATGTCCGCGCTGGCTTGCGCCATCTGCCTGTTCGAACGGTTCGAATATGCGAAGCCGGGCATCCGCCGCGATGCCGATGCCACTGTCCTCGATCTCGATGCGCAGGCGCCCGGTCCCTTCCGCCACCCGCCGGGCCCGTATCTTCACCGCGCCGTGCTCGGTGAATTTGACGGCGTTGCCGATCAGGTTGTTCAGGACCTGGCGCAGCCGATCGCCATCGCCGACCAGCCACATCGGCACCGCCGCGTCGATCTCGGCGCTCAATTGAACGTCGCGTTCACATGCCCGCGAAGACAGCAGCCCGACGCACTCATCGACCAATGCGCGCAGATTTACCGGCTTCGCATCCAGCTTCATGTGCCCGCCTTCGAGCTTCGAGAAATCGAGGATATCGTTGATCACCGACAACAACGCGCTGGCCGAGCCATGGATCGCCGCGACGCGATCGCGCACGTCGCCGTCCAATTCGTCCCTCAACAACAGCTCCGCCATGCCGATGACGCCATGCATGGGTGTACGCAACTCGTGACTGATACTGGCGACGAAATCGGCCTTGCTGCGAAGGGCGGCCTCGGACTGCTCGAGAGCCTCGGTCAGCTGCAGCCGTCGCCGGCGGCTGTCGTCGTCGTACTCGCGCAGTTGCGCGGCCATCCGGTTGAAGGCGTGCTGCAATTCGCCCACCTCGTCGCCGCCCTCCTCCGTGACGCGCGCCGAAAAATCGCCGGCACTGAGCGCCTCGGCCGCCGCCGAAAGCTGCACGAGCGGCGACACGATGCGACGTTGAAGCAACTGCGCGAGCACGAACACGAGCAGGCAAAGCGTCACCAGTCTCAATACCGACAGCCCATCGGCGATGCCACGCCAGCGGGCCGTCCGGACTTCGGCCAAATGAAGCGCGCGTTCGGTGAAGGCCTGCGTGCTCTGGCGCAGCCCGGAAAGTCCGGCCTCGTAGGCATAGACCGCATCGACGGTTCGCGTTTCCGCTGGTGCCCTCTCGCCAAGCTTCGACAGCGGCGCCAAGGCACTCGTCAGCTGATCGAACATCGCCGTCTGCCGGGCCCGCAGGGCAGCCGTCTCATGGCGCAGGTCGTCCTCGGCGCGATCGCGGCTGCGCAGGCGTTCGAGTCGAATCCGGGCCCGGGCCATCGCCTCCCGTGCTTCGGCGGCATAGGCCTCGTTGTTTGCCAGAAGCGCGGAGGCCGCCTCGCCGGCGGCTCGCACCATATAGGCTTCGAGTTCGGCGTCGAGACTCGCTTCCCGCGACCAGTCCAGGGCCTGCGCGAGGGTCGCGTCCACGCGCCGCCCGGCGGCCGCGCCGAGCACCTCCAGCAGGACCACCAGAGCCAGCACGACCACGGATATGGCGATGACCCGACTGCGCAGCATCCGCTGCCCTCCGAATGGCGGATGTTTGAGAGAATACGTAAGAACCGGCCCCCGGCCCAAGTGACTTTGTCATCGTCCACGGCAGCTGCGAGGCGAGGAACGGCCGAATACGTCACGATGACGGACGCGTGACGGCCGAATCGAGAGGAAGCAAGTGAATCAGGACAGTCGACCGACCGACAGACGACCCGACAGCGCGCCGGCCCAGGGCGCGCCCGCCATCGACGACAATCGCACGCGAATCGTGCCGCCACGCCCGACAAGCGCCGCCCACGGCGTCGACCCCGCCACGACGGCGGCGGAAGACGACAATCGCACGCGACTCGTGCCGCCCAAGCGGCCGGAGCCGGCATCGACGATTCCCGGTGGTCCGATGCCACAGGAGAAGACCGAAGTCAGGCAGGTCGGACGCTATCGCATTCTCGAGCTGCTCGGACGCGGCGGCATGGCCACCGTGTTCAAGGCGCACGACCCGGGCATCGATCGGATCATCGCGATCAAGTTCCTGCACGCTTCGCTGTGCGAGGACGAAGAGTACCGGATGCGGTTTCTGCGCGAGGCGCGCGCGGCCGGCATGCTGACCCACCCCAACATCGCCACGATCTACGACGTCGGCGAGATCGAAGGCCGCCCCTATATCGCGATGGAGCTGCTCGAGGGTGAACCACTCAACGATCTGATGGCGGCCGGGGCCGAATTCTCGATCAAGGAAGTGCTGGAGATCGGCATCCAGCTCGCCAGCGCCCTCGACTATGCACATGGCAAGGGCGTTGTTCACCGCGACATCAAGCCCGCCAACATCATCGTCAGCAAGAATCGGAATTCGATCAAGGTGGCCGATTTCGGCATCGCCCACCTGGAATCGGCATCCCGCACCCAGCACACGCGCATCGGCGACGTCATCGGAACGCCGCAGTACATGTCGCCCGAACAGGCCATGGGCGGCAAGATCGACGGGCGGTCGGACCTGTTCTCGGTCGGCATCGTCCTCTACCAACTGATCACCGGCCAGAAGCCGTTCGAGGCCGATACTATCGTCGCGCTGATGATGAAGATCGCCAAGGAGAATCCGCCGACGATCCAGAAGCTCCGTCCGGAGACTCCGCCAGCACTGCGTCGCGTGATCGATCGTTGCCTTTCGAAGCAACCGGACCGTCGCTTCCAATCGGGCAGGGACCTGCGGGAAGCATTGATCAAGCTGATCCGGACACTCGACGAAGAAGCCGTCGAGAGGCCCCGCATCGTGCCGCTGCGGGTCAAATGGACGCTGATGATGGCGCTTTTCGTCGCGACCGTGATGGGCGTGACGGCCAGCATCGTAACCCAGCGCCAGAACCAGGCGCTGATTGCCCAGGTGATCGACTATGGCGCGTCGCTTTCCAGATTCATGGCGACTCAGAGCGCAGTGCCGGTGCTGTCCGAAGACTGGATCTCACTCGAGATATTCGTCCAGGAAGTGATGCGCAGCCAGGATTTCCAGAGTCTGACGGTGGCCGACCGCTCGGGCATCGTTCGCGCCAGCAGCAATCCGAACCTGCTCGAGGAGGTCTACCAGCGCCCCGAGGGCGAGTCACTCGAGAACCCCGGCGGCACCGTCAAGGTCCAACGTCACCAGGTCGACGGCGAATCGGTGATCGACTTCGAAGCGCCGATCACGTTCCAGAACAAGGAGATTGGGCGGATCGCCCTCGGCATTCCCGAGGCGCCGCTGTCGCGCGTCTCCCGCCTGGCCATCGGCCTGATGATCGCCCTCGTGCTGGCCACCATCGCCGCCGTCGCTGCCGGCACCTGGATCCTGGCGAACTGGTTCTCGCGGCCGATCCGACTGCTCGAGGAGTCGATGCGGGAAGTCGGCGCCGGCCGCCTGGATCATCGCATCGGCGAGCGCCGCAACGACGAATTCGGGCTGCTCTACCATTCCTTCGACGAGATGGCCGCAGCGCTCGAGGAGCAGATCCGTCCGGGCGCGCCGACCGCCGCGCGGATGGCGGCTGACGAACCGGAGACCGAGCTGGCACCCGAACCTGCGGACGATCGGCCCGCCGGCGGCGGGAGCCGGGCGTGAGCGTGACCGAGCGAGCCGCCAGGCTACTGGCGACGCTGCTGGCGTCCTTGCTCGCCGCCTGCGCCGGGCAGACGCCGACGCCCCTCGCAAGTGCGGAAGGCGACGGGCTGACGGCCGATGGCACCGTACTCGCCCGCAATCCGCGATTCGTGCTCTATCGTGCCCAGGCTTCGGACGAATGGCGCGGGATCGCCGCCCGCTTCCTCGGCGATAGCCACAAGTGGTGGCGAATCGCCGACTACAACGACGGCATCGAACTGCGGGCAGGCGAGATCGTCGTGGTGCCACTGCAGGCCCCGAGCCCGGGCGGCATCGACGGCAAGCGCTTCCAGACGGTGCCGATCCTGTGCTACCACCGGTTCGGGCCCGGCAACAGCAAGATGATCGTATCGGCCGAGAATTTCGCGCGGCAGATGCAGTGGCTCGCCGACAACGACTACCGTGTGATCCCGCTGTCGGACCTGAAGGGCTTTCTCGATGGCCGCAACGACCTGCCGCGCCGCGCCGTCGCAATCACCATCGACGACGGCTATCGGACCGTGTTCGAGCACGCGTATCCGGTGCTGAAGAAATTCGGTTTCCCGGCGACCGTGTTTCTCTATACCGATTTCGTCGGCGCCGGGGACGCGCTGACCTGGAAGCAGATGCGTGCAATGGTCGACAGCGGCCTGATCGATATTCAGGCCCACTCGAAAAGCCATTCCAACCTGATCAGTCGGGCACCCGGCGAAGACGCCAAGGCCTACGCCGAGCGCATCGACAGCGAGATCGGCGCGCCGATCAAGGCAATCGAGTCGCACCTGCCGATCAAGGTCAGCCGCTTCGCATTCCCGTACGGCGACGTCAACCAGGACGTCCTGGATCGCTTGCAGCGTCGTCACTACGACCTCGGCCTGACCGTCAATCCGGGCGGCAACGCGTTCTTTGCCGAACCTTACATGCTCCGTCGCACGATGATCTACGGCGATCACAGCCTGGCGGCATTCAAGGCACGGCTGGAGACCAGTCGCCCGGTGTCGAGGCCATGACCCGGAAAGCGCCAGGGTGTCTGCTGCTGCCGGCAGCAGCGCTGCTCGCAGCCTGTGCCGGCAATCCGCCATCGTCGCCATCGGGCAGCGCATCCGCCACACCGACGCCGGCCACACCCTTTGAAATGCGGCAGCACGCCCGCGCCCAGGCGTTCGCGCAAGCCGGCAGCCACCTCGAAGCGGCGCAGGTCTGGGAGGTGCTGGCGCTCTACGATCCCGGCAACGCGCGCTATCGCAATGCCTGGCGGGATGCCGAACGCATGGCCAAGCACGAGGCATCGTCACAACTCGGCAAGGCTCGTCGCGCCCGCGCCGAGGGCAATGAACAGCAGGCCGTCAGACGATACCTGCTGGCGCTCGCCAACGACCCCGCCCGCGGCGACGCGGCCGACGGGCTTCGCGAGCTCGAACGCACCCGCAACCGACGCTATTTCCTGGGACGCTCCACCCGCGTGACCATCGGCCGCCCGGACGATTACCTGACCGAGCCGCCCCCGCCACCGAAAGCGAAAGCCATCGAGCCAGCGCCGGTGGCGCCCGAGCCGGTTGCGGACGATCAGGTCGAGACCGTTGCCGACAGCGGCGCACTCGAACACGCGGCTCTGTTGACCCGCGACGGGGCGTTCACCGAGGCGCTGGCATTGCTCACGCGCTATTTCACGGCCCACCCCGACGACGAGCAGGCCGGCCGGCAACTCACGGAAACCTGGGAGGCATTCGGCGACAAGTCCTTGCGCAACGGCAGGCTGCGTGCCGCCCTGAGGGCCTACGAACGGGCCCGGTCGTACGCCAAGGAAGGCGCGGACAAGCTCGGCGCCAAGATCGATGCGCTTCGCAAGTCGCTCGGCGACACGTCGTGAGTCACATCGTCAGCGAATCGACTTGATCCGCTCCTGCAGCACCAGGGCCTTCTGCCGCTCGAGTTGCGCGATATCGTTGCCCGGGTCGAAGGCCAGCAATTCGTCCCAGGCGTCGATCGATCCCTGCAGATCCTGCCTGGCAAAGGCGGCGCGCGCCCTGCGGGTGTACTCGGCCACGATTTCCTTCCGCATCAGTTCGGCATTGCTGAGCGCCTCCTGGTTCGACGGATCGAGCGCATAGGCCGACTGGAACGCATCGAAGGCCGCCAGGTTGTTGCCCTGGGCCTGCTCCCGCAGCCCGCGCTGGAACGCGAGATCGGACGGCGTCGGCTCCGGCAGCGGTCGCAGGGCCGGGGACGCAGGCACCGCCTCCGTGGACGGCGGGCGGTCAACCGCGGGCACCGCGACGACTTCGGGCTCGACCGGGGCCGATGGCTGCGCCTCGATCACCGGCTCGGCCGATTCGACCGGGACCTCGGCAGACGGCGGTGCCGGTGGCACCGCGATTTCTTCCGCGGTCGGCACTTCATCCGATGCACGCGCCGGCGTGGCCACATCGACCGGGGCGGGGCTGGAGTCGGGTGCGTCGACCCGTGCTGGTTCCGGCTCGCTCGGCTTGGGCTCGGCCCGCATGGGTTTCGGCTCCGGCCGCATCGGCGTAGAAGGTCGAGCGCCGGGAATGCGGATGACCTGCCCCGCCGGCACCCGCCGCGGCACTTCGATGCCGTTGTAGCGCGCAAGGATATAGAACTGGAAGATGTCTCCCATGAAGCGCCCTGCGATCTTGGATAACGACTCACCCGGCTTGACGGTATAGCCGAAGGAGTCTTCGCCCAGCGCTGCAATCGGATCGACGGTGATCTGCTCCAGGAAGCTCTGCGCGAGCGCGTTGGCCGGGTCGATCTCCAGCGCCCGTTCGATCTCGACCTGGGCCTCGTCGACACGTCCCGCCTCGAGCAGATCGGCGACCTTCAGCGCAACGCGCTGTGCCTGCTGCTGCTCGGCCGGCGTCGCGACCTTCGGTGGCGGCGGCGGTTCCGCTGGTGCTTGCTGGTTCGCCGACTGCTCGGTCTCGGACGGTGGCGCCTCGGCCTCCTTCTGCGGCAAGGTCAGGCAGGCACCCAGGCCAAGGCAGGCAATCAACAGCAGGCGGCCGGGCAAACGAGCGGTTTGTGCTTCCGTCATGGGCAATCCATTGGACTCGCGCAGGGCCGGTGCGTGGGTCCGGCAAGCGACGCAAAGGCGTAAGCTTAGGGCAAACTGCCCCGCGTGCGCGAATCCTGAATGGACTGCAACAAGTTTTGCGACTGCTGCCGGCCTTGCGGCCAGCGTTTCAGCGCCCGACGAAACGCGGACCGCGCTTTTCCTTGAAGGCACGAATGCCTTCGGCATAGTCCTGGCTGTCGTAGACCAGCCTGCGCAGTCCCTGCACCTTTTCGAAGCCGCGCGGGCTGACCGGCCTGGCGCCGGCCAACACCCGCAACTGCTCCTTCATGCTGGCCACGCTCAGCGGTGCGTTGGCCGCGATCGTGCCCGCCATTTCGTAGCAGAAGGCCTCGAGTTCGTCGAGGGCGACGACATGATTGATCATGCCGACGCGTTCCGCGCGTTCCGCACTGATCGGCGTCGCGGTGAATGCCAGTTCCTTGACGATCCGCAGGCTGCCGGCACTCATGAAGGTGACCATGCCGCTGACATTGTAGGGGACGCCCAGACGTGCCGGTGTCACGGCGAAGGTCGACTCGGGCGTGGCGACGACGATGTCGCAGGCGAGGATGGTTTCGACCGCACCGCCCCAGACCGTGCCTTCGATCATCGCGATGATCGGCGCGGGATGGCTTTCGATGCTGCGCACCAGATTGCGCAGGGGATCGTCCCAGCCCAGCGGATCCCGTCGCCCCTCCGGCAACTCGGCGACGTCGTGGCCGGCCGACCAGACCTTGGCGCCCGGCATCGCCCGCAGGATCACGGCGCGCGCGCCGGCCACGCGGAACTCGTCCAGGGCGGCCACCAGCTGCGATACCAGTTCGCGGCTGAGGGCGTTGTGTTTGCGGGCATGCGTCAGCACGATCGTGCCGATCGCATCCTCCAGCCGTGTCTCGATCAGGGCCATCCTTCTGTCTCCGGTTGTGGTGCGGCGTTTGCCTCGATGGAGACCGATTCTTCGGCAGACCCCGGCCACTGGCAATTGAGGAGATCCACGACTGCCGTGCACGGCATCCGCACAATCCACACCCCTCGGCACCGGCTCAGGACCGAGACGCGGCGGCGCGATCGCGTTCGAACCAGTTGGCCAGATAGATGCTCACCGCGCGAACCTTGGCCGACAGATGCCGCCGGGTGGGATAGACCACGTTGATCGGCAAGGCCGGCGGCATCCAGTCCTCGAGCACCGGCGCCAGGCGCCCGTCGGCAATCAGCGGCGCCAGGATGAAGTCCGGGGCCATCGTCACGCCGCAGCCGGCGGCGGCCATTTCGGCGAGGAGAACGCCGTTGTTGGCATGCAGCCGTCCGCCGACCCGTACCTCGATGCGCTCGCCGTCGGCATCGCTGAAATGCCAGCTGTTGCCGCTGGCCGCATAGGCGTAGGTCAGGCAGCGGTGTCCAGACAGGTCCTCCGGCGATCGCGGCGTGCCGTTGCGGGCCAGATAATCGGGCGCGGCGGCGGCGATCAGGTGCGCCACTCCGATCCGCCGTGCCACCAGGTTGGTGCTGCCGATTCGACCGACGCGAATTGCGACGTCGATGCCTTCTTCGATGAAATCGACGACGCTCTCGGACAGCACCAGATCCAGCGAAAGTTCGGGATAAGCCTCGCTGAATGCCGCCAGTGCCGGCGCCAGCCGCAGGGTCGCCAGCGCCCCGGGCGCCGTGATCCGCAGACGTCCACGAGGCACCGCGGCGCCACCGGCCGCCAGCGCTTCGGCCTCCTCGACGTCGGCCAGCAACTGGGTGCAGCGCTCGAAGTAGGCGTAGCCTTCGTCCGTCGGGCTGACCCGACGCGTCGTCCTGTTCAGCAGCCGCACATTGAGATGGGACTCCAGTTGCGCCACGTGCCGCGACGCCGCCGATGTCGAGATGCCGAGGCGATCGGCGGCAGCCGCGAAACCGCCGGCCTCGACCACGGTACAGAACACGCGCATGCCCTCGAAGCGGTCCATTTATTATCCCGTTTCATGCAACACATATTCGTATAATAGACCATTTATCCATAAATATGGGATAGATAAGATTCTCCCATCGCAGCACGGGCTGCGTAACCAACCCACGAAACAAGGAGAGACCCCATGAAAGCCAACGAACAGACGCTGCAAGACTACGGCATCGCCATTCTGCGCATCGCGCTCGGTGTGATGTTCCTCGCCCACGGCCTGTTGAAGGTCCTGGTATTCACGCTGCCCGGTACGGCAGGATTCTTCGAATCGGTCGGCTTCCCCGGCTTCGCCGCCTACATCGTCGCCCCGGCTGAAGTCCTCGCCGGCGTCGCGTTGATCGTCGGCTTTCGCACCCGGCTGGTGGCCGCCGCGACGATTCCGCTGCTGATCGGTGCCCTCAGCGTCCATGCCGGCAACGGCTGGGTGTTCAGCAGCGCCAACGGCGGCTGGGAGTATCCGGCCTACCTCGTGGTCGCCGCGATCGCCCAGGCCCTGCTCGGTTCGGGTGCCCTGGCGGTCGAACGCCTCGGTGCCGGCAACCCGGTCGCCCGCCCGCACAGCGCCTGAGATCACCGTCCCCCGCAAAACCCGGCCACCGCCCTGGGCGGTGGCCTCATTGGAGTTCAGACCATGACACGACAACCCGCCCTGTTCGTCTCCCACGGTTCGCCGATGACCGCGATCGACTCCGGTGAGCTCGGGCTGAGCTGGCAAGCGCTGGCTCGACGCCTCGAGACGCCGGACGCGATCGTGATGATCTCCGCCCACTGGATGACCGGCATACCAATGCTCGGCGGCCATGCCAAGCCGGACACCGTTCATGATTTCTTCGGTTTCCCGGCCGAACTTTATCGGTTGCGCTACCCCGCACCAGGAAAGCCGGAGCTGGCGCAAACGGTCAAGTCGCTGCTGTCGGATGCCGGCATCGCCGCCGGCGTCGATCCACGCCAGGGCCTCGATCACGGCGCCTGGGTTCCGCTGCTGACGCTGTTTCCGGAGGCGCGGGTGCCGGTGGTGCAGCTTTCAGTGCAGCCCGACCGCGGCGCCCGGCATCACTGGGCGGTCGGCAAGGCGCTGCGCCCGTTGGCCGACGATAACGTGCTGGTGATCGGCTCCGGACACATGACCCACAACCTGCGCGACTTCTTCGTCGATGGCGGCCGGGCTGCGCCCCGTACACAGGCGTTCCGCGACTGGGCACACGAGCAACTGCTGGAGGGGCGACTCGACCGCCTGCTGGACTGGCAGCATGAGGGCCCTTACGCAAGCCTTGCGCACCCGACGCCCGAGCACTTCCTGCCGCTATTCGTGGCGCTCGGCGCAGCCGGAGAGGACGTCGCCGTCGAGCACCTCGGCGGCGGCACCCTCGGCGGTGCGCTGGCGGCGGACAACTACCGGTTCTCTGTGCACTGAACGGCAATCCCGGAGATCTCGCCCAGCACCTTGAGGAATCCCGGGAGCTGGGGCGAGATCGTGGCCGGAGACCAGGCGACGGAAAGCACGAACGAGGCGCCGTCGTCGACGATCGGCACATAGCGCACCCGCGGCAGGTGGATGCAGGCAAGCGGCGCCGGCAACAGCGCCATGCCGATGCCGGCGCCGACCAGCCCGACCTGGGTCGTCGCCTCACGGGCGGTCTGCACGATCCTCGGCTCGAACCCGGCCTGCCGACACAGGCGCCGCAAGATGTCGGGCAGGCCGGTCCCGACGCCATCCGGAAACCCGATGAAACCCTCGCCCGAGACATCCGCCAGACGGACGCTGTCGCGGCCGGCCAGCGGATGGGCGGCATTGAGGACGAGACACAGCGGATCACTGCCGATCTCGCGGACCGCGACACCGGGTGGCCGTGCTCCGCCGACATAACGCACCAGTCCGACATCGAGGCCCCCGGCCGCGATGGCCGACAACTGGTCGGTCGTGAACATCTCCTTCAACTGCAGTTCCACCCCTGGATGGCGGCGACGATAGGCGACCAGCAGATCCGGCAGGATCGACGTATAGGGCAGCGAAGACGTGAACCCCACTCTTAGGCTGCCGAGTTCGCCGCGGGCAACCTGTCGCGCTTCGTCGACCGCCTCGCCGGCCGCGGCAAGAATGTCTCGCGCCCGACGCAGAAAGCGCGTTCCGGCTTCGGTCAGGCTCACCCGACGCTTGCTGCGCTCGAGCAGGCGGGCGCCGAGTTCGTCTTCGAGCGCACGAATCTGGATCGACAGCGGCGGCTGGCCGATGTGCAGTCGTTCGGCCGCCCTTCTGAAGTTGAGCTCTTCGGCGACGGCAACGAAGTAGCGGAGGTGGCGCAATTCCATTGATACTTTATATATATCAAAACTTCAATAAAAATATATTGGACGCGATTTTTAGTCCAGCATATCGTCACCCCCATCACCCTTAATCGATGAAGCCGACCCGACAGAGCCCGACGACATGCAAGACACGACCGCCCCGCAGCGACTCGAAGCCGGCACCGAAGGATACCGCCGAGCCAATCTGGCGATGTTCGTCGCCGGATTCGCATGTTTCGCGATGCTCTACGGCACTCAGCCCCTGTTGCCCATGCTGGTCGACTACTTCGGCGTGTCGCCGGCCACCGCGAGTCTCAGTGTGTCGGCCGGAACGATCGCACTGGCAGCCATGCTGATCCCCGCCAGCCTGTTGTCGGACCGATTCGGTCGCCAGCGGGTGATGCGTTGGTCGCTGATTGCCGCCGCAGTGTTCGCGACGCTGTCTGCCGTGGTGACCGACTTCGCCCAGTTGTTGGTACTGCGTGGTCTGCTGGGAATGGCCATCGCCGGCGTGCCGGCGGCAGCAATGGCCTACCTCGGCGAGGAGATTGCACCGAACGCGCAAGGTCGCGCGATGGGGCTCTACATCGCCGGCAACGCATTCGGCGGGATGAGCGGCCGCGTCGTCTCGGCGCTGCTCGCGGATGTCGGCGACTGGCGAATCGCGCTGGCCGGCCTCGGTGTGGTCGGCGTGATCGCGGCATTGCTGTTCTGGCGCGCGCTGCCGAGTTCGCACAACTTCCGCGTGCGCAGCCTGGCACTGCCCGCGCTGTGGCGTGATGTCACCACGATCTACAGCGATCGCGGCCTGCCCTGGCTGTTCGTCACCGCCTTCCTGCTGATGGGCGCCTTCGTCGGCTTCTACAACTTCCTCGGCTTCCGCCTGATTGCTGCGCCCTTCGAGCTGGCACCGGCCTGGATCGGCGCGATCTTCCTGACCTACATGATCGGCAGCTGGGCCTCGGCCTGGGCGGGTCGCCTCGCCGACCGTTTCGGTCGTCGCAACGTCCTGTGGGCAATGACCACAGTCGCACTGGTGGGCCTGCTGGCGACGCTGGTCGACCATCTGCTGCCGATCGCGCTCGGGCTCGCACTGTTCACTTTCGGCTTCTTCGGTGCCCACAGCATCGCCAGTGGCTGGGTCGGGCGACGGGCCGGCGAGCGCCGCGCGCTCGGTGCCGCCATCTACCTGTCGAGCTATTACCTCGGCGGCAGCGTCCTCGGCAGTTCGGCCGGACTGGCCTGGGCCGGCCACGCCTGGCCGGGCGTGGTCAGCCTGCTCGCCGCCAGCATCGTCGCGGTGCTGCTGGTGTCGCTGCGGCTGCGCACGATCGCGCCCAAGCAGCCGGTCGATCCGACACTGGCGCCGGCCTGATCAGCGCTGGCCGGCCAGACGCCGGCGGATCACCCGCAGGCGCTGCTTGATCCGCCGGGCATTGTCGGGGCCGATACGAACCATGATCTTCTGCCCGGCCGACAGCGACTCCAGTTCAGGATCGGCAAACTGGTAGATGACCTTCGGCTGCACCAGCGCGATCGGACCCTCGATCTCCGGCGAAGCCAGCAGATGGTCGATCGCGCCGACCAGCCGGTCGTTGAAGTTGCCGGTGGGATAGCCGAGTTCCCGATAAGCTTCCTGAAACACCGGGTAGAGGGCCTTGTAGCCGGAAATCAGGGCATCGACATCCACCGATTCCGCCAGCTCGACGAAGGCGGCGTAGCGGGCCGAATTGGCCGGCATCAGCAGCGGCCCGCCGCTGCGCGAATCGACGACGGGCAACCCGGCAGCCGTCGACACCGGCCACAGCCTGACCGAAGCCTTTTCGCGCGACAGGTTGTCGACGGTGGCCACCACCCGCCGGACCACGTCGCTGCCGGCAAGCAGACCGCGCCCGCCCGAGCCGATCGCCCAACCGAGCCAGCTTTCGACCGCCGGTCCGCTGTCGGCGAGCGACGGCACCGGCTCGCCGGCGACTTGCGCAGGGGCGCCCGCTGCGGGCCGCGACGCGTCCGTATCCACTTCGCCACCGCTCAGCACCAGTCGATCGATCGGGAACGCCGGTTGCCCGCCCCCGTCGGCGGACGATCCGTCCGCAGCGGGTGCCGTCGGCGCCTCCACGACAGGCGACGCCGGCGGCGGCACGACCAGTGTCGGCGGGCGGGTCATGAACCAGGCCAGCGCCAGCGCGCCGACGACCGCGAGAATGCCAAGCACCAGTTTCATGTCGTCTCCCGATGTTGCGTCAGAGGGTACAACCGTTTGGGATTTCGGGTTGCAGGAGTGCGCGCGGCGACCCCGCCGATCCGGGCGTGGAGGTTAAGATTGGCAAATATGAAAACTCCCGGCCTTCGCTGCAGTCCGCGCTAGATGGACAGACTTCGCCCATGCGTGTGCGCCCTCGCCTGCGTCTTCGCACTGGTCACCGGCGCCCGGGCGCAGGAGCCGGCACCGGTCGAGGTCGCAACCCTGCAGCCGAGTGGCCGCGACCACATTCTCGATCTCAGCGGCAACGTGACGGCGCAGCGGCGGGCCGAGTTGTCGCCGCGGGTCAGTGGCCTGGTGGCCGCGATCGCCGTCGATGTCGGCGACCGGGTGCGCACCGGCCAGCTGCTGCTCGAACTCGACGACGCGCTGGCCCGCCTCGCCAATCGACGCGACCAGGCCCAGCTCGAGGAAGCACGGACCCGGGTCAACGAAGCGCGCCGGCTGCATGGCGAAGCGCGCTCGCTGGTGGACAAGGCCTTCCTGCCCGAGACCCGGCTGCCGGCCAGCCAGGCCGAGGTCGACATCGCACGGGCCACCGAACAACGGATCGCCGCCCAGGCCCGGGAATCGGCCGAGCGCGTCACGCGTCACCGCGTCAGCGCGCCGTTCGACGGCGTCATCGTCCGCCGCGGCGCGGAGCTGGGGGAATGGGTGGATACCGGCGATGCGGTGTTCGAACTGGTGGCGACCCGGCCGCTGCGCATCGACGTCCAGGTGCCGCAGGAACGCTTTGCCGAAATCTCGGCCGACACGCCGGTTGCGGTGATGCCCGACGCCCTGCCGGACACCCGCTTGCCCGGCCGCGTCGCTGCCCGCGTGCCAGTCGGCGACGCCACCGCCCGGACCTTCCTGGTGCGGGTGCTGGTGGACGACGCCAACGATCGCATCGCGCCGGGAATGTCCGCCCACGTCCAGTTCCGCCTCGGCGAGGGCGGCGGCCGCGTGTCGGTGCCGCGCGACGCAGTGCTGCGCCACCCCGATGGCCGCGCCGAAGTGTGGCTGGCGACCATCGACGGCGACGGCCAGCGGGTGGCGCGGCGACGCGAAGTCAGGGTCGGGCGCACCCTCGGTGAGCTTATCGAGGTCGCCGAGGGCCTGTCTGCCGGCCAGCAGGTGGTGATCCGCGGCAACGAACGGCTGCGCGAGGGACAAGCGTTGCGGGTCGTGGCCGAGCGATGACCTCAGGGACGGCCTGAAACATGTTCGAAGCGATCGTCAGGCGTGGCACCCTGCTTGCGGTCGGCATCCTGGTGGTCTGTATCTTCGGCGTCATGGCGCTGTTGCGCGTGCCGGTACAGATGATTCCCGACCTCGAGGTGCGCACCATCTCGATCCGCACCAGCTGGCCCGGCGCGACCCCCCAGGATGTCGAGAAAGAGATCCTGGTCGAGCAGGAACGCTACCTGCGCAACGTCCCGGGCGTGCAGCGGATGCTGTCGAGCGCCGGTACCGGCAGCGCCCGCGTCGAACTCGAATTTCCGTTCGGCACCGACATCAACGACGCGCTGATCCGGGTCAGCAATGCACTGTCGCAGGTCTCGTCGTATCCGGAAAACGTGGACGAGCCGCGCATCTACACCAGCTCGTTCTCGTCGAACTCGTTCATGTTCTTCCGCGTCCAGCCCTTGCCGGGCAATCCACGCGGTCTGCGCATGGAGGAAATGAACGACTTCCTCGACGAGCGCGTGCGCACCCGTCTGGAACGCATCGACGGCGTGTCCGAGGCGCGCATCTGGGGCGGTGTCGAACGTCAGGCCCAGGTCTTCGTCGAGCCGCGACTGCTGGCCGAACGCGGCGTCACCCTGGCCGAGGTTCGGGACGCGCTGCGCGCCCGCAATCGCGACGTCTCGGGCGGCGACGTCGACAGCGGCAAGCGTCGCTACCTGCTGCGGACGGTCGGCCGTTTCAACGACGTGTCGCAGATCGAGGATCTGATCATCCGCCGCGAAGGCGACGCGATCCTCCGCTTGCGCGACATCGGCCACGTCGAGATGGGCTTTGCCGAGACCCGCTCGAAGACTTTCGTCAACGGCGAGCGGGCGGTGAACATGTCGATCCGACGCGAGCCCGGCTCCAACGTCATCGCCATCAAGGACGCCGTGCTGGACGAAGTGGCGGCAATCAACCGCTCGGTGCTGGCGCCGGCCGGCATGGTCATGAACGCCACCACCGACGACGTGCGCTACGTCGAGGCGGCGGTCGCCAACGTCTGGCAGAACCTTCTGATCGGTGCTGCCCTGGCCACTGCAGTGATGTATCTGTTCCTGCGCTCGGTGCCGGCCACGCTGATCGGTGTCGCCGGCATTCCGGTGTGTACGATCGCCAGTTTCCTCGGCCTGCTGCTGGCCGGGCGCACCATCAACGTCGTCTCCCTGGCCGGCGTGGCGTTTGCGATCGGCATGACCCTGGACAATTCGATCGTCGTGCTCGAAAGCATCGAACGCGAACTCGCGCGCGGCCGCAAGCGCCTGGACGCGGCGCTCATCGGCGTGCGCCAGGTGTGGTCGGCGGTGCTGGCGTCGACGCTGACCACGGTGCTGGTGTTCCTGCCGGTGCTGTTCGTGCGCGAGGAGGCCGGTCAGCTCTACTCGGACATCGCCGTCGCCCTGTCGGCCGCGATCCTGGTGTCGATGGCGGTCGCGCTGCTGGTGATCCCGACCGCCTTCGTCAGTTTCGAATTTCGCGAGGACCGGCGTCGATCGCGCGTCGGCGCCGCCATCGCCACCGCCATCGTCGACGGCTCGTCCTGGCTCACCGCCAGCGGCTGGCGACGCGCGCTGTGCCTGCTCATCGTCGGCGGGCTGACCCTGCTCGCCTTCGTCCGCCTGACGCCGCCGGCCGAATACCTGCCGGACGGGGAGGAACCGAAGAGCTTTTCGCTGATGTTCGCGCCGTCCGGCTACAGCATCGACGAGATGAGCGAGGCCGCCGACGTCGTCCAGCGCAAGCTGCTGCCCGCCATCGGCGACGATCCGTCCCGCTTCCTCGCCGGCGACACCGACGTGCCGGCGATCGGCTACATGCTGGTGATCGTGCAGAGCGAGCAGGTGCGGATCATCGCCGAACCGGTGGACTGGGATGCCCGCAACATCGAAGGCCTGATGGACGTGATCGTGCGCGAATTCCGCGCGGTTCCCGGGATGCGCGCGTTCTCGTCGCGGGGTTCCATCTTCGCCAGCAACTACGGCGGCACCCGCAGCGTGAATGTGGACATTTCGGGTGACACCCTGACCGAGATCTACGCCGTTGCCGAGCAGTTGCGCGGCAAGGCCGAATCGCTGTTCGACAACCCACGGATCCGTTCCGACCCGTCGAGCCTGTCGCTCGGTCAGCCGCTGATCGAAATCCGTCCCCGCTGGCAACGGCTGGCCGAACTGGGCATCGACAGCCGCGCACTCGGCTATGCCGTGGCCGCCACCGCCGACGGCACCTATCTCGACGAGATATTCCTCGGCGACGAGAAGATCGACATCTACCTGTACAGCAGCCGCGGCCGTATCACCCGCCTGGACCAGATCGGCGCGATGCCGGTGGTCGGGCGAGGCGGGACGGTGCTGCCGCTGGCCAGTGTCGCCGACGTCGTCGAAACCGTCGACACCGAGAATGTGCGCCGCGTGGACGGTCGACGCACCGTCACGCTGTCGATCATTCCACCGCGCGAGGTGGCGCTCGAGACGGCGGTCGCCAAGGTTCGCAGCGGGCTGATCGACAGCGCGCGGGCCAGTGGCGAGATCCCCGACGACATCCATGTCCAGCTCTCGGGTGCCAGCGATGCGCTCGATGCCACCCGCAATGCGCTTGGCGGCAATTTCGTCGTCGCGGTGCTGCTGTGCTACCTGTTGCTGGTCGCGATCTTCTCGCACTGGGGCTACCCGTTCCTGATCATGACCACGGTGCCGCTCGGCATCGGCGGCGGCATCATCGGCCTGTGGCTGCTCAACGCCGCTGGCCAGGCGCTGCCGAAGGTCGGCCTGCCCCCGTTCAGCCAGGCCTTCGACATGATCACGATGCTGGGCTTCCTGATCCTGGTCGGCACCGTCGTCAACAACCCGATCCTGATCGTCGAGCGTGCCATCCGCAACCTGCGCGACGAGGCCATGGCAGCGCGTGAAGCGGTCCGTGAAGCGGTGGCTTCGCGCCTGCGCCCGATCGCGATGTCGACCATCACCACGGTCTGCGGCCTGTCGCCGTTGGTGCTGGTGCCGGGCGCCGGCAGCGAACTCTATCGCGGCCTCGGTGCGATCGTGCTGTTCGGGCTGGTATTCACGATGGTCGTCACGCTGACCTTCCTGCCGGCGCTGCTGGTGAGCGTGCTCGAGTGGCGCCACCGACGGCAGGCGGCGCGCTGAACCTCGCGTCAGGCCACGATGCGCGCAGCGGCCTTCGCGTCGCCGCCGGCACACAGACCCACGGCCGACTCGATCACCGCTTCCGTCGCCGGCGCGAATGCCTGCTCGAGCGCAAAGCTGGCGGCGGCCGGTGCGATGCCCTGGGCCTGCAGCGCCGCCATGCGCGGCTCGAAACTGCGGATTGTCTGCATGGCTCCGTACAGCGCCAGCCCGTCCGCGCAGTCCGATTCGATTCCCATGCCGTTCCGTCCTCGCCGGTCGTGATCACGAACGCGACGAATCCGGTCGCTGCGGAACGGACTTTCGGACGGCTTTGCGCCCGTTCGATCGGCCTTACGAAACTCTTAGGGACGCTTGACCGAGTTCGGTAGCGGTCGCGGGATGTCGACCAGCTGCAAGGGTCGTTCGACCTGCAGCGCGATGCGGCCGCGACCACGCTTCTCGATGCGGATGCCGCAGTCACGCTCTTCGAGTCGGCGCTTGAGCAGGATCAGACGGGCTTCAAGATTGTCGCCCAGCTCGGGCAGGCGGATCCGTGGATCCAGCCGCAGCTCGCGATTGCTGAACGCGACCCGCCCGAGCGATGCGTAGTCACGCATCAATGCCCAGAAGATCGAGCCGGCAACGCCCTTGATCAGATAGTCGTCACCAACGAAGATGCTGTCGTTCTCGTCGAAATGGCGGACGCTGAGCGGCGTACCGTCGGTCGCATCGCGATCGGCAGTCCTGCGGTTGCGCTCGTCGGGTACGTCCGCGCCGTGCTGCAGCGATAGCATCATCGTGCCGAGCAGTGCCGCCAGCGCCACCATTGCGTCCTCGTCGTCGTAATCGAAGGCAAGATCCCGGGCGCTTTCGGCACACAGCACCCCGAGCCGGCGCCCGTCGACGGCAATCGGTACCGCCAGCTGGCTGCGCACGTCGGACAGCCCCGGCAGCGGAATTTCCGCATCCAGCCCGGAGGTCAGCCCACAGGCGCTGAGATTCTCCCGGATCGCACGTCCGTAGGCGTATTCGGCACTGAAATGGCCGATCCGGATCGGCGCCAGTTCGCGCGCAGCGACACCGATGACGCCATGCCCGAACGGGGTCTCCGAGCCGACGCCGGAGCTCTCGTAGCCATGACTCGCGATCGTGTAGAGCGCCGAGCTTCGGTGCACGGGCGAGCCACTCGGCCTCGCTGATGCCGGCCATGTAGCACCGGAGATTGGTCGCGTAGGTCGTTCCCCAGGGACCCTGCCAGCCCAGACGGTCGCCGGTCAGCCACTGCGCTTCGGGCACCTGCCCGGCGCTCTGCGCATAGCCGGCGGTATGGCAGTCGTTGCATCCGGCGACGCGGGCGACGTAGCGTCCGCGTTCCAGCAGCGGATCGCCTGCGGTTGCGTGTTGCCACACGACCGCCAGCGACAGCAAGGCGGACATGCACAGGGAAAGGTGTCTGGCTCTCATCTCGAATGCTCCCGGTTTCCGGCTCATTTGCCGGCCACCATGTTCGACAATCGCTGGACACGTCCCCGCTCAGAGTTTCGGATGGGAATGCTCAAAACTTGCTAAGTTGCCCCTTCACCGCGGTTCGGCCCGATCCGCCCGGCTCGCATAGAATCCCTCAAGGCGACGCTTCACAAAGGAACCCCATGAACGACTACCGATCGCTTCTCCAGGCCCGCTACGGCACCGACGCCGTGGCCGTCCCCGAAGCGGTGACGCCTGTCATCGAACAGTTGCTGAGCCACCGCTCGGTCCGTGCCTACCGGCCCGATCCGGTCAGTGACGACCAGCTCGCGGCAATCATCGCGGCCGCCCAGTCGGCGGCCAGTTCATCGAACCTGCACGCCTGGAGCGTAGTCGCGGTGCGCGACGCCGAGCGCAAGGCCGCGCTTGCCGAGTGCGCCGGCGGGCAGGCCCACGTGCGCGAGGCACCGCTGCAACTGGTATGGCTCGCCGATCTTGCCCGCCTCCATCGGGTCGCCGAGCATTGCCAGCGGCCGGACGAGGCGCTCGACTACACCGAGATGCTGCTGGTCGGGGTCATCGATGCGTCACTGGCTGCCCAGAACGCCGCCATCGCGGCCGAATCCCTCGGGCTGTCGCTGGTCTACATCGGCGGCATGCGCAATCGGCCCGAGGAGGTCGCGCGGATTCTCGGATTGCCGCCGCGGGTCTTCGCGGTGTTCGGCATGTGCGTCGGCCATGCCGACGAATCGAAGCCGGCATCGATCAAGCCCCGCCCGGCGCAATCGGTGGTGCTGCATCAAGAGCAGTACTCGCTGGCGCAGCAGGACGCGCCGCTTGCGGCCTACGACGAGGCGATGGCGCGCTTCTACGAGAGCCAGCACATGAACGTGCGGGGCACCTGGTCGGTGCATTCGTCGAAGCGCGTCGCCGGCCCCGCTTCGCTGACCGGCCGCGACCGCCTGGTGGAAGCGCTCAACAAGCTCGGCTTCGCGCTAAAGTAGTTGCGGCCGGCCGGTGCTCAGAACACCGACAGCCCGGTCCGGGCTGCAAACATCTCCAGCGCCTTCATGCCGAGCAGCGAGTTGCCGGTGTCGTCGAGACCGGGCGACCATACGCACAGGCTGAGCCGGTCCGGCACCACCGCAACGATGCCGCCACCGACGCCGCTCTTGCACGGCAGGCCGATCCGGAACGCGAACTCGCCGGCCGCGTCGTAAGTGCCGCAGGTCAGCATCAACGCATTCAGCCGCCGGGCCTGGCGTTCCGACACGACGGTGCTGCCGTCCAGCGGGTGAGCGCCGTCGCGGCACAAGAACGCGGTCGCGCGGGCGAGCTGGACGCAGCTCATCGCCAGCGAACACTGGTGGAAGTACAGGTCGAGCACCGCATCGACAGCGTTGTCGATCTTGCCGAAGCTGCGCATGAAATTGGCGAGTGCGATGTTGCGAAAGCCGGTGGCGGCTTCCGACGCGGCCACCTCCTCGTCGAAAGCGACCGCCTCGCCGCACAGGCTGCCGACCATCGCGAGCAGCGTGGCCCGCGCATCCGGGCAGGCGCTGACCAGTCGATCGGCGACGGCGATCGCGCCGGCATTGATGAACGGATTGCGCGGCACGCCCTGCTCCCATTCGAGCTGAACCAGCGAATTGAACGGGTTGCCCGACGGTTCGCGGCCGATGCGCTGCCACAGCGCGTCGCCGACGTGGCGCATGGCCAGCGCCAGCGAAAACAGCTTCGAAATGCTCTGGATCGAGAACGGTACGTCGGCGTCGCCGGCCGCGAAGACCTGCCCGTCGCCGGTGCACAGCGCAATGCCGAATTGCGCCGGGTCGACCCGCGCCAACGCCGGAATGTAGGTCGCGACCCGGCCGGCGCCCCGCTCCGCCGCCAGCGAAGCGGCAATGTCGTCGATGATCGGCTGGAACTCCATCGGTGGAATCTCCGGGATGGTCGAGGCGTCGCCGGGCATCCTCGGGCCCCGGCGCTGGCCGTCGCGGACGTCAGCTTTCGGGCGGCGGCGCAATGCCGAGCAGTTGCAGGTGGAACGGCGTCGGCTTGGCGACGAACGCGATCGCCCGCACCTCGAGGTTGCCCGACCCGCAATAGACCGTGCCGAAGCCGGCTTCGGTGAGCACGCGGATCATCGCCTTAGGCGTGAAACCGGTCTTGTGACAGTAGAAATCGTTGCCACTGCGCTCGACCTCGGCACCCCAGCCATAGATCACGTCCCTGACCGTGATCGGTCCGGCGCCGGACTCGTACAGGGTGTCATCGATGTCCAATCCACGGGCGACCGACTGGCGCATCACTTCGCCGATGTCGGGCACGCGGATCTCGCAGAAGCCGTCCGGCTTCAACACGTGCAGGAAACCGGCGAGCACGCGACGCACCTCGTGCCGATGATAGTGCTCGAGATTGTGCGCACAATGCACCGCGTCCATCGTCGCGCCGTCGAGGCGTTGGAGTTCCCGTGCATCGCACACGATGTCGGGCTGGCCGGCCGGATCGATGTCCAGCAACAGGTGCTGCCAGCCACTGAAATGGGCCGGCAGCGTGATCTCGTGGCTGTTGCCACCGACATTGAGCACCCGCCGTCGAGCATCGCCGCCTGTCCGTTCCGTCATGCAACCGGTCCCCGTTCGAGTTCGTGGCCGCCCAAGACTACCGCAAATCGGACGCCGGCTGCCCCGCCCGCTCGGGCGCCGGTGGGCGACGTGGCAGGCGCAGCAGGCGAGCTTACGCTGTTGCAGTGCACGTTCCCCCCGGGCGCCTGGCGCACTAAGATCCATGCGCCAGCCTGAGACTTTTTCCCATGAGGCTCGATCCGGTATCGTTGAAACTGTTCGTCAGCGTCGTCGAAGAAGGCACCATCGCCGCGGCTGCGGCGCGTGAACACATCGCCGCCGCTGCACTGAGCCGCCGCCTGGCCGACCTTGAAGGCGTCCTGCGTACCAGACTGCTCGACCGCACCAACAAGGGGGTCGAACCGACCGCCGCCGGCATCACGCTGGTCAATCTGGCACGACGCGCCTTGCACGAACTCGACGACATCGCGGTGCAGATGGCCGACTACGCCAGCGGTGTGCGCGGCCATGTCCGGATGTTCGCCAACATCTCGGCGATCACCCAGTTCCTGCCGGGCGAGATCAAGGGCTTTCGCGAACGCTACCCGCAGGTGCAGATCCATCTCGAGGAGAAGATCAGTTCGGTGGTCACCCGGTCGGTGGCCGACAACGCTGCCGACCTCGGCATCTACACTGCCGGACCCCACGCGCCCGAACTCGAAACCTTTCCGTACCACGCCGACCGGCTGGTGCTGATCGCGCCGAAGGACCATCCGCTGGCCGATTGCCGTCGGCTGGCTTTTGCCGACACCCTCGACTTCGACTACGTCGGCCTGCACACCGGCAGCGCGATCAACCTGCAGCTGACCAAGGCCGCCAGCGAGATCGACCGAACCGTACGCCTGGCGATCCAGGTGACCAGCTACGATGCCTTGTGCGTGATGGTCGGCGCCGGCCTCGGCATCGGTCTCCTGCCCGAGGCCCTCGCCCGCCTGCATGCGCGCATGCTCGGCATTCGCGCCATTCGTCTTACCGACGCATGGGCCGAGCGCGAACTGCGCATCTGCGTGCGCGCCTTCGATGCATTGCCGGTCGCCGCGAGGCTGCTGGTTTGCCACCTGCGTCAGGGTTGACCGCCTAGACTCTCGGCCATCGTCATGGCCTGCCATCGCAATTCGCGATGGCAGGCTCGCAAATCGGTGTTTTTCCCCGAGCGCCCGTCGAGGCATCCTGTATTCAGAGTTCACATTCAGTGCAGCTCGGATCTGCCAAGGAGGAGACATGAAACCGATCCATCGCATCTGCAAGACCCTCACCGTGCTGGGCGTCGCCCTGTCGGTCGCCGCCGGCTCGACCGCGGCCCTCGCCAATTCGCCGGAGAAGCGCTCCGTCAGCATCGCCGTCGGCGGCAAATCGTCGTTCTACTACCTGCCGCTGACCATCGCCGAGCGCCTGGGCTACTTCAAGGACGAAGGGCTGGAGGTCGAGGTGGCGGACTTCGCCGGCGGCTCCAAGGCCTTGCAGGCGGTAGTCGGCGGCAGTGCCGACGTGGTCTCGGGCGCCTTTGAACACATCATCAACATGCAGGCCAAGGGACAGCCGTTCAAGACCTTCGTGCTCCAGGGCCGCTCGCCGGACGTCGCGATCGGCATCGCCAAGGCCAAGTTCGACAGCTACAAGTCGCCGGCGGACCTGAAGGGCATGACCGTGGGCGTCACCGCGCCGGGCTCCAGCACCAACATGATCCTGAATCACTTCCTCGCGATGAACGGGCTCAAGCCGACCGACGTCGCGATCGTCGGCGTCGGTGCCTCGGCAGGTGCGGTCGCCGCCCTGCGGGCCGGCAAGATCGACGCGATCTCGAATATCGACCCTGCGATCACGATGCTCGAGGCCAGCGGCGATCTGAAGGTGATCGCCGACGCCCGGACCGCCGCGGGCTCCCAGGCGCTCTTCGGCGGCACCATGCCGGCCGGCTGCCTGTATGCGCCGACCGCCTTCGTCACTGACAATCCGCAGACCGTCCAGGCCATGACCAATGCCATCGTGCGCGCCCTCAAGTGGCTGCAGACGGCAACGCCCGAGCAAGTCGCCGATACCGTGCCGAGCGACTATCTCGTGGGCGACAAGGCCCTCTACATGTCCACCTTCGAAAAGGTGCGCGAGTCCTACTCGCTCGACGGCATGGTGCCGGAAGAAGGTGCGGCCAACGCGCTGAAGATGGTGACCAGCTTCAACCCGGCCGTCAGCAACGAGTCGATCAAGCTCGCCGACACCTACGACAACCACTTTGCCCAGGCGGCGCAGAACGCGGCCAAGTGATCATGGGAGCGGTCGACATGAACACCCAGACCAGCGCTGCCGCCGTGGCGGTAGCCGGCGTGGCCGCGGCGGTGCCGGGCCTCGCGCTCGAGAACGTCACCTGCACCTTCCGCGCCGCCGCGGGCAAGGGCGGCTACACCGCGGTCAAGGACGTGAACCTGACCGTCGGCGCGGGCGAATTCGTCTCCGTGGTCGGTCCCACCGGCTGCGGCAAGTCCACGCTGCTGAACGTCTCGGCCGGCCTGCTCGAACCGTCGAGCGGCACGGTCAAGGTCTTCGGCGAACCGCTGGTCGGGATGAATCGGCACGCCGGCTACATGTTCCAGGCCGAATCGCTGATGCCTTGGCGCACCGCCCTCGACAACGTCATCGTCGGCCTCGAGTTCCGCGGCGTGGCGCGCAACGAGGCCGTGGCCCGCGGCCAGGACTGGTTGCAGCGGGTCGGCCTGGGCAGCCACGGCCATCGCTATCCGCACCAGATGTCGGGCGGCATGCGCAAGCGCGCGGCGCTGGCCCAGACGCTGATCATGGATCCCAAGATCATCCTGATGGACGAACCGTTCTCGGCGCTGGACATCCAGACCCGCCAGCTGATGGAGAACGAGCTGCTCGACATCTGGTCGGCGGATCGCAAGTCGGTGCTGTTCATCACCCACGACCTGGAGGAAGCCATCTCCCTGTCGGACCGGGTGATCGTGCTCTCCGCCGGTCCCGGGACCCATCCAATCGGCGAATTCGCGATCGATCTGCCGCGTCCACGCGACGTCTCCGAGGTCCGTCTGACGCCCGAGTTCGTGCGTCTGCACGACGAGATCTGGCACACCATGAAAGAGGAGGTTCTGAAGGGCTATGTCCAGAGCCAACAAAAATAGGCGCGGAATCGCGGACCTGCCGTCGGCGGTCCTGCAGATCCCCATCGTCTGCAGTCTGATCGGCCTGTGGTACGGCCTGACCGAAACCGACATCCTGCCCAAGTTCTTCTTCGGTGAACCCTTCAAGGTCTTCGGCGTGCTGTGGCACTGGTTCACCAGCGGCGAGATCTTCCCCCACCTCGGCGTGACCCTGGTCGAGACCGTGCTGGCCTTCGTCGTCGGCGCCGTGCTCGGCCTGGTCATCGGCCTATGGCTGGCCCTCAACCCGACCGCGTCGCGACTGGCCGACCCCTACATCAAGGCCGCCAACGCGATGCCGCGGGTGGTGCTGGCGCCGATCTTCGCGGTGTGGTTCGGTCTCGGCATCTGGTCGAAGGTCGCCCTCGGCGTGACGCTGGTGTTCTTCATCGTCTTCTTCAACGTCTACCAGGGCATCCGCGAAGTCAGCCCGGTGCTGCTCGCCAACGCGCGGGTGCTGGGCGCCAATGCGCGCCAGCTGCTGCGCACGGTGTACCTGCCGAGCGCCACCAGCTGGGTGTTCTCGAGCCTGCACACCTCGGTCGGCATGGCCTTCGTCGGCGCAGTCGTCGGTGAGTACCTCGGTTCGGCCCGCGGCGTCGGCTACCTGATCCTGCAGGCCGAAGGGGTGTTCGACATCAACACGGTATTCGCCGGCATGCTGGTGCTGACCGCCTTCGCGCTGGTGCTCGACCAGGCCGTCGGTGTCGTCGAGAAGCGCCTGCTGGTGTGGCGTCCGACCCACGGCGAGACGGAGAAGCTCTGATCATGACGCAGACAACTCAACAGAAGGCCGCGCCGCTGGCCGGCGTCAAGGTGATCGAACTGGGCACGCTGATCGCCGGCCCCTACGCGGCCAGCCTGCTGGCCCAGTTCGGTGCCGAGGTGATCAAGGTCGAACCGCCCGGTGACGGCGACCCGCTGCGCAAGTGGCGCAAGCTCCATCAGGGCACCTCGCTATGGTGGTACTCGCAGAGCCGCAACAAGAAGTCGGTGACGGTCAGCCTGAAGTCGGCGAGGGGCCAGCAGATCGTGCGCGATCTGGTGCGCGACGCCGACATCGTGATCGAGAACTTCCGTCCCGGCTCGCTGGAATCCTGGGGGCTGGGCTGGGACGAGCTGTCGAAGGTGAACCCGAAGCTGATCATGGTTCGGGTCTCCGGCTACGGCCAGACCGGACCCTACCGGGACAAGCCCGGCTTCGCGGCGATCGCCGAATCGATGGGCGGGCTGCGCAACCTGGCGGGCTATCCGGACCGCCCGCCGGTGCGGGTCGGGGTGTCGATCGGCGACACCCTGGCCTCGCTCTACGGCGTCATCGGTGCGATGCTGGCGATGCACCACCTGAAGGTGAACGGCGGTGAAGGGCAGTACGTCGACGTGGCACTGTACGAAGCGGTGTTCGGCGTCATGGAGAGCCTGATCCCCGAATTCTCGAGCTTCGGCTTCGTGCGCGAGCGCAGCGGTGCCAGCCTGCCCGGCATCTCGCCCTCGAGCACCTACCCGTGCCGCGACGGCGGCTACGTCATCATCGCTGGCAACAGCGACAGCATCTTCCGCCGCCTGATGCACGCGATCGATCGCGACGACCTCGGCGAAGACCCGCGCATGGCGCGCAACGACGGTCGCGTGCAGCACAACCACATGCTCGACGCGGCGATCGGCGAGTGGACCGCCGAGCGGACGCTGGACGAGGTGCTGTCCGTGCTGGACGCCGCCGCGGTGCCTTGCGGGCGAATCTACACGGCGGCCGACATCCATGCCGATCCGCACTATCGCGCCCGCGACATGATCGAGAGCCGCGAACTGCCGGACGGTGCACCGATCGACCTGCCGGGCATCGTGCCCAAGCTGTCGGCCACACCGGGCGAGACCCGCTGGCTCGGCCCCGCCCTGGGCGAACACACCGAGGAAATTCTCGCCGGCATCGGCATATCCGCCGAGGAACTGGCGGGATTGCGTGCCGAAGGCATCGTCTAGGAAACCAACAGCATGAATACGAGCAACAGAGCAGCATTGTTCGGCCGCGCTGCGCCGCGGCTCCATATCAACGAAGTCGCGGTCCGCGACGGCTTCCAGAGCGAGGCCCGGTTCGTCGCCACCGACGACAAGATCCGCCTGGTTAACCGCCTGT
Organism: Zoogloeaceae bacterium; assembly: GCA_024235635.1. Classification (GTDB taxonomy): domain Bacteria; phylum Pseudomonadota; class Gammaproteobacteria; order Burkholderiales; family Rhodocyclaceae; genus Cognatazoarcus. The sequence goes on from JACKMA010000002.1 coordinate 687,739, forward strand.
CACGCACCGGCCTGGCCAAGATCGAGGTGACTTCCTTCGTCTCGCCGAAAGCGATCCCGAACCTGCGCGACGCCGAAGCGGTGATGCGCGGCATCGAGCGCCAGAGCGACGTCACCTACGTTGCGCTGGTCCCCAACGAGCGCGGCAGCGAACGCGCGCTGGCCTGCGGCGCCGATGAGATCAACCTGGTGATGTCGGTCGGCGAGCGCCACAACCTGGCCAACATGCGCATGACCTGCGAGCAATCGCTCGAGCAGTTCCGCCGCGTGATGCAGGTGGTGAACGGCAGCGGCATGCGGGTGAACGGGACCGTCGCAACCGCCTTCGGTTGCCCCTTCGACGGCGATCAACCGGTGTTCCGGGTGCTGTGGGCCGCCGAGCAGTACCTCGAGATGGGCATGGACAGCATCACCCTGGCCGACACCACAGGCATGGCGCACCCGCGCCAGGTGAGCGAGCTCAGCCGTGCCTTCCTCGACACCTTCCCCGGGGTCGAGATGACGCTGCATTTCCACGACACACGCGGCATGGGGCTGGCCAACGTGCTGGCCGGCGTGGCCGAGGGCGTGGCCCATTTCGACGCCTCCCTCGGCGGCATCGGTGGCTGCCCGTACGCACCCGGCGCCACCGGCAACATCTGCACCGAAGACCTGGTGCACATGCTGGCCTCATGCGGCTTCGAGACCGGCGTCGAGCTCGACGCCCTGATCGACGTCGCCCGCGAACTGCCAGGCATCGTCGGCCACCCGGTGCCCGGCCATGTGCTGCAGGCCGGCAAGCGCACCGAGCTGCACGCCCGGCCGGTCACCGCCTGAGCCGCCCGAGGAGAGACGACATGACTGCACGCACGCTCTACGAGAAGCTGTGGGCGAGCCACCTGGTGCGCGAAGAAGCCGACGGCACCGCCCTGCTCTACATCGACCGCCATCTGGTGAATGAAGTCACCAGCGCGCAGGCCTTCGAAGGCCTGCGCATCGGCGGACGCAAGCCCTGGCGGATCGACACCGTTCTCGCCACCGCCGATCACAACGTGCCGACCACCGCGGCCCGGGCATCGGGCATCGACGACCCGATCTCCCGGCTGCAGGTCGATACGCTCGACGCCAACTGCCGCGAGCTGGGCATTCGCCAGTACGGCATGCTCGATCCGTTGCAAGGCATCGTGCACGTGATCGGCCCCGAGCTGGGCGCGACCCTGCCGGGCATGACCGTGGTCTGCGGTGACTCCCACACCACCACCCACGGCGCCTTCGCCGCGCTGGCCTTCGGCATCGGCACCTCGGAAGTCGAGCACGTGCTCGCGTCCCAGTGCCTGCTCACACGCAAGCTGAAGAGTATGCGGATCAATGTCACCGGCCGACTGCCGACCGGCATCACCGCCAAGGACATCGTGCTCGCGGTGATCGGCCGCATCGGTACCGCCGGCGGCACCGGCTACGCGATCGAATTCGCCGGACCCGCGATCCGGGCGCTGTCGATGGAAGGTCGCATGACGGTGTGCAACATGGCGATCGAGGCCGGCGCACGCTGCGGTCTGGTGGCGGTGGACGACACCACCATCCGCTACCTCGAGGGGCGGCCGTCGGCACCGACGGGCGATGCCTGGGCCCAGGCGGCCGCCTTCTGGCGCACGCTGGCGAGCGACGCCGACGCCCGATTCGACCGCGAGGTCACGCTCGATGCCGGCGAAATCGAGCCGCAGGTCACCTGGGGGACCTCGCCCGAGATGGTCACCCGCATCGGCGGGCGGGTCCCGGACCCGTCGCGTGAGGCCGATCCGGTGCGCCGCGAAGGCATGCGCCGGGCGCTGTCATACATGGGGCTCGCGGCCGACACGCCGATCGCGGAGATCCGTATCGACAAGGTCTTCATCGGCTCCTGTACCAACGCGCGCATCGAGGACCTGCGTGCAGCGGCCGAAGTCGCACGGGGCCGCCAGGTTGCCGACACGGTGCGCCAGGCGCTGGTGGTGCCGGGCTCGGGCGCGGTCAAGCGTCAGGCGGAGGCCGAAGGACTCGACCGGATCTTCGTCGCCGCGGGCTTCGAGTGGCGCGAACCGGGCTGCTCGATGTGCCTCGGCATGAACGACGATCGGCTCGCCGCCGGCGAACGCTGCGCGTCAACTTCGAACCGCAACTTCGAAGGGCGCCAGGGTGCCGGTGGCCGGACCCACCTGGTCAGCCCGGCGATGGCCGCGGCCGCCGCCATCGCCGGTCACTTCGTCGACGTCCGCCACTTCTGAAGGAGCCTCCCGTGAGAGCATTCACCACCATCGACGGGCTGGTCGCACCGATGGATCGCGCCAACGTCGACACCGACGCGATCATCCCGAAGCAGTTCCTGAAGTCGATCAAGAAGAGTGGCTTCGGCCCGAATCTGTTCGACGAATGGCGCTATCTCGACATCGGCGAACCGGGGCAGGATTGCAGCACACGTCCGGAAAATCCCGACTTCGTGCTCAACCAGCCCCGCTACCGCGGCGCCGAGATCCTGTTGGCCCGCGAGAACTTCGGCTGTGGCTCGAGCCGGGAGCACGCCCCCTGGGCCCTCGACGATTTCGGCATCCGCGTCATCATCGCGCCGAGCTTCGCCGAGATCTTTCACGGCAATTGCTTCAAGAACGGCCTTCTGCCGATCGTGCTGGCACCCGCCACGGTGTCGCGAATGTTCCGCGAGACGGAGGACATCGAAGGCTACCGGCTGCGGGTAGACCTCGCGACCGAGACCATCACGACGCCGCTCGGCGACCGGATTCCGTTCACTGTCGATCCGTTCCGCAAGGACTGCCTGTTGCGCGGCCTCGACGACATCGGCCTGACGCTGCGTCATGAAGCGGACATCCGCGACTACGAGCGCCGGCGTCGCGCCGTCGAGCCCTGGCTGTTCGGCTAGCTCGCGCAGACATTCCGGCCGCCGCGGCCGGCGCCCGGCGCCACCGGGCGGCGGCTGCTTCAGTCCGCGCCGTTGCGCCGTCGCGCGATCAGCGCGGCGACCATGACACCGACGACAACCAGATTCACGGACAGCACCGCGACACCGAGCCAACCCGGGTGCCGCACCAGTTCGACCCCCTCGAAAGGCAGGTAGAGCGCACCGCTGGCTGCTGCCAGCACCTCTGCCCAGGCCCGCTCGCGGTACAGCCCCCAGGCCTCGCCCAGGCGCAGCATGGCGTACGCGGCCGCACCCGCCGCCAGCCAGAGCAGGCGACCGTTCTGCAGGTCGGCGGCCGCGTCGAGAAAGATTCGCGGGTAGTGCGAGGCGGGATTCAGGTGTGCGTGGCGGATCAGCGCCGACGCGATCGCATGCAGGTCGCGATGGATCAGCGACAGTACGCCGGCCGCGGCCAGCAGCACCAGCACCCCCTTGAAGGCCTCGATGCCGGCGATCACGCGAATCGCGCGGCGTTCCATGCGTGGGTCGACCGAGGCCAGCCTCATCGACCGGCGCTACCGAAGGTCATCGGTCTCGTCGATCCGAGGATGCCACCTGATCACGCAGACGCGCTTCCTGCTCGCGCAATTCCGGTGTCATCGCATCGCCGAAGTCCTCGACCTCGAATACAGGCCGGATCTCGATCTCCGATTCGCCTTCCATCGGATTCGGGCAACGCTTGGCCCACGCCACCGCTTCATCGAGCGACGCACAGCGCCACAGCCAGAAACCGGCGATCAGCTCCTTGGTCTCGGCGAACGGGCCATCGATCACCGTGCGCTGGGACCCCGAGAAGCGGACCCGGGCTCCGTTGGCGCTGGGCTGGAGGCCCTCACCGGCGAGCATCACGCCGGCGTCCACCAGCGCTTCGTTGAAGCGCCCCATCTCGGTCAGCAGGACTTCGCCCGGCATCTCGCCAGCTTCACTCTGTGCCGTCGCACGGATCATCACCATGAATCGCATCTCGGTCTCCTGGTCTGGCGCGGCGATCGCCGCCCACATTGCCATGTCGCGCGGGCCGCAGCCGAATCGACCGGACGCGGGCAGTTCACCGTCCACGCCATCGCACAACGACCGCCCGCGCGACGCCGCATCACGAGGCCGGAGCGGATTCGGGTGGGCTACTCGATGCTGATGATCGGGCAATGGACGATGAAGCAGGCGGCCGTGAACGGCGTGCCTTCCGGCGACGTCACGATACGCTTCTGCGCGAGGTTGCGCACGTCGCCGAAATCGGTCTGGCGCAGGCTCTCGTCCGCGCCCGAATTCGCATCCACCTGGGCGCGGCGGTCGGCGCGATCGCGATTCGCGCGTTGGACGCCGGCGAGGACATGCCGGCCGCGCAGATCGCTGGCCGTTTCGGGCGCTATCATCAAGGGGACCGTGGATGTTCCGGCGCTGCCGCGCGCAGCGGGCCTGGGGCTGGCGATCACGCCGCACATCTTCGAACTGCGCGCCTGCGAAATCGCGGTCGAGGTCGTCATCGGCGAGGGCATTCGTTTCGTCGTCCGGCTGACGGCGGCAACGCGAGCGTCAGGCACGGCGGCCGGCTTGGTCGACGCCCGGGCTGCTGCCTGGTCGAGACATCGGGAGGACACGCCATTGAGCATTCGCATCGTACGACTCGGCCACCCGCGGGCGGCAGACGAGGGCTTACGCATCGGCACCGTGCGCCGACCGCCACGCGGCGTCCGGAAGGAGGACTACGCCCGCAAGGACATCTACGATCTTTGGTTTCCCAACCTGTCCCCGAGCGAGGCGCTGCTCAAGGAGGGCATGCATGCCGAAGACGAGCGCGCCTGGAAGATTTTTCGGCGCAAGTTCATGGCGGAGATGAAGGCGTCCGGCGCCCGTCGTGACCTCGACCTGCTGGCCGCGCTTTCGCACCAGACCAATTTTTCGGTCGGCTGCTACTGCGAGAACGAAGACCGTTGTCATCGCTCGATCCTGAAGGAGTTGCTGTCGGCGCGGGGCGCCGATCTGGGTTAGCACGAGTCGTCTGGCGGATCCCGCGCCGACTCCGCCAATTGCAAGCGGGCGGCAGACGGTAAGCCCGCCCGCAACGGTGCAATCATTGCCTGCACCTCGATCTGATGCACCCGCGCGCAGCCGGCATTGCGCCATGGAGCGCCGACCCGATCGGCGCATGGGATTCGAGCGTTCATGAGCTATGCTGCAGTCGTAGTGGCGAATGGCCTCAGCTTGGGCCGGCAAGGTCACGAATCGATCATCGAAGCGTCGTCCCGTCGGGCGCAGTGTATCGGCGGGAGATTTCAGGGCCGAAGCCGGAACCGACCGAGGGACAAAGAGATGGGGCTGCGCTGGAAACTGGTCCTGCCACCCGCCTTGGGGGGCGCCCTGTTGCTGGTCGCCGCAAGTGCCCATGGCCTCGTGGACCGACCTCTGTTATCGACGCTCGCCGGCGGTCTGGCGGTGGTACTGGCGATCGTGTTGCTGGCCAACGAGCTTATGGTGCTGCGACCGCTGGCCCACCTGGGCGATCCGGCGCTGCCGCACGGTGACGACGATTCCGACGAGATCCGTCGATGGGACCGCGAAATCCGGCACCTGCGCACCAGCCTGGCCCAGACCCAGGCGTCGCTGGAGCAGGTGCGAGAGGACTGGCGCGACGCCCGCACCGGACTGCAGCGCAGCGAGGAGCGCTTCGCCGCGGCCGTGCGCGGCGCCCACGACGGCATGTGGGAGTGGGAGCCGGAAAACGAAGTGGTGCGCTTCTCGCCGCGCTGGAAGGCGATGCTCGGCTATGCCGACGACGAATTTCCGGACCAGTACGAGAGCTGGCTGGATCATCTGCATCCCGATGACGTCGAGCGCGTGCAGGAGGAGATCGGGCGCCACCTCGACGGCGCCTTGACCCATTTCGAGCAGCAGCTGCGCATGCGCCACAAGGACGGTCGCTACCGTTGGTTGCTGTCGCGGGGCGCGGCGTTGCGCCACGCCAACGGCAGACCCTACCGTGTGGTCGGACTGGACACCGACATCACCCGGGTCAAGCGGGTGGAGTCCATCATCCAGCAGATCGCCGAAGGGACGGACGGTGCCAACGGCGATGTCTTCTTCCACGCGCTGGTTCAGCATTTCGCGGCGGCACTGGCGGTGAATTGCGCCTTCATCACCGAGTGCGTCGACCATCCACCGACCCGAGTTCGAACCTTGGCATTCTGGAAGTCGGCGGAATTTCAGAACAATATCGAATTCGATCTGGCCAATACGCCGTGCGAAGCCGTGGTCAAGCAGGGCCTGACTTGTGTGCATCGCAGCGGCGTCGGCCGGATGTTCCCGCGCGATGCCGCCTACGAGAGCTACATCGGCCTGCCGATCTTCGGCAGCGGCGGCGAGGTGATCGGCCACCTGGCGTTCTTCGACACTCGTGAAATGTCCGAAGACGTGCTGGCGGAATCGATCATGCGTATATTCACCGCCCGCGCCGGCGCCGAACTGGAGCGTCGCCAGGCACTCGCGCGCCTGACAGACCGGCCACCACCCCGGCTCTGATCATTGCGGGAACGGACGACCGGGGCAGCCTTCAGGCCGCCCGGTCTACGCCGGCCGGGCGCTCAGGGTCGGCGCGCCAGCAGCCAGGCCCGGTCCACGGCCTCGACCTTCCCCTTGAGCCCGCCCTCGACCTCGGAGCAGGCCAGCGACGACAACGCGAAATGCGCGTCATAGAGTGCCCGCACCTCGGCCTCCTCGACCGAGAACGGCGGCCCGTCGAGCGCGCTCTGGTCGTATTCGAAGGTCACCAGCAGCTGCGGCACGGCAGCGGTGATATGCATCAGATGCTGCGCATAGCGGACACGCATCTGCGGCGGCAAGGCGACCAGCGCCGCCCGGTCATAGACCGCATCGACCGGCCCGAGTCGCTCGCGGTCCAGTTCGAAGATGTCGCCGAGGAAGACATCGATGCCGTCCGCCCGGTGATGCTGCAGACTGCCGACGGGCGTCACCTCAGGTGCCACCCCCAGTTCGTCGAACAGCTCGCCGACCGCCAGCGGGCTCAGTTCCGCACCGGCCACCCGGTAGCCGCGCTCGAGCAGCCAGGCGATGTCGCGGGTCTTGCCGCACAGGGGCAGGAAGAGCCGTGCGCCGGCGGCCAGCCCGAGCCGGTCGAAATGAGCGGCCAACATGGCGTTGACCGCGTCTTCGTGGAACCCCGTTTCGCCCGCGTGCCACTTGCGATGCCAGAAATCCGCTTCCACCGTGCGCTTCCTCCATTCCGTGCGTCGTCTCGCCCGATCGCGCCGGGCCCGACGCCCGGAATCGATGCTGCGGACGCGAGCAGCCCTCTTTGCCCGATCGCCGCATGTAAGAGAAACGCCCCGGCAGTGGCCTGCGCGGGGCGTTCGTCGATGGCGCGGCGGCTGCCGCGGCCGTCACCTTGCGATCAGACCTCGACGGTATCCGCCACTTCGCGGAACTCGGCGATCTGGTCGAAGTTCATGTAGCGATAGACCTCGCTGGCCTTGGCGCCGAGCGCTTCGACCTGGGCCATATACTCTGACACGGACGGGATCTTGCCCATCAGCGCGCACACCGCGGCCAGTTCGGCCGAGCCCAGATAGACGCGGGTGTCGATGCCGAGGCGGTTCGGGAAGTTCCGGGTCGAGGTGGACATCGCGGTCGAGCCCTTGCGAATCTGCGCCTGGTTGCCCATGCACAGCGAGCAGCCCGGCATCTCCATCCGCGCGCCAGACTTGCCGAGCACCGAGTAATAGCCTTCTTCGTTCAGGATCATCGCGTCCATCTTGGTCGGCGGCGCGATCCACAGCCGGGTCGGGATGTCAGACTTGCCCTCGAGCACCTTGCCGGCAGCGCGGAAGTGGCCGATGTTGGTCATGCACGAACCGATGAAGACCTCGTCGATCTTGTCACCAGCGACTTCGGACAGCAGCTTGACGTCGTCCGGATCGTTCGGGCAGGCGACGATCGGCTCTTTGATGTCGGCGAGGTCGATCTCGATCACCGCCGCGTACTCGGCATCGGCGTCGCCAGCCAGCAGTTCGCCGTTGGCGATCCAGTCTTCCATCGACTTGATGCGGCGCTTGAGGGTGCGGGCATCCTGGTAGCCGTTGGCGATCATCCACTTCATCAGCGTGATGTTCGAGTTCATGTACTCGACGATCGGCGCCTTGTTCAGATGCACCGTGCAGCCGGCGGCGGAACGCTCGGCCGAGGCGTCGGTGAGCTCGAAGGCCTGCTCGACCTTGAGATCCGGCAGACCCTCGATCTCGAGGATGCGGCCCGAGAAGATGTTCTTCTTGCCCTTCTTCTCGACGGTCAGCAGGCCGGCCCGGATCGCGTAGAGCGGGATCGCATTGACCAGGTCACGCAAGGTGACGCCCGGCTGCATGGTGCCCTTGAAGCGCACCAGCACCGATTCGGGCATGTCCAGCGGCATCACGCCGGTGGCGGCGGCGAAGGCCACCAGACCGGAGCCGGCCGGGAAGGAGATGCCGATCGGGAAGCGGGTGTGGGAGTCACCCCCGGTACCGACGGTGTCGGGCAGCAGCAGGCGGTTCAGCCAGGAGTGGATGACGCCGTCGCCCGGGCGCAGCGCGACGCCGCCACGGGTGCTGATGAAGCTCGGCAGCTCGCGGTGCATGCGCACGTCCACCAGCTTCGGATAGGCCGCGGTGTGGCAGAACGACTGCATCGTCATGTCGGCCGAGAAGCCCAGGCAGGCCAGATCCTTCAGCTCGTCGCGGGTCATCGGGCCGGTGGTGTCCTGCGAACCGACGGTGGTCATCTTGGGTTCGCAATAGGTACCCGGGCGGATGCCCTGGCCTTCCGGCAGGCCGCAGGCGCGGCCGACCATCTTCTGCGCCAGCGAGAAGCCCTTGCCGGAATCGGCCGGGTCCTGCGGCAGGCGGAACAGCGTCGAAGCCGGCAGGCCCAGCGCCTCGCGGGCCTTGGCGGTCAGGCCACGGCCGATGATCAGCGGAATGCGGCCACCGGCGCGCACCTCGTCGAGGATCACCGGGGTCTTCAGCGGCGCCTCGGCGATCTGCTCGCCGTTCTTCAGCGCGGTGACCACGGCCGTGGCGGAATCGATCTTGAGCTCGATCTCGTCGCCCATGTCCATCTGACCGGCGTCGATCTCGATCGGCAGCGCGCCGGCGTCTTCCATCGTGTTGAAGAAGATCGGGGCGATCTTGGAGCCGAGGCAGACGCCGCCGAAGCGCTTGTTCGGCACGAACGGGATGTCTTCGCCGGTAAACCACAGCACCGAGTTGGTTGCCGACTTGCGCGAGGAGCCGGTGCCGACCACGTCGCCGACATAGGCCACCAGGTTGCCCTTGGCGCGCAGTTCCTCGAGGAACTTGACCGGGCCGCGTACGCCGGGCTCTTCGGGGGTGATGCCCGGGCGCGGGTTCTTCAGCATCGCCAGCGCGTGCAGCGGAATGTCGGGACGCGACCAGGCGTCCGGCGCCGGCGACAGATCGTCGGTATTGGTCTCGCCGGTAACCTTGAACACCGTCACCTTCATCGAGGCCGGCACTTCCGGGCGGCTGGTGAACCACTCGCCGTCGGCCCAGGACTGCATCACCGCCTTGGCGTTGGCGCTGCCCTTGTCGGCGAGTTCCTTGACGTCGTGGAAGTAGTCGAACATCAGCAGGGTCTTCTTCAGACCATCGGCGGCGATGGTGCCGACCTCTGCGTCGTCGAGCAGGTCGATCATCGGCTTGATGTTGAAACCGCCGAGCATCGTACCCAGCAGTTCGGTGGCCTTGGCCCGGCTCACCAGTGCGCAGCTTTCCTCGCCTTTCGCGACCTTGGCCAGGAATCCGGCCTTGACCTTGGCGGCGTCGTCGACGCCGGCGGGAACGCGGTAGCTCAGCAACTCGACCAGGAAATCCTCCTCGCCGGCGGGCGGGTTCTTGAGGAGCTGGACCAGTTCTTCGGTTTGCTGCTTGGTCAGCGGCAGCGCGGGGATACCGAGGGCAGCGCGCTCGGCGACATGGCTCCGATAGGCTTCTAGCACGGCGACTTCCTTACGTTCAGGGTGGCTCGGATACTTCTGATGCGACGCACCAGAAGCGTAGTTTTTGATTATATATCTTTTATAAGACTTAATCTAAGGTTTTTCCCTTACGGGCGCCTGACATCCTGGGCGCTCCGGGCGATAGCATACCGGCCTTTCGGCGGCTGTCATTGTGCACCGCACACCGCCCTGCTCCCCATGTGCGGTTCAGGTCGAGGGAACGCCGGCCACCCGCACCAGTCACATCTGCGAGATTGCCGCCCGACAGCACCCGAGACCGCCCCCCATGCCCAGCATCGCCTTCGACACGCTCACCGATTTTTCAACGCCTTCGGGAAATTCCGCTCGATTGTATTCCTTGCCTGCCCTGGCGCGGGCACTCGCTCTACCAATCGATCGCCTGCCGGTCTCGATCCGCATCGTGCTCGAATCATTGCTGCGCAATTGCGACGGCGAACGGGTCCATGAAGATGACGTGCGCAGGCTTGCGGCCTGGGCGCCGACGGCGGAGCGCGTGGACGAGTTGCCGTTCGTCGTCGCCCGCGTCGTCCTGCAGGATTTCACCGGCGTACCGCTGCTGTGCGACCTGGCGGCGATGCGATCGTGCGCCCGACGTCTCGGGCGCGACAGCGGGCTGATCGAACCCACCGTTCCGGTCGACCTGGTCGTCGATCACTCGGTGCAGGTGGACCACTACGGCTCGCCCGATGCCCTGCGCAGGAACATGGCGCTCGAGTTCGAGCGCAATCGCGAACGCTATGCCTTCCTCAAGTGGGGCATGCAGGCCTTCGAGCGCCTGCAGGTCGTGCCGCCCGGCATCGGCATCGTCCATCAAGTCAATCTCGAGCATCTGTTCCGTGGGGTTCGCCATGCGGACGGCGCGGTGTTCCCGGACACCCTGGTCGGCACCGATTCGCACACCACGATGATCAACGGCGTCGGCGTGGTCGGCTGGGGCGTCGGCGGCATCGAGGCCGAGGCTGCGATGCTCGGGCAACCGGTCTATTTTCTGACGCCGGACGTGGTCGGCGTCGAACTGGTCGGAATCCTGAACGAAGGCGTCACCGCCACCGACCTGGTACTGACCGTGACCGAGATGTTGCGCCGGGAGAAGGTGGTCGGCAGCTTCGTCGAGTTCTTCGGCGTCGGCACCGCCTCGCTGACCGTCACCGACCGCGCGACGATCGCCAACATGGCACCGGAGTACGGCGCGACGATGGGCTTCTTCCCGGTCGATGAAAAGACGGTCGCGTACATGCGCTCGACCGGACGCAGCGACGACGAATGCGCCTGGTTCGAGGCCTGGTTTCGCGCCCAGGGCATGTTCGGCGTGCCTGCCGCGGGCGACATCGACTATACGCGCACGCTTCGCCTGGACTTATCCGGCATCGTGCCGTCGCTGGCCGGCCCGAAGCGCCCACAGGACCGGATCGCCCTGCCCGCCATGCGCGCGAACTTCGAGCGGCAATTCTCGGAGGCGGTCGCCGACGGAGGCTTCGGGCGGCCGCCGGCCGAGCGCTCGCTGCGGGTCGCCAGTGGTCGCGGCGACGTCACGCTCGGTCACGGCGACGTTCTCATCGCCGCGATCACGTCGTGCACCAACACCTCCAATCCGGCGGTAATGATCGCTGCCGGCCTGCTCGCGAAAAAGGCGGTCGAGCGCGGGCTGTCGGTGGCCGCCCACATCAAGACTTCGCTCGCGCCGGGCTCGCGTGTGGTCACCGACTATCTCGCGGCGGCCGGCCTGCTCGAACCCCTGGCGCAGCTCGGTTTCGCGCTTGCCGGCTACGGCTGTACGACCTGCATCGGCAATGCCGGCGACCTGGCCGTCGAATTCAATCAGGCGATCGCGGAACACGATCTGGTGGTCGCCGCGGTCTTGTCCGGCAATCGGAACTTCGAAGCACGGATCCACCCGAACATCCGGGCCAACTATCTGGCCTCGCCCCCGCTGGTGGTGGCATTCGCGCTGGCCGGGCGCTGCGACATCGATCTGACCACGGCGGCGCTCGGAGCCGATGCAGCGGGTCAGCCGGTCTTTCTGCGCGAGCTGTGGCCAAGCTCGGACGAGATTGCCGCATTGCTGCCACTGGCCACGCGTCCGGCGGACTATCGGGCGCGCTACGACGATCTGACCCGCGACCAGGATCTGTGGAACGCCATCGCCAGCGGCAATGGGGACGTCTATGAGTGGCCCGCGTCCACCTACATCGCCGAACCGCCATTCTTCGACGGCTTCGACATGATGCCGCGACCGGTGGCGCCGCTCGAAGGCGGCCGCGCACTCCTGCTGTTGGGCGACTCGGTGACAACCGACCACATCTCGCCGGCCGGCTCGTTCGGCGAACAGACACCTGCCGGCCAGTGGCTAAAGGATCAGGGGGTCGAGCGCAAGGCATTCAATTCGTACGGCTCGCGCCGCGGGCATCACGAGGTGATGATCCGCGGCACCTTCGCCAACGTACGGGTACGCAACATGATGCTGCCCGCAGACGACGACGGCTCGCGGCCGGAGGGTGGTTTCGCCCTCGTCGACGGCGGACGGACCACGGTGTACGAAGCCGCCGGCCACTGGCGTCGGCGTGGCGTGCCGTTGCTGGTGTTCGCCGGTGAGGAATACGGCACCGGTTCGTCGCGCGACTGGGCGGCCAAGGGCACGGCACTGCTCGGAGTACGTGCCGTCGTGGCCCGCAGCTTCGAGCGCATCCATCGGTCGAACCTGGTGGGCATGGGCGTGCTGCCGCTCCAGTTCCTCGGCAACGACAGTTGGCAGTCATTGGCGATCGATGGCTCCGAGACCTTCGATCTTCCCGCCATCGACGAGGATCTCGCGCCGAGGGCTCGCGCGAAGCTGGTGATCCACCGCAGCGACGGCCGAATCGACGAGATCGAACTGCTGGTGCGCATCGACACGCCGATCGAGGCCGCCTATTTCCGCCACGGCGGCATTCTGCCTTACGTATTGCGCCAGTTGCTCGGCCAGTAGCGTGCTGCGGACTGACGCGCTGCCGGAAGCCCTGCTCAGAAGCGCGCGGGCACGCGCGCGAGTTCCGCCTGGATCTGCTCGAGTTCGATCGGCTTGACGAGTACGCCGTCGAAGCCCTGATCGAGCAGGCGACCGAGTTCGTCGGACATCGCGTGGGCGGTATAGGCGATCACCCACTGATTGCGGGTGCGCGGGTTCGAACGCAACGAGTGAAGCACGTCGAGGCCCGACAGGCCGGGCATGTTGATGTCGAGCAGCATCGCATCGAAGGATTCACGGCCGAGCGCGGCCAGGGCTTCCTCGCCGCTGTTCACGTCGAGCGCCGACCAGCCCAGCACCTCGACGTAGGCCTTGGCCACTTCGCGATTGACACCATGGTCGTCGACGATCAGTGCGCGGCGCGCTGCGGATGCGCTCATGCCGCCTTCGCGACCTCGACGGTGAAGGGTATCGTCAGCGTGAAACGCGATCCCACCCCGACTGTCGAGGCCACGTCGATACGGCCGTCGAACAAGCCTGCGAGTTCGCGCGCAAGGGCCAGCCCGAGTCCGGTGCCGTCCCGGCTTCGGTTCATGAAGTCCTCCACCTGGCTGAATGGCTCGAACACCCGTTCGAGCTGCTCGGCAGGTATCCCGCGCCCGGTATCCTCGACCCGGAAAGCCAGCGCGGAGCCCTGCGCTTCCACCGTCAAGGATACACGACCGGCGTCGGTGAACTTCACGGCGTTATTGAGCAGATTGTTCAGAATCTGTCTCAGCCGCAAGGGATCGCTGATGATGGTTTCGGGTAGTTCGGGCGCGAGCACCAACTGGAACTCGAGGCCCTTCTCCCCGGCATCGGCCTGATGGCCAGCACAGGTGTCCTCGACGAAGTGCCGCAACGGGACCGCGACGTTCTCGAGTTCGACCCGGCCCGCTTCGACCTTGGCCATGTCGAGCAGGTCGCTGACGATCTTCAGCAGATGCCGGCCCGAGCTGGCGATGGTTGCCGCGAACTTCTTGGATTCCGGCTGATCCAGCCGCATTTCCAGCAATTGGGCGAAGCCCAGGATTCCATTCAGCGGCGTGCGCAGTTCGTGCGACATCTTGGCCAGGAAGGAGGTCTTCATCTCGTTGGCCTCGACCGCGCGCGCGCGGGCGTCGTCGAGCCGGCGGAAGGACTCCTCGACGGCATCGGCCATGCGGTTCAGGTCGATGGCCAAATGGCCCATCTCGTCGCGTGACCGCACCTCGATGCGGTGATCCAGGTCACCGGCGCGGAAGCGTCCGATGGCGTCGGACAGCCGGGTGATCTGCCGCGTCAGGAAGGCGGCCATCCACAGCGCGACGCCGATCACGACCCCGATCATCACCGCGGTCGACAGGCCCAGTTCGCCCGCGGTGCGCTCGAGATTGTCGCGAATCGCATCGAACAGGTCTGCGCGCTGCTCCGCGAACGCAGCGCGCTTGTCCTCGAGTGCCCGTTCGATCTTGGTTGCGGACATGGTCGCGGCATGGTGGAACTCGTCCACATTGGCGCCGATCGTGACGAAGCCGAAACCCCGCTCGCTGTCGCCGTAGCGGCCGGTATCGTACGGAATCGCCGCCGCAGTCGTGAGCTTCCACAGGCCGCTGAAGAAGATCACGAAGGATCCGGAACCGCCGGCGGCGGTGAGTTGCTCCCAGCCGGCGCACTGCGGCGAGAAATTCAGGTAGCGGCAGTCGAGCGCGATCGTGCCCGCCTTGACCAGTTCCAGCGCGGGCTTCTTTTCGAGCGACTGCGCCAGATAGGGCTCGACGCCGGCCAGGAACTGGTTCGCCGGCTTGCCAGACGCCTGCCATTGGCGATAGAGATCCCGGTCCAGCCACGGCACCACCCGCTCGCCGGATGCGCGGTCGAAACCGACGATGAAGTAGTCACGGGGATGCGAGATCGCCCGACCCTTGAAGTCCCACAGGAAGGCGTAGTTGCCTGAAGTGGCATCGCTGATCGGCGTGTAGCGCATCCCGGTGGGGCTCAGCCGGTCGGTGAACTGGCGCAGGTGGTCGTGATCCAGCGCCAGCGTCACGTAGCCCACGACGCGCCCCTCGGCCACGACCGGCGTGGCCCACCGAACGAGGCCACGAAAGCGCCGCCCGAGAGGATTCTCGGTGCCCGCGTAGGCCGATTGCTCCGGTTCGAATGCGATCCCCGCACGCTCGGCGGCAGCCGGCGTATAGGGCCCGATCACGCGCGAGCCGACGTACTCGCCGATCACCTCGGATACCTCGATCTCGCCCGGCGCCAGTTGTTTGAGCCGCTGCCAGTAATCCTCGCCGCCGAGGAAGGTATTGCGGCGGTCGGAGACGTCGCGCAGACCTGCCTCGGTGAGATCACCGGTCCGGACCTTGACCCGCTCGCGCCCGTCGATGCCGACAAAGCTCATTTCGACGTACAGCGGTCGCATCGCGCGGCGCCCGAAGAACTCGGGCGGACGCGCGCTGAAGTGTCGGGCGTTGTCTGCGAGGGCTTCGTCCGCCCGCGCGGCCTTCAGCGGATTCGGGCCGTCGCCGCTGGCCGCCTCCCATGCGCTGCGATCCTGATTCAGGCGCCAGGGGCCATGATCAAACAGTGCGCGCTCGCGGAACGCCATGAAGCTGCGATACGCCGCCTCCGTCGTCGGCAGCAGCGCGGCCTGGCGGATGTCGGCGTCGCGATCGTAGAGGAACTGCGATATTGCACGGGCGGTGTCGGTGGTGAGCCGTTCGAGCGCTTCGCGGGAGCGATCGTCGAGCGCAGCGATGGCATCGTTGGTGGCCTCTTCGGCGAACTCACCGACCGTCTCGACCATGCCGTCGGCCATCACCGCAGCACGGTCGCTGACCGTGGCGCCGAGGCGCTCGAAGGCACTCCAGGCGATCCACGACAGCAGCAGCAGCGGCACGACCTTGATCAGCACAAAGATCAGTAGGAGCTTGCCGCGTATGCCCATGCGCGCGATCGCCGAATGCTGTTCTCGATTCACTTCCGCCCTCGATCGGAATGTCATGATGAAGTGCCTGCGTGGGACCCGGCCGGCGGCACGCGAACCCTTTCGCATAACGACCGGCGGGGCGCGTGCCTTTAGTGGCGGGCGCGCCCCGAATGGCGGCGCCAACGACATCGATCGCCGGATCAGTCCCGCAGTCTGCGCAGAATGATCTTTTCGAGCTCGACGACGGCGAACACGATGCCACCGCCCGCGAGTATCCGCAGCCAGCTGTCGAGATCGAGCGGATGCGAGCCGAACAGGGACTGCATCGGCGGCGCGTAAGTGAACAGCATCTGGGCGGCGGCGACCACGCCGGTCGCGACCAGGCATGCCCGCAGTCCGCCCAGCCCCCCTTCGGCGAAGGCACCGGCTCGCAGGCGGCGCACGCTGAACAGGTAGGCGATTTCCCCGATCACCAGCGCATTGACCGCGACCGTCCGCGCGACTTCGATTGCTGCGCCGGCCGCCAGATCGTAGAGGAACTGGCCCAGCGAGGTGCCGACCAGCAGCAAGGACACCAGCACCGTCCGCCACGCCAGGAAGCGGTCGAGCAAGGCTTCGTCGGGCTTTCGCGGCGGCCGGCGCATGATGTCCGTCTCAGCCGGCTCGAACGCCAGTGCGAGTGCCAGCGTGACCGCCGTGATCATGTTCACCCAGAGTATCTGGGCGGGCGTGATCGGCAGGCTGAGTCCGGCCAGGATGGCGGCGAGGATCATCAGGGCCTCGCCGCCATTGGTCGGCAGGATGAACACAATCGCCTTGCGCAGGTTGTCGTAGACCGTTCGGCCTTCTTCGACAGCGGCCGCGATCGACGCGAAGTTGTCGTCCGCGAGCACCATCTCCGCCGCGTCGCGGGCGGTTTCGGTTCCTTTGCAGCCCATCGCCACGCCGATGTCTGCCTGTTTCAGCGCAGGCGCATCGTTGACGCCGTCGCCGGTCATGGCGACGACTTCGCCACTGGCCTGCAGTGCCCGCACCAGGCGCAGCTTGTGTTCCGGACTGGCCCGTGCGAAGACCTGGGTCTCCCGCACCGACCGGCGCAGTGCCTCGTCACTCGTGCCCTCGATCTCGGCGCCGGTCATGCCGCGCACATCCGTCGCCAGCCCGAGACGGCGCGCGATCGCGACCGCGGTTGCGGCATGATCGCCGGTGATCATGCGCACTGCGATACCGGCCTGCAGGCAGCGATTCACCGCCGCGCCCGCCTCGGCGCGCGGCGGATCGCTGATCGCCAGCATTCCGAGCAGCGTGAAGCCACCGGCCTCGACGTCGCCGACGGCCAGAGTGGCAGCATCGGGCGGCGCGAGGCGCATTGCAACCGCCAGCAGCCGCATGCCGTCGTCCGCGGCCGCAGCCATGGCCGATAGCCACCAGTGCCGTTCGAGGGCGACATGCTCGCCCGCGCGGCGTTCGCCGCTGCAGAACTCGAGAACGCGTTCGGGGGCCCCCTTCAGCAGCACCAGGCGGTGGCCGGCATGATCATGGTGCAGGCTCGCCATGTAGCTGTGGCGGGACTCGAACGGAATGGCGTCGACGCGGGGACAGGCCTCGAGTTCGAAACGCGCGTCCAGGCCCATGCGACCGGCAAAGCTCAACAGGGCGCCTTCGGTCGGATCGCCTGTCACCGACCACCTGCCCTGCTCGCAAGCCAGGGTGGCATCGTTGCACAACAGTCCGGCGCGTGCGAGTTCGAGCAGCCCGTCGTCGGACGAAGCATCCCGGCAACCGTCGGTTCGCGTGATCGAGCCTTCCGGCGAATACCCTTCGCCGGCCACGTCGTAGCTCGAACCGGCGGCATAGGCACGCTGCACGGCCATTTCGTTGCGGGTCAGGGTGCCGGTCTTGTCGCTGCAGATGACGGTCACCGAACCGAGCGCCTCGACCGCCGGCAAGCGGCGGATGATCGCGTTGCGCTGGGCCATGCGGCGTACGCCGATGGCCAGTGCAATGGTCATGATCGCCGGCAGCCCCTCGGGGATTGCCGCCACCGCCAGGCCGACCGCGGCGAGGAACATCTCGGCCGATCCGTAGCCGCGCCAGATGCCGATGCCGTATGCGGCCACCGCCAGCAGCAGCACCGCCCAGGTGATCTGGTGGCCGAAGCGGGTGAGCTGGCGCATCAGCGGCGTGCTCAGCGGGACGTCGTCCCGCACCAGGGTGCTGATCCGGCCGAGTTCGGTGTCGAGTCCGGTCGCGACGACGATACCGACGGCGATGCCCTGGGTGACCAGGGTCCCGGCGTAGGCCATCGAACTGCGATCCGCCAGCGCACTGTCGCCGGCGACCTCACCCGGCGCCTTGTCGACCGCGACCGACTCGCCGGTCAGCGCCGATTCGTCGATCCGCAGGCCGCGTAGTTCGAGCAACCGCAGGTCCGCGGGAACCCTGTCGCCACCTGCGAGCTGAACGATGTCTCCGGGAACCAGGGCCTCTGCCGCGATCTCGATGCGGCGACCGGCCCGCAGCACGCGTGCACGGTTCGACAACATCTGCCGGATGCCAGCCAGCGCGTCTTCGGCACGCCCTTCCTGGACGAATCCGATCAGCGCATTGACCAGCACGACGGCAATTATGACCGTCGAATCGACGCCGTGACCGAGCACCGCGGTCACGGTGCCGGCAGCCAGCAGCAGATAGATCAGGACGTTATGGAACTGCGCCGCAAAGCGGCGCAGGGCGTTTCGCCGCGGCGGCGACGGAATCGTGTTGCCTCCCCATCGGGCGAGCCGGTGCGCCACCTCGGCGTCGCTGAGCCCGAGCTTGCGGTCGCTGGCGAGCAGCGCCACCACCTGATGTCCGGGCAAGGCATGGATCGCTTCGGTTTCGAACGAATTTCGAGTCACGGCCATGCCATTTTGCCTGTATTGTCGAGCGGGCACTGTCGCGTGCATGCCACTCGAAGCCGTCGATCGTGCCGGCTCATATACATTGTTTGACAATCCGCAGAAAATCTTTCGATGCACGCGTCACGCCGCCGCGGCGGGTAAGGGGGCCATCATCGATTGATCGCGCCGACGACGAGAACGATCAGGAACCGGTACTGCCGAATGCATCGAGCCCTGTTGCACGAAACGAAAACAAGAAACGGTCAGAATGCTCTGACGCGACGGCTCGGCGCCATCCGATTCTGGGTCTTCGCCTTCATGGTGGCACTCGGCGTCGCCCTCGGGATCTACAGCTATTTTGACCATCGCCAGGTCGAGAGCAACGCCGGCGAGCGCCTCGCGGTGCTTGCCAATGTGATGGCGAGCAATATCCAGTCCCAGCTGACCACGATGGAGCGTCAGTTGAACGCCCTGAGCCACCTCAACCGGGTGTCCGGCGGTCGGCCCCCGCGAGGCGACGGCATCACGATGCGCGACGTGATGCTCGAGTGGTGCCAGAGCGATCCGACCTGCATGGATCTTCTGGTGGTCGACAGCAGCGGCACGATCGTCGAATGGACCGGCAGCGGCACGCCACCCCTGGTGGATGACCGCGAATATGTCACCCACCATCTGCGCGATTCGGCCCAGCGCGTCTATCTCGGCATCCCCCAGCTCTCGCGGGTGCATCACGGGCGCTGGTTCTTCGCGATGAGCATCGCCGAGCGCGATGACGACGGCGCAATCACGCAAATCTACGTGTCGATCCGCGACCTGCTCCATTCTTTCGACTATGCCGGCATCGTGAACCGGACGCCGGCGTCCAGTTTCGCGATCGTGTCGACCGCCGGCGAAGTGTATGTACGCGAGCCGCAGCGGGAATTGCACATGGGGCGGGTGATTCCCCGGGTCGACCGCGTACTGCCCACCAACGAAGGCGAGTCGCGGACCTCGCGCATCCGCTCGCGGCTCGACGACCGCGAGCGCCTGATCGTAACTCAGCGCCTCGAGCGCTACCCGCTGTATGTCGCCGCCACCCGCGAGATCGATCACGTCATGGCCAACTGGCGAAGTCGCAGCGTCGTGCTCGGCCTGCTGTGGCTGCTGCTGGCCGGCATCGCGGCCTATGTCGGCTCGCGCCTCACCGAGGACGTGCGGCTGCAGGACTACCTGGCGTCGATCGACGGGCTCACCGGCATTCTCAACCGGCGGGCGCTGATGACCGAGGCCCGGCGCCACGAGGAGCGGCGCCAGGCCGCCGGCGGCCTCGGCCTGATGATGATCGACGTCGATCACTTCAAGCGCATCAACGACCGCTATGGCCACGTCGTCGGTGATCAGGTGCTGCGCCAAGTGGCGGCCACGCTCAAGATGTCGTGTCGCGGTACCGATGTCCTCGGCCGATATGGCGGCGAGGAATTCCTGCTGCTGCTGCCGGGCGCCGACGAGGCGCGACTGGCGACCGTCGGCGAAAAGCTGAGGGCGGCGATCGAAGCGATCCCGGCCATCGAATTTTCCGAACAGCCCACCTATCCGGAAATCCTGACGATCAGCATCGGCGCCGCGGTGTTGCACCCCGGCAATGGGAACCTCGATACCGTCATCGCGCTGGCCGACCAGGCGCTCTATCAGGCCAAGAATGCCGGCCGCAACCGCGTCGTGGTGGCATCGGCCGGCGGCACGGTCTGAGCGCATGGCCAGGACCAGGCGCCCCGAACCCTGTCCGTGCGGCGGTCCGACCCTCGCCGCCTGCTGCGCGCCGTTGCTTGCCGGCAAGACCCTGGCCGGCGATGCCGAGACGCTGATGCGCTCGCGCTATTCCGCCTATGCCACCGGCAACGCCGAGTACCTGCTGGCGACCTGGCATCCGACAACCCGACCGCAGCGCATCGACTTCGAGGCCGGCTGCAAGTGGATCGGCCTGACCGTTCAGGCCCATCGCCGACTCGACGACGATCACGCCGAAGTGGCGTTCGTTGCCCGTTATCGGATCGGCGGTCGCGCCTACCGGCTGACCGAAGACAGCCGCTTCGAGCGTGTCGACGGTTGCTGGTACTACGTCGATGGACGCGTCGCGGCCGATTGAACGACACGCGCTTTCAGCCGAGCACGCCGGCGATCCTATAATCGGTCGGAATCATCGACTGCCAACGGTCCGTACCCTCGCCATGAATCTCGAAAAGGTCGTCTTCGGTTTCGTCATCGTTCTCGCCGCCACGCTGAACTTCGGCTTTTTCGTCGGCGACATCGACCAGACACAGCATCACGATATCTACGAGCTGTTCGCCGCCATCGTCGTCAACCTGATCGCGACAGTGCTCAAGTTCGGCGACCGAACGCAGATCGGCGCCATCCACCTGTCGACCAGCCTGGTCGCCGACCTTCAACTGATCGCCGCCGCGTGCGTGTGGGCCTATGCCAGTCACGTCGCCGGTGTCGGCATGGACGCCGGCTATACCGCCAAGGTGGTGTCGCTGTCCGGCGGCGCCCTGTTCGCCAACGTGGTCTCGGTGATCATCCTGATCGCCGAGACCATCATGCAGCGGCGATGATCCAGAGCCAGCACCGCGGCATCATCTTCCTGGTGCTGCGGCGCATGCGTGCGCCGCTGGCGGTGCTCATTTCGATCTTCGCCATCGCGGTGCTCGGACTGACCGTGATTCCCGGCATCGAAGTCGACGGCGAAGCCCGCCGCATGAGCTTCTTCCACGCCTTCTATTTCATCAGCTACACCGCGACGACGATCGGCTTTGGCGAAGTGCCGATCGAGTTCAGCGAGGCGCAGCGGATGTGGGTGACGGTCTGCATCTATCTGTCGGTGGTGGGCTGGGCCTATGCCATCGGAGCCCTGTTCGCGCTGATGCAGGACACCGCATTCCGCGACGCGGTGCGCACCGAACGCTTTGCGCGCGAGGTCCGCCGCCTGGCCGAACCGTTCTACCTGGTATGCGGTTACGGCGAGACCGGTCGCCTGGTGACCCGAGCGCTCGACCATCTCGGCATCCGGGTGGTGGCCGTCGAGATCGATCCGGCCAAGGCCGCCGAGCTCGACCTGCACAGCCTGTGGGCCGACGTGCCAAGCGTGGTCGGCGATGCGGCGAAACCCCAGGTGTTGCGCCTCGCCGGCCTCGAGAAGCCCGAATGCCGCGGCGTCATGGCGCTGACCAACGACGACCAGACCAATCTCGCGGTGGCCATCACCGCCCGTCTGCTGGCACCCCAGGTGCCTGCCCTGTGTCGCACGCGCAACGTCGAGATCGCGGCCAACATGGCGTCGTTCGGCACCCGCCACATCATCAATCCATTCGAGAAGTTCGGCGAATATCTCGCGCTCGCCCTGCATTCGCCGTCGGCCTACCATCTGCTGGAGTGGCTGACCGGCATCGACGGCACCGAGGTCGAACCACACCGCGACCCACCACGCGGCACCTGGGTGTTGTGCGGCTACGGCAATTTCGGGCGCCTGCTCGCCAATGCCCTGGAACACGAACAGATGCCGGTCGTCCTGATCGACCGTGATCCACCACCGGACGGAACGCCTCACCGCTGGGTGCAGGGCGACGGTACCTGCGCGCCGGCCCTGCTCGAGGCCGGTATCAGGGATGCCTGCGGCATCGTCGCGTGCACCGGCAGCGACGTGGACAACCTGTCGATCTGCGTCACCGCGCGCGAACTGAAGCCGGACCTGTTCGTCGTCGTCCGCCAGAACCACTTTTCGAACAATCCGTTGTTCGATGCCTTCGAAGCCGATGCGCGGGTGGTGCCGAGCCGGATCATCGCCCATGAATGCCTGGCCATCCTGACCACGCCCCTGCTCGTGCCGTTCCTGGACGAAGTCAAGGCGGCGCGAGAAGACTGGTCGGCCGCGCTGCTCGCACGGCTGACCGAACGCTTCGGCTGGCGCGTGCCTCACGTCTGGAGCGTTCGCGTCAATGCGCGCCAGGCCCCGGCGCTGTTTGCGCTGCTGATGCCGGCCGGGCCCGACGTGACGATCGACGCGTTGTTGCGCGACCACGCGCGACGGGATTGCGCGCTGCATTGTGAAGTCCTGCTGATCCGGCGCGACGACGGCTCGAATTGCCTGCTGCCCAAGGGCGATCAGGCGATCCGGGTCGGCGACGAATTGCTGCTGGTCGGCGACCGCCAGGCGCGCAGCCACCTCTCGCTGACGGTCGAGAATCCGAATACGCTCGACTATGTGCTGGGCGGTCGCGATCTACCGGGTGGCTGGGTATGGCAACGGCTGTCGCGGCGGCACGGCTGACCCCGGCCGCTATGTCGGCGGGTGCCGCTCGGCGGCCAACACCACGGTCTCGTTCTCGAATCGGACGCTCTGGCCGGGTCGCAGCTTGGCGCGCTTGCGCGTCTCGGTGCTACCGTCCACCAGAACCTGACCGGATTCCACCGCGGCATGGGCCTGTCCGCCGCTACTGCACAGCCCGGTCACCTTGAGCAACTGGTCGAGTTGGATGAAATCGCCTCTAACCACGAATACTTGCGACATGTTCGACTCCGAACGATGAACGACGCGGTCGACGACGCCGCTCATGCTCGCCCCCCTCGCTCGGACGATATCATTGCGCTCGCCGAGGGCAAGCGCAAGTGCGCATTGGCCAGTGGCGCGCTGCAACCGATCCGTACCACGACCGAATGGCTGGCGCAGGACGGGCTCGAGTTCCCGGTGCGCTGGGTCGACAGCCTGGCACGCAAGGCGCGGACCGGAAATTCCCCGTCAATCGATCCGTTCGCCGAGCCGGAAACCGATCTGCTGGTTGCCGAAGCCGGTGATCATCACCGCATACTGCTCAACAAGTTTCCGGTGATCGACGACCACCTGCTGATCGTCAGTCGTGCTTTCGTCGAGCAGTCGGCACCGCTCGAAGCCGCCGACTTCAACGCGATTCTCCCGTTGTTGCGCGACGTCGGTGGCCTCGCCTTCTACAACGGAGATCGAATCGCCGGTGCCAGCCAGCGCCATCGACACCTGCAATGGATCCCGCGCGGCGAGGATGTCGCCCTGCCGCTGCTGCGCGCGCTCGAATCCGCAGCCGGCACGGGACACCGTCGATGCGCCGCTTGGCCATATCGGCATTGGATCGCCGCGCTGCCGCGGGCGATATGGGCGAGCGCGGATGGCGCCCATGCCCTCCATGACTGCTACCAGGCCGGTTGCCGCGCGCTAGCACTGGCCGGCACGAACGCGAGCGCATACAACCTCTTACTGACTCGATCGGCACTGCTGATGGTGCCGCGCAGCCGGGAGTCGGTCGAAGATGTTTCGATCAACGCACTCGGCTTTGCCGGTTCGTTCTTCGTCGGCGCGCGTGCTCGGATCGAAACGATCCGCCGCGTAACGCCGCTTGGCGTCCTCGCTGCGGTCGGCCGCTAACCGACGAAATCGCGAATCAGGCGGCTTCGGGCAAGGGCGGCCGTTCGAGCGGCGGCAGTCCGAACTCGGCGCGCAATTCGTTGCACCGCGGATTCGGCGTGCCATCCGCAAAGAACACCGGAAAGTCGCGACAGGCGTTCGGCCGATTCTCGTAGATGGTGCAGGCGACAGCCGCCCCGATCTCGCCTTCGAGGGCGATGCAACGGCGCGGCAGCGAGTTGGTGCCACGCATGCAGCGCATGAAGTGGTTGAGCTTTTCGGTCATCGCCGCAGGCACGCAACCGCCGGGCGCATCGTCGGCCTCGGCCCAGTAGAACGACACCCGAAACCGGGTGCAGCAGATGCCGCAAGCGAGACACGGATTGACAGCGCTCATCGCGGTGACCTCCCAGCCAATCGAACGACGAAGCGACTTCAGTCGCCACCGGCAAGGACTCTTCCAGCCGCCTAGCGGGCGGCCATCGGGCGGGTCGCACCGGGCACATCCGCTGAACCGCCATCCGGGCTCGGCGCGCGCATTCTATGGTGCCGCCACGGATTTGCAAGCGCCAAAAACCTCGCTTTAAAATCAGCGAGTTATTTCAATTTTGAAGAAATATTCCTACCAATGCTGAGGACCGCGCAGAATTCCCGCCGGCGAGCGCGCCCGAGCGGCTGGCGGGACGACGGACGCCGCATCTCGATGCTGCGATCGCCTACCGTCGAAGCCACTGCAGGAACCGAGCTGACGAACCACTGCGCGACCCGCCGAAACGGGGCGGCCTGATTCAGGCGGGACGGAGTCGGGCGAGGTCGGTAGAGGGGTCGGCCGTACACGCGAAATCGATGGACGGTGACGAGCGGGCCGGCGTCGCCGGCCGGCGCTCACCCGACACTCAGTTCTCGGCGCCGCAGCAGACCTTGTATTTCTTGCCGCTGCCGCACGGGCACAGATCGTTGCGACCCGCCGCTGCGCGGGCGACGGTCGCCGGCTCGGAGATGTCGGCCGGCAGTGGTTCGGGCAGCCCCACCTCCCGCCACAGCGCGAACAGGCCACGCGCTGCCTGTGCCGATTCGGCAAGCCAGCCCAGGCGCGTTTCGTCGTCCGCGTCCGCGGCATTCTCCGCACCCCAATGCTTGAAGACGTTGGCCAGCAGTCCTTCGGCGACCGCGACATCCTGGCTGTCCAGGCCGGCATTCCAGTCGTCCGGCCACAATTCGACCCCCTGCTCGAAGCCGGCAACCCACTCGTCACCGAGCGGCGGCGCGTCTTCGCCTTCCGGCGCATAGCAGAACGGTTCCCAAGGATCGTGTTCGGCAGCCAGCGTCGCCACGACCTCGTTGTAGTATCGCAACACCAGTTCGAGCGCCCTGCGTGCCGCACCGCCCGAACCGAAATCGGCGGTCTCGGCATCGGCCGACCAAACGGCCGGCAACCAGCGCGCCATCGCAATCCGCTCGGGACTGCAGACCAACGCCGCGACGTAGCCGTCGAGCATCTCGAGATTCATGCAGTCGGCGGGCACATCGTCCGACACCAGAACGGCTTCCAGCGCCTCGAACTCCTCGTCGCTCAGCAGCACTTCTTCGGTCTCGGCGGTGTTCATTGATGGCTCTCCCGATGGCATTGGCCGCTAGCATGCACCGCTGATCGAGAGCCATCAAGCGCGATGTCGCCAAGCTCGACGAAAAGCCGGTACAGCGTCTGCCCGGAGTCCCGATACTTGCGTTCGAATGGCGTCAGCCCTTCCGCACCATCGTAGTCCTCCCAGGTCGGTTCGCGACCGATGAGCAGGCCGAGGGCAAGCGAGAACTCCTCGACATACACCCGCCAGTTGGTGCGCAATTCGAGTGATCCCCCAAGCGTCGGAATCGTCGGGAACACAGGGTGGGCGTGCCAGCGCCGGCCGAGGTGGCCGATCTTCGGCCACGGGTTCGGATAGAGGATGAAGTGCCGTGCGAGACGAAGCCCACGGGCCGACAGCAATCGCCAGAAATCCACCAGATCGGCTCTCACCAGCACCAGGTTGTCGGGCATCAGCGAGGCCGGATAGGGCTTGCGCCGTTCGAGCCGCTCGGCGGACTGATCGACGCCGATGACCCAGGCTTCCGGATGCGCCCGGGCGAGCGCGATGGTGCTGTGGGCGACGCCGCAACCGGCATCGAGAATCAGTTCGGCGCGTCCGTCCCAGCCGGCGAGCGCCTGATCGACTGCATGCAGGTTGTAATCGGCAAACGGCTTACGGAACGGCGTGCCGGCGTGGCGCCCGACCAGCCGGGCCAGGTGCTCATGGACGCCGACTTGGGCACTCGATGGGATTTTCGAATTTGCATAACTCACTGGGAATTTCCCGGATCGACTCTCGACGGCTTGGCGCCGACTCGGCAGCACTCGCCGAATCGCCGACGGAGAGCACCGGCAGGAATCCACCCGTCGCGAGCCACCACCCTCCCCGCGGGAGGGCGCGCGTACCCTTCGGGCGGCGGGGCGGGTATGCTCACGCCGCCAACTCCTCGGTAAGCGAGCGGCAGTGCTCGAGGGCGCGGTCGATGGCGCCGAGTTCGGTTGCGCCGCGCACCATCACGAACAGCGTCTGGGCCTGGGGATAGCGGCGGCGCAGCAGATTCAGCCACTGCTTGAGCCTGCCCGGCGCGTGGCTTGCCGGCAACCTCCGCTTCACGTCACGCCAGAAGGACGCGATCAGACCCGACAGCCGCGGCCAATCGTGCTGCGCACAGAAGCGACCGCCGCCACGGATACGCTCGACCAGAAATGGATCGGCCACTGCACCACGACCGAGCATCACGTCGGCAACGCCGGAGATCTCGCGGCAACGACGCCAGTCGTCGACGGTCCACACTTCACCGTTGGCGATCACGGGCACCGGCACCGCTTCGGCGACACGCGCGATCCACTCCCAGTGGGCGGGCGGCCGATAGCCGTCGCACTTGGTGCGCGCGTGCACGACCAGCATGTCGACGCCGCCATCGGCCAGCGCGCGGGCGGCGTCGAGCGCACAGGCGGGATCGCCGACACCCAGCCTCATCTTCGCCGACAGCGGCATCGGCGCCGGCATCGCAGCCCTGACCTGGTATGCGATGCGCCGCAGCAGCTCCGGTTCCTCGAGCAGCACCGCACCACCGCGGTGGCGATTCACGGTCGGCGCCGGGCAACCGAAATTGAGGTCGATGCCGGCGGGAGCAAGCGCCGCCAGGGCGGCCGCGTTGGCAGCCATCGCGAACGGATCGGACCCCAGCAACTGTGCACGCACCGGCACGCCAGAGCGGGTCCGCGAGCGGTTCCGCAGTTCCGGCACGATGCGACTGAAGCTGCGTGCGGGCAGTACCGTCGCCGACACCCGCGCAAACTCGGCGACCGCCCAGTCGTAACCCGCCACCGAGCACAAGAGGTCACGCATCGGTGCGTCGGCCAGGCCTTCCATCGGAGCAAGCAGCAGTTTCATCGGGGATCCGGTGCACGGAAGCGCCGGATTCTACCCCGGCCGGCGCGGGATACGGCATTCGAACTTGCCAAATGCCATCGATGCCAGCGATAATTTAAGGCTTGCTGGCGGCCACACCCACCGCCACGGTCACTGAAGGACTCAAACATGAAAGCCGACATCCATCCGAACTACAAAGAGATCGAAGTCACCTGCTCTTGCGGCAACAGCTTCAAGACCCGTTCGACTTCGCCGAAGCAGAGCCTGCACATCGAGGTCTGCTCCCAGTGCCATCCGTTCTTCACCGGCAAGCAGCGCATCGTCGACACCGCCGGCCGCGTCGAGCGCTTCCGCCAGAAATACGGCAACGTTCAGCGCCTGTCCTGAGACCGGCGCAGGCTTCGATCGAAAGGCAGCCTCGGCTGCCTTTTTTGTTGGGCACCGATGCCGACCGGGCAAGCGGCGTGCAAGCTGATAGACTCGCGGCCAAGTTCTTCCGTGGCCCCGACGACTTCCTGATGAGCCGAGACGCCTCCCGGATCCTGCTGCTGATCGCCTCGATCTACCTGTTGGTGGGAACCGTCGGCCACGATCCGTGGCGTGGCGACGACGCCAGACATTTCGGACTGGTTTTCGAGATGATCGACACCGGCTCGCTGCTGTTGCCGGCGTTCGGCGGCGACACCAGCCTGGGCTACGGCCCCTTGTTCTACTGGCTTGCATCGGGGCTCGCGACCCTGCTTCAGGGATTGCTGCCACTGCACGACAGCGCACGGCTGACTACCGCCCTGCTGGCGGCAGCCGCGCTGTGGGCGCTGTGGCGGGCATCGAGCCTGATGCACGGAGATCAGGCGCGGGCGGCGGTGGTTCTGCTGACGATCGGCAGTCTCGGCCTGGTCGTCCATGTGCACGAGACGCAACCGGCCGTCGGCCTGATGGCCGCCCAGGCCTGGGTACTCTGGATGCTGGTCTCGCCCCATCGATTGGCGATGCCTGCGGCGGGCGTGGCCGCCGGTATCGCGTTCCTGTTTGCCGGCATCGCCGGTGCGCTGGTGACCTGGCCGCTGCTGCTGTTCCAGTTGCTGCCCAGCGACCGCAGCCACCGTACATCACCGATCGCGGTCCTCGTCGCGCTGGCGATCGCAATTGGCATTGCACTCGCGTGGATCGTCCCGGCTTCGGCCTCGGCGGGATGGCAGCCTTGGCTCGACGCCGAAATCGACGGTCTGCGGCCGGGCACGCCGGCCGCCGACAAGGCAGTCGACTGGTTGAAGTTGTTCGGATGGTTTCTGTGGCCATTGTGGCCCCTGGCCCTGTGGTCACTGTGGCGCGCCTGGCACGGCGCACAGATCTCCCATGTCCCACTGCTGCTCGCCGCACTGGTGCTGGCGCTGGTTGCCGTGGCACTGGCCGGCAGCCTGCGCCCGGTGAACATGCTGCCGCTGATCGTGCCGGTGGGTCTGCTCGCCGCGCCAGCCGTCGAGCGCCTGCGACGAGGCGCCGCTGCCGCCTTCGACTGGTTCGCGGTGATGACCTTCACCACCTTCGGCCTGATGCTGTGGCTGGCCTGGAGCGCACTGGTCAATGCCTGGCCACCCGGACTCGCCCGCCATTTCAAGAAGCTGGCGCCCGGCTTCGACATGACGCTGGGCGTGCTCGCGCTGGCCGTGGCCGCCGGCGCGGTGGTGGCCTGGATCGTCTATCTGGCATCGAGGCGTCCGGCGGGTCGTGACGCGGCCTGGACCTGGGCACTCGGCATGACCCTGCTGTGGTGCCTCGCAACTGCGATGGGGCAGCCCTGGTTCGACCATTCCCGCAGCTACCGACCGGCCGCACAGCAACTCGCTGAAGTGCTGCGCAAGCACCCGGGCCAATGCGTCGACGGCATCGGACTCGGTCTGTCGCAGCGATCCGCCATGCACTATTTCGCCGGTGTGCGCATCGACGGTGATCCCGAGCGACGCGGCTGTCCGCTGATCCTGGTATTCCAGGACCGTCGTTCGGCAACCACCGACCTCGCCACGCTCGGCCACGAACTCTGGCGCTTCGAGCGCGGCGGCGGTCGTCAGCACGAGCGCTTCACGTTGCTTGCGGCTCGCCCCGGGCCGCTCAGCCGAGCTTCAGGAAGTTGTCCCGATAATGCGCCAGCTCGGCAATCGACTCGTAGATGTCGGCCAGCGCCTCATGGCGCCCCTTCTTGACCACGCCGCGTGCCACCTCCGGCCGCCACCGACGCGCGAGCTCCTTCAGTGTCGACACGTCCAGATTTCGATAGTGGAACCAAGACTCGAGCTGGGGCATGTAGCGCGCCATGAAGCGACGGTCCTGGCAGATCGAGTTGCCGCACATCGGCGAGGTCCGCGCCGGCACGTGGGACTGCACGAAGGCCAGCATCGCCTGCTCGGCCTGCACCTCGTCCAGCGTGGACGCACGCACCCGGTCGACCAGGCCGGAACGGCCGTGGGTCGTGCGGTTCCATTCGTCCATGCCGTCCAGCACCGAATCAGCCTGATGAACCGCAATCACGGGCCCTTCGGCCACGGTCTGCAAGCGGGCATCGGTGACCACGACAGCCAGTTCGATGATGCGGTCGCGGTCGGGATCGAGACCGGTCATCTCCATGTCCAGCCAGATGAGGTGGTTCTGGTCCTGTGCCATAATCGGAGCGGTTTCCCAAAAGCCCGAATGGTCTCACATGCCGGCGCGGCGCGCTTCGCCGGCACCTTGCCCGCCCCATGAGTGTCTTCGCCATCGTCTTCCTGTTCGCCGTGCTGGCCGGCCTTGCCGTCCGATCCTACCTCGCGTGGCGCCAGATCCGGCACGTCGCCGCTCATCGGGACGCGGTGCCCGAGCCGTTTCACGAGCGCATCGACGACAGGTCGCATCGACGTGCCGCCGATTACACGATCGCCCGCGTCAAGGCTCGCCTGCCCGAGCTGGTGGTGGCGGCAGTCTGGCTGCTTTGGCTGACGCTCGGCGGACTGTTGCAAGACCTGCACGCCGCGTTGGCCCAATTTCTCGAACCCGGGCAGCTGGCCCACGGCATCGCCTTCATCGCGCTGATCGCGGTATTCGGCTGGGCCATCGAACTGCCGTTCGAACTCCGTCGCGTGTTCGTCACCGAGGCCAAGTTCGGATTCAACCGGATCAGTCCAGCGTTGTTCCTGTCCGACACCTTGAAGGGCGCCGTACTGTCGGCGACCATCGGCCTGCCGCTGCTGGCCGGTGCGCTCTGGCTGATGGAGGGCATGGGCCAATACTGGTGGCTCACCATCTGGGCCGGCTGGCTCGCCTTCAATCTGCTGGCGATGCTGATCTGGCCGACCTTCATCGCACCGCTGTTCAACCGCTTCGAGCCGCTCGAGGACGAAGCCATCCGCGAACGGGTGACACGACTGCTCGAGCGCTGCGGATTTCACGCCAAGGGTCTGTACGTGATGGACGGCTCCCGCCGCTCGGCGCACGGCAATGCCTATTTCACGGGCTTCGGCAGCGCCAAGCGAATCGTCTTCTTCGACACGCTGCTCGGCCGCCTCGACGGCGACGAAATCGAGGCCGTTCTGGCCCACGAACTGGGCCATTTCCATCATGGGCACGTACTCAAGCGAATCGTGCTGATGGCCCTCGGCAGCTTCGCGATCCTCGCCCTTCTCGGCTGGCTGGCCGATCAGGCCTGGTTCTACCAGGGACTCGGCATGCAGTCGCAGGACACCGCTGCGCTGCTCGCGCTGTTCATGCTGGCGCTACCGGTCTTCCTGCTGCCGCTGGCGCCGCTGATGAGCCTGATCTCGCGCCGCGACGAATACCAGGCCGATCGTTACGCCGCAGAGCACGCCGGCGCCGGACCACTGATCGACGCATTGGTCAAGCTCTACCGCGACAACGCATCGACGCTGACGCCGGACCCCTGGTATTCGGGCTTCCACGACTCCCATCCACCGGCGGCCCTGCGAATCGCCCACCTCGAGCGTCTGGCCAGCATGCCCGATCCCACCGGACAGCCAGCGCACGCATGATGCGGGGTCGGGTCCGCGCCGCCTTCGGACGCCAGTACGAAATCGCCGGGCCGGACGGCCGCAGCTTCCTCTGCTATCCGCGCGGCAAGCGCAGTTCGCTGGCCTGCGGCGACCACGTCGAGTTCGAGCCCAAGGGCGACGGCCAGGGCGTGATCCAGCGCATCGTCGAACGCAGCAGCCTGCTCTATCGCTCCGATGCCTGGAAGGAAAAGCTCATCGCCGCCAATGTCACTCAGGTGGTGCTGGTGACGGCCACCGAGCCAGGCTTCAGCGACGAACTGATTTCCCGCTGCATCTGTGCCGCAGAAGACCAGTCGATCCGGATTCTGGTCGTGCTCAACAAGGTCGATCTGTCCGAGCGGCTCGCGGCAGCGCGCCAGACACTCGAGCCCTTCGCCGCCCTCGGTTACCCGATCGTCGCATTATCGGCCCTCGACGGCGCAGCCGGGCTTGAGCCACATCTCGCCGACCACTGTTCGGTGCTCGTCGGTCAGTCCGGCATGGGCAAGAGCACACTGGTCAATGCGCTGGTGCCGGAAGCGGCCGCCGCAACGCGCGAGATTTCATCCAGCCTCGACTCGGGCAAGCACACCACCACCTACGCCCGCCTCTACCCGCTCGCCGGCGGTGGCGAGCTGATCGACAGCCCGGGCCTGCAGGTCTTCGGTCTTGCGCATATCGCCCCCGAGCGATTGCTGGCCTGCTTTCGCGAACTGGCGCCGCTGGCCGGTCTGTGTCGCTTCCGAGACTGTCGGCACGATCTCGAACCCGGCTGCGCCCTGCGGGAAGCGGCGGACGCCGGGCGCATCCATCCTCGCCGGTGGACGCACTTCAACCTGTTTCGCGACGAAATCGAGGCGCAGCGTCGCGATGGCCGCGGCTGGTAGCCTGGCACGCGCTGCGCGCAGGTCTCGAGCCTCAGTCGAAGGCGCCGTCGGGGTTCGGAATCGCGTCGAAGGCTTCCCGCAGGGCGTCGCCCCAGCGCGCGCGCACCATCGCGAAGTAGGCGTTTTCCGCGTCGATCAGATGGTGGCTGGCGAGTGAGAGTCCATCGCGCTCGATGATCGCGAGATCGAGCGGCAGACCCACCGACAGATTTGAGCGAATCGTCGAGTCCATCGAGATCAGCGCGCATTTCACTGCTTCGTCGAGCGGCGTATCCCAGCGCAGGACACGATCCAG
This sequence comes from Zoogloeaceae bacterium, assembly GCA_024235635.1. GTDB lineage: Bacteria > Pseudomonadota > Gammaproteobacteria > Burkholderiales > Rhodocyclaceae > Cognatazoarcus. The sequence goes on from JACKMA010000002.1 coordinate 720,521, forward strand.
GATCGGCTTGCCGTACTTGGACTCGCCGATCTGGAAGTACGGCGTCTCCCGCGTCGCCTCGATGAAGTTGCCGGCCGCGTAGATGCTGAACAGGCGCGGCGGCTCTCCGGCGATCTGGCCGCCGAGGATCAGGCTGGCGTTGAAATCGATGCCGAATGCGGCGAGCGATTCAGCATCCCGCCGGTGCACGGCGCGCAGCACGTCACCGATATGGCGTGCCGCCTCGAACATCGTCGGCACTTCGAGCAGTCCCGGCGATTCGCCGTCGAAACGCAGAACCTCGTCCAGCGTGGACGCGAGCGATTGCGTGATCGCGAGATTGCCGGCGCTCATCAGCACCAGACAGCGCTCGCCCGGGCGCTCATAGACGCGCAGTTTGCGAAAGGTGTTGATGTGGTCGACGCCGGCGTTGGTGCGCGAATCCGCCAGCATCACCAAGCCGGCCTGCAGCAGCATTCCTACACAATAGGTCACGATCGTGGCGGATCCCGTTGGCGAAGTCGGCGCATTATCTGCGGATTGGGTGGCCGTCGCCAGCCTGACGTCGCGCGATCGATGCGCCTGCCGTTCAGCTCGCGCGCAGCGGAATCAGGAAGTCGTCGGAGATGCGGTTGCCGAGATCGTAGATGCGATCCATGAAGCGATCGAGGAACGAGTGCAAGCCCTGGTCCAGCAGATGGTCGATGCGCCCGAAGCGCAACGATGCCTCGAGTTCGCCGGCCCGTCTCATGGTCTCGCCGGAGCGATCGTTGGCCACCACCTGCAGGTTGGCATAGACCTCGCGCATGCATCTGGCCAGCGAGCGCGGCATGTCCTGGTTGAGGATCAACAGGTCCGCGACCCGCACCGGAGAGATCAGGTCGCGGTAGACCTTGCGGTAGACCTCGAACGCCGACACCGAATGCAGCAGCGCGCTCCAGCGATAGTAGTCGGCCGCCTCGCCACCATCCTCCGACACCAGCACCTGGTACTTGACGTCGAGGATTCTGGCAGTGTTGTCGGCACGCTCGAGGAAGGTGCCGAGGCGGATGAAGCGCCACGAATCGTCCTGCAGCATCGTGCCGATGGTGACCCCCCGCGACAGGTGCGAGCGGTATTTGACCCACTCGAAGAACTCGCCGACACCCCGATCGTCGAGGATCTCGGGTGTCAAGCCCCGCACCTTGATCCAGGTCGCATTGGTGGTCTCCCACAGCTCCGCGGTCAGCGTATCGCGCACCGCGTGGGCGTTCTCCCGCGCCGCACGAAGGCAGTTGCGGATGCTCGACGGATTCTCGGGATCGAAGATCATGAAGCGGATCACCTTGTCGCCATCCACTTCGCCGCAAGTCGCACGGTACTGCTCCTCGAGCGACATGATGCGCAGCAGGCCGACCCAGTTCTGCTCGACTTCGGTCGCGGTCTGCGGCATCAGCGACATCCGGTATCCGACGTCCAGCATGCGCGCGGTGTTCTCGGCGCGCTCCATGTAACGGGCCATCCAGAACAGATGGTCTGCGGTTCGACTCAGCATTCGATCAGGCCTCCAGCACCCAGGTGTCCTTGGTGCCGCCGCCCTGCGACGAATTCACCACGAGCGACCCCTCGCGCAGTGCCACGCGGGTCAGCCCGCCCGGCACCATGCATACTTCCTTGCCCGACAGCACGAACGGGCGCAGATCGATGTGGCGCGGCGCCACGCCCGATTCGACGAAGGTCGGACACGCCGACAGCGATAGTGTCGGCTGCGCGATGTACTTGTCGGGATTCTCCTTGACCCGTGCCCGAAACTTCTCGATTTCTTCCTTGCTCGCGGTCGGACCCACGAGCATGCCGTAGCCGCCGGCGCCGTGCACTTCCTTGACCACCAGTTCCGGAAGATTCGCCAGGACGTGGGAGAGCTGCTTCGGATCACTGCAGCGATAGGTCGGCACGTTGTTCAGGATCGGTTCCTCGCCGAGATAGAAGCGGACCATCTCCGGCACGTAGGGGTAGATCGACTTGTCGTCGGCGAGTCCGCCGCCGACCGCGTTGGCCAGCGTCACCTTGCCGGCCCGGTAGGCCTGCAGCAGACCGGGCACGCCCAGCATCGAATCCTTGCGGAACACCAGCGGATCGAGGAAGTCGTCGTCGATTCTGCGATAGATCACGTCCACCCGCTTCGGCCCCTGCGTGGTACGCATATAGACGGTCTCGTCGCGAACGAACAAGTCCTGGCCTTCGACCAGTTCGACGCCCATCTGCTGGGCGAGGAAGGCATGCTCGAAATACGCGCTGTTGTAGGCCCCGGGCGTCATCACGACGACGGTCGGATTGTCCTGCCCGGCGGGCGCCACGCTGCGCATCGTCTCGAGCAGCAGATTCGGATAGTGATCGACCGGTGCGACACGGTTGCTGGCGAACAGTTCCGGGAACAGACGCATCATCATGCGCCTATCCTCGAGCATGTAGGACACGCCGGACGGCACGCGCAGGTTGTCCTCGAGCACATAGAACTCGCCCTCGCCAGCGCGCACGATGTCGACCCCGGCAATATGTGCATAGACGTCATGCACGACCTGTACGCCGACCATCTCCTTCCGGTACTGGGCATTGCCGAGCACGTCCTGTTCGGGGATGCGCCCGTCCTTGAGGATGCTGCGCTCGTGGTAGATGTCGCGAATGAAGGCATTGAGCGCCATCACCCGCTGACGTAGCCCGGCCTCGAGGATGCGCCATTCCTCTGCCGTGATGATCCGCGGAATGATGTCGAATGGAATCAGCCGCTCGGTGCCCGAATCTTCGCCATAGACCGCGAAGGTGATGCCGAAGCGGTGAAACAGCGCATTGGCCTCGGCACGCTTGCGTGCCATGCGCTCGGATGACATGCCGTCCAGCCACCGCGACACATCCGCATAGTGGGGACGGACCAGGCCACCGTCACCCTGCATTTCGTCGAAAAATTCGGTGATTGCCATTGCTCGCTCGTCTCGCCTGGGATTCTGACCTTTGAAGTGACCGGATCTCGCGAGAAGTGTGCCAGCTGAATTGGCCCAAGCGGCGCAAAATCGGCGCGCGCCTGCACCAGCATGGGGCGATCGGCAAGGTCGAGGCTGCAGCGTGGTGCACGAAAAACCCCCGCCGCAGCGGGGGTTTCGATCGGTTCAGGCCGTCGTCACAGACGCTCGAACACCGTCGCGATGCCCTGCCCGCCACCGATGCACATCGTTACCAGCGCATAGCGGCCACCAATACGCTCGAGCTCGTACAGCGCCTTGGTGGCGATGAACGCACCCGAGCAGCCGACCGGGTGGCCCAGCGCGATCGCGCCACCGTTCGGGTTGGTCTTGTTCATGTCGAGTTCGAGCGCCTTGGCAACCGCCAGCGCCTGAGCGGCGAAGGCTTCGTTGGACTCGATCACGTCCATCTGGTTCAGCGTCAGGCCGGCGCGCTTGAGCGCGATCTTGGTAGCCGGAATCGGACCTTCACCCATGATATGGTTGGGCACACCGGCGACGGCGTACGACACCAGGCGGGCGATCGGCTTGTAGCCGGACTTCTCGGCCGCGTCGGCGCCGGCCAGCACCATGAAGCAGGCGCCGTCGTTGATGCCCGAAGCGTTGCCCGCAGTTACGGTGCCATCCTTCTTGAAGGCCGGGCGCATCTTCGCCAGGGTCTCCATCGTGGTATTGGCCTTGACGTGCTCGTCGGTGTCGAAAATGACCTCGCCCTTGCGCGACTTCATCGTGATCGGCACGATCTGCGACTTGAAGCGACCCTCGGCGATCGCCGCCGCCGCACGACGCTGCGATTCCACCGCCAGGGCGTCCTGGTCCTCACGGGAGAGGCCCCACTTTTCCGCCAGGTTCTCGGCGGTGATACCCATGTGACCGGCACCGAACGGGTCGGTCAGGGTCGCCACCATCGAGTCGATCATCTGGGTGTCGCCCATACGCGCGCCGGTGCGCATCGCCGGTGCCATGTAGGTGCCCCGCGACATCACTTCGACGCCACCGCCGACGCCGAGATCGCAGTCCCCGAGCATGATCGCCTGAGAGGTGGTCACGATGCCCTGCAGGCCGGAGCTGCAAAGACGGTTGACCGCCATCGCCACCGACTCCATCGGCAGGCCGGCCTGGATCGCCGCAACGCGGGCGACATACGGGAATCGCGACTCGGTCGGGATGCAGTTGCCGACGGTCACGTAGTTGATCTGCTGCGGATCGGCGCCGGAACGGGCGACCGCTTCCTTCATCACGGTTCCCGCCAGATCGGCCGGTTCCATCCCGCTCAGCGAACCGCCGAACGTACCGATGGCGGAACGCACCGCGCTCAGAACCACAACATCACGATTTGCCATTTACCTTCCCTCCGTTGACTTCGAAAACCATCGCCGGCACCCGCGCCGCAAATTCGCCGGGCCGACAACGACACGCAGAGCGCCATTTCGCGCGCGCGCGCGTCGAAGGCACCATGCATCAACACGACACCGGCTTCCCGGCCGATGCCCGTTCCCGGAACGATCCGATCGAACGACCTGCGAACGCGGCAGGAGCGGTCGGCGAAATCGTCCCATGTCACTCCCGCGACCCGGGGCGGCACGGCACCCGAGTACAGGGCAACAGGACAATGGACAAGGATACGCGAAAAACGTCACGTTGCGCCGCATCTCGTGGCGAACGAAGATTGCGCAGCCGATGTCGGCTGGACCGCGCGACGGCCACCGCGCGTGCGCGTGACGCGACGTCAAAGCCGATGATCGCCGACGGCCAGGAGATTGGCCAGACTTACCAGCATGCCGGCGGTCGCGCCCCAGATGAATCGCCCTTGCCAGGGCATTGCGAAGTATTCGCGCAAGACCCCTTCGTACTCGATGCTGTGACGCTGGCGGTTGCCCGGTTCGAGCAGAAAATCGAGCGGCACCTCGAAGGCTTCGGCCACCTCGAAACTGTCCAGTTCGAGGTCGAAGGGCGGACGGATCAGGCCCACCAGCGGTGTGATCGAAAAGCCGGTGACCGTGCGGTACTCGGGCAGCCGGCCGATCACCTCGACGTGCCGGGGATGCAGCCCGATCTCCTCCTCGGTCTCGCGCAGTGCGGTTGCCAGCGCCGAGTCGTCCCCGTGCTCGACGCGACCGCCCGGGAAGCTTATCTGGCCCGGATGATGGTGCAGGTGATCGGTACGCTGGGTCAGCAGCACGGTCATGCCGCCATCGCGCAGTACCAGCGGCACCAGGACCGCAGCCTCCTGCACCGGCCCGCCCGCGGCGTCTTCGGTCACGGCTTCGTGGGCATGCGCCCGATCGAGCGCGCGTCTGAGGCGCTCGACATCGATGGGCACACGGTCGTCAGCCTGCGTCACGTTGCCACTCTCCCCCACTACGTGTCGTCCTGGACGTCGGCGCTCGCGCCGCGCCCATCGTCAGTAGCGCTTGCGCATGTGCAGCCGCGTCCCGTCGTGGCGCAGATCGAAACGCGCGAGCGCGCTCATGCCGAGCAACGATACCGGCAGATCGTGCTCGTGCACCGCGGCCTGGACATTGTGCAGCGTCACGCCGCCGATCTTCAGCGCGTCGACCGTGACCAGCCGGATCGAGGTCGACCCGTTCGCGGTCTGCGCGACCGCTCGCCGTCCGTCGGCATGCCCGATCCCGGCGCGCATCGCATCCGATCGCCCGATCGACACCAGGGTCGCGCCGGTATCGACCAGAAACTCGACACTGGCGCCGTTGATCCGTCCTTGCGTGCGGAAATGGCCACCGGAGTCCGCGCTGAGCACCAGTTCACCACCCGTCTCGCCGCTCGCCACGTGCGCGACGCGGTCGCCCGTACGCAGGCTCTGGCGCTGGCCGCCGACCTCGAAGGTCACCATGTCCCCTTCCACGGCGATCACGCGCACCCCTTCGGCGGTGCGCTGTCCGACAGCCACCGCCCGCGGCGCGCCACCGTCGATCATCAGCAGGGCCTTGCCCGGGAAGGTGCCGGCGACGACCACATCGGGCGCCTGGGCGCCAACCGACGCAGACGCCAACCATAACAACGCACCGGCCGCCAGCGACAGCGGGGCCCGCGCGACGGCCGGCCGGTCGGCCTCAGGCGAAGTCATCGATCGTTCGCCCGATCGTCTCGGTCGGATTGGCGCGCGGCACCGGCGGCAAGGCCTCGAGCAACTGCTGCGCCATCGCCTGCTCGAAATCCAGCGCCTTGCGGAAGGTGATCAGCGATGCCTGGCTTTGGACATCGGCCAGCCTTTCCGTCGAAATCGTGCTCGCGTCCATCTTCGTTCAATCCCTGAAGTTGCCAAACTGCAGCGGGAAGTCGGTCACGTCCTTGCGCACCATCGCGATCGCATCCTGCAGCACGTCGCGCTTGGCGCCGCTGACCCTCACCGATTCGCCCTGGATGCTCGCCTGCACCTTGAGCTTCGCGTCCTTGAGCAGGCGCACGATCTTCTTCGCGACGTCCTGTTCGACACCCACCCGCACGACCAGCTCCTGCTTGACCTTGTTGCCCGAGACCTTCTGCACGTCCCGATGCTCGAGGCAGCGGATGTCGATCTTCTTGGCGGTCATCTCCGGCAGCAGGATGCCCTGCATCTGGTCGAGCTGGAAATCGCTGTCCGCGAATAGTGTCAGCAGCTTGTCGTTCTGCTCGATGCGACAGTCTGAACCCTTGAAATCGTAGCGATTGCCGATCTTGCGATTGGCGACGTCGACAGCGTTCCTGAGGCTGACCAGATCCACTTCGGAGGTGATGTCGAATGAAGGCATGTGCGCACAATCCCCTGCAATTTCTGTCAACGGCAACCCGTGGCCACCCTGTACGCCCGTTCGTCGTTCAGTCCAGGTAGTGGCAGACGTAGTGGAACGGTTCCCCGGCGACTTCGATCTCGAACCTCGAATCGGCCGGCACGTCGAAGGACTCGCCGGACGACACCTGGCGCCACGTGTCCTCGCCCGGCAGCAGGATCCGGCATGTCCCGCCGACGCAATCCATGCGCTCGGCAACCCCGGTGCCGAAACTCAGACGCGAGGGCAGCACGACGCCAACCGATTTTCGGCTGCCATCCGGCAACCGCAAGCTGTGGCTGACACATCTTCCGTCGAAATAAACGTTCGCAACCGTGTCGACGGTAACGCCCGAGAAGCTCTTGTTGCCCACGCCCGCCTCCTATTCGATACCGAGCAACTTCTGAATGAATCCCTTGGCAAGGAACCCGACGAATCCCAGGCCCAGACCGATGAACATCCACATCGCACCGTATTTGCCGGCCTTCGACTCCCAGGCCAGTTGACCGATGATGAAGACCATATAGGCGATCAGCGCAGTGAAGCAGAGCGTGAGGGAGATGTCCTCGAACTCGGCAACCGTCAGCCCGACGATCAGCGGTTCACCGCCCATTTACCCTCCGGTCAGCCGCGCCGCGCGCGGGCGTTGGCTGCGATTCGCATGCGCAGCGCGTTGAGGCGGATGAAACCGTGGGCGTCGGCCTGGTCATAGGCGCCCTGATCGTCCTCGAAGGTCGCAATGGTCGGATCGAACAGGGAATCGGTGGCCGAGTCGCGGCTGACCACGATGACGTTGCCCTTGTAGAGCTTCAGGCGCACCCAGCCATTGACGGTCTGCTGGGTCTGATCGATCAGTGCCTGCAGCGCCTGGCGCTCCGGCGCCCACCAGTAGCCGTTGTAGATCAGGCTGGCATAGCGCGGCATCATCTCGTCCTTCAGATGCGCCACCTCGCGATCGAGGGTCACCGACTCGATCGCGCGATGGGCGCGCAGCAGGATCGTGCCCCCCGGGGTCTCGTAGCAGCCCCGCGACTTCATGCCGACATAGCGGTTCTCGACCAGATCGAGGCGTCCGATGCCATGGCGACCGCCGAGCCGGTTCAGTTCTGCCAGAAGTTGGTGCGGCGCCATGCGGGTACCGTCGATCGACACCAGATCGCCCCGCTCGAAGCCCAGGTCGACGTACTCCACCTCGTCGGGCGCCGCCTCGGGCGACACCGTCCAGCGCCACATCGACTCTTCCGCCTCGGCCGCAGGGTTCTCGAGATGACGCCCCTCGTAGGAGATGTGCAGCAGGTTTGCGTCCATCGAATAGGGCGAGCCGCCCTGCTTGTGTTTCATCTCGATCGGAATGCCATGGCGCTCGGCGTAGGCCAGCAGCTTCTCGCGCGACAGCAGATCCCACTCGCGCCATGGCGCGATCACCTTGACGTTCGGCATCAGCGCGTAATAGCCCAGCTCGAAGCGGACCTGATCGTTGCCCTTGCCGGTGGCACCGTGCGACACCGCCTCGGCGCCGGTCTCGCGCGCGATCTCGATCTGGCGCTTGGCGATCAACGGACGCGCGATCGAGGTGCCGAGCAGGTACTCGCCTTCGTAGATCGTGTTGGCCCGGAACATCGGGAAGACGAAGTCGCGGACGAACTCCTCGCGCAAGTCGTCGATGTAGATATGCTCGGGCCTGATGCCGAACTGCAGCGCCTTCTTTCGCGCCGGCTCGAGCTCTTCGCCCTGCCCCAGGTCGGCCGTGAAGGTCACCACTTCGCAGTGATAGGTGTCCTGCAGCCATTTCAGGATCACCGACGTATCCAGCCCGCCCGAATAGGCCAGCACCACCTTGTTCACGTCACTCATGTTTCGTCCGTTCCTAACCGTCAAAAGGGCGACTCGCGCCCTGTCGCATTGCTGATCAGCCTTGCAGCCTGCCGAGCAGCAGATATTCCATCAGCGCCTTTTGCGCATGCAGCCGGTTCTCAGCCTCGTCCCACACGACGCTGTGTGGCCCGTCGATGACCTCCGCCGTGACCTCTTCGCCGCGATGCGCCGGCAGGCAATGCATGAACACGGCGTCGTTCGCCGCCACGGCCATCATCTCGCCGTCGACCTGCCAGTCGGCAAACGCCTTCTTTCGTTCTTCGTTCTCCGCCTCGAAGCCCATCGAGGTCCACACGTCGGTGGTCACCAGATCGGCACCGCGACACGCGTCGATCGGGTCGGCGAACTGCTCGAAGTGACCGGTGCCGTAGAGCCCGGCACGTTCGGCTTCGACCTCGTAGCCCGGCGGAGTCGATACATGCACGTTGAAGTCGAGCAATTCCGCCGCCTGCAGCCACGTATTGCACATGTTGTTGGAGTCCCCGATCCACGCCACCGTTCGACCGCGGATCGGACCGCGATGCTCGATGAAGGTATGGATGTCGGCCAGGATCTGGCACGGATGGTATTCGTTGGTCAGCCCGTTGATCACCGGCACCCGGGAATTGGCCGCGAAGCGTTCGATGATTTCCTGTTCGAAGGTGCGGATCATCACCAGGTCGCACATTCGCGAGATCACCTGGGCCGCATCCTCGACCGGTTCGCCACGCCCCAATTGGGAGTCGCGCGTGTTGAGGTAGATCGCCGAGCCCCCGAGCTGCTGCATGCCGGCCTCGAACGACAGCCGGGTGCGCGTACTGGCCTTCTCGAAGATCATCACCAGCGTGCGATCGAACATCGGATGATAGGGCTCGTAGGCCTTGAACTTGGCCTTGATCCAGGTGATCCGCTCGAACAGGTAATCGAATTCCTCGCGACTCAGATCCTTGAACTGGAGGAAATGTCTGGGCGTGTTCGTCGACATGCCGGCTTCAGTCCCCCAGGAATTCTCGGATCAGCGGCGCCAGTCTGCCAATCAGTTCGTCGGCGTCGGCGTCGGTGAAGATCAGTGGCGGCAGCAGGCGGATCACGCGCTCGGCGGTGACATTGATCAGCACACCAGCGTCGCGCGCACGCTCCACCAACGGTCCGCACGCACGATCCAGCTCGATGCCGATCATCAGGCCCTTGCCACGAATGGCGCGGATGCCGGCGATTCCATCGAGCGCAGCGGCAAAGCCGGCGCGGATCCGCTCACCGACCGATTCCGCGCGCGGCATCAGGCCGTCGCCGTCGATCGCATCGAGCGTCGCCAGTGCCGCGGCACAGGCCAGCGGATTGCCGCCGAAAGTCGAGCCGTGGTTGCCGGGCTGGAAGGTGCCGGCCGCCCGCCCGGCGGCCAGGCAGGCGCCGATCGGCACGCCCGATCCCAGACCCTTCGCCAGCGTCATCACGTCGGGCAGGATGTCGCTGTGCTGGAATCCGAACCATTTTCCGGTGCGGGCCACGCCGCACTGCACCTCGTCGAGCATCATCAGCCAGTCGCGGCGGTCGCACACGGCACGCACCGCCCGCATGTAGCCGGCATCGGCGATGTGGATGCCGCCCTCGCCCTGGATCGGCTCGAACAGCACCGCCACCACACTCGGACAATTCGCTGCGACCTTCTCGAGCGCATCGAGGTCATTGAATGGCACCCGTACGAAGCCGGACACCAGCGGTTCGAAGCCGACCTGGACCTTGCGATTGCCAGTGGCCGACAGGGTTGCCAGCGTGCGCCCGTGGAAGGACTGCTCCATCACCACGACTGCCGGCTTCTCCACGCCCTTGCGATGGCCGTAAAGGCGCGCGAGCTTGATGGCCGCCTCGTTGGCCTCGCAGCCGGTGTTGGCAAAAAACACCTCGTCCATGCCGGAGCAGTCGGCGAGTCGGTCGGCCAGCCTTTCCTGCAGCGGGATGCGATACAGGTTCGAGGTGTGGATCAGGGTGGCGGCCTGATGCGAGATCGCCTCGACCAGCGCGGGATGATTGTGACCGAGGGTCGACACGGCAATGCCGGCGAGCGCATCGAGGTACTTGTTGCCCGCTTCGTCGAACAGCCAGACCCCGTCCCCATGTGAAAACGCGATTGGCTGGCGTCCGTAGGTATTCATCAAGTGCGACATTCAGGATCCTTTTCCCAGGGTCGGCACACGGCCACAAAAAACAGACGGCGGCAATTGCCGCCGTTGGCCAGAAATAGCGTCAAATCTTACTTGATACCGGCGTTTTTTGTACAGATCAGCATGTGCGCAGGCACCATTGTCTGCCATGGCGGCCGCGCCGCGCGAAGCCTTCGACCACAATGTGGAAAGGGCTTTTCTGGTACCATGCGCCGTCCGCATCGCACTGCAGCATTCGGGCGGAGTATTCACCGCGCGTCCTGTCACCGCCAATTCGAACCTGCAAAATGAAACGAAACATCGACAGCTTCGTCATCGTCGGCGTTACCAAGGAAGGCAAGAAGTTCCGGCCGAGCGACTGGTGCGACCGCCTGTGCGGCATCATGTCGGCCTTCGGCGCGGACAACCGGATGACCTATTCGCCCTACGTGCGTCCCGGCTGCACGCTGACCGGCGACAAGACCGTGATCGTCGACGCGCGCATCCACGACATCGAACCGCTCGCCTACAACTTCCTCGTGAACTTCGCCAAGGACAACAACCTGCAGGTCGACACCATCACTGAGGACGAGGCTGCGGCCTGAGCCCTGGCGCGATGGCCGCAACAAAAAAGGCGACCAGCCGGTCGCCTTTTCCGATGCTGGCCGTGTCGCCTTACGCCGCCATCGCCTTGATCGCTGCGGACAGGCGGCTCTTGTGACGGGCAGCCTTGTTCTTGTGGATGATGCGCTTATCGGCAATGCTGTCGATGATGCTGGTCGAAGAACGATAGACTTGCTGGGCAGCCGCCTTGTCGCCAGCGTCGACGGCCTTGCGCACGGCCTTGATCGCGGTACGCAAACGGGAGCGAAGGCTGGCATTGTGAGCGCGGGCAATGGTGGCCTGACGCGCGCGTTTACGGGCTTGTGCCGAATTGGCCATGTCGTGGATTTCCGTTGCAGGGTAAAAGAAACCGCGTATTTTAACGCCCCTCGCCGTTCATGGCAAGGCGCCTCCCGCGTCCGCAATCCCAGTTCGCGTATCATCTGGTCGCACTGCATCGACCTCCGCCCGTTCCCACGATGAATCTGTTGCGCGCGCTCGTCACGGTAAGCGGCATGACCCTGCTGTCACGCGTGCTGGGTTTCGTGCGCGACTTCGTGATCGCCCGCGCCTTCGGTGCGGGCCTCGCCACCGACGCCTTCTTCGTCGCCTTCCGCCTGCCCAATCTGTTGCGCCGGATGTTCGCCGAAGGCGCCTTTTCCCAGGCCTTCGTGCCGATTCTCGCGGAGATCAGGAATCGCGAAGGCGATCAGGCCGCGCACCGCCTGGTGAACCGGGTGGCGACACTGCTCGGACTGGTCGTGCTGGCGGTATCGATCGTCGGCGCCCTGGCGGCGCCGCTGATCATCCACCTGTCGGCACCGGGTTTCGCCGACGACGCCGACAAGTTCACCCTGACCGTCAGCCTCACCCGCATCACGTTTCCCTACATCCTGTTCATGTCGCTGGTCGCACTGGCGGCAGGCGTACTCAACACCTGGAGCCGCTTCGCGATTCCGGCCTTCACGCCGGTGCTGCTGAACCTCTGCTTCATCGGCATGGCGCTGTTCGCTGCGCCCTGGTTCGACCCACCGGTGCTGGCACTGGGCTGGGCGGTATTCATCGGCGGCCTGCTGCAGCTCGGCCTGCAATTGCCGGCGCTGAGACGGATCGGCATGGTGCCGCGATTCGAGCTTTCCCTCGACGACCCGGGCGTGCGCCGCATTCTGAAGCTGATGGCGCCGGCGATCCTCGGCGTTTCGGTCAGCCAGATCTCGCTGCTGATCAACACCATCTTCGCCTCCTTCCTCGACAGCGGCAGCGTGTCCTGGCTGTACTACGCCGATCGCCTGATGGAATTCCCGGCCGGGATGCTCGGCGTCGCCCTCGGCACGATTCTGCTGCCGAGCCTGTCGCGCCATCATGCCGATGCCGACAGCGTCGCCTTTTCCGATCTGCTCGACTGGGGTCTGCGACTGACCCTGCTGCTGACCCTGCCGGCCGCGCTTGCGCTCGCAATGCTCGCAGTGCCGCTGATCACCACCCTGTTCATGCACGGCGAATTCTCAGCTGCCGATGCGCTGCAGACCCGCTCGGCGCTGGTCGCGTACAGCATCGGCCTGACCGGCCTGATCCTGGTCAAGATCCTGGCGCCGGGCTTCTATGCTCGCCAGGACATCCGCACGCCGGTGCGCATCGCCATCGTCACGCTGGTCGCCACCCAGCTGATGAACCTGGCCTTCATCGTGCCGCTGCGGCACGCCGGGCTGGCGCTGTCGATCGGCATCGCCTCCTGCCTCAATGCCGGTCTGCTGTTTCGCGGTCTGCGGCGACTCGACGTCTATCGCCCTGCACCCGGCTGGGGTGGCTATCTCGCCCGGCTCGCAGTCGCGCTGGCGGCACTCGCGCTCGCCCTGCATTTCGGCGCCGGCAGTGATTCACTGTGGACCGGCGCACCGGCGCTCGAGCGGGTGCTGCGCCTCGCCGCCGTCGTCGTCGTCGGCGTTGCCGTCTATTTCTCGGTACTGTTCATGCTCGGCTTCAGGCCGGCCGACTTTCGCCGTCGAGCCGCCTGAGGGGCGGACCACCAGCGACCACAAGGAGCAGCCATGAAACTTTCCAGCACCAGCTTCGGCGACGGAGCCCCGATTCCCGGCGAATTCGCCTTCGCGATCCCGGCGGCGGAAGGCCACATCACCCTCAGTGCCAACCGCAACCCCCAGTTCACCTGGTCCGGCCTGCCCGACGGTACGCGTTCGCTCGCACTGATCTGCCACGACCCGGACGTGCCGAGCCAGGGCGACGACGTCAACCAGGAAGGACGCAGCGTGCCGGCCTCACTGCCGCGCGTCGACTTCTATCACTGGGTGCTGGTGAACCTGCCGCCGGATCTGCGCGAAATCGCCGCCGGCAGCTTCTCCGACGGCGTCACCGCCCGCGGCAAATCCGGCCCCGAGGCGCCCCACGGCGCACTGCAGGGGATCAACGACTATACCGGCTGGTTCGCGAGCGACGCCGACATGAAGGGGGATTACCACGGCTACGATGGACCGTGTCCGCCGTGGAACGACGAAATCCCGCACCATTACGTATTCACGCTGTACGCCCTCGACCTGCCCCGAATGGCGCTCGACGGCCGCTTCGGCGGTGCCGAGGCACTGGCGGCGATCGACGGCCACGTGCTCGCCAAGGCCGCGATCACCGGACGCTACACGCTCAATCCGAAGGTTTCGCTTTAGGTCCGGCCGGCCGCGGCTCATGTGCCGGCAGCATCGCCGGCACCGGCGCGAGCCGCGGCGACCAGTATCGCGGCAGGCCGTCGATGAAGGCCGGCACCGACTCGCCGGCGATTAGTGGACGGGCCCACTCGACGAACGCTCCGGTCACATGCAGACCATCGGCACGGATGAAGGACTCGGGCAGCCGGCGCTCGAAGTTGGCGACCCGCGCCAGCGCCACCTCGCCAACCTGCCAGCAGTAAGGCGACGACGATACCCGCTGCACCGCCGTCGTCACGCAATGGGCACCGCCGACGGCCGCCTCGACTGCGGCGGCACCGACCGCATAGGCCTGGGCATCGTCGGTCGCGGATGCGAGGTGGCGGGCCGAACGCTGCAGGTAGTCGGTGACCGCACAATGCACCTTGAAACCGAAGCGTTCCTGCACGATGCGCGAGACCACGGCACCAGCGCCGCCGAGTTGTACGTAGCGCCCTTCGCTCGAGACCTGGGACAGCGGCCGGCCGTCGGCGCCGCGCACGCCCTCCGCGACCACCACCGTACACCAGCCGATGCGTTCGACGCACCGGTGCAGGGCGCTGCCGAACGCCGCCTCGTCGAAGGCCACCTCGGGCACCAGGATCAACTGCGGCGCCGCGTCCGGTCCATCGGCGGCGAGGCCGCAGCCGGCAGCCAGCCAGCCGGCGTTGCGGCCCATCACTTCGAGCACGAACACACGCCCGCGACGGCTGCTCATCGATGCCATGTCGATCGAAGCTTCGCGCACCGAACTGGCAAGATACTTGATCGCCGATCCATAGCCCGGGCAGCAGTCGGCTTCGACGATGTCGTTGTCGACGGTCTTGGGGATGCCGATCACCTGCAATGGCCAGGCCCGCGCCTCGGCCGCCCGGGCGATCTGCAGCGCCGTCTGCATCGAGCCATTGCCGCCGTTCAGGAACAGGAAGCCGATGTCGTGGGCCTCGAGCACCGCGAACAACCGCCGGTACTGCTCCGGGTTGGCCTCGGGCTCGTCGAGGTCGAAACGGCAGGAACCGAACACCCCACCCGGCGTCTGCCGCATGCCGATCAGCTCGCCGCGACCGAGCGTGCCGGTATCGAACAGCTCCTCGCGCAGCAGGCCGAGGGTACCGTGACGCGCCGCAAGCATGCGGCCGATCTTCGACGGATGTCGACGCGCAGTTTCGATCACGCCGCAGGCGGACGCATTGATCACCGCGGTCATGCCGCCGGACTGCAGGTACAGCGCGTTGCGGGCGCTCACGGAGCCATCCTCCCTTCGCCGACGGGCGAACCGGAGCCGGCCTGGCTCGGCCGGCCCGTCGCGTCAGCCATTCCTGCCACGCTGCGGCAGTCCATGCGCGCTTGCCACAGCCGGGCGGGCGCGCCCCGACGGCGGAGGCTGGGCGCCCGCTGCTGATGCCGTCGATCGGTCGCCGACCGGCGGATCGTGCCGAAAAGACAAAGCGCGCCGCCGGGCGATGCCGGCGACGCGCTCGAACTGCGCACGACTTATTTCGACAGTGCTGCGAATGCCTGCGTGGTGATTTCGTCGACCTTACCCTGGCCCGAGATCTTGCGGACCTTGGGCGCGGCGGCGTCCCCGGTCGCCGCCCAATCGGAGTAATAGGCCACCAGCGGTTTGGTCTGGGAATGGTAGATCTCGAGGCGCTTGCGCACCGTGGCTTCCTGATCGTCATCGCGCTGGATCAGCGGCTCGCCGGTCTCGTCGTCCTTACCCTCGACCTTGGGCGGATTGAACTTGACGTGATAGGTGCGGCCGGAGGCCAGATGCACGCGACGTCCACCCATGCGCTCGACGATGTCTTCGTCCGGCACGTCGATCTCCAGCACGTAATCGATCGGCACGCCGGCGGCCTTCATCGCCTCGGCCTGCGGGATCGTGCGCGGAAATCCGTCGAACATGTAGCCAGCCTGGCAATCCGGCTGCTGCAGGCGATCCTTGACCAGCCCGATGATGATGTCGTCGGACACCAGACCGCCGGAGTCCATGACCTTCTTCGCCTCGACGCCGAGCGGCGTGCCGGCCTTGACCGCTGCGCGCAGCATGTCACCGGTGGAAATCTGCGGAATGCCGTACTTCTCCTTGATGAAATTGGCCTGGGTACCCTTGCCGGCGCCCGGCGGGCCAAGAAGAATCATGCGCATGAAGAAACCTCCCGATTGTTTGGCGGCCGAGCCACGGGGGCGGCCGCTCTTTCTTGGAAAAAGCGATTGATAATCACCCGGATCGGCCGGCCCGGTCAAACACCATTCGCACCCGGGCCAGGTCTTCCGCCGTATCGACGCCGGCCGCCGGTGCTTCGTCGATGGCGATCACCCGGATCCGGAAGCCGTGCCACAGCGCCCGCAGCTGCTCGAGCGACTCCGCCTGCTCGATCGGCGCCGGCGTCAGTCCGGCATAGCGCCGCAGAAAACTGCAGCGATAAGCGTAGATGCCGACATGGCGCAGCATCGGCAGATCCGCCGGCAGCGCGTCGCGACTCGCGGCGAAGGCATCGCGCGCCCACGGAATGGTTGCCCGCGAGAAATACAGGGCGCGGCCGGCGCGATCGCATACCACCTTGACGACATTTGGATTGAACGCGTCTTCGATCGACTGCATCGGATGGCAGGCGGTGGCGATCGCCGCCGCGCCGTCGTCGACCAGGGCCTCGGCGGTGGCGGTGATCAGCGACGGGTCGATCAATGGTTCGTCACCCTGGACATTGACCACGACCTCGTCGTCGCCCCAGCCCAGGGTCTCCGCCACCTCGGCAATGCGATCGGTCCCGCTGGCGTGGTCGGAGCGGGTCATCAACGCCTGCCCGCCGGCCGCCCGCACCGCCTCGGCAACCGCCTCGTGGTCGGTTGCCACCCAGATGTCACCGGCGCCCGAACGCTGCGCGCGCTCGAGCACGCGGAGCACCATCGGCTGGCCGCAGATGTCGGCCAGCGGCTTGCCGGGCAGCCGCGTCGACGCGAAGCGCGCCGGCACGACGACGCGAAACGTCGCCATCAGAGTTCTTCGTCGCCGACGCCACGGGCCTCGTCCTCGAGCATCACCGGGATGCCATCGCGGATCGGATAGGCCAGCTTGCATGGCCGACACACCAGTTCCTGCTTGTCCTTGCGGTAATCGAGACTGCCCTTGCAGATCGGGCATACCAGAATTTCAAGCAGGCGACTGTCCATCGGCCAGTTTCTCCACGAGGATGTTGAGTGCGGCGGCGTCGATGACGGCATCGACCGGCACTTCCCAGCTGTCCGCCGGGGCGAAGGATCGGCATTTTACCGCATCCTTCGAAGTCATCAGGATCGGCAATGCCTCTGGAAATTCGAGCTCGCCGGCAGTGTATCGATGGTGGTCCGGAAACGCGTGAGCGACCGCTTCGATGCCGTGTTCGCCGAGCATCTCGAAGAACCGCCGGGGCCTGCCGATGCCGGCCACCGCATGCACCCGTCGGCCGCGCCAGGCAGCCAGCGACTGAGCCGCGGCGCCGTCGAGACGACACGCCTGTCCCGGTACGAGTTTCATCGTAAAGGCCGGAACCGGCGCGACGGCCTCGCGCAAGGCGTCGGACGCCGGGCCGTTGAAGATCACCAGGTCCACCTCGCGCAGGCGCGCAACGGGCTCGCGAAGCGGGCCGGACGGCAGCAGCCAGCGATTGCCCAGCACCGCCTCGTCCACCACCGCGATCTCCACTGATCGCGCCATCCGGTAATGCTGCATGCCATCGTCGCTGATCACCACCGAACAGTCCGGGCGCAATGCGAGCAACCGGTCCACGGCCGCCGGCCGATCGGCGCCGACCACCATCGGGCAGCCGGTCGTGCTTGCGATCAATGCGGGTTCGTCGCCGACCCATTCCGCGTCCATGCCCGGCTCGACGACGCGCACCGCACGATCGTGCCGGCCGTAGCCGCGGCTGACGATTCCGGGTGTGTGACCGGCTGCCCGCAAGCGCTCGGCCAGCCAGATCACCACCGGCGTCTTGCCGCTGCCGCCGGCAGCGATGTTGCCGACGACGACGATCGGCCGCGCGGCATGTTCGGTGGTCAGCCACTGCCAGCGGTAGAGCCGGCGCCTGACCGCCGCGACGCCCCCGTACAGGGCCGCCAGCGGCAGCAGCAGGCGGGCCGTCGCGCCGCGCCCGATCCAGTGGGAAGGAGCGCTGCTGCCGGCCATCAGCGCCGCGTGGTCTGGGTCGCGAAGGAAATGTTCGAGAGTCCTGCCTGCTGGGCCGCCTGCATCACGTCGATGACGCTCTGGTGGCTCGCCTTGGCGTCCGCATTGATTACCACCACGGCCTTCTCGTTGCCTGCCGCCGCGGCCACCAGGGCCGCCGCGACCGCTTCGACGCCGGCACCGGTCGGCTGCTTGTTCACCAGCACCTCGCCGGACGCGCTGACCGCCACATTGACTTCATTGACCTGGCTGTCGGTTGCCTCGGCATCGGTCGTCGGCAAATTGACCTCGAGCCCCGCGATCCGCGAGTAGGTGGTGGTGAGCATCAGAAAGATGATGATCACCAGCAGGATGTCGATCATCGGGATCAGGTTGATCTCGGGCTCTTCCTGCCGACGGTTGGTCTGGAATCGCATGCCGTACCGCTGCTCAGTTGCGCCGTTCGCCGTGCACCACTTCGACCAGCTTCACCGCCTGCTGCTCCATGTCGATCACGAAGGCATTGACGAGGCCGCGGAAATGGCGCCAGAAGATCACGCTCGGGATCGCGATCATCAGGCCGAAACCCGTGTTGTAGAGGGCAATCGATATGCCCTGGGCGAGTTGTTGCGGATTCGAGCCGGTCGGCCCCTGCGAGCCGAAGATCTCGATCATGCCGACGATGGTGCCGAACAGGCCCATCAGCGGCGAGATCGACGCGATCGTGCCGAGGGTCACGAGAAAGCGCTCGAGGTCGTGGGCGACGGCGCGGCCGGCCTCTTCGATCGATTCCTTCATGACCTCGCGCGAGCTGCGCATGTTGCGCACACCGGCGGCCAGCACGCGTCCCAGCGGAGAATGGGCCGCGACCCGGTTCACCATGTCGACCGACGGCCCGCGCTGCCGCAACTCAGTGACCACCCGCTCCAGCAGCCCCGCCGGCACGACCTTCGAGCGGCGCAAGGTGATCGCCCGTTCGATGATCAGCGCGACGGCGATCACGGACGCGGCCAGCAACGGCCAGATCGGCCATCCGGCGGCCTCGATGATGGCAAACACGACTCGACTCCCCCTGCGCCTTCGAAGGATCGGAATGTAGCCGCCCGGCATTCCTTTCCGCAAGTTGCCACGTCGGCCGGCTCCCGCTTTCGCCTTTCCACACAAGCTGTGGACAAAGCTGTGGACAGCCGGGTGGATTTGCCGACGCAGCCCCCGGCGCTGCACGGGCGGGGCTACGCTGATCGAAAATGTGGCAGTCGCATTTCGCTGCGACGGCGCGACGATGCGCAGCGCGAATCGCGTCCGGTCCGTTATGATCTTGGATTGCCTGGCGCCATCACGACCGGAGCTTTCGGCAAACTTCTATATTTATTCATGTATTTATAGAACACTCATGAGAGATCACCTGAGTTACCGTCAATGATGTCTCGGGTGCATCCCGGCCGCGACGGGGCGATCGTCGGTTGATCGAGGTCCGGTCCGACAACCCCGTGGTCGCGGTCAGCCGGCTCAACCGGATGGCCCGCGAGGCGCTCGAAGTCGCCCTGCCCGCGCTGTGGATCAATGGCGAGGTCTCGAACCTCGTGCGCGCCGCTTCGGGCCACGTGTACTTCACCTTGAAGGACGAACGGGCCCAGGTCCGCTGCACGCTGTGGCGCAGTCGCGCCCAGCTGCTGCCGTTCCGTCTCGAGCAGGGCCAGGAGGTCGAGGTCCGCGCCCAGGCGACCCTCTACGAAGCGCGCGGCGACTTCCAGTTGAATGTCGATGCGGTGCGGCGGGCGGGCGTCGGCAACCTCTACGAGGCATTCCTGCGGCTGCGTGCCGAACTCGAGCGCGAAGGTCTGTTCGATCCGGCCGCCAAGCGTCCTCTGCCGCGCTTTCCCCGCGCCATCGGCGTCATCACGTCGCCGCAGGCGGCCGCCCTGCGGGACGTTCTGGCGGCCCTGGCACGTCGCGCGCCCGGCATTCCGGTGATCCTCTACCCGGCGCCGGTGCAGGGCGAGGGCGCGCCCGGCAAGCTGGTCGAGGCGCTGCGCCAGGCCTCGATGCGACACGCCGAAGACCGCGTCGACGTGCTGCTGCTGGTTCGTGGCGGCGGCAGCATCGAAGATCTGTGGGCCTTCAACGACGCCGGCCTGGCCCGACAGATCCGCGCCTGTGCGGTGCCCGTGGTCAGCGGCGTCGGCCATGAGCACGACTTCACGATCACCGACTTCGCGGCCGACCTGCGTGCCGCGACACCGACCGCCGCCGCCGAATTCGCGAGCGCCGGCTACGCGGAGCTCGGCCCGATGCTCGACGGACTCGCCGACGCGCTCGAGCGCGCGATGCGGCGCACGCTCGAGCGCGCCGCCCAGCGCGTCGACCGGGCTCAGCTGCGACTGCTCCACCCGGCCGAACGCATCGCCCGCCGACGCGAGCGCGTCGAGCACCTGCAATTGCAGCTCGAAGCGCAGATCGGCCACGTGCGTGCACAGGCACTCGCCCGGATCGACGCGCTGGCCTGGCGCCTGCACGCGCAGCGGCCGCAGCTGGCGCTGGCGGGATCCCGCCTGACGGCGCTTGCCGACCGCCTGTCGACGGCGCATCGCGCCCGCCTGCACGACGCGGCGCGGCGCGTGACGACCCTGGCCGAGGCCCTTTCCCACCTCGACCCGACGCGCGTACTGTCACGCGGTTACGGTATCGTGCGCGACGCCGACGGCCGGGTCGTGCGTGATGCCGGGCAGGTCGCGGCCGGCAGCGCCATCTCGATCGCGCTGTCGCGCGGTCGCCTCGATGCCGAAGTGGTGGCCAGTCACGGGGCCGTGCCGCCGTCGCCGACCGGTGATTTGTCAGTGCGCGACAAACCCGACTAGAATAGTCAAGCTTTCCTGCAACCCGACCGAGGAGCACACAAGGTGGAACACACCCTTCCCGAACTTCCCTATGCCAAGAACGCACTTGCCCCGCATATCTCGGAAGAAACCTTCGAGTATCACTACGGCAAGCACCATCAGGCCTATGTCACGAACCTCAACAACCTGATCAAGGGCACCGAGTACGAGAACCTCGACCTCGAGGCCATCGTCAAGAAGGCACCGGCCGGTGGCGTCTACAACAACGCCGCCCAGGTCTGGAACCACACCTTCTTCTGGAGTTCGATGAAGCCTGGTGGCGGCGGCGCCCCGAGCGGTGCCCTGGCCGACGCGATCAACGCCCGCTTCGGTAGCTTCGACGACTTCAAGAAGGCATTCCAGGCGTCGGCGGTCGGCAACTTCGGCTCCGGCTGGACCTGGCTGGTGAAGAAGTCGGATGGCAGCGTGGACATCGTCAATATGGGTCCGGCCGGTACCCCGCTCACCACCGGCGACAAGCCGCTGCTCTGTATCGACGTCTGGGAGCACGCCTACTACATCGACTATCGCAACGCCCGCCCGAAGTTCGTCGAGACCTTCCTGGCCAGCCTCGCCAACTGGGATTTCGCCGCAGCCAACTTCGCCTGATTCGGGCCTTTCGAGTCCGCGCGACCCCGGCCCCGGCGGCCGGGGTTTTCGTTTCCGCCTCAGTCACTTGACAGGCTGAAACAAGCACGTCCGCCGCTTTGTGCTAGCGTGCGTGATGCATTGCGGCATGGCCGCCACCAATGATCGTTGTTCAACCCGAAGCACAAGGAGTCGATCCATGGGACTGCTGTCTTTCATCAAGGACGCGGGCGAAAAGCTGTTCGGATCGGGCGAAGCCAAGGCCGCCCAGGATGAGGCCGCCAAGGCCCCCACGCAGGAGAACCAGGCCCGCGCCAACCAGGCGGCGGCGGACGCCATCAAGACCTACATCAACGCGCTCGGCCTGAAGGCGCAGGATCTGGCGGTGGGCTTCGACGGCGCCAGTTGCACCGCCACCGTGTCCGGCGTCGCCGACACCCAGGCGACCTGCGAAAAGATCGTCGTCGCGGCCGGCAACGTGTCCGGTGTCAGTTCGGTCGTGAACAACCTGAGCGTCGCCGAGTCGACCGCCGAATCCCGCTACTACACGGTCGTGCGCGGCGACACCCTGTCGAAGATCGCCAAGGAGATGTACGGCAATGCCGGCAAGTACCCGGTGATCTTCGAGGCCAACAAGCCGATGCTGAAGGATCCGGACAAGATCTACCCGGGCCAGGTGCTGCGCATTCCGCCGCTCTGAGGCCTGCCGCGGGCGATAGCGGTGAGCCCGGCCGTCAGCGCCAGCCGGTCTCCTTCGCCCATGCCGCCGCCCGTCGCCGATAGTCTTCCAGATCTGCCGGCGCATGCCCGCCTTCGGCCGCCACTTCGGCGCGATGAGCGGCGAGCGCCTCGGCGAACGGCGGCAGGCCGACCGCGCGACGCCGGCTGTCCACGTCGGCAGGGTCTTCCAGTGCGCAGTCCAGTTCGCCGGCGTCATTCCAGTCGAGTACGGTGCCGAAGCGCTGGGGCCGTCCTTCGTTGAAGCGCACCCGGTCCTCCAGCATCGCCCACTGACGTCGTGGCACCTCACCGGCCTCGGCCGCCTGCCGCAGGCATGTGAGGAACCACCGCTGGAGCACCGGTGTGGCGATCGCATGCTGTGCCACCAGCCACGCCGCACGACAGCCGTCGCGGCCGACCAGCGCCACGCCCGGCCAGCCGTGCGCCTCGATCAGTTCGGCCAGCGCCTCCGCGTTCTCGCGATGGACACGCTGCATCGCGATCGCATAGGTGCCGTACAGTGCGCCTTCTGCGAGCAGGCGGTCGCGCGTTTCGTGGTCAAGCGCAGCCATCGCCTGCAGGCGTTCGCTCAGTGCCCGGTTGATGGTCGGCTTCGTCGCGGCATCGGCTTCATCGAACGGCGCGGTTTCTTTCCGGTGTTCCATTGTCGTCGTCTCCGTCGCGGCGTCCGTTGCCGCGGGCCAGTTCCGCCAGTCGTGCGCCGAGTGCAGCGAGGTCCCGCTGGCGGGCGCGGCCCTGGCCCAAGGCCCGATGGGCACCGAAGCCCCGGTAGACGGTCGGTTGCGGGCCGAGGTGCAGGATACAGCCGTCGGCGTCATAGGGCGGCAGCTGCAACGCCGGGTAACGCGTCCGCCCCGCCTCCCACAGCCGCCGAAAATCGCGCCTGACCGTCGCAATCGCCAACGGCGGCCTGGCCGGCATCACGGCGAAGGTCTTCGACTGCCAGCCGTGCTCGCCGATCATCGCCACCTCGCGGGCGGTGCCATCGTAGTCGAAAGGCACGATGAAGATTCCCCCGGCGTGTTCGCACAGCGCCGCGACGTCGTCCTCCCAGCAGCGCTCGGTCGAATGAACATAGCCGGCGCCCGCCTCCCCAGCTTCGTCGGACAGCGCGACCAGATCGCTGTGGCGGTACACCAGCAGCGCCAGCGCAGTCTCGAGGTCGTGGTGTGCAGTCGGCAGCCCGTACTCCTCGACGTAGCGCTCGTCCGCATCGCCGCGTGGCGCCTCGACGAAGGCACCGTCGATGGCAAACGGTCTCAGATAGACGAAATACGGCCGCGCCGGATTGCGGCCGGCGAGCACCTCGTCGCGGATCGCGCTGGCGCGACGGTTGCGCTGCAACTGATGGCTGCGAATGCGCATTGCGCTGCGCCAGGACGAGAGCGCCGGCACCAGCACACCGAGCGCCGCCAGCCACCACAGCCAGCCCGCGGCTTCGCGCCGGCCCCACCACGCGGCGATGATCATCGCCAACGCCACCAGCGCAGACAGGCAACCCAGGGCGCCACCAATCACCATCGGTACATCGCGGTGGCGCCACAAACTGCGCGTGCCTGGTGTCAGAGTCGTCATCGCCGGCATTCGAGTCTGCGGCCGTCGCCTGCGCACGGGTTAGCCTTCCTGTCCTCACCTTGGCCGGCGGAATCGGACCCCGCAAGTTGCGGGCGGTCCATAGCACGGTCCGGCGGCGGCCTTCGGTCAGGACAGGTCAGCGCCGATTGTCGAGGGCGAGAATCGACAGGCCCGCACTGACGAAGGTGAGCCCGGCAGCGACGTTGACGCCGGCGACGACCCTCGGCCGGGCCGACAGCCAGCGTGACAAGCGGGCGGCGAACCCACCCAGCACGCTGAAGACGGTCACCGTCACCGCCGAAAACAGCGCGCCATAGACCAGCATCTGCAGCAGCACGGAGCCGCGCTCCACGGCCACGAACTGCGGGATGAAGGCCACCACGAAGAGGCCGACCTTTGGATTGAGCACATTGGTCATCACGCCGTTGGCGAAGATCCGCCAGTACGACTGCCGGTCGCGCGCGCAAAACGAGATCAGGCCGCGCGCCCGGATCGCCCGCCAACCCAGCCACAGCAGGTAGCTGCCGCCGGCCAGCTTCAGCAGCCAGAACGCCAGCGGCGACGTCTGCAGCACCAAGGCCAGGCCGAGCGCGGCAGCAAGCGTGTGCACCAGGATGCCGACGCCCGAACCGAGCGCGGACAGTGCCGCGGCCAGCGGCCCCTGGCTCAAGCCCCGGCTGAGCACGAGCACGTTGTCCGGGCCGGGCGCGACCACGATCAGCACGACCGCGACCAGATAGGCGAGGAGGATTTCGGCGGGAAACATGTCGCCTGTCTATCGCATTTCACGACCGACGGCCAGCGAAACCGACTGCGCGCCGATCGAAGGCGGATGTGGCACGACCGTGCCGGCGCCGACGGCCACCTCCGCGACGCCCGTCTGCGGAACCCTAGCGAATGCGTTGGGCCCGTCGGCCACGGCGTGGGCGGCTGGCACCCGTGCCCGGTGCCGTCCGCGGCCGGATCAGCACCTCGATCGCATCGGCGCCGAGGGGCCGGTGGTAGAGGAAACCCTGGACGTCCATCGCACCGCGATCGGCCAGGAAGCGGCGTTGCGCCTCGGTCTCGACGCCCTCGGCGGTCAGCGAGAGATTGAGCGCCGACGCGAGCGCAATGATCGCCTCGGTGATGCCGACGTCGCTCGAATTGCCTGGCAGATCGGTCACGAACGAGCGATCGATCTTGATGCGGTGGATCGCCAGGTGCTTGAGCAGGCTCAGCGACGAATAGCCTGTGCCGAAATCGTCGACCGATATCAGGATGCCGAGCCGGGTCAGCGCTGCGATCTGCTCGCGACTCTGGTCGACCTTCTGCAAGGTGCTCTCGGTGATCTCGAGTTCCAGCCGGTGTGCCGGGAAGCCGGTCTCGGCCAGGATACCGGCGACGATGCCGGGGAACTCGCCCGATCCGAACTGCCGCACCGAGACGTTGACCGCGAGGCGCAACTGGACGCCTTCGTCGTCGCGCCATCCGCGGGCCTGCCGGCATGCCGTACGCAGTGACCAGGCGCCGAGGTATTCGATCAATCCGCACTCTTCGGCGACAGGGATGAAGCGCGACGGGACAATACGGCCTTCGACCGGATGTTGCCAGCGCATCAGCGCTTCGACGCCGATGATGCGGCCACTATGGACATCGACCACGGGCTGATATTCGAGGAACAACTCCTCGTTGGCGATCGCGCGCATCAGTCCCTGCTCCAGCATCAGCCGGTCCGCCACCCGCGCCGCCATGTCTGCCGAGTACATGACGGCCCGGTTGCGGCCGCGTTCCTTGGCGCCGTACATCGCGTTGTCGGCGGCCTTGACGAGGTCCGCGGGCGTCTCGGCGTGATCAGGACAGAGCGCGATGCCGATGCTGCCGGAGACGCTGACCGGCTCGCAGCCCAGGTCTATGCCGATCCGGATCTCGTCGAGCAACTTGTGGGCGAGCCGCAGGCAGTCTTCCTCGCGGTCGATGCTCGGCGCCACCACCAGGAACTCGTCACCGCCGAGGCGAACGCAGGTGTCGCTGTTCCGCAGGACGCGCGAGATGCGCTGTGACACCTCGACCAGCAACTTGTCGCCGGCATCGTGCCCGAGCGTATCGTTGATCAGCTTGAAGCCGTCGAGATCGATGAACAGCAATGCGAAGCGGCTGCCGTTGGCACGCCGCCGCGCGTCTTCCCGGTCCAGCACCAGGCCCAGCATGTTGCGGTTGCCGAGCCCGGTCAGCGCGTCGTGGAAGGCCTGATGACGCACCATCGCCTCGGTCTGGCGCAACACGGTGATGTCGGACAGCGCGACCAGGTAGTTGGCCGCTTCGCCGTCGGCACCGCGCAGCACGCTGGCATGAAGCCAGGCCTGGATGCGCTCGCCGTCCTTGCGTTTCGCCGCGATCTCGCCGTGCCAGCGATCGCCGCCGTGCCGCCCGAGCTCGCGGAAGATGTCGTCGCCCTGCCGACGACCGAGCAGGACCTGCTCCGGGTCGCGCCCGCGGATTTCGTCCGGGGCGTAGCCGGTAATCTGCGTAAAGGCGGCGTTGACGGTGACCACGCGATGGTCGGCGTCGAGGATGGCGATTCCTTCGGCGGTGCTCTCGAAGGCCAGGCTGGCCTGTTTCAGCGCAAGTTCCTGCTCGTGCCGCTCGGTGGCGTCCCGCATGACGCCGACGGCGCGGGTCAGCACGCCTTCGCTGCCGAGGTAGGCGCGGGCCAGGAAGTCCACCCAGATCGCCTGCCTGTCGGGCACGTCGGCCGCCATGCGGATGGTCCGCTGCACGTCCTCGCCCCGTCGCAGCGCATCGACGATGATGTCCTGATCGGACGGGTCGATCCGTCGCAGCAGGGCGTCGTGACCGTCGGACAGCGCCTGCGGCACCCGACCGAGCAGTTGTTCCATGCCCCCTTCGCTGTGGAATCGCGACTCCGTCGCATCCCACTCCCAGATGCACAGATTGGCGGCGTCCAGCGCCAGTCGCAGACGCTCCTCGCCGCGCTCGATCGACTGCTCCGCCCGCCGGCGGGCCAGCGCCATGCGCAGCGATGCCTGCAATGCACGGGTCTCGACCGGCTTGACGAGATAACCGTACGGCGCACTCTGCTCGGCGCGGTCGAGGACGCCCGGCTCGGCATAGGCGGTCATGAAGACCACCGGCACGCGATGCCGGTCATGAATCGATCGCGCTGCCTCGGTGCCGTCGATCTTGCCTTCCAGGTTGATGTCCATCAGGATCAGGTCCGGCAGCAGCTGCTCGGCCCGTTCGATGGCCTGTTCGCCGGAGGCGACCACCGCGACGACCTCGTGGCCGAAGGATTCGAGGGTGTGCTGCAGATCGCAGGCGACGATACGCTCGTCCTCCACAACCATGATGCGGCTCGCGTTCATGCCGTCTCCCGGCCCTCGTCGGGCGCGATGCGAATGGTGAATCGGGTGCCGTTGTCACGGTCCAGTTGCCAGCTGCCGCAGGCCTGGTCGGTGAGCAGGGGAATCAGTTGCATGCCGAGCGACCGGGTCACACCAGGCAGCACTTCCGGCGGCAGGCCGACACCGTCGTCGGCCACCGTGATCGTGAAACCGGCATCGCCCTTCGCCAGCGCCACCCGCACCTGTCCGGTCCTGGGTTCGGGAAACGCGTGCTTCAAGGCGTTGGTCACCAGCTCATTGACCAGCAGACCGCAGGGCACCGCCCGCTTGAGGCTGACGCAGACACCGTCGTCGGCTTCGAGCACGAACTGAAATCGCGGCCGGATGCTGCGATGGCTCTCGGACAGCAGGTTGCACAGCCGCTTCAGGTACTCGGCAATATCGACGCTGGAGAAATCGTTGCGCTCGTAGAGCAGCTGGTGGATCAGCGCCATCGCCTTGATGCGGCCCTGGCTCTCGGCCAGCGCGGCGGCGACATCGCCTGTCGCCCCCCGCGACTGCAGGTTGAGCAGGCTCGAGATCACCTGCAGGTTGTTCTTCACCCGATGATGAATCTCGTGCAGCAGGACAGTCTTTTCTTCGAGCGCGCGCTCGGTCGCCCGTCGCGCGGCGTAGCGCGCGGTCACATCCTGGATCGTCGCCAACACCATCGTGCCCTGATCCGACGGGATCGGGTTGAGGCCGATCTCGACCTGAAATTCGGTACCGTCCTTGCGCCGTGCGTTGAGTTCGCGTCGATTCGCCATCGCGCGCGCGGAGGGGTGTTCCATGTAGCGCAGGAAATGCGCCGCATGCCCCTGGCGCTGCGCGTCCGGAATCAGGCATTCGATGTCGGCCCCGAGCAGTTCATCGCGGGCATAGCCGAACAGGGTTTCCATGCCGGCATTGACGAGCACCATCCGTGCTTTCTGGTCCACCATCACCAAGCCGTCCGGAAACGATTCCACGGCCAGGCGAAACCGCTGTTCCGAGAGCGCCAGCGCCTCTTCACCCGCCATCTGCGCCGTTCGGTCGCGGGCACTGTAGATCAGCCAGCCGCCCTCGCCGCACGGACTGTCGAAGGGCGTGATCTTGATCTCGACATTCAGGAAGCGGCAGTCGTGCACACGCTTGACGACCCGCAGGTATTGCGCCTGCCCGGTCGAGGCCGCAAGCTCGATCGCCCGCCGGATCCGTGTCTGCACGTTGGGGTCGAAGGCCCACCAGTCGCACTCCCAGAAATAGCGGCCAGCGACCTCGGCCTCGTCGTCGCCCACGCCCAGGCCCGCGAGCTCCCGATTGACGGCTACGAGCCGACCCTCTGGGTTCAACAGGGCGGCCATCCCGAGAAAGCTGTCGATCAGCGCGACTGGTGCGACCGGGCTCAGCCGTCGGCTCTCGGCAGGCCTGGCCTCCGATGCGAGAGGTGTCATCGAAACTTCCTGTGCGGCATGCAGACAGCGTGCGCCATCCTTGCCATGACAACTCGTATTCGGCCTCGGTCGGAATTCCTTTAATCCAAGCCGTTTGCGCCGTGCGGTTCGGCCGGCATTCGGCTGTCGCAGACACGATGGGTCAGCATGGGCTGGTGCACCGCGACCGTCGCATCACAATCGCGGCCGGCAATCGGTCCATGCAGTTCGATGGGCCAACGGCGTCGTGTGGCCGGCGCCGCGTCGAGACAGCCGTCGCGCTGCAGACTCGACCGGCGACGGCAATGCTGCCGCCGTGCGTCAGAACTCGTGCTCGGTGACGATGAAGGCGCACGATGCAGCGTGGTCGATGAAATTTGCCTCGTCTTCGTGCAGCGCCGCACCAAGCTTCTGGCCTTCCGGCGAACTCATGCCGGCGACCAGCGCCGCTTCCGAATCGAACCAGACTTCCGCGACGCCGTCGAATTCGGCCAGCATGCCGCGCGACGCCCGCAGCCCGTCGTTGAGTGGCGTCGTCACGGTGTGTGACTGGACGTACCGCCGCGCCCCGATGACCTCGGCATTCTTCATGAAAAACGGACCGTGGCGATTCTGCCAGTAGTCGAGGAACGCCTCGCGACTCAGGTCCTTGCGTCGTGCGAGACACATCACGAACTTGATCATGTTCACCTCCCGTCTGCTCGAAGAAATCCCAGCGTGCCAAGCTGCGACGCCGAAGGCAAGGCGCAGACCGTCCGAGGGACACGATCGCCGACCACCCCGATCACGCCACGGCATCACGCCGGTGACGCCTGCCGGCCTCATCGCGGCGCATCGACGACACCCTCGTCGCCCTGCGCAAACGGATCGAGGTCGGCATCGGCGCACGCCCAGTAGCATTGCTTGTGACTCCGCGCCGCGAACGCCTGCACCATTGCCTCAGCGGCGGCCCGCGACAGCCCGCGAGCTTTGGGAAATGCGCTGCCGTTGTCGTCCAGTCGCAGCACCGAACAGCCGCCCGCCGACCAGGGTCGCGATGTCTGCCCGCTCGCGACGTGCGCGCCAGCAGCTTCGATCCAAGCCTGCAGTCGGCGCGCGGCACCGGCCGATTCTTCAAGCACACCCCGATCTGCCCGACAATTGCAGCCATGCCGCTCGTTCCCTCGACGAACATCCGCCGGACAGCATTCGGGACGACACAGCCGGCAAGACGATGCAGGTGGCGAGATCCGCGCACGGTGCGCGAACCGATTCGCAGCGAGCCGAAGCACCGCGCCGGCCACCCTGCGATCGGAAACTGTCTATAGTCGAGTCGACCCGGCTGGCCAACGTCCGACGACAGGAGAGCGCGACCATGACCACCACCCCATCCGACCGGCGCCTCGGCGCCCACGTGTTGCTCGAAGCCCTGGAGACCGAGGGCGTCGAGTACATCTTCGGCAATCCCGGTACCACCGAACTGCCGCTGATCGACGCCTTGATCGGCCGCAAGCGCATCCACTACGTGCTCGGCCTGCAGGAGGCCAGCGTCGTGGCAATGGCGGACGGCTACGCCCAGGCTTCGGGCAAGCCCGGGGTCATCAATCTGCATACCGCCGGCGGCCTCGGCCACGGCCTGGGCAACCTCCTCAACGCGCGAACCTCGGGCACGCCGCTGGTGGTCACCGCCGGCCAGCAGGATTCACGGCACGCCATCGCCGACCCGCTGCTGCAGGGCGACCTGGTCGCGATCGCGACGCCGGTGGCAAAGTGGGCACAGGAGGTGACGACCCCGGAGCAGATCCCGATCCTGATCCGCCGCGCCTTCCAGGACAGCAGCGCGACGCCGCCCGGACCGGTCTTCCTGTCGCTGCCGATGAACGTCATGGAGGCCGAGAGCGCGGTAGAGATCCCCGGCGTATCGAGGGTGGACCGGCGGCCGGTGGCCGGCTCGCTGCCCGAGTTGGCGAAGGAACTGGCGAGCTACGCCCCGGGCAAGGTGGCGATCATCGCCGGCGACGAGATCTCGCTGAACGACGCCTACCGCGAGGTGGTCGAGCTCGCCGAGATCCTGGCGGCGCCGGTGTTCGGCTCGTCGTGGCCGGCCCACATTCCGTATCCGACCGGCCACTATCTGTGGCAGGGCAACCTGCCGACCAAGGCGGTGGCGATCGCCGAGGCGATCGGCGACTTCGACGCCATCTTCGCCCTCGGCGGCAAGTCCTTCATCACCATCCTCTATTCCGACGCGTCGGCCCTGCCCGCCGGCTGCGAGCTCTACCAACTCTCGGTGGATGGCCGCGACCTCGGACGCACCTATCCGACGCGGCTGTCGGTGGTCGGCGACATCCAGCTCTCGCTGCGCGCCTTGAACGGACTGCTGCAGGCCGAGGTCACCGACCGCCAGGCGGCTTTCGACGACCACCGGCAACAGGCCCAGCAAGCCTTCGCCGCGCGCCGGGCCGCCTTGATGGCCCAGGCCGACGCCTTGCAGGGTCGCCCGAAGATCCACCCGCTGGTGGCAGCCCGGGAACTCGCGCTGGCGATCGGCAGCGACACGCCGATCGTCGACGAAGCGCTGGCGACCGCCACCCATCTGCGCAAGTTCCTGGCCAATCACTCGACCCGCCAGTACTCCTTCCTGCGCGGCGGCGCGCTCGGCTGGGGTATGCCGGCGGCGATCGGCTTCTCACTCGGCCTCGGGCGCAGGCCGGTGGTCTCGCTGGTCGGCGACGGTGCCGCGATGTACTCGCCCCAGGCACTGTGGACCGCGGTGAATGAAAAGCTGCCGGTGACCTTCGTCGTGGTGAATAACCGCGAGTACAACATCCTGAAGAATTTCATGCGCTCGCAATCGCACTACACGTCGGCACGAACCGGCCGCTTCATCGCGATGGACCTTGCCGATCCACCGGTCGACTTCCAGGCCCTGGCCACCGCCATGGGCATGCCTGCGCAACGCATCGCCGCGGCCGACGAGATCCGGCCGACGGTGTCCGCCGCGATCGCCTCGGCACGGCCCAACCTGGTCGAGATCGTCGTCGACACCGAGTGAGCGCATCCGGCGAAGCCGCTTGTGCGCGGCCCGACAGCGGCAGCGCGGCGCCCGGCGCCGATCGCTGCGGCGTGCCGGGAATCCACCGAAGGCCGGCGAGTCGGGCGGCATCGCAGTCGCGCCGCCCGATCCGGCCATCGATCGCATCATTTATGTTGCACTGCAGCACGTCTTTTGCTAGGCTGTATCAAACGGGCCAGCACCCGTTCGCAAGCACCATTCACCGGGCTTTCGTAAACGTCTGACGCGATCTCGTGGGCCCCCAGCAGGCAACGCATGCCGGGAGCATCCGATGTTGACCGTCGACGACCTAGACCACTTCAGCGATGCCAGGCTGGCCCATTTGTTCGCAACCCCGGGCAGCCAGCAGGATCCCGATCAACTCGCGCGACTGGCGCGAATCGTTGCCTGTCTCAAGTTCTGCAGCCATCTCCCGGACGCCCAGTTGCTGCCCGGCGGCGGCCACGCCGCACAAACCCTGCTACGCCAGGCCCTGCGCAGCCAGCGCCGTGGCCAACTCGACGGCGACGGGCTCGCCCAATCGCTCGAAACCGTGCTCGCCCTGCTCGGCGCAGCTGCCCGCCATGCCGGCGAATCCGACGCGGCCCTCGAGGCACGCAACGCCATCGAAGCCGAAGTCCAGAAGCACGCCGCGCGCCACGACGCCGACGACAGCGTCGACCCGCAACTGCTCGCGGCCCTCGCCACCGGTGCCTTCGAGATCCTGCCGACCTCGGAACTGGACGAATTGCCCGAAGCCCTGCGTGGCTTCGGTCGCAGCGGCGTGATCGACCTCGATCTGGCTGTCGACATCGACGGTGTGACCGAGATGCTGCGCCTGCACCTGGCCCTGGAATGCAGCGCCTGGCGCTGGCAGGCGGTTGGCGGCTCTTGCTACAGCCGCAACGGCGAGCCGGCCGTGTTTCTCGAGCCGGACGAACCGCTCGCCACCTCGGTACTGGCCGGCCTCGCCTTGCGCAACGGTCGCCATATTGTCGATTGGTACGAAGCGCTGCCGGCCAGCGTCTGCGAAGCCCAGAGCGACTGATCGCATCGCCGCTTCGAATCCCGCCCGTCGAATCATTGGGGGCTGAAGGTCCGCAGCCCCCGATCCGCTGGTGCCAAGCGGGCCGCCGGATATACTCGATGCCGCTGCCCGTTGATCGGCGGGGTCGCGGCCGCCGCGATCAGGGCGGGCGGCGCAGCGCGTCCAGCCCCGTCCCCACCGTACGCCGCAGAAAATCGTCCAGCAAGACGCGCCTGCCCCGGCAGTCGACGAACGAGATCTGTCCGGTCGCCCCGTCGCGGGCGAACGCAGGATCATTCGGATCGACCCACTCGCGAATGCGGGTCACGCTCTGCCTGCAATAGTCGAACCGCTTGAAGGCGTGGTCCAGCTTCAGCAACAGATGCCCCGCCCGATCGAAGACGATCATTGCCGTCCCGGGCAGCCCGTCGTTCGACACCCCGATGAACAGTTGCTGCCGGTCGAGCGCGGCGAGATGCTGGAAAGCCACGTCGGCGTGTTCGGCGACCAGTTCGCCGTCATCGAATATCCGCAACGTGAATCTCGGATGGACCTGGTTGTGGCGGGCGTCGGTGGTCAGCACCACCTTGGTTCGGCCGAATTCATAGACCTTGTCGCTGCGCTCCGCCGGAAACATCCAGCTGTCGGCAAGGGCGACCGCACATGCCAACAGCAGCTGAACACCGACTGCGATCCGTTTCATCCCGCACCTCCGGGCCGGCGCGACCGGCCTTCCCGCGAGCCTGCTCGGACAGCCACGACAGCAAGCCGGCCGGCGCCCATGCGCGCTTCATCGATGCCCGCGCGGCTGCCGCAGCACCCGACCGCCGCGACGTTCGACCAGCCCAAGCCCGCACTCGCCTTCACGGTGCCGCCGCGCCTGCCACCCCGTCGCGCACCGCCATGCAGCCCACCGGCCAATCCTCGGCATGAGCGAAGTATAGGTGCCGGGGCAAGCCGTGCTGCGACCGTCCTGGTCGCGCGGCGCCAACGTCAGCCAGAGCTGCGCATCGAACGGAACCAGCGTCTCTCCCGCGTCGCGGCGAGACGAATAACGACTGGCCTTGCCGTACAAGACCTTTTCGAACGAAACGCCCGTGACCTCGTAGCGGCTGGCCGCGAACGGCTCGGCGAGGCGCACGAGCAACGCGGGGTCGCGAATGGCCGTTGTCGCGAGCGCGTCCCGCCGTCCGCGAGGCGTGGCCTTCACCTGCGCCGCCCAACCGGGCTGTCGAAGGGCGGCGTCGGCGAGATGTCGCGAGATCCATGGATACGCCACCGCGCGCCCCAGGGCCAGTGAAGTGAGCCGCGGCGCATCGGCCGCGCGATTTCGCAACCAGCCGCGAACGACCGCGCGATAGCCTTCCTCGCTGACTTCACAGGCTTCGAGGGCGTTGATGTGCGGGCGAAGGCGCCCGTAGGACCGGTCCGCAGGCTCCTCGACATAGGGTTCGCACGCAAGGGCCGGAACGGATGCAAGCGATAGCAGGAACCAGCTCGCGATCTGGCGGAACATCCGCAGGATCTTCATCATCCGTTGCGCGCCAACAGCGGCTGTCATCGCACGTGGTCGCCGTGCGAAACGAATCCATGCGGCCGGCCACCTCGTGCGGCGCCAGGCGCTTCCGACGCGTCAAAAGCGAAAGTCGGGATCATGCCCTGGCGGGAACAACCGTTGATCATGGCTCGCGACCGGCCCCGAAGTGTCGGCTTCGTCACGCGATGACGCTTGCCTGAAATACGGATTTCAAGCCTCCGATCGTCCGCAGGCACCGGCACGGCGACCGGTTGGCCATCCGGCAGCTACCCGACCAACGGCGCGGCATCCCATTTCTCCCGAACCCCCATCCAGTCAAGGACGAATAGCGTACCGCCGTCCTCATCGCGGTACTGCAGGGGGCCATGATTGATGAACAGGTACTCGCAAGGCTCGGGAAAACATGTCTTCTCGTGAACGATGCCATTCGGCTCGTAGCCATAATCGCCGGCATGTGCCGTGACGCCGACGTTTTCATTGCCACCTCGAATCTCGATCCTACCCTTCAGGACAAAGTACTCAGCAGCGCCAATGTGTTTGTGGGGCGGCACCGAGGAACCCGCCACGGCTCGAAACAACGCAACCCAGGTACCCGTGACCGGGCAAGTACGCAACAGCTTGAAGTGGTAGCCATCTCGCAGCACCTTCCACGGCACATCGTTCGACGCCACATGGAAATCCCCGTTCTCCGTCGAGGTCATGGTGTCTTCTCCAGTTTTCGCGAAACGGGTTGCCGCCGCTCTGCACAGATCCGACCGCCGATGCCGGCGGCCAGGAACAGCAGCGAATACAGCCAGGCCGGCCACCGGGCAAGCTCACCGGCACACAGCAACAACACCAGCGGAACCAGCAGGTAGGCGGCGACCAGGCGGACCCATTGGCGAGCTGCGCCTTGTTGCGTCACCGCTTCGCTGGTCGGCTTCGCCGTCATGTCGCTCCCCAGAAGCGAGTGGGTCCGAAAACCTGCCCGACGCCGAGGCCTGTTGGCGCTTCGCGTCTGGGCAGCGCAAGAACATCACCACCGCCAATACGCCTATCGTCGTCTTGCCGCCTTGCCGGTCGCCTTCGCAACCATCGCCCCCCGGACGATCTTGCCGATACTGCCCGGATGCAGACCGAAATGCTCCGCGATCTCCCGGTAGCTGTAGGCGCCGGTGCCGTGCGCGGCGACGATCGCGTCGTCACGCGCCGCGTGCTGCGCCTCGATCTCGGCCAGCGGCGCCGCAGGCGCCCGCCGCTGGATCTTCGGGACGCCGATCGCCTCCATGTCGTCGCCGGCCTGTGCCTGCATTCGCCGGATAAAGTCTTCACCACCCAGGTAGATCTGCTGGCGCAGGTCCTGCCACGGGCTCGGCTGGCCAACGCCCTCGGCGACGAAGCCGACATAGCGCTCTCTGGCCAGGCCCTTGCGCCGCGCGAACATCGACAGCAGCGCCTCGGTCGTCAGAAACCCTGGCGCACCCGTGATGCCGGCGGTGGCGCCATAGCTGCTCCACGGCCAGTCGCCCACGGCACCGACCATGTCGGCGCGGACAGGGTTGAGCACCACGTAGCGCGACAGCTTGAGCAGATAGGCATCCCGGTCCACCAGGATCGCCTTGAAGCGCCCCTGGAACAGATGTCCGCTGCGGCCATGGCGCCGGTTCGAGGCCTGCGTGAACATCCCGTTCAGCTGGCGCATGCCCTTCGACAGGTTCCCGTCCAGCGTCTCGACCACCAGATGGTAGTGGTTCTCCATCAGGCAGTAGGCATGGCACAGCCAGTTGAAACGCTCGACCACCTCGGCAAGCACCGCCAGGAATTTCTCGCGATCGTCGTCGTCTTCGAAGATCTTCTCGCGGCGGTCGCCGCGCGAGGTGACGTGGTAGACGGCGTTTGGGAATTCGATTCGGAGGGGTCGGGCCATGAGTGCAGGGTAGAACAAGTTGAAGGGAGACTCAAGGAGAGACCTGACCCCCTTCATTCCATTCTTTGCGGGACGCCTACGCCGGAAACGCCTCAGTCCTTCAGGCAGTAGAGCAGCGCGACGTTCTTCGGCCGCGTTTCGTCGCCTACCTTGGCCGACCGGACAAACTTCGTCTCGTTGATCGTATTGCCCAGCGCACCGGCATCATAGCCGTGCGGTGCACCGACCTGCGGCTGGTGCCCGGCCGTCTTGGCACCCGCGATCTCATGGACGTGGTCCTGCAGCGCGTCGTCCTCCAGGCTGCCCGGCTTGCGCCGCCGATCCGCTTCCACCCCGGGATCGATGCCACGCACGAAGCGGCCGAAGGCCGGCGCGTAGGCGGACCACCCGCCCGGGCATCGCTCCGCTTCGAATGCCAGCACGGCGCCCGGCGGCGTCGCCATCGCCGGCGGCGACGGACGCGCCAGCAGGATGCCGACCCCTCCGAGCGATGCCAGCGACGTCGCCGCAAGGGCCAGCAGCGGAATCTTCAGCCGCTGCACGCGGCCGAGTTCGCCGGCAAGCGTCGCCGTTTCGCCCTCCAGCTGCGCCAAGCGCTCCTTCAGCGCGTCGACGCCCTTGTGCGACGGCACCAGGCGTTCGATCGCTTCGAGCAGCTTCTGGCTGAAGCCGGCAGGCGTGTCCGGCGACCAGGACGACAAGTCCGCGATCTGCGTCGTCGCGATGCCGAAGCCGGGAGGCGGCAGCGCCCCGTCGATCGACGCCTGGATCAGCTTCTTCGATTTGAGGCCGATCGCCGCCTCGTCGGTGACCCAGGTACTGTCCACCGACGCCTTCGACCACAGCACGACGACGGCATGAGCCGATTCGATCTCCTCGACGATGCGTTGCGGAAAGCGGTCCGCCGGCAACAGCTCGACATCCCACCAGACCGCCAGGCCCCGCTTCTGCAGGATGCCGGCCAGCGCCTCGGCGTATTCCCGGTCGCTTCTCGAATAGCTGATGAAAACGTCTGCCACGGACCGCCTCCCGAATGTCGCTCGCTTGTTCTTGTCAGGGCCCCGGCGCAGGACGGGGCCGGCAAGAGCCTCGGCATGCGTCCACGCGCCCGGCATCGGAGCCCGCGCTCGCCGCATTCTGCCAGACGCATGAAAGCGACGGCACCGACGCCCTGCGCATCCCACGGGCAGGAGACAACAGGATCAAGTCTCCGTAGCTGCTCCGCGGCCAGTCGCCCACGGCACCGACCGCGCCGGCTCGCACCGGATTGAGCACCACGTAGCGCGACCGTCCGAGCAGAAAGGCATCCCGGTCCACCAGGATTGCCTTGAAGCGCCCCTGGAACAGATGGCCGCTGCGGCCATGGCGCCGGTTCGAAGCCTGGGTGAAGATGCCGTTCAACCGGCGCATGCCCTTCGACAGGCTGCCGTCCAGCGTCTCGACCACCAGATGGTAATGGTTGTCCATCAGTCAGCAGGCGTGGCACAGCCAGTTGAGGCGCTCGACCACCTCCGCCAGGAAGGTCTTGCGATCATCGTTGTCATCGAAGACCTTCTCGCGGCGGTCGCCGTGGGACATTACGTGGTAGACCGCACCAGGGAATTCGATGCGGAGGGGTCGCGCATGTGCTGAACGATAGATGAAGGCAAGGGTGGATACAAGGCGAGACCTGACCCCCATGACCCACGTGAAGTTCTCAGGCACGTCGCCCTGGCGGAGCCCCCCTGCGTCAGAATGGTTGTCGCCTCGATAGAATCGGAAATGCGGGGGCGATAGCGGAAGGACGAAGTGGCCAGGTACGGACAAGCATTCAAGGACAAAGCGGTAGCGAGGTTGTTGCCGCCCGAAAGCGCATCGGTGCAGACGGTTTCGCAGGAACTGAGCATTTCGGTTGCGACGTTAGAGCGGTGGCGCGCGGATGCGCTGTCCAGGCCCGCTCGCGAGCGGGCCTGGACAGCGCGGGCCCGATTCGAAGCGGTGCTGGCGACCGCTGCGATGGATGAGGCGAGCAAGAGCGCTTGGTGTCGCGAGCAAGGGGTGTATCCCCAGGAACTTGAACAGTGGCGTTCGGCGGCCACACAGGCGCTGGCAGACCCCGAGTGTTGCTAGGCGCCGAAAATTGACCAGTTTTGGGTGGTGATTTGCGCTGAAAATTGACCAGGGTGATTCACTCGTCTGCTCATCTTTTGAGCAGGCATATCGAGGATGATCACCATGAACATGCTGGGCAAGATTCGGCGCCTGAAGCTTCGCGACGGGCTGTCGATCTGCGAGATCTGCCGTCGCACTGGATTGGCCAGGAACACCGTCAGGCGTTGGCTGAACAGCGCGGAGGGCACGGAGCCGAAGTACCGCAGGAAGCCACAGCCGACGGTGCTGGCGCCGTTCGAAGCGCGGCTTCGTCAATGGCTCGAAGCCGATGCCCGCCGTCCCCGGCGGGAGCGACGTACCGCCCTGGCGTTGCACGCTGAGTTGAAGACGCTGGGTTTCAACGGCAGCTACACCCGGGTCGCCGAGTTCGTCCGACGCTGGCGAGCCGAGGGCGGCAAGCCGGCAAAGAGCGCGTTCGTGCCGCTCGCCTTCGAGTTCGGCGAAGCCTTCCAGTTCGACTGGAGCGAGGAGACGCTGGTAATCGGCGGCTTCCACCGCAGGTCATGCTCGCCCACACCAAGCTGTGTGCGAGCCGCGCGTTCCACCTGTCCGCCTACCCGACGCAGAGCCACGAGATGTTGTTCGATGCCCATACGCGCGCCTTCCGGGCCTTCGGCGGCATCGCCCGGCGCGGCATCTACGACAACATGCGCACCGCCGTCGACAAGGTCGGCGTCGGCAAGCGTCGGATCAGTGAACACCCGCTTCGCCGCGATGGCGGCCCATTATCTGTTCGACCCGGAGTTCTGCAACGTCGCGTCGGGCTGGGAGAAGGGGATCGTCGAGAAGAACGTTCAGGACAGCCGTCGCCGTGTCTGGCAGGACGCCCCCAACAGCGCATCGGCAGCTTCGCGGAGTTGAACGTCTGGCTCGACCAGCGCTGCCGGACGCTGTGGTCCGAGCTGCGCTATCCGGGCGCGGAGCACCTGACGGTGGCCGACGCCCTGACCATCGAGCGCGACGCCTTGTTACCGATGCTGCCGGCCTTCGACGGCTACGTCGAGGCGATCACGCCGGTGTCGAGCACCTGCCTGGTCGGCGTCGAGCGCAACAAGTACTCGGTGCCGAGCCGCTTCGCCAACGGCAAGCTGAGCATCCACATCTATCCCGACCGGATCGAGGCCCACGACGACGAAGGACTGGTGGCCAGGCACGAGCGCAGTTTCGAGCGCGGCGAAGTCTGCTACGACTGGCGCCACTACATCGACCTGGTCGAGCGCAAACCCGGCGCCTTGCGAAACGGTGCGCCGTTCGCCGACATGCCCGAGGCGCTGCAGCGCCTGCGCAGCTTGCTGGTGCGCCGCCCGGGCGGCGACCGGCTGATGGCCGACGTACTCGCCTGCGTGCCACGCCACGGCCTCGAAGCGGTGCTGGTCGCCGTCGAACTGATCCTCGATGCCGGCCGTGTCAGTGCCGAGCACGTGCGCAACGTGCTCTCCCGGCTGGGCGAGGCGGCTTCGCCGTCCAGGGTCGAAACGAAGCTCGCCCTCGACGAGGAACCCCTGGCCGACACGGCCCGCTACGACCGGCTGAACGCGGAGACCGAGCATGACTGAGATCGTCTCCCAACTGAAATCGCTGCGCCTGCACGGCATGGCGCAGCGCTACGAGGAACTGATGGCCCAAGGTGGCGTCGGTCTGCAGAGCGCGGCCCGGGTGATCGAGTGCCTGCTCGAATCGGAAGTCACCGACCGGCACGTGCGTTCGATCCGCTACCAGATGAGCGCCGCCCGCTTCCCGGTTCACCGGGATCTCGGCGGCTTCGACTTCGGCCAATCACGGGTCGATGAGAAGCTCATCCGCGAACTTGCCAGCGCCCAGTTCATCGACGCGGCGGCCAACGTCGTCTTCGTCGGCGGCACTGGATCGGGGAAAACGCACCTCGCGACCGCCTTGGGCGTCGACGCCATCACCCGCCACGGCAAGCGGGTTCGCTTCCATTCGACCGTCGATCTGGTCAACCAGCTCGAACTCGAGAAGGCGGCCGGCAAGCATGGACGGATCGCCGAGCGGCTGATGCACGTCGACCTGGTCGTGCTCGACGAACTGGGCTATCTGCCGTTCAGCCAGGCCGGCGGGGCCTTGCTCTTCCACCTGCTCTCGAAGCTCTACGAGCGCACCAGCGTGGCCATTACGACGAATCTCAGCTTCGCCGAATGGCCCGCCGTGTTCGGCGACGCCAAGATGACCACGGCGCTGCTCGACCGGCTCACGCACCACTGCCACATCGTCGAGACAGGCAACGAGTCGTTCCGTTACCGGCAGAGCAGCCAGACGGCGAAGGCAAGGGTGAAGGCGAGGGAGCAAAGTAGAAAATCTGGGGCCTCGGCGACCGCACCCACGACCACAGAAGCCGCACCCTTCTGATCGGCGCCGCGCGCGGGAAGCGGCTTCGGGCTACGCCCTTCGCCGCTTCCCCGCGCGCACCTCCTTCGCTAAACTTATCCACAGCCGCTCAATGACACGCGGCTATCGGCCCCTGGTCAAAATTCAACGCAAACAGGTGGTCAAGTTTCGGCGCCAACGGACAGTGAAGATGTCAACACGAGGTTTGTCGCCATGAGAAAGGTGACGTTGCATTCTGGCAAGAGTCATCGCACTCACTGAACCAACGCGAGCCTGTTCCCTTTTCGTCATGTACTTGTCAGCAGCGTCAGTCAGCGCCCGGGTGATAGCTACTCCAGATACTCCGAGAAGTACCGAAGCCGCTCCGCCACTTGCTAGCAGCCCGAGGGCGACGCTAACCGCCCCGCCGGCGAGTTCTGCGCCGGCAGAGATCAATTCCCTGGCTTTGGTCCGCTCGGACATGTCGGTGTGGTGTCTAACTAGAAGGAGGCGGTAGGGGTCAGGTCTCTCATCATAGCATTTCGCCAATGATCTGACCTTGCCTGCCATGATGCATGATTCACTCGCCGCCAGTCCGCGTCTCACTGACGCTGCGGCAGCTTTGTAGCCTTCCCTTCGCCGCAGACCAAGCGTCAGCTTTGCCGGAGAAAGAGTCACGGGCCTTCCGGCAGGCGTCCGTGTAGACCGGGCTTCTGGAGGCATCTCTGGCGGTGAGGCGAATGTCGGCGACTGATGGAGGCGAGCCAGCGGCGGGCTCGAACAGGCCGCCGCGAAGCATTCGCTCAGGACGATCCGGCGAACGGCAGTCTGACCGGGTATCCCGTCGGCCGCTCGGGGCCGGCGCAAGCATTCCGCGGATCCACGCAATCCGCCGCTCCCCTTCGTCGCGCCGCCCGTCTCGATCCTATCCGGCCGCGCCGTCGGCGACATTGACCATCCAGCCGACGCCGAAGCGATCGGTCAGCATGCCGAAGGCCGGCGACCAGAAGGTCGGCCCCAGCGGCATCTGAATGTCGCCGCCGTCGGACAGCGCCGCGAACAGGCGTGCTGCCTCGGCAGTGTCAGCAGCCGCGACGGAAAGGGAGAAGCCGCCGAATCGGGCTTGTCCGGTGCAGTCGTCGGACAGCATCACGACCGATTCGCCGATGCGGATCGCGGCGTGCATCACCTTGTCGTCGAAGCCGGGCGGCACCATGCCGGGCGGCGGCGGTTCCGGCGAATCCTTGTAGCGCATCAGCATGTCCACGCGGGCACCCAGTGCCTCGCCGTAGAAGCGGATCGCTTCCTCGCAGTTGCCGGAAAAGAACAGATAGGCCTGAACCTGCATCGCTTCCCTCCTTCGGAGTCGGCGCCGCCGCGAGCCCGCGTCGGCTGTCTCGAGCATAGCTTGGATCGCTGCGGCTCGCGCTCGTTCGACGCGCGGCATGACGACCACCGGGGGCTCTGCAGACTGCCCTTCGCCCGTACGTGCGGCATCAGCCGGCTGGAGTTTGCCGCGGCCGGTTCCTACACTGGGGTTGTAGCCCCAGCCAGGAAGGCGCCGATGTCTGACGAGTTGATCATCCGCGCCATGCGCCGGCCCGAGCTCGATTCACTGGTCGAGTGGGCGGCCGGCGAGGGCTGGATCCCCGGGCTGCACGATGCGGAGATCTTCTGGGCGTGCGATCCGGCGGGATTCATCGCGGCCGAGCGCGACGGCGAACTGATCGGCGGCGGCTCGATCGTGGCCTACCCGGGAGGCTTCGGTTTCATGGGCTTCTTCATCGTCCGGCCCGAGCATCGCAGCCAGGGACTCGGGCGGCGACTGTGGTTCCATCGCCGTGACCGGCTGCTTGCACGCCTCGGCGAAGGGGCGACGATCGGCATGGACGGCGTGTTTGCGATGCAGCCCTTCTATGCCGAGGGCGGCTTCGTCTTCAGCCACCGCGATCT
Source organism: Zoogloeaceae bacterium (assembly GCA_024235635.1). Lineage (GTDB taxonomy): Bacteria > Pseudomonadota > Gammaproteobacteria > Burkholderiales > Rhodocyclaceae > Cognatazoarcus. Next base: position 763,218 of record JACKMA010000002.1, read on the forward strand.
GCGCTTCGAAGGGGTTGGCGCGCGCGGCACGCCGGCCGGCGCCGTGGTCGACGCGCGTACGGTGCCGTTCGATACCCTGCTGGCCTGTGATTCGGCGCATTTTCCGGCGCCCCGGGCGGATTTCCTGCGTGCCTGGATCACGCAGGCGGGCAGTCGGGCGCTGGCGGTGCCCGGCTCGGCCGGCTTGCGCGGCTTCGGCGTGATCCGGCCGTGCCGGCAGGGCTACAAGATCGGCCCCCTGTTCGCAGCCGACGCCGAGGTGGCGGAGATGCTGTTCACCGGCCTCGCCGACCATGCCGCGGGCGAGCCGATCTATCTCGACGTGCCGGAACCCAATGCCGACGCGATGGCGCTTGCGACACGCCACGGCATGCGCGAGGTGTTCGGCTGCGCACGGATGTATCTCGGCCCGCCGCCGACGCTGCCGCATCAGCAGATCTTCGGCGTCACGACCTTCGAGCTGGGATGATCGAAGACCCCTGGCATCCACGCCGGCTGGCCGGCTACGGCCGCCGCCCGCCGCAGCCGGCGTGGCCGGGCGGGGCGCGGGTGGCGCTGCAGTTCGTGCTCAACGTCGAGGAAGGCGGCGAACACTCGATTGCCAACGGCGACGCCGAGTCCGAGTCCTACCTGCCCGAACTGGCCAGCGCCCGGCCCATCGCCGGCGGTCGCGGCTACAGCATGGAGAGTCTGTTCGACTACGGCGCCGCGGTCGGCTTCTGGCGCATCCTGCGCCTGTTCGAGGCGCGTGCGCTGCCGCTCACCGCCTTCGTCGTCGGCCGGGCGCTGGAGCTCAATCCGGAAGCCGGTGCGGCGCTGGCCGAATCCGGCCACGAGCTGGCCGGCCACGGCTATCGTTGGATCGACTACCGCACGGTGGAAGAAGCCGTCGAGCGCGAGCACATCGCGCGCACCTGTCGGGTCATCGAAGACTGCACGGGACGACCGCCGGCGGGCTGGTACACCGGTCGCGTCAGTCCCGTCACCCGGCGCCTGCTGGTCGAGCGCGGCGGCCTGCTGTACGACGCCGATGCCTACGACGACGAACTGCCGTACTGGCTCTCCGACGGCCACCGCAGCCACCTGGTGATCCCCTACACGCTGATCCACAACGACATCCGCTACGTGCTGAGCCCCGGCTGCGGCCATGCCGATGCCTTCTTCGCGCTGCTGCGCGATGCCTTTGATCTGCTCTGGCAGGAAGGCGAAGCGGCGCCGCGGATGATGAGCGTCGGCCTGCACCCGCGCTTCAGCGGCCACCCGGCGCGGGCGACGGCGCTCGCACGCTTTCTCGATCACGTGCTCGACAAGGGCGGCGCCTGGATCTGCCGACGACAGGAGATCGCCGAACACTGGCGCCGGCATCACCCGCCCCCACCGGCGGCCGCCTGAACCCCGTCGCCGCGCCCCCTCGCCCCACCCCACGCCACGCGCTGGGCAGGAACGATCTGCGCCACGCCGCGCAGTCAGGGTCGCTGCGGCGACCGAATCGTCGCCGGCTCGCGGCGCCCGCGATACCCTGCCTGAGCGGCGCCGGGCACCGACCTGCAGGGTCGATGAATCGGATTGGCCGCGAGCCATACCGACGTCAACGAAGGAGTCGAGACATGAGCATCGTCGTCAAGCGCGATCCGACCGGCAAGATGCGGCACCGGGTGACCATCGGCAAGCACACGCTGGTGGCGGACGAAGGCCCGCAAGTCGGTGGCGAGGATAGCGGACCGACACCGCACGACCTCTACGACGCCGCGCTCGGTGCCTGCAAGGCACTGACGATGGTGTGGTACGCCGAACGCGAAGGCATTCCGCTGCAGGACGTCGAAGTGCGCATCACGCGCGATGCGTCGCAGGAACGACAAGGCAGCTATCGCCTGCGGGCCGCAGTCGCGGTCAGCGGCGACCTTACCGGGGCGCAGCGCGAGCAGTTGCTGGCCGTCGCCTCGCGCAGCCCGGTGCACAAGCTCATGACCCGCGTGACCACCGAGATCGAGACGGTCTGGCTGTAGCCGAACGCCGGTGCGGAAGGACGCGACGGCGCGCGCCGATTGGCGCGTAGCGGCCGCTCGCCGCCAGCCGACCGGCGGCACCGCCGGGCGTGCCGTCTCATCGGGCGATACGACACCACTGCCGAAGGTGCCAACCGGTCTATGATCACCGGGTGATTGAGCCCAGTTCAGACGCCCCACTCCCGCGCCGACCCGCACGCGCGGCCACCCCGGTCGCGTTCATACGGGCCATGGTGGCGGCCCACCGGCGCTACGGTTCCGACCCGTCGGCGGCCCTGGCGCGGGCCGGGATCGATCCTGCAATGCTCGACGACCCGTCCAATCGGGTCACCGCCGAGCAGATGGAAGTGATGTCCGAAGCCAGCATGCGCGCGCTCGACGACGAGGCGCTGGGCTGGTTTTCGCAACCGCTGCCGTGGGGCAGCTACGGCATGCTGTGCCGCGCTTCGCTGAGCTCGCCGAATCTGGACGTGGCCTTGAAGCGCTGGTGTCGGCACCACCGCCTGCTGACCCGCGACATCCTGCTGTCGCTCACGCAACGCGACGGTGTCGCCTGCCTGTCGATCGATGTCCGACGGCCCCTGGGCGAACTGAAGGAGTTCTGCCTGGTGACCATCCTGCGGATGAGCCTGGGCTATGCCTGCTGGCTGATCGATTCGCGCCTGCCCCTGCTGCAGGCACGGTTTCCGTTTCCGGCCCCGGCGCACGTCGAGGTCTATCCCCTGCTTTTCTGCGACTCGCTGCACTTCGACGCCGACCGGGCCAGCATCGCCTTCGACGCGCAATACCTGTCGCTGACCTTGCGCCGCGACGAGAACGCCCTGCGCACGATGCTCAGGCGGGCACTGCCGCTGACCGTGCTGCAGTATCGCCGCGACCGGCTGCTGGTGCAGCGCATCCGGCAGATCCTGCGGGCCGAACTGCTGGCGGCGACCACCGCTGACCGGGTCGCCGAACGCCTCAACGTCTCGGCGCGGACGCTGCACCGCCAGTTGCAGGACGAAGGCGCGTCGCTGCAGCAACTCAAGGACGAGGCGCGGCGCGAACGTGCCGTCGACCTGCTCGATCGAAGCGCCGCGTCGATCAAGCAGGTCGCCCACGCCGTGGGCTTTCGCAACGAGAAGAGCTTTGCTCGCGCGTTTCGCGACTGGACCGGCATGTCGCCGAGCGAGTACCGGGGACGCAGCGCGCACTGAGCATTGCGCCGGTGCGCCGGCAGAGCTGCGCGGCGACTGACGCGATATGAGATGGCTTCATCGCTTCCCCAATGCCATCCCCGCACCTGAAGTACACCCCATGCTCCAGTAAATCCGCTTACGGAACCTGATCGACGAGCGGCCTGGCGAACGCGTCGATGGCCGCTCGGCACCATCCACCCTCCGCGACGACATTGGCAGTATTTGCAACCTTGTCGGCAAGTATTGCTGCGCCACCGCCCGTAGGATGCAGGCCAACCGGAAGGCACGGCCCAGGCCGATTTCCACCACATTCACAACACGGGAGACACCTGCCATGAACCTGCCCAGCCTGGACTTCGGCCTCGGCGAGACGATCGAGATGCTGCGCGACACGGTGCAGGCCTTCGCCGCCGACGAGATCGCTCCGCGTGCAGCCGACATCGACCGCGACAATCTCTTCCCGGCCGACCTGTGGCGAAAGCTGGGTGATCTGGGCCTGCACGGCATGACCGTCGGCGAGGAATACGGCGGCACCGGGATGGGCTACCTGGCGCACATCGTCGCGCTCGAGGAAGTCTCGCGCGCCTCGGCATCGGTGGGCCTGTCCTACGGCGCCCACTCCAACCTCTGCGTGAACCAGATCCGGCGCAACGGCGACGCCGCGCAGAAGCAGCGCTACCTGCCCAAGCTGGTCTCCGGCGAGCACGTCGGCGCGCTGGCGATGAGCGAGCCCAATGCCGGCTCCGACGTCGTCAGCATGAAGCTGCGGGCCGACAAGAAGGGCGACCGCTTCGTGCTGAACGGCGCGAAGATGTGGATCACCAACGGCGGTGACGCCGACACCCTGGTGGTCTATGCCAAGACCGACGTCGCCGCCGGCCCGCGCGGCATCACCGCCTTCATCATCGAGCGTGGCATGAAGGGCTTCTCCCACGGCAGCCACCTCGACAAGCTCGGCATGCGCGGCTCGAACACCTATCCGCTGTTCTTCGACGACGTCGAGGTGCCCGAGGAGAACGTGCTCGGCGGCGTCGGCAACGGCGTCAAGGTGCTGATGAGCGGGCTCGACTACGAGCGCGCGGTGCTGTGCGGTGGCCCCCTCGGCATCATGGCCGCCTGCATGGACGCGGTGCTGCCCTACCTGCACGAGCGCAGGCAGTTCGACACCCCGATCGGCGAATTCCAGCTGATGCAGGGCAAGCTCGCCGACATGTACTCGACCTGGATGGCCAATCGCGCCTACGTCTATGCCGTCGGCCAGGCCTGCGACCGGGCCGACCACGCCCGCAGCCTGCGCAAGGACGCCGCCGGCGCGATCCTGTACTCGGCCGAGAAGGCCACCTGGATGGCCGGCGAGGCGATCCAGGCACTGGGCGGCGTCGGCTACACCAACGAATACCCGGTCGGCCGGCTGTGGCGCGACGCCAAGCTCTACGAGATCGGCGCCGGCACCAGCGAGATCCGCCGCATGCTGATCGGCCGCGAGCTGTTCGCCGAAACCGCCTGAGGGACCCGGACATGAGCACCTTCAAGAGCCAGATCAATCCGCGCGCGGAAGAATTCCGGGCGAATGCGGCGGCGCTGCGCACGCTGGTCGAGGACTTGCGCACGCAGGCCGCGCGCATCGCCCAGGGCGGCGGCGAAAAGGCCCGCGCCAAGCACACCGCCCGCGGCAAGCTGCTGCCGCGCGAGCGGGTCAACCACCTGCTCGACCCGGGCACGCCCTTCCTCGAGGTCGGCCAGCTCGCCGCCTTCGGCATGTACGACGACGAGGCCCCCTCGGCCGGCGTCATCACCGGCATCGGCCGGGTGAACGGCAACGAATGCATGATCGTCGCCAACGATGCCACCGTGAAGGGCGGCACCTACTACCCGATGACGGTCAAGAAGCACCTGCGCGCGCAGGAGATCGCCGAGCAGAACCACCTGCCCTGCATCTACCTGGTGGATTCCGGCGGCGCCTTCCTGCCGCGCCAGGACGAGGTCTTTCCGGACCGCGACCACTTCGGCCGCATCTTCTACAACCAGGCCAACATGTCGGCCAAGGGCATTGCGCAGATCGCCGTGGTGATGGGCTCGTGCACCGCCGGCGGCGCCTACGTGCCGGCGATGAGCGACGAGACCGTGATCGTCAAGAACCAGGGCACGATCTTTCTCGGCGGCCCGCCGCTGGTCAAGGCCGCCACCGGCGAGGTGGTGAGCGCCGAGGACCTGGGCGGCGGCGACGTCCATACCCGCCTGTCCGGCGTTGCCGACCATCTCGCCGAGAACGACCCGCACGCGCTCTACATCGCGCGGCGCATCGTCGGCAACCTCAACCGCACGAAGCCGGTGGCGATGGCCTTCGGCGAGGCCGAGGAGCCGGCCTACGACCCGCAGGAGATCTACGGCATCATCCCGACCGACACGCGCAAGCCGTTCGACGTGCGCGAGGTCATCGCCCGCATCGTCGACGGCTCGCGCTTCGACGAATTCAAGGCGCGCTACGGCACCACCCTGGTGACCGGCTTTGCCCAGCTCTACGGCATGCCGGTGGGCATCGTCGCCAACAACGGCATCCTCTTCGGCGAGTCGGCGCAGAAGGGCGCCCACTTCATCGAGCTGTGCGCCCAGCGCGGCATCCCGCTGGTGTTCCTGCAGAACATCACCGGCTTCATGGTCGGGCGCAAGTACGAGAACGGCGGCATCGCCAAGGACGGCGCCAAGATGGTGACGGCGGTGGCCACCGCCCAGGTGCCGAAGATCACGATGCTGATCGGCGGCAGTTTCGGCGCCGGCAACTACGGCATGTGCGGGCGCGCCTACTCGCCGCGCTTCCTGTGGATGTGGCCCAACAGCCGCATCAGCGTGATGGGCGGCGAGCAGGCCGCCAGCGTGCTGGCGACGGTGCGCCGCGACGGCCTCGAGGCCCGCGGCGAACAATGGAGCGCCGCGGACGAGGCGGCCTTCAAGGCGCCGATCCGCGAGCAGTACGAGCACCAGGGCCACCCCTACTACGCCACCGCGCGGCTGTGGGACGACGGCGTGGTCGATCCGGCCCAGAGCCGCCGCATCCTCGGCCTCAGCCTGTCGGCCGCGCTCAATGCCCCGATCCCGCCGACCCGCTTCGGCGTGTTCCGGATGTGAGGGCATGATGAATTTCGAAGCCCTGGAAATCGAGCGCGCCGGCGGCGTCGCCACCGTCTGGATGAACCGGCCGGCGCGTCACAATGCCTTCAACGCCACGCTGATCGCCGAACTGGACGAGGCCTTCGCCGGCCTCGAGGCGGATGATTCGCTGCGGGTGATCGTGCTGGCCGGGCGTGGCAAGAGCTTCTCGGCCGGCGCCGACCTGAACTGGATGAAGGCCGCCGGCGAGGCCAGCGTCGACGAGAACCTGGCCGACGCAATGCGGCTCGCGCGCATGCTCGAGCGCATCGCCCGCTGCGTCAAACCGACCGTCGCCCGCGTGCACGGCGCGGCGCTGGGCGGCGGCATGGGCCTGGCCTGCGCCTGCGACATCTGCATCGCCGGCGAGCGGGCGGTGTTTGCCACCTCGGAGGTCAAGTTCGGCATCATCCCGGCCGCGATCAGCCCCTACGTGCTGCGCGCCATCGGCGAGCGCCAGGCCACTCGCTACTTCCAGAGCGCCGAGCGGATCGATGCACGGCGCGCCGCCGAACTCGGCCTCGCCCACCGCAGCGTCGCCGACGAGGCGCTCGCGGCCGCGCTCGACGAACAGATCGCGGCCCTGCTCGAGGGCGGGCCGAAGTCGCAGGCCGCAGCCAAGGCGCTGATCCGCGCGGTCGCCCACCGTCCGGTGGATGACGCGCTGCTGGCCGACACCGCCCGGCGCATCGCCGAGCTGCGGGCGACGCCGGAGGCCCGCGAGGGACTGTCGGCCTTCCTCGACAAGCGCCCGGCGGAATGGGTCGTCCAATGAGCGCCGCATCCTGCCGAGCACCTGACCAGCCGCTGACCCTGCATCGCAAGGCGCCGGCACCGAACAAGGCCGACGATGCGCGCTGGCACGTCGACCAGGTGGCCGAACTGCTCGACCTGCCGCTGCCGGAACTGGTCTTCCGCGCCCAGCAGGTGCATCGTGAGCACTTCGACTCAGGCGCGATCCAGCTATCGACGCTGCTCTCGGTCAAGACCGGCGGTTGCGCCGAGAACTGCGGTTATTGCTCGCAGTCGGCCCATCATGACGGCCGCGTCGCCGGCGAGCCGATGGTCGACGTCGCCGCCGTGCGCGAGGCCGCGGTGGCCGCCAGGACGGCCGGTGCGACCCGTTTCTGTATGGGCGCGGCGCTGCGCCAGGTGCGCGACCGCGACCTGCCGGCCCTCGCCGGGATGGTCGAGGCGGTCGCCGATCTCGGCATGGAGAGCTGCCTCACCGCGGGCATGCTGAAGCGGCACCAGGCCGAGGCGCTGAAGGCCGCCGGGCTCAACTACTACAACCACAATCTCGATACCGCCCCCGAGTACTACGCCGAGGTCGTGACCACGCGCAGCTACCAGGACCGCCTCGACACCTTGCAGGCGGTGCGCCGGGCCGGCCTCAAGACCTGCAGCGGCGGCATCGTCGGCATGGGTGAATCGCGCCTGCATCGCGCCGGCCTGATCGCGCAGCTCGCCAACCTCGACCCCTACCCCGAGTCGGTGCCGATCAACCACCTGGTGGCGATTCCCGGTACGCCGCTGGCGGACACGCCGCCGCTCGATCCGTTCGAGTTCGTGCGCGTCGTCGCGGCCGCCCGCATCACCATGCCGCGCGCCTACGTCCGCCTGTCCGCCGGCCGCCAGGAACTGGGCGACGCCGGCCAGGCGCTGTGCATGCTCGCCGGCGCCAATTCGATCTTCTACGGCGACAAGCTGCTGACCACCGGCAACCCGGCCTTCGAGGCCGACCGTCACCTGTTCGAGCGCCTGGGTCTGCACCCGGAAACCGCCGACGACCACGAGGACTGAGACCATGTTCGACAAGATCCTGATTGCCAACCGCGGCGAGATCGCCTGCCGCGTGATCAAGACCGCCCGCCGCATGGGCATCAAGACCGTGGCGGTGTATTCCGAGGCGGATGCCGGCGCACGCCACGTGCGCATGGCCGACGAGGCGCTGCTCATCGGACCGGCTCCGGTCAAGGAAAGCTACCTGGTGATCGACCGCCTCATCGCCGCAGCCAGACAGACCGGCGCCCAGGCAATCCACCCGGGCTACGGCTTCTTGTCCGAGAACGAGGATTTCTGCCATGCCTGTGACAAGGCCGGCATCGTCTTCATCGGCCCGCCGGTGTCGGCGATCCGGTCCATGGGCTCCAAGTCGGAAGCCAAGAAGATCATGGGTGCGGCCGGCGTGCCGCTGACGCCTGGCTACCACGGCGACGACCAGGAACCCGGCCTGCTCAAGCGCGAGGCCGACGCGATCGGCTATCCGGTGCTGATCAAGGCGGCGGCCGGTGGCGGTGGCAAGGGCATGCGGCTGGTCGAGCGCGGCGACGACTTCCTCGATTTGCTGGGCTCGTGCCAGCGCGAGGCGATCTCCAGCTTCGGCGACGACCACGTGCTGGTCGAGAAGTACCTCGTGCGCCCGCGCCACATCGAGATCCAGGTCTTTGCCGATGCCCACGGCAACTGCGTGTACCTGTTCGAGCGCGACTGCTCGGTGCAGCGCCGCCACCAGAAGGTGCTGGAGGAAGCACCGGCGCCCGGCATGACGCCGCAGCGACGTGCCGCGATGGGTCAGGCCGCGGTCGATGCGGCCAAGGCGGTGGGGTACGTCGGCGCTGGCACCGTCGAGTTCATCGCCAACCAGGACGGCAGCTTCTACTTCATGGAGATGAATACCCGGCTGCAGGTCGAGCACCCGGTGACCGAGATGATCACCGGCCTCGACCTGGTCGAGTGGCAGTTGCGGGTGGCGGCCGGCGAGCCGCTGCCGCTGGCCCAGGAACAGCTTGCGATCCGCGGCCACGCCCTCGAGGCCCGCATCTACGCCGAAGACCCGGACAAGGGTTTCCTGCCTTCGACCGGCAAGCTGCTGCATCTGGCGCCGCCCACCGAAGGCCTGCACGTGCGGGTCGATACCGGCGTCGAGGAAGGCGACGAAATCAGCCCCCACTACGACCCGATGATCGCGAAGCTGATCGTCTGGGACCAGGACCGCGAGCGGGCGCTCGCGCGCATGCTGCAGGCACTGGCCGAGTATCGCGTGGTCGGCGTCGCCAACAACATCGAGTTCCTGTCGAGGCTGACCGCCTGCCCGGCCTTCGCGACGGCGGATCTCGATACCGGCCTGATCGAGCGCGAGAAGGCCTATCTGTTCCCCGAGCGCGCCGAGCCACCGGCCGAGGTCTGGCTGGTGGCGGCGCTGGCCGAACTCTTGCGCGAATCGAACCGCGCCCGCCGCCTTGCCGAGCACGACCTGGATCCGCGCTCGCCATGGCACGCGCGCGACGGCTGGCGCCTGAACGCAACGGCCCACCGCACGCTGTGCTTCCGCCTCGACGACATCGAGAAGACGGTCGCGGTCGCCTACCGCGGCCGGGCCTACACGCTCGCCGTCGATGGGCGCACGGTCGAGGCCCGCGGCGAGCGCAACCCGCGCGGGCCGATGCGGGTCGAGCTGGACGGCACGCGCATGGACGCCACCGTGGTGGTCGCCGGCGAAAAGCGCCACGTGTTTCTCAACGGCCGCGCCTGGCCGCTCGCCAACATCGATCCGCTGCACCACGGCACCGACGCCAGCGGCGCCGAGGGCGGTCTGCTGGCGCCGATGCCGGGCAAGGTGATCGCGCTCATCGCCAGAACCGGAGCCAGCGTCGCGAAGGGGGCACCGCTGCTGATCCTGGAGGCGATGAAGATGGAGCACACCATCACCGCGCCCGAAGACGGCACCGTCCGTACCTTCCGCTTCGAGGTCGGCGACCAGGTCGGCGACGGCGACGAGTTGGTCGAGTTCGAGCCGGCCGCCTGAGACCACCACCCAATACCCCGAGCCGGCGATCGACCGGCCATCACCCAAGGCATTCGCCGGAGACACCGCATGACCGCAGCAAGCTACGTACATGGCGCATCCGACAAACCCCTGATCGGCCAGACCATCGGCCGCTTCTTCGACGAAGCCTGCGAGCGTCACGCCGGGCGCGAAGCGCTGGTGGTCGCGCACCAGGGTGTGCGCCTGACCTATGGCGAGCTCAGGCGCCGCGTCGATGCGCTGGCCTGCGGGCTGATGCGCCTGGGCCTCGAAGCCGGTGCGCGCATCGGCATCTGGTCGCAGAACAATCTCGAATGGGCGTTGACCCAGTACGCCACGGCCAAGGCCGGACTGGTGCTGGTGAACATCAACCCGGCCTACCGGCTGGCCGAACTCGAATATGCGCTCAACAAGTCCGGCTGCCAGGCCCTGGTGCTGTCCCCGGCCTTCAAGAGCAGCGACTACCTCGGCATGGTGCGCACGCTGGCACCGGAACTCGCGCACTGCGAGCCCGGCAAGCTCACCAGCCGGAAGCTGCCGTGGCTTCAGGTCGTGATCCGCATGGGTCGGGAGCAGAGCCCGGGCATGCACAACTTCGACGAACTGCTGCGCACGCCAAGCCTTGACGAGCTGAATGCACTCGAACTGCGCGGCGAGTTGCTGCGGTTCGACGACCCGATCAACATCCAGTTCACGTCGGGCACCACCGGTGCGCCCAAGGGGGCGACCCTCACCCACCACAACATCCTCAACAACGGCTATTTCGTCGGCGAGGCGATCCGCCTCACGGAAGACGATCGCGTCTGCATCCCGGTGCCGCTCTACCACTGTTTCGGCATGGTGATGGGCAACCTCGGTTGCCTCACGCACGGCTCGACCGCGATCTATCCATCCGAGGCCTTCGAGCCGCTGGCGGTGCTGGAGGCACTCGCTGCGGAGCGTTGCACCGCGATGTACGGCGTGCCGACGATGTTCATCGCAGCGCTGCAGCATCCCGAGTTCGAACGCTTCGACCTCGCCAAACTGCGCACCGGCATCATGGCCGGCAGCCCCTGCCCGATCGAAGTGATGAAGCAGGTGGTCGGCAAAATGAACATGCAGCAGGTGACCATCGCCTACGGCATGACCGAGACTTCGCCGGTCTCCTTCCAGAGCGGCACCGACGATCCACTCGACCGGCGGGTAGCCACGGTCGGACGCGTCCATCCTCATTGCGAGGTCAAGATCGTCGGCGGCGAGGGCCACATCGTGCCGCGCGGCGAGCCCGGCGAACTGTGCACTCGGGGCTACTCGGTGATGCTCGGCTACTGGGAGGACGAGACCAGGACCCACGAGGCGATCGACGCCGCCGGCTGGATGCACACCGGCGACCTGGCCACGATCGACGACGACGGTTACTGCAGGATCGTCGGCCGCATCAAGGACATGGTGATCCGCGGTGGCGAGAATCTTTACCCGCGCGAGATCGAGGAATTCATCTATCGTCACCCGGCGGTGCTCGACGTGCAGGTGGTCGGCGTCCCCGACGACAAATACGGCGAGGAGCTGTGCGCATGGATCATCGTCCGCGCAGGCCAGACCCTCGGCGAACAGGACGTGCGCGATTTCTGCAAGGGACAGATCGCACACTACAAGGTGCCGCGCTATATCCGCTTCGTCGACAGCTTCCCGATGACCGTGACCGGCAAGATCCAGAAGTTCCAGATCCGCGAACAGATGAAGCGCGAGCTCGGCCTCGACGAAGTGAGCACCGCATGAGCCGCCCCACCCACGTCAGGATCGTCGAAGTCGGCCCGCGCGACGGACTGCAGAACGAAAAGCAACTGGTGTCGACCGACACCAAGCTGGAGCTGATCGGGCGACTGGGCCAGGCCGGCCTGCAAGCGATCGAGGCGACCGCCTTCGTGTCGCCCAGATGGGTGCCGCAAATGGCCGACAGCGCCGAGCTCATGGCCCGACTGGACCGTCTGCCGTGGATCGCCTACCCGGTGCTGACGCCCAACATGAAGGGATTCGAGGCCGCGCTGGCCGCCGGCGCCGCAGAAGTGGCCGTGTTCGCTGCCGCCTCGGAATCCTTCAGCCACAAGAACATCAACTGTTCGATCGCCGAGTCACTTGACCGCTTCCGGCCGGTGGTCGAGGCCGCCGATGCGGCCGGCATCAACGTGCGTGGCTACGTCTCATGCGTGCTCGGCTGTCCGTACGAGGGCGAAATCGCGCCACGGGCAGTGGCCGACGTCGCCGCTGCGCTGCTCGAGATGGGCTGCTTCGAGGTGAGCCTGGGCGACACCATCGGCGTCGGTACGCCGGACAACACCCGACGGATGCTCGATGTGGTGGCGCGCCAAGTTCCGCTGGCCGCGCTGGCCGGCCACTTCCACGACACCTACGGCATGGCCATCGCCAACATCGTCGCTTCGCTCGACGCCGGCGTGACGGTCTTCGACGCCTCGGTCGGCGGGCTCGGCGGCTGCCCCTACGCGGCCGGCGCCTCGGGCAACGTCGCCACCGAGGACGTGGCCTATCTACTCGCCGGGCTGGGCATCGAGACCGGAATCGACCTCGAGGCGCTGGTGGATGCCGCCGCCTGGATCAGCGACCGGCTCGGTCGCAACCCGGCCTCCAAGGTCGCGCGGGCGCTGCTCGCCAGGCGCGCCACCGCCCAGCCAGAGGAACACCGATGCAAGCCCTGAACGACAAACCGCTGTGGACCCCGCGGCCGGAGGCGGTCGCCGAGACCGCGATGGCCGCCTTCACGTCGCGCGCCAGTGCCCTCGCCGGCCGCGGCTTCAACGATTACACCGACCTGCATCGCTGGTCGGTGGACGCCAGCGAGGACTTCTGGTCCCTGCTGTGGGATTTTTGTGGCGTGATCGGCGAACGTGGCGAACGAACGCTGATGGCCGGCGAACGCATGCAGGACGCCCGCTGGTTCCCCGACGCCCGCCTGAACTTCGCCGAGAACCTGCTGCGCGACAGCGGCAATGCCGCCGCCCTGGTCTTCCGCGGCGAGGACAAGACCGAGCGCCGGCTCGACCGCGAACAACTGCGCCGCGAAGTGGCGCACTTTGCAGCGGCGCTGAAGGCCCTCGGCATCGCGCCCGGTGACCGGGTCGCCGCCTACATGCCGAACATGCCCGAGACGCTGGTGGCGATGCTCGCCGCGGCCAGCATCGGCGCGGTGTTCACCAGCGCCTCGCCGGACTTCGGCGTGCAGGGCGTGCTCGACCGCTTCGGGCAGACCGAACCCAGGCTGCTGCTCGCCGTCGACGGCTACTGGTACAACGGCAAGGCGATCGACCTGCGCGCCAAGCTCGCCGAACTGCGGCCGCAACTGCCGAGCGTCGAGAAACTGGTGGTGGTGCCCTACCTGTCAGACAGCGAGCCTGATCTGTCGGGCCTCGCCGACGCGCAGGGCTATGGTCAGTTCCTCGCGCCCCACCGGCAGGCCAGCGAAATCGACTACACGCGCCTGCCCTTCGACCACCCGCTCGTCATCATGTACTCGTCGGGCACGACGGGCGCGCCGAAATGCATCGTGCATGGCGCCGGCGGCACGCTGCTGCAGCACCTTAAGGAACACCGCCTGCATGCCGACGTGCGCGAGGGCGAGCGTCTCTTCTACTACACCACCTGCGGCTGGATGATGTGGAACTGGCTGGTCTCCGGCCTTGCCAGTGGCGCCACGCTGATGCTCTACGACGGCAACCCCTTCGTCGACGACGGTCGCATTCTGTGGGACTACGCCGCAGGCGAGCGCTTCACCCACTTCGGCACCTCGGCCAAGTACATCGAGGGCCTGGCCAAGGGCGGTCTGCGGCCGGGCGCCGACTACCGCCTCGACGACATGCGCGTGGTGCTGTCCACCGGCAGCCCGCTGGCGCCGCAGAGTTTCGACTTCGTCTACCGGTCGATCAAGCGCGATGTCCAGTTGTCGTCGATCTCCGGCGGCACCGACATCCTCTCGTGCTTCGTGCTCGGCAATCCGACGATGCCGGTGTGGCGCGGCGAACTGCAGTGCGCCGGGCTCGGCATGGCAGTCGAGGTATGGGACGACGACGGCTGTCCGCTGGCCGCCGGCAAGGGCGAGCTGGTCTGCACGCGCCCCTTCCCGTCGATGCCGATCGGCTTCTGGCGCGACACCGACGGCAGCCGCTACGCGGCCGCCTACTTCGAGCGTTTTGCGAACGTCTGGTGCCAGGGCGACTATTGCGAGATCACCGCCCACGGCGGCCTGATCATCCACGGGCGCTCGGATGCCACGCTCAACCCGGGCGGCGTGCGCATCGGCACCGCCGAGATCTACCGGCAGGTGGACCGTCTGCCCGAAGTACTGGAGTCGGTGGTGATCGGCCAGGACTGGCCACCCGGCGAGGCCGGCGACGTGCGCGTGGTGCTGTTCGTGCGGCTGCGCGAAGGTGTCGCCCTCGACGACGCGCTGACCGCCCGCATCCGTAAGGCGATCCGGGACAACGCCTCGCCCCGCCACGTACCGGCCCGCATCGTCGCGGTGGACGACGTGCCGCGCACCAAGAGCGGCAAGATCGTCGAACTCGCAGTGCGCAACGTCGTGCATGGACAACCGGTCAAGAACCTCGAAGCGCTGGCCAATCCCGACGCACTGCGGCAGTACGCAGATCGACCCGAACTCGCGAGCTGATGTGGCAGGCACGAGACGGCAGCGGCGGACACGGTGGAACGCCATGAACGCACGCGGGGCGCCGCGGTACGGTCGCTGTGCCCGCTGAAACCCACGATGGGGCGGACCGCATCGGGCGTGCGGGACTGCGCGACGACGATAGGGCACCGGTACAGCGCCACCTCCGGCGCCAACTGGGCGACATGGTCGCTGCCCGCGACGGCCACCTGCCGAGCAGACCGTCGCTGGATGGCGGTTGCGGCTCCGACGAGCACCTTCGGCGTCTGGCAGCGCAGTAGCCCGGGCGCTTCTGCGCCGACATCGACCAGTTGCCGATCGCCGACCGCGACCTGGCGATCATCGCGTCGAGTCTGAGCTCGCAGTGGTGCGATCCGCGGCACGCGCCGGGCGAGTTTGCGCGCTGCCTGAAGCCCGAATATCGCACCCTGCGGCCCAGGCACCATTTCGGTGTTGCGCACCGCCTTCGCCGGCATTGACGACGCCGACCACGTGCCCGCCTGTGCCACCTCCTCGCACCGGCAGCGGGCAGCAGGGATCAAGGGCGGTGGCAGGTGCCTCGAGGCTCATCGCCAGCCCAGCGGCATGCCCTGCGCTACCGACGATGCGCTCTTCATGCTGTTGAAGCGGAACTGAACCACTTCACCGGCCGCAGCGCGCAGGGATTGCCCGACATCGGGTGGCAAGCACCCAATCCCCTCGGCCTGCATTCACCCGGAAAGCCGCCTCGGACGCGGCGGCATCACGCGATCCCGCTGCCGCAGATAGCGGGCTTCGGCTGCCGACAGGATCGGGCGCCACCGCTACCCGAATACGGCCCCACCTTGCTGCAGCGCAGCTAAACCATCGTCCAATACCGCCCCCCGACGGTTCCGAATACTGTGTTCTCGCAGGCCTGAACTGCGCCGCGAATCGACACGATCGGCAGCGATCGATCGGCGAGACGAACCAGCAGGCATTTCATCCCAATTACAGACGGAGACAACGATGGCCGTGCTCAATCGAATGGACTGGTATGACCTGGCCCGTTCCACCAATTGGACCCCCAAATACGTCGCCGAGGACGAATTGTTTCCGCCCAAACTGTCGGGTGAATTCGGATTGCCGCTGACGGCCTGGGAGGAATACGACGAGCCGTACAAACAGACCTATCCGGAATACGTGAAGGTGCAGCGCGAAAAGGATGCCGGCGCCTATTCGGTGAAAGCCGCGCTGGAGCGAAGCCGCATCTTCGAGAATGCCGACCCCGGCTGGAAATCGGTGATGAAGGCCCATTACGGCGCGATTGCCCGCGGCGAGTATGCGGCCGCCAGCGCCGAGGCCAGGATGATGCGTTTTTCCAAGGCGCCGGGGATGCGGAACATGGCCACGCTGGGCTGCATGGATGAGATCCGCCACGGCCAGATGCAGCTCTATTTCCCGCACGAGCACGTGGCCAAGGATCGCCAGATGGACTGGGCCTTCAAGGCCTACGACACCAATGAGTGGGCGATGATCGCCGCGCGTCATTTCTTCGACGACATCATGATGACGCGCGACGCGATCAGCGTATCGATCATGCTCACCTTCAGTTTCGAGACCGGCTTCACCAACATGCAGTTTCTCGGCCTCGCCGCAGATGCGGCGGAGGCCGGCGACCATACCTTCGCCAACCTGATTTCCAGCATCCAGACCGACGAATCCCGCCACGCCCAGATCGGCGGTCCGGCGCTCAAGGTGCTGATCGCGAACGGGCAGAAGCAGGAGGCTCAGAAGCGCGTCGACATCGCCCTGTGGGGAGCCTGGAAGCTGTTCTCGGTGCTGACCGGTCCGATCATGGACTACTACACGCCGCTCGAGCATCGCAAGCAGTCCTTCAAGGAATTCATGGAGGAATGGATCGTCGCCCAGTTCGAACGGGCACTCACCGACATGGGGCTGGACCTGCCCTGGTACTGGGACATCTTCCTCAAGGATTTGAGCGAGACCCACCACGGCATGCACATGGGCTCCTACTACTGGCGTCCCACGGTGTGGTGGAACCCGTCCGCCGGCATCACGCCGGCCGAGCGGGACTGGCTGGAGGAGAAATATCCGGGCTGGAACGACACCTGGGGCCAGTGCTGGGACGTGATCATCGACAACGTGGTCGACGGCAACATGGCCAAGGCCTATCCGGAAACGCTGCCCTACGTTTGCAACATGTGCCAGTTGCCGATCCTCGGCACGCCGGGCAAGGGCTGGAACGTCAAGGACTATCCCCTCGAATACCAGGGGCGGCTCTATCACTTCGGCTCGGAGGTGGACCGCTGGGTCTTCGAGCAGGAGCCGGAACGCTACGCCGGCCACCTTTCGATCGTGGACCGCTTCCTCGCCGGGATGATCCAGCCGATGAACCTGGAAGGCGCCCTCGCCTACATGAACATCGGTCCCGGCGAATGTGGCGACGACGCCCACAACTACGCCTGGGCCGAGGTCTATCGCGCGCTGCGCGCCGAACGCAAGGCGGTCTGACAACGATCCGATGCGCCCGGCAGAGCGTTGTCGGGCGATCCGCACGAGGAGATTCGCAACATGGCTCTATTTCCACTGACCTCGAATTTCGAGGGGGACTTCGTTCTGCAATTGGTGCCGGTCGACACCGAGAACACCATGGACGAAGTGGCCGCCGCCGCGGCGGTTCACTCCGTCGGCCGACGGGTGCGCGACCGGCCCGGTCACATCCTGCGGGTCCGCCGGCAGGGCAGCGAGGCGTTTCTGCCACGCGACATGAAGGTGGCGGAAGCCGGCTTCATGCCCACCGAGACGGTCGAGATCATCTGGCAGGCGCCCGCTGCCTGAGCGGCTGGCCGAGAAGGGAGCAAGTCATGAGTTTCGACAAGGTATGCACGCTCGACGATGTCTGGGAAGGCGAGATGGCGCCCTACACCGTCAATGGCCACGAGATCGTCCTGGTGTGCGCGGATGGCGGTGAGATCAAGGCCTTCCAGGGCGTCTGTCCGCATCAGGACATCGCACTCTGCGAGGGCAAGTTCGACGGCGAGAAACTGATCTGCCGCGCGCATCTGTGGCAGTTCGACGCCAGGACCGGCAAGGGCATCAACCCGGACGATTGCGCCCTGGCGGTCTATCCGGTGCGCATCGAGGGGGATGACATCCTGGTGCAGACGGATGGCGTCGAACCCCTTTTTGCGCACAGCTGATGCGTGCCATGTTCCGTTCGAAGGCGGACGGGACGATCCCCGGAAGGAGACAAGCATGAATACGGCAGTTTTGGGTCAGGCCTACCGCAACAATCTCGTCGGGCCGGTCATGAGGGCGGGGGATCTGGCCCAGGCGGTGATCGAGGCCGCCCGAACGGACAACCCCGGCAAGGACATCTTCGTGGACGACAAGCGGGCCTACATCCGCATTCACGCCGAGCAGGAAATGATCCTGCGTCAGGCCACCATCGAGGAAGAGCTGGGGCGCCCGTTCCGCATGAACGACCTCGAAGTGGACCTCAGTTCCTTCGCCGGCCAGATCGAGAGCGGGGACGATTCGATCCGCTTCTATTTCGTCAAGAAGCTCTGACCCGCCCCTCAACCGCCGCCTGACGACGGCCGGTCCGAGCGGAAAAACACGAACCACACCTGGGGCAGCTCGGCACTTGCCCGCGAGCTGCGGGACGCGCTCGCCCCATCACGGAGACACGAGGAGAAATCGATGTCGGACATTCAGATCCTGAAGCCCCAGAAGACCTGGAGCCACCTGGCCGCCCGGCGCCGCAAGCCGAGCGAATACGAGATCGTCAGCACCAACCTCCATTACAACGACCGGGATGCGGCATCGCCCTACGAACTCGACCCGGGCATGTTCATGAACGAGTGGTACAAGAAGCACACCTTCGACACTGCGCTCAAGCATGCCGACTGGAACGCCTTCCGCGATCCGGACGAAGTCGTCTATCGCACCTACAACCTGATGCAGGATGGGCAGGAGACCTATGTCTTCGGGCTCTTCAACCAGTTCAACGAGCGCGAGCACGACAAGGCCCTGGATCCGCGCTGGGCGGGCAGCCTCGGCCGCCTGTACGCCCCTGCCCGCTTCCTGTTCCATGCGCTGCAGATGGCGTCGGCGTACGTCGGCCAGGTGTCGCCCGCCAGCACGCTGACCAACTGCAATTATTTCCAGATGGCCGACAGTCTGCGCTGGCTCAGCCATACCGCGTATCGCACCCGCGAACTGGCACTGGCTTTCCCCGACCAGGGATTCGGCCGTGACGAGCGGCGCTACTGGGAACAGGATCCGGTCTGGCAGGGTTTCCGCGAACTCGTCGAAAAGGCACTTACGACGTGGGATTGGGGCGAGGCCATCGTGGCCTTGAGCCTGGTCGTCAAACCCGCGGTGGAAGAGGCAGTACTGCGCCAACTCGGGGCCTCCGCGCGGCACAACGGCGACACCCTGCTGGGTCTGCTGACCGACGCCCAGCTCATCGATGCAGACCGCCACCGTCGCTGGACGGCGGCCTTCGTCGCCATGGCGCTCGAAACGACCGGGAACCTCGAGTTGATGATGGCCTGGATCGCGTGCTGGGCGCCCCTCGCCGATCGTGCCATCGAGGCCTACTGCGGCGCCCTGCCGGATGCGCCGGGCGCCGCCGACGCCGCCCGTGCCGCAACGCGCGACATCCGTCGCGGCCTGGGTCTCTGAGCACGACTCGACGGCCGGTCGCCTTGCCACAGGCGGCCGGCTACCGGAGGGAACCCATGACCCATCCAGTCATCGTGAACGAACGGGACGGCGCCCGTTTCGAGCAGCGCCCCGGCGACACCATCCTGCGCGCGGCGTTGCGCGCCGGTGTCGGCCTGTCCTACGAGTGCAACTCCGGCGGCTGCGGCGGGTGCAAGTTCGACCTGTTGCAGGGGGAGATCGAAACCCTTTGGCCGGAGGCCCCCGGGCTCGGCGAGCGCGACCGGCGCCGGGGGCGCCACCTCGCCTGCCAGTGCCGTGCGCTGGGCGATGTTTCGATCAAGGCCGCGACGGCGGCCGAGTACGTGCCGCCGATTCGCGCAACACGGCGGCGTGCGGTGCTGACCGGCATCAACGACATCACCCACGATCTGCGGGAGTTCCGTTTCCGTACCGACGCCGCGGCGGAGTTCCTGCCCGGGCAGTTTGCCATGCTCGATCTGCCGGGGGTCGATGCGTCCCGCGCCTACTCCATGTCGAATCTCCCCAATGCCGACGGCGAGTGGCATTTCCAGATCCGGCGAGTGCCGCTTGGGCGCGGGACCGAGGTGCTGTTCGAGGCCTTGGATGCGGGCACGGAGATCGGGCTCGACGGCCCCTACGGCCTGGCCTGGCTGCGGCCCGACGCGCCGCGCGACCTGGTCTGCGTGGCCGGCGGTTCGGGCCTGGCGCCAATGATCTCGGTCGCCCGCGGGGCCACACAGGCGGGCATGCTCGAAACGCGGCGCCTGACCTTCTTCTACGGCGCGCGGGCGCCTCGCGACGTGTGCGGCGAATCCATGCTGGCGTCACTGCCGGGCTTCGGCGACCGGATCGTGTATCGCCCGGTGGTGTCATCGCCCGACGCGACGGGGTGGACCGGGGCCACGGGATTCGTCCATGCGCGCCTGGCCGAGGATCTTCCCGCCCCGCTGGCGAGCTACGAGTTCTACTTTGCGGGGCCGCCACCGATGACCCAGGCGCTGCAGGAAATGCTGCTGGTGGATCACCAGGTCCCATTCGAACAAGTTCATTTCGACCGATTCTTTTGAAGACCCGCCCACAGAGGGGATGGAGACGACAATGACGACAAGTCGGCAAATCAGTCGGGCGTGCGCCCGTCGCAGCGCAGGGCTCGCGGCGACGATCACGGTGCTGCTGACCGGAGCGGGAACGGCCCAGGCCACCGACGTGTTCCGCCTGGAAGGATTCGGTGCGATCTCGCGCGGCATGGGCGGCGCAGCCATGGCCTACGACACGGGACTGGCAGGCATGATGACCAACCCGGCCACGCTGTCGCTGATGACGGCCGACAACGCGCTCCAGGTCGGGCTCGACCTCGTCACCACCGACATCAAAGTCCGCAACGAGGCAACTGGCGAGCATGCCTCGTCGGATGCCCACGGCCAAAATCGGGGGCCCTACTTCGCACCGCAAGTCGCCTACGGCCGTCACAGGGGTACCTGGTCCATCGGCGCCGGCCTGTTCGCCCAGGGGGGACTCGGGACGGAATACGGGCGCGACAGCTTCCTCTCCCGGGCCAGTGGCAATCTCGATACCGGGCTCGGAAACTCGAGCCGGCTGCTGGTCCTGAACATTCCGCTTGCGGCGAGCGTCAAGGTGTCCGACGCCCTCACGCTGGGCGCGGGCATCGACGCCGTGTGGCAGGGCTTGAACCTCGACCTGCTGCTGGCCGCCGATCAGGTCGGCAGCCTGATCGGCGCCGGCCGCGTGTCGGGCGCCCTGCTCCCGGTCCTCGGCGGCCTGCCGGACCTGCGTGGCGCCCACTTCAGCCTGACCCGGAATTCGCCGGTGGCGAGCGGGGTCAGTGCATGGGGCTATACCGCCCGCGTCGGCATGACCTATGCCCTGTCGAGCGACAGTCGTCTGGGCGCAGCCTACACGGCACGCAGCCGGATGGCAGACATGGACGGGCGAGCCACGCTGACGGCCATCGACGGCATCGCCGGGCAGATCGCGCTGCCCGGAAAAATCCGCATTCACGATTTCGAGATGCCGGCGATGGCCAGTCTCGGGATCAGTCAGCGGGTATCGGATCGCCTCGACGTGGCGGTGGATCTGTCGCGGGTGTATTGGTCCAGCGTAATGAAGGACATCAAGGTTGCGTTCGTGGCGGATGGCGGCGGCGATCTCGCCATCGCATTGCCGCAGAACTATCGCGACCAGACCATCCTGGCGATGGGTGCCGCCTACCGGGCGGACGAGCGACTGACCCTTCGCGGTGGATTCCGGATTGCCCAACAGGCGCTGCGTGGCTCGACCCTGTTCGCGGTGATCCCGGCCATTCCCCGCAGGCACCTGGCGATCGGCGTCGGCTATGCCCTGTCCGACCGCAGCAGCCTGGACTTCGCCTGGTCTCACGCGTTCGAGGAACGCATGGACAACGCAGGACCGCCGAACACGTCGGCAGCGATCGCCGTCAGCCATGCCCAGGACAACGCGACGCTCGTCTATACCTACCGCTTCTGAGTGCACATGTTTGTATGCTTGTCCGGCGACATGCGACGCAAACGCGTGGCGCCGGCCGAGACACCCGCATGGACGCGGCGTGAGGCCCCTTGGGAGGGGAGACAGATGAGTCCCGAAGAGGACATCCATCGCGTGGCGCGACGCACGTCGGTGCGCGGGGTCGTGATCGAAGCCGACGATGCCGAGGACGTGCGGCGGCAGAAGATGGCACGGATCATCCTCGATTCGATGTACCAGTTCCTGGGCCTGCTCGACGTCGATGGCACGGTGCTGGAAATCAACCAGGCCGCACTCGACGGTGCGGGTCTGAACCTGGCCGATGTGGTCGGCAAGCCATTCTGGCAGGCCCGCTGGTGGGCGGTGTCCGAGGAAGTGCGCGACCGGGTGCGGGCGATGATCGACGATGCCCGCTCCGGGCGGTTCGCGCGTTGTGACTTCGAGGTCTTCGGCGATCAGCATGGCAGCCGGACCATCGCCATCGATTTTTCTCTGACCCCGATCCTGGACGATGACGGCCGGGTCGCCTACCTGCTGCCCGAGGGGCGCAACATCACCGAGAAGATCGCGCGCAGTGCCGAATTGTCGCGCAAGAACGGCGAACTGCAGGCAGCGCTCGAACGGCTTCGGGAGCTCGACGGCTACAAGACCCGCTTCTTTGCCAATGTGAGCCACGAACTGCGCACGCCGCTGGCGTTGATCCTCGGCCCGGTGGACCAGCTGCTCAAGGAGGGCGGTTCCCTCAGCGAGCGCGAGCACTTCCGCCTGACGGCGATCCAGCGCAATGCGCGTGCCCTGCTGCAACAGGTCAACAACCTGCTGGACCTGGCGCGTATCGATGCCGAGCGCATGCCGATGGCCTATGTGCACGCCAACGTGGTGGCCTTGTTGCGCGAGACGGTGGCCGGGTTCGAGGCGGCGGCGGCGGACCGGGGCATCACCCTGAGCCTGCGCGGCGAGCCGGAGCTCTACGCGGACGTGGACCGGGCCAAGTTCGTGCGGGTGCTCAGCAATCTGCTCTCCAACGCCTTCAAGTTCACCCCGGCCGGCGGACGCATCGTCTGCGATGTGGCGCGGGTGTCTCACGGGCGGGTCCTGATCAGCGTACAGGACAACGGACCGGGCGTGCCGGATACGATGAAGCGGCACATCTTCGATCGCTTCACCCAGGCCGGAGACGACGTCGGCACGGATGGCAGCGGCCTGGGGCTCAGCATCGTCAAGGAATTCGTGGAATTGCACCGGGGCTCCGTGGTGGCCCTCGACGCCCCCGGTGGCGGCGCGATCTTCCAGGTGGAGTTACCGGTCCGTGCGCCTGCGGGCGCCGTCGTGCGTGCCGGCGGCGGCGCAGAGACCCCGGTTGCCAGCGATTTCCTTGCGCCACTGAAGCCCGAGTTGCCGACCATCCCGGAGACGGCCAGGCTACCGGGCCGGCCGACACTGCTGGTGGTCGAGGACAATCCGGATCTTCGTCTGTTTCTCTACGACGTGCTGTCGGACGAATACAACGTGGTCCTGCGCGAGAACGGCGAATCGGCCTTCCTCAGCGCCATTTCCGATCCACCCGATCTGATCGTCACCGACCTGATGATGCCGGGCTGGGACGGCGAACGTTTCGTCAAGGCCCTTCGCGAGCGACCGGGCTTCCCGAACGTGCCCGTGCTGGTGTTGTCCGCCCGATCCGACGACGCGTTGCGCGAGAAGCTGCTCGAGCATCTGGTCCAGGACTTTCTCACCAAGCCCTTTTCGGCTCAGGAATTGCGCGCCCGGGCGCGCAACCTGGTGACGGTGAAGCGCACGGTCGACATGCTGCAGAAGGATCTCAATTCGCAGGCGTCGGACGTACTCGAACTGGCGGCGAGCCTGGTGGCGAGCCGCAAGTCCCTGCAGCGCAGCCTGGCCGCGATGCAGGTGCTCGATCGCCGCTGGCTCGGCCTGTACGAGAACACGGCGGTGGGGATTGCACTGGCCGATCGGGAAGGCAGGATCCTTTCGGCCAATCCGGCCTTGCACCACATGCTCGGCTATGACCCGGCAACGCTCGTCGGCGTCTCCCTGGTCGACATCACCGCGCCCGCCGAACGCGCCAGGACCCGACGGAATGTGGATGGCCTGGTCAAAGGAACGTTCCCCAGCTACAAGATCCAGAAGCGATACGAAAAGCAGGACGGCGCCTTCCTGTGGGCCAATGTGTGCGTTTCGCGCATCCCCGCGGTATCGGCGGAAGGCCCGATGTTGGCGGTGATCGTCGAGGACATCTCCCTGCGCATACAGGCCGAGCGTTCGCTGACGACGACGCGCAGAGAGTTGGCGCGGGTTGGACGCTACACCGCGATGGGCGAACTCGCAGCCTCGATCGCCCACGAAATCAACCAGCCGCTGTCCGCCGTCATCACCAACAGTGAGGCGGCATTGCGCTGGCTCTCGCATGCCACGCCGAACATCGACGAGGTCGTCGCCGGGCTCAAACGGGTCAACCGCGATGCGCGCATGGCCAGCTCGGTGATCGCGCGCATCCGCTCGTTCCTGCAGGCAAGCGAGCTCCGGCGCGAACGCGTCGATGTCGCGCGCATGCTCGACGAGTTGCTGCAGATGCTGCAGTTGCTGCTTGCCGAAGCCGGCGTGCAGGTGACCGTGGAATCCATCGCGCCGAAGCCTTTCCTGATGGCCGACCCGGTCCAACTGCAACAGGTACTGCTCAATCTGATCGTAAACGCCGCGGATGCCATGCGAGACCAGCCGGAAGGCGAGCGCTCGCTGTGCATTGCAGTGACCAGAGGCCGCGACGGCGGGCTGCTGTTCTCGGTTTCCGATAGTGGGCCGGGCGTCGAGCATGCCGCGGAGGCACGGCTCTTCGAGGCCTTCTATTCGACCAAGCCGAAGGGCCTGGGCATGGGCCTTGCGATCAGCCGCGGCATCGTCGAGAACCACGGCGGCCGGCTGTGGTTGGACCACGGCAAGGGCCGTGGCGCATGTTTCTCGTTCGCGATTCCGGACAATTGAAGTGTGGGTCCGGTTGGCCACTCCGGCGCCCGGCGGGCAGCAATGGCGGAAATGTGCCGATGATGGATGACGACCATGGAAGAACCAGCCTTTCGCAAAACGAATGCCATTGATCTACGATCGATCGCCGGTGCCGAGCGGGTTACCGGGCCATGCTCGCGCAACCCGCTCGGCGCCGACGTGTGGGCCATTGCGACATGCACTCGCCCGGCTTCGTCCGGAAGCCAGGCCGACTCATGGTCACGATGACCGTCCCGGACGGCCGCGACGCCGCCGAATGGGTGTACGTGGTCGATGACGATCTTTCGGTCAGGGAAGCACTCAGCAGCCTGATCCGCTCCATCGGCCTGCCGGTCGAGACCTATCCTTCGGCAGCCGCCTTTCTCGCCGCGCCGCGCCGCGCCTCCGTGGCCTGCCTGATCCTCGATGTACGCATGCCGGACGTCAATGGCATGGAACTGCAGATGCAACTGGCCGGTGCCGGAAACCCGATTCCCATCGTATTCATCACGGGGCATGGGGATATCCCGATGGCGGTGCGGGCGATCAAGCGCGGCGCGGTCGAATTCCTGGCCAAACCGTTCCGCGACGAGGAACTGCTCGCGGCCATCCACTCGGCCCTCGCCAGGGCCCGCAGTGTCCGTAAGCAGGCGCTCGAACTCGGTGAAATCCGCCGGCGGTTCGAATTGCTGACCAGCCGTGAACGGGAGGTCATTGGCCATATCGTGAAGGGCGCCCTGAACAAGCAGGTGGCCGCCGAACTCGGTGTGGCGGAAACGACGATCAAGGTCCACCGCCACAACATCATGCACAAGATGGCAGCGCGCAGCTTGCCGGACCTCGTCCGCATGGTCGAGCGGCTGGACGTTCGCGGGCCCGACACGCAGTCGGAACCGGGAAATGACGAATAGTGCCGGAGCAGCGCAAACCCGCCGATCACCCCCCGCCACTCGGACACCTGCCGCTGCAAGCCTCGATCCGCCCAATCCGATGCAGCCTGGGTGGCCTGAACCCGGCCACAAGCAGCGACCCGATATCCCCTTGGTCTATGCCATTTTGCTTCTCGAACGGGCGACGGCTGCCATAAGGCGCCTTGGCCACGCGTGCGGCTTGGTGAGCGTCCACACCCGCCGCGTGCCGATCACCGACCGCGGCCCCGGCGAGCCTGATCACATGAAGCGGTGGTGGCCGCGACCCGGCCACCGCGCTGCCGGCGTGGCGCGGCGAACGACGCGGGCGGCATCCACGCGATGGCGCCTTGCGGTCGGGCTGCGCCGCAATCCTGGCGCCGGATGGCAATTGGCCGCCAGGCTGGCGCTCAGAACCCGAGCCGCAGGAACGCGCCCATGATGGTCTCTCGCGTGCCTTGATTGCGAAAGGGAAAGGACTTGAAGAAGCGTTCCGGCTGGTAGCCGTCCGCACGCCGCCGCACTTCGGCCGCCCAGCTGTCGGCGGCCGCGCGGTTGCCGGCCAGTTCGTTTACCAGCGCGGCGATGACGAAGATGTGCACATGGGCATTGGGCGCGCGGGCGCCCTGCTCCGCCCACTCGCAGGCCGCTACGTAGTTGCCCTGCACCAGGTAGGAGAAGGCGCGGGTGGCGAGGTGAGCGTAACGCAGGGGATCGATGGGGCTCAGGGACATGGCCTTGCCGATGCCGGCATCGCAGCGCTCGCCGCGCCCGACGATCACGTCGGCCAGGGCCCGGTTGTAGTGGGCGAAGGCATAGTTGGGGTTCAGTTCGATACAGCGGTCGTACCACGGATAGGCACGCTCCATGTCTCCTTCGAGCCAGTCCGCGCGGCCCATGCACAGGTTGCTGAAGGGGTCGAGGGGGTCCAGGGCGAGCCCCTTTTCGGCGAAATCGCGGGCCAGCCGGCGATGGTTCGACACGTCCTGGGCGTAGCCGAGAAAGGCGTTCTGGAAGTGGGTGAAGGAGAGCGCCGCGTGGGCTCGGGCAAAATGCGCGTCGGCCTGGATGGCGCGCTCGAAGAGCTGCATGGCGTGGACGTTGTCGGCGGCGCTGAAGCGGTACATGTGCCACAGGCCGCGGTGATAGGCGCCCCAGGCATCGAGATTCTCGGTGGGGATGCCGGCTGCGCGCGTGGCCTCGGCGATCGGGATTCGATAATCGATGGTGCCGACGATATCCCGTGCCATGGTGGACCGCAGGCCGAGCAGATCCTCGACAGGGCCCTCGAAGCGGTCGGCCCACAGCAGATGCTGGTCGGCGGCACGGATCAGCTCCACGGCGACGGCACTGCGCTTGCCTTCCACCGCGACAGTGCCGGTCAGCAGGTAGCGGGCGCCGAGGCGCTGGCCGGCGGCGGTCAGGTCGATGTCGGGGCCACGGAACTGGAACGACGAACCACGCGCAATCACCACCAGCCAGTGCAGCCGCGAGAGCTCCACGATCAGCTCGTGTGCGACCGCATCGGCCAGGGTGGCCTGGAGCCCGTCGGCCGACAGCCACTGGAAGGGCAACACCGCGATCGAAGGCGCGCCGCCGGCCTCGGCCGGCGGCGTCGTCGAGGCGACGGGTTCCGGCAGCGGCGGCTCGACGGCTTCGCTCACCACCACCTGTGGCGTACCGGCGTTTTCCACCTCAGGCGTGACGAGGAATCGAAAGCCCCGGCGGTGCACCGTCTTGATCAGCCGCTGGGCTTTGCCGTCGTCGCCGATGGCCTGTCGCGCCGAGCGGATGCGGCTGTTCACGACGGCCTCGGAAACGATGCGACCCTTCCAGATCCGCTCGTTCAGCTCGTCCTTGGTGATGAGCCGGTCCGGATTGGTGACGAGCAACTCCAACAGCGCGAAGACCTGGGGCTCGACCGGGCAGACAGCACCGCCTCGGCGCAGCTCGTAGCGGTCGGTGTCCAGCTCGATGTCTTCGAAGCGAAAAATCATTCGATGGCCTGCCACGATGGCGCCCTGCGTTTGACGGTACGAATGTACGCGGGAGTGGACCGACTGGCTACGTCTGCAGGGTTCTGGACATTCATTGGCGCGATCGCTGCCGCGATAATGCAGGACTTATGCAGGACCCCTGCAAGTTTCAAAGGACGATGGCGCGCAAAGTGGATCCAGGTCGCAAGGCCGCAGCAGAAAAGGCGCGGCGCGAGACCCATACCAAACCCACAGGAGAGTCGATCATGAATACCACCGCCACCGCCACCGCCCAAACCCCCGATTTCGAGGCCATCAAGACCAAACAGAACGCCGCCTGGTCCTCGGGCGACTACGCCATCGTCGGCACCACCTTGCAGATCGTCGGCGAGCAACTCGCGGAAGCCCTCGATGTGCGCTCCGGCCAGTCCGTCCTCGATGTCGCCGCCGGCAACGGCAACTTCACGCTCGCCGCCGCGCGCCGCTGGGCCGACGTGACCTCGACCGACTACGTGCCGGCCCTGCTCCAGCGTGGTGCCGAGCGCGCCCAGGCCGACCGCCTGGCGGTCAACTTCCACTTCGCCGACGCCGAGGATCTGCCCTTCACCGACGCGCACTTCGACGTGGTCGCCTCGACTTACGGCGTGATGTTCACCCCGAACCAGCAGCAGGCTGCGGCGGAGATGCTGCGGGTGTGCCGCCCGGGTGGCCGCATCGGTCTCGCCAACTGGACGCCGGACGGCTTCGTCGGCGCGGTGTTCAAGATCATCGGCCGCTACGTGCCGCCGCCCCAAGGCGTGAAGTCGCCGGCGCTGTGGGGAACCCGCGAGCATCTCGACACCTTGTTCGGCGCCGGCGCGAGCGAGATTCGCATCGAAGAGAAGGACTTTGCCTTCCGCTACCGCAGCCCCGAGCACTTCATGGAGATCTTCCGCGAGTTCTACGGCCCGGTGCACAAGGCTTTTGGCGCCCTCGACGCCGAGCGCCAGAACGCCATGTATCGCGATTTGCTGGCGCTGATCGACGAGTTCAACGTGGCCGACGATGGCACCATGGTCGTGCCCTCGCGCTACCTCGAGGTGGTGATCGTTCGTCGCTGACAGACAATCGACGCAGCAACTCGGTCGGGCCGGGACGGAAAGTTCGTCCCGGCCGCTGCGTGATCATGCCCTCCACGACGTCATCCGGCGAGACCCGCCACCAGCTTTCGACGACCACCGCAGCCCGTCGGCCATGGAGGCCGAATCGATCCATCGATCTTTGGTGCAGTCTGCGGCAAGTTCGAGGTGCAGCATCCCCTGCCAAGGGTCGCCATCACCCGGTCCTTTCGAATGATCGATAGGGTCGTCAATTCAAGCACCAATCAACCCGGCAAACCCATCGCCCGTCCCGGCCCATCGACACGCCAGCGCGACCGACCTCGCTCTGCAGTCTGCCGGTGACGCGATCTCGGCGAGCAAGGCGCGAAGAACGAATCGATTTCCACGCTTGATCCTTGGGGTTGCCAGCCCCCTTGCCGTCGGGTAGCCGGCTTTCCTATGCTTCGATAGTGCATTCCCTTGCCAGGGATGCGAAACGTCCACAGCCTCGGCCACCGCTCGCGCTGCGAGGCCGTTCGCCGTGGCAACCCGGGGCGCATGCTCGAGGACGGCGCGATGCACCCGGTCGAATGTGAGACGCGTTCATTGACGAGACCGCCAGCCGACCGCGGCGACCATGCTGTCGATTTGAGATTCGGTCCACCCAGTGGAGTCCGCCCATGTCGCTACACCACAAACTCCTTGCCCGGCAGGCCGACGGCCGCCCGATTCGTGTCGGGCTGATCGGCGCGGGCAAGTTCGGCTCGATGTACCTCGCCCAGGTGCCACACACGCCCGGCATGCATCTGCTCGGCATCGCCGACCTGTCGCCCGTGGGGGCCCGCAGCAATCTCGCCCGCGTCGGCTGGGCGGCAGAGCGCACGATGGCCACCAGCCTCGACGACGCCCTTCGCCACGGCACGACCTTCATCGGCGAGGACTGGCAGGCGCTGGTGCGACACCCCGCGGTGGATGTCATCGTCGAGTGCACGGGCCACCCGCTGGCAGCGGTGGAGCACTGCCTGGCGGCCTTTGCCGCCGGCAAGCCCGTGGTCAACGTGACCGTCGAGGCCGATGCAATGTGTGGCCCGATGCTGGCCGCTCGTGCGCAGGCGGCCGGGGTGCTGTACTCGCTGGCCTTTGGCGACCAGCCGGCACTGATTTGCGACCTGGTGGACTGGGCACGTACCTGCGGCTTCCCGGTGGTGGCAGCCGGGCGTGGGCACAAGTGGCTGCCCCACTTCAGCCGCAGCACGCCGGACACGGTGTGGGGCTACTACGGCCTCACGCCGGCGCAGGCCCGGCGCGGCGGCCTCAACCCGAAGATGTTCAACAGTTTTCTCGACGGTAGCAAGCCCTCCATCGAGAGCGCGGCGGTCGCCAATGCGACCGGGCTGGGCGTCCCCTCGAGCGGCCTGCTGTACCCGCCGGCCAGCGTCGAGGACATCCCGTTCGTCACGCGGCCGCGAAGCGAAGGGGGGGTGCTCGAGCGCAAGGGCATGGTCGAGGTCATCTCCAGCCTCGAGCCCGACGGGCGGGCCATCGGCTACGACATTCGCATGGGGGTGTGGGTGACGGTGGAAGGCGAGACCGAGTACATCCGCAACTGCTTCGAGGAGTACAACGCGAAGACCGACCCAAGCGGCCGCTATTTCACCCTGTACAAGCGCTGGCATCTGATCGGGCTGGAGGTCGGCTTCTCGGTGGCCAGCCTGGCGCTGCGCGGGGAACCCACCGGTGTGGCCTTGGGCTGGCAGGCCGATGTGGTGGCCACCGCCAAGCGTGACCTGGGCGAAGGTGAGGTGCTCGATGGCGAGGGTGGCTACACGGTCTGGGGCAAACTGCAACCGGCCAGCCGCTCGCTGGCCAGCGGCGGCCTGCCACTGGGACTGGCGCACGGCATCCGCCTGCGCAGGGCCGTGGCAGAAGGCCAGATGCTGACCTGGTCCGACGTGGTAGCGGACGAATCGTCGTCTGCCTTCCGGCTACGACGCGAGATGGAAGGCACGATGACGCCGCAGGCCTGAGCGCGCAGGGGCCGCGCAGGCGCGGATTTCGACTGTGCGTTCCGGTCGTTCAGCGGCCAAGCGTGACGGCACCCTGCCGTGCGGGTGGACGAGCGCGTTCGAATGGACGGCAGCGCAAATGGAGACCAATCATGGCAAATGCAATTGTGATCGAAGCCTACGGCGGCCCGGAGGTACTGGCGGTCCAGGAAGTGACCGTCGGTGCGCCGGCCGTCGGCCAAGTTCGGCTGCGGCATACCCGGATCGGCGTTAATTTCCACGATGTCTATGTTCGCAGCGGTCTCTACAAGACGCTTTCCCTGCCCGGCACGCCGGGAATCGAGGCCGTCGGCGTGGTGGTCGAGTGCGGCAGTGGCGTGACGCGCTGGAAGCCCGGGGATCGCGTCGCCTATGTCACCGGGACCTACGGTGTCTATGCCGAAGAACGCCTCATCGACGCCTCGCTCCTGGAGGGCGTGCCGGCCAGCGTGTCCGATGACGTGGCCGCATCGGCCCTCCTGCGCGGTCTCACCGTCGAGATGCTGCTAGGGCGCGTGCACCACGTGAACGCGGGCGACTGGATCCTCGTCCAGGCAGCGGCCGGCGGCGTGGGGCAACTGCTCTGCCGATGGGCGTCGCATCTCGGCGCGAGGATCATCGGGACCGTGCTGGGCGAGGAACAGGCGGCTGTGGCGAGCGCTGCCGGGTGCCACCTAACCGTCGATGCCAGAACCGAAGACGTTGTCCAGCGGGTACGGGAGGCGACCGGCGGCACGGGCGTCGCGGTCGCTTACGACGGCGTGGGCAAGGAAAGCTTCTCTGCGTCGCTCGATGCGCTCGACTACTGCGGGCATCTCGTAAACTTCGGCCAGGCATCCGGCCCCGTGCCGCCGTTCGAGATCGCCCGCCTGGCGGCCCGATCCAGCACCGTGTCCCGCCCGATCATCTTTCACTATCTGCGTGACGCAGCACAGCGCGGGGCAATGGCAGCCAATGTGTTCGATGCCCTGGAATCCGGGTGGCTCACCGTGAACCCGCCACGGACCTTCGCCCTGGCCGACGCGGCGGAAGCCCATCGTGTGATCGAGTCGTCCGGCGCCACGACGCCGCTCTTGCTCGTTCCGTAATGAATCGCTGGCGGCGTGGACGGCCCTCGTTTCGCGCGTCATGCAGGGTGGGCGATACGATCCCGGGCCCCATTCACGCGCCCCTCCGCCGCCGATCGAGCCGTGAAACGACACCGGCCGATAAGCACTGATCGTCACCGTAAGGTCGCGTAACCCACTCCCACCCAGGCATCAGTAGCGCCTTTGAATTACTGTCCGGTATCGGCGGCCAACTCGCAGCGATGGAGGAACGCCGATTGCAGTGCCATCTTGCCGCACCGCGGTCGCCATGGTCAGCGTTTCACCAGGTACGCCTCGACGACCGAACACAGCCGGTCGGCGGCGATCGTGATGTCCTCTGCCGAGACCGCCGCAAAGCCCAGATTCATCCCCACTCGGCTGCCGCGTGATGCGTCGTAGTACATTGACATCGGGCGGAAGACGATACCCGCATGCAATGCCCTGCGCGCCAGTTCGACGTCATCGAGCGTCTCGGCGAAGAGGTATGCGAGGTTCAGGCCGGCCTGGCCCCCGGCGGTAGATACGCGATCTCCCAATCGTGATTCGATGGCTCTGCGCAAGATCGTGCGGCGCTCCTGATAGACACTTCGCATGCGCCTCAGGTGGCGGCTGAAATGACCTGCCTCGATGAACTCGGCGAGGGCAGCCTGTTCGACCAGGCGACCCTCGCGATACAACTCGGCGTTGCCCACCGCGAAGGGCTCGGCGAGCGCCTCCGGAACCACGAGGTAAGCCAGACGCAGGCCCGGGAACATGGTCTTGCTGAAGGTACCCAGGTACAGAACGCGCTGGAGCCCCGGCTGTTCTGCCTGACCAAACAGGGAACCGATGATGTGAGGATAGTAGCGAATCTCGTTGTCGTAATCGTCCTCGATGATCCATGCCTCATGCCGACGCGCTGTCTCGAGCAGCTGGAGTCGGCGCGCCAGCGACATCGTGACACCTGTGGGGTACTGGCATGATGGGGATACGAAGACAAGCCGCGGGTGCGAGCCCGGGGGAGCAAGCTCCGGCATCATGCCATCCACATCGACCGGCACCGGAACCAGTTCGAGCCCGTTCGCACGCAGTACATTGCGCGCGCCCCAATAGCCCGGATCCTCCATCCACACTGCGTCGCCGGGGTCGCACAGCATGCGCGCGCACAGATCGATGGCCTGATGCGAGCCGTTGAGGATCAGGATCTGTGCGGGCGAGCAGTGCATCATCCGCGACACGCGCAGGTAGTCGGCCAGCGCACTTTTCAGCGGACCGAATCCGCCCTGACTGTAGCGGGCCAGATGACGTTGCTCGAAGCACAGGTTCTTCGATAACAGGCGTCGCCAGGTGGCAAATGGAAACAGGCCGACGTCCGGCACGCCCGGCACAAAAGCCCCGCCCTGGATGTGGCTGCTGGTGGCGTGGCGCTCGATCTCCCTGCCGCGGTTCGAAAGAAGCCCACCGGCGGGCGCGGCGCCGCGCGAAGCGCCCGCGGACATGGCCGGTGGCAGGTCTTCGGATACGAATGTGCCGGATCCGGCACGCCCGCACAGATAGCCCTCGAGCAGCAATTGCTCATAGACGCGCACCACGGTGCTACGCCCGAGCCGCAGTTCGCCGGCCAGCAGCCGGCTCGGCGGCAAGGGCTCGCCAGCACGCAGGGCGCCATCGAGAACCAGGTGACGCAGGCACAGATAGAGTGCCTCGCGTGCGCGGCGCGTCCGCGATGCCTTGTCGTAGCGCTCGCGGATGAGATCGGCGTAGGTCGAGCTGTTCAAGGCATCCGTCCAAAATTGGTTTCATTAACTTAGAACAAATTGGATCATTTTTGCACCGCAGTAAGGCCTAGTATCGGTGTGAAATGCGCCACGGCGTGCGCTGGCACATATTCGGAGCCACACAAGCGCGCCCGATTCCCAACCGGTCAGCGTGGAGAAATTCCCTTGAAACTCGACGACAACACCCTGCTGCGATCGAAGTGCTACATCGATGGCGAATGGACGGACGCCGAAAGCGGCAAGAGCGTTCTGGTGACCAACCCGGCCACCGGCGAGGTCCTGACGGCAGTGCCCGATGCCGGCGCCAGCGAGACCCGGCGAGGCATCGTGGCCGCCCAGGTTGCCCAGCCGGCCTGGCGCGCGAAGACCGCCGGCGAGCGTGCCGGGGTGCTGCGCCGCTGGCGCGACCTGATGCTGGCAAACCAGGAGGATCTGGCGCGACTGATGACTGCCGAGCAGGGCAAGCCGCTGGCGGAGTCGCGCGGCGAGATCGCCTATGCGGCGGCCTTCATCGAGTGGTTCGCCGAGGAAGGCAAGCGCATCTACGGCGACATTGTGCCTGCGCACCACGCCGACAAGCGCGTGCTGGTGACCAAGGAGCCGATCGGCGTCTGCGCCGCCATCACACCCTGGAATTTCCCTGCGGCGATGATCACCCGCAAGGCCGGCCCTGCGCTGGCAGCGGGCTGCGCGATGATCGTCAAGCCGGCCGAGGCGACACCCCTGTCGGCCCTGGCGCTTGCCGAACTGGCCGCCAGGGCGGGCGTGCCGAAGGGCATCTTCAGCGTCGTCACGGGCGATGCGCGCGAGATCGGCGGCGAAATGTGCGCCAACCCCACCGTGCGCAAGCTGAGCTTCACCGGGTCGACCGAGGTCGGCCGCATCCTGATGGCGCAGTGCGCGCCGACGATCAAGAAGCTGTCGCTCGAACTCGGCGGCAACGCACCCTTCATCGTCTTCGACGACGCCAATCTGGAGCAGGCCGTGCAGGGGGCCATGGCCTCCAAGTACCGCAACGCAGGGCAAACCTGCGTGTGCGCGAACCGGCTTCTGGTGCAGGACGGAATCTACGACGCGTTCGTCGACCGGCTGGCCACGGCCGTCGCCGGCCTCAAGGTCGGGGACGGTACCGCGGAGGGTGTCAGCCAGGGGCCATTGATCGATGAGGCGGCAGTCGCCAAGGTCGAGGAACTGATCGACGATGCGCGCACCAAGGGCGCCCGCGTGATCTGCGGCGGCAGGCGCCACAGCCTGGGTCGCACCTATTTCGAGCCGACCATTCTGGCCGATGCCACGGCCGGGATGCGCATCGCGCGTGAGGAAGTGTTCGGCCCGGTCGCGCCGGCATTTCGTTTCAAGACCGAGGCCGAGGCGGTGGCCATGGCGAACGACACCGAGTACGGCCTGGCCTCCTACTTCTACACCGAGAACCTGGCCCGCGCGATGCGCGTCTCGAGCGCACTCGAGTACGGCATCGTCGGCGTCAACACCGGCCTGATCTCCACCG
Source organism: Zoogloeaceae bacterium (assembly GCA_024235635.1). GTDB lineage: Bacteria > Pseudomonadota > Gammaproteobacteria > Burkholderiales > Rhodocyclaceae > Cognatazoarcus. The sequence continues at coordinate 798,553 of JACKMA010000002.1, forward strand.
AGGTAGCGCCCTTCGGTGGCATGAAGTCCTCGGGACTCGGCCGCGAGGGTTCCAAGTACGGTATCGAGGACTACCTCGAGATCAAGCATGTCTGCATCGGCGGCATCGAATAGACCGGCTACGCGGCAAGGAGCAAAGCCAATGAATTCACCGAGCGAATCGAATCCTGCGAAGACCAACGCCGCGCTGATGGCGCGTCGCACGGCGGCGCTGCCGCGCGGGGTCGGGCAGGCCCACGCCCTGTTCGCGCAGCGCGCCGAGAACGCCGAGATCTGGGACGTCGAGGGGCGCCGCTGGATCGATTTCTGCGCCGGCATCGCGGTTGTGAACACCGGCCACAGCCACCCGCGCGTGGTCGCCGCGGCGCGCGCCCAACTCGAGAACTTCAGCCATACCTGCTTCCAGGTGATGGCCTACGAGTCCTATGTCTCGCTCTGCGAGCGGCTCAATGCGAGCGCGCCGGGCGACTTCGCGAAGAAGTCCTTTCTCGTCAATTCCGGCGCCGAGGCGGTCGAGAACGCGATCAAGGTGGCGCGCGCGGCCACCGGGCGTTCCGGCATCATCGCCTTCGGCGGTGGCTTCCACGGCCGCACGATGATGGGCATGGCGCTGACCGGCAAGGTCGCGCCCTACAAGATCAAGTTCGGCCCCTTCCCCGGCGAGATCTTCCACGTGCCCTTCCCGCACGCGCTGCACGGCGTCTCCGAGGACGACTCGATCGAGGCCATCGAGCGCATCTTCAAGTACAGCATCGAGGCCTGCCGGGTGGCCGCGATCATCATCGAGCCGGTGCTCGGCGAGGGCGGCTACGTACCGGCGCCGCTGACCTTCCTGTCGCGCCTGCGCACGCTCTGCGACGCCCACGGCATCGTGCTGATCGCCGACGAGGTCCAGACCGGCATCGCGCGCTGCGGCAAGCTCTACGCGAGCGAGCACTTCGGCGTCGAGCCCGACATCATCACCCTCGCCAAGGGTCTCGGCGGCGGCCTCACGGTATCGGCGGTGGTCGGCAGGGCCGAGTTGATGGACGCCGCCGAGCCGGGCGGCCTCGGCTCCACCTATGCCGGCAACCCGATCGCCGTTGCGGGCGCGCTGACGGTACTCGACGTGGTCGAGCAAGAGGGTCTGTGCGAACGCTCGATGCGACTCGGAGAACACATGCGCGAGCGCTTCCGGGCGATGCAGGCGCGTTTCGACACGATCGCCGAGGTGCGCGGCCTTGGTGCAATGACGGCCATCGAACTGTGCCATGGGGGCGACCCGTCGAAGCCCGCGGCGGACCTGGCCACCGCGCTGAAGGACGAAGCGGCGCGCCGCGGCCTGCTGCTGCTGACCTGTGGTACCTACGGCAATGTGATGAGGATCATGATTCCACTGACAATTCCCGACGAGATCCTGACGGAAGGCCTGACGATCATCGAGGCTTCGCTCGACGCAATTTCCGGCAACTAGCGGGGCTGCGATTTCGGCAACCTATACTCAGTCGAACAAGGACAACTCACGGTGAGCCCCTTCGGGGGCACCGCGTGCGAGGCCGCTGACCAGGTTCGCGGCTTCGGCGCCCCGCATCGGGCGCGTGCAAAGGAGAACCGCATGATTCCGTTCGCCATCGCCGGCATACAGATGCATGTGTCCGCGCGGCAGGAGAACATTACCGCGATGGGTCACAAGCTCGACGTGCTGACGGCGCGCTTTCCATGGGTTCAGATGGTGCTGTTCAGCGAGTTGGCACCATATGGTCCATCGCCCTATTACGCCGAGCCGACCGGCGGTCATGCCGAACAGCTGTTCTGCCAGATGGCGGCCAAGCATGGCGTGTGGCTGCTGCCAGGATCTCTGTTCGAGCGCGTCGGCGACGCCATCTATAACACCACACCGGTGATCGACCCCAACGGGCACGTCGTCACCCGCTACCGCAAGATGTTTCCGTTTCAGCCCTATGAGACCGGAATCAAGCCGGGCACGCACTTCTGCGTCTTCGACGTGCCCGATGTGGGCCGCTTCGGGGTCTCGATCTGCTATGACATGTGGTTTCCAGAGACCACGCGCACGATGGTCGCGATGGGTGCCGAATGCATTCTTCACCCGACCATGACGGACACCATCGACCGTGATGTCGAGTTGCCGATCGCTCGCGCCAACGCCACCATCAACCAGAGCTACTTCTTCGATATCAACGGCGTCGGCGATTGCGGCACCGGGCGCTCGATCGTCGTCGGCCCGTCGGGCTACGTGATCCACGAGGCGGGCGGCGGCGAGGAGACGATCCCGGTCGAGATCGACCTGTCCCGGGTGCGGCGCGAGCGAGAGGTGGGCATTCGCGGCCTCGGCCAGACGCTCAAGAGCTTTCGCGACCGCCCGGTCGATTTCCCCGTGTACCAGCGCGGTTCCGATGTCGATGGCTATCTGCACAGCCTAGGACCGCTGATCAAACCGACGCGTGGATCGCGTGCTGGCGTGGAACTGCCTGCCGGCCCGGACGGCTCGACGATTCATCCAAAGAAGGATCCGGAGCGAAGCGGGCATGTGCCGCATCTGCCCTGCGCCAACGACGAAGTGGCAAAGGCGCCGTCACACCAGGACTCGGCATCTGAGCAGGGCGCCAGCAAGTCTAGCCCGTGAGCTAGCTGATCCTGGGCCTGGCGGCCGTCATTGCGGTCTTCGCCGGGCTGCGGCGGTTGCGCCACCGACCATCGAAAGAAACGCCTGAGAGGAGACAAGAAATGAGTGAACAAATCACCAACATGTCCGACGTGCGCCTGTTCTTTCACCGCAATGAACGGCCGATCTATTTCATCAGCGCCACCAACTTCAATCTCGCCGGCATGGACGAGCGAGTTCCGCACTTCAAGCATATCAACTACATCGACTGCTTCGACGGGCGCCACCCCAACGTTTTCGTGCCGAGCGAGCAGCCGCATCCGGAATTCGAAGGCATCGAGGACATCAACAACTACCTGCTGCAGCACAAGGAAGTGATCGACTACATCAAGGCCCGCGGTGGCGACCCGGTGGTGGTGTTCCTGATGTTCGACGAGAAGACCGAAGAGCTCTGCAAGGAGCTGGGCTATGAGCTCTGGTTCCCCTCGGCCGAGCTGCGCACCCGCTGCGACAACAAGATGGAGACCGTTCGCATCGGCAACAAGGCCGGCGTGCCGTCGGTGCCGAACGTGCTCTCGAAGGTCGAAAGCTACGAACACCTGCTCAAGCTCACCGAGGAGAACGGCCTCGGTTCCGACCTCGTCGTGCAGACCGCCTTCGGTGATTCGGGACACACAACCTTCTTCATCGCCAACGAACAGGAGTGGGAAGAGCACGCCGAGGAGATCATCAAGGATCCCGAGGTCAAGATCATGAAGCGCATCAACTGCCGCGGCGGCACGCTCGAGGCGTGCGTCACGCGCTGCGGCACCGTGGTCGGGCCGCTGCTCACCGAGATCGTCGGCGCCAAGGAATTGACGCCCTACAAGGGTGGCTGGTGCGGCAACGAGGTCTTCCCAGGCGCCTTCAAGGAGAAGTCGCGGATCACCGCCCGCGACTACGCCTATGCCTTCGGCAACCAGTTGCTGAAAGAGGGTTATCGCGGCTATTTCGATCTCGACTTCCTGGTCGACCAGGACACCGACGAGGTCTACCTGGGCGAGCTCAATCCGCGCATCTGCGGCGCCAGCCCGATGACCAACCACGCAGCCTTCGCCTACGCCGACGCACCGTTGTTCTTCTTCCACCTGCTCGAATACAGCGGCGCCGACTTCGACCTCGAGGTCGCGGCGATGAACGAACGCTGGAAGAACCCGAAATACATCGACAGCTGGAGCCAGTTGGTGATGAAACACACCGACGACTCGATCGACATTGTCGAGCAGGCGCCCGAGTCGGGCATTTATCGCATGGCCGACGACGGCAGCGTCAGCTACCACCGCTTCGACTACCACCGCCTCGCCGTGGAAAGCGAGCGCGAAGCCTACTGGCTGCGCATCACCGGCCCCGGTGACTACCGCTACGAAGGTGCCGACTTGGGCATCCTGATCACCCGCGGACGCTCGATGACCGACGACTTCAAGCTCAACGCCCGCGCCAGCAACTGGATCAAGGGCATCCAGAGCTTCTACAAGGGCCGCCCGCTGGGCGCGGTGCAGGATGTCGCGGACCAGGCGCCGTCGGCGGGAGCATTCAAGATCCTCTGAGCAAGCTGCGGCATGTCGCTGATCCGCAATCAATCGCTGCTCTTTCGCGCCATCGACGAGGCGCGGCCAGGCCCTGCATGGCAGGCCCTGCACCACGAGTTCTGGCCATCCTACCAACGGTGGTACCTGCAGAGCGGCGAAGCAGCGCGTCCCTACTATCTCGCCTGCCTGCGCGCCCTCAAGGATCACATGCCGGAACTGCTGAGCACCTATGAAAGCCTGGTGGAACTCGCCGGGGGCGGTGACCTGGAGGCGCGCTTCCTGTCGCTGTACTGCCCGCCGCCGTATGTGTCGGCCTGCTCCCAGGCCGTGTGGCCGGGCGACCGCCCGCTGCTGGTGCGCAACTACGACTACCCCGCCCAGCTATGCGAGGGCGTCATCCTGCGCACGGCATGGAACGGCCGCCAGGTGATTGGCGTCAGCGACTGCATGTGGGGCCTGCTCGACGGCATCAACGAGGACGGGCTCGCCCTCTCCCTGTCCTTCGGCGGTCGCCGCAAGGTCGGCGACGGCTTCGGCGTGCCGCTGCTGCTGCGCTATGTCCTGGAGACCTGCGAACGCACTGCCGACGCCGCCCGGGCGCTGGCGCGAATCCCGGTGCACATGAGTTACAACGTCACCATCGTGGACCGCAGCGGCGACTTCGTCACGGTCTACCTGGTGCCGGGCGAGCGCGGCGACGTGCGCCGCACGGCGGCGGCGACCAACCACCAGCGGCGCGTCGAATGGAAGCAGCACGCCAGCGCCACGGCCAGCGTCGAACGCCACCGGCGGCTGCTGCTGATGCTCCAGGACAGCGAACTGAGCGCGGACGAACTGATCGACGCCTTTCTGAGACCACCGATCTATTCGAACGCCTTCGACCGCGGCTTCGGAACACTTTATTCGGCCGCCTACTGGCCGGCCGAAGGCCGGGCCACCTACTTCTGGCCGGGCAGCAGCTGGCCGCAGTCTTTCACGCATTTCAACGCCGGCGAGCGACTGGTCGGATTCGATCAGTACACGCCGGCCGGCTGACCCGGACCGTTGCGGTACCGGGCGAAACACGAGGCGCAGACCTCGACGAGGAGACGACGACATGAAAGCAGCAGTCAAGGCGAAGAAGTCCCTGAGTGAGTACTACAGCGCCATGCAGCTACGGACCGACCGCTGGACGGCGCTGCGCATCGCGTCCGAGCAGCTCACCGGCGAGCTGTCCGAGCGCAGACGCGGCGAGGCCGAACGCAAGGTTCGCGAGCTGATGGACGTACTTCGCCCGATCGAGCTGTACTGGGCCTTCCCCGGCAAGCGCACTTTCGACATGCTCGCCGATCTGGCAAGCAGCGGCCGCAACGACGCGCTGGCAAACACGGTGCGCAACATCGGGCGCGCGCTGCTGAGCAACAGCTACCGCCGCAATCCACACCACCACGACCTCGACGAACTGATCGAGGGCAGTCCGGACGACGAGTCGACCGAGAAGCGCGGCAAGGACACCTTGTACTTCGAGGTGCTCTTCGTGGACGCCGTTTCGCCAACGCAGGAAGCCAACCTGCGCCGCACGATTGCCGCCAACCGCCGCGCTGAAGACCCCTTCCTCTACGAACCGGTGTTCGTGCCCAGCCTCACGGATGCGCTGATCGCGGTCATGTTCAACCACAACATCCAGGCGGTGGTGATCCGCAGCGGCCTCAGGCTCGAATCCGAGCAGACGCTGGAGATCCTGCATCGCTACATGTCGCGCCTCGAAGAGAGCGCCCTCGAAGACATCGAGCCCAACGAGTACGGGCCGGAGCTATGCCGGCAGATCGCCCGCCTGCGGCCCGAACTCGACGTATACCTGTTCACCGACCAGTCGGTCGAGGAGATCGCCGGCGCCAACCTCGGGAACTGCCGCCAGGTGTTCTACAACCAGGAAGATAGCCTGGAACTGCACCTGAACATCTTGCGCGGCGTGTCCGACCGCTACCAGGCGCCCTTTTTCACCGCGCTCACGCAGTACGCCCGCAAGCCCACCGGCGTGTTTCACGCGATGCCGATCAGCCGCGGCAAGTCGATCACCCGCTCGCACTGGATCAAGGACATGGGCGATTTCTACGGCATGAACATCTTCCTTGCCGAAACGTCGGCCACATCAGGCGGCCTGGACAGCCTGCTCGAACCCCAGGGGCCGATCAAGAAGGCCCAGGAGAAGGCAGCGCGTGCCTTCGGTTCGAAGCAGACCTTCTTCGCCACCAACGGCACCTCGACCTGCAACAAGATTGTCGTACAGGCCATCGTGCGCCCCGGCGACATCGTGCTGATCGACCGCGACTGCCACAAGTCGCACCACTACGGCATGGTGCTGGCTGGGGCGCAGGTGGTCTACCTCGACAGCTACCCGCTCAACGAGTACTCGATGTACGGCGCGGTGCCGATCAAGGAGATCAAGCACCGCCTGCTCGAACTGAAGGCCGCCGGCAAGCTCGACCGGGTGCGCATGCTGCTTCTCACCAACTGCACCTTCGACGGGATCGTCTACAACGTCGAGCGGGTCATGGAAGAGTGCCTCGCCATCAAGCCCGACCTGGTCTTCCTGTGGGACGAAGCGTGGTTCGCCTTCGCCCGCTTCGGCCCCGCCTACCGCCGTCGCACGGCGATGCACTGTGCCAGCGTGTTGCGCGAGCGCTACCGCTCCGAGGAATATCGCGCGGCCTACGCCAAATACCGCGACAAGATGGCCGATGCGGGCGACGACACACTGCTCAAGACGCGCCTGATGCCGGATCCGGACAAGGTCCGCATTCGCGCCTACGCCTGCCAGTCGACCCACAAGACGCTGACGTCGCTGCGACAGGGATCGATGATCCATGTGCATGACCAGGACTTCAAGGACGAGACCGAGCAGGCCTTCCACGAGGCCTACATGACGCACACCTCGACCTCGCCCAACTACCAGATCATTGCCTCACTGGACGTCGGCCGGCGTCAGGTCGAGTTGGAGGGATTCGAGTTCATACAGCGCCAGGTCGAACAGGCCATGTCGCTGCGCAAGGCGATCAACCACCATCCGTTGATGAGCAAGTATTTTCGGTTGCTCACGGTGGCCGAGATGATCCCCGCCGAATATCGAAAATCGGGCATCAAGAGCTACTGGGATCCAGAGCATGGCTGGAGCGACCTCGCCGAGGCCTGGAGCGAGGACGAGTTCGTGCTCGATGCCACACGCATCACGCTGTTGGTGGCTGGCACCGGGTGGGACGGCGACACCTTCAAGAATCAGATCCTGATGGACCGGCACGGCATCCAGATCAACAAGACCTCGCGCAACACGGTGCTGTTCATGACCAACATCGGCACCACGCGATCGTCGGTCGCCTACCTGATCGAGGTGCTGGTCAAGATCTCCCGCGAACTCGACGAGCGCCTCGAGGACGCCAGCAATGTCGAGCTTCGGATCTTCGAGCGCCGCGTCAAGGCATTGCGCGAGGACCTGCCACCGCTGCCCGATTTCAGCTGCTTTCACGACGCCTTCCGCGTCAGTTCGGGCGCGGGCACGCCCGAAGGCGACATCCGCTCGGCCTTCTTTCTGGCCTACGATGAAAGCAAGTGCGAATACCTGCCGATCGAGGGCAATGCCATAGAGAAGGAGATGGCTCGCGGCCGCAAGCTGGTATCGACGACCTTCGTGATCCCGTATCCGCCCGGCTTCCCGATCCTGGTGCCGGGGCAAGTGCTGAGTCCGGAGATCATCGCCTTCATGCGCGCGCTCGACGTCAAGGAGATCCACGGGTATCGGCCCGAGTTGGGGCTGCGCTTCTTCACCGAAAAGGCACTCGCTGCGCTCGAAGCCAAGCCCGTGATCCAGGCAATGGAATACGAACCAGCCTCCGAGGGCGAGCCGACGCAGCCATCATGAGCGGCCCCTGATAAGCGGACCCGAGACCGCTTTCAGAACCTATCGACTGCGATCGTCTGCCCACGAGGTCTGACGGCCGCTTCCGGGCAATTGCGATAGGCCCTGTCGATAGGTCCCGAAAGCTACGGATAGGCATGGAAGTTCGCCCTCCCCGGCCGCCGATCGGGCATTGAAAAAATGCCCAGCGATCGCAACGGATAGTCATCGATAGGTCGCGACCCTTACTCCCACTCAATCATCAATAGCGCACGCAAACAACTGTTTCTATTGCGTTATTTTATACAAACAGCCAAGTTTACCGTCATTTCTACCGTCACGCGTGTCGGGTGGGCCGATTTTGGGTTCGACATCTATCGCGACCTATCGGTGGGCGCGTCCGGCAGCGAAACCCGTGCTTTCAGTACCTATCGGTTGGGACGGAAATTCGCTCCACCTGGCAGGTGGATCGGCTGCGGCACGAATCTGCCCGATCACACCGAAAGTTTACCGTCAAAAAGCCAGATTCGCGCTCACGTGGCCCGAAAAGTTTACCGTCAGATTCGCCGAAAATCCTTGTGTGGTGCGGGTTTCGACGATTTGCTTGCCTTGATGGCATTTCAGCTTCAGCCAGATGCTTCAGCAAGATTCTACACCTCGCCAAAGCCTGGACCTTCACCATCAAGGCAAGCCCTCACGACCACATCGGCACCTGCCCAACACTCTCGACTGGGAACATCTGATCCTTAAGAGCCAGCACCTCGACCCTTCCCCATCAGAATTCAGCCGTATCAGCAATGGCCAGCGCGGGTGCGATGAAGTCAAACTCGATCCAATCGAGCATGAACTCGCTGCCGTGTTGCCCTGCGTCGTCGTTGAAGGCGGCCCTGGCCGAGCCTGTGTCGGGGTCGCTGTAGGCGCCGAAGACGAAGTCATTGCCGTTGAGGGCGCCGGCACTGAACGCGACCGCGTCGAATCCTGCCGCGAACTCGACGGAAACGGTTTGGTCACCGATCACCGAGTCTGCCGTGAAGTAGTGTTCGCCCAGGACAGTGCCGTCGGCATCGAGGAACTGGATCCGACCTGCTTCGGCGAACACCGTTCCGTCGTCCGAGAGGAAGAAGCGGGACAGATCCACGGTCACGCCGACGGCTTCGCGCTGAAGCTCGAAGCGCAGGCCCTCGGTGCCGTCGATCTCCTGACGCACCGCGGAACTCGCCAGCGTCTGGCCGCTGACCCCGAGGTCGCCCGAGAGCGAATCCCCGCCGGCCAGCGTGAGCGGGCTCACATTGCGAAGCACGACGGGGCTCCAGTCTTCCTGGGCGTCATCGAGGACTGCCTTGTGGGTGATCTCGATGTCGGGATGTGCCCAGGCCGATTCCCATGCGTCGGGATTGGTCCGGGAAAGCCGCGTCGGTGCGTCGCCGATCCGTACGGTCTCGACCGGGATGGGCTCGACGACGATCTCGAGGGTGCCTTCCACCGTAGTGGTGCCGTCGCTCAGCGTGTAACTGAGGATCTCGGTGCCAGTGAAGCCGGCGTTAGGAGCAAACGCAAAAGAGCCGTCGGCGGCCATGTCGAGAACGCCATTGGCGGCCGGCTGGAAGGCGACGACGCTCAAAGCGTCGCCATCGGCGTCGCTGTCGTTAGCCAGCACGCCGGCCGCCGCGTCGACACTGAGACCCCTGCCGGCATAGACACTGTAGCTGTCCGCATTGGCCACCGGCGCCGTGTTGCCTGGATCGGCCGGGGTGACGAGCACATCGAGCGAGCCGGCATTGGCGTGGGTGCCGTCCTCGTCGTCGAGCGACACGACAATCGTGCGCGGCCCCTCGCCGGCGTAGATGTGGGTGACGGGCCCGGAGGATCCGATCTGTTCGCTGCTGCCGTCGCCCCAGTCGATGGTGAAGCTCGTGACGATGTCCAGGCCCGGATCGGTGATCGCACCCAGGGTCAACGTGTAACTGGCGCTCACCTCGATGCTGGTGGCGCCGGACAGGGCGATCAGCGGCGCGACATTGCTGACCGCCACGTTCCGGCTCGCCGTGCCGACGCCCCCGTCCCCATCGCGGGCGGTGACGGTGATGCTGCGGTTGGTGACATTGACGGGGCCATCCTCGTCATCGGAGAAGACGTGCTCGACGATGGCGCCTTGCGCCTGCAGTTCCGCCGCGGACAGCGTCTGCACGGCCGAGCCGTCGCCCCAGTCGACGTCGAAGCTGAGTGTGTCCTCGATGCCCGGATCGACGCCTTCGATCCCTAGCTGGTAGGTGCTGCCTTCGTCGATGCCATCGGCACCGGAGAGAGTCACTTCCGGCGCGACGTTGGCGACGGTGATCGGCTTGGTGAACGTGTAGTTGCCGTCCTCGTCGGTGGCGGTGACGGTGATCGTGTAGTCGCCGTCGTCGGCGAAGGTGTGATCGATGTCGCCGAGGCTTGCCACCACGGTCGGGGTGCTGCCGTCGCCCCAGTCGATGCTGTAGCCGCTGACCGTATCGACGCCCGGATCGATCAGGTTGGCCAGGGTCAGCGTGTAGGGGCTGCCTTCATCGACCGTGTCGGCACCGATCAGATCGAGGGTCGGTGCGACGTTGGCGACGGCAACCGGCTTGGTGAAGGCGTAGCTACCGTCCTCATCGGTGGCGGTGACTCTGATGGAAAATGCGCCGTCGTCGGCAAAGACGTGATCGACGTCGCCCAGATTTGCAACCACGGTCGGCGAACTGCCATCACCCCAGTCGATGCTGTAGCCACTGACCGTGTCGGCGCCCGGATCGACCAAGTTGGCCAGCGTCAAGGTGTAGGAGTTACCCTCGTCAACCGTGTCGGTGCCCTGCAGTTCAAGGGTCGGAGCAATGTTAGCGACAGCGACTATGAAGCTGTCGCGGGCAGTCTCGCCTGCTTCGTCAGTGACCGTAATGCTCACCGTGCGGCTGGCATCACCGTCGGCATAGATGTGATCCAGCTCAAGGCTGAGGTTCTGCGCGAGACCACTCACTAACGTGCCGTCGCCGTAGTCGATCGTGTAGTTCCAGCCCGGCGCGCCATCGTCGGACCCGTCGGTAAGGGCAATCGTGCGTACCAGCGTCGCCCCTTCGTTCAAGACTACGTCCGAGCCCGCTTCGAAATCCAGAGGGGCGCTCGAGGGCGTGACCGTGACGCTGACGGCGGCTACCGCGACCCCGCCAATTCCATCTGAAACCGAATAATTGAACGCTGCCTCACCGCTGAAGCCCGGCGTCGGAGTGAAAACCACCTCGTCGTTCGAGGGGTCGCCATCGCCCTTATCGTCGAACGCGGCAATTCCGTTCATAGCGCCCGATACGCCAGTTACCATGATGGCGTCGCCGTCGACGTCGGTGTCATTCGCGATGAGATCGCTGACAGGAATGACCAATGTATCATCCTGTTGAAGCGCGAACGAATCCTGGCCCGTGGTGGGATTGTCATTAACCCTTCGATCTCAATGGTCACCACCCCAACAGCGAAACGTCCCATGCCATCGGCAAGCGTATAGCTAAAGCTATCAGTCGTCGATTCGCCGAGCGCGAGACTCTGGAACACACCGCCGGGATCATAGCCAAAGGTTCCGTCGCCAATATCGGTGACCGAACCCAGCGTACCGGTGGTGTCCAGTGCCGACACACTGAGCGTGTCACCATCGACATCCGAATCATTTTCCAATACGTTCGCGGTCGTAAAGGCGGAATCTTCGTCGGTATCGAACCCTGCACCGCCATCATCGACCGCTATGGGGCTGTCGTTTGCACCAGTGATGGTTAGGGTCGCCGTGTTCGAGACCGATACCACCCCGTCGGTGATGTAATAGTCAATCGTCACGGCAAACAGCGCACCATCCGCCAAGTCTTCGAATTGCCCGTCGTCGAGAAAGAACAGCCCCGCCGCCAAATCAGTCGTGCTCGACAGCAAGCGGCCATCGGCCGTGCTGACTGTCACGCTCTCGACTTCAAGATCATCGCCATCCGGATCGGACACGAAGGCCGGATCGAGCAGGTTGACCGTGCGACCGGTATCGTCCTCGCCAAGGCCGGCCATGAACGCCGAGACCACCGGCGGTTGATTCGGCGCTGCACTGACGGTGACGGTCACCATTGCGGAATCGTTACCACCGTTGTCGTCTGACACGGTGTAAGTAAAGCTGTCCGTACCTTCGAAGCCGCTGTTCGGAGTGTAGCGGATGGTGCCGTCTGGGTTGATTGCCGTCGTGCCGTTCCCTGCCACGCCAACCGCCGAGACACTCAACGTGTCCCCATCGACGTCATTGTCGTTGCCGAGCACATCGATATCGATCGGCGTGTTTGCCTCGGTCGTATCGCTGTCATCTGCGGCCACGGGCCCATCGTTCGCGCCATCAACTGCAATCGTGACCATGGCGGTGTCCGTACCGCCATCGCCGTCAGAGACCGTGTAAAAGAAGCTGTCGGTCGCGCTGTCGCCGGCACCGAGGCTTTCAAAGGCGCCGTTCGGATCGTAGTCGAAGGTTCCATCGCCGTTATCAGTGACCAGGCCAAGCGTGCTGGTCGTATCAAGAGACGACACGCTCAATGTGCCACCGTCGGCATCCGTGTCATTGTCCAGCACGTTGCCCGTGATAAAGGCGGAGTCTTCATCCGTCTCAAATCCAGCACCACCATCGTCGACCGCTGCCGGCGCAACGTTTGCCGCAGTTCCCGAAACCTCAATAGTGACCGTGGCCGAAGGGGAGGAATCGACGCCATCCGTTGCGACATAGCTGATGGTATCCGTAGCCGTACCGCCCTCCGCCAATCCGCTGAACGCGGATCTGGGGTCATAAATGAAGGACCCGTCGGCCAAGAAGGCAATCTGCGCTCCAGAAGGGAGATCAACAATCTGCACTGTTGTGTCTGCCGGATCAACGACGGATCCGGCGATAGAACCAATAGACAGCTCGTCGCTATTTCCGTCTGTGTCATTGGCTAACAGGTTTCCAAACGCGATTTCATTCGAGAGAACAGCAAACGCATCGTCGGCCGCCACAGGTGCCACATTGACCTCGCCAAGACGGATAGTCGTATTACCTTCACCATCGCCTTCGACCACCAATGGCTGACCGGCTTCGAACTCTCCATCCAGTGTCACTACCGAATCGACAGTGCCGTCACGATCTGCATCGACGGATAGACCAACGAACCCAACGACAGCGAAATACTGCTCAGCGAAAATGAGGCCCCCAGAAACGTCAGCGTGTCGTCGTGGCTGAACCCGCGAATACGATCGCCGTCCAACTCTGACAACGTCCCTCGAACGTCGGATCTTGAGCCAAATATGTCGACGACGTCGCTACCAAGACCGGGATTGATCACATCTGTCCCTCCGCCGGCGAAGATATCATCGTTGCCGCCGAATCCAGAGAGACTGTCGTTGCCCAGACCGCCGTTGATATAGTCATCCCCTTCCGATCCCTCCAAAGAATCATCGTCAGAGGTCCCGTTCGTTTCTGGCTTGAACTGGAAGTCGCCAAACAGGTCAAACTCCCTAGGAAAGAACTCGCCGGTGATGAACTGAACAGGGACAATAGTCCTTCCGACGGGGTCGATTTCAAAGATGGTTCCTCGACCAAACTCGTCCCCGCCAATTCCAATCAAAGTACCATCAGACTGAAAGGCAATAGACGTAATCTCATAAACTCCAAAGCTGGCAACAACCGTTGGCTCACCGGAGTCCCTATCGACCTCAAGCAGTGACCCACCGCCATATGAGTTAGAAAAATCGCGCCACGCATACACCTGCCCCGTAATCGGCGAGGTGTCTGCCGCTATAGTGCGCGTGCCATCACCATCGCCGAACACACTCCAATTAACTAGGAAATCCGTATTCCCTGACGTATCAATCTTGAACGCAAAATCCGACCCTCCTTCCAACGTGCGAATCGGATCGGATGTTCGAAAGTTGAACTCAGCAATAGCCAGAAATTCACCACCTCCAAGAGGAGCGAGCGCGTTTATGGACTCAACCGACGTAACGCCAAAATCGGGCGGTGTATTTGGCACCGACCCGCCACTTCCGAATGCAAACGCGCGAATTGTGCTGTCGATGAACGCCCCAGTTTCTGGGTCCAGTTCAACGATTACGCCGCCCACGTCCCCGGGGAACTGAGGTGGCAAGGCATTCTCCAGGCCGAATGACAGGTTCTCTCCAGCATCGTATTCGAATACAGTGAACACGCTACCCGTGTCCGTAACCGCGAGGTTTCGCAACTCCGGGTCCGAAGGCCCATCGTGGATATTGGTCAAGCCAATACTGAACGTTTCACCCGCAGCAGTCATGCCACCAAGCATCGCTTGATCAGCTGATGACAATCCAGAAGTAAGAGGTTGATTAATCACGAAAGCGGCTTCATCACCAGCTTGAATAATTACGGTGCGAATTCCGTCAGTTACCGTCTCGCCGATGACTACAGGACGGCCAATCGCCCCGATTTCAGAAACAAAAAAGAAATCCTCTGTTCCATCATGGTCGAAATCAATACTTACGCGATTTCCGATGACTGCTATCGAATCCGTACCGAAAGACGGGAGCTGCGACGTAGCGCCGAACAACTCGACCCTGTCGCCAAACTCGAACGCCAGACTGTCGCCATTCAGATCCTGGAGACGACCGCGATATATATCACCCCCAGCTTCTCCATCGACTTGATCAATGCCCTCACCAGGAAGGATGAGATCATCGCCGTTTCCGCCTTTGATTATGTCGGAGCCTGCACCACCAACGACCATATCATCACCGTCTCCAGCGCTGATTTCATCGTTGCCATCATCCGCAAAAATTCTGTCAGGACCACTGGACGCCAGAATGCGATCGGAACCAATTGTCCCAAGCACTGGCAAGGCAGCCGCCCGGATTTCGAAATCCAGTCGGCTCTCTCTCGTGGCAAAAGCCGCTGCGAACCGCGACTCTCCAACCAATTGGTCAATGGCCTGGCCGGTATTTGATATTAAGTCTCGGAGTGCGCTAAGTTGTTGTTCAGCAGTAAATAGATCAAAACCTGCGGCTGCGACGTCGAGCACTGTGAGAAAATTCGTGAAGTTATCGAGTATTGATAAGATGCGACCATTTTGAGCCAGCTGATCTATGAATCGAGTTTCCGCTTGTTTGACGATTTCCCCGAACTGGCTAGAGAAGAGACCGGAATCAAGCGCTACTTCTCCGAACATTTCAATGAAAGCTTGACGTCTCAAAATCGCGGCATCCCCAAGCGGTGCCAGCTGACCCGCGAGCGACTGCGACACTTGCAAGATCTGTACGTCGAAGAATGCATTTCGCGCGAAGTTTGAAATGCCGCCTAGTGTATCCAGGTATGCATCAAGCGGAGAGTCAATTCCAGGGATCGCGCCGTCTAGATTCGATTCAAAATCCGTAAGCAGCCTCATTGCCGCTGGTGTAGTCACCGTTGCATCAACAACAGAGAGCCAAGCATTCAAAACATCGATTGACCTGATTTCTCCATCATCAAGCATTGCAATGTTAGTCGATAGTGTTGCTATGCTGCTTTCGAGTGCAACCCCAAGATTCTTGAATAACCCTTCGTATGCGGCTGATGCGCCGTTTGTTGTCTTAATTTCAATCTGAGACGAGATCGCTCCTGCAAGCGCAGTACCGAGCCCTACGCCAACAGAAATTGGATTCACGCCATACGAGACAAGAGGGCCGCCCAAGTTCAGGAATATCTTTGCGATTCCGGAAGCAGCGAGAAACGGCAATGTGTCGTTGATGTCGTCCGCCCTACTCTGTGACACAATTTGGAGCGACCTTGCCAAATCAATTCCCTGAGATAGCAGGGACGAAGGCGTGGACGACGCCAAGTAGTGAGCCGTTTGGACGGCGAGAATCTCACCGTATATATCATTTTCTGGCTTAATTATTGTACCGTCATTGAGAGTCACGCGAAAAATTGCCGGATCTTCGAACTCTGAAGCCAGACCCGCAAATCTTATGTTATAGGAATTGCCATTGGATGCAATCAGTATAGTCATCAGAACTCTCCTTGCGTACTTATCATCTGGATTGAGGAGGACGATCAAAAGCCGTCGCGATTCTTGTTTTGCTTCTACGCTCGAAAATCACACATTTGCCGGCCTGTGACGTCGCTCACGTTTGCCGGGGTGCCGATTACCGTTTGAACCAGCCCAGACTTGGCACCGACACCGATGTGTGCCTTCATCCCGCAGTTCCAGTTCGTGCCTTTATTGGTCTGGTACATCTCGGAGTCGCACCCTTTGGCTCCGTCTATTGTCGAGGTCCGCGCGGCAATCAGCGTGCCATCGACGATGGTGCCTTCGCGCATCACCAGCACTTGCTCGGGGAGGTACGCGTTGATCGTCTCAAAAATCTTGTGAGTGAGTTCACGCGCTTCGAGTATCCGGTGAAACTTCAGCATCGTGGTTACATGCGGCGCGTCTTCCCGCGTCTGGTCGATGTCGACGAAGCGACGGATCGCTTTGCTGTCGTAGAGTGCATATTCAATTCCTACGTCGAAGAGCCCCAAGCATTGCTGCGCGACGTACATACGCGGCATCCGAGCCAGGCCGATCTGGCGACGCATGACGCCTTCGCCCTTCGGGTAGAACGGGCCGATCTGCGCCAGAATGCGATCTCGAAGCGTCACCTTTCTCTTAGGGAACCTCTGAACAACGTCGCGTAGAGCGAATCCAGACATTCAAATCGTCATGAAACAGGCGACTCCGCCCATATTCGACGCAGAGAAGCATTGTTTTCCGGCTTTGATGCTGCTTTGCACACGGCATTTGCGTGCGCCGGACGGATTACGCCCCCTGCGGCATCAGCTGCCGCCTTGCGATGTACAAGTTGATCAACGCGAACAGCCCGACGATCTGGCTGGTGTTCTTCGCCAGGCCCCGGTATCGCACCTTGATGTAGCCGAACTGCCGCTTCAATACGCGGAACGGATGTTCGACGCGACTACGAATCTTCGCGACGACGCGATTGAACTGTGCCTCTGTTTCGGTCTGCGGAATACCGGCAGTGCGCCGGATCGCCACGCCATCGAGGGCACCGATGCGTTCGATAGCTTGGTGCACGCGGGGATAGTCGTACCCGCGATCACCGAAGACGTGCTCTTCTTCGCCATGCAGCAGGTGCTCGGCCTCAGCGCAATCGGCGACCTTCGCCGTCGTCGTTCGAACGGTGTGGATCAGTCCGCTCTTGCTGTCAGCTCCAACATGGATCTTCACGCCGAAGTGCCAGGTGTTGCCGTTCTTGGTCTGCGTCATCTCTGGATCACGCTTGCCCTCAGCGTTCTTGGTCGAAGGGGGCGCGGCGATCAGGGTTGCGTCTACCAGCGTGCCGGACTTGAGCAGAAGGCCATTCGCTTCGAGCAGATGGCGCACCAGCGCAAACATCTGCTCGGTCAGATTGTGCGTCTCGAGCAACCGGCGGAAGTTAAGGATCGAGGTCTCGTCAGGGATCGCGTCCTCGCCCAGCTCGAACCCGGCAAAGCGGCGCATCGACTCCATGTCGTAAAGCGCTTCCTCCATCCCGGGATCCGACAGCGCGAACCACTGCTGCAGGCACCACACGCGCAACATCCGGTTCAGGCCAATCGGCGGCCGCCCGCCCTTCGGTCCCGTCTTCGGGTAGTGCGGCTCGATCAGCGCCTGCATCTGCGCCCACGGCACGACCGCATCCATGTCCGCGAGAAAGCGCTCGCGTTTGGTGGTCTTCTTCTTTGCCGAGTAAGTCGCAGAGGCGAAGGTCAGTTGCTTCATGCTCGTAGCGATCGAAGTGAGGGACTGCGATACGACATGCGGGTCGCCAGATCGTTCACCGGTTGTTCAGAGATTCCTTAGAGGCGTACTCAAGTTCGGAGCAGCTCGATTTCATAGGGCCTTTCGGTCGTGTATTGGAGTTGCTACTATTGTCTCAAACCGTGGTTGGCGACGGGCACCATGCCCTGAAGATATTCAGCGTTTCTTTGCAGTAACGCTATTACAGGCCGCTGTTCCCTTCTTTGTCCGTCATGAAACGAACGATACCGCGCAGAATTGAATGGTGATAAGCCTCAACTGGCGTTGGCTGCCCTGCAATTACGTGTCGCGCGGGCCTTTCTTTGGTTTGCTCCACTTGGCCGAAAGGGATGCGGCCCACCGCATGATGGGTCGCTGCATCCACAACTGCGTCGCCAATGTCATGGGCGATACAGCCTACGGCGTTGCCGATTGCGTCGAAACTTTCTAGCGATCGAGGATCGGACTGCATATCGCACTTACGGCGAACGGCATCAGGATCGACGGTCGAACCACCTGCGCAGGAAACGGCGTTACTTCGGCGCGGGGAAGCGCAATCCTGAGGGTAGCTTCCGAGATGTATCATGAGTTCCTTTTCGTTCTCCAACGGTACGCGATCACTGTTGGCGAATGATTGCCGGCCGCTTTGACGGAAATTGCATACGTGACTTCGTCACCAAGAGCAATTTGAAAGATTCACCGGTGCACTAGCCCGCAAACGCAAGATCACTAATCGTTTGATTCAAGGTTTCATCGAAATTGATGCTGGAAATATCTTCCGTGACCTTCACATTCCAGCGGATTCACCGCTCTCTCCACGCCTTGTCGAAGCTCGCCGTGATCGGCTGCAGCAAGTAGTCGAGGAAGGTGCGCTTACCGGTGCGCACAAACACGTCGGCGAGCATGCCGGGCTGGATCTTGTGGCCGTCGAGTCGGGCGAGTTCGGTGTCGGGCACGAGGATGCGGGTGACGAAGTAGGATTGCCCGGTGCGGGCGTCCTCGATGATGTCCGCAGAGAGGTAGGTGACTTCACCGTTGAGTTCGGGCAGCGTGCGCTGGTCGAAGGCCGAGAGCTTGATGCCGGCGGGCAGGCCGGTGCGGACCCGGTCTACATCCTGGGGCGCGACCCGCGCTTCCAGGATCAAGTGGTCGTCCGGCACGATCTCCATCAGCACTTCGCCGGGCCCGACCACGCCGCCTTCGGTGTGGGCCTGAAGCCCGGTCACGATGCCGTCGGCCGGGGCCCGAAGTTCCGTCTGCGCGAGCACGTAGCGGGCGGCGTCCATGCGCTGCAGGTAATCGAAGATCTCGGTCTGGACCTGACGCAGCTGATCGGCGACTTCCTCGTGGAAGGTCTTGCGTAGCTGGAACTTCTGCAACTCCTTCTCGCCGATCAGCGAGCGTGCCGCGGCAATGTCCGAGACGTGTTCGCCCAGTTCCCCTTCGACCCGTGCAATTTCGCGCTCGAGGTTTCGGAACTTGGTGCGCTCGACCATGCCCTTGCCGAGGAGGTCGGTGAGTCCTTCGAGTTCGCTGTTGAGGCTGGCGAGCTGGGCGCCCTTGGCCGCCTGCTGTCCGGCCAAGCCCTCGATCTCGCTGCGCTTCGATGCGATCTGCTTGTCGAGGATCGAGAGTTGGCCGACGATCGAGGCGCGGCGAGCTGAAAACTGGGTCTGCTGGGTTGACTTCAGTTCCGCCAGATTGGCGTCGTCCTCCCGTGCCGCCCATTCTTCCGGCCATTGGATCGCCCCGGCCTTGTCCCGCTCCGCTTCGAGGCGGACCCGCAGCGCCAGCGCCGAGTCGTACTGGGCCTGCAGCACGCCGGCCGAGGCGCCGGCGCGTGTCTCGTCCAGCCTGACGAGCACGTCGCCAGCCTGCACCCGGTCGCCATCGCGCACCAGCACTTCCTTGATCACGCCCCCTTCCTGGTGCTGGATCTTCTTGCGGTTGGAATCCACCTTGACGATGGCCGGCGCGACCACGGCGCTCGCCAGCGGCGCAAGGCAGGACCAGGCGACGGTGAGGCCGAAGGTGAGCAGCAGGATCAGGATGCCGATGCGCGTCCAGCGGCGCAGTTCGGCTTCGGCGGCCGCCTCACCGACAATCAGCCCCTCGAAGGGATCACGCACGGCATCAGACATAACGACCTCCTGCCGGCGCCACCGATACCGGGCCGGGCGTAACGCCGGAAACGACCCGGCGGGTGATCTGGGGCATCAGCTCCGAGGTGTCGCCAAAGCCGCTGATGCGCCCCTGCTGGATCACCATCAGCTTGTCGGTACCACCGAGCAGAGCCGGCCGGTGGGCGATGACGACAAGCGTGCGTCCGGCCGCGCGCAGGCTGTCCATGGCCTGCCGCACGGCTGCCTCGCCCTCGGCATCGAGGTTCGAGGTGGGTTCATCGAGCACGATCAACGCCGGTTGGCCATAGAACGCACGGGCGAGGCCAATGCGCTGGCGCTGCCCGCCCGAAAGATTGACCCCGCCCGGGCCGATCTCGGCGTCATAGCCGCCGGGAAGCTCGAGCACCATGGCGTGGGCGCCGGCGAGCTTGGCGGCCTCGACCACCTGCTCCGGATCCACTTCGCCGAAGCGGGCGATGTTGTCTGAGACGGTGCCGGGAAAGAGTTCGATGTCCTGGGGCAGGTAGCCGATGTGCGGGCCCACGTCCTGACGGTCCCAGTCGGCGATATTGACGCCATCGAGGCGAACCACGCCGGCCATCGGCCGCCAGATGCCCAGGGCCAGCCGCACCAGGGTCGATTTTCCAGCGGCGCTCGGCCCGGTGATGCCCAGGCAGGTGCCGGGCTCGACGGCGAAGCTGAGCTCACGCACGGTGATCTTGCGCGCCTCGGGCGGACCGCCTGCGACGCCCTCGAAGCTCAGTGCCCCGGCAGGTGCCGGTAATGGCATCCGTGTGTCGTCCGCGGGCTGCTGGCCATAGCCTTCGCGCAGACGTTGATGGGCCTGGCGAGCGGCGAGGAAGCCGCGCCAGCCGCCGATCGCCGCCTCGACCGGCGCCAGCCCGCGACCCATGATGATCGAGGCCGCGATCATGACACCGGCCGTGGTCTGCTCCTGGATCACGAGCCAGGCGCCGACGCCGAGGATGCCGACCTGCAGCATGAAGCGCATGGCCTTGGCCACCGCCGCAATACTGGCCGCCCGGTCGCTGGCGAGCCCCTGCAGGCCCAGGCCCAGATCGTGGCGCCGCCGCCACAGGGCGGTGAGCCCGGGCAGCATGCCCATGGCGCGAATCGCGTCGGCGTTGCGGCTGGACATCTCGGCGAACTGGTGGCTCGCCGACAGCTCTCCGCCAGCCTCCGCGAGCGTCTGCCGGGTGCGCCGCTCGTTCCACAAGCCCAAGACGAAGAGCAGCAAAGCCCCGCCCAAGGCAACATGGCCGAGCAAAGGATGCAGCACATAGACCAGGGCGATGTAGATCGGCATCCACGGCGCATCGAGCAGGCTCAGGATGTGGGTGCCCGTGAGGAAGCCGCGCAGACTGTCCAGATCGCGCAGGGCCTGGCCATTGCGCCCGCGCGCGAGCGTTTCCGAGAACACCAGGGACGATAGCTGGGCGTCGAAGCGTGCCCCCATGCGCACCAGCAGGCGCGAGCGCACCCCTTCGAGGAGACCGAGAGTCGCGAGACAGGCGGCCGCGAAGAGCGTCAGGAACAGCAGCGTCGACTCGCTGCGTGAGGCGAGAACGCGGTCATAGACCTGCAGCATGTAGACCGAGGAGGTCAGCATCAGCAGGTTGATGAACAGGCTGAAGAAGGCAACGCGCGAAAGACCGCCGCGGGCGGCGGCCATGGCACGGAGAAACGGAGTTCTGGGGGCTGATGACCCGATAGGCATGCTTAATCCCGATGTCGACGTGAGCGGCGGGCAAGCACGCGCTCACCCGAGAGTGCCTACATCGGGCGCGCTACCTCAACAGACTGCGGCGGCGTGCGAGCGTGCCGGCCAGGCCTGCGATCCCCAGCAGCGCGAGCGATCCGGGCTCGGGCACCGCTGCGATGCGTTCGCCGAGCACCGCAAACGCGAGGCTCTCGTCGGCCAGTTGCCAAGCCGTGCCGTCCAGGCCCCGCGTGTAGGAACCCGGCGTCCCGCCGACACCCTCCAGCCAGTACCACTCCTCGTTGTCCGGGTCGGTGTCGAAGTAGACCCCGAGCGCACCGCCTGCGGAGGTGAAGCTCGTGCCGAGGGTCATCTCGAATTCGAAGACGTCGAAGCCGTCGAAATCGGTAGTGACCGGCGTCGCACCCATGACGGTCGTTCCGTTCAGGGCGGTAAAGGTGTCCGGCGCGTTCTCGATGTCCTCGAAAAGGCGCACGACGAATCGCGTCGTGTCGGTCACCTCGCTTCCGTACCAGCGGAAGCCCGTGATCGTGCTCTGGCTGATGGCGAAATCGTCCGCGTTCTGCGTACCAAAGAAGCCACTCGGGCTGTAGAAGGCAAAGAACGAGAAGCCATCGTCGAGTGGCGCCTGTTGATAGAGCACGGCGGCGTGGGCTGTGCCCATCGAAATGAGGGCGGTCGCTGACAGGCGACACAAGGTCTTGCTGAAGCTATTGCGCATGGCGAGGTCCATTGATGATGGTTATGAATGTATTGCGGCAAAGCAAAACCCCGGCCAAGTAATGCACTTCCAATAGAATCAAATGGATGTCACATGGTTTGGCCAGAGGTGTAAAGATGTCCGACAGGATCACCCGCCGATGTCGGTTGCAAGGGCCGGTGGCAGGGCCACGAAGTCAAACTCGATCCAATCGAGCATGAACTCGCTGCCGTGTTGCCCTGCGTCGTCGTTGAAGGCGGCCCTGGCCGAGCCTGTGTCGGGGTCGCTGTAGGCGCCGAAGACGAAGTCATTGCCGTTGAGGGCGCCGGCACTGAACGCGACCGCGTCGAATCCTGCCGCGAACTCGACGGAAACGGTTTGGTCACCGATCACCGAGTCTGCCGTGAAGTAGTGTTCGCCCAGGACAGTGCCGTCGGCATCGAGGAACTGGATCCGCCCTGCTTCGGCGAAGACCGTGCCGTCATCCGTGAGGAAGAAGCGCGACAGATCCGCGGTCACGCCGACGGCTTCGCGCTGAAGCTCGAAGCGCAGGCCCTCGGTGCCGTCGAGTTCCTGACGCACCGCGGAGCTCGCCAGCGTCTGGCCGCTGACCCCGAGGTCGCCCAACAGCGAATCCCCGCCGGCCAGGGTGAGCGGGCTCAGGTTGCGAAGCACGACGGGGCTCCAGTCTTCCTGGGCGTCGTCGAGCACCGCCTTGTGGGTGATCTCAATGTCGGGATGCGACCAGGCTGTCTCCCAGGCATCGGGATTGGTCCGGGAGAGCCGCGTCGGTGCGTCGCCGATCCGTACGGTCTCGACCGGGATGGGCTCGACGACGATCTCGAGGGTGCCTTCCACCGTAGTGGTGCCGTCGCTCAGCGTGTAACTGAGGATCTCGGTGCCAGTGAAGCCGGCGTTAGGAGCAAACGCAAAAGAGCCGTCGGCGGCCATGTCGAGAACGCCATTGGCGGCCGGCTGGAAGGCGACGACGCTCAAAGCGTCGCCATCGGCGTCGCTGTCGTTAGCCAGCACGCCGGCCGCCGCGTCGACACTGAGACCCCTGCCGGCATAGACACTGTAGCTGTCCGCATTGGCCACCGGCGCCGTGTTGCCTGGATCGGCCGGGGTGACGAGCACATCGAGCGAGCCGGCATTGGCGTGGGTGCCGTCCTCGTCGTCGAGCGACACGACAATCGTGCGCGGCCCCTCGCCGGCGTAGATGTGGGTGACGGGCCCGGAGGATCCGATCTGTTCGCTGCTGCCGTCGCCCCAGTCGATGGTGAAGCTCGTGACGATGTCCAGGCCCGGATCGGTGATCGCACCCAGGGTCAACGTGTAACTGGCGCTCACCTCGATGCTGGTGGCGCCGGACAGGGCGATCAGCGGCGCGACATTGCTGACCGCCACGTTCCGGCTCGCCGTGCCGACGCCCCCGTCCCCATCGCGGGCGGTGACGGTGATGCTGCGGTTGGTGACATTGACGGGGCCATCCTCGTCATCGGAGAAGACGTGCTCGACGATGGCGCCTTGCGCCTGCAGTTCCGCCGCGGACAGCGTCTGCACGGCCGAGCCGTCGCCCCAGTCGATGTCGAAGCTGAGTGTGTCCTCGATGCCCGGATCGACGCCTTCGATCCCTAGCTGGTAGGTGCTGCCTTCGTCGATGCCATCGGCACCGGAGAGAGTCACTTCCGGCGCGACGTTGGCGACGGTGATCGGCTTGGTGAACGTGTAGTTGCCGTCCTCGTCGGTGGCGGTGACGGTGATCGTGTAGTCGCCGTCGTCGGCGAAGGTGTGATCGATGTCGCCGAGGCTTGCCACCACGGTCGGGGTGCTGCCGTCGCCCCAGTCGATGCTGTAGCCGCTGACCGTATCGACGCCCGGATCGATCAGGTTGGCCAGGGTCAGCGTGTAGGGGCTGCCTTCTTCCGCAGTGTCGGCGCCGATCAGGTCGAGGGTCGGGTCGACGTTGGCTACGGTGACCGTGAAGCTGTCGCTGGCGCTTTCACCGGCTTCGTCCGTAAGTGTCACCGTCACCGTGCGGATTGCGTCGCCGTCGCTGAAGGTGTGGTCGAGATCCACGTTGCGAACCAGTGTGCTGCCGGTGACGACGGTACCGTCGCCGTAGTCGATCTCGTAGCTCCAGCCTGTCGCGCCGTTGTCCGCGCCGTCAGTGAAGGCAATGCTGCGGGTGAAGGTGTCGCCCTCGTCTATGACGGAATTGGCGCCTGCATCGACGCTCACGGACTCCGGCGCGGCCTGCACCTGAATCGTGAGTGTCGCGGTGCTCGAGGTCGCACCGTCGCTGATGGTGTATTCGACGACTTCCTCACCGTCGAAGCCCACGTTGGGCGTATAGGTAAAGGAACCGTCCGATTCAATGACCAGAACGCCGTTCACCGGCTGCTCATGGCCGACGACCTGGAGCAGATCGCCATCGGCGTCCGAGTCGTTCGCCAACAAACCGGCGCCAGCAGCAACGATAAGCACGGAGCCTGCAGGGGTGAAGAAGCTGTCGTCTTCCGCAACGGGGGCATCCGGGACACCGGTGACGGTCACCGCGACCGTGCCCTCCACCTCGTTGCCGGCGTCATCGCGCACGGTGAAGGTCAGCACCGTCTCGCCTTCGAAATCCGGCGCCGGAGCGAACACCAGTCGGCCGTCTTCGACCGTGACTGTGCCGCCGTTCGGATCGGAACCGGCGATGAGCGACAGCGGGTTGCCTTCGGGGTCGGAGACACCAGCCAGCACGTCGATGGTGACGTTGCCATCTTCGTCGACGGCACTCGTAAGGTCATCGGCGACCACCGGCGGCAGGTCGATTTCGGCGGCGACGATTTCGGTCGGCGTGCCGTCCTCCTCGACAAAGACGAATTCCGGGGTGGCGGCGGAGGTCTCGGCGATCGTGAAATCGCCGATCACGACCATGTCGAACACCGTGGTCTCGAACAGCCAGGTGCCGGGGATGAGGCCCGCATCGATGGCCGCGGCTTCGGCCGCCGCAACGACATCCGGATCAAGGTCTTCCAGCCGGATCACCCCGGGCGGGAAGTCGAGATCAGTGAAGTCCGCCGTGCTGCGGTCGACCAGATACGTGAATAGCGATGTCTCGTCCGTCACCCGCCACGCATCGGCGAAGGTCGTATAAAGCTCCTGGAAGGAGAGCCTGTACGGAAGGACCGTTCCGTCCGGCAACGCGAAATCGTTGGTGCGATCGCCATCGTAGTTGCCGTGAACACCCTCCATCTCCCCGGTGCGGGACGGATCGAGGAAAGGGAAGACGTTCATGTAGGCGCCGCCGATTCGGATCGCCATGCCGTCGCCGAGGCCATTGCTGACAACATAGGCTGTCGTGCTGCCGCGGTGAATTGAGCCTTCGCCGACGGCGATGGACTCGCCGACCTCGACCTCTACCGCGTTGCCGTTGATCAAGACCACGGCAACGTTGGGAGAGACCCACTGAATCTCGACCTTGTCGTCGCCAATGCGCGTCGCTGCGGCGTAATTGCTGGTGATACTCGGGTGGGGATTTCCGTCGTACCAATGGACCGGTAGTTGTCGGGTTTGGACCTCGAATGACCCGTCCGACGAGCGCGCGAGCACGAATTCGCCGTAGGCGTTGAAGAAGAAACCGTTACCGTCGAAGCTCGTCAGCCACGGGTCGCCGCGGGAGACGCTGCCGTCGGTGTCGGTATTGTTGCCGGAATCTATGTCCGGTTCGTTGGGGCGTTCGGATGGTCCTTCAGTCGGCCCATCCTCGCCTGCGTCTGGTTCAATGCCACCCAGTCCAACGCCCTCTTCATTGAGTCTTTCCAGGAGATCCTTAGCTTCGGTTCCATATGGATTCGCAGGATCATCAGAAATTCTCTTTAGCTGCTCCGCAAGATTTTCCTGTTGCTCGGGTGTTAGGTCATCAAGTTCATCGCTGAACGAGGGGCCAATGCTTGTCCCGCTTTTCTCAATGTTTCTGGCCCTCAGGAGATCCATGATCTCGCCTTTCGGCCCAAAAACAACATTCAAATCATCCGGAGTCACGCCAGACTTTTTCGTCTGGTCGATTACTCCTCCGCCAGTCGCTTCGGTGAAAACCTCGTCCACCAACGAAGCTGCAAACGCTCTAAACCCATTGGCATCTATATAGGAAACTGGGTCATTGTTCAAAGATCTATATAGGTTGCCAGTCTCGCTCGAATAAAAAAGCGGCTCCTCGGACAAAAAGCGGCCGAGCGAAGGGGCATAACTTCTGACTCGCATGTGAAAGAGATCGTCAGAGTCCGCGGCTACACCGTAGAGACCATTAAACTCGAATCGATTTTCCAGAAGCTCGGCTTCGAACATTCCAACGCCATATGGGCCGTAGGAATAAGCATTGGCAACGGTGCCAGTGCCTTCCGTTACCGTGCCGACCGAGCCAGCACCGTCGACATCGTAGAAGCCGGTCGCGCCACCTATCTCCGCCATAGCCAGACCGAGTCCGTAGGAGTATTCAGCGACGCGCGTGCCATCGGCGGCATAGTCGCCGACGACATTCCCATAGCCAAACGGATCGTACATAAACTCAGTTCTAACTCCATCGCTTGTTGTCACTACCCGGTTGCCAAGCACATCGTATTCGTTCTCATGCACCGTCCCGTCCGCCTCGGTAACCTTCACCAGCCGGTTGTTCAGGTCGTACTCGTAGGTCGTCGTTCCGGACGGATCGGTCTTAGTGACCATGTTGCCGTCGTCGTCATAGGTGAAGGCCGCATCCCCCACCGCCGTGTACTGGTTCAGAGAATTGGTGGTGTAAAGCGTTTCCACGCTGTCTTCCACCACGCGCGTGCGGTTTCCGGCGCCGTCATACTCGTAGATCAGTGTTTTGTCCGCTATAAGCGGATTGATCGAGACAAAGGCTGCCGAGGTGAGCTGCCCGATGGCGTCGTAGCCATAGGTCCAGGTGCCGTCGTGGCTTTCCATCTCGACCCGCTGCCCAGCCGCATCGTAGGTGTAACGGTAGAAGGAATTGACCGTGCCGTCGGCCTGCGCATTGACGATCTCGGTCAAGCGGTTTGCGCTGTCGTAGGTGAAGGTCGAGGTGGTGCCGTTCCCGTTTTCTTCCAGTATCAGGTTGCCTGCGGCGTCGTAGGTGTAGTCGACGATGGCCCCTTCGGCGTCATCGAGTCCGGTGAGGCGGCCGAGGGCGTCGTAGTCGTAGAACAATGCATCACCCGACTGGTCCGCCATCGAGGTGCGTAGCCCGGCCTCATTGTAGGTGTAGGCGAGGCTGCGGCCTTCCGGGTAGGTGATCTTGGTGATCCGGTCTGCGCTGTCGTAGTCGAAGCGGGTCGTGCCGCGGTCATCGACGGCCTGGGTCAGACGCCCTTGGGCATCGTAGCTGTAGGTGACCGCGCCGCTTGAGCCGTCGCTTTGCGATAGCAGTCGCCCGTTGGCGTCGTAGGTGTAGTCGATGGATTCGCCACGGCGGTTTTCCGACATGGTGAGGTTGCCATTGGCGTCGTAGGCGAATTCGAGGGAGGTGCCATCGTCCCATTCGGCCTCGACGATTCGCCCGCCCGTGTCGTAGGTGAAGGTGCGCGTGGCGTCGCTGGCATCGGTAAAGGTGGCGGGCGCGTCGGCGTCGCCTTCGTAGCCGAACTCGACCGTCGCGCCGTTGCCGTCTGTCAGGCTGGAGATCCGCCCGAGGTCGTCGAAGGTGAAGGTGGTTTCGGTGCCGTCCGGTGCGCGGAGGCCGATCAGATCGCCGTCCGCGTTTAAAATCAGGGAAGAGACGTTGCCATCGCCATCGGTAACGCGGCCGACCACGCCGCCCGGCAGGTAGTCGACCGTCGTCGAACGGCCTTCGCCGTCGGTGATGGTGACCCCGCCGAAACCGTCGTAGGTGAAGGCCTCCGACTGAAGACCGTCCGCATAGTCGATCGACGCCAGCCTGGATTCGGCGTTGTAGGTGATATCCGCGGCCTCGACGCCTGCGTGCTTGGCGGAATCCAGATTGCCCGCAGCGTTGTAGGTAAAGAGCGCTGTGCCGGCGTCATTGGAAGCCGTTACGAGCTGCCCTGCACCGTTGTAAGCCAGGGCAAGGCTGTTGCCGTCTTCGTCTGTGATGCTGTCGACGAGCCCGTCGGCATTGCGGGTGAAGGCGAGCGACGCACCTTGCGGACCTATCAGCGCGGTGAGGTTTCCGTCACCGTCCCGGATCGCATTGGTTTCCTGTCCGTCCGCCTCTACGAGTTTTAGCAGCGATCCGGCCACGTCGAAACGCATCTGAGCGCCGTCGGAGAATTCCACGGTGAAACCATCCGCGGTTTTGACTAGCGTAGCGTTGTTCAGACTGGTATTGGCGTAGGTTCCGACTTCGGTCGCGATGAATTCGACCGAGGTGGTTGGCATGTCGGCAATGATGCTGCCATTGAGCGAGGCTGCACGCGAGGCCGACTCAGAGATGGAGTAGAAGGCGGCGGACCCTGGGTTCAGATTCCTCAGAACGCTGAGTTCGGCCAGTCCCTTCAGAACGACCGTATCACCATCGATGTCGAGGCCAATGTCGGCGACCGACGACCACCCCTGGCCCATGGAGCCGTGTTCCGCACGGCTGGCGATGGCCCCGAAATCGGCGACAACTTCGGTCAGAAACGCCAACGCCGCGCTGGCACTTTCACCATTCAGGCCGAAGGATTGAAGCTGCTTGCCGTACGCTGACAATGCATTGGCGAAGTCCGCACCCGTCGAGCCGAGGCGATCGATCAGAAGGGCTGACTGGATTGCCCACGCATCATCCGAGACACCTGAAGGGCGCAACAGGTCCACGCTCGCGCTCCAATCGATGACGGCATCGAAATTGATGATGCTGGCGCTCACCGTATAGCCTGCTCGTGGGCCACCGGTGCCCTTTACGTCGAATGATGAGATTCCCGTTTCGCCGACCGCGATATCGTCCACGCCGTCGCCATAAGACAGTAGGAACACCTGATCGTCGAAGTGGCCCGTCAGCGGGTCTTCGATGAGCGCGCGGTCCCCTGTGACGAAGAACAGGGCGGCGTCGATGCCCAGTGGTATGCCGCTTGGCGTTCCGCGCTCATAAGAAATTTGCGCCTCTCCGGCGGTGCCTGGGGCAAGCGTGTCGGGAACTGTGACGTCGAAACTGAATTCGCCCGGTGTGCCGGTAGTGCTCTCCTCGACGGTAATCGTGACGATGGCTGCTTCGCTGTATCCGATGCCATCAAAGGCACGGTAGGTAAAGGTGTCGGCTCCGGTATAGCCAGTGTTCGGGCTATAGCTGAACGAACCGTCGGGATCGAGGGCCAGGCTGCCGTGGCTCGGGCCCGCTACGAGCTCTGCGGTGATCGGATCGCCCTCGGGGTCCGAATCATTTGCGAGCACGCCCGTCCCGGCCGCTGCGGACAAAACACCGCCGGAAACCACAGTGTAAGTGTCGTCAGTTGCAGTGGGCGGGTTCTGCAAGTCGTCGGACACGATGGTGGCAGTGCCATCAATCGCGCTGCCACCGCCCTGGGGGCTCACGCGCAGAACAAAGGACTCATCGCCTTCGAGCGCAAAGTCGCCCAGGACCTCGACCTCGACGATCGCCTCGGTCTGGCCCGCCAGGAAGGTCACCGTGCCGACCCTGGCCGTGTAGTCGCTGCCGGCGAGGGCCGATCCGTCAACGGTCTGGAAGTCGAAGCTGAGATCTTCCGTCGCAGGGCGCGACAGCGTCAGGTGGAAGACCGCGCTCTGGCTGCCCGCGTCGCCTTCGACCAGCTCCGGGCTGCTCACCGCCAGGACGCGGTTCTCCCCTGCCCCGTCGTCGTCGAGGATGAAGCCCGTCACCGTCAGCCGGTCGCCCCCGCCCGCGAACTCGGCCCCTGTCAGATTCCTCAGCTCGAGTACCAGGCTGTCGTCGAGCTCGTCCGCAGTGTCCGCATTCAGCCGCAAACTGATCAGGCCAACCGTATCCCCGGCCGCGATCGTCAGCGTTCCGACCGGGAACACCAAGCTGCTGAAGTCGAAGTTGTCCAGGGTGGGCCCCGGCAGCGTGCGCCAGTTCAGCGTCACCGCACTCGTGGCGGCCTCGGACAGGCGCACCTCGAACACCAGGTTGTTGGGATCGGAGCCGGTGCTGCTCTCCAACATCCGCGCCGTATGCACCGACAGCACCGGACCCGCTCCGGCCGCATCGTCGTCCAGAATGAGCGCTTCGGCGGCCACCACGCCGTTGGCCAGCGAGGTCTCCGCGGCCACCTGCGGACGCACCTGCAGCGCAAAGCTCTCCAGCGTCTCCGACACCGTGTCACCCAGGACCTCGACCTCGACGATCGCCTCGGTCTGGCCCGCCAGGAAGGTCACCGTGCCGACCCTGGCCGTGTAGTCGCTGCCGGCGAGGGCCGATCCGTCAACGGTCTGGAAGTCGAAGCTGAGATCTTCCGTCGCAGGGCGCGACAGCGTCAGGTGGAAGACCGCGCTCTGGCTGCCCGCGTCGCCTTCGACCAGCTCCGGGCTGCTCACCGCCAGGACGCGGTTCTCCCCTGCCCCGTCGTCGTCGAGGATGAAGCCCGTCACCGTCAGCCGGTCGCCCCCGCCCGCGAACTCGGCCCCTGTCAGATTCCTCAGCTCGAGTACCAGGCTGTCGTCGAGCTCGTCCGCAGTGTCCGCATTCAGCCGCAAACTGATCAGGCCAACCGTATCCCCGGCCGCGATCGTCAGCGTTCCGACCGGGAACACCAAGCTGCTGAAGTCGAAGTTGTCCAGGGTGGGCCCCGGCAGCGTGCGCCAGTTCAGCGTCACCGCACTCGTGGCGGCCTCGGACAGGCGCACCTCGAACACCAGGTTGTTGGGATCGGAGCCGGTGCTGCTCTCCAACATCCGCGCCGTATGCACCGACAGCACCGGACCCGCTCCGGCCGCATCGTCGTCCAGAATGAGCGCTTCGGCGGCCACCACGCCGTTGGCCAGCGAGGTCTCCGCGGCCACCTGCGGACGCACCTGCAGCGCAAAGCTCTCCAGCGTCTCCGACACCGTGTCACCCAGGACCTCGACCTCGACGATCGCCTCGGTCTGGCCCGCCAGGAAGGTCACCGTGCCGACCCTGGCCGTGTAGTCGCTGCCGGCGAGGGCCGATCCGTCAACGGTCTGGAAGTCGAAGCTGAGATCTTCCGTCGCAGGGCGCGACAGCGTCAGGTGGAAGACCGCGCTCTGGCTGCCCGCGTCGCCTTCGACCAGCTCCGGGCTGCTCACCGCCAGGACGCGGTTCTCCCCTGCCCCGTCGTCGTCGAGGATGAAGCCCGTCACCGTCAGCCGGTCGCCCCCGCCCGCGAACTCGGCCCCTGTCAGATTCCTCAGCTCGAGTACCAGGCTGTCGTCGAGCTCGTCCGCAGTGTCCGCATTCAGCCGCAAACTGATCAGGCCAACCGTATCCCCGGCCGCGATCGTCAGCGTTCCGACCGGGAACACCAAGCTGCTGAAGTCGAAGTTGTCCAGGGTGGGCCCCGGCAGCGTGCGCCAGTTCAGCGTCACCGCACTCGTGGCGGCCTCGGACAGGCGCACCTCGAACACCAGGTTGTTGGGATCGGAGCCGGTGCTGCTCTCCAACATCCGCGCCGTATGCACCGACAGCACCGGACCCGCTCCGGCCGCATCGTCGTCCAGAATGAGCGCTTCGGCGGCCACCACGCCGTTGGCCAGCGAGGTCTCCGCGGCCACCTGCGGACGCACCTGCAGCGCAAAGCTCTCCAGCGTCTCCGACACCGTGTCACCCAGGACCTCGACCTCGACGATCGCCTCGGTCTGGCCCGCCAGGAAGGTCACCGTGCCGACCCTGGCCGTGTAGTCGCTGCCGGCGAGGGCCGATCCGTCAACGGTCTGGAAGTCGAAGCTGAGATCTTCCGTCGCAGGGCGCGACAGCGTCAGGTGGAAGACCGCGCTCTGGCTGCCCGCGTCGCCTTCGACCAGCTCCGGGCTGCTCACCGCCAGGACGCGGTTCTCCCCTGCCCCGTCGTCGTCGAGGATGAAGCCCGTCACCGTCAGCCGGTCGCCCCCGCCCGCGAACTCGGCCCCTGTCAGATTCCTCAGCTCGAGTACCAGGCTGTCGTCGAGCTCGTCCGCAGTGTCCGCATTCAGCCGCAAACTGATCAGGCCAACCGTATCCCCGGCCGCGATCGTCAGCGTTCCGACCGGGAACACCAAGCTGCTGAAGTCGAAGTTGTCCAGGGTGGGCCCCGGCAGCGTGCGCCAGTTCAGCGTCACCGCACTCGTGGCGGCCTCGGACAGGCGCACCTCGAACACCAGGTTGTTGGGATCGGAGCCGGTGCTGCTCTCCAACATCCGCGCCGTATGCACCGACAGCACCGGACCCGCTCCGGCCGCATCGTCGTCCAGAATGAGCGCTTCGGCGGCCACCACGCCGTTGGCCAGCGAGGTCTCCGCGGCCACCTGCGGACGCACCTGCAGCGCAAAGCTCTCCAGCGTCTCCGACACCGTGTCACCCAGGACCTCGACCTCGACGATCGCCTCGGTCTGGCCCGCCAGGAAGGTCACCGTGCCGACCCTGGCCGTGTAGTCGCTGCCGGCGAGGGCCGATCCGTCAACGGTCTGGAAGTCGAAGCTGAGATCTTCCGTCGCAGGGCGCGACAGCGTCAGGTGGAAGACCGCGCTCTGGCTGCCCGCGTCGCCTTCGACCAGCTCCGGGCTGCTCACCGCCAGGACGCGGTTCTCCCCTGCCCCGTCGTCGTCGAGGATGAAGCCCGTCACCGTCAGCCGGTCGCCCCCGCCCGCGAACTCGGCCCCTGTCAGATTCCTCAGCTCGAGTACCAGGCTGTCGTCGAGCTCGTCCGCAGTGTCCGCATTCAGCCGCAAACTGATCAGGCCAACCGTATCCCCGGCCGCGATCGTCAGCGTTCCGACCGGGAACACCAAGCTGCTGAAGTCGAAGTTGTCCAGGGTGGGCCCCGGCAGCGTGCGCCAGTTCAGCGTCACCGCACTCGTGGCGGCCTCGGACAGGCGCACCTCGAACACCAGGTTGTTGGGATCGGAGCCGGTGCTGCTCTCCAACATCCGCGCCGTATGCACCGACAGCACCGGACCCGCTCCGGCCGCATCGTCGTCCAGAATGAGCGCTTCGGCGGCCACCACGCCGTTGGCCAGCGAGGTCTCCGCGGCCACCTGCGGACGCACCTGCAGCGCAAAGCTCTCCAGCGTCTCCGACACCGTGTCACCCAGGACCTCGACCTCGACGATCGCCTCGGTCTGGCCCGCCAGGAAGGTCACCGTGCCGACCCTGGCCGTGTAGTCGCTGCCGGCGAGGGCCGATCCGTCAACGGTCTGGAAGTCGAAGCTGAGATCTTCCGTCGCAGGGCGCGACAGCGTCAGGTGGAAGACCGCGCTCTGGCTGCCCGCGTCGCCTTCGACCAGCTCCGGGCTGCTCACCGCCAGGACGCGGTTCTCCCCTGCCCCGTCGTCGTCGAGGATGAAGCCCGTCACCGTCAGCCGGTCGCCCCCGCCCGCGAACTCGGCCCCTGTCAGATTCCTCAGCTCGAGTACCAGGCTGTCGTCGAGCTCGTCCGCAGTGTCCGCATTCAGCCGCAAACTGATCAGGCCAACCGTATCCCCGGCCGCGATCGTCAGCGTTCCGACCGGGAACACCAAGCTGCTGAAGTCGAAGTTGTCCAGGGTGGGCCCCGGCAGCGTGCGCCAGTTCAGCGTCACCGCACTCGTGGCGGCCTCGGACAGGCGCACCTCGAACACCAGGTTGTTGGGATCGGAGCCGGTGCTGCTCTCCAACATCCGCGCCGTATGCACCGACAGCACCGGACCCGCTCCGGCCGCATCGTCGTCCAGAATGAGCGCTTCGGCGGCCACCACGCCGTTGGCCAGCGAGGTCTCCGCGGCCACCTGCGGACGCACCTGCAGCGCAAAGCTCTCCAGCGTCTCCGACGCCGTGTCGCCCAGGACCTCGACCTGCACAAGTGCTGTGATCTGACCGGCCGGAAACGTTACCGAGCCAGCAATCGGCGTGTAATCGGATCCCGCCAGCGCAGAACCATCGATGGTTTGGTAATCGAAGGTCAGATCACTGGTGGCGGGCCTCGAGAGCACCAGCTGGAAGCTCGCGAACTGAATCCCCGAATCGCCTTCGATGACTTTCGGACTCCAAACGGACAGAACCCGGTTTTCACCGGGTCCGTCATCATCGTGTATGAAGTTGGTAATGGAGACCTGATCGCCGCCGCTGATGAACTCCGCCCCCTGCAAATTCGTGAGCTCCAACCCCACAATATCGTCGACCTCATCGATCGAATCCGCATCGATGCGCAGCGATATCAGCCCCGTCGTCTCGCCAGCCGCAATCGAGAGCACCCCACCCGCAAACACCTGACTCGAAAAATCGAAGTTGCTCAAAGTCGGGCCCGGAACCACGCGCCAATCGAGGGTGACCGCAGTCGCCGAAATCTCTGACAAGCCAACTTCAAAAGTTAGATGGTTCGGATCCGAACCTGAAGTCCCTTCGACAGAAGAATTGATCTTGATTGACACAAGGGGACCGGCCATCTTCATTGCTCCGCAATATTCGACAGTGCGCGCAGAATCCTTCGCGAGTCACTGCATGTTGATTGTGTGTTGTTGGCTGTCGGGGCCGCACTCTGCCGGGCGATGCTTCAGGCGCACGCCGTTAACACTCGCGCCACTCATGCGAGTCCGCGCCACGCAAGTGCCAGGACGGGAATACGAACGGCGCTAAAGCAATCATTGCGCCTAACGTTCAGCCGGCGACAGGCTGAATTAATCCTAAAGATATATTCTTGCTGCGTAAGCAATCGGATCCATTAGGGAAAAAATTCTTGTGCCCGGCGCATTCCGCGTATAGGCCGCGGCTACCATTCGAGTGGCGCAAGCCTTTCATTGTAAAATTTTCCGACACTGCGCCAGTCCAGGTCGCGACAGTCCCGCTTGCGGAGCATGATGGCTGGATGATCTACGAGCGCGTTCCGATCGATCCGCCACCCCGGGAAGCACGGCCGCGCTTGGCCCACGCCAGCTCATGGCCTCGGAGGGCACCGCTTCTGTCATCGGAACCTTGGAAGCGAGAACATTAGCGTCGAAGCCCGGAAAATGCAGACTTTCACGTTCCCTTCTCTCCATTGCCGCCGATTACCGCATGCCGCGCCGAAGCAATCTCGGCGATGAGGAAGGTTTATGCGCTGGTCGACCGTGCTGCAGTGGTCACATTGACTAATCTGATGCTTTTGTGGCACAGATACGCTGCAGGCGATTCAATTCGATTTTAGATTAGCGAAAATATGAAGGGTCAGAAGTGCTCGCGGTTATCTTTGAAGCTGTCGAACTAGACTTGAATCGACGGAATCACAAGTACCTCAAGTCGATCACCAGAGAACTACGCCAGACTCTTGACAGTGTGATCAACTTAACGTGGGCGCCGAAGCTAACCGCTTTATCGCCTGGCGCACCATCAGACCAAATCGTCTTGATTGAGAATGATTGTCGGCCCCTGTCCATACGGCGCTTACGATTACATTGTCAACGGCGGATCAGATTCCAGGCACTTGGGTGCCAGGTGAAGAATACGTATATGTGCCATTCAACGCTGCAAGTCTTCACGTTGCGGCAATCGATTCGCGGTAAGAATTTCCAGAAAGTGACCTTCAGCACCTATCGAATGCTATCAGCGGCCAGCAAGGAGCGAATACGGCTTCTTAAGAATTACGACAGTCTCTATCGATAGATGCCGAAAGGTACGGAAAGATGCTGAAACCGATATTTCCTTGCCACCCAAAACGCATCGCAACTACGGCTATCGATAGCCACTGATAGTCGCCGATAGGTCGCGAAACCTACTCCCACTCAATCATCAATAGCGCACGCACCCAATTGTTTTTATTGCGTTATTGGATCCTTTCAGCCAATTTTACCGTCGTTTCTACCGTCACGCGTGTCGGGTGCGCCGATTTAGCGTTCGACATCTATCGCGACCTATCAGTGGGCGCGCCCGGCGGAGAAACCCGTGCTTTCAGTACCTATCGATAGGGACGGAGTTTCGTTCCACCTCGCAGATGGATCGGCTGCGTAGCGAATCCGCCCGATCACACCGAAAGTTTACCGTCAAATTGCCAGATTCGCGCCAAAATGGCCCGAAAAGTTTACCGTCAGATTCTCCGCAAATCCTTGTGTGGTGCGGGTTTCGACGATTTGCTTGCCTTGATGGCATTTCAGCTTCAGCCAGATGCTTCAGCAAGATTCTGCACCTCGCCAAAGCCTGGACCTTCACCATCAAGGCAAGCCCTCACGACCACACCGGCACCTGGCCGACACTCTCGACTGGGAACATCTGATCCTCAAGAGTCAGCACCTCGACCCTTCGCCATCAGAATTCAGCCGTATCAGCAATGGCCAGCGCGGGTGCGACGAAGTCGAACTCGATCCAATCGAGCATGAACTCGCTGCCGTGTTGCCCTGCGTCGTCGTTGAAGGCGGCCCTGGCCGAGCCTGTGTCCGGGTCGCTGTAGGCGCCGAAGACGAAATCATTGCCGTTGAGGGCGCCGGCGCTGAACGCGACCGCGTCGAATCCTGCCGTGAACTCGACCGAAACGGTTTGGTCACCGATCTCCGAGTCTGCCGTGAAGTAGTGTTCGCCCAGTACGCTGCCGTCGGCATCGAGGAGCTGGATCCGCCCTGCTTCGGCGAACACCGTGCCGTCATCCGTGAGGAAGAAGCGCGACAGATCCGCGGTCACGCCGACGGCTTCGCGCTGAAGCCCGAAGCGCAGGCCCTCGGTGCCGTCGATTTCCTGGCGCACCAAGGAACTCGCCTGCGTCTGGCCGCTGACTCCGAGGTCGCCCGAGAGCGAATCCCCGCCGGACAGGGTGAGCGGGCTCAGGTTGCGAAGCACGACGGGGCTCCAGTCTTCCTGGGCGTCGTCGAGCACCGCCTTGTGGGTGATCTCAATGTCGGGATGCGACCAGGCTGTCTCCCAGGCATCGGGATTGGTCCGGGAGAGCCGCGTCGGTGCGTCGCCGATCCGTACGGTCTCGACCGGGATGGGCTCGACGACGATCTCGAGGGTGCCTTCCACCGTAGTGGTGCCGTCGCTCAGCGTGTAACTGAGGATCTCGGTGCCAGTGAAGCCGGCGTTAGGAGCAAACGCAAAAGAGCCGTCGGCGGCCATGTCGAGAACGCCATTGGCGGCCGGCTGGAAGGCGACGACGCTCAAAGCGTCGCCATCGGCGTCGCTGTCGTTAGCCAGCACGCCGGCCGCCGCGTCGACACTGAGACCCCTGCCGGCATAGACACTGTAGCTGTCCGCATTGGCCACCGGCGCCGTGTTGCCTGGATCGGCCGGGGTGACGAGCACATCGAGCGAGCCGGCATTGGCGTGGGTGCCGTCCTCGTCGTCGAGCGACACGACAATCGTGCGCGGCCCCTCGCCGGCGTAGATGTGGGTGACGGGCCCGGAGGATCCGATCTGTTCGCTGCTGCCGTCGCCCCAGTCGATGGTGAAGCTCGTGACGATGTCCAGGCCCGGATCGGTGATCGCACCCAGGGTCAACGTGTAACTGGCGCTCACCTCGATGCTGGTGGCGCCGGACAGGGCGATCAGCGGCGCGACATTGCTGACCGCCACGTTCCGGCTCGCCGTGCCGACGCCCCCGTCCCCATCGCGGGCGGTGACGGTGATGCTGCGGTTGGTGACATTGACGGGGCCATCCTCGTCATCGGAGAAGACGTGCTCGACGATGGCGCCTTGCGCCTGCAGTTCCGCCGCGGACAGCGTCTGCACGGCCGAGCCGTCGCCCCAGTCGATGTCGAAGCTGAGTGTGTCCTCGATGCCCGGATCGACGCCTTCGATCCCTAGCTGGTAGGTGCTGCCTTCGTCGATGCCATCGGCACCGGAGAGAGTCACTTCCGGCGCGACGTTGGCGACGGTGATCGGCTTGGTGAACGTGTAGTTGCCGTCCTCGTCGGTGGCGGTGACGGTGATCGTGTAGTCGCCGTCGTCGGCGAAGGTGTGATCGATGTCGCCGAGGCTTGCCACCACGGTCGGGGTGCTGCCGTCGCCCCAGTCGATGCTGTAGCCGCTGACCGTATCGACGCCCGGATCGATCAGGTTGGCCAGGGTCAGCGTGTAGGGGCTGCCTTCATCGACCGTGTCGGCACCGATCAGATCGAGGGTCGGTGCGACGTTGGCGACGGCAACCGGCTTGGTGAAGGCGTAGCTACCGTCCTCATCAGTGGCGGTGACTCTGATGGAAAATGCGCCGTCGTCGGCAAAGACGTGATCGACGTCGCCCAGATTCGCAACCACGGTCGGCGAACTGCCATCACCCCAGTCGATGCTGTAGCCACTGACCGTGTCGGCGCCCGGATCGACGAGGTTGGCCAGGGTCAGCGTGTAGGGGCTGCCCTCGTCGACCGTGTCTGTGCCCCGCAGTTCAAGGGTCGGAGCAATGTTAGCGACAGCGACTTTGAAGCTGTCGCGGGCAGTCTCGCCTGCTTCGTCAGTGACCGTAATGCTCACCGTGCGGCTGGCATCACCGTCGGCATAGATGTGATCCAACTCAAGGCTGAGGTTCTGCGCGAGACCACTCACTAACGTGCCGTCGCCGTAGTCGATCACGTAGTTCCAGCCCGGCGCGCCATCGTCGGACCCGTCGGTAAGGGCAATCGTGCGTACTAGCGTCGCCCCTTCGTCCAAGACTACGTCCGAGCCCGCTTCGAAATCCAGAGGGGCGCTCGAGGGCGTGACCGTGACGCTGACGGCGGCTACCGCGACCCCGCCAATTCCATCTGAAACCGAATAATTGAACGCTGCCTCACCGCTGAAGCCCGGCGTCGGAGTGAAAACCACCTCGTCGTTCGAGGGGTCGCCATCGCCCTTATCGTCGAACGCGGCAATTCCGTTCATAGCGCCCGATACGCCAGTTACCATGATGGCGTCGCCGTCGACGTCGGTGTCATTCGCGATGAGATCGCTGACAGGAATGACCAATGTATCATCCTGTTGAAGCGCGAACGAATCCTGGCCCGTGGTGGGATTGTCATTAACCCCTTCGATCTCAATGGTCACCACCCCAACAGCGAAACGTCCCATGCCATCGGCAAGCGTATAGCTAAAGCTATCAGTCGTCGATTCGCCGAGCGCGAGACTCTGGAACACACCGCCGGGATCATAGCCAAAGGTTCCGTCGCCAATATCGGTGACCGAACCCAGCGTACCGGTGGTGTCCAGTGCCGACACACTGAGCGTGTCACCATCGACATCCGAATCATTTTCCAATACGTTCGCGGTCGTAAAGGCGGAATCTTCGTCGGTATCGAACCCTGCACCGCCATCATCCACCGCTATGGGGCTGTCGTTTGCACCAGTGATGGTTAGAGTCGCCATGTTCGAGACCGATACCACCCCGTCGGTGATGTCATAGTCAATCGTCACGGCAAACAGCGCACCATCGGCCAAGTCTTCGAATTGCCCGTCGTCGAGAAAGAAAAGCCCCGTCTCCAAATCGGTCGCGCTCGACAGCAAGCGGCCATCGGCCGTGCTGACTGTCACGCTCTCGACTTCAAGCTCATCGCCATCCGGATCGGACACGAAGGCCGGATCAAGCAGGTTGACCGTGCGACCGGTATCGTCCTCGCCAAGGCCGGCCATGATCGCCGAGACCACCGGCGGCTGATTCGGCGCTGCACTGACGGTGACGGTCACCATTGCGGAATCGTTACCACCGTTGTCGTCTGACACGGTGTAGGTAAAGCTGTCCGTACCTTCGAATCCGCTGTTCGGCGTGTAGCGGATGGTGCCGTCTGGGTTGATTGCCGTCGTGCCGTTCCCTGCCACGCCAACCGCCGAGACACTCAACGTGTCCCCATCGACGTCATTGTCGTTGCCGAGCACATCGATATCGATCGGCGTGTTTGCCTCGGTCGTATCGCTGTCATCTGCGGCCACGGGCCCATCGTTCGCGCCATCAACTGCAATCGTGACCATGGCGGTGTCCGTACCGCCATCGCCGTCAGAGACCGTGTAAAAGAAGCTGTCGGTCGCGCTGTCGCCGGCACCGAGGCTTTCAAAGGCGCCGTTCGGATCGTAGTCGAAGGTTCCATCGCCGTTATCAGTGACCAGGCCAAGCGTGCCGGTCGTATCAAGAGACGACACGCTCAGTGTGCCACCGTCGGCATCCGTGTCATTGTCCAACACGTTGCCCGTGATGAAGGCGGAGTCTTCATCCGTCTCGAATCCAGGACCACCATCGTCGACCGCTGCCGGCGCAACGTTTGCGGCCGCTCCCGAAACCTCAATAGTGACCGTGGCCGAAGGGGAGGAATCGACGCCATCCGTTGCGACATAGCTGATGGTATCCGTAGCCCTACCGCCTTCCGCCAATCCGCTGAACGCGGATCTGGGGTCATAAATGAAGGATCCGTCTGCTAAGAAGGCAATCTGCGCTCCTGAAGGGAGATCAACAATCTGCACTGTTGTGTCTGCCGGATCAACGACGGATCCGGCGATAGAACCAATAGACAGCTCGTCGCTATTTCCGTCTGTGTCATTGGCTAACAGGTTTCCAAACGCGATTTCATTCGAGAGAACAGCAAACGCATCGTCGGCCGCCACAGGTGCCACATTGACCTCGCCAAGACGGATAGTCGTATTACCTTCACCATCGCCTTCGACCACCAATGGCTGACCGGCTTCGAACTCTCCATCCAGTGTCACTACCGAATCGACAGTGCCGTCACGATCTGCATCGACGGATATGACCAACGAACCCAACGACAGCGAAATACTGCTCAGCGAAAATGAGGCCCCCAGAAACGTCAGCGTGTCGTCGTGGCTGAACCCGCGAATACGATCGCCGTCCAACTCTGACAACGTCCCTCGAACGTCGGATCTTGAGCCAAATATGTCGACGACGTCGCTACCAAGACCGGGATTGATCACATCTGTCCCTCCGCCGGCGAAGATATCATCGTTGCCGCCGAATCCAGAGAGACTGTCGTTGCCCAGACCGCCGTCGATATAGTCATCCCCTTCCGATCCCCCCAAGGAATCATCGTCAGAGGTCCCGTTCGTTTCTGGCTTGAACTGGAAGTCGCCAAACAGGTCAAACTCTCTAGGAAAGAACTCGCCGGTGATAAATTGAACAGGGACAATAGTCCTTGCGACGGGGTCGATCTCAAAGATGGTTCCTCGACCAAACTCGTCCCCGCCAATTCCAATCAACGTGCCATCAGACTGAAAGGCAATAGACGTGATCTCATAGACTCCAAAGCTGGCAACAACCGTCGGCTCACCGGTATTCCTATCGACCTCAAGCAGTGACCCACCGCCATATGAGTTTGAAAAATCGCGCCATGCATACACCTGCCCCGTAGTCGGAGAGGTGTCAGCCGCTATAGTGCGCGTGCCATCACCATCGCCGAACACGCTCCAATTAACTAGGAAATCCGTATTCCCTGACGTATCAATCTTGAACGCAAAATCCGACCCTCCTTCCAACGTGCGAATCGGATCAGATGTTCTAAAGTTGAACTCCGCAATAGCCAGAAATTCACCACCTCCAAGAGGGGCGAGCGCGTTTATGGACTCAACCGACGTAACTCCAAAATCGGGCGGTGTATTTGGCACCGAACCGCCACTTCCGAATGCAAACGCGCGAATTGTGCTGTCGATGAACGCCCCAGTTTCTGGGTCCAGTTCAACGATTACGCCGCCCACGTCCCCGGGGAACTGAGGTGGCAAGGCATTCTCCAGGCCGAATGACAGGTTCTCTCCAGCATCGTATTCGAATACCGTGAACACGCTACCCGTGTCCGTTACCGCGAGGTTGCGCAACTCCGGGTCCGAGGGTCCATCGTGGATATTGGTCAAGCCAATACTGAACGTTTCACCCGCAGCAGTCATGCCACCAAGCGACGCTTGATCCATCGATGCAAAGCCCGCGTTGAGTGGTTGATCGATGACAAAAGCCGCGCTGTCCCCGATACGGATCGAAACGGTTCTTGTGACTAAATCATCAACCACGCTTTGGACAACAGGTCGCAGATTACCTGTCAACCCAGACCGTATTGTCAGGTCGGAATTACCGTCACCGTCAAAATCAATCGCAAGGCTACCGTTCGCATCCACACTTAAAGCCGATGTATCAATCTCCGGAAGCAATGACATAGCATCAGATATCTCGATGACATCTCCAAAATCGAGCGCAACAAAATCATTGTGAAGGTCGGAAATACTGCCTGCCACAACATCGTCGCCAGCGCCGGTGATCACTTGATCCAAACCTGCGCCCGGCTCGATTAGATCATTTCCTGGTCCTCCATCAATTACATCGTTGCCTGGCCCACCGATGATCTTATCGGACCCTGCTAGAGCTCTAACCACATCGTCGCCACCTGTTCCCGGCCCCATTGCGAGTAGGTCCGCATCAATGATGTCATCGCCACTTGTACCCTCAATCACGTCTCCAGCATCAGAAGATCCGAAAATCGGAAGCAAAATAGCTCGCTGAAACAAAGAGTCTTGTGACGATGTAGTCACATACGCTGCCGCATCTCTCTCCTTCGAGGCCGCGCTCAAAGCCTCCAGCAACTTCACGACCTCTTGGTCGAATGCGGCTCTGGCTCCCGTGATGCTTAGGCCTTCGATAAACTCCTCTGTCAATTGGAATCCAGCGACAACCACGCCTGCAGCTCTCAGAGCGTTCTGTGATTTTTCCAAAATAGTGAACGAGTCTTGAAGCTGTCCAATTAGTGCATTGAGGCCTGGAACTTTGCCGCCACGAGACTCAATATCTGCACCCACCTCCGCAAGCACAGCGGCGGTAGCTGTAAGCTTAGGCTGAAGAAATCGCGTAAAACTATTGCTTGCAGTATCTGTCAAAGCACCAGCGATTAGAGCCGGAAGTGGCGGCAACAGTGAAAACCCGGAAGATTCCAGAATCCTTAGTGAATTGTTGTCAAAATTCTGGAAAGATTCAGCAAGTGACGACAAAACCAGATTATTATTATTGAGGATCTGGTAATCACTTAGAATTTCTTGCGCGCTCAAGACTCCCGAAGGAGATGAGTACTGCGATGCAAAGCGACCTACTAGATCGCTATTTTGATTTGCTATAACTTCCGCTATATCAGAAAATACTCTGTCATGAACAGACGCAACCTCGTTCGCCAACAATGAGATTCGGCCAGAGTTGACTAGTTGAGTGTAGCCTACGAAGGCGCCTGAAACGCCACCAACAATAGCGCCCCCAGGCCCAGCAATAAATCCAAGCCCAATGCCCAGAGCAACGCCGATAGAGGCATCTACTGCAGCATCCAATAAGCTATTGTCGGCAAAGGCACCAAGTTGATCGATACGCACTTCGGCACCGCTATCTAAGAAGGCTGCTTGAGCTCGTGACTCCTCAAAAAATGCTACACCTTGTTCAACGATATCTGTATAGGCAAGCTGAGCAGCTAAGATTTCGGCGTATATATTTGGAGATGGCTTGACGATTGTTCCGTTAGAATCTCGTACCGTGTGTATATCAAGGCGACTATGCTCCTCCGAGGCTGTTGGAAGTGCAACATCCCATATGCTGCCGTCGCTTGTTCGTAGAAGTGCCATATGTCCTCCGTAACAAATACTACGGGTTTGCGCCCACGTCATTAAATAGGGGTGTCTTCGCCATCTCCGCCGATCAACCTTGCCTCATCGCCTCCGACCTCGAGCATATGGTTTTTTCGGCAATCACCCAGAGGGCAGTTGCTTTGCCTGCCTGCATACTCAACGTAACCATGGATTCTAATGCTATTGTCATGGATACCGATCATTTAAAG
This sequence comes from Zoogloeaceae bacterium, assembly GCA_024235635.1. Taxonomy (GTDB): domain Bacteria; phylum Pseudomonadota; class Gammaproteobacteria; order Burkholderiales; family Rhodocyclaceae; genus Cognatazoarcus. The sequence goes on from JACKMA010000002.1 coordinate 842,758, forward strand.
TCATCAATGAAACTCGTTCCCTAAAATGTTTGCTATGACCTGTTCACACTCCAGGTTGACTGCGCACGGGGCACATTTTTCTTAACTCAAAACTGCTCGACGAACGGCCCAATAATCGCCAGCAGCGGACCTGTCCTGCGGATTCACCGCTCTCTCCACGCCTTGTCGAAGCTCGCCGTGATGGGCTGTAGCAGGTAGTCGAGGAAGGTGCGCTCACCGGTGCGCACAAACACGTCGGCGAGCATGCCGGGCTGGATCTTGTGGCCGTCGAGTCGGGCGAGTTCGGTGTCGGGCACCAGGATGCGGGTGACGAAGTAGGATTGCCCGGTGCGGGCGTCCTCGATGATGTCCGCGGAGAGGTAGGTGACCTCGCCGTTGAGTTCGGGCAAGGTGCGCTGGTCGAAGGCCGACAGTTTGATGCCGGCGGGCAGGCCGGTGCGGACCCGGTCCACGTCCTGGGGCGCGACCCGCGCTTCCAGGATCAGGTGGTCGTCCGGCACGATCTCCATCAGCACTTCGCCGGGCCCGACCACGCCGCCTTCGGTGTGGGCCTGAAGCCCGGTCACGATGCCGTCGGCCGGGGCCCGAAGTTCCGTCTGCGCGAGCACGTAGCGGGCGGCGTCCATGCGCTGCAGGTAGTCGAAGATCTCGGTCTGGACCTGGCGCAGCTGATCGGCGACTTCCTCGTGGAAGGTCTTGCGCAGCTGGAATTTCTGCAGCTCCTTCTCGCCGATCAGTGAGCGCGCCGCGGCAATGTCGGAGACATGCTCGCCCAGCTCCCCTTCGACCCGCGCGATCTCGCGCTCGAGGTTTCGGAACTTGGTGCGCTCGACCATGCCCTTGCCGAGCAGGTCGGTGAGTCCTTCGAGCTCGCTCTCGAGGCTGGCGAGCTGGGCGCCCTTGGCCGCCTGCTGTCCGGCCAGGCCCTCGATCTCGCTGCGCTTCGAGGCGATCTGCTTGTCGAGAATCGAGAGTTGGCCGACGATCGAGGCGCGGCGGGCTGAAAACTGGGTCTGCTGGGTCGCCTTCAGTTCCGCCAGGTTGGCGTCGTCCTCCCGTGCCGCCCATTCTTCTGGCCATTGGATCGCCCCGGCCTTGTCCCGCTCCGCTTCGAGGCGGACCCGCAGCGCCAGCGCCGAGTCGTACTGGGCCTGCAGCACGCCGGCCGAGGCGCCGGCGCGTGTCTCGTCCAGCCTGACGAGCACGTCGCCAGCCTGCACCCGGTCGCCATCGCGCACCAGCACTTCCTTGATCACGCCCCCTTCCTGGTGCTGGATCTTCTTGCGGTTGGAATCCACCTTGACGATGGCCGGCGCGACCACGGCGCTCGCCAGCGGCGCAAGGCAGGACCAGGCGACGGTGAGGCCGAAGGTGAGCAGCAGGATCAGGATGCCGATGCGCGTCCAGCGGCGCAGTTCCGCCTCGGCTGCCGCCTCGCCAACAATCAGTCCCTCGAAGGGATCACGCAAGGCATCAGACATAACGACCTCCTGCCGGCGCCACCGATACCGGGCCGGGCGTAACGCCGGAAACGACCCGGCGGGTGATCTGGGGCATCAGCTCCGAGGTGTCGCCAAAGCCGCTGATGCGCCCCTGCTGGATCACCATCAGCTTGTCGGTACCGCCGAGCAGAGCCGGCCGGTGGGCGATGACAATGAGCGTGCGTCCGGCCGCGCGCAGGCTGTCCATGGCCTGGCGCACGGCGGCCTCGCCCTCGGCATCGAGGTTCGAGGTGGGTTCATCGAGCACGATCAACGCCGGTTGGCCGTAGAACGCACGGGCGAGGCCGATGCGCTGGCGCTGCCCGCCCGAGAGGTTGACCCCGCCCGGGCCGATCTCGGCGTCATAGCCGCCGGGGAGCTCGAGCACCATGGCGTGGGCGCCGGCGAGCTTGGCAGCCTCGACCACCTGCTCCGGATCCACTTCGCCGAAGCGGGCGATGTTGTCGGCAACGGTGCCGGGAAAGAGCTCGATGTCCTGGGGCAGGTAGCCGATATGCGGCCCCACGTCCTGGCGATCCCAGTCGGCAATATTGACGCCGTCGAGGCGAACCACGCCGGCCATCGGCCGCCAGATGCCGAGGGCAAGCCGCACCAGGGTCGATTTGCCGGCGGCGCTCGGCCCGGTGATCCCCAGGCAGGTGCCGGGCTCGAGGGCGAAGCTGAGCTCGCGCACGGTGATCTTGCGCGCCTCGGGCGGACCGCCTGCGACACCCTCGAAGCTCAGCGCCCCGGCGGGTGCCGGTAATGGCATCCGTGTGTCGTCCGCGGGCTGCTGGCCATAGCCTTCGCGCAGACGTTGATGGGCCTGGCGAGCGGCGAGGAAGCCGCGCCAGCCGCCGATCGCCGCTTCGACCGGCGCCAGCCCGCGACCCATGATGATCGAGGCCGCGATCATGACGCCGGCCGTGGTCTGCTCCTGGATCACGAGCCAGGCGCCGACGCCGAGGATGCCGACCTGCAGCATGAAGCGCATGGCCTTGGCCACCGCCGCAATACTGGCCGCCCGATCGCTGGCGAGCCCCTGCAGGCCCAGGCCCAGATCGTGGCGCCGCCGCCACAGGGCGGTGAGCCCGGGCAGCATGCCCATGGCGCGGATCGCGTCGGCGTTACGGCTGGACATTTCGGCGAACTGGTGGCTCGCCGACAGCTCTCCGCCAGCCTCGGCCAGCGTCTGCCGGGTGCGCCGCTCGTTCCACAGACCCAGGGCGAAAAGCAGCAGAGCCCCACCCAGGGCGACATGGCCGAGCAATGGATGCAGCACATAGACCAGGCCGATGTAGATCGGCATCCACGGTGCATCGAGCAGGCTCAGGATGTGGGTGCCGGTGAGGAAGCCGCGCAGGCTGTCCAGATCGCGCAGGGCTTGGCCATTGCGTCCGCGCGCCAGCGTTTCGGAGAACACCAGGGACGATAGCTGGGCGTCGAATCGTGCCCCCATGCGCACCAGCAGGCGCGAGCGCACCCCTTCGAGGAGGCCGAGGGTCGCGAGACAGGCGGCCGCGAACAGGGTCAGGAACAGCAGCGTCGACTCGCTGCGTGAGGCGAGTACGCGGTCATAGACCTGCAGCATGTAGACCGAGGAGGTCAGCATCAGCAAGTTGATGAACAGGCTGAAGAAGGCGACGCGCGAAAGGCCGCCGCGGGCGGCGGCCATGGCGTGGAGAAACGGTGTTCTGGGGGCTGATGACCCGATAGGCATGCTGGATCCCGATGTCGACGTGAGCGGCGGGTAAGCACGCGCTCACCCGAGGGTGCCTACATCGGGCGCGCTACCTCAGCAGGCTGCGGCGGCGAGCGAGCGTGCCGGCCAGGCCGGCGATCCCCAGCAGGGCGAGCGATCCGGGCTCGGGCACCGCTGCGATGCGTTCGCCGAGCACCGCAAACGCGAGGCTCTCGTCGGCCAGTTGCCAAGCCGTGCCGTCCAGGCCCCGCGTGTAGGAACCCGGCGTCCCGCCGACACCCTCCAGCCAGTACCACTCCTCGTTGTCCGGGTCGGTGTCGAAGTAGACCCCGAGCGCACCGCCTGCGGAGGTGAAGCTCGTGCCGAGGGTCATCTCGAATTCGAAGACGTCGAAGCCGTCGAAATCGGTAGTGACCGGCGTCGCACCCATGACGGTCGTTCCGTTCAGGGCGGTAAAGGTGTCCGGCGCGTTCTCGATGTCCTCGAAAAGGCGCACGACGAATCGCGTCGTGTCGGTCACCTCGCTTCCGTACCAGCGGAAGCCCGTGATCGTGCTCTGGCTGATGGCGAAATCGTCCGCGTTCTGCGTACCAAAGAAGCCACTCGGGCTGTAGAAGGCAAAGAACGAGAAGCCATCGTCGAGTGGCGCCTGTTGATAGAGCACGGCGGCGTGGGCTGTGCCCATCGAAATGAGGGCGGTCGCTGACAGGCGACACAAGGTCTTGCTGAAGCTATTGCGCATGGCGAGGTCCATTGATGATGGTTATGAATGTATTGCGGCAAAGCAAAACCCCGGCCAAGTAATGCACTTCCAATAGAATCAAATGGATGTCACATGGTTTGGCCAGAGGTGTAAAGATGTCCGACAGGATCACCCGCCGATGTCGGTTGCAAGGGCCGGTGGCAGGGCCACGAAGTCAAACTCGATCCAATCGAGCATGAACTCGCTGCCGTGTTGCCCTGCGTCGTCGTTGAAGGCGGCCCTGGCCGAGCCTGTGTCGGGGTCGCTGTAGGCGCCGAAGACGAAGTCATTGCCGTTGAGGGCGCCGGCACTGAACGCGACCGCGTCGAATCCTGCCGCGAACTCGACGGAAACGGTTTGGTCACCGATCACCGAGTCTGCCGTGAAGTAGTGTTCGCCCAGGACAGTGCCGTCGGCATCGAGGAACTGGATCCGCCCTGCTTCGGCGAAGACCGTGCCGTCATCCGTGAGGAAGAAGCGCGACAGATCCGCGGTCACGCCGACGGCTTCGCGCTGAAGCTCGAAGCGCAGGCCCTCGGTGCCGTCGAGTTCCTGACGCACCGCGGAGCTCGCCAGCGTCTGGCCGCTGACCCCGAGGTCGCCCAACAGCGAATCCCCGCCGGCCAGGGTGAGCGGGCTCAGGTTGCGAAGCACGACGGGGCTCCAGTCTTCCTGGGCGTCGTCGAGCACCGCCTTGTGGGTGATCTCAATGTCGGGATGCGACCAGGCTGTCTCCCATGCGTCGGGATTGGTCCGGGAAAGCCGCGTCGGTGCGTCGCCGATCCGTACGGTCTCGACCGGGATGGGCTCGACGACGATCTCGAGGGTGCCTTCCACCGTAGTGGTGCCGTCGCTCAGCGTGTAACTGAGGATCTCGGTGCCAGTGAAGCCGGCGTTAGGAGCAAACGCAAAAGAGCCGTCGGCGGCCATGTCGAGAACGCCATTGGCGGCCGGCTGGAAGGCCACGACGCTCAAGGCGTCGCCATCGGCGTCGCTGTCGTTGGCCAGTACGCCGGCCGCCGCGTCCACACTGAGAGCTCTGCCGCCATAGACGCTGTAGCTGTCCGCATTGGCCACCGGCGCCGTGTTGCCCGGATCGGCCGGGGTGACAAGCACATCGAGCGAGCCGGCGTCGGCGTGGGTGCCGTCCTCGTCCTCGAGCGACACGACAATCGTGCGCGGCCCCTCGCTGGCGTAGATGTGGGTGACGGGCCCGGCGGAACCGGCCTGTTCGCTGCTGCCGTCGCCCCAGTCGATGGTGAAGCTCGTGACGATGTCCAGGCCCGGATCGGTGATCGCACCCAGGGTCAGCGTGTAGCTGGCGCTCACCTCGATGCTGGTGGCGCCGGACAGGGCGATCAGCGGTGCGACATTGCTGACCGCCACGTTCCGGCTCGCCGTGCCGACACCGCCGTCCCCGTCGCGGGCGGTGACGGTGATGCTGCGGTTGGTGACATTGACCGGGCCGTCCTCGTCATCGGAGAAGACGTGCTCGAAGATGGCGCCTTGCGCCTGCAGTTCCGCCGCGGTCAGCGTCTGCACGGCCGAGCCGTCGCCCCAGTCGATGTCGAAGCTGAGTGTGTCCTCGATGCCCGGATCGACGCCTTCGATCCCCAGCTGGTAGGTGCTGCCTTCGTCGATGCCATCGGCACCGGAGAGAGTCACTTCCGGCGCGACGTTGGCGACGGTGATCGGCTTAGTGAAGGTGTAGCTGCCGTCCTCGTCGGTGGCGGTGACGGTGATGGTGTAGTCCCCGTCGTCGGCGAAGGTGTGATCGATGTCGCCGAGGCTTGCCACACCGGTCGGGGGGCTGCTGTCGCCCCAGTCGATGCTGTAGCCGATGACCGTGTCGGCGCCCGGATCGATCAGGTTGGCCAACGTCAGCGTGTAGGGGCTGCCTTCGTCGACCGTGTCGGCACCGACTAGGTCGAGGGTCGGTGCGACGTTGGCCACATTGACCGTGAAGCTGTCGCTGGCGCTCTCGCCCGCCTCGTCGGTCAGCGTCAGCGTCACCACGTGCTGGGCGTCGCCGTCCGTGTAGGTGTGGTCGAGATCCACGTTGCGAACCAGTGTGCTGCCGGTGACGACGGTACCGTCGCCGTAGTCGATCTCGTAGCTCCAGCCGGCCGCGCCGTCGTCGGAACCGTCCGAGAAGGCGACGCTGCGGACCAGCGTCTCGCCCTCCAACAGGCTGGCGTCTGCACCCGCCTCAACCGACAGCGTCGCGGTCGGCGCTGTCACGCTGACCGAGGTGCTGCCCGCGTCGGCATGGGTGCCATCCTCGTCCACCAGCGCGACGGAAATCGCGAAGGCGCCCTGGGTGGCATAGACGTGATTGACGTCGCCGGCGGAGCCGACGGTGCTGGTGGATCCGTCGCCCCAGTCGATGACATAGCTCGTGACGGTGTCGGTGCCCGGATCCGTCACGGCACCGAGCGTCAGCGTGAAGGCCTGGCCCTGCTCGACGCTGGCCGCGCCGGTGAGCGCAATGGTTGGCGCGATATTGGCGATGGTGACGACCTGGGTGGCGGTGTCGCTGCCGCCGTCGCCGTCATCCACGGTCACCGCGATCGTGTACGGCGTGCTATTGACCGGGCCGCCTTCGTCGTCATAGACGTGGGTCAGGTCGCCGCGGACGTCACCGACCTCGGTTTCTGTGAAGACCTCGATGATGCCGTCGCCCCAATCGACGGTGTAGGTGAGCGGATCGAAGGCATTGCCCAGGTCCGTCGCGCCCACATTGAGGGTGTAGACGCTGCCCTCGTCGGCGCTGTCTGCACCCGCGATGGTCAGGATCGGGTCGGCGTTGGTGATCTCGATGCTGCGCGTGCCCGCGACGAAGGTACCGTCCTCATCGGTTACCAGCACCTGGATCACTACCGTGCCTGGCCCATCGTCGTAGCCGTGCTCAACGCCGCCGCCGAGGGCCGCGAACTCGGCCGGCGTGAAGGTGTTGACCTGCCCGTCGCCCCAGTCGATGGCATAGCCAGTCGGGGTGTCCTGACCCGGGTCGAGCAGGGTGTCGAGGCCGCTGAGGAAGAAGGCCTCGTTCTCCGTTACGGTGTTCGGGGCCAGCAGGCTGAGGGTCGGCGCCACGTTGTTGACCGTCACGTCGAAAGTGCTGGTCGTGACGCCGCCGTCGCCATCGTCGGCGGTGACGGTGACGGTGCGTACGGTGGCGTTCACCGGGCCGTCCTCGTCATCGGCGAAGACATGGTCGACGTTTCCGCCCAGCGCATCGAGTTGGACCTGGCTCAGCACCTGCGCGGCGCTGCCGTCGCCCCAGTCGATGGTGTACTGGATCGGGTCGGCGGCGCCTGCTGGATCAGTAGCAGACACCGCAAGGACGTAGGAGGCGCCTTCATCCGTAGTGGAGGCGCCCCTCACCTCGAGCACTGGGGCCACGTTGCCAACCGCCAAGTCACGGCTGACTTGATGAACCCCATCCTCATCGGTCAGTTGTACGCGGATCGTGTAGAGGCCACTCTGGGCGAATGCATGCTCATAGGATCCCAGACCAGGAACGACTTCAAGCGCCGAACCGTCGCCCCAATCGACCGCAATCTCCGTTATCGTGTCCTGTCCGGGGTCATTCAGGTTGACCAGCGTGAGCTGGTAGATAGTCCCCTCGTCGATCGCGTCGGCGCCGCCCAGGTCGAGGCTTGGGGGTACGTTGAAGACGACCGCATTGAAACTGCCGCTCGCGCTCTCGCCGGGCTCGTCGGTCACCGTCACGGTCACCGGGTACGATGCGTCGCCATCGGCATAGGTATGCGAAAGATTGATCGCGTTCGTGAGCGTTGCGCCGGATTCGGTGTTGCCGTCTCCGTAGTCGACCTCGTAAGTCCATCCGGCTGCGCCGTTGTCCTCGCCATCTGTGAATACGACCGTTCGGGTCAGGGTCTCGCCCTCAAGCAATGCCGTCCCCGTCCCAGCTTCGACAGTCACGGTTTCCAGCGGGTCGATAACATTGATCGTGAAGCTGGCCGTGGCCGTATCCACTCCGTCACTGGTCGTGTAGTCGATGGTCTCCGTGCCCTTGAAGCCACGATTCGGCGTGTAGCGGAAACCGCCGTCCGCCTGCAGGCTCAAGGTTCCATTGGCCGGCTGATCGAATGCGAGGATGGTAACCCCGGCCGGATCGTTGGCGAGAATCCCGTTTACCGCATCGACCACGAGCATCGCTCCGGAATGGATCGCGTATGTCTCACTCTCAGCAACCAGGCTCCTGTCGATGATGTCGCCAATTGCCAATAGCTCGGCATCGCCCCCCTCGAACGCGGCGTTCTGCAGATCGGTCAATCGCAGCACGAAGGTTTCGGTGTCCTCGACGAGGGTGTCCTCTAGCACGGGCACATCGATCGTGACGCTGGTCTGGCCCGGCTCGAAGCTGAAGCTACCGCTCGAGGCCGTGAAGTCGGCTCCCGCCGTGGCGGTGCCCGCCTGCACGGCGAAGCTGCCCGAGACGGTGGAGGCCGAGGGGCTCGAGAGCACCAGCTCGAAGGTCGCCGTGGCCCCGCCCGGGGCCTCGGTCACCTGGATGTCGGCCACCGTGATCACCGGCAGCCCGGTGATGGTCGCGGGCGCGTCATTGTCCAGAATGGTGCCCGTGGCGCTCAGGGTTCCCACCCCCCCGGCCAGGGCCGCGTTCTGCGGATTGCTCAGCTGCAGCAGGAAGGTCTCGTCAGCCTCCTCAACGCTGCCGCCGCGAGTCACGATGGAGACGATCGCGCTGGTCTGGCCCGGCGCGAAGGTGAGCGTACCGCTAGCGGCATCGTAGTCGCTGCCAGCCAGCGCCGTGCCGTCGGCCGTAGTGAAGTCCACGCGCACGACTTCGGTCGAAGGGGCCGAGAGGCTGACGACGAACTGAATGTCGGCACCAAAGGTCCCATTGCCCTCGCGAACCTCGGTCGGAGCAATACTGATCACCGGCTCGCCAGCGTCGTCGTCCAGGATCGTCGCCACACCTTCGGCGCCGGCCGCGCCTGCAGCGAAGGGGCTGCCCTGGGGAGCGGAGAGCACCAGCGAGAAGGTCTCGCTCGCCTCCTGTGCCGTGTCGCCGAACACCGGCACCGACACCGCCGCCACGGTCTGGCCCGGCAGGAAGGTCAGCACCCCCTGTACCGGCTCGTAGTCACTGCCCGAACTGGCGGTGCCCGGTGCAGTGGTGTAGTGAACGGTGACCGCCTCATCCACTGGCTGGGATAGACGCACCTCGAACAAGGCCTCGTGCTGCCCGCCGTCACCCTCGACCACCTGGGCGTCGCTGACGATCAGCGCGAGCTTGGCACCCGTGCCGTCGTTGTCCAGGATCACCCCCTGGGCCTGAAGCCGCAAGGCGTCACCCGCAAACACGGCCCCCTGGACGTTGGTCAGCTCGAGCGTAAAGGACTCATCGGCCTCCACACCAGTTCCGCCCCGCGTCGTCACGGAAATGATCGCGCTGGTCTGCCCTGCCGCGATCGTGAGCGTGCCCCGAGCAGCATCGAAATCGACACTCTCCTCGGCTGAACCGCTGATGCTCTGATAGCTGACCTGCACGTCGCTACTGGCCGGCTCCGACAGGGTCACGACGAATTGCATGTCGGCGCTGAAGGTGCCATCGCCCTCAAGAATCTCTGCACTCGAAATGGACAGCGTGGGCACGGTGCCCGAAGCTCCGTCGTCGTCCAGAATCGTCGCCACGCCCGCCACCGTGCTCGCGCCGCTGGCAATCTCCGGAGTTGGGGTCAGCACCAGCGAGAAGGTCTCGCTCGCTTCGCTCACGCCGTCACCGAACACCGGCACGCTCACCGCGGCAATTGTCTCGCCAGGCTGGAACGTCACCGTCCCAACCCTTTGCTGGTAGTCCGAGCCAGCCCGCGCCGATCCGTCACGGGTCACATAGCTGAAGGTCAGAACCTGATCGGACGGCTGCGACAGGCGAACCTCAAACACCGCTTCGCTCTGGCCCGCATCCCCCTCGACCAGTTGGGCGTTGCCCACGATCAAGGCCAGATCGGCGCCACTGCCGTCGTTGTCCAGGATCACCCCCTGGGCCTGCAGCCGCGTCGCATCTCCAGCGAAGACCGCGCCTTCGATGTTGGTCAGCTCAAGGATGAAACTCTCGTCCGTCTCCAACTCGGTCCCGCCACGCGTCGTCACCGACACGATGGCACTGGTCTGCCCTGCCGCAATCGTGAAGGTGCCAATGACTCCATCGAAGTCAAAGCCTTCCTTGGCCGAGCCGCTGATGGTCTGGTAGCGGAAGACCACGTCCGAAGTGGCCGGCTCCGACAGCGTGACCACAAACTGCATGTCGGCACTGAAGGTGCCATTGCTTTCCAGAACCTCGGCACTGGCAATCGACAGCGTCGGCAGTACGATCGAACCGTCATCATCCAGTATCGTCGCGCTACCCGAAGCACCCAGCGCACCATTGGCAATCCGGCCGGTGGACTCGACCGTCAGCGAGAAACTCTCCGATCCCTCGACAAGCGCGTCGCCCAGTACGGGCACACGCACCTCCTGAACCAATGCACCACCCGCGCTGAAGGTGAGCGAACCGGCCATCGCAACATAGTCGCTACCAGCTACCGCCGAACCGTCGCTGGTCGCGAAGTCCAGCGTCAGGTCCGTACCCGGATCACGCGACAGGCGCACCAGGAAGACCGCCTCGCGCTGGCCCGAATCGCCCTCGACGACACGCAGGTCATCCACCAGCAAGGCCAGCTTGTCGCCCGTGCCATCGTTGTCCAGGATCGTCCCCGCCGCCCGCAGGCTCGTCACCCCGTCCGCAAACACGGCACCCTGCGGATTGCTCAGCTCGAGGATGAACGATTCGTCCAGTTCCACCGCGCCACCGCCCCGGCTGTTCACCACGATCGTGCCCGTCGTCTGGCCCGCAGCAATCGTCAACTGGCCGCGAACAGCGTCGTAGTCGAGCGTCTCCCGCGCCGTCGCATCAATGCTCTGGTAGTCGATTACCACTGGTACCGTCGCCGCCTCCGACAAGGACACCACGAACGAGAGACTCGGCCCGAACGTGCCATCCCCCTCCACCACCGTCACGTCCGATACCGTCACAATCGGGTCTGCCATGGGCACTCTCCTTGAGGTCGTCTTGATCCGGCGCATCCAATTCGCATGGCCACCTGTTCATTCAGGATCCAGGGCCAATCGCGCGTGATAACCGGGCACTGTTGCGGGGCAACGTTCAACGGCTGAAGCGTGCAGCAATGGACATGCCACCCGGTTCGCATAAGGCGAAGCTTGATTTGGCCAAAGTTATATGTCTTTTCACTAAACCTATGAAATGCAGACAAAAATGGTGCCGATTTTCTGCATGGCGGATCCTTGCGACTAACCCATTTGCATTGTGCAGATGCACGTCGCCGAGGCATTTGTAAGATTTTCCGACAAAATTTCGCCGGTTCCATTGGGTGTCTACACCCAATTGGAATGCTTGCCATTGCGTTTCGGACTTGGCCCTTCGCGTTCCTCCAAGGTGCGATAAGGGCGTCGAGATTCGCTACCGTGAATCGATCCTGGCGACAAGCGCGACGGACAAGAACCGCCGCGTGGAGGACGTCCCAGGAAGTGGTGTAAGAACTGAAGTGTTGTGATCGCCGTGCTGGCCCTGCATGGGGGCCAGCACGGCGGGCGCGATCGGAGGGCCATCGGAGATCTTCGGCAAGGTGGAGTTGCGAAGCTTCAACCTGACCATGGAGAAGAACCCGATGACCAATGACAGCATGCGGCTATCCGAGCTGCTTTAGAAGGCTGGGGCCGACGATCTGGTGCGCGAGATGCTCGGCTTCGTCGCCCAGCGGATGATGGAACTCGACGTCGAGGGACGCTGCGGCGCCGGCCACGGCGAGCGCTCCGAGGCGAGAACCAAAACCCGCAACGGCTTCCGTGATCGCTGAATCGCCGATCATGGCCCGTGGCGTGACGTAAGTTGCTTCAAGAGGTCACTGACAACGCCGGCCAAATGCGGAACACGTCGAACAAGAGACTACCGCTGTCGCTGACCGCCTAAGACGCAACACAAACCACATCATCAACGAGGTTGCCGACGTCGAGGGTCGAGGAAATTCGCCAATTCCCGGCGGACGAGAGGCATGAGACAGGCTCGTCGCACGGGCGACCTGCGCCACGACAAGCCACCCATCAGCTTTCAGCACCTATCGCCTGCATTTGCCTGCTGGCAGTGCCTGACTTCAGTTTCCGGGCCACCGCGGCATACCGTTTCGATAGCTACCGAAAGCGATCGCAAGGCATTCAGAACCACCCTCACCTGCCGCGGTTCGAGGCTTGAAACGATCGCTACCGATAGCTACTGAACGTCACCGATAGGTAGCGCCCCCTACTCCCACTCGATCGTCGCCGGCGGCTTGCCGGAGATGTCGTAGACCACCCGGTTGATCCCCCGCACCTCGTTGATGATGCGGTTGCTGACCTTGCCGAGCAGGCTGTGGGGCAGCTCGGCCCAATGGGCGGTCATGAAGTCCTGGGTCTGCACGGCACGTAGGGCAACAACGAATTCGTAGGTGCGACCGTCGCCCATCACGCCGACGCTCCTGACCGGCAGGAACACGGCAAAGGCCTGGCTGGTCTTGTCGTACCAGTCGGCGGCGCGCAGTTCGTCGATGAAGATGGCATCGGCGCGGCGCAGCAGCTCGGCATATTCCCGCTTGACTTCGCCGAGGATGCGCACGCCGAGGCCGGGGCCCGGGAACGGGTGGCGATAGACCATTTCGTGAGGCAGACCGAGGGCCACGCCGAGTTCGCGCACTTCGTCCTTGAACAGCTCCCGCAGCGGTTCGAGCAGTTGCAGGTTCAGCGTCTCAGGCAAGCCGCCGACGTTGTGGTGGCTCTTGATGGTGTGGGCCTTCTTGGTCTTCGAGCCGGCACTCTCGATCACATCGGGGTAGATCGTACCCTGGGCCAGCCAACGTGCGTTCGGCAGTTTGGCGGCCTCTGCCTGGAACACCTCGACGAATTCGCGACCGATGATCTTGCGCTTCTGTTCGGGGTCGGCGACGCCGGCCAGGTGGCCCATGAACGCCTCGGAGGCATCGACTTGGATCACGCGCACGCCGAGGTTACGGGCGAAGGTTTCCATCACCTGTTCGGCTTCGTTGAGTCGTAGCAGGCCGTTGTCGACGAACACGCAGGTAAGTTGCTCGCCGATCGCGCGATGGATCAGCGCGGCGGCCACCGACGAATCGACGCCACCGGAGAGCCCGAGGATGACTTCGTCGGCGCCGACCTGCTCGCGGATGCGGGAGACCGCCTCGTCGACGTAGTCGGGCATGTTCCAGTCGTTGCCGCAGTCGCAGATCTCATGCACGAAACGGGCGATGATCTGCCGCCCCTTGAGCGTGTGGGTGACCTCGGGATGAAACTGCACCGCGTAGAAGCGACGCGCCTCGTCCGCCATCGCCGCCACCGGGCAGGCGTCGTTGCTGGCGATCACCTTGAATCCGGGGGGCATCTCGGTGACTTTGTCGCCGTGGCTCATCCAGACGTCGAGCAGGCCATGCCCCTGTTCGTTGGTCCGGTCCTCGATGCCGCGGAACAGCTCCGAATGGCCGCGGGCGCGGATCTCGGCGTAGCCGAACTCGCGCCGGCCGTCGCTCTCGACCCGCCCGCCGAGTTGCTCGGCCATCGCCTGCATGCCGTAGCAGATGCCGAGCACCGGCACCCCCAGCTCGAACACGGCCGGCGGCGCCGTCCAGTCGATCGCGTCATAGACCGAATTCGGTCCGCCCGACAGGATTACGCCGGCGGCATCGAACGCCCGGACGAAGTCGTCGCCGACGTCGAAGGGGTGGATCTCGCAGTAGACGTGCTGCTCGCGCACCCGGCGCGCGATCAACTGGGTCACCTGGGAACCGAAGTCGAGAATCAGGATCTTGTGGTGGGACATGTCCGTGCTTCGCAAATGACGCGAGGCGGCCGCAGCCGCCTCGCATGGATGGGGCGCCCATTAGTCCACGTGGTAGTTGGGCGCTTCCTTGGTGATCTGGACGTCATGCACGTGGGACTCGCGGATGCCGGCGGCTGTGATCTGGACGAACTCCGCGCGATCGCGCATCTCTTCCACGGTGGCGCAACCGACATAGCCCATCGATGCGCGCAGGCCGCCGATCAGCTGGTGGATGACCGCGGTGACCGGGCCCTTGAACGGCACCCGACCCTCGATGCCTTCCGGCACCAGCTTGTCCACATTGACTTCGCCGTCCTGGAAGTAGCGGTCGGCAGCGCCCTGCTGCATGGCGCCGAGGGAGCCCATGCCGCGATAGGACTTGTACGACCGGCCCTGGTAGAGCACGGTCTCGCCGGGCGCCTCCTCGGTGCCGGCGAACAGGCCGCCGAGCATCACGCAGTTGGCACCGGCCGCGATCGCCTTCGAGATGTCGCCGGAAAAGCGGATGCCGCCGTCGGCGATCATCGGCACGCCGGTACCCGCCAGTGCGCTGGCAACGTTGTCGATGGCGCTGATCTGAGGCACGCCGACGCCGGCGATGATGCGCGTCGTGCAGATCGAACCGGGGCCGATGCCGACCTTGACCGCATCGGCCCCGGCATCCACCAGCGCCCTCGCCGCCACCGCGGTGGCGATGTTGCCGCCGACCACCTCGACCTGCGGAAATCGCTTCTTGACCCAGGCCACGCGCTCGATCACGCCCTGGGAATGCCCGTGGGCGGTGTCGACGACGAGCACGTCGACACCGGCATCGACCAGGCGCTCGGCGCGCTGCTCGGTCCCCTCGCCGACACCGATGGCGGCACCGACGCGCAGTCGGCCGTGATCGTCCTTGGCGGCGATCGGGTGCTCATGGGATTTCAGCATGTCTTTGACGGTGATCAGGCCGCGCAGCTCGTCGTGCTCGCCGATCACCAGCACGCGTTCGAGGCGGTGCCGGTGCATCAGCGCCTTGGCCTCGTCGAGACTCGCCCCTTCGCGAACCGTGACCAGGCGATCGCGCGGTGTCATGATCGCCGCCACCGGTTGGTCGAGGTTGTCCTCGAAGCGCAGATCGCGATTGGTGACGATACCGACGACGATGCCGTTCTCGACCACCGGCAAGCCGGAGAACTTGTTGCTGGCGGTCAGCGCCACGACCTCGCGCACCGAATCGTTCGGCGCGACGGTCATCGGATCCTTCAGCACGCCGGACTCGAAGCGCTTGACCTTCAGCACCTCGGCCGCCTGCTGCTCCGGCGACAAATTCTTGTGGATGATGCCGACGCCACCCTCCTGGGCCAGTGTGATCGCCAGGCGGGACTCGGTGACGGTATCCATCGCCGCCGAAACCATCGGAATATTGATGCGGATGTTGCGGGTGAACTGCGTCGCGAGGGAGACGTCACGCGGCAGCACATTGGAATGGGCAGGGACGAGCAGGACATCGTCGAAGGTCAGCGCCTTCTGGCTCACTCGCATGGCTTTTTTCCTTGCATCCAAATCCGTATTATACAGATCGCCCCAAAGACTCGGGAATCCGCTCGATGCAACTCCGTCCTTCCCTTCGCGAGGCAGCGCTGCTGGCGCTTGCCGTATTGCTGCCGTCGCTCGCCGCGGCCCAGGTCCACGTCTGGAAGGACGCCGACGGGCAGACCCACTATGCCGACGTGCCACCGCCCGGCGTCGAGTCCACCGAGGTGCTGATCACCGCGCCGACAACGTCGGCCGGCGGCCAGACCAAGCGCAAGTCACTGGCCGAGCAGGAGCAGGAGTTCCGCAAACGGCGCGCCGAGCGTCAGGAGGCCTCCCAGAATTCGGCGGACGAGTCCTCGCGCCAGGCACGGCTCGAGCAACAGTGCAGCAGCGCCCGCGGCCAGCTCGCGGCGATCGAATCGGGTCGGCGGATGGCGCGTTACAACAGCAAGGGCGAACCGGAGTACCTGACCGACGAGCAACGCACGGCGCATGCCGCCGACCTGCGCAAGATGATCGAAGAGCGCTGCAAGTAGCGCGACACGTCTTCAGTCCTCGCCCTCACCGTCGGCGTCGCCGCCGCCTTTCTTCATGACCTTGCCCTGTTCCGCCCGCTTGCGCCGCACTTCCTTCGGGTCGGCGATCAGCGGCCGGTAGATCTCGACCCGATCGCGATCCCGAAGGGCGGCATCGAGCTTGGTCAGCTTGGCAAAGATGCCGACCTTGTTGGCCTTGCCGGGTGCGAGTTCGGGGTGACGCTGCAGCAGCCCCGAGGCATCGATCGCCTGCTGCACGGTGGCCCCCTCGGCGAGCTTCAGCTTGATCACTTCCTGGCGCTGCGGCAGGGCATAGACGACCTCGATGTCGATTTTGCCATTCATCTCGGGCTCCTCACGTGCTGCCGCCATAGACGGTACCGGCGCGCTTGACGAAGGAATCGACGAAGGTGTTCGCGATATGGCTGAACACCGGCCCCAAGACCTTCTCCAGCAGCCGGCTGGCGAACTCGTAGTGCAGCTCGAACTCGATCTTGCACGCCTTGTCGCCGAGGGCGACGAAACGCCAGGTGCCGTCGAGGTGGCGAAACGGCCCCTCCTTCAGTCGAATCCGCATCAGCTTCGGATATTCCTTCTCATTCTCGGTGGTGAAGTGGGTCTTGATGCCGTGGTAGGTCACGTGCAGCGTCGCGTGGGTGATTTCGGCGGTGCGCTGGTGCACGTCCGCGCCGCCGCACCAGGGCAGGAACTGCGCGTAATCCTCGCAACGATCCACCAGCTCGAACATCTGTGCCGGGGTGAACTCGATCAGTACGATTTTCTTGACTGAGGCCATTTCGCGGGCGTCGGAGGCACGCTGCTAGAATGCCGGATTCTAGCCCAAAGGGCGGTCCCCGCGCCCCGATCGATTGCACGAACGATGAGCATTCTGGACAACAAGAAGGCCCTTCACGAATACTTCATCGAGGACCGCTTCGAGGCCGGCCTGGTGCTCGAGGGCTGGGAGGTAAAGGCCATCCGGGCGGGACGCGCGAACATCAAGGAGGCCTACATCGTCGTGCGGGGCGCCGAGGTGTTTATCTTCGGCATGCACATCACGCCGCTGATCAGCGCGTCGAGCCATGTGCGTGCCGACCCCACCCGCACGCGCAAGCTGCTGCTGCATGCGGCGGAGATCTCGAAGCTGATCGGCAAGGTGGAGCGCGCCGGCTACACCCTGGTGCCGCTCGACCTGCATTTCAGCCGCGGCCGCATCAAGGCCGCGATCGGCCTGGCCAAGGGCAAGAAGCAACACGACAAGCGCGAAGTCGAGAAGAAGCGCGACTGGGACCGCGAAAAAGCCCGACTGATGCGCGAAAAGCGCTGAGCCCTTCGGCGCGCCGGCCGACCCGTCAGGCGGTGCGCGGATCGAAGGCCTCGCGCACGGCGTCGGCCAGCAGGTTGGCCGCCAGCACCAGCGCGAACATCACGACGAAGGCCGCCGCCAGCGACCACCACACCGCCGGATCACGTGCCAGTTCCATGCGCGCGGCGTTGATCATGGTGCCGAAGCTGATCGTGCTCGGGTCGACACCGATGCCGACATAGGACAGCACCGCCTCGGCCAGCACCAGCGCAGAGAAATCCATCACCAGCGCGATCAGCACGATGTGCATCAGATTCGGCAGCACGTGGCGGCGCAGGATCAGCGCAGTGCCGACCCCGAAGGCCCGTGCCGCCTGCACGTATTCGAGTTCGCGCAGCTTCAGCGTCTCGGCCCGCAGCAGGCGGCACAGACCGGTCCAGCTGGTCATGCCGAGGATCACGCACAAGGCCAGCAGGCGGGCATCGGCGCGCTCGGCGGCGGTCGCGAACCAGTCCGGATGGGTTTCGATGACGACCTGCATCATCAGCACCGCGGCGGCAATCAGGAGCACCCCCGGAATCGAATTGATCACCGTATAGACGTACTGGATAAAGTCGTCGACCCAGCCGCCGAGATAACCAGCGGTGATGCCCAGGGCGATTGCAATCGGCAAGGTCACGACCGTCGTCACGACGCCGATGATCAGCGCGGTGCGGACGCTCTTGAGCGTCAGGTAGAGCACGTCCTGACCGACCTTGTCGGTGCCGAAGACGTGGTAGCCGGCGGCCAGCGCGCTGACCGCGCCGATCAGCATCAGCATCACGAAGAAGCTCATCCAGCCGGCCCGCGTGGCGCCGCCGGCCGTGCCGTTGGTCGCTCCGCTGCCGCGGCGTCCGAGCGCCCGCAGCGCCCCCGCCAGAGCCAGTGCCAACACCAGTCCGCCGACTGCCCCGACAGCCAGCCGCCGGCCGATGTCGGTGGCACGGCCTTCGCCGCCTTCGCCGAGATGGGCGCCGCCGTAGGCGAGTCGCGGATAGTCGCGTCCGACCACGCCGCCGTCGCGCTCGATGTTGTCCTTGACGAAGGCACGCGTCGCCAGCGGCGCCGAGTAGGTCTTCTCCGGATTCTGGTGCAACGGCGCCAGCAGCAGGTCGAGCACGCTCTCGACCCGCGCCGCGTAGTGCACCCCGCCCTCCGCGGACGGCGGCAGCGCGCGACGGAAGTGCAGCGAGTCGAGCAGGCCGATGGCGACGAAAAAGGCCAGCACCACCAGCGACACGGTGGCGCTCGGTCGCGACAACATGCGCTGCCAGGCGGCGCGGCGCAAGGCGTCACCGCGCTGGCGCACGCCGACGACAACAGCGCAGGCCAGCAGCGCGAACAGCGCCGCATCGGTCCACAACAATACCGGCTGAAAGGCGCTCATGGCATCACTCCAGCCGGACCCGGGGATCGACCACGGTATAGGAGATGTCGGTCAGCACCAGACCAACGATATAGAGCAGCGACCCGATGAACACCATCGCGCGCACCACTGCGAAATCCTGCGCCTGGATCGCCTCGATGGTGTAGCTGCCGAGCCCCGGGATGCCGAAGAATGACTCGATCAGCAGGCTGCCCATGAACAGCAGCGGAATGACGACGACGACGCCGGTCAGGATCGGAATCATCGCGTTCTTGAGCACGTGGCGAAACAGCACCACGCGCTCCGACACGCCCTTGGCCCGGGCCGTGCGCACGTAGTCGCGGCCGATTTCCTCGAGAAACAGGGTGCGGTACCAGCGCGCACTGGCGCCGAGACCGGCGAACACCCCGATCAATACCGGCAGCACCAGGAACGGCCAGCTGTCGATGCCACCGACATAGCCCGAGATCGGTACCAGTTGCCACACCTTGGCGACCAGCCACTGGCCGAAGATGATGTAGAACAGGCTCGAGATCGACATCATCGCGACGCACAGCACGACACCGGCGACGTCGAGCCGGCTGGCGCGGAAGAATACCAGCAGCAGCGAGAAGCAGATCGCCACCAGCAGCCCGAGCACGAAGGTGGGCACGGCGATCGCCAGCGACGGCCCCATCCGTTGCCCGATCTCGCGGGCGATGTCGCGACCGTCGTCGGAGGCGCCGAAGTCGAAGGCGAACATCCGCGCCGACTTCTGGAAGAAGATGGTCTCGGTCAATTGGCGGGTGCCGGACTCGTCGTCATTGAAGAAGCGCGGCAGGTGGTAGCCGCGCTCCCGCTTCCAGTTGTCGATCGCCTCGGGCGTCACCCGTTTGACGCCGAGCTGCATGCGGGCGATGTCGTCCGGCGTATTGACGACGAAGAACAGCAGGAAGGTCAGCAGATTGACGCCGATCAGGATCGGAATCGCGTAGAGGATGCGGCGGACGAGATAGGCCCACATGACTCAGCGCGCCTCGGACGCCAGCGCGGTCGCCCGCTCACGACGCCGGTACTGGCGCCAGGCCGGAATCACCAGGGCCGCCATCAGTGCGCCGCCGAGCGCCAGCGGCCAGGTCACCGGACGGTTCCACTCGGCGCGTCGTCGGGCGCGGAGCGCGCCGTCGATGTTCTGGTACTTGAGGGTATTGCGCGCAATCTTGCCCGGCTTGCGGTTCTGGATCCAGGCGTGCTGCAGGCTGTACACCACTTCGTAGAAGCCCCAGTTCCACGGCGCGTCGTGCTGCAGGATGGCGATCATGCGGTCGATGATGCGCTGGCGTTCGGGCCCGTCGGGCATCGCCTTCATGCGTTCGAACAACCGGTCATACTCGGCGTTGCGGTAGTTGGCGGCGTTCTCCCCCTGGCTCGTGACCTTGCCCTGGGCCCCGTGCAGCAGGAAGAAGAAGTTCTCGGGATCCGGGTAGTCAGCGTTCCAGCCCCAGTAGAAGATCTGCGCATTGCCGCTGCGGATCTTGTCCTGGAAGCGGTTGTAGTCGGTCGCGCGCACCACCAGTTGCACGTCGATCTTGCGAAACTGCTTGGTCAGCCAGTCCACCTCGGCCTTGCCGCCGAGGCCGGTACCGGTGGTGTCGAGGTAGATCACCAGCGGCGCCCCGGTGGCGGCATCCCGCCCTTCCGGATAGCCGGCTTCGGCCAGCAGGCGCCGGGCTTCGGCCGCCGGCTTGCGCACCGCTCGCCCGTCCGTCCAGTCATATACGTAGGGATTGATCCCGGCCTCGCCGCTGCGGTAGCCGAACAGGCCCGGTGGCAGTGGATGCATCGCTGCGACGCCGCGGCCGTTGCGGAAGATCGAGATGAACTCCTCCTGATCGATCGCGATCGAGATCGCCAGTCGCAGCTTGCGGGCCGAGTCGCCGTCGCCGCCGACCACCGGATCGAGCATGTTGAAGCCCATGTACATCACCGTCGGCGCCACCGAGGTCACCAGCTCGATCCCCTTGGCCTGCATTTCGTCGGTGATGCGCACGTCGCCGTCGCCAACCGTCTGCACCGCCTGATCGAAGTTGTCGGAGGAAATGCCGGAGGCGTCGTAGTAGCCCTGCAGGAACTTGTTCCAGTACGGAATGCTTTCGCGTTCGCGGGCAAACACCACGCGCTCGATCAACGGCAGGCGGCGACCGCAGTCGTCCAGCAGACCGGCCTCGCGATCCCCCGCCTCGCCTTCGCAGGGATAGCTGTCCTGCCGGTAGTTGGGGTTGGCGGCGAGCGTCATGCGGCTGTTGGGATCGTTGTCCACCAGCATGTAGGGGCCACTGCCGACCGGCCACCAGTCGAGCGTGAAGTTGCGTTCGGCCATGCCCTCGCGGGCATAGAAACGCTCCGCCTCCCAAGGCACCGGCGCGAAGAACGGCATCGCCAGCCAGTAGAGGAATTGCGGGTAGGTGCCGGTCAGGCGGACGCGATAGGTGTAGCGGTCCACCACCTCGACGCCGTCGAGCGAATGCTCCCGCAGATCGAGCCAGCCGCCGGCCGGTACCGGGACCTCGCGCAGCCGGCGATGAAGATCCCGTAGGCCGGGAAGATAACCGGCAATCAGTTCGAGGATCGGCGAATGCAGTCGCGGATGGGCCAGCCGCTTGATCTGGTAGACGAAGTCCTCTGCCGTCACCTCGCGGCTGCTGCTGTGCGCAAAGTCGGCGATCGTACGCGGGTCGTCCGGCATCTCGAGATCGTCCACGAAGGCCGGGTGGGGCTGGTAGCGCATGCCCTCGCGAATGCGGATGGTGTATTCGGAGGCGGCGATCGAATCCGCCGGCGCATCCGGCGGCAAGGTCTGGCCCGAGGCGTCGAGCAGCCGCAGCCTCGGCATCTCGGCGGCGGCGCCGGGTTCGAGTTCGTACGGGCGCTTCAGATAATGGAATTGCAGCGGCGGTTCGTAGATCTGGTAGGTGAAGGTCGCTTCGTTCTCGCTGTAGGACTGCACCGGATCGAGATGCTTGGGGCGATTGACAAAGGCCGAATACAGCACCGGCGCATCGGCGCGCTCGCCCGGGTACGGGTCGTTCCAGACCTCGCCGCAGCCGGCGGCAAACGCCGCCAGCAGGCAGGACAACAGGAGCCACAGGGGCGAGTCGGGATGCATCCGGCGAGTGTATCGTCAGCGCGCCGACCGTGCATCCGGGCGGCAGTCTGCCGCGACCGGGGAAGGCCGGCGGGTCGCCGGGCGGTGAAGACGGCCTGGCGCGGGATGCCGCCTCGCCGTCGGCGGCTGGACGTCCGTCGGCTGGCCACCCGATTTCATGCGCTTTCGGGTGAATTCCGATGGCCGGCTATCCGCTATAATGCGCGATTCGCCGACTTGGAGAAGAACAGATGGGTTTCCTGGCCGGAAAACGCATTCTGATCACCGGACTGCTCAGCAACCGGTCGATCGCCTACGGCATCGCCAAGGCGATGCATCGCGAAGGCGCCGAACTTGCATTCACCTACCAGAACGATCGCTTCCACGATCGCGTGGCGAAGATGGCCGCGGATTTCGAGACCGAGCTGATCTTTCCGTGCGATGTCCAGGAGGACCCGCAGATTGCCGAGCTGTTCGAAAAGCTCGCCGGTCACTGGGACGGGCTCGACGGCCTGGTCCATTCGATCGCGTTTGCACCCACCGACGCCCTCGAGGGTGACTTCCTCGATGGCTGTTCGCGGGAAGCCTTCCGCATTTCGCAGGAAATTTCGGCCTACAGCTTTCCGGCCCTGGCCAAGGCCGCACGGCCAATGATGAAGGGTCGCAAGGGCAGCCTGCTGACCCTGTCGTACCTCGGCGCCGTGCGCACCATGCCGAACTACAACATCATGGGCCTGGCCAAGGCCAGTCTGGAGGCGTCGGTGCGCTACCTGGCGGTGTGCCTCGGCCCCGAGGGCATCCGCGCCAATGCAATCTCGGCTGGCCCGATCAAGACCCTGGCGGCCTCGGGCATCGGCAGCTTCGGCAAGCTGCTGGCGTTCAACGAGCGCAATGCGCCGCTGCGCCGCAACGTGACGATCGAGGAGGTCGGCAATGCGGCCGCCTTCCTGTGCTCGGACCTCGCGAGCGGCATCACGGGCGAAGTGATGTACGTGGACGGCGGCTTCAACACCACGGCGCTGGGCAATTCCGAGCAGGGTTGAGGCAGTGCCGCGCGGGGGCCGCGCAGGGGCCAAATCGGGTGCCTGATCGCCCACGGAAACGAGCACGCCAAAACGACGAAGCGCCCGCCTGACGGCGGGCGCTTCTCATCGCCGGACGGCTCGGACCGCGGATCGGATCAGGATGCCACCGACTGCAGCGCAGCAAGGTTGATCTCGACCTTGTACTTGCGCCGCAGTTCGGCCAGGAAAGCCTGCAGATCGCGCTCGGCGAGGATGCGTTCGTACTGGTTGCGCACCGCCACCAGCCGCGGATCGTCATCGGCAATTTCCGGCACATTGGTCGATTCGACGCGGAACAGGACGAAGTCCTTGTCGCTGCCGACGGCGCCGCCGTAGGCCGGCAGCTCGGTCGAAGCCGGCATCGAGAACAATTCGCGCTGAATCAGCGGATCGAGATCGCCCGGTCCGCGGGTAACCTTGGCGGCCTCGCCGAAATCGACTTCCACCGCCTCGCCGGCGCGCAGCTTGGCGAGCAGTTCCCGCCCCCGCTTCTCCGCCGCCTTGCTGGCGGCCTCGAGCTTGAGTTCGCCGACGATCTCCTCGCGCACTTCCTCGACCGCTTCGGTCCGCTCGGGCTCGTAGGTCGTGACCCGGGCCGACACCAACTGACCGTTGCCGACGTCGACGGCCTCGGTGTTGAGCTTGCGCTCGAGCGAATCCGACTTGAACAGTGCGGCCATCAACCGGGCGTTGTCGAACGGCGGCTGACCGGCGCCATCGCGCGAGACCCAGTCCGAGCTCTTCAACGTCAGGCCGAACTGCTCGGCCGCCGGCCCCAGACTATCGGGCTGTTCATACACCACATTGGAAAAGGTTTCGGCAGCATGGGCGAACTCGCGGGCTGCCTGGTCCTGGCGCAGCTCGGTCTGGATGGTGTCGCGCACTTCGTCGAGCGGCCGCACCTGCTCCGGCCGGATACCGGTGAGCTGGATCACGTGCAGACCGAAATCGCTGCGGACGATATCGCTGATGCCACCCTCCTCGAGCGCGAACACCGCCTCGGAAAACGGCGCAACCATCGCATCGCGCGTGAAGAAGCCGAGATCGCCACCGTTGCTCGCAGAACCGGGGTCCTCGGATTCACGCGCGGCCACTTCCGCAAATTTCTCTCCGCCGTTCGCGCGCACCTCGGCCAGGATCTTCTCGGCCCTTGCCGTCGCTTCGGCGACCTCGTCGGCGGGGGCATCGGCGCCGAGTTCGATCAGGATGTGGCGGGCACTGCGCTCCTCCTCGCGGCGGTAGCGGTCCTGATGCGCCTGGTACCAGGCCTCGATCTGGGCATCGTCGACCTTGATGCTCTCGATGAACTTCTCGCGATCGAGCACGAGATAGTCCGCCTTGACCCGGGCCGGCAAGCGGAAGCGGTCGCGGTTCGCCTGGTAATAGGTCTGAACCTCGTCGTCGCTGACCGTGACCTCGCCAGCGAGTTCCTCGGCGGAGACCCGGGCCGTCGCCACGGTGCGCTCCTCGAGTTGCAGCGCCAGCAATCGATGCGCGGACTTGCGTGCCGCGATCGCCGAGTTGCCGACCGCGGTGGTGAGCTGCTGGAACGCCACGTCACGGCGCAGCTGGGCTTCGAATTGCGGCACCGACAGATTCTGCGCGCGCAGCACCTGTTCGTAGCGCGACTGCGAGAATTGCCCGTCCTGCTTGAATTCGTCGATCGAACCAATCACCTGCCGCAATTGCTCCGGCGAAACCGCGAGTCTCGAATCGGTCGCGTAGAGCGCAAGCAGGCGCTGATTCACCAGGCCGTCGAGCACCGCTCGTCGAATCTCCGGCGTGTTCAACTGCGCGATGTCGATATCGCCGCCGAACTGTGCGCGGATCTGGTCCTGCTGGCGGCGCAGGGCATTCTCGAACTCCGCCGGACCGATCTTGGTGTCGCCGACCGTAGCCAGGCTCGAATCGTTGCCGATGCTGCCGAGATACGACTCAACGCCGAAGAAGGCGAACGTGACGACGATCAGGCCCAGGATCCCCTGAACAATTCGTCGATTGCTGCGAATTGCGTCGAACATGGTCTCGATGAAGGAATAGGTGAAGAAAACAAAAAGGCGAAGCTCGCGTCTTCGCCTTCGGGAGCGGCCGGTGAGGGTCGGACGCGCCTCGCCGGAATTCGATCAATCGGGCATCGCTCCCCAGTGGCCCATGGTGGGTGCTGAGAGGCTCGAACTCCCGACATCCGCCTTGTAAGGGCGGCGCTCTACCAACTGAGCTAAGCACCCGCTCGTGGCCCGCCCCTGGGCAAGCCAAAGCGGATCAGTTTACTGCATCCTTAAGACCTTTGCCAGCACGGAACTTGGGCACCTTGGCCGACTTGATCTTGATGTTCGCGCCGGTGCGGGGATTGCGACCCGTGCGTGCGGCGCGCTTGCCGACGTAGAAGGTTCCGAAGCCGACCAGCGTGACGGTTCCGCCTTTCTTCAATGCGTGCTTGATGGAGCCGATCGCGGCATCGAGCGCTCTTCCGGCCGCCGCCTTGGATATCTCCGCCTGATCCGCAATCTGGTCGATGAGTTCGGATTTATTCACTTATGTCCCCTCCCGTTCGGTGTGACCACCATTGGAGTCAAAAGCCAGTAACGGCGCGGGATTCCGGACCATTTCCGGCGACGCTGAACTGCAAGCGTGTTATAGCCCGCAAAATTTGCCAATGTCAACACACCGCCGGCTCCTGAAACAGGCAGCCACGAAAAACGCCAGGGCCACCCCATTTCGGGGGCGGCCCTGGCGTGGAATACCCGATCCCGACGATTCGTTCAGTGCGCGGTGAGGCCGTTCTGGCCGGGCAGATCCTCACTCTTGCCTTCGGCCGGCATCGCTGCTTCTTCTTCGGGCAGCGGCTCGGGCTCGCGCTCGAGCGCCTCGCGGAACACCTGGTCGATCCAGCGTACCGGGACGATCTCGAGAACGTCTTTGATGTTGGCCGGGATTTCGGCCAGATCCTTGACGTTCTCTTCCGGAATCAAGGCCTTTCGGATGCCGCCGCGCACCGCCGCCAACAGCTTTTCCTTCAGGCCACCGATCGCCAGCACCTCGCCGCGCAGCGTGATCTCGCCGGTCATCGCGACGTCGCAACGCACCGGAATGCCGGTCAGCACCGAAACCAGCGCGGTGCACAAACCGATGCCGGCCGACGGTCCGTCCTTCGGAATCGCACCTTCCGGCAGGTGGATGTGGATATCGCTGTTCTGGTGGAAATCGCCCTTGATGCCGAGCGTGCGGGCACGCTTGCGCACGACCGACAATGCAGCCTGAATCGACTCCTGCATGACCTCGCCGAGTTTGCCGGTGTGCACCACCTTGCCCTTGCCCGGCAACACCACCGACTCGATCGTCAGCAATTCGCCGCCGACTTCGGTCCACGCCAGCCCAGTCACCTGGCCCACCTGATTCTCGCGTTCGGCCATGCCGAAGGTGTAACGCCGAACGCCCAGGTACTTCGCCAGCGACTTGGCATTGACCACCACCTTGGTGCTGCGCTTTTTCAGCACGAGACCCTTGACCACCTTGCGGCAGATCTTCGAGATCTCGCGCTCGAGTCCGCGAACGCCGGCTTCCCGGGTGTAGTAGCGGATGGCGTCGCGCAGCGCGTCTTCGGTGACCGATATCTCGCTTTCCTTGAGCCCGTTGTTCTTCAACTGCTTGGGCAACAGGTAGCGCACCGCGATATTGACCTTTTCGTCCTCCGTGTAGCCGGAGAGCCGGATCACTTCCATGCGGTCGAGCAGGGGCCCGGGAATGTTCAGCGTGTTGGCGGTCGCGACGAACATCACGTCGGAGAGGTCGTACTCGACCTCGACGTAATGGTCGACGAAGCTCGAGTTCTGCTCCGGATCGAGCACTTCGAGCAATGCCGAACTCGGATCGCCGCGGAAGTCGGCACCGAGCTTGTCCACCTCGTCGAGCAGGAACAGCGGGTTGCGCACGGCAACCTTGTTCATGTTCTGCAGGATCTTGCCCGGCATCGAACCGATGTAGGTGCGGCGATGGCCGCGAATCTCGGCCTCGTCGCGCACGCCGCCGAGACTCATGCGCACGAACTTGCGGTTGGTCGCGTGAGCGATCGACTGCCCGAGCGAGGTCTTGCCGACACCCGGCGGTCCGACCAGGCACAGGATCGGGGCCTTGAGCTTGTCCACCCGCTGCTGCACCGCCAGGTATTCGACGATGCGTTCCTTCACCTTGTCGAGGCCGTAGTGGTCGCGATCGAGGATGCGTTCGGCTTCGGCCAGATCCTTGCTGATCCGCGATTTTTTCTTCCACGGCAGGCCGGTCAGCGTCTCGATGTAGTTGCGCACGACGGTGGCCTCGGCCGACATCGGCGACATCAGCCGCAGCTTCTTCATCTCGGACTGGGCCTTGGCGGCGGCCTCCTTGGGCATGCCGGCGGAGCGGATCTTGCGTTCCATCTCCTCGAGGTCGGCACCGTCCTCGCCTTCGCCCAATTCCTTCTGGATCGCCTTGACCTGCTCGTTCAGGTAGTACTCGCGCTGGCTCTTCTCCATCTGCCGCTTGACGCGGCCGCGGATGCGCTTCTCGACCTGCAGGATGTCGAGTTCGGTCTCGAGCTGGCCGAGCAGGCGTTCGAGACGCTCGGCCGTGTCGAACATCTCCAGCACCGACTGCTTCTGCTCGAGCTTGAGCGGCAGATGCGCGGCGATGGTGTCGGCCAGACGACCGGCGTCGTCGATCCCGGACAGCGAGGTCAGGATCTCCGGCGGGATCTTCTTGTTGAGCTTAACGTACTGGTCGAACTGGGCGACGATCGCCCGCCGCATCGCCTCGGTCTCGGTGCGCTCGGCCTCGGGCACGGCGATCGGCGTCGCGGTCGCGCGAAACACCGCGCGCTCGTCGGTGATCTCGTCGATGCGGGCACGCTGCACGCCCTCGACCAACACCTTGATCGTGCCGTCCGGCAGCTTCAGCATCTGCAGGATATTGGCGATACAGCCGATCTCGTACATGTCCTCGGCGGTCGGCTCGTCCTTGGCGGCGGATTTCTGGGCCACCAGCAGGATGCTCTTGCCGTCTTCCATCGCGGTCTCGAGGGCCTTGATCGATTTCGGCCTGCCGACGAACAGCGGGATCACCATGTGGGGGAACACCACCACGTCCCTGAGGGGGAGGAGCGGCAACTCTACCGGTTGCTGCGTCTTGTCGAACATTTGGGTTCCTTGGTTCGAAAACACTCAGGACCCAGTTTGGGCCCGAGTTCGGGAATACAAGTACCGCGTCCGAACGGACCGCTACTGCTTCGACCCGGCAACCCTGGGCTGATCCGTATACATCAGAATAGGCGCAGATCCGGAGGAGATGGTTCCTTCGTCGATCACCACCTTCTCGACATCGTCCATGCTGGGCAGGTCGTACATGATGTCGAGCAGGGCCGATTCGATGATCGAGCGCAATCCGCGCGCGCCGGTTTTTCGCTGCAGCGCCTTGCGCGCGATCGCCTGCAAGGCGGCCGGCCGGATCTCCAGTTCGACGCCTTCCATGCTGACCAGCTTCTGGAACTGCTTGACCAGTGCATTCTTCGGCTCGACGAGAATCTGGATCAGCGCTTCCTCGTCCAGTTCCTGCAGGGTCGCAACCACCGGCAGACGTCCGACGAATTCAGGAATCAGACCGAACTTGATCAGATCTTCAGGCTCGACGTTGCGCAGCGTCTCCGACACGCCGCTGCTCGCCTCGATGCTGCGGACCTCGGCGCCGAAACCGATACCGCCCTTTTCGGTCCGATTGCGGATCACTTTCTCGAGGCCGTCGAAGGCCCCGCCGCAGATGAACAGGATGTTGGTAGTGTCGACCTGGACGAAGTCCTGATTCGGATGCTTGCGCCCGCCCTGCGGCGGCACTGACGCGACCGTGCCCTCGATCAGCTTGAGCAGGGCCTGTTGCACGCCTTCACCGGAGACGTCGCGGGTGATCGACGGGTTGTCGGACTTGCGCGAGATCTTGTCGATCTCATCGATATAGACGATGCCCTGCTGGGCCTTCTCGACTTCGTAGTCGCATTTCTGCAACAGCTTCTGGATGATGTTCTCGACGTCCTCGCCGACATAGCCGGCTTCGGTCAGGGTCGTCGCGTCGGCCATCACGAAGGGCACGTTGAGCAGTCGCGCGAGGGTCTGGGCGAGCAGTGTCTTGCCCGAACCGGTCGGACCGATCAACAGGATATTGCTCTTCGACAGCTCGACCTCTTCCTTCGCACCGCCCATGTGGCGCAGACGCTTGTAATGGTTGTAGACCGCCACCGACAGGATGCGCTTGGCGTGGCCCTGGCCGATCACGTACTGGTCGAGGATCGCCGCGATCTCCTTGGGCGTCGGCAGCGAACTGCGGCCGGCTTCGCCGACCTGCTCGCCGGCGATCTCGTCGCGGATGATGTCGTTGCACAGCTCGATGCACTCGTCGCAGATGAAGACCGAGGGACCGGCAATCAGCTTGCGGACCTCATGCTGGCTCTTTCCGCAGAAAGAGCAGTACAGAAGCTTGTCACCGGATTTCTTGTCAGTCATCTCAGAGTCCTCTGTCAGGCGGCATCGGCGCGGCTGCTCAGCACCTTGTCGATCAAACCATACTCCTTGGCGCTTTCCGCGGACATGAAATTGTCCCGATCCGTGTCCTTTTCGATCCGCTCGATCGGCTGGCCCGTGTGTTTGGCCAGCATTTCGTTAAGACGTTGACGCAGCGCGAGAATCTCGCGCGCGTGGATCTCGATGTCGGACGCCTGCCCCTGGAAACCACCCAGCGGCTGATGGATCATCATGCGCGAATTGGGCAGCGCATAGCGCTTGCCGTCGGCGCCGGCGGCCAGCAGGAACGCGCCCATGCTGGCGGCCTGGCCGATGCACAGCGTACTGACGTCCGGCTTGATGAACTGCATGGTGTCGTAGATCGCCATGCCGGCGGTCACCGAGCCGCCGGGCGAGTTGATGTAGAAGTAGACGTCCTTGTCCGGATTCTCGGACTCCAGGAACAGCAACTGCGCCACCACCAGGTTGGCGGTGACGTCGTTGACCGGCCCGACCAGGAACACGACACGCTCCTTCAGCAGCCGCGAGTAGATGTCGTATGCGCGCTCGCCCCTGCCACTTTGCTCGACCACCATCGGCACCAGGCCGAGCGCCCGGGGATCCCAGTCGGACTGCCCTTGCAGCTTGTTCGTGTCCATGTTCCTTTCCAGTCGTCCAGTTCCGGCCTCAGGCCGCGTTGCCCATCAACTCGTCGAAGGCAACCGGTTTGGTCACCGCCTTGGCCCGGGCCAGCACCCATTCGACCACGTTGTCCTCGATCACCAGCGCCTCGGCCTGCTGCAATTGCTGCGGATTGCCGTAGTACCAGTTGATCACTTCCTGGGGATCCTCGTAGCTCTGCGCGAAGTCCTCGACCAGGGCACGCACCTGCTCCGGCTTGGCGTGCAATTCGTTGGCCTTGACCGCCTCGGCCATGATCAGTCCGAGCTTGACCCGGCGTGCTGCCTGCTCGGCGAACCACGATTCCTGGACCGGCAGCTTGTCGGCGGACATGCCGCGCGCCTCCATGTCCCGGCGCGCGTTGGCGGCCATCTGTCGGGACTCGATGTCGACCAGGGCATTCGGCACATCGATCGGCGTGACGTCGATCAGCGCGTCCATGACCTGCTCCTTGACCCGGGCCTGGATCCGCCGACGCACTTCACGCTCCAGATTGGCACGAACCTCGTTGCGCATCGTCTCGAGGTTGCCGTCGGCGACCCCCAGGCTCTGTGCGAAAGCCTCGTCGAGCGGCGGCAACACGGCCGCCTCGACCTTCTTGACGACGATCTCGAACTGGACCGTCTGTCCGGCCAGCTCCTTGGCGTGGTAGTCCTCCGGAAACGCCATGTCGAAGGTCTTGCTCTCGCCGGCGCCGAGGCCCAGCGCGGCCGTTTCGAAATCCTTCAGCATGGCGCCGGCACCGATCACGAACGGAAAATCCTGGGCCTGTCCGCCGTCGAAAACCTCGCCATCCTTGCGGCCGGTGAAATCGACCGTGACCCGGTCGCCATCGGCCGCGGCACGATCGACCGTGTCGTAGCCGGTGCGCTGCTTGCGCAGCACGTCGATGGTGCGATCGACCTCGGCCTCGCCGACTTCCAGCTCGGGCTTTTCGATCTCGCGCGCCGACAGGTCGCCGACGGTGATCTCGGGATAGACCTCGAAGGTCGCGGAGAACGCCAGCGCATCGTCGGAACCTTCACGCGCTTCGATGTGGGGGTCGCCGGCGATGCGATAGTTGCCTTCGCGCAGCTTGTCGCCGAAGGCCTTCTGCACCGCGGCAGTCACCGCCTCCGAGCGGACCTGCGGGCCATACGTCTGGGCGACGATCTTGAGCGGCACCTTGCCCGGCCGGAAGCCCGCCATCTTGACGGTCTTCGACAGGCGCTTGAGTCGACTTTCGACTTCCCTGTCGATCTCGGCGACCGGCACGGTCATTTCGATCTGGCGCTCGAGCGCGCTGCGGTTTTCCTGATTGGTCTCCATGAACTTCCCTGAATGAACGCTTGACGGCGGCGATGCGAGGGCCTTTCTACGGGCCGATCGCCTTGTTGAAGGCAAATTTTTAGTCTACCACAGGCACCATCCGGCTCCGGGGTTCGGGCTCGCCGTGAAACGCTCTCGTGCGGCCCCGAAACGCGGGTCCGGCGGCCCGGCCGACCATTCTGCCAGCGCCAGCGTCGGCAACTGCCGTCCACATCGCAATGGCAACATTCATGCCAATCGACCTCGACAGTTGGCCCGATGTTTGCCAAGCATTGAACCAATCGGCGCAGATACGGCACTGAACCTGAAAGGGCGCACTATTCTGGTGCGAACCGTGGCGGACGGCGCGCGCAGGGCACTACCGTGGCACCCCGATCGGCATCCCTCGACGGCCGACGGAACAGCCTGCAAAAGCGGGGTCAAATCCTGCTATCGATCGCATCGCCTTGTGCCACACTTAGATTCGTTATCGAGGGTGAAACGCGGGCCTGCCGGTTCGCACCAGTGCATTCAACCAGGAGGTTCAGCAATGAGCATCTTCACGGCATATCAGTCACGCTTCGAGGCAGAGCGCGAGGAGGAGATGTCGATCGACGAATATCTCGAACTGTGCCGCAGCGACGCCTCCGCCTACGCGACCGCCGCCGAGCGCATGCTGATGGCGATCGGCGAGCCCGAACTCATCGACACCCGCCTCGATCCGCGCCTCTCGCGCATCTTTTCGAACAAGGTGCTGAAACTCTACCCGGCGTTCCGTGACTTCTACGGCATGGAAGAAGTCATCGAACACATCGTGTCCTATTTCCGCCACGCTGCGCAGGGTCTGGAGGAAAAGAAACAGATCCTGTATCTGCTGGGTCCGGTCGGCGGCGGAAAGTCGTCGCTGGCGGAAAAACTGAAGAGCCTGATCGAGCACGTCCCCTTCTATGCGATCAAGGACTCGCCCGTGCATGAGTCGCCGCTCGGACTGTTCAGCCCCGAAGAGGACGGCGCCCTGCTCGAGGACGACTACGGCATCCCGCGTCGCTACCTCAACACCATCATGAGTCCGTGGGCGGTCAAGCGGCTGCACGAGTACAACGGCGACATCACCAAGTTCCGCGTGGTCAAGCTGCGGCCGTCGGTGCTGCGGCAGGTGGCCGTCGCCAAGACCGAGCCCGGCGACGAGAACAACCAGGACATATCTTCGCTGGTCGGAAAGATCGACATCCGCAAGCTTGAGCAATTCTCGCAGGACGACCCGGACGCCTACAGCTATTCCGGCGGCCTGTGCCTGGCCAACCGCGGCCTGCTCGAGTTCGTCGAGATGTTCAAGGCGCCGATCAAGGTGCTACACCCGCTGCTGACCGCAACCCAGGAGCAGAACTACAAGGGCACCGAAGGCTTCGGCGCGATCCCGTTCGACGGCGTCGTGATGGCCCACTCCAACGAATCCGAGTGGGTGTCGTTCAAGAACAACAAGAACAACGAGGCCTTCCTCGACCGCATCTACACCGTCAAGGTGCCCTACTGCCTGCGCCTGACCGACGAGATCAAGATCTACGACAAGCTGCTGGTGAACAGCTCGCTGTCCGCCGCGCCGTGCGCGCCCGACACGCTGAAGATGATGGCCCAGTTCGCGATCCTGTCGCGCCTGAAGGAGCCCGAGAATTCGTCGATCTACTCGAAGATGCGGGTCTACGATGGCGAGAACCTGAAGGACACCGACCCCAAGGCCAAGTCGTACCAGGAGTATCGCGACTATGCCGGCGTCGATGAAGGCATGACCGGCCTGTCCACCCGCTTCGCGTTCAAGGTGCTGTCGAAGGTGTTCAACTTCGATCACCGAGAAGTCGCCGCCAACCCGGTGCACCTGATGTACGTGCTCGAGCAGCAGATCGAGCAGGAGCAGTTCCCGCCCGAGGCGGAGGCGCGCTTCCTGGCCTTCATCAAGGAATACCTGGCGCCGCGTTACGCCGAGTTCATCGGCAAGGAGATCCAGACTGCCTATCTCGAAAGCTATTCCGAGTACGGCCAGAACATTTTCGACCGCTACGTCACCTACGCCGACTTCTGGATCCAGGATCAGGAATTCCGCGATCCCAACACCGGCGAGATGCTCAACCGCAACGCGCTGAACGACGAACTCGAGAAGATCGAGAAGCCGGCCGGCATCAGCAACCCGAAGGACTTCCGCAACGAGGTCGTGAATTTCGTACTGCGGGCACGGGCCAAGGGCGGCGGCAAGAACCCGAGCTGGACGTCCTACGAGAAGCTGCGTTCGGTGATCGAGAAGAAGATGTTCTCGAACACCGAGGACCTGCTGCCGGTGATCAGCTTCAACACCAAGGCCAGTGCCGACGAGCAGAAGAAGCACCAGGACTTCGTCAATCGGATGATCGAGAAGGGCTACACCGAGAAGCAGGTCAGGCTGCTGTGCGAGTGGTATCTGCGGGTGCGCAAGGCATCCTGACAGCGGGAGGCCCGGATCGGATCCGGGCCGCCGATCGCGCACAACTGCCGGGAGGGCCGCATGGTCCGCATCATCGACCGCCGCTTCGACAGCAAGAAAAAGAGCGCCGTCAACCGACAGCGCTTCATGCGTCGTTTCAAGCACCAGATCCGCCGCGCGGTCTCCGACGCGATCGGCGGCCGTTCGATCCGCGACGTGGATTCGGGCGAAAACATCTCGATCCCGTCCAAAGATCTGTCTGAGCCGCAGTTCCAGCACGGTGAAGGCGGCGTCTGGGAAACCGTGTTCTCGGGCAACGACCGTTTCTCGAGTGGCGACCGCATCAACCGCCCGCCGCCCGGCGGCGGTCAGGGTGGTGGCAGCTCGGCCAGCAACGAAGGTGAAGGCGAAGACGACTTCGTCTTCCAGCTGAACCGGGAGGAGTTCCTCGATCTCTTCTTCGAGGACCTGGAACTGCCGAATCTGATACGCACCCAGCTCGCGCAGCTGGTCGAGTACAAGAGCCATCGCGCCGGCTTCACCAACGACGGGGTGCCGGCCAACATCAACATCATCCGCTCGCTGCGCGGCGCCCTCGGTCGTCGGCTCGCGCTCGGCGCGCCCCATTGGGCCGAGATCCGGGAACTGCAGGAGGAACTCGAACAGAAGCGCGAGGCCCTCGGCGAGGACCACGAAGAGGTCCGCGAACTCGCCGAGAAGATCGCCCGCCTGCGCGCGCGGATCGAGGCGATCCCGTTCATTGACAGCTACGACCTGCGATACAACAACCGGGTCAAGGTGCCCAAGCCGACGACCAGCGCCGTGATGTTCTGCGTGATGGACGTCTCCGGCTCGATGGACGAGGAGAAGAAGTCCACCGCCAAGCGCTTTTTCATGCTGCTCTACCTGTTCCTGCTGCGCACCTACGAGCGCATCGAGGTGGTGTTCATCCGTCACCACACGATCGCCAAGGAGGTGGGCGAGGAAGACTTCTTCCACTCGCGGGAGTCGGGCGGTACGGTCGTGTCGAGCGCGCTGGTGATGATGCGTGACATCATTCGCGAGCGCTACGGCAGCGGCGCCTGGAACATCTACGGTGCCCAGGCATCGGACGGCGACAATTGGGAAAACGACTCGCCCCAGTGCCGCGAGCTGCTGGATGCGGAGATCCTTCCTTTCTGCCAGTATTTCGCGTACATCGAGATCACGCCGGGCGAACCGCAGAACCTCTGGCGCGAATACGAACTCCTGCAGGCCGGGCACGCCAACTTCGCCATGCAGCGCATCGAGAACATGGGCGACATCTATCCGGTGTTCCGTGAACTCTTCAAGAAGAGCCTGATATGAACACTGCCCATGTCCTCCTGGGCGCCGCGGTACCCGGCAGGCACCGCCAGCCGTGCGCGCGAGGCCGACGGCAGCGCCATGCAGGCGCGGGCAGCACGCGACGCGAGAGAGGCCTGACATGAAGCGAGAGACGCCGCAGAAGCCGCTGCCGGCCAATTCCGAGTGGTCGTTCGAGATGATCGACGCCTATCACAAGGAAATCGCCCGCGTCGCAGCCGAATTCGGGCTCGACACCTACCCCAACCAGGTGGAGATCATCACCGCCGAACAGATGATGGACGCCTATGCGTCGGTCGGAATGCCGGTCAACTACAACCACTGGTCGTTCGGCAAGCACTTCCTGTCCACCGAGAAGAGCTACAAGCGAGGCCAGATGGGACTGGCCTACGAGATCGTGATCAACTCCAACCCCTGCATCGCCTATCTCATGGAAGAGAACACGATGACGATGCAGGCGCTGGTGATCGCCCATGCCGCCTACGGCCACAACTCCTTCTTCAAGGGCAACTACCTCTTCCGCACCTGGACCAACGCCGACGCGATCATCGATTACCTGCTGTTCGCCCGCAGCTACATCGCCCAATGTGAGGAACGCTACGGCGAAGAGGAGGTCGAGTTGCTGCTCGACTCCTGCCACGCCCTGATGAGCGTCGGCGTCGACCGTTACAAGCGTCCGGCCAAGCTGTCGATGGCCAAGGAGCAGTTGCGCCAGCAGGAGCGCGAGGCCTATCTGCAGAGCCAGGTCAACCAGTTGTGGCGAACCCTGCCCTTCCAGGAAACCCGGACCACCGCCGAGTCGGAACGCCGCTTCCCGCCCGAGCCCGAGGAGAACCTGCTCTACTTCATCGAAAAGCACGCACCGTTGCTGGAGCCCTGGCAGCGCGAGGTGGTACGCATCGTTCGCAAGGTCGCCCAGTACTTCTTCCCGCAACGCCAGACCCAGGTGATGAACGAAGGCTGGGCCACCTTCTGGCACTACACGCTGCTGAACAAGCTGTTCGACGAAGGCTTTCTCGCCGACAGCTTCATGCTCGAGTTCCTGCAGTCGCATACCAACGTCGTCATGCAGCCACCCTACAACGTGCCCTGGCACCGCGGCATCAATCCCTATGCGCTGGGATTCGCGATGTGGCAGGACATCCGGCGGATCTGCGAGAACCCCACCGACGAGGACCGGGCCTGGTTCCCGGACATCGCCGGCAGCAACTGGCTCGAGACCTTCGATTTCGCGATGCGCAACTTCAAGGACGAAAGCTTCGTCGCCCAGTACCTGTCGCCCAAGGTGATGCGCGACTTCCGCATGTTCTCGATCGAGGACGACGACCGCGAGAGCAAGCTCCGGGTCGCGGCAATCCACGACGACTCGGGCTTCAGGCGGATTCGCGAAGTGTTGTCGGAGCAATACAACCTCGGCAACCGGGAGCCCTACATCCAGGTCTGGAACGTCGATCTGCGCGGCGATCGCTCGCTGACCCTGCGTCACCACGAACACCGGCGCCGTCCGCTGGGCAAGACCGTCGACCAGGTGATGAAACATCTGGCGCGCCTGTGGGGCTTCACGGTGCGCCTCGAAAGCCTCAAGCCCGACGGCAGCATCGAACTCCTGCAGGAAGCCCGGATCGAGTCGCGTCACCCACAGTAAGCCGACTTTCCGGGGCATTTGACCCGATCCGGGCGATTTAACCCCCAAAATCGGGCCTTATCCACCGATTGCGCCAAGCCGTCCGGGGTCACTCTTGACCCCCGTCAAGGACGGCCGATCCCCCCTGCAGGACCGTCCGTGCCATGCCTTCACCCGTGGGAGTCGCTTGCGTGCAGCCTGAGCGTCGTCGTTTTCTTCGCGCCGAGTTCCCCCGGCGCGCGCCGCCGACACGCCCGCCGAACGCGCTGCCCGAGGACCGCTTCGCCGCCCTTTGCAACGCCTGCGGCGACTGCGTGCGCATCTGCCCGACCGGCATCGTCGCGTTCCGCGACGGCCTCGTGGAACTCGATTTCTCACGCGGCGAATGCACCCTGTGCGGCGACTGCGTGCGAGCCTGCGAACCCGGTGCGCTGGCGCAGTCCACCGCCGTGAAGTCCGCGCTGCGAGCCCGCATAACCGAATCCTGTCTCGCGATTCGGGGCGTCGAGTGCCGCATCTGCGGCGACCAGTGCGAGCCACGGGCCATCGTCTTTCGTCCATCGCGCGGCGGCGTCCGGCTGCCGCAGATCGATGCCGGGTCCTGCAACGGCTGCGGTGCCTGCTTCGCGCC
Organism: Zoogloeaceae bacterium; assembly: GCA_024235635.1. Classification (GTDB taxonomy): domain Bacteria; phylum Pseudomonadota; class Gammaproteobacteria; order Burkholderiales; family Rhodocyclaceae; genus Cognatazoarcus. The sequence goes on from JACKMA010000002.1 coordinate 880,086, forward strand.
CTGTCCGACGACCGCCATTCAACTTCAACCCACTACGGAGAGCTGCGCATGAAGATCGTCAGCCTGATTTTGCGGGCGCGTGCGGAGGACATCGAGCCGCTGAAGCTCGGCGCCGAGAAGATCGACGGCGTCGAATGGCAGGCATCGGACCCCGCGCGTGGCGTCGCGGTCGTCACCGTCGAGGACGGCGAGGGCTACGCGCTCTCCGACTCGATGATCGCGGTCAGCCGGTTGCCCGAGGTCCACAGTCTGACCCTCGCCTACGAATACACCGATGAAGGTCTCGAAACCCAGGAGGCATGACCATGAGCATGAATCGACGCGAGTTCATCAAGACCAACGCGGTCGCAGCGGCGGCAACCACGGCCGGCATCTCGATCCCCGTGGTCGCCCAGGCCGCGGATGCGATGGCCACCGACGTTCGCTGGGACAAGGCCGCCTGCCGCTTCTGCGGCACCGGTTGTTCGGTGCTGGTCGGTGTGCAGAACGGCCGCGTGGTTGGTACCCAGGGGGACCCGGACGCCCCGGTCAATCGCGGGCTGAACTGCATCAAGGGCTACTTCCTGTCCAAGATCATGTATGGCGACGATCGCCTGACCAAGCCGTTGCTGCGCATGAAGGACGGCAAGTACGCGAAGGACGGCGAGTTCACGCCGGTCAGCTGGGATCAGGCCTTCGACATCATGGCCGAGAAATGGAAGGCCGCCCTGGCCCAGGACCTGAAAGCCAATGAGGGCAAGGCCGCCGGCGAGCTGGTGTCGTCGGTCGGCATGTTCGGCTCGGGACAATGGACGGTGTGGGAAGGCTACGCCGCGTCCAAGCTGTGGAAGGCCGGCTTCCGCTCCAACAACATCGACCCCAACGCCCGCCATTGCATGGCATCGGCAGTCGCCGGCTTCATACGCACCTTCGGCATCGACGAGCCGATGGGCTGCTACGACGACCTCGAGAACGCCGACGCCTTCGTGCTGTGGGGCTCGAACATGGCCGAGATGCACCCGATCCTGTGGTCGCGCCTGACCGATCGGCGGCTGACCCACAAGGGCTGCGAGGTGCACGTGCTGTCGACCTTCGAGCACCGGTCGTTCGAATTGGCCGACAACGGCATGATCTTCACGCCGCAGACCGACCTGGCGATCCTCAACTACATCGCCAACTACATCATCCAGAACAAGGCAGTCGATACCGAGTTCGTCACCAAGCACACCAACTTCCGCAAGGGCAATACCGACATCGGCTACGGTCTGCGGCCAGACGATCCGCGCGAGAAGGCCGCCAAGAACGCCGCCAAGGCCGGCGGTTCGGAACCGATCAGCTTCGAGGAGTACGCCGAGTTCGTTTCCGAATACACCGTCGAGAAGGTCGCCGAGCTGTCCGGCGTACCGGCCGAGCAACTCGAACGCCTGGCCAAGCTGTATGCCGACCCGAGCAAGAAGGTGGTGTCGTACTGGACCATGGGCTTCAACCAGCACACCCGCGGCAGCTGGGCCAACAACATGATCTACAACGTCCATCTGCTCACCGGCAAGATCTCGAAGCCGGGCTGCGGACCGTTCTCGCTGACTGGCCAGCCCTCCGCCTGCGGCACGGCACGCGAGGTCGGCACCTTCGCCCACCGCCTGCCGGCCGATCTGGTCGTGGCGAAACCCGAGCACCGGGCCATCTCCGAGAAGATCTGGAAACTGCCGGAAGGCTTCCTCAACGGCAAGGTCGGCTACCACGCGGTGCTGCAGAGCCGGATGCTCAAGGACGGCAAGCTCAAGTGCTACTGGGTCACCTGCAACAACAACATGCAGGCTGGCCCGAACACCAACGACGAGACCTATCCCGGCTGGCGCAACCCCGAGACCTTCGTCGTGGTTTCCGACCCGTACCCGACCGTATCCGCGCTGTCGGCCGACCTGATCCTGCCGACCGCGATGTGGACCGAGAAGGAAGGTGCCTACGGCAACGCCGAACGCCGTACCCAGTTCTGGCGGCAGCAGGTGGCGCCGCCGGGCGAGGCGAAGTCGGACCTGTGGCAGTTCGTGGAGTTCGCCAAGCGTTTCAAGGTCGAAGAGGCCTGGCCGGCCGACATGATCGCCAAGGCGCCGCAGTACAAGGGCAAGACCCTGTACCACGTGCTGTTCGCCAACGGCCAGGTCGACAGGTTCCCGCTGTCGGACGTGGCGAGGGCCAACGACCACGCCTGGACCGACTACATGAACGACGAGTCGGGCGAACTGGGCTACTACCTGCAGAAGGGCCTGTTCGAGGAATACGCCAGCTTTGGTCGCGGCCATGGCCATGACCTGGCGGATTTCGACGCCTACCACAAGGCCCGCGGTCTGCGCTGGCCGGTGGTGGACGGCAAGGAGACGCTGTGGCGCTTCCGCGAAGGCTACGATCCCTACGTCGCGGCCGGGGCCGACATCGAGTTCTACGGCAAGCCCGACAAGCGCGCCGTGATCTTCGCCCTGCCCTACGAGCCGCCAGCCGAGAGCCCGGACCAGGAATTCGACATGTGGCTGTGCACCGGCCGCGTGCTCGAACACTGGCACACCGGATCGATGACCCGCCGCGTGCCGGAACTGCATCGCTCGGTACCCGAGGCCCAGGTCTTCATGAATCCGGACGACGCGGCACGCCGCAGCCTGCAGCGGGGCATGAAGGTCAAGGTCGCCTCTCGACGCGGCGAGATCATTGCCACGCTCGAGACGCGCGGACGCAACAAGCCGCCCATCGGTCTGATCTTCGTGCCGTTCTTCGACGAGGGCCGGCTGGTGAACAAGCTCACGCTCGACGCCACCTGCCCGATCTCGAAGGAAACCGACTTCAAGAAGTGCGCAGTCAAGGTGACCAAGGCCTGATCGACCGATGACAGCGGTTTCGCCGCGCGCTCGTGGCGAAACCGCTGTCCCACCCACCGACAGACACCGACATGACCACCCAGCGCCCCTCGCCGGAACGCTCCGCCCAGTCGCGCCGCCGCTTTCTCAAGGAGATGGCCGGCGCGGCCGGTGGCGCCTGCCTGGTGACGATGGGCGTCGGCCTAGTCGCACGCGAAGCGTCGGCGCGGCCGGCGACCGCATTGCGGCCGCCGGGGGCGCTGACCGAACCGGATTTTCTGGCAGCCTGCGTACGCTGCGGCCTGTGCGTGCGCGATTGCCCGTTCGACACGCTCAGACTCTCCGAGCTGGGTGACAACGTCGCCACCGGCACACCGTACTTCGATGCACGCGCGATACCGTGCGAGATGTGCGACGACATTCCCTGCGTCGCCGCCTGCCCGACCGGCGCCCTCGATCACGGGCTGACCGACATTGGCCAGGCGCGGATGGGGCTGGCGGTATTGATCGACCAGGAAACCTGCCTCAACTTCCTCGGGCTGCGCTGCGACGTCTGCTACCGCGTCTGCCCGGTGATCGACAAGGCGATCACCCTCGAGCTGGTGCACAACCCACGCTCCGACCGCCACGCGATGATGTTGCCGACCGTTCATTCCGACGCCTGCACCGGCTGTGGCAAGTGCGAACACGCCTGCGTCCTGCCCGAGGCCGCGATCAAGGTACTACCGCACAAGCTGGCCCAGGGCAAGGCGGCCGAGCACTACCGCAAGGGCTGGGAAGAAAAGGAACAGGCCGGCGGCTCGCTGATCGGTGAGCAGACCCAACTGCCGATGCGCGGACTCGAAGACCGCCGCCATGGCGACACGCGCGTCGCGCCGGACTACAAGCCGAGCGTGCCGGGCAGCGGTCTCGACTCGGGATGGAAGCCGTGAGCGCCACCGCCGAGAGCGACCGCCCCGCGCGCACCGCCCGCCCCGCAGTCGAGCGGCCGGGCACCGAAGCGATCGAGGTCAAGGGCTGGATGCGCGCCCACAAATGGCTGCTGCTGCGCCGTATCTCGCAATTCTCGATACTCGTACTGTTCCTGCTGGGACCGTGGTTCGGCGTCTGGATCACCAAGGGCAATCTGTCGTCGAGCCTGACCCTGGACATGCTCCCGCTGACCGACCCCTACCTGCTGCTGCAATCGATCGCGGCCGGCCAACCCCCCTACGCCGAGGCGTTGCTCGGTGCCGGCATCGTGACGGCTTTCTATCTGCTCGTGGGCGGCCGCATCTTCTGCAGCTGGGTATGCCCGATGAACATCGTCACCGACCTCGCGGCCTGGCTGCGTCGGCGGCTGGGCCTGAAGGGCGGCAAGGTACCGAGCGCCTACACCCGTTACTGGCTGCTGGCATTCACGCTCGTCGCCGCCGCGGCCACCGGCTCGCTGGCGTGGGAATGGGTCAATCCGGTGTCGATGCTCCATCGCGGCTTGATCTTCGGCTTCGGCCTGTCGTGGGGCATCGTGCTCGGCGTCTTTCTCTACGACCTGTTGATCGCCAGTCGCGGCTGGTGCGGACACATCTGCCCGATGGGCGCCTTCTACGGCCTGCTCGGAACACGCTCGCTGCTGCGTGTCAGCGCATCGCGCCGGCGCGCCTGCAACGACTGCATGGATTGTTTTGCCGTCTGCCCCGAACCCCAGGTGATACGGCCCGCATTGAAGGGCGCAGGCCAGGCGCATCCGGTGATCCTCGACAGGGACTGCACCAATTGCGGCCGATGCATCGACGTATGCAGCAAGGATGTCTTCAGATTGACCACCCGAATCGATAGGAGCGAGTCATGAAAATCAGGACCAGAACCCTCTTGCTGGCGGTGCTGGCGGCGGCCGGGCTCGGACTTCCGCCGGCCGCCTCGGCAGCCGATGCCGTGAACAGCCTGCGAGGCCGGACGGTTGACCAGGAAGCCCTGTCTCCGGGCAACTATTCGGTCGAGAAGGACCACGCGCCGGCGGCGCGCGAGTACGTGCAACAGCCGCCGCTGATTCCGCACAAGATCGACGGCTACAACATCACGACCAATTTCAACAAGTGCATGGACTGCCATTCCTGGACGCGCTATCGCGAAGCCGGCGCGACCAAGGTCAGCTTGACCCACTTCAAGGATCGCGACGGCAAGGAGCTGTCCAATATTTCCCCGAGGCGGTACTTCTGCAACCAGTGCCATGTCGTGCAGACCGACGCCAAGCCGCTGGTCGAAAACACGTTCAGGAAGGCCGAAGGGCTTCAATAAGGGGAAAGTGCAATGAGCCAGAACAATAACGGAGGCGGCCTCTGGCGCCGCCTGCGAGGGGCCGGGCTGGGCTTTGTGGTCCTCGTCTTCGTCGCCGGCATCGTCTTCTGGGGCGGCTTCAACACGGCGATGGAATGGACCAACCGGGAGGCCTTCTGCATCTCCTGCCACGAGATGGAGGAGAACGTCTTCAAGGAGTATCGCAATACGATCCACTACGCCAACCGGAGCGGCGTGCGGGCGACCTGTCCCGACTGCCACGTGCCGAAGGAATGGACCCACAAGATCATCCGCAAGATCAAGGCATCGAACGAAGTCTGGCACCACCTGCTGGGATCGATCGACACACCCGAGAAGTTCAATGCGAAGCGCCTCCAACTGGCACAGAACGAATGGCGCCGGATGCAGGCCAACGACTCGCGCGAATGCCGCAACTGCCACAACTACGCCTATTTCGACTACACCATTCAGGGTCGTCGATCGGGCCGCATGCACCAGACCGGCTTCGAAGAGGGCAAGACCTGCATCGACTGCCACAAGGGCATCGCCCACTCGCTACCGGCGGTCGACCAGGACATCGGCACCGACCGTGGCGGTGCGGCCCCGGAAGTGTTTCATCCGCCGGCCAAGCCCGACTGAGCTCCGATCGATTCGGCACCGTCCGCGCCGGGCGCGGACGGTGCGGATTTCACCAGATTGCATTCCGGACGGCTCGCGGCTATCGTTGCGGCCCATGCTGCAAGTCACCGATCTCGCCTGCATGCGCGGCGACCGCCTGTTGTTCCAGGGCGTTTCCATCGATCTTCAACCGGGCCAGATGCTGCGGCTCGGCGGTCCCAACGGGATCGGCAAGACCAGCATGCTGCGCATCCTTTGTGCACTGGTCCATCCGGAACACGGTTCGATCTCGTGGAAAGGACTCGATATCCTGAAGGATCGCGAAAATTTCCACGCGGACGTGCTCTACCTCGGCCATGCGGCCAACCTCAGCGAGTTGTTGACGCCGCTCGAGAACCTCGCATTGATGGCCCGCATCGCCTGTCACGAAACCAGCGACGACGACGCATGTGAAGAGGCGCTGGTGCGCATCGGTCTCGGCGAACGCCTCGACCTGCCGTGCAAGGTGCTGTCGGCGGGCCAGCGGCGACGAGTCGGACTGGCGAGGCTGTTCCTGGCAGCCGACAAGCCGGTCTGGATTCTCGACGAACCATTCTCCGCCCTCGACGTCCATGCCGTCGCCGATCTCGCCGAAACCCTCGACGAACACTGCGATCGGGGTGGCCTGGTGATCTACACCACCCACCAGGAGGTCGCCTTCCGCACGCTGGTGACGACCCTCGACCTGGCGGAGTTCGCCACATGAGCGTCCCTGCCCGGCCGCCCCGCACGAGGAGCGTCTGCCGGTGAGCGCCTTCTCCGCAATCCTGCGGCGGGACATGCTGCTCGCCTGGCGTAGTCGCGCAGACTTGCTGATCTCGCTCGCATTCTTCGTCATCGTCGGCTGCCTGTTCCCGTTCGGTGTCGGCGCCGAGCCCAATCAATTGCGCGCGATCGGCCCGGGCGTGCTGTGGGTGGCGGCACTGCTGAGTTGCCTGTTGTCGCTGCATCGGCTGTTTGCGCAGGATCATCAGGACGGCACGCTCGAGCAGATGCTGCTGTCGCCGGATCCGACCGTACTGTGGATTCTCGCGAAGGTGCTCGCGCACTGGCTGACCACGGCGGTGCCGCTCTTGCTGATCACACCACTGATGGCGCTGCTGTTCGACCTCGACGGCGGCGCCATCCGGGTGCTGACGGCATCTCTGGCGATCGGCACGCCGATCCTGTCATTGATCGGCGCCGTCGGCGCCGCGTTGACCCTCGGACTGCGCGGCGGCGGCGCCCTGCTGGCGTTGCTGATCCTGCCCCTCTTCGTACCGGTACTGATCTTCGGCGCAGGCTCGGTGGACGCCTATCTGGCCGGTACCGGCGCGTCGGCACACATGCTGCTTCTCGGTGGTGGCGTGCTCGGTGCGCTGGCGTTGTCGCCCATCGCCTGTGCCGCAGCGCTTAGAATTTCCACCGAATGAGAACGACTTTCCCGTGACCGGCCCGAAAACGGCGCCCGCTGGCAAAAATCCGATGAGCACATCCGAATCGCGCTTCAACCTGTACCACTATGCCGCGCCGCAGGCCTTCTATCCGGTGGCCGGCAAGCTCGCCCCGGTCTTCGCGGTGATCGCCCTGGTGCTGACCACCGTCGGCCTCTGGATCAGTTTCTTCAAGGCACCCACCGACGCCGTCCAGGGCGAGGTCTATCGCATCATCTTCATCCACGTTCCCGCAGCCTGGATGTCGATGTTCGTGTTTCTGGTGATGGCCTTCTGGTCGGCCATCGGGCTCGCGATGAACACCCGACTGTCGGCACTGATGGCCCAGGCCCTGGCGCCGACCGGGGCGATGTTCTGTTTCGTCGCGTTATGGACCGGCGCGCTGTGGGGCCGTCCGACCTGGGGTGCCTACTGGGTCTGGGACGCTCGCCTCACATCCCAGTTGCTGCTGCTGTTCCTCTACCTCGGCTACATGGCGCTGGTGGCCGCGATCGACGATCCGCGTCGACGTGACAAGGCGGGCGCGATCCTGTGCCTGGTCGGCGCGGTCAACGTGCCGATCATCTATTTTTCGGTCAAATGGTGGAACACATTGCATCAGGGAGCGTCTGTTAGTCTGACCAAGGCGCCGAGCATGGCGACGATCATGCTCAGCGGCATGCTGGTGATGGCCTTTGCCGCGTGGGCCTACACCATCGCGGTCGCCCTGTATCGCGTACGGGTGCTGATCCTCGAGCGCGAACGGCATGCCGACTGGGTCAGAGGCGAACTGGCGAGGCTGGGAGAAGCAAATTGATCTGGGAATCCTGGAACGCATTCTTGGAGATGGGCGGTGCCGCCCAGTTCGTCTGGGGATCATACGGCGTCACCGTGCTGCTGATCGTCGCCGAACTGGTGCTGTTGCGCTCGCGCCGAGTCCATTCGACGCGCAGGCTCAGCCGATTGATACGTGCTGGCCAGGGGCGCAAACTGCCGGAGGTACAAGGTTCATGAAGTCCCGTCACAAACGATTGACGCTCATCCTCGGTGGGCTGTTGCTGCTGGTCGGCGCGACCGCCCTCGTGCTATCGGCGTTCCGCGAAAATCTGGTCTTCTTCCATACCCCGAGCGAAGTCGCCGAAGGCAAGGCGCCGACCGGCCGCACCTTCCGCATCGGGGGCATGGTCGAGGCTGGATCGATCAAGCGCGAAGGTGTCGAGGTGCATTTCGCGGTGACCGACACCGCCCGTAGTATTCCGGTCGTCTACAGCGGTCCGTTGCCGGATCTGTTCAAGGAGGGCAAGGGTGCGGTCGTGCAGGGCAAGCTCGGAACCGACGGCGTATTCACCGCCAGCGAGGTCCTGGCCAAGCACGACGAGAATTACATGCCGCCGGAAGCCCAGCACGCGATCGACCAGGCACAACAGACGGCAAAGACGCTGCAGCAATAATAATTGCTTTCAATTTGCGCCCGGTCGAGGTTGATAGCAATCAACGTCACCTAAGGTGGCATTCCCTAGAATCCAGTCCGCCTGTCGGGGCTGCGGCCCCGACGTTCAGACTGGAGACCGACCATTCCGAAGACCTCGCTCGCGAGCTTCGCGGCGCTGCTTGGCCTGAGCCTCGCGACGCACGGCTGTTCGCCGCCCGAAGCGTCGCCACCGCAGCGCGAGGCGTCCGAGCCGGTCCGCTCTCCGTTGGCGATCAATCCTGCCCTGATCTCGCTCGCCCATGCGGCACCGCGCAGCCTGGACGCTGCGGAACGCGAGAACGTCGTCGGCGCAGCGATCTATCGCGCCACCTGCGCGCTTTGCCACGGTCCCGGCATCGCCGGCGCGCCGCGCCTGGACCACGGCGATAGCTGGCGGCAGCGCGCCGCCACCGGGACCGAGACGCTGATCGGCCACGCGATTTCCGGCTACCGCGGCGACCGAGGACTGATGCCCGCCCGCGGCGGCAACCCTTCCCTCAGTGACGACGAGGTCCGTGCGGCCGTCGAATACATGCTCAGTCGCGCCCTGGCCGGCAGCGGGCCGACGGATTCCGCAGCCAACTGAAGGCGGGGCCGACGGCCGGGTGCCCATCCCGGCGCCACGATCGGAAAATCTTGAGGGCCGTCAATTTTCGGCCGCACCGAGTCCTGCACACTGCTCCTGCCCTTCAGGAGATCGCGCCCCATGACCACCATCAAGCCCATCATGGCGAGACACCATGAGTACTGTGACCGCCTCTTCGCCGATGCGGAGCAGGCTGCGAACCGGCAGGACTGGAATGCCTGCGTGCAGCAGGTCCAGCACTTCGCAGACGCGATGCAGGCGCATTTCCGGGCGGAAGAGGAGGAACTGTTCCCGGCCTTCGAGCGCGCCACCGGCACCCAGGGCGGCCCGACCGAAGTGATGCGCCAGGAACACGTGCAGATCCGGCAATTGATCGCCAGCCTGACCGAGGCGGCATCGGCGGCATCGGACGCGGATTTCTTCGGTGTCGGTGACACTCTGGTCGTATTCATGGAGCAACACAACCGCAAGGAGGAAGGCATCCTGTACCCGATGTGCGACGACCGCATCGGCGACAGCGAGCAAGTGATCAAGCGCCTGCAACTTCTTGTGGGTGCCTGACGATGGCCGAACAACGCGTGGTGGATGCCCGTGGTCAGATGCCGCCAGCCCCGCTCGAGATGACCCTCGACGCCCTCGACGACTTGCCGGAGGACGGTGAGCTGGTGTTGTTGATCCACCGCGAGCCGGGCCCGCTGTATTCTTTCCTCGACCAGAACGGCTACGTCTTCGAGACCGATGCCCTGGCCGACGGCACCTTCCGAATCCTGATCCGTCGCGACCGGCCGTGAGGGCGATGAGGCGGCCTTCGTCGCCACCGCCAGCACCACCACATGGTGCCCGCACCGGCATGACCATCGAACGCCAGTGGCGCGGCCGGTCAGGCCGCGGACAGACCGTCCCGGTCCAGCACGAAGATGTCACGTCCATTCATCGAGATGTGGCCCTGCTCGACCAGCAGGCGCAGCGTGCGCGAGAAGGTCTCCGGCGTCAGATTGAGCCGCGAGGCGATCACCTGCTTGCTCGCCGGCAGCCGCAGTTCGCAGTCACCGGGTGCCGCGTCCAGTTCCTCCAGCAGATAGCTCGCGACCCGCTGGGTGGCCGTACGCATGCTGTAGGATTCGACGTCGCGCACCATCGTATGCAGGCGGATCGCCATGCCGGCAAGCATCGCACGCGCAAAGCTGGGGTCGTCCTCGAGCAGCGCAAACACCGCGACCTGGTCCACCTGCAGCAGTTCGGACGGCATCAGCGCCTGGGCGAAGACCGGGTACGGACGATCGAGGAACATCACGGCCTCGCCAAAGCTGTGCCCCGGTCCGATGATCTCGACGACCTTTTCACCGCCGTCCCGCGACGACAGCGCGAGCTTCACCTGTCCGGCGACGACATGGTAGAAGCCGTGCGGCGGGTCGCCGCGCTGAAACAGTACTTCGCCCTTGTCGATCAAGCGGTAGCGGCACTGCTGAGCCAGTCGGTCGATCTGCCCGGCATCGAGCTGGGAGAACATGCCGATTCGCGGCAGCAGCAACTTCAGGTCGATCTGGCTGGTCTTCATCGAGTCTGCTTCGCCCGGACGTTGGCGCACGCCATCCATTCGCTGCCGGCGGCGTATTGCCGAATCCCGGGATTATGGACTATTCCACGCTGAAGCTGATTCACGTCACCTGCGTCGTCGCCAGTGGCACAGGATTTGCGCTCAGAGCCACCGTGAGCCTGATCCGGCCGGGTCGCCTGCCGCGTCGCGGCCTTGTCCATGCGTTGCCGCACGTCGTGGACAGCGTGCTGCTGGCAAGTGCGCTGGGCATGGTCTGGATGAGTGGTGGCAGCTTGTTGTCGCTGGCGTGGCTTCAGGCCAAGATCGTGCTTCTGGTCGCCTACGTCGTGTTCGGCGCACGCGCCCTCTCCTGCCACAGACGGGTGGGCGACAGACTCGCCAGCACGGCAGCCGCGCTGGCTGCTTTCATCGGTATCGTCGCCTCGGCAATGACCGGGCGTGTCCTTGGCATCGGTTGAGAGCAGCCGGCTCGGCGTGAGGAATTGCTCAGCCCGCCGAATAACAATGGAAAATTTTCCCACATTCCACTACAATGCAGGGTATAGTCCCCCATATTGCATATTCCAGATGCAAATAGCCCCACCGCAATCGTTGATTCAGGCGCTCAAGCGGGTGATGCGCCCAATGGTGCGCCTGATGCTCAGGAAGGGCATCACCTACACCTATTTCGCCGACATGCTGAAGGGCATCTTCGTCGAAATCGCGGACAACGAATTCAAGATCGACGACAAGCCGCAGTCCGACAGCCGTATCAGCCTGCTGACCGGCGTCCATCGCAAGGATGTCCGGCGCCTTCGCCACCAGTCCCTGGCCCACGGCAGCGATTTGCCCGAGGCGATCTCGCTCGGCGCCCAGTTGGTTGGCACCTGGACGAGCCAGCCACCATTCTGCAATGCCGATGGCGAGCCCGTGCCGCTCGCCCGGCTGGCGAGCGCTGGCGGCGACGCTTCGTTCGAGAGCCTCGTCGCCTGTGTCAGCAAGGACATCCGGGCGCGGGTCGTGCTCGACGAATGGCTCAGGATCGGCGTGGCCATCCTGGACGATCAGGATCTGGTGCATCTTTGCGTCAACGCCTTCATTCCGCGTGGCGGCTTCGACGAAAAGGCGGCCTACTTCGCGCACAACGTGCACGACCATGCGTGCGCAGCGGTTCATAACCTGACCAGCGACGGCCCCGCGTTCTTCGAGCGAAGCGTTCACTACGACGCCTTGACACCGGCCAGCGTCGTCCAGCTGCGCGAACAGACTTCGCGCAAGGGCATGGAACTGTTGCTCGCGCTGAACCAGCAGGCGGCGGACTTCGAGCGTTCGGATGCCGCCAGTGAAGAGCAGCACCAGCGCATCACGGTCGGTCTGTTCTTCTACACCGAGGCCTCCGAAGAATCGGAAGCCGGAAGCTGAAGACCATGATTCGCCGCGCCCGCAACGTATTGCTGGCAGTCATCGCCAGCATGTCCAGTTGTGCGATCGCAGCGCCAGCCTGCATCGACAAGGGTGGTATCGGCGGCACCGGACGCGCGACGAGTAATGGCGGGCTCGGCGGCTCCGGCGCGCCCGCCAGGGGCATCGGCGGAACGGGTGCGCCGGCGAGTGGCATTGGTGGCACTGGATCGCCCGTGGCCAGTGGCATTGGCGGCACCGGCGCACCCGCGCACGGCATCGGCGGAACGGGGTCCCCGGTTGCCAGTGGTATCGGCGGAACTGGGGCGCCGGCAAGCGGCATCGGCGGAACTGGGGCGCCCGTCGCCAGTGGAATTGGCGGCACCGGGGCACCTGCGAGTGGCGTCGGCGGAACCGGGGCGCCCGCCAGCGGCGTCGGCGGGACCGGCGCGCCGGTGGCGGGTGGCGGGATCGGCGGGACCGGCGCCCCCGCTGCCGATGGCGGTGTCGGCGGGACCGGCATCGTCGGCACGATCACCGGATTTGCATCGGTCTGCATCAACGGCGTCGAAGTCCATTTCGAGGCCGGCACACCGGTCGACATGAACGCACAGCCGGCAACCATCGCCCACCTCGCCATCGGTCAGGTCGTGGCGATTCAGGCCGGGCAGTCTGCCCGGGGTTTCGAGGCACGCTCGATCTCGATCGTCAATGCCTATGAGGGCCCGATCACCGACGTCGGGCGAGACGGCAGCTTCAAGGTCATGGGACAACCCGTCCGGGTTGTCCAGGGGACCATTCCTGCGGGACTCCGCGTCGGTGACAAGGTCCGCGTCAGCGGGCTGCGCGCGCCCGGCGGCGAGTTGCAGGCCACCTATCTGGTCGGCGCACCGGATCTCGCCGACGCCTCCGTTGCCGGCGCAGTCGCTGGAGAGCGCCGGGTCGGCGGGGTCACGATCTCGCGCCCGGTCCACGGCGTGTCGGCGGCGCTGGTGCGGGGACGTTGGTCGCGCGACACCCTGCAGGCGCGCGAGATCCTGCCCGATCCGGTATCAGCGTCATTGCGTGTAGCCGACCGGGCGATCATCGAGGGCATCGTCCAGGCACGTGCCGGCAATGCCGTTCGCCTCGGCAGCGTCGATGTCCGCGTGCCGACGGAGGTCGTCATGGGGGGTGGCGCCCCTGTCGAACTGCAGGCGGGAGCCCGGGTTCGCATCACGGCCGATCGCGATGCGGCAAGCCAGTTGCGTGCCCAGACCGTTCAGATTCTTCCGGATCCGCGGGATCTGGTCGATACCATCGAGCGTCGACGTGAACGCGACGACGACAGCTCCGGCTCTGACGATCAGGATCGTTCCGGCAGTGACGGCGGAGAGACCGATCTGCGCGGCGAGACGCGCAGCAGCGACGACGGCACCGGGACGGAACTGCGCTACGAGTCCCGCAGCGAGACCAGCGACGACCACGTGACCGAATCGGGCAAGCAATTCTCCGGCGGCACCCGAACCGAGATCGAAATCGAGATCGAAAGCGCTGGCGGCACCAGTGCTCAGTCACAGGCGCGCCATGAGCGCGAGGAGCGCTACCAGGACGACGAGGTCCGGTCGGAATCCCGGGAGCGCGCTCGCTCCGAAGGCGGACGAGAGCAGGCGGAAGAACGGGTGCGCAGCGAGCGCTACGACGAATCCGGTCGGCGCATCGAGCGGATCGAGTCGCGCACGCGGAACGATGAACGCGAGGTCAGGCAGGAGAGTCGTCAGGTCCGCGACCGAGGACGCGCGGATCGCGCGGATCGCCCAGACCGCATCGAGCGCATCGACGAACCCGAGAAGGTCGAGCGCATCGAGCGCATCGAGGAACCCGAGAAGGTCGAACGCATCGAGCGTATCGACGAACCGGAAAAGGTCGAACGCATCGAGCGCATTGAGGAACCGGAAAAGGTCGAACGCATCGAGCGCATTGAGGAACCGGAAAAGGTCGAACGCATCGAGCGCATCGAGGAACCGGAAAAGGTCGAACGCGTCGAGCGCATCGAGGAACCGGAAAAGGTCGAACGCATCGAGCGCATCGAGGAACCGGAAAAGGTCGAACGCGTCGAGCGCTTCGAAGAACCGGAAAAGGTCGAGCGCATCGAAACGATCGAGGAACCCGAGCGGATCGAACGCATCGAGCGGATCGACGAGCCCGAGGAGATCGAACGCATCGAGCGCGTCGAAGAGCCCGAAAAGATCGAACGGGTAGACAAATCCGGCCCGGGCGGCTGACCGCCCTGCCGCGCCGCATCAACGCCGAACGGCGCCTTCCGGTTCGTCTGCCAGCGGATGAAAAGCCTTGTTTACGTAGGCAACGATCGCATCGATCTGTTCGCGGTCGAGCACGTGCTTCCAGGCCGGCATGGAGGTGTTGGGCAAGCCGTTGCGAATCGTCGTCGACAGACGAGCACGGGTCATTGCCGACATGAATCGGGGATCGGTCAGGTCGCGTGGATGGGGTTCCATGAAGCTGCCGATCCAGTTTCTGCCGGTGCCGTCGGCGGCGTGGCAGAACGCGCAATTATTCTGGTAGAGCGACTCACCGACCCTCTCCTGCCCGCTGAGATCGTCGATGGTCGGAATCACATCGTGCAGCAGATAGGGGCTGGCACTCGAGACCGCTTCGTCGTGTGTCGGCGCGCGAGTCGGCACACCAGGCTCGTGGCTGTTGCGTGGGTAAGACACCGGACGCCCTTCCCAGGTCACACCCGGATCTTCAGTGCGGCCATGATCATGACAACTGATGCACGCGGCCAGGAACAGGCGCTTGCCGCGTCGCTGCGCTTCGGTCAATGCCTCCCAGGGCGTATCGAGTGCTATTTCGCCGCGTGCGAACGGAAAGGCGATGCGATTGCGCCCGTGTTCCGGCCATCCGTTCTCGACCGTGTGGTACCGGGTGTTCTCGGCCTTGTGCCGCATGAACTCCACCCGCACGAAGTCGACCACGGCCGCAATCTCGTCGTCCGAAAGGATGCCGGCGAATCCCTTCATTGCCGTGCCGGGCAAGCCGCCGGTGACCGCGCCAATCATGCTTTCGTGGGAAAGACCGTCTTCGGGCAGCGCAGCGAAGTTCCGCGGCGGCGGCTCGAGGTAGGTTGCCGCCAGCGTGCGGGCGTCTCCCGAATAGCCGTGGCAGAAATAGCAGCGAAAATTGTAGATCGCCCGGCCTGCCTCGTGGCGCTCGCCGCCAGCCTCCGCGGCCGTCTTGTCGACGGCCATCACAGGGGCGACCCAGGCCACCGCGACGGCCAGCGCGGCGAGTGGCACGCACGCCAGAGATCGCGCCCGCATCAACGGGCGCTGGTGGCCGTGCTGGCCTCCTGGCGGATGAACTGACGGAACACGAACTCGCCGACATCGGCGATCTGCTGCGCAGTCAGGACCTTCTCCCAGGCAGGCATCTCGGTGCCCAGGCTACCCTTGGCGATCGCCTTGAACAGGGCTGGCCGGTTATAGACCAGCCGCGACCCGTCGAGCAGGAAATCGCGAGGCACCGGATTGATGAAGTAGGCGCGCGGCCCCTTGCCGTCACCCTTCTCGCCATGACAGGTCGCACAGTTGCCCATGTAGAACGCCTTGCCGGCCACCGGGTCGCCGACCAGGCCATCCGGGAACGGCAGGCTCATGTCGAGACCGGTCGGGCCCGATGGCGTTGCCCCCGCGGAAGCACCCTGCACTTCGCTGCCGTCCTTCTCGCGTCCACCGTGCGCCGAGGTGCCCGACACGCCGGGCGGCTTGGCCTCGAAGGCGGCCTTTCCGGTCATGAAGGTCTCGATCACGTAATCGACCACCGCGGCCACCTCGTTCCCGTTGAGTTGGGTCTTCCATCCAACCATCGCGGTTCCGGGTTTGCCGTCGGCAACGATTGCGATCATGTAGTCGCGCGGCAATGGCCCGGCGGTGAAATCCTTCGGTGGCGGGATCAGGCTGTTCTTCGCACGCGAGTTACCGTCGCCGCGATCGCCGTGGCAGACCGAACAGTAGTTGTGATAGAGCAGCGCGGCATTGATGCCGGCTTCATCGTCCGCAGCCGAGGCGCCGGCATGGACGCCGACGACGATGGCGGCAACGAGAGCCAGGCGAATCGGGGAAGAAAGGGTCGAGATACTCACACTCACGTCTACTCTCCAATGAAATCGAGGCGCAGACGCAAGAAGCGATCCGAGGCCACCGGCGTCGCGTGGCATGTGGGTTGCTTTGCCGACTCTGGCGCGTCGTCCGGCCAATGTACAGGGGCGCAGCATAGCGCTGCGCCACCGGACGCGGCAAATGAACGGCGATGGCGCCATCAAGGCACCGATCGCTGCGGTTGCCCCGGGCAAGCGTCGCAGGTCGGTGGCGGGATCGGTGGCACGAAACGGTGCGCTCGGCACGCCCCGACCGGCGCCGGCCACGGCAATTCGCTTCCCATCGGTGGGAAGACGATTCCATTAATTGAAACTGAGTCGGCCACGGAAGAACCGAAAAGAAGCGAGTAGCCGGATCAATGCCCCTGCCTCCGACCCTCATCAGACTGGCCGCCCTCTCGCTGTTCGCTTCCATTGTTGCCGGGAGTTCCGCCCAGGATCTGCGAGGCACCAAACACAATCTGTCCGGGCGGCGCGACCTGACGGCACGCGAAACCGGCCAGATCTGCGTGTTCTGCCACACGCCGACATTCACCGGCGCGAACCTGTCCTCGAGCACACCCGAATGGCAGTCCAGCCTGCCGTCCGATTACTCCTATCCGATCTTCGACGACATCGGGCGGATGGGCACGGCGGGCAACACTGCGGTCGGCTCGCAATCGATTGCCTGCCTGTCATGCCACGATTCGGCCCAGGCCTTCTCGGTCACCCGGCTGTCCAACGACCATCCATACGGCGTTCCGTATCGCGGCGCCGGCATGGCCGAAGTGCGCGAACGGGCGCGGCAGGCCGCGCGCGCCTCCGGCGCCCCGATGCACGAGGCACGTCGCATCATCGCCGATGAATTCCGCCCTGCCCAGCGCGCCGTCATCGACAATCGCGCGGTGTGGTGGACGTCGCGAACCGAGAGCACCGACCGCAGGGGGCGCCACGATCTGCCGCTCTATGTCCGTCTTGATCTGGAGGACGGAAGCGAGATACCGTTCGTCGAATGCGCGAGTTGCCATAATCCGCACTCAACGGAAGCGCTTTTCCTGAGGGCATCGCCGGACAGCGGAATTCTGTGCCAGACCTGCCATATCAAATAGCCGCCGTCCGTCGCCGGATGCCCCGTCCCCCTACTCGTTCGTCGTACCGCCTATGCCTATCTCGATCGTAGCCGACCTGCTCCCGAAACTTCGCGCGCTGGCAGCCCCTGCCCTGATCGCGACCCTCGCCGTGATTGCGGGCTGTGCCGAGATCCGCCCCGAGGGCGAGGCCGGCACCAAACTGGAACTGGTCTACCCCGGCCCGCCCGACGAGCCCAGGTTCATCTTCGAGCGCTCGATCGCCTCGTCCGCCGATGTCATCGCCGATTCCGACGACGACCAGTTCCGCAGGCTTCTGACCGGCGAGTTGCGAAGCGGGACGGCGTTTGCCAAGCCCTATGCCGCGGCCGTGCACCACGGGCGTCTGTTCGTCTCCGATACGGCGGACCGCACCGTCAAGGCCTTCGACCTCCACGAGCAGAAGTTCTTCCTCGTCGGCCAGGAGGAACCCGGCCTGCTGATCAAGCCGATCGGGCTCGACACCGACGACGCGGGCAACATCTATGTCGCCGATGCCACCGCGCGGGCGATCCAGATCTACGACCGCGACGGCCGGCACCTGCGCAAGATCGGCGGCAAGGATCTGTTCGACCGGCTGACCAGCGTCACCGCCAGTCCGGACGGCAGCCGCATCTACGTCGTCGATATCGGCGGCGTATTGTCGGACAACCACCGCATACGCGTCTTCGATGCCCACACTGGCGAGCATATCCGGGACATCGGCAAACGCGGTGCCGGCCCCGGTGAATTCAATCTGCCACGCGATCTGGCGATCGGCAAGGACGGACGCCTTTATGTCGTCGACGGCGGCAACTTCCGGGTCCAGATCTTCGACGCCGAAGGCAAGTACCTCGATGCCTTCGGCAAGGCCGGCCGTCAGTACGGCAATTTCTCACGGCCCAAGGAGATCGCGATCGGGCCGGACGGCAACGTCTACGTCGCCGACGCCGCTTTCGGCAACTTCCAGATCTTCAATCCCGACGGCGACCTGCTGATGTTCGTCGGTCAGCGCTCCGAATCGCCCGGGCCCGGCCGCTACATGCTGCCTTCAGGCATTACGGTCGACGACGACGGACGCATCTACTTCGTCGACCAGTGGTTCCGCAAGGTCGACGTCTTTCGCCCGGTTGCCCTCACCGCCGATGGCGGCTTCGGCGCGCCGGCCAAGAAGACGGGCAAGTAGCCACGACTGGATCGCGAGCGGGTTCTCAAAGTCGATGATCTCTTTCAGAGTCGGGAATACCGGCCCTGGAATCCACGCTCAAGAACCTGCGATCCAGAACTGCAACCCTATGTAATAAAAGTAGTTTTTTTGATAGGACGGACTGCCGGCCGGCTGGCACAGCAGTTGCTAACTTCCTGGTGACGCAGTTTCAAGTCTCAGAAGGCGGACTGGGTCAGAGTGATTTTTCTGTGGGTTACCAGGGGGTCTCAAACATGACTACACGTACGAACAAGGCACTCGTCCTGACCGCGCTGGCACTGGCGTCGGGCGTTGCCATGGCCGGCATCTCGAACACCAAGCACAACCTGACTTTTTCCGGTCCGGGTCCGAACCGTCTCGACAATACGCCGACCAACACGCAGGAGATCTGCGTTTTCTGCCACACGCCGCACGGCTCGAACACCGATGCATCGGCCCCGTTGTGGAACAAGAACATCCCGGATCCGAGTGGCTATTCGGTCTATAGCACGGCCAACTCCTCGACCATCGACGGCAGCACGCTGACCGTCGGATCGGTATCCGCCGCCTGTCTGTCCTGCCACGACGGCACGCAGGCCATGGACAACATGATCAACCAGCCGGGTTCCGGTGCCACCAACACCAACCTGACCTTCAACTGGGATACCAGCCTCGGCGGCACGCCGAACGGCATCATGGGCACCACCACGATCGCCATGCTGGGTCAGGATCTGACCAACGACCACCCGATCGGCATCGAGTACTGCGGTGGCGGCCTGACTGGTTCCGGCTCGACGGTCAATGGCACCTGCTCCGACTCCGACTTCTTCGTGCCTTCGACCCGCGTCATCAACACCCAGCAGGTGTTCTATGTGAACACCGCCGGCGGTACGGATGAGCGTGAGAAGACCGACATCATCCTCTACACTCGTGACTTCAGCGGTGTCGGTGGTGATGCCAACGCACCGTCGGTCGAGTGCGCGTCGTGCCACGATCCTCACGTCGAATCGAAGGACGCAGCCACCCAGGTTGCATTCCTGCGCGTGAGCCAGGCCGGTTCCGGCGTCTGCTTGGCCTGCCACAACAAGTAAGCCAGCCGACTGTTGTAGAATCGCAAGGGGGTCGGGCGCACAAAGCGCCCGGCCCGTTTTTTCGCCTGACACCCCTTCGAGAGCCCATGTCCAACAGCTATCGCCTCGTCCGGTTCGCCGCAGTGGCGGTCCTCTCTCTCGCGTCACTCCCGGCATTGTCCCAGCACGCCACCGATGCCGCCGCACCACCCCATGGGAACCCTGCGGAACTGACCTTTGCCGTCGTCGAAGGCACGACCATCCCGGCTGCTCAGTACAACGCGGCACTGACCGAGCAGATCCGGCAGAAGTTCTACCATGGCAAGCCGCCGGAGGCCGAAGTGGACAAGGTCAGGCGCGACGTCGGTCAGCGTCTGATCAACGAAATCCTGTTCGAGCATGAAGCCAAGAAACTCGGCATCGCGCCGGATTCCGAGAAGGTGGATGCCGAAATCGCCAAATACGAGGCACGCTACAGCGACAGCCCGGTCTGGAAGGAACGTCGCGAAACCGTGCTGCCGGCACTTCGCGCCAAGCTCGAGCGGGACAGCTTGCGCGACCGCATCGAGGCGCACGTCAAGAACTTGCCCGAACCCGACGAGGCCGAAGTCCGCGCCTACTACGATAAGCATCCGGACAAATTTACCGAGCCCGAGCAGGTCCACCTTGCAATGATCCTGCTGAAGGTCGACCCATCGTCGCCGACCAGTGTCTGGCAACTGGCCGAGGATGAGGCGCGCAAGATCATCGACCGAATCGCCAAGGGCGAATCCTTCGAGGATCTCGCTGCACTGCATTCCGGCGATCCATCGGCCGATCAGGGTGGAGACCTCGGTTACATCCATCGCGGCATGGTGCCCGAAGCCCTGCACCTCGAACTGGATTCGCTGAAGGACGGCGACATTTCCAACCCAATCCGGCTTCTCGAAGGCTTTGCCGTCTTCAAGCTGCTGGACCGCAAGCCATCGGTACACCACAGTTTCGAACGCGTGCAGGAACGCGCCACCGGATTGCTCGCCCGGGAGCGCTCGGAAGAAGCGTGGACGAACTATCTCGAGAACCTGAGCAAGAACTACCGGGTCGAGATCAACACCCAGGCCTTCCCGGTGTTTGCGGACGTGACCGGCTGACCGGCCGACGGCCCTGCGGACCGTGACCGAATCGACGCAGACACTGCTCGGAAACCTGGGAGGATTCAGCCTCCGTCCACTTCGCCTGATGGGTGGCGTCGTGCTCGGTACTGGCTTCGCCTGTCCCGTTCAGGCGGCCCAGCACTTCCTGCCGGACGAACATCCGACCCCGGTGCTGCGGCTGTCGTCCGACCTGTCGCTCGATCGCGCCCGCCAAGCCCGGACCACGCATGGCGAGATCGCCACGCACGGCGCACCGGGGCCCGCGATCGGCGACAACGGCCCGGACCCGTTCGCACTGCCGTGGCGTGGGGCGTTGGCTCTGGCGCAGGCCGCAGGTGCTGACGTCGGCGCCAGTGCAGACGACAGCGACGCGACCAGCGCGACGAGGCCGAACGTGGTGGTGGAAGTATCCGAGCCGCCGCCCGAGGCCGTGCCGACCGCGCCGGGAAGCGTCCCCGGCAATGTGCCGGACGACGGCGACTCGTCGAAACGCTACGGATTGGCGCCGATTCGCTGGGGCGGCGAGATCGGATATTCATGGCGTCGCCAGAAGCCCGAAGGCAGTGACGCGCTGACGACCAAGGCGTACGAGATCTCGGCGCAGGCGTCGAGCTACATCCTTCAACCGTGGATTGCCCAGGTCAATGGACGGATCTCGCTCGCCCTGATCACCACCGAGTCCGACTCGAGCGAGAGTGATGCGACCAGGGGCTCGGAATCTCTCGGGGTTTCCGGTTCGCTCGGCGCGAACATCTTCCCGCTCAGCCGCTTTCCACTTGCGCTCCGGTTTGCAGTCTCCGACAGCCGATCGGAATCGACCCTGATCACAAGCACGCAGCGTTCGTATCGATTCTCGGCGCGGCAGGACTACCGCCCCGTTCGTGGGCGCTGGAGCGCGTACGGTACCTATGACTGGGATCGCATCGAAGGTGGCAGCTTCGGTGACGACACCCTGCATCGAGTGGGCGGAGGCTACCGCTGGCAGTCAGACAAACAATCGCTCGACGTTCAGGGCTCGCTGACCGAGAACGATCGCAGCGACCAGTTCTCTTCGCAGATTCTGGTGGTGACCGGCAATCATCACTACCAGGCAAATCGCGACGTCACCGTCAGTTCGACCGCCACCC
Organism: Zoogloeaceae bacterium; assembly: GCA_024235635.1. Lineage (GTDB taxonomy): Bacteria > Pseudomonadota > Gammaproteobacteria > Burkholderiales > Rhodocyclaceae > Cognatazoarcus. The sequence continues at coordinate 902,015 of JACKMA010000002.1, forward strand.
TGCTGCAAGACAAGCGCGGCAACTCGTCCGCCGACAATACGCTGCGCACATTCCAGGCATACAGCGCGGCGAACTGGGTACCGATCGAATCGCCGTGGAGTGCATCCGCCTCCGCACGTTTCTCCCGATCCGAGTCCAATGGATCGAACGCGCGCGATTCGTTCAACATCAATGGCACCGGGCGCTACCGCTTCAACCGCAACCTGTCCGGTTCCGGCAGCATGTCCATCTCGACCGTGCGTTCGGGCGGCCGTGTACAGAATATCTATGCCCAGAATGCGACCCTGAGCTATACCGGCGATCCTCTCAGGCTCGGGAATTATTCCTACAATTGGGGAACCGGGATCGGCTTCAGCAACACCATCTCCGACGAACGCGACAGCCGCACGGCGTCCACCAGCGCGTCCCACTCGCTGAACCGCCAGTGGCTGCCCGGACCACGCAGCGCGATATCGGCATCGGTCGGACAGGCCGTGTCGTACAACCGGACCTTCGGGCTGAGCGACGTCTCGCACACCACCTCGCTGTCCCACAACGGTTCGCTCTCGTATCACACCAACCCGACCGACTCGAGCAGCGGTTCACTCGGCATCAGTGTCTCCGACACTCGTACGCGCGGCGACCGGGAATCCGAGTTCCAGATGCTGAACGTCCAGCTGAACGGGTTCTGGAACCTGTCTCGCCATTCTCAGCTGAATGCCAACCTGAGCTATCAGAAGTCGTGGCGCAATGAGCAGGATCCCGTCGCCGAGGACCCCTTCGACCCGTTTACCACCGACGAACGATCGAGCGAGGATTCTTCGCTCAACGGCTCGATCAACTATTTCCACGACCGCCCGTTTTCGGTGCGCGGCCTGCGCTACTCCCTTCGCTACACCGCGTCCGAATCGAACGGCAACGAGCGCGAGTTCGGTGTGCTCGATGCCGAACGCGAGGAGACGACACAGGATCTCGAGCAGAATCTCGACTACCGCATCGGACGCCTGAACGCGCGGCTGCAGCTTCGGATTGCGGAAGTGGATGGCAGGAAAAATGCTGTACTTTTCTTTCGTGTCACTAGAAGCTTCGGAGGCTACTAGGGAGTGTAGAGGCCGGTCACGTCCGCTCGTGGCCGCGGATTCGTGCCGGTCACAGTTCAGATCTATCACCTGAAACGAGGCATGCATAAATGACAATACGACACCCCGGGGCAAGCTGGCGAGGGGCGCTCGCAGCGGCGCTCGTCGTCACCATCTGTATCGGCGGCATCGGCACCTCTGGCGACGCGCGCGCGGAATACGCGGACGTCGTCATCAACAATTATTCGGACGCGGCCGGCATGCGCCCGGTGATCTTCCCCCACTGGTTCCACCGTATCCGTTTCCGCTGCAAGGTCTGCCACGCTGACCTGGGCTTCCAGTTCAAGGCCGGCGGCAACGAGATCAACATGGTCAAGATCATCGACGGCCAGTTCTGCGGCGCGTGTCATAACGGTGACATCGCCTGGTCGGTCGAGAACTGCAACCTGTGCCACTCCGGCAAACCCGGCACGCCGACTCAGGTGCACGAGAGCACAATCCAGAAACTCGCCATTCAACCCCAGGCAGGAGGCCAGCAATGAATAGGACCCTCCGAATCCCGGCCCTCGCGCTCGCCATCCTGGGTTGCGCGCCGTTCGGCGCCGCCCATGCCCAAAACGACAAGGGCAAGGCGATCTACGACAAGGTCTGCGTCGCCTGCCACTCGGCCGGTATCGCCGGCGCGCCGAAGCTCGGCGACGCCAAGGCCTGGGAGCCGCGCATCAAGGCCGGCATCGACGCGCTCTACGAGTCCGCGCTGAAAGGCAAGGCGCCCGCGATGCCGGCGAAGGGCGGCGCCACCGACGTGCCCGACGCCGACATCAAGGCCGCTGTGGACTACATGGTCGCTGCGGCCAAGGACGGGGCACCGGCTGCTGCCGCCACCGCTCCCGCCGGTCCGGCCGCGCAGGCCGCACCGGCTACGCCAACTGCGCCCCGCCCGGCTGCGCTGAGCTTCAACCGCTTGCTGAAGCCGGCCTCCAAGCGCAATCCGCCGCCACCCGAAGACGGTATTCATGATCCGGACAACGACGGCACCCATGCGCTGCAACCGCCGCTCCAGGTCTTCGAATCGCTGCCGCGCAGCAATGCGGGCAATCGCGTCGACTGGGTCAAGGCGCTGGACAACAACCTGATCGGACCACGTTGGGATCGAACCGATCCGGCGGCGGCGCCGGTCGTGATGGACCTCAACATCGTGCGCGAGGTCAAGGGCTCGATGCCGGACGTGGTCTACCCACACAAGCAGCACACCGCCTGGCTGGATTGCTCGAACTGCCATCCGCAGATCTTCATCCCGCAGAAGGGGGCCAACCAGATCAGCATGGCCGCGATCCTGCTCGGCCAGAAGTGCGGCGTCTGCCATGGCAAGGTCGCCTTCCCGGTATCCGAGTGCAGGATCTGCCACTCGAAGAAGAAGAACGTGATGCCGGTCAAGAACGCCCAGGCGAACTGACCGATCTGCCAGGTGTCCGGCTCTGCACGCCGGTCACCTGGCCCGCAGCTGACCGCGACCCAATGCGCGCTCCATTCACGACGCCTCACGCGCTGCCGTTCCAGGCGCCCGGCGGGCCGCGCGTCGACGGGCGGCCCAATGGCGACGCTCGGAGTCTGCGACAGCTGCGGGCGATCTTGTGATCACGATCGGTACGCGCCCAGCCGGACGGCGAGCGGTCGACGGATGCCGGCTTCGCGCCCGGCAGATCACCAGACCACGTCGTGCGCACCCCGGACGCCCGTGCGGCCGGCGTCACCCGACATGCCAGGCGGTCAACATTCCGCTACATGCGGACCGTCCGACAAAGACGTCGACAGGTAGAATCGAGCCATTAGCGGCATCTTGCGGCTGCAGCAGTCGATGCCGATGGACTGTCGATCGCCAGCCGAGGACGCCGGCGCGGAAACGAATCTTCGATGGTTCGATCTTAGAACCGTGGAATCAAAACTTCACTCGTGCACGCAGCAGTCCGGCGACTGCCGACGCTGCGCGGCACCACGGAGGAGTGCTGCAATGTCAGTCAAATATGTTGCAGGCGCCGGGCTCACCTGGCTGGCGCTGATCGGCGCCGCCGGCGCCGTCGAAGGCGAGACCGCCGCGAGCCGCATGCAGGCTCAGGCGGTCGACGTCGCGCAACTCGAGAAGCGATTCTCGTCGGTCGGCACGCTGCTGACGACCTCGTCCGCTGCCAAGCAGATCGAGGCGAGCGGGGAACCCGAGTCGATGCGTCGCCATGCCGATGCGAAGCGGCTCTACGAACAGGCCAAGGAGGCATTTGCCGCGGGCGACCATGCGACCGCATCGCGGCTTCTGTCCGAAGCCAGCGTCACGATGTTCTCGGCGGTCAGGACTGCCGCACCGGAACGGATCAGTTCGCAAAAGGCGCAGACCGACTTCAACAACAAGCTCGAAAGCGTCAAGGCGCTGCTGGCCGCGCAGAAGCGGATCAGCGAGGAGAAAAGTGAGGTCAAGGATGCCGCCGACAGTGCACGGCAGATCGAGGGCTTGCTGACCGAAGCTCAGCAGCAGGCGGATGGCAATCGCCTGACCGAGGCGCGGGCCACGCTCGAGCGGGCCTACCTGATGGCCAAGGCGTCGATCAGTTCGATGCGCACCGGCGATACGCTGGTGCGCTCGCTGCATTTCGCCAGCAAGGAAGAGGAATATCACTACGAGCTCGATCGCAACGACACTCATCAGATGCTGATCAAGGTGCTGGTGGAAGATCGCAGCAAGGCCAATCCGTCGATGGACGAACGCATGAAGGCTTTCCTCGAGCGTGCCGGACAGTTGCGCGGGCAGGCCGAGTCGAGTGCTTCGCGTGGCGACTACTCGGGCGCCATCCAGTTGCTCGAAACCTCGACCTCGGAGCTGGTCAAGGCGATCCGCAATGCGGGCATCTACATTCCGGGTTGAGTCGGGAGCCCGGATCGCGTGCCGTTTCGACCCACCGTTCTGATCGCACTGCTGTTCGCGTCGATGGCGCCTTCGACGCCCCACGCCGGCGAGTGGGCCAAGCTCGCCGAGGACGGCGTCCACGATCCCAACGGCCCCGCCATCGGGCTGCTCCAGCAGCCCGGGGACGCCTTGCCGAACCTGCCCGGCGACACCGCCGGCAACCAGGTGCACTGGATCAAGGCGCTGCGCACCGGCGTGATCCAGCCACGCCCCAGTATCGATCCTGCGCGCGAGGACCGCAGGCTCGACAAAGACATCTACCTCGATCTCTACGGCAGCATGCCTTCGGTCCGTTTTCCCCACCTGGCGCACACCGAATGGCTGGACTGCACGAACTGCCATGACCACCTGTTTCTGCCGAAGCGCGGCGCCAACAACATCAGCATGTTCCTGATCCTGCAGGGTCAGCAATGCGGGGTGTGCCACGGGGCGGTGGCGTTTCCGCTGACCGAATGCAGCCGCTGCCATTCGGTGCCGAACAACCAGGCCCAACGCATCGTCGCCGCAATCGAGGCCGAAGAGGCCAAGCGTTCAGCGGCCGACGGCGACAAGGCCGCAACCGACAGTGGCAGCCAGTCGCAGCCCCGCGTGCTCGACGGCAAGGCGAAGACGAAATGAGGGCGTTCGCGTCGTTGCGCCGGATGCCTGCGCTGGTGCTGCTTGCGGTCGCGCTCGGGACCGGCGTCAGCACGCGGTCGCACGCCGAATATGCAGACGTCGTCCTCAATCGCACCGCCGAGAAGGAAGGCATGCGGCCGGTGGTGTTTCCCCATTGGTTCCATCGCATCCGCTTCCGATGCAAGGTGTGCCACGCCGAACTCGGCTTCAAGATGCGCGCCGGATCGAATCTGGTGACGATGGGCGACATCATCGACGGCAAGTTCTGCGGCGCCTGCCACAATGGTGAAATTGCATGGGCGCCAGAAAACTGTGATCTCTGCCATTCCGGCAAGCCGGGCCTGCCCCCGGGGATCTTCGGAGGACACGAAACCAATGGCCCGGGAATCTGGTAGACACCTGTTGATCGCGCTGGTGATGACCCTGTCCGTCCCGATTTCGGCGGCGGCCGGCACCGACTCGGCGAACGGCACTGCGGAGCACCTGCTGCTGCGCGAGGAGTCCGTCGGCGCCGGCCTGCTCGGCACGTCACCGGCCGGCACGGCAGGTTTCGCCGGCTTCATGAACCCGACGGCGCTGGCCGCGGAAGGCAACACGCTGTTCGTCGCGGATCAGGGCCAACGCCGGGTCTACCGGGTCGAACTGGACAGTCGTGAAGTCACGCCCGTCGCCCCCCTGGGCGGCGCCACACCACGTCTGCGCATCGGCATCGCGCGCAGTTGGTTCCTGCTGCCGCCGACCGGCAATGTGGTCCGCGAGTTCGATCCGGACGGCAAGCTGCGCGCGGAGTACACCAGTGTCGAGTTCACTCAGGCGATCGATGCTCTGCGTGAACCTCGCAGCGGCCGGATCTGGGTCTTCGATTTCTCGGGCACGGTGTACGAATTTTCGCCGGGAGGGTCCCTGCTGGAATCGCGGCGAATCCTGGCGGATCGGGGCACTGCGGTACAAGCTGCCGCGGCCGGGCCGGAATTTGCCTATGTTCTCGATCGGACCTGCGCCTGCGTGATCGAACTCGATCAGCACGGCCTGCCGATGCGGATGATCGCCGACGGCGAACTGGCCTTCGCCAGCGACCTCGCCGTCGACGATTATGGCCGCATCTGGGTTACCCAGCACGACCAGACACAGATCACGCTGATCGACCACAACGAGTCGCTCCACCGCATCGACCTTCGCACGGTCGGACTCAACCGCCTGTCGGCCCTGACGATCGCCGGGGGCCGCCTGTTTGCCGCCGACCCGACCACCGCCACGGTCACCACCTTCCGCCTGCTGCCGCCCGATACCGCCCGCCGGTGACCGCATTGATCCGTTCGCTGCGCCTAGTTGTGGTGCTGTCCATGCTGGCACTGGCGGCCTGCTCGTCGGCCCCGGCGCGACTGCACCTGGGCGTCGGAGACGATCCGGTGCTGTCGCGCCTGATGTGGCCGCCCGGCCCGGAGATCCCGCGCTACCAGTTCGCCGGGCAGTTGTTCGGCGAGGTCAACTTCGTCCGCGACGAGGCTGCGGACGGCGCCCTGACCCGCTTCTTTCGCTGGCTGGTCGGCCTCGCCGACGATCGTCCGAAGACCTTGCAGAGGCCTCAGGGGGTGGCGGTCGATTCCGACGGTCGCATTCTCGTCAGCGACGTCAGCCGGGCTGCGGTCTTCGTCTTCGACGGCATCGCCGGCGAACTGCGTATCCTCGAGTACGCCTCCGGCCAGCGTCGCTTCGTTGCACCGATCGGCATCGCCACCGACGACGACGGCAGCTTCTGGGTCGCCGACGCCGAACTTGCGGTCGTTGCCCATCTGAAGCCGGACGGCACCACGCTGCCGCCAATCGGCGTCGGCGAACTCGAGCGACCCACCGGTCTTGCGCGGGACCCGGTCAGCGGCCGACTGTACGTCGCCGACACCCACCGCCACGTGGTGCGGGAATTTGCCCGCGACGGCACGGCGTTGCGTACCTTTGGCCGGCGCGGACACGACGACGAAGGCTTCAACTACCCGACTCATCTCGCGATCCGCGGCAACGAACTTCTCGTCACGGACACGATGAACAGCCGGGTACAGATCCTGCGTATCGACAGCGGCGAGTTTCTCGGCAGCATCGGGCGGCGCGGCCTCTATACGGGCAACCTGGTGCGCCCGAAAGGGGTCGCTACCGATGCCGACGGAAACATCTACATCATCGAGTCGCTATACGATAATTTGTTGATATTCAATAGCAAAGGCCAATTCCTGATGCCCATCGGCGGTGTCGGCCACGAGGTCGGCAAGTTCTACCTGCCGTCAGGGGTCACCGTAGACGACCTGGGCCGGATCCTCGTCGCCGACACCTTCAACGGACGTGTCGCGATTTTCCAGTATCTGGGAAACAATCAATAAGATGAGATCGTCGCCAGCCCTCGTCGCCCTCGTGCTCGCCCTGGCCGCCGGCGCCGTGTCCGCCGAAAGGGTGTCGGACGTGCGCGCCACCAAGCACAACTTCTCGGCGACCGAGGTCGGCCGCACCACCGGAAGCGCCCCGTCGCGCAATGTCGTCGCCAGCAGCGAGACCGAAGTCTGCGTGTTCTGCCACACCCCGCACGCGGCCAACACCGCGGCGCCCGCGCCCCTGTGGAACCGCGAACTGGGGGCCACCGCCTACACCCCCTACACCTCGTCCAGCCTCGATGCAGAAGTCATCCGCGGCCAGGCGCTCGACCAGCCGGGGGGCAGCTCGAAGCTCTGCCTGTCGTGTCACGACGGCACGCTGGCCATCGGCAACGTCAATGTCCAGGCCGGCCGCACCGACGTGTCGATCGCGATGTCCGGCACCGCCGGCGACGGCACGATGCCGGCCGGACAGGGCGCCACCACCGGCTTCACCCGTGACCTCGGCGTCGACCTGACCAATGACCATCCGATCTCGGTGACCTTCGACACCACCCTCGCGGCCCGCGATGGCGAATTGCGTCCGGTGGACGCCCAGCAGCGCTGGCCCGCCGACGGTTCGATCATCGGCGTGCGCGCCGCCCGCTTCAAGCCGGCGATACCGCTGGAGCCCACCGGCGACTTCAGCGAGGGGCAGGTGCAATGCGCGAGTTGCCACGACCCCCATCTGTTCGACACCGAGGAAGCCACCAAGGGACCGCAGAAGTTCCTGCGCCAGAACCGCTTCCAGGAAGTGCAGCCGACCGACAGCCACAATCCGGATTCGGACATCATCTGCCTGTCCTGCCACGACAAGAATCAGGGCAATGCCAGCTGGGCCTTCTCGGTGCATGCCAACGAGATTACTGCAGACGAGACCTACAAGACCGCGTCGGCCAGCCTGCGGGAGTTTCCGGATGCCCAGCCGGTGTGGCGCGCCGCCTGCCTCAACTGCCACGACACGCACACGGTACAGGGCTCTCGCCGACTGCTGCGCGAGGGCACCGACAGCATCTCGACACCGAAGACCGGTGGCAATCCGGCACTGGAAGAGACCTGCTACCAGTGCCACACCACGACCGCGCAGAGCGTCGTCAACACTGCCAGCGGCACGGTGCCGAACATCCAGAGTGACTTCAACCTGACCCGGCACATGCCGATCCGCTCGATCGAGCAACCGGCCGGTGAGGAACGACACGACATCAACGCCAATTTCGCGGATGGCCTGAGCGACTGCACCGGCCCAACCTCGGCATGCGGCAAGGACTTGATGGAATCGCGCGACACCCTCGGGGTTGCGACGCTGGACAACCGTCACGCGGAATGTACCGACTGCCACAACCCGCACCGCATCATCCGCAGCGCCAACGGCCTGCCGGGCTCGCTGACGCAGATCAACACCTCGTCCGACAGCCGCGCCACGCATGCCCATTCGGCGCCGCACACGAACGCAATCTCCGGCGCGCTGCGCGGTCAATGGGGCGTCGAGCCGGTGTATGGCGGCGGCTCGTTCTTCTCGTTGCCGATCAGCTACATCGTCAAGCGCGGCGACCCGGGCACCAATACCAGCACGGCCGCCGCCCAGCCCTACCTCACGCGCGAGTATCAGATCTGCCTGAAGTGCCATTCGGACTTCGGCTACACCGACGACAACGTGCTGCCGAGCGGCAACACCCGGCCCCGGCTCGACAGCTCGACCAGCCTGACCGGCACCAATCCGGACGGTCGTACCAACTTCGAGCGCTATACCAACCAGGCCCGCGAATTCCAGCCCAACAACGCGGCCGGATCGACCGGCGCCGACGCAGCCTTTTCGACGAACAACTTCCGGAGCTGGCACCCGGTCATCGCCGCAACCGGACGCACGCTCGGTACCCGGGGCATCACCAGTTCGTCGCCGTGGCTCAGCCCATGGACCAACAACGTCGGCACGCAGACGATGTACTGCTCGGATTGCCACGGCAGCGACACCGGCAACACCACCGTCGACCCGGGATCGAATCCGTGGGGGCCCCACGGCTCGCAGAACAAGTTCATCCTGAAGGGCGTCTGGGGTCCGGGCCAAGGTGGCACCGACCGCGACGGTACGCCGACGCCGGATTTCCTGTGCTTCAAATGCCACGATCGGCCAGTCTATTCGGGGCGCAACGACACCGGTCGCAGAACCGGTTTCTACAATTCCGACCGGGGTAACCTCCACAACTACCACACCGACAAGATCGAACACATCTTCTGCACCTGGTGCCATGTCGCCGTGCCCCACGGCTGGAAGAACAAGATGCTGCTGGTGAACCTCAACGACATCGGGCCGGAGGCCGGACAAACGGGGAGCAAGGAGGTTGCGACCAACGGCAATGCCGCCAATTACAGCAACGGCCCGTACTACGTTCGTGCCAAGAACAAGATCATCAACTTTTCTCCGAGCGGCGACTGGGCCGAAAACTCCTGCGGATCGGCAGGCAAGGGCGCCGCAGATCGCATTCCCGCCAGCAATGGCAATACCAACAACACGACCGGCAGCGGCAAGGACTGGATGATCAGCACGTGCGACAACCCCCCGTGATCGAGTCCGCCCCGGGACAGTCCCTCGCCTCGGGCGGCTCCACGCCGCCCGTTTTTCTGCGCGGCGCGACGTGGCTGGGCTCACTCAAGCTCACCCTCGCCCTGCTGGTGCTGCTGGTGCCGGCGATCGTGCTCGCCTACAACTCGGAAGCGTGGCGGAGCTGGCCGCTGGCCGTGCCGCTGACCGGGCTCGCGCTCAATCTGCTGGCCGCGCTGGCGAGCAATCCGGCATTCCGGCGACAGACTGCGCTGATCGTCTTCCATCTGGCACTGGTTGCACTGCTGCTGCTGATCGCGGCGGGACGCGTGAGCTACCTGAAGGGCACGCTCGAGGTCACCGAAGGCGCCTGGTTCGAGGGCGGCGCCCTGACCTCGACCGACGCCGCACGCTGGCACGTCGGCGACCTCGACCAGGTCCGCTTCACCAATCTCGGATTCACCATCGACTACGCCCCCGGCATTCGCCGCGACACAACCCGCAACCGCGTCGGCTGGATCGACGAGAGCGGGCGCATGCGCGAAGCGACGGTCGGCGACCAATACCCGCTGGTGCTCGAGGGCTACCGCTTCTACACCAGCTTCAACAAGGGCTTCGCGCCGACCTTCACCTTCACGCCGGCTGGCGGCCAGGCGATTCTCGGCGCGGTGCACCTGCCCTCCTACCCGATCCACGAGTACGAGCAGACCCGCGAGTGGTCGCTGCCCGGCACCCGCCGGACGCTGTGGATCCTGCTCGATTTCGACGAGACCATTCTCGATCCGGCACAGCCGTCGGCGTTCCGGGTGCCGTCGGACTTTCGGGTGATCGTGCGTGACGACGCCGAGCGCTGGGAACTTCGACCGGGCGAGTCCATCGACTTGCCGGAAGGCCGCCTCGAACTGGTCGGCCTGCGCACCTGGATGGGATACAACGTGTTCTACGACTGGACGCTGCCATGGCTCGCCGCCACCGCGGCACTCGCGGTGATCAGCCTGGGCTGGCACTTCGCGACCAAGTTCCGACGCAAGGCGTGGGACGCCTGAGGCCATGGAACGAGAACTGCAGATTCTCTGGGCCGCCATCGTCGCCTACGTGCTGGGCGGCGTGCTGGCGATCTTCGGCGTGGCCCTCGGCCGCCGACAGGGCCGCTTCGTGCTGGGCCTGCTGTTGGCCGGCATGGCACTCCATACGGCGTCGCTGGCGCTGCGCTGGCAGCGCCTCGAACACGGCCCCTTCATCACGCTGTTCGAGATCCTGTCGTCGAACGTCTGGAGCCTGATGCTGGTGTTCCTGGTCGCCTACTGGCGGATCCCGAAGATCCGCCCCAGCGCGGCGGTGGTGATGCCGGTGCTGTTCGTACTGATGGGCTGGCTGATGCTCGCCCATCCCGGCGAGGGTCACTTTCCGCCGACCTACCGCACGCCGTGGCTGTTCATCCACATCGGCATGGCCAAGGTCTTCCTCGGCGCCACCCTGGTCGCCCTCGGCATCGCCGGCATTGTCCTGCTGCGCCGCTTCGGCATTGCCAAGCAGCGCTTCGCGACATTGCCGGACGACCGGCGCCTGGACGAACTCGCCTATCGCTTCATGGCGCTGGCGCTGGTCTTCGACACCCTGATGCTGATCACCGGCGCGATCTGGGCACAGGACGCGTGGGGGCGCTACTGGGCGTGGGATCCACTCGAGACCTGGTCCTTCGTGACCTGGCTGCTGCTCGCCTTCGCGATCCACCTGCGCCTCACCTACCGCCCGCAACCGGTGCGCAATGCGTGGATGATCGTCGCGGTCTTCGTGCTCGCCTTCCTGACCTTCTTCGGCGTGCCCTTCGTCTCCGAATCGCCGCACAAGGGGGCGGTATGACGCACTTCGTGGGCAGGGATGACGCTGGCCGGCGCCGGCACGCGCAAAACTGGCTGGCGCTGGCCGCCGGCGCGGTGGCCGCTGCCGGGTTGTTCGCGATCCTGATCGCGTTGGCGCGGGTCCCGGCGATCGGCAAGCTCTTCCCCGGTCCCGAGTTCTACCGGGTCGCGCTGACCCTCCACGTCACGCTGTCCCAGGGCGTCTGGTTCATGGCTTTCGCGGCCTGCCTGTGGGCACTCGACGCGCCACGCAGGCCGACGACGGTGGACCACCTGAGCCTGGCCGCAGCCGCGCTCGGCGCCGTCGGCATCGCCCTGTCGGTCGGTGTCGGCGAACCTGCACCGCTGATGAGCAACTACCTGCCCGTGCTCGACTCACGATTGTTCACCGGTGCCTTCCTGCTGTTCGGTCTCGCCCTGGCAGTGCGCGCCGCCCGCAGCGCCCTGCCCTTGCGCCGTCCGGGGAGCCCGGGCGGCGTTCGCGCGCTGGGGCTGCGGCTCGCCGCCATCGGCTTCTGCGCGAGCCTGCTGCTGGCCTTGCTGGCCCACCGGGTCATCGCCGACGGGGTCGACGGTCTGGCCTACTACGAATCCCTGTTCTGGGGTGCGGGGCATCTCTGGCAGTTCGTGCTGGTGTTGCTGATGATGGTGTGCTGGCTGGAACTGGCGCCCCCGGACCCGAAGCGACTGGCGCCGTCGCTTCCGACCGCTCTGATGCTGCTGGCAGCGGCACCGATCGTTGCCGGCATCGGGCTGGCGATGATGCGCAGCCCGCTCGATGCCGACTACATCGTCGGCTTTACGCGCCTGATGCAATGGGCTTCGTGGCCGGCGCCGGTGATCCTGTTCGCACTGCTGCTGCGCGCGAGCCCGCGTGCCATGCCCGGCTTCGGCCTGTCGGCCGTACTGTTCGTCCAGGGCCTGCTGATCGGGGCCGCCATCGACGGCCAGACCACCCTGGTCACCGCCCACTATCACGGCACGATCGGTGCCGTGACACTGGCGTTCATGGCGACCGCGCTGCAATTGCTGCCACGCCTCGGCGCCACCCCCGTCTCTGCCGGCGCCGTCCGCAGCCAGTTGGCCTGCTATGGCTGGGGCATCATGCTGATGATGCTCGGTCTCGCCGGTGCCGGACTGATGGGCGCGCCGCGCAAGACACCGGGCGACCTGGGCCTGAGCTGGAGCGTCGAGACGATCTCTCGGATCATGCTCGGCATCGGCGGGCTGCTCGCCACGATCGGCATCCTGATGTTCGCCTACCTGGTGCTGATGCGGCTGTGGCCGGTCGCCCTCGGGCGGGGAATCGAGAATGAAGTCGCTCGCTGACAAGCGCCGCGACCGGCGCCCGCTGGCGCTGCTGCTGACCGTGGCCGGCGTCGTCCTCGGCGGTCTGGTGCTCGCCCGCTACGACGACATCGCCACCGGCGTGCAATCGCTGCGCATGCGCGGCCACGCCGAGATGCAGCGTCGCGGCGAACTCGAACAGCGTTTTCGCCAGGGGGTCGTGATGCTCCATGCCCGTCGTTACGAGGAAGCTGCCGAAGCCTTCCACCGGGTGCTGCAACTCGCCCCGCGTCTGCCGGAAGCCCATGTCAATATGGGCTTCTCGCTGATTGGTCTGGCGCAGTGGCCGGCCGCCCACGATTTCTTTGCAACGGCGATCGAGCTCCAGCCCGAACAGGCCAATGCCTACTATGGCCTGGCGATGTCGCTCGAGGGGCTCGACGACCTGCCGGGCGCGATCGGCGCCATGCGAACCTACATCCATCGCAGTGGCGACCAGGACCGCTACCGCCGCAAGGCCGAGGCGGCGATCTGGGAATGGCGGACGCGCCTCGACCAGGCACGCCGGCAATCCGACCTGCCGACCGACGCGCCGCCCGCGGCAGAAGCCGGCGCAGGCGACTGATCCGGGCGATTGGCCGCGTCCACTTTCGGAATTCTGCGACGGCAGATTCCCGGATTCGGGAATTCCTGGGCGGCCGCTTCCGGGCTGCGGGACAATTGCCCGGCGAAGTCGCCATCCGACCCATTGCAAGGTATCGGCACACCGATTGCTTGCCCGGGTCGAGTTGCAGCCAGCCGCGGTCCACCACCCAATGATGCCTACACGACGTAGCCCTTTCGCCATAGCGTCGGTGCCACCGCGCAGGCCTCGCGGAACTAGCGGCCTGCAGGATCGCCGCGACGCCGAAGCCCTCGCCGTTTGGAACGCGCCATGAACTGGGGCACCTGGCACGACTTCTGGAACATGGGTGGCCACGGCCTCTACGTCTGGGGCTCCTACGCCGTGACCCTGGCCGTCATCGTCACCGAGGTCTGCGTGCTGTTGATCAAGCGCAAGTCGATTCTCGAGCATCTCGGCCGGCTCAGCCGCCTCTCGCGGCGCAAGACCGCGACACGACCTTCGTGAAACGGTCGGGCGCGGCCATCCGACCTCGCGCGTGCAACCAGCCTAAAGCGCATCGCACGGGATGGCCGTCGGAAACGGCGGGAACAGTCTCGCGCGACCGCGCGCAGCCTGCGCCGATCGTGTACGTCGGGCGGACGCCCAGCAGGGAACCGGACCATGCCGTGCCCGGTCCCATGGCAGCATCGACTCGGGCCCGGCTGCGGCGCCGCTACGGACCGGGCCGGCATTCGCACCACGGTGGTCCGAGGGCGTGTGCTGTGCTTCCGGGGTACACTAGCAGGTTGAGCGAGCGCGGCCGGTTTCGAATCGCACACGACACCGGCCATCGCGCGACCATCAGGTGGCGGGCCGCACCCGCCACGCAATCGGAGGCCATGTCATGGTTCCAGAGCTTGGACAATTTGCGCTGATCATCGCCCTGATCGTTGCGCTGGTTCTCGGCACCGTGCCGATCATCGGCGCAGCCCGCGGCAACGCCATTCTGATGTCGGTGGCGCGGCCGGCAGGGCAGGGTTTCTTCGTCTTCGTGGCGATGGCCTACGGCTGCCTGGTCTGGTCGTTTCTCGGTGACGACTTCTCGGTCGTCAACGTCGCGACAAATTCCAACAGCGCATTGCCGATCGCCTACAAGTTCGCCGCAAGCTGGGGCAGCCATGAAGGTTCGCTGCTGCTATGGACGCTGATGCTCTCCGGCTGGACCCTCGCGGTCACGGTATTCAGCCGACACCTGCCGGAGGACATGGTGGCCCGCGTACTCGGCGTGATGGGCCTGGTCGGCGTCGGCTTCATCCTGTTCATGCTGCTCACGTCGAACCCGTTCGACCGGCTGCTGCCGGCCGCCGCCGACGGTCGCGACCTCAACCCCCTGCTGCAGGATCCGGGCATGGTGATCCATCCGCCGATGCTCTACATGGGCTATGTCGGCTTCTCGGTGGCCTTTGCGTTCGCGATCGCCGCACTGCTCGGCGGCCGCATGGACGCCGCATGGGCCCGCTGGTCGCGACCGTGGACGACGGTGGCCTGGATTTTCCTGACCCTCGGCATTGCGATCGGCAGCTGGTGGGCCTACTACGAGCTCGGCTGGGGCGGCTGGTGGTTCTGGGATCCGGTCGAGAACGCCTCGTTCATGCCGTGGCTGGTTGGCACCGCGCTGATCCACTCGCTCGCGGTCACCGAAAAGCGCGGCAGCTTCAAGAGCTGGACGGTGCTGCTCGCAATCGCGGCCTTCTCGCTGTCCCTGCTCGGGACCTTCCTGGTGCGATCCGGCGTTTTGACCTCGGTGCACGCGTTCGCCACCGACCCGCGCCGCGGCATCTTCATCCTCGCATTGCTGGTGCTGGTGATCGGCAGTTCGCTGGCCCTGTTCGCGTGGCGTGCGCCGAAGGTCGGCCTCGGCGGCAGCTTCGCACTGCTCTCGCGCGAATCCCTGTTGCTGACCAACAACGTGCTGCTCAGCGTGGCGGCCGGCTCGGTGCTGCTCGGCACCCTCTACCCGCTGTTCCTCGACGCCCTCGGCCTTGGCAAGATCTCGGTCGGACCGCCCTACTTCGACTCGGTCTTCGTGCCGCTGATGGTGCCGATCCTGCTGCTGATGGCGGTGGGCCCGGTAGCCCGCTGGAAGCAGCAGGCGCTGGGACCGCTGTTGCGCCGGCTCGGCATCGCGATGGTGCTGGCGGTGGTGCTGGGCATCGTCGTGCCGCTCGCGATCGACAAGTTCTCGGCGATGATGGTGATGGCCATGAGCCTGGCGTTCTGGGTCCTGCTGGCGACTGCCACCGGCATCCTCGAGCGCCTTGCCGTGGCCCGCGGCAAGGCCGAAGGTCGCATCCCGCTGGCGTTCTGGGGCATGAATCTGGCCCACGTCGGCGTCGCCGTGTTCGTCATCGGCGTGGCCATGGTCAATGGCTCGCAGGTCACGTCCGACCTCAAGATGGCGCCGGGGGACACCACGACGGTGGCCGGCTACACCTATCGCTTCGATGGCATCGAGGAACTCCAGGGGCCGAACTACATCGCTGCGCGAGGCACGCTGACCGTCACCCGCGACGGCCAGCCGGTCACGGTGCTGCACCCGGAGAAGCGGATCTACCAGGTGCAGCGGATGCCGATGACCGAGGCCGCGATCGACACCTCGATCACCCGCGACCTCTACGTCTCGCTCGGCGAGGCGATCGAAGGCGACACCTGGATCGTACGCATCTTCCACAAGCCCTACGTGGTCTGGATCTGGGGTGGCTGCGTCCTGATGGCCCTCGGCGGATTGCTGGCCGCCTCCGACCGTCGCTACCGCAAGCTGGCCGCGCGCGATGCCGTGCGTGCCCAGGCTGCCGGCACCGGCAGCAGCCCGGCGGTAGCGGCCTCGCCTCGACCGGCGGTGGCCGGCAGCGGTGATGGAGCCTGACTGACATGACGCGATTCCTGTGGCCACTGGCCATCTTTCTCGCCCTCGTGGGCTTCCTCGCGGTCGGGCTCAATCTCAACCCGCGCGAGGTGCCGTCACCGCTGATCGACAAGCCGGCGCCGCAATTCTCGCTGCCGGTCCTGCACAAGCCGGACATGACGCTGTCGCGGGACGACCTGATGGGTCAGGTGTGGCTGCTCAACGTCTGGGCCTCGTGGTGCGTCTCGTGCCGGCAGGAACATCCGCTGCTGGTCGAACTGGCCAAGGCGGGCGTCGTCCCGATCTACGGCCTGAACTACAAGGACGACCGCAGCGCCGGCCTCAAGTGGCTGAACGAGCACGGCGACCCCTACACCGCGTCGATCATGGATGCCGACGGTCGCATCGGCATCGAGTACGGCGTCTATGGCGTGCCCGAGACCTTCGTCATCGACAAGCAGGGCGTCATCCGTCACAAGCACATCGGGCCGATCACGCCGCAGGCCCTGCAGGAGAAGTTGCTGCCCATGGTGAGGGAACTCAATGCTTCGTAAGTTCGTTGCCGCAGTGCTCGCGGTATTGATCCATCTGCCGGGCAACGCCGCGGAGGCGGTGCCGGCAAGCGATGATCCGGTGCTTGAGGAACGGGTCATGGCGGTCGGCCATCTGCTGCGCTGCCTGGTCTGCCAGAACCAGACGATTGCCGACTCCCACGCCGAACTGGCGGTGGATCTCAAGAACGAGATCCGCGAGATGATGCGCGCCGGCAAGACCGACCAGGAAATCATCGACTTCATGGTCGCCCGCTACGGCGACTTCGTGCTGTACAAGCCGCAGGTCAAGTCCACCACCTGGCTGTTGTGGTTCGGCCCCGGCGTCCTGCTGGTGCTCGGCCTCGGCACGCTGTTCGTCAAGCTGCGGCGCCGTGCGGCCCAGATCCAGGCTGCGGAGCTCACGCCGGAACAGAAGCGTCAGGCCTACAGCCTGCTCGAACAGGCGGACGGTGGAGACGGCAAATGATCACGTTCTGGGTCGTTTCCGCCATGCTGATGGCGGGCGCGCTGCTATTCGTCGTGCCGCCGCTGCTCGGCGGCCGGATTCGCATCGAAGGTAGCGCAGACCATCAGGTCGCCAACCTGACCGTACTCCGCGACCAGTTACGCGAACTCGAAGCCGAGCACCAGGCCGGCGAGATCGACGATGCCCAGTTCGAAAAGGCTCGTGGCGAACTCGAACGCCGGGTGCTCGAGGAGTCCGCCGCAGCCGATTCCGCGGTGGCCGGCCGGCCGCCGATCGGCCTGGTGGCGACCATCGTGCTGCTGTTGCCGGCGCTGGCCATTCCTCTTTACCTCTATCTCGGCAGCCCGGAAGCGCTCAATCCGTCGGCAGTCTCCGCCCGTGCCAACACCGGCGAGGGCCACGCACTGACCCCGGAACAGGTCGAAGCAATGGTCGAAAAACTCGCTGCGCGTCTGCGCGAGAACCCCGACGACGCGGAAGGCTGGGTCATGCTGGCGCGCACCTACAATGCGCTCGGACGCTACCAGGAGGCGGCCGAGGCCTTCCGCACGCTGACGCGCTTGCTGCCGGCCGACGCCCAGCTGCTGGCCGACTATGCCGACACGCTGGCGATGGCTCGAGGCAGGCAGTTGAGCGGTGAGCCCGAAAGCATCATCGCGCGCGCGCTCGAACTCGACGCGCGCAACGTCAAGGCGCTGGCCCTGGCCGGCACGGCCGCCTTCGAGCGTGGCGACTACGCCGCTGCGATCGACTTCTGGCAGCGCATCGAATCGCAGGTCGCACCGGATTCACCGACCGCACGCTCGGTCGCCGGATCGATCGCCGAGGCACGCAACCGCCTCGGCGCCAGCGGCGGCACGACCAGCGCCTCGGCTGCCGCCGGCAGTCCGGTTGCCGTCAGTGGGCGGGTCAGTGCCGATGGCGCGATCACGGCACAGCTGCAACCGGACGATACCGTATTCGTGTTTGCGCGAGCGGTGGATGGTCCGCGCATGCCGCTCGCGATCGTGCGCAAGCAGGTACGGGATCTGCCGTTCGAATTCACCCTCGACGATTCGATGGCGATGATGCCGGCGGCACGGCTGTCGGCCTTCCGCAAGGTTCAGGTCGGCGCCCGGGTGTCGCGCTCGGGCAGCGCCACGCCCCAGCCCGGCGACATCGACATCTTCTCCGAGGCCTTTGACCCGCACGCCGCGACCGCGGTCGAGCTGGTCCTCGGCGGCCGCGCCACGATGTCCGCCGGCGCGCCGCCAGCGGCGGCGGAATCCGCGACACCGGCCGCGGCGGCCGGGCTCAGCGGCCAGGTATCGCTCGCAGCGGGCATCGGCGAGCGCGTCGCACCGACCGATACCGTGTTCATCTTCGCCCGTGCGGCCAGCGGCCCGCGGATGCCGCTGGCGATCCTGCGCAAACAGGTACGCGACCTGCCGCTGGCGTTCACGCTCGACGATTCGATGGCGATGACACCAGCGATGCGACTGTCGGCATTTCCCGAAGTCGTCGTCGGTGCGCGCGTGTCGCGCTCGGGCAATGCTGCGCCACAGCCCGGCGATTTCGAGATCCTTTCGGATCCGGTGCGGTCGAACAGCAGCGGCCTCGATCTGATCATCGGTCGGGAGATCCGCTGATCAACCCGATTCCGGCCAAGCACCCATGACACCTCGCCGCATCGCCGTTGCCCTGCTATCCGCCCTTGCGTCGTCCTCGGTCGCGGTTGCGGCAATGGCGGCGTCGGCCACCGGCCCCATGGCCGAACTGACCGACGAGGCGCGCACGGCGGTCAATGAACTGCACCAGCAGATCGCCGGAGAACTGGCTCGCGAGTACGCCATCAGCGGGACCCTGCGTTCGATCGTCGTCTGCAAGTACACCGCGCCGGAACTGACTTCCGCCCTGTCTCGGCGCTATGGCGCCCAGGTCCGCCGCGTGACCTTGCGCGTGCGCAATCCGTCCCTCGGAACCGCGGATCGCTGGGAGCAGACCCAGCTGCTCGACTTCGATCGGCGGGTGGCGCGCGGCGAGGATCTGTCATCGCTCGAAGTCGCCGAAGTCGTCGACGAGCCGGCTGGTCGCTACTTCCGCTATCTCAAGGCGATCGTTGCCGGCACCCTGTGCGTGAGCTGCCACGGCCCGGTGGAATCGATGACGGCCGCGACCCGCGCCAGGCTCGCCAGCGAATATCCGCACGACCGGGCCACCGGCTATCGCGCCGGCGACATGCTCGGCGCCATCTCGTTCAAGAAGCCGCTGCTGGAGACGCCACCATGACCCCCGCATTTGCCCGCAGATGGCTGATCGGAGTCGTCATCGCGACAACCCACGCGATCGCCGGACCGACCGAACCGTCGCCGACGCAACTTCCGCCATTACCACTGCGCGCCACGACCGGCGGCCCCGAATTGCTGTCGGAACTGCCGCAACGGCCGACCGTGCTGAATGTCTGGGCCACCTGGTGCGGCCCCTGCCGCAAGGAGATGCCGGCGCTACAGGCCCTGGCTGGTCGGCTCGAGACACACGGCATCGACGTCGTCGCGCTGTCGGTCGACGACGATCTCAAGCTGATGGACGAATTCCTGCGCAAGTACGGGATCACACTGCCGACGCCGGTGGCGGTCAGTGCGTCTGAGACCTTCCGCCAGCTCGACGCGATTGCCCTGCCCGTGACCTACTACATCGCCGCCGACGGGCGCATCGTCGGCAAATACCTCGGGGCGAGGGAATGGGACCAGGACGACGCGCTGCAGGACATTCTCGATGCGCTGGGCGGCCATTCCGCCGCCCGTTGACTGCGGTGCGCCGCCGGGGCGCGCCTCACTTGGCGTGACCGTCCTCGCCGCCGAGAAAGTTACGGGCGCCGTCATGGCCGTGTTCGGCGGCCCGCCGGATCCATTTCATGGCCTCTTCCTGGCTGCGGATGACGCCCTTGCCGGCGAGGAACAGCAGCCCGAGGTTGTATTCGGCCTCGGCATGATCCCGACTCGCCGCCTCGTGGAACCACTTTGCCGCCTCGAGATCCGGATCATCCGCCTCGTTCGGCACGGTATGTCCGAATACATAGATGTTGCCGACCAGATACATCGCGTCGACATTGCCCGCCTCGGCGCTGAGACGAGCCAGTTCGAGCGCCCGATTCTCGTCTTCGGGAACGCCGTGGCCGTAGAAGTACAGAATGGCCAGCCGGTGCTGCGCGATTGCATCGCCGCTCTCCGCCAGCGGCTGCAGCTGATGCGCGGCCTCCTCGTACTTGCCCGCGTCGAGCAGCGCGATCGCGTCATCGACCGGTGCGGCGAGCGCAGGTGCCGCGCCGGCCAGCAGGACAAGGGACAGACACAGACTTTTGAGCATGGGGAACAGAACTCCTTTTCGGGGATGGGGCGAGCGGGCGGCGATCGATGCCGTCGCCCTCGACAGATGTGCGGCCGCGTCGCTCTGCGCAAGATTCATACCGCGGATCGATCGCAGGGTCGCCCAGCGCCCCGCCCCGGATTCCAGGCGCGCATCTTGCAGTTCCATTCGTTACGCGCCACAGGGCGGACATTTGCCCAAGCGCCCCTTATACCGCACCATTCCACTGGTGCGCCGCCGTCGCGACCTATCCGGCGGCCACCGCACACGGCATGAGCAAGCACGAACTCACCGCTGGACCGGAGGAGGAGGAGCGCGAAACGCCTTCCACCGACGGTCGCCACGAAGGCCTCTCGCTGAAGGTCAAGGGCGTGCTCGCCTTCATCGCCTTCGTGCTCTACGCGCTGCTGGTCGGCATCTTCACCGACGCCGAGCGCCAGAAGCTGCTGGTGATGGTCGAAGACCTCGAGCGAGTGCATCGCTCGGAGGAACTGCTGGTCCAGATCAACATGTCGATGGCGCGCACGCTGCTGTCGGTCAACGTCGCGTTCTCCGCGACCGATCCACTGGCCGCCGCCCCGGGGGCGGTGATCGAGATCGAAGCGACGCGCTCGCTGCTGCGCTCGCTGGAGGACAAGCACCCGCGGATCCTGATCCTTTCCCACGAGTTGCAGGCCCTGACCAACGACCTGGTCAGCAGCCCGGGCCGCGGCGTGCTGGCGGTCACGCGGACCACCCTGCACGAACTGATCAACGAGCTCGAGCAAATCACGCAGGCGACGCGCGACCGCAAGTCGCGACTGCTCGCCGAGTACCGGGTCACCTATGACCGGGTCACGCTGCAGGGACTGGCGTTCGCCGTGCTCGGCATCATCGTGCTCGGTGCGGCGACCGCGATCTTCTTCAGCCGGCTGACCTGGGACATCCGCAAGCTCGAATCGCGAGCGCTCGACATTGTCAACGGCTACCGCGGCGAGGAACTCGACGTCACCCGCCGCGACGAGGTCGGCAGCCTGATGCGGGCGGTCAACCAGATGCAGAGCGACCTGCGCGAACGGGAGCGCCACATCGAGCGTGCCCGCCAGGAGCAGTTCCATCGCGAGAAGATGGTTGCGGTCGGCTCGCTCGCATCCCAGCTTGCCCACGAGATCAACAACCCGATCGCCGCAATCAGCGGCATCGCCAGTTCGATCCGTTCGGCGTGCGTTCCCGGCTGCCAGCACCAGGGTGTCAGCTGCGAACCCGAACTGATCCTCGAACAGACCCGGCGCATCTCCCAGATCACCCGCCAGATCGCCGACTTCACCCGCCCGCAGCCGCTGTCGCCCGAATTGCTGGACCTCAATCAGCTGATCCGCTCGACGATCAACTTCGTCGCCTTCGACCGCCGTTTCCGCGGCATCGAGCTGTCGACCGATCTCGATGGCGAGTTGCCTGCGGTGCGCGCCGTCGCCGATCACGTCACCCAGACCCTGATGAATCTGCTGATCAACGCCGCCGACGCGATGGAAGAGAATCCCGAAGCGCCCGAGATCAACGTCGTCAGCCGGACCGACGACCAGCATGCGGTAATCGAGGTGCGCGACAACGGCAAGGGCATGGACGCCGAGACGCTTGGTCGCGCCTTCGACGAGTATTTCACGACCAAGCCGGCCGGCAAGGGTTCCGGCCTGGGGCTCGCGCTCAGCCGCGAACTGATCCGTGACGGCGGCGGCACCCTGATCCTGGAGTCCGAGCCCGGCGCCGGCACGACGGCACGGATCACCCTGCCCTTGAACGTAACCGAAGCCGTCCGGGCATGAGCGCAGGCCGGTCCGGACCCCCTGAAGGAGAGATCACTCGATGCACGTGCTGGTAATCGACGACGAACGTGCCATCCGCGAAATCATCGCGGACGCCTGTACCCGTGCCGGCTACTCGGTCGATCAGGCGGCGACCTGCAAGGAAGCCGCCGCCAAGCTGGTTCGCGGCGATGTGGACATCGCGCTGTGCGACATCAAGCTGCCCGACGGTGACGGCGTCGAGCTGGTGCGCTCGATCAAGGAGTCTCGGATCGAGACCAACTTCATCATGGTGACCGCCTTCGCGTCGATGGAGACGGCGGTGGATGCGCTGCGCGCCGGCGCGTCCGACTACATCGTCAAGCCGGCCAACATGGAGGAACTGCTTCACCGCGTGCAGCAGGTCGCCTCGCTGCGCGGCCTGCGCGAGGAAAACCGCGTGTTGCGCCAGTTCGCCAAGGGCGACGCACCGACCTTCCGCTTCTCGTCGCCCGCGATGCAGGCTGTCGAGCGACTGGCCGGCAAGGTCGCGCCGACCGAAAGCACGGTGCTGGTGACCGGCGAATCGGGTACCGGCAAGGGCGTGCTCGCCCGCTTCATCCACGAACACAGCCGCAGGGCCGACCACCTGTTCCTGCCGGTCAACTGCTCCGCGATCCCCGAGACGCTGCTCGAAAGCGAATTTTTCGGCCACACCAAGGGGGCCTTTACCGGCGCCGACAAGGCCCGCAAGGGTCTGTTCCTGCAGGCGGACCAGGGCACCCTGTTCCTCGACGAGGTCGGCGAGCTGCCGATGCACATGCAGACCAAGCTGCTCCACGCGATCGAGGAGAAGGAGATTCGCGCGGTGGGCAGCGAACAGCCCAGGCGGGTGGACTGCCGTATCATCGCGGCCACCAATCGGGATCTGCAGCAGATGGTCGGCGACGGCACGTTCCGCGAAGACCTGTTCTTCCGCATCAGCATGTTCCACATCCACATTCCACCGCTGCGCGAGCGCCATGGCGACATCCGCGGTCTGATCGATTTCCTGCTCGAGCGCGCACGCAGTCAGGCCGGCGCGACCGAGCGGCTCGGTCTGGCGACCGATGCCGAGCGCCTGCTGCTGGGCTACCCGTGGCCGGGCAACGTGCGCCAGCTCGAGAACGTGATCAATCGCGCCTGCATCCTGGCCGAGGACGACGCCATCGCAATGACCGACCTGCCGCCCGAGATCACCCGCGGCAGCCGCGCCGCTGGCGGCACTGGCACGTCAATTGCTCCCGCAAGCTGTTTGCGCGATCAGCTGCGCGAGATCGAAGCGCAGTTGGTATTCAAGGCGCTCGACGAGGCCGGCGGCGACCGACGGGTGGCCGCTCAGGCGCTGGGCATCGGCCTGTCGAGCCTGTACCGGAAAATCGAGGAGTTCGAATCCCTGGGTCTGCGGACCTGAGACAGACGCCGATCCTGCCCACTCCGTCCGGAAAAGGATGACCATGATCTTTCCCGTCGCAAAGAATCCGATTCTCGCTTTCAAGTCGCTGGCCGTCGCCGTGCTGCTGGCGATCGCACCGATCGCGACGCGCGCCGACGTCGACAGCGACTTCGCGGCCGGCATGGCTGCCTTTCGCAGCGGTGACCTGTTTTCGGCGATGGAACCGCTTCGCCGCGCCGCCGACGCCGGCCACCCCCACGCCCAGTCGATGCTTGCCTACATCCTCGATCTCGGCGAATACAACGCCGAGGCGTACCGCTACTACAAGATGTCGGCAGACCAGGATTTTCCGGACGGCATCTACGGCCTGGCGTCGATGACGATCAGCGGCGATGGTGTCGAGCAGGACGTCGAAAAGGGCTTCGCGCTGCTCAAGCGTGCGGCGGCGCTCGGCCACGAGCGCTCCTGGAACGCACTGGCGGACGGCCTGCTCAACGGCACACTGGCGCCGCCGACCGATCAGCCGGACGCCGAAACGATCCTGACCAGGAGCGCCGAGACCGGCTACATGCGTTCGATCGACGCACTGTCGATGGCCTATTCGAAGGGCATGCTCGGTATCGCTCCGGATCCGGACAAGGCGGCGCTGTGGAGCAAGAAGGCCGGCGATGCCAAGGCGGGCGAGGACAAGAAATAGGAGAACGCGATGAAGAATGCCATCCTGATGGCGCTGCTGGCCATGCTCGCCACAACCGCGGCGCAGGCGGCGGATCCGATGAACGGACGACAGATCTACGAAATGAACTGCGCGGTCTGCCACGGTGTCGGTGGTCATCCGGTGCTGCCGTCGGCGCCGAGCTTTGCCAAGGGCGAGCGCATGATGCAGCCCGACACCATGCTGATCGACTCGATCGAAAACGGCAAGAACGTGATGCCCGGTTTTTTCGGCATCCTGCGCCGGCAGGAGATCCGTGACGTCATCGCCTATCTCAGAACCCTGCACCGCTGACCGCCATGCCCATGCCCAGATTTCTGCGACAACTCGCCGCTTCAGCCCTGCTCGCCACCAGCCTCGCCGCGAGCGCCGAGGACGCCAAGCCGGTCGTCCTCGAGACCTTCAACGTCGGACAGAACGTCTATGTCCGTTCGCTGCATTTCGACCCGACCGACAACACCATGTGGGTCGGCACCTCCAGCGGCGTCCATGCCATCGACCTCGCCACCAATACCCCCAGGCACACCTTCACCCGTGACGACGGGCTCGCCAACGAGTACGTCTTCGCGATCGGCACCGACACCCGCGGCTACAAGTGGTTCGGCACCAATGCCGGCGGCGCGTCGAGCTACAAGGACGGGGAATGGAAGACCTATTTCCCGATGCACGGACTGGCCGACTACTGGATCTATTCATTCGCCAACGGCAAGGACGGTGACCTGTGGATCGGCACCTGGGCCGGTGCCAGCCGCTTCGATGTCGACACCGGCGAATTCACCACCTACGTCAAGGAACTGATCAACGAATGGGTCTACGGCCTCGACGTGGACGGTTCGGGCAAGGTCTGGTTCGGCACCGAAGGCGGCCTGTCGATGTACGACGGCGAGAACTGGCGCTCCTGGACCCATGCCGACGGGCTCGGCGCGCCGAACGCCGACGACCGGCCGGCAAGCACCAACACCGGTCTCGGCACGCGCAGCCGTCACGACCTGTCGACCATGGCTGCCGGCATGCAGACCTACAACCCCAACTACTGCTTCGCGGTTCACGTCGATCAGGACCAGAAGGTGTGGATCGGCACCTGGGGCGGCGGCGTCAGCCGCTTCGACGGCAGCCAGTTCGAGAGCTTCACGGTCAAGGACGGGCTCGCCGGCACCATCGTCTACTCGATTGCGCGGGACCACGACGACGTACTGTGGTTCGGCACCAGCGGGGGCGTCAGCCGGTACGACGGCAAGACCTTCCAGAACGTCACCGTGGCCGACGGCCTGCTCGACGCCAACGTCTACGCACTGGCCGTCGCGCCCGACGGCTCGGTGTGGGCCGGCACCCGCCACGGTGTCGCCCGCATCGGCAACAAGCAATGAACCCGATTCAACGAAATCCAGGAGTCTCCGAGTAATGGATCACAAGACACTCGCGGTCGCGGTGATCGTGGCAGGCGCTGCGATCGCCGGCGC
Organism: Zoogloeaceae bacterium; assembly: GCA_024235635.1. Classification (GTDB taxonomy): domain Bacteria; phylum Pseudomonadota; class Gammaproteobacteria; order Burkholderiales; family Rhodocyclaceae; genus Cognatazoarcus. The sequence goes on from JACKMA010000002.1 coordinate 927,978, forward strand.
CTACACCGTCGGCAAGCAACAGGGACAGAGCAGCGCGACCGCGCCTGCGCCGAAGCCGGCCGCGGCCGCGGCCCCGCCCGCGGCGGCACCGGCCGCCAGCGCACCGGCGGCGATGGCACCCCAGGCGGCTGCCGGCGCCGCGGCAGCGGCGCACCAGGGCATGAACCGCGAAGGCAAGGTCGGCTTCAACCCGTCCGAGCGCTTCACCCATTTCCGCGTGGGCAACAAGAACGTCAAATCGATCTATGCGGACGGCGGCACGATGTGGGTCGGCACGTCCGGCGGCGTGGTCCGCTACGAGCTTGCCAACGACCGCTTCAAGCTCTTCGACGTCAAGACCGGCCTGCTCTCGAACGGCATGTTCTACGTCGGACGGATCCAGGGCAAGCTCACCGTCGGCACCTACGGCGGCGGCATGTCGATGCTCGACGAGGAGAAAGGCACGTGGGAGAACTTCAACATCCCCCAGGGACTCGGCGACGCCTTCGTCTATGACGTCATCGAGACCCGCGACGGCGACGTCTGGATCGCGACCTGGTCGGGCGTCAATCGGGTCAAGGGCGGCAAGCTGCACGACCGCAGCCAGTGGGAGCTGCACACGGTCGCAAGCACCGGCGGTGGCCTGCCGAACGACTGGGTCTATGGCCTCGCCGAAGGCAAGAACGGCGAGATCTGGCTCGCCACCGAAGGCGGCATGGCGCGCTTCGCCGACGGCCAGTGGGAAAACTGGAACCACGCCCGTGGCATCGGCGCCCCTTACGAGAAGGTACGCGACGACATCGCGTTCAAGGACGATCCGGGCAAGGCATCGCAGCACCACGCCCAGCAGAAGCGCGAGATGGGCCTGCAGGACGTTGACCAGGCCTACAACCCGAACTACATCGTCGCACTCGAGGTGGACCAGGACGGCAGCGTCTGGGCCGGTACCTGGGGGGGCGGCCTGGCCCATTACGTAGACGGCAACTGGGTCAACGTGACGACCAAGGAAGGGCTGCCCGGCAACCACGTCTTCATGCTGCACCGGGACGACAAGAATCGCCTCTGGATCGGTACCAACAACGGCCTCGCGCTCAAGCAGGACAACGGCTACAAGATATTGAGGACCGGCGACGGCCTGTTCAGCAATGCGGTGTTCTCGATGGCCACGACCGAGGACGGCAGCCTTTGGGTCGGCAGCTACGGCGGCGTCGCGCACATTCGCGGCGACACGATCAACTGAACCATCGGGGCGGGCCGCTGCGCGGCGCGCACGGGAGGGGACGAAATGCGGCCAACGCAGGCCGGTGACCGATACGCCGCCGAGGCGAACGGCCCCGATCTGTACAGGATGCTGGAGCGCATGCCGATTCTGGCGGGACTGCCGGAGACGAGCATCGGCATGCTGTCCAGCGAGGCGCGCCTGACCCGCTTTTCCCGGGGCCAGACGATCTTCCGCCGTGGCACCGCGCCGACCGGCCTCTATTTCGTGATCGGTGGCTCGGTCAAGCTGCTCGCCCAGGATGCCGACGGCCGCGAGAAGGTGATCGAACTGTTCAGTTCAGGCCAGATGTTCGGCGAGATCGGCATATTCATGCACTCGTCCTACCGCTCGTGGGCCCAGGCGGTGGACCGCTGCACGCTGGTGCACGTCGAGCGCCACCACGTGATGAAGGCCATCGAATCCGATCAGGAACTCTCCGGCCGCATGCTGCGGGAGGTCTCGAGCCGGGTACAGAAGCTGATTGATGCGATCTGCACGACCTCCTCGCGGCTTGGAATCACCCGCGTCGCGACCTACCTCACCGAATTATCGGAGAGTGGCCACCCGGGTACCCAGGTGCAGTTGCCGGCGCCCAAGCGTACGGTCGCGTCGCTGCTCTCGCTGACCCACGAATCCTTCTCGCGAATCCTGCGCCGGCTCATCGACGAGCGGGTGATCGAAATGAGCGGGCGCAACGTGACCATACTTGACCGGGAAAAGCTCAAGTCGCTGGTCATCAACTCCGAGTGAACGCCCGCTCAGTACGGCATGTGCTGCCCGGGCTGCGCGACACTGTGGCAGCGAAAGCAGGCACGGTGGGTAATGAAGGCGACCCGGTCATGGCACTTGCCGCAGAATTCGCCGCGGAAGATGTCTTCCATGCGGATGCGCGCGGTGCCTGCCTTCTGCGCGAAGATCGCCGGATGGCAGTTGCTGCAGGCCAGCCATTCGGTGTGGGTCTTGTGCGGAAAGCGTACATAGGGCATGCCCTTGGTATTGCGCATGACGATGTCGAGATCGAGCGGAAGATAGGTCTCGTTCCCCTGCAACACCTCCCGCGGCGTGATCACACCGTCCCGCAGCGCCCTGGCCCAGTCCACCTTGCCGTTCTCGTCCAGCGGGAAGCCCTGCAGCGCTTCGTCGGGCCGCTGAAGACGCTCGTAGTCGGGGTTGGCCCGGTCGTAGGAGTCGAACTGCGGCTCGACGATCGGCCGCTGTGCGCCCGCCGGCTTCGGCGCCGGTTCCGCCGCCGGCTCGGATTCCGGGATCTGCGCGGGCCGCAGGAAGGCGGCCGCCGGATCGCCTGCGAGCAGCGCGAACACGAGCGCCAACAGGGTCGTCGAGCGGTTGACTGTGAAGTTCATGGCAAATCGCCCCTGTCGCAAGCACGGGAATTGCATCCGAACGCAGGAACCGGACCAGCTTGCGTGCGCCGTTCGCCACGCGCCGGCCGATCGGAACCGATTGCTGCCTGCCCATGACCCGTACCGTCCGCGGACTCCTCCTCGTCACATCGACCTTGCTGGCGGCAGGTCTGTTCGCGCTCGGCTATTACACGTTTTCCGAAGCTTATGAACGCAGCCTGCGGGAGGATGCGGTCGCCGACGCCCAATTGCTGGCGCGGGTCAGCTTCAACGGCATGTTCCAGCTTATGCGCACCGGCTGGAACCGGCAACAGCTCGAGGCATTCCTGGCCTCGCTGAGCCATGCCGCCGACGGCAGCCCGGCGCGCATCGACATTTATCGCTCGCCCTTCGTCACCGCGCTCTATGGCGAGATCGAGCAGGCCCCGCCCGATCCGTCGATTCTGCAGGCCGTACGCAGTGCGCGTCCGGTGCAGAAGCACGACGACGGCGAAGTACGCTTCGTGATGCCGCTGATCGCCGACACGCCGTGCCTGAAGTGCCACACCAACGCGACCCCCGGCGCAGTGCTCGGGGCGGTTTCGGTGGCGCAATCGATCGGTCCGCTGATCGCGGCTCACCGCGAGCGATTCACGGTCGCCGGGCTTCCGGCGATTCCGATCACCGCGGTCGCCGTGCTGTTGATGGTGGTCTATATCTCGCGACGCCTGGGCAACTCGATCGCCGCCCTGTCCCGCGACATCGAAGCGATCAACTCGGTCTCGGATCTCAAACATCTGGCAGCCCGACCGCCGATGCTGGCGTTCACCGAATTCGCGCCGATCGGTGAGCAGATCTCGCGGCTGACCGACCGGCTGCGAGGTGTCGCGGTCGATCGCGACATGCTCGAGTTCGAAATCCGGCTGCTCGAGAAATTCATCATCACTTCGGAAGTCGTGCGCGACTGGCGCGACTACGTCACCAGCCTGCTGTCCGAGATCAATACGATCCTGCCGACCTACGCCTTGTTCTCGATCTTCAAGACCGGGCCCCAGGACTACGAGATCGAAGTGTTCTGGCTCAAGCGTCCGGGACCGGTCCTGACCGCCAGCTTCGAACAGGCGCTGCGTCGCAACCTGCTGCAGGCAACGCTGGACCACAGCACCACCGGCTGCAGCATCCGCCACAACGTGGCCGATCCTGCCGCGACGCTCGACCCCGACGACGCGCGCACCGAGCTTCAAACCAAGTCGCTGGTGATCAATGCACCGAAGATCGGCGGCATCGTCGGCATCGGCCTGCAGCCCGATCCCGCCGAGGATCCGGCACGGCTGCTGGTAATCGATTCCGTGCTGTCCACGCTGCTCAACGTGGTCGGCTCGGTCAAGGCGATCCACCGGTACACCAGCGAGCTCGAGTATTTCGCCACCCGCGATCCGCTAACCAAGCTCTACAACCAGCGCATCTTCTGGGAACTGCTGGAGAACGAGATTGCGCGGGCGGCACGGCGCGAAACCCGCTTCGTCGTGCTGCTGGTGGACGTGGACAATTTCAAGTCGATCAACGACGGCCACGGCCATGCCTTCGGCGACAGTTTCCTGCAGGCGGTGGCCAAGGCACTGCGCCAGTCGGTACGGCCGGACGACATCGTCGCCCGTTACGGCGGTGACGAATTCATCGCATTGCTGCCGAGCGCGACGATTTCCGAGGGCAGCCGGGTTGCCGAGCGGATGCTCGCGGCCGGCGCCCGGCTCGACCTGATGGCGCCCGACAACACCGTCGTCAAATCGGGTTTCACGATCGGTCTCGCCGCCTTTCCGGAGCATGCGCGCGACGCCAAGGACCTCTTCCTGCTGGCCGACAACATGCTCTACAAGGCCAAGGCCGAATCCAAGGGACAACTGCGGGTGCCGAGCACGGACGACCTGGCCGACACCTTCCGCACCGCCGGCGAGCGCACGCTGCAACTGTTCGATGCGATCGAGGCCAGAAGTTTCGTGCCCTACTTCCAGCCGATCGTGCGACTGGCAGACGGCGAAGTGGTCGCCTACGAGGTGCTGAGCCGCCTGCCCCGCAGCAATGGCGTGCTGGGTGCCGAGGATTTCGTTCCGCTGGCCGAGCGCATGGGGGTGATGTACCGCATCGACCTGATCGTGATCCGCAAGGCCCTCAGACAACTCGCCGACTCCGGTTTCACGGGCAACATCTTCCTGAACTCCTCACCGCGCGCCCTGGTGCTCGAGGAATTCATCCCGGAGATCCGCCGCATCGTCAAGGACATCGGCATCGATACCCGGCGCATCGTGTTCGAGATCACCGAGCGCGAGACCATTCGCCATCCCGAGGTCCTCGACCACTACATCTCGCGGCTGACCGACGAGGGATTCCGCCTCGCGATCGACGATTTCGGTTCCGGCTTCTCGTCGTTCCACTACCTCAAGCGCTTCCCGGTGGACTACCTGAAGATCGAAGGCGAGTTCGTCACCAACATGCTCGATAGCGACCGCGACCGCGCGATGGTGCGCAGCATCGCGGCGCTGGCCCGGGAACTGGGCATCTGCTGTCTCGCCGAGCATATCGAGTCCGACGCCGTGCTCACCGCGCTCAGCGAGTTCGACATCGAACTGGGTCAGGGCTTCCAGCTCGGCAGCCCACAGCCGCTGCCCGGCCCTTGATCCAGGCTAGTGCCCGACTTCGTCCGGGCGCTGCGGTTCGCCACCGGGTGAGCCGTCGACCAGCGGATGCAGGGCACGGTAGATGGCACCATGCACCGGCGTCGCTAGGCCGAGTTCGGCGCCGAGCCGCACCACGGCGCCGCTCAGGTCCTCGAGTTCGAGGCGCCGGCCCCGTGTCAGATCGTTCAGCATCGACGCGCGCATGCCGAAGGGCAGCGATTGCGCGAAGGCAAACTGGCGCTCCGCGATGTCGGCCGCCAGCCCCGGACAACGGGCGCAACCGACCGCTGCGGTCTCGCCCAGCGCGTCGCGGAACAGCGACGCGCACGGCCCGTCCGCCAGCACCTGCCCGATCGGCAGGCGCGTGAGCGCGGTGACCCCGCTGATCGCCGACAGCAGCACGAACTTCTCCCAGATTCTCACCAGAATGTCCTCGACCAGATGGGCATCGACCTCGGCATCGGCGAACGCACGCGCCAGCCGTTCGGCACCGGGCGTATGGCGCCCGTCGAATTCGCCAAACAGCAACCGGGCGAGTTCGCCGCTGTGACGGATCACGCCCGGCGCCAGCATCTCCGAAAAGATGTAGGCAACGCCCCCGAGTACCCGGCCGTGGCCCACCGCCTCACCGATGCGCTGCCAGCCATCGACGCCGTTCTGGAACGACACCACCACCGTCCCGGCGCCGAGCAACGGCGCCAGCGCAGCCGCTGCCGCCGCGGTATCGTAGAGCTTGACCATGAACAGTACGGCATCCACCGGGCCGATCTCGGCCGGGTCGTCGGTCGCCCGCACCGGGATGAGATGCAGATTGCCGAGTGCGCTCTCGAGCCGCAGTCCGTCGCGATTCAGGGCTGCGAGTTGCGCTCCACGGGCGATGAACGATACTTCGTGCCCTGCCTGCAGCAGGCGTGCGCCGAAGTAGCCACCCAGCCCACCGGTTCCGAACACGGCGATCTTCATCACGCGCCTCCGTTCGCGGACATTTCGCTTGCAAGCGGGCGAGCGCCGAAGGCCGTGGTTCCGGTCGACGCGCGCCGATCCGCCATCGCGCCTCGCATGACGCCCGAAACCAGCCCATAGGCCTCGACCCAGGCAGCTTCGAGCTCCGCAGTCCATGCATCGCCCAGTCCCTGTGCCAGGGTCCACAGCAAGGCCTGGCCGACCGAGTCGAAGTGCCTGTCGCAGACGCCGTAGCCTGCGTGGCGCCGGCCCAGTTGTTCCAGCATCGGCAGCAACTGCCCAGGCCGGTCGAGGCCGTCGATGGTGGCGGCCAGCGCCTGCACCAGACGACTGTGCTGCCGCGACATGTCGACCGAACGAAACAGCAGGCGGGTGCTCGGATCGATCTCGAACAGACGCTGATAGAAGCTGGCGATGGCCGCCTCGCCATGTGGTGCCACCAGCGCCCACGATTGCTGCAAGCTGCGAATCTGATCGACGTTCATTTCGTTTCCTCCGTCCCTGTTGACCGTGCAATCAGTGTCCGTGCCTCAAAGTATTTCGTAAAATGAATAATGAAGATGCACTTGATCTTGCGGAGAGATATATGGATCTGACGCAGCTGAAGATCTTTCAGACCGTCGTGCGCGAAGGCGGCATCACCAAGGCGGCCAACCGACTTCATCGGGTGCAATCCAACGTCACCACGCGCATTCGCCAGTTCGAGGACGAACTCGGTGTGGCGCTGTTCGAACGTGACGGCAAGCGCCTGCACCTGACCGCCGCCGGCCAGACCATGCTCGATTACGCCGAACGCCTGCTGGCACTCGCCGACGAAGCCCGCGAGGCGGTCCGCGACCCGCAGCCGCGCGGCATCTTCCTGCTCGGATCGATGGAAAGCACGGCGGCGGTGCGGTTGCCCGAACCGCTGACCGAATACCACCGCCGCCACCCCGGCGTCGACCTCCAGCTACGTACCGGCAATCCGCTGCAATTGGCCCGAGCCGTACTGAACGGAGACATCGAAGCCGCCCTGGTCGCCGAACCGGTCGCCGACGAACCCTTCGACAAGCTCAAGGTCTTTGAGGAAGAACTGGTACTGGTGGCGGCAAACGACCATCCGCCGATCGATCGCGAGCACCCGCCGGCGACGATGATCGCCTTCGAGAACGGATGCCCCCACCGGCGGCGGCTCGAGCAATGGTATGTCGACGGCGGCCAGATGCCGGCCCACACCATCGAGTTGTCGTCCTACCACGCCATGCTCGGCTGCGTCATCGTCGGCATGGGCGTCGCCCTGCTGCCGCGCAGCGTGCTGACGACCTTCCCCGAGCACCACCGGCTGCGCACCGAACGGCTGCCGGCCGGCCTCGACGTCGCCGACACGGTGCTGATCTGGCGTCGCGGCGCATGCTCTCCGAACGTGTCGGCGCTGGTCGACATTCTGGCGCCGGGTGGCACCGACCGACGCGCGAACTGAGTGGCCGTCGACGTCGGCGGCGATCCATGGTCGCGTCCCGACGACGGGCCTCGGCCGCTTGCCGCCGAGCGCCCCGCCCGGCTGCTCAGTCGTCCAGTGCCCAGAGATTGACCGTGCCGGTGATCTCGTTGGCGACCACCAGCAGCGGGCGCCCCGTCGGGCTGCGCCGCGCTTCGACGAAGCGCAGGACCTCGGGTCCGGAGTCCGATTCCGCCACGTCTCGTGAAAAGTCGCGGGTCACGAGGTAGTCCACCAGTTGCGGCGCGTGGGGAGAGCTCACGTCATAGACGACGACACCGCCGATCCGCTCGAGGCCGACGAAGGCGAAGCTGCGCCCGTGGATGCGGCCGACCGCGACGCCCTCGGGCTCCGGACCCTTGTTGTCCGAACGCCCCTCGGCCTCGTTTTCGTCGTTGTTCGAATTGAAGAAGTCCGGCAGCACCTGGGCGGTCAGCCGTTCGATCTCGTCGCCGGAGTCCCATATCTGGCCACCGCTCGCGGCATGCCAGATCGACACCGAGCGCGCACCGAAGGCATACAGGTGGTCGAAGTCACCGTCGGGCGGCGCGTTGGTGACCGTCAGGCGCCCCAGCGCCGCATCGTCGTCGACGCCGGCGATACCCGCCAGGCTCGGATGGTCGCCGGCGAGGCTGCGCGCCCGTTGCTCTTCCTCGAAACCGTCGTACTCGCGCGCATCGCCCTCGTTGGCGGTCACCAGGTAGGTCTCGCCGTCGACCTGGAACTGGGCGATCGCGTCCGGCATGTACATGCCGAACACGTGGCGCCATGGCCGGATGTCGATGGCGCCATCGCGGTCGCTGGGGTCCAGCCCCTGGCCGACGACGCCATGGTCCTTGACGCCGAGCGCGGTCACGTTCGCCACCGTCAGCGTGCGCAGGTCGAGGGTTGCCACGGCATTGTTCTCCTGCAGGCTGACCCACGCGGTGTCGCCATCGTCGCTGACCGCGATGTACTCCGGCTCGAGGTCCTGCGCCACGCTGGCACCCGGCCCGAAGATGCGGACGCCCGGCGGCATCGCGACACCGCCGAAGCCGATCGTGTGCACTTCCGGACTTCTTCCGATCGGCCGCATTTCGACGACGCTGACCGAACCTTCCGGATCGGTACAGCCGTCGCCATAGCAGTCCGGCTCGCCCTCGTTGGCCACCAGCAGACGATCGCCGCCGCGGGTGAACACCACCATGTCCGGATTCGAACCGACCACGACCGTTCGCTTGACCTGGCCGGCCGGCGTCAGCAGCACCACGGTGCCGGGATCGGTGCGCTTCGCCGCGGCGAGCGCCACGGCGACGACGTTGCGGTCGGATACGTCCACACTGTTGGCACTCGAACCGTAGGCCGCGAGCGGGACGCGGCGAACCAGCCGCGGCGCCGCCGGGTCTGCGACGTCGACGATGTCGAGCGAGACGTCGTCGGCGTTGGTGACATACATCTGCGTGCCCCGCAGCGCGACCGTCTCGCCCGACGATACGCCTTCGTCGACGTCGGCCAGACCGGTGCGGTAGGTGCCCAGCAGTCTGGCCGAAAGGCCATCGTCTGCCGCCGTGACGGAGGAAATACTCGAAAGTGCAAGCACGAGCGCGCCCGCTGTGAAGCCTGTCTTCATCGTCTGTACTCGAATTCTTCAATCGGGGAATCGAGCCTAGCAACGCTTTGTGACGGTTTTTCTACGACACCGGGCCGGCGGCGGGCGGCGCCGCCTGCGGCGGTGACCGTCGCATGAGCGCACCATGCGAACGGCATCCAGGTTGAATGGCAGAAAAGATTGCTTTGCTGCAATGCAACAGGGCGCTATAATTCGGTCGCCCATCGGAGGTCTGAGCATGGCAATCGAGATCGAGCGGAAGTTCCTGGTCCGGGATGCGGGCATCGTCGCCGGCTTGGCCGGCGAACGCATCGTGCAGGGCTATGCGGTCAAGGAAGACGGCCACATGACGGTGCGCGTGCGCATCCTGGAAGACCGTCAGGTGGCCTTCCTGACGCTCAAGTCGCCGTTGCGGGGGCTTCGACGCGACGAGTACGAGTATTCGATACCGATCGACGACGCACACGCCATGCTGGCCAATCATTGCGACCATCGGATCGTCCGCAAGACGCGCCATGCGGTGGTCGCGCACGGGCAATGCTTCGAGGTCGACGTCTTCGATGGCGTCCACCGCGGACTCGTCATCGCCGAGCTCGAACTCGGGCACGAACATCAAGCCATCCTGCGCCCGCACTGGCTTGGCGAAGAGGTCAGCCTCGACCGCCGCTACGGCAACTACTCCCTGGCCCTCGAAGAACGTGCCCACATGCTCGCGGCACGCGGGCGCTACATGGGTACGGTCGTGCCGCCACGCGGACTCGCCGCCTGAATCGTCGCATTGGCGGAGCCCCCCGATCCGGCAAGGCGACCCGCCTTCGGCGCTTCGTCGCGACCGACGACGCCGGCAGCGACCTACGATCGACTCGACGCTAGCCATTGCCGGCGCTCGCATTCGATCAGTTCTGCCGTCCGATGCGATCGAGTGCCTGCGGATAGGCGACCGGATCGACCGTCCCGAATGCCGACAGATAGGATTCGAGCGCATCGAGATCCTGGGCGCCGCCAGTGCGCGCCAGCCCCTCACGCAAGACCGTGAAGTTGTCGCCGCCGTCCGCCAGGAAGCTATTGACGGTGACTCGGTATTCGGCGTCAGGGAGCACGACGACACCGTCGATCATGATGCTCGACGGTGCGATCTTGTCGCAGGCCGGCCCCGCCGCATCCCAGGTATAGGTGAATCCGGCGGACACCTGCAGCACCCGGTCGAACGGCTGGCCGTTGCTGCAGCCGACGAATTGCTGTTCGAGCAATGTCTCGATCTGTGCGCCGGTCAGCGTCATCGTCACCAGCGAGTTGCCGAACGGCTGCACCGTGAATGCTTCGCCGTAGGTGATGTTGCCATCCCCCTCGGCACCGCTCTGGGCGAACGCGAAGTCGGCGCGGATGCCACCGGGATTCATCAGTGCGACGACGGCGGCGCCGAACCCGGCATCCCGAGTGGCGAAGTGCTGGGCATCGGCGATGACATCCCCCAGCAGCGATTCGCCCGCAGCATTGCTACTGCGGCTGAGGGTATCGGCATGGCTGCCGATCTGGCGGCTCTCGAGCGGCGCCGCGAAGGTGTCGTATTTGCCGATCAGGGCGGTGATGGCCGGATCGGTCGCCGCCACGCCCCGTTCGAACAGTAGTTCGACGTTGCTCGCGGCGGTGGCGACGACGTCGCGCGAACGGCGGTCGATTGTCAGGTGGATGTCGGTCAGGAATCGACCGAAAGGCGAGCCTGCGGTCACCAGGATCTCGCGGGCGTTCCGATTCGCCATCCTGCACACGTAGGCCTGATGGGTATGCCCGGTGATCACCGCATCGACGGCGTCGTCCAGGCGACCTACGATGTCGACAATCGCGCCCGATGCCTCGTCGCAAGCGTTGATGCCACCACTGGCGAAGCCGCCTTCATGGACGATGACGACGATGCTCTCGACGCCGGCGCGGCGCAGTTCCGGCACCAGTGCATTGACGGTCTCGGCCTCGTCGAAGAAGCGCAGCCCGGCGACGCCCGAGGGCGTGACGATGCTCGGCGTACCCTTCAGTGTCATGCCGATGAATGCCACCCGAACGCCATTGAATTCGACTACCCGATAGGCCGGGAACAGGGTCTTGCCGCTGGCTTCGTCGACGACGTTGGCCGCCAGGAAATCGAATCGCGCGCCGTCGTAGCCGTCGCCGTCGGTGCATCCATCGATCGGGTGGCAACCGTCGCCTCCGGCCTGACTGCCGAACTGCATGCGCAGCAGTTCGTCTCGACCTTCGTCGAATTCGTGGTTGCCGACAGCGTTCACAACGAGGCCCATTTCATTCATCGCCTCGACCGTCGGCTCGTCGTGGAACAGGGCCGACAGCAGCGGCGATGCCCCGATCAGATCACCGGCATGCACCAGAATGCTGTTCGGGTGGGCAGCCAGTTCCTGCTTGACCAGGGCCGACAGATATCCGGCGCCACCGCGATCGAACAGCACGCCGTCGACGGTCCGTGTCCCGGTGGGACGAAGATTGCCGTGAAAGTCGCCGAACGCAAGGATGCGTACGTCGATGGTATTGCCGACTCGCGAACGGGCCGTAGCCGACATCAGCCGGGCACGCTCGACCGCGCCCAGATAACGCTGCCGCACCCACGCCCTGCTGTTCCGGGCAACGTGGCTGACGAATTCGCCGTGACTGCGCCAGTCGCGGTCGCTGCCGATCAGATCGCCGATGCAGGCACCGTCGATGTCGCGCTCGAGCACGCCCGAATCGATGTCGCCGACGACGACGCTTCCTTCGCACTGCGCTGCCTGCGCGCTCGAGGCCAAGGCCAAAGCCAGGCCGGCAATCAGGGGTCCAAGGTACCGTGTCATGCCGATTTCTCCTGCTGTCGTCGATCAACCGGCAACTTAGCCTCGAGCGATGACAGACCCATGTCTCGAATCGGATGCTTGCATGACGATGCGGCCGGCGGAGCGGCGACCGATGTGCCGGCAACGGGCGATGGCGACGCAAAAAAAAACGGCAGGCTCACTGCGCCTGCCAAAGCGGACACCTTGAGAGGAACCCTCAGAACTTGTGGCGCATGCCGAATCCCACCGCGGTCGATCCCTCGCCTTCCTCTTCCGCGAGCACGCCGCGATCGGCGTTGTCGTCGTTGGTCGTACGATTGACCATGGCGTACAGCGTCGTCCGCTTCGACAGGCCGTGGGTATATCCGACCGAGATCGAGGTCGAATCGTTGTCGTCGTTCTCGTCGTCGCTCAGTTTGCCGACATCGAGATGAATATTGCCGTTGCCCAGCTTGGCGGACGCGCCGAGGTAGGCGACTGCGGCGTCGACGACGTCGCCTTCCTTGGCAGTCTGATAGCTCGCAAAGAGGGTCACGGCGCCGAGATCGACGCTTCCGCCGAGATAGATCTCGTCCAGATTTTCGTCGGTGCGCTTGGCACGGTGATAGACGACACCGGCGCCAAAGCTGCCGCCGAAATAGCCGATTCCGACGCCGAACTTGTCGTCGTCGGTCCGATCGTCGCCGCTCTGGGTATCCTGGAACGAATAGATCGCCTCGGCAGCAATGCCCGACTTGCCGCCGAATGCATACTTGATCGAGTTGTTCCAGCGTGCGTCCGAATTCGGGTGAATCGACGCACCGGGAATCGAATTGGCCAGGATCGACTGCGAGTTGAAGACGCTACCGGGCACGGCCGCCGAGAGCCGACTGGTGAAATTGTAGCCGGGCGCATACTGACGCCCGAGCCCAATCATGCCGAATCCGCCTTTCAGGCCTGCCCAGGATTGCCGGTGAAACTGACGGCTGGTGCTGCTCGGTGCGCCGGTGCCCAAGCTGTAGCCCTGCTCGAGCTGAAAGACCGCCTTGAGACCGTTGCCGAGGTCTTCCGAACCCTTGAATCCGATACGCGGCCCCGACAGCACGCCATTGACCACGCCGGTGAAGGTCGTGTCGCCAGCCTTGCCATAGCCGATACCGACGTCGGCGACGCCGTAGAGGGTCACGTTCGACTGCGCCATGGCCGGCGCGGCCGCCAGGCAGGTCAAGGTGAATACGCCAAGATGCTTTCGCATGCATGGCTCCTTTCATTCGCACAAACGGGAACGCGCGAACCAAGTCGGGCAACGCAATCGCAAAGCCGACGTGCCGACCAAGCGCTCGCGCCGATGGATCGGTCGGACGCATTTGGCCGAATTCATGTGACAGCACGCCGACAGCGCGCATCTTCGCCGCTGAACAGGCCGATTTCGCACGGAGCCACGGCCGGCACGCGCGCCGGCAGCCGGCAACGGCGCCGGTCTGCGGACCGGAACACTGGCGCCCTACGACCGAGGAAGGCAGGCCAGTGGCTCGCCCATGCGGATCCGGTGCCCCGGGACGATGGCTTCGAGGCAGCGAAATCCTGGCGGCAGGAACAGCAGAATCGTCGAGCCGTGCTCGAACCACCCCATTTCCTGCCCACGCGAGACGACGGCATCCGCCGGGATCACATTTGGCCCGCGATAGCGCAGGTGGAATCGAACGTCGACGCAGTGCAACCGGATGCTCGCCACCAGAATGGCGGCGACCGGTACCAGCAGGATCTGCCAATCGCCGTCGACCAACCCGAGTTCGATCACCGCGCGCTCGTTGCGGCAGAACAATCGCTCGATGCGCGCCAGCGCGATCGGATTCACGTTCCAGGTGTCGCCCGAGATATAGCGGATCTGTCTGACCCGGGCATCGGCGGGCGCATGAAAGCGGTGGTACATCGCCGACGTCAGCCTCAATGTGACGAAGCAGCCGTTGCGGAAGCGTTCAGCATCGACCGCCCCGCCCAACAGATCCGTGAGTTCGTACGGAAAGCCCTTGGCCTGAAATACCCGGGTACCGCATACCGGGCCGCAGGCGCCGACGATGGCGTCGCACGGGCTCACCAGAATGCCCGGCCGTTGGTCCACAGGCCGCGCACCGGGCCTGAGCCGGCGGGTAAAGCAAGCGTGGACGCTGTCGAATTCGCAGGCTTCGGCGTCCGACAGATCGAGCTCGGTAAACATCCGCCAGACCGCCAGCGACAGGCGGCACAAGAGACGGCTCTCGATGCGCGAATACCACCCCATCAGCTGCGTCGCCGCGGCCCGCGGGATGCAATTGGTCAGCAGAAAATTGAGATCGTCCGCGCTCGGGAAAATGTCTCGCCGCGACTGCACACCGTCTCCGGATGCGGCACTCGAACGCCGCATCGTCAGCCTGCCGCAGGCCGTCCCGGGTCGATCAGTTCGCCGCGGAGCAGGTGCAACGGTGATCGATAGTAAAGACGAATGTCATTGATCGGATCGGTCAGGATCTTGGTCATCCAGACCAGCCCCGTCATCACGTCGCGCACGAAAAACAGGTGAACCGTGCGGTAGAGCAGCCCCAGCACACCGAGGGCGAGCCAGGCGATGCCGACCTGTCGCGCAAAGTCAGTCGAAGAATCCCGTGCCACGGCGATCCCCGGCAGATCCGGTGCGACATAGAGCAAAGGCGGTACGGCGAGCCAGATCGCCATCAGCACGACCTTGCGACGCAGGTTGTAGCCGACCTTGACCGACTCCTTGTACTCGTGCGAGACCCGGTTGACGGTATCGAAGCCCTGCGGCTCGAAGAAGAAGTGGCCTGACTGGCGGCTCACCATCGACACCAGCCACCCCACCAGGGCCGCACCGGCCGGATCGCTGAACAGCATGGCGTAGGCCCACAGGAAACTGATGGCGCTCAGCAGGTGCAGGGTCTGGTTGACGCGACTGTGGTGGTAGAAACGGTGGTCGTCCTCGCGCTGAATCGCGAGTTGTCTGAGGAATTCGTTCACGGCCTTCCCTGAGCAATTGATGGAAATGCCCGATCGTGACGACAGGCTGCGCCATCGTGAGCCGGCGATGTGACAAGCGGGTGAAATCTTCTCCCGCTTCGTCGCGCCTTTCCGAGGCAGGGCGGATACCAAGGCGCAACGGCGACCACGCCCGGATCTTGCCATCGAATATTCATTACACTTTCATGACGCAATATTTTTGTCATTTATCCTTTTTTTCGGCACGAATGAATCAATGAATGTCGCGATGCACTAAAATAGTGCCCACAAACGGGCGCATGGCCTTTCGCCGCGCCACCCAGCACAAGAAGAAGCCATGGGCACAGAGGTCGAACTCAAACTCGGTCTTTCCGCGTCGGCGCTGCGTGCGCTCAAGCGGCATCCGCTGATCGCCGAAGCCGAACGGGCCGCCCGATCGGCCACGCTGATCAGCACCTACTTCGACACGCCGGACCAGCGGCTCGCGGCCGAACGAGTTTCGGTGCGCACCCGCAAGCAGGGCCGACGTCTGCTGCAGACCGTCAAGGGCGACGCCCGCTCGTCCAGCGGCCTCAGCGTCCGCCCCGAGTGGGAGCAGGCGTATCGCGGCGAGTTCGATTTCGCGGCGGTCGACGACGCACGAATCCGCCGGCTGCTCGACGCCCACGCCGACGCGCTCGAGCCGATTTTCGTCACCGAGTTCCGACGCGAGACCTTCCGCTGCAGGCCGCACACAGAAGCGTCGGTGCTGGTCATGATCGACCACGGCACGATCACGGCCGGCGGACGCACGACGCCGATTTGCGAGATCGAACTGGAACTCGAACGCGGACATGCGCCGGACCTGCTCGAGCTGGCGGCGACCCTCGCCCACGACGTCGCGCTGCGGCCGATCAACGAAAGCAAGGCCGCCCGCGGATTGCGCCTGTTCCACGACGACAAGCAGAAACCGCGGCGGGCCGGGCCGTCGCCGCTCGCTGCCGGTGACTCGCCGCTGGGCGCCTTCCGCAGGATCGCCGAAGATTGTCTCGACCAATGGCAGGCCAACGCCGACGGGGCCGCCGTCGACCACGCGCCGGAGTTCGTCCATCAGATCCGGGTGTCGTTGCGCCGACTGCGATCCGCGCTGAAGCTTTTCGAGCCGGCACTGCCACCGGACTGGGTCGCACGCTGGTCGACCGAGTTCTCCAACGCCGCCGACGAATTGGGCGAGGCCCGCGACATCGATGTCCTGCACGAGGAATTGATCGTGCCGATCCTCGCCGATCCGTTGTGCCCCGCCCCGGTGCAGGAGCTCAACGATGCCGTGGTCGCGGCACGCAACCGCGCTCGCGAACATGTATGCGCGCACATGGAAGGAACGGACCAGGGGCGTCGGATGCTCGGCTTCGCCGCGGAACTGACCAGCCTGGCGGCCAACCCGCTCGACGCGTCCGCCGATCTCGCGGCCTTCGCCCGGCTCCAGCTCGACTTCCTGCGCAAGCGCGCGCGCAGCCGCTGGCGCAAGGCGCGGGGCGGCGACATCGCGGCGCTGCATGCCCTGCGCATCAGTCTGAAAAGATTGCGGTACGCGATCGAGTTCTTTTCGCCGCTGTTTCCGCGCAAGGCGGTCAAGCGATTCATTGCCAAGCTCGCTCGCGCACAGGAACACCTGGGCTACCTCAACGACATTGAGGTGGGCAACCAGCGCATGTTGCAATGGGCAGGTGACAACCCGTCGCTACTGCGTGCGGCATCCTACGTCGCCGGCTGGCACGCGGCGATGGCGGCGCAGGTCCGGCTGCAGGTGTTGCCGGAGATCGCAGCGGTGCTCGACGGCAGCTCGCCCTGGCGCAGGGTCGGCCGCGCTCGGAACAGCTAGCCGCGGCAACGCCGGCCGCATCCGGCGATCGCGGTCGCCGGTGCCGCGTCGGATCACCCGCGCCCGCGGCGAACCGACACGAAACCACAATACATGGTCTCTAGAGTGCCCGGCCAGCGGCCCCCGGGCCCCTCACCCGCTTCCCTTGGAGACCATCAAAGTGACCTCATCGACTCGATGCCCGCTTCGGGCTACCTTGTGCGCCATCCTGCTGGCCGCGGCGACCACCCCCGCATTCGCCGACCCGGACCGAAGTGAGGACGGCCGCCGCGCCGATGGCTTGCGCGGCCACCACGCCTCGTTCGCGCTGATCGGCGACGCGCCCTACGGCGTCGACCGTGAGCAGCAGTTCGACCGGGTCATCGCGGACATCAATGCCCAGCGACAGGTCGGATTCGTCCTCCACACCGGCGATATCAAGGCCGGTGGCGAGCGCTGCGACGACGAGTTGCTGCAGCGTCGATTCGACCAGTTCCAGCAGTTCGACATGCCCTTCATCTACACCCCCGGCGACAATGAGTGGACCGACTGCCACCGCGATTCCAACGGCAACTATCACCCGCTCGAACGCCTCGCCCACTTGCGCGCCTTGTTCTACCCGGCGCCGGGCCTGAGCACCGGCGCACGCCCGGCCGCGGTCGTCACCCAGGCGGACGATCCCGGTTTCGAAGCCTTCGTCGAGAACCAGATGTGGCACTTCGCCGGTACCGTGATCGGCACCATCCACGTCGTCGGCAGCAACAATGATCTCGCGCCGTGGAGCCAGATCGACCCCGACGACAGCGTCGATGCACCGCGTGCGGATCGGATCGCCGAATACATCGCCCGCGAGTCGGCGGCGCTGGCCTGGATCGATCGCATCTTCGAGACCGCGGCCGCCAGCGACGCGGCCGGCGTGCTGATCGCGATGCAGGCCAATCCGCGCTTCGAACTGGCCGCCGGCGATCCCGCCCGGGCCGGCTTCGACGCGGTGCTGGAAGCGATCGCGACCCATGCCGTCGCCTTCGGCCGCCCGGTCGTCATCGCCCACGGCGACAGCCACTATTTCCGGATGGACATGCCGCTGCGCGCCGCGACCGCCAACGACGGCGAGCAGGCACTCGAGAACGTCTTCCGCTTCGAGAATTTCGGCTCGCAGTACGTCCATTGGGCCGAGGTCGTGGTCGACCGTCGCGACCCGAACGTATTCTCGCTGCGACCGCACCTGATCGGCGAGAACGCGTTCGCGCGCTGAGCGATGACGGTTGCCGGCCGCGGCGGAGATGCACCGCCGGCCGGCGCGCGCACCGGCGGCGACACACAGCCTACATACGACTGACATATGCGCAGACCAGAATCCATCTGTCGGCCGTCATTCGACGGCTGCTGACAATTGCTCGGAAGGGGAAAACAGATGATCAGACGCGCAACCCTCATTGCATTGGCAGCCTCTGCCGGGCCTGCGCTGGCGGCAGGCAACACGCTGTTCGACGACGTCGCACCGCTCACCGGCACGAACACGCCGCTTCCGGTCGGCTCGCCGCTCGAGGCCACCCATGCCCTGCTCCTGCCCGGCGGCCTCAGCCAGCAGAGCCTGGTGTCTCGCAGCGGCCTCGGCGACCTGGCCGATCCGGCGGTCGGGCGCTTCTGGGACATGATCGACACCAATCGTAGCGGTCCCGATGCCGGCCGCTACCTGTTCATGCCCTTCGAACCATCCAACAGCAATGTCTGCGGCAGCGGCTCGCACTGCGCTTCCGGCGCGCTGCGCGTCGACTTGCAGACCGGTACCGCGGCGACGATCGTGCCGGTCGGCACGCAGAACTGGCAGCGCGGCGACGCCTCGCGCTGGGCGCCCTGGGGCGGCTGGATCAGCGGCGAGGAGAACTTCGACCCCGCGGCCGCCGGCAGCGTCGCCACCGGCCGCCTGTTCGAGGTGACCAATCCGGTCTCGGCCACCGCGACCAACCTGACCGACGGCACCGGACTTCTGGTCCAGCGCAACAATGTCATTCCCCGGGTTTCCCACGAGGGCCTGGCCTTCGACAGCCTCAACAACTTCTACTTCGTCGACGAGAACGGCAGCGGCTCGATCTACAAGTTCGAATCGGCCAATCCGAACGCCAGCTCCGGCGACGACTTTTTCGCGGCCGGGACGACCTATGCGATGAAGGTCGGTGCCGGCACGGCCGACAGCGCCGCAGGCAACTACACCTGGGAAGTCCTCGATCCCTTCGACGCCGACGGTCGCCGTGCCGCCGACAACGTCGGTGCGACTGGCTACAGCCGTCCGGAGGACCTCGAGATTCGCACCCTCGCCAATGGCGACGAGGCGCTGGTGTTTGCCGCCACCGGCACCCACGACGTGTGGACGGTCAACTTGACGCAGAGCACCGTCAATCAGTTCGTGACTCGTGACACCGTCGACATTGCGACCGGAACCGCCGTCGGCAACCTGCTGACGAGCCCGGACAACCTCGCCATCGATGCGGACGGCAACATCTACATCATCGAAGACCAGGGTGCCGGCGACGCCGACATCTGGCTGGCTCGGGATACCGACGGCGACGGCATCGCCGAATACATCCAGCGCTGGGCCGCGATGCAGGTCAGTGGTGCGGAACCGACCGGTCTGTTCTTCGATCCGTTCAATCCGAACGTCGCCTATCTCAACATCCAGCATCCGGCCAGCGGTGACGACCGCCTGATCATGATCACGGCAGCGGTGCCCGAACCGGAAACCTACGCCATGTTCCTTGCCGGCCTCGGCCTCGTCGGCAGCGTCGTTCGCCGCCGTCGCAGCCGCGGCTGAGACTCGACAACACCAACGACAACACGATGTAAGGCCTCTCGCCTGCGCACTCCCCGGATGGGAGGCGCAGGCGCTTCTTTGTTCGATGATGAGTTCGCCGCGGCCGGTCGCGACGCCCGCGGCAGCAGTCCGCGCCTGCCGAGAGGCGACTGCCACCGGGGTCAGCGCTTTTCGGCGCGGCCCTTCCTGAGCTTCGGCAGGCGGGCCACCAGCGCCGCGATCTCTTCGGGCGACTTTTCGCCGAGCAACAGCATGCCGGCCCTGAGCAGCACCGCCTTGTCGGTACGCGCACCGGCCTTGCGCACGTCGCGCCGCATCCTGCGCAGGCTTTGACGTTCCTCCTTGCCGCAGCGAATTTCGAACTCGGTCGCCTTCTGGCGCTTCGGCCGCTCGGGCGTCGGCGGCTTCGCAGGCGCCGCAGCCGGCGACTTCTTTGAACGCGTCGACGAGGTCACCGCCGGCTTGCGCGGCGACTTGGTCTGACTGGCCGCCGGCTTGCCGACGCCCTTGACGTTGCCCGAACCGGCAGCATCCGCTCCGCGCGTATCGACATTGGCCACCTCTGTGCGAGCGTCGGCAACGGGCACCGGCTTGGCCTCGGGCGCTGCCGCCTCAGGACCGGATGCGACTGCCGACTGAACGCCTTCATCGGCGGCCGGCGGCTCGCCCGGGATGGAGATACCTTGTGTTTCGACTTCGACCATGACTGACCCCTGACTGGAAAGTTGTCGCTTCGACATGCCCCGCCAAGGCACACGCGAATGAGCCTCGCATGGCAAACGGGGCGCGCACTATAGGACATCGCCCCGATTCCTTCCACCTCGTGTCATCGATGGTCATATTCGGCGTTCGAGCGGGTAGCGGGCGCGTCGTCGTGCGAACCAGGCAGACCGTCACCGCGATGCGCGCATCGCTCGAAGACGGAGGCTTCATCTCAATGCAAAGCCCGCGCGCTAGGCTCGACGATCCTCCTTGGACAGGGCGCGCGACGATGGACCCGACGAATTCAGACCTCAAACTTCCGCGCAAGACGCTGGCGGGTGAACAGGAAATCTGGGCGCGTACGCGTGGTCTCGACCGCGTGCAGCGACAGCTGCTGATCGCCGCCGACGGCCGCTACAGTGTCGCGCAACTGCGGGCGATGGCGCACGCTGTGGGTGGTTCGGCATCGGATCTGGAAGCCTTGATCGACGAAGGCTTATTGACCGTCATGCCACCCGGCGCCGCGGCCGGCATCAGCACGGCAACCGCACTGGCGACCGGACGGCGCAGCCTGCTGCTGGCCAGGCTGCATCTGATGCGGAGCTGTCCGATGATCTTCGGTGCCGACATGGGCCCGCGGGAACTGCTGGCGATGGCCGAGACGCCATCGCAACTGCATGCCGCCATCGACGTGCTGACGGAACTCGCGGCGCAGCGCAACGCGACGGCGTTCTTTGCCGGCATCCGCCAGGTTGCGCTGCACTTGATGCCGGTCACGCAATCGCCACCCGGGCCTTCCCACGGCCGCTGACGCCACCCCCCCGGCGCATGGAGGCCTGCAACTCAGTAGCGTCGCGGCACGATCATCGAGTCCGGAATGGGAATGCGAATGTAGTTGGGGTGAAACTCCCGATGGGGCAACGACACCGGCGGCCTGGGAATGTCGCGGTATGGGACCTGACTCAGCAGGTGGCTGATGCAGTTCAGCCGGGCCCGCTTCTTGTCCACGCCTTCGACCACCCACCACGGCGCCTCCGGAATATGGGAGCGCTCGATCATCACTTCCTTGGCCTTGGTGTAGGCTTCCCAGCGACGGCGCGACTCCATGTCCATCGGCGACAGCTTCCACTGCTTCAGCGGGTCGTGAACGCGCATCAGGAAGCGCCGGTGCTGCTCCTCGTCGGTGATCGAGAACCAGTACTTGACCAGGATGATGCCGGCGCGCACCAGCATCTTTTCGAACTCGGTGACGCTGCGAAAGAACTCTTCATACTCGTCGTCCGAGCAGAATCCCATGACCCGCTCGACACCCGCGCGGTTGTACCAGCTGCGGTCGAACAGCACGATCTCGCCGCCGGCCGGCAGGTGGGAGACATAGCGCTGAAAGTACCATTGACTCTTCTCGCGTTCGGTCGGGGCCGGCAGTGCCGCAACCTGACAGACCCGCGGATTCAGGCGCTGGGTGATGCGCTTGATGACGCCACCCTTGCCGGCCGCGTCCCGACCCTCGAACAGCACGACCAGCTTGAGCTTGCGGGCCACGACCCAGTCCTGGAGATCCACCAGTTCCGCCTGCAGGCGCAGCAATTCCGCGAAGTATTGCCGCCGATCCATGTCAGGCCCCGGCGCCTGCGCGCCGAGCGTCTCGCCGATCAGCGCATCGATGCGCTCGTCGTCGAGTTCCATCTCCAGTTCCTCGTCCAGGCTGTCGATCAGCTCGGCCTGCAGCCGTGCGCGCATTTCCGCGCGGCCGTCATCGTCCTTCAGACTCATCCTCTGCTTCCTGTCGCGATTCCGGAACGGCGCCCGGCCTGCCTGGCCGCAACCGCTGGCGGCAAGGTCGCCCTCACCCGGGTCGCGGCGACACGCCTGTCCGACCCATCATCAAAGCACGCCACCGTGACGGCTCGATGACATTGCGGGCGCAGCCGCACGCAGGGCGCGACGTCATCGGCCCGTCACGTGTCGCTGATAAACCAGCCCTTCCACATACCCGGCAAGTCGATGGAACTCGCGCTCCCCCACTTTCTGTTCGGCGCCCTGCTTGCCGCGCTGACCCTGCCGCGCGCCATCCGCCGGCTGCAGCTCTCGCGGGCGAAGCATCCATCGCTGGCGGGTCATACCCGACTGGCCCGGCGCGTCGGCAGGGCAATACCGGGCTACAGCTACGATGCCACGCGCTTCTTCGCCTGCGACGACGCGCCGGCCGACGTCGTCGACGCGCGCCGCGCCGGATTCGACCGACTGGCGGGCACCCTGCGTACGCGCCACGGTCGCACCGACGCGATGGCGCGCCAGGCGGCCCGGGACATCTCCGACCTGCAATTCACCAGCCGTTACCGGGTGCCGTTCCAGTTCAGCGCCTACCTACACGAACACCTGCCGTCCGGCGGTTTCGTCGAAGACAGTCGCGGTGTCATGCTGCGCGACCTCGACGGCTTCGAATTCTTCGACCTCGGCGGTGCCTACGGCGCCAATCTGTTCGGCACCGACTTCTACAAGGCCTGCATCCGCGAAGGGGCCGAGCGGGTCGCCGAGCTGGGCCCGGTACTCGGCAGCTACCACCCCTGCGTCGCCGACAATGCCGCCGCCCTGAAACGCATCTCGGGGCTCGATGAAGTCTCGTTTCACATGTCGGGCACCGAAGCGGTGATGCAGGCCGTTCGCCTCGCGCGCTATCACACGCGCCGCAGCCATCTCGTGCGCTTCTGCGGTGCCTACCATGGCTGGTGGGACGACGTACAGCCGGGCCCCGGCAATCCGCTCGCCCCGGACCACACATATACCTTGCGCGACATGGACGAACGCAGCCTCGCCGTAATCGGCAGCCGCCGCGACATCGCCTGCGTGCTCGTCAATCCGCTGCAGGCACTGCACCCGAACGCATCGGCACCGGGCGACTCGACCCTGGTCGACGGCAGTCGCCGCGCCGGCTTCGATCGCGAGCGCTACACGCGATGGCTGTCGCGCCTGCGCGAGGTGTGCACCGCGCGCGGCATCGTGCTGATCGTCGACGAGGTATTCACCGGCTTTCGCCTGGCGCCCGGCGGCGCACAGGAGTATTTCGGCGTTCGCGCCGACATCGTCACCTACGGCAAGACCCTCGGCGGCGGGCTTCCGGTCGGCGTCGTCTGCGGCCGGGCCGATCTGATGCGCCGCTATCGCGAGGACAGGCCGGCCGACATCTGTTTCGCCCGCGGCACCTTCAACTCGCATCCCTATGTCATGGGCGCGATGCAGGTATTCCTCGAGCGGCTCCAGTCACCGCAGATCCGAAGCCTCTACGATGGTCTCGACGAGCGCTGGCGCGCCCGCCGCGAGGCCCTCAACCGAAGGCTCGACGAGGCCGGACTGCCGCTGCGCATCGAAGGCATCGGCACCATCTGGACGATCGACTACACGCGGGCCGGCCGCTACCACTGGATGTTCCAGTTCTATCTGCGCGCCCACGGCCTCGCCCTGAACTGGACCGGCACCGGCCGCCTGATCTTCAACCTGGCCTATGGCGATGCCGACTGCGAGACGGTGGCGGAACGTTTCGTCGCCGCCGCCCGGCAAATGCGCGAGGACGGCTGGTGGTGGGCGGCGCCCGATGCCGACCATCGCGGCATCCGGCGCACCTTGCTGCGCGAGATGCTGGCGCGGCGCCTCGGGCGGGCCTGAGCGCGCGCCCGGGCGCAGCCGGTCAGCGATCCCGGACGCGGACCAGCACGGCCTCGATCGCATCGATCGGGATCACCGCGTCGAAGAACTCGCGCCCGGCGACCTCGCCCAGGACCAGCAGGCGCTCGCTGGCGTCGCGGATCGTGCCCGACATCTCCTGCCCACTGCGCAGTCGCATCATCACCCGTTGGCCCTTGTGGGCAACGATGAAGGATTGGGTGGTGTCTGACGGCGAAATCGTCACGGGCTCGGCGGCCGCATGGGCGGCGAGGAACAGGCAGACGATGGCGACGGCGAGTGCTCGCATTTCGGGTGCTCCATGCGGACGAAGAGAACGGGCCGATGCCAGTGTGCGCCCGCCTGCCGACCCACTTCAAGCCCCCTCTCTGGCCACGATCCGATCTCGCATGACGCCTTGGCCCTTGCCTTGCGGCCACGAACCCGCGATCAGTTGGCCGGCAGCACCGAGGCTCACTATTCGATCGGGGACGAACACAACACCCGAAAACCGACATAGTCGTAGCGGTCGTCCGGAAAACTTAGGTGGCGGGCGGACGAGCGCGCGCCGACG
Organism: Zoogloeaceae bacterium; assembly: GCA_024235635.1. Taxonomy (GTDB): domain Bacteria; phylum Pseudomonadota; class Gammaproteobacteria; order Burkholderiales; family Rhodocyclaceae; genus Cognatazoarcus. The sequence goes on from JACKMA010000002.1 coordinate 952,635, forward strand.
GCAAAGCCGCCCCAAGACCCTCCGCGCACCGCCCGTGCGTGGGTGTCATTCGGGCGCACACAGTCCGACTCGCTGCCATCGAACCCATCCCGCCAAGCCGAGCATGTCCATTCCCAGACGTTGCCGCTCGTGTCGTGCAGACCGAAGCCATTGGCCGGGAACTGCCCAACCGGGGCGCTTTGCTCGTTGTCCCAGCGGCTGCCGCAGTCACGACAGTTGGCCATCGGCATGGCTTGGCCACCCACACTGTTCCGCAAGTCGTCGCCCCACGGATAGGCGCTCTCGTTGCCGGCTCGCGCTGCATACTCCCACTCGGCCTCGGTTGGCAGTCGGCAGGACTCGTGGCGGCGTTCTCCAAGCCACTGCGCATAACCGCGGGCCTCATGCCAATTCACATGGACGACCGGCCGCGCACCACGTCCGCCTTGGGCGGTGGTCGGATACTTCGGCCCGGTGTTGCCCATTCGGTGCTGCTGCCAGACGTAGTAGTCGTACTCATCGTAGGTGATCTCGTACTTGCCCAGACGAAAGTCCCGGGCGATCTCGGCCCGTGCGCCGGGATAGCCCCAGTTCGGCCACCGATTCTCCGAGTAGCTTGTGACGAACGCCTCGTCCCGATCGCCCAATTCAATGTCCGCATTCGGCGCTGCGATGTCGACCATCGCGGGCAGCGGCGCGTAGCCGAGCCGAAAGCGCTGCAGCGTGACAATCGCATCCAGCGGCAGTTCGTGCCGCTTCGTCCAAACATAAGAATCCGCCCCATAGCCGATCGCTAACAGCGCGGACACCAACAGCGCGCCGCGGGCACGACGGCTCCAGGCAAGGAAGCGCGCCTCGTCCGAGCCGGGCGGCAGGCGCAGCGGCCGGTACTGACCCAGGCCGATCAGCCCGAGATGCCGCAGCCGACCGAGTCCGCGGCTGCGCTGCCAGCGCTCGCTCTGGAAGCGCAGTTGCTGGCGCACGAGGTCGCGGTCCCGGTTTTCCTCGATGTAGCGGTAGAGGGTTGGCCAGTAGCCGATGCGCTCGCCGCTGTCCGGATCGCGGCTGCGGGCGCGCAGCAGCGTCTCGTGGATCAGGTCCACGTAGCGCGCGTCGCCCTCGCTGCTGGTGGTGATCAACCGCAGCACGCCGTTGAGGCCGTTGCCGCCGGGGGCATCGGCGCGGCGCTCGCCGGCGAGCATCTGCACGACCCGCTCGCCGTCCGCAGCGCGGCCGCCGCCGGCCACCAGCACGGCCTCCTCGCGGCTGACCCGCTGGCGCGTGTGCCGGCCATCGTCGTTGATGCGGGTCAGGCGCAGCAGCAGTTCCAGCGCCGCCCGATCGCCCTCGGGCACGGCCCGGCCGATGCGTGCCAGCAGCGCGTCGGCCTCGGCGCTCAGCATGCCGGCGATGCCGTTGCAGGCTCGGTAGCGTTCCCCGGACAGGCGATCGCCCTCGCGTGCCTGCCAAAGCGTGTAGAGCGCATTCTCGACCAGCGGCAGCGCGCCGATCTCGCCCCGCGCATCTTCCAGGATCGCCGTCGTCACCTCGCCGACATCGAGGTCCGCGAGGCGCGCCGGCGCCTCGATGATCTCGCGCAGGCCCTGCTCCGAGATCGTCGGCAGGAAATAGCGTTTGCAGCGATGGTTGACGATCTGCTGCAGGGCCGGCAACTGTTCGAAGCGGTCGAGAAAATCCGCGCGCACCGTGCTGACCAGGAACAGCGGACATTCCGGGTCCTGCAGCGCGTTGGCCAGTTGGGCTTCGAACCGGCACCGCGGCGCGTCGTCGGCAAATGTGAACAACTCCTCGAACTGATCGACGACCAGCAGGAACGCGCCGCCCGCCTGTCGGGCGTCGCGCAGCGCGAAGGCCAGCGTCCGCTCGTCCGCCTCGAGCCGCTGCAATCGGCGCAGCGAATCGCGCTGCGCGGCATCTGCCACCAGCGCCTGCTCGAGCACCTCGGCGAGCTTGGCGAGCGGGTCCCGGCCCGGCATCATCGGGCCGAGCACCGTCCACTGTTCGACGCCGGTGCGGGCCCACAGCGCACCCTGCTCGATCATCGGCAGCATGCCGGCCTGCACCAGCGACGACTTGCCGGCGCCGCTGTTGCCTTCGATCTGCAGCCAGCGCTGGTAGGCGCCGCCATCGCCGCCGCTCAGTTCATCTGGGTTGGTCTGCTGCTGGTCGCCGAGGCAGGCCAGGGCCTCCAGGGTTTCCTGGCGGCGACCGAAGAACAGCCGGGCATCGCCGCGGCCGAAGGCATTGAGGCCGAGAAAGGGACAGCCCTCGATCGCCGGTGGCGCGTCGAGGCGCACCGTCCGCGCACGGATCGCTTCGACCAATTGCCGTGGCAGCGGCTCGGCCGGCGTCCACCGGGTGCTCTGGAACAGGGCCACGAACGGTGGCAGCGCATCGGCCGACGCGCCGTCGAGCAGCAGCGGGAAGATCGGGAGGCGCGGCGCGCCCGCTGGCGGCGACAGGTGCCGTGCAAGCGCCACCTGCACCTCGGCACCGACCCAGCGCTGGATGCCGTCGCGCCCGACCAGGACGACGAAGGCCGAACAGCCCGCCAGCGCCTGTTCGAGTCGGCTCAGCCAGCGATCGCCGGCACGGATCGCATCCTCGTCGCGAAAGGGCGGCAGGCCGGCCTGCTCGAGCGCCGACGCGAGCGCCCGGCAGGCATCGCTATCGTTGCGGCTGTAGCTGAGGAACACCAGCTCCGCACCGCCGACCCCGGCGGGGCTCAGGCCATTGGCATCATTCATGCCGCCATTCTAGAAGCAAGCGCCGGCGCCGCACATCGGTCGATCAAAGCATGGCCGGCAACACCATGCCGGACAGGCAGGTCGAGAATGCCCGATTCTCGAAACGAAAGAACCACCGCAGCCATTCTTCTTGTTGGAGTGCCCGGGAGAGGACTCGAACCTCCACACCTTGCGGCGCCAGAACCTAAATCTGGTGCGTCTACCAATTTCGCCACCCGGGCCCCGCCGGCCTTGCGCCGGAACTGGCGGCGATTATACCTGTGCAGTGCCGATTGGCGGCGGCGCTAGCGGCCCGGCCCGCCGCTGCCGAGCCGCAGCGCGTCGCCGTAGCCGGTCAGCTCCAGATAGCCGCGGCCGACCGCCCGACCGTCACGCAGCGCGCGCACCGCGCCTTCCCAGTAGATCGCGCCGGTGCTGGCGCGGCCGTCGAGTTCCTGGTCGTCCATCAGCGGCTCCAGCACCAGCGACGTGCCGTCGACGCCGAGCCGCCACGACACCGGGTAGCGCACGCCGCTGCGCGGCGAGCGCCAGTGGCGCAGCGCCTCGAACGAGATCGCGTCGAAATCGAGTTCACGCACTTCACCATCGACGGTGCGCAGCGTGCCGAAGCGCCACAGCGCGCTGCCGTCGGCCCGCCGGATGCGGGCGGCCATCAGCGCCCCGCCATCGTCGAGGTTCAAGCCGAGCCAGTCCCAGCCGACGGCGCCTTCGGGCAGGTACTCGCTCGACCATTCGTGGTCGAGCCAGGCCACGCCGCGCACCGGCCGCTGGCGTCCGTCCACGGTCAGCCAGCCACTCACGACAAGGCCGGTCAGGCTGTAGTAGTAGCTGGCATGCTCGGCCTGCGGCCCCTTGCGGCTGAATCCGTCTTCGCCGTTCCAGGTCGGCGGCAGTCGCGGCTGCAGTCGCAGATCGAAGGCGAAGCGCTCGCCGCTGGCGCGGGCGACGATGCCGCCGTCCGCCTGGTCGGCCAGGCGCCAATCGCCGATCCACGCCTGCATGGGGCCCTCGGCAGCACCCGCCAGCGCGCCGGAGGCGCGCGCCCGGCGCTCGGCGTGCAGCAAATGGCCCACCGATGGATCGGACACCGCGGCGTGGGCGCTGATCAACTGGGCCGGCGAAAAGCGGCCGGGCCGGTCTTCGCCGATGCCGGTACGCAGCCGGAAGAAGGTCAACTGGAAGCCGCGCGACGCACCGTCGTCGTCGTCCAGCCAGCCGGTCACGTACCACCACTCGATGCGATGGGCAGGATGGGCGCCGGCGTCCGCCGGCAGGCTCAGCGCCCGACCGGGCGTCACCGGCGCGTAGTCCGTGGCCGCGACCGGCGCAACCGCGATCCAGGGCAACAGAAGCCACAGCAGCCACGACCTGCGGCGCATCTACCAGTCCTCGCTCACCGCCCGCACGGCGCTGTCGGACATCGCCAGGCGGCCGGCGAGCACCGCCGCCAGCGCCGCGAGGGCGACGATGGCGACGACGAAGAGGGCCAGCGACGGCCACGGCACGCGGTAGTCCATGCTCCAGTGAAAGCTCTGGCGATTGACCACCTCGACCAGCACCAGCGCGATCGCGCCGCCGACGAAGATGCCGCCGAGGGCACCGCTGGCCGCGGTCAGGCCGCCTTCGGTGGCGATCATCGCGGCGATCTGGCGGCGCGTCAGGCCGAGGTGACGCAGCATGCCGAATTCGCGCCGGCGGGCGGCGGCCATCGCGCCGAAACTGGCGGCGATGCCGGCCAGCCCGATCACCACCGCGGCCGCTTCGAGCAGGTAGGTGACGGCAAAGCTGCGATCGAAGATCTGCAGGCTCCGGCGGCGGATCTCGCCCGGGCTGGCGATGCCTAGGCCGCCATTCGGAAACGCTGCCGCGATCGCCACGGCGATCTCGTCGACACCCACGCCCGGCGCCAGATGCAGCGCAGCGTTGCTGGCCAGATCGTCGCCGGTCAGAGCCCGGTAGCGCTCGAGCGGAATCACCAGCGCCCCACCCTGGCGCGCATAGTCGCGCCACACCCCGGCCACCGTGAAGCGATGCCCGCGGCCGGCCAGCGGCACCGTCAGTGCGTCGCCCGGGGCCAGCCCGAGCAGGTCGACGAGGGCCTCGGAAATCCAGACCGGATCGTCGACGACGCGATGTTCGCCGACCAGTGGCAACTCGTCGCCGTCGGCCGGGAGCGTGCGCGCGATCAGGGCCACCGGCCCCAGTGCCGGATCGAGGATCAGCCGGTCGTAGCGCAGGAAATCCACCGCGGCGACGCCGGGCATGTCGGCCAGCCGCTGCTGCAGCGTTGGCGTGAGATGGGCAGCCTGGTTGCGTTCGGCAGCACGGACGTAGAGTTCCGCCGGCAGCACCTTGGCCAGCCACCGGTCGACCGAATCGCGGAACGACGCCACCATCACCGCCATCGCGATCGCCAGCGCGGTACTCGCCAGCACGCCGGCGGCGGCCACCACCACCTGCCCGGGCACGGCCTGCAGGCGGGCGCGGGCGAGGCCGACCGCCACCGGCAAGCGCGGACACGCAGCCGCAACGACACCGGCCAGCGGCGCCAGCGTCAGTACGCCACCGGCCAGCAGCAGCGCCACCGCGACGTAGCCGCCGAGCGGAATGCCGGCGACCGGCGGACACAGGCAGGCGACGACGGCCAGCGACAGGCACGCCGGGCCGGACCAGCGCGCGCCGGAGCCAACCGTCAGCGGATCGCCCGCCCCCGCCTTCAACGCAGCGGCCGGGGCGATCGCGCGGGCCCGCCGCGCAGGCAGCCAGGCACCGGCGACGCCGGCCGCCACGCCGAGGGCGAGGAAGCCGATCAGCGGCCCAGGCGACAGTTCGAGTCCGGGCGCGATGCCCTCGAAGTAGCCGGCGCCGAGGTCGCCGCCGAACCAGTCGAGCACGGCCAGCGCGAAGGCGAGGCCGAGCGCGCAACCGAGCACGCCACCGGCCAGCCCGAGCACCGCCCCCTCGCCCAGCAGCCAGCCGGCGAGACGACGGCGGCCGAGACCGATCGCGCGCAGGAAGGCAAACTCTGCGCGGCGACGGGCAATCGACAAGGCCTGGGTCGAAAACACCAGGAATCCGCCGCACAGCAGCGCAATCACCGCCAGCATCGTCAGGTTGACGCGATAGGCGCGCGACAGCCCGGCTGCGCGCGCCACCGTGGCCTCCGGCGTGATCGCGACGACGCCGGCCGGCAGCAGCGGCGCCAGCGCGCGCACCGCCGCCTCGGCGCTGGCCCCGGGCTTCAGCCTCAGGTCCACCCGCGACAGCCGGCCGGCCATGCCGAAACGCTGCTGGGCGACGTCGATGTCGACCACCGCGATGGCCTCGCCGCCGGCACCCGGCACGCGGCCGATCACGGTGAGTTCGATCGGCCCGGACGACGACGTCAGCGCCAGCCGGTCGCCCTCGGCGAGCCCGAGTTGCGCCGCCAGGGCGGGCGACAGGAAAACCCCGCCCGGGTCGAAGGCGGCGAAGGCGTCGTCGGCGCGGTCGCCACCGGGTCGCGGCATCAGCGCGGGCTGCACCGCACCCACTCGCAGGGCGTCGACGCCGAGCAGCCGCAGCGCGGTGTCCTTGCCGACGACGCCGGCCTCGATGTCCACCACCGGGCTGGCGTCGGCCACCGACCCATGCAGCGCCACGGTCTCGTACAAGGCATCGTCGAAGCCGCTTGCCGGACCGGTCAGGCGCAGGTCGGCCTCGCCGGCCAGCGTGCGGATGCCGCGCCCGAACTCGGCCAGCGCGGCGCCGTTGATCAGATGGACGGCCAGCCCGAGTGCGACCCCGAGTGCGATCGCCATCACCGACAGCGCACTCGCCGCCCGCCGCCGCAGCAGCCCACCGATGAATACGGCGGCGAGGCCCTGCTTCACGACAGCGGCTCCAGGCGGTCGGCATGCAGTTTCAGCACCCGGTCCGCCGTGCCAGCGGCTTCCAGCGAATGGGTCACCAGAATGCCGATGGCACCGGCCGACAGCACGTGTTCGCGCAGCAGCGCGAGGATGCCGCTCGCGCGTGCCGGATCGAGGTTGCCGGTGGGCTCGTCGGCGAGCACCAGCCGCGGGCGATGGACCAGGGCCCGCGCGATCGCGACCCGTTGCAGTTCACCGCCGGACAGCTCGGCCGGCCAGCCGTGCGTGCGCCCGCCCAGCCCGACCGCATCGAGCATCGCCGCGGCGGCGGCGTCCGCCTCGCGCCCGCGACGACCCTGCAGCCATAGCGGCAATGCGACGTTGGCGAGCAGATCGAGATGCGGCAGCACGTGGAAGGCCTGGAAGACGAAGCCGAGATGCTCGCGCCGCCAGCGGGTCATCGCCTCGTCGTCCAGCGTTGTCAGGTCGATACCATCGACCACCACCCGACCCTGGTCCGGACGATCGAGACCAGCCACCAGGTTCAGCAGCGTCGACTTGCCGACGCCGGATTCGCCGACCACCGCGACGTAGCTGCCGGGCGGCAGGCTGAGCGAGATGCGGTCGAGCACGATGCGGCTGCCGGGGCCGCCGAATCGCCGGCTGAGATTGGAGATGTCGAGCATCGTGCAATAGACCGTTCAGTCCGGCCCGGCGTTCGTGCGCTCGCGGTAGGCGCCGGGGCTGGCGCCGGTCCAGCGGCGGAAGGCCCGGTGAAAGGCGCTGGCCTCGGCGAAGCCGAGCCGGAAGGCGACGTCGAGCACGCTGTTGCCGGCATCGGCCAGCAATTCGATCGCCAGATCGCGGCGCAGGGCGTCCTTGATTGCCTGGTAGGGCTGCCCCTCTTCGTCGAGGCGCCGGCGCAGGGTCGACGCCGTGGTTCGCATCGATGTCGCCAGCGCCTGGAAATCCGGCCAGTCCTCGGCCGGACCTTCACGCAGGCGGCGTCGCACCCGCGCCGCGAAACTGTGGGGATTGCGATAGCGGACGAGGAAATTGGCCGGTGCCTCGGTCAGGAATTCCTCCAGATCCTCGGGCCGGCGCTGTATCGGCAGCGCCAGTGCGGCGGCGTCGAACACCAGCCGGGTACAGGCCGCGCCGAAGCGCGTCTGCTCGCCGAACAGCACGCGATACTCGGCGGCATGGCGTGGCTCGGCCGCGGCGAAATCGAGGCTGGCGATCGGCACCCGGCGATTCACCAGCCAGCAGGAAAGGCCCAGCAACAGGGTCATCACGGTGCCGTAGGCGAACAACGGCACCTCGCCACGCCGTGCTTCGACCTGCACCACCGCGACGGCACCTTCGCGAAGCAGCCGGGCGCGCTGGTCATCGAGCACCAGACCGAGAAAGCGGATCTGGCGGCGCAGGGCCTGTTCCAGCGTCGATGAGCCGATCGTGGCGTGGCACATCATGCGGAAGCTGCCGCGCCGCATCGGATGGGCGTCGAGGCCGAAGAACTCGTCGTCCATGGCGTCGGCCAAGGTCCGCCACAGGCGGCCGAAACTGGTCACCGTGACGCGGGCTCTCGACTGTGTCAGGCGCTCCGGCGCGATGCCGGCGTCGATCAGCATCGGCGCGATCGCCAGCCCACGCCCGCGCGCGACCGCCAGTGCGTCCTCGACGAACTGGATGGCGATGCTGCCACGCCCGTCGAGTCCGGTGCCAGGCCCGATGTCTGCATCCATATGGCAAATTCTGCCACTGTCGATGGTCGCTGCGGGCATCGCCGTGTGCCAAAGCGCTCGCTAGACTGCAGCCAATTCGAGCCATGGACAGGAGAACAAGCCGATGCACATCGACAACAAGGCCTTCGTCATCACCGGCGCCGCTTCCGGCCTCGGTGCCGAAACCGCCCGCCTGGTGGTGGCCGCCGGTGCCAAGGCGCTGCTGGTGGACCTAAACCGCGAACAGGGTGAGCGACTGGCCGACAGCCTCGGCCCGAACGCCCGCTTCGTCGCTGCCGACATCACCGACGGCGACCAGGCCAGGGCCGCGATCGCCGCCGGCATCGACGCCTTCGGCGAGATCCGCGGTCTGGTCAATTGCGCCGGCGTGGCGCCCGCCGAAAAGCTGCTCGGCAAGCAGGGCGTGCATCGCCTCGAGAGCTTCGCCCGCGTGGTTTCGATCAACCTCGTCGGCAGCTTCAACATGTTGCGGCTCGCCGCCGAAGCGATGGCGGAGAACACCGCCGACGATGGTGGCGAGCGCGGCGTCATCATCAACACCGCGTCGGTCGCAGCCTTCGACGGCCAGATCGGCCAGGCGGCCTACGCCGCGTCGAAGGGTGGCATCGTCGCGATGACGCTGCCGCTGGCCCGAGAGCTGGCCCGCCAGGGCATCCGCGTGATGACGGTGGCACCCGGCATCATGGAGACACCGATGCTGCTGGGCATGCCGGAAGAGGTGCAGCGCGCCCTCGGCGAGACCGTGCCCTTCCCGGCGCGCCTCGGCAAGCCGGAGGAATTCGCCGCGCTGGTCGGCCACATCATCACCAACCGCTACCTCAATGGCGAAGTGATCCGCCTCGACGGCGCGATCCGCATGGCCGCCAAGTAAGATCCCGACCCGCCCCCGCAAACCGACAACCCCGAGCCACGGAGACAGAGATGATCCTCACCGAAGAACAACAGATGATCCGCGACACGATGCGGGCGTTCTCGCAGGAACGGCTGGCGCCCAACGCCGCAGCGTGGGATCGCGACCACACGTTTCCCGCCGAGGCGTTGAAGGAACTGGGCGAGCTCGGGGCCCTGGGCATGGTGGTGCCGGAGCAGTGGGGCGGCGCCGGCCTCGACTATCTCAGCCTGGTGCTGACGCTCGAGGAGATCGCTGCCGGCGACGGTGCCACCTCGACCATCGTCTCGGTACAGAATTCGCTCGCCTGCGGCATTCCGAACCGATACGGCAGCGATGCCCAGAAAGACCGCTGGCTGAAACCGATGGCTCGCGGCGAGATGCTCGGCTGCTTCTGCCTGACCGAACCGCACGTCGGCTCCGACGCTGCCGCCATCCGCACGACGGCGGTGCGCGACGGCGACGGCTGGGTGCTGAACGGCGTCAAGCAGTTCATCACCACCGGCAAGTATGCCGACGTCGCGATCGTCTTCGCGGTCACCGACAAGGCCGCCGGCAAGAAAGGCATCTCGTGCTTCCTGGTACCGACCGCGACGCCCGGCTACGTCGTCGCCCGCATCGAGGAGAAGATGGGGCAACGAGCGTCCGACACCGCCCAGATCCTGTTCGAGAACTGCCGCGTGCCGGCGGACGCCCTGCTCGGCGACGAAGGCGACGGCTATCGCATCGCGCTGTCCAACCTCGAGGCCGGCCGCATCGGCATCGCCGCCCAAAGCGTCGGCATGGCCCACGCCGCACTCGACGCCGCCGTGACCTATGCCCACGAGCGCGAGACCTTCGGCAAGCCGATCTTCGAGCATCAGGCGGTGGCCTTCCGGCTGGCCGACATGGCAACCCGGATCGAGGCCGCCCGCCAGCTGGTATGGCACGCAGCCAGCCTCAAGGACGCGGGCCAGCCCTGCCTGAAGGAAGCCTCGATGGCAAAGCTGTTCGCCTCCGAGATCGCCGAGCGGGTGTGCTCCGATGCGATCCAGATCCACGGCGGCTACGGCTATGTCTCGGACTTCCCGGTCGAGCGCATCTACCGCGACGTGCGGGTGTGTCAGATCTACGAAGGCGCCAGCGACATCCAGCGGCTGGTGATCGCGCGGGCGCTGGCGGCGTGAGCGGGCGCGGCGGACCCCTCGACGGCCTGCGCGTGCTGGAATTCGCCGGCCTCGGGCCGGGTCCGTTCTGCGCGATGATGCTGGCCGATCTCGGCGCCGAGGTGGTGTGTGTCGACCGCCCCGGCAAAGGGGCTGCGGCCGGCCTGTTCGATCCGAGCAAGAACATCCTGAACCGGGGCCGGCGCAGCGTCGCCCTCGACCTCAAGTCCGAGGCCGGCCGAGACACCGCGCTGGCGTTGTCGGGCCGCGCCGACGCGCTGATCGAGGGCTTTCGCCCCGGCGTCATGGAGCGCCTCGGTCTCGGTCCCGATGTCTGCCTCGAACGCAACCCGCGACTGGTCTATGGCCGCATGACCGGCTGGGGCCAGCACGGCCCCTATCGCGACAGCGCCGGCCACGACATCAACTACCTGGCAATCTCCGGCGCCCTGCACGCGATCGGCCGCCGGGATTCGGGTCCGGTGCCGCCGCTCAACCTGGTCGCGGATTTCGGCGGCGGCGGCATGCTGCTGGCAGTCGGCCTGCTGGCGGCGCTGCTGGCGGCGCGTACCTCCGGTCGCGGTCAGGTGGTCGACGCGGCGATGACCGATGGCAGCGCCCTGCTGATGGCGATGACCTACTCGCTGAAGGCGATGGGCCGCTGGTCGAATCAGCGTCAGGGCAACGTCCTCGACGGCGGTGCACCGTTCTACGACACCTATTGCTGCGCCGATGGCAAGTGGCTGGCGGTAGGTCCGATCGAAGCCCAGTTTCATGAACTACTGCTGACGACCTGCGGCATCGCGGCGTCCGACTACGGCGAGCAATGGGACGAGTCCGCCTGGCCCCGCCAGCGCACCCTGCTGGCCGCGGCCTTCGCGCGCGAACCGCGCGACGTCTGGTGCCGCCGCTTCGACGGCAGCGACGCCTGCGTCATGCCGGTGCTCGACCTCGACGAGGCACCGGACGATCCCCACAACCAGGCGCGCGGTACCTTCATCGAGCATCACGGCCTGCTGCAGCCGGCTGCCGCACCGCGTTTCTCGCACACGCCGACGACCCCCGGCAGGCCACCCTTTGCCGAGACCGGCGCCGACACCGACGCGGTGCTGCGCGACTGGGGCCTCACGGCGCCGGAATGAGCGCGACCGCCCTCTCGCCGGCAAGCGGCCTCACAAGTTAGAAATACTGAACCATCGATCGACCAGGCATCGATTGCCGCCATTCGGGTTTTCCCGTACAGTCGGAATTGTGCACTGCACTATTTGCGTGCCATTCACGATCAGGAGATCCGAACATGAGCGATCCCGCCAACCGGCCCGACGCCATTGCCGCCACAAGCGTTCAGGTGTCGAACGAGCTTATCCAGCAGTACGTCGAGCGTGCCCATCAACTTCGCAGCGATGTCGTGCACGCATTCTTTTCGAGCCTTTGGCGCACCGCGAGGCAGGGCGCAAATCGCCTGCTGCATCGCAACGCCGACGGCCACGGCAGGATCGCGATGTCCTGATCGGTTTCGCCAGGCCCGCGCCACCCGGTGACGCGGGCCGCCCGGTGACGCGGGCCGCCCGGCCATGATCGACCCATCCGCATCGAAGCCGGCGACGGGCGCGCCGGGCAGCATGGCCCTCAGGCGCCGCCCCAGCGCTGCCGTCGCTGCTCGAACAAACAGATCGCGGCCGCCGACGAGACATTCAGTGATTCGACGACCGGCGCCATCGGGATCCGGATCCTGAGATCCGCCCGGGCAGCCAGCGCCGGCGTCAGGCCGGCGCCCTCGGCGCCGAACAGCCACGCCACGTCACCGCGCAAATCGCAATCGAACAGGCTGCGGCTGCCCTCACCCGGCAGCGTCGCCGCGATCGCCCCGCGATAGCCGTCGAGCACCGCGGCGGGCATCGCCTGGTCGACGATCGACAGCACGAAGTGGGCGCCCATCGCGGCCCGCATCACCTTCGGCGACCAGGCTTGGGCGCATCCCGGCGTCAGGATCGCCTGGCGCAGACCGGCGGCCGCGGCGGTGCGCAAAATGGTCCCGACATTGCCGGCGTCCTGGATGCCGTCGAGCACCAGCAGGTCGCCATCGATGCTCGGCGTCGCCGGCACCGGAATGTCGATCAAGGCGACAATGCCGGTCGGCGTATTGACCGGGCTGATCGACTTCATCAGCTCGTCGGCCACGACGTGGCAGCAGCCGGAGACGCGCGCTGCAAGCGCGCCGATCTCGTCGCTCGCCAGCGCCTCGTCGGCGACCAGCACAGCCTTCAGCGGCACACCGGCGGCCAGCGCCGCAGCGACCAAATGGGGCCCGTCGAGCAGCGTTTCACGGGTCTTGCGGCACTCGCGCGGCGAGCGGCAGATCGCCCGCGCGCGTTTGATCAGCCCGTTGTCACGCGAGCCGATGCGCTGCATCACCAGGCCAGGCCGAGCGTCGCCGCGGCGATATTGACGGCCGACAGGCCGAGGTTCAGCGCCACCCGCTGACGGATGGCATTGAGCGCACCCGCCCCGCTCGCCCAGTCCTGGCCGGCGACCGCGGCCTGCAGCCGCTGCCAGGGCCCGAACCAGAGATTGACGAACACCACCACCATCGCCAGCCCGACCACCATCATCAGGTGCCAGGCGGGCGGCGCGTTGCCGAACCCGACCTTGATCAGGGTGCCAAAGCCGCTCACCAGGATCAGCGCGATGCTGATCCAGACCAGCGCGAAGAAACGCCGGAACACGGCGCACCACAGGGCCAGCCGATCGGCCGGCGAAAGCGCGCCGGCGGCCGGTCGCAGGCAGAAATACGCGAAGGCCATGCCACCGACCCAGGTGACGACGCCGAAGAGGTGCAGGAATAGCGCAATGTTGTGGAAGCTCATGGCAATTCCTCGTCGGTCCACAGCGGCGGATTCTGCAGAATTGCGCGCACCGGCGCGAAGCTGCGGCGATGAAAGTCACGCACGCCGTGGCGTTTGAGGGCCGCCAGATGGGCGGCCGTGGGATAGCCCTTGTGGGCGGCCAGGCCGTATTCCGGGTAGTGCGCATCGAGCGCCACCATGCCGACGTCGCGTTCGGTCTTGGCCAGGATCGACGCGGCCGAAATGGCCGCCTCGAGGGCGTCGCCGCCGACAATCGCGCGAGCCTCGCAGGTCAGCTCGGGGCAGCGGTTGCCGTCGATCAGCGCGAGCTCGGGTGCCGGCGACAGCGCAGCGACCGCGCGCCGCATTGCCAGCAGGCTGGCGTGCAGGATGTTGAGGCGGTCGATCTCGGCGACGCTGGCCTCGGCCACCGCCCACGCCAGCGCTTTTTCGCGGATCTCGACGGCGAGCCGTTCACGCCGTTTCGCGCTGAGCTTCTTCGAGTCGGCGAGGCCGCTGATCGGTGCAGCCGGATCGAGGATCACGGCAGCCGCGACCACCGGCCCGCACAGGGGCCCACGGCCGGCCTCGTCGACGCCGCAGGTCAGCAACGGTCGGCTCACGCCGGCACCTCCAGATAGGGCAGGATGGCATCGGCGGCGCGCGCCGCGGTGTCCTGGCGCAGATGCTCGTGCAGTTCGGCGAACAGCGCGGCGAGCCGCTCACAGGCATCGGGATCGGCGATCCAGGCATCGAGTGCGTCGGCCAGTGCCTCGGGCGTCGCGTCGTCCTGCAGCAGCTCCGGCACCACGCCGTCGTTGCACAGGATGTTGGGCAGGCCGACCCACGGCAGGTAGGCCATGCGCTTCATCAATCGATATTGCCAGCGACCGATCCGATAGGTGATCACCATCGGCCGCTTCAGCAGCGCCGCCTCGAGGGTCGCGGTGCCGCTCGCGACCAGCACCACGTCGGCCGCCGTCATCGCCTCCCAGGCGTGGCCGTGCATCAGCCGGATCGGCAGGTCGCGGGCGCCGGCGGCGTCGATCGCGCCAGCGAAGATCTGCATCGTCTCGCGCGTCGCCAGCGGCACCAGGAACTGGGCCTCGGGGTGACGCTCGGCGAGCAGGCGGACGGTGTCGATGTAGAGGTTGCCGAGGTTACGAGCCTCGGACTGGCGGCTGCCGGGCAGCAGCGCGAAGATCAACTGGCCTTCGGGCAGACCCAACACCTCGCGCGTACCCTCCCGGTCCGGTGTCATCGGCAGCACGTCGGCCAGCGGATGGCCGACATAGCTCACCGGAATGCCCCGACTCTCGTAGAGCGCCGGCTCGAACGGGAACAGGCACAGCATGTGGCTGACGCTGCGCGCGATCTTCTCGATGCGGCCACCCCGCCAGGCCCAGATCGACGGACTGACGAAGTGGATGGTGGTCATGCCGGCCTTCTTCAGGCGGGCCTCGAGGCCGAGATTGAAATCGGGTGCATCGACGCCGATGAAGACGTCCGGTCGATCCCGCAGGATCATCTTCGCCAGCGAGGAGCGGATGCCAGACAGCTCGCGGTAGCGCTTCAGTGCATCGACGTAGCCGTGCACGGCCAGCCGTTCCGCACTCCAGATCGCGTCGAAGCCCTGGGCCTGCATCTTCGGTCCGCCGATGCCGAAGAAGCTGGCGTCCGGCAACCGTGCCTTCAGCGCCCGGATCAGGTGCGCGGCCAGCAGGTCGCCCGAGGCCTCGCCGGCCACCATGGCGATGCGCAAGGGCATGGGTCTAACGGACGATGCCGCGGTTTCTGACCGCGATGAAATCCGCGAAGGCCCGCACCGACTGGTGCGCCTCGGCGATCCCCTCGATCTGCTGTCGGGCTTCGTCGAGACCCAGCCCCGAGCGGTACAGGCAGCGGTAGGCGCGCTTGATGGCCGCGATCGCGTCGGCGTCGAAGCCGCGCCGCTTCAGCCCCTCGGCATTGATCCCGCGGGGCGAAGCCGGATTGCCGGCGACCGTGACGTAGGGCGGCAGGTCCTGCAACAGCACGGTGCCGACGCCGCAGAACGAGTGGGCGCCGACCCGGCCGAACTGGTGCACCCCGGTGAAGCCGCCGAGAATGGCCCAGTCGCCGACTGTGACGTGACCGGCCAGGGTCGCGTTGTTGGCGAAGATCGTGTGGTCGCCGACGATGCAGTCGTGGGCGACATGCACGTAGGCCATGATCCAGTTGTCGTTGCCGACCCGGGTCACGCCGCCGTCCTGCGCGGTTCCGAGATTGAACGAGCAATACTCGCGAATGGTGTTGCGGTCGCCGATCTCGAGCCGGGTCGGCTCGCCGGCGAACTTCTTGTCCTGCGGCACCGCGCCGATCGAGCAGAACTGGAAGATCTGGTTGTCGCGGCCGATCCGGGTGTGGCCTTCGATCACCACATGCGGACCGACGCGCGTGCCGGCGCCGATCTCGACGTTCGGTCCGATGATCGAGAAGGCACCGACCTCGACGTCTCCGCCGAGCCGCGCAGCGGGGTCGACGATGGCGGTCTGGTGGATCATGACAGCTTCTTCAGCGCGCACATCAGCTCGGCCTCGGCCGCGACCTCGCCGTCCACACGGGCGACCGCCTTGTACTTCCAAATGTTGCGCTTGCTGTTCAGGATCGTCACGGTCATCACCAACTGGTCACCGGGGGTCACCGGGCGCTTGAAGCGCACCCCGTCGATGCCGGCGAAATACACCACCGAATCGTCGTCCGGCAGCGCCCCCATGGTCTTGAACGAAAGCACCGCCGCCGCCTGCGCCATCGCCTCGACGATCAGCACGCCCGGCATCACCGGGTGATGGGGGAAGTGGCCCGGAAAGAAGGGCTCGTTCATCGTCACGTTCTTGATCGCGACGATGTGCTCTCCCTCGACCAGCTCGGTCACCCGGTCCACCAGCAGGAAAGGATAGCGGTGCGGCAGATACTGCAGGATTTCGTGGATGTTCATCACGAGGAGGACCCTTGTTCCAGTTCGGAAAGTCTCTGTTCGAGGGCGCGTATTCTATCCGCCATCGCGTCGAGGTGGCGCAGATGCGCGAAATTGCGCACCCAGTCGGGATGGGGCTGGAGCGGCGGAATCGACGTGTAGACGCCGGGCTTGCGGATGCTCTTCGCGACCACGCTGCCGCCCGAGACGACGACATCGTCGGCGATCTCGATGTGGCCGACGAAGCCGGCCATGCCGCCGATCATGCAACGCTCGCCGATCCGCGTGCTGCCGGCGATCGCGGCCGCCGCGGCGATGATGGTATGGCGACCGACATGGACGTTGTGGCCGATCTGGATCTGATTGTCGAGCTTGACGCCATCGGCGATCACGGTGTCGTCGAGGGCTCCGCGATCGATCGTGGTGTTGGCACCGATCTCGACATCGTTGCCGACCATCACCCGCCCGGTCTGCGGAATCTTGACCCAGGACTTGTCGGCATCGCGCGCGAAGCCGAAACCGTCAGCACCGATCACGGCCCCCGAATGGACGATGCAGCGCGAACCGAGCCGACAGCAGTCGTAGATCGAGACGCTGGGGTAGAGCTGCGTGTCGTCGCCGATCACGACACCGGCGCCGACATGGCAGCCGGCGCCGACGATGACGCGCTCGCCGATCGTCGTGCCCGGCCCGATCCAGCTTCCGTGACCGATCTCGGCACTGTCCGGCACTTCGCTCTCGAGCACCGCGGTGCGCGCGCAGCCGCCCCGGGCGCGGCGCGCCGGCGACAGCAGCTGCGCGAGCCGGGCGAAATAGAGATAGGGGTCGGGCGTCAGGATGCGCGGCGCATCGGTGACGTCGCGCGCGGAAGGCGCCACGATCACCGCCGAGGCACGACTTTCGGCAACTTTCGACTGATAGCGCGGGTTCGCCAGGAAGCCGATGTCGCCCTCGCCGGCGGCCTCGAGGGTGGCCACCCGCTGGATCGCGACCGAAGGCTCGCCGACCAGCTCGCCGCCCAGCAGATCGACGATCTCTCCCAGGGTGCGAGGGCTCGGCATCGCGGTCGCGCTCACTTGCCCGCGGCCAGTGCCTTGATCACCTGGTCGGTGATGTCGATCCGGGTGCTGGCGTAGACCGCTTCCTGAAAGATGATGTCGAAACCGTCCCGTTCGGCGATCTCCTTGATCGCCTTGTTGGCGCGGTCGAGCACGGCGGCCAGCTCTTCATTGCGGCGGGCGTTCAGATCCTCGCGGAATTCGCGCTGGGACCGCTGGAAGTCGCGGTTGAGTTCATTGAACTGGCGCTCCGCATTGCGGCGGTCCTCGGGCGACATCGTCATGCCGTTGCGTTCGAGATCCTCCTGCAGGCCCTGCAATCGCTTGCCCTGGGCCTGCAACTCGCGATCGCGGGCCTCGAACTCTTTCTCGAGGCGCTTTTGCGCGGCGACCGCGGGCGATGCCTCGCGCATCACCCGATCGGAGTTGACGAAGCCGATCTTGGCCTGCGCACAGGCCGTCGCCGGCAGGCCGATCAGCACGGAGGCCAGCACGGCCAGGCCGATTCGTTTCACGTTGGTCTCCAATGATCCCTCCGGGGACCGCTCAGAAGATCGAGCCAAGCTGGAACTGGAAGCGCTGGGTACGATCCTCGGGCTCCTTGTTCAGCGGCCAGCCGAGACTGAATTTCAGCGGTCCGATCGGCGAACTCCACGAGAACGCCAATCCCGAACTGTAACGCAACTCCGACAGCTTCAGCGGCTCGCCTTCGCCATAGACCTGACCGGCATCGACGAATGCCGAGATCCGGAACGACTTGTCGCGCCCCGACCCCGGCACCGGGAAATAGAACTCGGCGTTGCCGATGACGCGCCGGTCGCCACCGAGGGATTCACGATCGCCGGTGTTGCTGTCGATGAACTGGGGACCGAGCGAGCTTTGTTCGAACCCCCGCACCGAGCCAATGCCGCCGGCATAGAAGCTCTTGTAGAACGGCAGCGGCTTGTTGTCCCAGCCCTTCGCCCAACCGATCTCGCCGTTGAGCATCAGGCTGAAGTCCGAACCGATCGGGAACCAGCGCTGGTGCTCGTAGATCAGCTTGCCGTAGCGCAAAGTGCCGGGCGGCAGCGCGGTCTCGAACAGCACCCGCTGGTAGGTGCCCTTGGTCGGGTAGAGGAAGCTGTCGCGGCCGTCACGTGACCAGCCGATGGTGCCGATCAGGCTGGTCACGGACTCGCAGTCGAAATCGTCGCAGAACCGCTTGTAGCGATCGGGGCTGTCGTCGAAGGTGGTGATCTTGGTGCGATCGACCGCCAGACCGAAGTTGATCTTGTCGTCCTCGGCGATCGGGTAGCCGAAGCGAATGCCGCCGCCGATCGAGTCTGTCTCGTAGCGCGCGACCGTCAGCGAGGTCGGGTCGACGTTGCGCTGGTAGATGTCCCAGCCGAAGCTGACGCCATCGACCGTGAAGTAGGGGTTGGTGAAGGACAGCGACAGGGTCTTGTTGACACGGCTGGTGTTGACGCTCAGCGATGCCGAGTTGCCGCTGCCGAACAGGTTCTGCTGCGAGATCGAAGCATTGATGATGATCTTCTCGGAACTCGAGAAGCCGGCACCGAACATCAGGTTGCCGGTTGGCCGCTCCTTGACCGAAAAATTCACGTCCACCTGGTCGGTGGTGCCCGGCACCGGCGGCGTCTCGACATTGACCTCGTCGAAGAAGCCGAGGCGCTCGACGCGGGTGCGCGAACGGTTGATCTTGGAGGCGTCGTACCAGCCGCTCTCCATCTGGCGCATCTCGCGGCGCACCACCTCGTCACGGGTGCGGGTGTTGCCACTGACGTCGATGCGCCGCACATACACGCGGCGGCCGGGATCGACGAAGATCGTGAACGCGACCTCGCGCTTGTCGCGATCGACTTCGGGCGAGGCGTTGACGTTGGCGAAGGCGTAGCCCTCGTCGCCGAGGCGGTCGGTGATCGCCTTGTTGGTCTCGGTCAGCTTGCGGCGCGAGAAGGTCTCGCCCGGCCGGATCGTCACCAGCTCGCGGTAGTCCTTCTCGTCGAGGATGAGGTCGCCGGTCAGGCGAACGCCGGAGATCGTGTACTTCTCGCCTTCGGTGACGTTCACCGTGATGAAGACGTCCCGCTTGTCGGCACTGATCGACACCTGGGTGGCGTCGATGCTGAAGTCGAGGTAGCCCTGGTCGAGATAGAACGAGCGCAGGCGCTCGAGGTCGGCCGAGAGCTTCTGCTTCGAGTACTGGTCGTTCTTGGTGTACCAAGTCAGCCAGCCGGGCGTGGTCAGCTGGAACAGCTCGAGCACGGTCTCGTCGTCGAAAGCCTTGTTGCCGACGACACCGATCTTGCGGATCTTCGCGACCTCGCCCTCGACCACCTCGAAATTGACCGCCACCCGGTTGCGCTCGAGCGGTGTCGTCGAGGCCTTGATGCGTGCCGAGTAGAGGCCACGCGACAGGTACTGGCGCTTCAGCTCCTGCTCCGCGCGGTCCAGCAAGGCCCGGTCGAAGATGCGCGACTCGGCCAGCCCGACCTCCTTCAGGCCGGCCTTCAGCCCGTCCTTGTCGAACTCCTTGACGCCCTCGAAATTGACCTGGGCGATCGCCGGGCGCTCGTCCACGACGACCACCATGACGCTGCCGTCGGCCTCGATGCGCACGTCGCGAAAGAAGCCGGTGGCGTACAGCGCCTTGATCGACGCACTGGCGCCGGCTTCGGTCAGGCGGTCGCCGACCCGCACCGGCAGGTAGTTGAACACGGTGCCCGCCTCGGTCCGCTGGATGCCCTCGACCCGGATGTCGGTGATCACGAATGGATCGAAGGCTGCGGCAGGCACGGACACGGCGAGCAGGGCCGCGACGAGCCCGACAGGAAGCACTCGTTTCATGAATGGCTCAGCCAGAGATGAGGCGATTGATGTCGTTGTAGAAGGCGAACGCCATGAGCATCACCAGCAGTGCGAGACCCACCTGCTGGCCGATCTCCATGATGCGGTCCGGAACCGGACTGCCCTTGACGATTTCGACGAGATAATACAGTAAGTGCCCGCCATCCAGCACCGGAATGGGGAGCAGGTTCAGCACGCCCAGCGAGATGCTGATCAGCGCCAGGAACTTGAGGTAGTGCGCCACCCCCATCTTGGCCGACTGGCCGGCGAAGTCGGCGATCGTCACCGGCCCGGACAGGTTCTTCCAAGAGACGTCGCCGAGGATCATCCGGCCGATCACCGAGACGCTCAATACCGAGGTCTCCCAGGTCTGCTGGAAGGCCTTGCCGAGGGCGTCGACCACACCGTAGCGCACCGTCGAGAACATGCGCTGGCGAAGCCCGGGGTCGTTGGCCACCGCGACGCCGATGCGGGCGACACTGCGCCCGCCGGCCTGCTCGAGCTGCGGTGTCACCGCCAGCACCAGCGGCAGGCCGTCGCGCTCGACCCGCACCGAAAGCGTCCGCCCTTCCGACGCCACCACCGTTTCGACCAGTTGCGACCACTGCTCGATCGGCTCACCGTCGATCGCCACGACCCGATCACCGACACGGATGCCGGCGAGGTCGGCGGCGGCATCATCGATCAGGCGTCCGATCACCGGCGCGATCGGTGGCCGCAGCGGGTGCAGACCGAGCTGATCGAGCACGTCGCCGGCCTCGGCCTCTAGCGAGGCGCCGGCCATCGACAGCGTGCGCAGCTCGGCATTGCGCCCGCCTTCCGGGATCACGCCGATGCCGACCTGGCTCCCGTCGAGCGCATGCTGCAGCATCGCCCAGCGCAATTCCTGCCAGCTGCGCACGTCGTCCCCGGCCACCGACACTACGGTATCGCCTGCCCGCAATCCGGCACGCGCGGCCGCGCTCTCGGCGACCGGCTGCGCGACGATCGCCTTCAGCTCCTCGGAACCGTGGACGAACAACCCCCAGTACAGCACCACCGCCAGCAGCAGGTTGGCGATCGGACCGGCGGCGACAATCGCGAAGCGCTTGCCGACGGTCTGGCGGTTGAATGCACGGTGCAGCTCGGCTGCCGGCACCTCGCCTTCGCGCTCGTCGAGCATCTTGACGTAGCCGCCGAGGGGGAACGCCGCCAACGCCCACTCGGTGCGATCGGCGCCGTATCGGCGCGACACCAGCGGCTTGCCGAAACCGACCGAGAAGCGCAGCACCTTGACCCCGCACAGGCGCGCGACCAGGTAGTGGCCGAGTTCGTGGAACACGATCAGCACGCCCAGCGCAATCGCAAACGGAATGAGGTAATCGAAGAGGTTCATGGCGTCCTGCGTGCTCAACCGGGGATCAGCGCGACTGCCTGCCGGCGCGCCGCGCTGTCGGCCTCGAAAACGTCCTGCATGCAACGGACAGTGCCCGAACCGATCCGTTCCAGCACGCTGCGGCAGACTTCGCTGATGCCGGTGAACGCCAGCCGCCCGGCAAGGAAGGCGTCGACCGCGACCTCGTTGGCGGCATTCAACACCGCCGCCGCGCTGCCGCCGGCCCGCAGCGCCTGATAGGCCAGGCCGAGGCACGGAAAGCGCTCGACGTCGGGCGGCTCGAATTCGAGCCGCGCGATCGAAAACAGGTCGAGCGCCGCCACCCCGGATTCGATGCGATCCGGATGGGCCAGAGCATGGGCGATCGGCGTCCGCATGTCGGGATTGCCGAGTTGCGCGATGACCGAGCCGTCGGCGTATTCGACCATCGAGTGGATCACGCTCTGGGGATGGACCACCACCTGGATCGCGTCGGCCTCCGCGCCGAACAGCCAGTGTGCCTCGATCACCTCGAGCCCCTTGTTCATCATCGTCGCCGAGTCGACCGAGATCTTGCGGCCCATCACCCAGTTGGGGTGGGCGCAGGCCTGCTCGGGGGTGATGTCGGCCAGCAGTGCCGGCGACAGCGTCCTGAACGGACCGCCCGAGGCGGTCAGCAGGATCCGGCGCACGCCGCTGGCGGCAGGGCGGCGATCGAAATCGGGCGGCAGCGCCTGAAACACCGCATTGTGCTCGCTGTCGATCGGCAACAGGCTGGCGCCGCCGGCCGCGACCGCCTCCATGAACAACGCGCCCGACATCACCAGCGCTTCCTTGTTGGCGAGCAGCACCTGCTTGCCGCTGCGCGCAGCGGCCAGGGTCGGCGCCAGGCCGGCGGCACCGACGATGGCCGCCATCACCGCATCGGTCTCCGGCGCCGAGGCGACCTCGCACAGCGCGGCCTCGCCGTGGCGGATCTCCGGCCGGGGATCGGCCGGCGCGAACAGCGCGGCGAGTTCGTCGGCCGCCGCTGCCGATCCGACCACCACGACCTTCGGCCGCGTCAGCCGGATCTGCTCGAGCAGGCGACCGACCCGGCCGTGGGCGGTCAATGCGAAGATCTCGTAGCGCTCCGGGTGGCGCCGTACGACGTCGATGGTGCTGCTGCCGATCGAGCCGGTGGCCCCGAGAATGGTCAATCGCTTCATGCCCGACTCCATCGACGATCGTGCGGCCAGCGCCGGGTCGCCATCATGGCGATACGCTCAGCAGGTGGCCGGCCAGTGCCGCCAGCGGCAGGGTCGACAGCAGGCTGTCGATGCGGTCGAGCACGCCGCCATGTCCCGGCAGGATGGTGCCGCTGTCCTTGACACCGGCCTGGCGCTTGGCGAGGGATTCGAACAGGTCGCCGACGATGCTGAGCACGGTATGCACCACACAGGCCAGTACCAACGCCGCCAGCGGGCCGGCCCGTGGCGTCATCGCGCCGCTGGCGAAGGCCACGATCATGGCGTAGAGCAGCACACCGGCGATCGCGCCGTAGGCCCCTTCTCGGCTCTTGCCCGGACTGATCGACGGCGCCAGCTTGACCCGGCCGAAGCGCCGGCCGACGAAATACGCGGCGACGTCCGCCATCCACACCGAAGCCATCACCGCCAGCAACCACCAGGGGCCGAACTGCTGGCGGATCGCGATCATCGCCAGCGCCGCCGGCAGCAGCAGCAGCAGGCCGAGTGCAAGCCCCGGCCAGCCGCGCGGCACCCGCCAGCCCGACTTCAGCCACAGCGGCGCCACCAGCAGCCAGAACAGTGCGCTGGCGCCGAACAGGATCAGGCTCGGCCAGTGAGTGGCGACGACATGGCCGCTGGGCGCGATCACCAGCACCAGCACCGCCAGCAGGCTGGCAAAGACGATTCGCAGCGGACCGGTGACGCGGATCAGCCCGGTCCATTCCCAGGCACTGAGGGCGGCGACCACCGCCGCGAACACCGTCCACGCCGGTCCCGGCGCACCGAACAGGATGGCGCCGAATACCGACACCAGCACCAGCGCTGTCAGGACCCGGGTCCTAAGCATTCCCGGAGACGTCCTCGGCACCGCCCTTCAATTGTTCGCTGGTGCGCCCGAAGCGCCGTTCCCGGTGCTGATACGACGCGATCGCCTCGGCCAGCGCCGCCTCGTCGAAGTCGGGCCACAGCGTGTCGGTGAAATAGAGTTCGGTATAGGCGAGCTGCCACAGCAGGAAGTTCGAGATGCGCTGCTCGCCGCCAGTGCGGATGAAGAGGTCCGGTTCCGGCGCGTAGGCGAGCGCCAGATGCGCCGACAACGCGTCCTCGCCGAATCCGCTGCGCTGCTCGGGCGCCGCCGCCAGCATCCGCTCCATTGCCTGCATGATGTCCCAGCGTCCGCCGTAGTTGGCGGCGATCGTCAGGGTCAGCCGCTGATTGCCTGCGGTGCGTTCCTCGGCCTCGCGGATCAGCCGGACCAGGGATTCGTCGAAACGCGACAGGTCACCGATGACATGGAAACGGATGCCGTTCTCGTGCAGCTTGTCGAGTTCCTTCTGCAGGGACTTCAGGAACAGCTGCATCAGGAACGAGACCTCGTCCGCCGGTCGACGCCAGTTCTCGGAACTGAACGCGAACAGCGTCAGGTACTCGACGCCATGATCGATGCAGGCGCGGATCACCGCGCGCACCGACTCGACGCCGCGGGCATGACCGGCGACGCGCGGCATCATCCGGCGGCGGGCCCATCGGCCGTTGCCGTCCATGATGATCGCCACGTGGCGTGGCCCTCGGGCGGTGTCGGGAATCGAACGTGTGGAACTTACGAATGGGATGGCCAAGCCTGCGCCTCGTTCCGAGCTTGCGTTCGCGGTCGATCAGACCTGGAGCAGTTCCTGCTCTTTCTGGGCGAGCATCCGATCCACTTCGGCGACATATCGATCGGTCAGCTTCTGCACGTCGTCCTGGGCGCGACGCTCGTCGTCCTCGGAGATCTCCTTGTCCTTGGTCGCGTCCTTGAGATGGTTGTTGGCGTCCCGCCGCTGGTTGCGGATCGCCACCTTGGCGGTCTCACCCTCGTGGCGCACGACCTTGATCAACTCGCGCCGGCGTTCTTCGGTAAGCGCCGGCATCGGCACGCGGATGATGTCGCCCTGGTTGGACGGGTTGAGGCCGAGGTCGGAATCGCGGATCGCCTTCTCGACCTTGGCGAACATCGGCTTCTCCCAAGGCTGGACGCCGATCGTGCGGGCGTCGAGCAAGGAGATGCCGGCCACCTGATTGACCGGCACCATGCTGCCGTAGTACTCCACCTGGACATGGTCGAGCAGACCGGTGTGGGCGCGACCGGTGCGCACCTTGGCAAGATCGGACTTCAGCGCCTCGATCGATTTCTGCATCTTCTGTTCGGTGGTTTTCTTGATCTCGGCGATCATCGATCGACTCCTTAACAGTAGACGAGCGTGCCTTCATCCTCGCCGAGCACGACGCGGCGCAACGCTCCTGGCTTGAAGATGCTGAACACATTGACCGGCAGGCGTTGGTCACGGCACAGCGCGAAGGCCGTGGCGTCCATGACCTGCAGGTTGCGGCTGATGGCTTCGTCGAAGCTGAGCTTGTGGTAGCGGGTGGCGGCGGCGTCGGCCTTCGGATCGGCGGTGTAGATACCGTCCACCTTGGTCGCCTTGAGCACGATCTCGGCACCGATCTCGGCGCCGCGCAAGGCGGCGGCAGTGTCGGTCGTAAAGAACGGATTGCCGGTTCCGGCGGCGAAGATCACGACCCGCCCGTCTTCGAGATAGCGGATCGCCTTGCCCCGGATGTAGGGCTCGACCACCTGCTCCATCGTCAGCGCGGACTG
This sequence comes from Zoogloeaceae bacterium, assembly GCA_024235635.1. Taxonomy (GTDB): domain Bacteria; phylum Pseudomonadota; class Gammaproteobacteria; order Burkholderiales; family Rhodocyclaceae; genus Cognatazoarcus. The sequence continues at coordinate 977,940 of JACKMA010000002.1, forward strand.
GACACGACTGACGATGCCTGCCCGACGCATCGCATCGGACAGCGCCATCGCGTTCATCACCGTCGCCAGCATGCCCATGTAGTCGGCGGTCGCGCGGTCCATGCCGGACGACGCGCCGGCCATGCCGCGGAAGATGTTGCCACCGCCGATGACGACGCCGATCTGGACGCCCAGGCGCGTGACCTCGGCGATGTCGTTGACGATGCCGCCGACCACGTCCTCGTTGATGCCATAGGCATCGTCGCCCATCAGGGCTTCGCCCGAGAGCTTCAGCAGGATTCGCTTGTAGGCGGCGGGCATCGGCAGACGCTTACTTCTGAGCCGAGGCGGCCTGGGCGGCCACTTCCGCAGCGAAGTCGCTGACCTTCTTCTCGATGCCCTCGCCGACGACGAAGAGCTCGAAGCCGGCGACCCGGGCGCCGCGCGACTTCAGCAGCGCCTCGACGGTCTGCTTGCCGTCCTCGGCCTTGACGAAGACCTGACCGAGCAGCGTCACGTCCTTCAGGAACTTCTGCACCGAACCCTCGGCGATCTTTTCGAGGATCGCATCCGGCTTGCCGGCCTCGCGCGCCTTCTCGATCGCGATGCGGCGCTCGGCATCGAGCAGGTCGCCCGGCACGCCACTGGCGTCGAGCGCCTTCGGCTTGCTGGCGGCGATGTGCATGGCCAGATCCTTGCCCAGTTGCTCGTCGCCACCGACCAGATCCACCAGCACGCCGATCCGCGAACCATGCACATAGCTGGCGACGTTGCCCTCCGCCTCGAGCCGCACGAAGCGGCGGATGCTCATGTTCTCGCCGATCTTGCCGACCAGCGCGGTGCGCACTTCCTCGACCGTCTTGTCACCGAGCTTCGCGGCCGACAGCGCCTCGACGTCTGCCGGGTCGTGCTCGACCACCAGCTTCGCGACCTCGGCGCCGAGACCGATGAAGTCGTCGTTCTTCGACACGAAGTCGGTCTCGCAGTTGAGCTCGACCATCGCCGCGCGCTTGCCGTCGGCCGTGACTTCGATGCCGACGATGCCCTCTGCGGTGATCCGGCTCGCGGCCTTGCTCGCCTTGTTGCCCAGCTTGACCCGGAGGATCTCCTCCGCCTTGCCCAGGTCGCCGTCCGCTTCGGTCAGCGCCTTCTTGCATTCCATCATCGGCGCGTCGGTCTTCTCGCGCAGCTCCTTGACCATGCCTGCGGTGATTGCCGCCATGCTTGCTCCTGCCTGTATCCTGTGAATTCTATTCGCTGTTACGTGCACCCGGCCCTCAGGCCTCTTCCTCGCCCGGCTCTTCCTCGACCTCGACGAACTCGTCACCACCAGCGGCGACGATCTCCTGCACGACCTGATTGCGACCGGCCAGCACGGCGTCGGCAACACCTCGGGCATACAGCCGGATCGCCCGCGAGGAGTCGTCGTTGCCCGGGATCACGTAGTCGACCGGCTCCGGCGAATGGTTGGTGTCCACCACCGCGACCACCGGAATGCCGAGCTTGCGCGCCTCGGTCACGGCGATCTTGTGGTAGCCGACGTCGATCACGAACAGCGCGTCGGGCAGCCCGCCCATGTCCTTGATGCCGCCGATGCTCTTCTGCAGCTTGGCGATCTCGCGGCTGGTCATCAGCGCTTCTTTCTTCGACAGGCGCTCCATCGAGCCGTCTTCGTGCATCGCCTCCATTTCCTTCAGGCGCTTGATCGACTGCTTGACGGTCTTGAAGTTGGTCAGCATGCCGCCGAGCCAGCGCTCGTCCACGTAGGGCATGCCGGCGCGCTGGGCCTCTTCGGCGATGATCTCGCGGGCTTGGCGCTTGGTGCCGACAAACAGGATGGTGCCGCGATTGGCGGCAAGCTTGCGCGCGAATTCCATGGCTTCCTGATACTTGACCATGGTGGTTTCGAGGTTGACGATGTGGATCTTGTTGCGCTGGCCGAAGATGTACGGGGCCATGCGCGGATTCCAGAAGCGGGTCTGGTGGCCGAAGTGAACGCCTGCTTCCAGCATCTGGCGCATCGTGACTGACATGAAGTACTCCGAATCAAGGGTTGAGCCTCCGCCGGACATGCACCGGGCGGGCTCTGCGCCCGCCCGGACCCTCTGGGATCGATTGCCTTCATCGACCCGGTCCGGCGTGTGGATTTATGACTGACCGCTTGAGCCAGTCAAGCCGAGAAGTATAACGTCTGACGGGCAAGACCCTCAAGTTTCTCGCACATGAAATGCGGCGATGCGCAATTGCCGCAGGCTGCCCCTTGAGCTAGGCTCTTGCCTCCAGCGCACACGATCGACGACAAAAAATACATCCATGGGCATCACCATCAAGTCCCCGACAGACATCGAGAAGATGCGCATCGCCGGCCGGCTGGCCTCGGAGGTGCTCGACTTCATCGAACCCCACGTCAAGCCCGGCGTCACCACCGAGGAGCTCGACCGGCTCTGCCACGACTATATGGTGCACGAGCAGGGCTGCGTGCCGGCACCGCTGAACTATGCGCCACCGGGCTACCCGCCCTACCCGAAGTCGATCTGCACGTCGATCAACCACCAGGTCTGCCACGGCGTGCCGGGGCCGAAGACGCTGAAGAAGGGCGACATCGTCAACCTCGACATCACCGTCATCAAGGACGGCTACCACGGCGACACCAGCCGGATGTTCCAGGTCGGCGCTACCTCGATCCTCGCCCGCCGACTGTGCCAGGTCACCTTCGAATGCCTGTGGATCGGCATCCAGCAGGTCCGTCCGGGCGCACGCCTCGGCGACATCGGCCATGCCATCCAGCGTCATGCCGAGGGCAGCGGGTTCTCGGTCGTGCGCGAGTTCTGCGGCCACGGCATCGGCCTCAAGTTCCACGAGGAACCCCAGGTGCTGCACTACGGGCGCGCCGGCACCGGCATCGAGCTGCGCGAGGGCATGATCTTCACCATCGAACCGATGATCAACGCCGGCAAGGCCGCGATTTCCGAACTTCCGGACGGCTGGACAATCGTCACCAAGGATCGCAGCCTGTCCGCCCAGTGGGAGCACACGATTCTGGTGACCGCCGACGGCTTCGAGGTCCTGACCGTGTCGGACGGCGCCCCTGCCGTGCCCGAGCTGCCCGCAAACGCAGGCGCCAGCAGCCAATGAGCGACGGTCGGGAGCGCGAAGGCGTTCTTCCCCCGGAACTGATCGCACGGATTCGCGACGAATACCGGAGCGGTTTCGACGCACTGATCGCCAAGTACCAGGAACGGCCCGCCACCGGGCCGATCCTGCGTGGACGCTGTCGACTGGTGGACGGCATTCTCGGGACCATGTGGAAGGGCTTCGACATGCCCGACGAGCTCGCGTTGGTGGCCGTGGGCGGCTACGGGCGCGGCGAGCTCTACCCCTACTCCGACGTCGACATCCTGATTCTGCTGCCTCGGCACGAATCGCCGGAACTGCGCGCGCGCATCGGCGCCCTGGTCACCGCGCTGTGGGACATCGGACTCGAGATCGGTCAAAGCGTGCGCACGATCGAGGAATGCGTATCGGAGGCCACCGACGACGTCACGGTACAGACCAATCTGCTCGAGGCCCGCCTGCTGGTCGGCGACCGCCAGCTGTTCGATCGCTTCCACTCGGCCACCACGGCGGCACTGTCGGTGCCGGCGTTCTTCAGCGCCAAGCAGGCCGAGCAGGAGCAGCGCTACGCGCGCTACGAGGACACGCCCTATTCGCTCGAGCCGAACTGCAAGGAGAGCCCCGGCGGCCTGCGCGACCTGCACATGCTGGTGTGGATCAGCCGCGCAGCCGGCTACCGTGACGACTGGCGCGAGCTCATGCGACACGGTCTGGTCACCGGCTCCGAGGCGCGCGAACTGCGCGAGGTCGAACGCTTTCTCCAGCAGATCCGCATCCGTCTGCACCTCCTTGCCGGCCGGCGCGAGGACCGGCTGCTGTTCGATCACCAGGAGGCGCTGGCGCGGGCATTCGACTGCGAACCCCAGGGCGGCAAGCGCGCGTCCGAGGTGTTCATGCAGCGCTACTACATCAACGCCAAGAAGGTCACGCAGCTCAACACCATCCTGCTGCTGAACTTCTCCGAACAGTTCCTCAGCGACGAGAGCGCGCCGGCGATGATCGTCAGCGAGGATTTCCAGACCGTCCGCGAACTGCTCGACATCCGCGACGAAGGCGTTTTCCGTCGCCATCCACGGGCGATGTTCGAATGCCTGCGCATCCTGCAGCAGCGCTCCGAACTGAAGGGGCTGACGGCGCGCACGCTGCGCGCGATCTGGGAGCATCGCAACCGCATCGACGCCGACTACCGTGCCGACCCGGAAAACCGGGCGCTGTTCCTGTCGCTGTTCCAGCAGCGGCGCGGCATCATCGCCGCGTTCCGGAGAATGAACCAGTACGGCCTGCTGTCTCGCTATCTACCGCCGTGGAACAAGATCCTGTGTCAGATGCAGCATGACCTGTTCCACGTCTATACGGTGGACCAGCATTGCCTGATGGTGATGCGCAACCTGCGTCGCTTCACGATGGCGGAGCACGCCCACGAATATCCGCTGATGAGTCGGCTGATCTTCGCGTTCGACGAACACTGGGTGCTCTATGTCGCGGCCCTGTTCCACGACATCGCCAAGGGACGCGGCGGTGACCACTCGTTGCTGGGCACCGTAGATGCCCAGGAATTCTGCGAGGAGCACGCCCTGCAGGCGGAGCACACCGAACTCATCGTCTGGCTGGTGCGCCACCACCTGACGATGTCACACATCGCGCAGAAGCAGGATATCGGCGACCCCCAGGTGGTCGGCCGCTTCGCCGAACTGGTGGCCGACGAGCGTCGGCTGTCGGCACTCTACCTGCTGACCCACGCGGACATCCGCGGCACCAGCCCGAAGGTCTGGAACGGCTGGAAGGCGAAGCTGCTCGAAGACCTTTTCCATGCCACCCGCCGCCTGCTGCGAGGCGCCACGCCGCAGCAGGCGATCGGCGCCGACGCGCGCATCGAAGACACCCGGCGGCTGTTGCGCTACTACGGGCTGCGGCCGGACACCGAAAAGGCCTTCTGGCGGCATCTCGACCCGCTGTACTTCCTGCGGCACTCGCCCGACGAGATCGCCTGGCACACGCGCCAGCTCTACTACCGTCCGGAACCGGAGGCGGCGGTGGTCAAGGCCCGTCTGGTCGAGAGCGGTGACGCCATCCAGGCAATGGTCTATACGCCGGACGCCAAGGACTTGTTCAAGCGCCTGTGCGGCTGCATCGCCCGGCTCGGCTTCACCATCCTCGACGCCAAGATCCACACCACCAAGCACGGCTATGCGCTCGACAGCTTCATGCTGCAGAACCCCGAGGAGGTCTCCCACTACCGCAATGTCATCGCGCTGCTCGAGCACGACCTCGGCGAGCACTTGTTCGGCGACGAACCGTTCGAGCGGCCATCCAACGGGCGCGTACCACGCAAGCTGCGCCACTTCCCGATGACACCCAGGGTGGACATCCGTGCCGACGAGGGCGGACGCCACTACGTGCTGAGCCTGTCGGCCGCGGATCGGCCCTTCCTGCTCTACGACGTCGCCGACGTGCTGGCGGCCAATCACGTGTCACTGCATTCGGCCAAGATCGCCACCCTCGGCGAGCGCGTCGAAGACACCTTCGTCATCAGCGGCGGCGGCCTGTCGAAGGACCACGCCGTGCTGCGCGTCAAGAAGGCGCTGCAGGAGCGCCTGTCGATCTAGGCAGTATCGGCCGGGGTCGATCGGCAGGCGTCTCGCGGATGACCGCAGGCGGCGTGGTCGGCATTCGCGGCGCAGCGAGGCACGACCGTGCGCGCAACCGGTCGGAGCGTCTGCCGTGCCCCGACCGCCGTCAGGCGCGTGCGCCGCTTACGGCGTCTGGCGCAGCCGAGCGATCTCGGCCTCGAAGCCGAAGCGGGTGAGGTCGCTGATGCGCCGCGGGTAGAGTACGCCGTCCAGGTGGTCGCACTCGTGCTGCACGACCCGGGCGTGGAAGCCCGCGACGCTGCGTTCGATGCGGCTGCCGTCCGGTGCCAGGCCGGTGTAGTGGATGCGATCGTGACGCGGAACCAGTCCACGCAGGCCCGGCACCGACAGGCAGCCTTCCCAATCCTCGACGAGATCGTCGCCGATCGGCGTGATCTCGGGATTGACCAGGATCGTCAGCGGTACCGGCTCGACCTGCAGATAGCGCGGATTGTGGCCCACCTCGAACACCACGACGCGCAGCCCGACGCCGATCTGCGGCGCGGCCAGCCCGGCACCGTCGAGGGCGCGCATGGTGTCGAGCATGTCGGTGATCAGCTCGCCGAGTTCCGCGTCCGGCACGCGGGCGACCGGTTCTGCGACCCGCAGCAGGCGCGGGTCACCCATTCGCAGGACGGGGCGGATCATCGAATCATTGCTCGCAGAGCTCGGCGAGGATCGCGCGCACCCGCTGCATCGCCTCGTGCAGCACCGCCTCGATGCTGTCGAAGCAGATCGCCTCGGCGCTGTTGCCGCGCCCGGCCGCGAAGTTGGCGACGACATTGATCGCTGCATAGGCAGTATCGAGTTCGCGCGCCAGGGCAGCCTCCGGCATCGCCGTCATGCCGACCACGTCGGCGCCGTCGCGCTCGAGGCGGTTCACCTCGGCGGCGGTCTCCAGCCGCGGCCCCTGGGTGGTCGCATAGACTGCGCCGTCGGCGACCTCGATGCCGGCGGCCGCCGCCGCCGCCAGCAATTGGGAACGCAGTGTGGCGTCGTAGGGCTGGGTGAAATCGATGTGACGCACCGGGTCCTCGCCGCCTTCGAAGTACGTCGTCTTGCGACCGGAGGTGTAGTCGATGATCTGGTCGGGCACCACCAGCACGCCCGGACCGAGGTCGTCGCGAATGCCGCCGACCGAGGCCACCGACACCACCTGCTCGACCTTGGCCTGCTTCAGCGCCCACATGTTGGCGCGGTAGTTGACCAGGTGCGGCGGGATCGTGTGCCCGTAGCCGTGGCGCGCAAGAAAGACCACCGGGCAATCGCCCAGGGTGCCGAACATCAGCGCGCCGGACGGTTCACCGTACGGCGTTCGCACCACCTCGCGGCGGATCACGTCGAAATTGGCGAGCTGCGTGAGCCCGCTGCCACCGATGATCGCGAGCATTGACGACCTCCATGCCAGAGGCCGGCGATGTTAGCACGCGACCAGGCCGGCGGCCGGCGCGACGCCGACCCGGAAACGCACGCACGCACCGCATCGTCTGCATGTTGCGATGCGCCATCCAATGGTATAATGGCGGGCTTTTTGTCCAGAAATCTCGAACATGGCCCGCTCCCTTCGCAACATCGCGATCATCGCCCACGTCGATCACGGCAAGACCACGCTGGTCGATCAGCTGCTTCGCCAATCCGGCACCTTCCGTGACAACCAGCAGGTTTCCGAACGGGTCATGGATTCCAACGACCTCGAGCGCGAACGGGGCATCACGATCCTGTCGAAGAACTGCGCCATCGAGTACCAGGGCACCCACATCAATATCGTCGATACGCCGGGCCACGCCGACTTCGGCGGCGAAGTCGAGCGCGTGCTGTCGATGGTCGACGGCGTGCTGCTGCTGGTCGATGCGGTCGAGGGCCCGATGCCGCAGACCCGCTTCGTCACCCGCAAGGCGCTAGCACTGGGGCTCAAGCCGATCGTCGTGATCAACAAGATCGACCGCCCGGGTTCGCGGCCCGACTGGGTCATCAATCACACCTTCGACCTGTTCGACAAGCTCGGCGCGACCGAGGAGCAACTCGACTTTCCGGTGGTCTATGCATCGGCTCTGAACGGCTTCGCGATGCTCGACGCCGATCAGCCCGGAACCGACATGCAGGCCTTGTTCGAGGCAATCCTCGAACACGTGCCCGAGCCCGACGTCGATGCCGCCGCCCCGCTGCAGGTGCAGATCTGCTCGCTCGACTATTCCACCTACATCGGGCAGCTCGGCATCGGTCGCATCACCCGCGGCAGCCTGCGGCCGAACCAGGAGGTGGTGGTGATGTACGGCGCCGAGAATCGCGGCAAGGCCAAGGTCAGCCAGGTGCTCGGCTTCACCGGGCTGGAGCGTGCGCCCACCGACCGGGCCGAAGCCGGCGACATCGTACTGGTGTCGGGCATCGACCAGATCGGCATCGGGGTCACGCTGTGCGACCCGGACAAGCTCGAAGGCATGGCGCCGATTGCCGTCGACGAGCCGACGCTGACGATGAACTTCATGGTCAACACCTCGCCGCTGGCCGGGCGCGAAGGCAAGTTCGTGACCAGTCGCCAGATCCGCGAGCGCCTCGACCGCGAACTGCTGAAGAACGTCGCGCTGCGTGTCGCATCGACCAACGATGCCGACGTCTTCGAAGTCTCCGGGCGCGGCGAACTGCATCTGACGATCCTGCTCGAAAACATGCGACGCGAGGGTTTCGAACTCGGGGTCGGCCGACCGCGGGTGGTGTTCAAGGAGATCGACGGCGTCAAGTGCGAGCCCTACGAGATGCTCACCGTCGATGTCGAGGACGAGCACCAGGGCGCGGTGATGGAAGAACTCGGCCGCCGGCGCGGTGAATTGCAGGACATGGCGCCGGACGGCAAGGGCCGCACCCGCCTGGAGTACCGCATTCCGGCCCGTGGCCTGATCGGTTTCCAGGGCGAATTCCTGACCCTGACCCGCGGCACCGGCCTCGCCAGCCACGTCTTCGACGACTACGGTCCGATGGCCGGCACCATGGCCGATCGCCGCAACGGCGTGCTGATCTCGCAGGAGAACGGCGCCGCCGTCGCCTACGCTCTGTGGAAGTTGCAGGACCGAGGCCGCATGTTCGTCGATCCGGGCGAAGCCCTGTACGAGGGCATGATCATCGGCATCCACAGCCGCGACAACGATCTCGTCGTCAATCCGATCAAGGGCAAGCAGCTCACCAACGTCCGCGCCTCCGGCACCGACGAGGCCGTGCGACTGGTGCCGCCGATCCAGCTCACGCTGGAATCGGCGATCGAGTTCATCGCCGACGACGAACTGGTCGAGATCACGCCGAAGAGCATCCGCCTGCGCAAGCGCTACCTGAAGGAGCACGAGCGCAAGCGGGCCAGCCGCGAGGCCGGCTGAGCGACCACGCGCGGCTCGACCCTGGTTCAGTCCTCGAGTTCGCTCTGCGGGATCACCTGCAGCGTCTTCAGGAAGGCGACCAGCGCCTTCTGGTCGTCGGTGCTGCGGGTCGCAAAGGCGTCGCGCGACGCGCGCCCCTCGCCGCCGTGGTAGAGGATCGCCTCGGTGATCGTGCCGATGTCGCCGCGATGGCCGTAGGGCGCAGAACTGCCCACGTCCCATAGCCTGCGGGTCATGAAGAACTCCGCACCGGGCCGGCCGTCCTGCTCGGGGCGGCCCTGGGCGAGCTGCTCGTTGCAGAAGTAGCGGATCGCCCCCGGCGCCGGTGCGTCGCACAGGTTGTGGCGCTTGAGATCGGTATAGGCACGAACGATGGCCGTGCTGCCCGGCCCTTTCTCGAGACGCGGTCGCTCGCCGGTGTGGGTCATGTCGAAGGCGATCGGCGGGCAGCCTTCTTCGGCACCGGCGCAGGTGCCGGGCCGGTTGAACGGGTTCGGCTCGACGAACATCCGCGATTCCAGCACCATCGCCGGCTTGTGGCACGCCGCACAGCCGATCTCGTCGAACACCGACTCGCCGCGCGTGACCATTGCACGGGCGACCCGGCCCTTCGGCAATGCCCGGGTCGGGGTCGACAGCTGCGCCTGCCAGAGGCTGATCGCGGTCTGGTCGCCGATCGTCAGTTCCCGCGTGACGCCGTCCTCGTCGAAGTCTGGATCGAAGCCCTTGGCCGGATTCAGATCGAAGCGCTCCTCGGCCTGCATGCCGTGATGCAGATTCATCGCATTGGTCGAGAACTCCCGCAGCGACACCACCGTACCAGCCTGGGTGAACGGCTTGACCACCAGGTCGCGGTCGATGCCCTCGGCACGGACCACCTCGCCACCGGCGATTTCGACCGCGAAGGCGACGCCCTTGGTGACCAGGGTGTGTGCGCCGTCGGCGAGCCCGGCTGCCCGCTGGCGCAGTTCGGTACTCATTTCGCGGGCCAGCATCTCGACCGGCCCAGCACCGTGCATGCCGGGCGCGTTGCGCTCGACGCTGCGCGAATGCCCGATCGACAGCGTCACCGGATCGAGCGCGCCGGCCAGGCCGAAGACGTTCGCGGCAAAATCGCCGGCACCCCCGGTCTCGGGCAGCGAATGGCAGCCGACACAGGCGGCGGCGTCCGGCCCGGATGTCCTCAACTGGACCACCTGTCCATCGGTCAGCCGCTCGCCCTCTTCCGAGACGGTCGGTACGTCGCGTTTCGTGCCCGCACCGGTCGTCGCCGGCCGTCCTGCGCCATCGCAGCGGTTGAAGCGCGCGACGAACAACCGGCGCCCGAAATCGCGAATCTGATCGAAGCCGAGTGTCCCGGCGACGATGTCGTCGTGCTCGATCGAAACCGGAACCACCGGTTCGTCCGCCACCAGTTCCGGCGGACAGGTCTTGGCTTGCTGGGCGAGCGCCGGCGATGTCGCGCCAGCCAGGACAACACAGATGAGGGTTCGAAGCTTGCTAGGCACGTGCCGGTTCTCCACTTGTCCGCTTGAGTCGATCCGCCGCGAGACACCGGGTCCCCACGGCGACTTTTATTAGTTTTTAATTATTTTCTTATGCGAAGCTTAAGTGGACATTGACCCGGATCAAACGGTCGACCTGCCGTGACCAGCGGAATGCCGGTGCGCCGAGGCGGAACGCCCCGGCCACCGATCGGGTGCACACAGCGGGCGACAACCGGCGCAGCGCGGCCATCGGGCGCCCGCAAGTGGACGATGCGCGACGCCCGGCGCGCCGACGATGCCGGCGGCGGCGCCGCGTGACGGTTCGCGACCGGGAGGTCGCTTCAGTCGATGATTTCGATCGGGAAATCGCGCGCCGACGCCGCCGCACCTTCCATGCGCTGGATCGTCTGCTCGGATTCCGCGGCCATGCGATCCATCTCGACGATGTTCTCGGCCATCTTCGGCAGTGCCTCCTGGCGATAGCGCGAGACGTCATCGAGCGCGGCACGGATGTCGGCGAACGACTGCCGCAGCACGTCGAGGTCGAGCGCGGTGCCGGCGGCCTGCTTGTGGATCTCGGCACCCTGGGTCTTCAGGCGCTCGGCGGTGCCGGCGATCAGGGTCTCGGTGGTCTTGGTCACCGCCTGCACCTTCTCCAGCACGATCTTCTGGTTGGCCAGCGCCAACGCCAGCGTGACCGCCACCTGCAATGCACTGACGGTGACGTTGAGCGCCCGGTTCACGCCCCGGATCAGCTCCTTGTTGTTGCGCACGATCATCTCGATCGTCAGGAAGCCCTGCTGATTCACCAGCAACTGCTGCTGCAGGTCCTGGATGCGCTGGCGCAGCGGGAACAGCAACTCCTCCTGGACGAAGACCGTGCGCGGATCGTCCGACACCAGTTCGGTCGCGACCCGTTCCTGCAGCTTGCGGTCGATCAGCTCGCCGAGCTTGATCGCCCGCTCCAGCTTGTGGCCGAGCGCGCGCATCTGCTTCTGGTCGTCGGCGAGCGTGATGTTGTCCCGCTTGAGCTGGTCCTGCCCGGACTTCAGCGAGTTCATCACCGCGTCGATCACCGTCGATGCCGCCTCGTAACGCGTGAAATAGCGCTTCAGCGGGGTGCCGATGCCCGGCAGGTAGCCCAGCGCCCGCGAGAACCAGCCCGCTTCCAGATCGAACTTGGCCGGATCCAGCGCCTCGACCTGCACCTTGAGATCGATCAGCGCGTTGGCTACCTGACCGCCGTCGCCGCTCTGGTCGGACAGTTTCTTGACCGGTTGCTGCAGCATCTGGCTGCGACGCGCGGCTTCCTTCTGCAACTGGATGCCCATGGTCTCGACCGCGGCCTTGGCCTGGGTCTGCCCGTCCTGGTCGTCGGCCGCGATGTCGACTAGCCGGCCGACCAGTGCGTCGGCCTGGGCCTCGAGGTCGGCGTCGGCAGCAGGATCGACCGTGATCCGGGTGGGATCGGCGAGCTTCAGCTCCTTCTTCAATTCTTCCTTGTCGGCAAAGACCAGGCTCTGTGTGTCGGCGTTCATGCTGTCTCCTGAAACGCGAGTTCGGCCAGGAGCGCAGGATAACCCCAGAAGCCGCCTTCGACCGCCCGCGGCCATCAATGAAGTCAACAATGGACGCCGAGCGGCCGTCCGCGAGGCACGGCCGGCGGGTCGTGGCGCCGGCCCTGCTCGCCTATCGGCAATTCGCACTGGCCGCTGGCGGCGCAGCCGACGATAATCGACGCTCCTACCGTACCGAAGCCCGGCCGTGACCGATCTGAAGGACCTCGAACTGATCCTGCGCACGCGCACGCCGCTGATCGCGGTCGAAACGCGCGAAGAACAGCGCGCGATCGACCTGTTTCGCCGTGCCGCCCTCGGTGGCGGGCAGCCGCTCTACCGCTGGAGTGCGGTAGATGGCCTGGCGCGGCTGGATCTCGAGCAGGCGCCGCAGCGCTCGCTGGCCGAGCCCGATCGCTTGCTGGCCCACATCAGGGCCAGCCAGGGCGGCGGCATCTTCGTCTTGCTCGACTTCCACCCCTACCTCGACGACCCGCTGACCATTCGCCATCTGCGCGAAGTCGCCCAGCGCGACGCACCGGCGCCGACGCTTGCGCTGATCGGCCCCCGAGTGCCGCTGCCCGACGAGTTGCGTAACCTGAGCGCGCGGCTCGAACTGCGCTTGCCCGATCTGGCGGCGGTGCGCGCGATCATCGAGGAGGAAGCCGCCGCCTGGGGGCAGCGCCATCGCCGGCGGCTGCAGGCCCGGGGTGCGGTGGTCGACGCGCTGGCGCGCAACCTGCTCGGCCTGACGGCAGACGACGTGCGCCGGCTGGCGAGAAACGCGATCCACGACGACGGCGCCCTGACCGAGGCCGACCTGCCGGCGCTGGCCCAGGCCAAGTACCGCCTGCTCGACAGCGGCAGCGTGCTCTCGTTCGAACTCGAGACCGCCGGCATGGCCGACGTCGCCGGACTCGCCCGCCTCAAGGCCTGGCTCGAGATGCGGCGTTCGGTGTTCGTCGCCGACAGCCCGCCGCCGGGCCTCGACGCACCCAAAGGGGTGTTGCTGCTCGGCGTCCAGGGTGCGGGCAAGAGCCTCGCCGCCAAGGCCTGTGCCGGCGCCTTCGGCGTGCCGCTGCTGCGGCTCGATTTCGCCACCCTGTACAACAAGTACTACGGCGAGACCGAGCGCAACCTGCGCGAAGCACTGGCCACCGCCGGGCAGATGGCCCCCTGCGTGCTGTGGATCGACGAGATCGAGAAAGGACTCGCCGACGACAGCGACGGCGGGCCGTCGCGCCGGGTGCTCGGCACCCTGCTGACCTGGATGGCAGAGCGCGTCGAGCCGGTGTTCCTGGTGGCGACCGCCAACGATGTCGAGTCGCTGCCGCCGGAATTGCTGCGCAAGGGGCGCTTCGACGAGATCTTCTTCGTCGACCTGCCTGCGCGCGATGTGCGCGCCGAAATCTTCGCGATCCATCTCGAAAAGCGCGGCCAGCCGCGGGGCGGTTTTGCGCTGGACGCGTTGGCCGACGCCTCCCAGGGGTTCTCCGGCGCCGAGATCGAGCAGGCGGTGGTGGCCTCGCTGTATGCTGCCCACGCCCGCGGCGCCGCACTGGCCGACGCCGATCTGCTCGCCGAACTGGCCGGCACCCGGCCACTGTCGGTGCTGATGGCCGAGAAGATCGCCCATCTGCGCGCCTGGGCGGCCGCCCGCACGGTGCCGGCCGACTGACCCCGGGATGGCTTTGCGCTAACATCCGCCGGAACTGCAGCGACAGGATATACACGCCATCATGTTGTCACGCCGGGTCATCACCACCCTGGCCGCCGATCCGTCGAGCTGGCTGGTTCTCGCCGTCAGCATCGGTGGTGTCTGGCTATTTCACTTCTGGTTCGGCCCCGGCCTGACGATGAGCGCGGCGTCACTGGCGGTGGCACTGCTGCTGCTCGCGGCCTGGCCGCTGCTGAAGCTGCGCGATCCGGACTTTGCCGGCAAGCTGGTGCGCGGGCCGGGCGAACTGGATGCCGAGGGCGAAGCCAGGGTGCAGCGGCTCGAGGCCGCCCTCGACCGTCTCGGTGCCGAACAGGGGGTCGCCCAGCTCCACCTGTTGCGGCAGAAGCTCGAACGCCTGGTCGAAGTGCTGCGCCACCGACTCGACGAAGGCGAGGTCACCTACGGGCGCTACCTCGGCACTGCGGAGCAGGTCTACCTGGCGGCGCTGGACAATCTGAATGAGGTCGTCGTGACGCTGACCAGCCTCGCCGGCATCGACGAGCACTACCTGCAGCGGCGCGAAGCCGAGATCGCCAAGGACGGTGTCACCGACAAGGAGGCGATCGAGCTCGCGACCATCCGCCAGCGACAGGCGGTGCTGGTCGAGCAGCGCGCCAAGGTCGAGGACCTGCTGGGCGAGAACGAGCGGGCGCTGGCGGTGCTCGACAATACGTCGGCCGCGCTGGCCGGCACCCGCACGCGTGGCGGCCACGCCAAGCTCAGCGCCGACGAGGCAATCCGCGAACTCGAGGCGCTGGCCGGCCGCACCGGCCGCTACGCCTCCGGCCGATGAATCCAGGCGCAGACAACATGGCGAGCGCGCAGCGGCGCGCACACACCGGGGAGTGACGATGGCAAAAGGAAATGCCGGCAGGCGCGGATTTCTCGTAATCGTGGTGCTGGCGGTGATCGGCGCGGTCGTCGCCAGCCAGTTCCTCGGCCCGGACGGCAGCTTCTCGCTCGACGTCGACGGCGGCAGCCATAGCCGCGCCATGCCGTTTGAACGGGCCGCCGACGAACTGCGGCGGATGCGCGAGCAGGTGGATTGGCACGAGGACATCGTCACCGAGCGCGCCCGCATCGAACTGACCGACGGCGCCGACCTCAAGAAGCGACTGCCGGCGATCGACACGTTTCCGCTGGTGGTCGTGCCGGCCGCTGGTGCCGGCAACGCGGTGGTGGAGATATTCGCCTCCACCGAGAAGTCCGGCACCGGCACCGATGGCTGGATGGTGCGCGTCGCCGAGGAATTCAACAACGCCGGCCTGCGCCTGAAGAGCGGCCGCCCGGCACAGGTGGCGATCCGCAAGATCGCCTCGGGCACCGGCCACGACTTCATTGCCTCGCGCAAGCACCTGCCGCAGGGCTACACCCCGTCGAACGAACTCTGGATCTCGATGATCCGGGCCGAGGGCGTCGCGGTCGAGCCGATCGCCGAGCGCACCGTCGGCAATATCGCCGGCATCGTCATGAAGCAGTCGGTGGCCTCGCGGCTGCGCGAAAAATACGGCCGCATCGACGTGCCGACCCTGGTCGACGCGGTGGTCCAGGGCAGTCTGGTGATGGGTTACACCGACCCGTTCGCCAGCAGCACCGGACTCAACTTCCTGGTCACGGTGCTCAACCGCTTCAGCGACAACCAGCCCCAGGCCATGCTCTCGCCAGCGGTCGTGAGCGCGTTCGAGAGCTTCCAGAAGGGCGTGCCCTTCGTCGCGCTGACTACCCTGCAGATGCGCGAATCGGTCGAACGCAACGGCTCGCTCGACGCCTTCGTGATGGAATACCAGACCTACGTCCAGACCGCGTCACTCAAGTCCGGCTACGAGTTCATCCCGTTCGGCGTGCGCCACGATAATCCGCTGGTCGGCATCGGCACCCTCGACGCCGACCAGCGCGAGACCCTGGCCGCCTTTGCCGAATTCGGCAAAAGGCAGCAATACCGGCGCCTGGCGAAGGAATACGGATTCGACCCGGACATCGACTACACGGCGGCCTATCCGGTGCCCGAGGGCGATCTGCTGGTCCAGGCCCAGCACCTGTGGAAGGAGAAGAAGGATGCGGGCAGACCGATCGCGGCAGTCTTCGTCTGCGACGTCAGCGGCTCGATGCGCGGCGCCCGGCTGGCGCAGTTGAAGAAGGCATTGCTCGGCGGCTCAGAATTCATCAGCCCGAACAACTCGATCGGCCTGGTGGTATTCAATCACCAGGTCACTACGGTGCTGCCGATCCGCCCGTTCGACATCTCACAGAAGGCGGCCTTCCACGCCGCCGTCAAGCGCATGGAAGCCGAAGGCAACACCGCCATGTACGACGGTGCAATCGTCGGCCTCAACATGCTGCTCGACGCCAAGGCACGCGATCCCCAGATCAAGCCGGTGCTGTTCGTGCTCACCGACGGCGACACCAACCGCGGGTTCGATTTCGCGGCCAGTGCCGAGGTCTTCGAAGGCCTCGGCATTCCGATCTACACGATCGGCTACGAAGCCAAGATCGACCAACTCAAACAACTCTCGTCGCTGGTCGAGGCCGCCAGCCTGAATGCCGGGGAGGGCGAGATCGAATACAAGATCGGCGCCCTGCTCAACGCCGAAATGTAACGCCATGGGACCCCTGACCCGCTGGCTGCTGCTCGCCGTCGCCGCCTTCGGCGCCCTCGCCGGCGGCTATCACGCCTATCTGCGCCAGGCGCCCCACAAGGTGCTGGTGCTGATCGACACCTCGTTCGCGATGCGCGAGGCCCTGCCTCGGCTGCCGGCGATCCTGCACAGCCTGGAGGGACAGCGCTACACGGTCTATGCGCTGGAGACCGACAAGGCCCCGATCCACGACTTCTCCGAGCGCCTGCGGCCCGGACGCCTCGATGCCTACGCCCCGCGCAACTTCGACGCGCTGAAGGCCCGTGCCGGCAAGGCGCCGTTCGATCAGGCGGACGAGGTGATACTGGTCAGCAACGCCGGCGCGGATGAGTTGAACGTGCCGGGGAGTTGGCGGGTGATCGTACCGTGACCGTGCCCGCCCCGGAACAGCGACGGATTCCGGATACGGATGTCGGCATGCGTTGACGACGACCGGGCCGCACCCGCTTCGGCGAATTCCGCCAATGCGACCGCGGCCCGTCAGGATGGGCAGTCGCGCGGCCCCGGCCGGATCCCGGCACACCCGATGTCCGGGGTGGTGGCCGCCCGCACGAAAAACTTGCCTTCGGCGTATCGGAAAGTCTTCTTCCGATACCGGATCCGACAGGCCGACGGACGGGTCGGTCTGCGTGCTGGCAAAGCCCAACCGATCGGCTGCGCACGATACCAATGCGGATCATCGTCTCCGCTCAAGGATGCCTGCCGAGGGCCGATAGACGGCTTGGTGCCGGCGCCCGATGCCCGTTTTGCGGAATGCGGGCCCCTGCGGCATCGTGACCGAAGCGCCCGAAGACACGCGACGGCGATGGCGCCGCGACCCAGTCGCCGCGCAACGCCCCGCCCGGCATCGGAACGGCGCGATTCGGCACGGCCACCGGCATGCCAGCCCCGAGCGCTCGGCGGCCAGGCTGCCTGTGGCGGATTCGAAGGCGTTCGGCCCGCCACGTGGGCTGGCGCCACCCTAAGAGACGGTGACAAGACATGACCGCTATGACTCCAATTCGCCATCGATCCGCCCCGAGCAATGTCGATCGTGGCGCGTCGGCCAGGGTGCTGCTACCCGGCACAATCGCGGTCGTGGTCGGCCTGACGGCACTGCTGCCCGGCCTCGCACATGCGGGGAAATGCCTGTTCATCTCGTCCTACCACAGGGGTTACGAGTGGTCGGACGGGGTCGAGCGGGGGCTGCGATCGGTTCTCGAGGGCAAGTGCGAACTGAAGCAGTTCGACATGGACACCAAGCGTCACAAGGAACTCGAACATCAGCAGGCGAAAGCCCTGGAGGCCAAGCGGCTGATCGAGAGCTGGCAACCCGACGTCGTGATCACGGCAGACGACAACGCCGCCAAGTTCGTCATCCAGGCTCACTACAAGGATCACGCGACGCCCTTCGTCTTCTGCGGCGTCAATTGGACCGTCGAGGAGTACGGCTTTCCCTACCGGAACGTGACCGGGATGGTCGAGATCGCGCCGATCCAACCTTTGCTGGACAAGGTCAAGGCGCTGCAGCCGGTGCACGGCAGGGCGATCTATATCGGCGCCAACACCCATACCGAAACCAAGAACCTGGCCCGGTTTGCAGACGCCGCCAAGCGCAATGGCATCGACCTGGATGCGCGCCTGGTGGACACCGCCGACGAGTGGCTGGCAGCCTATCGCTCGGCGCAGCAGTACGACTTCATCGTGATGGGCAGCAATTCCGGTATCCGCGAATGGGACGAGGAGCGGATTGCGGCAGCGATCGTCCCGGAATCGAAGCGCTTGAGCATCACGAGCCACGGCTGGATGATGCCCTACACCATGCTCGGATATACCAAGGTGCCGGAGGAACAGGGCGAGTGGTCGGGCAAGGCAGCCTTGAGCATTCTCGATGGCACCAAACCGTCCGACATTGCCATCGTGCCCAACAAGAAGTGGGACATCTGGACGAACACGGTGCTGCTGACGGCAAGCGGCATCACCTTGCCCGATCATCTGCTCAGCAAATCCAAGAAGATCCCGTGAAGACGATCCAGGCGCCGACACGGCGATCCAGCATGGCGAACGGTCCCGCGCCGCACGGCCGGCCCTGCCGCATGGGCCGGTGCCCGGCCGGTGACGTGATCCGATGACCGACGCCGCACACCGGGCCCCTTCCGCCTTGAGTGTCCGCGAAAGACTGCTGCTCTGGCTGGCGGCATTGCTTCTCTGCCTGGGCAGCGGAGCCCTTTCCATCTGGATGGACCTGTCCAGGGCCGAGCACGAATTCGCGAACGAGGCGTCCCTGATACAGGGCGAGTTGTCGCGACGTGTCGGTGCGCTGGAAGTGGTGCTGACCGGACTCGTGGGCCTGCACCAGGCCAGTGATGTCGTCAGTCACGTCCAGTTGTCCACGCTGTCCGAAGAACTGCTCCGTTCCTACCCCTATATCCGCTCGATCATTTCATTGCAGCGGGTCGAAGGCGCCGGGCGTGAAAGCCTGGAGCGGACCATGCAGGAGAACGGCTATGTCCAGTTCCGGATCACCGAATCCGGCCCGAACGCGGGACTGCCAGCGGCATCCGGCCGGCCCAGCTATCTTCCGATCGTCCTGATCGAACCGCTGGAGCCCCGGACCGGCCGGTTTCTGGGATTCGACGCCGGTTCGGATCCGATTCTCTCCGACGCGATCGGCCATGCCGCCCGCAGCGGCGCGGTGGCGGCGTCCCCGCCATTCCGATTGATGCGAGACGCGGCCGGCATCCTGATCTTCAAGGCGCGGTACCAGGGACGCTATTTTCCGCGAACGGTGGACGAGCGAATGGCCATGATGGATGGCGCCATTGCCGTTGACCTCGATCCGGAGGCCTTGCTGCGGGACCTCGTTTCGGTATCGGGCAGGACCAGGATTGCACTGAACCCGGTTGACGCCTCACCTGATCGGCCGGCGACCGAGCAGCCGCTGGCCGGTGATGTCGCCGAAGCGGACTCGGTGCTCCCGGTATTCACCTATCGGCGCATGCTGGACGTCTATGGCCAGCCGGTCGCCCTGCGGATCACGCAGCAGGCGAAGCCGGAAGACATCGCCGTCGGCTGGTTGCTGATGGCCTTGTCGAGCCCGCTCCTGGTGATCGTCGCAGTGGGTCTGGCCTGGCGCAATCTGCGCATCAGGCAGCGTCGCGAGCGGGAGATCGAGGAGACCATCCGCAACGATGAGAGACGGTTCAGAAACGTCGTGGAGACCGCCTTCGATGCCGTCGTGACCACCGACGAACAGGGCAGGATCGCCACCTGGAACCGACAGGCGGAAAAGCTTTTCGGCTGGCACGGGGACGAAGCGATCGGCACCGCGAAGCTGGCCGAGATCATTCCACGGCGGAGCACCGCGGAGTGCCCCGTGGCGTCGGATGCAGCCGAGCCCGACGCGCCCGCCCGCGAATACATCGAGACCATCGCGTACCACCGCGATGGCACTGCGTTCCCGGTCGAGGTCGCGATCTCGGAGACCCAGAGCGGCGATACCTACCAGCAGAGCGTGTTCGTTCGCGACATCCGGGCGCGCAAGGCGCAGGAGGCAAGACTGCAGCAGGCGAAGGAGGCCGCGGAGGCGGGCAGCCGCGCCAAGAGCGAATTCCTGGCCACCATGAGCCATGAGATCCGGACGCCGATGAACGGGGTGCTGGGCATGACCGAACTGCTGCTGGGATCTGGGCTCAACGCGCAACAGCGGCACTATGCCGAAACCGCCCACCGCTCCGGTCGGGCGCTGCTCGACATCATCAACAACATCCTCGATTTTTCGAAGATCGAGGCCAACAAGCTGCAACTGGCCCTATCGCCCTTCGACCTGCAGGAGATCGTCGAAGACGTGCTGCAGATGGTGGCCGAACAGGCGCGAGGCAAGCATCTGGCGTTGCTCAGCGACATCCCGGCCGGAATCGGGGGCGACCTTGTCGGCGACGGCCCCCGGCTGCGCCAGGTGCTGCTCAATCTGGTCGGCAACGCAGTCAAATTCACCGAGCACGGTGAGATCGTGATTCGCCTGCGCCCGCTGACGGAAGGCCGTGACGGGGTCTGCATCTCGTTCGAGGTGGAGGACAGCGGGATCGGCATCGACACGGAGAAGCTGGCGTCCATCTTCGACCCATTCACCCAGGCCGACGGTTCGAGCAGTCGCCGTTTCGACGGCACCGGGCTGGGTCTCGCCATTTCCCGGCAGCTGGTGGCCTTGATGGGTGGCGAGATCGGCGTCGAGAGCGAACAGGGCGGCGGCTCGACCTTCCGCTTCACCGCCCGATTCGGACGATCGATGCAGGCCGCCAAGCCGCCGGCGGCAGCGCTCGAACGATTTGCGGGCGCCAAGGTCCTGGTGGTCGATGACAACCAGCCTTCCCGCAGCCTGTTGTTGAAGCGGCTCGAGGATTGGCACTTGCAGGCCGATGGCGCAGCGAGCGGCGACGAGGCGCTGGGACTGCTGCGCGCCGCTGCCGCCGCACGCGAACCCTACGGGGTGGCGATACTCGACCGGATGATGCCGGGCATGGACGGGATCACCTTGGCGCGCACGATCAAGGCGGATCCCGCAGTGGCGGATGTCCGCCTGCTGATGTACTCGGCTCTGCATGCAGAGGCCGATGACACGCTCTGGCAGGAGGTGGGCATCGAGGCCTATCTGAGCAAGCCGGCCCGCCTGCGCGAATTGCGCGACCATCTGTCGCGGCTGTTGTCACAGGACCCGGTCGAGACGCCGACGATTCCGGCAGCGGACAAGCTCGCAGCCGAGGCAGTGGCCGGCTGCCTGCGCGACCGGCATGTTCTTCTGGTCGAGGACAACCGGGTCAATCAGGCCGTGGCGCTGGGCATGCTGGAACTGTTCGGCTGCCGCGCGGACCTGGCGGAAAACGGACGTAAGGCGCTGGCGTTCGTCCAGGTGCAGCACTGCGACCTGATCCTGATGGACTGCCACATGCCCGAGATGGACGGATTCGCGGCCGCCCGCGCGATTCGCGCACAGGAGCCGTCAAATCGCCGCGTGCCGATCATCGCCCTGACCGCCGATGTCCAGAAGGGTGTGCAGGAACGATGTCATGCTGCCGGCATGGACGATTGTCTCAGCAAGCCGTTCTCGCAGGACGCGTTGCAGGCCATGCTCGAGAAGTGGCTGCCGGCGACGGACGGCGAGCCGGATGCGCAGCGCGCCTTCACGGTCGATGCCGGGACGTCCCGCGACGACGTCGAGCAATGCCCGGTCGACCGGCGCGTGCTGGAACGCTTGCGCGCCTTGCGCAGGCCCGGAGCGCCCGATCTCCTGCTCCGGGTGATCCGAATCTATCGCGACAATGCGCCGAACTTGATCGACGACATGGCGAGCGCCCTGACGGCAGGCGATGGCGAAGGTCTGCGCTTTGCCGCCCACAGCCTGAAATCGAGCAGCGCCAATGTCGGCGGCGTGGCGATGTCGACGATCTGCGAGCGCCTGGAAATCCTCGGACACGAGCGTCGCCTGCTCGAGGCGGCACCGTTGATGGCAGACCTGAAGCAGGAATACGCGCGGCTCGACGCGCTGTTGCTGGCAGAAGCCGGCACCACCAGCGACACCGCAGGGTAGCGCCGGAGTACCGGGTTCGATTCGGGCTATTCGGCCGACGGGCAGATCCGCTGCTGGTGCGGCCCGCCTGCGACCGCGGCACGCGTCGCCTGCCGGCCGGGCTGCAGGCACATCTGGAACACCGACCGCCCGACCGAGTCCTTCCGTCGCGCCGCGCGGATCGCCCCGCAGGGCGCGCCGACGGCCGTCGGCGTCAGGCCGCCTTCGGCGCCGGCTTGGCGCGCAGGTCGCGGGAAGACAGGTAGGCGGCGAAGGCCTCGCCGACCTCCGGGTGCTTGAGGCCCAGTTCGAGCGTGGCCTGCAGGTAGCCGAGCTTGGAGCCGCAGTCGTAGCGCACGCCCTTGAACTGGTGCGCGAGCACGGCTTCCTCCCGCAACAGCGACGCGATCGCGTCGGTCAGCTGCAGTTCGCCGCCGGCACCGGGCTCGATGCGACGCAGGTGTTCGAAGATGCTGCCGGTCAGGATGTAGCGGCCGACCACCGCCTGCGTGGTCGGGGCGTCCTTCGGGTTCGGCTTCTCGACGATGCCGGTGACCCGTTGCACTTCGCCGCTGTCACGCTCGGTGCTGACGATGCCGTAGCTGCCGGTCTGCTCGCGCGGCACATTCATGACGCCGAGCACCGAGCAGCGGTGGTAATCGAAGACATCGACCATCTGCTTCATGATCGGGCCGCTGCCGGCGCCGTCGAGCAGGTCGTCGGCCAGCAGCACGGCAAACGGGTCGTCGCCGACCACCGGCGCGGCGCACAACACCGCGTGGCCGAGGCCGAGGGCCTCCGGCTGGCGGATGTAGATGCAATTGACGCCGCTCGGCACGGTGTCGCGCACGATCTTCAGCAATGCGTCCTTGCCGCGCGCCTCGAGTTCGGTCTCGAGTTCGTAGGCCTTGTCGAAATGGTCCTCGATGGCCCGTTTCGATCGTCCGGTGATGAACACCAGGTCGGTGACGCCGGCAGCCACTGCCTCCTCGACCGCGTACTGGATCAGCGGCTTGTCGACGATCGGCATCATTTCCTTGGGGCTGGCCTTGGTCGCCGGCAGGAATCGGCTGCCCATGCCTGCCACCGGAAACACCGCCTTGGTGAGTTTCTTCATCGCTTGCGTTCTCCTGGTTCGTGGCTCACTCGGACGGCGCGGACAGCAGGGCCTGCAGCCCGGCCTGGTCGAGCACCTCGACGCCGAGCGCCCGCGCCTTGTCCAGCTTGCTGCCGGCCTCGCTGCCGGCAATCACGAAATCGGTTTTCTTCGACACGGAGCCGGTCACCCGACCCCCGGCCGCTTCGATCAGTTCCTTCGCCTGGTCCCGGCTCAGGTCCGGCAGCGTGCCGGTCAGCACCACGCTCTTGCCGGCAAGGACGCCGGCGGTGTCGCGCGGCGCGCCTTCGACCCAATGCACCCCTGCCGCGCGCAATTGTTCCACGACTTCCACGTTGTGCGGCTCGTCGAAGAACTCTGCAACACTCTTGGCGACGATCGGGCCGACGTCCGGCACCTGCTGCAGCGCCTCGACATCGGCGGCGACCAGGGCGTCGAGCGAGCCGAAGTGGCGGGCCAGATCCTTGGCCGTGGTCTCGCCGACGTTGCGGATTCCCAACGCATAGACGAAGCGCGCGAGGGAGGTGTCGCGACTCTTCTCGATCGCGGCCAGCAGCTTCGAGGCCGACTTGTCGGCCATCCGTTCCAGGTTCGCCAGCGCGGTGATGCCGAGCTTGTAGAGATCGGCCGGGGTCTTGATGATTGCGGCATCGACCAGCTGATCGACCAGCTTCTCGCCGAGGCCCTCGATGTCCATCGCCCGGCGTCCTGCGAAATGCAGCAGCGCCTGCTTGCGCTGGGCCGGGCACACCAAGCCGCCGCTGCAGCGCGCCACTGCCTCGTCCTCGGCGCGATGCACCTGCGAACCGCACACCGGGCACTCGGGATATGCCGCCAGCAGGTCGAAGCGCGGCAACTCGCCCTCACGCCGCTCGAGCACCGGCCCGACCACCTCGGGGATGACGTCGCCGGCCCGCCGCACCACCACCCAGTCGCCGACGCGCACGTCCTTGCGATCGATCTCGTCCTGGTTGTGCAACGTCGCGTTGGTCACCGTGACGCCACCGACGAACACCGGCTCGAGCCTGGCCACCGGCGTCAGCGCGCCGGTGCGGCCGACCTGCACGCCAATGTCGATGAGTCGGGTGATCTCTTCCTGGGCCGGATACTTGTGGGCCACCGCCCAGCGCGGCTCGCGGGTGACGAAGCCGAGTTCCTGCTGCAGTTGCAGCGAGTCGACCTTGTAGACCACGCCGTCGATGTCGTAGGGCAAGGCGTCGCGCCCGGCGGCGATGCGCTCGTGGAAGGCGATCAGGGGTTCGACGCCGGGCGCGCTCTGGCGGTGGCCGCACACCGGCAGCCCGGCGGCGGCCAGGGCATCGAGGATGGCGCTGTGCGTCGGCGGCAGGTCCCAGCCGACGACCTCGCCGAGGCCGTAGGCGAAGAACGACAGCGGCCGCCGCGCGGCGATCGCCGGATCGAGCTGACGCACCGCGCCGGCGGCCGCGTTGCGCGGATTGACGAAGGTCTTCTCGCCGGCCTCGCGACGGCTCTGGTTGAGCCGCTCGAAGGCGTCGCGGCGCATGTAGATCTCGCCCCGCACCTCGAGCACCGCCGGCGCCAGCCCGGTGAGCGCGAGCGGCACCTGGCGGATCGTGCGGACGTTGTGGGTGACCTCTTCGCCGGCCTGGCCGTCGCCGCGGGTGGCCGCCCGCACCAGTTGCCCATGCTCGTAGCGCAGGCTGATGGCGAGGCCGTCGAACTTCAGCTCGGCGGCGTAGACCACCGGCGGATCGCCGTCGCCGAGGCCCAGCGCGTTGCGCACCCGGGCGTCGAAGTTGCGCGCGCCCTGTTCGGTGGTGTCGGTCTCGGTACGGATCGACAGCATCGGCACGGCGTGGCGCACCGCCGCCAGCATCGGCGCCGGCGTGCCGCCGACCCGACGGGTCGGGGAGTCGTCGCTGGCCAGTGCCGGATGCGCCTGCTCGAGCGCCTCCAGCTCGCGGAACAGGCGATCGTACTCGGCGTCGGGCACCAGTGGCTCGTCGAGCACGTAGTAGGCGTGCTCGTAGCGCGCCAGCGTCCGGCGCAGCGACGCCGCGCGCTCGGCCGGAGCGTCGCTCATGTCGCGAACAGGCGTCGTGCGACCTCGCCGCCGGGTTCCAGCCCGCGACTGTTCATGCGGCCCTGGAAGTGATCGATCTGGCCGCGGATGACGTGGGCTTCCTGATCGCCGAACGGCGAATTGTTGTCGTCGACGACGGTGCCACCGAGGGTCTCGGCGAGCTGGCGGGCGCTGACCAGCATCTGTTCGAAGGCCTGCACCCCGTTGGCGATGCGCGGCACGTCGAGCAGCAGCGTGATGCCGCGGGTGTGCAACGTGCGCATCTCCTCGGGCGAGAATGCGGCGCCGTCGAGGTTCGATACCGAAAACAGTTCGCGCCCCTCGCCGTCGACCGCGTGGAAACCGCCGTCCTCGGCCAGCACCCAGCCCTGGGATTCCGCCAGCGCACGGATCTTGGTGCCGACGAAGGGCGCTTCGCGGGCAACCACGTTGAGGCCGATCTGGACGTCGACGCTGGCGCAGAAGCTGTCCAGCTCCTGCGCCTTGGCCAGCACTTCGTTGCGCGGTGGCAGTTCCGCCGGCACCGCCAGGAACTGGTCGGCGACCCGCTGCAGGCCGTGGAAGAAGCGCACCAGCTCGGTCTCGCCGACCGGGCCGCGACGATCGACCAGTTGCAGCGCGGCCGCGAACCAATGGTGGGCGCCGGCCGAATCCTTGTCGACCTCGACCCACAGGTTGCTGGCGTCCTCGAAACCGTACCAGCGCAGCGGCTTGCCGACGTCGCCCATCGATTCGGCACAGGCGGTCCATAGCCGCGAGGCCGACAGGGCCTCGATCGCCTCGATGCGCACCACGCAGTCGGCCAGCTCGCTGGCGTCGAGTGGACATGACGGCGAGCCGCGGCCGATCGGTTGCTCGCGCACCGGTCGCGCCGGCGGTTCGTCGGCGTCGACCGGCAGCACGCCATCACCGATGCGCGGCTCGTGCAGGCCCGGCTCGAGCAGGACGTCCGGCTGCTCGCCGCCGAAGGCCTGCTCGGCGCGCTTGCGATGGCGGCTCTCCTGCCACTTGTTGTAGGCCACCACGGCGACCACCGCGGCCCCGCCGGCGGCGATCAATGCCCACTGCAATTCGCTGACTGCCATTCCCTTCCCTCGACTCAGGCCGGCACCGCATCGGCCAGTCGCAATGCTTCTTCGATATCCACTTCGACCACCCGGCTGACCCCCTGCTCCTGCATCGTCACCCCCACCAGTTGCTGCGCGATCTCCATCGTGATCTTGCTGTGGGTGATGAACACGAACTGCGTCTGTGCCGACATCCGGCGCACCATCGCACCGTAGCGGCCGGTGTTGGCGTCGTCCAGCGGCGCGTCCACCTCGTCGAGCATGCAGAACGGCGCCGGGTTGAGCTGGAACATGGAGAATACCAGCGCGATTGCGGTGAGCGCTTTTTCGCCTCCGGACAGGAGATGAATACTTGCATTTTTCTTGCCCGGCGGCTGCGCCACGATCTGCACGCCGGCATCCAGGATTTCCTCGCCGGTCAGCACCAGCCCCGCCTCGCCGCCGCCGAACAGTTCCGGAAAGAGCACGCCGAAATGGCGGTTGACGAAATCGTAGGTGCTCTGCAACTGCTCGCGGGTTTCCCGGTCGATGCGCCGGATCGCGTTCTCCAGCGTCTCGATCGCGGCCGTCAGGTCGTCGTTCTGGGCGTCGAGGTAATCCTTGCGTTCGCGCGCGCCGGCGAGTTCGTCGAGTGCTGCCAGGTTCACCGCGCCAAGGGCTTCGATCTCGCGAGCGAGCCGTGCCACCTCGCGCGCCAGCGACGCCTCGCGCGGACCCTCGGCCAGGAGCGGCGCCAGCCGCACTTCGTCGGCGTGGCTCTCGTCGAGCCGTTCCTGGAACTGGCC
This sequence comes from Zoogloeaceae bacterium, assembly GCA_024235635.1. Classification (GTDB taxonomy): domain Bacteria; phylum Pseudomonadota; class Gammaproteobacteria; order Burkholderiales; family Rhodocyclaceae; genus Cognatazoarcus. Next base: position 1,005,006 of record JACKMA010000002.1, read on the forward strand.
GCAGGCGAGTTCCGACGCCTGCAGGGCGAGCCGCAGCTCCGACAGCTGCTCGCGCAGCGGCGCCACCGACTGCTCGGTGCCGAGCCGCATCGCCTCGTCGTCGCGCAGTTGCTGGCCGGCCTCGGCGAGGCGGTCGCGGGCGCCGGCCAGGGTCTGTTCACGCGCGGCATGAAGCGCCACCGCCTGCTGCAGCGCAGCCTTCGACGCCGCGTCGTCGCAGCCGGCAAGTTCGGCGCTGCGGGCGTCGCGCTCGTGGCCGATGCGCACCAGTTGTTCGTCGGCGAGCGCCAGGTTGCGCGCGTTGTCGTCGAGCTTGCCGGCGCATTCGCGTTCGGTGAAGCCCAGCTCCTGCACCTCGCGCGCCACCGCCTGCTCGCTCGCCCGCGCAGTGCGCAAGGCCTCGTGACGGTCGCGCTGGGTCTGCTCCGCGGTGGCCAGGCGCTCGCCCTGCAGGCTCGCCATCTCGCCGGCCCGGGCCAGTTCCGCTTCGGCCGCCTGCAGGTGCTGCTGTTCGCGCGCCTCGGCTTCGCCGAGTTCGGCGAGGTCGTGGGCGACGCGCGCGGCGTGCTCCTCGGCGCGCTGGCGCGCCTGCACCAGTTTCAGGTGCTCGACCTGCAGCGCGTGGGTGCGCTGCTGCAGGGCCTGGGCCTGCTGGCGCCGAGCGGACAGCAAGTCCTGCAGCGTGGCGACCCCGCGTTCTGCTTCCTGCACCCACTGGTGCGCCTGTTCCGCCGATTCGTCGAGGGCGGCCAGGCGGGATTCCAGTTCGTCGATTTCCCGTTGCCGCTCGAGCACGCCCTGAGTGCGGGCGTCGCCGGCATGGCGCGTCAACCCGGTGGCGTCGACCATCTGGCCGTCCTTCGACACCAGCCGCAGCCCGACCGGCAGCGTCGCCTGCAAGGTGGTCAGCCGCAGCGGATCGTCGCAGCAGAGGTGGCCGCGCAGCCAGTCGTCGAGCGCGGCGCCGACCCGCAGGTCGTCGCTGCCGACCAGCGCACGCATCGGCCGGCAACCCTCAGGGCAGGCGACATCATCGGTGCTCGGGCGCGGATCGAGCATCAGGCTGACGCTGGCCGGCGCCGGATCGGCGATCAGTTCGGCCAGACGCTCGGGACGCTCGACCGCCAGCGCCGACAGCCGCTCGCGCAGCACCGCCTCGAAGGCAGCTTCCCAGCCGGCCTCGATATGCACCTGCTGCCACAGTGGCCGCCCGGCGTCGATGCCGTGGCGGGTAAGCCAGGCACCGAGCTCGCCACGTTCGCGCACCCGCGCCTGCAACTGGCTCAGGGCCTGCAGCCGGGCCCGCGCCTCGGTACAGGCCCGGTGGGCGCCGCGCTCGGCCTCGGCCGCCTCGCGCAACGCCGACTGCCGTTGCGGCAAGTCACGCTGGAGGCCGGCGACCGATTCGTCGAGGCTGCTGCGCTCGCCGTCCAGCGTCACGATTTCGCCCTCGATGCGTGCGATCTCGAGGTCGTCGGGGGCCGGCAGCGACGGGTCGCCGCGTCCGAGCCGGCCGCGCCGCTCGGCCAGCGCGTCGAGCGCCCGCCGTGCGCTGGTGCGATGGGCCTCCTGCACCCGCATTTGCTGCTCGACCTGGGCCAGTTCGCGACGCACCGCCTGGGTGGTGGCTTCGGCGCCGGCCGACATGTCCTCGAGTTCGGGCAGGCGCTCGGCCGCCTCGTCGTGGCGCGCCCGCGCCTCTTCCGAGCGCAGGCGCGCGTTCTCCAGCAGTTCCCGCCAGCGCTCGCGCTCGCTCACCAGATCGGACCTGCGGCGCTGCCAGTGGCCGTCCTCGTCGCCCAGTTCCCGCAGCCGGCGCTCGATGCGGTCGCGATTGTCGCGCAGGCGCTGGACCTCGGACTCCAGCCGGCTGACTTCGGCAGCGGCGGCGTAGAGTTCGCCCTGCGCCGCGTTGACCGCCTCGGAAGCCTGCATGTGGGCCTCGCGGCCGGCCTCGACGGTGGCTTCCAGCGCCTGCAGCCGCGCGCTGCCGGCCTCCATCGCGCGGCCGGTGTCGGCCACCTGCTGCTGCAGCCGCCCGGCTTCGTCACGAGCCTGGTTGCGCTTGAGCAGCCACAACAGGTCCTGGCGCTCGGTGTGGGCGTCGCGCAACTCGCGGTAGCGCGCCGCCACTTCGGCCTGACCGGTCAGGTGTTCGATGCGCTCGCCCAGTTCCATGCGGATGTCGTCGAGGCGCGCCAGGTTGTCGCGGGCGTCAGCCAGCCGCCCTTCTGTCTCCCGCCGGCGCTCGCGATACTTGGTGACACCCGCAGCCTCTTCGAGGAAGCCGCGGATCTCCTCCGGCCGCGCCTCGATGATGCGCGAGATCATGCCCTGCTCGATGATCGCGTAGGCGCGCGGCCCGAGGCCGGTACCGAGAAACAGGTCGACGACGTCCTTGCGCCGGACCTTGGACCCGTTGATGAAGTAGCTCGACTCGCCACTGCGGTCGAGCACCCGCTTGACCGAGATCTCCGCGTACTGGGACCACTGGCCCGCCGCCTTGCCCTCGGCGTTGTCGAAGACCAGTTCGACACTGGCCCGCGACACCGGCTTGCGGCTGGTCGAACCGTTGAAGATGACGTCCTGCATCGATTCGCCGCGCAGCGCCGACGCCCGCGACTCGCCCAGCACCCAGCGTACGGCGTCGATGATGTTCGACTTGCCGCAGCCGTTGGGCCCGACCACGCCGACCAGCTTGCCGGGGGCGTGCACCGTGGTCGGGTCGACGAAAGTCTTGAAACCGGCGAGTTTGAGCTTGGACAGGCGCACGTGAGCTTGGGGGCGGCAATCGTCGCGGGCGGCCGCTCTCGGCCGTCGCGCAGGCGCGGCATGATAGCATTTTTCCTTTTCTGCCCATGGCCACGGCGGCCCGCCGCCAAGCGCCCGTCATCACCGTGAACCCCAATCTCGACAGCCTCCAGCCCTACCCCTTCCAGAAGCTCGCCAAGCTGTTCGAAGGCATTCGCCCGCCGGCCGGACTGGCGCCGATCCGCCTGTCGATCGGCGAGCCCAAGCACCCGACGCCGCAGTTCATCCTCGACGCGGTCGCTGCTCACCTGGGCTCGCTGGCCAACTACCCAGCGACCCTCGGCGCCGAAGCCCTGCGCGAAGCGATCGCGGCCTGGCTCGGCCGGCGCTACGGCCTCCAGAGAATCGACCCGGCGACTCAGGTGGTGCCGGTCAATGGCTCGCGCGAGGCCTTGTTCGCCTTCGCCCAATGCGTCGTCGATGGCGGCCGGCCGGGGGCGCTGGTGGTCAGCCCGAATCCGTTCTATCAGATCTACGAGGGCGCCGCGCTGCTTGCCGGCGCCCGCCCGGCCTTCATCGACACCGTCGCCGAGACCGGCTTCGCGATGGATTTCGGGCGCCTGTCAGACGACCAGTGGGCCCGGGTCCAGCTGGTGTATGTATGCACGCCGGGAAACCCGACCGGCGCCGTAATGGGGCTCGACGAATGGCGCACGCTGTTCGAGCTGTCGGACCGCCACGGCTTCGTCATCGCCGCCGACGAGTGCTATTCCGAGATCTACTTCGACGAAGCCGACAGACCGCTCGGCGGGCTCGAGGCGGCCAGGTGCTGCGGCCGCGACGACTTTCGCAACCTGGTGATGTTCTCGAGCCTGTCGAAACGTTCCAACGTGCCCGGCATGCGCTCCGGATTTGTCGCCGGCGACGCCGGCGTGCTGGCGAAATTCCTGCAGTACCGCACCTACCACGGCTGCGCGATGAGCCCGGCCTACCAGAGCGCATCGATCGCCGCCTGGAACGACGAGGCCCACGTCGCCGACAACCGGCGCCGCTATCGCGAGAAGTTCGAACGGCTGGTGCCGCTGCTCTCGCCGCAGATCGGCTGCACCATGCCCGACGCCGGTTTCTACCTGTGGGCGCGGACGCCGGTGGCCGACACCACCTTCGCCCGGGGTCTGCAGGCCGAATATAATGTGACGGTTCTGCCCGGCACCTATCTCGGGCGCGACAACGACGGCGTCAACCCGGGCGCCGGCTACGTGCGCATCGCGCTGGTGGCGGACCTCGACGAGTGCCTCGAGGCCGCCGGCCGCATCGTCGACTTCTGTCAAAAACTCTGACCTGGACCGATTCCATGCCCAATCTGCAAAACCTCATCGACGAGGCCTTCGAGGCCCGTTCCACGCTGTCTCCCACGTCCGCCCCGGCCGAGGTCCGCGACGCGGTCGAGCAGGTCATCGCCGGCCTCGACGACGGCTCGCTGCGGGTGGCCGAGAAGAAGGACGGCCAATGGGTCGTCAACCAGTGGGTCAAGAAGGCCGTGCTGATCTCGTTCCGGCTGCGCGACAACCAGTTGATGGCGGGCGGCGCCACCCAGTACTGGGACAAGGTGGACACCAAGTTCGCCAGCTATGACGAGGCCCGCTTCCGCGACGGCGGCTTCCGCGTGGTGCCGCCGGCGACCGCCCGCCGCGGCAGCTTCATCGCCCCCGACGTGGTGCTGATGCCCTCCTACGTGAACATCGGCGCCTACGTCGGCCGCGGCACCATGGTGGACACCTGGGCCACCGTCGGCTCCTGCGCCCAGATCGGCGCGAACGTGCACCTGTCCGGCGGCGTCGGCATCGGCGGCGTGCTCGAACCGGTCCAGGCCGGTCCAGTGATCATCGAGGACAACTGCTTCATCGGCGCCCGCTCCGAGATCGTCGAAGGCGTCGTCGTCGAGGAGAATTCGGTGATCTCGATGGGCGTCTATATCGGCCAGAGCACCAAGATCTACGATCGCGAGACCGGCGAGGTGCATTACGGGCGGGTGCCGGCCGGGTCGGTCGTCGTCTCGGGCAACCTTCCGTCGGCTGATGGCAAGTACAGCCTGTATTGCGCCGTAATCGTCAAGAAGGTGGATGCCAAGACCCGCGCCAAGACCGGCATCAACGAACTGCTGCGCACCTGACGAGCACGCGACCGGAGCCCGCCCATGATCCTCGACAAGCTGTTCCAGCTGATGGCCGAAAAGAATGCATCGGACATCTTCATCTCGGCCGGCGCACCGATTCACATCAAGATCGAGGGCAACGCCGTTCCGGTGAACCAGCAGGTCATGGACCCGTCCATGATCCAGCGGATGGTGTATGAAATGATGGCGGCCGAGCAGATCGCGCAGTTCGAGCGCGACAAGGAGCTGAACCTGTCGTTCGGTCGCCGCGATCTGGGCAACTTCCGGGTCAACGTCTTCTACCAGCGCAACACCATCGGCGTCGTCGTGCGCTTCATCCAGGGCGACATCCCGAAGCTCGGCAACCTCGGCCTGCCCGAGGTGCTGTCGGAGATCGTGCTCGAGAAGCGCGGGCTGGTGCTGGTGGTCGGCGCCACCGGCTCGGGCAAGTCGACGACGATGGCGGCGATGCTCGACCATCGCAACGAGAACCGCACCGGTCACATCCTGACCGTCGAGGATCCGATCGAGTACCTGTTCAAGCACAAGCGCTCGGTGGTCAACCAGCGCGAGATCGGCCTCGACACCAAGGGCTGGCACGAGGCCCTGAAAAACGCAATGCGGCAGGCACCGGACTGCATCCTGATCGGTGAGATCCGCGATCGCGAGACCATGCAGGCGGCGCTGGCCTACGCCCAGACCGGCCACCTGTGCCTGGCCACGCTGCACGCCAACAACGCCTACCATGCGTTGAACCGCATCGTGAACTTCTTCCCGCTGGAGAACCGGCCGCTGCTCTACCTCGACCTCGCGGTCGCGCTGAAGGCGGTGATTTCCCAACGGCTGGTGCGCAAGACCGACGGCAAGCGCATCCCGGCGGTCGAGATCCTGATGAACACCCGCCACGTCGCCGAACTGGTCGAGCGCGGTGATCTGTCGGAGATCAAGGAGGCGATGGAGCAATCCCTGGCGCCGGGCTCGCAGACCTTCGAGCAGGACCTCTACCGCCTCTACAAGGAAGGCACGATCTCGCTCGAGGAAGCCCTGTCCCACGCTGATTCGCCGACCAACCTGTCGTGGCTGATCAACAACTCCGAATTTGGCGCCAGCAAGCCTTCCAAGCCGATCGACGAGACCCGTGCGCCGGTGATCGAACTCGACAGCGGCGACGGCGACGGCGAGGCCTCGTTCAAGGAATTCACGCTGCACATCGACAGCAACGCGAGCTACGACTGACGCCGGCCTTCCGCCGCGCGCGGGCATCGGCCCATCCCCGCCCCGACACGGGGCATTTGCGCGGTCGCCGCAGGATTGGCCGGGCCGCGCGCCATACCGCCCTGCGGCAAGCACCTTGCGAACAGCGGATGCCCCGGCATCGCGTTGCTGCAGGCACCCAGTCACGCAATGCCGCGCCACGCAAGTCGGGCGGTTGCCGAGTTCCGGCAGCGATCCGGCTTGGGCGACAGCAGACAGCCGTCGAACCAAACCAGCCGTCGAAACCCCTCATTGGCCGCGCTCCAGACTGGCCGGATGTTTGCGCGCTTCGTCGCGCCTAAGCGGTCGTTCGCGAACTCACACACGCGGCCATCAAGAGACGCCCAGGCAGCACAATCTGACCTCACGCGAACGACGGCAGACCGATCCCGAAGCGATCGCCGAGCTTGTTCGGCTACACGCGACTCATCGAGCGACGTTCTCGGCGATTCGCCTCATCCATGGACCCTCACGTGGCCCATGCGCCTGTGCCAGGTGGAAGGGCATCCGTGCGCGCGATGACCAGGCCGGACACCGAATGGGTGTAAATGGTTGTAGTATTGGCGCTCATGATTAGATCGGATGCCGTTCGTATAACCCCCGAGATCCTGGCCCTCATCGCGAGCATCGATGAGTTCAAGGGGGCTTGGCGCGCACTCGGTACGCTGGCTCCGGATCGGCTTTCTGCCTTGCGGCGGGTCGCCACCATCGAGAGCATCGGTTCGTCCACCCGCATCGAGGGAAGCCGGCTGTCGGATCGCGAAGTCGAGCACCTGCTTTCCAATCCGCAAATCAAGTCATTCGCGACCCGAGATGAACAAGAGGTGGCCGGCTACGCCGAGGTCATGGAACTGGTGTTTTCATCCTGGCGGGACATCCCCTTGACCGAGAACCACATCAAGCAACTTCACCGCGACCTGCTGACCTACAGCGAAAAGGATGCCTGGCACCGGGGCAACTACAAGACCTCCACCAACAGCGTGGTGGCCTTCGACGAGGACGGCAAGCAACTGGGCGTCGTCTTCGCCACGGCTGCGCCGTTCGACACACCCATGCTGATGACCGAACTGGTCGGTTGGTTCAACGAGGAAACCGAATCCGCACAGCTTCACCCGCTATTGCTGATCGGAATGTGGGTGGTCGTGTTCCTCCAGATCCATCCTTTCCAGGACGGCAACGGGAGGCTTAGCCACGTGCTCACGACTTTGTTGCTGCTCCGGGCAGGCTACGCCTACGTACCCTACAGCTCGCTGGAAAGCGTGGTCGAGCGGAGCAAGGAAGCCTACTATCTCGCGCTGCGGCAGACCCAGGGAACGATCCGCAGCGAAGAGCCGAACTGGCAACCATGGCTGGAATTCTTTCTGCGCGCGTTGTCCGAGCAAGTGCGCCGTCTCAACCGCAAGGTCGAGCGCGAGAAGCTCGTCCTGGCCGCGCTGCCGGAATTGTCGTTGCAGATCGTCGAATTCGCGCGCGAACACGGTCGCATCACCATGGGCGATGCGATCCGGCTCACCGGCGGCAACCGCAACACGCTGAAGCAACATTTCCGGGCGCTGGTCGAGCGTGGGCACCTCGAATTGCACGGCGGCGGGCGGGGCGTCTGGTACCAACTGAAGTAGCTCGAATCGCCAACGTACCGGACGAAGAAGAACAAGGAAGTGTCGCGCCCATGAAAGAAGCCACCGCCCGCATCAAGATCAACGTGCTGCTCGAGGCAACCGGGTGGCGTTTCTTCCGGGATGCCACCGGCCCCGCCAACATCCGCCTCGACCCCAGCGTCACGATCAAGCCGGCCGATCTCGAAGGTCTTGGCGAAAACTTCGAGAAGCCCGCAAATAGATTTGTCGATTTCCTGCTGCTCGACGAAAAGGGCTTTCCGCTGCTCGTGCTCGAAGCCAAGGCGACGGACAAGAACCCGCTCGTCGGCAAGAAAACTGGGGTCAGGAAAACTGGGGTCAGGTCTATTCCTATATCCTACATCAACTTTTCGGATTCTCAACCTACATCCACCAGACCTGCCGCAAAGTGCCAACACGTGAGACTGGGGTCTCGTATCGCACCCTATCAGCGGCGTTTCGCCCGCCTCAGCCTTTACCCACCGTGCCCCTTGCGACCCAATGCGCTTCGCGTAATGATCGAGCCTCGAAACCCGCACGGGGGCGGCATGCTGCGTAAGGCGGTACTGGACGATGTGGATGCACTGGTGTCCCTCGAGAATCACTGCTTCGTCAGCGACCGCCTTGCCCGGCGCAACTTCCGCTACATGCTGACCCGCGCCAACGCCTCGGTGCTGGTCGATGTCGACGGCGGCCGAATGCGGGCCTACGTGCTGCTGCTCTACTCCAACGCCTGTTCGATGGCGCGGCTGTATTCGATCGCGGTCGACCCGGGCTTCAGCGGCCAGGGGCTCGGCAGCGCGCTGATCGAGGCGGCCGAGCGTGAGGCGCTGGAGCACGACTGCGTCTCGATGCGGCTCGAGATCCGAAAGGACAACGCCGCGTCGCTGGCGCTGTTCGCGCGCCACGGCTACCGCCAGTTCACCGAAGTGCTGCGCTATTACGAAGACCAGATGGATGCGCTGCGCTTCGAGAAGCATCTGGTCCCGCAGTCGCGGCCCGAGCTGCGCAAGGTGCCGTTCTACCGCCAGACGCTCGATTTCACCTGCGGTCCTTCATCGCTGATGATGGCGATGAAGACGCTCGACCCGGCGCTGGAACTGTCGCGCAAGCTCGAGCTGCGGATCTGGCGTGAGGCGACGACGGTGTTCATGACGTCCGGCCACGGCGGTTGCGGGCCGTACGGCCTTGCCCTGTCGGCCTGGCGTCGCGGCTTCGAGCTGGAGATCCACGTCAACGACGACGGCGTCTTTCTCGGCGATTCGGTGCGCAGCGCCGAGAAGAAGGAGGTGATGCGGCTGGTGCAGGAGGATTTCCTCGACGAACTGGCCGGGCTGCCGATCCCGGTCGAGCACGGCGCCCTCGACGTCGGCGACCTGCAGGCCAAGTTCGACGCCGGCGGCATGCTGCTGGTGCTGATCAGTTCCTACGCGATCTACCGCGAACGGTTCCCCCACTGGGTCGTCGTCACCGGTTTCGACGAGCGTTTCATCTACATTCACGACCCGCTGGTGCAGTACGAGAAGGGCGAAGCGCTCGCCGACTCCCTGCACATGCCGGTGCCGCGGCGCCTGTTCCAGCGCATGGTTCGCTACGGCAAGGCCGGCCAGAAGGCGGTGCTGGTCCTGCGCCGGCGGGCCTGCGTCGGAAACTGAGGAGAATTGCATGGCCGATCATGTGGTGGTGGTCGAGAACCGGACCGACTGGAAGCCCGGGTTTCCGGACATGCAGGTGATCGCGGCCAAGGACTATCTGGCCAAGCCGGAGTACTCCCGCGCGCGCAACCTGCGCGTGCTCAACCTGTGCCGCAGCTACCGCTATCTGTCGGTCGGCTATTACTGTTCGCTGCTCGCCGAGGCGCGGGGCCACCGGGTGATTCCGAGCGTACGCACGATCAACGACCTGTCGCGCCGCTCGATCTACAGCCTCGACATCGAGGATCTCGACGAACGGGTGCAGAAAACCCTGGGCGTGCCGTCGCCGGGCTTCACCGCCACCGCGATGGAACTCGACGTGTTCTTCGGCCAATGTGCGGTCAAGGGCCTGCAGGATCTCGCGCGCCAGTTGTTCGAGACCTTCCGCTCGCCGCTGTTGAAGGTCGAGTTCCGGCTGCAGGGCAAGTGGCGCATCGCCGGCCTGCGCGCGCTGGCGCTGAACACCCTGGCGACCGACCAGCAGGAAGCCTTCGTCGCCGCGCTGAACACCTACCTCAGCAAGCGTTGGCGCCAGAGCCGGCCGAAGGAGAGCGGCCATCGCTACGATCTGGCGATCCTGTGCAATCCGGACGAGGTGATGCCGCCGTCCAACGCGCGGGCGCTGCAGCACTTCGTGCGGGCCGGGCGCGAGTGCGGCGTGAACGTCGAGCTGATCGGCAAACGCGACTACGGCCGCCTGGCGGAATTCGACGCCCTGTTCATCCGTGAGACCACCGGCATCGATCACTACACCTACCAGTTCGCGAAGAAGGCGGAAGCGGAGGGGCTGGTGGTGATCGACGACCCCGATTCGATCCTGCGTTGCACCAACAAGGTCTATCTGGCCGAACTCCTGCGCGCACGGCGGGTTCGCACGCCATTGACCGAGATCGTACGTCGCGACAACCTCGACGGCCTCGAGGCGCGCATCCCCTACCCGATCGTGCTGAAGATACCGGACGGCTCGTTCTCGCGCGGCGTGTTCAAGGCGGCCAATCGCGCCGAACTGATGGAGACGGCAGCCCGGCTGTTCAAGAGCTCGGATCTGATCCTCGCCCAGGAATTCTTGTACACGCCGTTCGACTGGCGCATCGGCATCATGAACAAGGTGCCGATCTTTGCCGCCCAGTACTTCATGTCGAAGAAGCACTGGCAGATCGTCAACCACAAGGGCGACGGCCGCTTCTCGGAAGGCGGCTTCAAGACCTTCGCGGTGGACGATGCGCCGGAGGAGGTGGTGCGTACCGCGCTGAAGGCGGCGGGACTGATCGGCTCCGGCCTCTACGGCGTGGACCTGAAGCAGACCGACAAGGGCGTGGTCGTGATCGAGGTGAACGACAACCCGAACATCGACGCCGGCGTCGAGGACGTGGTGTTGAAGGACAAGCTGTACACCACGGTGATCGAGGATTTCGTCTGGCGCCTCGACCGCAAGCGGAGCCGTCGCTGAAGCGACTTCCTGCGCCAGCCGCCGGACGGCGGTCTGAGCGGCCACGCCACAGGCCGAGCACGCGCGGCTGCGCGAGTTGCGCGAACCGGCGATAATCGCGCCATGCCACACGACCAACTGAGCGAGCGCACGCTGGCGCTCGCATGCGAGCTGATCGCTCGCCCGTCCGTCAGCCCGCAGGACGCGGGTTGCCTTGAGCTGATCGGCGAACGCCTGGGCGTACTCGGATTCTCCCTGGAACGGGTCGACCGCGGCGGTACCTCGAACCTGTGGGCGCGGCGCGGCGAGGCGGCACCGATCGTCTGTTTCGCCGGCCATACCGACGTCGTGCCGACCGGCCCGCGCGAGCAGTGGCAGTCCGATCCGTTCGTGCCGAGCCGACGCGACGGCATGCTGTACGGTCGTGGCGCCGCGGACATGAAGACCTCGCTGGCCGCCTTCGTCACCGCGATCGAGGACTACGTCGCCGCCGAGCCCGACCACGCCGGATCGATCGCTCTGCTGCTGACCAGCGACGAGGAAGGCCCCGCCACCGACGGCACGGTGCGCGTCGTCGACCTGCTCGAGGCGCGCGGCGAGCGGCTCGACTACTGCATCGTCGGCGAGCCGACTTCGTCCGCGACGCTCGGCGACACCATCAAGAACGGCCGACGGGGCAGCCTTTCCGGGCGCTTGCTGGTGCGCGGCGTGCAAGGGCACATCGCCTATCCGCAGCTCGCCCGCAACCCGATCCATCAACTCGCGCCGGCGCTGGCGGAGCTGGCCGAGCGGGTCTGGGACGAAGGCGGCGAATACTTCCCGCCGACCAGCTGGCAGGTGTCGAACATCCATGCCGGCACCGGTGCCAACAACGTGATCCCGGGCGAGGTCGAGCTGCTTTTCAACTTCCGTTTCGCCCCGGTGCAGACCGTGGACGGGTTGAAGGCGGCCGTGCACCAGACCCTGGATCGCCATGGCCTCGACTACCGGCTCGACTGGTCGCTGTCGGGCATGCCCTTCCTGACCCCGCGCGGCACCCTGGTCGATGCGATCTCCGCGGCAATCCGCGACACCACCGGCGTCGACACCGAGCTATCCACCAGCGGCGGCACCTCGGACGGGCGCTTCATCGCCCGCATCTGCGAGCAGGTCGTCGAGTTCGGCCCGGTCAATGCGAGCATCCACAAGATCGACGAGTGCGTCGCGCTCGACGCGATCGCACCGCTCGCCCAAATCTACCGCGAAACCCTGAGCCGGCTGCTCGACAGCCGCAATTCCGCCGGAGAACATTCATGAGCGACGTCGCGGCAGAACTGTCGGTCGGCCCTCACGACCACGACCACGATCACGGCGAATTCGAGGGTGGCCCGATCGGCGAACTGGTGACCCTGCGCGACTGGCTGCGCTACGCATTGACCCGATTCAACCGCGCGGGCATCTTCTGCGGCCACGGCCTGCTCGACCCGTTCGACGAGGCGGTCTATCTGTTGACCCATGCATTGGCGATCCCTTCCGACCGGCTCGAACTGTTCCTCGACGCCTGCATCACGTCCGAGGAACGCCCGGCCCTGCTCGAACGGGTCGATCGTCGGGCCGACGACCGGGTGCCGGCCGCCTACCTCACCGGAGAAGCCTGGCTCGGCGCGTATTCGTTCCGGGTCGACCCGCGGGTGATCATTCCACGCTCATTCTTCGGGCGCCTGCTCGAACAGCGGATGCAGGCCTGGATCACGGAGCCCGACGAACTGACGTCGGCACTCGACCTGTGCACCGGCTCGGGCTGTCTCGCCGTGCTGATGGCCCACGCCTTTCCCCACGCCCGGGTCACCGCCGCCGACCTGTCGCCGGACGCGCTCGACGTCGCCGCCGAGAACATCGCCGATTATGGCCTCGACGGCAGTATCGAGCTGGTCGAATCCGATCTGTTCGGTGCACTCCAGGGGCAGCGCTTCGACCTGATCGTCTGCAACCCGCCCTACGTCACCCGCGACTCGATGGAGACCCTGCCGGCCGAGTATCTGCATGAGCCGGCGATCGCGCTCGAAGCCGCCGAGGACGGGCTCGACCTGGTGCGCCGCCTGCTCGCCGAGGCGGCCGACCACCTCAACTCCGGGGGGGTCCTTGCCGTAGAAGTGGGTCACAATCGGGCGCTGGTCGAAGCCGCCTTTCCGCAACTTCCCTTGACGTGGATCGGTTCCGACGAGGGCGAAGACAAGATATTCTTGCTCAGGCGCGAACAACTGACCGACGCAGCCTGAGGGGCGCCGGCCTGCACGCAGGTCGGCAACGGAGAACGGAATCAATGGCAAACGAACGCCCGATCCTGCTGGTGGAAGACAACCCGGACGACGAGGCGCTGACCCTGCGGGCTTTCGGCAAGAACAAGATCAGCAACCCGGTGGTGGTCGCTCGCGACGGCGTCGAAGCGCTCGACTACCTGTTCGGTACCGGCGCTCATGCCGGTCGCGACACCTCGATCATGCCATCGGTGATCCTGCTGGACCTGAAGCTGCCCCGGATCGACGGCCTCGAGGTATTGCGACGCATCCGCGCCGGCGAACACACCTCGCTGCTGCCAGTGGTCGTGCTGACCACGTCGAAGGAACAGCAGGACATCAGCGAGGCCTATCGCCTCGGGGCCAACAGCTACATCCGCAAGCCGGTGGATTTTGAGCGATTCATCCAGGCGGTCGGCCAGCTCGGCGTCTACTGGCTGGCGCTCAACGAGCCGGCCAGCGGCGTCTGAGCCGCCGCTGCTGGTGCGCTTCCACATTCAGCACGATTGACGAAGGGAGTGCGCCGGGCTTGGCGCGCGGCGTGGGTTCGGTACCGGCGGCTGCGTACCGGCGACTGCGCAGCTGACCCCCGCGCTACTCGCGCTCGTCGATCCAGGCCTGCTGGATCGCTTCCAGGATGCGTTCGCCGCAATGGCTCGGATCGTCGTCGAAATCCGGCAGCGCCAGCACCCAGTTCATCAGATCGACGAAATTGACCCGGGTCGGATCGACCTCGGGATGCGTCTCGTCGAGTTCGATCGCGATGTCGGTGACGTCGGTCCATTTCATCAGTGCTTGCCCTCGCTGACCATGTTGATGGTGTAACGCGGAATCTCGATCACCAGTTCGTGGTCGGCCAGCCGGGCCTGGCACGACAGGCGCGATGTCGGCTCAAGGCCCCAGGCCTTGTCGAGCAGATCCTCCTCGTCTTCGTCGGCTTCGCCGAGGCTGTCGAAACCTTCCCGCACAACCACGTGACAGGTCGTGCAGGCGCAGGATTTCTCGCAGGCATGCTCGATCTCGATGCCGTTGGCCAGCAAGGCGTCGCACACGGTCTGTCCGGGGTCGGCTTCGATCACGCTGCCCTCCGGGCACAACTCGACATGCGGCAATACGATGATCCGGGTCATCTGCGGGTCAAACCTCCAATTGGTCGATCTTCTGCCCGGCCAGCGCCGAGCGGATGCTCTTGTCCATGCGCGCCGCCGCGAAATCCTCGGTGCCCCGGTTGAGCGCGGCCAGCGCCTGCTTGATCGTGCCGACGTCGCTGCCGGCGACCGCCGCATCGAGTTTCGCAAGCAGACCTTCGATCTTCTCGCGCGCTGCCGGCTCGAGCAATTCGCCGTCGGCTTCGAAGGCGCGGCGGGTGGCCTCCGCCAGTCGCTCGCCTTCGACCTGCTGTTCGCGCAGGGCCCGCGCCCCCATGTCGTCGCCGGCATGGTCGAAGCCGGACTTCAGCATTTCGGCGATTTCGTCGTCGGTGAGCCCGTACGAGGGCTTGACCGTCACGCTGGCCTCGACGCCGGACGACATCTCGCGGGCCGCCACCGACAACAGGCCATCGGCATCGACCTGAAAGGTCACGCGGATGCGCGCCGCGCCGGCCACCATCGGCGGGATGCCGCGCAGCTCGAAGCGGGCCAGCGACCGGCAGTCGCTGACCAGTTCGCGCTCGCCCTGCACGACATGGAAGGCCATCGCGGTCTGGCCGTCCTTGTACGTCGTGAACTCCTGCGCACGGGCCACCGGAATCGTCGAATTGCGCGGAATCACCTTTTCGGCAAGACCGCCCATGGTCTCCAGCCCCAGCGACAGCGGGATCACGTCGAGCAACAGCCAGTCTTCGTCGGCGCTGCGGTTGCCGGCCAGCGCGTTGGCCTGCTTGGCGGCCCCGAGCGCGACGACCTTGTCCGGATCGAGGTTGGTCAGCGGCTCCTGCCCGAAGAAATCGGCCACCGCCTTCTGCACATGGGGCATTCGCGTGGCGCCGCCGACCATCACCACGCCCTTGATGTCTTCGGCGCGCAATCCGGCGTCGCGCAGCGCCTTGCGCACCGGCGCGAGGGTCTTCCGGACCAGGTTGTCGGTGATCGACGCGAACTCGTCGCGCCCGACCGTCAGGTTCACTTCCTCGCCCGATCCGAGCTTGCAGACGATCGGCGCCTCGCTGGCGTGCGACAGCAACTCCTTGGCCTCCCGCGAGCGCGCCAGCAGGCGGCGCAGATCCTGGGCGCTCGGCGGTTGGATGCGCGCCTGGTCGAGGCTCCAGCAGAACAGCCGGTGATCGAAGTCGTCGCCGCCGAGGGCGGCGTCGCCATTCGTCGCGAGCACCTCGAACACGCCGCGCGTCAACCTCAGGATCGAGATGTCGAAGGTGCCGCCGCCAAGATCATAGACCGCGTAGACACCCTCGGCGGCATTGTCGAGGCCGTAGGCGATCGCGGCCGCGGTGGGTTCGTTGAGCAGCCGCAGCACGTTGAGCCCGGCGAGTCCGGCGGCGTCCTTGGTGGCCTGACGCTGGGCGTCGTCGAAATAGGCCGGCACGGTGATCACCGCGCCGGTCAGCTCACCGCCGAGGCTGGCCTCGGCGCGCTGCCGAAGGTTCTTCAGGATCTCGGCCGAGACCTCGACCGGACTCTTCGGCCCCTGTACCGTGCGCAGCCGCACCATGCCCGGGGCGTCGACGAAGTCATACGGCGTGGACTCGATATGGGTGACGTCCTTGAGACCCCGCCCCATGAAGCGCTTGACCGAGGTGATGGTGTTGCGCGGATCGATCGACTGGGCCTGCATCGCCTCGCGCCCGACCACCACGCCGCCGTCGGCCAGGTAGCGCACCACCGAGGGCAGCATCGCCCTGCCGTCGGCATCGTTGAGGCAGACACTGATGCCGTTGCGCACGGTGGCGACCAGCGAGTTGGTGGTTCCGAGGTCGATGCCGACCGCCAGCCGGTGCTGGTGCGGTTCGGCGGACATGCCGGGTTCGGAAAGCTGCAGCAATGCCATCAGGACTCCAGCGCCGCGAGGGCTTCGTCGATTTCTTGATCCAGTTTCTCGAGGAACATCAGCCGGCGAACGGTCTCGGCTGCGGCGTCGAGATCGGGCCGATCGTCGAACAACACCGCCAGTTCGTCCTCGACCGTGAGTGCGGCGCTGCGCAGGCGGCGGTGCAGATGTTCGAGCTCATCGACGTCACCCGCCTGATGGGCTTCGGACACCGCCTCGCGCCATTCCATCTGCTCCATCAGGAACTCCGGCGACATCGCGGTATTGGTCTCGAGCGCCGCATCGACCCCCGCCAGATCCAGCAGATAGCGGGCCCGGGCGAGCGAGCGCCGCAGGGTCTGGAAACCCTCGTTGACCCGGGTCGCCCACTGCAGCGCCCGACGCCGCTCGGCGTCCGGCAGGTGGGCGTGGCGGTCCGGATGGACCTGTTGCTGCAACTGCAGGTAGCGTCGCTCCAGGGCCTCCCGGTCGATCCGGTAGCTGCGCGGAAGCTCGAACAGCGCGAAATAATCCTTGTGCAGGTCGATCGACATGCAGGCTCCTGCCGCGGGTCGGCCCGGCGCGCTCAGACGTTGAAGCTCTCGCCGCAGCCGCAGGCGTCCTTGACGTTCGGGTTGTTGAACCTGAAGCCCTCGTTGAGGCCCTCGCGCACGAAGTCGAGCTCGGTACCTTCGAGATACGGCAGGCTCTTCGGGTCTACCAGGATGGTCACGCCATGGCTTTCGAAAGTGAGATCCGAGTCGTCGCGCTGGTCCGCGAACTCGAGCTTGTAGGCCATGCCCGAACAACCCGAGGTGCGCACCCCGAGACGAATGCCGATGCCCTTGCCGCGCTTGGCAATGAAGTTGGACACGTGCTGCGCGGCACGTTCGCTCATCGTCACGCCCATCGTATTCACTCCGAGGTCTTCTTCTTGTAGTCGGCGACCGCCGCCTTGATCGCATCCTCGGCCAGGATCGAGCAATGGATCTTGACCGGGGGCAGCGCCAGTTCCTCGGCGATCTGGGTGTTCTTGATCTCCAGCGCCTGCTCGACGGTCTTGCCCTTGACCCACTCGGTCACCAGCGAACTCGAGGCGATCGCCGAGCCGCAGCCGTAGGTCTTGAACTTGGCGTCCTCGATGACGCCGTCGGCGCCGACCTTGATCTGCAGCTTCATGACGTCGCCACAGGCCGGTGCGCCGACCATGCCGGTGCCGATGCCGGCTTCTTCCTTGGCGAAGGAACCGACGTTGCGGGGATTTTCGTAGTGGTCCAGAACTTTGTCGCTATATGCCATTTCGCTTCTCCTGCGGGTTCAGTGGGCAGCCCACTGCACGGTATTGAGGTCGACCCCCTCCTGCACCATCTCCCACAAGGGCGAGAGCTCGCGCAACTTGCCGATCTTGCGGTGCAACAGGTCAATCGTATAGTCGATTTCGTCTTCGGTGGTAAACCGTCCGATCGTGAAGCGGATCGAACTGTGGGCCAGTTCGTCGTTGCGCCCCAGCGCGCGCAGCACGTAGGACGGCTCCAGCGACGCCGAGGTACAGGCCGAACCCGACGAAACCGCCACGTCCTTGATCGCCATGATCAGCGATTCGCCTTCGACGTAGGCGAAGGAGATGTTCAGGTTGTGGGGCACCCGGTGCTCGAGATCGCCATTGACGTAGGTCGCCTCGATGCCCGACAGGCCTTCGAGCAGCCGGTCGCGCAGGGCGCGGATACGTTGGTTCTCGGCTGCCATCTCCTCGCGGGCGATGCGGAAGGCCTCGCCCATGCCGACGATCTGGTGGGTCGCCAGCGTGCCCGAGCGCAGCCCCCGCTCGTGGCCGCCGCCGTGCATCTGCGCCTCGAGCCTGACCCGCGGCTTGCGCCGCACGTAGAGCGCGCCGATACCCTTCGGCCCGTAGGTCTTGTGTGCCGAGAACGACATCAGATCGACCTTCAGCTCGCGCAGGTCGATATCGACCTTGCCGGTCGCCTGGGCGGCATCGACATGGAACACCACGCCCTTCTCGCGGCACAGCTCGCCGATCTCGGCGATCGGCTGGATCACGCCGATCTCGTTGTTCACGAACATCACCGAGACCAGGATGGTGTCCGGACGGATCGCGGCCTTCAGCACGTCGAGATCGATCAGGCCGTTCTCGAGCACGTCGAGATAGGTCACCTCGAAGCCGACGCGCTCCAGTTCGCGACAGGTATCGAGCACCGCCTTGTGTTCGGTCTTGACGGTGATCACGTGCTTGCCCTTGCCCTTGTAGAACTGGGCCGCACCCTTGATCGCCAGATTGTCGGATTCGGTCGCGCCGGAGGTCCAGATGATCTCCTTCGGATCCGCATTGACCAGCGCGGCGACCTCGGCGCGCGCATCCTCGACCGCCTTTTCGGTCTCCCAGCCATAGGCGTGGCTGCGCGAGGCCGGATTGCCGAAATGCTCGACCAGGTAAGGGATCATCTTCTCCGCCACCCTCGGGTCGACCGGCGTCGTGGCCGAGTAATCGAGGTAGATCGGGAATTTCAACATGTGGGTTCTCCGAAGCGTGTCATGCAATCGATTGGGTTGTTCTCAGGCGCTCACCGCCGCCAGGTTTCTGAGCTGGTTCACCGTTTCGGTGAAGGACGCGACGAATTCACCGACCTGCGTCGCCGTGGTCTCGCGTCCGAGGCTGACGCGGATCGCGCCGCGCGCGACGTCCGCATCCACGCCCATCGCGAGCAAGGTGTGCGAAGGCTCGGGATCGACGCTGGAGCAGGCCGAGCCGCTGGCGATGGCAAAGCCGGCGCGATCCATCTTGCCGACCAGGGTTTCGCCGTCAAGCTCCGGCAGGGCGAAGAAGCTGGTACCGGGCAGGCGCTCGGCACCGCGCGAGAAGACCGTCGCCCCGAGTTTCGACAGCGCCCATTCGAGATCGTCACGCAGCACCGCCATGCGCGCGGTGTCGTCCGCGAGGCGGGCGGTCGCCAGTTCGCAGGCCCGGCCGAAGCCGACGATGGCCGCGACGTTCTCGGTGCCCGAGCGCAGATTGCGCTCCTGGCCGCCGCCGGCGACGAGGGGTTCGAGGTCGACCCGCTTATCCACCACCAGCGCGCCGACCCCGATCGGCCCATAGACCTTGTGGGCCGACAGCGTCAGTCCATGCACACCCAGCGCGCGAAAATCCAGCGGCAGCTTGCCCAGCGCCTGCACCGCGTCGCAATGGAACAGTGCGCCGGCAACGCGGGCGCCCGAACCGAGTCGGGCGATGTCCTGCACCACGCCGGATTCGTTGTTGGCGAGCATCACCGAAACCAGTTGCGGCCGCTCGCCGAGCAGGGTCGACCAGGCCGTCTCGTCGATGCGCCCTTCGCCATCGACCGCAATTTCGGCGAACCGCCAACCCAGCCGGCGCAATTGCCTGGCCGGCTCGCGCACGCACGGGTGCTCGATCGCACTGACCGCCACCAGGCCCGGCTTCAGCCGTGCCGCCGCGCCCTTGATGAAGAGGTTGTTGGCTTCCGAGCCACCGCTGGTGAATATCACTTCGGTCGGGTGCGCGCCGACCGCAGCAGCGACCCGGCTACGGGCGTCGTCGATCGCACTGCGCGCCTGGCGCCCATACTCGTGCCGGCTCGACGCATTGCCGAAGCGCGCATCGAGATATGGCAGCATCGCCTCGCGCACCTCGGGATCGAGCGGCGTCGTGGCGTTGTGATCGAGATAGACCGGCGCGAACATCGAGCAGTCCTCAGGCCGATGCGGTCGCCGTGCCGCCGGCACAGCGCTCGCCGCGTCTGTCCTGCACGACCGCCTGGTCGCTCGCGCGCTCGCGCTGCTGGCGCACCAAGTCACCGAGCCGCACCGAATGCAGGTACTCGTACATGCGCTTGTTGAGGTTGGTCCACAAGTCGTGGGTCATGCAGCGATGCTCGTCGTGGCAATTCTGCTTGCCGCCGCACTGGGTCGCGTCGAGCGGCTCGTCGACCGCACGGATGATGTCGGCGACGGTGATGTCGAGATCGGCCTTGGCCAGGCAATAGCCACCGCCCGGGCCGCGCACGCTGTTCACCAGCTTGTGGCGGCGCAGCTTGCCGAACAGTTGCTCGAGATAGGACAGGGAAATCCTCTGGCGCTCCGCGATGCCGGCCAGCGTGACCGGGCCGGCGCCCTCGCGCAAGGCGAGGTCGATCATTGCGGTCACGGCAAATCGTCCCTTGGTGGTCAGTCTCATTGCGGCCCTCTGTCGGTGAGCAATACCTTAGTGATTCGCTCAACTATACCAGTTCCCGACAAAAAGCCTCAACTATTTGACCCTCGACTCCCCGCCTGTGCGACCCTCCCCCCGCATCGTTGCCGGCGGCGCGAGGCGCACCGCGACGAATCCACTCAATCGACCATCTTGGACAACTTGTCCGGGTCGAAGTCGTCCTTGCATTCCGGCACTTCGTCGATCTTGATGCCGGCCTCGGCAAGCCGCTCAAGCAGGCACTGCATGCGACGGTCGTTTTCGACCGCGTGATCGAGGATGCCATGCAGCGCACGGGCGATCGGGTCATCCATGTCGCGGGTCACGCCATAGGCCGAAAACCCCATCTCCTTGGCCTTTTCCTCGCGGGCGTCGCGCTCCTTGCGCTCGCCGTCGAGCACCCGCGCCGGGTTGCCGACCGCAGTGGCGCCGGCCGGCACCGGCTTGACCACCACTGCGTTGGAGCCGACCTTGGCGCCGTCGCCGACCTCGAAGCCGCCGAGCACTTTCGCACCGGCGCCGATGACGACGCCGCGGCCGAGGGTCGGGTGCCGCTTGGTCCCGCGATAGAGCGAAGTGCCGCCCAGCGTCACGCCCTGGTAGATCGTGCAGTCGTCACCGATCTCGGCGGTTTCGCCGATCACCACGCCCATGCCGTGATCGATGAACACGCGACGCCCGATCCGGGCGCCCGGATGGATCTCGATGCCGGTGAACATGCGGCCGAGATGGCTGAGGAAGCGCCCCAGCCACAGGAAGCCGGATTCCCACGCGCCGTGCGCGAGCCGATGCACGGCCAGTGCGTGCACACCCGGATAGCAGGTGAGAACCTCCAACGCGGACCTTGCCGCCGGATCGCGTTCGCGCACGCTCGCAATGTCTTCACGCAGTCGCTGGAACATCGTCTTTCCCTGTCGCCGGACCGTCAGCCGGCCTGCCCTCGTCGGCAGTCATGTTAATCAAGTCTTCTTCTCGAGCGCCGACAGCAGCCCGCGCAGGATGCCGACCTCCTCGCGCTCGAGCCGGATGCGCCCGAACATCCGCCGGATGCGCGGCATCAATCGACGCGGGTTGTCCGGATCGTGGAAGCCACTGTCGATCATCGCATGCTCGAGGTGGCCGAAGAAGCCTTCGACCTCGTCGAAGCTGGCCGGCTGCCCGGCCAGATACGGGGCGTCGCCCGGCGCCATCGCGGCCATTCGCAACTCGTAGCACATCAGTTGCACGGCGGCGCCCAGGTTCAACGACGAATAGGCCGGATTGGCCGGCACCATCACCGGCATGCCGCACAGCGCAAGCTCTTCGTTGGAAAGCCCACTGGTCTCGTTGCCGAACACCAGCGCGACCTCGCCGACCGACGTGCTGGCAACCGCCTCCAACGCCGCCTCGCGCGCCCATCGCGCCGGCACCGCCAGCTCGCGGCGGCGGGCGGTCAATGCGCAGGCGAGGACCGTGCCGCCGAGGGCGTCGGCCAGCGAATCGACCACCTTCGCGCCTTCGAGCACGTCGAGCGCACCCGAGGCCCGCGCATCGGCGACCGGGTCCGGGAAGACCTCGGGCCGCACCAGCACCAGCCGCCCGAGCCCCATGGTCTTCATCGCACGTGCCGCAGCACCGATGTTGCCGGGATGGCTGGTGCGTGTGAGCACGATCCTGATCCGGTCGAGCGCCACTGCGCCGTTCATATTAGAATCCTTGGTTTTGCGCCGTGCCCGGAGCCAGCCGGCTTCGGCGAGAGACCCCCGCCATGCACCCCATGCTGAACATCGCCGTCAAGGCTGCCCGCCGCGCCGGCAACATCATCAATCGCGCGTCGACCGACCTCTCCCACCTCAAGATCCAGAGCAAGAGCGCCAACGACTACGTCACCGAGGTGGACCGCGCCGCCGAGGCGGCGATCATCGACGTGTTGCAGGATGCCTACCCGGGGCACGGGATTCTAGCAGAGGAGCGTGGCGCAGCCGGCGCAGGTGCCGAGGCGGAGTACCAGTGGATCATCGACCCCCTGGACGGCACCACCAATTTCATCCACGGCTTCACGCAGTACGCGGTCTCGATCGCGCTCGCCCGGAACGGCATCGTCGATCAGGCCGTGGTGTTCGATCCGGTCGCGAACGACCTCTACACCGCCAGCCGCGGCGCCGGCGCCTACCTCAACGAGCGTCGCATCCGGGTGTCGAAACGCGTGCGCATGAACGAGGCCCTGGTCGGCACCGGCTTTCCGTTTCGCGAATTCGACAACATCGACGCTTATCTGGCGATGTTCCGCGAAGTCGCGCAGAAGACCGCCGGCATCCGCCGCCCCGGCTCCGCCGCGCTCGATCTCGCCTACCTCGCCGCCGGCCGCTACGACGCCTTCTGGGAACTGGGCCTGAAGCCCTGGGACATGGCCGCCGGCACCCTGTTGGTACAGGAAGCGGGCGGCCTGGTCAGCGACCTGGCCGGTGACTCGGCCTTTCTCGCCACCGGCAACATCGTCGCCGGCACGCCGAAGATCTTCGGCCAGCTGCTGCCGATCATCCAGCGCCACAAGCCAGCGGCCGTGGCGGCCTAGTCCAGCGACCGACGCGCGGCGTCAACTGCGCGGTCCAGTTTGCCAAGCACCATGGGCGAGCCGAATCCGGACACGGCACCAGCCGTCGACTCGACGATCGCGATCCTCGCCCGCGCGCCGGAGCCCGGTCGCAGCAAGACGCGCCTGATCCCGAAACTGGGCGCAGCCGGCGCAGCGGCGCTGCAGCAACGCCTGACCGCGCGGGCGATCGACACCGCGCTGGCCGCCGCGCTCGGCCCGGTCGTGCTGTGGGGCGCCCCCGATCACCACCATCCGAGTTTTGCCGCCCATGCCCGTGGCCGGACGCTCGAACTGCGAAGCCAGCCGGAGGGGAATCTCGGCGAGCGCATGCTCGCGGCGATCGCGGCGACGCCGGCCACCGGCGGCGTGCTGGTGATCGGCACCGACTGCCCGGCGCTGGGCCCGGACCATCTGCGCGAAGCGGCGTTCGCGCTTGCGCACCGCAACGATGCGGTCGTGATTCCGGCCGAGGACGGCGGCTACGTGCTGATCGGTCTGCGCCGACCGGAGCCGGCCATCTTCGCGGACATCGACTGGGGTGGAGCCCGGGTGATGGCGCAGACGCGCCAACGGATGCGGGATCGCGGTCTGCGCTGGCACGAACTGCCGCCGCTGTGGGACGTCGACCGGCCCGACGACATCGCCCGCGTCGCCCGGTACTGGCCACAGCTGGTGGACGGGCTGCCGTCCGCCTAGCACGCCGCGGCCGTGGCGCCGCATTGCGATCACGACGGACTCGTGCAGTGTCCACCTGCGCCGTCCGGCGACCGCGTTCGGCGACAACGCCGTGCCCCAGACACCCGGACGATCGTGCGGCTGCGTGATGCCGAATCCGCTGTCGCGCGCCTCCAGCCCCGCCGCTGCGACGCCGCCGGCGGGCGGTGCCGAGCCGATCGTTCGTGCTTGGGGTTTGCCGGCCGGCGTACTAGCCTTTGGACATTGACGGTTCGTTTCGGCCGACGATTCTTCGGCCGGTGCCCGGGCCCGGCATCGCACGCGCGCCGGCGGCCTCGTACCGGCCCGTCGCCGGCCCCACGGCCGTCGTCCCAGCGGGGTCGCCCATGATCCGACCTGCGGGCTGCATCGGCCTGCACGATCCGTCCCGGGTCCATGCCAACTGCGGCGTCGGCGCAATCGCCGATCTCGCCGGGCGCGCCAGTCACGAGATCGTCGAACTCGCCTTCGAGGCCCTGGAAAACCTCGATCACCGCGGCGCCCGGGGTGCGGAACAGAACACCGGCGACGGCGCGGGCATGCTGATCCAGAAGCCCCACCGGCTGTTTGCGGCCGAAGTGCCAGGTCTGCCGCCGGCCGCGCGCTACGGCGTCGGACAGGCCTTTCTGCCGCGCGACGAAGCCCTCGGCGACCGGCTGCAAGCGCTGATCGAGGATCGAGTCGCCGCAGATTCCCTGCGATTTCTGGCCTGGCGCACGGTGCCGACCGGCGACGCCGACCTCGGCCAGGGCGCCAGGCTCGGCGAGCCGCGGGTGCGGCAGTTCTTCGTCGGCGCGCCCGAGGGCATGGACGCCGGCGTGTTCGACACCCGCCTCTACCTGCTGCGCCGCGCGATCGAGCGTGCCACGCGCCTGGCGGGATTCGCGCACGACGACTTCTACCTGTGCTCGCTCGACCGTCGCCGCGTCGTCTACAAGGGTCTGCTGACCTGCACCCAGTTGCGTCGCTACTACCCCGACCTGTCCGACCCACGCACGTTGTCGGCGCTGGCGCTGGTGCATTCGCGCTTCTCGACCAACACGCTGGGCGCCTGGCACCTGGCCCATCCCTACCGCTGCCTGGTACACAACGGCGAGATCAACACGCTGCGCGGCAACCGCAACTGGATGCGGGCACGCGAGGCGGCGCTCGCAAGTCCTCGCTTCGGCGCCGACGTCGATCGCCTGCGGCCGCTGCTGGACGACGGCGACAGCGACTCGGCAGCGCTCGACCAGGTGCTCGAACTGCTGGTCGAGAGCGGCCGCCCGCTCGAGCATGCCCTGCGCATGATGATTCCGGAAGCGTGGCACAAGGACCCGGCCATGTCGCCCGAGCGCCGGGCCTTCTACGCCTTTCACGCGATGCTGATGGAGCCCTGGGACGGGCCCGCGCTGGTGGTCGCCAGCGATGGCGAGCGGATCGTCGCGGCACTCGATCGCAACGGCCTGCGCCCGTGCCGCATCCAGGTCACCAGCGACCGGCTGCTGGTGCTCGGCAGCGAGACCGGACTGATCGAGCTGCCGGCCAACCGTATCGTGTTTCGCGGCCGCCTGCGGCCAGGCCAGTTGTTCCTGGCCGATCCGGCACGCGGCGGCATCGTCGATCAGCAGGACATCTTCGCCGGTCTCGCGGCGCCGCCGTACCGGCAGTGGCTCGAACAACACGCGCTTGCACTGCGCGATTGCCCGCCGGCGGCCGAAGCGCCGCTGCCGGACTTGGCGCTGGCGAGCGCCCAGCGCGCCTGCGGCTTCACGATGGAATCCCTGCAGCGCTTCCTCGCGCCGATGGCCCGTGACCATAAGGATCCGATCGGGGCGATGGGCAACGACACGCCACCGGCCGCGCTGTCGGCGCTGCCGAGGCCCCTGTTCCACTATTTCAGCCAGCTCTTCGCCCAGGTGTCGAACCCGCCGCTCGACTACCTGCGCGAGGCGCTGGTGACCTCGCTGGCCTGCCCGCTCGGTTGCCAGCGCAACCTGCTCGACGCCACGCCCCGGCACTGCCGGCAGGTGCTGCTGGACTCGCCGATCCTTTCCGGTGGGGATCTCGCACGCCTGCGCGATCTCGGCCGCCACGGCCTCGCGGTTGCCCGCATCGACACCACCTGCCCGCCGGATGCGCCATTCGATGAGGCACTGCGCGACATCGGCGTCGCAGCCGAAGCGGCGCTGGCCGACGGATGCGAGATCCTGTTGCTCGACGACCGCGCACTCGGCCCGACGCGCATTGCACTGCCGGTACTGCTGGCGGTGGCGGGGCTGCACCATCACCTGCTGCGCGCGGGCCTGCGCGCCCGATGCGGCATCGTCGTCGACAGCGGCCAGCCGTGCCGGGTGCACGATTTCTGCACCCTGCTGGGCTACGGCGCCGACGCCGTGCACCCCTGGCTGGCCTACGCCAGCGTCGCCGATCTGGCTGCCGCCGACGACGATCCTCAGGCCCGCCGCGACGCATTGGACGGCTACCGGGCCGCACTCGAGGATGGCATTCTGAAGGTCATGTCGAAGATGGGCATCTCGACCCTGCAGGCCTATCGCGGCGCCCAGGTATTCGAAGCGCTCGGCCTCGACGATGGATTCATCGACACCTACTTCACCGGCACGCCGTGCCCGGTTCCGGGCCTCGGGCTGGCCCATTTCGAACGACAGGCGCGAGCGCTCCATGCAACAGCATTCATGCCGGCGATCGCCGGCACGCCGACACTGCCGAGCGGTGGCGAATTCTACTGGCGCCGCGATGGCGAAGCCCATCAGTGGACGCCGCAGAGCATCGGCCTGCTGCAGCAGGCCGCGCGGCAGCACGACCCGGCCGCCTACCGGGCCTTCGCCGCCGAGATCGATGCCGAAGGCGGCCGCGCGCAGACCTTGCGCGGACTGCTCGAATTCGTCGCCGCACCCGACGACGCGATCCCGCTGGCACGGGTCGAGCCGGTGGACAGCCTGCTGCAGCGCTTCTCGACCGGCTCGATGTCCTTCGGCGCCTTGTCGCGAGAGGCCCACGAAGCACTCGCAATCGCGATGGCCCGTATCGGCGGCAAGAGCGGCAGCGGCGAAGGTGGCGAACAGGTCGAGCGCTTCGGCAGCGAGCGCGCGTGTTCGATGAAGCAGATTGCCAGCGGCCGCTTTGGCGTCACCGCCCATTACCTCGCCAATGCCCGTCAGATCGAGATCAAGATGGCCCAGGGCGCCAAGCCCGGCGAGGGCGGCGAGCTGCCCGGCAACAAGGTCGGCGACGAAATCGCGGCGGTGCGCTTCACGACGCCCGGCGTCGGCCTGATCTCGCCACCCCCGCACCACGACATCTATTCGATCGAGGATCTGGCGCAGCTGATCCACGACCTGAAGTGCGCCAATCCGCAGGCCGAGATCCACGTCAAGCTGGTGGCGGTGGCCAATGTCGGCACGATCGCGGCCGGCGTCGCCAAGGCGCGGGCCGATGCGATCCTGATCAGCGGCGAAGCCGGCGGCACCGGCGCTGCCCGCAAGACCTCGATCAAGTCGGCCGGCACGGCATGGGAGGTCGGCCTGGCCGAGACCCAGCAGGTGCTGGTGGCCAACCGCCTGCGCTCGCGGGTGCGGCTGCGCGTGGACGGCGGCCTCAAGACGGCCCGCGATGTCGCGGTCGCGGCGCTGCTCGGCGCCGAGGAGTTCGGCTTCGGCACCGCTGCCCTGGTGGCGCTGGGCTGCGTGATGCTGCGCAAGTGCCACTGCAACACCTGCTCCGTCGGCGTCGCCACCCAGGATCCGTCCCTGCGCGCGCGCTTCGCCGGCCAACCCGGGCATGTCGAGACCTACCTGCGATTCGTCGCCGAAGACCTGCGCGCGATCATGGCGCGGATGGGCTTCGCCACCCTCGACGAGATGGTCGGCCGGGTCGATCGTCTGCGCCAGCGCGCCGTCACCGACGGCGTACCCGATCTCGACCTGTCACGCCTGCTCCAGCGCCCGCACGGCGACGACGCCAGGCGACGCACCCACGGCCAGCAGCACGGCCTGCAGCGCCACCCCGACCGCCGCCTGATCCGGGCCGCGCATCCGGCGCTCGAACACGGCATTCCGGTGCAACTGCGCCTGGCGGTGCGCAATCGCGACCGGGCGGTGGGCACGATGCTGAGCTGGGCAGTGACGAAGCGTCATGGCGCCGCGGGGCTGCCACCCGACACCATCGTCGTCCGCTGCATCGGCTCGGCCGGACAGAGCTTCGCCGCCTTCGCCGCCCCGGGCATCCGACTCGCCCTGGTCGGCGATGCCAACGACTATGTCGGCAAGGGCCTGTCCGGCGCCGTGGTCTCGATCGCGCCGCCGGCCGATGCCGGCTTCGCCGCCGAGCGCAGCGTCGTCGTCGGCAACGTCGCGCTGTATGGTGCGACGGCCGGCCAGGCCTATGTCCGCGGCGTCGCCGGCGAGCGCTTCGCGGTGCGCAATTCGGGCGCGATGGCGGTGGTCGAGGGCATCGGCGATCACGGCTGCGAATACATGACCGCCGGCGTCGTCGTCGTGCTCGGTGAATTCGGACGCAATTTTGCCGCCGGCATGAGTGGCGGCGAAGCCTACGTCTTCGACCCGCGCGCGCGACTGCTGGAATGCCTCAACGCCGAGATGGTCGGGCTCGAGCAGGTCGTGGACGAACGCGATGTCGAACTGCTGCGACGCCTGCTCGGCAATCACTTGTCGGCCACCGGCAGCACGCGCGCCGGCACCCTGCTGTCCGACTGGCCAGCCGCCGCGGCCGGCTTCGCCAAGGTCGTACCCAAGGCCTATGCGGCCGTCCTGCAGGCGCAGCAGGTGCGGGGGCGCGACATCCGCCCGCACCTGCCGGCACCACTGCTGGCCGCCTGAAACCGGCACGAACGCGACGATGAGCGAAAACCATCCGAACGGTTTCCTGAAGTATCGGCGGTCGCCGATCGGCTATCGCGATCCTGCCATCCGCACCGCGGACTACCTGCCGGTCTACGACGCGGACTGGGCACCGCAGCGCATGCGCGAACAGGGGGGACGCTGCATGGACTGTGGCGTGCCGACCTGCACCGCCGGCTGCCCGATCGGCAACCTGATTCCGGACTGGAACGACCTGGTGCATCGCGGCCGCTGGCGGGAGGCGCTGGAACGGCTGCAGGCGACCAACAACTTCCCGGAGTTCACCGGCTATACCTGTCCGGCACCGTGTGAGCCGGCCTGCGTGCTGGCGACCAATGACGAAGCCGTGACGATCAAGAGCCTCGAGCGCGCGATCGTCGACATGGGCTGGCGCCAGGGCTGGATCGTGCCTAAACCCCCAATCGCCCGCAGCGGCAAGGCGGTGGCGGTGGTCGGCAGCGGACCGGCGGGGCTCGCCTGCGCCCAGCAACTGAATCGGGCCGGCCATCGGGTCACGGTGTTCGAACGCGACGATGTGATCGGCGGCCTGATGGCCTACGGCATTCCCGACTTCAAGTTCGCCAAGACCCAGCTCGCGCGCCGGGTCGACCTGCTCGGCCGCGAAGGCATCGAGTTTCGCACCGGCTGCGAGGTCGGCGGTGACGTCCCGCTCGCCAGCCTGCGCGCCGGATTCGACGCCGTATGCCTGGCGATCGGCGCCCAGACCCCGCGCGACTTCGACGTGCCGGGTCGTCGACTGGCGGGCGTGCATGAGGCCATGGACTACCTGCGCTGCGAGAACCGGCGCCAGGCCGGACGACCGGTGGCGCAAGCAATCGATGCAGGCGGCCGCGACGTGATCGTGCTCGGCGGCGGCGATACCGGCGCCGACTGTGTCGCCACCGCCCACCGCCAGCACGCGGCTTCGGTGACGCAGGTCGCGATCGACGCACCGCGGCCGCTCGCGCGCGCGGACGACAATCCGTGGCCGTGGTGGCCGAAGACGCAGCAATCCAGCTACGCCCTCGACGAGGGTGGGCAGGCGGAATTCAACCTGCACTGCGCGGCCTTTATCGACGGCGACGCTGATGGCCGAGTGGACGAAGTGCGCTTCGAGCGTGTGCGTTGGCAACACGACGCAACCGGGCGCCGAAGCGGCAAGACGGTCATCGACGACGACGTCCGGCTGCCCGCCGGGCTGGTGCTGATCGCCACCGGTTTCACCGGGCCGAGGCTCGATCGACTGGCGTGCGCGGAACTCGTCGCCGACGCCGGCGGCCGCCTGCCGTCGGACGATGCAATGATGACATCGCTGCCGGGCGTGTTCGTGGCCGGCGACGCGCGCCGCGGCGCATCGCTGGTGGTGTGGGCGATCGGCGAGGGGCGCGACTGTGCTCGCGCCATCGATCGCTACCTGTCGGGCGACAGCGCACTGCCGGCCAGCCTGCGCAGCGCCGGCCGGCCGCTCGGGGGGTGAACGATCGCGGCGCGCTACTTCGGTTGAGGCACGATGCGCAGATAGGGCTTGGGCGCCTTCCAGCCGTCCGGGAAGCGCTCGCGGGCCTCGTCGTCCTTGACCGCCGGCACGATGATGACGTCCTCGCCGTGGCGCCAGTTGACCGGTGTCGCGACCTTGTGGCGCGCGGTGAGCTGGCAGGAGTCGAGCACCCGCAGCACTTCGTCGAAATTGCGCCCGGTGCTCATCGGATAGGTGATCATCAGCTTGATCTTCTTGTCCGGGCCAATCACGAATACCGAGCGCACGGTTGCATTGTCGGCCGCCGTGCGATCCTTCACCTCGCCGCTGGCATTCGGATGCAGCATGTCGTAGCGCTTGGCTACCTGCATGTCGGTGTCGCCGATCATCGGGTAATTGACCGCCGTGCCCTGCGTCTCTTCGATGTCGCCCATCCAGCGCCGGTGATCCTCGACCGAATCGACCGACAGGCCGATCACCTTGCAGTTTCGCTTCGCGAATTCGGGCTTGAGCCGGGCCATGTAGCCGAGTTCGGTGGTGCAAACCGGCGTGAAGTCCTTCGGATGGGAGAACAGGATCGCCCAACTGTCGCCGATCCATTCATGGAATCGGATCGTGCCCTCCGTGGTCTCGGCCGTGAAATCCGGTGCGTCGTCGCCTATGTGCAGTCCCATGGTCGTCTCCTGCTGAGGCAGTCCCGGGTCCAGGCCCGCTGCCGCCCGACCCCGGGCTGCTGGTTTTCGGATGTTCGTCGCGGACCCGGCTGCGAGGCCGGTCGCGACCATGTGACCATCGGCAAGGCGGCGCGTTCCGCGCCTGCAGAGCCGTTCCGCGCCGCATCTTCGCTCGGCGGACGTGCGCCGCGCATTCGACCGGCGATGCGCCCCTCCGCCCGTTTCAATCCGGCAGTGCGACCTTGCCTTCCTTGCTGTACTGATAATCGTGAAACACGTGCTCGGCGGTCAGCAGCTGGTAGCTACCGTCCGCGAGCCGATTGCTGGTGTCCTTGAGGCGGTAGGTGTAGTGCCCACAGGTCCAGCAATCGAAATTGCGCATGTGGGTGCACAGGCAGGTCTTCTCGCGAACCGAGACCCGGCGCGCGTCCGGATGGGCAGCCACGGTCTTGTTGTAGGCGTCGATGTACTGGCAGCGCCCCTTGCTGTCCAGCAGATAGCCGTAGGCTTCGCAATTGGGTCGGATGCCGGCACCGATCGCAGGGCTGCTCTTCAGCATCCGCATCGGATAGCCGGTGGGCGAGATCTGGTTCACCTCGATCTCGTCCTCGCTGGCCTTGAAATAGTGCTGCTTGACGTCGTCGGGCAGGCCGCACTCCCTGGTCACGGTGAACCGTGTCGCCACCTGGACCGCGCCGCAGCCGCTTTCGAGGAAAGCCGTCGCATCGCTGCCGGTGAAGATGCCGCCGGCCGGAATCAGCGGGATGTCGAGCTGGTTCTCGGTCATCCACAGCTGGATCTCGGCGACGATCGTCGCCAGGTCGTAGGCCGCCCAGTCCATGCCGAAGCCGAGATGGCCACCTGCCAGCGGCCCTTCGACCACGACATAGTCGGGCAGGCGCTGGGTGCGCCCGCTCTTCTTCAGGAACAACTGCAGTGCCCGCAGCGACGAGACGATGATGCCGAGCTTGACGTCGCGGAAACGCGGATGATCCTCGATCAGCGAGAAGGAACCGAGATGCAGGCCGGCAGCCAGCGTGACGCCGTCGATGCCGGCATCCAGCGCCGCCTTGAGGCGCACCTGCAGCGTCTCCTTGGGCGCGTTCATCGTCAGCTTTTCCATGCAGTTGATGAACACCAGGCCGTCACCGCGCTTGCGCTCCATCGCGCCGCGCACATGCAGGTGGGTGGCCTCGGCGACCTTGCCGAGATCGAACTGCACCACCGACTTGTCCGGATTGGCGACGTTGAACTTGTAGAGCTTCAGCTTTTCCCGCACGTACTTGGTGTTGTAGCGGCGGTCGGCGACGGTCTTGATCATCGCGTCCGAAATGTGGCCGATGCCGCCCAGGCGGGCCGCCTCGAGCGCAAGGTCGGCGGTCGAGATGTCGACCCCCATGCCGCCGACCATGATCGGCACCACTTCCTTGTCGCCCAGCTTCAGTCGGAAATCGTCAACGCTTTTCATCGTTCATCCCTCGACCCCTCCCTTCGGAGCGTAGCCTGTCTGTTTGGCGTGACGTCGCCTCGCGCCCTGCCTCGGAATCGTCGTCGGCCCCTCGGGCATCACGCACCGGACCCTCCTTCCGGCATGTGCGGAGCAACGGCGAAAAGCCCGTAATTATACGCCAAAGACCACCATTGACGGAGCCGGCGTAGCCGGCGGGCAAGCCTGCGCCGCCCCCGCCGCCGGCCACTCCTGCGCCAGCGACCGGGCGAATCCGATGCATGGCGGCGTCCCCCGCCCGCTTGATCCGGCGCCGGCGCAGAGCTGCGGGCGCCGACGGCGCCGGGCGACGAATACAGCACGACGCGACGTGGCGCCCGGCAGCCGTGGCCTTGCCGGCGGCAGCACCGGCCCATGCCTGCAGGCAGCGGATCGGACTGCGGCGGGACGACGATCTGCCCGCCATCGCCGAACATCCGGGCTAGAATCCCGGGCTCCGATCGACCTTCCATGCGAGGACCCGGACCGGGTCCTCGCCATGGGCCGCCCTGCCGCCATGCACAACGAACTGAAGATCTTTGCCTGCAGCTCGAACCCGGCGCTGGCCGACGCGATCTGCCGGCATCTGGACGTGCCGGTCAGCCCGCTGACCATCTCGCGCTTCTCGAACGACAACCTCTTCGTGCAGATACAGGAGAACGTTCGCGAACGCGACGTCTTCGTCCTGCAATCCTTCACCGAACCGGTCAGCGACAACATCATGGAGATGCTGATCACACTCGACGCGATGCGCAGCGCCTCGGCCGGACGGGTCACCGCGGTGATTCCTTACTACTCGTATGCCCGCTCCGACAAGAAGGATGCGCCGCGTATCTCGATCGCCGGCCGGCTGGTCGCCGACCTGCTGCGCACGGCCGGAGCGGACCGGGTGCTGACGATGGATCTGCACGCCGACCAGGTGCACGGCTTCTTCAGCATGCCGGTGGATCACTTGACCGCGATACCGACCATGGCCGCACATTTCCGCCAGACCCACGACCTGACCAAGATGGTCGCGGTGGCCACCGATGCCGGCGGCGCCAAGCGCGCGGGCCGCTTCGCCGAAAAGCTCGACATTCCGCTGGCAATCATCGACAAGCGGCGGATCAGCGACACCGATGTGCACCAGGGTCAGGTCGTCGGTGAAGTCGCCGGCCTCGACGCGGTGATCTTCGAGGACGAAATCGCCACCGGCGGCACCCTGGTCGCCACCGTCGACACCTTGCGTCGTGCGGGCGCGCGCCGGGTCATGGCCGGCGCGGTCCATCCGGTCCTGTGTGGACCGGCCGTCGAACGCCTGGCCGGCTCCGGCCTCGACGCGATCGTCGTCACCGACACCGTTGCGGTCGACGCGGGCAAGCGCGACCGTTTGCCCCAACTGCAGGTTCTGTCGGTGGCACCCTTGCTCGCGGCCGCGATCGAGCGCATCCACAGCGGCGAGAGCGTCGGCGCGCTGTTCGGCTGAGCGGCCGGTTCAGGCCGACAGCGTGCGCAGCGCCTCGAGCGCCTCGTCGAGCCGTTCCACTGCGATCACGTCGAGTCCGCCGATCGCCTGCTTCGGCGCGTTCGCGCGTGGAATCAGGGCATGGCGGAAGCCGAGCTTGGCGGCCTCGCGCAGGCGTTCCTGCCCGCGCGGAGCCGGGCGGATCTCGCCGGCCAGCCCGATCTCGCCGAACACCACCAGCGCATCCGGCAACGGTCGGTCGCGCAGCGACGAGACGATCGCCAGCAATACTGCAAGGTCGGCGGCGGGCTCGGCAATGCGCACGCCACCGACCGCATTGACGAAGACATCCTGGTCGGAGCAGACGATGCCGGCATGGCGGTGCAGCACCGCCAGCAGCATCGCCAGCCGGTTCTGGTCGAGGCCGACCGTCAAGCGCCTCGGGCTCGGACTGCGCGCCTGGTCGACCAGGGCCTGGATCTCCACCAGCAGTGGGCGCGTACCCTCCTGTGTGGCCAGGATGCAGGCGCCGGGCACCTGCTTGTTGTGGTGCGACAGGAACAGTGCCGAC
Organism: Zoogloeaceae bacterium; assembly: GCA_024235635.1. Classification (GTDB taxonomy): domain Bacteria; phylum Pseudomonadota; class Gammaproteobacteria; order Burkholderiales; family Rhodocyclaceae; genus Cognatazoarcus. Next base: position 1,039,194 of record JACKMA010000002.1, read on the forward strand.
GGATTGCCGACACCGCGCAGCCCGCGGTCGGTCATGCCGAAGACACCGAGCTCGTTGACCGCGCCGAAGCGATTCTTGATCGCCCGTACCAGGCGGTAGGCCGAATGGCTGTCCCCCTCGAAGTACAGCACCGTGTCGACGATGTGCTCGAGCACTCTCGGCCCGGCCAGCGCACCGTCCTTGGTGACGTGACCGACCAGCACCACGCTGGCCCCGCCCTGCTTGGCATAGCGGGTGAGCTGTGCCGCGCATTCGCGCACCTGACCGACCGAGCCCGGCGCCGACGCGAGGCTGTCGGAGTAGAGGGTCTGCACCGAATCGATGACCACGATCTCGGGCTGGTGCTCGCGCAGGGTCGCCAGAATGCGCTCGAGACTGATCTCGGCCAGCAGTTGCAGCCCGCTCGGCGTCAGTTGCAGCCGACGCGCGCGCAGCGCGATCTGCTCGCCGGATTCCTCGCCGCTGACGTAAAGCGCCCGACAGGACGAGGCCATCGACGACAGCGCCTGCAGCAGCAGGGTCGATTTGCCGATCCCCGGGTCGCCGCCGATCAACACCACCCCGCCGGCCACCAGACCGCCGCCGAGCACCCGGTCGAACTCTTCGATGCCGGTCGACGTGCGCGGACGCTCGCGGGGCTGGATCTCGGCCAGCGTCTGCAGCCCGCCGGCATCGCCGGCAAGGGGCGCGTAGCGGTGCGCGGCCGGCGCGGCAGCCTGCTCCCCAGCTTGTTCCGCCAGCGTGTTCCAGGCGCGACAATGCGGGCACTGTCCCTGCCAGCGGGCGACCTGGCCACCGCACTCACCGCAGACGAAGACCGAACGGTTACGCGCCATGGCCGAGCTCCACCGCGGCGCGCTGTTCCGACAGGCGCTGCAGTTCGTGGGTCGCGAAATCGGCGAAGGTGGTGATCAGGCGCGAGCGGAAGCGGTCGCGCGGAAAGATCACCTCGAGCGGCGTCGCCAGCGGCGGGTCGAGTGCGATCGCCACCAGCGCGCCTTCGCGCACGTCACGGATGATCGCAGCACGCGAAGCGATGCCGTAGCCGAAGCCGCAGCGGGCGAAATGCTTGACCGCGGCCAGCGACCCCAGCTCGGCACATATCGGCACCTCGGCGATGGCGATGCCGGCCGCGTCGAAATAGGATTCCGCCAGGTCGCGGATCGCGTTGCCGGGCTCACGGGTGATGAATTCGTGCGCCCGCAGGTCCTCTGCGCCGACGACCTTGGCGCCGGCCAGCGGATGGCTGGCAGCGCAGATCACCATCAGCTCGTCCTCGGCGGCCACGCGGCGCTCGAGCGAGGGATCGGTGGTGACGATCTCGATCAGCCCCAGATCGAGATCGCGGCGGGCGACTCGAGCTTCGATGAAGGCCGAGTTGCCGACCATCACCCGCGGCACCACCCGCGGATTGGCCCGTTTGAACCCCTCCAGCAACTGCGGCAGCCAGTAGGCTGCGATCGTCGTGCTGGTGCCGACGTTGAGCGTACCGGTGAGTTCGTCGGTGAGCTCAGCAATGCGGGTGCCGAGTTCGTCATTGAGCTCGAGGATGCGCTCGGCGTAGGCCAGGACAATCTCGCCGGCCGGTGTCAATGCGATCCCTCCCTGCCCGCGATCGAGCAGCCGGGTGTTGAGCTGCTCCTCCAGTTGCTTGATCTGGAACGTGACCGCCGGCTGGGTCATGTACAGGCGCTCGGCTGCGCGAGTGAATGAGCCGTGCTTGACGACGGCGTTGAACACCTGGAGTCTTCGGTCGGCCATGCCGTGGGCGTTCCGTGAAGTCGACGCCCTTCATTGCATCACATTCGCCATGCCTTTGCAGGGCGCGTTCGCGCCCGTGCGCTTGCAGCCGACGATGCCGCGCCAGATGCCGGCGGCATTGGCCCGGGACCACGACCGGAACGCCACCGCGAAACCGGCGCGAACGCCCTGCCCGGCCGGCTGCAGAGGCGGTCATCACGAGTGATTCGCCAGGGCAGTCACGGACGTCGCGCCGCGAAGATCGGCCGGTAACCGTTAACGTGTTATAAACCGCGCTCCCGCCCTCGCACGCCGGACCCCGCAGACGCCGATGCCACTCGGGTTCTACATCATAATGGCCGCGCAGTTCTTCTCCGCGCTGGCCGACAACGCGCTGCTGATCGCGGCCATCGCGTTGCTGCGGGACATGCAGGCACCGGCCGAACAGGAGCCGCTGCTTAAGCTGTTCTTCACGATCTCATACGTCGCCCTGGCGGCCTTCGTCGGCGCCTTCGCCGACTCGATGCCGAAATGGCGGGTCATGCTGATCAGCAACACGGTCAAGATCGGCGGCTGCCTGATGATGCTGTTCGGGGCCCATCCGCTGTTCGCCTATGCCGTCGTCGGCCTCGGTGCCGCAGCCTATTCGCCGGCCAAGTACGGCATCCTCACCGAGTACCTGCCGCACCGGCTGCTGGTGGTCGCCAACGGCTGGATCGAGGGCCTGACCGTCGGCGCGATCATCCTCGGCACGGTGCTCGGCGGCGCGCTGATCCGCCCGGACTGGATGCGCGCACTGGTCGATCTGGTGCCATTCACCGACTCCCACTTCGACGTCAGCATCGTCATGGTCGGCCTGCTCTATCTGGTGGCCGCCGCGTTCAACCTCTACATCCCGGACACCGGCGTCGATCACAAGCCACTGAAAAACAATCCGCTCTACCTGATCCACGACTTCAACCACTGCCTGCGGCTGCTGTGGCGCGACAAACTCGGCCAGATCTCGCTGGCAGTGACGACGCTGTTCTGGGGTGCAGGCGCCACCCTGCAATTCATCGTCATCAAGTGGGCCGAACATGCGCTCGATTTCGACCTCTCCAAGGCCTCGATGCTGCAGGGCGTGGTGGCCCTCGGCGTGGCGCTCGGTGCCGTCCTCGCGGCGCGGCTGGTGAGCCTGCGCGACTCGGTCAAGGTGATTCCGATGGGCATCGCGATGGGCCTGATCGTGATGGTGATGACCGTGGTCACCGACGTCGACCTGGCGATGGTGCTGCTGATGCTGATCGGCGCCTGTGCAGGCTTCTTCGTCGTGCCGATGAACGCGCTGCTCCAGCATCGCGGCCACATCCTGATGGGGGCCGGCCACTCGATCGCGGTGCAGAACTTCAACGAGAACCTGTCGATTCTGGCGATGACCGGCCTCTATGCCTTGCTGATCGCCTTCGACCTCTCGGTCAATACCGTGATCGTCGCCTTCGGCCTGTTCGTCGCCGGCACGATGCTGGTGATCAAGCGCCTGCACGAGGCCAACCAGCGACAGTTCGATTCGGCCGCCCTGCTCGACGACCTCAAGCACTGAATACGTTCAGATCAGCGCCGGCCGGTCCGGCAACTCGTTCGGGTTGCGCGGATAGGCCGGGAAATGCTGCTCCAGCACGCGCCCGACCCGCGCAATCGCGTCGATCGATCCGGACAGATACTGCTCGGCCGCGAACGCATGCTCCATGACCTCGCAGATCTCGCGCCACGTGGCCTGTTCGGTGACTTGTGCGATGCCCCGGTCGACGACGATCTCGACGCGCCGGTCGACCAGTTGCACGAACACCAGCACACCGCTGTTCTCCTCGGTGTCCCAGACGCCGAGGTGCCCGAATGCCTCGACCGCGCGCTGGTGGGGGCTGACATCCTGCAGCAGGGCCGAGAGTTCGATTTCCGACTCGACGGCGAATCGTATCTCGCCGCGATGACGCGTCTCGGAGTCGACGATCGCGGCTTCGATGCGGTCGAGCACGTCGCTCGTGAAGTGGCGTCGTGCCAGCCAGTCAGGGGTCAGCAGGTGCCTGATGATCCTGCGCCATTTGCCTACCATCCTCCCGAAGCGCCTCCTCCGCCGAATCCACCGCCACCGCCCGACCAGCCGCCACCGCCGCCCCAACCACCGCCTCGTCCCCGCGAGCCGCCCTGGCCCCAGCCGCCACCACCGGTGACGACGTGGCCGCGCTGCCCCATGGACAGGACGAAGACCAGCGCAAATACCGCCGCCAGCAGCGCCAGGGCCAACACGCCGCTGACGATCCAGACGCCGATGCCGACCACCGCCGCGGTCAGACCCGAACCGAGCAGCCTGCCGAACATGCTTCGCAGGATACCGCCGCCGAAAATCGAAACCAGCAGCCCGAGGACGATCAGCGATTCGATGTCGACACCATCGTCGCGCGGCGAGCCGCGCTCTGGGGGCGGCAGCGATTCGCCCGCCAGCTTGGATTCTATGGCAGTGACTGCGGCAAGGATCCCGCCGATCAGGTCACCGCCGCGAAACGCCGGCGCCATGCGCTCCTCGATGATGCGCTTGGCGATCGCGTCGGGAATCGCACCTTCCAGGCCGCGGCCGACCTCGATCCGCATGCGCCGGTCGTCGAGGGCGATCAGGATCAGCACGCCGTCGTCCACGCCGCCGCGCCCGATCTTCCACTGGTCGACGACCCGAATCGAATAGGCCTCGATCGGCTCCGGGCGGGTCGTGCGCACGATCAGCACCGCGACCTGACTGCCGTATTTCGATTCGATCTCGTGCAGCCGCTGCAACAGCCGTTCGCGCCCGTCGGGCGCCAGCGCGCCGGCAAGGTCCTGCAGCGGCGAATCGGCCGGCGGAATCGGCTGCAGTTGCTGGGCCGACAGCGGCAGGCTGTACGCCAGCAGCCACAGCCACAAGAGGCCGCGGGCGAGATCGCGCAAGGCGTCAGCGCGCAGGCTGGCTGCCGAACTCCACGCTGGGCGGCGCACTGATCGCGGCTTCGTTGTCGACCCTGAAGTTGGCCTTGGCCTCGTAGCCCAGGACCATCGCCAGCAGATTATTCGGGAAGGTGCGCACCGACACGTTGTAGTTCTCGACGGACTGGATGTAGCGGTTGCGTGCCACCGCAATGCGGTTTTCGGTACCTTCGAGCTGGGCCTGCAGATCGCGGAAGCTGGCGTCCGCCTTCAGTTCCGGATAGCGTTCGACCACCACCAGCAGCCGCGACAACGCACTCGACAACTGCCCCTGCGCCGCCTGGAAATCGGCCAGCGCCGCCGGGTCCTGCAGCGTCTCGGGCCCGGCCTGCACGCTGCCGACTCGCGCCCTTGCCGCCGTCACCTCGGTCAGTACGGACTTCTCATGCGCCGCGTAGCCTTCGACCGTCTTGACCAGGTTCGGAATCAGATCCGCCCGTCGCTTGTACTGGTTGATCACTTCGGACCACGCCGACTTCGTACGTTCGTCGTTGACCTGGATCTCGTTGTAGCCGCAGCCATTGAGCAGCAGCGTCACGACGGCGAGGAACAGCAGGTTGCGGATCGGCATGGACGCCTCCAGCGGAATTGCGATCGGACTGCGCAGCCAATTCTAGCCCGCATCGATGGGCCCACGCGCCGGCCGCAGCCACCTCCCGTCAGCGCAATGTGACAGTGTGATTCATTGCCCGGCCGCACGGGACATGGCCCGAGCACGGCACAGGTCTTCCCACGCCTTGCCCTTGTCGTGGGGATTGCGCAGCAGGTAGGCCGGATGGTAGGTGACGATCACCGGGATGCCCTCGAACTCGAAGGTCTTGCCACGGGCATCGGCAATGCGCACCGGCTGATTCAGCAGCGCCTGCGCCGCCGGGCGACCGACGGCAACGATCAGGCGCGGCGCCAGCAGGCGCACCTGCCGGCGCAGGAATGGGAAGCAACTGGCGATCTCTTCGGTCTCGGGCGTGCGGTTGCCCGGCGGTCGGCACTTCACCGAATTGGCGATGAACGCGCCCTGCTGCCGCGACAGGCCCACTGCCGCCAGCATGGCATCGAGCAACTGGCCGGCCGGCCCGACGAAGGGTTCGCCGCGCCGGTCCTCCTCGGCCCCGGGCCCTTCGCCGACCACCAGCCAGCGCGGCCGGCGATCGCCGATACCGGGAACCGCCTGCCGGCGCTGGCGGTGCAGCGGACAGGCCGTGCAGTCGCGGATCTCGCGCTCGAGTCGTTCCCAGGCGCCGTCGTCTTCGGCATCCGGCACCGGCGCGACGGCGGCATCGAGCGCCACCGCGGGCGGCACCGCTGCCGCCGACGGCACTGCGGCAATCGCCCCCGATGCCACGACGTCCCCGGGCGAATCGGCCGGATCCGGGGCTCCCTCAGGCTCGACGGCCGGGTCGGCGGCGTTGTCGTCGGGCGCCTCGCGCAGACGCCACAGCGGAGCCAGGCCCATCCGTGCCAGCAACTGCGCGCGCTGCGGCGTCACAGCCGATACCTCATCACGATCGCGTCCTCCCTCGCCTGTGTGCCCGGATAGTAGCCCTTGCGGCGCCCGATCGCCTCGAAGCCGCGACTCCGATAAAGCGACAGCGCGACCTGATTGGACTCGCGCACCTCCAGGAAACACTGGGCCGCACCATGGCGACGCGCTTCGTCGAGCAGAAAGGAAAGGACGGCGGCGCCCATGCCACGACCCTGATGATCCGCAGCGACCGTCAGGTTGAGCAGATGGGCTTCATCGAGCACCGACATCAGGACGGCGTAGGCGACCGGCGAAGCACACTCCCGGAACGTCCAGCAGGCGTAGCCCGCAGACATCGCATCGTCGAAGTTGCCGCGGCTCCACGGACTGGCATGCAGCGCGGCCTCGACCGATACGACCCATCCGAGATCGCTCGCCGACATCGGCCGACATTCCAGCCGCACCTGCGTCAACTGCGTCCTCCGCGAGCCAGGCGCTCGCGCGTGGTCAGGGCCACCTTGTTGCGCACGTACTGCGGAACCGCCTCCTCGAGCGGCGTCGTGCGACCTTCGGCGACCAGATCCGCTGCGAGTTCGGCGACTTCCTCGGCACGTGGGCGCGCGTCCGCGTCCACCACGGCGATCGCCCGCAGGAAGGCTGCGGGCATGCGCGCGGCATGCACTGCAAAGGCATTGCCGATGCCTTGCCAGCCGGCATCGGGCAACAACGCCGGCAACTGTTCGGGGGGCACGCAATCCGGCTGGTTGGCGGCCACCAGCGCCTTGCCACGCCGCTCGAAACACTGGAAATAGATCTCGCCCATGCGGGCATCGGTTGCCGCCACGATGCGCTCGCCGCGACAACGGGCAGCCAGCGCGAGCAGCGACGAGACCGCCACGATCGGCTTTGACAAGCCGATCGCCAGGCCCTGGGCGAGTCCGCAACCCAAGCGTAGCCCGGTGAACATCCCCGGCCCGGAGCCGAAGGCGACGGCGTCGACGTCCTCGATGCGCAAGTCGCAGCCCTGCAACAGATCGCGCAGTCGCCTCAGGGCGGTCTCGGACTGCTTCGGACCGGCATCGAGTGCCGTCGAGGCAACCTTGCCGCCATGGCTGAGCGCCATGCTTCCACGCTCGGAAGAGGTCTCGATGGCAAGGATGATCATCGCCGGAATTGTAACCGGCTAACTTCCTTCGAGACCCGATTCGGATAAAAATACGGCGGAAAAAGCGAGCGCCGCGTCAGCGCCGGTCGCGGCTCGGGCGCTCGCGCAATTCGTAGATGTCGCGGTTTGCGCGGATGTCCTCGCGCAGCCGGTGCCGCTCCTCGCGACTGATCGCTCGCCGTTCCGTCGAACTGGTGGGCAGATAGCCCGATCCCTCGGGCGACAGCAGACGGCGCATCTCGGAGCGCCACGAAGTGCCCGAGTCCGCCAGCGGCGTCGCGTCCGTGGGCGCGCCGACACCGACCACCGCATCATCGGCGATCGCGGACGTCGTGGCCAGCACCAGCGCCAGCACGGTCAGTGCACTGACCTTGCGACGGAGAAGCGGTGCTGACTGACGGGGTCGGGACATGGCTTTTCTATTCAAGCTCGCTCAGGGTTCTTAAGATTAGCTGCAAAATCTGCTCATGGGAGAGACTTGTGTCACATTGGGTGACGACTTCTGTAAGGGCGTGTAAATACCACACTCCGGGCTTACGAAGCGTTACCCGGTCGCCTCTGCGACGTCGCCATGGCTTTAAAATCGCCCGAAAACAACCTACGAGAAGCCTCATGTCCAAGAACCGCTTTCGCGTCCTGCTGGTGGACGACGACGCCCGCTTGCGCGAGTTGCTGAATCGCTATCTCAGCGAACAGGGATTTTCGGTCAAGGCGGTCGCCGACGCCGTGGCGATGGATCGCGCCCTGCATCGCGAGCACTACGATCTGATGGTCCTCGACCTGATGTTGCCCGGCGAGGACGGCCTGGCGATCTGCCGGCGCCTTCGGGCGGCGGAGAACCAGATCCCGATCGTGATGCTGACCGCCAAGGGCGACGATGTCGACCGCATCGTCGGGCTCGAGATGGGCGCCGACGACTATCTGCCCAAGCCGTTCAATCCACGCGAACTGGTGGCCAGAGTGAATGCGGTGCTGCGCCGCCAGCCTCAGTTGCCGCCGGGCGCGCCGGCCGCCGAAGAAGAGGAAATCGCTTTCGGCAAGGTCAGCGTCAATCTCGGCACCCGCACGCTGACCCGCGACGGCGAGGAATTGCCGCTGACCACCGGCGAGTTCTCGCTGCTCAAGGTCCTGTTGCAGCATCCGCGCCAGCCGCTGTCCCGCGACAAGCTGATGGAACTGGCGCGCGGAAGGGAATACGAAGTGTTCGATCGGGCGATCGACGTCCAGGTCTCGCGCCTGCGCAAGCTCGTCGAGGACGATCCGGCCAAGCCGCGCTACATTCAGACCGTCTGGGGTTTCGGCTACGTGTTCGTCCCCGATGGCGTCAAGAACAACTGAGCTGGATCCGGGCGCTGCGACCACGACGGCGACGTCTGCATCGTCGCCGCGCACGGGCTGGCGCATGCCGTGGCCGCGCACGCTGCTGTGGCAGATCTTCGTTGTCGTGACGATCGTGATGCTGATCTCGGCAGTGGTCTGGTATCAGCTCTTCCGTCACTTCGAGCAGGGGCCCCGCGCCCGCGACTTGGCGCAGATGGTGGTCAGCGTGGTCAATCTGACGCGAACCGCGCTGATCAACGCCGAGCCCTCGCGCCGGCGGGAATTGCTGATCGACCTCGCCGCCCTCGAGGGCATCCGCATCTACCCGGCGGAGGAGAGCGACATCCTGACCCCGCTGCCCGAGACCCGGCCGCTGAACCTGCTGACCCGGCGCGTGCGTCGCGATCTCGGCGAGGACACGCGATTCGCCGCGTCGTGGGAAGGGCTCGAAGGCTTCTGGGTCAGTTTCAGGCTGGACCCCGACGATCCGGACGAATACTGGGTGATGCTGCCGGCCGATCGGGTGGTCAGGCCGCGGGCGGTGGATTGGCTCGGCTGGGCGGGCGTCGCGCTGGCGCTCTCGCTGGCTGCCGCCTACGTGATCGTGTCCCGGGTCAATCGGCCGCTGCGCAACATCGCCTCGGCGGCGCGGGCAGTCGGCCGCGGCGAGATGCCGGCGCCGCTGCGCGAGGAGGGCCCCGCCGACGTCGCCGAGGTGGCTCGCGCCTTCAACCAGATGGCGGGCGATCTCGCCAGCCTAGAAGCCGACCGCCGACTGATCCTGGCCGGCGTCTCCCATGACCTGCGCACGCCGCTGGCACGGCTTCGGCTCGGCGTCGAGTTGTCCTCGTCGAGCCAGGAAGACCGCGATGCGATGGGCACCGACATCGACGAGATGGACCGCATCATCGGCCAGTTCGTCGATTTTGCCCGCGACGGCCAGAGCGAAGCCCCCAAGCAGATCGACCTCACCGACATGCTCGCCGACCTCGAAGCTCACTACGAGCGACTCGGCAGGCCGGTGCGTTTCACCGCGCCCGAGTCGGTCCACCTCAGCGGTCGACCACTGGGCCTGCGCCGGGCCGTCAGCAACCTGATCGACAACGCGCTGCGCTACGCCCCCGGCAAGCCGGTCGTCGTCGAGTTGGCCATCGACCAGGAGCACGCTCTGATCGAGGTCCTGGACCGCGGTCCGGGCATTCCGCCCGACCAGGTCGAGCGACTGAAGCGGCCGTTCACCCGCCTCGAAACTGCCCGAACCGACGTCAAGGGCTCCGGCCTCGGACTGGCGATCGTCGACCGCATCGCCCGGGCCCACGGCGGCTCGCTGCTGCTACTCGCCCGCGAGGGCGGCGGCCTGCGAGCCATCCTCCGGCTCGCGCTGGGCGATACCGGTGGCCAGCCCGGCGCCGACGCTTGACAGCGGCCCCTGCAGCTTTTTCAGGCGGTTTTTCGATACTCGATATAATCCGCCGGTTATGAAGTTCTTTTTCGACCTGCTGCCGGTCATCCTCTTCTTCGCGGCCTACAAGATTGCGGGCAGCGACGAGGCCGGTGCGCTCGATCTGGCACGCGCGCTACTCGGCGACGGCATCGAGGCGAAGCAGGCGCCGATCCTGATTGCCACGCTGATCGCCATCGTCGCGACGGCGGGCCAGATCGCCTGGGTGTGGCTGCGTCACCGCAAGGTCGAGACCATGCTCTGGGTAAGTCTGGCAATCGTCACGCTGTTCGGCGGGGCGACGCTGCTGTTCCACGATCCGACCTTCATCAAGTGGAAGCCGACCGCGCTTTACTGGATGTTCGCGATCGCGCTGCTGGGCTCGCCGCTGCTCTTCCGGCGCAACCTGATCCGCAAGCTTCTGGAAGCCCAGATGAGCCTGCCCGACGCGATCTGGCAACGCCTCAACCTGATCTGGGCATTGTTCTTCGCCGCAATGGGCGTGCTCAATCTGGTGGTCGCCTACCGCTTCTCGGAGTCCACCTGGGTCAATTTCAAGCTTTTCGGCGGGATGGGGCTGATGCTGGTGTTCGTGCTCGCCCAGGGCGCCTGGCTGTCCCGCCACATGGAGGACGAACAGACATGATCTACGCCCTGATCGGAGAAGACAAAGCGGACTCGTTGGAATCGCGCATGGCGGTGCGAGGCGAACATCTGGCCCGGCTCAATGCCCTGAAGGACCAGGGACGGCTGTTGATGGCCGGTCCGTTTCCGGCCATCGACTCGAACGATCCCGGTCCTGCCGGGTTCACCGGCAGTCTGGTGGTCGCCGAGTTTGCGTCGCAGGCCGAGGCCGAGGCCTGGCTCGCGGACGATCCCTATACGCGCACCGGCGTGTTCGTGCGCACCAGCGTGCGCCCCTACAAGAAGGTGCTGCCGTGAGCCTGGAGACCATCGAGAAGATGAAGCAGCGCCTGGCGTCGCTGTCGCCCAGCGAGATCACGATCGGCGACGACAGTGCGCTGCACGCAGGCCACGCCGGCGCCCGCGACGGCGGCGGCCACTACCGCCTGCGCATCGTCGCCGAGTGCTTCGACGGCAAGAACACCGTCGCCCGCCACCGCATCGTCTATGACGCGCTCGGCGACATGATGCGGAACGAAATCCACGCGCTTGTGATTCAGGCGCTCCCGCCCACCCATTGAAATTCGAACACACCGAAGGATCTGCAATGAAGCTCGTTACAGCCCGAATCGCCGTCGCGCTGGCTGCCGCCATCGGCGCTTCCGCCGCGCTCGCGGCCGACACCATCGTCACCGTCAATGGCGAGGCCATTCCGCAGGCCCGCGCCGAAGCCCTGCTCGCCGAGCAGAAGGCCCAGGGTGCGCCGGACAGCCCGCAGTTGCACAACGCGGTCAAGGAAGAACTGGTCCGCCGCGAGGTGATGGCCCAGGAGGCGCGCAAGATGGGCCTCGACAAGAAGGACAACGTCCAGGCCCAGATGGCGCTGGCCCAGCAGGCGATCCTGATCCGCGCCTACATCCAGGACTTCGTCGCCACCAATCCGGTCAGCGACGAAGCCGTGCGCAAGGCCTACGACGCGATCAAGGGGCGCGCCGGCGACAAGGAATACAAGGTCCGCCACATCCTGGTGGCAACCGAGGACGAGGCCAAGGCGATCATCACCAAGTTGCAGACCGGCGAGAAGTTCGAGGATCTGGCGGCGCAATCCACCGACCCTGGCAGCAAGGGCAAGGGCGGTGACCTGGGCTGGTCGAACCCGGGCATGTTCGTCAAGCCGTTCTCCGACGCCATGATCAAGCTCGAGAAGGGCCAGTTCACCGGCGTACCGGTGAAGAGCGACTTCGGCTACCACGTGATCCTCCTCGACGACACCCGCGAACTCAAGGCCCCCCCGTTCGAAGAGGTCAAGGGCCAGTTGTCGCAGCGGATCCAGCAGCAGCAGGTCGAGCGCCACATGCTCGACCTGCGCAGCAAGGCCAAGGTCGAGTAAGGTCGGGCGAGCCGCCGGGCGCGAAAGGAAACGGGGGCCTTGCGGCCCCCGTTTTTCGTTGCGCCCGACGGACGAGACCTAGAACTGGGCCTCGTCCAGTGCCAGCGCCGCCGACGAACCGGCAGTCACGGTGTGGGCGAGCGCGGCCGCCTGCGGCAGCACGTGGTCGGCATAGAAACGGGCAGTGACGACCTTGGCCCGGTAGAACCCGGCGTCGCCCTCGCCGGCCGCCAGCCGCTGGCTCGCGATCCGCGCCGCCCGCGCCATCTGCCAGCCGCCGGCGACGATGCCGAGCAGCTTCAGGAACGGCACCGCGCCGACATGCACCGCCTTGAGCTCGCTGCCGTAGTTCTCGACGATGTAGCCGACCGCGGTCTCGACCGCATTGACGCCGTCCGCCAGCGCCTTGCCGATCGCCTTCAGCGACTCGTCGCCGCGCGCCAGCGCGCCCGCGGCGTCACGCATCTCGCCGATCAGCGCCCGCACCGTGGTACCGCCATCGCGGGCGATCTTGCGGCCGATCAGGTCGTTCGCCTGGATCGCCGTGGTGCCCTCGTAGATCGTCGTGATGCGGGCGTCGCGCAGGTGTTGGGCCGCGCCGGTCTCCTCGATGAAGCCCATGCCACCATGCACCTGGACGCCGGTCGAGGCGATCTCGATCGAGTTCTCGGTGCTCCAGCCCTTGACCACCGGGATCAACAGATCGACGAAGGCCTGCGAGGCCGCCCTCGCCGCCTCGTCCGGATGCCGGTGCGCCTTGTCGTTGGCCGCCGCGACGACATAGGCGAGCGCCCGCATGGCCTCGGTCTGGGACTTCATCGACAGCAGCATGCGGCGCACGTCGGGGTGGTGGATGATGCTGACCTTGCCGCCGCCGCGCACCCCCAGTTCGGTACCCTGCACCCGGTCGCGGGCATATTCGACGGCCTGCTGGTAGGCCCGTTCGGCCAGCGCGACACCTTCCATGCCGACCGCGAAACGGGCCTCGTTCATCATGATGAACATGTACTCGAGGCCGCGGTTGGGTTCGCCCACCATGTGACCGATGGCGCCCCCGTTGTCGCCGAATGCCAGCACGCAGGTCGGGCTCGCATGGATGCCGAGCTTGTGTTCGATCGACACGCAATGCACGTCGTTGCGGCTGCCCGGTGAGCCGTCGTCATTGAGCAGGAACTTCGGCACCACGAACAGCGAGATGCCCTTGACGCCCTCGGGCGCGTCCGGCAGGCGGGCGAGCACCAGATGAACGATGTTGTCGGTCAGGTCGTGGTCGCCGTAGGTGATGAAGATCTTCTGGCCGAAGACCTTGTAGCTGCCGTCCGGCTGCGGCTCGGCGCGGGAGCGCACCGCGGCCAGATCCGACCCCGCCTGCGGTTCGGTCAGGTTCATCGTACCGGTCCACTCGCCGCTGACCATCTTCGGCAGGTAGGCGGCCTTGAGTTCGTCGGAGCCGCGCAGCAGCAGTGCCTCGATCGCGCCATTGGTCAGCATCGGGCACAGCGAAAACGCCATGTTGGCGGATTTCCACATCTCGATCACGGCGGTGTTCACCAGCTTCGGCAAGCCCTGGCCGCCGAATTCCGGCTCCGCCGCCAGCGCGGTCCAGCCGGCTTCGATGAACTGCTGGTAGGCGTCCTTCCAGCCCGGCGCGGTGCTGACAGCGCCATCCTGCCACTTCGCGCCTTCCTGGTCGCCGGTCCAGTTCAGCGGTGCCAGCACGCCGGAGGCGAACTTGCCGGCTTCCTCGAGAATCGCATCCACCAGATCCTCGCTGGCCTCCTCGCAGCCGGGCAGCGCGGCGACCTCGTCGAGGCCGGCAAGCTCCTTCAGAACGAACTGCATGTCGCGAACTGGTGCGTTGTAGCTACTCATTCCCTTTCTCTCCCGAATTGTCCCGGTGCTCGCCGCGCGGCGGCCCGGGTGATCTAGCCAGATATCGTTTGTCGTCGAAACTTGCGACCCAGGCGGGTCGAAACACGACCATCAATGTCATCGCCATGCCGCTCATCCAGGCTTCCGAAAAGGCCAGCAACAGGAAGAACGGCAGGTATTCCTCGAGCAGCAGCGCCGTCGGGTAGGCATCGGCCGACGCCAGCAATGCGGTCGCCGCAAGGCCCACCAGCACCACGCCGACGCCGGCACCGGCGAAGGCCTGGACGAAGATGTACACAAAGTAGTTCAGCGGCAGGTGGCGTTCCACGAACCCTCTCAGGCGGCTCGTCAACAACACCGGGATGCCGGCCATCACCAGCAGGTTCAAGCCGGCGGCAGACCAGTGGACCGACCCATTCACCGCGCTCGCCACGATGACCGCGGCCAGTGCGACCAGCGCCAGCGGTGCCCCGAACATCAGGGTCGCCACGGTCGCGCCGAGCAGGTGCAGGTTGAGGCCCTCGCGCACGCCGGCATTCATCGTCCACGTCAGCATCAGGACGACGATCGCACCGAGCCAGGCATTCAGGCGCACCGGATCGCGCAGTTCCCGCCAGGGCGCGCGGGTCGCCGCGACTGCCACGATGACAGCCGCGGCGAGCGCCGACAGCCACAGCCATGCCGCCGGAAACAGCGGGCCGGACAGATCCACCCTGCCTGCCGGCTCAGAGCGCCCTGGTCAGTTCCGGTACCGCGTCGAACAGGTCCGCCGCGAGGCCATAGTCCGCCACCTGGAAGATCGGCGCTTCCGGATCCTTGTTGATCGCCACGATCACCTTCGAATCCTTCATGCCGGCCAGGTGCTGGATCGCCCCGGAGATGCCGACCGCGATGTAGAGCTGCGGCGCGACGATCTTGCCGGTCTGTCCGACCTGGTAGTCGTTCGGCACGAAGCCGGCATCGACCGCCGCGCGGCTGGCGCCGAGCGCGGCGCCGAGCTTGTCCGCCAGTGGCTCGAGCAACTCGTGGTAGTTCTCGCCGGAACCCAGACCGCGGCCACCGGAGACGATCGTCGCCGCGGCCCCCAGCTCGGGACGCGCGCTCTTCGTAAGTTCGCGACCGACCAGACTCGACACCGCCAGATCGGGCCCGCCTTCGACGCTCTCGACGGCACCGGACCCGCCCTGCCCCGCCGGCTCGAAGGCGGTGGTCCGCACCGTCACGACCTTGACCGCGTCGCTGCTCTTGACCGTCGCCAGCGCGTTGCCGGCGTAGATCGGCCGGACGAAGGTGTCGGCGCTCTCGACCGCGACGATGTCCGAGATCTGGGCCACGTCGAGCAGCGCGGCCACCCGCGGCAGCATGTTCTTGCCGCTGGTGGTGGCGGGCGCGAGGATGTGGCTGTAGCCCTCGGCGCGGGCCGCCACCAGCGCAGCCACGTTCTCGGCAAGCTGGTCGGCATATTGCGCGGCATCGGCCATCAACACCTTGGTGACGCCAGCGACCGCCGCGGCCTCGGCCGCCACCGCGGCGCAGCCGGCGCCGGCCACCAGCACGTGGATGTCGCCGCCGACCGCGGCAGCCGCGGCGACGGTGTTCAGGGTCGCGGCCTTCAAGCTCGCGTTGTCGTGTTCAGCGATAACCAGAATAGCCATGTCAGATCACCTTCGCTTCGTTCTTGAGCTTGTCCACCAGCTGGGCGACGTCGGCCACCATCACGCCGGCGCTGCGCTTGGGCGGTTCGGCGACCTTCAGCGTCTGCAGCCGCGGTGCGACGTCGACCCCGAGGTCCGCCGGCGTGACCGTCTCGAGCGGCTTCTTCTTGGCCTTCATGATGTTGGGCAGCGTCGCGTAGCGCGGCTCGTTGAGACGCAGATCGGTGGTGACCACGGCCGGCAGCTTGATCTCGATGGTCTCCAGGCCGCCGTCGATCTCGCGCGTGACATTGGCCTTCTCGCCGCTGACCGCCACCTTCGAGGCGTAGGTCGCCTGCGCCCAGTTCATCATCGCCGCCAGCATCTGGCCGGTCTGGCCGGCATCGTCGTCGATCGCCTGCTTGCCGAGCAGCACCAGGCCCGGCCCTTCCTTGTCGCACAGCGACTTCAGCAGCTTGGCCACCGCCAGCGGCTGCAGTTCGACATCGGTATTGACCAGGATGCCGCGGTCGGCGCCGATCGCCAGCGCCGTGCGGATGGTTTCCTGGCAGGCCTGCACGCCGCAGGACACTGCGATCACCTCGCTCGCGACCCCGGCTTCGCGCAGCCGCACCGCCTCTTCCACGGCGATTTCGTCGAACGGGTTCATGCTCATCTTGACATTGGCGACATCGACGCCGGTGCCGTCAGCCTTGACGCGCACCTTGACGTTGTAATCGACGACGCGCTTGACCGGTACTAGGATCTTCAAAGCAGCGCTCCTCCAGTGTGGGGTGGGTGTGGGTGTCTCCGTCCCGGATACGGGTGCCGGCGGTCATTATGTCACCAGGGCCGGACTGCGGCACGATGATCCGCGCCGGCATCCATACCGTTCCGTATGGATGCGTACGGTAGCGTATGGAGGCATTTTCTGTCAATACTCTTGCGTATGGACGATACCGTACGCAAATCCCGCATCCAGCTCGACCGCGACGCGTGGATCGAACAGGCTTTCGACGTGCTCGCCCAGGACGGCGTCGCCGGGCTGCGGGTCGAGGTGCTCGCCAAGAAGCTGAAGGTCACCAAGGGCAGCTTCTACTGGCACTTCAAGGACCGCCAGGATCTGCTCGACGGCGTCCTCGAGGCCTGGCGCGACAGCCGCATTCGCGACATCGTCAAGCAGACCCGCGCCCGCCCCGGCGAAGAGCTTCAACAGCTCTACCATGTCATCGACGTCTACAGTGCCAGTCGCAACCGCAAGGGCATGCTGATCGAACTCGCGGTGCGCGAATGGGCCAAGCGCGACACCGTGGTCGCCGGCGTCGTGCGCGAGGTCGACACCAAGCGCCTGGAGCACGCCCGCAGCCTGTTCCTCGCCTGCGGCGTGCCGATGCAGGAGGCATCGAGCCGATGCATGCTGCTCTATGCCTACGTCTTCGGCATCTCGCTGATGATCTGCGACGGCTTCAGCAACGAGATCGACTTGCTGAAGGCCGATATCGCGGATCTGATCGCGAAGGCCCGTGGTCAATAGGTGGCGCCAGGCGTGCGCGCCGTACGACCGCGCACGACGGACCGGCCTGCGTGCTCCGGCAGTCAGTCCTGGCCGCACCCGCCTTGCCCATGGGCCTGGACCGGCGGGCACGGAACGTTGCCGTACGAACAGAACACACAGCAGTCGCCCGGCCGGGGCCTGAGCAGCGCATGGCACTGCTCGCACTCGTAGAACCATTGGCAGGCATCGACGGGCATGGTCTCGATCTTCGAATGACCGCACAGCGGACAGGTCAGGTTCGATTGCAGGATGATCTCGCTGATATCTGCCTCCCGCCATCGGCGGCGTATTGCGCGGAGTTCCAGGATCGCGACAGCCGCGCCGGCGATGGCCCGTCGATTTCGACGCGAATCCTGCTTCATGATCGCCCATTCCGGGCCAGCTTCGCCACCGCGGCCGAGGCGTTGCCAACCTGAGGGCACGGCCTTCATGCTCACGGCATTGCGATTCACAAGACCGATGCGCGAACGATTGCTCGTCGCCGCACTGGCCGCTTCGCTCGGTGCCTGCAGCTATGTCGGGACCATGCTGTCGCAGGCCGAGCTGGCATTGAAGCAGATCACCGAACCCGAGCAGCGCACCTACAAGCACATGCTCGACCGCGAGACCTTCTTCGTCTTCGGCACCATCGACAACGCGCCCGAACTCGACGACGTCGCGATTGCGGTGATTGCGCTGTCCGACCGATTCCGCAATTTCGAAACGGTCGACGTGAATCACGTGGCACGACCCGATTCGTACTATGGCCTCAACCTGCCGGCCGGCGACTTCCGGCTGCTGGTCGTCGGCGACCGCAACCGAGACGGCTACTACGACCAGAGCGAAGTCCTGGGCGGTCGGGCCCTCGCGCTCGACACCGTGGCGGTGCCGGACCGGGTTCTCGGTGGATACGACATCGATCTCGCCAGGCGCTTCGACGTCGGCGCGGCCACGTTTCGCGTCGCGGTTCGGCGCAGCGTCCCGCTCGCACGGTCGCTGTTCTATCCAAAGGGCTCGCTGCGATCGCTCGACGACCCGCTGTTCGCACCCGACATGGCCTCGCTCGGCCTGTACCGGCCGGCGGCATTCATGGAAGCCGCACCGATGATGTTCTATGCCATCGAGGAGGATCTCGGCCACAAGATTCCGATCGTCTTCGTCCACGGCATCGGCGGCAGCGTCCGCGATTTCGCGCCCATCGTCGCGCGCATCGACCGCAACCGCTTCAAGCCGTGGTTCTTCTACTACCCGTCCGGAAGCGACCTCGAGCAATTGGGCGCGATGTTCTACAAGTTGTTCCTGTCCGGCACCACGATCCAGCTCGAGCAGATGCCGATGGTGATCGTCGCCCACAGCATGGGCGGTCTGGTGGTGCGGGAAGCCATGAACCTGCTCACCGGCAGTGCGCTCGAGAACCGCGTCGCGCAGTTGATCACCGTCGCCAGCCCGCTGGGCGGACATCCGGGCGCGAAGAATGCGAAGAACGCACCGGTAGTCATTCCCTCCTGGCTCGATCTGGCCCCGGACAGCCGCTTCATTGCCCAGTTGCACCGCAAATCGCTGCCGGCCGAACTCCACTACCATTTGCTGTTCGCCTTTGCCGACGACCGCGCGATCAAGACCGGGGGCACCAGCGACGGCGTCGTGCCACTGGCCAGCCAACTGAGCCCGCCGGCGCAACGGGAAGCGAGCGCCCAGCTCGGCTTCGACGCCACCCACAGCGGAATCCTCGACGACGCCGCCGCCATCCGGGAGATCCTCCGGATCGCAGCAGAGGTCCGCGTACCGCTGCCGGAATCGCACATGGAGGCCTTGCGAAAGGGCGGTTTCGAGCTGGACCTCGGACCGCGCTATTCGCCGATGGAGGCCTATTGCATCCACAACCTCGGTGTCTACATGGCCGCCCTGGCATCGGGTGCGATCGAACCGGTCCATGCCACGCACACGCACTTCGTCCGGGCAGTGCGCGGCGAATTGCCACCCGACAAGGCGTTCGAAACCGCCTGGATCAAGTTCAGCCAGGATTTTCCCGAGCGGGCGGCAGCGCCATCCGACGAGGGGGCCACGCAGGCCGAAACGCGCTGACGGAACGGGGCGCAATTCGGCACCGCCGGCTCTTGCCGCCTGACCTCATCTCGAGCGCGGCAGGCAGGCAAGCACGTTGTCGGAGGTCTGCGCCGCGATTTCGTCGCGTGGCGTTCCCCGCAGTTCGGCCAGTACGTCGGCATAGCGGGCGACCTGGACCGGTTCGTTGCGCCGGCCGCGGGCCCATGCCGGCGCCATGTCCGGCGCGTCGGACTCGAGCACGATCGCCGACAGCGGCAGCGTCGCCGCCAGCTCGCGGATGCGGCGCGAGCCGGTGTAGCTCATCGCACCGCCGAAGCCGAGCTTGAAACCGAGAGCGATCAGCTGCTCGGCCTGCTGGCGGCTGCCATTGAAGGCATGGGCGATGCCGCCGGGCACCTCGATGCGGCGCAACTGCTTGAGCACCGCGTCCACCGCGCGGCGCACATGCAGCAGCACCGGCAAGCCGAAGCGGCGGGCGAGTGTCAACTGCGCAGCGAAAAGCTGCTGCTGGCGATCGAAATCCGGATGGCCCGGATACAGGTCGAGGCCGATTTCGCCGACCGCGACCGCCTGTTCGCCCGCCAGCCGTGCTTCGAGCGCGGCCAGATCGCGTGCCGGCTCGGCGCGATCGACGTAGAGCGGATGAATGCCGTAGGCGACACGGCACTGCGGGTAGCGGCTACCGACCGCGGCGGCGCGATCGAAGGCCCTCGCCTCGACCGCCGGCACCACCAGCAGCCCGACACCGGCCGACCTCGCCGCCGCGACCACGGCATCGCGATCGGCGTCGAATTCGGCGGCGTCGAGATGACAGTGGCTGTCGATCAGCACGGCCGAAGTGGCGTCAGCGTCCCCGCCAGGTCGGCTTGCGCTTCGCCATGAAGGCGTCGATGCCTTCGGCGGCATCCTCGATCATCATGTTGCAGGCCATCACCTCGCCGGCGTACTGGTAGGCGGCGTCCAGGCCCATCTCGAGCTGCCGGTAGAACATCTCCTTGCCCATCGCGATCGCCTTTGGCGACTTGGCCAGGATCGACTGCGCAAGTCGCCCGATCTCGTCGTCGAGCGCGTCGATCGGCACCACCCGATTGACCAGCCCGCGGGCACGCGCCTCGTCGGCATCGATGAAGTCGCCGGTGACCAGCATCTCGAAGGCCTGCTTGCGACCCATGTTGCGGGCGAGTCCGACGCTCGGCGTCGAGCAGAAGAGCCCGACGTTGATGCCGGAGACGGCGAAGCGGGCGCTGTCGACGGCGACCGCCAGATCACACATCGACACCAGCTGGCAGCCGGCCGCAGTGGCGATACCGTGGATGCGGGCGATCACCGGCTGCGGCATCGACACGATGCGCATCATCACCTTGCTGCACAGCTTGAACAGCTGTTGCTGGAAGGCCTTGACGTGGTTGGCGCGCATCTCCTTCAGATCGTGGCCGGCACAGAAGGCCTTGCCGGCGCCGCCGAGCACGACCACGCGCTGATCCGGGTCGGCGGCGACGCGATCGAGCTCGGCCAGCAACGTCTCGAGCATCTCCAGCGACAGCGCATTGAACTGGTTCGGGCGGTTGAGGGTGAGGTGGCAGATGCCGCCATCGTCGCGGCGCAGCAGGATTTCGTCGGTGGGCGTTTCGGGCACGGCACTCATGATTTGTTTCTCCTCCAGCGTAAGTCTCGGTCTCGACTCCGCCATGTTAGCGGTGCGCACGAGCGCCGACCAGACGGAAGCGTATGGATCAGGCCATCAACGCGCCCGGCCCGCCGAACGGCGGCGACTCGACGCGGCCGTGTCGGTGCGCCCGGAAGCCGTCAGCGACAGGCCCGCTTGGCGTCCAGGCTGCCGCCGGCACTTCGGTCGAGGGCGCCGAGCCAGCGGGCGACGTCGTCGATCAGGCGATGGCTGGCCTCGCGCAGCGCGGCGGCACCGCCGCCGGCATCCGGCGTGGCGGCGTCGGCGGTAACGTTCATCCGCGTCTCCGCCAGCAGTGCGTCGGCCCGCGGCGAGATCAGCAGGGCGCGCGCCTCGATCACACCGTGGCTGGTGGTCGGCGAATCGAATACCTGGCTGAATTCGTCGAGCTCGACCCGCAGCAGGCAGCCGCCGCCGTCCGGCAGCGCGAGATCGTAGGCCCGGCGCATCGCCGTCTGGATCAGTTCGGACGGTGACGCGACCCAGCGGTTCTGGGTGTAGGTCAGTCGCCGCTGGTCCGTCGGGTCGGCGAAGCGATATTGCATGCCGGACGAACCGAGCCAGCTCGGTGCGCGCACCTCGAGCAGCCGCAGCGGCACCGCCGGCTCATAGCGGGCCTCGCCCGGCGGACCGAAATCGTGCAGCGTCAGCGATTTCGGCAGCGTGCCGACCGAGCCACAGCCGGCCAGGACGGCGAGCCCTGCAGCCACCACGAACCTCAGCGTCGCGGAACGCGCGCGTCGTCGAACAATCATTTGCGGGGACTCTCCTGCTGGTTGCCGTTCAGCACCGGCCCTTCGTAGCCGGCCTCGCCCGGGCCCGGCAGCTGCCGCCCGCGCCCGAGCAACAGCATCTGCGGTGCCGCCTCGACCTCGCGGAACAGGCTCGAGATCTGGCGCGAGGTGTCCGCCAGCTCCTGCAGCAAGGCGTTCAGGCGCGGCAGCGTGCCGGTCATCAGGCCCTGCCCGGCGCCGTCGAACAGCCGGTTGAAGTTGTGGGCGGTATCCTCGAGCTTGACCATCAGCGTGCGGAAGTCGGTGATCGCCGGCGAGGCCTCGCGACCGAGCTTTTCGAAGTTCGCCAATACCTGCGGCAGCAAGCCGAGCTGCTCCGGGCCCACCGCCTCGCGGATCGCCACCAGCGTGCGCGGCGCCTCGGCAAAGGTGCGGTCCACATTGGCCGAGGCATTCTCCAGGCGGTCGAGGACCCGCTCGACGCGCGAGACGTTGTCGTCGCTGAGGATGCGGGTGAGACGGTCCGACAGTTCGCTGATGCGCTCGAGGGTATTGAGCGCCGCGTCGGAGGCCTGGTCGAGCAGGCCGGGCTTCAGTGCGATGCGCGGCAGGCGGTCGCCGCTGGCCTCGAGCGGGCGCATGTTCTCGCCGTTGTCCTCGAGCTGCACGAAGGCCAGCCCGGTCACGCCCTGGTAGCCGAGGCTGGCCTGGGTACCTTCGGTCACCGGCAGGTCTTCGCGCAGGTTGATCCGGACCAGAATGTGGCGCGGGTCGTCCGGGTCGATGCCGATCGCCTCGACGCGGCCGGCCTCGATGCCGCGGAAACGGACCTGGGCCTCGACATTGAGGCCGGTGATGTTGCTGTCCGACACCAGCAGGTAGCGCTTCAGGTTCTCGGCAGGCTCGCCGAACCACCACATGGCGGCCGCCAGCGCGGCACCCAGCAAGATCACGAAAATGCCCGCGGCCAGCGCGTAGGCTCGATTTTCCATCAGATGCTCTCCAGACCCCGGGCCATCGCGCGCCGGCTGGTCTCGGTACGGAAGAAACGGTCGACGAAGGGATGGTCGAGTTCGATGATACGGTCAAGCGTATCGCAGGCGAGGATGCGGCGCTCGGCCAGCACCGCGACCCGGCTCGACAGCGCCGCCAGCGTGTCGAGGTCGTGGGTCACCAGCACCACGGTCAGGCCGAGCTGCGCCTGCAATGCACGGATCAGACGCACGAATGCAGCACTGCGGTCCGGATCGAGCCCGGCGGTGGGTTCGTCGAGCAGCAGCAGTTCGGGCTCCAGCGCCAACGCACGCGCCAATGCGACACGCTTGATCATGCCGCCCGACAGTTCGGCCGGCATGCGCAGGCCGTGCTCGGGCTGCAGCTCGACCATCGCCAGCTTCAGCATCACCGCGTCGTGCACCTCGGTCGCGGTCAGGCTGCGCAGCTCGCGCAGCGGAAATGCAATGTTGTCGAAGACGTTGAAGGCGGAGAACAGCGCGCCTTGCTGGAACAGCATGCCGAAGCGACGTCGCCGCCGCACCTGATCGGCACGGCTGCCGGCATGGAGCGGCTCGCCGAACAGGCGCACCTCCCCGGCGCTCGGGTTCAGCAGGCCGACGATCTCGCGCAGCAGGGTGGTCTTGCCGCTGCCCGATCCGCCGACCAGCGTGACCACTTCGGCGGCCGGGATCGACAGATCGACGCCGTCATGGACCACGGTCCGGCCGAACCGGGTGACGATGCCCTCGAGCTCGACCACCGGCGCCCTGGCGAGCGCTGCCGGCGCCGGTGTCACAACGGCACCCCGATGTGGCGGGTGGCGATCGCGAACACCGCGTCCATCAGGATCACGGCGGTGATCGCCGAGACCACCGACGCGGTGGTGTTGGCCGACAGGCTCTCGGTGTTGGGCTTGACCCGCAGACCGAAGTGGCAGGCCACCAGTGCGATGACGACGCCGAACACGGCGCCCTTGGCGATCGCGATGTAGAGATTGGCGATCGGCACCACGGTCGGCAGCGTCTGCAGGAAGAAGCCGAAGCCGATGCCGAGCTGCAGCCGCGCCGACACCATGCCGCCGAGGATCGCCACCCCGCTCGCCCACAGCACCAGCAAGGGCATCGCCACCGCCAGCGCCATGACCTTCGGCAGCACCAGCCGCACATGACGCGAAATGCCCATCGTCGCCAGCGCGTCGATCTCTTCGGTGACCCGCATGACCCCGAGCTGGGCGGTCATCGCCGAGCCGGAGCGACCCGCCACCAGCACCGATACCAGCACCGGACCCAGTTCGCGGATGATGCCGAGGCCGAGGATATTGACGATGAAGATGTCGGCACCGAAGGCCTTCAACTGCAGGGCCGACAGATACGACAGCACGACGCCGATCAGGAAGCCCACCAGCGCGGTCACCGGCATCGCGCGCACGCCGGTCTTGAACAGGTTGGCCGAGAATTCCTTGATCGGCCACAGTTGCGGCCGCGCGCCCAGGTAGGCGAGATCGATCGCGATCTGGCCGACCAGGCGCATCAGTTCCGCGATGTGCGCGAACAGCGCCAGCAGCGGGTCGCCGAGGGCGTGGATCGGCGCCAGCCAGTGGCGCGGCGTGGCCGGCAGCCGGGCATCGCCGAGCGCCTCGACCGCGTCGATCACCCGCAACAGCTCGGGCGCTGCCACGAGGCGCCCCGGCCGCGAGCGCTGCCAGTGCCGCCACAGCAGCTGCGCACCGAAATTGTCGAGCCGGCTGACCGCGGCGAGATCCCACGATGCGATGTCGCGCGCCTGGTCGAGCAGCCGCCGCATGCGACGCAACTCCGGCGTCAGCGCCCGCAGCGTCCATTCTCCCTGCAGCACGACGACGCCCTGGTTGACCGAGACGGCCGGCGCCGAATGGGAAACATGCGCGGTCATTCGCCCCTATCCATCCGGGTTGCCCAGGGGCAGCACCGCCGGCTCGGTGCGCAGTTGCAGCGTGCGACCGATCCCCGACCACTGGGCCTGTTCCTCATGCAGCGAAGCCGCGGTCAGCGGCAGGCCGGCCAGCCATTGATCGTCGCAGACCAGTTCGTGACCGCCTTCCACCGCCCGCAGCCGCACCGGCGGCAGGCTGCGGCCGTCCCGTGCCCGATGCAGCACCACCGCCAGCCGCAGGCTCAGGATCATCAGCCAATCGACGCTGGCGGGATCGATCGAGGCCACCCGCGCCAGCTTGCCGCGGTGGGCGAGCACCAGCCGCGACAGCCGCGCCTGGTCCATCTGCGAAAAGCCGGGCATGTCGGCGTTGGCCACGATGTAGGCGCTGTGCTTGTGGTAGCTGGAATGGGCGATCGAGACGCCAATTTCGTGCAGTCGCGCGGCCCAGTCGAGAAAGCGCCCGTCGAGATCCTCCGCATCGAGCACCCGCGGCAGCAGCTCGGCGAGCAGCATGCGCGCAGTCGACGCCACTTCGGCGGCATGCTCGACATCGACCTTGTAGCGATCGAGGAAGGCCAGCACGGTGGCGTCGCGAAGGTCGTGGTGGTGGTAACGGCCGAGCAGGTCGTAGAGCACGCCGAGGCGCAACGCGCCCTCCGAGAACAGCATGCGCTCCAGGCCGAACTCACGGAACACCGCGCTCATGATCGCGAAGCCGCCGAACAGCACCGGCATGCGGTCGGCCTTGGTGCCGGCGAGTTCGAGCTTGTCGAGCGAACCGGCCTTGAGCATCACGCCACGCAGGCGTTCGAGGCCGTCGAGGGTGATCGCGCCGTCGGCAAGACCGTTCTGCTGCAGGATCTCGTAAAGCGCCTTGGCGCTGCCGCTGGAGCCGACCGCTTCCTCCCAGCCGACCTCGCGATAGGGGTGGGCGATCAGCTGCAACTCGCGGCGGGCGGCGATCTCGGCCTCCTTCAGCGCCCGCTTGTCGATGCGGCCGTTGGGAAAGTAGCGCAGGCTGAAGGCGACACAGCCCATGTACAGCGATTCGAGCATCAGCGGCTCGAAGCTCTTGCCGATGATGAACTCGGTCGAGCCGCCACCGATGTCGACGATCAGCTGCTGCTTGTGGGGGTCCGGCAGGTTGTGCGCGACACCGACGTAGATCAGCCGCGCCTCCTCGCGACCGGCGATGACCTCGATCGGAAAGCCGAGGGCGCGTTCGGCCCGCACCAGGAACTGCGACGCGTTCTTGGCCACCCGCAGGGTATTGGTGGCGACCGCGCGCACGGCGTCCGGCGTGAAGCCGCTGAGCCGTTCGCCGAAGCGCTGCAGCGCGATCAGGGCACGCTCCTGGGCTTCGTCGTCGAGACGCCTGTCCGGCGACAGCCCGGCCGCCAGCCGCACCGGTTGCTTGATGCCATCGAGCGGATAGATCTGGTCATTGACGATGCGACCGATCTGCAACCGGAAGCTGTTGGAGCCCAGGTCGACCGCCGCGATCAATTCTGTCGTCATGAAGCTCCCGGATCACTCGGCCGCGGACGGCCGGAAGCGGCGATTGTACACGCCGATGCGCCCGCCCGCGGCTTGCCCGAGCATGCGTCCGAAGTGCAAACTTGACGGATCAACCTGCGTCAAGCGAGCGCCCGGCCGACACCATGAACCACCCTGCGGAGCGGATCGAACCCGAACAACGCCACTTCATCAATCGCGAGCTGTCGCTGCTGCAGTTCCAGCGCCGGGTGCTCGCGCAGGCGGCCGATCCGACCGTGCCGCTGCTCGAACGGCTGCGCTTCATCTGCATCGTCTCCAGCAACCTCGACGAATTCTTCGAGGTGCGGGTGGCCGGCATCAAGGAACAGCTGCGCCTGCTGACCCGCAGCACCGATCGCGACGGCCTCAAGCCGACCGAACTCAACGAGCGGGTCAGCCGCGAGGTGCACGAGATCATCGCCGAGCAGTACCAGTTGCTCAACGAGGAGATCCTGCCGGCCCTCGATGCCGAAGGCATCCGCTTCATGCGGCGCGCCGAATGGACCGACGCCCAACGCGCGTGGATCCGGGATTTCTTCAATCGGCAGGTGCTGCCGGTGCTGACGCCGATCGGTCTCGACCCTGCCCACCCGTTCCCGCGGCTGCTCAACAAGAGCCTCAACTTCGCGGTCGAGCTCGAGGGTCGGGACGCCTTCGGCCGCAACTCCGGCACCGCCATCGTGCAGGCGCCGCGCACCTTGCCGCGGGTGATCCAGCTACCGCCGGACATCTCCGGCGTCGACCACGGCTTCGTCTTCCTGTCGTCGATCCTGCACGCCCATGTCGGCGACCTGTTCTCGGGCATGCAGGTCAAGGGCTGCTACCAGTTCCGGGTAACCCGCAACTCCGACCTGTTCGTCGACGAGGAGGAGGTCAAGGACCTGCGCGTCACGCTCAAGGGCGAGCTGCACCAGCGCCATTTCGGCGACGCGGTGCGGCTCGAAGTGGCCGACAACTGCTCCGAGCAGATGATCGCCTTCCTGCTGCAGCAGTTCGGGCTCGCCCGCGGCGACCTCTACCAGACGCCCGGCATCGTCAACCTGGTGCGCCTGATCCAGGTGCCGGACCGGGTTCCGCGGCCCGATCTCAAGTACCTGCCGTTCGAGCCCGGGCTGCCGGCGATGGTCGAGCGCAAGGTGTCGCTGTTCGACGTGCTGCGGCGCCAGGACATCCTGCTGCACCACCCGTTCCAGAGTTTCGGCCCGGTGATCGAACTGATCCGCGCCGCCGCCGACGACCCCCGCGTCGTCGCCATCAAGATGACGGTCTATCGCACCGGTACCGATTCGGTGCTGATGGAGCACCTGATCCGCGCGGCGCAGAAAGGCACCGAGGTGACCGTGGTGCTGGAGCTGATGGCCCGCTTCGACGAGGAGGCCAACATCGGCTGGGCGGCCAAGCTCGAAGAAGTCGGCGCCCACGTCGTGTACGGCGTGTTCGGCTACAAGACCCACGCCAAGATGCTGATGCTGGTGCGCCGCGAGGAACACGGCCTGCGCCGCTACGTGCATCTGGGCACCGGCAACTACCATCCGCGCACCACCCGCTTCTACACCGACTTCGGCCTGATGACCGCCCACGAGGGCATCTGCGAGGACGTCGCCGACATCTTCAAGCAGCTCACCGGCCTCGGCCGGGCGAGCACCCTCAAGCACCTGTGGCAGGCACCCTTCACGCTGCACTCGAACGTCGTCGATTCGATCCGGCGCGAAGCCGATATCGCCGCCCGCGGCGGCAAGGGGCGGATCGTCGCGAAGATGAACGCGCTGCTCGAACCGAAGACCATCGAGGCATTGTACGAGGCATCCCAGGCCGGCGTCCGCGTCGACCTGATCGTGCGCGGCCCCTGTGCCCTGCGCCCGGGCGTGCCCGGCCTGTCGCAGAACATCCGCGTGCGCTCGATCATCGGCCGCTTCCTCGAACACCACCGGATCTTCCTGTTCGGCGCGGACGGCGAGAACCGGGTCTATCTGTCGAGCGCGGACTGGATGGACCGCAACTTTTTCCGGCGTATCGAGATCGCCTTCCCGGTGCTCGATCCCAAACTCAAGCGCCGCGTCATCCGCGAAGGCCTGCGCGTCTACCTTGGTGACAACGGGCAGTCGTGGGAACTGCAGGAGCACGGCGGCTACCGCCGTCGCGTCGGCCGCGGCCAGTTGAGGGTCGCGCAGTGGCAGCTGCTCGACGAGTTGACCGGCTGAATCCGGCCGGCCGCCACTGCGCGTCTGGACCGCCGGCTGGCGCTTTTTTCGGGCAGAACCCATCGAATACCGTCCGATCGGAGCCGATCGCCCTCGCCTGACTATCCGGCCAGTGGCGCGGTTGGCTAAACTCGATGGCATCCGGACGATTCGGCCGAATCGATGGCAGGAACAATCGAGCATCTGCCGAGCAGAGGCATTTGGACATGCAGCCGATTCCTGGCGCGGATCTCGCGCTGATCGAGACCTGGATCGCCAAGGGGCAGTTCGAGCGGGCGCTGAAGCCGCTCGAATCGCTCGCGCTCAGCGACCCGACCAGTGCGCGCGTCTGGAAGAACCTGGGCGTCGTGCAGCAGCAGCTCGGCAAGCACACGCAGGCCGAGAAGCTGCTGTTGCACGCGATCGAGCTCGACGGCGGCGACATCGATGCCCATTGCTCGCTGGGCGGCGTCTATCGCTCGCAGGGCGATCTGGCGCAGGCCGCCGCACAGTTCGAACAAGGCCTCGCGCTGTCGAACAACCAGAGCACCTTCGCCCTGTTGAACTATCTCGCCACCTGCGCGCGTGCAGGCACGCTCGATTCCGCCCTCGCCCGCTACGGCGATGCGCTGGACGCCGGCGCGGCGCGCTGTGCCGAAGACTTCGAAGCCGGCCGCAACCTGCCCTGGGCCTGCTTCGATCTCGCCCAGTGCCATTTCCTGCGCGGCGACCTGGCCGACTGCCGCGACGCCGTCACCGAAGCCGTGCGCCTCGCAAACGCCGGCTGGCAGCTGGATTCGGCAACCGCCAGCTATCGGCTGATGGCGGAATCACCGGTCGAGCGCACCCGCGCCGACGCGATCGACGTGCTGGCGCTGATCGACGCCCTGAAGAACGAGTATTTCGCCGAGCCCAACCGCAAACGCTGCTTCGTCATCATGCCTTTCGGCACCAAGCTCGACGCCGCCGACGAGCAGGTCGACTTCGACGCGGTCTATGAGAATTTCATCAAGCCGACGATCGAGAGCGAAGGCCTCGAGTGCATTCGTTGCGACGAGGTGGACGAGGCAGGCAACATCCACAAGCGCATGTTTCAGATGATCTGGCGCGCCGATGTGGCGATCGCCGATGTCAGCCTGCCGAACCCGAACGTCTTCTACGAACTGGGCATCCGCCACACCCTGCACCGCGCGGTGACGATCATCATCCGCAATCGCAACGCCACCCTGCCGTTCAACATCGCCAACCTGAACGCGATCGAGTACGACTGCAGCCGGGGGGCGATCGACCCTGAGGCGCGCGGCCGCATTCGCCGGGCGATCTCGGCCGGCCTCGGCGAGGATGCGTCGGACAGCCACGTGTACGAGACCCTCGGCCTCAGGATCAGCGACCCGCCCCGGGTGATCGGGCGCTGCGACGTCTACGGCTACCCGATCCGCAACAGCGGCCGCAGGCTGGCGCTGATCACCGGCGATCTGCGCAACGTGCGGGGCATCGAGGTCTGGGTGAATTCCGAGAACACCAACATGCAGATGGCGCGCTTCTTCGACTTCGCCATATCCAGCATGATTCGCTTCGAGGGTGCCCGCAAGTCGCGCACCGGCCATGTCGCGGAAGACCTCATCCAGAACCAACTCGACGAAATCATGTGCGGCGAACGCAGCGTGCCCGAGGCCGCGGTGATCGCCACCGGCCCCGGCGAGTTGCAATCGAAATACGGCGTCCAGGCGATCTTCCACGCGGCATCGGTGCGCGGCACGATCGGCGAAGGCTACGAGCCGGTGCGCGACATTCAGCGCTGCATCACCAATGCGCTGGCATTGATGGACGATCCGACCGCGAATGTCGCCGGCCGTGGTCTGTCGAGCATCCTGTTTCCGTTGATGGGCATCGGCTTCGCCCGCGGCGACTTCCGGCCGCTTCTCCACCGACAGGTCGAAGCAGCGCTCGAGTATCTCGCCGGGCATCCGGATTCGGCCATCGAGACGATCTACTTCCTGGCGTGGAGCGAGCAGGAACTCGCCCTCTGCCAGTCCGTACTGAGATCGTTCGACGTGCTCGGCGCCCCGGTCCGCAGCCGCCAGCCCCCCGCCGCCCATGCCTAGCCAGCCGGCGACCGCGAAGATCCTGGTGTTGATGCCGATGCTGCCGGGCTACGAGGCGGTGCGCGAAGCGGTCGCCGCGACCATCGACCGCGCCGGCCTCGGGATGCTGCGACTCGAGACCCTGCTCGAGGACTGGGAGTGGCTCGACTGGCTCGACCAGTCGATCGACCGCTGCGACTTCGTCCTCGCCGATCCGTCCCGCCACAATCCCTTCGTCATGTACGAACTGGGCGTCGCCCGACGCCGGCGCCGGCCCACGCTGGTCATCCTCGACCGGGCGGATTCGCAATTGAGTGGCTCGCTCGACGGTTCCGCCTACCGCCCCTACGCCAACGACGCGCTGGACACGTTCTCGGCCCGGCTCGAGGCCGACCTGACCCAGCTCGCAACGCCTGCCGCCGCCCGAAACCATTCGGGCGACCTCGCGGCCCACCACGCCCGGGCCGGCGAGTTGCTGGCGCAACTGCAGCAGACATCTGAGCTGCCGCTGGAGGCGGTATCGCGTGGTGCCTTCGCGACCCGGCTGCGCCATGCCGTCGCCCACGGCAGCTTCGCCGACGACTTCGCCGACACGCCACTCGGCGCCGCCGGTCTGCTGGCGGCGATCACCCGCTCGTCGCGGATGCTCGACACGATGGACGCGATCCGCACCTGGGTCGATGGTCGGCGCTGACACGATGGCCACCAGCCCCTGCGTCTATCAGTTGATGATCCGCCACGCCGCAACGGACGCCGCCGGTGCCCGCCGCCTGCAGCGGCGCCTGCAGCAAGACGGCGTCCGGGCCGCCATGCTCGCCATCGGCGACCATTGGACGGGCACGAGCGCGCGCTACTCGCTGCGCTACGCGCGCGACCCGACCACCGCCAGAACCGGCCACGACGCCGAAGCCTGCGACTTCGTCTACCTCGCACCCGAATGCCGGACCGACGCCGACACCAAGGGCGGGCACGCAACTTACGCGAGCCTGCTGCAGCGCCTGATCGCCACGGCGGGCGGCGACACCATCAGCGGCAGCGCATTGAGGCGAGCCACCCGGCTGTCGTACGACGCCATCGCCGAGCAATTCACCGACATCTGGTTCGACACCATCCCCGGCGATGCTCTCGAACTGTTCGTGGCCTCCCTGCCCCGACGCGCATCGATCCTCGACGCCGGCTGCGGCCCCGGCCACCACGCCCGATTCTTCAAGCGCGCCGGATTCGAGCCGGTCGGCCTCGATTTCTCCCGCGGCATGCTGCAGATCGCCGGGGGAAAAGCTCCCGGCATTCCCTTCCTGCACGCCGACATCGTCTCCGACCCGCTCCCGCCCAATGCCTTCGACGCGGTCTGGTCGGCCGTGGCCCTCAACCACGTCCCGGCCGAAGACGCACCGGGCGCGCTGGCCAATCTCGTCAACACCCTTCGACCCGGCGGCCGCATCGGCCTGAATGTCCAGATCGGCCGCCCCTGCGAGATCGTCAGCCGGGGCGAGGACAAGCGCTTCTTCGAATATCCGACCGACACACAGTCGATCGTGAGCGCCCTCGAAGGTCTGGACGTCCACGTAGATGTCGTCCACGTCGGCACGACCGACCGCAACATTCATGGTCTGCCCCTTCAAATGCGATTCGCCACGGTGGTCGGAACCAAAGTGGAACCCACCTGAGCCATTGCCCCGCCGGCGGCGGCTGTCGGCGGTCTGCGGACCTTGGCCGGCGCGGCGTGAGGGGAAGCAGCCGGCCGATGGTGTTGAAAAACCTGGTATTGCGACCCTCACCCTCCCCGCGCCGGAGATTTTTTTCGGTTTTTGTCGGCCTTAGAGCCCTTCGGCGAGGTTCCAAAGCCTGTTTTCTGGGTCAATCCAAGGTCTTCAGCTTCCTATGGGCGCAACTATCCCCAGGATGGGGGTTGGAGGCGAAACGAGTTTTGCCAAGCGACGCAGATTCTGCGCGGTTGCAGCCAAAGTGAATTCGTCGCGTGCGCCGCTCAGGCCCCGCAACCGCAAACGGTCCAGTTTGAGGATGCGCTTCATGTGGGCAAAGAGCATCTCGACCTTCTTACGTTCGCACCGGGACTGCTGGTATTCGGCGGTCTTCCTGATGCGCCGGGCTTCATCCCGCGCGTCTTCATGCAGGCTGCGGGCGATCTTGCGAACGGGGCCTTTCGGACAGCACTGTGGCTTCATCGGGCACACCGAGCAGTCGTGCTGGCTGGCCAGGTAATTGATAGTGCCCGCTTTGGTGATATGGCTGCGCGGCTTCTTGAACGGCCGCCACTGCGAGCGCAAGGGTTTGCCAGCCGGGCAACGGTATTCGTTGACCTGGGGATGCCACTGAAAAGCGCTGTTGGAGAAGGTGTCGTCCTTGCGCTCGGTCCTGTCCCAGACCGGCACATGGGGTTCGATGCCTTTCTCCTCAACCATCCAGCCCAGCATTGGCGCGGTGCCATAGGCGGTATCCCCGATGAGACGCTGAGGCGACAGCTCGAAGTTCGCCTCGACGCGCTCGACCATGACTTTCGTGGATTCGACCTCTGCGGTTCGGTGTGCTGGCGTCGCTTCCACATCGAGGATCACCCCATGGGTGACGTCGATCAGATAGTTGGTGGAGTAGGCGAAGAAGGCCGGTCCGCCAGATGCGGCCGTCCAGCGTGATTGAGGATCGCTCAGGGAAATCCGTTTGGGCATCGTCTCGGCCAAGGCCTCACCTGCCAATCCCTCCAGGTATTCGCGAACGGCTCGGCTACAGCGCGCCGGATCCTGCCAGACATAGGGCTCATCGCCAGGCATGGCGAGCTTGGAACTGGCTTCGGCAGCCACAATGCTGGCATCGACAGCAAAACCTTCGCCCTTGACCAGACCGGCCGTCATGCAGGCGCGCACTACCTCGTTAAAGACCCAGCGGAACGTCTCGCTCTCCCGGAAGCGCCCGAGACGGTTCTTGGAGAAAGTCGAATGGTTGGGCACGCCATCTTCAAGGCCCAGGCGGCAGAACCAGCGATAAGCCAGGTTCAGATGCACTTCCTCGCACAAGCGCCGTTCGGACCGGATGCCGTAGCAATAGCCCACGATCAGCATGCGGATCATCAACTCGGGATCGACCGAGGGCCGCCCGATCGGGCTGTAGAAGGCGGTGAGGTGCTCGCGCAGTTGCCTCAGATCGAGACAACCATTGATCCCGCGTAACAGATGATTCTCGGGAACGACCGACTCAAGATTGAAGCTGTAGAACAGGCGCTCCTGCCCACCTGTTTGACGACCCATCATCTTGGCCACCCCGCAAAACATGCTATATGCATATTCTACCGCAGAGCCTTTTTCAACACCATCGGCCATCAGCCGCCGGTCGTGGTTACATTTCGATCTCAAGGAGCGCGGCCTGCCCCAATCTGCTTGAACGGCCGGTTTACGGCGATCAACTTGGCTTCCTCGTTGGCCAAAGCCGGCCAGACGCACGCATTGCCCTCCGGCTGTCTTTTGGGCACTCAGATATGGCATAAAATCGCCTTGGTGCGACTGCGTTACAGTCGCGGCCGGAGCTAAGTAATGCGGGTAAGTGAGGTGATTGAGGGGCGCGCTTTGTCGTCCACCGGTGAGGTGTTTCCTATCGTGGGAATAGGTGCGTCGGCGGGGGGGCTAGACGCGCTGAAACGTCTTTTTAGTTCTACTCCACCAGACACCGGCGTTGCCTTCGTGCTGGTCCAGCACCTCGATCCGAACCACGAAAGCCTGATGGCTGACCTGTTAGCCAAATGCACCGAGATGTCGGTCGCGCAGGCCGAAGACGGCCTGCCTGTATTACCGAATCATGTTTACGTCATCCCGCCGCGGCACTATCTGTCGATCGGCAACGGCGTGCTGCATCTCGAGCCTCCGGCCGAGCGGCGCGGCATGCGCATGCCGATTGACCACTTCCTGCGATCGCTAGCTGAAGACCTCGCCGAGCGCGCCATCTGCATTATCCTCTCCGGCACCGGTACCGACGGCACGCTCGGCTTGCGCGAAATCAAGGGCCACGGCGGCATGACGATGGTCCAGGAGCCGTCCACAGCGCAGTACGATGGCATGCCGCACAGCGCGCTTTCTACCGGGCTCGCGGATTATCGC
Organism: Zoogloeaceae bacterium; assembly: GCA_024235635.1. Taxonomy (GTDB): domain Bacteria; phylum Pseudomonadota; class Gammaproteobacteria; order Burkholderiales; family Rhodocyclaceae; genus Cognatazoarcus. The sequence goes on from JACKMA010000002.1 coordinate 1,073,671, forward strand.
CTGCCGGTCGAGGAGATGCCGGGAGCGATCGTCCGTTACTTGCAGCACCCGTATGCGCGCGGCGAGCTTCCGAAGGCACGCGATGCGGGAGGCGAGGCAAGCGACCTGGGTACCGTGGTGTCGGTGGTGCGCGCGCGCACCGGTCACGACTTCAGGCATTACAAGACCGGCACCTTGAGCCGCCGCATTGCTCGGCGGATGGGGCTGGCGACCATCGAGAACCTCGACGACTACGTCGAAGTCCTGCGCAGTTCCGAGGACGAGGTCCAGCGATTGGTGCGCGACCTACTGATCAGCGTGACCAGTTTCTTTCGTGAACGCGAAGCCTTCGATTCTCTGGCGGCGAATATCGTACCTGCGCTGGTTGCGCGGGCAGGTCCGGACATTCCGATTCGGGTGTGGATACCCGGCTGCGCGAGCGGCGAGGAGGCATATTCGATCGCGATTCTGTTCCTTGACGCGATTCGCGGCGGCGGCAAGCAAATCACTCTGCAGGTCTTTGCGACCGATATCGACCAAGAGGCATTGGACGTCGCGCGCAGCGGCGTCTACCCGATCTCCGCCATCGCTGACCTGCCCTCTGATCTCCAGCGCAATTATTTCACTCGCGACGGTGAGCGGGCGACGGTGAATAAGTCCGTGCGCGAATCCGTGGTTTTCGCGGCGCAGAACCTGATCAGCGACCCACCATTCTCGCGGCTTGATTTCATCAGCTGCCGAAACCTGCTGATCTACCTCGATAACCAGATTCAGGCAAAGCTGATACCGCTGTTCCACTTCGCGCTCAGGGAAGGCGGCTTCCTGTTTCTCGGCAATTCAGAAACCATCGGCCATCGGACCGACATCTTCAAGACGGTCTCCAAGAAGTGGCGTATCTATCGCCGCCTGGACGTGCCGGCCGACGTTCGGAACGCCGAGTACTATCCGGCTCTGAGCGACGGCACACCGAAGTCCGCCGCTGCCAGCGCGGCCCACGCGCGGCCATCGGCCGGCCGACGGATGAGCGAGCGCGTCGAGGCCAAGCTACTTTCCGAGTACGCACCCGCAGCGGTGCTGGTCGATCGCAGCGGCGAAGCGCTTTACTTTCACGGCAATTGCGGCGACTTCCTCGAGACGCCCTCCGGCGTAGCGACCCACGATATCGTCACGCTGGCCAGGGAAGGGATGCGGACTGCCTTGCGCACCACGCTCCAGGCGGCGATCCGTAGTCGGGATCCGGCCGAAGCGAGCCGGATCCGGGTGCGCGGCGGGCCGAAAGACCTCGACCGGATTCGCATCAAAGTGTGGCCGGTCGATGAGAACGACGGCACTTACGTCGTCTGCTTCGAGCGCGAACCCGAGACCGTCTCGTCGAGCAAGGTGCGCCCCGGCGATGAAATGCTGGTCAAGCAGCTCGAATACGAGCTCAAGGCCACGCGCGAGGACTTGCAGACCACGATCGAGGAGGTCGAGACCACCAACGAGGATCTCAAGGCCGCCAACGAAGAAGTCATGTCGATGAACGAGGAGCTCCAGTCCTCGAACGAAGAGTTGGAGACCTCGAAGGAAGAGCTGCAATCGCTCAACGAAGAGCTGTCCACGGTCAATAACCAGTTGCTCGACAAGCTCCACGAGTTGGAGGCGGCCAACAACGATTTAGCGAACTTGCTGGTCAGCACCGAGATCGCGACCATTTTTCTTGACGACCACCTGTGTGTCCGGCGTTTTACGCCATCGGCCACGCGCATGTTCGCATTGATCGACAGCGATGTTGGCCGACCGATTGGTGACGTTGCAAAGCGATTCAGCAACGGCGACCTGACCGAGGAGTGCGCGCAGGTATTGAAGACACTCGCGCCGTTTCACAGCGAGGTCTGCGACCAGGAAGACAACTGGTTTCAACTCAGGGTGCTGCCTTATCGGACCGCCGACAACCAGATCGATGGCGTGGTCATCACCTTTGCAGAGATCACCGAACTTAGGCGCGCCTACCGTGAGACCGAATCGCTCGCTCGCCAATTGCGGATCGTCTCAGACGCGCTTCCAGCCCTGATCGCACATGTGGATCTCGAGCACCGCTTCCAGTTCGTGAACGGGGCCTACGAGCGGTGGTTTAGCTGCAAGACCAAGGATATCGTCGGACAACCGGTATGTGAGGTGTTCGGTTCGCAGGCTTACCAGTCGTTGTGCCCCCAGCTCAAGCGAGCGACGCATGGCGAAACCGTAGAGGCCACGGCCACATTGACGCACGGCGCTCTGGGGGAACGCGACGTCAACATGACCTGGGTGCCTGAGCTCGGCGAGGGTGGCAAGGTACTCAGCTTCTACTCGCTGATTCACGACGTGACCGAGCAGAAACGCGCGGAGCGCAGATTGATGGCGGCCGACGTTGTATTTCGCAGCACGACAGAGGCCGCTGCAATCCTCGATGAAGACGGGCGCATCGTCACCGTCAACCCTGCCTTCCTGAAGGTCACGGGGCACAAGCAGCAGCAATGCATCGGAAAGCACTGGTCGTTCGTTCAGTCGGAGCATGAAAGCTACCGGCCCGCGGGCCTGCTCGTCGTGCGTGATGAGGGCGGTTGGCGGGGTGAAGCGTGGCTTCGCCGAGCGAGCGGAGAAGTCTTTGCGGCCTGGGTGACACTCGACGTGATCCGGCCGGCAAAGGACGACGACGAAATTCGTGGCTACGTCGCGGTGTTCGCTGATATCAGTTCGATCAAGGAAGCGGAGCGGCGCCTGGAGTTCCTAGCGCACCACGACGCGCTGACCGGCTTGGTGAATCGCGTCATGTTCACCGAGCAGATGAACCAGATGATCGCCCGCGCAGAACGGCAAAAGCGGATGGTCGGCTTGCTTTATCTGGATCTCGACGGCTTCAAGCACATCAACGACGGCTTCGGCCACGAACTGGGTGATCAAGTGTTGGTGGTGGTCGCCCAACGCCTCAAGACCAGTGTGCGAGCGGAAGACACCCTCGCGAGACTCGGTGGTGACGAGTTTGGGATTCTGATTGAGGACGTTGCGGATCCATGGTCCGTCGGGCATGTTGCGCAGAAGATCGCGGACGCGATGCGCGAGCCGATCCGCTGCGACAAGCGGGAGTTCGTGCTCACGGTCAGCATCGGGATCAGCATCTATCCGAATGATGGCACGGACGTGACAATTCTCGTGCGCAATGCCGACACGGCGATGTACAAGGCTAAGTCCGCAGGAGGCAGCGCGTTGCATTTTTACACGCCATCGTTGACCGAAGCGGTGCAGCAGCGGATGTCGACCGAAGCCGGCCTGCGCCGAGCGATCGAACGCGGCGAACTCGAGCTTTACTACCAGCCGATAGTTGCCATAGCAGGTAAGCAGATCGTCGGTGCCGAGGCGCTGCTGCGCTGGCGCACAAAAGCTCGCGGACTGCTGCTCCCGGAAAGTTTCCTCCCGATCGCCGAAATGTCCGGCCTGGTGGTCGAACTCGGGCGTCACGTGATCGATCTGGCGCTCGCCCAATTGCTCATCTGGCGCCAGGCGAACGTTCCCGTACCGCGTTTGTCCGTCAACATATCGGCGCGACAGTGTGCTGACGAAGGATTCACCGACTCGATACGAACGGCGATCGAGACCCGGCAGGTGCCGCCTGCGGCACTCGATCTCGAGATCACCGAGAGTTGCTTTCTTGACAAGAAGACCGCAGGGAGGGCCCTTGCCGCACTGAACGAACTCGGTTTCAGCCTGACCATAGACGATTTCGGCACCGGGTACGCGACGCTCACGTCGCTGCGAAATGCCCCAATCAGTGCGATCAAGATTGACCGCGCGTTTGTCGACGACCTTGGGGGGAAGAGCTCCGAGGCGAAGATAGCCGATGCCGTGGTGGCACTCGGTAAGTCCCAAGGTCTGCATGTGATCGCAGAGGGCGTCGAGCACGAGGAGCAATTGCACGAGCTATCCGAGATGCAATGCGACGCCTACCAGGGATACCTCTTGGCACCTCCAATGAGCGCAGAGCGTTTCGGCAACTGGCTCGTTGCACGAGGTGCGCAGGTCGACCAGGCGTGGAAGCTGTTGCCCAGCACGGATGAAGATACCGCCGGTTAGAGTCGAATCTCTCCAAGCAGGATAGACGCCTGAATGCGGGAGTGCTGGCCGCGGTTTGGATAATCACGATCGGCGGCTTTACGGCCCCGAAACTCGCGGAGGCTCAACGCGCCTAAATGGCTGCTTCTGGGAATTTCGATTGGCCGGTTTGGGTCGTTTGCTGCGCTTCGCCATTCGAAATCGAATGCCTCCTTTCTTCGGAAAGCTGTCAGCCAGCCTCAATTGGAGGATCGGGCTACGCACCGCAATCGTTGCAAAGGATCGGAATGGCAATGCATCGGGGGGTCCACACGACGTCAAGAAGTCTCAGTGGGTTTTTGCTGCGAGCGCGATCACACGGTCGCCGCCCCGAGGCTGGCAGTCGTCTGGCGCAGGTGCCCAACCGCGGCGCACGACGATCTTCGCTGCGTCGTGGCAAAGCTCGACGCGCTCGCTGGCCGGATAGCGCTGGCGGGCGAAGGCCTCGATTGCCGCCGGCAGGCTGATCCGGAACGTGAGCGCGCTGCGCTCGGCCTCAGGGTGGTCGTCCACATGCACCAGCGGCACGAAGGCGGACGCGAGGTATTGCGCGATCGAGACCGGCACCGCCTGCGGCGCATAGCCGGTCGACTGGAGCCATGCCTGTGCTCGGGCCCGCAGCTCACCGCCGTCGTCCAGCCTGCCCCAGGCCGTGGCGAGCAGTTCCGCGACCCATTGGTTGCAGTTCTGGTAGCGCAGCCCGAAGGCAAAGGCGTTGGCGCTGTAGCGGCCGGCCAGCAGTCGCAGCGCGAGCGGCGTGTCGAGCGCAGCCCGACGCAGCGGTGCGGCAGCGGCAGGGGGCAGGACGACGATCGAGAGGTGGCCCAGATTGGGGTCGTCGCTGCCGAGGACGAAGCCGGCGATGCCCTGGTCGTAGAGCCGGGGGCGGCCCTCGTCGCAGGCATAGTAGAGCTGCCGGGCGGTCCAGCGGCCCGCGGCGTCGCGCCATGCGATGGCGGCGTGGGAATAGCGGATGCCGAAGCGGGCGAGGTCGAGCCCGGAGCGGCTGATCAGGGCGACGCCTTCACCGATCGCGGCCAGTTCGCCGCGCACGACGGCTGCGAAGCGGAGCAGGCGGTCCTGGTCGGCGGCGGCGAGATCCCGCGAACGGTCGCAGAACTGCGGGCTGCCCGATCGAGCCGCGTGCCCGGAGCCGGCATGGGCCGCGCCGCCGATGGCCAAGCCCGCGGCCGCCAGTGCGGCAGCGACGCGAGCGCGCCCGCTCACAGGGCCAGCGGGCGGGCCGCCATCTCCCCGAACCAGTCGTCGTGCAGCACCAGGTAGAACGCGGCGTGGTCGTCGCCCCGGGCAAACTCGAAGCCGTAGGGGCGCTGCGCCACATGGACCCGATCGCCAAGCTGCAGGCCCTGCGCGGTCCAAAGCGCCTGCGGCAGATCGAGGGTGAATGCCTTTCGCGTCGTGTCGGAACGAAGCGCCACCGTGACATGATCCGCCCGCCTGGTGGCCTGGGCGACATCGGTGACGCGGTAGTCGCCGGCCGCCGCCTGATGGTCGTCGTCGGAGGAACTGTTGCTCGAGGCACCCAGCGAATCGGAGACGCTGCCGACCGAGGCCGAACCGGCGGTGGACGCGGACGAGGCGAAACTGGCGGCGTGCGCGCCGGCGGGTAGCAGGCATGCCGCAACGATGCAGATCGGGTGGAAACGCGGGGTAATGCGCAAGACTGGCTCCTCGAACAGTGGGGAGGAATCACCGGCTGCCGGCATCCTCGCAGGGCAATAGGGAATTGTGCACGACTTCGACCGATGTCACGTCGATACAACCGGCGGTCGCGCACCGATGCGGCTGACGGCTCGCAGCCATTCACGCCGCCGGTCACCCGGTGCTTCCGCTGCGATCCGATGTTGTCAGCCCTCGCGCCACGGTTGGCGCGGCGGGCGCTGCCTTGCCCCGTCCCTCACGCCCGCGACGCGCTGTCGACCCCGTCGACGCCGCGCAGTTTCTGCAGCGCCCGGTTCAATGCCGGCACGCCGCCGATCTCGACGGTGAAGCGCATGTGGGCCTTGCCGGACTTGGAACGGGTATTGACGGCGATCACGTTGATCTGCTCGCGCGACAGCACGTCGGAGATGTCGCGCAACAGGCCCTGCCGGTCGGAGGCCTCGACCAGCACGTCCATCGGGTAGATCTGCGGCTTGGTGGTCTCGGCCTGCTCGCCCCATTCGGCGCTGACCACGCGCTCCGGGTGGCGCGCGGCGAGGTGCATGTAGTCGCGACAGTCGATGCGGTGGATCGACACGCCACGCCCGCGGGTGACGAAGCCCTCGATGGCATCCGGCGGTGCCGGCCGGCAGCAGCGACCGAGCGAGGTCATCAGCTTGCCGACGCCGACCACCAGCACCTTGTCGGCATTGTCGACGCCCCGCTCGCGCCCGATCACCATCTCCGGCGGCGGCGCCGCCGGAGCCGGCACCCGTTTGTCGCCACGGATCGCGACCTGCAGGCTGCGGGCGCCGACGTCACCGCGGCCGACCGCGATGAACATGCCGTCGGCGCTCTTGAAGCCCAGCCGGGTGGCGAGCTCGTCGACGTTTACCTGGCTGTGGCCTTCGCGCTGCATCTCGCGCACCACCGCGTTGCGACCGCGGCCGAGCAGCTCCTGCTCCTCCTGGGCGCTGAAGAACTGCTTGATCTTCTGGCGGGCGCGCCCGGTATGGACGTAGCCCTGCAGCGCGTTCAGCCAGTCGCGGGACGGTCCGCCCTCCTTGGCGGTGATGATCTCCACCGTCTGGCCCGATTCGAGCTGGGTGTTGAGCGGCAGCAGGTGGCCGTCGACCTTGGCGCCGCGGCAGCGATGGCCGACCTCGGTATGCAGGCGGTAGGCGAAATCGACCGGCGTCGCGCCGCGCGGCATGTCGATCACCCGCCCCTGCGGCGTCAACACGTAGATGGTGTCGTCGAGCGAGGCGCGCTTGAACTGCTCGACCCAGTGGCTGGAGTCGGTCACCTCGTCGCGCCACGACAGCAGGTTGCGCAGCAACGCGATCTTGTCGTCGTAGGCGCTGCCGGCGGCGCCGCTGCCTTCCTTGTAGCGCCAGTGGGCGGCGATGCCGAGCTCGGCGTGGCGGTGCATCTCGTGGGTGCGGATCTGCACCTCCAGCGCCCGCCCGTCGCCGGCCAGCACCGCGGTGTGCAGCGACTGGTAGTTGTTGCCCTTGGGCTTCAGGATGTAGTCGTCGAACTCCTTCTGGATCGGCGTCCAGATCTGGTGCACGATGCCGAGCACGGCGTAGCAGTCCTTGATGTCGCCGACCAGCACGCGCAGCGCGCGCACGTCATAGACTTGCGAGAAGTCGAGCTTCTTCGCCCGCATCTTGTTGTAGATGCTGAAGATGTGCTTGGGCCGCCCGTAGAGTTCGGCGTCGATCCCGACCATGCCGAGCTCGCTGCGCAGGCGTTCGATCGAGCTCTCGATGAACTGCTCCCGCTCCGAGCGTCGCTCGTCGAGCATCTTGGCGATGCGCTTGTAGGTCTCCGGCTCGAGGAAGCGGAACGACAGATCCTCCATCTCCCACTTGATCTGCCAGATGCCGAGACGGTTGGCGAGCGGCGCGTAGATCTCCAGGCTCTCGCGCGCCACCTGCTGGCGCGCCTCGCCGGGAAAGTCGGTCAGGTAGCGCAGGGTCTGGGTACGCGATGCCAGGCGCAGCAGCACCACGCGGATGTCCTCGACCATCGCCAGCAGCATCTTGCGCAGGGTCTCGGTCTGCGAGCGGATCTCGGCCGGGGTGCTGTACTTGCCGCTCTGCCGCGTCAGCATGCGCAGCCCGTTCAACTTGCGCAGGCCGCGCACCAGCATCGCGACGTGGGCGCCATAGCCGACCTCGACGTCCTCGACCGTGCCGCCCTCGTGCTGCGGCACGGCAAACAGGATCGCACCGAGGCGGGCATCGGCGTCGAGCTTCAGCGCGGCGCTGACCAGCGCCATCCCCATCGCGTGGCTCCAGGTCGGTTCGCCGGTGCCGAGCACGCTGTCGCCGTACAAGCCGCGCGAGTACGTGACCGCCTGCACCACGCGCGCGGCATCCTCCTGCGCCAGCCCTTCTGTCAGCAGGGGCAGGCAGGCGGCGGCGTCGCCGGAAGCGATCGAATGGGTAACCGAGACCATGGCGCGAATTATCCCACAGTGGTGGTGGTGGCCGTGTCGGCGATAATCGGGAATCGTCACCGCCGCCATCATGCCCAGCGTCCTCGCCCATCCCTACCTGCTATTGACCCTGACCGCCCTCTTCTGGTCGGGCAACATGGTCACTGGCCGCGGCCTGCGCGAAGACGTGCCGCCGATCCTGCTGGCGCTGCTGCGCTGGCTGATCGCACTCGGACTGACCCTGCCATTCGCGGCACGGCACTTCGACCGGCAGCAACTGGCGACGATCCGGCGAGCGTGGCCGGCGATGCTGCTGCTCGGCCTGCTCGGCGTCGCCGGCTACAACACCTTCGCCTATATTGCACTGCAACACACCACTGCCACCAACGCATCCCTGCTCAACAGCTTCATCCCGATCGTCACCATTGCGCTGTCGTGGGCACTGCTCGGGCGACGCCTGCACGGCGCCGAGGCCCTCGGCGTGCTGGCGTCGATGGCCGGCGTGCTGCTGATCGTCGGCCGCGGCGACCCGGGCGTGCTGCTGTCGCTGTCGCTCAACCGCGGCGATCTGTGGATGCTGCTGGCGGTGCTGACCTGGGCGCTCTACACGGTCGGCCTGCAGTGGCGCCCGGCCGGGCTCGATCCGATGGTGATGCTGGCGGCGTTCACGCTGGTCGGGCTGTCGGCGTTGATCCCCGCTGCCGCGGCCGAATACGTGGCCGGCGCGCGCCTCGAGCTGGGCCCGGGCACGCTGGTGGGCATCCTGTATACCGGCGTCTTTCCCGGCTTTCTCGGCTACGTTTTCTACAATCGAGGCGTGGCCGCGGTGGGGCCCAACCGGGGTTCGCTGTTCATCCACCTGATGCCGGCCTTCGGCACCGGTCTGGCCGCCCTCTTCCTCGGCGAGCGGCCCCACTGGTATCACCTGTGCGGCATCGTTCTGATTTTTGTCGGGATCGTGATGAACACCCGAAAGGCGCCCTGATGTTCCATCTGCACGATCTGTTCCGCAACGGGCGCCGGGACGACGACGCCGCGGTCGATGAAAGCGTCTGGGCATGGATCGAGTCGGACCTGCCCTTCCTCGAGTTCGTGCCGGCCGAGATGCGGCCGCGGCTGCGCGAACTGGCCACCGAGATCCTGCGCGACAAGGAATTCCACGGCGCCCACGGCCTCGAGGTGGACGACCGCATGATGCTGTCGATCGCCCTGCAGGCGGCGCTGTTGATCCTGCGCCTGGGCAGCGGCTGTTACCGCGGTTGGGTCGGCATCGTCGTCTACCCGGGCGATTTCATGATCCCTCGCAGCGTCGTCGACGAGGCCGGCGTGGTACACGAGTACGACGAACCGGTCCTCGGCGAGGCCTGGGAAGGGGGGCCGGTACTGGTGTCATGGACCGCGGGTGGTGGCGGCCTGCGCGAGCTCAACGTCGTGATCCACGAGTTCGCCCACAAGCTCGACATGGCCAACGGCGATGCCGACGGACTGCCGGTGCTGACCCCGGACATCGACGTCGTCCGCTGGTCGAAGGCGTTCGGTCAGGCCTTCGACGATTTCCGGCGCCGTGTGGACAGCGGCGAATTGACCGCGATCGATCCCTACGCGAGCGAATCGCCGGCCGAGTTCTATGCAGTTCTGTCCGAAGCCTTCTTCCTGATGCCGCTGCGCTTACGTGCCGAGTATCCGCGGGTCTATGCCTTGCTCGCCGAGCTCTACGGCGTAGACACCGCCGAGGGCGAGGCCACCGCGGTCGCCCGGCGCTGGCGCATGGACCACGGCGCCACCGACCAATAACGCCGACCGCGGCGTACGGCCCTGCAGTTCTCTCGCCAGCCGGCAGGCGGCGTGCTTCGCCCTGCCGGCGCACCACGCGGGCGTCGCTTTCCAGCTCGTTTGTCGCCCCCGACCCGCTCAGCGGCGCACGCGCGGACCATGCCGACCGCCAGCATTTGCCGGCGGCGTGATCGTCTTCTACGCTGAGAACGCGTTTGCCGGTTTCGTGGCAGGAGAGCTTGCGGCCGTCGGCAGGCGCGTACGAAATCCATCTGGAGGACGACTTTATGACCATTACCTGGATCCTGGTTGCCAACGCCAGCCTCGCGAAACTGTACGCAAACCTCGGCCCCAACAAGGGTCTGAAGCTGGTCAAGGAACTGGACCACCCGGAGAGTCGGCAGAAGAACGCCGATCTGGTCACCGATCGCAGCGGCACCGGCCACGGCGACGGCTCCTACGAGCCGCCGACCGCACCGAAGGAACACGCCGCGCGAAGTTTCGCGCAGGAGATCGCGCGCGAGTTCTATGCCGGGCGCAACCGCCAGGCTTTCGCCCGGGCGATCCTGGTCGCGCCGCCCGGTTTCATGGGGCTGCTCAACGCCAGCATCGACGGCCCCACCGCGCAACTGGTCTCCGATCGCTTCGAGAAGGACTACACCAAGGCCTCCGAATCGCAGCTCAAGGAAAGGTTGTCCGCCTGCATCTTTCTTTAGTCACTCACCCGGCCCACCATCGAAAAGGGGTGCCGAGCGGCACCCCTTTTTGCGGTCGCCCGATCGCCTTCGCTGCGTCAGTCGATTGTCAGCTTGACGAACCAGCGCGACGACGGATCGATCTCGGTGATGTCGGCATCGGCGAACGGCGGCACGCCCGGATCGTCCGGCGGCGCGCCGATCAGGTTCAGATCCACCGCGTGGGGCGTGCCGACCAGGCCCTCGCCGTCGGCCTCGAGACGATAGTAGAGGCCGTTCCACAGCTTCGCGCCGAAGTCCTTCGGCGCCTTGAACAGAAACAGCAGCGAGTGCTCGAGCCAGCGCAGGTCACCATCGCGGACGATGCCCGGCTGCGGATAGGGATAGGGCACGTGACACTGGATCTCTTCGGCTGATTCCAGGCACTTGAACTCCTTCATCGACAGGAAGAAGTCCTTGAAGCGCTCGTGGGCGATGTCGAGTTCGAAACGGGTCACGTCGCCGTCGGGCTCGAAATGCACGCGGCCGATGTCGACCACGCTGCCGTCGCGGGCATGCAGGCGCACGCGCTTGTCGCCCACCAGTTCCAGACCCCAGGCCGACACGCTCACCGCCATCGCGGTGATTGCCGCCGCGGCCCTGCCACACATCTGATTCATGGGCACTCACCTCCGAGAGCCACTATACCCCGCTGGCCGCGCCGGCGCCGAGCCCGAACCGTGCGAGCACCCGATAACGCGCACCGGCGGCTTCGAGCTCGGAACCCACCAGCACGAATTCACGGCATGCCCACGCCAGCGCCGGCGGCTCGGCAGGCGCCAGCCCCCGCGCCCGGCGGAACAGAGTCACGTGGGGCCTGAAGGCCCGCCGCTCTACCGGCAGTTCGAGGGCAGCGAGGCCGTCGCGCAAGGAAGCGGCCAGGCCGGCCGCCGCGGGCGGCACCACGCTGCAGCCGGTCCAGACGATGCCGCTGCGCCGCCACAGCCCGATGCGGTCGAAGGCCAGTACGAAGTCCGCGGCGTCCAGCGACGCGGCCATGGCCTCGATCGCCGGGCGTCGCTCGCGCGCGACCGAACCAATGAAGGCCAGCGTCAGGTGCAGACGATCGCCACCGATCCGGCGCCCACCCTGGCAGACGAGGCCGGCCGCATAGTCCGCCATCGACTGCGTCTCGACCGCCGACGGCCACAGTGCGAAGAACAGCCGATCGCTGCCGGGCTCAGCGTTCACGCAGCAGCAGCACCACCGCCTGCGCCGCGATACCCTCGCCGCGGCCGGTAAAGCCGAGCATCTCGGTGGTCTTGCCCTTGACGTTGACCCGCGCGGCCGGCACCGACAGGTCGGCAGCGATGTTGGCGACCATCGCCGGCACGTGCGGCAGCAGGCGCGGCGCGCGCGCGATCACGGTGGCATCGACGTTGCCGACACGCATGCCGGTGGCCGTCACCGCTGCGACCGCGGCGCGCAGCAGTTCGCGGCTGTCGGCGCCCTCGTAGCGCGGGTCGGTGTCCGGGAAATGGCGGCCGATGTCGCCCAGCGCAGCCGCACCGAGCAGGGCGTCGGTGATCGCATGCAGCAGGACGTCGGCGTCGGAGTGGCCGAGCAGGCCGCGCTCGTGGGGAATCTTCACGCCACCGATGATCAGCGCTCGCCCCGGCACCAGCGCATGCACGTCGAAGCCCTGTCCGATGGCGAACGGCAGATCCATGTCAGCGCGCCCGGTTCTCGAGAATCCACTCGGCGACGTGGAGATCCAGCGGATAGGTCACCTTGAGGTTGGTGGCGTCGCCTTCGACCAGCCGCGGGTGCAGGCCGGCGGCCTCGATCGCGCTGGCCTCGTCGGTGACCTCGCGCGCCCGCTCGAGGGCGCGGCGCAGCATGATGTAGCGGAACATCTGCGGTGTCTGGGCCTGCCACAGGCGCTCGCGGGATACCGTCTCGATACTGTGGCCGTGACCATCGTCGCGCTTCAGCGTATCGGCCACCGGCACTGCCAGCAGTCCGCCGACCTCGTCGTCGGCGAGGCTCTGCAACAGTCGCTCGAGGTGCCACGGAGCGAGGCAGGGCCGCGCCGCGTCGTGCACCAGCACCCAGTCGGAATCGGCCATGTCGTCGCGGATCGCGCGCAAGCCGTTCAGCACGCTGTCGGCGCGCGACGCACCGCCGCAGAACAGGCTGACCAACTTGGGTTCGAGCGCCGACCAGTCGTAGCGGTCCCATTCCTGGTCGCCGACCGACAGCACGACATAGACGCGATCGATGTCCGGCGCCGCGCACAGGGTTTCGACGGCATGGCGGATCAGCGGCCGCCCCAGCAGTTCGAGATACTGCTTCGGCCGCCCGGACTTCATCCGGTTGCCGCTGCCGGCAGCCGGTACCAGGGCGACGTGGCGGGGTCGGGGTCGTTGCATGGATCGATTTTACACGGACCGATCCGGCCGGCCCCGCGACGCGCGGCGTCAGCGCCAACGCGGCGATCCCGGGCGGCTTCTGATTTGCCCGACAGCGGCGCGCCGGGCACGGCGTTGGCACACGCGATCGACCGCGGTCGGTCGATCAGGGGTGGATCTGCCGCCGGCCGTGCTCGCTCACGATGACGATGGGTCCGCCGCCGTTGTCGACGACGATGGTGTTCTCGCCGCTCGCATCGCGCTCGGCAGCATGCGTCACGCTGCACTTCTTGTTGATCGGACAGCGCACGAAGCTAAGGCGCAATTCGCCGTCGGTACGCTCGGCATCGGCACCGGGGCAGTAGTAGAGGGTCTCCGACATGACCCGGTAGCGTATCTTCGACCGGGTCTCGTCGAGCGCCTCGACGCTGATGTTGGAAAGCTGGTCGGGTTCGTAGTGGTTCATCGACGGCTCCTTGCAGCTCGCAGGCAACGCGAAAAAGAATAGAAGCGCGATTCTCGCGCACAGTCCCTTCATGGCCACTCCACAGTTTCCGGGCTCGCCGGTCAAGAACTGGACGAACCGAGCGACGAGGCGGGGTTCTTCCTGAGTGCCTTCGGCGCATGGATGCTGGTGGGATCTTTCTGCTCCAGCAGCAGGATGTTGCGGCCGAGTTCCCGCGGCGTCTCGATGCCGAGGTAGTCGTCGGCGTCCACATCCTCGCGTACCACGGCCCACACGATCTCGCTCGCCCAGGACGAACAGTTGTTGGTGTAGCGCCAAGCCACGTTGGCCGTCATCAAGGCATTGAAGTGATCGGCCTGGGCGTCGCTGAGCTTGTAGTAGCGGCTGGCCGCCGCCTTGTCGCCAGCCTCCATGCCGACCCGGATGTCCGAGTCGTCGCCATTGTCGACCGTGTTGGGATGCGCATCCGGCCACAAGCCGTAGAAGGTCGTCTTGCCCTTCTCGGTGATCGTCAACCATGCGTGACCGGCGGTGAAGCCGTGCTCGTCCCCCGCCACGTTGCTGTGAATGCCAAGAATCATTCCGGCCACTGCGCCTCCTCCGATGCGTCGACCCGTCATATCGGGATCGAACGATTGATTCGAATCGGCGGCTGGGGGCCGGACCGATCACCGACGCGGCGCGCTGCGCCGGGTCGGTGATCGGTCCGCCGGCATGTCGCCACCGCGGCAACGGACCGCATGCGCGCGCAGCCTGTCGCCTGCCGAGATTCGTTTCTATGACAAACGGGACCAACTTTCAATAACCGCGGCACGCTGAATCCGCAATGCGTCACGCTGGCGCCGAACGCGGCGGCCTTGCACGCGCCGCGGCGGGCACGACGACGGGCCGGGCACTCGCCATTGCTCGGCGCCGATCGGCCTTCCATCTATAATTGAATTCTAAGATAGCTCCGCACCGGACGACTCCGATGGCAAGCGCTTCGATCCGCCCGGCCGCCGTGGCCGGTCAGTTCTACCCGGCCGACGTCCGCCACCTGCAGTTGCAGATTGCCGAGATGCTGCGCGCCGCGGCGCCGGCCGACGTGGCGGCGACGCCGCCCAAGGCGCTGATCGTGCCGCACGCGGGCTATGTCTATTCCGGTCCGGTGGCGGCCGTCGCCTATGCCAGGCTGGTCCGCTGGCGGGACCGCTTCCGCAAGGTCGTGATGCTGGGCCCGGCCCATCGCATGGCGGTACTCGGCGCCGCGCTGCCGGCTGCACGATCGTTCCAGACGCCGCTCGGCAGCGTGCCGGTGGCGCGGGACGACTGGCAGCGGCTGCAGACCATGCCCGGGGTGCAGATTTCCGCGGCGGCGCACGCCTTCGAGCACTGCCTCGAAGTGCAGCTCCCCTTCCTGCAGACCGTGCTCGACCATTTCACGATCCTGCCGCTGCTGGTCGGCCACATGCGAGCCGAAGACCTGGGGCCGATCATCGAGGCGCTGTGGGGCGGGCCGGAGACGCTGATCCTGATCAGCTCGGATCTTTCGCACTACCACCCCTACGACGAGGCCCGTGTGCTCGACCGTGGCACCTGCGAGCGCGTCCTTGCGCTGGCGGGCGGCATCGACCACGAACAGGCCTGCGGCGCGACCCCGGTCAACGGCCTGCTGGCGGTGGCCGGCGCCCATCGGCTGCGAGCGCAGCTGCTGGACCTGCGCAATTCCGGCGACACCGCCGGCGGTCGCGACCGGGTCGTGGGCTACGCCAGTTTCCAATTCGACGAGGACGACGATGGTGCCCGACACTGACCCCACACTCGGACCTGCCCTGCTCGCCCGCGCGCGGCGGGCGATTGCCATGGCGCTTGGCCTGGAAGCCGGGCCGCCGGTCGAGCATCCGGCCTTCGCCGAGCGTGGCGCCTGCTTCGTCACCTTGACCGAAGAGGGCGCCCTGCGCGGCTGCATCGGCAGCATTCAGCAACGCCGCACCCTCGGCGAGGACGTCGATGAGAATGCGGTGGCCGCCGCGATGCGGGATCACCGCTTCGCGCCGCTGACCGCCGGCGAATGGCCACGGGTCAACGTCGAGGTGTCGCTCTTGAGCCGGCCCGAATTCATGGAATTCCGCAGCGAGCAGGACGTGCTCGAACGCCTCCAGCCCGGCGTCGATGGCGTGATCCTGTTCGAGGGCTGCCGCCGCGCGACCTTCCTGCCCCAGGTCTGGGAGCAGTTGCCCGAGCCGCGCGCCTTTCTCGGCCGGCTCAAGGAGAAGGCCGGTCTGGCGGCCGGGCACTGGAGCGGCAACATGATGGTTGCGACCTACCATGTCGACAAGTTCGCCGAGGCCGACTGAAATCGATGCAGGCAGCGCACATCCGGCGCGCTGGTGGCACCGCCTAGACGATGGCCGCCTGCAGTGCGACCTGTGCCCGCGCGACTGCCGGCTGGCGGACGGCCAGCGCGGCGCCTGCTTCGTACGCATGCGCGCGGGCGACGCGATGGTGCTCACGACCTACGGCCGCAGTTCGGGCTTTTGCATCGATCCGATCGAGAAGAAGCCGCTGAACCACTTCTATCCAGGCACGCCGGTCCTGTCATTCGGTACCGCCGGCTGCAACCTCGCCTGCAAGTTCTGCCAGAACTGGGACATCTCCAAGTCGCGCGACATGGACCGGCTGATGGCCTCCGCCAGCCCGCAGCAAATTGCCGAGGCGGCAGCCGCCAACGACTGTACCAGCGTCGCCTACACCTACAACGATCCGGTGATCTTCGCCGAGTACGCGATCGACACGGCGCTGGCCTGCCGGGCCCGCGGCATCAAGAACGTCGCGGTCACCGCCGGCTACGTCCATCCCGACGCCCGCCGCGAGTTCTTCGCGGTGATGGACGCGGCCAACGTGGATCTGAAGGCCTTCACCGATGCCTTCTACTGGAAGCTCACCGGCGCCCACCTGCAGCCGGTGCTAGACACCCTGGCGTGGCTGCGCCGCGATACCGACGTCTGGGTCGAGATCACCACGCTGCTGATCCCCGGCGCCAACGATTCCGACGCCGAGATCGGCGCGCTGGCCCGCTGGGTGCTCACCGAGATGGGCGCCGAGACGCCGCTGCACTTCACCGCCTTCCATCCCGACTTCAAGCTCACCGACCGCGACGGCACGCCGCCGGCAACCCTTACCCGGGCCCGTGCGATCGCCCTCGAAGCCGGCCTGCACCATGTCTATACCGGCAACGTGCATGACACCGAGGGCGGCACCACCCGCTGCCGCGGCTGCGGCGCGCTGCTGATCCGCCGCGACTGGTACCGCATTCTCGACTACCGCCTCGACGAACACGGCGGCTGCCCGGATTGCGGCACCCGGCTGGCCGGGCGCTTCGCCGCCCATCGGGGCAATTTCGGCCCTCGTCGTGTTCCACTGCAAAGCCTTTGAAGGCTGGCGCCGACAGGCCGCTACAATGGGACGAGACTCTTCGAGCGCCACGCCGTGTACGCGTTCCGCCATACCTCCCTCAGCGTCTCCGCCGGCAATGTCTGGCTCGACGCGATGCTCGCTCACGCACCGGACGTGCGCGGCATCGCCGTGCTCGTCCAGAACGGCTGCATCCTGCACGCCGACCTGCGCGACGCGGTGATCGCCAAGCGACTGCAGGATGCCCACTTCGCCACCCTCAGCGTGGACCTGCTGACCCGCTACGAGGAACAGCGCGACGTCGATGCCCGATACAACGTGCCACTGATGAGCGCGCGCCTCGACGCCGTGCTCGAATGGCTCGATCACCAACCCGGCTTCGATCGGCTGGCGCTGGCGCTGGTGGCATCCGGCACGGCCTGCGGCGCCGCGGTGCGCTCGGCGGCACGCAACCGCGACCGGGTGTCCGCGCTGGTCTGCCGTGGCGGCCGCCCGGATCTGGCCGGCGCCGGCCCATTGCGTGGCCTCGGCTGCCCGACGCGATTCATCACCGGCGGCGCCGACGCCGGCGCACCGCGCTACCAGCGGGCAGCCTACGAACTGGTGGGTTCGATGCGCGACTGGCAATCCATCGAACAGGCCGACAGCGACTTTCGCGCGCCCGGCAGCCTCGACCAGGCAGCGCGCCTGACGCTCGACTGGGTGGTCGAGCACCTGCCGCCGCCGAAGCCGCCGGAATCCGAAGCCGAAGCGGTGGCGACACCGACTGCCGCGGCCCGCGACCGCGAGGCGGAGGGCGAGCAATGAGCGTCACGATCGGCCCGGCGACGGCGCTGCCCACCGTGAATACGGCAGCGAGGTCGACCCGGCCGGCGATCGAGCCACCCTCCGGCGGAAAGGCTGACGAGGACACAGCACCGTCTTCACTGCCAGCGTCGGGCGAGGCGGCCCGGCTCGACGACGACGAGCGACGCGCACTGCGCGAACTCGAAGCCCGCGACCGCGAGGTGCGTGCCCACGAGGCCGCCCACCTGGCGGCGGCCGGTGGCCTGGCGATGGGCGGTGCGAACTTCACCATGCAGCGCGGACCGGACGGACGGATGTACGCGGTCGGCGGCGAGGTCGCGATCGACGTCGCCAAAGGCAACACGCCGCAGGAGACCATCGCCCGCGCCGAACGCATTCGTGCCGCCGCGCTGGCGCCGGCGGAACCGTCGGCCAAGGACATGCAGGTGGCGGCGCGGGCCACGCGAATGGCGGCCGAGGCGCGCGCGGAGCTGGCCGCCGCAGTGCGCGACAGCTACGGCGGCCGCGCCAGCGCGGCGCCGGGCAGCCGGATCGACGAACAGGCCTGAGCGGACGCGGGCGTGGCGCGACATCGCGGGCCCCGTCAGCGGCCAGCGCCCTGCATGGCGTATCCGCCGCGCGCGACCACCGGCCGGACGGGCGCATCGAACGGCGCTTTCTAGGATAATCGCCGCTCTCCCGCAGCACGGTCAGTCGAAGCGATGTCCCTGGAACACCTCCCCGCCCTGCCGGCGATCGACGCCATCACGGTACCGAAGCCCGGCAAGAAGCTCGAGCTGCCGCCGCTCGCCGGCTCCGCCGACGCGCTGGCGCTGGCACGCCTCGCGACTTCCGGACGCCGCCTGCTGGTGATCACCGCCAGCCCGACCGATGCCTTGCGGCTGCAGGAGGAGATCCACTGGTTCGCGCCGCAGATCGAACCGTTGCTGTTGCCGGATTGGGAAACCCTGCCTTACGACAGCTTTTCGCCGCACCAGGACCTGGTGTCGGAGCGGCTGGCGACGCTGCATGCAATCTCGACCGGCACACCGCCGCTGATCCTGGTGCCGGCCGCGACGGCACTGTCCCGGCTGGCGCCGCCGGCCTACCTGGCGGCCTATACCTTCTTCCTGAAGCAGGGCGATCGGCTCGACGCCGACGCGCTGCGCGCGCAGATGACGCTGGCCGGCTACGACCACGTCACCCAGGTGGTGCGCCCCGGCGAATACAGCGTGCGCGGCGGCCTGATCGACCTCTTTCCGATGGGCTCGCCCCTGCCCTACCGGCTCGACCTGTTCGACGACGAGATCGAAAGCATCAAGACCTTCGACCCGGACACCCAGCGCACCGTCTACCCGGTGCCCGAGATCCGGCTGCTGCCGGCGCGCGAGTTCCCGACCGACGACAAGGCGCGCACCCGCTTTCGCCAGCGCTTCCGCGAGGCCTTCGAGGGCGACCCGACCCGCGCCGGCATCTACAAGGACGTCTCCAACGGCATCCTGCCGCCGGGCATCGAGTACTACCTGCCGCTGTTCTTTGAGGAAACCGCGACCCTGTTCGACTACCTGCCGGCCGACGTCACGGTAGTGCAGCACGGCGACATCGGCCGCGCCGCCGAACAGTTCTGGCGCGACACCCGTTCGCGCCACGAATTCCTCGCTGGCGACCGCAGCCGGCCGGTGCTGCCGCCGACCGAGATCTTTCTGCCGGAAGACGCCTTTTTCGTCGAACTCGGCCACCGCGCGCGACTGCAGCTCGTGCTCGATCCGGTACAGGCAGCCGCCGCCCGGCCGCTGCCCGTTATCGCGGTCGAGCGCAAGGCGACCGACCCGCTGCATCGGCTGAAGGCGATGCTCACGGCCTTCGACGGCCGCGTGCTGCTGCTCGCCGAGACCCCGGGGCGGCGCGAGACGATGCAGGAATACCTGGCCGAGTACGGCCTCGCGCCGACGCCGGTCGAGGCCCTCGCCGACTTCGTCTCGGGCAGGGCGCCGCTGGCGCTCGGTGTCGGACCCCTGGCCACCGGCTTTGTGCTGCCGGAAACGGGCCTCGCGCTGGTCACCGAGACCGAGCTCTACGCCACCACCGCGCGCAGCCGCAGCCGCCGCGATGCCGGCCGCAAGGCCACCGCCGAGGGCTGGCTGCGGGATCTGTCGGAACTGAAGATCGGCGACCCGGTGGTCCATGCCAGCCACGGCGTCGGCCGCTACCTCGGCCTCGCCCACATGGATCTCGGCGAGGGCGACACCGAGTTCCTGCACCTCGAGTATTCCGGCGGCGACAAGCTCTACGTGCCGGTGTCGCAACTGCACGTGATCACCCGCTACGCCGGCGCCGACCCGGAGGCCGTCGACCTCCACCGGCTCGGCTCCGGCCAATGGGAGAAGGCCAAGCGCAAGGCCGCACAACAGGTGCGCGACACCGCCGCCGAACTGCTGGCGCTCTATGCCAAGCGCGCCGCACGGCCCGGCCATCGCTTCGACTTCCGCCAGCACGATCTCGAAGCCTTCGCCGACGGTTTCGGCTTCGAGGAGACCGCCGACCAACAGGCCGCGATCGACGCCGTGGTCGAGGACATGAAGGCCGGCCGGCCGATGGACCGGCTGGTGTGCGGCGACGTCGGCTTCGGCAAGACCGAGGTCGCGCTGCGGGCGGCCTTTGTCGCGGTGTCGGACGGCCGCCAGGTGGCCGTACTGTGCCCGACCACGCTGCTCGCCGAGCAGCACTACCAGACCTTCGCCGATCGCTTCGCTGACTGGCCGGTGCGGGTAGCCGAGCTGTCGCGCTTCAAGAGCGCCAAGGAGCAGGCCCAGGCGCTGGCAGAGCTGGCCGAGGGCAAGGTGGATATTCTGATCGGCACCCACCGCCTGCTGCAGAAGGACGTCCGCTTCCAGCGCCTCGGACTGGTTGTGGTGGACGAGGAACACCGCTTCGGCGTGCGCCAGAAGGAGGCGCTGAAGACGCTGCGCAGCGAGGTGGACATCCTCACCCTGACCGCAACGCCGATCCCGCGCACACTCGGGCTGGCGCTCGAAGGCATGCGCGACTTCTCGGTGATCGCCACCGCACCGTCGAAGCGCCTGGCGATCAAGACCTTCGTCCAGCGCCACAGCCGCGGCATCGTGCGCGAGGCGGTGCTGCGCGAATTCAAGCGCGGCGGCCAGGTGTATTTCCTGCACAACGAGGTCGACACCATCGACAACATGCGCAACACCCTGGCCGAACTGCTGCCCGAGGCGCGCATCGTGGTCGGCCACGGTCAGTTGCCGGAGCGCGAGCTGGAGCGCGTCATGCGCGACTTCACGACCCAGCGCGCCAACCTGCTGCTGTGCTCGACGATCATCGAGACCGGCATCGACATCCCGACCGCCAACACCATCATCATCAATCGTGCCGACAAGTTCGGCCTCGCCCAGTTGCACCAGCTGCGAGGCCGCGTCGGGCGCTCCCACCACCAGGCCTACGCCTACCTGTTGACCGACGCCCACGCCAAACCAACCGCCAAGGCGCAGAAGCGGCTCGAGGCGATCACGATGATGGAGGATCTGGGCGCCGGCTTTTTCCTGGCGATGCATGACCTCGAGATCCGCGGCGCCGGCGAGGTGCTCGGCGAGCACCAGTCCGGCGAGATCCAGCAGATCGGCTTCACGCTCTACAGCGAGATGCTGAAGCGCGCGGTCAAGGACCTGCAGGCCGGCAAGGAGCCCGATCTCAGCCAGCCGCTGGAAGTGGTCTCGGAGATCAACCTGCACACCCCGGCGCTGCTGCCCAATGACTACTGTTCGGATGTCGGCGAGCGCCTGACCCTGTACAAGCGGCTGGCCAATTGCGAATCCGAGGACGAACTGCGCGACCTCCAGGAGGAACTGATCGACCGCTTCGGCGCGATGCCGCCCCAGACCCAGGCGCTGATCGAGAGCCACCGCCTGCGCCTGCTGCTGCAGCCCTACGAGATCCAGAAACTCGACGCCTCCGAAGCCCAGATCACCGTGCAGTTCGGCGCCGATCCGCCGGTCGACCCGGTCAAGGTGATCGAGCTGATCCAGAAGGATCGAAACACCCGCATGGCTGGACCCGATCGGCTGATCCGAAAGGTCGACGCGCCGGCGCTGAAGCAGCGGGTGCAGGCGGTGCGGGAGCTGATCAAGGCGGTGATCTGAGGACGCATGCCGGCGTGGTCAGTCGCCCTTCCAGATTGTCCGCGCGCGGGACCGCCTCACCGACTGCTCGGGATCGACCGCGAGGACCACCCTGCGATGCGAACCCGCGACGCAGCCGGCCTGCTCGAGCGTCGGTTCGCAGTTTTCCGGATCGTAGCGGCAGGTCGCGGCGTCGTCGCGCACGACGATCTTCTCTCCCGCCTCACCGACGGGCGCGGACTCGACTTCCCGCGCAAAACAATGCGCTTCACTGCGGCACATTCGCACGCCGTCGGAATCGCGCCGAACTCCCCACGTTCGGGGGCCGAGCCTCGCCACGACGCCGGCATCGTGAAGGTCGGTCAGCGGTCCGGATCGACCGTCAGCGGTGGAAACGCCAGCAAGCCGTCCATCTCGGAAAGAGCCGTCGCCGGGTCCATAGCTTCGATGACCGGATCGCTCATCGAAGCATCGAATCGCCAGCGCAGGAAATAGGTGCTGTCGGCCGCCGCGTCCAGCACATGGGATTCCTGGAAATCCGCCAGCGCATTGGAGAGCGCAGTCGCCGCGATGCCGTAGAGCCCGGCGTCGCGGTTCGTGCGGGTCAGGTAGCGCACCCGACCGGGCGCCACGGTCTCGGCGAAGTAGCCCCCGTTGCCGATACGGGTGAGCGGTTGCCCGTTGGACAGCACGTCCCAGGCCAGCGCGCTCGCGAGAAAGGTGTGGTGCACCCGGTAGTGGTAGACCCGCGCCTCCCCGGCCGGCGGCGGCCGGAGGGCGAACGGCTTGCCGGAGCCCTTGACGGCGCAACCGCCCAGGGCCACGGCGAGTGCCACGAGCAGCGAGCCACCCCGCTTCCATACCGCTTCAGTCGTCATCGCAGTCCTCTTGCCCGGTCGTTCGGACGCCTCGCGCCGACTGCGACCGGGGCTCTGATCACCCTAGCACAGCCCGGCGTGACGGCGCACCCGGGCCGACCCACCGACGCCGCCGCGGCCCCGCTCACTTGCAGCGCCCGGCAGGCGGTCATTCATCGCCGCATCGCCGGGGCACCCCGACGCTTTCGACGTGCCGATCCCGCACGTTCGAAGCTGCGCCACATGCAAGGTGCCCGACCCGTGCTCGGGACCGCTTGCGGCCGTATCCTCCAGTGGCTTGCTCAGCCGCGCGCCCGGCCCGCCGGCTCTGCGACATAGCGCCGTACCTGCGGCGGCATATCCGCAATATGGAAGGCGAGGCGCTGCTGGCGCAGTTCGGCATCGGCCGCGCTGAATCTGGCCAGTCCGCGCTGGTGCTCGATCCAGTTCTCGTCGAGGTAGTACTCGATGTAGCGCCCCGGCATCGAGGTATCCCGGAACAGTCCCCAGGACAGGGCACCGAGGCGCAATCGGGCCTTGCGCGTGCGCTGCATGACGTGGCTGAACTCCGCGGCGCGTGCCGGATCGATCAGGTATTCGACGGTCACCATGACCGGCCCCTCGCCCGGGCGAATGTCGATCACAACGTCCGGGATCACCCGGGGCAGTTCGGCCGGCGAATGGTCGAGATCGTCCCCGCTGCCGACACTGATGCGACGGGTCAACAGCAGTCCGAGCAGCCCCAGCAGCGCTGCCGCGACGATGCTGGTGGCCACCGAGCTGCGGCCGGCGACGTAGCCCCACAGCATGGCGCCACAGGCGCTGCCGCCCATCAGGGCCATCTGGTAGACCGACATGCCGCGTGCCCGCACCCAGTTCGGCAGCGCCAGTTGCGCAGCCAGCGTCAACGAATTGGCGGTGACGATCCAGGCCATGCCGGCCAGCGTCATGGCCGGGACCGCCAGCCACAGGTTCGGCGACAGCACCACCAGCACAGAAGCGGCCGCGTGCACGCAGATGCCCCAGCGCACCATCGCATCGCGCTCGATCCGATGGCGTAGCCGCGGAATGTAGAGGGCCGCCGCCACCGCCCCGCAGCCCATCGCGGCCAGCAGTGTCGTGAAGGTGGCGGCGCCACCGCCGACGATGCCCTTGGCGACCAGTGGCAGCAGCGCCGTCAGCGAGGCCGACTGCAGGAAGAACAGGAAGATCCGCAGCAGCACCGCGCGCATTGGTGGCGACTGCACCACATGCTGGAGGCCGACCCGCATCGCTGCCAGGAAGCGCTCCCCCGGCAGCGCCCGCACTTTCGGCTCGGAGCGCCAGCGCAGGATCAGGCCGAACGCGATCACCGCCAGCAGCGCGTTCAGGACAAACACGTAGGGGCTGCCGGCGCTGGCCAACAGGGCGCCGGCGACCACCGGGCCGATGACCCTCGAGACGTTCATCGCAATGCCATTCAGCGCCAGCGCCGCGTTCAGCTCATGACGCGGCACCACCTCCGGCACGATCGCCGCAAACACCGGCCAGCGCATCGCCATGCCGATGCCGTTGGCGAAGGTGAGCGCCAGCAGCAACATCGGCGTGAGGGCGTCGAGGAAGGCCAGTGCACTCAGGATCGCCGCCACCAGCGCGACCCAGAGCTGGGTGGTGGCGAAATAGCGGCGGCGATCGACGATGTCCGCCAGGGCCCCGCTGGGCAGCCCGAGCACGAACACCGGCAGGGTCGAGGCGGCCTGCACCAGGGCCACCATCAGCGCGCTGTCGGTGAGCGAGGTCATCAGCCACGCGGAGGCCACGTCATTCATCCACATCGTTGCGTTGGCGGCCAACCAGGCCAGCCACAGCATGCGGAACACCGGGCCTTTCAGCGGTGCCAGCGCCGAAGCAGAGGCCGCTGGATCGGTGTCAGGCAAGGGCTTTCCCTCCTTTATGTGATCGGCCTGTAGAGCGAGGCAGGGTCAGGTCTAGCTTCATAGCAACCCCTTGCCCAGCTCGGCCGGACTCCCCCGCCGCCGCCCCAGTGCCCGCGACAGCGCCGCCGGACTGCGGTAGCCGGCAGCGCGGGCGGCGCGCTTGAGGCCCTCGCCGCGGCCGATGCTGCGCTCGGCGATCGCCAGGCGCAGGCCGGCGAGGTAGCTGCCGGGGGTCTGGCCCATTTCGTCGCGGAAGCGCTGGGCGAAGGCGGTGCGAGACATGCCGGCGCGATCGGCCAGCGACTCGAGCGACCACGTCGACGCCGGCTGCTCGTGGATTGCCACCACGGCGCGGGCGATGCGCTCGTCGGCCAGTGCCCGCAGGATGCCGGCGGCGCTGCCGGGGCGGGCGATGAGGTGGCGCAGCACCGTGATCAGCAGGATCTCGCCGGCACGCGCCAGCAATGCCTGGCGGCCACAGCGGGGCTCGGCCAGTTCGCCGCGTATCAACGCCAGCAGATGGACAAGATCGGCGCCGGCCCCTTCCAGCCCGGCCACCACCGGCATGGCGAAGGCCTGGACCAGCACGTCGCCGGCGGGCCCGTCGAAGGCGATCTCGGCGCTCATCAGCGATGCGGTGCCACGGGCATCGTCCAGCCGGTGATCGACGTCGTTACGCAACACGACGACCGACGGGGCGGCCAGCGTGCAAGCGGCCAGGCGGTGGTCGAAGCGCATGGCGCCCGAGACCAGCAGGTGGATCACCAATCCGCTGCCATCACCCATGCCCGCCTGCACCCGTTCGTCAGGGTCTCCGGCGCAGCGCAGCGTGAGCCGTGGCATGAGGCCGGAGATCAGGGCACTGAGTCGGTCGATCGGCATCGTCTTGTACGATCTGCAAACGAAAACGAACATAAAGATATCCTTCGTACAGGAAAATGCAAGGCACTCACCAACGACCGCCCATGGAGACAACCATGTTGATGCCCCGCCAGCCAGTCCCTGCCCTCGATCTGCCTACCCTCACCGGACAACGCTTCGTGCTGGCTGACGAGCAGCCGACGCTGATGACGATGCTGGTCTTCTATCGCGGCCTGCACTGCCCGATCTGCGCCAAGTACCTGCTCGAACTGGAGCGCCTGCTACCGGAGTTCGAGCAGCGTGGCGTCGGCGCCATCGCGATTTCCAGCGACGGCTCGGAACGCGCGGCGGCGATGGCCGACAAGATCAAGGCCGCTCAGCTGCGCTTCGCCTACGGGCTGCCGCTGTCGGTCGCGCGCGAGTGGGGGCTCTACATCTCGACCAGCCGCGGCAAGACCTCGATCGGTATCGACGAGCCCGAGCGCTTCTCGGAGCCGGGGCTGTTCCTGGTGCGGCCGGACGGCAGCCTGTATTACGGGGCGGTGCAGACGATGCCGTTCGCGCGACCCAATTTCGCCGAGTTGATCGGCGCCCTCGATTTCGTCGTCAAGTCGGACTACCCGGCGCGCGGTGAATACGACGGCCCGCTGTGAGCGCGGCGCGACGCGGCCACCGGGAGCGGGGCCGCGCGTCGCCGCGGGGTACCGTGCCAGGCACGATCCCGGGCCCGGCGAATGCCAGCCGGCTTGCGTTACAATGCGGTCCCCCCAAAGCCGTGCGGAGCCGACCATGAGCGTCGCCCAGACCGACAACCTGAACGTCGGCACCTTCGACGATATGCCCTCGCCCGAGGACATCAAGGCGCTGGTGCCCCTGACCCCGATCGCCACCGAGACCGTCCAGCAGGGACGCCGCGCGCTGCAGCGCATCCTCGATCGTGACGACAATCGGCTGTTCGTCGTGGTCGGGCCATGCTCGATCCACGATCCGGTCGCCGGCCTCGACTATGCACGACGGCTGAAGGCGCTCGCGGACGAGGTCGCCGACACGATGTTGCTGGTGATGCGGGTCTATTTCGAGAAGCCACGCACCGCCACCGGCTGGAAGGGCTACATCAACGACCCCTACATGGACGACTCCTTCCGCATCGACGAAGGCATGCAGAAGGCTCGCCAGTTCCTGCTCGACGTCTGCGAGGTCGGCCTGCCGACCGCGACCGAGGCTCTCGATCCGATCGCGCCACAGTACTACGGTGATCTGATCTCATGGACCGCGATCGGCGCGCGCACCTCCGAATCGCAGACCCATCGCGAGATGGCCTCGGGCCTGTCGACCCCGGTGGGCTTCAAGAATGCCACCGACGGCGACCTCGACGTCGCGATCAACGCGATCATCTCGGCCTCCAATCGCCACAGCTTCCTCGGCATCAACAGCCTCGGCAAGTCGGCGATCGTGCGCACCAACGGCAACCGCTACGGCCACATCGTGCTGCGCGGCGGCGGTGGCCGCCCGAACTATGACACGGTGTCGATCTCGCTCGCCGAGCAGGCCCTGGCCAAGGCCAAGCTGCCGCAGAACGTCGTGGTCGATTGCAGCCACGCCAATTCGTGGAAGAAGCCGGAGTTCCAGCCGCTGGTGATGAAGGACGTCTGCCACCAGATCCGCGAAGGCAACCGTTCGGTGGTCGGCATGATGATCGAGAGCAACATCGAGGCCGGCAATCAACCGATCCCGAAAGACCTGTCGCAGTTGAAGTACGGTTGCTCGGTGACCGACGCCTGCGTCGGCTGGGACACCACCGCGGAGATGATCACCAACGCCCACAAGGTGTTGCGCGAAGGCCTGCCGCAGCGGAGCGCCTAGTGGTCCGCCACGCAAGTGCCGCAC
This sequence comes from Zoogloeaceae bacterium, assembly GCA_024235635.1. Classification (GTDB taxonomy): domain Bacteria; phylum Pseudomonadota; class Gammaproteobacteria; order Burkholderiales; family Rhodocyclaceae; genus Cognatazoarcus. The sequence continues at coordinate 1,101,028 of JACKMA010000002.1, forward strand.
GAGCGCGCGGCTCGCGCCTCGTGGCGACGTCGTTCATCCGCACGACAGGTCCCGCCGTCACCGTGGTTCGCGCCTTGCCACGAGATCCGAAGCATCACTTCCGCCATGTCCGTTGATTCACAAACCAGACCGGCAGCGATGCATCTGGTCGTCCAGGGAGACGACATCCCGACCCGCGCCCTGAAGGAACTGGCCGGCATGACCTCGGCCGCCGGCATCCAGCGAATCAGCGGCAGCGCCTTCCGCCTGCTCAGCGCCAGCGATTGCGACGACGTGGCCGACTACTGCGCCGAACGCGAACTCGACTTCGCCTGGGTGCCGGAGAGCCGGCGCCTGCGCGATTTCGGGCTGTTCGTCACCGACATGGACTCGACGCTGATCGACATCGAGTGCATCGACGAACTGGCCGACCTCTACGGCGTCGGCCGCCAGGTCGCCGACATCACCGAGGCCGCGATGCGCGGCGAACTGGAATTCGCCGAGAGTCTGAGCCGCCGGGTGGCCCTGCTCGCCGGCCTCGACGAGGGCGCCCTGCAGCGGGTCCAGGAAGAGCGCCTTCGGCTCAACCCCGGTGCCGAGACCCTGATGCGTGGCCTGCGCCAGGCCGGCATCCGAACGGTGCTGGTGTCCGGCGGCTTCACTTTCTTTACCGACCACCTGCGGCGCGCGCTTGGCTTCGACCACGCCTTCGCCAACCGGCTCGAGATCGTCGATGGCAAGCTCACCGGCCGCCTGCTCGGTGACATCGTCGACGCCGCCGCCAAGCGCCAGGCACTGATCCGCGTTCGCGACGAGATCGGCCTGCTGACGACTCAGACCATCGCCGTCGGCGACGGCGCCAACGACCTGCTGATGCTCGAGGAAGCCGCCCTCGGCATCGCCTACCACGCCAAGCCGCTGGTGCGCGCCCGCACCCGCTTCGCGATCAGCCACGTCGGTCTGGACGGCATCCTGCACTTGTTCAACTGAGCGTTTCGACGCTGCGGCGCGACCGTTCGGGCGTGCGGCTGCCGACGCTGCCGCACGTTCGAGCACGCCGTCTCGTCAGTCGCGTTCGCGCGGAATCTGGACGAAGACCTCGCCGGGCTTGGTCAGGCCCAGTTCGAAGCGGGCGCGCTCCTCGATCGCCTCGAAGCCGGTCTTGAGATCCCGTACCTCGGCCTCCATCGCGGCATTGCGCTGCTCCAGGCTCTGGTTGAGTTCGCGCTGATCCTGGAGCTGGCGGTCGACCTCCCAGACCCGCAGCCAGCCGCCCTTGCCGAACCAGAGCGGGTATTGCAGCAGCACCAGCAGGGCGGCGAGGATGATCGTGGGCCAACGCATAGCAAGAGGATTCGACGGGAAAAAAGGGGCCGGTCCTTGCGGTCCCGGCCCCATTCTAGCCACTCAGCGCAGGCTGCATGGCCGATTCATCGCTCAGCGGTTGCGCAAATTGTAAAAGGCCGAAAGACCGGGGTAGGTGGCGACGTCACCGAGGTCTTCCTCGATGCGCAGCAGCTGGTTGTACTTGGCGATGCGGTCGGAGCGGGACAGCGAGCCGGTCTTGATCTGCATTGCGTTGAGGCCCACCGCGATGTCGGCAATGGTCGAATCCTCGGTTTCGCCGGAGCGGTGCGAGATGACGGCGGTATAGCCGGCACGCTTGGCCATCTCGACCGCGGCGAAGGTCTCGGACAGCGTGCCGATCTGGTTGATCTTGATCAGGATCGAGTTGGCGATGCCCTGCTCGATGCCCTGCGACAGGATCTTCGTGTTGGTGACGAAGAGGTCGTCACCAACCAGTTGCAGCCGGTTGCCGAGAACGTTGGTCAGGTGCTTCCAGCCGGCCCAGTCGTCCTCGGCCATGCCGTCCTCGATCGAGACGATCGGGAACTTGTCGGCGAGGGTGGCGAGGTAGTCGGCGAAGCCCTCGGAACTCAGCGTCAGGCCCTCGCCCTTCAGCACGTAACTGCCTTCCTTGTAGAACTCGCTGGCGGCACAATCCAGTGCCAGCAGCACGTCGGTGCCCGGCTCGTAGCCGGCGTTGGAGATCGCCTCCTGGATCAGGTTGAGCGCTTCCTCGGTGCCGCTGACATTCGGCGCGAAGCCGCCCTCGTCGCCGACCGTGGTCGGGTAGCCCCTGCCATCGACCAGCTTCTTAAGATGATGGAAGACCTCGGTACCGCAGCGCAGCGCTTCGCGGAAGCTGGTCTGCGACACCGGCATGATCATGCATTCCTGGATGTCGAGACTGTTGTTGGCGTGCTCGCCGCCATTGATGACGTTCATCATCGGCACCGGCATCGACACCGCGCCCATGCCGCCGAAATAGCGATAGAGCGGCAGGCCGGCCTCCTCGGCGGCGGCCTTGGCCACCGCCATCGACACCGCCAGCATCGCGTTGGCGCCGAGGCGCGACTTGTTCTCGGTGCCGTCGAGCTCGATCAGCGTGCGATCGAGAAAGGCCTGTTCCTCGGCGTCGAGTCCCACCAGCGCCTCGGAGACCTCGGTGTTCACGTGCTCGACCGCCCTCTGCACGCCCTTGCCGAGGTAGCGGCCGGCGTCGCCGTCGCGCAGTTCGATGGCCTCGCGCGAACCGGTCGACGCACCCGACGGCACCGCGGCCCGGCCCATCACGCCCGATTCGAGCAGGACGTCGGCCTCGACCGTCGGATTGCCGCGCGAATCGAGAATCTCGCGGGCGATGACATCGATGATTGCACTCATGGATTTTCCTCTGACTGAATGACTGAATTCCGTGGCCCGACGCTTCTGCTTCTTATAGGTCGAGCATGCTGGCCTGCTTGACCACACGGTCGAGGCCAACGAGTTGTTCGAGCAATGCCTTCATCTTCGGCAGCGGCCAGGCATTGGGGCCGTCGGACAGGGCCTGGGCCGGATCCGGGTGGGTCTCCATGAACAGGCCCGCAACGCCGGCGGCGACCGCGGCGCGCGCCAACAGCGGCACGAACTCGCGCTGCCCGCCGGAGGCGGTGCCCTGCCCACCCGGCAGTTGCACCGAATGGGTGGCGTCGAACACCACCGGGCAGCCGGTCTCGCGCATGATCGCCAGCGAACGCATGTCCGATACCAGGTTGTTGTAGCCGAAGGAGGCGCCGCGCTCGCACACCATGATGTTGTCGGCGCCGCCATTGGCCTCGCGCGCCTTGTTCACGACGTTCTTCATGTCGGCCGGCGCCAGGAACTGGCCCTTCTTGATGTTCACCGGCTTGCCGGAGGCCGCGACGGCATGGATGAAATCGGTCTGGCGGCACAGGAAAGCCGGGGTCTGCAGCACGTCGACGGCGGCAGCCACCTCGGGCACCTCGTCCTCGGTGTGGACATCGGTCAAGATCGGCACGCCGATCTGCGCACGCACCGCTTCGAGCATCCTGAGGCCGGCGCCCATGCCATGGCCGCGGAAGCTCTTGCCCGAACTGCGGTTGGCCTTGTCGTACGACGCCTTGAAGATGTAGGGCACGCCGAGCCCGGCGCAGATCTCCTTCATCTGCCCGGCCACGTCCACGCACAGGGCTTCGGACTCGGCCACGCACGGACCAGCGATCAGGAATACCGGCTTGTCGAGGCCGACCTCGAAATTGCAGAGCTTCATGGTGTCACCTCACTTGCGCCGGCTGCCGCGCCGGGCACGATGGTCGAGTGCGGCCCTGACATAGGCGATGAACAGCGGATGGCCCGCACGCGGATTCGACGTGAATTCGGGATGGAACTGGCAGCCGACGAACCAGGGATGCCCGGGCAGCTCGATCATCTCGCAGAGCTCGGTGCCCGGCGCGCGACCGGCCACCCGCAGGCCCTTTTCCTCAAGCTGGCTGAGCAGCGTGTTGTTGACTTCGTAACGGTGGCGATGGCGCTCCATGATCTCGGCACGGCCGTAGATCTCCCGTGCCTTGGTACCCTCCTCGAGACGGCAGACCTGTCCGCCGAGCCGCATCGTGCCACCGAGGTCGGAATCGGCGCTGCGCTTTTCGACCCGGCCTTCGCGGTCGAGCCACTCCGTGATCAGGCCGATCACCGGGTACGGCGTGTTCTGCTCGAATTCGGTCGAGTGGGCGCCTTCCATGCCGGCGACGTCACGCGCGAACTCGACCACGGCGAGCTGCATGCCGAGGCAGATGCCGAGATACGGGATGCCGTTCTCGCGGGCATGCCGGATCGCTGCGATCTTGCCTTCGGTGCCACGCTTGCCGAAGCCGCCGGGCACCAGGATCGCGTCCATGTCGGCCAGCACACCGCAGCCGTCGTGCTCGATGTCCTCGGCCTCGAGGTAATGGATGTCCACCGCCGAGCGGGTATGCATGGCGGCGTGCGAAAGGGCCTCGATCAGCGACTTGTACGATTCGGTGAGGTCCACGTACTTGCCGACGAAGGCCACGTTGACCCGGTGCTCCGGATGCTCGAGGGCATCGACCAGCTTGTCCCAGCGCGACAGGTCGGCGGCCCGGGCCAGGATGTTGAGCTTGTGGCAGACGATCTCGTCGAGCATCTGGTGGTGCAGCAGGCTCGGAATCTTGTAGATCGAGTCGGCGTCCAGGCACTCGATCACCGCTTCGGGCATGACGTTGCAGAAAAGCGCGATCTTGCGTCGTTCGTCTGCCGGAATCGCGCGATCGGCGCGGCACAACAGGATGTCCGGCTGGATGCCGATCTCGCGCAGTTCCTTGACCGAGTGCTGGGTCGGCTTGGTCTTCAACTCGCCGGCGGTCGGGATGTAGGGCAGCAGCGTCAGGTGGATGAAGCAGGTGCCCTGGCGCCCTTCCTCGATGCCCATCTGGCGGATCGCCTCGAGGAACGGCAGCGATTCGATGTCGCCCACGGTACCGCCGACCTCGACGATCGCCACGTCCGCACCTTCGGCGCCGCGCTTGACGAACAGCTTGATCTCGTCGGTGATGTGGGGAATCACCTGCACCGTCTTGCCGAGATACTCGCCGCGCCGCTCCTTCTTGATCACCGACTCGTAGATCTGGCCGGTGGTGAAGTTGTTGCGCTTGCTCATCTTGGCGCTGGTGAAGCGCTCGTAGTGGCCGAGGTCGAGATCGGTCTCGGCGCCGTCCTCGGTGACGAATACCTCGCCGTGCTGGAACGGACTCATCGTGCCCGGATCGACGTTGATGTACGGATCGAGCTTGAGATGCGTGACCTTGATACCGCGGGATTCGAGAATCGCGCCCAACGAGGCGGCGGCAATGCCCTTGCCCAGCGAGGACACGACACCGCCGGTGACGAAGACGTATTTGGTCATGGAATGGCGACTGCGGGAAAGCGCGATGATAACCGAAACGGCGAGCGCACCGAAAGGCGCGACCGGCGGCCTCAGGGACGACCCGGAATGGGGTCTGTGGACCGCTTCCGGGCATCGCCAGCGGCCGCGAGAAAGGCCGCCAGCGCATCGCGATAGACTGCCGCGCTGACCAGGAAACCGTCGTTGTGGCCGCCCCGGATCTCGAGCAGGCGCTTGGGATCGGCGGCGGCCTCAAACAGCGCCCGGCCGTGGTGAAAAGGCACGATCTCGTCGTCCCGGCTGTGGACCACCAGCAGCGGTGCGCGAATCTCCGGCATCCGGGCCAGCGTGTCGTAGCGGTGGCGCAGCAGCAGGTCCACCGGCAGCCACGGATAGTGCTCGGCGCCGAGCGACGCCGCGCTGGTGAATGCCGACTCCAGAATCACTGCCCGTGGCTGCTCGCGGGCCGCGAGCCAGGCCGCCACCGCCGCGCCGAGCGAGCGTCCGAAAATGATAATGTCGTCGCCGGCGATGTGCCGCAGCTCGCGCAGATGACGCCATGCGGCGCGGACATCGCGGTAGGTGCCTGCTTCGTCCGGCTTCCCTTCGCTCTCACCGTAGCCGCGGTAGTCGAAGATCAACACCGACAGCCCGAGCCGATGGAACAGCGCGATCGATTCCAGCCGGTGCGAGATGTTGCCGGCATTGCCATGGCAGAACAGCACCACCGGCGCCGATCCGGGCGCGGGCACGAACCAGCCCTGCAGCCGCACGCCATCCTCGGTATCGATCGGCACCGTTTCGAACGCCAGGCCGATGTCGGCGGGCGTTGCCTCGATCTCGCGCACCGGGAAATACAGCAGGCGGGCCTGGTTGGCGTACACCCAGGCGGCCAGCAGACCGTATAGACCGGCCGCCAGCGCCAGCCCGACCACGACCGTGCCAGCCATCCGCTTCACCGCCGCTGCCGGCTACCGCTCAACGCAGGTAGCGCTTGCTGATCTCGCGAAACTCGTCGCTGCCGGCGCGGCCCAGCCACTCGAAGGCAACCATCTCGCGAGACACCACGGTGATGCCGGCGGCGGCCATCCGCGCCAGCGCCAGCGCCTTGTCCGACGGCCGCCGCGACCCGCAGGCCTCGGCCACCAGGAACACCGCCTTGCCGGCCGCCCGCAGCCCGATCGCGGTCTGCAGCACACAGACATGCGCCTCGGTGCCGCAGACCACGACCTGGCTGGCGGCATCGATCGCGCTGTCGGCGAGACAGCCGTCAGCGGCGCAGGAAAAGGCGAGCTTCTCGACCACCGCCGCCCCGGCGGCCGCCTCGAGCACCCGCGGATCGGTGTGGCCCAGTCCTTGCGGATACTGCTCCGAGACCACCGTCGGCACCCCCAGCCGGGCTGCCACCTCGGCCAGCCACACGGCATGACCGATCACCGCTTCACCGTCATCGATCGCCGGCAGCAGGCGCTGCTGCAGATCCACGATCAGCAACGCCGAACCCTTCCTTTGCATCAGCATCCCGCCACCTCCTCAGTTCGCCAGTTCGGGCCGGTCGGCGTAGTGCGCCAGCGCTTCTGGATTGGCCAGTGCCTCGACATTCTTGACCGGCCGTCCGTGGACCACGTTGCGCACCGCCAGTTCGACGATCTTGCCGCTCTTGGTGCGCGGAATGTCGGCCACCTGCAGCACGCGGGCGGGTACGTGGCGCGGCGTGGTGTTGGCGCGGATGGTCTGCTTGATGCGATCGACCAGGGCTTCGTCGAGCGTCAGCCCGTCGCGCAGCTTGACGAACAGCACGACGCGCACGTCCCGCTCCCAGTCCTGGCCGATCACCAGCGACTCGACGACCTCGTCGAGCTTCTCGACCTGGCGGTAGATCTCGGCGGTACCGATGCGCACGCCGCCCGGATTGAGGGTGGCATCGGAACGTCCGTGAATGATCAGCCCGCCGTGTCTGGTCTCTTCGCAGAAGTCGCCGTGACACCAGATGTTGTCGAAGCGTTCGAAATAGGCCGCCCGGTAGCGGGCACCGTCGGCATCGTTCCAGAAGCCGACCGGCATCGACGGGAAGGGCCGGGTGCAGACCAGTTCACCCTTCTCGCCGGTGATCGGCCGGCCGTCCTCGTCGAACACCTCGACCGCCATGCCCAGGCCCTTGCACTGGATCTCGCCGGCATACACCGGCAGGATCGGGCAGCCGAGGACGAAGCACGACAGGATGTCGGTGCCGCCGGAGATCGACGACAGGCACAGATCGCGCTTGATCGCGTCATAGACGTAGGCAAAGCCTTCCGGCACCAGCGGCGAGCCGGTGGACATCATCACCCGCACGCTGTCGAGCCGGTGGCTGTCGATCGGCCGCCGGCCGATCTTGGCGAGGTGGTCGATGAACTTGGCCGAGGTGCCGAAATGGGTCATCGCCTCGGCGTCGGCATAGTCGAACAGCACGTCGCCGTCGCAGACGAAGGGCGAACCGTCGTAGAGCAGCACCGCTGCGCCGGTGGCGAGCCCCGAGACCAGCCAGTTCCACATCATCCAGCCGCAGGTGGTGAAGTAGAACAAACGGTCGCCGGGGCCGACGTCGGCGTGCAACTGGTGTTCCTTCTGGTGTTGCAGCAGCGCGCCGCCGGCCGAATGGACGATGCACTTCGGCACGCCGGTGGTGCCGGACGAGTACATGATGAAGAGCGGTTGGTCGAAGGGCAGCTGCGCGAACGGGATCTCGGTCTCGTGAATGAAGAACGCGACGAAATCCGACAACAGCCGGCCATGTGCGATGCCCGTGATGTCCGGCTGCTGATGCACGTAGGGCACCACCACCACCCGTTGCAGCGACGGCAATTGGCTGGCGATCTCGGCGAGCTTGCCGAGACAATCGACTTGTCTGCCGTTGTAGTGATAGCCATCGACCGCCACCAGCACCCGCGGCTCGGTCTGGCCGAAGCGATCGAGCACCCCCTGCACGCCGAAATCCGGCGAGGCCGAGGTGAAGATGGCGCCGATCGACGCGGTCGCCAGCAGGGCGACGACGGTCTCGGGCATGTTCGGCATGAAGGCGGCCACCCGGTCGCCCTGGCCGACACCCATGTCGCGCAGCGCGGCGGCGAAGTGGGCCACCTGGCGATACAGTTCGGCATGGCTCAGGCGGTTCTTGACTTCGTCCTCGCCCCAGAACACCAGCGCGTCGGCCTCGTCGCGGCGGCGCAGCAGGTTCTCAGCATAGTTGAGCGAGGCGTCCGGAAACCACCGCGCACCGGGCATGCGGTCGCCATCGAGCAGCACGCGGCCGCCCTTGTCGCCGATGACGCCGGCGAAGTCCCAGAATTCGCTCCAGAACGATTCGATGTCGCTCACCGACCACGCGTGCAAGGCATCGTAGTCGCCGACGCCGATGCCATGGCGGGCGGCGACCTGCTGCATGAAACGGCTCAACGCGGCATCGGCCACCCGCGCCCGCGACGGTTGCCACAAGGGCTTGTCATCGGAAATGTCCATTGTCGTCTCCTCCGTTCTTGTTCTGTCTGGCGCGCGACGGGACCGATCCGATCGCGCGCCGGGTCTCGTTCGAAATCAGTCGAACCGGGCCCGCAACTCGTCCGGCAACGGTACCGAACTGCCCGTGCCGTGATCCATCCACACCATTTTGGCGCTGCCGTCCGCATACAGTCGGTCATCGCCCTCCACGCGCATCTCGAACCAGGTCATCAGGCTGCTGCGACCGAGCTCGCCGGCATACATGTCGATCAGGACCGTCGCCGGATAGGTGATCGGCAGCATGAACGTGCAGGCCGCGTTGATGATCACCGGACCGATCGACTGGTCGGCACGCACCCAGTAGCCCATGTTCTCGCACCATTCGACCCGCGCCTGTTCGCAGAAGCGAAAATAGACGGTGTTGTTTACATGGTTATAGGCATCCATGTCACCCCAGCGCACCGGCATTCGCAGAGAATGGACCAGGACCCGGTTGTCGCTCATTGCCGCACTCCTCGAAAAAAATATCGGTTGAGGGACTCGCCAAGTGTCCCCGAGCTAATGTACCATACGCATCCGTATGTTGAGGCCCGCGCGAGAATGATGGCGACAACAAGCGCGGCGAGATCGAATCTCGAAAACACCAAGGAGGGAAGATGGAACGCGAGTCCATGGAATTCGACGTGCTGATCGTCGGCGGCGGCCCGGCCGGGCTGGCGGCGGCGATCCGCCTGAAGCAACTGGCAGCCGAAAAAGGACACGATTACTCGGTCTGCCTGATCGAGAAGGCCGCCGAACTCGGCGCCCATATCCTGTCGGGCGCGGTGATGGACCCGCGCGCGCTGACCGAGCTGATCCCGGACTGGCAGGCGCAGGGGGCTCCCCTCAACACGCCGGTGTCGGAAGACAAGGTGCTGTTCCTGTCGGAGACCGGTGGTCGCGCGATCCCCAACGGCTTGCTGCCCGGCTGTTTCCTCAACCACGGCAATTATATCGTCCGCCTCGGCAACGTCGTCCAGTGGCTCGGCGAACAGGCCGAGGCGCTGGGTGTCGAGATCTATCCCGGCTTTGCCGGCGCCGAAGTCCTCTACGACGAGAACGGCGCGGTCAAGGGTGTGGCGACCGGCGACATGGGGCTGACCCGCGAAGGCGAACAGGGGCCCAACTACGAACCCGGCATGGAACTGCATGCCAAGTACACCCTGTTCGCCGAGGGCTGTCGCGGCCACCTCGGCAAGCAACTGGAGGCGAAGTTCGATCTGCGCCGCGACGCCGACCCCCAGACCTACGGCATCGGCCTGAAGGAACTGTGGGAGGTGCCGGCCGAGAACCACCAGGCCGGCCTGGTGGTACACACGGCCGGCTGGCCGATGGACAACGCCACCTACGGCGGCGGCTTCGTCTACCACCTCGAGGACAATCTGATCGCGGTCGGTTACGTCGTCGGGCTGGATTACAAGAACCCGTACCTGTCGCCGTTCGAGGAGTTCCAGCGCTACAAGACCCACCCGATGATCAAACCCTACCTGCAGGGTGGCAAGCGGCTTGCCTACGGTGCGCGTGCGATCGCCGCCGGCGGACTGCAGAGCCAGCCCAAGCTGGTGTTCCCGGGCGGCGGGCTGATCGGCGACGATGCTGGCTTCCTCAACGCCGCACGCATCAAAGGCAGTCATGCGGCGATCAAGAGCGGCATGTTGGCCGCCGAGTCGGCCTTCGAGGCGCTGGTCTCGGAACACCAGCGCGACGAACTGACGGCCTATCCGGAGGCCTTCCGCCAGAGCTGGCTGCACGAGGAACTGCACCAGACGCGCAACTTCAAGCCCTATATGAAGAAGGGCCTTTACCTGGGGTCCTTCCTGTTCGGCGCAGAACAGACGCTGTTCAAGGGCAAGGTGCCGTGGACGCTGGCAATGACCTCCGACCACGACAAGCTCAGGCCGGCGGCCGAATGCCAGCCGATCGCCTACCCGAAGCCGGATGGCGAACTGACCTTCGACCGCCTGTCGTCGGTGTTCCTGTCGAACACCAACCATGAGGAGGAACAGCCCTGCCACCTGCAGCTCAAGGACGCTTCGGTGCCGATCACGTTGAACCTGGCCAAGTACGATGCGCCCGAACAGCGCTACTGTCCGGCCGGTGTCTATGAAATCGTGCGGGACGACGCTGGCGACAATCCCCGGTTGCAGATCAATGCTCAAAACTGCGTGCACTGCAAGACCTGCGACATCAAGGACCCGAGCCAGAACATCAACTGGGTGTCGCCGCAGGGCGGCGAAGGCCCGATCTACCAGGGCATGTAGCGGACGCTCCGTGCCGGTACCAGTGCGACCGGCACGGTTCGACCGACAAACCGAGTTACACATTCGGCGACGCAGACGGCATACTTCGTCTGGATGACCCGCAACCGGCGCCCGGCAGCGACGCGCCCGGTTCGAACACCCAGCCGCGAGGAACGCCATGCCCAACCCGTCCCTGGATCGACGGCGCGTCGAGCGCACCGCCGTCGTCATTCCGGTCGCCCTGCTGGCGCTGGCGCTGACTGCTCCAGCGGCTGCCATCGACCGCAGTTGGGTGGGCGCGGGCGGCGCCTGGCACGTCCCCGACAACTGGCTGCCGACCGGCGTGCCGGACGGCACGGACACCGCGCGCCTCACCTCGGGCGTGGCGACGCTGGCGATCGATGCGGTGGTCGGTGCCCTGTTGCTCGACGGCGGTTCGCTCAGCGGGCCGGGCATGCTGGAGGTGATCGGCGATGCCGACTGGGGCAGCGGCGCCCAGTCCGGCAATGGCGAGACCCGCATCGGCAGCGCGCTGAACCTGTTCGGCCGCTTCGACAAGACCCTGGCGAGCGGTCGCAGCCTGTTCTCCGCCGACAGCGTCTGGCAAGGCAACACCGGCAACAACAACGGCCGCATGGTGATCGGCACCGATGCGCGATTCACCAACACCGGCATCTTCCGCGAGGCACAGGCCTTCTCCGCGCAAATCGTCGGTAGCGGCCGCTTTGTCAATCTGGGCACCTTCGCGAAAACCTCGGACACCACCACGGCCATCGCGTCGGTCTTCGACAACGGCGGCCGCGTCGACGTCAAGGCGGGGCAACTCCGGCTCGGTGGCGGGGGCGAACACCAAGGCGGATTCGAGATCGCCGACGGTGCGCGCCTCGGCCTCGATGGCGGCACCCATCGCCTGCTCGACGGCGCCACCATCGGCGGCGCCGGGATCCTCGAGCAGGCGGGCGCGGTGCTGGCGCTCGACGCCGGCGCGAACATCGACGACGCCACCCCGATGGTCATCGCCGGCGGCATCCTGCGGCTGGCCGGCAGCGAAACCCTGGGCCCCCTCGTGCAGAGTGGCGGCATCGTCGAGGGCCCGGGTACGCTGGTCGTCGCGGGCGACGCCGATTGGCTGAGCGGCACCCATCGGGGCGCAACCGACACCCGCTTCGACGGCGCGCTGACGCTCGATGGCACCGGCACCAAGACGGTCGCAGACGGTCGGCAGGTGTTCGCCGGCGACACCGTCTGGCGCGGCAGCACGGGCAACAACGGTCAGATGCGGATTCTCGGCGGCTCGCGCTTCACCAATACCGGCGTGTTCCGCGAGGATCACGATTTCGACAATCGCATCGAAAGCGTCGGGCGCTTCGTCAATCAGGGTCTGTTCGAGAAGACCTCCGACACCACCACCGTGATCGAGCCCGCTTTCGACAACACCGGTCGCGTCGACGTTAGGGCCGGGCAGCTCCGACTCGTCGGCGGGGGCGATTATCGGGGCGACATCGACATCGCCGGCGGCGCACGCCTGGCATTCGACGGCGGTAGCCACCAGGTCCGCGACGGCGCCGAGATCGGCGGCAGCGGCACGCTCGAACTGGGCGCCGCCACGCTCGACTTCGAAGCCGGCGCTCGGATCTCAGCGCAGGCGCCCATGGAGATCAACGGCGGCCTGCTGCGGTTGGCCGAAGCCCAGACCGTCGCCAGCCTCATCCAGCGCGCCGGGATCGTCGAAGGTGCGGGCGCGCTGATCGTCACCGGCTCGACCGAGTGGCGCGGCGGCACCCACCGCGGCGCGACCGAGACCCGCTTCGCAGGGCCGCTTTCCCTGGCCGGCAGCAATGACAAGCTGATCGCCGACGGGCGCCAGGTGCTCGCCGGCGATACCACCTGGCAAGGCAATACCGGCAACAACGGACGCATCATCATCGGCACCAATGCCCACTTCACCAACACCGGCGTGTTCCGCGAGGCACAGGATTTCGACGCCCGCATGGAGGGCGCCGGCCGCTTCGAGAACCCGGGGCACTTCGAGAAGCGCTCGAACACGACGACGACGATCGTCCCGACCATCGACAACACCGGTTCGATCGAAGTGCTCGCCGGCACCCTCGAGATCGGCGCCGACTTCGACAATGCCGGCGTCGTCTCGGTGGCCGACGCCGCCCGGGTCGCGGCCGGCTCGGCCTTCGCCAACGGCGGCACACTGACCGGCGACGGCAGCTTCGCGATCCGTGCCGGGCGCGACATCGTCAATCGCGGCCGCATCGAGCCCGGTACCCACGGCACCGGCAGTCTCTCATTCGACGGCGACCTGGCGCTCGCGACCGGCAGCGTGCTGGCCTTCGAGCTGAGCAGCGTGACGGATTTCGATCGCATCCTGGTGGATGGCGACCTGGCGATCGGTGGCGAGTTATCGATCCTGCAACTGGGCTACGTGCCCCGTCTCGCAGACACCTTCGTCGTCGCCAGCTTTGCCACGGCGGTCGGTCTTCCGGATTTCGAGGCCGTCACCTGGCGCGGCTTCGGCGACGGCGTCGCATTCATCGCCAGCATCAATCCGGACAACATCACGCTGACCGTCAGCGCGGTGCCGGAACCCAGTCAGGTGCTGATGCTGCTGGCTGGCCTCGCCCTCATCGCCGGCGCGATGCAGCGACGTGCGCAGGCCGAGGCCGCCGTTCGGTAGGATAACCAATACGCCGGGCGGAGCGCCCAAGGTTCGGTTGGTCGGTGTCGCCGCGGCCGCGACCGACGAACGGCGGCTCGACCGCGATATCGGTGAATGGCAGACGCCCGGGTTCTGGCCGCACATTCCGCAGTCAAGGCCCGTCGCCTGCCGACGGCGCCGGGCCGGTGGTCGTTCCCGCCACCAGTTCAGCCTGCCACAATTCCCGGTGCGGCGACCCCTCCGGCAGCACGACGCGATCGATCGACATCTCGGTGACGCGCCGGCCTTCGGCCCGGAAGGCATGCCCGTCGAGCTCGGCATCCGTCCGGAACACCTGAAGCTTGCCAACGACGGCGACGCCTTGCTGCCGGGGTGCGTCAGCTTGGTCGAGTCTCGCAGCGAGGTCACCAACGTCTATGTCAGCGTAGCAGGCGCCAGCGAGCCGGTCCTCGCCAGGCTCGCAGGCCAGCAGGCGACGCGCTGGGGTGACACCGATCCGGCCGCAGTGCATGTGTTCGGCGCCGACGGGCGAGAAATCCGGCCGCATCGATCGCTCGCCTGAACGCTTCGTCCGCCGGCGCGACGTGCCGGCGGGCTGCCGTCACTCATGCGCCCGTCGGCGGACAACCGCCCTCCTTCAGCACACGCCGGGTCGAGGCCGGATACTTGCCGAGCAGCCTCGCCGGACGAGCCGGCCGCCGCACCAGGTTGCCGCCGCAATTGGGGCAGGCACCGTCGAGCACGGCCTCTGCGCAATCGACACAGAACGTACACTCGAAGGTACAGATCATCGCCGCGGACGAGTCCGGCGGCAGGTCGCGATCGCAGCATTCGCAGTTGGGCCGCATTTCCAGCATGTCCGATCCTCCAGGATCCAGTCCAAAGTTCATCGTCGATCATGTTCGTCGCAGTCTGTCGATCGCTCGTCGAAACCGCCGCCTGCTCAGACCGCCGGATCGGCCCACGGATCGTAGCTGCCGAAATTCCACAGATGCCCCTCCGGGTCCCTGCACGCGTAGTGCTTTCCGCCGTAGTCCTGGGCTGCGAGCGGCATGACGATCTCCGCCCCCGCAGCAATCGCCCGCGCATGGTGGGCATCGATCGCAGAGACGATCACATAGGGGCTTTGCGTCACCCATCCGCCGACAGCCGCCGGTGTCGTCTGCACGGCGTCGAACGGCGACTGACGCACCGACCCGAGCATGATCATCGCGCCACCGAGAATCAGTTGCGCGTGCTCGACGACGCCGTCGTCGCCAGTCACGACGAGATGACGTTCGAATCCGAACGCGCGGCACAGCCACGCGATCGCCGCCGGCGCGTCACGATACCTCAACGTTGGCACGATGCAGCATGTCATCTTCACGACTCCTCAAGTCCCGGGCCCGGCGGGCGGCTTCCTGACCCGGCCCTCTCCTCGCGGCTGAGCCGATCCCGGTGCGTACAGCGGTCGTCGCCGGTCGGCCGGCGTACAGGTCCTTGGCTGCCCAGGCCGATTCATCCCTGGGCAGTCAGCCGCCACAGGCTGGTGATCTCGGCCGAGCGCGCCAGGTGCAGCGGATCGGCGGGATCGAAGGCCTTGCCGTGGCGCGGGCGGACGTCCTCGCGCGCGCGCACTGTGAGTCCGGCATCGTCGAACCAGCCGAGCAGCGTCTCGCGACTGCGCAGACCGAGTCGTTCGGCCAGATCCGACAGAATCAGCCAGCCCTCGCCTTCGGGCGCGAGGTGCGCCACGAGGCCATCGATGAAACTCCGCAGCATGCGGCTGTCCGGATCGTAAATGGCGGCGTCGAGCGCCGAGGTGGTCTTGCCCGGCAACCATGGCGGGTTGCAGACCACCAGCGGCGCCCGTCCCGGCGGATACAAGTCGTCCCGGCATAGCGTCACCCTGTCCGCCATGCCCAGGCGCGCAAAGTTGTCGCGGGCGCAGTCCAGCGCACGCAGATTGTTGTCGGTGGCAACCACCTGCGCGACACCACGCCTGGCAAGCACCGCCGCCAGCACGCCGGTGCCGGTACCGAGGTCGAAAGCCAGATCGGTCGACGGCAGCGGCGCCTTCGCCACCAGGTCGACATACTCGCCGCGCACCGGTGAAAAGACACCGTAGTGGGGATGGATGCATGCCCCCAGAGCCGGCACCGGCACCCCCTTCAGCCGCCACTGGTGGGCGCCGATGATCCCCAGCAGCTCGCGCATCGAAACCACCGATGCCTGCATATCGTCCTCGCCCCAGGCTTCCCGACACGCAAGCGCCACGTCGGGTGCGCGTCGCAGCGACAGGTGGTATCCGGGCTCGAGCGGTATCAGCAGCATCCCCAGCAGGCGGGCGCGCTGCGCCTGCGCCATGCGTCGGTGATGAAAGACCTGCGTGATGTCGCCGGCCGGCCTCCGACGCTGCCCGCTACGCTCGATGCGACGGCCCATCGCCGTCAGCAACTGGCGACCATTGTGAAAGTCGCCCTGCCACAACAGTGCCGTCCCCTCGCAAGCCAGCCGCCAGGCACGATCGGCCGACAGGTCGTCATCGGCCGGAAGCACCCGCGCCGGCGGAGGCAGGCCGGCCTCCGATCGCCAGCGGGCGACGACCGTCCGATCATGTACCTGCCATTGCAGGCGTGGCACATCTTCGAGGCACTCGGCGCTCAACGCGTCGATCCCCCGATGTGTGATCGCGCGCACCACCATTTCGCATGCGCACGCCTCGTGAACTGAAGGCTCGACGGACGCACGCGCCCCGACGAAGTCGATCGACTCACCGGGCATGCCTGCCGAGACAAGCACATTTCGTCCATTGATGCCCTCATGAACAGCCTTCGGTGGTCGACGGCGGATATCGCCAGCGTTGCGTCCACGACACGGTACCCTGTACGGTCCGTGCGGACAACCGCCGCGCCCTTGCCAGCATCCCGCCCCCGGCCCGGCGCCAGGCATCACCCGAAGGAGACATCGTCGTGCAAGGCTTGATACCCGCCGGACCGAGGCGGATCGTCTGTCTCACCGAAGAGACCACCGAGACCCTCTACCTGCTCGGTGAGGAAGCGCGGATCGTCGGCATCTCGGGCTTCACCGTACGCCCGCCGCGAGCTCGGCGAGAAAAGCCCCGCGTGTCGGCCTTTCTCAGCGCCAAGATCGACCGCATCCTGGCACTCGAGCCGGACCTCGTGCTCGGCTTTTCGAACCTGCAGGCGGACATCGCCTCCCAACTGATCCGAGCCGGCGTGGCCGTCCACGTCTTCAATCACCGCCGCCTGCCGCAGATCTTCGAGATGATCCGCACGGTAGGCGCGCTGGTCGGCTGCGAAGGCCGGACCGCGACGCTGATCGACGAACTGGTCGATGGCGTCGCCCATGTCGCAGCCGGCGCAGCAAGCCTGCCTGAGCGGCCTTGCATCTACTTCGAGGAGTGGGACGATCCGATGATTTCGGCGATCGGCTGGGTCTCCGACCTGATCGAGGTGGCCGGCGGCCGCGACTGCTTTCGCGAGTTCGCCGCGCAGCATGCGGCCGGGGAGCGCATCGTTCGCGACCCGGCGGAAGTCGTTCGCCGGGCCCCGGACATCATCATCGGTTCCTGGTGCGGCAAGAAATTCCGACCCGAGCGCGTCGCCGCCAGGCAGGGCTGGGCGTCCATTCCGGCGGTCGCGAACGGCGAGATCCACGAAATCAAGTCCGCGGACATCCTGCAACCGGGCCCGGCGGCACTCACCGACGGTCTGCGCCAACTTGCCGACATCGTCTCGGCTTGGGCTGAACGCCAGTGAGGAATTGGCCGGGACCGCTAGTCGACCCGCGCTATTCGACCAAGAGCTTGCGAATCGACGACACCAGCGAGTCGACCTCGCCGGCGAACGCTCCGGCTTCGTTGAACACCGCGTCTTCGCGGGCGCGCGCCATGCGCTCGACTTCAGCGGCCTGCTGCTGCAGCGCGTTGGCGCATAGGTTGCCGCTCATGCCCTTGACCGAGTGAGCGACCTGTCGCAATGAATCGAAATCCCGGCGGCTGACCGCATCGGTGATCTTCGAGGAGGCGCTCTGATGGGCTTCGGCAGCCGTACGCAGCAATTTCATGACGAATTCGCTACGGCCGCGGAATCGCTTCAGCAGGGCCGCCATGTCGACATGGTCGGCGCCACCCCCCGGTGGCAATTCGGGTTCACTCGACGTCTCGGCGGTCATTGAATTCTCCTGGGCAGGGCGCACAGCAAACTTGCGCATCGATTCGACCAGATGGTCGATCTCATAAGGTTTCGCGATATGGTCGGCCATGCCTGCATCCAGGCATTTGGCGCGGTCGGATTGTGATGCGTGGGCGGTCAGGCCGATCAAGGGCAACCCGGGTCTCAGGCGTTTCAGCTGCTGGGCCAGCGTGTAGCCGTCCATGCCGGGCATCTCGATATCCAGCAAGGCGATGTCGAAGGCATCGGCCGGCAGCGAGCGCACCAGTTCGAGCGCCTCTTCACCGCTCGCAGCAAGACGCAACGAAACGCCCTCGAGACGCAGCAGATCGGCCAGCACGAAGCGGTTGACCTCGTTGTCGTCGACGCCGAGCACCTGCATGCGCGCCAGCCTGCGCGGGGCATCGCCGGCGTTCGCCACCTGTTCGCCGGCCAGCAGTGCCGCCAGTCGCCGCACCAGCAGTGGCCGCGGCCAATTGATCCGACCCAGCCGGGGTGCGGGCCCCGGGTCGTGGATCACGACGAAGCTCGACTCATCAGCGCCGGCGTCGGCGGCCAGCGCCAGTGCATCGACGGTTCCGAGCAGGATCTCGCCATGCATCCGTGCCGCCGCAGCCGGGGCCAGGCTGAGCAGTCGACATCCGCGCTGCGACAACTCCTGCTCGAGCAAGGCCGCTTCCTCGCCTTCCAGCCCGGTCTGAATCAACTGCGGGGGCAGATCGTTGCGAGCATCGGCCGCCGGCGTCACCACCGGTAGTGGCACCCGCAGCGCAAACCGGCTGCCGCGCCCGAGTTCGCTGCCGACCGTCACCGTGCCCCCCATCATCGAGATCAGTTGATGGGTGATCGCCAGGCCGAGTCCGGTGCCGCCGAACTTGCGGGTGGTCGAGCCGTCGGCCTGTTCGAAGGGGCGGAAGAGCCGCGAAATCTGTTCTTCGCTCATGCCGATGCCGGTGTCCCGCACCGTTAGCGCGAGCATGGATCCGTCATGCTCGACATCGAGCCGTACCGATCCGGCCTCGGTGAACTTGATCGCATTGCCAAGAAGATTGACCAGGCATTGGGTCAGCCGCAGCCCGTCGCCTCGGAGTTCCTGCGGCAGCGTCGGCGATTCCGATACCAGGACCGCGATATTGCGTTCGAAGGCGCCCGGCGTGGCAATGTCGAGCGCCTGGTCGACAACCTGAGTCAGGTCGAACGTGCAGTCCTCCAGTTCGAAGCGGCCCGACTCGATCTTGGAGAAGTCGAGCAGGTCGTTGATCAGCCCCAACAGATGTACCGCCGAGCGATGAATCTTGTCGAAAGTGTGGTGCGCCCTGCGCCCGGCATTCTCGCGCACGCCGACCTGGGCGAGGCCGATCACGCCGTTCAGCGGCGTGCGGATCTCGTGACTCATATTGGCCAGGAACTCCGATTTGGCACGGGCTGCCGACTCCGCCGCCTCGCGCGCACGCGCGGTCATCTGTTCGGCTTCCTTGCGTGCGGTGACGTCCTGCAGCGTCTCGATCGCGCCGATGCAGCGGCCGTCGGCGTCGAGCATCGGCGCAGCGGTCAGGAAAAGCCAGCGCCCGAGCTTCGGGAAGTGCCATTCGGCTTCGAACGCCCCCTGGACCAGCGATGACGGCCAACATGCCGTGCCGTACTGCTGCCGCAGTTGGTCGGTTTGCCCGGCGACGATCAGCTCGGCCATCACCGACTGCGGCTCTTCGTAGAAGGCCCGCCACGCCTCGGTGGTGCCGATGAGGTCGTCGGCGGAGATGCCGAAGGCGATCCCGCAGGCCTTGTTCCAATGGCTCACCCGCCCGTCCGCATCCACCACGAAGGTCGGCACCGGACTGCTCTCGAGCGTGTGCGCCAACCGCGCGCGGGTGCGGTCGAGGGCATCCGTCCGCTCCCGGACTTCACGCTCGAGCGTGTCGCGATAGCTCTCCAGGGTACGCTGCACCGCCGCGCGGTCGGTGATGTCGTGGCCGCTCAACACGGCACCGGTGACGTCCCCTTCGTCCCACAATGGTGCCAGCTCCAATTCGAGCGTGCATTGCCGCGCGGCGACACCGACGTCCAGCGACAGGCGCTGCAGCTCGCCGCCGAAGACCCGGCCCAGCGCGACTTCGAGCTTCGCCATCGTCGCTTCATCGAGGATGCCGGCGAGCGCCTGCCCGGCGACCGACTGCGAGGGGCAATCGAATGTCCGCGCGAAGGCCGGGTTGGCCACCTCGACCACGCGTGCCGTGTTGATGCAGGCCAGCAATTCGCCCGACGCCTGCACCACCGAGCGCATGTGCTCGGCCTCGCGCTGCGCCAGCATGCGCTGGGTCGCGTCGCGCAGCACCATGATGCAGGTCGGCCGATCACCGCCGCCGACCTTGCGCGACGCCGAAGCGTCGATCCACAAGCGGCGGTCGCCCGGCAGCGTCATCGTCATCTCATCGCTGGCCCGCCCTTCGGCAAGCGCGCGGTCGATGACCTTCAGCAGCGGACCCACGCTATCGGCAGGCAGGACTTCGCTCAGCATGCGACCGATCATCTCGTCTCGCGGACCGGCAAGCAGATCGTCACGGCCGCTCTGGATGTCGAGGATGCGCCCGAACTCGTCGAACTCGAACAACAGGTCGGGCAAGGCATGGAGCGTGGCTTCGAGATTGGCGGCAAAGCGCATCGCGGCGCTCTCGGCTTCGAGCTTTTCGGTCACGTCGATGCCCGACGCCATGCAACCGCTGATTCGTCCATGTTCGCCGCGCAGGGCGCTGAATCGCCAGTCGATCACATGCGAGCGACCGTCGGCGCCGGTCAGCGCGATGCGGGCCGATGCGCTTTCCCGGCCTTCGGCCAGTGCCTCGAGCGCACGGTTCAGCGCCCGCCGGGCCGCGCCCGGTTCGGGCGAGAAGCGCGCGAACAGCGAACCGCCGAGAATCGACGGTTCGTCTCGCCCGAGGAATTCGCAACCGAAGCGATTGACCATCGTCACGTGGCCATTGCTGTCGAGGGCGAGCAGCAGGTTGGCCAGGGCATCGAGCGAGCGCTGTCTGAGATCTCTTTCGTCGCGCAGACGGGCGTTCATGCTGATCTGTCCGCTGAGGTCGCCGAGGACGACGATCGCCTTGCGCCCACCGTCGAGCTCCAGGGGCGATACGCCCAGCGCCACCGGCAATTCCTCGCCATCCGCCCTGAGCGCCCGGAACTCGCCCTTGAGGCTCATCGGCTGATCGAACGAAAAGCGCGCCGAACTCATGAACTTCTCGCGCTTGAGGACGTGGGTGGCACGATGGCGCAACGGTACCAGGCTCTCGACCGCCATGCCGACGAGTTCGCCCGGATGCCTTTTCAACAGTTGGTGTGCCTGATCGTTGGCGTCTTCGATGCGGCCGTCCTCACCGACGATCAGGATGCCCTCGGGCGTGGCCATGAACAGCTGGCGCATGCGCAGCTCACTGTCGCGCAGCGAGGCCGTCTGCCGATCCACCAGATCCCGGATCTGCCGAGTGCGGCCGGTGACGACCCAGGCCAGTGCGGTCATCGCGGCCGACAGCAGCAACGCGGCTGCGAACAGCCAGCCATCACCCGACGACCACGCGATGGCGGGCACCCTGCCGACATCGATACCGACTTCCAGGGTCCTGCCCGCGAGTTGCAGGCGATCGGCGGCCAGACGGATTCCGTCGCCGGCGGCCTCGCCTGCGATCCATCCGACATCGATTCGCGCGTTGCGGTCGGTGATGTCGGTGATGGTTGCGCCGAGCGTCGGATCGATGACGAGATCATCGAGCAACATGGTCGGCTCGATCAAGGCCAGCAGCAGTTGTTGCGGTGCGCCGCGCCGCACCGGGACGAACACCAGATAGCTGACGTGCGCACCACGCTGCACCAGACGCAGGGGCGCCGTGGCAATCGGACGCATTTCCGCCAGTGCCGAGCCGAGCGCCGCCGCACGCTTCGACTCGCTGGCCAGATCGAGCCCGAGCGCCGCTTCGTTGCCGACCAGCGGATGGATTCTGCGCACCGGGAAATAGCGCTCGCGTACGCCCGCGGCGACCAGGCCGTCCGCCGAGATTTCGCGGATCGGGTTCGGCCTGCCGACAACCGCGCCGAGTTCGGCCTCGAGCGATTCGCGCTCGTCGTGACGGACCTCCGGAATCCATTCGAGCACCTGGATCTGCGGCGAACTGGCAACGATTGCCGATGCGAAGGTCTCGAAGACACCGCCGTCGGCGAGATCGACGAGCTGCGCCATCACGTTCAATTCGCGCAATTGATCGTCGGCGGTTCGAATCCGGGCGGCGACGGACGACAGCAGGTCTTCGGCGGCGTGCTCCCTGCGCTCGAGCCGGCGCTGCGCTTCGCCATCGAAACGCAGCCACATCAGGGCGGCGGTCAGGCTCAGGCAGATGGCGGCAACCACCGACGCGAGTTGCAGCGGCCTCGATTGTCCGGACAAGCACACCTCCTGGCGAATGGATTGCCCGAACGACGGCCGACGGGTTTCGCCGCCGGATTCTGCGTGCCGTTGCCGCCGCGGGTCTCAGTTTCGGGTTTACGGCGATCGGGGGGGCGGATTTAGCGCTGACTAAAGTTTGTCGCCTGCCGGACGTTAGCGACGCCTTATGGAGGAAAGCCCAAAGGACGCGCCGATGCGCGCGCTCCCCCAAGACTATCGCCGCCCGTCGACCGTCAAGCCGATGCCGCTGCTTCGCGCCGCACCCGTGTGTCCGCTCGCGTCCACGCTGCCGGTCGGCGCCGACGATCCGCCCGAACGCGCATTCCTGCGTCGCACCGACATTTCTGCCGAGGCCGAACATGGAACTGTTCGATGAACTGCCCGAGATCCAGACCGAAGACGCCGACAGCGACGCCGACGCGCTGCTCGTCGTCGCCGATCACACGCTGCTGATCGTCGACGACGATCCGTCCACCCGCCTGATCCTTTCCGACCAGTTCGAAGCGATGAGGCTTCGCACCCGCGAAGCCGACAGCGGCGAACAATGTCTCGAAGCGATCAAGGGCGACATCGACATCGTGCTGCTCGACGTGAACATGCCGGGACTCGGCGGCATCGAAACCTGTCGCCGGATGCGGCGGCTCGGCCAGACCCGGGCGCGGGTGATCTTCATCTCCGCCGACGACGGTCTCGAAACCCGGCTGCGTGCCTACGACGCCGGCGGCAACGATTTCATCGTCAAGCCGATCGAGCCGGAGGTGCTCGAATGCAAGGTCCGCGATGCCCAGCGCTCGCTGCTGGCGCTCGACGCCGTTACCGGCGAAGCGGCCAGCGCCAAGCAGGCCGCCTTCGTGGCCATGTCTTCGATGGGCGAAATGGGCACGGTGCTGGAGTTCATGCGACGCAGCTTCGGTTGCGAAGACGAAGCCAGCCTGGCGCGGGCGACCCTCGAAGCGGTGGCCCAGTACGGCGTCACCGGTCTGGTGTCGATCGGCCTGGATGCAGATGCCGCCTGTTTCGCACGGGACGGCGAATGCACGCCGCTCGAGCGCTCGATCCTCGACCACTCGCGTGGACTTCAGCGGATCTTCCAGTTCAGCAACCGGCTGGTGATCAACTACCCGCTGGCAACCCTGGTGATCAGCGACCTGCCGATGCATGAACCGGAACTGGTAGGCCGGCTGCGCGATCATCTCGCCGTCATCGTCGAGGCCATCGACGCACGGGTCGCCGCGCTGCGCCTGCGCGCCGAGCACGACCGACAGGCGCAGGCACTGCGCGACGCCATCCAGCAACTGGCGGTGGTGGTCGACGAGGTCGGGCGTCAGCAGACCGAATGCCGCGAGCGTGCCGGCGAGATCACCACCGAACTGCTCGGCAACATGGAAGCGGCCTTCGTCCACATGGGACTCACCGAGATGCAGGAATCCGAGCTGGTCGAATTGACGGCAACTGCGACCCGCAGCATTGCCGAGATCCAGAACGACATCTTTCAGATCGGGGATCGCCTGTCGGGCGCACTGGCCGGCCTGCGCCAGCATCTTTGAGCCAGCGCAGGGCCGGCCCACTGCACCGGCCGGCAATGCCGGCGGACGGCCGTCGGCCCGCTAAAGTTGCACCAGGGCCGGTCGTTAGCCAGAGCAAGGATTCCCCCTGCGCACGGCACCTACCCGATGACCAGCAACGCAACCCGGGACCGTCCTCCCGGCCTGTCGCGCGACGACGATCACGACTTCGCCGCGGCAGTCGATCAGCCACGGCTGCAGATCGGCTCGCCCGATGCCTGCCTCGCCGAATCCAGCCTTTTGCTGGTCGATGACGACGTCGGGTCGATACGCGTGCTGCAGAACATTCTCGGCGACTATCCGCACCTGCGCTTCGCCATCAATGGCGACGAGGCCCTTCGCCTCGCCACCGAGGTACCGCCGGACCTGATCCTGCTCGACGCCGACATGCCCGGGCTCGACGGATTCGGGGTATGCGAGGCGCTCAAGAAGGATCCGCGACTGGTGCATGTACCGGTGATATTCGTCACCAGTCACGAGGATGTCAGCATCGAGACCCGGGCGCTCGAGCTCGGTGCGATGGATTTCATCACCAAGCCGGTGTCTCCGCCCAGGGTGCGCCTGCGGGTACGCAATCAGTTGCTATTGAAATACCACACCGACCGCCTGCGGCGGGAGGCCTCGACCGACCCGCTCAC
This sequence comes from Zoogloeaceae bacterium, assembly GCA_024235635.1. GTDB lineage: Bacteria > Pseudomonadota > Gammaproteobacteria > Burkholderiales > Rhodocyclaceae > Cognatazoarcus. The sequence continues at coordinate 1,125,489 of JACKMA010000002.1, forward strand.
CGGGCTCGAGAACCGGCGTGCATTCGAATCGGCCTTGCCGCTGGAATGGCGGCGGGCAAGACGCCACACGCGACCGCTCAGTCTGATGATGGTCGACGTGGATCACTTCAAGAAGGTGAACGACAGCCACGGCCACGCGGTCGGCGACGATTGCCTGCGCGCAATCGGCAGGGCGCTCGAATCCTGCGTCGGTCGGCCAGGCGATCTGGTCGCACGCTACGGCGGCGAAGAGTTTGCGCTGTTGCTGCCGGAGACGTCGAAGGAGGCCGCGCACGCGATCGCCGCCGGCATCCATACCGCCATCCGGGGCATCGGCATCCTGGTGGACGGCGGCAGCGCACCGTTGCCACTGACCGTCAGCATCGGCTTCGCGACCTGCAGCCCGCATGACAAGCGCGACTACGGGGGTGAGCGGACGCTGCTGGCGCGGGCCGACAAGGCCTTGTATCGGGCAAAGGCTTCGGGGCGCAACCGTACCTGCAGCGCCGAGATGCCCGAGCTCGCGTGCCCGCCGTCGTGACGACCGAAGCCCGCGCATCCAGCGGCAGTCTGACCACCGGCATCGCGATCGTGGTCACCCTGCTACTCGCCGTGATCATGCTGATGGTATTCTTCATGCTGCATGGCCAGACGCGTCAGCGGGCCGTCGAACGCGGCGAACTGCTGCTCGCCAACGCACTGAACAGCGCCGAGGCACAGGTCCGGCACGACCTTGCCCGGATGCGCGCCGATGTGCGATTTCTCGCCGAAATGCCACCGATCGCCGGCATCGCCCGCGCGCTCGCCAACGACGGCTACGACGACGAGGGCCATTCGTCGCAGGAGATGTGGCTGAAGCGCCTGGGCGAGATCTTCGCCGCCTACGCGCGATCCGATCCGACGGTCCGCCAGGTGCGCCTGATCGGCGTTGCCGACGCCGGCCGGGAACTGCTCCGCGTCGAACGCCAGGGTGCCTTCGTTTCCCGCATCCCGGACGCGCGCCTGCAGTCGAAATCCCATCGCCCGCATGTAAAGCGGACGCTGGCCCTGCCGCCGGGCATCATCTATGTCAGCGGCATCGAGCTCAATCGCGAGCATGGCCGCATCGAGGAACCCCACTGGGCCACCGTGCGGGTCGCCACTGCGGCCAGCGGCGACGACAACAAGGTTTTCGGCATCGTCGTCATCAACTACGACGCGGACCGCTTGCTGTCGACGCTGAGCGTGGCCGAGAGCGATTTCACGACCATCTACGCGACCAATGCCCAGGGTGACTTCGTCGTCCATCCGGATGCGGCGAAACGCTTTGCGTTCGAGTTCGGCGAGCCCTACCGCGTGACCGACGAGTTCCCCGGTCTGCGCAGCGACGGGGGCCTGCACAAGACGCAGAAGCGGGCCGCCGCCGACCACCAGCGCTACGTCGCGATGCGCGCCCTGGACTTCGACGCGAACACCTTCGACGGCGATCTCACGTTGTTCGCCAGCGTCGACGCCTCGCACGTGTCGAACGAGGCCTGGACCCAGGCGCACCAGTTGCTGCCACCGCTGCTGGTCGCGGCCGGGCTGATCATCGCGTTGTCGTTCGCGATGCTGCGCCGGCAGCTCTCGCCGCTGCATGCGCTGGTCGCTGCCGCCCGCGACGTCGCGGCCGGCGACCAGTACGCACCGCTGCCCCGGGGCTACGGCGGCGAGGTCGGCGAGCTGGTGAATGCCTTCGACGCGATGCACAAGAGCCTGAAGCGCAAGCGGGAGAATTCGGCGGCGCTCGAAGGCCGTCTGCGCGAAAGCGAAGCGTTCGCCAATGCCATCGTCCGCGGCTCGCCCAACGGCATCGTGGTCGTCGGTGACGACGGTCTGATCATCCGCAGCAACCTCGCGGCGGAACGGATGTTCGGCTTCACCAGCGAGGAGATGCGCGGCAACCCGGTCGAGATGCTGGTGCCGATCGAGCATCGTGACGCGCATCCATCATTGCGCACCCAGTTCGACGCGACCGAGCGGGCGCGCCCGATGGGCCAACGGACCGGCAAGTTGCAGGGGCAGCGCAGCGACGGCACGCGATTCCCTGCCGAGATCGCGCTGGCCAACCTGCAGATCCACGAGCGGCGTTACATCATCGCGACCATCAGTGACGTCGCCGAACAGCGCCAGCGCCAGATGCATTCCGACATGCTGGCTTCGATCGTCGAGCATTCAAGCGACTTCATCTTTATCTGCAGCCCACTGCTCGAATGCCTGCACCTGAATCCCGCCGCCTGCGGCGTCGTCGGCCATGACGGCGATCCGGGCGCGGCACGCCACCTCTCGCGCTTTCTCGGCGACGCCGAGCAGGCCCGCCTGCGCAACGAGATCGCACCCACGGTCGAGACTGTCGGCCGCTGGAGCGGTGAAGTGCGCATGCGGAGCCTGAGCAGTGGCGACCCGATCGAGACCCACTGGGAAGTCTTCGCGATACGGGAGGCGGATGGGCAGCCCAAGGCCCTGGCAGTGGTTGCGATCGCGCTCGCCGATCAGCGCGCCCGCGCGGCGGCCGAAGCCGCCAGCGAGGCCAAGTCGAATTTTCTCGCCCACATGAGCCACGAGATGAGAACGCCGCTCAACGCGGTGCTGTCGGTGGCCCACCTGATTGCCCGCACCGGTCTCGATCCCGCGCAACGACGGCTCGTGAGCCAGCTCGAACGTGCCGGCCGGCATCTCGCAGACCTGATCAGCGACGTCCTCGATCTGTCGAAGATCGAGGCCGGCAAAATGACCATCACGACCCATGCGTTCGCGCTGATCGAACTGCTGCAGGAAGCCGTCGGCCTGATGTCGGCACAGGCCTCGGAAAAGGGAATCGTCATCGCCCTGGATCTCGATCCCAATCTGCCGCACGAGGTCGTCGGCGACGCCACGCGGATCAACCAGATCCTCGGAAATCTGCTGTCGAATGCGATCAAGTTCACCGAACGGGGTCGGGTCGCGCTGAACGCGACGGTGATCGATTCGGGAGACGGCAACACGATCGTCGAATTCGCGGTATCCGATACCGGCATCGGGATCGACGGAAAGGACATCAAACGACTATTCACGCCCTTCACCCAGGTCGACGACAGCGCAACGCGGCGATTCGGCGGCACCGGACTCGGGCTGGCGATCGTCAAACGGCTCGTCGACGCGATGGGTGGCGAACTCGGCGTCAGCAGCGAACCCGGCCGGGGCAGCCGATTCTGGTGCCGGCTGATGCTGAACAGGGTCGACGGCGACACGACGGCCCACGCACATCGGTCGGCCGACGACGAACTGCCTGCGGTCGAGGACGCTGTTCCGCCGCAGTTGCCGGGCATCCGGGTCCTGGTCGTCGACGACAGCGAGATCAATCGCGACGTCGCCCATCAGGTGCTCCAGCTGGAAGGTGCCAGTGTCTGGATGGCCGCGAACAGCGACGAGGCACTCGCAATACTTCAAAGTCGCGCGCAACAGATCGACGTGGTGCTGATGGATCTGCAGATGCCGGGCCTCGACGGGCTCGAGACCACCCGCAGGATCCGCCGTGACCTCGGCCTCCACGAGTTGCCGATCATTGCCCTGACCGCGGCGGCGCTGCCGATCGAACGGCAACGGGCAACGGCCGCCGGCATGCAGGGATTCCTGACCAAACCGATCGATCCGCAGTCGATGATCGATCAGATCGACCGGGTGACGGGCAACGCCGGTGCACTTACGCCGGTGCCGGCCCGCGAGGTCATGGCGACAAGCAACCGGAACTGGCCCGCGATCGAAGGCATCGACATCGACGGGGCGCGGGCACGGCTGGGCGGCGACGGCGAGCTGCTGCGCTCGCTGCTGAGCCGGCTGTTCGAGGAATATCGCGACCTTTGGGAGCGCGATCCGGCACCTGACATGATCGCCCAGCCGCAGCCACTCGCCGCCCGCATGCACAAGCTCAAGGGTGCGGCTGCCAATCTCGGCGCCAGCCGCGTCTGCGAAGGCGCAGCGGCGCTCGAACGAGCCCTTTGCGACGGACGGCTCGACGAAGTCGAACGGCTTGCCGACACGCTGCGAACTGCGCTGACCGGGCTTCACGAGGCGTTTGCCGGTATCCGCCAGGCCGGCTCCGAACCCCTCTGCGGCGGCACGACGCTCGACTCGGGCCTACTCGAGGAGCTGGTCGGACTCCTGCACAGGCATGATCTGGCAGCCGGCAACGCGTTCCAGGCGCTGTCGAAAGCGCTCGCCGGCGTCCTCGACGCAGACCACTTCGAGCGCCTGCGCCGGCATCTCGACGCGCTCGAGTACGACGCCGCCGCGGCGATTCTGGAGGCACTGCCGGCCGACGGCGCCGCCGCCACGATAGGCTGAAAGCGCATTGCGGGCGGCTGCCGTGCCCGGCGAAGCCCGTCGGCGGCGTCCCCCGCCCGCCACCCCAGGCTTGCGGATTGCGGCCGGTCGCGAGACGATGCGCCCACGACTGGATAACCCGAGGGAATGCGGATGATCGTGCTGTTTACCGATTTCGGCGCCAACGACATTTACACCGCGCAGGTCGAGGGACGATTGCACGCGATCGCCCCCCAGCACCCGGTGATCGTCACCGCCCTGCACAGCGTGCCCGATTACGAACCCCGTTCGGCGGCCCACCTGCTCGCGGCCCTCCATCGACAGTTCGGCAGCGAAACGGTGTTCCTGGCCGTGGTGGATCCGGGTGTCGGCAGCGAGCGTGCCGCGGTCGTCATGCAGGCCGACGGCCAGTGGTTCGTCGGACCCGACAACGGCCTGCTGTCGGTGATCGCTGCACGCGCCGAACGCGCCGCCTTCTGGCGCATCCGGGTGCCCGAGCAAGGCATTTCGGCATCGTTCCACGGGCGCGACCTGTTCGCGCCGATCGCCGCACAGATCGCCACCGGCGTGCTCTCGCCGAGCGTCCTCGATCACGTCGAGCGCCTCGACGTCGAACTCGGCGGGAACGACCTCGCGGAGGTGATCTTCATCGACCATTTTGGCAACGCGTTCACCGGACTGCGGGCAGCCGACATCCCGCACGACAGTGCGATCGAGGTCGCCGGCCGGCGGGTGGAATGGGCACGCGTGTTCTCGGACATCGAGCGCGGCACCCCCTGCTGGTACGAGAACAGCCTGGGCCTGGTCGAGATCGCGGTCAATTGCGGGCGCGCCAGCGACGAACTGGGTCTGGCGCCCGGCCACGCCATCCGCCTGATCGGCGGGCACGGCTGAGTTCCCGGCGAGCAGTCGCCTGCCATGGCCTTCCGCCATACCGTCGGTCAGGCCAGCTACGTCTTCGACGATCTGCGCAGCCTGCTGGCGAAGGCATCGCCGGCGCGCGCCGGCGACATGCTGGCCGGCATCGCCGCCGCCAGCGAGGAGGAACGCGTCGCCGCCCGCTGGGCGCTGGCCGATGTGCCGCTCGGCCACTTCCTCGACGAGGCCGTCGTACCCTACGAGTCCGACGAGATCACACGTCTGATCCTCGATCGGCACGACGCCGCGGCGTTCTCCGAAATCGCGCACCTGACGGTCGGCGAGTTTCGCGAGTGGCTGCTCGCGGACGATGTCGACGATGCGCGCCTGAGCCGCGTCGCCGACGGCCTCACCCCCGAAATGACGGCCGCAGTGTCCAAGCTGATGCGCAACCAGGACCTGATCCTGGTCGCGTCGAAGCGCCGGGTGATCACCCGCTTCCGCAATACCATCGGTCTGCCTGGCCGGCTTTCCGTGCGCCTGCAACCGAACCACCCGACCGACGACCCGCGGGGCGTCGCGGCAGCGATCATCGACGGCCTGATGTACGGCTGCGGCGACGCCGTGATCGGCGTCAACCCGGCCGGCGACGGACTGGCGGCGATCATCGGGCTGCTGCAGCTGTGCGACGACATCCGCAGCCGCTTCGACATTCCAACCCAGACCTGCGTGCTCACCCACGTCACCAACACCTTGCGTGCCATCGAGGCCGGCGCGCCGGTGGACCTGGTGTTCCAGTCGATCGGTGGCACCGAAGCCACCAATCGCAGCTTCGGCGTCGACCTCGCGATCCTGGCGGAAGCCCAGCAGGCGGCACAGGCGCTGGGCCGCGGCACCGTCGGCGGCAACCTGATGTATTTCGAAACCGGTCAGGGCAGCGCGCTGTCGGCCGACGCACACCACGGCGCCGACCAGCAGACGCTGGAAGCGCGGGCCTACGGCCTCGCCCGCCAATTCAATCCGCTGCTGGTCAATACCGTCGTCGGCTTCATCGGGCCCGAGTATCTTTACGACGGACGCGAGATCATCCGCGCCGGCCTCGAGGATCATTTCTGCGGCAAGCTGCTGGGCCTGCCGATGGGCTGCGACGTGTGCTACACCAACCACGCCGAGGCAGACCAGAACGACATGGACAACCTGCTGACCCTGCTCGCAGCGGCTGGCGTCAATTTCGTCATGGGCGTACCCGGGGCCGACGACATCATGCTCAACTACCAGAGCACGTCGTTCCACGACGCATTGTTCGTGCGCCGGCTGCTGGGACTCGGCCGCGCCCCCGAGTTCGAACGCTGGCTCGAATCGATCGGCATTGCCGACAGCAGCGGACACCTGCTGTCGCCGGTGCCGCAACACCCACTGCTGGGGCTGGGCAGCGAACTGGGAGGGGCACGATGAGCCGCCTCGTGGCGCGCGACCCATGGTTCCGCCTGCGGGATCTGACCGCCGCCCGTATCGCCATCGGCCGGGCCGGCGGCAGTCTGCCGACGCACGAATTGCTGTCCTTGTCGCTCGATCACGCGCGCGCCCGGGATGCGGTCCATCATCCACTCGACGTCGGCGCCCTGCAGGCAGGTCTGGGCGAACGCGGCTTGCCCTGCATGACCGTGCATTCGGCGGCGGGCGACCGCGCCACCTATCTTCGCAGGCCGGATCTCGGACGCCGTCTCGACGACGCCAGCCGCGCCCGTCTGCGCGATGCGGCCGACGAGCGCGGCTACGACCTCGCCCTGGTGTTCGCAGACGGCCTGTCCGCAGTCGCAGTGGAACGCCACGCGCTGTCGGTCATCGACGGCCTGCTGGCAGCGCTTGGCGACTGGCGTCTGGCACCGGTCGTGATCGCCGAACAAGCCCGCGTCGCCCTCGGCGACGACATCGGAAGCGCCCTGCGGGCGCGCCAGGTGGTGATGCTGATCGGCGAGCGCCCAGGCCTCAGTTCCCCGGACAGCCTGGGCCTCTATCTGACCCACGCACCCCGGCCGGGCCTCAGCGACGCCGATCGAAACTGCATCTCGAACGTGCGCCCGGCGGGGCTCGTGCCGGCGGCAGCAGCCCGACGCCTCGACCATCTGCTGCGCGGCGCACGGGCGCTGGGCGCGAGCGGTGTCGCACTGAAGGACGATTTCTCCGAGATCGGCCGCACCCTCGACTAGCACGGATCCGGCCTTGCCGCTGTCCGCATCGGCCGGCGACCGTCAACTTCCGGTCGGGACGGCCGTGAACCGGTCTACGGAATTCGCGAAGCAGCGCCGGCGGCCTGCTTCGCACACAGCGTCGAGGCAATGACCCAGAGAAGCCTGAACCTTGCCGAAGTGGCAGAGGACGCCAACGCGGAAGTCACGTTCGTCCCCGAGGACGACGCACATCACGCCGGCAGCCGCAGCGTGTGGCGGATTCTCGCGGTCGACGACGACCGGAGTTTCCAGCGCGCCACCGCACTTGCCCTGAAGAACACGATCATCTTCGGCCGCCGGCTCGAAGTCGTTCAGGCCTACAGCCTCGCAGAGGCCGCCAGACAGCTCGCCCAGGACCGGGATTTCGCGGTGATTCTGGTCGACGTCGTGATGGAATGCGAGGACGCCGGCCTCAGGCTGGCCAAGGGCGTGCGCGAAACCCTCGGCCTGATGGAGCCACGCATCGTCCTGCTCACCGGACAACCCGGATTCGCACCGGTCGCCCGGGTGATGGAGGACTACGACCTGACCGACTACTGCATCAAGTCGGATCTGGCGCGACGCAGCCTCAATCAGGTGTTGACCGGCGCCATCCGCGCCTACCGCCAGCTGCACGACCTGGTCTCGGCGCGCAAGGGCCTGCAACTGATCATCGAATCCAGCAGCCGGCTGGCAGCGGCGCGATCGATCGGCGAACTCGCGCGCAAGGCGCTGGCCGAAGTCGCGCGCCTGCTCGACGTTCCGGTTTCCGGCGTGGTCTGCGAGGGCGCGCGGATGCCGGCAGACGGCGACACGATCGCGAGTTGCGACACGCGACAGCCCTTCGTCACCTGCGCCGAAGGCTGCTTTGCCGATGCGCACGGGCGGGCGCTGTCGGCACTCGGCGACCATACGGTCGAGCAGACCATCCGGCAAGCGCTGGCCGGCCACATTTCGATCGACACGGCGCAGGGACAGGCCATCTTTCTGCCGCGCGAAGAGGCCCGATCCGACTACGTCGTCTATCTCCGGACGGGTCGCCCCCTGGATCCGGCCGAAAAGGAGTTGCTGGGCGTCTTCGCCACCAACCTGTCACGCGGCTTCGGCAACGTGGCGCTGATCGATCGGCTGGATCGACTCGCGTTCGAGGACCCGGTGTTGCGCATGCCGAACGCCACCGCCCTGCTCCGCGAAATCGATCGCCTGCGTCGCCCCGACAGCCACGGCGGCAGGCTGGTGCTGTTCGACGTCGATCAGTTCTCGCGCCAGGCGGACGGCCTCGGCGACGGCTTCCGCAACGCGCTGCTGGCGGCGGTCGCCCGGCGCCTGGAATCGGCCTTCCCGCAGCCCGCGATGGTCGCCCGCATCGCCGACGATCTGTTCGGCATCGTCGGCCCGGCCATGTCGGTCAATCTGGATCGGGCATCCGGCGTCCTGGCCACACCGCTCGAGATCGAAGCAGCGCACCACTGGTGCTCCGCCTGCACCGCAGAGATTCCGCTGGACACCGCGCACGCCGACGCCCACGCGCTGAAACGGGCCGCGCTGCAGACCCTGCGCATTGCCAAGTCCCGCGGCAGCGGTCACGGCATGCGCTGGAGCCCCGAGTTCGAGCGCGACGAAGCCCGACGCTTCAGAATCCATGCAAGGCTCACCGATGCCATCGCCCAGGGCGGCTTCCACGTGAAGTTCCAACCACAGTTCGACCTCGACTGCGGGCGGCTGATCGGCGCCGAGGCGCTGCTGCGCTGGCATTCGCCGGACGGGCCGGTGCCGCCGGACGAATTCATCCCGATTGCCGAAAAATCCGCTCACATCCACGCGATCGGGCGCTACGTCATCGAGCAGGCCTGCGACGCGATCGGCGAACTCGAGGCCGCTGGAATCGCGGACGTCGTGGTCAGCGTCAATGTCTCCGCGCGGCAGTTCGAGCAGGACGGACTGACCGACGCGATCCGCGAAATCTGCCACGGGCGCCGCGTGCCGCTCGACCGCCTCGGTATCGAACTGACCGAAACGGCCGTGATGTCGTCGTTCGACCGGGTGGTCGAGGTATTGCACGCGCACCGCGACGCCGGCGGCAAGGTGGCCATCGACGATTTCGGCACCGGCATGGCCTCGCTGGAGTATCTGCACATGCTGCCGGCCGATTTCCTGAAGATCGATCGTACCTTCGTGTCGAGCCTCGATCACGAGGAGCGCGGCCGCAGCATTGCGCGCATGATCATCGAACTCGGTCACAACCTCGGTATCGCGCTGATCGCGGAAGGCGTCGAGACCCGCGAACAGGCGGACTGGCTGCGCCGGCACGGCTGCCGCTTCGCGCAGGGCTGGCTGCTCGGCCGACCGCTGCCCCTGCCCCAGCTGATCGCCCTCGCGCGCGACGGGCGCGGTCTGCCTTGAGCGCGTCGGCCGAGCGCGACGATTCGCCCGAGGCCGGCTCCAGGTTCCGTTTCGTTCGCACCCTGCTGGCCTATCTCGCGCCCTGGTGGATGCTTGTTCCGCTGATCGCGTACGCCCTGATGCATTTCCAGGAGCAGGCGCAGCTCGCGCGGGTCGAGATTCGCGAGCGGGAGATCCTGGAGACGCGTAGCACAGCCTTCGAGCAGGCCTTGACGCGGCTCGACAACGACATCCACCTGATCGCGAACATCGTCGAGCGCACCATTCGACGCCAAACCGAGGCATCGGCGGTCAGAGTGTCGCTGGTCGACCATCTGTTCGACTTCATGTCCGCGCACCGGATCTACTTCCAGGCCCGCCTGCTGGAACTCGATTGCCACGAGTGGCTGCGCCTGGATCGCGTCGGCGACCGGATCTCGCTGACGCCCCGCCATGCCCTGCAGTCGAAGGCCGGACGGCGCTACTGCACGGCGCCTCAGACGATGCCCGCCGGTGCGCACTACCTGTCGCCGGTCGACGCCAATATCGAACACGGCAAGATCGAAATCCCCTTGCGGCCGACGATGCGCGCGGCGGCCCTGGTCCGCGACGGGTCCGGACAGCCCCATGCGGTCGCGGTGCTGAATGCCGATGTCGCTCCAATTCTCGAGGCCTTTGCCGAGAGTTCGGGCAACCACCTGTCCCTGCTCGACGAAAAGGGGTTCTGGCTGCATGCCCCGGACGAAGCCGATGCCTTCGCCTTCGTCCGCGACGAGACGACGCGACGCTTCGATCTTCGCCATCCCGATGTCTGGGCACGAATGCGCGCGTCGGCCGAGGAAGCCGGCAGCGTCGTTCGTCCGGAAGGGCTGTGGACCTATCGACGCGTGACCGGGGGCGCGCATCCCGATGGCGGCACGCACCCCCAATGGTACGCGGTCAGTTTCGTCACCAACGACCGACTGGCAGCCGAACGCGTACCCTCCGCGGGGCAGGTTGCCGGGATCGCGGGCATCGCCTTGGTTGCGGTGTCACTGTTTGCCGCCGCCCTGGCGCGCAGCCGCGTCGACGTCGAGCAGGCCGCAATTTCCCTGGCCCGCACCAACCGCGAGCTCGCCGAGGCCCTGGAAGCGCTCGACGCCTCCCAAGACGAGTTGCTGCGGCAGGAGAAGCTGTCGTCACTCGGGCTGCTGGTCGCCGGCGTCGCCCACGAGATGAATACGCCGCTCGGTGCCGCCACGCTGGCCGTCGGCGCCTTGCAGGATCAATTGGGTCGGCTGCAGGAGGCCTACGGACGCGGCATCAGGCGCTCCGAATTCGAGCGCTTTGCCGCGGATCAGGGTGAAGGCCTGGCACTGGCCCACGCCAATCTGGAGCGCGTCAATGCACTGATCCGCCGCTTCAAGCAGGTCGCCGCCGACCGCGCCAGCACCGATCGGCAGCAGTTTGCCGTGGATGAGCTGATCGACGACGTGCTTGCCCTGTCCGGCAACACCCTGAAGCACGCGGTGTCCGATATCGAACGCGACATTCCAGTGGGTCTGATCGTCGACGGCTATCCCGGCCCGCTCGGGCAGGTGGTGGAGAATCTGGTGCGAAATGCGGCAATCCACGCATTCCCCGAGGGCAGCCCGGGCACCATCTCGATCCGCGCGAGACGGACCGGGCAATCGCTCGAACTGCGGGTCTGCGACGACGGTCACGGCATCGCGCCCGAGATTCGTGAGCGGATCTGGGATCCGTTCTTTACGACCAGGCGGCACGATGGCGGCACCGGGCTGGGGCTGTACATCTGCCATCAGATCGTCACGGTGATGCTCGGCGGACGAATCGAAGCCCACACCGGTGAGCACGGTGCGGGCACGTGCATGGTCGTGACCGTGCCGCTCACGGCACCGTCCGATGCCCCGCCTGCGATGCCGACGGCGGTCGCGGTCTGATCAGAAGCGCTCGACCCACGGCCTCAGGTCGAGTTCCTGGGTCCAGGCACTCTTCGGTTGCATTGCGAGCTGGTAGTAGGCCTCGGCCAACTCGTCCGGATCGAGCAGCCGGCCACCGTCTTTGCTCCCCTGCTCGACCACCGCAGGGGCACGAATCCGACCGTCGATGACGATGTGGGCAACGTGGATTCCCTGCGGCCCGAGCTCGCGGGCCATGCTCTGGGCGAGCGCCCGCAACCCGAACTTGCCCACGGCCAGGTTATGGAAACCGGCGCCTCCGCGCAGGCTGGCGGTGGCGCCGGTGAACAGGATCGCACCGCCGCGATCCTCCCGCTGCAGCATGCTGCGCGCCGCCTCGCGGCCAACCAGAAAGCCACCGAGACAACCGACGCGCCAGCAGTGTTCGAATTCGCCGGCGCTGGTTTCGAGCAACGGCCGCTGGACGAAAGCGCCGGCGTTATAGACAACGATATCGGGCGCGCCGAAGCGCTCGTCGGACCACTCGAACAAGGCCTGCACCGAACTCTCGTCGCAGGCGTCACACTCGCGCGTACAGACACTGTGGCCGATGCCGCTGAACTCCGCCGCGAGCGTATCGATGCGCGACGGATGGCGGCAGGCCATCACCACGTTCATCGAGGCGCGGGCGAACCGCCTCGCCAGCGAGGCGCCGAGCCCGGGCCCGGCACCGACCACGATCGCGAGACGCTTGTCATCCATTTCCAGTACTCCGTCCGAGGGTCAAGGAATCACGGGCGAAGCCGGCTAGGCCTCTTCCCGCTTGCATTCTAGACCCGGTGCGGCGACGGGTCGCAGCGGATGGCGGCGACCCGGTGCGCTGCTCCGGCCGGTGCGCACGTCGGCCGCCGCGGCATGTCGGAGGGCGCCGCCCTTTCGGCGGTCGCGCATGCCGCGCGAGGCAGGGTCACGCGATGCGGAACCTGGCGACCAGTTGTTGCAGGTCGTTGGCCATCGTCGACGTGTTGTCGGCGACACCGGAGACGCTGCTGACCGCAGCGCCGGTGCTCTCCACCATGCGTGCGATGGCTTCCATGCCCTGAGCGGTCTGCTCGGCGACCTGGCGCTGTTCGGTGGTGGCGTAGGCGATTTCGTCGGCACGGGCATTGACTTCACCGGCCGCAGCCAGAATCTTGTCGAAAATCTGCTCGAGGTTGCGGAAGTTCGCTGCACCCGATTGAACGTCGGCATCGACCGCATGCATCGACTGGACGGCGGCTTCGGTCTGGTCCTGCACGGTCGCCAGCATCTCGGAAATGTCGGCCGTGCTCCGCGCCGTCCGTTCGGCGAGCTTGCGCACCTCGTCTGCGACGACCGCGAAGCCACGGCCCTGTTCGCCGGCCCGTGCCGCCTCGATCGCGGCATTGAGCGCCAGCAGATTGGTCTGACCGGCGATCTCATTGATGACGTTGGCGACCTCGCTGATGCGGTTGGTGGTGCCGCTCAATTCGCTGATCACCTTGCTCGACGAGGCGCTGGCCCGCAGCGCGCGCTCGGTCGCCTGGCGCGATTCGTCCATCAGCCGGGCACCTTCGCCGGCGACTTCGCGGGAATTCCCCGCCGCAGCCGAGACCTTTTCCGCGCCTGCCGAAATCTCCGCGACGCTGACCGAAAGCTGCTCCATCGCTGCGGTGATCTGCATCACCTTGTCGGATTGCTCGTTGGCACCCGCGTCGGCACTGCGCGCATCGCGCGACAATGTGCCCGACGCCTCGGCCAGCGTCGATGCGGCCGACTTGACGCCGCCGAGCGCCTCTCTCAGGCTGGCCAGCGTGGCATTCATGTCGGCGCTCATCTGGCCGATCTCGTCCTTGCCGCGGACCTCGGCCCGGGCCGCGAAGTCACCGTCGGCGACCCGCCGGATGATGTCGCGCAGACTGCCGATCGAGCGCTGCGTGGCGCGGGCGATCAATGCGCTGGTCGCGATCATCAGGACCAGGCCGATGGCGACAATGATCAGGTTCAGGCGGTCGAGCTGCTTGTTCAGCGCGAGCGACGAGGTGACCGTGCGATCGACTGCCGCCCGGCGCAATTCGATCAACTGGTCGATCGGCTTGATCACCGCCGTGGTCAGCCACGGCCACCGATCCTCGAGGATCGTCGTCAGCCGATCATAGACATCCGGTGCATCATAGGCTTGCAGCACGTCGCCCATGAAGGCAGGCAGCTTGGCGATGCTGCCATCGAGCGCCACCTCCAGCGCGCGCTCCTCGTCGGATGCGGCGTCGCGGCCCGGCCGCGACAGGTAGGCCTGCCACTTCACAGGCAACCGCTCCAGCAACTCCTCGACCTGCCGTTTCGCGTTCGGCGGACCGGTCTGATCGAGCAGCACAGACGCGAGCCGGAATCTCGCTTCCCGCAGATCGTTGTCGATCGCCTTCAGTGCATTGAGCGGGCGGAAGCTGCCATCGATGACATCACGCATCGCGCGGTCATTGGCGTCATTGGCATACAGCGCCATTCCGGCGATCAGGGTCATGATCAGCACCGCGCCCAGTGCGAGCCCGAACAGCTTGGCCCTGATCGAGAATCCGGCCATCCACTTCATGTCAATCTCCGTCAGATGCGCGTTCGGCGTCGGCAAGCGCGGCCGGCGCGCGCACACCGGCCACGTCGCATCCTCACTTGACGGGGTAGCCCTTGGCCTTCCAGCCGGGGTAGCCTTCGCGCATCCAGTTGACGCCGGTGTAGCCGGCATCGACCGCCGTCACGCTCGCCTTGTAGCTCTTCCAGCAATCGATGCCATTGCAGTAGAAGATGACCTTGGCGCCCTTGTCGGCAGGCAACTGGCTCAGATCGAACTTGTCCTTGCTGCCGTCGAAATCGGCGACCTTCGGACTGCGTTCCTTGTACGGAACGTTGACCGCACCGACCACATGGCCCTCGGCATATTCGTTCTTGGAGCGCACGTCGAAGACCGGGACGCCCGATTCGATCATCGATTTCGCTTGATCTAGGCTGACGATCGTCGCGCCTGAGATCGTCGATGGATTGTCGATGGCGAAGGCCGGGAAGGAAATCAGGAAGGCAGCCGTCGCTGCGGCAAGCGTCGTGCGGTTCATGGCGTAGTCACTCCAGTTCAAAGGTGATTGATCGTCTTCCGATCGACTTCGGCCGAAGGCGACATCGCCTTCGGCCGATGGCCCCGGGGCACGCACCCTCGGAATTCGCGCGCGATCGGGGAACCGTGCTTTCATGCCCCACTCGAGGCGGGCCATGCGGCGCCCTTTGGCGCTATCGGCTGCCAAAGCGGGCTCTTGAGTCGCCCGGCAGACGCCCTGTGATCTATTACCTTAGTTATATCCAGTGACCGCGCCGCAGCGGGCATTCGGGCGTCCGCACCGCGGGCAGTTGCCCCACCGCCGGGATCGGCCACGTCACGGCACGCTCCGCGCCGCGCCGACCGGCGTTTGCCCTCGCCACTGAGCCGGATTGCCGCCGACGCGCACTGCGAAAGGTTGTCGCCCGCGATCGTTGGCGCCCGCACGAGCGTCCCGATTCGACGGCGACCGGCCACCACCGGGAACGATCGAACGGGCGATGGCGTCTCGCCGACCAACGGTGTTCAGATGCCGACCACCGGTGACGTCGCCGGCCCTGCATGCGCGGTCAGGATTCGCGCGGCACCTTTGGCGAGAGCAGGTTTTCCTCGTCGCCAGCGCCCTGCTCGGCGTGCACCCGGACTTCGATGCTGCGATCGGCGCTGACGTCCTGCATGCGGTGGTCATGGACCGGCGCATTCCCGGCGCCATCGCCGGCCGGTTCGGTGGCACCGGAATCGTCGATCACGCGCAGCTTGTAGATCGGCTCGGGCATCACCACGCCGGCCTCGTCGAAGGCCTGCTTGACCGATCGGATCGCCTCGCTGCGCACCTTCTGGTAGCTCGCCGAGCGCTGGTCCATCCAGCCATATGCCGACAACACGACGTTCGAATCGCCGAGCGCCTCGACCACGACCATCGGCTCCGGATCGGACAGCACGCCCGGCACCGACGACAGTGTGCGCATCGCCAGCGACTGCACCGGCAGCAGATCCAACTCGGTGTCGACGCCGATGTCGAAGCGGAATCGGCGCTCCGGACGGCGCGTGTAGTTGACGATCACCGCCTTGAACACCTTTGCGTTGGGAATGCGGATGTGGTTGCCATCGGGGGACAGCAACACCGTCGCCCGCGTGGTCATGCGCAGAACGTTGCCTTCGAAACCGTCGATCGCGACGTAGTCATTGATTTCGAAGGGGTTGCGGATGCTCAGCAGCAGGCTGGCGATATAGTTCTCGACGGTATCGCGGATGGCGAAACCGAGCGCCAGTCCGGCGATACCGGCGGCGCCGAGAATGGTCCCGAGCAGCGCCGTCGCATCGAACAGCACCAGCGCAGCCACCAGGCCGAGCACCATCAGCAGCAGGTGCAGCGCCTGGCCGATGAACATCGCAATGAACGGGTTCGGCGCGATCCGAAGCAGCCAGTTGCGGCGCCGCGACAGCCAGCGACCGAGCCACCATGCCAGCAACACCAGGATTGCTGCCACGAGCAGCAGCGGCAGGTTGGCGAACAGCCGCTCGACGGCTACGGCAAGCGCCTGCCAGCCGACGCGGAGGCGACGCTCGAGGTTGCTATCCACTTCGAGCGCGCTTTCCACCTCGACCACCCCTTCGACCTGGGTGGCAAAGCGGATGGCGCGCTGGGCGCGTGCCGGCGAAGGCACCACGCCGGAGAGTTCGACCACGCCTTCGCGAACCTCGACGGTGACCGACTCGAGCCCGGCCACCTCATGGTAGATCGCAACGAGTCGCTCGCGAATCCGTGCGTCGACCGCGGCGGAGCGCTTAGTCTCGATGACTCGCGGCGGCTGCTCGATCGCCTCCCGGGGCGGCGCGCCGAGCAGCGAACCGGCGTCGTCTGCAGTGCCGGTTGCCGGCCACAGCGGCAACAGCAGCGCGATCACCAGCAACCGCCACCCATCGATCGGCCAGCCCATCACGGATCTCCACGCAACACGGGGTACCGTCAGGCTAGCGGGATTGCGGGCCTGCGCCCGTCGGCGCGTGTCGGCGAATGCTGTCGGCGCCTTCCTACACGCCTCCGCGGCCGCCCGGCTCCCGCCGCTTGCGCGACTCCGGCCCATAGCGACGCCAGTAATGACTGAACGACGGACTCAATGCCGGCGGATCCGGCAGCCAGCGCGGCGGCTCGCGCAGTTCGGTGGCCAGGACCCGCAACACCTCCCGGTAATCGGGGTAGCGTGTGCGTTCGGCGATGACCCGGCGCTTGCCGAGCACCGGCGCCAGCATCGAAGCATCGCCGACGAAGAGGCGGTCGCAGACCTTGCGCAGGCGGGGCAGCACGAAGTGCCAGCGCTGCGACGACCACGGGAAGCGTCGATGGAACGGCAGGTGAACCACGCCGAGCACCAGTGCGCCGTCCGGGCGCCGCGGCGGCGGCCGCAGGTGCCAGGGGTGAAGCAGGATGACGGTACGCCCGGGTGCGATCGCCGGCAGCAGGCCGTCGCCGCCTTCCAGCAGTGCCGGCGGCGGGCAGGCCAGCGCCGGCGGCACCGCCACCGCCTCGCTGCGTCGGCAGCCGCAAAGGATGCGTCCGGAACTACGTGCCAGGGCGTCGAGCGTGGCATGGTCCGCGTCGAGCGCACTGCCGGCGCACTGCCAGTCGGCCGGCGCGAAGCGGGCGACGTTCTCGGCGTTGAACAGGTAGGGCTTGCGACCAAAGGTCGCAGCCACCCACTGCCAGGACAGGTGGTTCGACGCGAAGTCGCCGTCGAGCAGATACGAGTACATCCAGTCGGCCCCGACGCGCCAATCGACCTTGGCGTAGTGGACGAGGAAGCTCGCCAGCCACATGCGCGCGTGATTGTGCAGGTAGCCGCTGCGATACAAGGTGCGTACGGCCTGATCGACCGGTGCCAGTCCGGTCCGCGCCTCGCGCACCGCGCCCGGCACTTCGCGCGCGTAGCGCACGCCGGCGAGTCCGGGCCGGATGTCGGTCAGGATGCCATCGTCGAGTCGCGCCCAGACGTGGTGGAAATACTCGCGCCATGCGAATTCGTAGGCCAGCTTGTGCCGTGCCCGCAATCCGCGATAGCGCGCAAGCCACGCCACCACCTGGGCCACCGGCGAGAAGCCGTGCCCGATCCACGGTGACAGCCCGGTGACCGCGCCGTCGAGGTGATTGCGGGTACGCGCGTAGCTCGCCACGTCGATCGCGCGCAACCGCGCTGCGAACAGGGACTCGTCGCGCCAGGCGTCCGGCAGCACCTCGGCAACCTCGGGCACCTCGAGCCACAGCGATGCGTGTTCCAACGGATCTTGTCTCCTCGATCAGGATCGCTTATCGACCCCGCCGCGGCCGATGCGTTCCCGCGGCGTCTGGCGCGACTGTACCGGAAGTCCTATGCTTGGCCGGTGGCGACGTCGCCCCGCGCCCGATGGACGGTCCGGCCGACACCGGCAAGTGGCCGAGGCGACCCGGGCGCTGCCGAAGCCCGGTGCAGCGGGCGTCGCCGCTTGACATGGCATGTCGGCCATCGATCGCATCATGAGAATCAGGGACTGGGTCGCACTGCTGGAAGCCGGCTACCGGGTCGATGGCGACGACCAGCGCTGGCTGTCGGATGTGCTCGAGCGGGCAGAACCGCTGTTCGAGCGTGGCATCTGGCCGAGCATCTACACCTTCCGCTACACGCCGACCACGGTCGTCGTGCAGACGCTGGCGACGCGCGGCCCGCAGCGGGTGGCGCAGGTATTGCGGGAGAGCGTCGACGAATCACCGCAGGCGGTGGATCTGGTCTACCGCCGGGATGTCGGCGTGAATACGATGAGCGAGACGGTTTTCGCCCGGATGCCGGCGGAGCGGGCGAATTTCCGCCGAAAGGGCTTGGGCCTGGTGCGCGACAGCCTTGGCGTCAAGGCCTTCACCGGTACCGGCCAGGGCCTGATGCTGGCCACCGCGCTGATGCGCAGCAGCCGCCCGAGTGCCCGCGAACAGGCCCTGTGGCCGTTGGCGGCCAGCCACCTCGCTGCGGGACTTCGGCTGCGTCGACTGGCCTCGGACCTGAGCCCGGAAGCCGGCGTCGTCGAGGCGATCTTCGACGGCGGCGGGCACCTGTACGACGCGCGAGACGAAGCCAGCCGCCCAGCACGCCGCGAGCAATTGCGGAAACGGGTGCGACAGCTCGACCACTTGCGCAGTCGCGCCGGCCGCAGCGACCCGGAGCAGGCGCTGGCAGGCTGGGAGGCGCTGGTGGACGGGCGCTGGTCGCTGGTGGACATGTTCGACAGCGACCAGCGGCGCTTCGTCGTCGCGGTGCGCAACGATCCGGCCTTCCCCGATCCGCGCGGTCTGACCATGCGCGAACGCCAGGTCGCCGAGTTCGCCGGGCTCGGCCAGTCCAGCAAACAGATCAGCTATACCCTCGGCCTTTCGCCGTCGGCGATCACCAATTCCACCGCCAGCGCCCAGGCCAAGCTCGGACTGGGATCACGCACCGAACTCGCCGCCTTCTTCGCACCCAGCGGGCTGCGTACCAAGCTGGCCGAACTGTCGCTGGCCGGCGAGCAACTGCTGGTGGGCGCCTATCCGCTGGTGGACGAGCGACGCGTCCGCAAACTCACCGATGCCGAGCGCGAGGTGCTCGCCGCGATCCTCGCCGGCTCGACCAACCAGGACATCGCCCGTCGCCGCCAGGCCAGCGCACAGACCGTCGCCAAACAGGTGCAGTCCGTGTTCCGCAAGCTCGGCGTGCGCTCGCGAAGCGAACTGGCAGCGCACCTGCAGGCCGCCCCCGACTGAACCGGGCGCCGTGACCGGCGTCACGGCCGGTTTCCGTCATTCACACCAACCCGCAGTGGATGATCGGGCACGGCACCGACCGTCCGCGATTCGCAAGAGCCCCCGTCCGACGTGGGTTCGGGCCGATCCGGTGGGGCGCGGCAGGCTCGGCTTCCGCGTCTGGCACTGTGGAATTGGGTATGGAAGCACCGATTGCACCGCCATAGGGTGATCTCAAGGGCATGGCGTCGTCGCCATGCACCGAACCCAATCCGAATGGAGGTGAGTCATGACTTCGAAGCTCTCCTGCGAGCACCGCAGCCGCGGCGTGCGTGGAACCCCCGTGTTGCTCGCCGTCTTGCTGATCGCGGCAAACACCGATGCGATCGCCTTCCCGATCGACTTTTTCGGGCACATCGCCGCAACCGCGCGCAACCCCGACAACGGCATCGTCGATCAATCCAGGGTGGAATTCGCGTGGCCGGACGCCGATGGCAGCCAGCATGCATCGCTGCAACTGAATACCGAACCGAACGATCCCACCGATCCGTTCGGCGGCGTGAACGAAGCACGCGGCTTCGCCAACGATGCCGGCGAATTCGGTGCCTGGGTCCATGTGGACAGCGAGCGCGGCGACATCTCCGGCAGCTTTCGGGCGACCTATCTCAAGGAGACTGCCGATGCCGGGCATCAAGTGCGGTTCAGCAATTCCTTTCTGTCGCTCGTCGATTTCGGAGCCCAGACCGACGATTTCCTGTTCGCCCGGCTCGAGGTCGAGGTGCTGGCACAAACGCCGAGACTGGGCGTGTTCGCCAGCCTGACCGACACCATCCAGATCTTCGGCCGCGACCGCGACTTCCAGATCGACGAGGGCCGGCACCTCACCGGCACGGTCGATCATCTGCTCAACGGGTTCGACCTGGGCACTGCAGTCCTCAACTACCGGATCGATAACGCCACGTTCAACTTCCTGCTCGATCCGATACTCGTCGGCGAGGAATATACCGCCATCATCGACTACGAACTCGCGGTCGGCGCGGCGGGAGGCGAGACGTCCGCCCACGCCCAGTTCTGGGACCCGAACAGCGGCGGTGGCCTGCTCAGCCTGCAAGTCCCTGGCAGCCCCGCGCCGGACCCGGGCCCGAACTCGGTGCCTGCCCCCGGCACCGTGGCGCTGCTGGCGGCCGCGTCCGGCGCGCTGTGGTGGCGGCGACGACAGCCGGGCTGAGCACTGCGGGCGACGGCCTATCGCCCCGCCAGGCGCTGGCTCGCGGCGACGTGGCCCGATCTTCGGGCGCCCGAATCGGCCGCAACGACGATACGACGGACAGGCCGTGCATGCGGATCGACGACGGCGCCAGGCGCCGCTGCGGCCGAGCCCGGCACGGTCGCTGACCGCTGCCGGGCCGGAAATCGGCGGACACAAAAGATTCCGCATCGCGCCAATCGATGCTGCAATGCCCGTGCTAGCATTGCCGTCCTGCCGACACCGCAACGCACCATGACAATCGCGTTGCGGCCCTGGCAAATCGATCCCGAAAGAAGAGAGGTATTGGTCAGATGAAACATTCGTTGCTCGTCAGCCTGTTGATCGCCGCCAGTGTGGCCGCCTGCGGCAAGGAAGAGCCGCCGCCGGCGCCGAGTTCGGCACTCGAAAGCGCGAAGGAATCCGCCGCCAAGGCCGTGGATGCCGCCAAGGAGAGTGCCGCCGCCGCGGGCGAGGCGATCAAGTCCGGTGCCGAGGCTGCGGGCGAAAAGGCGTCGGAGACCATGGAGGCCGCCAAAGAAAAGGCGTCAGAAGCCGCCGAAGCCACCAAGGAAGGTGCCTCCGAGGCGATGGAAAGCGCCAAGGAAAAGACCTCCGATGCGGTCGAAGCCACCAAGGAAGGCGCCGAGGAAGCCGCAGAAGCGGCCCGCAAGGCGGCCGAGGCCGCCGTCCAGGCAGCTCGCGAAGGCGCCGATGCGGCGAAGGAAGCGGTCAAGTAGTTCGGGCGCCGAAGACAGCCGGCCGGCCTTGTGGCCGGCTTTTTTTTGCCCGGACGAACGCCCTCACCTTTCGCAACAACCCGATTGCCGGCGTGCATCGCTCGTGCCTGCCAGCTGCGGCACAATGGCGGCAATGACGATGCGCAACCAAATGCTTGCGATGGCGATCGTGATCGTCGCGCCCACGGGCATGGCCGCCGACGAGGGCGGAGGCCCGCGCCGAACACCCGAGGCCGAAGCGGTCGGCGCGCCCAGGCCGGAAGCGGCGGTGACCAGACGCGGTGGCCCGACGCTGTGCGAATGTTTGAGCGAGCCGGGTGACGATCCCAGGACCGTGGCGCACTGCGACGGCATGCTGGCGAGCCTCGAGATGACCGCCATCACGCGGGCACGGGCGGAATGCGGAGCGCATGCCGCAAGCCGCGGTCAGCCGGTCACCGTGCCCGCCGGCAGGTAATTCCGGCCGGCGGACCGGGCACCGGGGGTCAATGCCGGGGCGGGCATGCGTGGCATCGAATCGACCACTGCGGACGCTAGGGCTCACGATACGCCCCGCTCGGCGAGCGCCGCAGCGGCGCTCGCACTGGCCACGACGATCAGTTTCATCGTCGCCCGCGTGGCGCCGACGAAGATCTTGCGAACGGCGAGATCGTCCAGGTTCTCGAAGTCGACCTCGGCCAGTACCACCGCAGGCGCCGACTGGCCCTTGAATCGGTACACCGATTCCGCGAGCACGTCGCCTTCGGAAAACTCCGGCTCGCCGAACATGTCGTAGCCGCCGGTGAAGCGGCGCAGCCGGATTCTGCCGAGCGACTCGCGGCAGAGCAGGCGCGAATGTTCGCGCCCGCGAAAGCTGACAAGCACGGTATCGGTGCTGCGAAAACCCTCGCCGAAACAGGTGCGAATCGCTTCGCGGGCGCGGGCGTCGAGCGCTTCGTCGGAATCGTACTGCAGCACCGTCAGCGCACCGGCCGGCAGCGGTGAGCGTGCTTCGATCGGCTGATCGTCGGGCAGCAGTGCCGACAGCATCTGCACGATCGAGCGCGGACTGCGATAGTTTCCGCGTGCCCGCAGGCCGATCCAGCCGGGCAGAGCCACCGGCTCCCGACCATAGAGGTTCTGCAACGGGTCTTCGAGCCACAGCAATCGCGCCTCGGGACGCGCCAGCCCGAGCACCAGATCGCGCCATGCTGCCGGAAAATCCTGCCCTTCGTCGACGATCACGCAGTCGAACCTGAAGGCGTCGCCCGGCGTCAGGCGACGCGCATCGTCCACCAGCACGTCGAACGCGTCGGCGCGGCCGAAGTCGGGTGTCCGGCCATGCGCCCGCAGCAGCCGATCGCACAACATGTGGAAGCTGCAGACCTCGCCACCCGACGGCGCAATGCGCCGGAAATGATCGGCCAGCGGCCGGTTGTAGCAAACATAGAGGGCTTGCTGCCCGGCCTCGACCGCCGCCCGGAATTCAGCGAGCGCGAGCTGGGTCTTGCCCGACCCGGCGGTACCGGTCACGCGCAGGCGAAACGGCGACATTTCGATTCTGCGCGCCCAGTGCGCGAGACCGCCGGCGACACGATTGACCAGCACCTGCGCCCGCCCGACCAGCGCGCCGACATCGGCCTCGAGCTGGATCAGGTCGCGCATGAAACCGTGGACCGATCCGCTGATCGGCGCCGGCTCGCCCTCGCCCAGCACCGACGCGATGATCCTGGGCAAGTCACCGCGCTGGTCGGCATCGACGATGCGGTCGGCGGAGATGCCCGCGCTCTCTCGCGCGCGCACCCGGTAGTCGGGGCAGTACAGCAGGTATTCGAGCGAGACCGGCGCGCCATCGCAGCGCAGCGACAGCTTGCGTCTCATGATATGCAGGCTGTGCCCGATCGCGGCCGCGACTTCGAGCCGGCGACCGGGATGACGCTTTGCCAGCGGCCCGTCGCTTTCGTCGAGCAGCCCACCCACCTGCTCGATCAGCAATACTGCGCCGGCACGATTGACGATTGCGAAGCTGATCTCGCCGTAGATCGACCGACCGCCCTCGACCGTCGACCAGTGGATCGCGTGATAGACCGTGTAGGCGTCGCCCAACGCACGTTCTAGCGCATCGAGCGTCTCGATCTCGCGCGCCGCTGCACCGCTGGCGTCGAGTTCCCGCCAGCCATCCGGTACGATCCTCGCCATCGCCTGTTCCCGACCATGTCGTCAGGATGCAGCTTATCCGATCCACCGCGCATGCCGCGGCGACGAGCGCGCGTTACCATGCAGGCCGGAACGTCGGCGTCGGGGAGCGCTATGGGTCTGCCGCTGCGGCTTGCGCATGTCGGAACGCAATCGTGATCGCGCGCCGATATCTGTACCTGATCGCACTCGCCCGCGAGAAGCACTTCGGGCGGGCGGCCGCCGCCTGCCACGTCTCGACATCGACCCTGTCGGCGGCGATCCGCGATATCGAGTCGGAACTCGGGGTCACGCTGGTCGAGCGCGGACAGCAGTTCGGCGGCTTGACCGCGGAGGGCCACTGCGTCCTCGCGTATGCGCAGCGCCTGGCCGACGGTGCCGCCGGGCTGCGGCAGCAACTGGCAGCCTTGCGTGATCGACTCGAGGGGCGCCTGGTCATCGGCGTGATTCCCACCGCACTGACTGCGGTCAGCGCCCTCAGCGCGGCCTTTGCGCAACGTCATCCGCTGGTGTCGATCGAAGTGCGTTCACTTTCCACCGACGAGATCCGCAACCGGCTCGCGCGCTTCGAGATCGATGCCGGTGTCCTCTATCTGCCCGATCGTGGCGATCTGGCGCTGGATTGCCAGCCGCTTTGGGTCGAGGACCATGTGCTACTGACACCGAGCGACGGCCCGCTGGCGGGCGTCGACGCGGTCCGCTGGGCCGATGCTGCCGGCCTGCCGCTGTGCCTGCTGACGCCCGACATGCTCAATCGCCGCACGATCGACGAGACCTTCGCGTCGGTCGGCGCCCAGGCGGTACCGACGCTGGAGACGGATTCGATCGTCAGTCTGCTGGCACACGTCTGCACCGGCGGCTGGAGCACGATCATCCCGCGCAGCGTGCTCGAACAGATCGGCAAGCCGGGCCGAACGCGGGTGCTCCGCCTGATCGACCCGAAGCTGGCGTGGACCACCGGGCTCGCCACCCTGCCCCAGCAACCGCCGAAACCTGTCGTGTCGGCCCTGCACGAGACGGCTGCCGCGCTGCGCGAGCGGCGTCCGCAGTCGGAGCAGCGGCGATGATGATCCGTCTGCGCTATCTGTGGGAACGTTTGCGCACGAGCTACTGGCTGGTGCCGTCTCTGATGTTGCTCGCCGCGGCGGTGCTGGCATGGCTGGCGCTCTACACCGACAACCAGATCGGGCGCGATGCCCTCGACGGACTCGGCTGGGCGCTGGTGGTCAGCAGCGAAGGCGCCACCGCCGTGATGTCGACGATCGCCGGTTCGATGGTGACGATCGCCGGCGTGGTGTTCTCGATCACACTGGTCGCGCTGTCGCTGGCCTCGGGCCAGTTCGGACCGCGCATGTTGCGCAACTTCATCAGGGATCGGGTCAACCAGGTTGCGCTCGGCGCGTTTCTCGCGACCTTTCTCTACGGCCTGCTGGTCCTGAGCGCGATCCGACACGATCCCCAGGACGCTTTCGTGCCCCGCATCGCGGTCGCCCTCGGCGTGGTCCTGGCGGTGGCCAGTGTGGTGACGCTGGTCGTCTACATTCACCACGTCGCGGTGACGATCCAGGCCGACACCCTGATCGAGATCATCTACCGCGACCTGCGTTCGCTGATGGACAGCCTCTATCCGGAGCGCCTCGACACCGACGCCGACGAGGACCCCGGCCACGCCGTCGCCAGCGACCGGCCCCACGGCTTCGATCAGCCGCCGGCACCCATCCTTGCCGACTGTCATGCCTACGTGCAGGCGGTCGACCGCGCCGCTCTGGTGGCGCTCGCGGCCGGGCACGATCTGGTCATCCGCCTGCGCCGCAGGCCGGGCCAGTACGTGCTCGACGGATCGCCGCTGATGTCGGTCTGGCCGCAGCACCGGGTCGATGACGAACTGGCTGCCCGGCTGCGGCGATCGATGGTATTCGGCGCGCAGCGCACCGCCACCCAGGACGTCGAGTTCGCGCTCGATCAGCTGGTCGAGATCGCGTCGCGCGCACTGTCGCCGGGCATCAACGACCCGTTCACCGCGATCACCTGCGTCGACCGGCTCGGATCGGCGCTGTCGCTGCTGGCCGGTCGTCGCATGCCGGCCGTCTGGCACCGCGACGACGAAGGCATCGCGCGGGTCTGCGATTCGCCGGTGAGCTTCGACAAGGCCATCGACGCCGCCTTCGATCCGATCCGCCAGTACGCCCGCGGCAACGCGCCGGTAACGATCAGGATGATGGAGATGCTCGATGAGCTCGCGCCTTTGTGCCGGCGCGCCAGCGATCGGCAGGCCTTGTCACAGCATGCCGACATGCTGCTGCGAAGCGCGGTCTCGGCGTTGCCCGAGCCCGCCGACGTCGCCGATGTGCGAAGCCGATACCGACAGTTCACAGCCAGCCTGGCCTCACCGCATCTGGTCAGTCCGGACGACGCCGGATAGACTGCCGGCATCACGACGGTCGGGCCGGCACCGGCGGGCCCGGCGCGGGTGACGACAAGGGGCAACGATGGCCACGTGGGCGTACTTGTGTCGATTGTGCGGCGACTCCGAACCGACGACCGCCTACGTGTCTGCCGCCACTGTGGCGGAGATGCCGGCCTCCTGCCGGATCGTCCAGGTTCGTATCGCGGGACAGTGGCGTTGCGCGATCGTCGAACGCGATCGGCGCTACGCGATCGACCGGATACTGCTGCGCGACGTCTGCGTCGCCGACACCGGCGATTGCCCGGACTGCGCCGCCCTGCTCGCGCCCGACGCAGCCGACGCCGGTCCCGGTGCCGGCGAGACCCCGACGGTATCCAGTACCGTGCACGCGGCAGCGGTCGAAACGGAACGGGAACGGCTGGTCGTGGCGCTGGTGGCGGAGTCGTTGATCGACAGTCCCGGCGAGGCGGACATGGCCATCGATCGGCTCTCACCGCATTTTCCCGGTGCCACGGTGATCCTGCTCGCCCAGCGCGACGACGGCACGCCGCGCTACCACGGTGCGCCAGGCGCCTGCGAACAAATCGCCCGCTACGATCTGGAACGGCTGCCGTGGAAGGTCTATCGGCTGAGCTGAAGACGCCATTGCGCGGCGATTCCGGACCGTCCACCTCTGAATCCGGTGAAGCACCGTCGCGACTGGATTACCATTCACCTGGGACGCGTTCGGATCACGCGGGCATATCCGCCGCGGCGCCCCGCCTTTCCTGCACCGGCCACCGGATCGTCCCTTGAGCAAACAGCTCCGGCTATTTCTGAAATCCCTGCTGGACAGCGTTCGCGATCTTGCACCGATTGCCATCGTCATCGTGTTCTTCCAGCTGGTGGTGCTGCGCCAGCCGATTCCCGATCTGGCCGACCTGCTGGTCGGCTCGGTGCTGGTGATTCTCGGGCTCACGTTCTTCATTCGCGGCCTCGAGATGGGCCTCTTCCCGATCGGCGAGCGCCTGGCCTATGATTTTGCGCGCAAGGGCTCGCTGCCGTGGCTGATGGTGTTCGCGTTCGCGCTCGGCTTCGGTACCACGGTCGCCGAGCCCGCCTTGATCGCTGTGGCCGACGAGGCCGCGCAGATCGCCGCGGAAGGCGGCGTCATCGACAACCAGCGCGAAGCCCGCGACGACTACGCCAGCGGCCTGCGTTACACGGTCGCCATATCGGTCGGCTTCGCAATCATGGTCGGCGTATTGCGCATCATCCGTGGCTGGCCGATCCAGTGGCTGATCATCGGGGGCTATATCGGTGTCGTGATCATGACCGCATTCGCGCCGGAGGAGATTGTCGGCATCGCCTACGACTCGGGCGGGGTCACCACCTCGACCATCACCGTGCCCTTGGTCACGGCCCTCGGGGTCGGGCTGGCGTCGTCAATCGAGGGGCGCAATCCGATGGTCGACGGCTTCGGGCTGATCGCCTTCGCGTCGCTGACACCAATGATCTTCGTGATGGGCTACGGGATGCTGCTGCAATGAGCGTCGGCCATTTTGCAGCGACGATCGCGCAGACGGTACTCGATGTGCTGCCGATTGCCGGCATCATCTTCGGCTTCCAGTTCCTGGTCATCCGCAAGCCGATCCCCCAGTTGCGACAGGTGCTGACCGGCTTCGCCTACGTGCTGCTCGGGCTCGCCCTGTTCCTGGAGGGCCTCGACCAGGCACTGTTTCCGCTCGGCAAGCTGATGGCGCAGCAACTGACCGACCCCTCCTTCATCTACGGCGCCCTTGCCGGCGAACGGCCGCCGGTGCATTGGGCCGACTACCTGTGGGTGTACCTGTTCGCCGCGGCAATCGGTTTCTCGACGACGATTGCAGAACCATCGCTGATCGCTGTCGCGATCAAGGCGGCAGCGGTGTCGGGCGGCGCGATCAGCGTCTGGGGACTGCGCATTGCGGTCGCCAATGGCGTCGCGATCGGCATCGCCCTCGGCACCTTCCGCATCGTCACCGGCACGCCGCTGCACTACTACATCATCGCCGGCTATATTGTCGTTATCCTGCAGACCCTGGTCGCACCGAAACTGATCATCGCACTTGCCTACGATTCCGGCGGCGTCACGACGTCGACGGTGACGGTGCCGCTGGTGACTGCCCTCGGGCTGGGCCTGGCCGGCACGGTGCCCGGACGCAGTGTCCTGCTCGATGGCTTCGGCCTGATTGCCTTTGCCAGCCTTTTTCCGATGATGACCGTGATGAGCTATGCCCAGGTCGCCGAGTGGCGCACGCGGGACCGGTCGACGCGGGAGGCAGGTTCCACCGAAAGAGGTGACTGACCATGCATTTCAAGTTGTTGATCGCCCTCGTCGAGGACGACAAGACCAATGCGGTACTGCAGGCTGCACGCGAGGCGGGCGCCACCGGCGCGACCGTGATCAACCAGGCGCGGGGCGAGGGCCTGCAGAAGGCCAAGACCTTCTTCGGCCTGGCGCTCGAGACCCAGCGCGACATGTTGTTGCTACTGGTCGAAAAGCATCTCGCCCGCAACATACTCGAGACAATCGCCGACAAGGGCGAATTCGACAGCAAGCCCGGCACCGGCATCGCGTTCCAGATCGACGTCGAGGACGCGGTCGGCGTCGGCCGCCAGATGCAGGAGTTGATCAGCGCAGTCGGAGAGGAACTATGAGCGGCGAAGTGGTACGCGTCCATCACGTCATGAAGCACGAGTTCGACACCATCGACGGCATGGCCACGATCGCCGATGCCCTGCGACGGATGAAGCATGTCGAGACCAAGTGCCTGGTCGTCGACAAGCGCGACGACGACGACGAATACGGCATCCTGCTGATATCCGACATCGCCCGCCAGGTGCTCGGCCAGGATCGCTCGCCGGGCCGGGTCAATGTCTACGAAGTGATGGCGAAGCCGGTCATCAGCGTCGACCCGGAAATGGACATCCGCTATTGCGCCCGCCTGTTCACGCGCTTTCAGTTATCTCGCGCGCCTGTCGTCGAGAGCGGCAAGGTGGTCGGCATCGTCAGCATGACCGACCTCGTGCTGAAGGGCCTGTGCCGCGATCTCTGACACCCCGCGCGCCGTCTCGCGGGTCGGCTCAGGCCATCACGTCGCTGCCCTGGCCTGCGCACTGCACGCGGTTTCTGCCGGCACGCTTGGCCCCATACAGGGCAGCGTCGGCGAGCGCGATCAGCTGACTTTCGTCGGCTACGTCGGGGCCGAATTCGGCAACGCCGAAACTGGACGTGATGCGCAAGCCCGGGTGCGAACGGATGCCGCCGGCGGCCTTGGCCTCGATGCTGGCGCGCAGTCGCTCGGCGATCTCGGCGGCCTGCGCCATCGACAGCCCGGGCAGCATGATGCAAAACTCCTCGCCACCGTAGCGGCACACCAGATCGTCCTCGGTGCGCACACCGCGCACCAGGGCCGCCGACACCGCCTGCAGCACCTGGTCACCGATCGCGTGTCCGTAGTCATCGTTGAAGCGCTTGAAGTGGTCCACGTCGCTCATGATGCACGAGAGCTGCATGCCGTTTCGCGACGCGGCCTCGATCAGTTCGGACACCCGCTCGAAGAAGGCGCGGCGGTTGAGGCAGCCGGTCAGCGGATCGCGCGTGGCGAGGCGCACCAGTTCTTCATTCTGGACCCGGATCAACTCATTCGACTGGTCCAGCTCATGGACCGTATCCAGCAACTGGGCATTGATCATGTGCAATGCGGTCACGTCGTTCATCGACACGATGCAGCCGCGTACGCGATTGCCGCCATCGAGGATCGGTGCTGCGCTGAGCAATATCCGCAGCAGGTGCTCGTTCTCGCCGGCAAGCAGTTCGACCGGCTGATCGCGCACCGCTTCGTGGGTTCGGGCGACTTCGCGCCACGGGTAGGCGTCGCCCTTGTCGCCGAGGCCGGTCATCAGCCACTTCAGCGCAGTCACCGGCTTGCCGGTCGGGTCGGTACCCGCCTGCGGGTGAATCTTGGCAAACGCCCGATTGACCAGCAACACCCGGTCTTCATTGTCGAGCACCATCACCGCCTCGCCGAGGGTATCGAATGCGGCCCTGACCCGCTGCGGGATCACCGAGCCGGGATCGAGGTATTGCAGGGCACGGCGCAGGTACAGGTAGGCGAGCAGGGAACCGCCCAGGCCGAACGCCAGCAAGCCCTTGATCAGCGGATCACCGACCCAACCGATCATGGTTTCGGGGTAGGCCGGCCGAAAGCTGAGTTCGACGTCGCCCCACTCGCGCTCGCTTGCAAGCAAGGGCACGCGCACGTTGCGCAGATTCGACGGCGCCTCCGGTGCCAGCCGCCAGTGTCGGGCGTGCTCGCCGGCACGGGCGATGATTGCGCCGTCGCGGCGTCGTACCGCGACCGACTCCAGATCGTCACTGCGCTCCAGAATCTTGTCGAGGGTGGCGCGGATCAGCGGCTGCTGGTCGCTATGCAACAAGGCCGTGATCTGCACCGCGAGGGTTTCCGCAATGTGCTGCCGGATCTCGATCGCCGCCTCCTGGCGATCCGGAATCACGCCAATCGCCATGTCCACCAGCAACATCAAGGACAACAACAGGCTGACGATACCCAGCGCCAGGCGCAGTGCAGGCGACAGCAGCGGCCGGCTGGCGCTCACGACTCTCCCTCACCAGCAATTTGTCGGCGCTGGGCGTCTTCAGTGTCGGCCGGAACATCCTCTTCCTCGTCGCGATCCTCACCCGCCTCCCACAGCACCGCGAGCGGATCGAGACTGCGCCACGCCGGCACCGAGACCATGACGCCGGCCACCAGGGCACCGATGCGGCTGGCCCACCACACCACGCCGACGGTCAGGACCACGCCGGACAGGGCCACCTGCTCGAACGCGAACTGAATCTCCTCACCGGCCTGCTCGAGTTGCTCCACGATCTCGTCGGGCAGCGTCAGTTGCGGCGCCGAGGCGGTCACGGAGGGGGTAGCCGGTGCGTCCGATGCCAGTCCCCGTGCGATCCAGTTCAGGACTTCGAACGTTGCCGTGTCGTCGGTCGCCGCGGAAACCTCGTTGATCGCGATGCGGATCGGGGTCGGCGCACCGTCAGCCACCGACTGCAGCGCACGCGTGACGGCCGGATTGTGGCCGACGCCGGAGACCAACGCGGCGTCACCCGCAGCCACGCCGGCGGCCAACTCGCGCTCGGCCTGCGCGTCGGGCTGGGCCGACTCGTCGGCATCGTCTTCCGCGACCGCGTCGTCCCGGCTAGAGCTCGCCGGATTGGTGCCGCGTAGGCCGTCATTCGCCGGCGCAGCGTCGCCGTTGACGCGTTCGTCGATCGGCTCGACCGCCAGCGAGATGCGAATCGACAGCGTCTGCGCATCGACAGCGCCGCGAAGATCGCTGACCTGGACCACCACGCGATAGACGTTGTCGGCGTTCGCGTCGGTCGGTGCATTCGCGTCGGGCGGGCTGACGAAACGCAAGACACCGCTCGCCGGATCCAGGACGAACGCGCCGGCATCTTCGCCGCCGGCGATTTCGTAGCGCAACCGGTCGCCATTGTCGGGATCGGTGGCAACGACAGTGGTCGCAAACCCGGAGCCATTGCCTGCCTGCATGACGACGCTGTCCAGCCCGCCGGACGAGACGATCGTAGGCGCGTGATTGGTCGTGAGCACGACCAGCTCGAAGGCCTGCACGGTGGCCACCTCACCATCGGACGCCGACAGCCGAATCTGCCACGATCCGACCTGACCGTCGCCCGGCGTCCCGGTCAACAGCGCCGTGCCGTCGCCATGATCGACGAAGCGCATCCAGTCGGGCAAACTGGTCGCCGCTATCGACGGCGGTGTATTGCCGTCCGCATCCTCGACGCGAATCTCGTACCGATATTCGATACCCGACGCCACCGACTCAGCCGGCGCGGTCACGAACACCGGCGCGCGATTGCCCGCCTCGACGGTGATCACAAAGCGTTGGTCGTGACTTGCGCCGGCCGCGTCGGTGACTCGGACAACGACCTCATAGCTGGATTGGCGCTGCCCATCGATGCGGCCATCGACCAGCGTCAGCAGATCACCGGCAGCGCCGGCAATGCCGAACCGAGCCTGATCCGCGCCACCGACGATCGAATAGACATGGACGTCGCCGGCGTCCTGATCGACGACGCTGAGCCGCCCCACCGCCAACCCGGTCCCGGTCTCGACGCCATCGCCGACCGTCGATCCATCGAGGTCGATGCCGGTCGGGGCATCATTGGCGTCGGTCACCGTGACCAGGATCGTCTGGCTGGTGCTCAGCGTGCCGTCGCTGACGCGAACACCGACGACGTAGATGTTGTCGCCGTTTGCGTCGACCGCTTGCTCGAAGTCGGGCACAGCTACGAAGCTCAACTTGCCGGTCACCGGGTCGATCATGAAGCGGCCGGCATCGCTGCCACCCGAGATCGAAAAGCGCAGGTTCGCACTACCATCGGGATCGCTGGCGAGCACCGTCAATACCTCGCTCGTGTGCTCGGGCACGGAAACCGCGGCGGGAGAGTCGATCGACGGCGCCCGGTTGCCCGGCACGACCGAGATGCTGACCGTGGCGTCGCTGCTCTGGCCGTCATTGTCGGTGATCCGGTAGGTGAAGGAATCCGTGTAGTTCGTCGATCCGTCGTGCGTGTAGGTGAAGGTGCCGTCGGTGTTCAGCGTCAGCGTTCCGTTCGTCACGTCCGAGACAAGGCCCACGGTAATCGGCGTGTCGCCCAGGCCCGTGTCGTTGGCCAGCACGGAGGTCGCTGCGCTGTCGAGCACAGTCGCCGTGCCGCCTTCGGCGACCGTGATCGCGTCGGCGTTGGCGACCGGGGTCGTGTCACTGACCGGCGTGATCGTGATCGACACCATGGCGTCCGAGCTCTCGCCGTCGAGGTCCGTGACGCGGTATGTAAAGCTGTCGCTGAAATTCTCCGAGCCGTCGTGGGTGTAGCTGAAGGTACCGTCGGCATTCAGGGTCAATGAACCGAAGGTGACGTCGGTGACGAGAGAGACGGTGACCGGCGTATCGCTCAGGCCGGTATCGTTGGCGAGCACCGAGTTCGCGGCACTGTCCAGCGTCGTCGCTGTACCACCCTCGGCGACGGTGATCGCGTCGGAATTCGCCGCGGGCGTCGTGCTGCTGACCGGTGTGATCGTGATGCTGACCGTCGCGTCCGAGGTCTCGCCGTCGTTGTCGGTCACCCGGTAGGTGAAGCCATCCGTGTAGTTCACGGAGCCGTCATGGGTATAGCTGAAGCTACCGTCGGCATTCAGCGTCAGCGTTCCGTTCGTGACATCACTAACCAGACTGACGGTAACGGGCGTGTCGCCCAGGCCCGTGTCGTTGGCCAGCACAGAGGTCGCTGCGCTGTCGAGGGTGGTCGCGGTGCCACCCTCGGCGACGGTGATCGCATCGGCATTGGCGACCGGGGTCGTGTCACTCACTGGCGTGATCGTGATCGAGACCGTCGCATCGCTGGTCTGACCGTCGTTGTCGGTGACGCGGTAGGTGAAGCTGTCGCTGAAGTTTTCGGTACCGTCGTGGGTGTAGCTGAAGGTGCCGTCGGCATTCAGCGTCAGTGATCCATGCGCCACACCGGAGACCAGACTGACCGTCACCGGCGTGTCACCAAGGCCGGTGTCGTTCGCGAGCACCGAGCTCGCAGCAGAATCCAGCGTCGTCGCCGTGCCACCCTCGGCGACCGTGATCGCGTCGACATTGGCCACCGGCGTCGTGTCGCTGACCGGCGTGATCGTGATCGAGACCGTCGCGTCCGACGTCTGACCATCGTTGTCGGTGACGCGGTACGTGAAGCTGTCGCTGAAGTTCTCCGAGCCGTCGTGGGTATAGCTGAAGGTGCCGTCGCCGTTTAGGGTCAGCGAGCCAAACGACACGTCGGTGACAAGAGAAACGGTGACCGGTGTATCGCCCAGGCCGTTGTCGTTCGCCAGCACCGAGTTCGCCGCACTGTCGAGGGTGGTCGCGGTGCCACCCTCGGCGACGGTGATCGAATCGGCATTGGCGAACGGCGTCGTATCACTCACCGGCGTGATCGTGATCGACACCATGGCGTCCGAGCTCTCGCCGTCGAGGTCCGTGACGCGGTAGGTAAAGCTGTCGCTGAAATTCTCCGAGCCGTCGTGGGTGTAGCTGAAGGTACCGTCGGCATTCAGGGTCAATGAACCGAAGGTGACGTCGGTGACGAGAGAGACGGTGACCGGCGTATCGCTCAGGCCGGTATCGTTGGCGAGCACCGAGTTCGCGGCACTGTCCAGCGTCGTCGCTGTACCACCCTCGGCGACGGTGATCGCGTCGGAATTCGCCGCGGGCGTCGTGCTGCTGACCGGTGTGATCGTGATGCTGACCGTCGCGTCCGAGGTCTCGCCGTCGTTGTCGGTCACCCGGTAGGTGAAGCCATCCGTGTAGTTCACGGAGCCGTCATGGGTATAGCTGAAGCTACCGTCGGCATTCAGCGTCAGCGTTCCGTTCGTGACATCACTAACCAGACTGACGGTAACGGGCGTGTCGCCCAGGCCCGTGTCGTTGGCCAGCACAGAGGTCGCTGCGCTGTCGAGGGTGGTCGCGGTGCCACCCTCGGCGACGGTGATCGCATCGGCATTGGCGACCGGGGTCGTGTCACTCACTGGCGTGATCGTGATCGAGACCGTCGCATCGCTGGTCTGACCGTCGTTGTCGGTGACGCGGTAGGTGAAGCTGTCGCTGAAGTTTTCGGTACCGTCGTGGGTGTAGCTGAAGGTGCCGTCGGCATTCAGCGCCAGTGATCCATGCGCCACACCGGAGACCAGACTGACCGTCACCGGCGTGTCGCCCAGGCCGGTGTCGTTGGACAGCACGGAGGTCGCAGCGGTATCCAGAGTCGTGGCCGTGCCACCTTCAGCGACCGTGATTGCATCGGCATTCGCCGCCGGCGTCGTGTCACTCACTGGCGTGATCGTGATCGAGACCGTCGCATCGCTGGTCTGACCGTCATTGTCGGTGACGCGGTAGGTGAAGCTGTCGCTGAAGTTTTCCGAGGCGTCATGGGTGTAGCTGAAGGTGCCGTCGGGGTTGAGCGTCAGCGAACCGTTGCTGACATCGGAGACCAAACTTACAGTGACCGGCGTGTCACCCAGGCCAGTATCGTTGGCGAGCACCGAGTTCGCGGCGCTGTCCAGCGTCGTCGCTGTACCACCCTCGGCGACGGTGATCGCGTCGGCGTTGGCGACCGGCGTCGTGTCGCTGACCGGCGTGATCGTGATGCTGACCGTGGCGTCTGACGTCTGACCGTCGTTGTCGGTGACACGGTAGGTGAAGGCGTCGCTGAAGTTCTCCGAGCCGTCGTGCGTGTAGCTGAAGGTACCGTCGGCATTCAGGGTCAATGAACCGAAGGTGACGTCGGTGACGAGAGAGACGGTGACCGGCGTATCGCTCAGGCCGGTATCGTTGGCGAGCACCGAGTTCGCGGCACTGTCCAGCGTCGTCGCTGTACCACCCTCGGCGACGGTGATCGCGTCGGGATTCGCCGCGGGCGTCGTGTCACTGACCGGCGTGATCGTGATCGAGACCGTCGCGTCCGACGTCTGACCATCGTTGTCGATGACGCGGTAGGTAAAACTGTCGCTGAAGTTCTCCGAGCCGTCGTGCGTGTAGCTGAAGGTGCCGTCGGCGTTTAGGGTCAGCGAGCCAAACGACACGTCGGTGACAAGAGAAACGGTGACCGGCGTGTCACCCAGGCCGGTGTCGTTAGCGAGCACCGAGTTCGCCGCACTGTCGAGGGTGGTCGCGGTGCCACCCTCGGCGACGGTGATCGAATCGGCATTGGCGACCGGCGTCGTATCACTCACCGGCGTGATCGTGATCGACACCATGGCGTCCGAGCTCTCGCCGTCGAGGTCCGTGACGCGGTAGGTAAAGCTGTCGCTGAAATTCTCCGAGCCGTCGTGGGTGTAGCTGAAGGTACCGTCGGCATTCAGGGTCAATGAACCGAAGATGACGTCGGTGACGAGAGAGACGGTGACCGGCGTATCGCTCAGGCCGGTATCGTTGGCGAGCACCGAGTTCGCGGCACTGTCCAGCGTCGTCGCTGTACCACCCTCGGCGACGGTGATCGCGTCGGAATTCGCCGCGGGCGTCGTGCTGCTGACCGGTGTGATCGTGATGCTGACCGTCGCGTCCGAGGTCTCGCCGTCGTTGTCGGTCACCCGGTAGGTGAAGCCATCCGTGTAGTTCACGGAGCCGTCATGGGTATAGCTGAAGCTACCGTCGGCATTCAGCGTAAGCGTTCCGTTCGTGACATCACTAACCAGACTGACGGTAACGGGCGTGTCGCCCAGGCCGGTGTCGTTCGCCAGCACCGAGTTCGCCGCACTGTCGAGGGTGGTCGCGGTGCCACCCTCGGCGACGGTGATCGCATCGGCATTGGCGACCGGGGTCGTATCGCTGACCGGCGTGATCGTGATGCTGACCGTGGCGTCCGACGTCTGACCGTCGTTGTCGGTGACGCGGTAGGTGAAGCTGTCGCTGAAGTTTTCGGTACCGTCGTGGGTGTAGCCGAAGGTGCCGTCGGCATTCAGCGTCAGTGATCCATGCGCCACACCGGAGACCAGACTGACCGTCACCGGCGTGTCGCCCAGGCCGGTGTCGTTGGACAGCACGGAGGTCGCAGCGGTATCCAGAGTCGTGGCCGTGCCACCTTCAGCGACCGTGATTGCATCGGCATTCGCCGCCGGCGTCGTGTCACTCACTGGCGTGATCGTGATCGAGACCGTCGCATCGCTGGTCTGACCGTCATTGTCGGTGACGCGGTAGGTGAAGCTGTCGCTGAAGTTTTCCGAGGCGTCATGGGTGTAGCTGAAGGTGCCGTCGGGGTTGAGCGTCAGCGAACCGTTGCTGACATCGGAGACCAAACTTACAGTGACCGGCGTGTCACCCAGGCCAGTATCGTTGGCGAGCACCGAGTTCGCGGCACTGTCCAGCGTCGTCGCTGTACCACCCTCGGCGACGGTGATCGCGTCGGCGTTGGCGACCGGCGTCGTGTCGCTGACCGGCGTGATCGTGATGCTGACCGTGGCGTCCGACGTCTGACCGTCGTTGTCGGTGACGCGGTAGGTGAAGCTGTCGCTGAAGTTTTCGGTACCGTCGTGGGTGTAGCCGAAGGTGCCGTCGGCATTCAGCGTCAGTGATCCATGCGCCACACCGGAGACCAGACTGACCGTCACCGGCGTGTCGCCCAGGCCGGTGTCGTTGGACAGCACGGAGGTCGCAGCGGTATCCAGAGTCGTGGCCGTGCCACCTTCAGCGACCGTGATTGCATCGGCATTCGCCGCCGGCGTCGTGTCACTCACTGGCGTGATCGTGATCGAGACCGTCGCATCGCTGGTCTGACCGTCATTGTCGGTGACGCGGTAGGTGAAGCTGTCGCTGAAGTTTTCGGTACCGTCATGCGTGTAGCTGAAGGTGCCGTCGGCATTGAGCGTCAGCGACCCATGCGCCACCCCGGCGACCACGCTAACGGTGACCGGCGTGTCACCAAGGCCGGTGTCGTTCGCGAGCACCGAGCTCGCAGCAGAATCCAGCGTCGTCGCCGTGCCACCCTCGGCGACGGTGATCGCGTCGGCGTTGGCGACCGGCGTCGTGTCACTGACCGGCGTGATCGTGATCGAGACCGTCGCATCGCTGGTCTGACCGTCATTGTCGGTGACGCGGTAGGTGAAGCTGTCGCTGAAGTTTTCGGTACCGTCGTGGGTGTAGCTGAAGGTGCCGTCGGCATTCAGCGTCAGTGATCCATGCGCCACACCGGAGACCAGACTGACCGTCACCGGCGTGTCACCAAGGCCGGTGTCGTTCGCGAGCACCGAGCTCGCAGCAGAATCCAGCGTCGTCGCCGTGCCACCCTCGGCGACGGTGATCGCGTCGGCGTTGGCGACCGGCGTCGTGTCACTGACCGGCGTGATCGTGATGCTGACCGTGGCGTCTGACGTCTGACCGTCATTGTCGGTGACGCGGTAGGTGAAGCTGTCGCTGAAGTTTTCGGTACCGTCGTGGATGTAGCTGAAAGTGCCGTCGGCGTTGAGCGTCAGCGACCCATGCGTCACCCCGGCGACCACGCTAACGGTGACCGGCGTGTCACCAAGGCCGGTGTCGTTCGCGAGCACCGAGCTCGCAGCAGAATCCAGCGTCGTCGCCGTGCCACCCTCGGCGACGGTGATCGCGTCGGCGTTGGCGACCGGCGTCGTGTCACTGACCGGCGTGATCGTGATCGAGACCGTCGCGTCCGACGTCTGACCATCGTTGTCGGTGACGCGGTAGGTAAAACTGTCGCTGAAGTTTTCCGAGGCGTCATGGGTGTAGCTGAAGGTGCCGTCGGGGTTGAGCGTCAGCGAACCGTTGCTGACATCGGAGACCAAACTTACAGTGACCGGCGTGTCACCCAGGCCAGTATCGTTGGCGAGCACCGAGTTCGCGGCGCTGTCCAGCGTCGTCGCCGTGCCACCCTCGGCGACGGTGATCGCGTCGGCGTTGGCGACCGGCGTCGTGTCACTGACCGGCGTGATCGTGATGCTGACCGTGGCGTCTGACGTCTGACCGTCATTGTCGGTGACGCGGTAGGTAAAGCTGTCGCTGAAGTTTTCGGTACCGTCATGCGTGTAGCTGAAGGTGCCGTCTGCATTGAGCGTAAGCGACCCATGCGTCACCCCGGCGACCACGCTAACGGTGACCGGCGTGTCACCAAGGCCGGTGTCGTTCGCGAGCACCGAGCTCGCAGCAGAATCCAGCGTCGTCGCCGTGCCACCCTCGGCGACGGTGATCGCGTCGGCGTTGGCGACCGGCGTCGTGTCACTGACCGGCGTGATCGTGATGCTGACCGTGGCGTCTGACGTCTGACCGTCATTGTCGGTGACGCGGTAGGTAAAGCTGTCGCTGAAGTTTTCGGTACCGTCATGCGTGTAGCTGAAGGTGCCGTCTGCATTGAGCGTCAGCGACCCATGCGTCACCCCGGCGACCACGCTAACGGTGACCGGCGTGTCACCAAGGCCGGTGTCGTTCGCGAGCACCGAGCTCGCAGCAGAATCCAGCGTCGTCGCCGTGCCACCCTCGGCGACGGTGATCGCGTCGGCGTTGGCGACCGGCGTCGTGTCACTGACCGGCGTGATCGTGATGCTGACCGTCGCGTCTGACGTCTGACCGTCATTGTCAGTGACTCGATACGTGAAGCTGTCGCTGAAGTTTTCGGTACCGTCATGCGTGTAGCTGAAGGTGCCGTCTGCATTGAGCGTAAGAGATCCGTGGGTCACCCCGGCGACCACGCTAGCGGCGACCGGCGTGTCACCAAGGCCGGTGTCGTTCGCGAGCACCGAGCTCGCAGCAGAATCCAGCGTCGTCGCCGTGCCACCCTCGGCGACGGTGATCGCGTCGGCGTTGGCGACCGGCGTCGTGTCACTGACCGGCGTGATCGTGATCGAGACCGTCGCGTCCGACGTCTGACCATCGTTGTCGGTGACGCGGTAGGTGAAGCTGTCGCTGAAGTTCTCGGAACCGTCGTGGGTGTAGCCGAACGTGCCGTCGGCATTCAGCGTCAGCGTGCCGTTCGTGACATCGACGACCAGCGAGACCGTGACCGGTGTATCGCCAAGTCCGGTGTCGTTGGCGAGGACGGAATTGGCCGTACTGTCGAGCGTCGTCGCCGTGCCACCTTCGGCCACCGTGATCGCGTCCGCGTTGGCGACCGGCGTCGTGTCACTGACCGGCGTGATCGTGATCGAGACCGTCGCATCCGCTGTCTGGCCATCGTTGTCGGTGATGCGGTACGTGAAGCTATCCGAGAAGTTCTCGCTGCCGTCGTGGGTGTAGCTGAAGGTGCCGTTGGCGTTCAGCGTCAGTGAGCCGAAGGTGACATCTGTGACCAAGCTCACCGTCACCGGTGTATCGGCCAAGCCGGCGTCGTTGGCCAGTACCGACGTTGCGGCGCTGTCGAGCGACGTCGCAGTGCCACCTTCCGAGACGGAGATGGCATCGGGGCTGGCCACCGGCGTCGCGTCACTGACCGGGTTAACCGTGATATTGACGGTGCCAATGCTTGAACTGGCCACCACCGCCACCTCGTTGCCGACCAGCGCCGAGTCGTAGATGCGCAACGAGTCAAGCGCACCGCCGTAGTAGCGATCGGCGTCAAGGTCCTGGCGGCTACCCAAGAATAGATCCCCGGTCGGGTTCAAACCGCCGGTACCGCGGGCGGCGTCGCTCATCTTCAGATCGCCGTCGAGGTATACCTTGATGCCGCCCGCATCTACTGTCGCGACATAGGTATGCCACTGGCCATCGCCGACGATGGA
Source organism: Zoogloeaceae bacterium (assembly GCA_024235635.1). Lineage (GTDB taxonomy): Bacteria > Pseudomonadota > Gammaproteobacteria > Burkholderiales > Rhodocyclaceae > Cognatazoarcus. Next base: position 1,165,878 of record JACKMA010000002.1, read on the forward strand.
CGAAACGTCGACCTGTAGCGCGAAGTTGTCGAGCGAATCGTCGCCGTCACGAATCACCGTTCGAAGCACGTTGGGATCGGTGCCGTGCGATGCCTCGTTGACGAAGACATTGACGCTATTGAAGCCATTGACGTCGCCATGGCTGTATAGATACTGGAACAGGCTGCCCGAGTTGTCGTCAAGCCTGAAATCGAAGGAGATCGTGAATTCGGCGGCGTAAGCGATGTCGGGGATCTGCACATAGTCGCCGGACTCGTTGAACGACAAGCCATTGCCAATCGATCCCGCGACCGTCGTCGTGCCGTTCAGCGTGCCGTCGGAGGGTCCGACACCGTCGGTCGCGGTTCCGTCCAGGTTCCAGTAATGTGACAGCGTGGCGTTGGCACCGGCATCGACGATGACATAGTCGAAGCTGTCGACCCCGCTGTAGTCGGGGTCGGGCGTGTAGGTCAACGTACCGTCGCCGTTGTCCACCACGACACCGTTGGCCGGCTGCGTGAATTCGACCACTCTGATGCCGCCGCCGTCCGCATCGACATCATTCGACCTTGGGTCGAAGACCAACGGTGTGTCTTCGTCGGTCGACAGTGAATCGTCCATCGCGACCGGCGGTACATTCGCGGCAGTGACGTCGATCGTCATCGTGTTTGCCGACACTTCGGTGTCCTGCCCACCGTTTGCCGTGCCACCGTCGTCCTGCACGCGGAACGTGAAGCTCGCCAGCGACGCTCCGCTGGCACCGGCCGGCGGTTCGTAGGTCAGCAGTCCGAGGGCGATATCGCCAGCGTCGATCCAGTTGCCAGCGACGAAGGTGCTGCCGTTCCAAAGCAACTGGCCCTGGGCCGGCAGCGTGTCGATCCATACCCGCAACAGGTTGTCGCCGTCGATGTCGCTGAATCCGAAGTCGCTTGCCGCAAAGGTGTAGCTCGTGTCCGCGTCGGCAGTGACCGTGTTGTCGGCTCCGGTCGGCGCATCACTCACCGCGGTAATGTTGAAGGTCACCGAGCTTGCCGAAGCGCTGGTATCGCTGCCGCCGTTGGCCGTGCCGCCGTCGTCCTTGACACGGAACATGAAACTGTCGGCGGCTGCGCCATTGATGTTGGCGTCAGGGTGATATTTGAAGCGCCCGGCATCGATGTCGGCAACGGAGACTTCGTCGCTGTCGCTCAGCGCCTCACCCGTGTCGACGATGCCGTTGCCATTGGCGTCGATGTATAGCGTGCCCTGGGATGGCGCGCTGGCAATGATGACGGCGTCGAATGCATCGCCGTCGGCATCGCTGAAGTTGAAGTCCGCGGCCTTCAGGACGTAGTTGCTGTCTTCGAATACGGCGACGGCGTTGCTCAGCGCGCTGGGCGCGTCGTTGACACTATTGACCGTGATCGTCGCCGGGGCCTGTATCGGGTTCGCTGCCAGCCCTGCCACCTCCGCACTGCCCAGCGCCCGGTTGAACATTGCGAATCCGTCGAGCGCGCCCCCGGCGTTCAGCATCCGCGTCGGATCGAGGTCGGAGCGGGCACCGAGATAGGCGTTGCCCGTCGGGTTGATCGCCCCGCCGCCCATGGAAGCGCTCCCCTTGAGCGTGCCGTCGATGTACACCTTGGTACCGACGCCCGAGGTGACCGTCATCGTGTAGAGGTGCCATTGGCCGTCACCGATCAGCGAGGCGATGTCGGTGAAGATCTGGCCCGACGAGTCGTTGTTGTCCCACACCAGGGTCGCGATGGTGTTGCGCTGCGCAGTGTTCGAATAGCCGCTCTCGACCACCGAGACCTGCACGTTGTTGGGCACGGGGGTCGAAGTGCCGTGGCTGAACAGGTACTGCAGGTCGGAGCCGCTGTTGTCGCTGATGCGGAAGTAGAACGCGATCGAGAACTCGCTCGTATAGGCCAGGTCGGGCAGTCGGACGTAGTCATCCACCCCATCGAACTGCAAGGCCTGTCCAGTCTTGCCGGCGATCGGCGTCGGGCCGTTGACCAGCGTGCCGTTCGCGCCGCCGATCGCATCGATGGCGTTACCTTCCAGCGCGTAGTAGCGGACCAGCCCGGTGCCGTCGTCCACCAGGTACTGGAAGCCGTCGCTGCCATTCCAGTCGGCGGTGGGCGTATAGCTGAAGCTGCCGTCGGCGTTGAGGTTCAGCACGCCGTTGGCCGGGCCCGACACCAGGCGTGCCGTGAGCGTATTGCCGTCGGCGTCGGTATCGTTGGCGAGCACGTTGCCGGCGATCACCGTGTCCTCGTTGCCAGACACGCCGTCGGGCACGGCCACCGGCAGGCTGTTGACCGACTGGACGTTGACCGTGACGGTGTTTGGCGTCGGGTCGAGGTCCGTCCCGCCGTCGGCCGTGCCACCGCTGTCCTGTACCTGGAATGTAAAGCTCGCGTAGTTGGCGCCCGAGGCGCCGGCCGCCGGCGTGAACGTCAGCAGGCCGGACACGATGTTGGCCGCCGAGATGGTCTGCCCGGCTGCCACGACCGTGCCGTTAAGCTTCAGGCTACCGGCCGCAGGCACCGTCGCGATCTTCACGCCCAGCAACGCATCGCCGTCGGTGTCCATGAAGCCGAAGTCGCCGGTGACGAAAGTGTAGGGTGTGTCCTTCGGAGTCACCACGGTGCGATCGGTGCCCGCGGGCGCGTCGTTGACGGCGGTGATCATCACCGTGGTGCTACCCAGTGCCTGCTTGGCACCGCCGCTGCCCTGCGCGCCAATGTTGCCGTCGTCGAAGGTCCAGTCGATCTGCGCGCTGGCTGGCGGTGCATCGCTGCTGTTGGCGTATGTGACCTGGCGCAAGACGTTGTCGACATCGGCGGACGTCGGAATCTCGCCATTGCCGTCGGTGAATGCAATCGCCAGTTGGCCCGCCGTGCTCGTCGTGTCGAAGGTGGCGATGACCTGACCGTTCTTCATCAGGTTGGCACCGGACAGCAAGATGCCATTGCCGTCATTGAAGCCGAACACGTCATCGGCATTCGCGCCGCCGTTTCGTGCTAGGGTCAGATTCGCCCCGGCGTAGTTGCCGTTGCCGCCGTTCAGGGCATCGAGTTCGGTGTCGCCGATGTCGACGTCGGTGTCCAGCACGACGGCCGAACCGTCTTCGACAAATGTCGGATTGCCATCGAGCGTGGCTCCGAAACTCGGTGCGCTGTTGGCTTCAGCCACGTCTCCGACCGTGATCGTCAGCACTTCGCTATAGCTACTCGCCCCCGAATCGGTCACGCGGACTGTCACCGTGTGCGACGTGTCGGTCTCGTAGTCCAGCAGCGAGCCGTTGGCCACCGTGATGACGCCGGTATTGGGATCGATGGCGAAGCGTCCGCCGGCATCGTCGGTCAGATCGAAGCTGTGGGTGTCACCGGCATCGAGGTCCATGACTCCGATGACCTCGGCGACGCGGGTGCCGTTTGCCGAATTTTCCGGCACCGATGCGGTGCCGGTCGTGACCATGCGCATTGCAATACCGGTCGCGTCGCCATCGATATTGTCGCTTTGCCATACGGCGATGATCTGACCTGCTGCGGTCGCCGCCACCTCCGGCTTCTTCTGGTCGCCGGCCGTCGTCTCATTGACCACCACCTCGCCGTCAATCTTGCTGCCGCCGGCGTCAAATCGCTGGGCCAGGATCGCCGTGCCGCTGCCGTCGCCCGAACTGGTCTCCCAGACCACGACGAAGCCGTCGTCCGATGCGGTGACCGTCGATTCGTAGCGCGCCGCGGAACTCGTCGTGTTGACCTGGAACTCGCTGACGACGACTGCGCCACTGGCGTCGTAGATTGTCGCGCTCAACGCGCCGGCGTCGTCGTAGGTGAGAACGAAACCGCCGTTCGACAGCCCGGCGACGTCCGCGATGTTGTCGCCGCCCGGGTTGATGACTGCGGAACGAGCGCTGCCGTCGGCGTTCATCACGCGCGCGGCGACGGCCGTGTTGGTGCCGTCGTGGGTGCGCCAGACGGCGACGAATCCACCGTCGTCGAGCAAGGCAAGCTCGGTCTGGGCGCCGAACAGCCCGGTGCCCGAAGCCAGCGATCCGATCGTGAATTGCCCACCGACGGTCGCGCCGGCCCTGTCGTAACGCTGGCCGACGACGTCATAGCCGGTACCCGCGCTCTCGTTGGCCCAGACCGCGACGAATTCGCTGGCGTTCAATGCCAGCAGTGCCGGCTGGTAGCCCTCGTTGTCGCCGTCGGTGCCAGGACTCAACGCAAATTCCGCGGTCGCCGGCGAGCCGTCCGCATTGAACACCCGTGCCTCGGTCCAGGCCCGCACCCCCGAGATCTGGTCCTGCCAGGCAACGGCGAAACCACCGTCGGCAAAGGTCGTCACCGACGGGTTGGTCTCCGAATCCGAAACTTCGGACGCGACCAGGAATTCGGCACCGTTGGCGCTGCCGTCGGCACTGTAGCGTTGGCCATAGATGCCATAGCCGCTGCCGTCCTGCCCATTGCTGGCCCAGACGACGACGTAGCCGCCATCGGCGAATGCGGCGATAGCCGGGTCGATCTGATCGGTCGTTGTATAGCTGTTGACGACGACTTCACTGCCGGAATCGGAATCGAACGCGATGTCGGTCGGCGGATCGTTGGCCACGATCACGGCGGCAAACTCCGACGTATCGGTGAACGTGGCGTAGCTGCTATCGCTCTTGGTCGCGGTGGCACTGATGTAGGCACCTCCCGCAATGTCGGCCGCTAGGGTCGCATCGATGTTGGCATTGCCGGCGCCGTCGGTGGCCACGTTGACGAAGCCGAGATAGGTCTGGCCCTCACCGTAGCCCGTGCCGTCGGGGCTGGTGTTGGTGAAGAACTCGATCCGGAAATAGCTGTTCGCTGTCGAGTTCAGCGTGCCGCTGATGGCGATCACGGTTCCGCCGTCCGTGGTGGCGGTCGCCAGTACCGGGAAATTCTGCACGTTGTTGCTGCCGGTGTCGGCGTCGCCGACGTCGTTGGCGGTGACACCCTGCGTACCGATGTCGATGCCTTGCTCGACGTTGCCGTAGATCGAGTTGCCCAGGAACGCGTTGCCGGTACCCGTGCCGTTCAACCGGATGCCGTCCCAGCCACTGTTGGCGATAACGTTGCCGCTGCCGGCCGCGGTGCCGCCGATCAGGTTGTCCGCGGCGGTGGAGTCGAGGTAGACGCCCGCGCGCGCATTGCCCAGCGCATTGCTGCCGTCGGTACCGATGTAGTTGGCGGCGATCGTGTTGCCGTTGCTGGTGATGTACATGTCGTAGCCGCTGAACTGCACGATCTGCAGGCCGCGAATCGTGCTGCCACCCGAGCCCGTACCGAGGTTGAAACCGGTGGTGGTGCCCGACGCGCCGGCCCCGTTGACCACGATCAGCGGCGTTCCCGCATAGCCTGCCTGCGAACTGCCGTCGATGTAGACGGCCTGGGTGATCGCCGGCAGTGCCGCGGTGAGACTGATCGTCTGCGTACCGCCGCCGCCGATGTCGAATAGGATGTAGTCGAGGCCGGCAGTCGCGTTCGCGGCCGAGATCGCCTCCCGCAGCGAGATGCCGTCGCCACCGTCGTTGGCGATCAGGTTGGAAATCGACGTGGTGGTGCCGTTGCTGGTGTCGCTCGCGTTGGTGACCACGATGGCGCCGACGTGCAGGTCCAGCGTGTCGCTGTCGGTCTTCGTGCCGCCGCTGCCCGTGTTGCCCAGGTCGCTGCTCTGCAGGTTCAGCGTCGCCAATCCGCGGAATCCGCTGGTGGGCGTGAAGCTCACCCCCGCGCCCAGGGCGGAGTTGATGGCGCTCAGCGTGCCCGTGTAGGTGAAGCTGGCACTGCCGTTGGCGCCGCCGGCGAGCGTCAGCCCGGTGGTGCTGGCGAGGCTCAACGTGCCCTGCGAGGCGGTGAGCGTGAACTGCATCGTGCCGCTGGCGGCGTCCACGTCACTGATCTGCAGCGCGTTGCCGTTGGCGATGGAAAAGACCTTGGCCGTGTCCAGCGCCGTGTAGGCGTTGGCGGGCATCACGTTGACCGGCGCATCGTTGACGGCCGTGACGGTGATGGCCACCACGTCGGTGTCGGTCAGCGGGAGGTCGCTGGCCAACGTTGAAATCTCGCTGGACGTCAGCGCGCGGTCGTAGACGCGCGCGTCGTCAATCCGGCCCGAGTAGTCCCAGGTCGATCCGCCATTGCCGTGCTTGCCGATGAAGGAATTCGCGCCCTGGTTGTAGACGATCGAATCGGCGGTGGCGGTGGAAGTCCGGGCCGTGCCGTCCAGGTACAACGTCGCCAGGTTGCCGGAGTCGTCGAACGAGACGGCAAGGTGGTGCCAGCCCGCACCGATCAATGACGTGTTGTGCGCGACCTGGTTGAAGGTCGACCCGTTGTACCAGGAGGCGACGACCTGGGTCGTCGTCACCAGCAGGTTCAGGCTGTTGCCCAGCGTGATGACGGTGCCGGCGCTTGTGTCGACGCCGGTGACATCCACCCAGGCTGCCAGTGTGGCATTCGCAGGATTGCCGAAGAGCCCCGATATCTGCAGGTTGTCGTTGCCGTCGAAGCCGGCCACATTGCCACGCGTGCCGTTCACCACGGCCGTGGCGCCATTCACCGTCGCGCTGTTGCCGGCCGCAGGGCTGGTGTCGGCGCCCAGCGCACCGGTGTACTCGAAGGTGTACAGGCCTCGCAGGCTGGCGTCGGCGTCAAGCGTGACTAGCGTGTCGTCCCGGGTCGTCAGCGTCAGTGTCGCGCCACCGTATGAGTTGGCCGCGGGGCTGTAGCTGAGGCCGTCCAGTGCGGTGTTGATGGACGCGGCAGTGCCACGGAAGGTCATCGTGCCGTCTGCCGTGCCGTCGCCGCTGACGAAGGTGAGGCCGGCGGTGCCGGCCAGCGTCAGCGTGCCGTTGGTGACGCTGAGCGTGACCTCGTTGTTGGCGCCGCCCGCATCGGCGTCCGAGATTGAGATCTGATTGCCGTTGGCCGCTGAAATGACTAAGGCGGTGTCCTCGTTCGTCGTCTGAGCAGCGGGCACCGTGTTCACAGGCGCGATCGGGCTCGCATAGCGCTGCATGAAGACGCCGCCGCTATCTCCGGTGCCATTGCCGCTCCAGGCGACGACGGCACGGCTACCGACGAAGGCGACCGACGGCATCTGCTGATCGCCGGTGATCGTCGTGTTGACGCGGAATTCCCCGCCCGAGGCAGCGCCGCCAGCGGAATACTGCTGTGCGTAGACCCCCCGCGCATTGGTGTCCTGATTGGCGCTGTTCCAGGCCACCAAAAAGTCGCCGGCGCCGTTCATCGCGATCGCCGGCACGGTCTGCGCATCGCTGGTCGTCGTGTTGACGCGGAATTCGCTGCCCAGCGAGCCGGTGCCGACGTCGAAGCGGCGCGCGAAGATGCCGTTGGTGCCGCCGTCCGCGCCCTGCGCGTCCTCCCAGGCGACGACGAAGTTGCCCAGGTCGTCGATGGCGACGGCCGCGTTCCACTGCGTGCCGAAGGTCGTGGCGTTGACGCGGGTCTCGGCGCCGACGGTGCTGCCGCCCGCGCTGTAGCGCTGGAAGTAGATGTCGGTGTCGCCGCTCTGGCTGCTCTCCCAGGCGATGACGAAATCGCCGGTCGCGTTCATCGCAATGACGGAGTATGACTGCGCGTTCGTGGTGGTCGTATTGACCCGGAACTGGCTGCCCTGGGTCGAACCGGCGGCGTCGTAGCGCTGTGCGTAGACGCCGAAGCTGTTGCCGTCGGCCGCGGCGTCCGTCCAGGTGACCACGAAGTTGCCGTTGGCATCCATCGCCACCGCCGGCAGCCCCTGGTTGTTGGCGGTGGTGGTGTTGACGCGGAACTCGCCTCCCTGGGCAACGCCGCTGGCATTGAAGCGCTGGGCATAAATGCCGTCGCCGCTGCCGTCCTGGCTGGCACTCATCCAGGCGACGACGAAATTGCCGTTGCCGTCCATCGCCACCTGCGCTTCGCTCTGCAGGTCGGCGGTGGTGGTGTTGGCCCGCGTGTTCGAGCCGAGCGCATTCCCGGACCCGTCGTAACGCTGGAAATACACGTCTCCGGTATTGCCGTCGTTCCACACCACGACGGTATTGCCATTGGTGTCCATCGCCACGTTGCCGGCACCGTACGTCGTGGTGGACTGCGTGCCGGTGGTGGCGGTGTTGACGCGGGTTTCGCCACCTTGCGCGGTCAGGGCGAGCACCCCCTGCCAAGCGGCCGACTGCGCTTGCGCAAGCCCGTTTCGGGCGTCGATCTGTCCGACTTGGTACTCGAGATCCCAATCGCCACCGAGTGCCGTGGCGCCGGTGACATCGTCGGATGCCGCCACGTCGGCGCCGGTCAGCGCCGCCAGGTCGCGGACAAAGGCCCGCCCAGCCTCGTCTTCGGCGACATCGCAGCCGTAGATCAGGATATCGGCTTCACTGGCCAGCGCATCGCCCCAGTGGGCGACCTCGCCGCTGCGCGCCTGCAGCGCGGCGGCATCCAGCGTGGTCGAACCGAGGCCGAGGCGGGCATTGCTGCCGTGCGTTAATAAATGAATGGCGGACAGGTCGTCGTATCGTGCGAGCGCCTCGGTGACCTGGTCGATGCCGTCCCGTTCCGGATCGAGCATGACGATCTCGAGCGCGCGTTGCTCGCCTTCGTCCTGCCGCAATGCGGCCAGCAGGCTGTCCACGTTTTCGAGCCCGGCGTCGACGAAGGCGATCTCGACGCTGCGGTGATCCTCGTCGTCACGTTGCTGTGCGACCAGGGCGGCGTCCATGCCCACGTTCGGCGCCAGGTCGGCCGAGAACAGAACCCGGGCCTCGAGTTCCTCGACGGCCAGCGATGGACCTGCGCGCGCTGCCATCGCTACCTCCGCGCCGGCAGACCGGTCAGCTTCAGATCGACGTTCAGTCCGGCGCGTCGCACGCTGCCCAGCTCGCCGACCGATCCGCGGTCGACCGTGGGCGGCTCGTCGAAAGCGACGCGGCAGCGGGCCCCGGCCGGCACCGCGCCATTGCGGTTGTCCACCGCGAGGCGGACCCGGAACGTGTTGCTGGCCGGATCGACGATCGGGTCGACCAGTTGCACGCTCGCATGCACGGCCTGCATCCCCGGCAGATCCGGCAACACGGTCGCCGCCATGCCGGCGCGAATGCTGCCGAAGCGGACCGCCGGCACGACCACCTCGACCCGCAGCCTGTCGATCGCCGCCAGACGCAGCAACGGCCGGTCCTCGACCCGCTCGCCAGGCTGTGCCATGCGGTCGACGACGACGCCGTCGAAGGGCGCCTTGAGCACGCGCTGGTGAAGCTGCGCCCTGGCCAGGCGGGCCTCGCTGCCGAATACTTGAAGTTGCTCCCGGCTCTGGTCCACCTGTTGTTCGGCCACCTTGAGTTCGGCCCGGGCCTGGTCCAGCGCCTGACTCGAGATGAACTGCTTGTCGTAGAGATCCTGCGAGCGCACGAACTGGCTGCGGGCGAGTTCCAGCCCGGCCTCGGCCGATCGCAATTCCGCCGCCACGCGGGCGCGCCTTTGCGCCACCTCCAGGCTCGCCTGCTCGACACGGGACTGCAACACGGCAAGCACCTGGTCCTTGCTGACGTGATCGCCACGATCCACCAGCACCGACTCGACCACGCCGACGACCGGCGTACCGATGTCGGCCTGCTGTTCGGGCATGATCAGGCAGCCGAGCGGCACCGCGGCTGCTGCGCCGACCCCGGCCGTCCAGACCCAAGCGAACGTCACGAGAATGCGAATCAAGCGTGGAATCACGAATCCCTGTTTCCGATGGCGAAGCGTTCGTCCCACGCCTCGTCGCGCGCCAGCAAGCGCGCGCGATCCCGCGACGACCGGCGCTCGCCTGCAATCTGGTGACAGGCCAGCGCCAGGCGTGCGGTGCCGGTGGCCAGCGTTCGCAAGCGAACGCCGAGCAACGTGGAACACACTCCTATTAGCGGCAGCCGTTTCTCAATCATGAGACTTGCCACCAGCCATTGCTCGAAGCTTCCCGGGTCGCCCTGGCGGGCACAACGACCTGCCAGCTGACGATCAAGCCGGCGGCTCGGATTTAGCTGGAGACTCAGAACGTGCAATCCGCCGCGGGCGCGCGCGTCGCCACCCAGTCGGATGTCGGTGCCGCGGCCGGCCATGTTGGTGGCGACCGTGACTCTGCCCGCCTCGCCGGCAGCAGCAACGACATCTGCCTCGTGGCGGCTCTGGTCGGCATTGAGTACGCGATGCTCGATGCCCGCCCGTGCGAGCAGGGCGGCCACCTGACGGCTGGCGGCGACCGAATCGGTGCCGATCAGCACGGCGCGGCGTGCGCCGACCAGGGCGGCGACCCTGGCCACCAGGGCATGCGCCAGTTCCTGTTCGTCGGCCAGCAAGCGCGTCGGCCGAGTGACGCGGAGGCAGCGTCGATGTGTCGGCACACGCGTCAGGTTGAGGCCGTAGCACCGCGCCAATTCGCCGCGTACCTCGGTGAGCGTGCCGCTCATGCCGGCGATCGCCCGGTAGCGGGGAAAGAAGCGCTGGTAGGTCGTCTGGGCCACGGTCTCGCTATCGGCCGGAGGATGCAGCCCTTCCTTCAGCGCAATCAGTGCGTGCAGCCCCCGGGACCAGACCCGACCTTCGGCGATCCTGCCGCTGACCGGATCGACGATGCATACCTCGCCATCGCGCACCACGTAATCGGCGTCGCGATGGTAGAGATGCCGCGCTGCCAGCGCCATCTCGACGCACTCGTCGAGATGGCGCCGACTCAACCACCGGCCCGGTGCGTCGGCCAAAAACGATTCGGCTGCCTGGCAGAGTTGCGCCACCCGACCGCCACGGTCCAGCCGAAAATGCACGCCCTCGGTCAGTTCTCCCGCAAGCCGCCAGGCTTGCCACCAGCGGCTGCGACTGTCGGCATCTCGCCGCTCGGCAGAGAGGACGAGGGGCACGCTGGCTTCGTCGATGAGGACGCTGTCGGCCTCGTCGATGAAGGCGAGGTCCAGTGCCGGCACCACTGGCCCCGATTCGTTCGGCTGCAGGAGGCGACGGGCGCAGGCATCGAGGCTGTCGACTTCGGGATGACCGGCTGCACGATCACGCAACCAGTCGAAGGCCACGGTGCGGGCGGACGCGTACACGATGTCGGCGCGATAGGCCTTGCGCCGCTCGGACGTCGGCGCATCTTCGTGGGCGGCCGCACAACGCAGGCCCAGCGCCGCATACAGGGGCCGGAGCCACTCGGCGTCCCTGCCCACCAGGTACTCGTTGGCGGTGATCACATGCACCCGACGCCCCGCCAGCGCGACCACCGCGGCCGCAAGACCGGCGGCCAGGGTCTTGCCCTCGCCGGTCGCCATCTCGACGACGCGACCATCGATCATCATCAGGGCTGCGAGCCACTGGGCGTCGAACGGCGCTAGGGCCAGATGGTCGCGACAGGCGCGATCGGCCAGCGCACACGCTTCGATCCGGCGAACGCCGTCGAGACCCAGCAGCAGCAGACGTGCTCGCCATTCCCGGTCCGGGCATACATTGCCCCGCCATGCCCGGATCCGGGCCAGCTCACGGCGGTAGTGGGAAAGCCGGCGCGACGAGCGCGAACCGGCCGGCTGCGCTGACTTATGGCCGGCGAGTGGTGCTGAGGAACGCCCCAGGGCTAGCGTATCCATGCGGCACCGTTCGGATCGAAGTGACCGAGCAGCAGCTGCCGAAGTTGTCGCCAAGCTTGCGAGGCAATGCTGGCAGGACTGTGTTCGAAGCGCACCGCTGCCCGGCCGCCGGAGAATGCACTGACATCAACAGGCAGGCGCAGGTCAACCCAGACCACCGCCTGCAAGGTCGCCAGCCCGTCTGCGTCGGCCGGATCGACCACCATGTCGCCACCGGCCGCATTGCCGAGAGCCGCCGAAGGCAGCCGCATGCCGGCAGCCGGTACCTGGCCGAGCAATTCGGCCGTCACTGCGCTTCCGGGGGCGTCGGCGAGACGGACCTCGACGCCCTCGAGGTCTTCGAGCAGCGTGGCCTCGGCATTCGGCAGTGCGACCCGTACGCGGCTCGGCTGGCCGTCGAAAACCATGCCGAAGACCTCGCCGCGCGGCAGGAATCGCCCAGGCAGATCCGCCTGCTGCGGGATCACCAGGCGGCCAGTGCGTGCTGCGCGTACGGTCAGCGCCGCGATCTGTTCGTCGATGCGGGTCGCTTCGTGGCGAGATGCACGCATGCGCTGGTCGGTGATCGCAGCACGTGCGGGATCGGCACGAAGCTGGCGGAACCACTCGATCTCGAGCCCCTCGATCTCGCGCGCCAGTTCCTCGCGCCGCGTCAGCAATTGGTCGTTGCGAAGTCGGGCGACGACGTCGCCAGCCTGGACGCGATCGCCGTCGCGGCGCGACAAGGGTTCGATGAACCCCTCGACGTCCGCCCTCAGGCGGGCATCGTCCGGCAGCCAGACGATGCCCTGGGCTACCGTGACATCGGGAACGGGCACCGCGAACAGACCGACCGGCAGCACCACCGCCAAGACGACGGCCAACAGCCGCGCCCGCATCCGGTTTGCTTCGGGCAGACGATCGTCGAGCAAGGCCTTGAACAGGTCGACCGTGGGCTTCGCCAGCAAGGTCCAGCCGAACCACGCGGCCGCAACATAGGCGAAGAGCGGCGTGCGATTGCCGAGCCACAGGACGATGCCCGTGCACAGCCCCAGCCGGTACAGCCACGACAGCGGTTGATAGGCGAACAACCAGGCCGACTCCCCCCGCGCCGGAAACAGCGCGTCGGCCGGGTCGAGTCCCAGCAGGCGTCGGCGCAGGCCTTGCTGCCACCAGCGCCGAGACCGCGGCGCCAGGTTCGGAAGATCGAAGAGGTCGACCAGCACATAGTAGCCGTCGAATCTCAGCAGCGGGTTGCCGTTGACCAGTAGCGTCGACACCGCTGCCACCAGCATCACGACCATTGCCGCATCGCGCACGACGCCCGCTTCCACCATGCTCCACACGAGCAATGCCACGGCTGCCAGCGCAAGTTCGGCGAGGATGCCGGCAGCAGATACCACCAGCCGCTGATGGCCGCGACGGAATCCGTTGGCGGCGGAAACATCGACCCAGGGCACCGGCATCAGCACCAGCAGCGACACGCCCCATTCCCTGGCCTCGCCGCCCCAGCGCCGCACCGCCAGACCGTGGGCCAGTTCGTGGATCAGCTTGACCGGCGGATAGATCAGCCAGGTCAGCCAAAGCAGGCGCGTGCCGCGCGACAGCTCGCTGGCATGAGCAGCGAGTGGATCGATCTGGAGTACAGCCGCAACTGCGGCCAATGCCAAGGCAGCACACCACAGCCACAGCCCGGCGGCACCGAAGAGCAGGCGGCCGAGCGGCGCGAGCCGTCGCAGCAGAGCCGACGGGTCGCCCAGGCGCACGCGGAAGAACAGGGGATTCAGCTCACCGATGCGCTGGCGGCGCTCACGCTTGCGACGGCGCTCGAACACACTGCCGACGTCGGGCCGTCGATCGAAGCTCAGCAGGCCGCTTTCCTGCAGGCGCATCATCAGGCGCAGCAGACCGTCCTGGGCCGGTAGCGACTCGCCGGCTTCGCCGGCCAGAAAGTCCCATACACCCTGGGCCGTTCGCTGACCGTCGCAGCGTCCGATGAAGGCATAGGCGTCTGCGCCGATGCGCACCACCCGTTCGCTGGCGTCGTCGATCAGCAGATACCAGTCGTCACCGCGATAGCGTTGACGCTGGACACGGATGTTGGCGCGCAAGCGCGGCTTGAGCGCGGCGACGCGATACCACATCGGGCTGAACAGCGTCTCCGACACGGCTCAGGCCCCCCAGCGCCACCACAGCATGCCGAGCCGGTCCGCGAGCCATCGCCATCCAGCCACGAGCACCGGTTCGCGGCCCACCGCGACCCGCGCGATGCCTTGCAGGCCGGGGCGCAGGCCGTTGGCGTCTGCCACCAGCTCGGCTTCGACACGAAAGACGTTGCTGCCCTCGGAGATCGTAGCCATCGGCGTCAGACGCTCGATGCGCAGCGGATGCCTGCGGTCGGGATCTGCGCTCAGCACCATGGTCGCAGCCTGCCCGACCACGACGCGACCGACATCGCGCTCATCGACCTCGAGCACGACGCGATAGCCGCCGGCCGGCGCGATCGTCAGCAGCACCTCGCCGCGGCTGACCGGCGCGCCCTGCAACTGGCCGATGTCGCCGGCGATCACGACGCCATCCATGCCGGCGACGATGCGGGTACGGTCCAGCATCCGCCGCGCCAGGCCCAGTCTGGCCCGTGCCTCTTCGGCACGCGACATGCTCACCATCATTTCGCTGCGTTCCGAGCGCGCCAGCGAAGCCATGTAGGCGCTTTCGTGCTGGGCGAGCTCGCTCTCCCAGCGCTGGGCCTCGAGGCGAAGATCCTGGGCGGCCAGTTCGATCACCACCTGATCCGCCCTGACCTCGTCGCCGGGACGAACCCGAACAGTTTCGATGAAGCCTTCGATCGGCGCCACGACCGCGCGTTCGATCGAACCCTCGAGCCGGCTGTGCGCGCTGACATGCTGCTCGACCGGCACCAGGACGCCGGCCAGCAACAATCCCGACGCCAACGCCACGAGCCAGCGCACGCCCTTGCCGTCCTCACTCGCAAGGTGCTTGTCTGCGTGTGCGGCGGAGTCGCGCAAGCGCTGCCACCAACTGCGCTCCTGCAGGCGCGTCAGCCAAAGCACCGGACCGATCAGGTCGACGAGGTTCTCCATCGGGCGCGTCGTGAGCGGGGTGATCGACGATGCCTCGCTCCATTCGCAGCACACGGCGCCGACACGATCGCCGCGCACCCGCAGCGGGACGGTCTGGACGACGCCGCCCAAGTGACTGCGGAGCCGGCGATGAGCGGTCAGGATGCTCGGCCGTGCCTGTGGCGATTCCGGCAGCTGCAGTCCGCACCCCTGCTGAACGGCTTCGTCCATGGCATCGGCGATGTCTCCGCCGACGACGCCGGCGAACTCGGTCTCGCCGCCGTGGGACACCGCGACCACGCGAATCAGACCGTTCTCCATCACGCCGAGTGAGACCCGATCACAGCCCAGAGACAGCGCCACTTCGGTGACGAAGGCCATCGCCGCGGGCTGGAAGCGCTCGTGCGCCAGCGCGGCTGCCTGCGCCTTCAGGGCCAGCGCAGCGAAATCCGGCGCCGCGCCGTCGGCGCGCGGCGAGGCCTGCCCTGCCGGCGATTTCGGTCGGGTAGCAATGGCGAGGTCCAAGGGGAGCTTCTCTCGATCAGCTGAATTCAAGCGATGCCTGATGAACGGCCGGCGCTCAGATGACTTGAGCCCCTGCCCGACGGCGCCCGCGAATTGCCGCACGGCGCCATGCCTTTTGACAGATCGGGCGCGACCGCGACCAAGCCTGCGGTGGTCGGAAAGACGACAAGAACGCGTCGGAATCGCGCCAACGAGCGACCGGACCACGTCCCGGACGGCGCCGCCGTTACCGCCGGCACAGGCCGGACGGCCCGCGCCGACAGCTGGCACCCGGATTGCTTAGCCTGGCAGTGACCGGTTTCGGAGAACGGCAGGTGCAATCGGTAATCGTCAACGACACCACGCTGCGCGACGGCGAGCAGACCGCCGGCGTCGCCTTTTCGGCCGAAGAGAAGATCGCCATCGCCAGGGCGCTGGCGGCGGCCGGCGTGCAGGAAATGGAAATCGGCATTCCGGCGATGGGGCCGCTCGAGCAGGAGGTGATCCGTGCCATCGTCGCCGAGCGGCTGCCGGCCACGACAATGGTCTGGGGTCGTCTGTGCACCGACGACATCGCCGCAGCGGACGGCTGCGGTGTCGATCTGCTGAACCTTTCGATCCCGTCGTCCGACCGCCAGATCCGCAGCAAGCTGGGCAAGGACCGTGGTTGGGTGCTCGCCACCATCGACCGCTTGCTGCCACTCGCTCGCGAATCCTCGGCGGATGTCTGCCTCGGCTGCGAGGACGCTTCGCGGGCCGAGCCCGATATGCTGTTCCGGATGATCGAACGCGCCGAACATGCGGGGGCGCGTCGCGTGCGGATCGCCGACACAGTCGGCACGCTCGATCCGTTCGCGACGCACCGCCTGATCGCCGCCTGTCGTGCTCGCAGTGATCTGGAGATCGAGATCCACGCCCACGACGACCTCGGCCTCGCGACCGCCAACACGCTGGCCGCGGTGCTCGCCGGCGCCACCCACATCAACACCACCATCAACGGGCTCGGCGAACGTGCCGGCAACGCACCGCTGGAGGAAGTGGTCGTCGCATTGCGCCAGCTCCACGCCATCGACGCCGGCGTCTCGTTCAAGGCGCTGGGCGAACTGTCGCAGCTCGTCAGCGAGGCGTCCGGTCGGCCGATCGCCGCCAACAAGAGCATCGTCGGCAGCGGCGTATTCACCCACGAGGCCGGCATCCACGTGGACGGACTCGGCAAGAACCCGCAAAACTATCAGGCACTGGATCCCGCCCTGCTCGGACGCCAGCACCTGATCGTCCTCGGCAAGCACTCCGGCACCGCTGCCGTGCGCCGTGCGTTCAGCGAGATCGGGATCGAACTGGATACGATTCAGGTCGCCCGCTTGCTGGCCGGCATTCGCAGCTTTGCGGTTACAGCCAAGCGTTCCCCTGACGCGGGCGACCTCGACCGGCTGTATCGCCGCCTGTACTCCGATCCGCTTGCCGGCACCGCCGCGGCGGACCCGCTCGACGGCACGCCGCTGCCCCCATCGCTCATCCCCGCCTAAAGCCATCGGCGGCACGCCACGGGCAGTGGCCGAGGCGCTGGCGGTCCACCACCCGCGGATCGCGTACCGGCGGCACAGGCGAACGACGTCATGCGCTCAAAAAAAAACGGCCCGAAGGCCGCTATTTTCTTTTCTACGTCTGGCGGAGAGGGTGGGATTCGAACCCACGGTACGGCAAGCCGTACACTTGATTTCGAGTCAAGCCCGTTCGACCACTCCGGCACCTCTCCTCTTCGGCTCGAAAACCGAAGCCGCGCATTATACAGTCGTCTCGGGGCTTGTATACCCTGACCGCGGCATTGCAGCTCGGCGACCGCCTCGTCGTCGGACGCCGGGCCTCTGTCAACGTGCCTTTCACACGATGCGGCGGGGCTCAGGCCGCGTCTTTCTTCTGCAGACGCGGCAGCAGTTCGTCGTACGCCCTGACCGCCTCGGCGGCGTACATCAGGGTCGGACCACCACCCATGTAGGTACACACCGCCAGGGTCTCCATCAATTGCGCCCGCGTGACGCCGAGCCGGATCAGTGCCTTGACGTGAAAACCGATACAAGCATCGCAGCGGGACGATACGCCGATTGCCAGCGCGATCAGTTCCTTGTGCAGGGCCGAGAGGCTGCCGGCCTTCATCGATGCCTTGGCAAGGCCACCGAAGGCCTGCATGGTGTCCGGGACCTCGCGGCGCATCTCATCGAGCGCGGCCGCGACGTCGGACGTGATTTGGACAAATGACTTGCCTTCCATTGCGCCTCCTGCGCCTGCCAGTTAATTAGTAATCTCTAATTTACCATATTTTGGTGACAGCGTCCGCCCCGTGGGGTATCAATTCGTTCCCGGTCGCTTCGAAGGACCCCTGTGCGTCGTCGCGCCCCCGCTTCCTGCCACTTCTCGATCCGCCACGCCGCCGCGGCGATGCTCCTGCCATGGCTGCTGGCGGCATGCGAGCCGGCGCCGCCTGCGCGTCTGATGAATCATCAGACGCTGGGCGAGTTGCGTGTCGCCACACGGCAGGATGCGAATTCCTATCGCACCGGCCCGGACGGCACCCCGGAAGGCTTCGAACACGACCTGCTGGTGGCGCTCGGCGAGCAGCTCGGCGTCAAGGTCCGCTTCGAGATCATGCCGACTTCGGCAGCAGCGCTCTCGGCGGTCGAACGCGGCAACGTCCATCTGGCTGCCGCCGGCCTGATCCGCAACGATGCGAAGCCCGTGCACTGGTCGTCCCCGCTGCGCATCGTCGATTACGTGTTGGTCGGCACCGTCGACGCCAATCGCGTGTCTGACGAGACGGATCTGGTTGGGTTCCGCGTCGGCGTGCGCAGGGGTTCCGTTCCAGCCCACGAACTCGAAGGCATGAAGCGGCGCGTGCCCGGTCTTCGCATCGCCTTCGCACGGATCGGCGGAGAAACAGAATTGCTGGAACGAGTGGCCGATGGGGAACTCGATTTTGCGGCTGCGGACCGGCAGACCTACCAGATGCTGAACCGCTACCATCCGGATCTTCAGATTGCCATGCCGCTCGACCTCAGGGCCGAGATGGCATGGGCACTGAATCGCGACGGCGGCGACGAACTGGCCACGGCAATCGAGGCGTTCCTGGCCGAAGCCCGCGCCAGCGGCCTGCTCGAGCGCATCACCGAGCGCTATTTCGGTCACGTCCAACGTCTCGACGAGCAGCGCATCTCGGCATTTCTCGCACGTATTCAGACGCGCCTGCCGAAATTTCGGCCACTGTTCATCGAAGCCGCCCACCGCTACGGACTCGACTGGCGCCTGCTGGCCGCGGTGGCCTACCAGGAATCCCAGTGGGACCCGACCGCGACTTCGTACACCGGCGTGCGCGGCATGATGATGCTGACCAACGAGACGGCCAACCGCATGGGCGTCAAGAACCGGCTGGATGCCAGCCAGAGCATCATCGGCGGTGCGCGCTATCTGGCGATGCTGCGGGACCAGTTGCCGCCCGAGGTCGAGGAACCGGACCGAAGCTGGATGGCGGTGGCCGCCTACAACGTGGGCATGGGCCACCTGCGCGGCGCCGGCGCGATCGCGCGCAGCCTGTCGAAGGACGACACCAGCTGGAAAGACATGAAGAACGTCCTTCCGCTGATCGCGCAGCCGGCCTACGCCGCCAGGCTGGCCGCCGGCCGCGGCCGAGGCGGCGAAGCCGTGATCATGGCCGAATCAGTGCGCAACTACTTCGAAATCCTGGCGCGCTTCGAATCGCCGGCGCCCCTTGTTTCAGAAAGCACCCCCGCCGACGCCGGCACCGCCGGCAGCCTGCTGCGTCAGGGCGTCAGTACTTCAACGCCCCCAATGTAGGCACGCAGGGCTTCCGGCACGATGACCGAGCCGTCGGCCTGCTGGTAGTTCTCAAGTACCGCAACGAGCGTGCGTCCGACGGCCAGGCCGGATCCGTTCAGCGTGTGGACATAGTCATTCTTGCCATCGGCGTTCTTGAATCGCGCCTGCATCCTGCGCGCCTGGAAGGCGCCGGTGTTCGAGCACGAGGAGATTTCGCGATAGGCGTTCTGGGCGGGCAGCCAGACCTCGAGATCGTAGGTCTTGGCCGCCGAGAACCCCATGTCTCCGGTACAAAGCACGATCTTGCGATACGGCAACTCGAGCCGGCGCAGGATCGCTTCGGCGTGGGAGGTCAGTTCCTCGAGCGCATCCCAGGAGCTGTCCGGCGTCTCGATGCGCACCAGCTCGACCTTCTCGAACTGGTGCTGGCGGATCATGCCGCGCGTGTCGCGACCGTACGAGCCGGCCTCCGAGCGAAAGCATGGCGTATGGCAGACGAATTTCATCGGCACCGCGTCGGCCGCTTGCAGCGCATCCCTGACGACGTTGGTGACCGGCACCTCGGCGGTCGGAATCAGATAGAAATGACCGCCGTCGGCCTTCGGCACGCGGAACAGATCCTCCTCGAATTTCGGTAGCTGGCCGGTGCCGAACATGCTTGCCGGATTGACCAGATAAGGGACGCTGATCTCGGTGTAACCGTGCTCGCGGGTATGCAAATCGAGCATGAACTGGGCAAGCGCTCGATGCAGCCGTGCCACCCCGCCGCGCATGACCGCGAAGCGACTGCCCGCCACCTTGGCCGCGGTTTCGAAATCCAGTCCCCCGAGTGAGGCGCCAATGTCCACATGGTCGCGAACCGCGAACGTGAACTGGCGCGGTGTTCCCCAGCGGGACACTTCCACGTTGTCCTCCTCCGAGCGCCCGACCGGGACGGTCTCGTGGGGCAGGTTGGGCAGCGACGATACGAAGTCGGCAATCCGCGCCAGCAGTTCGGCGAGCTGTTGTTCATTTTGTTTCAGTTCCTCTCCGATGCCGCCGACCTCCGCCATCACGGCCGAAGCGTCCTCGCCCCGGCCCTTGAGCGCGCCGATCTGCTTGGACAGTGCGTTGCGCCGCGCCTGGAGTTCCTGGGTCCTCGATTGAAGCCCCTTGCGGGCATCCTCGAGCGCGGCAAATGCGGCGGTATCCAGCTGCGTGCCGCGCGTGGCCAGGGTCGCGGCGGTCTCTTCGAGTTGTCCGCGGAGAAGCTGTATGTCGAGCATGTCGGGTCGTGATCCGGATCTGTGGCTGGGCAAACTTCGGATTCTACCCGCTCGGCACACGCGCCTGTACGCGCCGCCCGATGCGACGATAGTTCCACGCAATCGAAACCGCGATCGGTTGGCGGAAACTTTTTCGACAAGACCCGATCTTTGAGCCATAGTTAGAGCCTTCAGAGGCGCCGCAAAAGATGGCGTCCGACGCATCCGGAGGAGAACCCATGCTTTCTATCAGAGACTGCCTCGACTATTGCGACCTGACCGATGACGAGGTCGCACTAATCGCCGAGCACGAAGATATTCCCGACGTGGCCGCCGCACAGATTGCCTGCGGCCTGGTCCAGACCCCCGAAGGTGTGCTGATCCTGACCCGTTGCCTGACCGACATGGTCGACCGGGCCGAGCGTGTCGGCGACCGCGAGAAGGCCGAGCGCGCGCGTTTGGTTTTCGCGCGCTTCCTGAAGGACCATCCACTGGTCCATTAGCACCGCCGACGATCGCTGATCTAGGCGGTCGCCTCGTCGTCACTGCTGGCGTTGCCGGCCCGTCGTGAAGCCGCGTCGAGGGATAGCAGCCTGTCGAGCTTTTCGCGGATGCGAGCCTCCATGCCGCGGGCGACCGGCCGATACCAGCCGGGCCGTGCATCGAGCCCCTCCGGCAGGTAGCGCTCGCCGGCTGCATAGCCGTCAGGCTCGTCGTGGGCATAGCGGTAGCCCTGCCCGTGTCCGAGGCCTTTCATCAGTCGCGTCGGCGCGTTGCGCAGGTGCAGCGGCACCGGCAGCGAGCCATGCTCGGCCGCTGCCTTGCGTGCCGCCTTGTAGGCGACATAGACGGCGTTCGACTTGGCTGCACACGCCAGGAACACCGCGGCCTCCGCCAGCGCCAATTCGCCCTCCGGACTGCCCAGTCGCTCGTAGGCCGAACAGGCGTTGAGACTGATCTCGAGCGCGCGCGGATCGGCGAGCCCGATGTCTTCGCTGGCCATCCGCACCAGTCGCCGGCCGAGATAGTGCGGATCCGCCCCGCCTTCGAGCATCCGGCACAGCCAATACAGCGCCGCGTCGGGATCGGATCCGCGGACCGACTTGTGCAGGGCCGAGATCTGGTCGTAGAAGGCATCCCCGCCCTTGTCGAAGCGCTGCAGGCTGCGGGCCAGCACCTGGTCGACAAAGGCCGGCCCGATCTCTTCAAGCGCCGACGCCCTGGCCGCGTCCAGCAACTGCTCGACAAGGTTCAGCAAGCGCCGTCCGTCGCCGTCCGAAAAGCCGCACAGTCGCGCGACAGCGTCATCGGCAAAGCGAGGCGCGGCACCGACCGCAGCCAGGGCACGGGCCAGCAACAGGCGCAGATCCTGTTCGCCGAGTGACTTCAGGACGTAGACGCTGGCCCGGGAAAGCAGTGCGGAATTGACCTCGAACGAAGGATTCTCGGTGGTCGCCCCGATGAAAGTCAGCACGCCCTGCTCGACATAGGGCAAGAACGCGTCCTGTTGCGCCTTGTTGAAGCGGTGCACCTCGTCGACGAACAACACGGTCGGCCGTCCTCGCGCGCGCGCCTGCTGTGCGAGAGCGACCGCCTCGCGGATGTCCTTGACCCCGGAGAACACTGCCGACAGCGCCTGGAATTCGGCGTCTACCGCGCCCGCCAGCAGCCGCGCCAGGGTGGTCTTGCCGACGCCGGGCGGCCCCCACAGAATCATCGAATGCAGCTTGCCCGCATCGAACGCCAGGCGTAGCGGCTTGCCCTCGCCGAGCAGATGGGCCTGCCCGATGACGTCGTCGATCCGTCGCGGTCGCAGTCGCTCGGCCAGCGGCGCCCGATCCGCCAGATCTGTGTCGAAGAGTCCGCTCATCGGGCTCCTCCCGAAAACCTCATTCGCCGATCACGTCGGCCCCGGCCGGTGGCACGAAACGGAACAGCGCCGGGTCGATAGCGGGATTGCGTTCGAAGCGCTCGAAACGCAACTCGGTCTGTTGGCCGAAGCTGTCGCGAATCAGCATCGCGCGCAAATCGGCACCGTCGAATCCGAGTTCCATGTCGGTGAACGGGCTGTCGGGCGCCTTCGGACGGGCCAGGACCCAGTCGAAGCCATCCCGGCTGCCATTGTCCGACACATCGAAATTACGCGCCAGGTCGCCTTCTCCAGCCAGAATTGCGGCCGGCGTCGCGCCCAGGGCATCGCCGAGGGGCTTGACCGTAACCTGGTTCAGATCGTGGTCGTAGGACCAAAGCCGGACGCCGTCGCTCACCAGTCGCTGCGGGTAGGGTTCGGCATAGACCCAAAGGAATCGGCCCGGCCGCGCGAACGCAAACTCGCCGGCCGAGCGCTGCGGCCGGCGCCCCGAACGCGACACCACGATCTGGCTGAAGCTGCCCTGCCCGGATCCCACCTCGGCGAGAAAACGGTCCAGCCGCGCGAGCACGTCACCGGCCTGTGCCGGCACGCTCGCCAACAGGCCGGCAAGTGCCAGGGTCAAGGCGTCGAGCACGCGCGACAGCGGTTTCATTCGGTCTCCCGCGCCGGCACCAGCACTTCGCGATTGCCGCTACCGCCGGCGGCCGACACCAGTCCGGAGCGCTCCATCTGCTCGATCAGGCGAGCGGCCCGGTTGTATCCGATGCGCAGATGGCGCTGCACCAGTGAAATCGACGGGCGACGGGTCTTCAGCACGATCTCGACCGCCTGGTCGTAGAGCGGGTCGGATTCCTCGCCGCCTGCCACCCCGTCCGCACCCGGCAGACCGCCGCCGTCGTCGTCCGGCGCCGACAGGATGCCTTCGACATAGTCGGGTTCCCCGTGTTGCTTGAGATGGTCGACCACCTTATGCACTTCCTCGTCGGCGACAAAGGCGCCATGGACCCGCACCGGCAGCCCGGTGCCCGGCGGCAGGTAGAGCATGTCACCCATGCCGAGCAGGGCTTCCGCACCCATCTGGTCAAGGATCGTGCGCGAGTCGATCTTGCTGGACACCTGGAATGCGATCCGTGTCGGGATGTTGGCCTTGATCAGCCCGGTGATGACATCGACCGACGGGCGCTGGGTGGCCAGGATCAGATGGATGCCGGCGGCACGCGCCTTCTGCGCGAGCCGGGCGATCAGTTCCTCGACCTTCTTGCCGACGACCATCATCAGGTCGGCGAATTCGTCGACGACGACGACGATATGCGGCAAGTGTTCGAGCGGCTCCGGACTCTCCGGCGTGATCGAGAACGGGTTGGTCATGGGCTTGGCGGCCTTCTCGGCTTCCGCCACCTGGCGATTGAAGCCGGCCAGATTGCGCACGCCGACCGCGGCCATCAGCTTGTAGCGCTTCTCCATCTCGGCGACGCACCAGTTGAGCGCGTGGCCGGCGTGCTTCATGTCGGTGACGACCGGCGCCAGCAGGTGAGGAATGCCCTCATACACCGACAGCTCGAGCATCTTCGGATCCACCAGGATCAGGCGCACCCGCGACGGCTCCGACTTGTAGAGCAGGGACAGGATCATCGCATTGACCCCGACCGACTTCCCCGAGCCGGTGGTGCCGGCCACCAGCAGGTGCGGCATCTTCGCCAGATCGGCGACCACCGGGTGGCCACCGATGTCCTTGCCGAGCGCAACGGTCAGCGGCGAATGCATGTCCTGGTAGGCCTTGGACGCGACGATTTCGGACAGGCGCACGGTCTGCCGTCTGGGATTGGGCAGTTCCAGCGCCATGCACGACTTGCCGGGCACGGTCTCGATCACCCGCACCGAGATCAGCGACAGCGCACGCGCCAGATCCTTGGCGAGATTGACCACCTGGCTGCCCTTGACGCCGGTGGCCGGTTCGATCTCGTAGCGGGTGATGACCGGGCCCGGATAGGCGGCCAGCACCTTGACCTCGACGCCGAAGTCGCCGAGCTTGGTCTCGATCAGGCGTGAGGTGAATTCGAGCGACTCGGGGCTCGGCGGGTCGACATCGCGCGAAGCCGGATCGAGCAGCCCCACCGGCGGAATGGCGCCCTCGGGCAGGTCAGCGAACAGCGCACGCTGACGTTCCTTCTCGATGCGCTCGGACTTGGGCACCTCGGCAATCGCCGGCTCGATGCGCACCGGCTCGGGCTTCTTGGCCTCATTCTTGCGCCGCCGCGATTCGACTGCGGCTTCGCGCCGGACGGCAATTTCGCGACCGGCACGGCGGTCGCGCCACGCCGCGATCGAGCCGGACAGCGACAGCCAGATCGATTCGAGCCAGGAACCGACCAGTTCCGCCGCGGCCACCCACGAGATGCCTGTGAACAGGCTGACGCCGGCCGCGACGAGGGTCAGCAGAATCACCGTGCCGCCGGTAAAGCCGAGGTACTGCATCACCGTGCGCCCGATCTCGGTGCCGATCAGGCCACCTGCGGCCAGCGGAAGATCCGCCTGCAGACTGTGGAAGCGCATCGCTTCGAGCGCGCTGCTGGCGACCACGGTCAGCACGAATCCGGCACCGACGATGACGATCGAGCGGCGGTCGGTGCGACCCGGCTGACGCAGCCGTCGATAGCCCCAGACCAGGCCGAGCCCGAGGAACAGCACCCACCACCAGGCCGACACGCCGAACAGGTAGAGCATCAGGTCGGACAACCAGGCGCCAAAGCGCCCGCCGGGATTGGCGACCCGTTCGACCGCGGCAGCGTGCGACCAGCCCGGGTCGGACTTGCTGTAGCCGAGCAGCACCATCGCGACGTAGACGCCGAACAGGCCGAACAGCAGCCAGCGCGTCTCCTGGAGACGCGCTGCGATCTTGTCCGGCAAAGGCTGGGAACGGGACGAAACGGAAGGCAGCATTGGCGGGCGCCAGCGCGAGACTGTGAATCTGCCCCCGATTATATGCGATCGGGCCGGCCGGTCATGGCGACCTGCCGGGCCGATACACGCACTTACAGCTCGTTGATACGCTGGCGCAACACGATGCCGCGATCGGACTCTTCGATCAGGCCCTGCACGCCGAGATCCTTCATCACGCGGCTGACCATCTCCCGCGACGCGCCGATCATCTTCGCGATGTCCTGCTTCGAGATCTTGCGCACGACGATCTGCTCGCCATCCACGTCTTCCGCCATCTCGAGCAGCAGCCGTGCGACCCGGCCGTAGACATCCATCAGCGCGAGGCTTTCGATCTTGCGGTCGGCGTTGCGCAGCCGCTCGGCGAGGTTGCACATAATCCGCCAGGCGATCTCGAAATTGTCCTGCATCATGCGCCGGAAATCGTTCTTGGCGATCATGACGACGTCGACCGGCGACACCGCCACCACCGAGGCCGATCGCGGCTGCTCGTCGAAGATACCCATCTCGCCGAACAGTTCGCCCTGCCCGAGCATCGTCAGGATCACTTCGCGCCCGTCCTCGTCGCTGACCAGGACCTTCAGCGTACCGGTCAGCACGAAATAGACGTAGTCCGCCCGATCCCCCGCATGCACCACCGCATGCCCCCGGGGAACACGGCGCATCATCGCGTGCTGGGCCACCACCGCAAGGCGGTCGTCGCCGAGGCCGTTGAACAGCGGGAAGGTTTTCAGGGCAATCGTCGAAACGGCATTCGAAACGTTCATGCTCACTCCATTCTGACCACGGCACCCATGCCGGACGGCACGGCCGGAACCGGGCGCACCGACCCACGTCGCAATCAAGTATATGTCAAAGCGCCAGGTCAACAGGCACGGCCGGGGCCAATTCACCTGCCATACGGTAGCGCAGCGCCGCCAGCCGGCGGCCTTCGCGGCCTCGGGCAGCGCCCGGCTATAATCCGCGCTTCGCGAACCACAGTCTGGATGAGCCGCCATGCAAACCCGCCACGTCCGCCTCTTGATCCTCGGTTCCGGCCCGGCCGGCTATACCGCAGCGGTGTATGCCGCAAGGGCGAATCTAGATCCGGTGCTGATCACCGGCATCGCCCAGGGGGGGCAGTTGATGACCACGACCGAGGTGGACAACTGGCCCGCCGACGCCGACGGCGTCATGGGGCCGGACCTGATGGCGCGCTTCCTGAAGCACGCGGAGCGCTTCGAAACCGAGATCGTTTTCGACCACATCCACACCGCAAAGCTCGACGAAACGCCGCTCAAGCTGATCGGCGATGCCGGCGAATACACCTGCGACGCGCTGATCATCGCGACCGGTGCCACTGCCAAGTATCTCGGCCTGGCTTCCGAGGAAGCCTTCATGGGCAAGGGTGTCTCGGCCTGCGCCACCTGCGACGGCTTCTTCTATCGCAATCAGGAGGTCGCCGTCGTCGGCGGCGGCAATACCGCGGTCGAGGAGGCACTGTATCTCGCCAACATCGCCTCGAAGGTCACGCTGGTACATCGCCGCGACAGCTTTCGGGCCGAGAAGATCATGGTCGACAAACTGATGGAGAAGGTCGAGACCGGCAAGATCGCGCTGGCCACGGATGCCACCCTCGACGAGGTGCTGGGCGACGACAGCGGCGTCACCGGCCTGCGCCTCCGCAGCACCCAGGACGACAGTACGCGCGACGTGGACGTCCGTGGTGTGTTCATCGCGATCGGGCACAAGCCAAACACCGACCTCTTCGAGGGTCAGCTCGACATGGAGGGCGGCTACATCGTGACCCGTGCCGGTCGTGGCGGCAATGCCACGGCCACCAGCGTCCCCGGGGTATTCGCCGCCGGCGACGTGCAGGACCACATCTACCGCCAGGCCGTGACCAGCGCAGGCACCGGCTGCATGGCCGCCCTCGATGCCGAGCGCTATCTCGACGCGCTCGGCAAGGCGTGAGCGGTCGATGAGCAAGCGCGCCCGAGCCCGCAACAGCGGGCCGGACGCGCGCAAACGCGCCGCTCAAAGCCCGTTCGCGGCGCTGAAGGGCACGATCCGGCAACAGTCGCCCGCGGCACCCGCCAAAGTCGCCATCGACCAGGGCTCGGCCACGGCGACTTCCGTTTCCGACGACGACGCCGCGCTGTTCCGGCGCGAGATGCGCGATGCCCGGCGCCTGCGCGACGACAATCGCCACGCGCTGGAGCGCCCGAAGCCACCGCCGCAGCCGCGGCCCAGTGCGCCGGAGGACGTCGAGCCGGCGCCGACCGGCGGGCGCAGGCCATTCGCACCGCGCACCGACGCCGAACTACTCTCGGCGGCGATGCAAGGCGTGCAGCGGCTCGCCGACGACAACCGGGTCGATCTGTTGCCGCGCTCGCGCTACCGTGAGGACCAATCGGGGAAACGAGCACCGGGCACGGCAGCGCCCCCGGACGCGGCCAGCACCAACGAGGATCTACTCGACTGGGCGCATGCCGGGGCGACCCCGCTCAAGGGCGATGGTCGGATCGACATCGCGCGACCGCGGCCGGCGCCGTTGCCGCTGCAGAGCACCCGCGACGAGCAGTCGGTGCTGCGGGAATCGATCGAGGCGCCACTCAGCCTCGAGGATCGGCTCGAAGGCGGAGACGAAGCGGTCTTTCTGCGCAATGGCCTGCCCCGTCGGGTGCTCGGCGATCTGCGACGCGGCCGCTGGGTGGTGCAGGGAGAACTCGACCTGCACGGACTGACCCGCGACGAGGCACGGATGGCCCTCGCCGAATTCCTCGGCCGCTGTCTCAGGGAAAGCCGCCGCTGCGTGCGCCTGATTCACGGCAAGGGACTGGGTTCCCCCGGGGGCGTGGGCGTGCTCAAGCAACTGTCTCGCGGCTGGCTGGCGCAGCGCGAAGAGATCCTGGCCTTTTGTCAGGCCTTGCCGCACCAGGGCGGAAGCGGTGCCCTGCTGATCCTGCTGCGGGCTGGCGGCACCAGACAGCCGGCCCGCAGGCGCGAGCCGGCCGCCTGAGCTCGAACGTTCAGATGGCCGATTCGTCGGTTTCGCCGGTACGGATGCGCACCACCTGCTCGACCGCGGAGACGAAGATCTTGCCGTCGCCGATCTTGCCGGTCCGCGCCGCCTTGACGATGGCATCGATGGCCTGCTCGACGACACCATCGCCCACCACCACCTCGATCTTGACCTTGGGCAGGAAGTCCACCACGTACTCGGCGCCGCGGTAGAGTTCGGTATGGCCTTTCTGTCGACCGAAGCCCTTGACCTCGGCCACGGTCAGGCCGGTGATACCGACCTCGGACAGGGATTCACGAACTTCGTCGAGTTTGAACGGCTTGATGATGGCTTCGATCTTCTTCATCGGATGCTCCTCTCGGTATTGTCTATTCCGCGGCCGGCTCAGTATTCGTCACGGTAACGGGATGTGATGGGGTAACGCCAGTCCTTGCCGAAGCCGCGCTCGGTGACACGGACGCCGACCGGCGCCTGACGGCGCTTGTACTCGTTTCGCCTCAGCATCGACACGGCGCGCCGGACGTCGTCCTCGCCGAAACCCCGTTCGATGATCTCGCGCGGCGACTGGTCCTGCTCCATGTAGGCTTCGATGATGGCGTCGAGCACCTCGTAGGGCGGCAGCGAGTCCTGGTCGGTCTGGTCGGGTTTCAATTCGGCGGACGGCGGTCGCGTGATGATGTTTTCCGGGATCACCGGGGTGATCGTGTTGCGCCAGCGCGCGAGACGATACACCAGGGTCTTGTAGATGTCCCGCAGAACGCCGAATCCACCGGCCATGTCGCCGTACAGGGTCGCATATCCGGTCGCCATCTCGCTCTTGTTACCGGTGGTCAGCACCAGACGGCCTGTCTTGTTCGAGAAGGCCATCAGCAGGTTGCCCCGGATGCGGGATTGCAGATTTTCCTCGGTGGTGTCGGCCGGCAGGCCGGCGAAATACGGTTCGAGCATGCGGGCATAGACGGCCATCGCGGCCTCGATCGGAATCTCGTCGTACTGCACGCCGAGGGCCGCCACCAGCGCCCGTGAATCGTCGAGACTCATCTGCGCGGTATAGGGTGAGGCCATCATGATCGCCCGCACCCTCTCAGGACCGAGGGCGTCGACAGCGACGCACAGGGTCAGGGCGGAATCGATCCCGCCCGACAGCCCGATGATCGCACCCGGAAAGCCGTTCTTGCCGATGTAGTCGCGCACGCCGCCGACCAGCGCCGAATAGACCTCGGCCTCCTCCCCCAGCGGCGCCTCGCAGCGACCGCCCAGCCACCGACCGGCGGCCCATTCGACGACGTCGAGCGATTCGTCGAATGCCGGCGCCCGATAGGTGCACGTCGCGTCGTTGTCGAGGGCCATCGAATAGCCGTCGAACACCAATTCGTCCTGACCACCGACCATGTTTACGTACAGCACCGCCAGGCCGGACTCGCGCACCCGGTCGGCGAGCACCAGTTCCCGCTCGCGACTCTTGCCGATATGGTAGGGCGAGGCATTGAGCGAGATCAGCAGGTCGGCGCCGGCACGGCGGACGGCCTCGACCGGCCACGAATCCCAGACATCCGCACATATGCTGACGCCGCAGCGGACCGCACCGACCGTGAACACCAGTGCGTCTTCGCCGGCATCGAAATAGCGCTTCTCGTCGAACACCTGGTAGTTGGGCAGACGCATCTTGCGGTAGGTACCGACGACCCGCCCGTCGCGCACCACCGATGCCGCATTGTAGAAGCGGCCGTCGGCCGCCAGCGGATGACCGACCACCAGCACGACATCCCGCACGCGATCGGCGAGATCTTCCAGCGCGAAGGCACAGGCACGGTAGAAATCGGGCCGCAGCAGCAGGTCTTCGGGCGGATAGCCACACAGCGCCAGTTCGGGCGTGACGACGATGTCGGCACCGGCCTCGCGCGCAGCTGCGACCGCCTCGGCTATGCGGCGGGCATTGCCGTCGAGGTCACCCACGGTGCAGTTGATCTGCGCGACGGCGATTTTCAGCGTGTTTTCCATACGGTTTCTACTATACCTGCTCGCCGGGCGGGATTCAGAGAAGCGCGCGCGGGCGCCGAATGGCGAATCTTACCCACAGATGCTGTGGGTACAGCTGTGTACAGCCAGTGGATGGGCGAGCGCAGCCCGCGGCCGGCCCGGGATGCCCGGACCTGACCGATTTCGTGGCACACGTGAATCCATGGACAATGGGCGGACCATGCCTGCGGCGATCGAATTCGAATTACACGAGCGGCTCGATGCGATCGATGCGCGAGCCTGGGACGCGCTCGGCGACGGACATCCGGCAACCAGTTTCGCGTTTCTGCATGCACTCGAGGCCAGCGGCTGTGTCGGCGACGACAGCGGCTGGGCGCCCCGCCACCTGCTCGGCCGATGCGACGGCAATGCGGTAGCTGCCCTGCCCCTGTACCTGAAAGGGCATTCCTACGGCGAGTACGTGTTCGATTGGGCGTGGGCGGACGCCTACCACCGCCACGGGCTCGAGTACTATCCGAAGTGGCTGGTGGCCTCGCCCTTCAGCCCTTTGCCGGGCGCGCGCATCCTGGCCCGCGACGGACACGCGCGCGTCGCCGCGGTCGCGGCACTGGACTCCCTCGCGTCACAGAGCGGCCTGTCGTCGCTGCACGTGCTGTTTTGCACCGCGGAAGAGTCCCGGGCCTTGGCCGCCGCTGGTCTGCTGCTTCGCGAAGGTGTCCAGTTCCACTGGATCAATCGTGGCGAAGCCGATTTCACGGCCTTCCTCGCCCGCCTCAATCACGACAAGCGCAAGAAGATCCGCCAGGAGCGGCGAAAGCTGGCAGCGGAGGCGATCGATTTTCGCTGGCACGACGGCAGGACGGCCACCACCGACGACTGGGATTTCTTCCTGCACTGCTACCAGGACACCTACCGTGCCCACCGCTCGACCCCGTATCTGAATCGTGACTTCTTCGACCGCATCGCCCGCGCGGCCCCAGACAGCGTTCGTCTGCTGATCGCGTCGCGCGCGGGTCGCGCGATCGCCAGTGCCTTCTTCCTGGCATCCGCCGACGCACTCTACGGCCGCTACTGGGGCAGCGCACAGTACGTGCCCGGCCTCCATTTCGAACTGTGCTACTACCGTCCGATCGAGTACTGCATCGCCCACGGCATCCACCGTCTGGAAGGCGGCGCCCAGGGCGAACACAAGATGGCCCGCGGGCTGGAACCGGTCACTACCTACTCGGCCCACTGGATCGCGGACGAGCGGTTCCGCAACGCGTTGCAGCGTCACCTCGCACTCGAAGGGAACCACCTCGACGAATACCGTGGCGAACTTGAACGACGCACGCCGTTCCGCCGCTGAAACGACGACGGGCCCCCGCAGGAGCCCGTCCACCATGGCGCGAGTCGCGACTTACTTCTTGGCGTTCTCGATGCCCGAAACGATCTCCTGGCGCGCATCGTCGACGTTGCCCCAGCCGACGACCTTGACCCACTTGCCCGGCTCGAGATCCTTGTAGTGCTCGAAGAAGTGCGAGATCTGCTTGAGCAGCAGTTCCGGCAGATCATCGCAGGACTTCACCGTCTCGTAGAGCGGGGTCAGCTTGGTCACCGGCACTGCGATGACCTTGGCGTCCTCCCCGCTCTCATCTTCCATCTTCAGGATGCCGACCGGACGGCAGCGGATGACGACACCGGGCTGCAGCGGGAACGGCGTCACGACCAGCACGTCGACCGGATCGCCATCACCGGCGACGGTGTGGGGCACGTAGCCGTAGTTGCAGGGATAGCGCATGGTCGTACCCATGAAGCGGTCGACGAACACGGCCCCACTGTCCTTGTCCACTTCGAACTTGATCGGATCACCCTGGGCGGAGATCTCGATGATCACGTTGATGTCGTTCGGTACGTCCTTGCCAGCCGATACGAGGTCGAAACCCATGATTTCCTCCCTTTGAAAGTCCGCCGATTATAAGAGGGTTTGCCGGCCCGGCCAGCACCATTTGCGCAGGCAAGGCGTGCCCGCGCGACGTCGGCGATGGGAGGGCCGCCCGGCGCGGGCTATAATTGGGCGATCTGGTCAGGTGCCCGCCGGCTGACGGCGGGTGAAACGGGAAACAGGTGAAAGACCTGTGCTGCCCCCGCAACGGTGAGCGCGACGCGCAAGCCCGGAGACCGGCCTGACCGGCCTACGACTGCACCGCGGGTGGCGGCTGACAGCGCAGCAGGTGCGCTCGGCCCCGTGTGCCGCCCCGGCGGGCAGGTCAGGGAGACGGGCAATTGGCCGATCGCAATCGACGAAGACGGGCATGGAAGACGCGGCTGGGCCGCAGCGCCGCGCTGGCGGCAGTGGCCGTCTGTCATCTCGCGGCGATCGCGGCGATTGCCGGCGTCGGCTGGCGCGCCCGGCCCGAAGCCGACAGCCGCCCGATGATGATCGCCGTGCTGGTCCCTGCCGCCGTCCCCCAGCCGGTGGTCGCGGCGCCGATGCCGCCGCCCCGTTCGGAAGCGCCACCGCGGCCGGCACCGATCTCGGCGCCGCAGCCCGCCCCCAGGGCACCCGCCGAGGCCCGGCCGGCCAGCCTCAGGACGCCGACACTGCCACCCCCGCACAGTACCGTGCCGGCAGCCGACAGCGCATCGGTTCGGCGCGGAACCGAACCCTTGCCGCCGCGCCAGGGAGAGCCCGAGCCGGATCCCGAGCAGGCACCGCCGCAGATCGCGTTGCAGGCACCGGCCGAGATCGAGGCGAGCATGGTCGTGCCGGTCGAGTCCAGGACGTCGGCGGCCAGCTCCGACGCCGCCTACCTCGCCAATCCGCCGCCACGCTACCCACTCGCTGCACGTCGAATGGGGGAACAGGGCACCGTGCTGCTGCTGGTACAGGTCGGCGAGTCCGGTCGCGTGACCGGCGTCGCGGTGTCCCATTCGAGCGGTTCGGATCGCCTCGATCGCGCCGCCCTCGAGACCGTCGCCAATTGGCGCTTCGAACCGGCCAGACGCGGTAGCATCGCAGTGGCGGCCGCCGTCGAGGTGCCGATCGTTTTTCGGCTGGAGAACTAGATGCTTCTGGAACATACCGGCCTCGCCCAGCTATGGGGCGAGGCCGACGCAATTTCGCGCGGCGTCGCGATTCTGCTGCTGGCGATGTCGATCACCAGCTGGTACCTGATCGTGGGCCGCCTGCTGCGCGCGCTGGCCCGCAGCCGCGACCGCCAGGCGGTCGATCGGTTCTGGTCGGCAGCCGACCTCGGCGAGGGTCTGGATCGCCTCGCCGCAGCCGGCGCGGACAGCACCTTCAACCACCTGGCCACCGGCGCCGCCAGCGCGGCCGCCCATTACGACCAGCACCGCACCGACACCCTCGCCAGTCACATGGAGCGCGGCGAGTTCCTGACCCGTGCGATGCGCCAGTCGATTGCGGCCAGCACCGCACGCATCGAATCCGGTCTGACGGTGCTCGCCTCGATCGGTTCGACGGCACCCTTCATCGGCCTGTTCGGCACGGTTTGGGGCATCTACCACGCGCTGCTGAAGATCTCGGCAACCGGTTCAGCGACGCTCGACAAGGTCGCGGGGCCGGTCGGCGAAGCACTGATCATGACGGCCGCCGGCCTGTTCGTGGCGATTCCCGCGGTGATCGCCTACAACGCCTCGGTGCGGGCGAACCGACTCGAACTGGCCTCGCTGGATGCATTCGCCCACGACCTGCACGCCTACCTGACGACCGGCGCGCGCGTACGCGCCCAGCGACCGGCAAAGTCGGCCGAGGCGGCCTGAGATGGCCTTCGGCGACTTCAACCAGGGGCCGGGCGGCGCACCGATGAGCGAAATCAACACGACGCCGCTGGTGGACGTGATGCTGGTGCTGCTGATCATCTTCATGGTGACTGCTCCGCTGATGACGCAGAGCATCGGGGTCGATCTGCCGGAGGCCGAAGCGGTGGCGCCGCAGAAGGAGGCGCCCAAGGTGTCCCTCGCGATCGAAGCCGACGGCACCATCCGCTGGGACGACGTCGTGCTCGATGAGGCGCAGCTCAAGGCCCGGATGCTGGCGGCCGCCGTGGAATCGCCGCAGCCGGAACTTCATCTGCACGCCGACCGCAAGACGCCTTACGAGCACGTGGCACGGGTGCTGGGCGCGGCGCGCGCAGCGGGCCTCGAGCGGATCGGTTTCGTCACCCTGCCCGAAGCCGGCCGCTGACCGGCAGACAATCGCCTCAGGCGGCGTCGAAGCCGGCATCCTCCACGGCGCCGCGCAACTGCTCGATGGCGACCTTGCCGGCATCGAAACGTACACGGGCCACGCCGTCCTCGAGCGAGACGTCCACCTGCTCGACGCCCGGCTGCGCCTGCAGAACGCCGGTGACGTTGCGCACGCAGCCCTGACAGCTCATGCCGCCGACCTTGATCACCGCATCTTCCATGTCACTCTCCCTTGCCACGGACCGGACGCCGAGGCTGCCAGCGCTTGAGCAGCAGCGAATTGCTCACCACCGACACCGAACTCATCGCCATCGCCGCAGCAGCGATCACCGGATTGAGCATGCCAGCGGCAGCCAGCGGAATTCCCAGCACGTTGTATATGAAGGCGAAGAACAGATTCTGCCGGATCTTGCCCAGGGTTGCCCGCGATAATTCGATTGCGTCCGCGACCCCGCCGAGATCGTTCCGGACCAGCGTGACGTCGGCCGCAGCCACGGCGACGTCGGTGCCCGTACCGATCGCAAAGGAAACGTCGGCGGCGGCCAGTGCCGGGGCGTCGTTGATGCCGTCCCCGGCCATGCCGACGAGGCCTTCGGCGGCCAGTTCACGCACGACCTCGGCCTTGCCGTCCGGCAACACGCCCGCGCGCACCGATTCGATGCCACAGGCCGCCGCCACCGCACGGGCCGTTCGCGGATTGTCGCCCGTCAGCATCACCGCACGCACGCCAAGCCCTTTCAGTCGCTCGAGTGCCGGCGACGTGGTATCGCGAAGGCGATCGGCGATGCCGACCAGACCGGCCGGCTCGCCATCGACCGCGACTGCCACCAGGCTTTGCCCCGCCGCCGACAGGCGCTCGCTCAGTTCGTCGTCGGTCCAGCCGGCGAATTCTGGCGAGCCGACCCGGATCCTGCGTCCGTCCACCGTGCCTTCGACGCCACGCCCTGCCGATACCCGGACTTCACCGGCCACCGCCGTCGCCCCGCCAGCGGCGCGCTTGATCGCATCGGCCAGCGGATGCGAGCTGCCCTGCTCGACCGCTGCCGCCAGCGACAGCAGTTGGTCGGCGCCGATGTTGGACAGCGTGCGTACGTCGACCACCGCTGGCCGGCCCTCGGTCAGCGTACCGGTCTTGTCCACCGCCAATACCCGCATCCGCTCGGCCAGCTCGAGCGCCTCGGCATTCCTGACCAGCACGCCATGGCGCGCCCCCTGGCCAGTACCGACCATGATCGCGGTCGGCGTCGCCAGGCCGAGCGCACACGGGCAGGCGATCACCAGCACCGCAACCGCATTGATCAGGGCCTGTTGCAGCTCGGCGCCGGCCAGCAACCAGCCGCCGAAGGTCAGCAACGCGATCGCGACTACGGTCGGTACGAAGATCGCCGATACCCGGTCGGCAAGCCGCTGAACCGGCGCCTTCGAGCCCTGCGCCTGCTCGACCATGCGGACGATGCCGGCCAGCATGGTCTGACTGCCGACGCCGGTCGCACGGCAGTGCAGCAAGCCACTGCCATTGATCGTCGCAGCAAAGACTGGGTCGCCCTTGCGTTTTGCGACCGGCAGGCTCTCGCCGGTCAACATCGCTTCGTCCAGCCCGGATTCCCCGTCGACGATCTCGCCGTCGACCGGAACGGCGTCGCCCGGCCGCACGACGAAGTCGCTGCCCGGCGTCAGCCGGGTGACCGGCACTTGCTCCAGCCGCCCTTCCCGCTCGATCCAGGCGGTCGACGGCTGCAGACGCAGCAGTGCTTCGATCGCCGCGCCGGTGCGTGCCTTGGCCCGGGCCTCGAGCAGCTTGCCAAGCAGGACCAGCGTGATGATCGACGCCGACGCCTCGAAGTACACATGATGGTGCGACAGGCCCGCCGCGGTCACCACCGCACTGAACAGCCAGGCGATGCTGGTGCCGAGGGCGACCAGGACGTCCATGTTGGCCGAGCCGCCCCTGAGCGACGCCCAGGCGCCACGATAGAAGCGCCAGCCGATCCAGAACTGGACCGGCGTCGCCAGCACCATCTGCAGCCAACGCGGGATCAGGTCGTGACTGGCCCCGGCCCCCAGCAGGCCGAACATCGCCGGCATCTGGGCAAGCAGCGGCAGCGACAGGGCGGCGGCAATCCAGAACCGGCGCAACTCGTGACGATAGGCCGCTTCGCGCCGCGCCTTGTCGGCGTCGTGTGCGACATCGCCGACTTCGCTCGCGCGGAACCCGGCGGCCTCCACCGCCGCGACCAGGGCCGGCACCGAATCGACGCCCGGCGCGTAGCGGATGTGGGCACGCTCGGTCGCGAGATTGACGTTGGCGCTGACGCCCGACCTACGGTTCAATACCTTCTCCAGTCGGGTCGAACAGGCGGCGCAGGTCATGCCCTCGATCGCCAGTTCGACCTCCTGTTCGGGTACGTCGTAGCCTGCCTTACGGATGCTGTCGACCACCTGCGACGGGTCGGCATCGACGCCCAGCTCGACGTGGGCATTTTCGGTCGCCAGATTGACGTTCGCGCTGACGCCGGGAAGGCGGTTGAGCACCCGCTCGACACGTGTGGCACAGGCGGCGCAGGTCATGCCGGCGATCGGTAAATCGAGTATGCGGCGAGAGTCTGGAGCGTTCATTCGCGCAGCGCAGCAATCATCTTCGAAGGGTTTGGCACGGCCGTATCGATTGGGTTCAATCGAGCCTGCGGGCGTCGCCCCTGGGGCGTCCCCCCCTCATACCGCGCACACCACGCCGCCCCAAAGCCTCTCGCCAAGGTTGGTGGCGTTGACCAGGCCGAACAGCCCGAATCCAAGGACCGTGATGCCGGCCACGGCGCGCACCATGCGGTGGCGCGTGAAATCGCGCAGTTGCTTGAGCAGCATGCCCGCCAGCAGCAGATTGGGCAGCGTGCCGAGTCCGAACGCCAGCATCAGCCCGCCCCCGCGCCAGGCAGAGCCGGTCACCAGCGCGGTGGCCAGCACGCCATAGACCATGCCGCACGGCAAAAACCCCCACAGCAGACCGAGCGGAAAGGCCTGCCCGACGGTCCTCGCCGGCAGGTAGCGGCGCGTCAATGGTTGGATACGGACCCAGAGCCTGCCGCCGAGGCGTTCGACCGGCGCCAGCCAGCGCGTCAGGCCGGTCAGATAAAGGCCGAGCGCGATCAGCATCAGATTGGCGAGCACATAGAGCGCGATCTGTACCGGCAGCACACCGTTCATCAGCATGCCGACCGAACCGAGCGCGCCCAGCACGGTGCCCGCCAGCGTGTAGCTGCTGATCCGCCCCAGGTTGTAGGCCAGGTGCAAGGGCCATTGCCGCGTGCGATCGCCGGGCATCCGCACCGAGAGCGCGCTGACGATGCCTCCGCACATGCCGGCACAATGGGCACCGCCGAGCAGGCCGATCAGGAAGGCGGCAATGTATCCGGTTTCGGGCATGATCGAGGACGCGCCCGCGGGTCAGACCCGCGGGCGCCGAGACACGGGAAATGTGGTCGTCAGATGACCTTGGAGTAGCGGGTCCGCTCGCGATCGGCGCGAATGTACCTGTCGAACACCATCGCGATGCCGCGCACCAGCAGCCGACCGGCCGGCAGCACGCTGATCCACTGGTCGTCGACCCGCACCAGGCCCGCCTCTTCCATTTGCCTGAGGTCCGCCAATTCTTCGGCGAAGTACTGGTTGAAGTCGATCAGGTGCGAGATCTGGATCGACTCGATCGAAATCTCGAAGTGGCACATCAGGGCCTGGATGATCGACCGACGCAGCAGGTCGTCCGAGTTCAGCTCGATGCCGCGGAGCACCGGCAGCTCGTCGCGGTCGAGCACGTCGTAGTACTCGTCCAGGGTCTTGACGTTCTGTGCGTAGCTGGGGCCGACCATGCCGATCGCCGACACGCCGAAGGCCAGCAGATCGCACTCGGCGTGGGTCGAGTAACCCTGGAAGTTACGGTGCAGCCGACCCTGTCGCTGGGCGACCGTGAGTTCGTCGTCCGGCTTCGCGAAATGGTCCATTCCGATGTAGACGTAACCGGCTTCGGTCAGCCGCCGAATCGCCAGCTGCAGGATCTGCAGCTTGGTGTCGGCAGACGGCATGTCGCCGGTATTGATCCGCCGCTGAGGCTTGAACAGACCGGGCAGATGGGCGTAGCTGTAGAGCGAAATCCGGTCGGGCGACAATTCGAGGACCTGCTCGAGACTGCGGTTGAAACTGATCACGTTCTGCTTGGGCAGCCCGTAGATCAGATCCATGCTGATCGACTTGAAGCCGAGTTGCCGAGCTGCGTCCAGCACCAGCCGGGTCTCCTCGAAACTCTGGATGCGGTTGACCGCCTGCTGCACCTCGATGTTGAAGTCCTGGACGCCGATGCTCATGCGATTGAAGCCGACATCGGCAAGCAGCGCGACGGTGTCGTAGTCGACCTTGCGCGGATCGACCTCGATCGAGTATTCGCCGTTCGGCACCAGCGTGAAGTGCCGGTTGACGGTGTCCATCAACTGGCGCATCTCGTCGTGCGACAGGAAGGTCGGTGTCCCGCCACCGAGGTGAAGTTGCAAAACTTCGCGTCCACCGTCGAGGGCGGCCGCCTGCATCGCGACCTCCTTGTCCAGGTACTTGAGGTACTTGGCCGATCTGCCGTGGTCCTTGGTGATGATCTTGTTGCAGGCGCAGTAGTAGCAGATCGTGTTGCAGAAGGGGATGTGGAAGTATAATGAAAGCGGCCGGTTGATCCCCCCGACCGTCCGCTTGCCGAGCCAGTGCCGGTAGGCCTCTGCATTGAACGCTTCGACGAAGCGGTCGGCTGTCGGGTACGAGGTATACCGAGGGCCATTGACGTCGAATCGGCGAATCAACTGGGGATCGAAAACGATATCTTTGGTGCTCATGGTCATCCTGCGCGGTTGCCGGAGCTACCTTCTCAGAAAGCCTTCCAGCAAGGGTTGACTTGGATCAAACCGATACGATCCCTTCGGATCGGATAGGAGCGGAGACAGCGTGCAAATGAAAGCACCGGCAGTCACGCCGACGGGCCTGAAAGCCGCCTGCTCTCAGTGTAATCTGCGCGAGCTTTGCTTGCCATTCGGGCTGACGGGCGAAGAGATCGACAGACTCGACGCATTGGTGGCGACTCGTCGCAAGGTACGCCGTCAGCATCACCTGTACAGCGCCGGCGCCCCCTTCGAAGCGATCTACGCGATCCGCACCGGATCGTTCAAGACCGACGTGCTGCTCGAGGACGGTCGCGAGCAGGTGACCGGTTTTCAGATGACCGGTGAAATCCTCGGCCTCGACGGCATCAGTTCCGAAACCCACTCCTGCAACGCGACGGCGCTCGAAGACAGCGAAGTCTGCGTGATTCCGTTTGCCCAGCTAGAAGACCTGTCGCGCCAGGTGGAGTCGCTTCAGCACCAGTTCCACAAGGTCATGAGCCGCGAAATCGTCCGCGACCACGGCGTGATGATGCTGCTCGGTTCAATGCGCGCCGAGGAGCGTCTGGCTGCGTTTCTGCTCAACCTGTCGAAGCGATTCATGGCACGCGGCTACTCCCCGGCCGAGTTTCACCTGCGCATGACACGCGACGAGATCGGGTCCTATCTCGGTCTGAAACTCGAGACGGTGTCACGTGCCTTCTCGAAGTTTCAGGACGAGGGCCTCGTCGCCGTTCACCAGAAGCACATCCGCATCATCGACCTGGATGGCTTGCGGCAATTGCTGACCCACTGCGCAAAGCGCCCGTGAGCGCGCCCCGCAGGGCAGCCGGCGCGAGCAATGTCTTGCAGCCCGGCCGCAGTCAGCGCTCGAGCACGTAGCCCCCTGGTGCGTCCGCCAGTGCCGGAAACGCCGAGGTCGCGACGGGTGGCGCGGCGACCCAATCTCCGCATCGCGGCTTGAGCCAGGCCATCCAGTCTCCCCACCAGCTCCCGGCCTCGTGCGTGCCCCGGTGATGCCAGGCTTCGTGCGAATCGCCGGCCTTGACCTCGGCCGCAAGGTATTCGCGCTTCGGTGGCTTGGTCGGCGGATTGACGATGCCGAGGATGTGTCCGGAGCTCGACAGCACATAGCGCCGCGGACAGCCCAGCAGATCCATGATGCGGAAGGTCTGGCGCCACGGCGCGATGTGATCGTCTTCGGCGCCGACCGCGTAGAGCGGCTGGCGGATGCAGCCGAGATCGATGCGCTCGCCGGCGATCTCGAGGTCGTTGGCCTGCACCAGCCGGTTCTTCATGTACAGCTCCTCGAGATACCAGGCATGCATGCGCGCGGGCATGCGGGTGGTATCCATGTTCCAGTAAAGCACGTCGAAGGCCGGCGGCTTCTCGCCGTACAGCCAACCATGTACGACGTAATGCCAGATCAGGCTGTTGGAGCGCAGCAGGCGGAACGACGTGGCCATCTCCTTGCCGTCGAGATAGCCCTGACGGGCCATGGTCTGGCTGAGGTAGCGCACCGTCTGAGGATCGATGAACACCTCGATGTCGCCCGGCTTGTGGAAATCGACCAGCGTCGTGAACAAGGTCCAGTCGGCAATTGGCATCGCCTTCTCGCCGAAGTGTCGGTTGGCCCAGGCCACGTACATCGCGAGCGCCGTGCCGCCAATGCAGTAGCCCACGGCATGGACCTTCGGCGCACCGGAGAGCTCACGCGCAACCCGCACGATTTCGCCGATGCCTTCGATCAGGTAGTCGTCGAAGCCGATGT
Organism: Zoogloeaceae bacterium; assembly: GCA_024235635.1. Classification (GTDB taxonomy): domain Bacteria; phylum Pseudomonadota; class Gammaproteobacteria; order Burkholderiales; family Rhodocyclaceae; genus Cognatazoarcus. The sequence goes on from JACKMA010000002.1 coordinate 1,206,787, forward strand.
CGGCCATCGTTGCATCGGGATTCTTCCAACTCGTGATGTAGACGTCGAGCCCCTGGTCGAGCAGGTAGCGGACCATGCTCTTCTTCGGCTTCAAGTCGAGGATGTAGAACTTGTTGATCCACGGCGTGACGATCACCACAGGCTCATGCAGCACCTTTGCGCAGGTTGGCCGGTAGTGGACGACCTCGAGCAGACGATTGCGGAACACGACCTTGCCCGGTGTCGTCGCGAGATTGCCACCCACCGAGAAATCCGACGGGTCGGCGAGTCGGACCGAGCCGGCCTTGAGGTCGTCGAGGAAATTCTCGAACCCGAGCCTGAGCGACTCGCCATTGGTCTCGATCGCCTTGCGCAAGGCCACCGGATTCGTGAACAGAAAATTGCTGGGGGCCATCGCGTTGAGCCAGGTCCGCCACCAGAAGGCGGCACGGCGGCGCTCCCGCGCCGACATGCCGGGGGTCTCGTACAACATGTCCTGGACGCTGCGGGTCAGCATCAGGTAGGCATCCTTGATCAGGTCCCAGTGGAGTTGGCTGCGCCAGACCGGATCGGTGAAGCGCGCGTCGTCACGGTGCGGCACGATCGGTTCCGCGCTCGGAACACCCAGGCTCCGCAACGCGAAATGGCGCTGCAGCGCCATGCCCTGATCCATCAGCTTCATCGCCGCCGCGGTCAACTCCATCGGGTGGGCCAGCCACGCCAGTTGCGCATGAATCAACGGCATCGCGACGCCGATCGGGTCCATCGCGCCCTCGATCGCCTTTCCTGCTTGCCCCATCGACTGCCAGCCGGACGAGAAAGCGCCGCCAGCTCCGTTTCCCCGATGCATCTGCATTGCCTCGCTCGCTCTCCGGCCCGCCGGTCGTGCCCAACACGACCCGGCCGATATCCCTTGCCTACTCGAATTGTCGCGGAAAACAGCCCCGCCGACGTCGACATCGGGCGGTTGTTTGACCGCCATCAAACCATGACGACGGACCTGCGCGCATATAATGACAACACAGGATCCGCTGCCAGGAGGACGTCATGTTCAAGAACATTCTGGTGCCGACGGACGGCTCCGATCTCTCCAATGGCACCGTCCGCCGGGCAATTTCGTTCGCACGCGAGGCCGGTGCACAGATCGTCTTCTTCTATGCGCAACCGGATTTCCCGATGCCGATCTATGGCGAGGGCGCGCTGATCGACCCGACCACGCCCGAGCAGTTCGCCCAGGCCTCGGCGGCCGAAGCCAAGGCGATCCTCGATCAGGCGCGCTCGTCGGCGGAGGCTGCAGGGGTGCAGGTCATCACCGACACCACCGTCAACGAGATTCCATACGAAGCGATCATCGACGCTGCCGAACGCCACGGCTGCGACCTGATCTTCATGGCGTCCCATGGCCGTCGCGGCCTGGCGAGTCTGCTGCTCGGCAGCGAGACCCAGAAGGTGCTGACCCACAGCAAGATTCCGGTGCTCGTCTATCGCTGACCGGCCCGGCCAGCGCTACGCCTGGACGAACGCAGGCGGATTCCAGCGCCCACAGCTCGGGCATATCGCTGCCGCAAGCATTCCGACCATCCGCCAACAGCGTAGCCCTCGAGGCGATGCGGCGCCACGATCACGAATCCTGGAAGCGCTCCGGATGGTTGATTTCCTCGGATCCGCGCTGGAAGAACAGTGTGGTCAGGCTCGAAGCTCCGCAAATCAGCCAAAAGCCGAAGAAGCCTATCGAGTAGGTAGCAATCGCTGAGACGCGTACCGGCTCGCCGAAGAAGTAGAGCTCCTGCGGATTGATGACAGTAAAGAAGACGATCTCTGCGAGGCCTGCCACGAGGAAGGACGGCCACAATACTTCGATCAGTTTATTCATCTGTTGACTCCCGTTGGGCTGTAGAAGCGAACCGGGGCCGCCCGACGGTGGGCAGCCCCCGGCTTCCGGCACCCTAGTGCCGGTGCATTCGCTCGTCGTGCTCCATATGTTTCTTGACGAAGCGGCCGAGATAGACCGCCATGACCACCACGAAGCCTATCGTGAACAAGCTCAGCAGGCCGATATCGGTGCCGATGAGTTCCTCGAATGCCATGACATCCTCCATACAGGTTACGACTCGGGAATTTCGCTTTCGATGCGAATCGTCGTCTCTGCAGGGAAATGCGCGGCTCCGTTCATTCTCCAGTTGCGAAGCTCGTCTTCCAGCCGGATCTGCCAGCGTCCGGCACTCGGGTAGTGGAATTCTCCGGTGTATATGTCGCCCTGCCGGCTCAGGGTGACCTGCTGGTCCTCGCCCGAGCGCGTCGGGTGCACGAGGGTCAGGACCAGACGATCCGGCAGCGGTGCCGAGACCCGCGAATCGAGCCGGGCGCGCACCGCGTCGGCGCCCACTTCAATCTGTGCCACCAGACCCAACTGGCGCGCCATTTCGTCACGGGCGATGGTCTGGTTGATCGTGAGACCCTGCTTGTAGTAATCGTCGGCGACCAACCCGTCGCTGGTACGGGTCGCGATCACGATCGTGGCGATGCCGCCGACGATCGCCGCCGCGGGCAGCGAAATGAGCATCCAGACCAGCTTTTCGCGGTACCACGGACGGCGATCCTTCGGTTCTTCCATTTCATCGGCCTCAGCGCGGCATGATGAAGGTGGTGTGCTCCTTCACCCGGACCTTGGCATTGTCGAGCGCCTGCACCACGACGTGGATCCCGTGTGATCCGGGCTCGAGCACACCATAGGGAATCTGCGCCTGGATCGTCACCGCCTGGGTCGTGGCCGGACCGATCTCGATCGTTTCCGGACCGACCATGCGCAGACCTTCGGCACCTTCCAGTGTCAGCGCGAAGCTTCTCGGCGCCTCCGTCATGTTCATGACCTGGAGCCGATAGGCGTTTTCGATATAGCCATCGGCGACTTCGCGCGCCAGGGAAGCCCGGTCGCGAATGATATCGACTCGAAGCGGCGAACGTGTCGCCAGCCCCCACACGAATGCGAGGGTCACGACGCCCAGGATGGTGCCGTAGATCAAGGTCCGCGGCCGCATGACGTGGGCCAGGATCTCCTTCATGCCCCAATGCTTCTTGACGGCGTTCTCGGTGGAGTAGCGGATCAGGCCCTTCGGGTAGTTCATCTTCTCCATCACCTGATCGCAGGCATCGATGCAGGCGGCGCAGCCGATGCACTCGTACTGCATGCCATCGCGAATGTCGATGCCGGTCGGGCACACCTGGACACAGATTCCGCAATCGACGCAGTCTCCCTTGCCGAGGGCGCGCGGCTCGACCCCCTTCTTGCGCGCACCTCTGGGCTCGCCCCGCTCTTCGTCGTAGGTGATGACCAGCGTATCTGGGTCGAACATCACGCCCTGGAAACGTGCGTACGGGCACATGTACTTGCATACCTGCTCGCGCATGACGCCGGCCATCAGGTAGGTGAAGCTGGAGTAGAACAGAATCCAGAACAGTTCCCAGGGGCCGAAGCTGAGGGTAAGTGCCGACTGGACCAGTTCCCGGATCGGCGTGAAGTAGCCGACGAAGGTGAATCCGGTCCACAACGACAGCGCGATCCAGGCCGCATACTTGAGCCCCTTGACGCGCGCCTTGCGTCCGCTCATGTCGGACTTGTCGAGCTTCATGCGCTTGTTGCGATCGCCCTCGATCTTCTGCTCGATCCACATGAAGATCTCGGTATAGACCGTCTGCGGGCAGGCGTAGCCGCACCACAGGCGGCCGGCGATCGCCGTAAAGAAGAACAGCGCATAGGCGGAAATGATCAGCAGAATCGCCAGGAAGAACACGTCCTGCGGCCAGAACACCCAGCCGAATATGTAGAACTTTCGCTCGACGACATGGAACAGGACTGCCTGACGCCCGTTCCAGGGTATCCAGCAAAGCCCGTAGAACAGCAACTGGGTAAACCACACCAGCCCCCAGCGCCACTTGGCGAACAGTCCGGAGACTGCGCGTACGTAGACCTTCTGACGGACGGCGTAGAGACTTTCTTCCTGGGTTGGGGCTGCCGCTGGGCCCTGAGCCTCACGGCTGGTGGCTTGATCGGACATAATCGTTATATTCGCATATTCTGAATAATTGACTACAAATATCCCCGGGGCGCGCCCCGGGGAACTGTGCTGCGAGCACCGCCCGCGCGCGTCTTACTTGTTCGACAAGCTATAGACGTAGGCGGCCAGCAGGTGCACCTTGGCATCACCGAGGAAGTCCTTCCATGCCGGCATCTTTCCTTGGCGCCCGTTGCTCACGGTTTCGATGACGGTGGCTTCCGACGAACCATAAAGCCAGGTCTTGTCGGTCAAGTTTGGCGCCCCGATCGCCTGGTTGCCGGTGCCATCCATGCCGTGACAGCCGACGCAGCCGTTCTGCACGAACAGTTCGCTGCCCTTCTGTGCCCGAGCCGAATCATGCGTGAGGCCGGAGAGCGATCGCACGTAGTTGGCCAGATCCTTGGCACCCTCAGCGCCGACGGCCGGGCCGAACGGCGGCATCATGCCCTGACGACCGTCGAGAATGCTGGCCTTGATCGTGTCGGGAGCACCGCCGTAGAGCCAATCGTTGTCGGTCAGGTTGGGGAATCCCTTCGCACCCTTCGCGTCCGAACCATGGCACTGCGCACAGTAGGTCAGGAACATGCGCTGTCCCATCGCCTTGGCTTCGGGATCGGCGGCGACGGCCATCAGATCCTGCGACTGGTACTTCGCGAAGATCGGCCCGTATTTCTCTTCTGCCGCCTTCATCTCGCGAGCGTACTGGCTGTGCTCGCCGTGGGCCGAACTCCAGCCGAAGAGCCCCTTGGTGTTGCCGAAGCCCGGGAACACGATCATGTACGCCACGGCGAAGAAGATCGTGATCCAGAACAGGTACATCCACCAGCGCGGCAGCGGGTTGTTGTACTCGCACAGGGTTTCGTCCCAAACGTGCCCATGTAGTTCCGCCTCGCCGGCCTCATTCTTTTCGCCCTTCATGTTCGATGCCAGCACGAACACGCAAAAGAGCAGACTCAGGGCGACCAGGACCATCACCCACATGTTCCAGAAACCGCTAACAAAGTCAGCCATTATTCGTTCCTTCCTTGCGATGCCCGACGTCGCGGTCGGGCATGTCTTCATCTGCGAAAGGCAGTTGCGCCGCCTCGTCGAATCCCTTCTTTGCCCGGCTGCTGTACGCCCAGGCCACGATGCCGAGGAAACACAGCAATCCGAGCACGGTCAGGATCGAGCGGAAGTCGTTGATATCCACGACGCAATCACCAGCTTCACTGGACGCGCTTGAGCGCGGTGCCGAGACCCTGCAGGTAGGCCACTACCGCGTCGAGTTCGGACTTGCCGTTGATCGCGTCGTTGGCCGCCGTGATCTGCTCGTCGCTGTAAGGGACACCGACCTTGCGCAGGGCCTGCATGCGGGCCCCGATGTCGGTATCGAGCGGCCGGTCGAGCCACGGGAACGCCGGCATGTTCGATTCCGGCACGACGTCGCGGGGGTTGAGCAGGTGCACGCGATGCCACTCGTCGGAATAACGCCCGCCGACCCGGTGGAGATCGGGACCGGTCCGCTTGGAACCCCACTGGAAGGGATGGTCATAGACGAACTCGCCGGCCACCGAGTAGTGACCGTAGCGCTCGGTCTCGGCGCGGAAGGGACGGATCATCTGCGAATGGCAGTTGTAGCAGCCCTCACGGACATAGACGTCACGACCGGCGAGCTGCAGCGCGTCGTAGGGCTTGAGCCCCTCGACCGGTGTCGTCGTCGACTTCTGGAAGAACAGCGGAACGATCTCGACCAGACCACCCACGCTGACCGTCAGCAGCGTCAGCACGATCATCCAGCCGACCCTCTTCTCGATAAACTCGTGTTTGCTTTGAGCCATTGTTCAAGGTCTCCCGATCAGGCGTGTGCCGCGGCCGGAGCGACCACGGGCGCGTCATAGGCTTGGTGGCCCGAAATCGTCTTGAGCATGTTGTAGAACATGATCAGCATGCCACCGAGGAACAGCACGCCGCCGAGCAGGCGGATCGACCAGAAGGGATAACTGGCTTTCACCGATTCGACGAACGAGTAGGTCAGGGTGCCGTCCGGGTTGGTCGCGCGCCACATCAGACCCTGCATCACGCCGGCGATCCACATCGAGGCGATGTAGAGCACGACGCCGATGGTGGCGACCCAGAAGTGGGTCGTGATGAGCTTGGTCGAATACATCTCAGTCTTGCCGTACATCCGCGGCAGCAGGTAGTAGATCGAGCCGATCGACACCATCGCCACCCAGCCGAGCGCACCGGAATGCACGTGACCCACGGTCCAGTCGGTGTAGTGCGACAGCGCGTTGACCGTCTTCACCGACATCATCGGGCCTTCGAAGGTCGACATGCCATAGAACGACAGCGAGGTGATCAGGAACTTCAGAATCGGATCGGTGCGCAGCTTATGCCAGGCACCCGACAACGTCATGATGCCGTTGATCATGCCGCCCCAGCTCGGCGCCAGCAGGATCAGCGAGAAGACCATGCCGACCGACTGGGTCCAGTCGGGCAGCGCGGTATAGTGCAGATGGTGCGGGCCGGCCCACATGTAGGTGAAGATCAGGGCCCAGAAGTGCACCACCGACAGACGATACGAGTAGACCGGCCGCTCGGCCTGCTTCGGCACGAAGTAGTACATCATGCCGAGGAAGCCGGCCGTCAGGAAGAAGCCAACCGCGTTGTGACCGTACCACCACTGGATCATCGCGTCCTGCACGCCGGCGTATGCCGAATAGGACTTGGTCAGCGACACCGGGATGGCCATGCTGTTGACGATGTGCAGCAGCGCAACGGTCAGAATGAAGGCGCCGAAGAACCAGTTGGCGACGTAGATGTGCGACGTTCGGCGCTTGGCCACGGTGCCGAAGAAGACGATCGCGTAAGACACCCAGACCACCGCGATAAGCAGGTCGATCGGCCACTCCAGTTCCGCGTATTCCTTACCCTGGGTGAAACCCAGTGGTAGCGAGATCGCCGCGAGCACGATGACCAACTGCCAACCCCAGAAGGTGAACTGTGCGAGCCCCGGCGCAAACAGTGTCGTGTGACCAGTCCGCTGGACGACGTAGTAGGAAGTCGCGAACAACGCACAGCCGCCGAAGGCGAAGATCACAGCGTTGGTGTGTAGCGGGCGCAGCCGTCCGAAATGAAACCATTCGGCGAAGTTCAGTTCGGGCCATACGAGCTGTGCCGCGGCGATCACGCCGACCAGCATGCCCACAATGCCCCACACCACCGTCATGATGGCGAACTGGCGCACGACTTTATAGTTGTAAGTCGCTTGCGATTGCATGAGAGTTACCTCACTGGATTGGAAACCTGCCCTCCCGCGCGCCGGTCACCGGACGCACGGCCCCTGATACTGAAAGGTCCCGAGTAGACTAAGCTCGGGACCGTCAGCCTTAAATTGACCAAGATCAACATTGTATTGCAGCGCAAGAACGCCCGTAAACCCGTGATTCGTGCCGATCGCGCTGATGCAGGGCAAAAAAAAAGGGTGCGCCCATACGCACCCCCAACCCCAACAGAGAGACAAAAATTCCTGCCGACCGCGGCACCGGTGCCACCTCTCGCACACCACGTCCGCCTCGGACTCGGACTCGATTATCCGGACTCGGCGCGAGGCGGTCTTGACCTATGTCAAAAACCCTACTAACAGGAGCGTTTTTCATTGGCTTCGACCCTTTCGTCGCCGTCGTCCGACGTTGTCGGAGGTCTGTCATCGTCCATCAGGACGCGGTAGGCCGGCCCTTCGAGATCGTCGAACTGGCCGCTGCGGACCGACCACCAGAACACGATTCCGATCACGAACACCAGCAGTACGGACAGTGGAATGAGCAGGTACAGGGATTCCATCGACTCACCGCACGCGCTGGATGCGCAGCGCATTGAGAATCACCACCAGCGAACTCGCGGACATGCCGAGCCCGGCCATCCACGGCGTCACGAGACCTGCCATTGCGGCCGGCATCGCCAGCAGATTATAGGCCAGTGCCCAAAGCAAATTCTGGCGGATCACGCGGCGACATGCCCGGGCAATCCGCAACCCGCGCGACAGTGGCGCGAAGCGAGCGCCGAGCAGCACCACATCCGCCTGGGTGCGAGCAAGTTCTGCGCCCTCCCCCATCGCGATCGACACATCGGCCATTGCTAGGACAGGGCCGTCGTTGACACCATCGCCGACCATCGCCACGCGCGCTCCGGCCGCCTGCATCGCTTCGACGCGGGAGAATTTGTCCTCGGGCAGCAAGTTGCCGTGGACGTCTTCGATCCCGAGGCGAGCGCCGATATCGACGACTGCGGACTGGGCGTCGCCACTGAGGATGCTCGTCGCAATACCTGACGCGCCGAGGTCTTCGATCAGGGCCGGGGCGTCGGCACGCAACTCATCGGAAAATTCGAGTACCGCTTCCGGGCCCGTCTCAGATGCCAGCAACAGGACTGTACGCGGTTGCGCCCGATCGCCTCGATTCCCCGACGCATCGAGCCCGTTTCCGGACTTTGACAGTGCGAACTGCGTCCGACCGAGCCGATACCGGCGGTCACCGTGCACGCCGGACAGGCCTTGGCCGACATGGACAGTGACATCTTCTAGGGCCGCCGCACTCACCGACCAGCCCGCGGCCCTCACGGCGTCCGCGATCGGATGCTCGGACACCTGCTCGAGCCCCAGCACAATCGACTGAATGGTCGTCAGATCGAGACTGCCGACCAACTCGATCCGCTCGAGTCGAAGCTTTCCCCGAGTCAGCGTTCCGGTCTTGTCGAACACGAAATGATCGGCGTCGGCCATGGTCTCGACGGCGTGTCCACGGGTCACCAGGACGCCCGCGCGGGCCATCGCAGACGTCGCCACCGTCAATGCGACCGGCGTTGCCAGCGATAGCGCGCATGGACAACTCACGACCAAAACCGAGACACACACCCAAAGGGCGGACGACGGATCGGTGTTCCACCAATAGGCACCAGTCAGGACAGCCACCGTGACCACCAGCGCAACGAAACGACCGGCATAGCGGTCGGCAAGTCTCGCGACCTGCGGCCGCTCGCCCTGTGCCCTTTCCATCAGGCGGCGCACACTTGCGAGCCGCGTCGAATCGCCAACCGCCATTACCCGCACGATCAGTGGCGCAGGACCATTGACTGCGCCGCCGGTGACAGGACTGCCGACGCCCTTTCGAACCGGTTCCGCCTCGCCGGTCAACAACGACTCGTCCGACGTTCCTTCGCCAGCAATGACCTCGCCATCGACGGGAACCACTTCACCCGCCTTTACCCGAACCACGTCGCCGACCAGTAGCCGCGACACATCGATGCGCTCACCGGCGGGATCCGGCCATGCCGGCAGCCGCTCCGCCACTGCAGGCAACACCTTGCCCAGTTCCTCGGCCCCGCGTGCAGCCTTCTGGCGAGCCAGCATCTCCAGGAATCGACCGCAAAGCAGGAAGAATACGAACATCGCGACCGAATCGAAGTAGACCTGACCGCTGCCGCTGACCACGGCCCACAAGCTCGCCCCGAATGCCACCCCGACGCCCATCGACACCGGTACGTCCATGCCAAGACGCCACTGGCGCAGGTCGCGCCACGCCTGCCTGAAGAATGGCGCAGCAGAATAGAACACCACCGGGACGGTCAGCACCAGACTCGCCCACCTCAGCAGGGCCGACATGTCCGTCGCCATTTCGCCCTCACCTGCGACGTACTCGGGTAGCGCATACATCATGACCTGCATGGCACCGAAGCCGGCGACGAACAGGCGCCATAAGGCGGAACGGCGCTCCTTGCTGGCGAGCGCATCGCCCCGCTGGGGGTCATATGGATAGGCGCGATAGCCGATAGCCTGAATCGCGGCCAGGATTTCGGAAAGCCGCGTCAGGCGGGTATCCCAGCGAACCCTCGCCCGCCGCGTCGAATAATTGATGTGAACCGCCAGAACACCTGGCTGACGGGCCACATGTTGCTCGTTCAGCCAAACGCAGGCCGCGCAGGTGATGCCCTCGAGCAACAGCGCGGCCTCCTTCTGATGCGGCTCCGGTTCGCTGACGAAGCTGGCCTGGAAGTCCGGGCTATCGAACAAGCCGAGGTCGACGAGTTCGTCAGGAATCGCCTCGCGTTGCGACTCGGGCATCGAATCGCGGTGGCGATAGTAGTCCTCGAGACCACTATCAATGATCGATCTGGCCACCGCCTCGCAACCGGCACAGCACATCGATCGACGTTTGCCGAGCACCGGCACTTCGATTCGGATGTCCGCCGGCACCGGCAGGCCGCAGTGGTAGCAGTCGCGATCGGTCACCGCCACTCCGGTTCACGGCCTCGGATCGGCAGATATGACGCAAAAAAGGCGCACCGGACATCCAGTGCGCCTCTACTGCAGGAACATATTTCTCGGGCCATCGACATTCTTGGTGCTGCTGGCCGGAATCGAACTGGCGACCTACTGATTACGAATCAGCAGCTATGGTAGTTGCGCGCATTGTACAGTGTTTCCTGATGTTTTACAGGTACTTGATTTTGTTGGCTAAATTGGTAGCCTCTGTGGGACGGCGTTCTTCGCCGTTTGCTGCGGAGTGTCTACATAGTGTCTACAAAACGGTCCAATCGGTCGGTCAATCTGACCAAGACGGTGGTCGACAAAACCCCGACCCCGGCCACCGGGCAGGCCTTCATCCGTGACAGCAAGCTCCCCGGATTCGGGATGCGGATCACGTCAGGCGGCGCCCGGACCTTCATTGTCGAGAAGCGCATCGACGGCCGCGTCCGTCGCATCAAGATCGGCCGCTTCGGCGAACTCACCTGCGAACAGGCCCGCAAGGAAGCACAGCGCCTGCTCGGTAGGATCGCCGTCGGCGAGAACCCGATCGCCGAGCGCGAGCGCGAACGGATGGCGGGCACGACGTTGGAGGCCGCGTTCGCCGACTTCTGCAAGCGCCGCGAACTGAAGGAAAAGACCCTCTACGACTACCGGCGTCTGATCGAAGTCGCGTTCCAAGCATGGCGGGAGCGCCCGATCTCCCAGATCGGCAAGCGTGAAGTGCTCGATCTGCACCGCAGGCTCGGCGAGGAACGCGGCGAAGCCTACGCCAACCTCGCGATGCGCTTCCTGCGCTCGCTGTTCAACTTCGCGATCCCCTACTATGAAGACGCCTGGGGCCGGCCGCTGCTGTCGGCCAATCCCGTCGCTGTGCTGTCGCAGACGCGGGCATGGTTTCACGGCGAGCGCCGGCAGACCATCATCAAACCGCACCAGTTGCCCGGCTGGCGCATGGCGGTTGAACGCCTGCGCGGCGACGGGCGCGGCGACCCCGACACCATCGCCGACTATCTGCTCTTCCTTCTCTACACGGGTCTGCGCAAGGAAAAGGGCGCCCGCCTCACTTGGGCCGACGTCGATCTCAACGACCGAAGCCTAAAGATCACCGACACCAAGAACCGCGAAGCCCATCTTCTCCCCCTGCCCGCGCAGTTGGTGCGCATGCTGAAGATGCGCCGAGCAGTCGCACCCAACGTCTTCGTGTTCTGGGGTAGCGGCAAGACCGGCCATCTGATTGAACCCAAGCGACAGGTCGCCAAGGTGGTCGAGTCGAGCGGCGTGCATTTCACGCTGCACGACCTGCGCCGCACCTTCATCACCGTCGCCGAAAGTCTGGATGTGACGCCCTACGCCTTGAAGCGGCTGGTGAACCACAAGATGAAGAACGACGTCACCGCCGGCTACATCGTCGCGTCAGTCGAACGGCTGCGCGAACCGATGCAGCGGATTGCCGACTTCCTCGACAAAGCGACCCACGTTGTCGCCAGTGCAGAAGTCGTCGCGCTGGACCGCCGCGCCTGAGTGCTGCCTGTCACACAACTCCGACCATTTATTCCTAATATTACCTGCCGTGCGCTATAGTGTGCTGATCCTTCGACGGGCACAGAAGGAACTGAAGAAGCTCCCTGCCCCGACTCGGGAACGCATCGCCGAAGCAATCGGGCGCCTTGCCCACAACCCGGACAATCCGGTGCTCGATGTGAAGGCGCTCAACAACGACCCGGAAGCACGCTACCGGCTTCGGGTCGGGAGCTACCGCGTGAAGTACAGCCGCGACGACGAGATCCGAATTCTGGAAATCGTCCGCGTTGGGCACCGCAAGGACGTGTATCGATGAGCAAGCCCCAGATCATTTTTGCCGACGGCAAACCGGCCTTCGCCGTCATCCCTTACGACGAGTACCTCGCGCTCACGCTGAACCGCGAGCGCCAACCGGAAACCGAAGACGACGAGCTAATCCCCTTCGTGCTCTCCGACTACATCGAGAACCCGATTCGCGTGGCGCGGATCGAGGCCGGCCTTACCCAACAGGAACTCGCCGACCGGCTCGACGTGACGCAGGGCTACGTCAGCAAGATTGAGGGGCGGAAATTCGAGGTATCTGAAAGCTTGATGCAGCGAATTCGCCGGGCCTTGGCCCACCCGCAGGCAACAGCCTGATCCCGTGCCGGCACGACGGTTTCGCTTTGAGGACTTCGATCCTCTGACCATCTGTCTATCCCCCCGGATAGGATCAATCCTATTCGGACCGTTCTATCAGGCTAGGCAGATCATGGGCCACCGGACGCGCCAAGATCTCGAGACAATAGCGGGCGTGCTGGAAGTGATCTGGCGATACCCCGGATTCACCCACCATCGCCTCGGCGATGAATCTCAACCGCCGATGCCGCTCACCCTTGAAGACGGAACGGTTCGAGATTGTTGGCCCGAGCCAAACGACATCGATTTGCTGCAGTCCAACCTGCCCGACGTCGATCTTTCTCAATTCGACGAGCCCGCCGATCTGCAGGCATTCGAGCTTTTCGGCGTGCTGGCTTTGCACTTCATCCACATGGCTCACGTTGAGGAAGGCCGCGCGCTGAATTCAAAGACGCCAGATTGGATTCGCGTTTCGGAATCACATCTCGCGGATCTGATCGACGAATACGCTGCCGACGCAAAGCAGGCTATCGTGGCCGCGAACCAATCTCGCGTGCTGGCCAGAGTGCAGGGCCAACAGCGGTTGGAGCGTGCGCGTGAAGCTGGCAGAGCGCGGCACAAAGCAGCCCTGCCACTCAAGTCCGCGGTCAGTGACCTCTACGCTCTATTGGCTTCCGACCAAGGTGACAACCAGAGCAACCGCCGCGCGGCGATCAGGATCATGGCGGATCTAGAGAAATCAGGTCGCCTGCATCGCCCAAATGACATAGACCTTCATTTTGACGGCCAGTTGGCACTTCGCACTGACGATCCGCTGAAGCGGATCGAGAAATGGATAGGCCAGATTCGCCGACGGTTACAGAAATAGACGCATGAGCATGTACCCCAGCCGGGCTGGGGCATACCTTAGCGGGGCAGCGGAACTCTGACGCACCCGCCACACGACAGGATGTGCACACCGACAACACGCAACAAAGGTGTGCCATGCAATCCAATCTCGTCACCACCAAAGAAGCTGCCCGCATCCTGGGCGTCAGCAAAGCGTTTCTCGACAAGGACCGTTGGGCCGGCGCTCGGATCCCGTTCATCCGAATCGGCTCGCGTTCCGTCCGTTAC